>NC_020802.1:0-2400000 GCF_000153405.2 Psychromonas sp. CNPT3
ATCTTTTTATACATTTATTAAAAGATCTTGTGGATAAGATCTGCGCTTCTCGGTAAAATATCAGCCCTCATTTTTATTACTGGAGTTAGTCATGTCCCTCGCAATTTGGCAAGAGTGCTTAGCACAATTAAAAGATGAACTGTCAACGGGAGACTTCAGTACTTGGCTGCGTCCACTACAAGCCGAATACAATAACCTGATCTTATCTTTATATTCCCCAAACAAATTTACCAGTGATTGGGTGCGTAATAACTATATGGATATTATTGAGAGTAAAATTCAAGAAATTAGTAAATTACAAGATCCCAATCTACTCATTCAAATCCGTCTATTAGTAGGTAATGCCAGACCGATTGAAATGCAACAAAAAAAGCCGGTACATAAACCAGTGAGTTCTGCACAACCTTGGGATGGTGAAAATAAAGCCAACAAAGTGGCGCATAAAAGCAATTTAATCAAAAAATATACCTTTGATAACTTTGTCGAAGGCAAATCGAATAACTTCGCCATTGCAACCACACAGCAAATTGCAGAAAATCCAGGTGATGTTTATAACCCTTTATTTTTATATGCTCATCCAGGGCTTGGTAAAACACATCTATTACATGCGGTAGGCAATGCCATTGTGGCGGCTAATCCAGAAAGTAAAGTGGTCTATATTAGATCTGAACGTTTTGTACAAGATATGATCAATTCCATCCGTAATAATACGATTGAACAATTTAAAGAATATTACGCGTCTTTAGATGCACTATTAATAGATGACATCCATTTCTTTGCGGGTAAAGATCGCTCTCAAGAAGTTTTGTTTCAAACGTTTAACTCTATGTTAGATGCACATCAACAAGTCATTTTAACCAGTGATCGCTTTCCAAAAGAAATTGAAGGTATTGATGAACGTTTACGTACTCGTTTCGGTTGGGGATTATCTATTCCCATTGATCCACCAGAGCTCGAAACGCGTGTCGCTATTTTGATAACGAAAGCCGAAGAGCGAGGCTTAGTATTACCTGATGATGTCGCTTTCTTTATCGCGAAACGTTTAACCATCACGGATGTGCGAGTGCTCGAAGGAGCGATTGCCAATATTTCAGCTAAAGCGCAATTTACAGGACAAGATATCACCATATCTTTAGTACAAGATGCCTTACGTGATATGTTGGCGGTGCACACTAGGCAAACAACTATTGAAAATATTCAAAAAATAGTCGCAGAGCACTACCGAATTAAAACCTCGGATATGTC
Organism: Psychromonas sp. CNPT3; assembly: GCF_000153405.2. Taxonomy (NCBI): domain Bacteria; kingdom Pseudomonadati; phylum Pseudomonadota; class Gammaproteobacteria; order Alteromonadales; family Psychromonadaceae; genus Psychromonas; species Psychromonas sp. CNPT3. Next base: position 1,246 of record NC_020802.1, read on the forward strand.
TTCAAAACGCAGAACGCGTACCGTTGCTCGCCCACGCCAAATTGCGATGGCACTCGCTAAAGAATTAACCCAACACAGCTTGCCTGAGATTGGTGAAGCTTTTGGTGGAAGAGATCATACAACGGTCTTACATGCCTGTAGAAAAGTGGCTGAGTTACGTCGTGAAAATAACGATATTCAAGAAGATTATAAAATATTGATCCGTACGCTTTCACTCTAAGGTTTAAAATATATGCAATTTTCAATTTCTCGAGAAGCATTTTTACGACCATTGCAATTGGTTGCAGGATCCGTAGCAGGTGGGCGTCCCGCTCTGCCTATTATGGCAAATATTTTGATCCAAATTAAAGATGGCATACTCAGCCTTACCGGCACCGATTTAGAAGTGGAGTTAATCACTCAAATTCACTTAGAAAGTCCATCGGAAGAAGGTGAGATCACGGTACCCGCACGTAAATTACTCAACATTTGCAGAGGTTTATCTGACCCTTGTGAAATAAAGTTTCAAGTTAAAGATGATAGAGTAACTGTGCGCTCAGGGCGAAGTCGTTACTTACTTTCATCTCTTCCTGCGAGTGATTTTCCCAACATAGAATCTTGGAAAAGTCTGGCTGAATTTAATGTTGCTCAAAAAGAATTTAAAAAATTAATTGAGTTTACGCAGTTTGCAATGGCAAGCCAAGACGTACGTTATTATCTAAACGGTATGTATTTTGAAGCCTCCGGTGACTCTTTACGTAGCGTTGCGACAGATGGTCACCGACTTGCATCTTGCGCTATTAAATTAAGCACACCAATAGAAGAGCAGTCTTTAATTGTTCCCCGAAAAGGCGTCGTTGAACTGGTTAAGCTTCTCGATAATGAACAAGAAAATGTCACTATCCAAATTGGTAAAAATAATTTACGCGCCATTATTGGCAACTTTATTTTCACCAGTAAGTTAGTTGATGGACGTTTCCCTGATTATCGACGCGTTATCCCTCGTAACGGCGATAAAGAGCTGATAGCGAGCCGTGAATCTCTAAAACAAGCATTTACTCGTGCGGCCATATTATCGAATGAGAAGTTCCGTGGTGTACGTTTAACCTTGTCTAAAAATTTATTGCAAATTACCGCAAATAATCCAGAAAGAGAAGAAGCGGAAGAATATATTGATATTGATTATCAGGCGAGCGATCTCGAAATTGGTTTCAATGTGAGTTATGTGCTTGACGTATTAAACACCCTTAAGAGTGAAAAAATAAAAATAACGTTTAGTAGCTCAGCGCACAGTGCCTTGATTGAATCCATTGATGCGGATGATGATGCTTTATATGTTTTAATGCCAATGCGTTTATAAGCGAATGCCTGAACAAGTATATTGAGGCAACATAGGTATATAATATTAGAATGAGATGCGATTAATGCCGATCACTAAACTTGTTATTCATCAATTTCGTAATATACACAGTGCGACTTTACATTTTAATAAACAAATAAATGTGATCACTGGTGATAATGGCAGTGGCAAAACAGCATTGCTTGAAGCGATTTATTTCCTCGGTTTAGGACGTTCTTTTCGTAGTCATCTCAGTAACCGTATTATTACACATGAGCACCCCGAATTTATTCTCTTCGCTGAAATTGATGAGCAAGGTGTACAAGTCCCTATTGGTCTTAAAAAGACCAGAAAAGGGGAGTCTATATTAAAAATAAATACGCGCATCGCCACAAAACTAGCAGATTTAACACAACATTTACCACTACAATTGATCACGCCAGATAGTATTAATTTACTCTCTGGTAGCCCTAAAAATCGCCGTGCTTTTTTAGATTGGGGGGTTTTCTATCATGATCCTCTATTCTATCAAACTTGGGCTCGTATAAAGCGCTTATTAAAACAGCGTAATGCGGCTTTAAAGCAATGTAAAACGTACAACGAGCTCCAATTGTGGGATAATGAATTATGCTTTTTAAGTACTGAAATAAGCGACCAACGCCAGCGTTACTTTCAACAACTCATTCCGTTGATAGAAAAAACCATCGCCGACTTTTTACCTGAATTTAGCATTAAAATGAGTTTTTTTTGTGGTTGGGATAATACTAACAAATCCTTGCAACAATATTTTATCGATAACTTTGAGCGAGATAAACAATTAGGTTATACCACTGCGGGCCCGCAAAAAGCAGATATCCGTTTTAAAATAGGTAGCTATCCGCTTGCTGATGTTTTATCCAGAGGCCAATTAAAACTCTTTGTTTATGCATTACGCTTAGCCCAAGGTTTATTTTTAAATAACGTTAACAATAAAAAGTGTGTTTTCTTAATAGATGATTTTAGCTCTGAACTAGATCAGAGTAAGCAACAAATATTAGCAAAACATATTATCCAATCCGATGCTCAACTATTTATTAGTGTGATTGACAAAAATCACATTGAAAATTTATTTGAGCAACAATGTAGTGTGTTTCACGTGAAACACGGCAAGATAACCAATATAGATTAGCATCTGATTAGTTATCTTTTAGTATATATATAGGTGGAAGCTTTATGGCTGAAAATAGTTATGATTCGTCAAGTATTAAAGTACTAAAGGGGTTAGACGCAGTACGTAAACGCCCAGGGATGTATATTGGCGACACAGATGATGGCACCGGACTGCATCACATGGTATTCGAGATCCTGGATAACTCCATTGATGAAGCATTAGCAGGTCATTGTAATGATATCGTCACTACAATCCACACTGATGGTAGTGTGTCTGTTCGTGATGATGGCCGTGGTATTCCCGTTGGCATACACAAAGAAGAAGGTGTTTCTGCTGCTGAAGTTATCATGACCATACTACATGCCGGTGGTAAATTTGATGATAACTCTTATAAAGTTTCAGGTGGCTTACACGGTGTAGGTATTTCGGTTGTTAATGCCTTATCTAAAAAATTATTATTAACCATTAAACGCGATGGCCACGTACATCAACAAACTTACATCCACGGTGATCCTGAAGCGCCTTTAAAAGTTATCGGTGATACAGACGAAACAGGTACAGAAATCCGTTTCTGGCCAAGTGAAGAAACCTTCGCGGATGTTCTTTTCTACTATAATATTTTAGCTAAACGCCTACGTGAACTTTCATTTCTAAATTCAGGTGTTTCTATAAAGCTAATTGATGAACGTGAAGAAGATAAGAGCGACCTTTTTTGTTACGAAGGTGGTATCGAAGCGTTTGTAAAATATCTAAATAAAAGCAAAACACCCATCCATCAAAAAATATTCCATTTTAATGTCGAGAATGCAGATGGCACCTGTGTAGAAGTCGCCATGCAATGGAATGATGGCTTCCAAGAAAATATTTATTGTTTCACTAATAATATCCCTCAACGTGATGGCGGATCTCACTTAACAGGTTTCCGTTCTGGATTAACAAGAACACTTAATAGCTACATGGAAAAAGAGATAGCTAAAGTTAAAAACTCAAAAAACAAAGCGTCTACAGAGGGTGGTGATTCTCGTGAAGGCTTAACGGCCGTTATTTCCGTTAAAGTACCTGATCCAAAATTCTCCTCACAAACAAAAGACCGTTTGGTTTCGTCTGAAGTACGTCCAGTCGTGGAAAGTGCGATGGGTGAGAAGCTACAAGAGTTCTTATTAGAAAACCCTTCTGAAGCACGCATTATTACGTCAAAAATTATTGATGCTGCGCGAGCACGAGAAGCTGCTCGTAAAGCACGTGATATGACGCGTCGTAAAGGCGCGCTAGATCTTGCTGGTTTACCGGGTAAGCTCGCCGATTGCCAAGAAAAAGATCCTGCACTCTCTGAACTTTATATTGTGGAAGGTGACTCTGCTGGCGGTAGTGCTAAGCAGGGACGTAATCGTAAAAACCAAGCAATTTTACCTCTTAAAGGGAAAATATTAAACGTTGAAAAAGCACGTTTTGATAAAATGCTTTCCTCACAAGAAGTTGCAACACTGATCACTGCATTAGGTTGTGGTATTGGTCGCGATGAATATAATCCTGACAAAACACGTTACCATCGTATTATCATCATGACCGATGCCGATGTGGATGGATCGCATATCCGAACACTATTACTGACTTTCTTCTACCGTCAAATGCCTGAATTAATTGAACGTGGTTTTATCTACATTGCACAACCACCTCTTTATAAAGTTAAAAAAGGTAAACAAGAAACTTACGTAAAAGACGAATCAGAGTTACAAGCATATTTAACAACGCTGGCGATGGAAGGTTCTTCATTGCATGTGAACCAAGAAGCGCCGGGAATTAATGGCGTGGCGTTAGAAGGTTTAATTGCACGTTATCGTAGTGTGCAAGATAATATTAAACGCTTAAAGCGTCGTTACCCTATGGCACTTTTAGATAAATTAATATATCAGAATGCTTTTAAAGTAGAAGATTTAGGTAATGAAGCTCTCGCACAAGAGTGGGCAACTAAAGTATCTACGAGCCTAAACAGTGAAGATTTAGAGGGCACAATATTCACCAATTCAGTGACGATTGCAGAAAACCCTGATGATCATAAAATAACCTTTACGATACGTAAACATGGTATCGATACTGACTTTATTTTCGATCATAGATACTTTGCCTCAGAGGGCTATAAAGCGATTGTAAACATCGGTAAAGAAATAACAGGCCTGATTGAAGAAGGTGCTTATATTCAACGTGGTGATCGTCGTAAAGACATTACGAGCTTTGTTGAAGCCGTACAATGGTTAATGCATGAATCTAAACGTGGTCTTTACATCCAACGCTATAAAGGTCTGGGTGAAATGAATCCAGATCAGCTTTGTGATACAACGATGGATCCAAATACTCGCCATATGTTACAAGTACGCATTGAAGATGCGGTCGCAGCAGACCAACTCTTTAGTACCTTAATGGGTGATCATGTTGAGCCTCGTAGAGCCTTTATTGAAGAAAATGCCTTACGTGTTGAAAATCTAGATATCTAATATTTAGTTTCATTTTACAACATAAAAAAAGCCAGCTTAATTGCTGGCTTTTTATTACTTACACTAATAGGGGATCAGATACTTAGTCGAGAACTCCTTGCGATAATCTGCAGGTATCCCCTCACAATGAAACCGATTTTATATTATTTATAAACTAAAGCAGACTCATCGGTATCCTAAAATACACGCCCAATATACTTTAAAACAGATCTTAGTGATGTCCTTTATTTACGGCAAAAGAAGACTACTCTGTATACTTATTTTGTAACCAAATAATAAACTAATAATAACTGCCAGCACAATAATGCCGGACAAAAAAAGTGTAAGTAGTACAAAGACGACTAAAGGCATCGACAATATCATTTGATCCTTTTTATTTTCTACAACAAACTTACGTATTTTAAAAAAATAAATAATCCCTTTTAAATCTAATTTGAAGTCGCTTTTCATTACAGTTCCTTATTGTTTCACATGAAACATATTAAAAATATTTTCATATGTTTGATATATTATATGCCCATGTTAGCTCAAGATGCTTTCTTCGGCACTCGCTTGAAGAGTAATGCTAGACGCATCATTAATTATGGTTACGTCCTCTTCATGGGTGTCTTTGGAAAATTATAAATACTTTTATGCGTATAAAGCATTAATTTCATCCGCCAAAACATCGATACCGCGTCGTACAATCTCTTTATCTTGTGCATAGTTCAAACGGATACACTGCTGAGTATGCTTCCAGTCCTGCGATAATCCAGGGAAAAAGTAATGCCCAGATACGATCAACAGACCTTTTTCTTTAAGACGCTTATATAATTCTTTAGAGTGAATAGGTAAATCATCAAACCATAACCATAAAAATAATGAGCCTTCAACCTGATGAATGCGCATTTTAGGTGTCTTAATCTTTTGTTGTAAAAAAATAATAGCTTGTTGTGATTTTTTATAATAATAAGGTTTTATTACGTCATCACTTAACCCTAAAATTTCTTTACTCTCAACTAAAGGGCGTACGATTTCAGGACCAATTCCACCGGGAGCCAAAGCCATTACGGCTGAAAAACTTGAAAGCGCTTTGATGGTTGATGGCTTTGCTATCACAATGCCACAACGAGCACCGGGCAAACCAAACTTTGATAAACTGAAACAAAGGATAGTATTTTCGTTCCAAAGGGGTAATACCGATTTGAATATAATATTAGGAAAAGGGCTCCCATATGCATTATCAATGATCAATGGAATATTATGTGCGCGCGCCAGTTTATCTAAACGCGAAACTTCGATATCCGTTAAGACATTTCCGGTCGGATTTGTTGGACGAGAGACACAAATAGCACCGATCTCATCAGTAATTTTTAGCTTATCAAAGTCAATATGATATTTAAAAAATCCATTATCTAATTTAGTTATCTTTGGCTTTAAGGCAACAAAAGCATCTTCTGTGATACAAGTATCCGTATAACCAATATATTCAGGCGCTAAAGGCAGAAGAATTTTCTTTTTTATTCCGTTACCAAAGTCGCCCGCTAATAAATTGAAAATATAAAAAAAGGCATTTTGGCTACCATTACTAAGCATGATATTGTCAGAAGTAAGCCCCCAGTCATACAAATCATTAAACAGTACAACCAGTGCATCTATAAAACTATTTTTCCCTTGTGGGCCATCGTAATTCGCCAATGTATTCATTAATTGACCATTACTTAATTGCGTCTGCATTATTTCTGTAAGGCGTTGCTGTATTTCAGGAATGCGAGCGGGGTTGCCACCTCCAAGCATGAGCACATCATCACCCGCAAGAACACCCGCATTTAAGTCTTCCATCAACTCAGTGATCCCTGAATGTTGAGTAAATTTATTTCCAAATGTTGAATAGGGCATCTTGTTTCCTCATTATATTTATAGTGTTTCACATGAAACATTGCTGATCCATGATTAAAATCTTGTTATCTTTTATCCCTGACGCACGGCTACAGGCTAATATTAGGTTGATTATATACATTGCTATAGTGATCAATTATTAACCCAATAGATCAGCGCTACCCATGTTACCTAAAGACGCTTTATCCGATAGCACTTCAAGGTGACACAATTATAAATGGCGATCCCTTTTTTATTGTCTACAACGCTGAAGAGTTATTCGAGCGAGGGATCCAAAAAGTAGCCAATATATCATGGGTATATAACCTCACTTTAATCGCCAGCATTATTTTTGTACATCTAAAAAATAAATTAACAGTCCAAATAATAGATAAAAAAAAGCCCAGAATGAACTGAGCTTGCATTTATCTTACCAATTTGTTTTTTCTATAGAACCGAAACATCTGCCACTTTTAAGAAAAGATCGCGTAAACGACTTAATATTGCTAATCGATTTTGTTTTATCGCGTCATTATCAGCCATTACCATTACATTCTCAAAGAATAAGTCCACAGGGGCTTGTAGAGAGGCTAATTCGAACAAGGCTGACTCATAGTCACCTTTTTCAAATAAAGGGCTTAGCTTCAATTCTAGAGTGCTTAATTTTTGAGCTAATGCTGTTTCTGCAGGCTCAACGAACAAGTCAGCATCTATTTCCGCATTAATCGGTGTTTTTACTTTCGCTAATATATTTGAAATACGCTTGTTAGCAGCAGCAATCGGCGCAGCTTCTGGTAACGCATGAAACTTAGCAACCGCTTGAATTCGTTTTTCAAAATCGACCGGTTTCGTCGGGCGACGCGCCAGTACAGATTGGATCAACTCGGCAGAAAAACCATTGGCTTGATAAGTTGCACGAAAACGTGCAAATAAGAAATCAACAACCTCAGTGACAACGTTTTTATTACTGAGTTTCTCACCATATTCAACATTAGCGAGTTCTGCAAGTGCAACAATATCCAGATCTAATTCTTTATCTTTGATTATACGCAATAAGCCAATTGCAGCGCGGCGTAGAGCAAAAGGATCGGCAGCGCCTTTAGGTGCTTGACCAATACCAAAGATGCCGACTAAAGTGTCTAGCTTATCCGCTAACGAAACCGCACAAGCGACTAAAGATGTCGGTAATTTATCACCTGAGAAACGCGGTAAATATTGCTCATTTAACGCAATTGCTACGGCTTCATCTTCGCCATCAAAACGCGCATAATACATGCCCATCACACCTTGAACGTCCGGAAACTCAAGTACCATTTCCGTCATAAGATCCGCTTTAGATAGCCAACCTGCACGCTGAGCATGTTTAGCATCTGCATTTATTAATAACGCAATTTTCTCAGCAATATTAGCAATACGTGCCGACTTTTCTTTTAATGTACCCAGTTGCTTTTGAAATAACACACTGCTTAGTAGCTCAACACGACTTGCGAGTGTTTTCTTTTTATCGGTCGCAAAGAAAAACTCAGCATCGGCCAAACGCGGGCGTACTACTTTTTCATTACCTTGCACAACCTGACTTGGATCCGTGCTTTCGATATTAGAAACAAAAATAAATCGAGGTAATAAATTACCTTTCTTATCAATGACTGGGAAGTATTTTTGATTGTCTTTCATGGTATAAATCAAAGCTTCTGAAGGTACTGCTAAATATTTTTCTTCAAATGATCCGATCAAAGTAACCGGCCATTCAACTAATGCAGTCACTTCTTCAAGCAAAGCTTCATCAATATCTGCAACGCCATTTTCAGCGCTGGCTAAGACTTCAACTTGCGTGCGAATAATCGCTTTACGACGTACATAATCAACAATTACTTTACCACGTGTTTCAAGCAACTCAGCGTAGTCATCTGCATGCTCAATATTAAACTCAGACTCACCCATGAAGCGGTGGCCACGAATAATACGAGTCGATTTGACCCCTAATAATTCAGCGGGGATCAATGTGTTACCAAATAAGATACAAAGCGTATGTACAGGGCGAATAAACTGAATGCTAGATGATCCCCAACGCATCGGCTTAGGGATAGGCAGTTTTGCTAACGCATCCGCTACGATCGAGGGTAATAATTGCGCAACTTCCTTACCTTTGACTTCTGACTTAAACAGTAACCACTCACCCTTATCTGTTACCAAGCGTTGTGCTTGCTCAACACTAATACCATTTGAGCGCGCCCAACCTTCAGCAGCCTTAGTCGCAGTGCCATCCTCTGCAAATGCCACACTGACAGCTGGTCCTCTTTTTTCAACCACTTTATCTGCTTGTGCATCTGTAAGTTGCGTTACCACAACAGCAAGACGGCGAGGAGATGCTAACCAATCTACTTTTTCAAAAGATAATTCTGCATCTATTAATCGAGCACGCACGTTATCTGCAAATGCTTCTGCTAATTTTCGTAATGATTTTGGAGGCAACTCTTCGGTGCCCAATTCAATCAATAAATTTTCTTGTGACATGAAATTTGCCTCTATTTTTCTAGATTCTTACAAAGTGGAAAACCAAGTGCTTCACGTTTTGCATAATAAGTAACTGCAACGGCTTTCGATAGTGTGCGAACACGTAGGATATAACGCTGACGCTCCGTAACAGAGATAGCATGACGCGCATCTAAAAGATTAAATACATGAGAGGCTTTCATCACTTGCTCATAAGCGGGAAGAGGTAGGTTCGCTTCAATCAGTTTTTGGCTCTCTTTTTCACATAAATCAAACTGTGCAAAAAGGGCTTCAACATTTGCATGTTCAAAGTTATAAGTTGATTGCTCTACTTCATTTTGATGAAAAATATCACCATAAGTGATGCGTCCCATTGGGCCATCAGCCCAAACTAGATCATAAATACTATCAACGCCTTGCACGTACATAGCTAAACGCTCTAAACCATAAGTGATTTCACCTGTTACGGGTGAACACTCTAAACCACCGACTTGTTGAAAATAGGTAAACTGGCTCACTTCCATACCATTTAGCCAAATTTCCCAACCCAGTCCCCAAGCCCCTAAAGTAGGAGATTCCCAATTGTCTTCAACAAAGCGAATATCATGCACAGAGGTATCAATGCCAATCTCTTTCAAAGACAGTAAATATAGCTCTTGAATGTTATCAGGAGATGGCTTTAGCACCACTTGAAATTGATAGTACTGCTGTAAACGGTTTGGGTTTTCACCATAACGACCATCGGTCGGGCGACGACAAGGCTGCACATAGGCGCTGCACATAGGCTCTGGACCGATTGAACGTAAGAATGTTTGTGGATGGAAAGTCCCTGCACCGACTTCCATATCAAGAGGTTGTACTATTGCGCAACCTTGACGAGCCCAAAAATCTTGCAGTGCAAGAATGAGCCCTTGAAATGTTTTTGTATCGAATTTTGGCATGATATTGGCTTCGAGTTGATTATAAAAATTAGCCCACATTATACCTTAGAAGTCGATTAAATACACATAATTACAATTTTTGCGCCCGCTCTAATGCAATCGAGGACGCTTACAGGTATTTTATAAATACCGAGGCCCGCGACAAGACTTTAAAAGATTAAAACGCGATCATGGGCAGTTGATAAGCATAAATAAAAACAACTATGCTTTTTTTAAATAAAAATATAAGACAAAAATAATGAGTTTAAAAACACAAGAAAGCGACCTATACGCCCCCATTAAGACGTTTTTAACTGCGTTAGGTTATCAGGTAAAAGGCGAAATAAATGACTGTGATATTGTTGCTAAACGCGGTGATGAAACGCTTATTGTCGAACTGAAATTGAGCTTAAATATTACCTTATTATTACAAGCGGTCAGTCGCTTTACGCTCACGGATAATGTGTATATTGCGGTGCCCAAGCAATGCACTTTATTAAAGAAAAAGAAAAAACAAATAAGCACCTTATTATCACGTTTGGGGATTGGATTGATCCTGGTAGATATACAAAAAACCATCAGTTATGTTGAAGTCGCCGTTGATCAAAAAGCCTATTTGCCACGTAAAAACAAAAACAAACAGAAATTATTAGAAAAAGAATTTAATACCCGAATTGGCGACACCCAGCAAGGAGGAAGCACAAGGAAAACAGCAGGGATAACCGCTTACCGACAACGTTGCACTCGTGTTGCTGAGTACTTACTTACCCAGCAACACTCGACAGGTGGCGCCATCAACAAAGCGATTGATGAACCACAAGCGACACAAATGTTAAGTAAAAATTATTATGCTTGGTTTGAAAAAGTAAGCCATGGTGTCTACCAACTATCGACGCAAGGCCGATCAATACACACTAATGCTAAGCCCTCTGTTACAACGACGCAAGTAACTGTTTAGGCGACAAAACAGGCGCTTTCCAATATAACTTAGGCCAATCATGCAAGCTCGCCAACGCGCTTAAACGGCTGTCTGGGTGTACAACGTTTACCTGTTGAACAAATTGACACATAAAAACATCATTAATCGAATCGGTATAAAAATGCAGGTTTACATACAGACAGTCTTGTCTACCAAGCCATCCTCGTAAGCGTATCACTTTACCTTCACGATAAGATGCCACTCCTTCTATAGCGCAGCTGTAGCAACCATCTTTTACTTCTAAATCGATCCCAAACGCATGTTCAACACCGAGTGCCCTTGCTATTTTAAGGACTAAAAAGCTCATGCTTGCTGAAATGATCATGGTTGTTTGCTTGGTTTTTTTTAACCTTTTTAAAAGCTCTCTTGCTTCTGGATATACCCTTGGTAAAATATATTCACCAATACATTGATCCGCTAAATTATCAATATACTGCGTTGTTAAATGAGCGAGTGGCGCCATGATAAACTGTAAGTAAACACTCATATCAAGCTCACCTTGCGCATATAAATCCATTAAACGCTGCTCTTCATCTAAAAAATTTGGATCTAGAACTAACCCTTTATGCACCAAAAACTGCGCCCATATTCGGGAACAATCGCCTTTGATCAACGTGTCATCTAAATCAAAAATAGTCAGTGTCTTTTGCATATTTTAACTCACCATTTTAAGTTCATTGAGATTAAACATGATTTCAAGTTTACTGCCCGCCGGCATTAACCTTTCCGATGATCGATACAAGAGATCAATTTTAATATCACACCCCGAAACCAGCACCTGATAGCGAATAACATTACTCAATAACGGATGATTTTATCTTCCATTATGAACATTCCATTTGATTAATGTTGTGTTCGATAATAAAACGATCGTGTGACAGTTTTAAGACGCTCGTGTGAAGCTTTTAATACCGTTAGAAGTAATGCTTTCTTAACTTTTATTTTTTGATAAAGATAACGCGAGATATTTGAGGGGAGATGAGTAGGTTATTTACTGTGTTTATGCTTGTTTTATAGCGTTATTTTTTGACTCTACCTATATGACTTATGCGTACAAAAATAGATAAGCACGTGGATATAGTGCTTATCTATTTGCTAGTTAGGTGTTATCTCCGCGCGTTAAACACTCACTTTTTTAAAAATTAAAGAGGTGTTTATCCCGCCAAAAGCAAAGTTATTGCTCATTATATATTCACATTCAATATGACGCCCAGTGCCGGTAATATAGTCTAATTGACCACACTCTGGATCTACGTTTTTTAGATTTAAAGTGGGACTAAACCAGCCCTCATTCATCATTTCAATACTCAGCCAGGCTTCAATAGCACCACACGCACCCAAGGTATGTCCAAAATAGCTTTTCAGTGAACTAACGGGGATGTTTTTACCTAAAGCGCCTTGCATTGCGAGTGTTTCTGCAATATCTCCACGCTCTGTTGCTGTGCCATGCGCGCAAACATAACCAATTTTATCCGCACTAATATTGGCATCTTTTAATGCCATTTCCATGCATATTTGCATAGTTTCTTTGCGGGGCTGCGTGACGTGGGTAGCATCACAGTTGCTAGCAAAACCAACTAATTCTGCATATATAGTGGCGCCACGCGCAACCGCTGCGTCATATTCTTCTAACACCAGCGTCCCAGCTCCCTCTCCAATGACTAAGCCATCTCTGTCTTTATCATAAGGACGAGGCACTGATTTAGGATCGTCATTTTTTAAACTGGTAGCAAATAAAGTATCAAAAACGGCAGACTCAGTTGCACATAACTCTTCAGCTCCACCGGCGAGCATTACGTTTTGTAGCCCATATTTAATCGCTTCATAAGCATAACCAATGGCCTGACTACCTGAGGTACATGCGCTACAAGTAGGAATAATTCGCCCACGTAAACCAAAAAACAACCCCACATTAACCGCACACGTATGTGGCATCATTTTTACATATGATGTTGCGGTGATGGCTTTGGTGCTTTTTTCAGTTAACATAATCGAAAAATCGCCTACCGCAGAGGGGCTGCCCGTTGATGAGCCATAAGCGACGCCAGCGTCACCATTGGTCAAAATATCGAGTCCTATCAATCCACTTTGTTTAAGTGCATTTTCAGACGCTACCGTTGCCATTTTAGCAACACGGCCCATGCCTCGTATTTGACGACGCGTATAATGACTTGGCACTTCAAAATCATCAATAGGGCAGGCAAGTTTAGTATTAAGTCCGTCATACTGCTCATAACTTGGCATATATTGGGTGGCATTCTCACAGGCTTTTAAGCGTTGCTTAATATTACGCCAATCTTGACCAAATGCCGTCACCCCAGACATCCCCGTTACGACTACTCTACGTCCCTTCATTTAGACCATTCCTCCGTTTATACTAATTACTTGGCGCGTCACATAACCTGCTATATCAGACATTAAATAACTCACCAGTCCCGCCACCTCTTCAGGTTTACCCATCCGCCTTAAGGGCACTAAAGGTAACGCGTGCGCTTTAACTTCTTCACTGATCATCCCCGTATCAACCAAACCTGGCGCGATACAGTTAACCGTGATTTTACGTTTAGCAAGCTCTAAAGCAAGGGCTTTACTTGCGCCAATAATACCGGCCTTAGCCGCGCTATAATTGGTTTGTCCTCGGTTGCCAACAAGGCCTGAAACCGAAGCCATAGTAACGATACGGCCCCCTTTACGTAGCTGCACCATTGGCATCACACAAGGATGTAACACATTATAAAAAGCATCTAAATTAGTGTGGACAACACTGTCCCATTCTTCTCCTGTCATGGCAGGAAAAACCGTATCATTGGTTACGCCAGCATTACTTACAACGCCATAATAAGCACCATAGGTTTCGATATCTGCCTCTAAAACAGCTAAACACTGGGCACGATCTCTAATATCAAACTGTAAAATACGCCCTTGACCCTTGTCTTTTTCGATAGCAGCCAATGTCTCTAATGCACCGTCTTTATCACCCATGTAATGCACCGCAATACAAAACCCGTCCTTGGCAAGTTGCAATGCAATCGCACGACCAATACCTTTACTTGCACCTGTCACTAATACTTGTTTCATCATTTTAATTCCTTTTTAACATATTCTTGAGTAACGCTTTATGGGGTACAAATACATTTAACTGCGCCTGCGCCATTTTTTCTCCGCGGCATTCTATTGAACAAGAAAAAACGCCCATACCTTCACTTTCAAATTCTTTTTGTGCATAAATATCCAGCGTCTCATTCTCTTTAAAAAAAGCAACATCGGCATGATAACGACGCGTACCTAATAAAAACCCAATGGGTGACGCCTCTTTTTTTAATAAATGCTGATAACCCGACCAAGCGGCGATTGTCTGCGCCATATACTCGATCCCAACCCAAGCGCCAACACACGCGTTATTCGCTATAAAGAAAGGGCTGTTTTTACTGATAAGTACCTGACTGTGAATTTTATCTTCATCCACATAGATTAATTTATCAACCAATATCATTGGCGCGCTATGGGGTAATAATGACTCTATTTTAGGGAATTTAGACATCCACAACTCCAAATATTAAGCTGATATTATTGCCACCAAAAGCAAATGAGTTACTTAATATGGCTTTATGGTGCAGTTTTTGAGGTTTATCCACAAAAGCAATCGGTGCAAGTGTTGCATCAACGTTACCATCATTAATTTGTAGGGGTAAATCTAGCGAATCACTTAATATATAACAACAAATGACAGACTCAAGCATGGAAGCTGCACCTAATGCATGTCCCGTTAATGGCTTTGTTGAACTAACAGGCACTGCATCTGCGAACAGCGCATATATTGCCTTAGCTTCCATCGTATCGTTTAATTTTGTCGCCGTGCCATGCGCATTAATATAACCGATATCACAAGGCGCTAACTGCGCATCCTGTAACGCTTTTTGCATCGATGCGATCGCGCCATAACCTTCCGGGTGGGGCGCTGAAATATGATGCGCATCAGAGCTATCTCCCACGCCCAGCAAAGCGATTCTCGAGCCGTTTTTTTGTAATGACAACAACATAAATGCACCGGCTTCACCAATGTTAATACCGTTTCTATTAGCGCCAAAAGGTAGACAGATCGTTGTGGATAAAGCCTCTAACGCATGGAATCCATTTAAGGTTAATTGGCATAAAGAATCAACACCGCCCACTAAAACTGCATCAACAAGGCCCGATTTTAATAAACGTTGCGCAGACAAAAAGACACGACCACTCGAAGAACATGCCGTAGATATGGTATACGTTGGCCCCTCGATAGCAAAATAATCAGCGACAAATTGCCCTAGATTTCCCACTTCTTGCTGATGATAATGATAATCCTCTGGCAATGATCCGGTGCTCGCTTTTATTGCCAAGGCACGTTCGCCATCACTAATACCCGATGTGCTTGTGCCTACGATAACCGCAATACGCGATGCGCCTACTTTTTGAATATGTAGCTTAACTTGCTCTTCAATCTGCACTAAAGCCGATAACGCCAAACGGTTGTTACGCGTGTTTTTATGTTTTAGATGTGCAGGAATAACCGGTAGTGTGCCGTTAACTTTTCCGACGACCGTTTCTTTGCCATCATTTAACCAACCAGGCTCAGTTACCATCTGCGCTGGGATTTCAGATTTTAAGCACTGTATTTGCTCTTTTTTATTCTGACCAAGGGCACAATTCATTGCCAGAGCATGAATATACAGAGGTCTCTTTATTTTATCATTCATAAGCTTAATTCGTTTCAATGCTAATGCTGTAGTTTGTACGTAAATCCCTAAAAACGATTTTACCTTGTAAATAAGGTTTGCGCTGATAATCAATACGTATCACTGTTTTACCCTGAGCGTCATATAAATAACGCTGCAGGCCTTTTTCTTTTAATGTCCAACCTATGCGCGATAACGGCGCTTGCCATGCTTCTACCGGCCAAATCGAGAGCATAACGTTAAATAATATATTCTCTGGCGCAGGGAGTGTGCTGGCAAGCCCGGTTAATACATAACTGTCTATCTTATCGCCTGAATATGTGAGGCTCAATAACTTAACCCCCCACGCAGAAAAACCCGCTAAGACAACATGTTGCTCATCAACTTCAAGTTGTACCAATAAATCACGTGTTTTTTTATCATCCCACTGCGCACTGATTAATTGGCTCACATTAATATGTCGACCCAGTTGTTTGGGTTGTGGTAGCGAAACATAAACATTTTTATCAATAGCCACCTGCACAAGTTGACTTTGAGGTTGTAGGGCACAAGCGTTTAATAAAAAAAGGCAACTCAGTAGGATCAGTTTTTTATAGTCTTTTTTATAATGTCTTTTCATGTTCTATCTTCATATTCTCTGTTTTACTCTTTAAAGGCATTGCCAAAGGCGCTAAGAGCCAAGCCACCACAATGCCACTCAGCACGGTAATACCAAAACCATGAATAGCAGCCGTTGCACTGAGTGCCAGCAAACCAAAAGATAAAACCGTCGTTATGGCTGATAATGTGATCGCCAATAAGGTGTTCGGCGCATCCGCGTGTTTTTTTAATTCTGCAAAAAACAAAGTATAATCAATACCTATCCCTAAGATTAAAAGCAAAGCTAATAAGTTGAAAATAGTGATGGGTATGCCAAAAACACTGGTGATAGCCAAACCAACACATCCTGCTATTAAAGGCGGGATAATGACTTTACATGCGAGCTTTAAAGTATATCGATACAATAACAAACAACAAATTAGTAGGTAAGCACTCCCTAAAAGCATCGATATATAAACGCGGTACACACCAAAAATTGTCGAGATCTCATCGGCTTTATCTAAACTTGTAAGCGCTGCATTGTCTTCAATATAGCGTAAAATATCAGCCTTGTTTTTCACATCACTCAAGATCACAATACTGGCGATGTTCTGATTTATGTTACCTAGCCATAAAAAACCTAAAGGGGCAGAGACTGGAGATGCCAAAAAGTCTTTGATTAAAAAGGGACTAAAAGGAACATTAAGAATAACCGGAGCACTAAAGTTCAACCTTTCTTGTAAAAGAGAGGCCTCTTTAATATATAAAGATTGTACTAATTGATAGTTTTCTCTTTGCGTTTTTAATGACGGTACAAATTGATGAATACTTCGGTACGAAGATATGACCCCTTGTTTTTTCCACTCTTTTAATTTTAAATCCAATGTTTCTAGCGCGATAAGTAAATTTTCCTCAGTATTACTTTTCACTAATAACAACTGCTGTTTTTCTCCCACACCTGTTATTTTTTTAATTTGTTGCTCTTGCTCTTTTAAATCAACGGGCATGGCTTGGAGTTGACGAATATCATCATTAAAATGAACTTGGGTTAAACCTAACAATGCAAACACGAAAAGCCCCAACGGTAGTAACAGACGTAGTTTAGGGTTGTGCCATAAATTTAACCATTGTATGAAAAACATTAATTTGGGAGGTGTTATAGTGCTTGGTTTTTTAGAAAAATAAGGATAACAGCAGATCACCGTTAAATAAGCGCTGATCAATCCAATAACAGAGAATAAGGAAAGTTGCTGTAAACCGGGAAAAGGGGCCGCCAACAAACCTAAATAGCCCATTAAACTGGTGATAAGCCCCAATGTTATTGCGCTAAAAATATGTTTTAAGGCTTTTTGTGAGTCCCAATTGTGAGGTGTTTTTAAGCGTTCGGTCAGGTAGTGGAAAGCATAATCGATTGAAACACCTATTAAACTTGCTCCAAACACCAAACTAAATAAATGCACTTTTCCAAAAACGGCAACACTAACGACAAAAGCCACCAACAAACCACAGCCAATAGAAAGTAAAGCCAATAAAAGAGGCAGGGTGCTACGATAGACCCATAATAATAAAAATATAATACCTAAAAGAGAGCCAATACCTATGGTACTAATTTCACTTTTGGCGCTCTGCGTTCCATATGCTGCATAAAATAAAGTGCCAGTGTGCATAAGTTTCACGTGAAACTTGTTTTCTATTGTTTTTTCTAAGGCAATCAGGTTGCCAATATGGCTTTGTAACTGTGTGTCATAAGCATCTCCCAATAAATCAGCCTGTATAACAATGTAGGTTTTGCCTTGGTATTTGGTACTGATAAAACCATTTAATAAGGTAAATTGTGCTGTTTGCTGATTTTTTTCCGATAAATAATCACGAAACAATAAAAAAGGATCAGATCCTAATTCAGTCCCACTGACACCTGAAAAAGGGTTATATAGTTGTGAGATAACATGCTCAACTTGCTTTTCTGGGTTATCTTTTAAACGTATTTTTTGGCTTTCGGTGAGCAATTGTGAGCGAAAAGGGAAGTATAGTTTCCCCCAAGCCCTCTGCTGTAATTCATCTACTTTTGCTTGCACTTTTACAAACAATTTAGTGTCTAACAATTGCGCCGAAAAGTCCTCAGCAGCACTAAGCAAACGCTGCTTATCGTCTCCTTGCAATAAGAAAACCACTTTATTACTTAAGTTGTCAGCCACCCGCTCAAACGCCTTTTGGGCGAGAGGATCTTGCTTGTCTTTGGGTAATAACGCCAGTATATTCGTTTCTATTGGTAACTTAGGCTGCATTATTTGATACGACAATGTTAATGCGCAACTCGCGATAAAAGCCAGCCATATAAATGCAATTTTAGAACTTGAAAGCACGTTTTTCTTCTTCATTTAATTGAACCGGCAGAGCGCGTTGCTGACTAAAATCAAGCAGTGAGCTATCACCACTTAATTCGACTAATTTGAGCTGATCAATATACTGCGCACCGGATATATCAATATACGAAAAAATACGGTTAAGTGGCGCTGATTTTGGTGTTAACTGTAATTGCCACCGCTCTGACGATCCACTTAAGGTTAAACTAAATTGCTGTTCTAATTGCTTGATATCACCTTTAAAAAGAGATAAAAATAGATGACTAAAATAAAAAACCATCGGGTTATCTTTGGCAAGTATTACCTGTGCAGGTTGCTTCGCAATTTGTTGTTTAAGTTTATCTTTTACTAGCACCAACGCCACAGGAAAAGGGCTCTCTTGTTGCCATATGAGCCCATTTTTATTATCCAATAAAAAATGCCCATTCGACACTAAAGGCTGTTTAAACATTTTCATTTGTTTGTGTTGCACAAAATCACCACGCAATAAATCATGCGCCGTTAATTTTTTTTGTAATTGTGCCATGCTAAAAGAAAAACTAGCACTACTGATAAGCATGCCCAAAACAACACAAAAACTTCTCTTAATCCACAAAATAACGCTCCAATTTTTTTATGAAAAAGGCAGGAGAAGCTAAACACATCTCTTTAGTTTGCATGTTAACCGCAACTTGACGTGTATAACCCTTACTCATGCGCGTGCCATCTTTAGCATCATAAATAATATATTCAACGCGCATATAATTTTCCCAATCGGTCAGCTTGGCACAGACTCGGATCTCATGATGGTAAGGGATCGCACGAATATATTTCACATAGCTATCAATAACGGGCCATATATAGCCAGAATCTTGCATATCGCGATAGTTATAATCCATTTTTTCCATTAATAGGCGTCGTGCTTCTTCAAAGAACCTGAAATAATTTCCATGGTAAATAACCCCCATGGGATCGGCATCTTGAAAGGCGGTGACCAAAGTAACTTCTGCGCTTAAATCCATTTTTTTTAACAAAACATTTCCCCTTAAATTAATAAAGATCCCATTTTTCAGTTTGAATTAAATGCATAAAATGGCGTAAATCAGCTTCTAATGGGCGATCTTCATTAACCATATCAAAATCCTTTAAAACAGACTCAAGCATTTTCGTCAAAGAAGGGCTCAGCTGCGCACTCTCTAATTCTCCCTCTCGTTTTCGCAGTTCAAGCGCTTGCGAAACCGCGAGTAAAGAGGCGCTGACAACTTGCTCTGTTAAGGTTAAAACACGCAGACAGTCGCGCGATGCGATGGTCCCCATACTCACTTTATCTTGATTATGACATTCGGTAGATCGCGAGAAAACACTGGCCGGCATGGTATGTTTTAATGCTTCAGCAGTCCATGCAGATACACCGATCTGTACCGCTTTAAAACCATGATTAATGGGCTTTCTCGCTCCCGTTGCACCGCTTAGGTTGGAAGCCAATCCATTATTAAACTTATGATCCATTAACTGTGCCATTTGCCTATCTAACAAGTCAGCTAAGTTAGCGACGGCTACTTTTAAGGTGTCCATTGCCATCGCGATATGTCCGCCATAAAAATGTCCTCCGTGTAGTACACGCTCATTATCTGCGTCGATAATAGGATTATCATTCGCACTGTTTAATTCATTTTCAATCATAGAGCGCAACCACGGCAAGGTATCTTGCAATACCCCGATAACATGTGGGGCGCAGCGTAATGAGTATCTATCCTGTAAGCGCTTACTATTTCTTGGCGCCTCTGTTGAGCCTAAATCTTGACGCAACCATTGTGCAATTAATTGTTGCCCAGCATGGGGTTTTACCGCAAATAACGCCTTATCGAAATGAAAGGTATTACCTTGCAGCGCCACGCACACCATCGCTGTTATTTTAGTGCTTAACTTCGCTAAATACTCTGCACGTTTAAAGGCCAGACAAGCCAGCGCCGTCATAACAGCGGTGCCATTCATTAGTGCAAGGCCTTCTTTAGGCTGTAATACTATCGGGGTGATATTAAGCTCAGAAAACACTTCTTGTGTTGGCCGTATCTTACCTTGATAAATCACCTCTCGTTCTCCGATCAAAACACCCGCTAAATACGAAAGAGGCGTTAGGTCACCACTTGCACCGACCGATCCTTCTTCAGGGATCCGAGGGGAAATATCATGATTAATTAACGTCACAATTTGATTTAAAAGCGTATGCGTCACGCCAGAATAACCTTGAGATAGCGAGCATAATCGTGTCGCCAATACCGCTTTAGATTGTTGCTCTGTTAAATTATTACCTAAACCACAACCATGGAACCTGGTTAAATTTAAGGGTAACTCTGCGACAAGATCCATCGGAATAGCCACAGTACATGAATCGCCATATCCCGTTGTTACGCCATAAATAACGCCTTCTTCTTTAAGCAACGACGCTAAAAATGCGACCCCACGATCAATTTTTCCGATAAATTCAGGAGAACAACTCATTTGTGCATCCGATCCATTAGAAATACTAACAATATCTTCTATCGTTAATCGCCCTTGACCAAATAGGATGTTTTTTTGTTTATTTTTCATCGTCATTTCCCGTTAATGTCCAAAAATTAAAAAAGTTATACCACTGTAAAGGGGCTTTTAATGTGTAATGCTGTAAGCGTTGCGCGTACTTTTCAACAACACTTTGTAATGCCTCTTCTCTTTTTCCTCTCGGTAATATTATTTGCGAGCTAAAGAGCTCAAAATGAAGGTCAAAATGCGCTTGTTGACTCGATTCATTACGTAAACCAAATAACAAGTATACCGGTGCTTTTAAAAGCGAGGCCAATATAAAAGGACCTTGGGGAAAGGGAGCTTTATGGCCTAAGAAATCAGCCCAAATTACCTTTTGACTCATCGTGGTTGATGTCCGATCACCGACGATCACAACCCATTCTCCCTCTTCAATTTTTTGAGATAATAAAATGGCCGTCTCTGGACCCATCTTATTCACCTCGATCACATTTAAGTTTGCATCTGGGTTAACCGCGCTTAATACCGCATTAAAACGAGGGGCATGCTCTGTAAAAACCAGTGCATTTATTTTTAATTCGGGATAGCTCTGACTCAAAGCTCTAAATAGCTCTAAATTACCTAAATGAGAGCCTAAAATAAGACAACCTTGTGGGCTGTTTTGAGCTTTCTCAACCACATCTCTATTGTTAATGGTTAAATTTTCTGGCGTAAAATCACCTTTCCAAGCAGCCAGTTTATCTAGCATCGTTTCTGCAAATGACAACAGGTGTTGATATACCGTTAAATTGTCAGTAACAGGAATATTATTTTTACGCATATACTCAGTGAGATACTGTAAATATAAAGTAGACGCTCGCACTGATTTTTTAGAAAATAGACTGTAATAATATAAAATAGGCTTTAAGCACATTTTAAAAACACTTCGTCCAAATAAAGAATAAATACCCAATAGGAATTTCATTCCATAATAAGTACCCGATTCGCTTTGCTTCGACCAGTGCTCTAATTTCTCGGCTTTAGGTTTTTTACGTAAAAGCAACTTAGGAAGGCGTCTTAACATGCCAAATACAAGGCATGTATGCATTTTAGTAATACGTAAATTATCCGCTATAGGTTGAAAATGAGAGAGACCATCTTCTGGGTAAATAACCTTAATATCAATAAAACGAATATCAATCCCCTCCCAAAAGCTTTTAACCATGATCTCAATATCAAAATCCATACGTTTGCCAATATTATTGTTGGCGATCACTTGATTAACCGCGCCAACAGGATAAACACGAAAGCCACACATGCTATCTTTTATCGAAAATGAAAGTGTTTCAACCCACACCCAAAAATGCGTTAAATAACGACCATACAATCGACCTTTAGGCACACTTTCATCATATATTGGAGCGCCTGATATAATATTATTACTATATTTTTTAGCGTTAAGTATCAACTCTGGTAGTGCGTTTAAATCATGTTGCCCATCAGCATCTATTTGAATAGCATGACTAAACCCTAGCTTTTTTGCTTTTTTAAGACCCGCCATGACAGCGCCACCTTTACCTTGATTATTATCTAGGCGGTGCACCATAGTAGGGGCTTTAAGGGTGTTAATAATGGATTGAGTAGGGTAGCTACTGGCATCATCAATGACCAAAACAGGGTAGTCAAAATCAGTCTGTAGCGCATCGATAACCGCAAGCAATGTACGACCATGGTTATAACAAGGGATCAAAAAACAAGGGTTAAATATCACTCTGTTCAGCCTTTAATTTTATTCTTCCAGATGCATATTTTACTTGTTCACTGTCGCTATAATCAAAATATAGTTTTTGTTTATCTTCTTGCCAACGTAGCGTTAAAATTATCTCTGTATTGGGCAAAATAGGCTGTTGAAACTTGATCACCTCCATCCCCAAAAACACATCACCACATGCAAAGAATTTATTGGCATAATAAATAGCCCAATCTAACTGCACAACACCTGCTAAGATCGGGTTTTCATCAAAATGCCCCGAAAAATAAGCGATGTTATCTTCTATTTTTAAAACCAAAGTAGCCTCATTTTCAGAAACGCTTTGTTTGACCAATAGGGGCTTATGTAAATCTATATTATTGTTCATTCAAATAACCCTGATATTTCTTCATAACGCCGTTTCCCTTGTGTATTTAAAGGGATCTCATCTTCTATCCTAAAGTAACGAGGGATCGCGACCGGCTCAAACCATTGGCGCAAATCATGACGAAGTTGTAAACAAAACGTTGCTTTTCCTAACGTTTTAAATTGTTTTTTCCCGATCAAACTCAATACAAGCAACGCACCCAAGCTCATCCGCGCTCTCTTATCCAAGACAACAAGCACACTTTCATCAACCCAATTCATTGCATTTAATCGCATCTCTAATGCGATTAATGACACGCGTTTTTCTTCAATTTTAACAATGCGATCAATTCGCCCCTTTAAAATGAAACGTCTATCACTCAATAGTTCACATTGGTCACTCGTTTGATAATAAGCATCTGCTGTTGCCGTTAAATCGGGACTTAGCCAAGGAGACGTTAATAATAAACATTGGTTTTTATCCACTTGAGCGCTTATTTCAGAGAAAAAAGTCCACTCTGCATCATTATGGGTTTGGCTACGATAACCAATTCCGCCGGTTTCAGTGCTACCAAATATTTCAATGGGTGTTTGTTTTAATATTGATTGGCAATTTGTTAAGCCCGCCTCTAACAACGGGCCACCCGATGAAAATACGGCGCGATAACTAGCGCTACTTTTTTCCATACTTAAACGCTTTAATAATGCAGGGCTGGTTATCAATATACTTGCATCATTAGCACGCAAGCTAACCTGCTCTGGATAGGTGATATCCAAACAACTAAAACTACGCCCCATACATAAAGGCCAGAGCACACGAAATAACAAACCATAAATATGTTGATGAGAGACAGTACTCTGCACCGTCGATGCGCCTAGCAAGTCTCCCCAAAGGGCCTCTAAAGAGGATATTTCTTTATCTAACATGGCCAATGTTTTATAAATAGCTTTAGGCTGGCCCGTTGATCCCGATGTAAAGAGGGTAATTTCAACCTGCTCTAAATTTAATTCAAAAAACGTAAAATCACTGTTACTTTTCATTTTTAAAGGTAACTCGATGCGCTTTATTGGGGCGTTTTTCGCCATTAGCCCATCGTCTATTAACAAATCAAATTGAGAGGCTAAAGTGCTTAATATTGCAGGTTGATGACTACCGGGTAATAATATTTTTTTACCGGCATAAATGACCGCAAAAAAAGCGACACTAAACAGATAACTATTGACGCAACAAATGGCAACAAGTGCACTGTTATCTTTTTTTAACACACTGCACAGTGTTTGTATGTCTTCTAAAAATTGTTGCCCCGTCATTACCTGATCAGCATTAAAGGCCACATTTTTATTTTTTTGTTGTCGTAATAATACGTTGCTTAATGACTTATTTTGCATTGTTACTGGCTTTTTCATGCTTTTTTTGTACTCGAAGACGGATAATAAATTCAATCAAAAATAAACACCCAGCGAGTAAATAGCTTATCAGGCCATTATAAAGCGTCCATACTTGCATCGACATAAATGTAGTAACGAGAGCAATACACGCATTAACTACAAAGAATACACACCAAACCTTAGTGACATTTCGCGTATAGGCGATAGCATATCCCGGTAAGTCTGGCTTTTGTAAGCGCGCAAAACGCTCTATTAAACTTTCTTTTTGATATAAACTTTGAGCAAACAAAATCAACATTAAAATATTTACAATGACAGGATAATAAGTAAACCACTGTGAATTTTTAAAGATCAGCGCAAAAAAAGTAAGAACAATACCCGCACTTGCACTTAGCCATGCAATGTACTTTAACTCTTTAGAGCGCGTGTTATCCGCACCGACAAAACGCACCAAAAACAAAAAGCCTAACACACCCGCAATCGTATTAAGCCCCCAATTATTCAAGCCATAATAAACCGCAAAGGGATAAGCAAACAAAAGAAGGGCACATATTATGCTAAAAGGTTTCACTCTTTATCGGTTAATAAATTAGCAACCGCATCTACAACATCCTGCACACTACGCACTAACTTAAATTCTTCGGGTTTGATTTTTTTACCGGTTAATTTTTGCAAATGCACCACCAAATCAACCGCATCTAAACTGTCTAAATCTAACTCTTCATAGAGTTTAGTTTCAAGTAATACATCCTCTTTATTTACTTCAAATAACTCGACCAAAGCATCTTGAACTTGAACAAAGATTTCATCTCTATTTAACTGTTTCATTTTTTATCGTCTCTATTTTCAGTAATATACTTCGCTAAACTTGCGATCGAGGCAAAACTCTCCCGCGTGGTAACATCATCTGCATCGATAACAACACAATATTGTTTTTTTATCGCTAAGCCCAACTCTAATGCATCGATAGAGTCCAAACCTAAACCTTCACCAAAAAGAGGCGCATCTGTTTCTATATCATCAACACTTAAATCTTCTAGATTTAAGGCATCAATGATCAGTTTTTTTAATTCCATTTCTATCTTTTGCATCTCTACCTACTTTTTTGTGGGAAAATAACGTTTTCCAAATGAGCATTTAACTTCCTAACCATGATCGAGGAAGGTGTTTCTGTCTTAATAAAAGTGTTTATCTCTATTTTTTCTTTTACTTCAAGTAAAAAAAATGGTTTTTTATCTGGTACTTGATACCACTTACGTTGCTTTGTAAGGAATACGGGTGCCACTGTTATGTGCACCACTCTAATATCTGATGCCGTTTTTAATGCCACCTGAGCTGCACCGCGTTGTAATTTTGATTTAACGCCAGGCGTACTGCGCGTCCCTTCCGGAAAAATGAGCAACACATGCCCCTGACTTAAGCGCTGAGCACAATCTTCAACTAGTGTTTCAGGGTTTTTATTCGGTATGTAGCCCGCTGCACTAACAACCCCCTTCATAAAAGGATTATTCCAAATGCTTTCTTTTACCAAACAGTCACATTGTTGCATATGCGCCACAATCAAAACATAATCAATCAAACTAGGGTGATTCGCCACAACCAAACAGTGTTTATCGCTTTGCAGTTTTTCGGCGCCTATTATTTTGTAATCTATCGCACCACTTAAGCGCATTATTTCGCAAAACAAAAAAAATGATTTTTGAATAACTGATTGTACTTTTAACTCTCTTTGCGCTTTATTTTTAACAAACAACACCAGTACTGGGAACACTAAAAAACTAAGTAATAGTCCGCCAAAAGCAAACAAAAAAAAGCAAAAACAGGTTGCCAATATACGCCAATATTTATTTAAGCAAGCCGCTAAACTCATCGATTCCGGCTCCATTCCCACACGAGTCTAGGGTCACTTATAAGTACCTTGCGTGTGTTTTTTAATAAGTAATCAATCACACACAAGCTTTGTTGACTCGAAAAACCCGCATCATCCTTATTTTTAGACCACGACAATTGAAACTGAGATCCAAAGCTCAAAATAGCAGCAAACGCATAACCGGGATGAACTTTCTGTTCATAACAACAATAAGGCTCAGGTAAAGACTCATCAAAATCAACCAATAAGACTTTATGGGTGGGATTCTCCTGTAGATAAACAGACGCTTCAATTAAGCCATGATGCAATGAACTTTCCACCGCAGCTATCGATGTAACGGGCGTCGCCCGGCCACTACAGATAGTAAATAGTCCAGCTGCGATATTATGCACTGATTGCGAAAAAGCCAAAGGCGATGCATCGTCGCCTTTAATGATATCTTCAAGTAATTTAACAGTGCGCGTTAACTCGCCATGGCGACTTGCAAAAACAATATAATCTACCTGCTCTTGAGCTGATAATTGCAACGCAGCTTGCACGGCTATTTTGCTAAGAGAACTCATACGCCGGCGCATCATTGGTTTGATCAAAGATATTGGCACTGGCGTCAATTGAGAGGGCCACTGCATCAAAGATGATGACCAATCATGCCACTGCTCAATATTTAATAGACCCGGTGAAAGTGCCAACCATTTATCTATTTTAAATTCAATACTGCTCATATATTCGTACTAACCAATCTTATTTTAATTTAACGACATCGCCCGTGAGAGCAACTCCGGCAATAAAGACACCCGCACCACAACGAAACTCACTGTTACTCGATGTTAAGTTGTTCTTATAATTAGACTTTATATTAACAACTGCATTTCCACCTTTGTTTATTGCCATCTGTTTCAATTGTTTCATTGCAGATAAAAACACCCATTGGCAAGCTTTTAAATCAGTTTTATTAAACGCATTCGTTTTTTTATTAGTTTTAATAAAGGAAAGTGTTTTAACTATTTTAGGATGTTTTTGCGTGCCAAAATAAAAAGAGATCTCATCACCTAATATTTGTTTAGCTTGCTCTGTTTTTAATATATCGTCGACTAAATAACTACGTACATCGTCTTTAGCGCTCACAGGAAAAGCACAAACACCCATAAATATTAGTACAGCCATTATAACTCTTTTCATTTTATTACCACCTTGCATAACAGATCAACATATTAACATTACACTTTAGTACTCAATAACAGTTTAAAGTCACTTATTAATATAAAATGTTCTTTTATATTAATAGAAATTTTTAAAACTAACAAACTAGTGCGCGTGTAAAATATAATATATGATATATATTTTTTGTCACACACAAACAATAGAAACCGCACTATTTCTCTATAAAACAAAACTTTATAAACAATAAAGAGTAGTAATAATGACAGATCACAGTAACGACCCTTTCAGTGCGCTAGCTGCAAAAACAGAAGCACAAAAACTTGCATTTTCTCCCATCATCTTTCAAACAGCAAGAACATTGCGCGACTTAAATATATTAGAAGTACTAGACAAAGCGCAGCAAGAAGGGCTGGATGCGACGCAAATAAGTCAACAAACCGGTGTTTCTGAATATGGGGTGAAAGTACTCTTAGATATGGCCCTTAGCGCGCACATCGTTACTTGGAATAAACCTAATTATATTATCGCAAACCTCGGTTATTTCCTGTTACATGACGGCATGACGCGGGCAAACTTAGATTTTACCGCAGATGTTTGTTATGCTGCCATGATGCACTTAACTGAGGCCATAAAAGAGGGAAAACCTGCGGGCTTAAAAGAATTAGGCAACTGGCCAACCATTTACGAAGGCCTATCAACTCTGCCTGAAAAAGCGAAAAATAGCTGGTTTCAATTTGATCATTTTTACTCCGATCGCTCTTTTCCCCTTTTATTAGAAAAAGTATTTGCACATAAACCCAAACGTATCTTTGATATTGGCGGGAACACCGGTAAATGGGCACTGCAATGCGTTAATTATGATAAAGAGGTAGAAGTTACCATTATCGACTTACCGCAACAGATTGAAGTTGCACTACAAAATGCGAAAGAGGCTGGTTTCTCTAAGCGTATCGATGCTTACCCTGCTAATTTACTAGATAAACAACAAAGCCTACCGACGGGTGCTGATGTTTGGTGGATGAGTCAATTTTTAGACTGTTTTTCTCCGATGGAAATTTTAAGTATTTTACAACGCGTGCGCCAAGCAATGCGCCCAGATGCGCGCGTCTATATTCTAGAGCTTTTTTGGGATGCTCAAAAATATGACGCTGCCACTTTAAGTTTAAATGCGACCTCTCTTTACTTTACTTGCCTCGCTAATGGAAACAGCCGCTTTTATCGTAGTGATGACTTTTTAGAAATCGTAACTACTGCCGGTTTTAGTATCGAAAAACGGACTGATAACATAGGGCTAGGACACACTTTACTTGAATTAAAATGTATATAACAAGGATGAATAATGCAAAAAATAATATTACCTACTCTTCTCTTAGCGATGTCGAGTAGTGCTTTTAGTGCCGATAATACAGGATTTTATATCGGCACTGGCTATGGCTCTTTTAGTTATGATGCCACAGAAATAAAAATCGATGAAGTGGAGGAGTATCAAGCGATGGCAGGGATATCGAGCGCCCCACTGGAAAACTTAATAAAATCTACATCAGGAAACACGCTAAAAATTTATGCGGGTTATCAGTTTAACAATGTTTTTGCTTTAGAGGCAACCTACACGGATTACGGTACCTCTGAGGGTTACATAACCCATTTTGATAAATCGACAACGACTATAGAGCAAAATCCGACTTCACTTTCTGTGGCGATGAATATTGGCTATACCTTTAGATATGGTATTCGTCCCTTTGTCTTGCTGGGAGTATCTTCTGTTACCCTTAACAGTAGCGACGTATTCTTAGACTCTGCGGATGAGAGTTTCATTGCGATTAAATACGGCTTCGGTTTAGAATATTCCCCTCAATATTTACGTGGCGTACAATTACGCGTCGCTTATGAAACGGATACTTATTTTGCCGAAATTGAAGGAAAGAATGACAGCAATATATACGCATTCCCTTTAAATTCCGTGTACGCAGGTATTTCATATAAGTTTTAAATGCGTAATACCAAAGGTATTAATTTAAAATAATAAAAAAGCCTAATGTTTTACATTAGGATTTTTTTTTGCCCATTATCATTTCTAAAAACATATAACAGGCATAAAAAAAGCGACCCTTAGGTCGCTTTTTTCCGAAAGCTAAAATATCATCTTCGGGTTAACTTAATTGTACGTAACTGTGCAACAGCTTGAGCAAGCTGAGCGCTAACAAGAACAAAATCAATATCCTTAGTAGGATTATCTAATTGCTCTTTGGCAATACGCGCTGCTTCTTCGGCTTTAGCCTGATCAAGATCTTCTGCTCGAATAGCCGTATCCGCTAAGATAGTGACACTACTCGGTTGCACCTCAAGAAACCCACCAGAGATATAAATGACTTCTTCAGCACCACCTTGCTTAACCAGTTTAATAACACCTGGTTTAATTGCAGTTAGTAGCGGGGTATGTCCTGGCATAATACCAAGTTCACCTTCTTGACCAGATACTGATAAATGTGAAACACGCCCTGAAAACAGAGAGCCTTCTGCACTTACAACATCTAAATGAGTGGTCATTGCTTTAGTCATAATTACCTCCAGCTATTATAAAGTTTTTGCTTTTTCAACGGCTTCGTCGATACTACCGACATATAAGAATGCTTGCTCTGGAATATCATCATATTCGCCAGCAATCAGTCCTTTAAAGCCTGATAAAGTATCTTTAAGCGTTACATATACACCGGGTGAACCTGTAAATACTTCTGCTACATGGTAAGGCTGAGTTAAGAATTTTTCAACTTTACGCGCACGTGACACGATCTGTTTATCTTCTTCAGAAAGCTCATCCATGCCTAAAATAGCAATAATATCTTTAAGCTCTTTATAGCGCTGTAATATACTTTGAACACCACGAGCAATATCATAATGCTCTTGGCCTACAACTAGCGGATCAAGCATGCGAGAAGTAGAATCCAATGGATCGATCGCAGGATAAAGACCTAATGATGCAATCTGACGCGATAATACAATCGTTGCATCTAAGTGAGCAAAGGTTGTCGCTGGAGAGGGATCGGTTAAATCATCTGCAGGTACATATACCGCTTGGATAGATGTGATTGAACCCAATTTAGTTGAAGTAATACGCTCTTGTAATACGCCCATTTCTTCAGCTAGTGTAGGTTGGTAACCTACCGCAGAAGGCATACGTCCAAGTAGTGCAGATACTTCAGTTCCTGCTAGAGTGTAACGATAAATATTATCAATAAATAATAATACATCTTTACCTTCATCACGGAAACGCTCAGCCATCGTTAAGCCGGTTAAAGCTACGCGTAAACGACATCCTGGTGGCTCGTTCATTTGACCATATACCATTGCTACTTTAGATAGCTCTGGATTTTCAACATTAACAACACCCGCTTCTTGCATCTCGTAGTAAAAATCATTACCTTCACGAGTACGCTCGCCAACACCCGCAAAAACAGACAATCCTGAATGTTTTAAAGCGATGTTATTGATAAGTTCCATCATGTTTACGGTTTTACCAACACCCGCACCACCAAATAGACCTATTTTACCACCTCTTGCAAAAGGACAAATCAAATCAATAACTTTGATACCAACTTCTAAGGTATCTACTGATATAGCTTGCTCTTCATACGAAGGCGCTTCACGGTGAATTTCATAATGCTCAGTTGCTTCAACTGGGCCACATTCATCCACAGGTTCACCAAGTACATTTAAAATACGACCTAATGTAGCCGTACCTACTGGTACTGTGATTGCGTGTTTTGTATCCGTCACTTCTAATCCACGACGTAAGCCTTCAGTAGCACCCATAGCGATACAGCGTACTACGCCGCCGCCAATTTGCTGCTGAACTTCCATCGTAAGGTTTTTTTCAGTGACTATTAACGCACTGTAAATATTCGGTATATCTTGCTGGGAGAATTCAACATCCACAACAGCACCGATGATCTGTACGATTTTACCTGAACTCATCTCTGATCCTCTAAAATCTTAAATTTATAATTATACCGCAGCGGCACCACCACAAATCTCAGCAAGTTCCTGAGTAATTGCAGTTTGACGCGCTTTATTGGCAACAAGTTGTAACTCATCAATCAAATCATTCGCATTGTCTGTCGCTGATTTCATAGCGATCATTCGAGAGACTTGCTCACAGGCTAAGTTCTCTACAACACCTTGATATACTTGAGACTCTACATAGCGAATAAACAAAGCATCCAGCAATGTTTTGGCATCATCTTCGTAAAGATAATCCCAAAGATGCTTAGAAACTTCATCACTTTCCACTTTAGGTAGAGGTAACAACTGACTAATTGTTGGCTCTTGTACCATCGTACTTATAAATTTATTATGTACTATATATAGGCTATCAAGTTTACCGTCATTGAAAGCATCTAACATTACTTTCACCGAACCGATTAAATCTTTAACGGCCGGCTTATCACCTAAGTGTGTAACTTGAGCAACAATGTTGGCACCTATACGAGAAAAGAAAGCGGTTGATTTAGACCCAATAAGCGCCAAATCAACTTCAATATCATTACCTGAATGTACTTTCATTTCGCTGATAAGTTTTTTAAACAAATTAATGTTTAAACCACCACATAAACCTCGATCGCTTGAAATTACAATATATCCAACACGCTTTATCTCTCTTTCGAGTACATAAGGGTGTTGATATTCAAGCCTACCAAGTGCAATATGACCAATCACGTCACGCATCGTTTTTGCATAAGCAAGCGTGCTATTCATGCGCTCTTGCGCACGTCGCATTTTAGATGCCGCAACCATTTCCATCGCACCAGTGATTTTTTGAGTGTTTTTAACACTCGCGATCTTATTTCTAATTTCTTTATCGCCGGCCATCTCTAGCTCCTAATCAATGATTAATTACCAGGTTTGCGTTGCAACGAAAGATTCTAAGATAGCGTTAAACTGTCCTTCGATCTCTTTATTGTAATCACCAGTTTCATTAACACTCGCATAAAAATCAGCATGCTCATTTTTTACATAAGAAACTAAAGACGCTTCAAAATCTAAAACTTTATCAACATTAACGTTAGTTAAGAAGCCTTTTTCAGCAGCAAATAATGAAAGCGCTTGCTCAACAATAGACATAGGTGCGTATTGTTTTTGCTTCATTAGCTCAGTTACTTTTTTACCATGATCAAGCTGTCTACGCGTAATGTCATCAAGATCTGATGCAAACTGTGCAAAAGCCGCTAATTCACGATATTGTGCTAGTGCAGTACGAATACCACCGGCTAGTTTTTTAATAACTTTACACTGCGCAGCACCACCAACACGTGATACAGAAATACCTGGATCAACCGCTGGGCGAATACCACTATTAAAGAGTTCAGTCGTTAAGAATATCTGACCATCAGTGATAGAGATAACATTGGTAGGAACAAAGGCAGATACATCACCCGCTTGTGTTTCAATAATTGGTAATGCAGTCAAAGAGCCTGTTTTACCTTTTACTTTACCTTTTGTAAACTTCTCTACATACGCAGCATTAACGCGTGATGCACGCTCTAATAAACGTGAATGTAAGTAGAAAACATCACCTGGGTATGCTTCACGACCGGGTGGACGTTTAAGCAACAATGAAATCTGACGATAAGCAACCGCTTGTTTAGATAAATCATCATATACGATAAGTGCATCTTCACCGCGATCGCGGAAGTATTCACCCATCGAACAACCTGCATAAGGAGCAAGATACTGCAAGGCAGCCGCTTCTGATGCTGAGGCAACGACAACAATCGTATTTGCTAATGCGCCATGCTCTTCAAGTTTACGAACCACGTTGGCAATCGTTGATGATTTTTGACCAATCGCAACATAAACTGAATATAAACCAGTATTTTTTTGATTAATAATGGCATCAATTGCAATCGCAGTTTTACCTACCTGGCGATCGCCAATGATAAGTTCACGTTGACCACGACCGATTGGCACCATGGAATCAATTGATTTCCAACCTGTTTGTACAGGTTGATCAACTGATTTACGATCAATAACGCCGGGAGCAATTACTTCAACTGGAGAGTAACCATCATGTTCGATTGGTCCTTTTCCATCAATTGGCTCACCCAGTGTATTAACCACACGGCCTAATAAACCTTTACCAACTGGAACTTCAAGAATACGACCCGTTGATTTTACTTTTTCACCCTCACGAAGATCTTTATAAGGGCCCATAACAACAGCACCTACAGAGTCACGCTCAAGGTTAAGTGCCATTGCAAAACTACCATTCGGTAATTCGATCATCTCACCTTGCATACAGTCAGCAAGGCCATTTATACGAATAATACCATCGCTTACAGAAACGATTGTACCTTCATTTCGTGTTTCACTTACGGCTTCAAACTTTTCAATTCGTTGCTTAATAAGGTCACTTATTTCAGTGGAATTCAGTTGCATGCCAATTTCCCATTAGGATTGTAGAGTATTAAACAAACGATTTAGTTGACTTTTAGCGGTACTGTCAATAACTAAATCACCCGCAGTGATCATCATTCCAGTGATCAGCGTTTTATCAATACTACAATTAATATTTACTTTAAGAGCTAGACGTTTTTCAAGTGCTGCTATTAATTCTGTTTTTTGCTTTTTAGATAAAACATAAGCAGAGACAACATTAACGTCGATCTCTTTTTTGTTTTTTATTACTAAGTCATAAAACAGGGCAGTCACTGTAGGTAGCGCTGTTAAGCGTCCATTTTCAACCATTACATTTATTAAATTCTGAGCGTTTTTATCAAGTTGATCAGAACAAACTTCAATGAACAATTTACCTATTTCTTGTTTTGCTCTATCGCTTTTCAGAATTTCAGCCATTGTTGGATTTTCAACAATAGCAGACGCGAATACCAACATCTCATACCAAGTATCGATATTGTTATTTTCATTCGCAAATTCAAAAGCAGCTCTAGCATAAGGACGAGCTACAGTAGTCAATTCAGACATTAGCGCGTTCCTTATAGTTCAGTTACCAATTTATCGATAATGTCGCTATTCGCATTTTTATCGATAGAATGTTTTATTATTTTTTCAGCACCAGCAATAGCGAGGATCGTTACTTGTTGACGTAACTCTTCGCGAGCACGATTGCGTTCAGATTCAACTTCAGCTGTACCTTGCGTTATTATTTTTTGACGCTCGGTTTCACCTTCAGTTTTAGCTTCATCGACAATTTGTGCGCGACGTTTATTCGCTTGATCAATAATTTCAGCTGCTTGTACTTTCGCTTCTTTCAACTTATCTGTCGCTTTCGCTTGAGCAAGTTGAAGATCTTTTCCTGCACGCTCAGCTTGTGTTAAACCATCCGCAATTAATTTTTGACGCGCTTCAATTGCATCTAAAAGTGGAGGCCAAACAAACTTCATGCAGAACCAAACAAACATTATAAATGCTATTGCTTGGCCTAGTAGGGTTGCGTTTATATTCACCGCATTATCTCCCGTGTTTGCAAGTTAAAAAATACCAGAAGTAATTATTTATCCGGCAACGGCAAACATAAGGTAAAGACCCAAACCAACAGCAATCATTGGAATCGCATCAACCAAACCCATTACGATAAAGAATTGTGTACGTAGTAAAGGAATTAATTCAGGTTGGCGAGCTGCGCCTTCCAAAAATTTACCACCTAGCATGCCAATACCAATTGCTGCGCCTACAGCAGCTAAGCCCATCATAATTGCAGCTGCAATGTATAAAGTTTCCATAAATACTCCAAAAGTAATAATAATTATTGCTAAAAATTAGCACATAATAGTTTAATAAAAATTAATGATCTTCAGATGCTTGTGACAAGTAAACAATTGTCAACACCATGAAGATAAATGCTTGTAATGTAATGATTAATATATGGAAAATAGCCCAAGGAACCGATAACAACCATTGTGACCACCAAGGTAATAACGCGGCAATCAGAATGAAAATCAATTCACCTGCATACATATTTCCGAATAATCGAAGACCCAAAGATACAGGTTTTGATATAAGAGTAACACCTTCCAAAATAAGATTGACAGGAATAAATGCCCAATGATTAAATGGTTGTAATGTTAATTCTTTAACAAACCCTGAAACACCTTTCATCTTAATACTATAAAATAGAATCAAAACAAACACACCCAACGCCATAGACATTGTTATATTAACATCGGCAGAAGGTACGACTCGAAGGTGAGATAATCCTAACGCGCTTGCAGTTCGCGGTAAAAAATCTACCGGAATTAAATCCATTAAATTCATTAAAAACACCCACCCAAAGATGGTTAAAGATAACGGTGCAATTAATTTATTTTTGCCATGGAAAATATCTTTTATTGTTCCTTCGACAAACTCTACAATCATTTCAATAAAGCATAAAAACTTACCAGGTACACCTGTTGTTGCTTGTTTTGCTGCAAGACGCAGTAAAAAAAGCATCAAAACACCTAAAAATACTGATATCGCCATTGAATCTATATTAATAGACCAAAAACCGTCACCAGAAGATAAAAAGGTAAGGTGATGTGAAATGTATTCTTGGGAAGTTAAAACTTCATTTGAACCAGTCATAGAAACCCTGTCTATTTACGATCATATAAAACATATGACATAATATACTGTGTAATAAATGTAGCAGCGTAGGCTGTTAAAAACAGAGCAATGCTTATTGGTATATGCTTAAAAATATAGATAAATAAAGCAATGGATATCATTGTTTTATAGAACATTCCCAAATAGGCTTTTGCAATAATTAACATCGCCGATGCATTATCGGCACGGCTTATAAATAAACTCGTCAATACTGCCGGTACACAATATACCAGTCCCCCTAATACCACAGACAATCCCGCGGTATTATCTTTTGTTAAATAAAAAAACAATGAAAAAAATCCAATAAACACTAATTGACTAAAAAAAATAAGAAGCATTTTCTTTACGCAGTGCTCATCTGACATTTCTATTTTCCTTTTATCTAAAAAAAGATACAGGCATTATATTCCAAATAAGTTAATAAAATACTTTTTTTTGGAATTAGCCCCTATCTAATACCGATAGAATATCAGCCTACGCCAATTTAATACAATACAACCTCAACATAAATAAAAATTATTTTATTAATAAAAACTTTGAATTGAGATCACATATAAAACATTGAAAACGCTATTAATGCTTATATTTAACACTAATACATTACCAACCATTTAACAAAATAATAACAACTTTTTATGTTGTTATTATTCAGTTTTTTAAAAAAACTTTTTGGCGTTTTTTAAAAAGTCCTTTTAACAGTGTCTAAGGTTAATAATAAAAACGACTACGCTTGTGAATATTTAATATATATTATGTAAATGTTAAAATTATTTAACATATTTAAGCGCTTTACAAAATGTGTAAATAATTCGTTAAAAGTTCAAAAAAAAACACCGTTAAAATGCCGTTTAAATATATTATTTTTACTTTTAAAAATGAAGCTATATTTTTATATTTACCCGAATTTTGTTATTAATATTATTTAAAAGCACTTTTAATCGATTAATAACAACGTTTAATTAAGGGTTAAATATAACTCTATTTTAAAAAAAATGTGATTTGAGCCTGACTTATAACAAAACTTATATTAGTGTGGGTATTATTGGCACTATGAATGTCTCTTTTATACTGCCTAAAGCGCATCGTTTTTAGCAACGATCGTTCCTTTAACGCACTCATATATCTCGTTATATTTGAGTAGAATAGGATATTGCAGTGAAAGTAATGAATAAAAATCAAGAATTAACGAAATCTCGTATTAATAACCTGATTAAAGCACTTTCTAACGGTATTTATGAACGTGAGCATACCATTCGATTATGTTTATTAGCTGCGCTCTCGGGTGAAAGTGTTTTTTTGTTGGGCCCTCCTGGTATCGCCAAAAGTCTGATCGCGAAACGACTTATTCAAGCGTTTGATAACGCCTCTTTTTTTGATTACCTAATGACCAGTTTTTCAACACCTGAGGAAGTCTTTGGCCCTTTATCTATTAAAGAGTTAAAAGAAAACAGTAATTACATTCGCTTAACTAAAGGTTATTTACCCACGGCTGATATCGTTTTTTTAGATGAAATTTGGAAAGCGGGTCCTGCTATATTAAATACATTATTAACGGTTATAAACGAACGAACCTTTAAAAATGGTCAACATATATCGCCTATTCCAATGCGTTTATTAATTACCGCATCTAATGAAACACCAGCAAAGAACAGTGGCTTAGATGCATTGTATGACCGTATGTTAGTCCGAATTAACATCGATAGGATCAAAGAAAAGAAAAACTTCCAAGCCATGTTAATGAGTAAAAACACCTTATCTGAGATCCCCGCTTCATTAACCATTTCCAATGAAGAGTTCTTTAATTGGCAAGAGCACATTAATGATGTGCAATTAAATCAAAGCGTCTTTGATTTAATATATGTTTTAAAAAATAAAATTGAAAATATGGATGAAACGTCAGATTATAATAATGAACATCTGTATATATCCGATCGACGTTGGAAAAAATCAATTCGATTATTAAAAGCATGTGCCTTTTTTAATGGTAAAAACGAAATCAGTCCCTTAGATTTGTTAATTTTAACCGACTGTATTTGGGATACGCCAAATTCACGCCATAGCGTGCAAAAAATAATTGAAGATTTTGCAGCTAAAGATGCCTTTGGGCAGTTACAGATACAAAACAATATCGATAATATCTTAGAAAAATCAAATTTGATTAGGCAAGAAATGGTCACCCATCTGTCAGAAAAAATGATCCTAAGCAGTGGCCGCTTAAAAGACAAATATCAGCTTAACGTAGAAAATTGTAAAGATTATTCGATGAATAATAAACCTATGGTAAAACTCGTTTTATTAGAGATTAATCAGTCTGTTTCCGATATACATAATGGCGATAGTGAATACGTTTATATTAATAGTGATGAACTTAACAAAGCTATCCGTAATGGCAAAGGTGAAATTTATGGATACATAAACCGACAACCAAAAATTTGCCCTTTAATGTTTGAGATCGATGCTAAAAACAATTTAATCATTAAAGATACAAGCAATAGAAGCATCCATGTTTGCTTAGCAAAAAAAGATACTAAACAACTTTCAAAATTGCAAAATTGGCAACACTCTGCCTCATTACTTGAGCAAGAGTTACGACAAACACAGCAATTAATAAAAACTGCCAATGCGCAATTCCATAGTAATCTACCGCATAATTTTATTGAAAAATCATTAATATTACATACCGATGCTAGTTTTATAACGCTTTCTAAAAATATAGAACAACTGGAAATAGATATGCATAACAATACACAACGTATTTTAAATATAAATAGTGACTTCCAATGCTAAACCCTATGGAAGATATTGAATTAGCGATTTCGGTTATTGATTCAGGGATCATTGAACATATCACCGCAGAGATAATGGCAATACCCTGTATTATGGCTACGAGTGAGACCTTAGGTTCATCGCTGAGCAAGCATTTATCTTTATGGAAAAATAAAGTTAAAAAGAAAATTTTATCAGAGCCTATCGCACTCTCCTTAAGTAAAGAAATTGAATATTTTAATCAAGTACAACTTTATTCAGAAGAATATTTTTTTAATCATATTAAAAAAATTATTAATGATACCCGTGTTAATTCGTTGTTTAAAAAGCAAGCGTTAAAGTTGCTAAATAACAACACACATAATTCTCTCTTTAGAGATCACTTTTTTGATCATTGGAATCAAAGTATCTTTTCTGCTTTGCAGAAAACACAAATAGATTCCTTACTAAAAGAGAAGCAGAAATTATTAAAAGACTTATACCAACGACAAGAGACTATCTCTAAACTCACAGAAATAGATGCCAATATCAACCCACAAAACTCCATGCGCTTATGGGATATGGCAAAAGCGAAATTAACCAAAATTAATGTTCAAACATTAAAAAGAACCGCTAAATTACTCTCTAAGCACAGTGAATTACAAAAAATTGCAGATCAATTAGGGCGAATGGCGAACCAACATGACGATCCTTGTTTAAATCGCACAGAAGTTCACAGCAGAAGGATAAAAGAAAGTACATCACCATTCACCGGTGATATTGTTGGTATTAAGCAAAGCGCTGACTTAGAGCGTCTTTTACCCATAGAGTTGATGTTTTTATCAGATTCGGAATTAGATGTATTGTTCTATAAAAACTTAATAGAGAAGCGCTTATCAACCTATCAACAACAAAATAAACACAATGAATTTGAGCAAATAACGCAATTTAAGCAGCAACCTAAAAAAGCAGAACAAGACAAAGGGCCTTTTATTATTGCCATCGATGCATCTGGCTCTATGATGGGAAGCGCCGAAAAATGCGCCAAAGCATTTGCTTATGGGTTAATGAAAATTGCACTCGCACAAAACAGAGAATGTTATGTGATCTTATTTTCAGCACAACAAATTACTTATGAATTAAGTAATCAACATGGCTTGTCTGAAATTTTAAACTTTTTATCGTATAGTTTTCATGGTGGGACTGATTTAACATCGGTATTGGAAAGTGCATTTAAGGTAATGGAAACAGAAAAGTATAAAAATGCAGATTTAATTGTTATTTCAGACTTTATTACGCCTCCAATGTCATCAAAAACAATTGATAAACTCAATAAACTTAAAGAAAAGAGCAATCGATTCCATGCTTTAAGTTTATCGCGTTATCAAAATACGGAGGTACTCGCTCTCTTTGATAAAAATTGGCAATATAATCCGTCAAAACTCGCTAATATTAAGCGTTTTTTCCATACTTAGCAGTTATTTTAATAACGCTAATATATCGTTTAATTTATCTGTTTTATCAAAGCTGATCACTATTTTTCCACTGCCATTTTTGGCTTGAGAAAATACCACAGGCGTTCCAAGTTTACTTGATAAGGTTTCTGATATTGCCTGTATTTTAGGATCTGTTTTTAACAACTTCGGCGTGCTTTTGGGTACTTTTGGATCACTTGATTGCTTAACTAAGCGTTCAGTCTCTCTTACGGTTAAATTTTTATCTATAACCATAAATGCAAGGCTTGCTTGTCGCTCATCATCACAACTGAGAAGTGCACGCGCATGACCCATTTCAATGTCGCCATTAGCGAGCATTTTCTGTACTGGCATCGATAAATTATTTAAACGTAACAAGTTACTCACTGCAGTACGCGACTTACCAACCGCAACTGCGACATCTTGATGAGTAAGCGTAAATTCCTCTAATAAACGTTTATATGCAATCGCTTCTTCCATTGCATTTAAGTCTTCACGTTGAATATTTTCAATCAAAGCAATCGCAATAGCAGCATTATCTTGTACATTTTTAACTAAACAGGGGATGCTTTCCAATCCCACTATTTTAGCTGCACGCCAACGCCGCTCACCGGCAATTATCTCATAGTTTTGATGACCGGTTAGTCTAACTACGAGTGGCTGAATAATACCTTGGGCATGAATTGAACTTGCAAGCTCTTCTAATTTTTCAGTGCACATATGACGACGCGGTTGGTATTTTCCCGCCTGCAGAAGATCTATATTTATATTCTGCAATTCACCTTGTGTACTTTCTACTATTTTCTGGGTTTTCTCTGCTTGAACATCATGAGATACTTGTTTTGAGCGACTTATATTACTGCTACTAAGTAATGAATCTAAACCTTTACCTAAGCCTCTCTTTCTTCCTATCATGATGTTTCCTTATCTTCTTGTAATTGCTCTTCACGACGTAAAATTTCACCCGCTAGGGCTAAATAGGCTTTAGCTCCGGTGGAATATTTATCATAATAAATAACGGGGGTGCCAAAACTCGGGGCTTCGGCTAAACGAACATTACGAGGAATGATCGTACGATAAACCTTATTACCAAAATGCTTTTTAAGTTGATCTGAAACATCTGAAGATAAACGGTTACGAGGATCGTACATCGTGCGTAAGATCCCTTCTATTTTAAGATCCGCATTGATAACAGAAGCTATTTTAGTGATCGTATCGAGTAACGCCGTTAATCCTTCTAATGCGTAATATTCACACTGCATTGGCACTAAAACAGAATCGGCTGCTGTCATCGCATTAACCGTCAACATATTTAAAGAGGGTGGACAGTCAATAAAAATATAATCATATTGATCTTTATAAGGGGCTAACGCACTACGTAAACGTGTTTCTCTTGAAAAAAAGCTCATTAGCTTAACTTCTGCAGCGGTAACATCACTGTTGGCAGCCACTAAATGAAAGCCACCTGATGTTTCTTTTTCAATGACCTGATCTAAAGGTAAATCGTCAATTAATAAATCATAAGCAGTATGAGCAACCTCATACTTATCAATATTAGATCCCATGGTTGCATTACCTTGAGGATCTAAATCAATGACTAATACTTTACGCTTAGTAGCCGCCATTGAAGCTGCTAAATTAACGCAAGTAGTCGTTTTACCTACACCACCTTTTTGGTTGGCTATTGCAATTATTTTACCCACAAAGATCTACTCTATATTGATGATAATGGAAATTTATATCCTTTTTACTTTTACTAAGCAACGCTCTCCTTCGAGGTTTGGTACTTGCAATGTAATAGACTCTATAAATTCAAATTGTTTATCTAAGTTTTTTATCTCTTGCTCTGGTAATTGTCCTTTTAACGCTAAAAAATGCCCATTTTCATTACTTAAATGTTTACACCAATTAAGCATGTCAGCAAGTGAAGCAAAAGCGCGACTTAAAACGACATCAAATTTTTCTTCAGGATGATATTCTTCGACTCTGCTTTGAATAAACTCTACATTTTTTAGGCCTAACTCTAACACGGCTTGACGGATAAAACGTAAACGTTTACCTAAGCTATCTAGCAATACAAATTGTTTATCAGGATTTAATATTGCCAATGGTAATCCAGGTAATCCAGGGCCTGTACCTACATCTATGAGGCGTTGTCCCTGTAAGTGTGGTGACACTACAATACTGTCCATAATGTGCTTGATAAGCATTTGCTGTGGATCACGAACCGACGTTAAATTATATGCTTTATTCCATTTCACTAATAGCTCAAGCAATTGTATTAATTGATTAATTTGTTTATCACTTACTTTTAAAGTGGTTAAACTTATCATGCTTCGTAAATTATTAGTTAACTCTATTTTATTAAACATTTCTTCTTAACCCGTTTTTCTTTAAATAAATCAATAAAATAGAAATAGCTGCTGGCGTTATCCCTGGTATTCTAGAGGCTTTTCCAATACTTTCTGGTTTCATCTCATTTAATTTTGCAATAGCTTCATTCGATAAGCCTTTTACAATTTGGTAATCAATATCAAGTGGTAATAAAGTGTTTTCATTACGTTTTGATTTTTCAATTTCATCTAATTGTCTATCAATGTAACCTTGATATTTAATTTTAATTTCAATCTGTTCCGCCGCTTTTGGATCGCTGACTGCTGGGCCTAAACCTTCAATATTCATAAGATCCAGATACTTTATTTCAGGACGACGTATCATGGCTTCTAATGTACTTTCGCGTT
The DNA here is from genome assembly GCF_000153405.2 of Psychromonas sp. CNPT3. Classification (NCBI taxonomy): domain Bacteria; kingdom Pseudomonadati; phylum Pseudomonadota; class Gammaproteobacteria; order Alteromonadales; family Psychromonadaceae; genus Psychromonas; species Psychromonas sp. CNPT3. Next base: position 44,685 of record NC_020802.1, read on the forward strand.
GCATTGGTTGTTTTAATAATGCATTTATTTGTGCAGCGTTTACCGAATTTGGATTTACCCATTGTCCTTTTAAACGTTGTGATTCAAGTTCAATCGTTTCTTGCTTCTCACTAAACATTTTCCAACGCGCATCATCGATCACACCATATTCACGCCCAATAGCGGTTAAACGACTATCTGCATTGTCTTCACGTAATAATAAACGATACTCTGCACGACTGGTAAACATGCGGTAGGGCTCTTTAGTACCTAATGTAGAAAGATCGTCAATTAAGACCCCTAAATAAGCTTCATTGCGTCGTGGAGACCAACCTTCTTTGTCTTGCGAATACAATGCAGCATTCATACCTGCAAGTAATCCTTGAGCAGCAGCTTCTTCATAACCTGTTGTGCCATTAATTTGCCCAGCAAAGAATAAACCATGAATATATTTACTTTCCAATGTCGATTTTAAATCACGAGGATCACAATAATCATACTCAATGGCATAACCAGGGCGCGTTAAAAATGCATTTTCAAAACCTTTCATGGATTGAATAAATTCTATTTGTACATCAAAAGGTAAACTGGTTGATATTCCATTAGGGTAAACTTCATGCGTCGTTAAACCTTCAGGTTCAACAAATATTTGATGCGAGTTTTTATCTGCAAAACGCATTATTTTATCTTCAATAGACGGGCAGTAGCGTGGTCCAACACCATCAATTACACCTGTATACATCGGACTTCTATCTAAACTATTACGAATAATATCGTGTGTTTTTTCATTGGTATGGGTGATATAACAAGGAATTTGACGTGGATGATCGCTGGCTTTTCCCATAAAAGAAAATGTAGGGATCGGTGTATCACCATGTTGTACTTCTAAAACAGAAAAATCGATACTACGCGCATCAATACGAGCAGGGGTACCTGTTTTTAAACGTCCCATTCGAATAGGAAGATCTTTTAAACGTTGTGCTAAACCGATTGAAGCTGGATCACCTGCTCGTCCGCCACTGTAATTTTTTAATCCAATATGAATTAGACCATTTAAAAATGTACCTACGGTTAAAACAACTGATTTAGCCGAAAACTTTACACCCATTTTAGTAACAACACCGGTTACTTGATCATTTTCAACAATAAGATCTTCAACTTCTTGTTGGAATATTTTTAAATTTTCTTGGTTTTCTAGTTTTTCTCGAATAGCCGCTTTGTATAATAATCTATCCGCTTGTGCCCGTGTAGCTCGTACGGCTGGGCCTTTACTAGAATTAAGAGTTCTGAATTGAATACCAGCTTTGTCAGTCGCATTGGCCATTAAACCACCTAATGCATCCACTTCTTTCACTAAATGTCCTTTGCCAATCCCACCAATTGCGGGGTTACAAGACATTTGTCCTAAAGTTTCAATATTATGGGTTAATAATAACGTGTTTAGTCCCATACGGGCTGATGATGCGGCTGCTTCCGTTCCTGCATGGCCACCGCCAATGATAATAACATCAAAATGTTCGTGGTAATTCATTCTTCTTCCAAAACTACAGTAAAAATATAGAAACGTATTTTACCTCCTTCCTTCAAAATATGACACCACTAAGATCAAATGAATAGTATTAGTAGTATATATAGATCTTTAAAGATCTTTTATTACTACTATTATTAATGTTTGGCTCTTTTATGTAAAAATGCTTTTTTATTTTAAAGATCAGGATCTTATATAAGATCCTTTGTTGTGTGTAATAAGGGATCTTTCTGCGCTTATCCTTGGGATAGAATGGCTACTTATGCACAGCCAAAGTTAAGCACAGGTTTATGCATAGTTTAATCATAATTAACTAAGTGTTTATAAATGATATATACACAGGCTACTGTGTATAACTATTACGTTATTCTTCTTCAATTTTAGTAAGATCTTCGATCAAAGTCGGGATCCAATCTAATACTCTACTTTCTGGAGAAGGGTAATTAACAATATCTATTTCAAAACGATCACTAATACTCGTCGCTCCCATTTCTTCTAATAATAAATCAATATTTTTTGCAGCTTCACAATAGGTATCGTAATTGGAATCGCCAATACCTATGATTGCATAACGAACGTCGTGTAAAGGTGCATTTACTTGCTGTAATTGCTCTACAAATCCTTTAAAATTATCTGGGTAGTCACCCGCTCCATGAGTAGATAAACAAATAAGCCAAATATCTTCAATTTGTAGAGATAATTCATTTAAGTCAGGATCTAGGTGTAGCTCTGTATCAAAACAAGCTTCTTCTAGTAATACTTGTGCTGCTTCTGCAACATATTCAGTACCACCTAATGTACTGCCAACTAATATTTGTATTTGATTCATATATAACTCCATTAATGTTTTTGTATTATTACTATATATACCTATGTTACTTCAAGAGGCTCTAAGCAGGCACAAGCTAAGATAACAGGTGTTAAGGTTCCTTTTACCATGTGAACGCCCAAGGAGTCTTCTCACCTCTCGCTAAAGGTCGATGCGACTTGAACTTATATTTAGCATTGATGTGTTGTTACAAAACTACCAAGTTAGAATAACTATTTTTCTCTTTTATGCGAGAAGCTAAGTGTTATTAGGCTTACTGATTTTGCATCATGGCGTATCTATAGGTATAGACATCTAAATTATGCTTAAATATAGGCATAATAAATAGCATTCTTATTTGATTCTTTGTTTTTTTGGTTAAAAAAATAGCAAAATGCTTGTTAAATATTCATTTATTTAAAAAATGTAATTTTTAGTAAATAAAACTTGCCAATGCCGATGAACTCCCTATAATGCGACCCCACAGACACGGTATGTAGCGCAAGTTACTACGGTGTTTAGAGAGACAACTTCTTGTTAATTAAGTTAACTAAGAGGTTGACAAATCTCACGGGTAGCGTATTATTCGCACCTCGCCGAAAGGCACGCTCTTTAACAATTTAATCAAACAATCTGTGTGGGCACTAGATGATGATTTCAAAAAAGTCCTTATGGTGATTTTGCTTTGCAACTTCATTAAGAGGACAAAAAGAATCAATATCAGTGACACACGAATTAATTCATTAATTCAGAATAACAACAAGTACTTTTCACTAGTTGATTAGTTACTTAGTTTTAGTCAGTAATATTGAGTCGCATTGTTGGTAACAACATTGCAAATTAAACTTTAAATTGAAGAGTTTGATCATGGCTCAGATTGAACGCTGGCGGCAGGCTTAACACATGCAAGTCGAACGGTAACAGAGAGTAGCTTGCTACTTTGCTGACGAGTGGCGGACGGGTGAGTAATGCTTGGGAATATGCCTTAACGTGGGGGACAACAGTTGGAAACGACTGCTAATACCGCATAATGTCTACGGACCAAAGCAGGGGACCTTCGGGCCTTGCGCGTTTAGAGTAGCCCAAGTGGGATTAGCTAGTTGGTAAGGTAATGGCTTACCAAGGCGACGATCCCTAGCTGGTCTTAGAGGATGACCAGCCACACTGGAACTGAGACACGGTCCAGACTCCTACGGGAGGCAGCAGTGGGGAATATTGCACAATGGAGGAAACTCTGATGCAGCCATGCCGCGTGTGTGAAGAAGGCTTTCGGGTTGTAAAGCACTTTCAGCGAGGAGGAAAGGGTAGTAGTTAATAACTGCTATCTGTGACGTTACTCGCAGAAGAAGCACCGGCTAACTCCGTGCCAGCAGCCGCGGTAATACGGAGGGTGCGAGCGTTAATCGGAATTACTGGGCGTAAAGCGCGCGTAGGTGGTTAATTAAGTCAGATGTGAAAGCCCAGGGCTCAACCTTGGAACTGCATTTGAAACTGGTTGACTAGAGTTTTGTAGAGGGTGGTAGAATTTCAGGTGTAGCGGTGAAATGCGTAGAGATCTGAAGGAATACCAGTGGCGAAGGCGGCCACCTGGACAAAGACTGACACTGAGGCGCGAAGGCGTGGGGAGCAAACGGGATTAGATACCCCGGTAGTCCACGCAGTAAACGATGTCTATTAGAAGTTTGTGGCTATATGCCGTGGGTTTCAAAGCTAACGCATTAAATAGACCGCCTGGGGAGTACGGCCGCAAGGTTAAAACTCAAATGAATTGACGGGGGCCCGCACAAGCGGTGGAGCATGTGGTTTAATTCGATGCAACGCGAAGAACCTTACCATCCCTTGACATCCAGAGAATCGCCTAGAGATAGATGAGTGCCTTCGGGAACTCTGAGACAGGTGCTGCATGGCTGTCGTCAGCTCGTGTTGTGAAATGTTGGGTTAAGTCCCGCAACGAGCGCAACCCTTATCCTTACTTGCCAGCGGGTCATGCCGGGAACTTTAGGGAGACTGCCGGTGATAAACCGGAGGAAGGTGGGGACGACGTCAAGTCATCATGGCCCTTACGGGATGGGCTACACACGTGCTACAATGGCAGATACAAAGGGTTGCTAACCTGCGAGGGTATGCGAATCTCATAAAGTCTGTCGTAGTCCGGATCGGAGTCTGCAACTCGACTCCGTGAAGTTGGAATCGCTAGTAATCGTGGATCAGAATGCCACGGTGAATACGTTCCCGGGCCTTGTACACACCGCCCGTCACACCATGGGAGTGGGCTGCACCAGAAGTCATTAGCTTAACCTTTCGGGGATGGCGATGACCACGGTGTGGTTCATGACTGGGGTGAAGTCGTAACAAGGTAGCCCTAGGGGAACCTGGGGCTGGATCACCTCCTTATACGAAAGAAACACGTTTAGTGTCCACACAGATTGTTTGATTAGAATGATAAAGCGCACAAAGTTCTTGGTCCCCATCGTCTAGAGGCCTAGGACACCGCCCTTTCACGGCGGTAACAGGGGTTCAAATCCCCTTGGGGATACCAAAATCTAGGCATTAAAAAACCAGAGAATCACTTGATAACTGTTTAATTTGAAACAATTATCAAGTGTTTTTTTAACACTGCTCTTTAACAATTAGGAAAGCTGATAAAGTTCTTATTTATCGCACAATAACAATGAATAACTTAGGTTATTTGATTGGTGTGATAGATATAAACGAAATTGTTCTCAGTAATTAGTATTTATATTAATTACTGTAATCAAGCAAAAATAAAAACAGCTGCAATTCACGTAAGTGAAGTGCAGTTTGTACGTATCTACTCAGTTATTTATAACTGATAGGTGCACGAAAAACGAATGTGTTTTTCATAGTAAAATATGAGGATCGCAAGCGTCTTGGAAACGACATATTATATCTAAAAGTATTTTTAGGTATTGTATGGTTAAGTGAATAAGCGTGCACGGTGGATGCCTAGGCAATTAGAGGCGATGAAGGACGTGGTAATCTGCGATAAGTCCAGGGGAGTTGATAACAAGCGTTATATCCTGGAATTTCCGAATGGGGCAACCCGGCACTTAGTGTCATCGTTAAGTGAATACATAGCTTAACGAAGCGAACGAGGGGAACTGAAACATCTAAGTACCCTTAGGAAAAGAAATCAACCGAGATTCCGATAGTAGCGGCGAGCGAAATTGGAACAGCCCTTAAGCTGTTTAGAAGTTAGTAGAATGCTCTGGAAAGTGCAACGATACAGGGTGATAGTCCCGTATATGACAACTTCTTTATAGTGAAAACGAGTAGGTCGGGACACGAGAAATCCTGACTGAATATGGGGGGACCATCCTCCAAGGCTAAATACTCCTAATTGACCGATAGTGAACCAGTACCGTGAGGGAAAGGCGAAAAGAACCCCTGTGAGGGGAGTGAAATAGAACCTGAAACCGTGTACGTACAAGCAGTAGGAGCCGACTTAGTTCGGTGACTGCGTACCTTTTGTATAATGGGTCAACGACTTAATTTCAGTAGCAAGGTTAACCGTTTAGGGGAGCCGTAGGGAAACCGAGTCTTAACTGGGCGAATAGTTGCTGGGATTAGACCCGAAACTTGGTGATCTAGCCATGAGCAGGTTGAAGGTTGAGTAACATCAACTGGAGGACCGAACCCACTAATGTTGAAAAATTAGGGGATGACTTGTGGCTGGGGGTGAAAGGCCAATCAAACCAAGAGATAGCTGGTTCTCCTCGAAAGCTATTTAGGTAGCGCCTCATGTATCACTGTTGGGGGTAGAGCACTGTTTAGGCTAGGGGGTCATCCCGACTTACCAACCCTATGCAAACTCCGAATACCAACAAGTGCAATCATGGGAGACACACGGCGGGTGCTAACGTCCGTCGTGGAAAGGGAAACAACCCAGACCGCCAGCTAAGGTCCCAAAGTATATGTTAAGTGGGAAACGATGTGGAAAGGCTTAGACAGCTAGGAAGTTGGCTTAGAAGCAGCCATCTTTTAAAGAAAGCGTAATAGCTCACTAGTCGAGTCGGTCTGCGCGGAAGATTTAACGGGGCTAAACATATCACCGAAGCTGCGGATGCATAATTTATTATGCATGGTAGAGGAGCGTTCTGTAAGCCGTCGAAGGGAAAGGTGTAAACCATCCTGGAGGTATCAGAAGTGCGAATGTTGACATGAGTAACGATAAGGGGGGTGAAAAACCCCCCCGCCGGAAGACCAAGGGTTCCTGTCCAACGTTAATCGGGGCAGGGTGAGTCGACCCCTAAGGCGAGGCCGAAAGGCGTAGTCGATGGGAAACGGGTTAATATTCCCGTACCCTTTATTATTGCGATGGGAGGACGGAGAAGGCTAGGTGGGCCTGGCGATGGTTGTCCAGGTTCAAGTATGTAGGCGGGAGACTTAGGTAAATCCGGGTTTCTACTAACGCTGAGATACGATGTCGAGTCACTACGGTGATGAAGTCATTGATGCCATGCTTCCAGGAAAAGTCTCTAAGCTTCAGATAATAAAGGATCGTACCCCAAACCGACACAGGTGGTCAGGTAGAGAATACCAAGGCGCTTGAGAGAACTCGGGTGAAGGAACTAGGCAAAATGGTACCGTAACTTCGGGAGAAGGTACGCCTACGACGGTGAAGTCCCTTGCGGATGGAGCTGTTGTAGGCCGAAGATACCAGATGGCTGCAACTGTTTATTAAAAACACAGCACTCTGCTAAATCGTAAGATGACGTATAGGGTGTGACGCCTGCCCGGTGCTGGAAGGTTAATTGATGGGGTTAGCGCTTGCGCGAAGCTCTTGATCGAAGCCCCAGTAAACGGCGGCCGTAACTATAACGGTCCTAAGGTAGCGAAATTCCTTGTCGGGTAAGTTCCGACCTGCACGAATGGCGTAATGATGGCCATGCTGTCTCCACCCGAGACTCAGTGAAGTTGAAATCGCAGTGAAGATGCTGTGTACCCGCGGCTAGACGGAAAGACCCCGTGAACCTTTACTACAGCTTAGCAGTGAACTTAGAGCCTACATGTGTAGGATAGGTGGGAGGCAATGAAACCAGGTCGCTAGATTTGGTGGAGTCAACCTTGAAATACCACCCTTGTATGTTTTGAGTTCTAACCATGGCCCCTGAATCGGGGTTTGGGACACTGTTTGGTGGGTAGTTTGACTGGGGCGGTCTCCTCCTAAAGAGTAACGGAGGAGTACGAAGGTTGGCTAATCACGGTCGGACATCGTGAGGTTAGTACAATGGTATAAGCCAGCTTAACTGCGAGACAGACACGTCGAGCAGGTACGAAAGTAGGTCATAGTGATCCGGTGGTTCTGAATGGAAGGGCCATCGCTCAACGGATAAAAGGTACTCCGGGGATAACAGGCTGATACCGCCCAAGAGTTCATATCGACGGCGGTGTTTGGCACCTCGATGTCGGCTCATCACATCCTGGGGCTGAAGTCGGTCCCAAGGGTATGGCTGTTCGCCATTTAAAGTGGTACGCGAGCTGGGTTTAGAACGTCGTGAGACAGTTCGGTCCCTATCTGCCGTGGGCGTTTGAGAATTGAGAGGAGCTGCTCCTAGTACGAGAGGACCGGAGTGGACGAACCGCTGGTGTTCGGGTTGTCATGCCAATGGCATTGCCCGGTAGCTACGTTCGGAATCGATAACCGCTGAAAGCATCTAAGCGGGAAGCGAGCCTCGAGATGAGTTCTCACTGGAGCTTTAAGCTCCCTAAAGGGCCGTTGGAGACTACAACGTTGATAGGCAAGGTGTGTAAGTACAGTAATGTATTGAGCTAACTTGTACTAATTACCCGTGAGGCTTAACCATACAATTCCTAAAAGTATTGTATTGAGTAACCAAGAGATGATTGTAATCAATCAAATACGTTTGCGAAGACATATTTTACGAAACAAATTGCAAGATTAAGAAACAATCCAGCTTTTCTAATTAAGATTTTTAGCTTGGCGATAATAGCGCTGTGGCACCACCTGATCCCATGCCGAACTCAGAAGTGAAACGCAGTTGCGCCGATGGTAGTGTGGGGTCTCCCCATGTGAGAGTAGGTCATTGCCAAGCGCCTAATAACGAATAATCCCTGTTGACTGATGTCAACAGGGATTTTTTCGTTATTAGCTTGGCTAGATGACCACTCTCACATGGGAAATTAAGAGCGCAACGCAGTTGCTTTCCTTTAGTGTGATAGTAGGGCGAGTTTGCCGACAGGCAAGTTTACGAGCGGAGGAGCTCCGCGACTCCTGTCCATCGACAAAGCGCCTCTTTTTTTAAACTCATCACTATATAAAACCGTTTTTTTCGTTAAATGCTTGGCAAATGACCACTCTCACATGGGAAATAAACAGCGCGCGAAGGCAGAAGCATATTGTGTGATAGTAGGGCGAGTTTGCCGGCAGGAAATTTTCTTGATCGGACTAAGTTCTGCGTGTCCTGGAGTGTATCGCGACAGCGATATTTATAAGCGGGTGAGATCGTTGAACCCTGACAGTCACCAAAGCGCCTCTTTTTTTAAACTCATCACTATATAAAACCGTTTTTTTCGTTAAATGCTTGGCAAATGACCACTCTCACATGGGAAATAAACAGCGCGGCGAAGGCAGAAGCATATTGTGTGATAGTAGGGCGAGTTTTCCGGCAGGAAATTTTCTTGATCGGACTAAGTTCTGCGTGTCCTGGAGTGTATCGCGACAGCGATATTTACGAGCGGGTGAGATCGTTGAACCCTGACCGTCGCCAAAGCACCTCTTTTTTAAACTCATCACTATATAAAATAGATTTTTTCGTTATTAGCTTGGCTAGATGACCACTTTTAATGGGAAATAAACAGTTTTTCAACAGGCAAGTTTTTGATCGGGTGAGTACTGCGAAGCCCGACCGTCATCAAGTGTCTCTTTTTTAAACCCCATCATTATATAAAACCGTTTTTTTTGTTAAAGGCTTAGGAGTAACCTACTCTTACATGGAAATAACAGCCTGTGAAGGCAGAAGCATATTGTGTGATTAGGCGCGTTTTCCGACAGGCAAGTTTTTGATCGGAGGAGTTCTGCGACTCCCGAGCACCGACTCTCTTATAAAAGGCACAAATCGATTACTAAATAATCACTAAAGTGTTTATTTTAATTTAATGTAAATAAAGCCTTGCCAATGTTGCTGAACTCCCTATAATGCGACCCCACAGACACAGTAAGTAACGCGAGTTACGCAGTGTTTGGTGAGACAACGATTTGATTATTAAATTAAAACGTTGACAAATCTCACTGGTGACGTATTATACGCACCTGCCGAAAGGCACGCTCTTTAACAATTTAATCAAACAATCTGTGTGGGCACTAGATGATGATTTCAAAAAAGTCCTTATGGTGATTTTGCTTTGCAACTTCATTAAGAGGACAAAAAGAATCAATATCAGTGACACACGAATTAATTCATTAATTCAGAATAACAACAAGTACTTTTCACTAGTTGATTAGTTACTTAGTTTTAGTCAGTAATATTGAGTCGCATTGTTGGTAACAACATTGCAAATTAAACTTTAAATTGAAGAGTTTGATCATGGCTCAGATTGAACGCTGGCGGCAGGCTTAACACATGCAAGTCGAACGGTAACAGAGAGTAGCTTGCTACTTTGCTGACGAGTGGCGGACGGGTGAGTAATGCTTGGGAATATGCCTTAACGTGGGGGACAACAGTTGGAAACGACTGCTAATACCGCATAATGTCTACGGACCAAAGCAGGGGACCTTCGGGCCTTGCGCGTTTAGAGTAGCCCAAGTGGGATTAGCTAGTTGGTAAGGTAATGGCTTACCAAGGCGACGATCCCTAGCTGGTCTTAGAGGATGACCAGCCACACTGGAACTGAGACACGGTCCAGACTCCTACGGGAGGCAGCAGTGGGGAATATTGCACAATGGAGGAAACTCTGATGCAGCCATGCCGCGTGTGTGAAGAAGGCTTTCGGGTTGTAAAGCACTTTCAGCGAGGAGGAAAGGGTAGTAGTTAATAACTGCTATCTGTGACGTTACTCGCAGAAGAAGCACCGGCTAACTCCGTGCCAGCAGCCGCGGTAATACGGAGGGTGCGAGCGTTAATCGGAATTACTGGGCGTAAAGCGCGCGTAGGTGGTTAATTAAGTCAGATGTGAAAGCCCAGGGCTCAACCTTGGAACTGCATTTGAAACTGGTTGACTAGAGTTTTGTAGAGGGTGGTAGAATTTCAGGTGTAGCGGTGAAATGCGTAGAGATCTGAAGGAATACCAGTGGCGAAGGCGGCCACCTGGACAAAGACTGACACTGAGGCGCGAAGGCGTGGGGAGCAAACGGGATTAGATACCCCGGTAGTCCACGCAGTAAACGATGTCTATTAGAAGTTTGTGGCTATATGCCGTGGGTTTCAAAGCTAACGCATTAAATAGACCGCCTGGGGAGTACGGCCGCAAGGTTAAAACTCAAATGAATTGACGGGGGCCCGCACAAGCGGTGGAGCATGTGGTTTAATTCGATGCAACGCGAAGAACCTTACCATCCCTTGACATCCAGAGAATCACCTAGAGATAGATGAGTGCCTTCGGGAACTCTGAGACAGGTGCTGCATGGCTGTCGTCAGCTCGTGTTGTGAAATGTTGGGTTAAGTCCCGCAACGAGCGCAACCCTTATCCTTACTTGCCAGCGGGTTATGCCGGGAACTTTAGGGAGACTGCCGGTGATAAACCGGAGGAAGGTGGGGACGACGTCAAGTCATCATGGCCCTTACGGGATGGGCTACACACGTGCTACAATGGCAGATACAAAGGGTTGCTAACCTGCGAGGGTATGCGAATCTCATAAAGTCTGTCGTAGTCCGGATCGGAGTCTGCAACTCGACTCCGTGAAGTTGGAATCGCTAGTAATCGTGGATCAGAATGCCACGGTGAATACGTTCCCGGGCCTTGTACACACCGCCCGTCACACCATGGGAGTGGGCTGCACCAGAAGTCATTAGCTTAACCTTTCGGGGATGGCGATGACCACGGTGTGGTTCATGACTGGGGTGAAGTCGTAACAAGGTAGCCCTAGGGGAACCTGGGGCTGGATCACCTCCTTATACGAAAGAAACACGTTTAGTGTCCACACAGATTGTTTGATTAGAATGATAAAGCGCACAAAGTTCTTGGTCCCCATCGTCTAGAGGCCTAGGACACCGCCCTTTCACGGCGGTAACAGGGGTTCAAATCCCCTTGGGGATACCAAAATCTAGGCATTAAAAAACCAGAGAATCACTTGATAACTGTTTAATTTGAAACAATTATCAAGTGTTTTTTAACACTGCTCTTTAACAATTAGGAAAGCTGATAAAGTTCTTATTTATCGCATCATAATAAATAACTTAGGTTGTTTATATAATGCTTTAAATATAAACGAAATTGTTCTCAGTATTTAATATTTATATTAGATACTGTAATCAAGCAAAAATAAAAACAGCTGCAATTCACGTAAGTGAAGTGCAGTTTGTACGTATCTACTCAGTTATTTATAACTGATAGGTGCACGAAAAACGAATGTGTTTTTCATAGTAAAATATGAGGATCGCAAGCGTCTTGGAAACGACATATTATATCTAAAAGTATTTTTAGGTATTGTATGGTTAAGTGAATAAGCGTGCACGGTGGATGCCTAGGCAATTAGAGGCGATGAAGGACGTGGTAATCTGCGATAAGTCCAGGGGAGTTGATAACAAGCGTTATATCCTGGAATTTCCGAATGGGGCAACCCGGCACTTAGTGTCATCGTTAAGTGAATACATAGCTTAACGAAGCGAACGAGGGGAACTGAAACATCTAAGTACCCTTAGGAAAAGAAATCAACCGAGATTCCGATAGTAGCGGCGAGCGAAATTGGAACAGCCCTTAAGCTGTTTAGAAGTTAGTAGAATGCTCTGGAAAGTGCAACGATACAGGGTGATAGTCCCGTATATGACAACTTCTTTATAGTGAAAACGAGTAGGTCGGGACACGAGAAATCCTGACTGAATATGGGGGGACCATCCTCCAAGGCTAAATACTCCTAATTGACCGATAGTGAACCAGTACCGTGAGGGAAAGGCGAAAAGAACCCCTGTGAGGGGAGTGAAATAGAACCTGAAACCGTGTACGTACAAGCAGTAGGAGCCGACTTAGTTCGGTGACTGCGTACCTTTTGTATAATGGGTCAACGACTTAATTTCAGTAGCAAGGTTAACCGTTTAGGGGAGCCGTAGGGAAACCGAGTCTTAACTGGGCGAATAGTTGCTGGGATTAGACCCGAAACTTGGTGATCTAGCCATGAGCAGGTTGAAGGTTGAGTAACATCAACTGGAGGACCGAACCCACTAATGTTGAAAAATTAGGGGATGACTTGTGGCTGGGGGTGAAAGGCCAATCAAACCAAGAGATAGCTGGTTCTCCTCGAAAGCTATTTAGGTAGCGCCTCATGTATCACTGTTGGGGGTAGAGCACTGTTTAGGCTAGGGGGTCATCCCGACTTACCAACCCTATGCAAACTCCGAATACCAACAAGTGCAATCATGGGAGACACACGGCGGGTGCTAACGTCCGTCGTGGAAAGGGAAACAACCCAGACCGCCAGCTAAGGTCCCAAAGTATATGTTAAGTGGGAAACGATGTGGAAAGGCTTAGACAGCTAGGAAGTTGGCTTAGAAGCAGCCATCTTTTAAAGAAAGCGTAATAGCTCACTAGTCGAGTCGGTCTGCGCGGAAGATTTAACGGGGCTAAACATATCACCGAAGCTGCGGATGCATAATTTATTATGCATGGTAGAGGAGCGTTCTGTAAGCCGTCGAAGGGAAAGGTGTAAACCATCCTGGAGGTATCAGAAGTGCGAATGTTGACATGAGTAACGATAAGGGGGGTGAAAAACCCCCCCGCCGGAAGACCAAGGGTTCCTGTCCAACGTTAATCGGGGCAGGGTGAGTCGACCCCTAAGGCGAGGCCGAAAGGCGTAGTCGATGGGAAACGGGTTAATATTCCCGTACCCTTTATTATTGCGATGGGAGGACGGAGAAGGCTAGGTGGGCCTGGCGATGGTTGTCCAGGTTCAAGTATGTAGGCGGGAGACTTAGGTAAATCCGGGTTTCTACTAACGCTGAGATACGATGTCGAGTCACTACGGTGATGAAGTCATTGATGCCATGCTTCCAGGAAAAGTCTCTAAGCTTCAGATAATAAAGGATCGTACCCCAAACCGACACAGGTGGTCAGGTAGAGAATACCAAGGCGCTTGAGAGAACTCGGGTGAAGGAACTAGGCAAAATGGTACCGTAACTTCGGGAGAAGGTACGCCTACGACGGTGAAGTCCCTTGCGGATGGAGCTGTTGTAGGCCGAAGATACCAGATGGCTGCAACTGTTTATTAAAAACACAGCACTCTGCTAAATCGTAAGATGACGTATAGGGTGTGACGCCTGCCCGGTGCTGGAAGGTTAATTGATGGGGTTAGCGCTTGCGCGAAGCTCTTGATCGAAGCCCCAGTAAACGGCGGCCGTAACTATAACGGTCCTAAGGTAGCGAAATTCCTTGTCGGGTAAGTTCCGACCTGCACGAATGGCGTAATGATGGCCATGCTGTCTCCACCCGAGACTCAGTGAAGTTGAAATCGCAGTGAAGATGCTGTGTACCCGCGGCTAGACGGAAAGACCCCGTGAACCTTTACTACAGCTTAGCAGTGAACTTAGAGCCTACATGTGTAGGATAGGTGGGAGGCAATGAAACCAGGTCGCTAGATTTGGTGGAGTCAACCTTGAAATACCACCCTTGTATGTTTTGAGTTCTAACCATGGCCCCTGAATCGGGGTTTGGGACACTGTTTGGTGGGTAGTTTGACTGGGGCGGTCTCCTCCTAAAGAGTAACGGAGGAGTACGAAGGTTGGCTAATCACGGTCGGACATCGTGAGGTTAGTACAATGGTATAAGCCAGCTTAACTGCGAGACAGACACGTCGAGCAGGTACGAAAGTAGGTCATAGTGATCCGGTGGTTCTGAATGGAAGGGCCATCGCTCAACGGATAAAAGGTACTCCGGGGATAACAGGCTGATACCGCCCAAGAGTTCATATCGACGGCGGTGTTTGGCACCTCGATGTCGGCTCATCACATCCTGGGGCTGAAGTCGGTCCCAAGGGTATGGCTGTTCGCCATTTAAAGTGGTACGCGAGCTGGGTTTAGAACGTCGTGAGACAGTTCGGTCCCTATCTGCCGTGGGCGTTTGAGAATTGAGAGGAGCTGCTCCTAGTACGAGAGGACCGGAGTGGACGAACCGCTGGTGTTCGGGTTGTCATGCCAATGGCATTGCCCGGTAGCTACGTTCGGAATCGATAACCGCTGAAAGCATCTAAGCGGGAAGCGAGCCTCGAGATGAGTTCTCACTGGAGCTTTAAGCTCCCTAAAGGGCCGTTGGAGACTACAACGTTGATAGGCAAGGTGTGTAAGTACAGTAATGTATTGAGCTAACTTGTACTAATTACCCGTGAGGCTTAACCATACAATTCCTAAAAGTATTGTATTGAGTAACCAAGAGATGATTGTAATCAATCAAATACGTTTGCGAAGACATATTTTACGAAACAAATTGCAAGATTAAGAAACAATCCAGCTTTTCTAATTAAGATTTTTAGCTTGGCGATAATAGCGCTGTGGCACCACCTGATCCCATGCCGAACTCAGAAGTGAAACGCAGTTGCGCCGATGGTAGTGTGGGGTCTCCCCATGTGAGAGTAGGTCATCGCCAAGCGCCTAATTAACGATAAATCCCTGTTGACTGATGTCAACAGGGATTTTTTCGTTATTAGCTTGGCTAGATGACCACTCTCACATGGGAAATAAACAGCGCAACAAAGTTGCTTTCCTTTAGTGTGATAGTAGGGCGAGTTTGCCGACAGGCAAGTATACGAGCGGAGGAGCTCTGCGACTCCCGACCGTCGCCAAGCGCCTCTCTTAATAAATTCCAACGATAAACCCCAGTCCTTCTACGAAGGGCTGGGGTTTTTTCGTTAAAGGCTTGGCAATGACCTACTCGAACATGGAACATAAATAGCCTGCCGAAGGCAGATACATATTGTGTGATAGTAGGGCGAGTTTACCGACAGGCAAGTATACGAGCGGGTGAGCTCTGCGAGCCCTGACCGTCGCCAAGCGCTCTCTTAATAAATGCCAACGATAAACCCCAGTCCTTCTTTGATGTGCTGGGGTTTTTTTCGTTATTAGCTTGGCTAGATGACCACTCTCACATGGAAAATAAAGAGCCTGCCGAAGGCAGAAGCATATTATGTGATTTTAGGGGCGAGTTTGCCGGCAGGCAATTTTCACGAGCGGGTGAGCTCTGCGAATCCTGGAGGGTATTGCCGACAGGCAAGTGTACGAGCGGATGAGATCGTTGACTCCCGACCGTCGCCAAGCGCCTCTCTTAATAAATTCCAACGATAAACCTCAGCCCTTCTTTGATGTGCTGGGGTTTTTTCGTTAAAGGCTTGGCAATGACCACTCTCACATGGGAAGTTTCGAGCGCAACGAAGTTGCTTTCCTTAAGTGTGATTTTAGGGGCGAGTTTGCCGGCAGGCAATTTTCTTGATCGGACTAAGCTCTGCGTGTTCTGGAGGGTATCGCGACAGCGATGTTTACTAGCGTAGGAGTTCCGCGACTCCCGACCGTCGCCAAGCGCTCGATTAATAAATTGCAATGATAAACCCCAGTCCTTATATAAAGGGCTGGGTTTTTTTAGTTAAAAGCTTGGCTGGGGAGTATTATCATGAGGACAATAATGAACACTTATTACTTTTTTTATTTATCACAAAGTAAATTTTGGTAAATTTTAAAAAATATATTTCTACCTTGGATTATTAGCTGATCTGGAAAGTCATAATCAGGGTTATGTAGTTGAGGTGTTTGTTCTCCTGCACCAAAAGCAAACATAGCGCCTTTTGTTTTGCTACTTATGGCTCCGAAATCTTCTGACCATCTAAAGGGCTTATCTAACCAAGTAATGTGATGCCCACAAGATGCTGCTGCGTCTGCAATATGTTTCACGCATTGCGGATTGTTGACACTGGCATTAAAAATATCAAACCAGGTTATTTCTAGTGCTAAATTATTTTGTTTTGCACAAAGGGTTACTTTTGTCGTCACTTTATCGACTAAAGCCTGCATTGCCATATTAGATTCTGCTCTAAGTGTTGCTAATAATTTCCCATCAGCAGGGGCAGTGCCAAATGCTTCCTCACCCATACTGCAATGAATGAGTGTTAACATTATTAATTCCTCATACTCTAGATCATCGGCAATATGAGGTAATGTTTGCATTAATTCAGCCAACATATTAGCAGGACTTATCCCTGTCTCAGGATAAGCAGCATGTGCTGTTTTCCCTTTTAATTTGATACATACTCCTCTGGATGCGCAATTAAAATTACCTGATCTCAGTAATACTTCTCCCGCACTATGTCCGGGTAAGTTATGCAGTGCAAAACAGAAGTCAGGTTTAAAAAGATTAAACTTATCATCATTAACTACCGCGTTAGCTCCTTGTCCGGTTTCTTCTGCCGGTTGAAACAATAATGTAACGCTACCTATAAGAGGTGGGGTTTCTGATATTTTTTTAGCTAAGGATAAAATAATAGCCATGTGCCCATCATGACCACATTTATGTGAGATCCCTGCTTTTATAGATTTATATTCAAAATCATTTAATTCTTCAATGGGTAGCGCATCAAGTTCACTACGAAATAGAATATTGGGACCGGGCTTATTTGAATCAAAACAAACGGCGATGCCATGGCCCCCGATATTTGTATATATTCGATCGGGTTTAAAAATTTGTAATTTTTTTAATATATAAGATGCTGTTTGTTGTTCGTCTCCAGAGAGCTCAGGGTGCTTATGCAAATATTTTCTAATATTTCTCCATTGTTCCATGACTTGCTACCTTAAATCAGATGTTGGTTTTTACTTTTATGGTGGTATGAATGATCGATTTTTCTTATTTACTTAACGTTTTTAATACCGATATAGCGATCATTCTATAAGCATTAAATAATGAGGAATATTCTATAAATTTACTTTCAGTCTTCGCGGTATATTAGAGGTTAAATGTTTATTTTTCATCACACTATGAAATTGCTTCATACTCATACGCTAATTTATATAATGATAAGTTTGTATTATTATTTCTCGGTACTGCATCAAAGAATCTAAATTATTTTTAATAAAAAATTATGGGCGTAATATAACTGTAACAAAACAATAATATAATCCCGGCATTAGTTATTACCTTAATATGAGAATGAATATGCCAAACAATCATTTATTAAAGAGATCTGGCTGCTCTGTACGTTTATTTAAGGATAAATTTGCCGAATATACGATAAAGCTCGGGGGTGTATTGGTTTTAGCCACATTAATTTTAATATTTGCATATTTATTATATGTCGTATATCCCATCTTTAAATCACCCAGCATTGAACAAAGAAATACATTTAAGAATGATCAAGAGGGAATTACTTTTGCGCTAGGTTTGGATGAATACAATGATATTGCATATCGTTTTAATTCACTTGGTGTTAATTTCTTTAAAACAAGCGGTGAATTAAATAGCGCAGAGGAAAATAAAAATAATTATAACTTTACGCAACAAGCTATTTCTTTTGGGCAGTTAAATCAATCTCGGAAAATGGCAGTGTTTGGCTTTAAAGATGGTTCAATTAGTCTTTTAGAGGTTAATTTCAAACTAACGTATAAAAACAATCAAAGAGAGATAACACCGCAGGTTCTTTTTCCCTTTCTCGAGTCATCAATATTAATAGATGCTAAGCACCAACCGATAGTTAAAGTGTCTATGGCAATGCAGGAGGATCGCGCAAATGTAATATCAGTGACAAAAGATGGTCGCGGTTTTTTAACTGTATTCGAAGCGTCTGAAAATTTTATGACTCAAGAGTTAGAATGGGACTCTGAAACCGTTTCATTAGGTCATATACCCTCTAATATCGATAATTTATTGATTTCATCCAACTTACAATATGCTTATATTCGATCATTAAACAAACTTTATATACTAGATATCAGTGACATAAGTAATATAAAAAATATTTTAATATTAGATATTAACGAACCCTATCAAAATGTAACTGATATCACTTTTCTTTCTGGGGGCACTTCCGTATTAGTTGCTAATAGTAACGGTGTTATTTCACAGTGGTTTAATGTACGTGATAATGGTGAGAGAAAGTTTACCAAAATACGAACGTTTAGTGCGGAAAAAGACATTGTTGATTTGGTTTCTGAACTAAATAGGAAAGGATTTTTAAGTGTTTCGAAAAATGGCATGTTAACCGTTTTTCACGCAACAGGGGGCACCAAGTTATTAGAAGAGCCTCTTGATTTAAAGGGAGTTAAACATTTATCAATAGCATCCCGATACAATGCGTTTATTGTTTCGAGTGACACACAATACCAATTTTATAATTATGAAAATGAATACCCTGAAATATCTTGGGCTGCTATTTGGGAAAACGTTTGGTATGAAGGTTATTCTGAGCCGGATCTCATTTGGCAATCGACATCAGGTGCAGATGATTTTGAACCTAAATTTAGTTTAATGCCCCTTGCTTTTGGTACGATAAAAGCTGCTTTTTATGCCATGTTATTTGCGGTGCCTCTCGCAATTGGAGGTGCTATTTATACTGCATACTTTATGACGGATAGACTTCGCTCAGTTGTAAAACCAAGTGTTGAAATTATGGAGGCGCTACCCACTGTAATATTAGGGTTCTTAGCCGGACTCTGGTTAGCTCCTTTTATAGAAACGCATTTACCAGCCGTATTTTTACTGATGATAGCGTTGCCTTTATCGGCATTGGCTGTTGCAGCACTTTGTCAAACCTTGCCTAACTCGATACAAGAAAAGTTAGGCGATGGAATGCATATATATATATTAATTCCCACGCTGCTTATTGTTTCAATCGTAGTTATATCAAGCAGTTCATTATTAGAAGATCTCTTTTTCAATGGTGATGCACGTGCCTATGTTAATGATATCTTTGGATTTGATCAGCGTAACTCTCTTGTCGTCGGTATCGCGATGGGCTTTGCTGTTATACCTACGATATTTTCGATCACAGAAGATGCTGTTTTTAGTGTTCCCAAACATTTAACACAGGGCTCTTTGGCATTGGGGGCGACAAAATGGCAAACCTTAATCAGAGTTGTTTTATTAACCGCCAGTCCCGGTATTTTCTCTGCCATCATGATGGGTTTAGGTCGCGCTGTGGGTGAAACAATGATTGTGTTAATGGCGACGGGTAATACGCCTATTATGGACTTTAATATTTTCTCTGGAATGCGCACATTAGCTGCCAATATAGCGGTTGAAATGCCGGAGGCAGAAATTGCGAGTTCACATTATCGGATCCTTTTCTTGGCAGCGTTTGTACTGTTTGTCTTAACTTTTATTTTTAATACGATTGCTGAATTTGTACGCCAAAAGCTTCGTGAAAAATACAGCTCGATTTAACAAGGAATATTAAAATGAAGAAATGGTTTAAAACGGGAGATCCTTGGGTTTGGCTTATTGCTAGTGCCGTTAGTCTCTGTTTAATTGCTGTCGTAGGTTTGGTATTGCTTATCGCATCTCGTGGTCTTAGTTATTTTTGGCCATCTGATTTATATGAGTTTCAAGTTAAAAATAACCAACAACAAATACACACGGTGATAGGTGAAATATACGATACAAAAGTAGTACCAGCGATACAACTACATGAAGCTGGGTATGAGATCCCTAAAAATTTACATGAAGTTAAGCAACTTCTGGTTAAAACCGGTAACCGAGAATTTGTAGATTTAGATTTTAGGTGGTTACTTCAACCTCAAATTAAATCACAAAAGAAAGCTTCGGAATTGATGGTGTTAACACGTATTACAAATGGTAATTTTTACGGGTATCCATTATTTTTAGAAATAAAGGGTAATAAAACAACCTTTGAGTCATTAGATGACTTAAATGCACTTATCGATCGCGCGGTGCAATTAAATAATAAAGCGTTAGCGTTACAAAAGGGTGAGATAAGTTCGATTAATTATCAAATAGAAAATATACGCTTAAAACAAAGAAGTATGGAAATTGCTAAAACGCTAACGGCAGAGAATATTCTCGATTTTAAAAAGCAAAGCGATGCTCTCAGAAAAGCTGTTGGTGTTTTTGAAACGCAACTCTTTGACTTTAATCGCCAAGCGGATAGAGATCATCTTTTTGTAAAAGATATGCGCGGCGAAGTTGTTCAGCTTTCGATCGCTAATCTTTTAAAAGCGCAGCAACCGAACAAAATGAATGTGCTACAAAAAACCATGAGCTGGTTTCATGGAATTTATGAATTTGTAACGACAGATCCAAGAGAAGCAAATACGGAAGGGGGTGTATTTCCTGCTATTTTTGGCACTATTTTTATGGTGCTATTAATGGCTGTGATCGTGACGCCATTAGGTGTGATAGCCGCTATTTACTTACATGAATACGCGCCAAAAAATTCGATAACTAAAATGATCCGTATTTCTGTTATCAATTTATCAGGGGTGCCGTCAATCGTTTATGGGGTATTTGGTCTGGGGTTTTTTGTTTACATATTAGGTGGGAGTATTGATTCTCTTTTTTATCCAGAAGTAGCACCGGGTGCCATGTTTGGTTCACCAGGCGTTTTCTGGTCGGCACTAACGTTGGCTATTTTGACTTTACCGGTGGTTATTGTTTCAACTGAAGAGGGTTTATCAAGAATTCCAATGTCATTAAGACAGGGATCGCTTGCATTAGGAGCCACTAAATTTGAAACCTTATGGCGTATTGTTATTCCGATGGCAAGTCCCGCTATTATGACTGGGTTAATCTTAGCGGTTGCGCGGGCGGCGGGTGAGGTCGCGCCTTTAATGTTGGTTGGTGTTGTGAAGCTTGCTCCTAGTTTGCCGATAGATATGAACTTCCCTTACGTTCATTTAGAGAGAAAATTTATGCATCTAGGCTTTCATATTTTTGATGTAGGCTTTCAGAGTCCCAATGTAGAAGCGGCAAGACCTTTAGTATATGCGACTTCATTTTTATTGATCACCGTTATTATTGGGCTTAATTTAGCGGCTATCCATGTACGTAATAAATTGCGTCGAAAATTTAAAGATATTGAACTTTAAGAGTCTAATTACTTTTAACAGGAATAAAGATGATAAACATAACATCAGCAAGTAGCGGCTATAAAAAGAATAAATTAGATAACTTAAGCGAGGAAGACACGGCATTAAAAATTGAACAATTGAATCTCTTTTATGCAGATAAACAAGCGTTATTTGATATCAATATGAGTATTCCAAAAAAAGAAGTAACGGCTTTTATTGGTCCCTCTGGTTGCGGGAAGTCTACTTTATTACGCTCTATCAATAGAATGAATGACCTTGTTGACAGTTGTAGGATAGAGGGGCGGATAAAGTTAAATGATAAGAACATATTTGATAAAGATGTTGATGTAGCGACATTACGTCGTAATGTGGGCATGGTATTTCAAAGACCGACACCGTTTCCAAAATCAATTTATGAAAATGTTGTTTATGGTTTAAGACTACAGGGGATCAAAGATAAACGCATACTCGACGAAGTCGCTTATAAATCATTACATGGTGCGGCGCTTTGGGATGAGGTGAAAGACCGACTTTACGATAACGCTTTTGGCCTTTCAGGGGGGCAGCAACAGCGTTTAGTTATCGCACGAGCGATTGCTATTGAGCCTGAAATATTATTATTGGATGAGCCTACCTCGGCTTTAGATCCTATTTCAACGTTAGTCGTTGAAGAGCTAATTACGGATTTAAAAAAGAAATATACGGTCGTTATTGTGACCCATAATATGCAACAAGCAGCGCGCGTTTCGGATAATACCGCTTTTATGTATATGGGAAAACTGATCGAATATCGAGACACCAATACGTTATTTACAACCCCCTCATGTAAACAAACAGAAGATTATATCACCGGTAAATATGGTTAATAAGGATAATATAATGGAGCCAAATAGTTTAGGTAAACATATATCAGGACAGTTTAATTTGGAACTTGATGATTGTCGTAATCAAGTGCTTAAAATGGGGGGGATTATTGAATTACAGCTTAAGCATGCATTAGAAATATTGAACTCTAAGGATATCGATCATGCCAATAAAATCATAAAGCGTGATATGCAAGTTAATGCGTTAGAGGTTGATATAGATGCTCTTTGTTTACGGATCATTGCAAAGAGGCAACCTGCCGCCAGTGATTTACGATTGATCATGGCGGTTGTTAAAACCATCACTGATTTAGAGCGTATTGGCGATGTTGCGGTGAAAATAGCAAAGACAGTGATAGAAAATCAAAATAAAAAATATCCACCATTGATCAGTATTGAAAATATGGGGGAGCGTTTAATTAAAATGCTACATAATATATTGGATGCCTTTGCACGTATGGATTTGCAGGATGCGGTGCAGGTGTATTATGACCATCTCAATATAGAGAGACAATATAATGGAATCATCCGAGAGCTTATGGTGTACATGATGGAAGATCCTAAATCTATTCCCCAGGTACTTGATGTGTTGTGGTGCGTACGTGCGCTTGAACGGATCAGTTGTCGGTGCCAAAACATCAGTGAATATATTATTTATTTTGTTAAAGGGACGGATGTCAGGCATATGGATATCGGTGAATTAGAAAAACTATTATCGAAGTAATTGTTCGTTAAACCAAGGTTTGTTATATGTTAAAGAGAATTTTAGTTGTTGAAGATGAAATATCGATTCAAGAAATGATTTGCTTTTGTTTACAAAAAAACGGATTTGAAGTTGAGGCGGTACGAGATTATCAAAATGCGGTACAAAAAGTATCGCATCAAGAATTTGATATTGTTCTATTAGATTGGATGATTATCGGAGGGAGTGGTTTACGTTTTATTAATTATTTAAAATCAGAGCCAGAGCTCTGTAACATTCCTGTGATCATGCTTACAGCAAGGAGCGCAGAAGAAGATAAGGTTGAAGGACTCGACGCAGGGGCGGATGATTATATGACGAAGCCCTTTTCGCCAAAAGAGTTAATTGCGAGGCTGAGCGCCGTGTTAAGGCGAGGGGAATCGTTTAGTCAAGATTCAAAAATAAAAATTAATGGTTTAAGTTTGGATCCTATCTCTTATAAAGTGGATGTACTCGGTGGCACCATAAAATTAGGACCACTTGAATTTAAGTTGTTACATTTTTTTATGACACACATAGATAGAGTTTATTCCCGCGATCAATTATTAGATCGTATTTGGGGAACACAAACATATATAGAAGACAGAACTGTCGACGTACATATCAGAAGATTAAGATCTGCATTATCAGAAACAGGACGCGATAAGCACATTCAAACCGTACGCGGATTTGGATACCGATTTTCAATAGAATATAACTAAGGGGCTTCATTATGTACTCAACAGTCCCCTTTTATAGGGGCGTATGGAAGAGCCTCTATCTCTATTCTATTTTAATTATGATAGGTTTCTTTTGTGATGAAATTTTATTAAGCATCTTGATTGCTAATTTCATTCAAATTTTTTGGTTTTATCGTTATCAATTTAAGTTGTTTAAGTGGTTATGGCGAGATAAAAAACGTACTCCCCCGATAGGAACGGGTAGTTGGGAGATGATTTTTAACGGTTTATTTAGATTGCAGAATCGTCATTACGCTAAGCGCGCAGCATTAACTCTCACCATTAAAAAGTTTCGTGCTGGGGCGGATGCGGTGCCCGATGCGTTAATATTTTTAGATTCAAATTACGCTATCATTTGGAGCAATCAGCTTGCTCAACAATTATTAGGTTTAAAATTACCTCGAGATATAGGTCAACAGATTAGTAATTTGATCCGTATACCTGTTTTTATTAAAGAGTTAAAAAGTAACCTTGCCGTTAAATGTATAGAGATAACATCACCTATTAATAACAATATTCGGCTTGAAATTCGTTTTATTCGTTATTTAGATAAACAACAAATACTCATTGTTCGAGATATTACTCAGGTACACCAATTAGAAGAAGTAAAACGTAATTTCGTTGCTAATTTATCCCATGAATTAAGAACGCCTTTAACCGTTTTAAAAGGGTACCTTGAAATTTTCGATGTTGATGATTTACCGGTGGAATATAAAAGAGCGCTTAAGGCCATGTCGGAGCAAAGCTTACGCATGGAGGCGCTTATCGATGATCTATTACTTTTGTCTCGCATTGAAAATGGTGCGATGGTTGATTTAAACCAGGAAGTTAATATTGCGTTGATAATTTCACAAATAGAGCAAGAATGTAAGATGATCGCCGTTGATAAAAAGCTAAACCTTATTTTTAATGTAGATAGTACATTGATAAGTTATGGCAATGCATCTTATCTGCGTAGCGCTATGTCGAACTTGGTTTTTAATGCGATAAATTACTCTCCTGCAGGCGGTAATATAAAGATCACCTGGAATGGCTCTACTCAAGGGGGGCTTTTTAGCGTTAAAGATGATGGTTTTGGTATATCGACGAAAGATTTAGTGAATATTACCCAGCGTTTTTATAGAGCGGAGATTGAAGGGGTGACAAGCAAAGGATCGGGTCTTGGTTTATCCATCGTAAAGCATGCATTAAAAAATCATGATAGTGAGTTATTGATAAAGAGTAAGTTACATAAAGGCAGTACTTTTAGCTTTATTTTGCCAAAAGTCACTATAAAGAGAGATTAATAATAAAAACTTAATATAGGTGTAACAAAACTGTCATCTATTTTTTCTATGATAAGGCCAACCAAGTAACTTAACTATTTTTATTAAAGGTATTTTTTATGACTATAAAAAGCAACATTAATACATTGATCGTGAGTGGGTTATTACTCTCTTCTGCGAGTGTTTTTGCAGCAAAGGTAGATACTGCTATTCCTAGTTATGTAAAAACTGCTGGCGTATCCGGCACTTTATCATCAGTGGGCTCAGATACACTGGCGAATATGATGACGTTATGGGCTGAAAAATTTAAAGGTTACTACCCGAGTGTCAATGTGCAAATACAAGCAGCGGGATCGTCTACTGCGCCACCGGCACTTACTGCCGCTACGTCTCAGTTTGGACCGATGAGTCGACAAATGAAATCAAAAGAAATAATGGCTTTTGAAAAAACCTATGGTTATAAGCCAACTAAAATTATTGTCGCAATTGATGCTTTAGCTGTTTTTGTACATAAAGATAACCCGATCAAAGGATTGAGCATTGCAGATGTAGATGCAATCTTTTCAAGTACACTAAAATGTGGCGCCAAAGAAGAGATCAGTGATTGGGGCGGTTTGGGCTTAAAAGGGAGTTGGACACAACGAGATATTCAAATATTCGGGCGTAATTCAGTTTCTGGTACTTATGGATACTTTAAAAAGAAAGCGCTATGTAAAGGCGATTATAAAAAGAACGTAAATGAGCAACCGGGATCGGCTTCTGTGGTGCAATCTGTTTCATCGTCTTTAAATGCGATAGGTTATTCAGGTATAGGTTATCGAACTTCGGGCGTTCGTGCTGTCGCAATTGCGAAGAAAGGCACTAAATACATTGAGCCTAGTTTAGAAAATGCAGCGAATGGAAAATACCCACTTTCTCGTTACTTATATGTTTATGTTAATAAACACCCAAATAAACCACTTAGCGTAATGCAAACTGAGTTTATTAAATTAATGTTATCGCAACAGGGACAAGAAATTGTGTCAAAAGATGGTTATATACCATTAAGTAATAAATTTATTGCGAAGCAGCTAATTAGTCTACATATCGAAAACTAAAAAACATTTACTAGTTAATACAAAAAGCAGTGTAAAGAGTGATTTTTACACTGCTTTTGTGTGTTTTTCGGCCCATAAATTAATAATCATAAAAAACACTAATAAACGCTTGCCAATGTGACTTAGATCTCTATAATGCGACCCCACAGACACAGCAAGTAACGCGAGTTACCGCAGTGTTTGGTGAGACAATGATTTGATTATTAACTTAAATTAAAGCGTTGACAAATCTCACTGGTGACGTATTATACGCACCTGCCGAAAGGCACGCTCTTTAACAATTTAATCAAACAATCTGTGTGGGCACTAGATGATGATTTCAAAAAAGTCCTTATGGTGATTTTGCTTTGCAACTTCATTAAGAGGACAAAAAGAATCAATATCAGTGACACACGAATTAATTCATTAATTCAGAATAACAACAAGTACTTTTCACTAGTTGATTAGTTACTTAGTTTTAGTCAGTAATATTGAGTCGCATTGTTGGTAACAACATTGCAAATTAAACTTTAAATTGAAGAGTTTGATCATGGCTCAGATTGAACGCTGGCGGCAGGCTTAACACATGCAAGTCGAACGGTAACAGAGAGTAGCTTGCTACTTTGCTGACGAGTGGCGGACGGGTGAGTAATGCTTGGGAATATGCCTTAACGTGGGGGACAACAGTTGGAAACGACTGCTAATACCGCATAATGTCTACGGACCAAAGCAGGGGACCTTCGGGCCTTGCGCGTTTAGAGTAGCCCAAGTGGGATTAGCTAGTTGGTAAGGTAATGGCTTACCAAGGCGACGATCCCTAGCTGGTCTTAGAGGATGACCAGCCACACTGGAACTGAGACACGGTCCAGACTCCTACGGGAGGCAGCAGTGGGGAATATTGCACAATGGAGGAAACTCTGATGCAGCCATGCCGCGTGTGTGAAGAAGGCTTTCGGGTTGTAAAGCACTTTCAGCGAGGAGGAAAGGGTAGTAGTTAATAACTGCTATCTGTGACGTTACTCGCAGAAGAAGCACCGGCTAACTCCGTGCCAGCAGCCGCGGTAATACGGAGGGTGCGAGCGTTAATCGGAATTACTGGGCGTAAAGCGCGCGTAGGTGGTTAATTAAGTCAGATGTGAAAGCCCAGGGCTCAACCTTGGAACTGCATTTGAAACTGGTTGACTAGAGTTTTGTAGAGGGTGGTAGAATTTCAGGTGTAGCGGTGAAATGCGTAGAGATCTGAAGGAATACCAGTGGCGAAGGCGGCCACCTGGACAAAGACTGACACTGAGGCGCGAAGGCGTGGGGAGCAAACGGGATTAGATACCCCGGTAGTCCACGCAGTAAACGATGTCTATTAGAAGTTTGTGGCTATATGCCGTGGGTTTCAAAGCTAACGCATTAAATAGACCGCCTGGGGAGTACGGCCGCAAGGTTAAAACTCAAATGAATTGACGGGGGCCCGCACAAGCGGTGGAGCATGTGGTTTAATTCGATGCAACGCGAAGAACCTTACCATCCCTTGACATCCAGAGAATCACCTAGAGATAGATGAGTGCCTTCGGGAACTCTGAGACAGGTGCTGCATGGCTGTCGTCAGCTCGTGTTGTGAAATGTTGGGTTAAGTCCCGCAACGAGCGCAACCCTTATCCTTACTTGCCAGCGGGTCATGCCGGGAACTTTAGGGAGACTGCCGGTGATAAACCGGAGGAAGGTGGGGACGACGTCAAGTCATCATGGCCCTTACGGGATGGGCTACACACGTGCTACAATGGCAGATACAAAGGGTTGCTAACCTGCGAGGGTATGCGAATCTCATAAAGTCTGTCGTAGTCCGGATCGGAGTCTGCAACTCGACTCCGTGAAGTTGGAATCGCTAGTAATCGTGGATCAGAATGCCACGGTGAATACGTTCCCGGGCCTTGTACACACCGCCCGTCACACCATGGGAGTGGGCTGCACCAGAAGTCATTAGCTTAACCTTTCGGGGATGGCGATGACCACGGTGTGGTTCATGACTGGGGTGAAGTCGTAACAAGGTAGCCCTAGGGGAACCTGGGGCTGGATCACCTCCTTATACGAAAGAAACACGTTTAGTGTCCACACAGATTGTTTGATTAGAATGATAAAGCGCACAAAGTTCTTGGTCCCCATCGTCTAGAGGCCTAGGACACCGCCCTTTCACGGCGGTAACAGGGGTTCAAATCCCCTTGGGGATACCAAAATCTAGGCATTAAAAAACCAGAGAATCACTTGATAACTGTTTAATTTGAAACAATTATCAAGTGTTTTTTAACACTGCTCTTTAACAATTAGGAAAGCTGATAAAGTTCTTATTTATCGCATCATAATAAATAACTTAGGTTGTTTATATAATGCTTTAAATATAAACGAAATTGTTCTCAGTAATTAATGTTTACATTAATTACTGTAATCAAGCAAAAATAAAAACAGCTGCAATTCACGTAAGTGAAGTGCAGTTTGTACGTATCTACTCAGTTATTTATAACTGATAGGTGCACGAAAAACGAATGTGTTTTTCATAGTAAAATATGAGGATCGCAAGCGTCTTGGAAACGACATATAAAATCTAAATTTTATAATCTTATGTGTTTTTTGAATATTATTAATATTCATAAAACGTTTAAAGACAGTATCTTTAGGTATTGTATGGTTAAGTGAATAAGCGTGCACGGTGGATGCCTAGGCAATTAGAGGCGATGAAGGACGTGGTAATCTGCGATAAGTCCAGGGGAGTTGATAACAAGCGTTATATCCTGGAATTTCCGAATGGGGCAACCCGGCACTTAGTGTCATCGTTAAGTGAATACATAGCTTAACGAAGCGAACGAGGGGAACTGAAACATCTAAGTACCCTTAGGAAAAGAAATCAACCGAGATTCCGATAGTAGCGGCGAGCGAAATTGGAACAGCCCTTAAGCTGTTTAGAAGTTAGTAGAATGCTCTGGAAAGTGCAACGATACAGGGTGATAGTCCCGTATATGACAACTTCTTTATAGTGAAAACGAGTAGGTCGGGACACGAGAAATCCTGACTGAATATGGGGGGACCATCCTCCAAGGCTAAATACTCCTAATTGACCGATAGTGAACCAGTACCGTGAGGGAAAGGCGAAAAGAACCCCTGTGAGGGGAGTGAAATAGAACCTGAAACCGTGTACGTACAAGCAGTAGGAGCCGACTTAGTTCGGTGACTGCGTACCTTTTGTATAATGGGTCAACGACTTAATTTCAGTAGCAAGGTTAACCGTTTAGGGGAGCCGTAGGGAAACCGAGTCTTAACTGGGCGAATAGTTGCTGGGATTAGACCCGAAACTTGGTGATCTAGCCATGAGCAGGTTGAAGGTTGAGTAACATCAACTGGAGGACCGAACCCACTAATGTTGAAAAATTAGGGGATGACTTGTGGCTGGGGGTGAAAGGCCAATCAAACCAAGAGATAGCTGGTTCTCCTCGAAAGCTATTTAGGTAGCGCCTCATGTATCACTGTTGGGGGTAGAGCACTGTTTAGGCTAGGGGGTCATCCCGACTTACCAACCCTATGCAAACTCCGAATACCAACAAGTGCAATCATGGGAGACACACGGCGGGTGCTAACGTCCGTCGTGGAAAGGGAAACAACCCAGACCGCCAGCTAAGGTCCCAAAGTATATGTTAAGTGGGAAACGATGTGGAAAGGCTTAGACAGCTAGGAAGTTGGCTTAGAAGCAGCCATCTTTTAAAGAAAGCGTAATAGCTCACTAGTCGAGTCGGTCTGCGCGGAAGATTTAACGGGGCTAAACATATCACCGAAGCTGCGGATGCATAATTTATTATGCATGGTAGAGGAGCGTTCTGTAAGCCGTCGAAGGGAAAGGTGTAAACCATCCTGGAGGTATCAGAAGTGCGAATGTTGACATGAGTAACGATAAGGGGGGTGAAAAACCCCCCCGCCGGAAGACCAAGGGTTCCTGTCCAACGTTAATCGGGGCAGGGTGAGTCGACCCCTAAGGCGAGGCCGAAAGGCGTAGTCGATGGGAAACGGGTTAATATTCCCGTACCCTTTATTATTGCGA
Organism: Psychromonas sp. CNPT3; assembly: GCF_000153405.2. Taxonomy (NCBI): domain Bacteria; kingdom Pseudomonadati; phylum Pseudomonadota; class Gammaproteobacteria; order Alteromonadales; family Psychromonadaceae; genus Psychromonas; species Psychromonas sp. CNPT3. The sequence continues at coordinate 74,930 of NC_020802.1, forward strand.
TGGGAGGACGGAGAAGGCTAGGTGGGCCTGGCGATGGTTGTCCAGGTTCAAGTATGTAGGCGGGAGACTTAGGTAAATCCGGGTTTCTACTAACGCTGAGATACGATGTCGAGTCACTACGGTGATGAAGTCATTGATGCCATGCTTCCAGGAAAAGTCTCTAAGCTTCAGATAATAAAGGATCGTACCCCAAACCGACACAGGTGGTCAGGTAGAGAATACCAAGGCGCTTGAGAGAACTCGGGTGAAGGAACTAGGCAAAATGGTACCGTAACTTCGGGAGAAGGTACGCCTACGACGGTGAAGTCCCTTGCGGATGGAGCTGTTGTAGGCCGAAGATACCAGATGGCTGCAACTGTTTATTAAAAACACAGCACTCTGCTAAATCGTAAGATGACGTATAGGGTGTGACGCCTGCCCGGTGCTGGAAGGTTAATTGATGGGGTTAGCGCTTGCGCGAAGCTCTTGATCGAAGCCCCAGTAAACGGCGGCCGTAACTATAACGGTCCTAAGGTAGCGAAATTCCTTGTCGGGTAAGTTCCGACCTGCACGAATGGCGTAATGATGGCCATGCTGTCTCCACCCGAGACTCAGTGAAGTTGAAATCGCAGTGAAGATGCTGTGTACCCGCGGCTAGACGGAAAGACCCCGTGAACCTTTACTACAGCTTAGCAGTGAACTTAGAGCCTACATGTGTAGGATAGGTGGGAGGCAATGAAACCAGGTCGCTAGATTTGGTGGAGTCAACCTTGAAATACCACCCTTGTATGTTTTGAGTTCTAACCATGGCCCCTGAATCGGGGTTTGGGACACTGTTTGGTGGGTAGTTTGACTGGGGCGGTCTCCTCCTAAAGAGTAACGGAGGAGTACGAAGGTTGGCTAATCACGGTCGGACATCGTGAGGTTAGTACAATGGTATAAGCCAGCTTAACTGCGAGACAGACACGTCGAGCAGGTACGAAAGTAGGTCATAGTGATCCGGTGGTTCTGAATGGAAGGGCCATCGCTCAACGGATAAAAGGTACTCCGGGGATAACAGGCTGATACCGCCCAAGAGTTCATATCGACGGCGGTGTTTGGCACCTCGATGTCGGCTCATCACATCCTGGGGCTGAAGTCGGTCCCAAGGGTATGGCTGTTCGCCATTTAAAGTGGTACGCGAGCTGGGTTTAGAACGTCGTGAGACAGTTCGGTCCCTATCTGCCGTGGGCGTTTGAGAATTGAGAGGAGCTGCTCCTAGTACGAGAGGACCGGAGTGGACGAACCGCTGGTGTTCGGGTTGTCATGCCAATGGCATTGCCCGGTAGCTACGTTCGGAATCGATAACCGCTGAAAGCATCTAAGCGGGAAGCGAGCCTCGAGATGAGTTCTCACTGGAGCTTTAAGCTCCCTAAAGGGCCGTTGGAGACTACAACGTTGATAGGCAAGGTGTGTAAGTACAGTAATGTATTGAGCTAACTTGTACTAATTACCCGTGAGGCTTAACCATACAATTCCTAAAAGTATTGTATTGAGTAACCAAGAGATGATTGTAATCAATCAAATACGTTTGCGAAGACATATTTTACGAAACAAATTGCAAGATTAGACACAATCCAGCTTTTCTAATTAAGATTTTTAGCTTGGCGATAATAGCGCTGTGGCACCACCTGATCCCATGCCGAACTCAGAAGTGAAACGCAGTTGCGCCGATGGTAGTGTGGGGTCTCCCCATGTGAGAGTAGGTCATTGCCAAGCGCCCAATTAAATAACCCAGTCGGTTTTTTCTGACTGGGTTTTTTATTGCCTACGATTTATGACCTACTCTCACATGGAATATAAACAGTCTGCCATAGGCAGAAGCATATTATGTGATAGTAGGGCGAGTATCGCGACAGCGATGTATACGAGCGGAGGAGCTCTGCGACTCCTGTCCATCGCCAAAGCGCCTCTTTTTTTAAAACCATTACTATATAAAACAGATTTTTTCGTTAAAGGCTTGGCAATGACCTACTCGAACATGGAAATAAATAGCCTGCCGTAGGCAGAAGCATATTATGTGATTTTAGGGGCGAGTTTGCCGGCAGGCAATTTTCACGAGCGGGTGAGCTCTGCGAATCCTGGAGGGTATTGCCGACAGGCAAGTTTACGAGCGGGTGAGCTCTGCGAATCCTGGAGGGTATTGCCGACAGGCAAGTATACGAGCGGGTGAGCTCTGCGAACCCTGACCGTCGCCAAGCGCTCTATTAATAAAAGAATTGCGATAAATCCCTGTTGACTGATGTCAACAGGGATTTTTTCGTTATTAGCTTGGCTAGATGACCACTCTCACATGGGAAATAAACAGCCTGCCGAAGGCAGAAGCATATTATGTGATTTTAGGGGCGAGTTTGCCGGCAGGCAATTTTCACGAGCGGGTGAGCTCTGCGAATCCGGGAGGGTATTGCCGACAGCGATGTATACGAGCGGAGGAGCTCCGCGACTCCCGACCGTCGCCAAGCGCTCTTTTAATAAATTCCAACGATAAACCCCAGTCCTTCTTTGATGTGCTGGGGTTTTTTCGTTAAAGGCTTGGCAATGACCTACTCGAACATGGAACATAAACAGCGCGGCGAAGGCAGATACATATTGTGTGATTTTAGGGCGAGTTTGCCGGCAGGCAAGTTTACGAGCGGGTGAGCTCTGCGAATCCTGGAGGGTATTGCCGACAGGCAAGTATACGAGCGGGTGAGATCGTTGAACCCTGACCGTCGCCAAGCGCTCTCTTAATAAATTCCAACGATAAATCCCAGTCCATTTTTGATGTACTGGGGTTTTTCGTTATTGGCTTGGCAGATGACCACTCTCAGAGAGGTCTATTAAACTTCATGTACAACATTTGGTAAATGCTTAAGAATAATCGGTAAGCTACAGCCCGGGATGCCGATTGTTCCTGTGGGGTAGCCCGGTGTATAAAGCAATTCTTCACTGCTATATAAATCAGTATCGATAACCAGTTGCACGTGCTCGGGCAAACCAAAAGGACACACTGCGCCGGGAATACAGCCAATTTGTTCTATCATTTCTTCATTACTGCAAATTGACACTCGTTTTCCTAGTACTGATTTCATTAACTTACTATCTAATCGTTTACGTTTGTCAGTTAAAAACAAGGCAAAACCACCCCCTTTAATTTTCAAGAATAAACTTTTAGTTAAAGTCCCGGTGATCTTCAATGATGCCATCACTCTATCATCTGTTTCGGTGTCAGTGATGGACTCATGCTTCCATTCATTAAATTGAATATCGCACTGAAGTAACAACTTTATGTTAGTTTGATAAATGTTTTCGATATGTGTCATTGATAAACCTGTCCCAGAAAAGGATAAAGATAATACTAATTTCAGCATCGTTTTTATTATTAATAATAATAAAAAAAGTCAAAATGGTCTCTCTTTTAGTTCGTATAAAGTGACCGTGATCTCTTATATTCAGGCAGAGTCTATAGTAGGAGTATTCATACCCGTTACGGAAACGATATAAAATTAGGATACTTACGATTTTCTTTCTTATACATGTTCTTATATATTATTTCATCAACGCATTGAAAAATACTCTTGGTGGAATAACTGTAAATTATAATTTAGGGCTATTAAATCGGCTTTTAGCTTATCTGAAAATCGAGTGGGCCCACAAAACCAAATAGAATGTGCATTTAAGTTTTTATGGCTGTCATTCAACATTGTAATTGTTAACAGAGGATCGCTGCGCGTATCTATTATTTTTAGATCAATATTTGCCAATTTAGCTTCTTTTCGTAATTCGAGTGTTAATGTTTTACTCGGTTTTTTCGTACAATAGTAAAGTGTCACTGATTTATTTACCGATAATGTTCTTTGGGTTTGTAATTGAGCCTTAAAAGCTGCGATCCCTATTCCACCTGCGATCCATATTTGATCACGTTGATCATTAAAATTAAATTTTCCATAGGGACCTTCAATCTTAATTGTTTGACCTATTGTTAACTGGTTTTTTAAGTCAGAGGTAAAGTCACCCAGCTCTTTAATTAAGAAACGTAGTGGAGCATTCTTTTTATAGGTACTCGCAATACTAAAGGGGTGAATATTGTTAGCCCCAAAATTAAGATAAGCAAATTGACCACTCTTATGTTCCGGCCATCCTTGTACGGATAAACTCAATTCGGTTACTTGATTGCTATGATCATGATAAAAAGAACTTAGCACGGCATGGTGTCTCTTTTTTTTACCTATTTTTCCATTTAAGCTTAAAATCGCAGCGACTAAACCAATCGTAATAATAAAGAGGGTGATATAGGTTATGGGATAGTCCCAATAGGCAGGCTTTATTAAAATAACACTGTGGAATGCGAAGGCAATAAAACAGAGTGGCATTAATTTATGTGAGAGTTTAAATGTTTTATAACCAATATGGCGAAGGAGAGAGATAGCGCCGAGTATTAACACGCCGTAGAAAAACACTTCACCTATCGACTCTGCAAGCGATCGAAGCGGGCGTATAAGGGCAACAAATGAATCGGCATCGATAGGACTGCGCCTGTGAGTCGGTCTGTCTATGAAGTTCTTAGCAACCGTTGTAAAGAACCAATGTAGTATTGAGGTGATTAATGCACTAATACCTATCCATTTATGCAGGTGATAGGACTTATCGAGGCCTTTAGTCATGTTTTCTATCAAAGGAAGCCTAAGGGCCAGTAGCAGAACAATACTCATCAAGGTAACGCTAATAATGCCGGACAACTGGATAAGTGCACTGCGATATTGCCATAGCGTTGCACTGCTAAGCAGAGTGTGAGCCTCTGCTTGAATACATAATATTGTTAACAGAAAAAGGATTGATATTATTTTAAAATAGAATTTTTTCATCAGGTATTATCTCTCATTGATAAGATTCCATTCAAATTTAACGTGTCCTATTCAGATCCAGTGAGCAGATTAACCGCTAAAGTTGTCTAAAGTTTGTCTAAAACGGATGATTTTGTGACACTTTGTGTCGTCGTTTTTGTTGACTCAATGGCATTAAAATAAATTTAGGATTGATGGGTTTTTGGTGGGGGCTAGGGCATGTTGTATGAGTGATGTTTTAACGCATTGACATTGTTGAGTTAAATCATTTTTATGTGCAGTGTTGGTATTGAAATAAAGGCGCTATCAGGAAATAAAAGCGCCTTATATAGAGCTGTTTTTTATAAAATAAAGCGGCTTAAGTCTTCATTTTTAATAACATCATCAAGTCTATTTGCAACATATTGTGCATCGATGATCACACTGTCACCTTTACGATCAGAGGCTTCATAAGAGAGTTCATCCATTATGCGCTCCATTAATGTATGCAAACGACGCGCACCAATATTTTCAGTGGTTTCATTAACATGCCAAGCAGAATGCGCAATTTTATCGATACCATCTTGAGTAAATTCAATGCTCACACCTTCTGTTGCTAAGAGTGCTTGATACTGCTCACTTAAAGAGGCTTTAGGCTCGGTTAAAATGCGCGACAAGTCTTCTTCTGTGAGCGCTTCAAGTTCAACTCGAATAGGTAAACGGCCTTGTAATTCAGGTATCAAATCAGAGGGGCGTGCAACTTGGAAGGCACCAGACGCAATAAAGAGCATATGATCCGTCTTCACCATGCCATATTTAGTACTGACAGTAGAGCCTTCAATTAAAGGTAGAAGGTCACGTTGTACTCCTTCACGAGATACATCGGGACCACTACTATCACCACGTTTACAAATTTTATCAATCTCATCAATAAAAACGATACCATGATTTTCGGCTGCAAAAATAGCGCGCTCTTTAATGTCGTCTTGATTGATCAAATTAGCACTTTCTATTTCTATTATGGATTTTAACGCATCTTTTATTTTCATTTTGCGTTTTTTATTTTCATTTTTACCGGCAAGGTTTTGGAACATACCTTGCAATTGATTGGTCATCTCTTCCATGCCCGGAGGCGCCATTATCTCAACGCCGATTTGTGGGCTTGGAACGCTAACTTCAATTTCTTTATCGTCGAGCTTTCCTTCGCGCAATTTTTTTCTAAAAGATTGACGAGCTGCACCATCTTCAACAACATCATTACTTGTGTCCCATTCACCGGACGTTTTAGCTGGGGGGATCAAGATATCTAAGATTTTGTCTTCAGCAATATCAGCCGCTTTAGTCGTCACTTTTTTCATATCTTCTTCGCGGGTGAGTTTTATAGATACCTCAACGAGATCGCGAATGATAGATTCGACTTCTTTACCCACATAGCCCACTTCGGTAAATTTAGTGGCTTCAACTTTAATAAAAGGGGCATGTGCAAGTTTTGCAAGGCGACGTGCAATTTCAGTTTTACCCACACCTGTTGGGCCGATCATAAGTATATTTTTTGGCGTCACTTCTTGGCGAATTTCTTCATCGAGTTGCATACGGCGCCAGCGGTTACGCAAGGCAATAGCGACTGCGCGCTTGGCTTTGTTTTGACCAATAATGTGGCGATCTAATTCAGCAGTAATTTGCTTCGGGGTCATATTTGACATGTGTTATATTCCTATTTCTCACTACTTTCAAAGTCGATAACTTCAATCGTTTGAGTAGTATTGGTAAATACACAGATATTTCCTGCGATAGTCAGTGCTTTTTCAACAATGGTTTTGGCATCTAAATCGGTATTTTCAAGAAGCGCCATGGCTGCCGATTGTGCAAAATTACCACCAGAGCCAATGGCAATTAAATCGTTCTCTGGGCGAATAACATCCCCATTACCGGTGATAATATATGAATGCTTAGCATCTGCTACGGCGAGCAATGCTTCTAGTCGGCGTAACATCTTGTCGGTTCGCCAATCTTTTGCAAGCTCAACGGCTGCGCGCTCTAAGTTACCTTGATGCGCTTGTAATTTGGCTTCGAATCGCTCTAATAGCGTGAATGCATCCGCAGTGCCCCCGGCAAAACCGGCAATTACTTGGTTATTGTATAAACGGTGTACTTTGCGAGCGTTACTTTTCATGACGGTATTACCGAGAGAAACTTGACCATCACCACCGACAACTACTTGGTTGCCGCGACGTACTGAAACAATCGTCGTCATTTTTATTACCTATTTATTAAAGTGTATCTACTAGATATAAGGGGGAGGATGCAATAATTCAAGGGCTAAAAAGCAAGAAGCGTAAATTTTCATTTACGCTTCTTATATATACTTATAAGTTCCAGTACCAGATCATGCAGCCATCAATACGGGCGCGTTGTAACTTATGCCTGTCTTTTTCGGCGAGGCGTTTACGCTCATAAGGCCCAAGTACTACGCGATACCAATTATTGGTTTTTTTGATAACGGTATTTAGACCTTGAAACGCAATGCGTACTTTAAGCGTTTCGGCATCCTTTAAGTTTCTAAATGATCCGCATTGCATCAAGTAAGGGCGGGTAGATAATTGTTTCTCAGGGATATCAACTTCTACTTTTTTTACTTTTAATGCTTGCTCATATTCCCAGCGAGGCTCAGGCTTCTCTGGTAATAGGTCTACTTTTTTTACAATCGTTGGTTGCACGACTTTTATTGGTTCTGGTTTATCTACTGCAAAAACAAAATAGCCGATAAAGCCTATTAATAAAGTAGCAATCGTAACCGCTAAAAAAGGAAAGCCTTTTTTAGCCTGCTTTCTTTTACTAACAGGGCGTTTACGAGTAGTACGTTTTACCGGCCGTTTTGCCATTTTTACATGCGCTCCAAGGTATTAATACCAAGTAATGATAAGCCTTGTTTTAATGTTTTAGCAGTTAATGCAGCTAATTTTAAACGACTTTGTTTTTGCGCTTCTGTTGGTGCACTTAGGATTGGACATGCTTCATAGAAGCTAGAGAATAATCCAGCAAGTTCAAATAAGTAAGAACACAAGAAGTGAGGCATACCTTGTTTTGTCACTTGTTTAATAATTTCATTGAATTGCATGATTTTATTAGCCAGATCTTTTTCTTTTTCATCAGTGAAAGAAATATCTTGAGTGATGCTGTCCATATCTATTTTAGCTTTCTTAAAGATACTCGCTACACGCGTATATGCATATAAAAGGTACGGCGCTGTATTGCCTTCAAAGCTAAGCATGCTATCAAAATTAAAGACGTAATCACTGGTACGATTTTTAGATAAATCTGCATATTTAACGGAAGCAATACCGACAACGGCAGCAATGTGACGTAGTTCATCTTCAGGCATATCTTGATTTTTTTCTTTTACTAACACATAAGCACGTTCTTCTGCTTCTGTTAACAAATCTGCAAGTTTAGGGGTTGAGCCTGTACGTGTTTTGAAAGGTTTTCCATCTTCACCCATAACCGTACCAAATGCCATGTGCTCTAGCGGTGTTGTTTCTTTAACAAAACTGGCTAAACGTGCCACTTCAAAGACTTGTTGGAAGTGTAGTCCTTGACGTGCATCTACAAAGTAAAGAACACGGTTAGCGTTTAATACTGATTGACGGTAACGGATAGCCGCTAAGTCAGAGGTTGCGTAAAGGAAACCACCATCTTTTTTCTGAATAATAACAGGAAGAGGCTCACCTTCTTTGTTTTTAAAGCGGTCTAAGAAAACGACATTAGCACCTTGGCTTTCTTGTAATAAACCTTTTTCTTTTAGGTCGCGGATAACATTAGACAGATCGTCATTATATGCACTTTCACCACGAACATCTTTACGTTCAAGGCTTACACCTAAACGGCGGTAGGCATCTTGACAGTGAGAAATACTGATCTCTTTAAATTCAGTCCATAATACGAGACATTCTTCATTGCCATTTTGTAGTTCAACGACAAGGTGGCGAGCACGCTCTGCAAAGGCTTCTGATTCATCAAAACGACATTTAGCAGCGCGGTAAAATACTTCAAGGTTAGCAAGATCTTTCTTGATCTCTTGGCCTTCAGCTCGTAGCTCTTCCATGTAGGCAAGTAGCATTCCAAATTGTGTTCCCCAATCCCCTACGTGGTTTTGACGGACGACATTGTTGCCTTGGAATTCTAAAGCGCGTACCACAGAGTCGCCAATAATCGTTGAGCGTAAGTGTCCTACGTGCATTTCTTTTGCAAGGTTAGGAGACGAATAATCGATAACGACGGTTTGTGGCACTTCGGTTAATTCAACATCTAAACGCTCACTTGCATAAGCACTGTCGATTTGCTTTTCAAGATAATTTGGGTTGATAAAAAAGTTAATAAAACCAGGTCCAGCAATTTCAGTTTTAATAATAATATCTGAAGTCGGTAAATTTTTAACAATCAGCTCTGCTAATGCACGAGGATTTTGCTTTGCAGGTTTTGCTAACATAAGTGCAAGGTTGCTTGCAAAGTCACCGTGTGATTTATCTTTTGTTCGGTCTATAACAAGGCGAGGTTGAATATCTTCAGGAAGAATTTGTTGTTTTTGGAGTAAAACGATCACTTGCTCAAGTTGCTGTTGGATAAAAGCTTTCATAGATTATTCACCAATTGATAAAGACTAAAGAGTTAAGATTAGAATATTACAATTTATCGGCGGGGAAAACTAGGGGGATCGTACAACTCAGGCATTAACTTTAGTGATCATGTAAAAATAAGTACTTTATTGACTTATATATTACCTAAATCAGGGCAGGTGGTGCGCAATGACTCGTTGAACGCTTGTTTTTTGTCTACTGATAACAAGTAAAAGATGAGTTTGAGTGGCTATATTAGATCGCTTTTTATTCGTTATTGATTACCCAAATAAAAATAACGGAGTGCTCGCTAACGCGCTTAAATATTAAGGGACTACCTATCAGAACATTTAAAGCGCATCATAACCTTTAAAAGCATTTCGATGCGCATCACATCCTCAATTAAACATGCTCAAGTCTTGCGTAAGCGGTCATTAACCATTTACTGCCGACATCTGAGAAATGTACTTGTAAGCGGCTATTTTCACCACTGCCTTCTTGCGCAATAATGGTGCCTTCTCCAAATTTTGCATGTTTTACTTGTTGCCCTAGTTCAAAGCCTAAAACATCTTGAGTGGGCGCACTGGCATAACTTTTTTCAACGTTGGGTTGGGCGCGCTTCACTTGTGTTTTCATGCGAATAAACGCAATATCTTCATCCGGTAACTCTGCAATAAATCGCGATGGCTTATGGAATTTTTCTTGTCCATATAAACGGCGACTGTCGGCATGGCAAATGGTCAGTTTTTGCTTAGCGCGCGTCATACCCACGTAACAAAGGCGGCGCTCTTCTGCCAAACGCGACGGATCTTCTATGGAGCGTTGCCCTGGAAACATCCCTTCTTCTACGCCAACCATAAAGACTTGTGAAAACTCCAGGCCTTTAGCCGAGTGCATCGTCATAAGTTGCACTGCATCGGTAAATTCATCGGCTTGATTATCACCGGATTCGAGCGCCGCATAAGCAAGAAATGCGGTTAACTCATCCATCTCTTGCTCTTCTTCTGGCATCGTAAAACTTTTACTGGCAGAGACAAGTTCTTCTAAATTTTCAATACGGCTTCGTGATTTTTCACCCTTTTCGTTGGCGAACATCTCTTTTAAGCCAGAATGATTGATAATATGATCCATTAATTGAAACAAAGGTAACTCAGAGGTTTCACCTTTAAAGCGACTCACTAAGTCAATAAATGCTTCCAACGATCGCATTGCACCGGCACTGAGCTGTTTAGCTTCAATTAAATAACAGCTAGCATGCCAGAGTGTATAGCCTTGCTCGCGCGCACAGAGGCGAATTTTATCGAGGGTTGTATTACCAATTTTACGTTTTGGCTTATTGACGATGCGCTCAAATGCAGCGTCATCATTATGATTATTCATCAGGCGTAAATAAGCGATACTGTCTTTTACTTCGAGGCGATCAAAGAAACGCTGTCCCCCATAAATATGATAAGGAATTTGATTTGCCATTAATTGCTCTTCAAAAAGTCGCGATTGTGCATTACTACGGTATAAAATAGCGCAATCACAGAGTTTGTTACTCTCCCTTTCCCATTTTTGGATCTGCGCTATCACATAACGCGTTTCATCATATTCATTAAAGGCGTTATAAATAGCAATCGGATCGCCATCTTCACCACTGGTCCATAATTCTTTACCTAAACGGTCACTATTATTTTTTATTAATTGGTTAGATGCATTAAGAATGTGCCCGGTAGAGCGGTAGTTTTGCTCTAAGCGAATGGTGATCGGATTTTCTTTTTCTTTTAAGAAACGTTGAATATTTTCAATGTCTGCACCACGCCAGCCATAAATAGATTGATCATCATCACCCACAATGGTTAAAAAATTATCCGCATCAGTGAGTAAAGTGAGCCAAGCATATTGTAATTTATTGGTATCTTGAAACTCATCGACCAAAACATGCTTAAAACGTTGTTGGTAGTGTTGCAACAAAGCGGGGTGAGTTAATAAAAGTTCATGAGTACGTAATAAAAGCTCAGAAAAATCAACTAAACCAGATAACTGACAGGCTTCTTCATAAGCCTTGTAGACTTGTAAGCGTTGCTTTTCTTGCATGCTGTAGCCTGCATCAATATGTTTAGCGCGTAAGCCTTCATCTTTTTTGTCATTGATATACCACTGTAATTCTTTTGCCGGGTAATATTTATCATCTAAATTGAGGACTTTGATCAGACGTTTGATCATTTTTTGTTGATCATCGCTGTCGATAATTTGAAAATGCTCGGGAAGGTTGGCTTCTTGAAAATGTAAGCGTAACAGGCGATGTGCAATACCATGGAAAGTGCCAATCCACATGCCAGATATTTGTTGTGGACAGATAGCATTGATACGAGCGCGCATTTCTTTAGCTGCTTTGTTAGTAAAAGTCACCGCTAAAATACCGTAAGTAGGGATATGCTCAACTTCAAGTAACCAAGCAATACGGTGCGTTAAAACGCGTGTTTTACCACTGCCAGCACCGGCAAGTACGAGCATGTTTTGCTGTGGGCAAGAAACCGCTGCGCGTTGAAAGTCATTTAAACCATCAATTAAGTATGAAACATCCATTAAATTACACCTGTCTATTTAATCAGTAGTGAGTATAGTTGATTTAGCTGTGTAATTTCAACTGTCGGTAATAACTTTGCGTCAGCTAGAGACTGTTTATTTTCATTTAACCAAATAGATTGCGCGCCACTATTTTGAGCACCAAAAACATCAGAGACTAAATTGTCTCCAATATGCACAATATCACTTACGCTTACATTTAAACGTAGAGCTGCTTGGTTGAACAGATCTGCATGTGGTTTTGCTTTGTAACCATCACCGGCTTTTAAAACAAATTTAAAATGATGCGCTAGGCCAATTTGATGTGTATCGACATTACCATTGGTGATAGCTATTACGGGATAATGCGCGCTTAATTTTTGCAGTAAATCAATACTTGCTGCTGGCACAGTAAAGTTACTGCGTAAGCGTAAAAATTCAGTTAAAGCCTGCTCTGCATAGGCAATCGCTTTATAGGGTGTTATGCCGTAAATACACATAATACGCTTGAGTAATTCAAGGCGTAATAGTGAAACATCATCCATTAACTCAGGGCGCTCTCGCAGTAAATGATTTTTATATAAGCCCCATTGATGTGCGTTTAATTCGCTTAAATGCGCATAGGTTTTATTTAAATAACAGAGAAAATCACTTTCTGCTTTTTTAATGATGGGGTGGTTATCGTATAACGTGTCATCAAGATCAAAACTGATCACTTTAAACGATTTTAAAGGGCGATAAAATTTCATTATTTCTTCCGTTTGGCACGTGGATGCGCTTTATCATACACCTCTGCTAGATGTTGAAAGTCTAAGTGTGTATAAACCTGAGTGGTCGATAAGTTCGCATGACCTAATAGTGATTGCACTGCGCGTAAGTTGCCACTTGACTCTAACATATGCGTTGCAAAAGAGTGGCGTAATTTATGTGGATTAAGGTGGCTTGGCAGTTGTTGCTGTAAGCCCCATTTTTCCATACGCATCTGTACATTTCGCGCGGATATTCGTTTTTTTTGTTTGGACACAAAGAGTGCTTGCTCACCGGACTCACAAAGTTCAGGCCTAACTTTCAGCCACGCTCTAAGGCTCTCGACTGCTTTTTTAGTGATCGGTAATAAACGCTGTTTACTGCCTTTTCCCAAAACCATTACTTCTGCTTCGCGCAGTTTTAAGTCTTTTAAATCAATCCCTACGAGTTCACTTAAACGTAACCCCGAAGAGTACATAAGCTCCATCATACATTGGTCACGTAAACTTAAAGGATCATCCTCATGAATATTAAGGAGCTGAAAAACCTCATCAACAGAAATGTTCTTTGGTAGGGGCTTATTCAGTTTTGGCGTGACAACGCCTTTGGCAGGGTTAAACGTTAAGACTTCGTCTTGTACTAAAAACTCTAAAAAAGAACGTAACGCGGATATTTTGGTGGCAATGGATCGCGACTTTATACCTTTTTGGTGTAGCTCTTTGATGATCAGGCGTACATGATCGCTGTTTAAGTCTTGCCATGATTTTATATTTTGAGGTTCAAGTAAGCTTATAAATTCGGCGAGGTTTCGAGAGTAATTTTTAATCGTGATAGGACTTAAGCCTCGCTGACTCGCAATATGGTTGAGGTAGCGATCTATTTGTTTTTGTAATCTCATGGTTTTTATCAAATGCTTGTGCGTATATTAAAAGAAGAAGAGAGTGCAATAACCCTATTATCAATCCAGATTGATAATAGGGAGGGATCATTTTTAAATTTGAATTTGTCCATCAAAGACAAATTCAGCGGCGCCGGTCATGCGTACGCTTTGTCCCATTTGCCAAAAAAACTTTAGTTTTCCACCGGGAAGTTCAATAGTACAATGTGTGGCGAGCTTACCTTGTAATTGTCCAATGACAGCAGCAGCGCAAGCACCCGTACCACAGGCAAGTGTTTCTCCCACGCCACGTTCCCAAACGCGCAACTTAGCATAATCAGGGCTTTTTATTTCTAAAAAAGATACGTTAACTTTATTGGGAAAACGTTCATGGTTTTCAAGTAAAGGACCGAGAGTATCGACGGGGGCGCTATCGATATCATCGACCAAGACAACACAATGCGGGTTCCCCATAGAAACAACACCACAAATCACAGTATGCTCTTGCACTCGTAAGATGTAGGTTTTTTCTTCTTTTTTAGCAACAAAAGGGATCTTATGCGGATCAAAAATAGGTTTACCCATATCCACGGTGATATTACCATCTTGCTCTATTTTTAGTTGTATCTTGCCTTTGGCCGTACTCACGTTGATCACGCGTTTTTGGGTTAAGCCTTTTAATTTAACAAAGCGAGCAAAACAACGCGCACCATTACCACACTGTTCAACCTCACTACCATCTGCATTAAATATGCGGTAGTGAAAATCAAGTTCAGGATCGTAAGGAGGCTCAACTAAAAGTAACTGATCAAATCCAATACCAAAATTTCGATCGGCCAAACGTTGGATCGCAGTTTTAGAGAGAAAGACACTTTGGGTGATATTATCAATGACCATAAAGTCATTGCCGAGACCTTGCATCTTTGAAAATTGGATATTCATTTATTTATTCCTAAGGTAAAACATGTTCACCTGCCCATAAGTTACGATGTTCTTCTCGCTCTCGTACAATAAAGGCTTTTTCAGAGTCGACCATGACCTCTACGGGGCGGCAACGAGAATTATAATTAGAGCTCATTGTTGATCCATAAGCGCCACTGCTACGTACGGCTAAATAATCACCTTCTGCAACAGACAACGTACGATCTTTACCTAAGAAATCAGCACTTTCACAAATTGGGCCTACGATATCATAATTACGCTCAGGTCGAATCGTTGAGGTTTGTAGTTTATTATTAATCGGAATAATTTCTTGCCATGCATTATATAAAGCAGGGCGTAGCAAATCATTCATGGCGGCATCGACAATGGCAAAGTTTTTTTGCTCATTAATTTTCAAATATTCAACTTTAGTTATTAATACACCCGCATTGGCCATAATAGAACGACCGGGTTCAAACAATAATTTTAAGTTTCGAGAGCCCATTTTCTTGATGATTTCACGCATATAGTCTTCAGGCTCAGGTGGTGTTTCATTTTGGTAAGGTACGCCTAAGCCACCCCCTAAATCCAAATGCGTAATAGTGATACCTACCTCTTCTAACTCATCGATTAAAACGAGTAATTTATCGAGCGCTTCAAGAAAAGGGGCTAATGTGGTTATTTGTGATCCAATATGACAATCTACGCCTTTTATCTCAATAAATTCAAGACGCTCTGCAAGGAGATAAACATTGAGAGCTTGTTCAATTTCGATTCCAAATTTATTTTCTTTCAATCCCGTTGAGATGTAAGGATGTGTGCCGGCATCAATATTGGGGTTAATGCGAATAGAAATGGGTGCTTTTATGTTTAAGCTTTGAGCCACACTATTTATGCGATATAACTCTGAGATAGACTCAATATTAAAACAAAAGATAGAGGCTTGTAATGCGGTTGCTATTTCAATCTCTGTTTTACCGACGCCAGAGAAAACCACTTTTTTAGGATCGCCACCGGCTTGGATCACGCGCAGTAGTTCACCCGCAGAGACGATATCAAAACCCGATCCTAAGCGCGCCATGATATTTAAAACCCCTAGATTAGAGTTGGCTTTAACAGCGTAGCAAATCATATGCGGGTAAGCGCTGGCTGCTTTATCTAAACCTTTCCAGTGACGCTCAATGGTGGCGCGTGAATAGACATAAGCAGGTGTTCCCGCTTTTTTAATGATATCTTCAATGGCAACATCTTCCACAAAAAGACGCCCGTCTGTTTGATAATTAAAGTGATCCAATTTTAAACCCTCTTTATTTTATATGTCTCAGTGATCTCGTTTAGTTATACCAATGCAATTAATGAATCGTGTATTACTCAGGGGAAATTAGCACTAGCAAGGCGTGAGTTACAGGAGATAGTTGATCTCACTTCAAAACTCACAGCGCAGGATAATTTCAACAAGCAAGACGGATCATCGTTTAGTTACTTTGGTATTACCCGCTATTACATTGGTTTGCTCTGTTTTATTGTTCGTATCTACCTGTTGTATCACTTCTTTTTGTTGTGGCGGTTGAACGCGATATAAAGGGCCACTCATGCCACAAGCACTCAAAAACGTCAGTAATAATATTGGAGCTAAGATTTTATATCGCTTTTTCATGGCATATTCTCGTTGAATAATACTAGCACGTTATATTTTCATTACACGTGTGCCTGGTATTTGTTGTATTTATGTTGCATTTTCATGGGTGGATTTTGCATCTTTAACTTGCACCAGTATATAATCGCATTTCATGGTTAAAAGCAAAGGATAAGTAAAATGAATGATAGCGAATATTTAGAGTTAATTGAGCAGTTATATCAAAAAATTGAAGATTGTATTGAAGAATCTGGCGCGAGTGTAGATTGTGACAGGAATGCGGGGTTATTAACCCTTGAATTTGATAACCGTAGTAAACTTATTATTAATCGTCAGCAACCGTTACAACAGGTTTGGCTGGCAACTATTGAAAATGGTCACCACTATGATCATAAAGATGGGTTGTGGATTGATGATCGCAGTGGCGCCGAGTTTTTAAGTTTTTTAAGTAAAGCTATTTACAAACAATCTGGCGAAAGCATTGTTTTTAAATGATTTTATTTGTGTTCAATATATAGAAAACGTTTGCGTAGGTAGATAGACGTTGCGCCTAAAAGCGTTACAGCAGATAGTGCAAGCAGATGATAAGGCTGATAGCCTTGTATAAAAACATCAAACAACATAAATAAAGAGCAAGTAAGTAAAGTGCTTCGTGTTATTTCATTGAGCAGTTTTTTGTGAGCCATCATATTTTGATCTCCCTTTAATTGCTTATCTTTAAACGATAGAGCAAGATAAATAATAATCAAAACATTTATTTTATTCTGTCACGCTGAGACAATGATTTGTTCGGGAAATGATGCATTGAGTACAAAAATGCACACTGAAAGTTGTAGCGTGTTTGTTAAAACTAAGCGAGATTGTTAAAAATGAAAACAGTTATTTTCCCTGGAACGTTCGATCCGGTGACCTTTGGACATTTGGATTTATTAACGCGGGCGGCGCGCCTTGCTGATAAAGTCATTGTGGCTGTGGCACTTAACGACAGTAAAAAAACACTTTTTAGTATAGATGAGCGTTGCGCACTACTTAGACAAGCCAGTGCAGATATCGGTAATGTTGAAATTGTGCCTTTTTGTGGATTGTTAGCTGATTTTGCCAAGAAAAATGAGGCGGTGGCGTTAGTGCGAGGCATCCGTGGTAGCGGAGATGTCGATTATGAGATGCAATTGTCGCATCTTAATAAAGTATTAGATCCACAGTTAGAAACGATTTTATTGGTTGCCAGTAGCCGAAGTAGTTTTATATCGTCGACTGTCGTAAAAGAAGTTTTTAAACATGGTGGAGATATTCGGCAGTTCGCGCCATTGATCGTTTTGCAAGCTTTACGGGAAAAACAGCAAGATCAGAAATAAGTCAATTCCTCAACGAGCACATTGTAAATAAAGCGCCTTACTGCTCCGTAAACGCACACAGCCCCCTTAAAACCAAGTATTAACACCTAAACCGCCTTTTATCTCCTTTCTTCTTTAGGTGGTTTTTTTGGCGCATAAAGAGCTTGGAGTTTCATCGCTCTTTTTTTATGTTTGGCAGTGTGCACAAAACACGCTATTGCGTCCCGCGAGCTTGATGGCATCTAAAGGTTTTTGACAAGAGGGACAAGGCGCTCCTGCTTTTCCATAAATATGTAAGGTTTGTTGAAAATATCCCGGTTTCCCATCTCCACCGACAAAATCTTTTAAGGTGGTGCCACCTTGCTCGATTGCCAGTATTAACACTTTTTTTATTTCTAAAACCAATCGCTGATAACGTGCGAGAGATATCTGACTGGCACTACGTGTGGGCCGAAGCGCACTTAAAAAAAGCGCTTCGGTTGCATAAATATTACCGACACCGGTTACCACCTTTTGATCCATAATAAATTGTTTAACGGGCAGTTTTCGTCGTTTACTCAGGTGATGTAGATATTCTCCGCTGAACTGTTCCGTTAAAGGCTCTACGCCAAGATGGCTGAGTAACTTGTGTGCATAAGGATCAGAGCCTAGCCATAAAATAGCACCAAAACGTCTCGGGTCGGTATAACGCAATAGGCAAGAATCAAAGATAAAGTCGGCATGATCGTGTTTTTCAGGGGGCGTGTTTAAATTACAAACGCGTAAACTACCCGACATACCAAGATGTATTAATAACGTGCCGGAGTTAAAGTTAAGTAACAAATACTTAGCACGTCGATCAATGGATAATAGTTCTTTTTGCACTAGGTGAACGCTTAGATCCGTTGGGATCTCCCAACGTAATTGCCTTTGGCGGATATCAATACGAGTTATTTTTTTAGCAAGAATATATTTGCTAAGGCCACGGCGTGTCGTTTCAACTTCTGGCAATTCAGGCACATTCTCTCCTTACAATAAGATATCCATATTAGATCAGATACTAAACCCATCTGGCTTACTGATATGCATCGGGATAAATATATTATTGACCTAAAAATAAAGGTAATTGTTGTTGATTGAGTAACAGAGCCTGTTCATTATTGCGCTGCAGCAAATAATGATCGCCTTGCTGGATCAATTGAATAATGATGGGTTGTGCGTTATTGGCGGTGTAAACTTGCATAACAAAGGGATCATTCGGTGTTTTTACAATAGCTTCTGAAGGGAGCTCAATATTTTGCCAATTATGTACTAGCAGGGCCAGTTGCTCTTCAGATAAACCTAAAGAAGGCTCACTTATCCAGCTTCTTCCATTACGTTTAAGGCTAAAGTCAGGTGTTTTAATTTCTATAATGACTAACTGTGAGTCAATCAAGGTGTGATCATTATGTTTTACTTTTAATAATAGTTTCTGGCTAAAATTAAAAAGAAAGAAGATGATCAAAATGCCGAAAATCAGTACATTATTCCAACCTCTTTTAGATAAACGCATATTTCCCTCCTTTTTTAGATATAAAAAAACCCAGTATAGACTGGGTTTCTTTTTAGATAAAATCAAAATTACTTGATTTTGCCTTCTTTGTACATAACATGCTTACGTACAACAGGATCAAACTTTTTGATCTCAAATTTTCCAGGCATAGTCTTTTTATTTTTATCAGTAGTATAAAAATGGCCAGTACCAGCACTTGAATTTAAACGAATTTTATCGCGCATTTTACTGCTCCTTAAACTTTAATACCATTAGCACGGATATCAGCAAGAACTGTATCAATACCTTTTTTGTCGATGATACGCATACCTTTAGTAGTTAGGCGTAATTTAACAAAACGGTTCTCACTTTCAACCCAAAAACGATGGGATTGAAGGTTTGGTAAGAAACGACGTCGTGTGCGGTTCTTTGCGTGTGATACATTGTTACCAGTAGCGGGACGCTTACCTGTAACTTGACATACTCTAGACATGTCTTAGTCTCCAAAATAATAGTTTTACTCGAGCAAAATAGTCGAACACCTTTTTTAGCCGTCGCCAAAGGCGTCGAGGGCGCATTTTATACATGATTGAGTATGAAAGATCAACAGAAGTGTGAATTAATGTCTTAAATCTAGCCATTTTTTGCAAAATAATTGTTATTTAGGGTTTTTCAACCCGAAATCGAACAAAAAAACAGCAATAAATTAAAGTTTAAAATAGTGGATTTATAGCTGTTTTTAGCCTTAAAACAGCCATTATTAGATTATTTTTTAACGCTAATATAACGTTTTTTTTAAGAGTTCTGCTACCTTTAATTACGGCATTTATTTTCAATATAAATACGCGATAAAAAGGCGATTAAAAGATCAAATTAGATGTTTTTTTTCGCTTTTTTTTTGTTTTATTTAAAGTTCAACGTATTAAAATTGTAATGCATTATTTTAAATCTCTTTTATTTTGTCACATATTGAGAAAGGGGTTTGTGTTATTCTAGGCCTCCTTTTATTGACGAGTTTTGTTTATGTCTATTGCTACGCATTTGTTAGTGGGAAAAAAAATATTATTGGGAATTTCGGGAGGCATTGCCGCATATAAATGTGCAGAGCTGACGCGACGCCTAAAAGATCAAGGTGCTGATGTACGTGTGGTAATGACGAAATCTGCACAAGAATTTATTACACCACTGACGATGCAAGCGGTCTCAGGGCATATGGTCGCAACGTCCTTGTTAGATCCACAGGCACAGGCGGGAATGGGTCATATTGAATTAAGTAAATGGGCGGATATGATCTTGCTTGCTCCTGCAACGGCCAATTTAATCGCACGCCTACACAGTGGTTTTGCCGATGAGTTACTGACAACCCTCTGCTTAGCTTCTACGGCGCCAATTGTGATCGCACCTGCGATGAATATGAATATGTATTTAGCAGCAGCCACCCAATATAATTTAGAAATATTAGAAAAACGTCATTTTCTAATATGGGGTCCGGGTGAAGGGATACAAGCGTGTGGTGATATAGGCCCGGGTCGAATGCTAGATACGGATGACTTAGTGCAACGTGTCGTTGCCTTTTTTACGCCTCAAGAAAGTACCTTACAAGGTATTAATATTACTATTACGGCAGGCCCTACCCAAGAAGCATTAGATCCTGTGCGTTATATTAGCAATCATAGTTCAGGTAAAATGGGCTTTGCACTCGCTTCTGTGGCCGCCCAGTGGGGCGCAAATGTCACATTAATAAGTGGTCCTACACCTTTGCCAACGCCTCCAAAAGTACGCCGAGAAAAAATCATCAGCGCGCAACAGATGCTCACCGCGAGCCTTAATACATTAGGGCCGTGCGATATTTTTATTGGGTGCGCCGCGGTAGCTGATTATCGAGCAAAAGATATTTGTCAGCAAAAAATAAAAAAAACATCCCAAGATGAAGAGTTAACACTTTGCTTAGTGAAAAACCCTGATATTATCGCAAGCGTAGCTAAACATGAAAATCGACCTTATTGTGTCGGCTTCGCTGCAGAAACACAATCCCTAGAACAGTACGCTAAAGCGAAATTAAAAAGTAAAAACTTAGATTTAATCGCCGCTAATGACGTGGCGAAAGAGGGGCAAGGTTTCAATAGTGACCAAAATGCTCTAACGGTGTTTTCCAGTAGACAAAAGTTTGATATCAAGCTTGCTGATAAACAAGAAGTGGCTCGGCAGTTATTGAATATCATCGCAGAACAATATAAAAAAACCTTAACGCGAGAGCAAAAAAAATGAAACAGATCCAACTTAAAATACTTGATCCTCGTATTGGTCATGAATTTCCATTTCCTAAGCATGCAACGTCAGGCTCAGCGGGAGTGGATTTATGTGCCTGTATTGACGAGCCTTTAATCCTTGCACCAGGAGAAACAAAACTGATTGCAACGGGTATTGCTATCCATATTGCCGATCCCACTTTGGCCGCAACAATTTTACCACGTTCGGGTTTAGGTCATAAACATGGTATTGTGCTGGGTAATTTGGTTGGGCTGATTGATTCGGATTATCATGGCCCTTTAATGGTATCTTGTTGGAATCGGAGTCAGACATCTTTTACACTTGTACCGGGTGAGCGCCTTGCTCAATTAGTTTTTCTACCCGTAGTACAGGTCTCGTTTGATGT
The DNA here is from genome assembly GCF_000153405.2 of Psychromonas sp. CNPT3. Lineage (NCBI taxonomy): Bacteria > Pseudomonadati > Pseudomonadota > Gammaproteobacteria > Alteromonadales > Psychromonadaceae > Psychromonas > Psychromonas sp. CNPT3. The sequence continues at coordinate 96,594 of NC_020802.1, forward strand.
GGTAGAAAGCTTTACCCAGACAGACAGAGGTGAAGGTGGTTTTGGGCATACGGGTAAGCTATAACAGAGGGAATTGGTGAACATGGTTACAACAACAGTGAAAAAAAAGATAAATCGCAAGGATGACATTTTACGTGCCCTTGCTGAAATGCTGGAAGGGAAACCGGGACAACGTATTACGACTGCAAAGCTTGCAAAACAAGTGGGTGTATCTGAAGCTGCGCTATATCGGCACTTTCCAAGTAAAGCGCGCATGTTTGAAGGCTTAATCGATTTTATTGAATCAACTATTTTTACTCAGATCAATATTATTAAAGATCAACAAAAGCAAACCTTTACTCGTATTGAACACATTATGCATTTCTTATTGGGATTTGCAGAGCAAAATCCTGGTATCAGTCGCTTATTAACGGGGGATGCTCTCCAAGGTGAGAACGAACGTTTACAAGCGCGTATTGAACATGTTTTTCAAAAGTTAGAGTCTCAAATAAAACAGATTTTACGAGAAAAACCGATGTTAGATGGTGCTAAACTACAAATGGATGAAGCTGTATTAGCGAATATGTTATTGGCTTATGTAGAAGGGCGCATGCATCAATTTGTACGCAGTCAATTTAAACAAAAACCGACTCAAAACTTTAAAGTTCAGTGGTCATTCTTTTATAACCAACTAAAACAAAGCTAAATAAGGGTATAAATATGTCAGATGGGAAAATTGTAATAGAAGCGGTTGATGCAACAAAAGAGGTTGTAGTAGATAAACTTGTTGATGGCATCAATGTTGTAGATAAAAGTTTTGATTGGGTTAATAACAATCAAGGTTTATTAATTGAGTATGGATTTAATATTGTTGCCGCGATTGCCACTATTGTCATTGGTATGATGGCCGCGAGTATGATTTCTAATACGTTAAATAAAATCATGACTAAGCGTAAATTAGACAGCACGATCGTTGATTTTGTTGCACACATGGTGAAATATGTGATTGTCGCCTTTGTGGTGATTGCTGCATTAGGTCGTATCGGTGTACAAACTACGTCCTTCATTGCGATCATTGGTGCTGCAGGCTTAGCGATTGGTTTGGCATTACAAGGATCACTTTCAAACTTTGCATCCGGCGTGCTTATTATCATGTTACGTCCTTTTAAGGCTGGCGAATATATTGAAGCTGCGGGCGTTGCAGGTAGCGTTGAGTCAGTGCAAATTTTTGCAACCACATTGATAACAGTGGACAATAAATTTGTTGTTGTACCTAATTCAGCGATTTTAGGTGGCAACATTGTGAATTACTCTCGCAAGCCAACCCGCCGTATCGATCTTACGATTGGGGTTAGTTACAATGCGGATTTAGCGAAAACGAAAGCGGTATTAGAAGCCGTTGTTAAGGCTAATGAATTAATTTTAAAATCTCCACAACCACAAATAGCGGTTGCTGAGCTAGCAGATTCTAGTGTTAATTTAGTGGTTCGTCCTTGGGTAAAAAGTGGCGATTACTGGCCTGCACGCTTTGCGTTAATGGAAGCGATTAAAAATGCGTTAGATGAAGCTGAAATTGAGATCCCATATCCACAAATGGATGTGCATATGAATAAAGAAGATTAATATCTAATTTGTTTTTATTTTTAAAAAGCCCCTTGTTGCGCGTCAATAAGGGGCTTTTTTGTTATACCAAAGGAATTAATTAAGTTTTCATGTATTGCGCCGGAAAAATTAACACTATCAAGGCGTGAGTTGTAGGAGATAGTTGTTCTCACTTCAAAACTCACAACGCAGGGTTGTACTTAGGATGAAAAAGTATATGAGGGATTCTTTTTATATTGAAGAAAAAGCAGAAGAGGGAAATACAGAGGCCCCTGTGAGTAAAGAGGCTCTATCTTATACTTCTTTGTTTTTATCTAAATCGTCATCATCAGGCAAGGGTTGACCCGTATAAGCATGTAAAAAAGCTTCACAAAGCAATTCACTATTAGTGGCATGGCGTAAATTGTTAATTTGTCGACGCGTACGTTCATCAGTTAAAATTTGTAATACTTTGGTGGGGATAGAAACTGTGATCTTTTTTACTTGTTCACTTTTTTTCCCGTGCTCAGCATATGGGCTGATATATTCACCGTTCCAATCTTTAGACATGAAAATATCCTATTCACTTAAATCAATAATTTTAGAAGGGTATTTTAGCTGTTGTTGGTAATGATGGCAAATAGACTTCTAGAAGTCTGTGTCTGTTTTCGCTAAAATGTTACATATATACAATATATCAGTCTCTTATTGGTTTTTTATTGCCCCTTTAAAAGAGCGTAATGATAGTCCTTCTTGTGCTTCTAATTGAATATCATAAAATTGCGGTAAACTGAAGTTGATTGTATTGTTCGTATTATCACTTTGAGTGCGGTTCGATGCGTAAAAACGATTGACGCTTTTAACTAAATCATCTTTATTACCAGAGAAATGTTGAAATGTTTCTATTTCATTATCGACATTGGCAATGTAAACATTAAAACCATGTTCGTGATTTTCAAAAAAGAATTGGATCAAGCCTTCACTAAGATGTGATTCAATCATTTCTACGGTTTGTTCAAAATGTGTATTTCTTAAATTAATGGCACTAGAAGACACTTTTTTCTCAGAAATATGGCTGTAGATATCAACCGAGCTTTCTAAATGTTGTAGTGAAACGCCCGTACGCTCAAAGTAGAATCCAAATTTCTTGCCACCTGTCCATAATGTTTGTAATGATTTGCGCGAGGTAGTCGTTAGACGTAATTGTATAAATTCTTGTAGTTTCGTTAAAAAAGTATCGCTAAGTTGTTTTTTAAAGTGCCGACTGTAACTAAATATTTCTATTTTTTCAGGCTGTTTTGCATCTTGATGCATTTTCCCGAGCAAGGTGTTTAGTGCTTCAACAACGGAATAATTACTATTAAAGTGCAAGGTACGGACTTCGTTCCAAGAGTTTCGATAAATTAAATCGATACTACCGATCAAGCATTCATCATTGATGCCATAAGATAGTACATTGCCTATTTCGTCATTGTTACTTTCGGTGGTGTCTTGCCAATGCTGAGTTGGATCTTTTTCGACATTTAAAAATATAGCTAAGTGCTTGATTTCACACGGCTGGGTTAATGCTTTATTGGTTGCTTTTGCAATGCGCAAAGGGAATATTGAGTGCAGATCATCCATAAATTGGTTGAGTTTTGCATCCATAAGATCTGAGCCTTGATTATATAAATACAATTGTGTTTGTTTTTTATATAAACCATTAAAATGACACCAAGCAATTAATTTAGATAAATACTGGCTATGCATTAAAAGAGGCGTGTTGATTAAACTGTGGTTATCGAGAGAGCTGTTATACAAGTACCAACCGGGAGCATTATTACTTTTTCTGTTTTCGGGTACTTGAATAAAACTAAGATCAGGCTCGCTTAAATTATGTCTGCCATTGGCATTGATCAGATCTATTTTACCGGGAAGTTTTTCATGCGCGGCATAGAGTTTGCGAGATAATATCCCGAGATCTTCAACGCTGATGGATTCAGAGATATTATTACGACGTGCAAAGCTGTGTAATTTTCGATAACTTATCATTAAGGCATCAAGTAATACATTTTGCGCTTTTTCTACGGCGCACACTTTCCAATTAAGGTGGTTATCTAAATCAAGGATCTGATTTTCATCCCACTGCCACTGATTGATAAAGCGGTTTAATATGGTGCGTCGCCATGCTGTATTATTGTTATGGCAAGGTGTCGATAAATTTTCTTCGGTTTTAAGGTAAAAACAAGCCCTGACGACATCTAAACGTTTTAAGTCATCTATTTTTATCAAGTAATGTGTTACTTTTTCTAGCATTAAACAATACGGATCTAGTCTTTCGTCATAATGCGCTTGATTTTGAAAGCATCGTTTATATGACATGGCAACCAGTTCAGTATTTGGATATTCAGAAGAATAAGCTTCCATGAGAATGGTTTTTAAAACGGCTTTATAAGGTGTATCAATCCCTTTATAAAGTTGCCAAAGGGTTGCGCCAAAATACTCTTCTGCTGGTATACGGTAAAAGCCACCGAGATCGAGCCAATCATTTTCATTCAACTCTTTGTTTTTATATAGATTTTCTACGTATTCATTATAGTTTTTTTCGTGATCGATCGGAATAAGAGGCCATAATATACGTTTACCAGCGACGCGCAGAGCGGTGCGATAAAATTCATCTAGCAGCAACATATGCTGTGAAGAGCCACAAGAATCACTGTTCATTCCCGCATTATTTTTAACTCTAAACTTATTATCTGGAATTAAGAAAAAGTTTAATTCAACATTAAACGTCTCAGCCCATGCCGTGATCAAGGTTGCTTTTTCATTTAATAATTGAATGCGTCTGCTGTCAATTTGATGGGGATAACAGATCCATATATCAAAATCACTGTGTGAGCATTGGCCGATTGAAGAAGTACTTCCCATGGCATATAAGCCGAGAATGTCACAACTTTGAGACGTTTTGTAGAGTTTATCGACGTTTAAAAATTGTGAGAGAAGTTGAGTTTGTTTGGCAGTGATCTGGAATTGGCAAATGCCAATGGGTACATCGCTATTAATATAACCGGGTAAATTGACTTGGTTATAATGTAGTAAAATAGGAAAGGTTTGAAATACGTTGTACTCATTTTCGGTCATTAAGACTTGTGCAGATTGGATCCGTAAGCGATTAAATTGATCAGCTTTATCACGTAATCTTTTAATTTCAGGATTCAATCATTAGACCTATAGCGGTTGTATAAAGTGTGAGCATGATAACACTATTTGCAATGGCTGGGAAATAAGCTAAATATGCAGGATCTTTGGCCATGTTACTTATAAAGAGAGAAACATGGCCCTATACAACGAGACTTTGGTGTTTAATTATCTAATGGGTAAGGCAGGGCGACGAGATATAATGTAGATCCTTCAATTTCTTTTATTTGATATATATCATCAGCTTGGCTATCTTTTGGTAAAACGGCCAGCACCTCAATATGTGCATCGCCATATTGGCAAGCCGAAATCACACTACCGATACGCTTCCATTGATTATTAAGTAGAAGTTGCAGCGTATCACCCGCTTTAGGTGCACAACTTGCGTGCCCACTTAAAATAAATAACGCACGTTTATTCGCACCTCTATATTTAGCGCGTGCTATTGTTTCTTGACCAATATAACACCCTTTGGTGAAGCTTATGCCATCGAGCGCTTGAAGATTTAACATTTGCGGTATAAATTTTTCGCTGTTTATCTCTTCAATAAAAGCCATACCGGCTGCAATATTCATGGCATTCCATAAGCTATCGTCATGGTAGGTTGCTTTATCTTCTAATTGTTTCAAGAGCGCACTGCCTTGTTCCTTTTTAAGCACTAATAAATAGCGCAGAGAAGGGGTCAGTTGTTTACTTATATGCATACCATTAGGCAGTAATAGCCCAGATTTTGATATGTTTTCTGTTGTTAACTCTTGGCTAATGAAATCACTAGATTTTTCACCTAATAATGTAATCGCTTGATATTCACTATCTTTATGAATTTTTACTTTTGAAAACGCAGCGTATTTTTGTAAGGCGGTAAGTTGTTTTTCGGTTACTGAGCTAGGTTGTAGAAAAAGCACTCTGTCTTCTAATAAAATGACATGAAATAAACTACAGACTTTGCCTTGGGGTGTGCATTGTGCGGCTAATGTCTGTTCTCCTATCTTTAGGCTATTGATATCACAGGTTAATTGTCCCTGTAAAAACGAGATCCTATCCTCACCTTGTACTGCGATAACATCCCAGCTATCTAGGGGGCATATAACAAGATCAGCTAATTGACTAATATTATCTAATTGATTAAGTTTAAGCATTTGTGCCTCATATACTGTGATTATATCTTTTTATAATGGTATCGCTCACAAGGTGATTTGTCAGTACTTGTTGTTAATAAATTTTTGTTGCTATGATATATAGATATCTTATTTTAAAAGGCAATCAAAATGCAGGAAGAGATCAATAAATCACGTTTATTATGGGCTTGTCGTCGAGGTATGTTGGAGCTAGACGTTTTATTTATGCCCTTTGTTAAAGAAGCGTTTGATGATTTAAAATATTCGCAGCAACTTACTTTCCAACGCTTGTTAACGCATGAAGATCCGGATCTTTTTGCGTGGTTTATGGGCCATGATAAATGTGTCGACCCAGATCTTGCTGATATGATCCATGTCATCTTGCAGCGCGTTAAAGCATAACATAAGGGTACAGCCCTCGTTATATGCGGGGTGTTGTGTTTTTGGTCTGTACCTCTTAATCATTCTAGTGCTTATTAGTCATACAGACTTGTCTTGGTTTAATGTGCCATTATATTTGTTGTTGTTTTTATGGGCGTTGCAAGACGCCAAAAGGGTCGCACATCGTCATTATCAATTACAATTAAGTGATGATGGCGATTTAAAGATAAGAGATGAGCAAGGGATCGCGTGGGTTGGAAAAATTAAAACGTCTTCTTATTATAATCGTTTTTTCTTAGTGTTACATTTGCAGCCAAATAAGCATTTACTGCAAAAAAGAACCTCTTATTCAATATTGATTTATCGGGATGCGTTGAGCCCTCCCGAATATCATCTATTGGCGCGACTAATCAATAGTGAGCACCAAGTTTAAAGTGTTTCTTTTTCAACGGGGGTTAAAATGGTGGGTTTAGGATCCTTTAATAAATTAGGATGATCTAGATTGTAATGTAAGCCACGACTTTCTTTACGCGCGGTTGCACTACGGATGATAAGCTCAGCCACTTGTACTAAGTTTCTTAGTTCTAGTAAGTTATTACCCACTTTAAAGTTACTATAATACTCATTAATTTCTCGTTGCAACATTTGTACTCTGTGTTTGGCGCGCTCTAAGCGTTTATCAGTACGCACAATCCCCACGTAATCCCACATAAATAAACGCAGTTCATGCCAGTTATGTTGGATCACTACCTCTTCATCTGAGTTGGTTACTTGACTCTCATCCCAGATTGGAATGTTGACTTTTTTGCGTTTATTACAAAAAGTTAAGCGATTAATAATGTCTTTTGCACAAGCATGCGCATAAACAATACACTCTAAAAGTGAATTTGATGCCAGGCGATTTGCACCGTGTAATCCGGTATAAGTCACTTCACCAATGGCATATAAGCCATCGACATCTGTTTGACCATTATGATCGATCATAACACCACCACAAGTGTAGTGTGCCGCAGGGACAATTGGCATGGGTTGGTGAGCAATATCGATACCAAGTAATAAACAGCGACGATAAATAGTCGGGAAATGCTTCACAATAAATTCTTTGGGCTTATGGCTGATATCTAAATACATACAATCGGCGCCCAGACGTTTCATTTCAAAATCAATCGCACGAGCAACAATATCGCGAGGCGCAAGCTCTCCACGTTCATCGAAATCAGGCATAAACCGCGTGCCGTCAGGGCGTAGTAGTAAGGCACCTTCTCCGCGTAAAGCTTCGGTCAGTAAAAAGTTTTTTGCGTCCGCGTGAAATAAACAAGTGGGATGAAATTGATTAAATTCCATATTCGCGACGCGGCAACCACTACGCCATGCGAGCGCAATACCGTCGCCACTTGATACATCCGGATTACTGGTATATTGATATACTTTACTTGCACCGCCTGTTGCTAGTGCAACAAAACTTGCTTGGATAGTTTCAACGCACTCCGCAGAGCGGTTCCAAACATAGGCACCTAGCACTCGGTTTGCAGGTAGTTTTAATTTACGACTGGTGATCAGGTCAATGGCGTTGTAGCCTTCCATTAAGGTAATGTTTTTATGTTCTTTTACTGCGCTCAGCAGTGTATTTTCTACTTCTTTACCGGTCGCGTCTGCGCTGTGTAATATACGGCGATGTGAATGTCCGCCTTCTTTAGTGAGGTGATATTGCGTTTTACCGTTCGCATCGACTTCGGTATCAAATTCTACACCGGTATCAATAAGCCATTCGATACTTTCTTTGGCATTACTAAGCGTAAATCGCACTGCGTCTTCATCACATAAACCTGCGCCCGCAATTAAAGTGTCATTAACATGGTGATCCACTTTATCTGTTTCAGAAAAAACAGCCGCTATACCGCCTTGTGCATAATAGGTAGAGCCTTCTGCTAGCTTACCTTTACTTAAGACGTTAACTTTTGCGTGTTTAGCTAATTTTAATGCAAGTGATAATCCCGCTGCACCCGCACCAATGATAAGAACATCACAATGATGTTGTTGATCTATTCTGGGTTTACTTTTATTCATGACACTATATGCTCTGCATGGAAGGAAATATGAACAGGTAGTTTATCTAAAAATTCATTTATTTAAAAATGGTTTGGAACTTTCTTTTATAATTCGGGTCATAATAGTGAATGCCAAATTAGGCTCACATCAATAATAGGTAGAGAAGCTCGATGAGTGAGCGTGATTTAGATCTTCAATTAATCCAGCGAATTCAAGGTGGAGAGCAGCTTGCTTTCACATTGTTGGTTAGAAAATATCAAAATAGGATCGCTAATATATTAACGCGTTATATTCGTAATAGTGGCGATATACCTGATGTTGTGCAGGAAGTGTTTATTAAAGTCTATAAAGCACTGCCATCATTTAGAGGGGAAAGTGCCTTTTATACTTGGTTATATCGGATCACGGTGAATACCGCGAAAAACTATTTAACCAGTCAAAGTAGGCGTCCTCCTCTTTCGGATATCGATGCACTTGAGGCCGATCATTATGATGGGTCGGATGCGTTGCGTGATATTTCTTCTCCGGAAGCGCTATTGCGCTCAGAAGAAATAAAAACAGTGATATTAAATGCGATAGCGCAGTTACCTAGCGAACTTAAGGCTGCTATCACACTAAGAGAGCTGGAAGGAATGAGCTATGAGAATATTGCACAAATTGAAAATTGCCCAATAGGAACGGTTCGTTCGCGTATTTTTAGAGCGCGAGAAGCGATCGATAAGCAATTACAACCTTTATTAGAAGCTTAGTTGGAATGATTATGAATGAACGTAATGAACAGCTATCTGCCTTAATAGATAATGAGTTAGATAATCAAAAGACATTAGATTCTTTACTGCAAAATACTGAGCAGCAAGATACTTTTTCTCGATATCATTTAATTGGGGATATTATGCGCGCAGAGACGCCTGATATTTTACTCGATATAGATATCAGTGCGCAGGTTTTAGAGCAGATAAAGAGCCAAGGTGATTGGGTGGATATGACGCCTGAGAGCTTGCCGACGCCAAAGAAAAATAATGTATTAAAATTTACAAAACGTTTTGGGCAGTATGCCATTGCAGCCTCGGTGGCAGGGGTTGTGGTCCTAACGAGCTTTATGACATCTCAAACCAATACAGAAACTGATACGGGTTTAGAAATATTAAGTACCGTACCTTTTGGTGGATCAGCAAGTCCGGTGAGTTTAATGGCTGAGCCTCGCATTTCGAAAGAGATGGTTCAAGAGCGTAATGAACATTTAGAGGCATTATTAAAAGATCATCAATTACAAATACAAATAGAACCTCAAATTTACCCTTAATGTGAGTATGCTTAGCTGATGAAAAAATTGAGAGACGCGCTTTGCATTGCTTGGGCTTTTTTGTTTTTGACAACAAGTGTCTTTGCACAAGGTAATGTTGAGCCTGTTGTGGCGAAAGATAAAAAATCCAAGGCCAAAACGGCAATTGTGTATTTACAGCAAATGCAACAAGCGTACGCTGATAAAAATTATGAAATTTTGTATTTTACTAATGTACAAAATAAAGTTGAATCGATGCAACTTTTGCATGGGGTGATCGATGGTGAAGAGCTTGCGTATGTCCGTTATCTAAATGGTGCTATCCGTGAAACTTTACAGTCTAGTAAGCAGATCAGTTATTTTGAGCAAGGTCGTCAACCTTATACATTAGAAGCACGTATTGATAAGAGTGTTTTTGCTCAGATTGCGCATTTTAATTATCAAGCGGGCCTAGATAGCTATGACTACATTATTGTAGGTAAAGGACGCATTGCGGGTAAAAGGGCACTTGCTATCCGTTTACTTAGCAAGGATCCGTACCGTTATAGTTATGTTATATGGTTAGATATAGAAACCTCATTACCTTTGCGTTTAGATACGCTGAGCAGTAGCAATTTAATATTAGAGCAAGCACAAGTCGTTTCATTATATGTGACCGAAGATGTTAACCCTTGGCTGATAAAAGTAAGCCAGCAACGCTTGCCTCAATTAGTCCATATAAACGTGACGCAAAAAAAATCATTATGGAAATTAAACTGGTTACCGCCAGGCTTTAAAGTTCTAAAATGTGATCGACATAAATTGTCATCAAATGAGAGTGCGTTTATTTCATATATCATGCTCAGTGATGGCATTGTGCGAATTTCAGTTTATATCTCACCGATTAAAGAATTTATGGATAAAGAGAAAATCATTCAACACGGTGCTATGTTAATTTATTCTTCGCAACAAGGGGCTGTGGAAATGACGGTTATTGGAGAGATCCCAATAGCGAGCGCGCAGCGCATTGTAAAATCGATGAGTAGAGAAAAATCATGATCCAAGAAAGCGGTAAGATAATTGAGATCAAAGAAGTTGATCATAAAAAAGTGGCCATTGTTGAATGTATCTCGCGATCTGCATGTGGCACGTGTCATCAAAGTAATGTGTGTGGTGTCGGCGTCGTTGCAAAGACGTTTTCGGAAAAAACCAATCATTTTTCGGTTACTTATAAAGAAGGCATGCAGATAGACACTATGGTCGATTTGCAGATAAGTAATGCGGACCTCTTTAAAACGGCTTCTTTTGTATATCTCTTACCTTTATTGTTCTTTATAGGCAGTGCATTAATAGCCCAATATCTCTTTCTATTAGATGAAAGTGCCATTATTCTGATATCTGTTACCTTTATGGGACTTGGTTTTGTCTTTATGCGTTTTATTAGTCGCCGTCTTTTTTCTAAAAAGCAATATATCGAAGTGATCACGCCCATATCCGCGCAATAAACGCGCACTTTGTTTGCTTATTATGCGAACGCTTCTTTATTTCAAAATTAGTGTAATAAACGCTTGCCAATGTGACTTAGATCTCTATAATGCGACCCCACAGACACAGCAAGTAACGCGAGTTACCGCGGTGTTTGGTGAGACAACGATTTGATTATTAACTTAAATTAAAGCGTTGACAAATCTCACTGGTGACGTATTATACGCACCTGCCGAAAGGCACGCTCTTTAACAATTTAATCAAACAATCTGTGTGGGCACTAGATGATGATTTCAAAAAAGTCCTTATGGTGATTTTGCTTTGCAACTTCATTAAGAGGACAAAAAGAATCAATATCAGTGACACACGAATTAATTCATTAATTCAGAATAACAACAAGTACTTTTCACTAGTTGATTAGTTACTTAGTTTTAGTCAGTAATATTGAGTCGCATTGTTGGTAACAACATTGCAAATTAAACTTTAAATTGAAGAGTTTGATCATGGCTCAGATTGAACGCTGGCGGCAGGCTTAACACATGCAAGTCGAACGGTAACAGAGAGTAGCTTGCTACTTTGCTGACGAGTGGCGGACGGGTGAGTAATGCTTGGGAATATGCCTTAACGTGGGGGACAACAGTTGGAAACGACTGCTAATACCGCATAATGTCTACGGACCAAAGCAGGGGACCTTCGGGCCTTGCGCGTTTAGAGTAGCCCAAGTGGGATTAGCTAGTTGGTAAGGTAATGGCTTACCAAGGCGACGATCCCTAGCTGGTCTTAGAGGATGACCAGCCACACTGGAACTGAGACACGGTCCAGACTCCTACGGGAGGCAGCAGTGGGGAATATTGCACAATGGAGGAAACTCTGATGCAGCCATGCCGCGTGTGTGAAGAAGGCTTTCGGGTTGTAAAGCACTTTCAGCGAGGAGGAAAGGGTAGTAGTTAATAACTGCTATCTGTGACGTTACTCGCAGAAGAAGCACCGGCTAACTCCGTGCCAGCAGCCGCGGTAATACGGAGGGTGCGAGCGTTAATCGGAATTACTGGGCGTAAAGCGCGCGTAGGTGGTTAATTAAGTCAGATGTGAAAGCCCAGGGCTCAACCTTGGAACTGCATTTGAAACTGGTTGACTAGAGTTTTGTAGAGGGTGGTAGAATTTCAGGTGTAGCGGTGAAATGCGTAGAGATCTGAAGGAATACCAGTGGCGAAGGCGGCCACCTGGACAAAGACTGACACTGAGGCGCGAAGGCGTGGGGAGCAAACGGGATTAGATACCCCGGTAGTCCACGCAGTAAACGATGTCTATTAGAAGTTTGTGGCTATATGCCGTGGGTTTCAAAGCTAACGCATTAAATAGACCGCCTGGGGAGTACGGCCGCAAGGTTAAAACTCAAATGAATTGACGGGGGCCCGCACAAGCGGTGGAGCATGTGGTTTAATTCGATGCAACGCGAAGAACCTTACCATCCCTTGACATCCAGAGAATCACCTAGAGATAGATGAGTGCCTTCGGGAACTCTGAGACAGGTGCTGCATGGCTGTCGTCAGCTCGTGTTGTGAAATGTTGGGTTAAGTCCCGCAACGAGCGCAACCCTTATCCTTACTTGCCAGCGGGTCATGCCGGGAACTTTAGGGAGACTGCCGGTGATAAACCGGAGGAAGGTGGGGACGACGTCAAGTCATCATGGCCCTTACGGGATGGGCTACACACGTGCTACAATGGCAGATACAAAGGGTTGCTAACCTGCGAGGGTATGCGAATCTCATAAAGTCTGTCGTAGTCCGGATCGGAGTCTGCAACTCGACTCCGTGAAGTTGGAATCGCTAGTAATCGTGGATCAGAATGCCACGGTGAATACGTTCCCGGGCCTTGTACACACCGCCCGTCACACCATGGGAGTGGGCTGCACCAGAAGTCATTAGCTTAACCTTTCGGGGATGGCGATGACCACGGTGTGGTTCATGACTGGGGTGAAGTCGTAACAAGGTAGCCCTAGGGGAACCTGGGGCTGGATCACCTCCTTATACGAAAGAAACACGTTTAGTGTCCACACAGATTGTTTGATTAGAATGATAAAGCGCACAAAGTTCTTGGTCCCCATCGTCTAGAGGCCTAGGACACCGCCCTTTCACGGCGGTAACAGGGGTTCAAATCCCCTTGGGGATACCAAAGTCTGGACATTTAAAAAGATTATTAATCTTTTTAAACATCAATATGATGACGTAAAAACAAAATCACTTTATAAATGTTTACTTATTAAATATTTATAAAGTGTTTTTTTAACACTGCTCTTTAACAATTAGGAAAGCTGATAAAGTTCTTACTTAACGTATTAGCATAATAAACCATCCACTGGATGCTTTATTACATATGCATATTACGTTAAGTATAAACGAAATTGTTCTCAGTAATTAGTATTACTCTTGTAGTAAATGTAATTACTGTAATCAAGCAAAAATAAAAACAGCTGCAATTCACGTAAGTGAAGTGCAGTTTGTACGTATCTACTCAGTTATTTATAACTGATAGGTGCACGAAAAACGAATGTGTTTTTCATAGTAAAATATGAGGATCGCAAGCGTCTTGGAAACGACATATAAAATCTAAATTTTATAATATTATGTGTTTTTTGAATATTATTAATATTCATAAAAACGCTTAAAGAAAGTATTTTTAGGTATTGTATGGTTAAGTGAATAAGCGTGCACGGTGGATGCCTAGGCAATTAGAGGCGATGAAGGACGTGGTAATCTGCGATAAGTCCAGGGGAGTTGATAACAAGCGTTATATCCTGGAATTTCCGAATGGGGCAACCCGGCACTTAGTGTCATCGTTAAGTGAATACATAGCTTAACGAAGCGAACGAGGGGAACTGAAACATCTAAGTACCCTTAGGAAAAGAAATCAACCGAGATTCCGATAGTAGCGGCGAGCGAAATTGGAACAGCCCTTAAGCTGTTTAGAAGTTAGTAGAATGCTCTGGAAAGTGCAACGATACAGGGTGATAGTCCCGTATATGACAACTTCTTTATAGTGAAAACGAGTAGGTCGGGACACGAGAAATCCTGACTGAATATGGGGGGACCATCCTCCAAGGCTAAATACTCCTAATTGACCGATAGTGAACCAGTACCGTGAGGGAAAGGCGAAAAGAACCCCTGTGAGGGGAGTGAAATAGAACCTGAAACCGTGTACGTACAAGCAGTAGGAGCCGACTTAGTTCGGTGACTGCGTACCTTTTGTATAATGGGTCAACGACTTAATTTCAGTAGCAAGGTTAACCGTTTAGGGGAGCCGTAGGGAAACCGAGTCTTAACTGGGCGAATAGTTGCTGGGATTAGACCCGAAACTTGGTGATCTAGCCATGAGCAGGTTGAAGGTTGAGTAACATCAACTGGAGGACCGAACCCACTAATGTTGAAAAATTAGGGGATGACTTGTGGCTGGGGGTGAAAGGCCAATCAAACCAAGAGATAGCTGGTTCTCCTCGAAAGCTATTTAGGTAGCGCCTCATGTATCACTGTTGGGGGTAGAGCACTGTTTAGGCTAGGGGGTCATCCCGACTTACCAACCCTATGCAAACTCCGAATACCAACAAGTGCAATCATGGGAGACACACGGCGGGTGCTAACGTCCGTCGTGGAAAGGGAAACAACCCAGACCGCCAGCTAAGGTCCCAAAGTATATGTTAAGTGGGAAACGATGTGGAAAGGCTTAGACAGCTAGGAAGTTGGCTTAGAAGCAGCCATCTTTTAAAGAAAGCGTAATAGCTCACTAGTCGAGTCGGTCTGCGCGGAAGATTTAACGGGGCTAAACATATCACCGAAGCTGCGGATGCATAATTTATTATGCATGGTAGAGGAGCGTTCTGTAAGCCGTCGAAGGGAAAGGTGTAAACCATCCTGGAGGTATCAGAAGTGCGAATGTTGACATGAGTAACGATAAGGGGGGTGAAAAACCCCCCCGCCGGAAGACCAAGGGTTCCTGTCCAACGTTAATCGGGGCAGGGTGAGTCGACCCCTAAGGCGAGGCCGAAAGGCGTAGTCGATGGGAAACGGGTTAATATTCCCGTACCCTTTATTATTGCGATGGGAGGACGGAGAAGGCTAGGTGGGCCTGGCGATGGTTGTCCAGGTTCAAGTATGTAGGCGGGAGACTTAGGTAAATCCGGGTTTCTACTAACGCTGAGATACGATGTCGAGTCACTACGGTGATGAAGTCATTGATGCCATGCTTCCAGGAAAAGTCTCTAAGCTTCAGATAATAAAGGATCGTACCCCAAACCGACACAGGTGGTCAGGTAGAGAATACCAAGGCGCTTGAGAGAACTCGGGTGAAGGAACTAGGCAAAATGGTACCGTAACTTCGGGAGAAGGTACGCCTACGACGGTGAAGTCCCTTGCGGATGGAGCTGTTGTAGGCCGAAGATACCAGATGGCTGCAACTGTTTATTAAAAACACAGCACTCTGCTAAATCGTAAGATGACGTATAGGGTGTGACGCCTGCCCGGTGCTGGAAGGTTAATTGATGGGGTTAGCGCTTGCGCGAAGCTCTTGATCGAAGCCCCAGTAAACGGCGGCCGTAACTATAACGGTCCTAAGGTAGCGAAATTCCTTGTCGGGTAAGTTCCGACCTGCACGAATGGCGTAATGATGGCCATGCTGTCTCCACCCGAGACTCAGTGAAGTTGAAATCGCAGTGAAGATGCTGTGTACCCGCGGCTAGACGGAAAGACCCCGTGAACCTTTACTACAGCTTAGCAGTGAACTTAGAGCCTACATGTGTAGGATAGGTGGGAGGCAATGAAACCAGGTCGCTAGATTTGGTGGAGTCAACCTTGAAATACCACCCTTGTATGTTTTGAGTTCTAACCATGGCCCCTGAATCGGGGTTTGGGACACTGTTTGGTGGGTAGTTTGACTGGGGCGGTCTCCTCCTAAAGAGTAACGGAGGAGTACGAAGGTTGGCTAATCACGGTCGGACATCGTGAGGTTAGTACAATGGTATAAGCCAGCTTAACTGCGAGACAGACACGTCGAGCAGGTACGAAAGTAGGTCATAGTGATCCGGTGGTTCTGAATGGAAGGGCCATCGCTCAACGGATAAAAGGTACTCCGGGGATAACAGGCTGATACCGCCCAAGAGTTCATATCGACGGCGGTGTTTGGCACCTCGATGTCGGCTCATCACATCCTGGGGCTGAAGTCGGTCCCAAGGGTATGGCTGTTCGCCATTTAAAGTGGTACGCGAGCTGGGTTTAGAACGTCGTGAGACAGTTCGGTCCCTATCTGCCGTGGGCGTTTGAGAATTGAGAGGAGCTGCTCCTAGTACGAGAGGACCGGAGTGGACGAACCGCTGGTGTTCGGGTTGTCATGCCAATGGCATTGCCCGGTAGCTACGTTCGGAATCGATAACCGCTGAAAGCATCTAAGCGGGAAGCGAGCCTCGAGATGAGTTCTCACTGGAGCTTTAAGCTCCCTAAAGGGCCGTTGGAGACTACAACGTTGATAGGCAAGGTGTGTAAGTACAGTAATGTATTGAGCTAACTTGTACTAATTACCCGTGAGGCTTAACCATACAATTCCTAAAAGTATTGTATTGAGTAACCAAGAGATGATTGTAATCAATCAAATACGTTTGCGAAGACATATTTTACGAAACAAATTGCAAGATTAAGAAACAATCCAGCTTTTCTAATTAAGATTTTTAGCTTGGCGATAATAGCGCTGTGGCACCACCTGATCCCATGCCGAACTCAGAAGTGAAACGCAGTTGCGCCGATGGTAGTGTGGGGTCTCCCCATGTGAGAGTAGGTCATCGCCAAGCGCCCAATTTAAACCTCAGCCTTTGGCTGGGGTTTTAATATATATAATAATAAATATATTAAGATTTTTTTTGACAATCATAGCGCTGTGGCACCACCTGATCCCATGCCGAACTCAGAAGTGAAACGCAGTTGCGCCGATGGTAGTGTGGGGTCTCCCCATGTGAGAGTAGGTCATTGTCAATCCCCTTTTGCTGATATGGCTCAGTTGGTAGAGCGCACCCTTGGTAAGGGTGAGGTCGGCGGTTCGAATCCGCCTATCAGCACCAGTATTATATTAAGTGTTCTACCTCATAGAAAAAACAATCCCATTAAATAAAAAACCTTAAAGCATTAACAGCCTCATTTTCTTTTAAATTTACAGTCTTATCAATATAACCTATCAAGATCATTCAAATAAAAGCCCCAAACAAAAAATAAAAAACACCTCCCTATAAAAGTACTCAGATCTATTTAAAGCCGTCGTATTTACCCCATTAAGAAAGCTTGCTTATTCACCGCCAAGATCAGCGCTTATCTGCTTAACCGTCACTCTCTTGCAGAGTAATTAAATGCTACGGCGCAGTAAACACATAAAATCTTTTTAAGGTTAGCTATATGCTATAGACGCACTCGTTTTGAGCGTTAGATGTGTATCTAGGCGTAATGTCACTGTTAGATGTAATTTGATGCCAGTGATTTAAAAAGCGCCAGATTAGATGCTATAGAGCTAAACAAGGAACAGGCTAAATAGTTGAATATTGGATTAAAGACTTGAGCCTGTTGATTATTTTATTGCCGTATAAAGTAGGGAATTCGGTAATCCTGCTTTATAATTACTGTATATACGCTTAACCAGCGTGTAAAAATAATGTAGTGGTAGATCAGGTCGAGTAAGAACCCCATAACAGAAGGATTATATGATAATTGATCTGTTTTCGTAGAGGTTATATGAGAATATAGCAACTAGTAGTATTTCTCTTATTTTGACTATTCACGGCTTTAAATTTCTATAAATATGGGGTTACTTTATACAGTTGCTCTATTAATACACTAATCAAAAAAATACAAAATATGATAAAAAGCAATTTTTCCGAAAGGAATCTAGAGCCACAAATAAAAGCTACAATATTAAATTATTTACGTGATAAATATGGACTAAAAACTTACGGATCAATTATTAATGAATTTACAATAGGTAATTTTTCTAGAAGAGTTGACCTAGCTGTAATTAAAGAAAATAGTTTATTAGCTTTTGAAGTTAAAAGTGAAGCTGATAGCTTGAGTCGACTACAGGGGCAGACTCAAAAGTATCTAAAATATTTTGATAAAGTTACGATAGTGGCAGCAACTAAACATATCCCTAAGGTATTTAGTTTGGTCCCTTCTAATGTTGCTATTTGGGAGTTTGTAAATCATTCAATAATTATCAGACAAAGAGGAAGAAAAATAAAGATTGTAGATAAAGAATGTATTTTAGAATTTATGAAAGTAAATGAACTGAGAAAACTATCAAAGCAATCAAATACTAAACCGATTTCCTTAGAGCGTAAAGATGTCACTTTGAGTTTGTTGGATATACCTATAACACAACTTAGAAATGAAGCTGTGTCATCAATAAAAAAGAGGTATTTATTAACTACTTGTCTATTTGTTCAATCTATAGGGGATGAAGGTGTTAAGCCCTCGTCGATCAAATACCTAAGCGTAAATAAAGATAAGCAAAAAAACGTAAAAAGTAATACTAGTAATATATCGAATATCATTGACTTGTTTGATTTAAATTAAGTTGGCTACTCATTCGAGGGTGTAATTCTAACTGTGTAAATACGCTTTAATAAGGAGCTATTTGCGCCTCAAATTTAATTATCCTGCCACTATATTGGCCCAATTTCAATCTAGCCTTTATTCGAAGATGAGTTTGTACTGAAAGCCAAAAGATAGAGTCTTCATTTTCAGATATTCACATGCCAAATAGCTCTATGTGATTTTCCAACGTTACACTCCTAATGCAAGATAAATCAATTTATTAATTACCCGTTTGTGATGGTGAATTAGAGAACAATATAGGTAATATATAGAATTAGATAGACAGTTTATAATGGTCGATTTTGCTACTAAATTACGGAATGATTAACCTGCGATATTCGAACTTCTGATCTCTCGGGTGCTCTCGCCTTTTTTGTTCATTGAAGATCTCATTATTTAATCTTTTTTAATCTTTTTTAATATTATAGGCGATGAGCATTTACACATTTCTTTTTATCTCCTCAATCAACCCAATCTTCCTCAGTGTCTAGTTCATCAAGTATCGAGTCATAGTGTAACTGTTGGTATAAATGTAAATTTATTCTTACTGCTGTGGCTCGGTTTGCTGACGTAATTCCATATTCATCACCTAATTTTGTCCTTTCTATCATTTGAATGCCCCATAGGTGTAAGTCTGGTAACCAATAATCATTAGACATCATTTCTTGGGCCGCTTTTTGGTAAAGATCTATTCTTTCTTCTCTAGTGGTATTTTTAGCATCTTCAAATTCTTTCCTTATAAATCGCCAGTCATTTTTTAAGGGGTAATCAATTCTAGGAGGAGGAGTACCTCCACCACCACTAATCCTATTAGCTCTTGCACTCCCTCTATCAGAATAGACTAAAGTCGCATCAGGGCAATTATCAACCATTTTATTGTAAATTTGCCGTTCATAGATTGGGATTTCGCCTCTGTATGAACCAGAGAAGCTAAATGGAAAAGATGAACATGACACTGAGTAAATTGCATCAGGTAGTGCATTATTCATTTTGTTTAATAAATTTGCATATTTATCCGATTCAAGAAGGTTTTTTCTGTTTACATCTTCATAGTCATATATTATTAATAAGTCATTCAATTCAGACTCAATTAACATTTTGGTTATTGCATTAAAATCGAGAGCTCTAACATCATTCATAGGAAACCTTACGACCAGCCCTCTACCTATTTCTTTTAAACGCTCAATTTGTTGCTTTACTTGTTTTACGTCACCGATTTGGAGTGTAGGCGTTACCATAGGCATTTTTTTTATAAAATTAGCCCAATTTTCATATCCATTATCTGGATTTAATAATAATTTTATCTGATCAAATACAGGACGAGGATATACACCTGTTAGGTTAAACTCCTTATTATGAAGAAGGTAGTTACTGTCAATATCTGCAATCCAATTTTTATTCTTTAGAGCTTTGTTTATTCTATCAATTCCTTTATCAAGATATTTTGAAGCCATCCAACCTTTCAATGGAATTAAAGGTAATATCAATTCTCTATCTTTATCTGCTAGTTCCTCTATAGCCCCCATTTCAGCCGGACTTAAAGATAGAATCGGAGTATATAAAAATTTAAATTTTTCCTTTTTATTAAACACACCTACTTCCTTCTATTATTTACCAAGTCTGAATTTCAAAGCAGTAGTAGACACCCCTGCTATTTCTGCAAGCTGCTCATAGAGTTTGTCTCCAGTAGAAAGTGGAAATTTACTTAAAGAGTTTGTTATCAGATGCCATGGCATAATAATATCAGCTCCTAATTTATTCGCTTCTACTTCTAACTTATTTGATAGTGACGAACGATACAAAACATCATCAGAGATACCATCACCTATTTGACTTTTATGTAGAAGAAAGTGAGCAATTTCATGAGCTAATGTATATCGTTGCCTAGCCTTAACATCATGCCTATTTATTCGAATGATAAATTTGTCATTTTCCTGTTTTATTTCACCAGAAATCCTTGCTGGTAGAGTTGCTTTTTTTACCACTAGGCCCAATTCTTTAGCAATTAATCCCAGTGGAATAGGAAAAGTATCATTATGCTTTTCAATAATATCAACCTGCTCCTTCGGAACTTTTATCCACTCATTGGCTTTCATTTAATTCTTCCTGTTCTTCATCTAACTCAGCAAATAATTGAGGATCTATGCTTGATTCTGAATGCTTATTATTTCGCATTATCATATCGACCACATCTTCTAGGGTTTTATTGAGCTCTCCTTCATTAATAAGTTGATTTAGCTGTTCTTTTACCACGATAGGAATGTCTTTTTTTACTTGTTCCTTTGCGACTGTAGTGGCTTTACTTGTTGCGAGATCGCTAGCTATTTTATTTGTACTACTTTTTATGTTGTTATATCCCCAAACAGATAATATAGCGACACCAATACCTAAAGCAGTAATAAGAAGAGTAACACAAGCCAATGCAATACTAGTGTACTCAACAAAGCTTATGGACGGTGGGGTATTATCATTAACTGGCTGAGATGATGTGTTTTTCAGTTTAGTTTGTAATTCACTGATCAAATTTCCTTGTGTTTTTACAATAGATTCTAATTCCAGCATCTTTCGTTCAGTTTTTTTTTGTAAAACAGGATATAAGAGTTCTTTATCCATTTTTATCTTAAGGAAGGACGCCTTTAATTTAACTTTATCTGATTTGGTCTCAATATTCTCATCGGATATGGCTGGATGCAAATGTGTTGGAGGAATAATTGCAAAGCTATACGAAGAAAATGCTAAAGATAATAATATGTGTAATGGAATACAACATCGGAAATTAGCCACTGAAACACCTATAACGTAGATTAGAGGAAAAACAACACAATATATAGAATATAAAAATATTGATCATAATAGTACTGAAATAAGTGCATTATTATAACATAACAGAATGAAATCAATAAAATGACACATTTACAAATGTGAACCGGCTCTGTTCTTAAATCTTGAGAAAAACAGTATTAGCCCTAAAGCTTTTGTCGAAGAGGTAAGATTGCTTCAATATTTTTGACACCAAAGGTGGTGGGGAGCCATGCAAACATGGTTTCATACGTGAATATAAACAGGATCAGGTCTTTAATTTTTTAGAGCTAAGCATATTTAGTAATACACTGATTTTTCAGCCCGTTTTAGTTAATAATTTCAGAATTTTTTGTACTCATTAGCGAATGAGAATACCTCTGTTAGGAGCTTCTCTCTCGGTAGTGGGCACACAAAAAGAAAAGAGGCCGTTAGCTTCTGTCTTTATTTATTATTTACTCGGAATAATGTAACTGCAGATCTCGGGGTATGACCGTATGAGATATTATAAATACATGAACGATTACGCCTATTTAGTCTCTAAGCGTTTAATTGCATCTGCTAAGTCGTTATCGACTTGTGATGGTTGCATATCAATAATTTTGCGGTATTTATCGTACTCTTTTTTGGCTTTTTGTTTTGCCTGCTCTGCTGATATTTTTCCTGCATGGGTTAAAATGTCGAAGTCACTTAATTGTAGAAAATTATTGAGTTTGTTTGCCCAGTCAGCCATTTTCATTAATTTGCCATTTCTTGCTTGTAGCTCAGAAAACTCAAGATATGAAGTCACTAATCTGTTTAATGTATCGAGCTCTTTTTCAGATAGGTAATTCTTACCTATCACTACCTCTTTGCGCGTGGGGGCTTTGCCTGACTCTTTACCTTTGAAACTGGTTAAACCTAAATTGGGCTTATCGGCATTTATACGTTCAAAGACTATTTCACTTGCGGTGTGGCCATGTGCTGCCCAGTGCATTTTATTTTGTACCTGTGCAAAAAACTTAATACTACTTTGCGCTTTGCCATCGTAATCAATACTCGTCGCATAAATATCACAGAGCTTACGCCAAAAAACTTTTTCAGATGAGCGTATATCACGAATGCGGTTAAGTAATTCATCAAAGTACTGGCTATTATCTGGATTTTTAAGGCGTTCGTCATCCATTACAAAGCCTTTAGTCAGGTACTCTTGCAATGTGTTAGTTGCCCACTGGCGAAATTGAATGCCTTGTTTAGAGCGAACGCGATACCCTACCGCAAAAACAGTGTCTAAATTATAATGATCTATAACACGGCTTACGTCTCGGTTTCCTTCGGATTGAACTGTTGCAAACTTTGCAACGGTTGCTTTTTGTTCAAGTTCACCATCTTCATAGATATTTTTTAAATGCTTAGAGATGACTGATTTATCTCGATTAAAGAGTGTTGCGATTTGGCTCAAGTTTAACCATAAAGAGCCTGACTCAAAACGGCACTCAACCTTAGTTTGACCTTCATTACCTTGGAAAAGTATAAATTGCCCTTGTGGTGCAGTGCTTAGTTCGTCAGTCATTGGGTTTGCCGTAATTGTATTAGATTAATAGTTAAGAAAATTTAACATAAAAAGAATAGAAAATATTAATTTATTGCCTATTAATTTAAAGCGATATAAAGGGGTTTTTGTTCTTTATAGAGCGTGACAGGCTCTACTCTTTAATTTTTAAGGAAGTAATATTAAGGTGGATCATTTAAACCGTAAAACTCATCTTTTGTACCCTTTAGCGAGTTAGATCTTTGCTGTTAGTTATTTTCTTGAATATCACTCTCTATCGTAGCGTTAAACGTTGCGCTGTTATAATACCCTTGGATTAATTAGGATATCTTTATGAGTAAACTATCAAAACGTTCAACGGTTTATTTTGAACCACATATACATCAAGCCTTAAAAATTAGAGCGGCTTCTACACATGTTTCAGTTTCAAAATTAATTGATGACGCGGTGCGTTTATTGATGCTTGAGGATAAAGAAGACTTAAAAGCCATTTCAAGTCGAGCATTCGAAGAAGAAATTAGTTATGAAAGCTTACTTAATGACTTGAAGAAACAGGGCTAAGCATTCCTCTATCATCAAAAAAAACATCAGGACTAACCTCTTAATTAGCCCTAAAGCTTTTGTCGAAGAGATTAAACCTCACTATTATCGTTTGCCTGTAAAATCAACTCTGCTAATTCTACAAAACCGTAGCCGCCATTTTTAGTGCTGATGTAAGCTGGTTTGGCTTTAAATTGAGGTAAGATTGCTTCAATATTTTTAACACCAAAGGTGGTGGGTAGCCATGCAAACATGGTTTCATCATTGAGTGAGTCACCAATATAGGCTATCTCATTAAGGCTCAGAGGTGGGCTCTGGCCATTATCAAACAAGTACTGCTCTGTAGATAAACGCTTATTGTGCTTTCCTACCCATGCGTTGAGGTGGATTGAGCTGAGGCTCGCATTGACTCTCTGGCCATTTACGGTTAATTTTTTTATTTTAGCAAGTAACTCATGGCTGAGTTTATCGCTAACTGGCTCACGATCTTGGCTTAAGTTAATGGCGACATCGCAGTAGCGAAACGGTTGATCATAAGCAAAGCGGATATCCGGATACTCAGTAAGCACCCTGTTTAAAAGTTTAATAAGCTCACCTTGCTGATGTTTCATGGTATCAAGGGGACTTGTTGTTTTCGTTACAAATTCAGCCTTCCTTTTTTGCATCCAAAAAGCCCCATTTTCACCGATCACGCCATGTACTGGCCAAAGTTTTGCTATTTGATCGCACCAACCCGCGCAAGCACCGGTCACCGGTACTACTTTTATCCCCGCTAGGCTGAGCTTTTCAAGCGCAAGGAATGTTTGAGGGGGGAGTTTACCCTGCCACGTTAAGGTGTCATCAACATCGGTGAATAACCATTTAATGTTGCGTGCTTGGGTTATCGGTAGCTGAGCTAAAGGCTTAGGCATAAATAACCTCTAAGACGCCGGGACTTTTGATATCAATATTAATACGTTTTAAGGTCTTGATATCAAATAGATGTAGGTGCTCTACATTGACATCTAGACCAAGAATATCATTGATTTTAATGGTGCTGTCACCTTGAACGCGTATCACCAGATCTTGCATTGAGACATCGATGGTATGACAGTAAAGTAAAAGATCTGCCCCTAAAGACTCAATAAATTCAACTTTCACTTCAAACCATGGGGTGTCTGTTGTGATTTGTATATGCTCAGGGCGAAGCCCTAATTTAACATCGCCCAGCGCTAAAGATTGAGTATTAAAGGGTAAAAGTGAGCAACCGAGCTTAAGGCCTTGGGGAGTCACTTGAAAGTTGAGAATATTCATTGCGGGGGATCCAATAAACGTGGCAACAAACAAAGATGCGGGATCATTGTAAATCTCTAAAGGCGTACCGATTTGTTCGACCATGCCTTCATTGAGTACCACTAATTTATCTGCAAGGGTCATTGCTTCTATTTGGTCGTGGGTTACGTAGACAGAAGTGACTGCTAATCTGCGTTGTAATTTTTTTATCTGTAAGCGCATTTGCACTCTTAATTTAGCATCCAAATTAGAAAGAGGCTCATCAAAGAGAAATATTTTAGGCTCTCTTACTATCGCCCGTCCCATTGCGACGCGTTGTCTCTGGCCACCCGAGAGGCGCTTCGGTTTGCTCTCCAGTAGATGCTCAATTTCTAGCATTTTAGCGGTTTCATGGACGATGCGCTTGATCTCTGCTTTGGGTATTTTACGGTTACGCAGCCCATATGCCATATTGTTATAAACGGTCATATGTGGATAGAGTGCATAATTTTGAAATACCATGGCGATATCTCGCTCACTGGGCTCTAAATCATTCACGATACGACCGTCTATTTTGATTTCACCCGAAGTGATCTCTTCTAATCCTGCAATCATGCGCAGTAAAGTCGATTTACCGCAGCCACTTGGGCCGACGAGTACTACCATTTCACCATCATTAATAACTAAGTTTAATTTGTGAATGGCCTGATAGCCATTCGCATAGGATTTTTCAATATTTGAAATTGTTAGAGTTGACATTTATTTCTCCGGATCTACGAGGCCTTTAACAAACACTTTTTGCATACTGATCACAACAATGACGGGAGGTAGCATGGCAATAAGGGTGGTTGCCATGATTTTATTCCATTCAACCACGCCATCAACGACACCGAGCATTTGTTTGATGCCCATTACGATGGTGTAATATTGAAGATCTGTGGTGATAAGTAGAGGCCATAAATATTGGTTCCAGCCATAAATAAAGGTGATAACAAAAAGAGCCGCAATATTGGTGCGTGAAAGTGGCAATAAGATATCAATAAAAAATCGTACGGGGCCCGCGCCATCGATGCGTGCAGCTTCAAATAATTCACGTGGAATGGTTAAAAAGAACTGCCTGAATAAAAAGGTGGCGGTTGCACTGGCAATGAGCGGAATGGTTAAACCCGAGAACGAATTAAGCATATTTAAGTTGGTGATCACTTCAAACGTAGGCATGATGCGCACTTCTACGGGTAACATCAGGGTGAAGAAAATGATCCAAAAGGCAAACATCCGCCCCGGAAAACGAAAAAACACCACCGCGTATGCCGAGAGTATAGAAATACTCAGTTTGCCGACAGTGATGGTCAGCGCCATGATCAAGGAATTAAGTAACATATGCGAGATAGGTAGCGTTGAATTGTTAAACGTACTCTCATTGCTGAGTAAATCTCGAAACACATCAAAGCCAAGATCGCCAAACCAAAGTGGCGAGCCAGTGACAAATGCGCTGTTCTCATGTGTTGTGGCGACGATGGCTATCCAAATAGGGAAAGCAACGGCAATAATGCCAAGTATTAAAATGACATGACAAAAAAGAGTAAAGAGGGGGCTTCGTTGTACCATTAGTACGCTACCTTATTTTCGATATATTTGAATTGAACGACAGTTAAGAGTGCCACCATGATCATTAGGATCACCGATTGAGCCGCTGATGAGCCCAAATTCAGCCCGATAAAACCATCGTTGTATACTTTGTAAACTAACGTGGATGTACTGTTGCCGGGCCCGCCTTGGGTCATTGCGTGAATGATGGCGAAGGTATCAAAAAATGCATATACAAAATTAACCACTAATAAGAAAAAGCTGGTCGGTGATATAAGGGGGAAACTGATGCTAATAAAGCGTTTGATAGGGCCACTACCATCAATGGCCGCTGCTTCATGTAAAGACTTTGGAACAGATTGTAAGGCAGCTAAAAAAAACAAAAAGTTATAACTTATTTGTTTCCAAGTAGAGGCGATGATCACCATCCACATGGCATGGCTACCATTGAGTATGGGATCCCAGTCAACCCCGAGCTTCCCTAATAATTCAGCAATAATCCCGATGGTGGGATCAAACAAAAACAACCACAAAGAGCCGGCTACAACAGGTGCTACCGCATAAGGCCAAATTAAAAAAGTACGATAAAAGGTTGAGCCACGTACGATATGCTCGGCAAAGGCAGATAAGAGTAACGCACTTACCATGGCTAAAAAGGCAACGCTGATACTAAATTGCAATGTGGTGAATAGCGCATCTATATAGTTACTATCATTAAATAAATAAATAAAATTTTCTAGCCCTACAAATTCACGGCTAAAGCCAAAGGGATCTTCTAATTGAAAAGATTGAAAAATGGCTTGGCCAGCAGGCCAAATAAAAAAAATAAAGGTGATCAATAATTGTGGCGTGATAAGCGCGATGGGTAACCATTTATTTTTAAAGACAACGTTCGATGACATATTCGCTCTACCGTTTGCTCATAAGAGAAGAAAATTGCCACCTCAGTAATAAAAAGTGGCAATAAGATGGGGCGCTACAAATGAACAACAAGGATCTTTATTATTTTTTTGTCTGATACCGAGTTCTCCCCTTCGCTTGGACTCTATTTTTGAATGCGCTCAAAGCGTCTCAATTGCTCATTGCCGCGACGTACTGCATTATCGAGTGCAACTTTAGGGGAAATATTTCCCGCCCATACGCCTTCTAGCTCTTCGTTAATAATGTCACGTGTTTGTAGGAAATTACCAAAGCGAATACCTTTGGAATTCTTCGTTGGCTGGGTTGATGTCATTTGGATAACGGCCGTATCAGTACCTGGATGCGTTTTATAGAATCCTTGTTTCTGAGTTAGCGCATATGCTTTTTTGGTAATGGGTAAATAGCCTGTAAATTGATGCCAATCAGCTTGAACTTTGGCACTAGACAAGTAAGTAAAGAACTTAGCAACCCCTTTATACGTCTCACTTGAATGACCTCGTAGTACCCATAATGACGCGCCACCAATGATCGTGTTTTGTGGTTTTGAGATGAGTGTTTCATCATATGGAAGTTCGGCAACGCCGACGTTAATACCTTTCATATTCTCCTGAATACCGGCAAGGCCTGCAGAGGATCCCATCGTCATTGCACATTTTTGAGTATAAAATAACGGCATGCCACTAGACTGACGGCCACCGTACTTAAATATTCCAGATTTAGACCATTTTTTAAGTTGTGCGATATGGTTTACAAAAGGGATGCTATTAAATGTGAAGGTCGTATCTAAACCATCAAATCCATTACTATTATCAGCCATTGCAATATCGTTGCGCGCGCCAAAGTTTTCGATTTGCGTCCAAGATTGCCATGTGGTGCTAAAACCACACTCTGCGCCAGAAGCTAATAACTTACGAGAAACATCACCCATCTCTTTCCATGTTTTTGGCGCAGATTTAATACCGGCCTTTGCAAACATATCTTTATTGTAATAGAGGACAGGTGTTGAGCTATTAAACGGCATAGATAACAACTTGCCATCATTGGTTGTGTAATAACCGGTGACGCTTGCTAGATAATCATTGGCATCAAAAGGCTCGTTGGTATCTTCCATTAGTTTATAAACAGGGTAAATAGCTTGTGTCGCACCCATCATCGTTGCCGTGCCTACCTCAAAAACCTGTACTATTGCTGGTTGTTGTTTTGCGCGAAACGCAGCAATGGCACCTGTCATTGTTTCAGCGTAACTCCCTTTATAAATGGGTTTTATTTCATATTCAGATTGGGACGCATTAAAATCTGCGGCAATTTCATTTACTTTCTGGCCTAAAGCGCCACCCATAGCATGCCACCATTCAACGTCAGTTTTAGCATGAACTTGTGCACTCAATAAAGTTGCCATTACAGCGAGTCCAGTGAGATGTTTAATAGACATATGATTTCCTTTCTCGTCTTAATAGCAAAGGAACTAACAAAGTGATCCATCTTGCTTGTTAAAATTATCCCTACTTACGTTGTGAGTTTTGAAGTGAGAACAACTATCTCCTGCAACTCACGCTTTATTAGTGCTAATTTTTCCTGCGCAATACATGACGCTTAATTAATTCCATTGCTATAAGTTATAATTTAAAGGAGAGAGGATGTTATGTATTCCCTCTCCATTGATTTGAATTTACAAATGCACAGTACATAAATGTTGTTACACTTTAGTGACAGGTAGATGACAGATAAATGAAGCATGCTAAATCTGTCCTTTATTAAAATAATGTCATGCTGCAATAAAAGAGTCATAAAGGTTTGATAGGGTTGTTAAGTGCATTAGTGAACGAGGAGAGGTAATGAACATAATGGCGCATCGAGGCGTTTCTAGTCTGGCCCCTGAAAATACTTTGGCAGCTTTTAATAAAGCCGCCGAGCTTGGTTGTGAGTGGATTGAAATTGATGTGCAACTGAGTTTTGATCAGGTGCCGGTGGTGATCCACGATCAATGCGTTGATCGTTGCTCAGATGGAAATGGCGCCGTTTCTTCAATGACCTTAGCGAGTTTAAAATCACTGGATATGGGCCTGTGGTTTGCAGACACCTTTAAGAATGAGCGTATTGCTACTTTGCAAGAAACGTTATTATTGGCAGCCGATAAACATTTAAAAGTGAACATCGAAATAAAAATATATGCGCCAGATAATGTGTTTTTACTGTGTGAGAAAATCAAAAAAGTCATTATTGATTTAGAGGTTGATCCCTCACAAATATTATTTTCGAGCTTTAATGTTGAGGCATTAAAACTGATGCAATTTTGGCTACCACAAGTGCGTCGGGGGCTTCTGTTTAAAGTGATCCCCGATAATGCGTTGCTGTTATTAGCGCAAATAGACGCCTATAGTTTGCATTGTAATTACCTGTTTTTGACAGGGAAAAAGGCTAAATGGGTAAAACAACACGGCTATCAACTTTATTGTTACACCGCCGATGTACCGGAGCAGGTTTACCAATATTGGGAGTGGGGGGTAGATATGATGATCAGTAATGTGCCACAAGCATACCGGCACATCGATGATGAATTAAAGGCATAAGCTTTAAAGCGTATTTTTATATACTTTTTTATCTATTTCGTGCTTTTTCATCCGTAAATAAAGCTTTTTACGTGGAATTTGTAAATGCTCTGCAGCCTCTGAGACTCTCCCCGAAAACAAATACAAAGCATCTTCGATACGTTTTTTCTCATATTCATCAACTAAAAGATCTAACGGGCTTTTACTATCACTAACGCTTAAGGTTTTATCTTTTTCAGAGAGTTTTACAATGCCGATGGCAAAGAGCTCTGCAATATTTCGTAATTCTCGAATATTTCCCGCCCACGGGTGAAGGCGCAGGGTATGTAAATAACTGGGCTCTATTTTAGGCACGCTTTTTTGTAATTTATGACAGCTCTTTTTCAAAAAATAATGAAATAAAGGCACGATATCATCTGGACGATAACGTAACGGGGGGATACTAAAATTCTGCTGGTTGAGAATATAATATAACTCAGGTAATAGCCTTTGTTTGGCAAGGTAATCTTCGGGTGAGTTATTTAAGATACAAATAAAACGCACATGTTTGTTTTGTTTTCGCTCTTGCATTAATAAATATTCTGCTAACCAATATTGTGCATCTTTATCTAAATATTCTGGCGCATTTAATATGATCGTCGCTTGAGTTAACTCGGTTAAGCTATCTTTTAGTTGTTGTTTCTTAGGCCTGCGTTTAGCGTCAATGTTGATAATAGGCGCTTTGCCTCGGGGGCTAAAATGATGCAGAAAACGGCAAATATTGTGCCGACCCGTACCTGCCTCGCCCCACACACAAAGGTGGTTATCTAAGATCACAATTTCAGATAATAAGGATCGAACTTTACTTATCTGAGCGGATTGACCGATTAACTCACGATGTAATGTTTGCGCAATATCATGTTTTTGTTGAAGGTGATGCTCTCTTCTTTTTAGCTGTTTAGTGATCAAACGCAGTAGCACCGAGGGCTCGATTGGCTTCTCTAAAAAATCACACGCACCTTGTTTTACAGCTTGTACTGCCATTGGAATATCACCATGGCCGGTGATCATTATAATGGGAATAAAGGCATCAATTTTTTGAATTTTACTGAGGAGATCTAAGCCATTGAGCTGTGGCATATACATATCGGTAATAACAATGCCGGGCCAATCTTCTTTAATGTAAGTGAGGGCGATGAGCGGATCTAATATTTTTTTGCAACGGTACCCTGAAAGTGAAAGTAAGTGCTGGTAGGCATCTAACACATCTTGGTCGTCATCAACGAGTAAGATCTCTAAGTTATTATTTATCATAATGAGGTAGCTCCAGTATAAGCATGGCACCGCGTTGCAAGTTTGATGCGAGTAAAATTGAGCCATTGAAGCGTTTTATAATGCTTTGACTAATACTAAGCCCTAAACCTAAGCCCACTTCTTTTGTGGTGGTAAAGGGAGTGAATAAATGTTCGATAATACGTCCGTCAAAGCCATGACCCGAATCTTCAATTGCAATAATATAAAGCTTGCTCTGGGTGCTAAGAAGGCTGAGAGTGATGTCTTTTTTGGTGCATTTTGCAACCGCATCAAATGCATTGACCATGATATTGATTAAGACTTGCTCTAATTGCACGTTATCTGCATATGTGAATAAAGGCTGCTTTATCTGGTTTTTTAAGCTAATATTTTCTTGTTTGGCTTTACTGTTTAAAATAGAAAAGGTTTGTTCAATAACCGCGTTGATATCTGTTTTTTTCAATGCGATATCCGCCGGATGTTTTTTTGAAAAATGACGTAAGTTATTAATAATTTTATTCATTCTTAGGGTTAGTTTTTCAATTTTTCCTACGGCATTGTCAACTTCGTCATAGCGTTGCTGCGAAACGGCTAAGGGGATACTAAAAAGATAACTGCTCATCGCATTAAGAGGCTGATTTAGCTCATGAGCCATACTTGTCATCGCTTGGCCGACCACGCTCATTTTAGCTGCTTGAATCAACTCTGTCTGGGTGTTTTTAAGGTCACTTTCTGTTTTCTTATGCTCTTCAATTTCATAGAGTAAACGCTGATTTGTTTCACTTAAATGTAAGGTTTTTTGCGCAACATGGCGCTCTAAAAGTTTTTCTGTTTCGACGTGTTCACTGATATCTGTAATGGTGATAATAATTTTTGTTTGATGGCCTTGTTTAAAGCGCTGTAATTCTAAATTAATGTGTTGGTGTTGCTCCTCATTAAAAAGAGAAAGCACCACGCTGACTTCTCCGGTGTGATGGAGCTGGCTCCCCTCTTTAAACTGTATCTGGAGAGCATCTTGATTTTGATAAGAAAATTGCTGCCAATGCAATGCTGCATCATCTTCATCAAGGTGATGAAATAAGCGTTTTGCCGAAGGGTTTACCGACTCTATTGTCCCCTTTAAGTCACATGTAATAATACTTGCTGGCGTATTATTAATAAGATTAAGCGCATTGGTCCGTTCCATTTCATGCATCTGTTGGCAGAATCGCTGTAAGCGCAAACTCAGTAAACCTATTTCGTCATGACCTCTGACATTATTAGGAAAATCAATGCGTCCATTATTAATGGCATCGAGATTGGCACTTAAATCGTTTAGGCGTTTAACGATACGGTGATTAACAAAGTACAGTGAAACAAAAATACTGATACAAAGCGATAAAGCAAAACAAAAAATAAGGTATTGGCTACTTGAGGAGATCAACGTTTGCGTATCTGTTTGTACATTTTTCAATGTTTTTTCTGCACTGTGTACTCTTTTTTTAATTAATAGATGCAGGATATTTAACTGTTTGAGTAAAGATAAGTGACTCTTTTGAATATTTAAGTCGAGATTTAAACGGTCGTTCAAAACGCGCTGATAAAGGGCGTTAGGGCGAATTAATTTACTGAGTTGATCAAATAATTGATGATAAGCGATAGTTGATGAATGGTGAAGCAGGGATCTGTTAGCTACTTCAATTTCATTTATTTTATAATTTAAAACATGAAAAGCATTGATCACTTGATAGGGGTGTTGGATCAATTTTAAATCGGTAACTTGGCGTTGTAACTCATGGGTGTTGTTGATCAGTTTTTGAATGGCAGAAAACTCTTGGTTGATCCGCTCTAAATTGTCATTACGATGATCAGATTTATTGGCAAGAGTGAGCTGCCACTGTAACTCTTCACGTAACGGCTGTAATTCATCATTTATATCGTCTTGGATCCAGCGTATTTTATTTTCTATTTTGTTACTTTCTCTTTTCATATCGATACGTTGTAGCAGCTGTTTACTGAGAAAATTGATGTCTTTAGAGAGCGTCTTATAGGCGTTATTAAGTTGTGTGGCATCCGGAATGTCGGTAAGGATGGCATTGATCATGTGTAATTGTGTATTTAATTGTATGGAGAGATCATTGTTATCTATTTTAGTACTGACATTTTGTATCTTGATGATCATACTTTGTAATTTTGCATTACTGCCTTCGAGCTCATAACTACTGTTTAGCGTCGGTACGCTTTGCTCGAGAATAGTGCTGACGTGTTTTTCAAGATTATTCCACGTACTTAATGCCATTAAACTAATAATGACAATCAGTAATGGGCTACTGGCAAAAGACAGGATCAGTTTATAAGCGATAGTATTACTTTTGATTAATTTCATGTGCGTCATTTTTTTTGCTAAGTTGTGAGATGATATTGTTACTATCTTGGATTTGTTTGCTGAGTAAATTTTTCCATTGTAAAATTCGGCCTATTTTTTGAGGGTTCATTTGTTGTGAATTTTGATAATAAGTGCTTTCCTCTTGTACTTCTTGCTCTGTGATTGGCAAGGTAAATAACTGATGCTTCGCCTGTTGTATTTTCTTGAGGTGACGCGCGGAATGCTTATACTTTTTTTGTGCGGTAATAATATTGAGCCAAGCATCTTGTAGCTGTGGCAGTTGCTCACTGATGGCTAAATCAAAGAGACGATTAATAATAAATTCCCGTGAGATCAGTAAATCTTTATCTAAAAAAAGATTTTTTTGGTGCAAAGGAAGGGCTTTATTAACCGAGTGTTTTGCAAAAGGCGTTTGTATTAAATTCGACTGTACGTTGTTAGACAATATATATTTAATAAACTTTAATGCCAGTTCGTTTTGTTGCTGTTTTTTAATAATACCGATATAAAGAGGCATCAGTGCCACATTGTTTAATGCACTAGAGTCTAAAAAAGGAATGTCGTTTAAATTAACGGCATAGCTTTCTATCACCGCCCCTAAACCGATTTGTCCCCTTGAAATAGACTCGCTAACACTAAAACTTCGAGAAGAGATAGTTGCTAAGTTTGCCCCCATATTGAGAATTAAGCGCCAGCCTTTTTGCCAACCATAATGTTGTAAAATACTCTCAATCATTATCTGTGTGGTGCCTGAGCGAGTTGGTGTTGTCATGGTTAGGTGATGAAAATAAATCGCGTTAGTGAGATCTTGCCAGTTGTGCGGAATAGGTAAGTTATTGCGTGTTAAGTAGTCGCTATTCCATAATAAAACGGTATTTGAGTAACCAATAATGGCCACTTTTTGGGTGTCTACCAGTGAATGTTTACTTATCCAGGTTGGAGGCGAAATACTTAAAGGTAGCGTTGCTAATGAATTACTTTCAATTAATTGATTCATTAAAAAAGGGGAAGAGGAGATCACTAAGCAAATATTATTAATATAATCTTGTCTTAATAGCTTAATACTTGCTTGAGAGCGCCGATAAATTATTTTTATATTAATATCGGGGTTTTTACTTTTAAAGCCTTTTAATATGATTTGCAGTGGTTTTTCAGATAAAGAGGTCAGAATGATCATATTCTCTTTTTCTTCTCGGCTTTGTGCCGGCAATGACATCAATATTATGAGCACAGTAAAAAAACATAAGAAATAGGGTTTGGTCGTCATTTTTATCTTCCTTTATTGAGCCCTGTTTACACAGAAACAGACAAATCCATTTAAAATATACGACGCTATTTATTTTTCGTGTTTGCTTTGATGCTTTTTAGAGCTACCAGTGGGCTGAGATAGGGATCAGAAAGCGATGTTTAAGTCCGCATTTTAATCTTTTGATAACGGCCATTTAGCGCATTTTATGACGAAGAATAAGAAGCTAATGATAGCACTATTTATTTTATGATAGTGGCCTTTAAAAAGCACTTTTGAAAGAAGCTATAAATGAATTTGAGTCAAAACTGTCCCTTTTTAACACTTTCTTTCTGATTGTAAACCCTCGTGTTATGGGCGATTTATCACTATTGTATAGAAGGGTTTGTGCATAAAACGTCTAATATCACCTGAGTATAAAAGTGAAAGTGACGCTATTTATAATGCGCCGCAAAGACGTTTATGCGCTTTTGTGTGATTCTAATCAAAAACTAGGCAGATACAGATATATTTTTTTATTTGCTGAGCAGTCAATATTGACCCATTAATTTCCTTATATGTTTTAAATCCCCATTGTTTATTATATTTTTTTTACTTTTATGGCTTAATTTTAAGTATTTGAGTTATTTTTATCTCAAAATTGCTTTTTTGCCATATTTATTACCTTCCCTGAATATCCCCTCATCTATTGAACTGCGTAATAACGCAAAAATTAAAATGAGGTGAAAGATGTTTAATTTTTTTAAAACACGAGCAGATCTTCCCGTGCAAGGAACGACGGAAGAGATCCAAAAGAAATATAAATCTTATCAATGGCAAGTTTTTCTTGGATTGGTATTTGGTTACGCCATTTTTTATGTGGTGCGATTAAGTTTAGGTGTGGTTAAAAAGCCGATGTTAGATGCTGACATCGTTACTTTGGCTGAGCTAGGTTTTATGGGCTCGGCTTTTTTCTTTACGTATGCTATCGGTAAGTTCTCCAACGGTTTGTTGTCTGATTATGCGAATATCGGCAGATTTATGTCGGTCTCTCTTTTCCTTTCAGGTCTCGCCGCAATTGGTATGGGCATGAACACCGCTAGTATGTTCTTCATTTTATTATGGGGCTTAAATGGTTGGTTTCAGTCAGTTGGCTCAGCGCCATCATGTGTGTCTTTGTTTCAGTGGTTCTCTCCTAAACAACGTGGTAGTCGATATGCGCTTTGGGCCGGCTCTCGTAATATAGGTGAAGCCATTACGTGGATCTTAACGGCTTCTTTAGTGAGCTATTATGGTTGGCAAGCCGGTTTTATCGGCGCGGGTATTGCGGCTGTTTGTGCATCGATTTGTATGTTCAAAGTTTTAAAAGATCGCCCTCAAACTTATGGTTTACCAGATGCAGCAACGGCTTTTGGTGAAGACTCAGAAGATAAAGGTAAGAAATTAGACCCACAAGCAATTCGTAAAGCGCAAATGTTTATCTTAAAACAACCGACTTTATGGCTGATTGCTGCTGCCTGTGCTTTTATGTATATCTCTCGTTATGCAATGTCTTCTTGGGCTGTTCTGTACCTTCAAGAAACCAAAGGATATAGCTTATTAGATGCGGGTTTTGCCATGTCAGCTTACCCAATAGCGGGCCTTTGTGGCGCAATCTTATCCGGTATCATCTCTGATAAAATCTTCAAATCTAACCGTCATATTCCTACACTTATGTATGGTATTGCCAACATTGCGGGCATGTGTTTACTCTTTTTTGGACCAACGAGTCACATGGTCGATAGTATTGCTTTGACTCTGATTGGTTTTGCTATTGGTGGGCTTGTTGTGTTTCTTGCGGGCTTAACGGCATGTGATTTAATGCCTCAAAAAGCAGTGGGCGCGGTGAAAGGCTTTATTGGACTTTGTGCCTATATTGCCGTCTCGATTCAAGAGCTTGTTTCTGCTTCGTTGATTGATGTGACTATGGTTAATGGCGTTGAAATTTATGACTTTAGCCGAGCGCAGTATTTTTGGTTGGCGTCTGCAGTGATCTCATTATTCCTTGCCTTAACCGTGTGGAATGCTAAAAAAATCACCATGGACGAATAGCATTATTAGCAAGGTGGGTTACGACTCACCTTTTCCCCTTTCCAAAATAGAGTAACTTATGTGTAAAACAAAAATAATAGCAACACTTGGACCGGCGAGTCAGTCGGAGGATATGATCCGTAAGTTGATCCTTGCGGGCGTTAATATCGTGCGCCTTAATTTCTCACACGGAAGTGCACAAGAGCATATAGATTGTGCAAAATTAGTCAGAAGAATTTCTGCAGAGTTAGGTAAATATGTCGGTGTTTTAGTTGATTTACAAGGGCCTAAAATTCGCATAGCTTGTTTTAAAAATGATGTGGTTGAGCTTGTTGCTGGTCAACGTTTTGTGTTGGATGCGAAGCTTGCTGAATTTGACGGCAGCGTAAGCGCTGTGGGTTTAGGTTATCCGGATCTTATTGCTGACCTAAATATCGATGACGTTTTATTGTTAGATGACGGGCGTATACATTTACAAGTGACAGAAGTTAGTAAAGAAGAGCTTAAGGTTACGACCAAAGTGCTTAATAGTGGAAAATTATCAAACAGAAAAGGCATTAATTTATTAGGAGGCGGATTGTCAGCGCCTGCATTAACGCCTAAAGATATTGAAGATATGTCCACCGCAGCCCTTTTAAATGCAGATTTTTTGGCTATTTCATTCCCGCGTAATGCACAAGACATTCATTATGCTCGTAAAAAAGCAAAGGAAGCGGGCTGTGATGTTCAAATTATAGCAAAAGTTGAGCGCGCTGAAGTAGTTGCTTCGGAGAAGGCGATGGATGAAATGATCCAAGCCGCTGATATTATTATGGTCGCTCGTGGCGATCTTGGGGTTGAAATTGGAGATGCACGTTTAGCGAGAATACAAAAACAATTGATATCTCGTTCAAAGTACTTTGCAAAGCCGGTGATCACGGCGACACAAATGATGGAATCTATGATTGAGAATCCAATGCCAACTCGCGCAGAGGTGCTTGATATTGCGAATGCAGTAATGGATGGCTCGGATGCCATTATGCTTTCTGCGGAGTCGGCTGCTGGGCGTTACCCTGTAGAAGCAGTACAAGCGATGGTGCGCATTGCGGCTGGTGCAGAAGAGCCTAATGTTGTTATGCATAAGTGTTGGGCTGACATTGAGCATCTGTGTCAGGATCCTGGGCAAAGCTTTGCGCTATCGGCGATGCTTTCTGCCTCTCAAGATGATACGCCTGTTGGCATGATCATTATCAGCGAAAAAGGTCAAACACCTCGCATCATGTCCCGCTGTCAGAGTTCAGTATATATTTGGGCAGTATCGGATGATATTGAGTTATTAAGAGAATTTTCAATATTAAGAGGGGTAAAAGCCGTTTATTTTGATTATAAAAAATATTCTCAAGAAGATTTATTCCCTGCTATCTTGGCGCATCTCAAAGCGGATATTAGCGACAATAACTTAGCTCAGGTGCTCTTTACGCAATGCCAAAACCTCGAAAAGGTGGGTGATTTCAATGTTTGTAGAATGATTTCCTTATCAGAAAAAAATCATGTTTAATATTGGGTGATTTAGGCAAGTTCGCAATATTGTGATTTGGGGGTAATACCCGGTTAGAAATATTGTTAGTTTATATTTATTAACCTGCCAAGCATCATAAATGCGCCACATCTTATATTATTTCTCATGCTGTTTTTTAACTTAAATAGTAAATAAAATGAGTTTTAATCTAAAGTGGTGCATACTTTGTTCATTTTATTTAAAATCCCGCATTTTAAAAACGTCTTTAACTTCAGACAGACTTCACAAAAATATCACTTTTACGTATACGATTTACACAATTATCTCTGTGCGTCAGCTCGTATTTTACTTGTTTTTTTTAAAATATAATTATGTCTTAAGGTGAGATACGTGACTGAAGTATCGGTTTAAAATTGGATTTTTTACTACTTTAGGGCAGCTTATTGTGTGAATAAGCATTACATACCGATAGAGGTACAACATGCAACTTTTTAAAAAAGGAATGAAGTTCCCTACGGCTTTTACTATTTTATTTATTATCACTATTTTAGCAATCGGATTAACATGGATTGTTCCTGCCGGCTCATATGCCAAATTGACTTATAGCGCAGCGGATCATGAATTCTCAATAGTAAATCCCGTTGGGGATGTTTCAACCATTCTTGCAACGCAAGAATCATTAAATGAATTAAACGTTAATATTGAGATTGATAAGTTTGTCGATGGCACTATTCGTAAAGCCATTGCGATACCTGATACTTATGAAAGGCTTCCTCAATCACCTAAAACGTTAATGGATGTTGCCGTAAGTATGGTGCAAGGAACTATTGATGGTGCTGATATTATTGTATTTATTTTAGTATTAGGGGGAACAATCGGTGTGATCAGTCGAACAGGTGCATTTAGTGCTGGTTTGATGGCGTTATCACATAAGACTAAAGGCCGAGAGTTTTTATTCGTCGCTTTAGTCTCTGTTTTAATGGGACTCGGAGGAACCACTTGTGGGCTTGAAGAAGAGGCCGTTGCGTTTTATCCTATTTTGGTGCCTATTTTCTTGGCGCTGGGGTTTGACTCCATTGTCTGTGTTGGGGCAATTTTCTTAGCCGGCTCTATGGGTACTGCCTTTTCAACAATCAACCCATTTTCTGTGGTTATTGCATCAAATGCCGCCGGGATCTCATTCACTGAAGGTCTTGATATTCGCTTCTTTGGTTTTGTTGTGGGTATTACAACGGTTATTCTTTATTTACGTTGGTATTGTAAAAAAATTAAAGCCGATCCTTCTTTTTCATATACCTATGAAGATAGACATAGTTTTAGGGCGCGTTTTATTAAAGAGGAAGATAGCTCAGCTGATCTGACTTTCACATTACGCCGTAAAATTATCTTATTCTTATTTGCCATGGCATTCCCTATTATGATCTGGGGTGTTTCGATGGGCGGATGGTGGTTCCCTGAAATGGCAGCGTCATTCCTGACCATTGCGATCATTATCATGTTTATCTCAGGCTTAAGTGAAAAAGACTCGGTGGAAGCCTTTACACAAGGCGCTTCCGAATTAGTCGGTGTGGCATTAATTATAGGTATCGCACGTGGTGTGAACTTGGTGCTCGAAGAAGGTATGATCTCCGATACTATTTTAGCTTATGCGTCAGGTTTAGTGTCGGGTATGCATGGTAGCTTATTTATTATTGCGCAGATGTTTGTGTTCTTTTTCTTAGGGCTCATTGTACCATCATCTTCAGGCCTTGCAGTACTTGCTATGCCTATTATGGCGCCCCTTGCTGATACGGTCGGTATTCCGCGTGACATCGTGGTTTCAGCTTATAACTGGGGGCAATATGCGATGTTATTCCTTGCCCCGACAGGCTTAGTATTAGTTACCTTACAAATGCTAGATATATCATATGATAAATGGTTAAAATTCGTTTTCCCTATGGTGTTATTCTTATTAGGGTTTGGTGGGTTACTCTTAGTCGCACAAGTTATGATGTTATAATCAGAACCATACTGCGCAAAAAAACTCTCCACAAGGAGAGTTTTTTTGTTTGTGGCAGTATCCCTTTTTATATTGAAAGTTATGTCGAAAGTCATGTCAAAAATGGAAAAGAGTCTTGGCGTTAATTTCACTAACGCTATCAACCATGCAGGCATACAATAAAGGCTTACTATTTAAAGGGATATAAAATGAGCCAGCAACGTATCTACAATATTATTAGCAACGCTAATTTATCGGTAAAACAAAAAACACAATATTTAGCATTAGAGGCCGAAGCGAGTCTCCCTTACCTTGAAATTAATCAAAGCGTACAAGATGCGCTCGATGCGGGTATTTTATGTGATATGTTTGAAGGTCACGCGCCTTTTAAAGCGCGTTATGTTTTACCCGATTATGCTAAATTTTTAGCGCAGGGCTCAACTTATCTGGAATTAGAGGCGGCGACAAATTTTGATGAAGCCTTAAATTTACTGACTATTTTATATCACCATGTCCCCTCTGTTACTACGATCCCCGTTTATTTAGGTCAGCTTGATAGTGTCCTTTTACCTTATGTTGGCAGCTTAACGGATGATCAAATCTATCAAAAATTAAAATTATTTTGGATAATGCTTGATCGCACGCTTCCCGATGCCTTTATGCACGTGAATATTGGGCCAACAGATAATATTATCTGCCGCACTATTTTACGTATCGATGCGCAGCTAAAGCAAGTGGCACCCAATTTAACGTTTATGTACGATGCAAAGGTGACGCCGGATGATTTATTGCGTCAAGTGACTCAAAATATCTGTGAATGTAGTAAACCCCATATTGCAAATTACCCTCTGCATGCTAGCGCGTTTGACGAAAGCGGGTTTGGTATCGTGAGTTGCTATAACGCGTTGCCATTAGGTGGAGGCGCGAATACGTTAGTGCGCATGAATTTAAAAGAAGTGGCTAAAAAATCTAAGAATAAAGAGAATTTCTTTAATATCCAGTTACCTAAATACTGCGCCCTGATGTTTGATTTAATTGATGTGCGCAGTACTTTTCTGCATGAAAAATCACATTTTTTCAGTGAATTTTTAGTGCAAGAGGGTTTAATTCATGAAGATAGATTTGCGCCTATGTTTGGTATTTATGCCATGGCCGAGGCGGTAGAGATCCTTTTGCAAAAAGATAATATAAAAAGTTGTTATGGCTTAGATAGCGTCGCTAATACATTATCGTATGAAATTTCTAAAACGCTTTCCGAAATAGTGACGTCGACCAAGGTAAAGTATGGCTATCATGGACGCGCGTTATTGCATGCACAGGGCGGTATAAGTTTAGATCATGAGTGTACACCTGGCGTGCGTATCGCGTATGGGAAAGAGCCAGATCCCATTGCCTATATTCAAGCTACCGCGCCACATCATCAATATTATCCCTCTGGTATCAGTGATATTTTAAGTATTGATGAGACGGTAAAATCAAATCCTGAAGCGATGTTTGCGCTTGCTAAAGGGGCGCTAAAAATGGGATATCGAGAGTTTACCGCTAATATTTCAAGTAATGATTTAGTGCGAGTGACAGGCTACATGGTTAAACGCTCATCGATGGCTAAATTTGCTGAGCAAGGCTCGCGTACTAATACCACTTTTTTAGGATCTGAAGCCTTACAAAATACAAACATTTCAAAACGTAGGGCGCGCGTTATTAGTTTAGAAAGCATGCCTGTCGTCATTAAATAGAGATGATCTGCGTTGATTAATTTTGAAAAAACAGCCTTGATCCATAAAATAATTTATTTTTCTTGTGTCGATGGACCAGGAAATCGAGCGGTTATTTTTTTACAAGGCTGTAATTATCAGTGTAAAACGTGTCATAACCCACAAACCATTAATATTTGCGATCATTGCGCCTTATGCGTTGCACCTTGTCCTGCGCAGGCTTTAACAGTGGTTTCCGGTAAGGTGGTGTGGGACAGTCAATTATGTATCGGTTGTGATAACTGTATTGATATTTGTCCGACGCAATCGAGTCCTAAAGTGCGTCGCCACTCAGTGC
This sequence comes from Psychromonas sp. CNPT3, assembly GCF_000153405.2. NCBI lineage: Bacteria > Pseudomonadati > Pseudomonadota > Gammaproteobacteria > Alteromonadales > Psychromonadaceae > Psychromonas > Psychromonas sp. CNPT3. Next base: position 138,882 of record NC_020802.1, read on the forward strand.
GCCAGCTCCTTGAAAGGTTAAAAGAGAAACAGATGTTTTTAAGTGGTGTGACGCTTTCAGGTGGAGAGTCAACGTTGCAACTGCCTTTTATCATTGAATTGTTTAAAGCCATTAAATCGTGCCCTGAATTATCGCATTTGACGTGTTTTATTGACAGTAATGGCAGTTTATCGGCGCAGGGTTGGGATCGCGTGATGCCGTATCTTGATGGCGCCATGATTGATTTAAAAGCGTGGCAAAATGAAACACATTTATGGCTGGTAGGACGTCAAAACCACCGTGTTTTTAAAAGCATCGCGCAGCTTGATAAAGCCGGTAAATTATATGAAGTACGCTTGCTACATATCCCCAATAAAACAGATTTATTAACGGAAATAGAATCACTTGCAAGGTATTTAAAACAATTATCGAAGGGCGTTATGATTCGTATCAATGCCTTTCAACATAGTGGTGTGGTGGGAGAGGCTTTGACTTGGGATTGTGCCACTCAACAGCAAGTGCAGGATTTTCAGCAACAACTTGAGCTATATACTGGCAGAGATGTTTGTATCCCGTGTTTATAGTTTTATATATCTTATAAACATTCTTCGTTACATTCGTATTAAAACTGCATTCAGAGAATGGGCGAAATTAAAGTTGTTTTTATATTTTGTAACAGCCAATTTAATGCAGGATCATTACTCGCTAATTGATTGAAAACCATACTATAGACGACTTTCCCACTTTCAAAGGGTAATTTTTTTGCAATTAAGCCTACGCTTTGTTGACTCCTTTCAAACCATTTTTTAGAGCAGGTAAATAAGAAGTGTGAATGTTGGCAGGTCGCGGCTGCACTACCAAAATCAGCCACTGATATCGCTATTTTACGGGCCTGGTATTGCTGTTTTAATAATTGTTCAAAATAGGGTTGCTGTAACTCTTTATCAAAAATCGCAATATGTTTATAGGCTAAATAGTTTTCAATCGTTAAGGTTTTATCTGCGAGAGGGTGATTGCTTTGCATGACGCAGATCATTTCGTCATCAAGGATAGTTTGCCAGCATAATTGCTTTTCATTGCTGGGTGGCTGGCTTTTATCATGTGGCAAAATGATCACATCAACCTGTCCACTTAAGAGTGCGTCAAAGCCTCGTTGGGATCGTGAATGTATCTCAAGTTGGGCGTTCGGTGCTTGTTTCTCTATAAGCGTACAGAGGCTTGGCGCAAAAATATCGAAGGTGCTAGCGCGCATTGACAATCTGAACGTCCCTTGAAATTCCTCTGCATTAAAATCACGTTGATGTATTAATGTATTCATATTATTTAAAATAATATGCACAGAAGGGGCGATGTGTAGCGCATAAGGCGTGGCAATAAGTTGTCTACCTTCACGGTAAAATAACTCGTCATTTAATAACGTGCGGAGCTGTGCGAGTGTTTTACTCACACTCGAGGGCGTGATGCATAATATAGAGGCACTTTTACTGACGCTATGCGTGCAGAGCATGACATGTAGGGTGCTAAGGTGCTTAAAGCTGAACCGTGAGAGTTGCATGAGATCCATAATGATCCTGTGTTGAGCGCCGAAAAATATTTTATACTATACGCATATAATCAAGCAGATGCGTTGTTTCATCAGAATCTTAGCGTCAAGAGCAGACAACACACGAGATAAATCAAGCGTTAGAGAAGCAGATGCGAGAGTGCACTTTTTTTACTCGGGGACTTTTCTTTGCTCACTTCTTTTACCAAAGGCATGACGTATCACGTCGAGACTGAAAGAAGACCAAAGAGTAGAGGTGCGCCGTAACAAGAGAGAGCTGTTACGGCGCTATTATGTTGCCAATTATTACTATTTAATTAAACCCATCATGGTAGGAATAGTCATAGAAATAGCAGGAACATAAGTAACTAGCATTAAGACGCCGGCAATAACCACGAAGAAAGGCAATAATAATTTTATGACCTCTTCAATGCTAATATCGGCGACTTTACAACCTGTAAATAGGATCGGCCCCACGGGTGGGGTGATGGTACCTAAAGAAAGGTTAAAGACTAATAAAATACCAAACTGTACGGGATGCATACCTAAGTTGACACAAATAGGGAGGAAAATAGGTGTGAAAATAAGCACAGCAGGCATTGGATCCATAAAGGTACCAATGATCAATAAGATAACATTAATGATCAAAAGAATGATAATTGGGTTATCGGTGACGGCCAGTAATTGTGCCGCAATCATATTTGGGATCTCTGTAAATGCCATAACCCATGACATGATCGATGAGGTCGCTAACATAAAGATCACAATGGCTGACATTTTAGCGGTCGCTAGAAAAATTTCAGGCAACATCTTAATTTTAAGGCTGCGGTAAAAAAGACTTAAAACGAAGGAGTAGATAACCGCAATGGCAGACGCTTCTGTCGCGGTAAAAATACCACCAAGAATACCGCCAATGACCACAATAATAAGCGATAAGCTTGGGATCGCCGCGATAAATACGTTTATACATTCTTTTAAAGACATGCGATTACGCAGTACATAACCCCGTTTTTTGGCCATGACTGCGGTAATAAGCATCACCCCAAGGCCCCATAATAAACCGGGAATGTAACCTGCCATAAACAAAGCTGAAACAGAAACACTGCCTGCGACGGTTGCATATACGATCAATGTATTACTGGGCGGAATGATCATGCCAGTCGGTGCGGATGCAATATTAACGGCCGCACTAAAAGCGGGATCATAGCCTTCTTTTTTCTGTATTGGCGTCATAATGCCACCAATGGCAGCCGCAGATGCAACGCCTGAACCACTGATAGAGCCAAACATCATGTTAGAAACAATATTAGTTTGGGCAAGTGAGCCAGGGAAAAAACCACTTATAATTTTTGAGCAGTTAATTAAGCGTATGGCTATCCCACCATTATTCATAATATTACCGGCCAATATGAAAAAGGGGATGGCGAGTAAAGCAAAGGAGTCTAGGCCGACAAAAATCCTTTGGGCCGACGTTATCATAGCGCCATTAAAGGGTAAAATAGATAACATAGCCATGAATGAAGCCATACCAATACTGATACTGATAGGCGTACCGATGAGCAATAAGAAAAATGCGGATGCGAACATTATGAGCGCCGCAATAAGAGCTAAATCCATATTATGACACCTCTTTGTTATTGATTTTTGTATCTAAATTTTTAAGCTTCTGCAGTAAATGATATTCATTGTGGATCCCGTATAAAATAATTAAGACGCCACAGATAGGGATCGCTGAATAGATAACGCCCATGGGTATTTGTAGTGCAGAATCGAGTTGCCACATTTGTCGAGCGGTACCACTGTAGCCACCGAGGATCATGATCATCAACACAAACGATGCAGTGACCAATTCAGAAAACATATCTAATAGTATTTGCATTTTTTTTGAAAATTTATTGCGAAAAAAGGTGATTGCCATATGTTCACGTTGTCCAAAAACATAGGCACTACTAAAGAGGATCAACCAGATGAATAAATATCGGGATAACACTTCACTGATTGCACTTGGGCTATCAAAGAGGTAACGCACAACAACTTGATAGGTGACGAGGATCGTCATGATACCGACAATGAAAATACAAATAGTCGAGACTATTTGATCGATAAAATATTTCGATTTATTGATGATTTTTGATAAACCATTTTCATTTTGATTTAGTTTATTATTTGTATGCATAAGAGATCCAAAGAAAAGGAGGTTGGAGTATTAAACTCCAACCTTAATATTGAATTATAAAAAGAGGATCAACCTAATGAACGAATAGTCTTAAATAATGCAATTTGTGCAGGTTTAACCAATAATTTTTCTTGTAATGGTTTGCAACTTTTTTGGAAAGGGGCAATATCAACGTCAGTAAATGTCGCGCCGTTAGCTTTAGCAACTGCAATCGCTTTAGAAATGTTGTTATTCCAAATTGTAAATTCAGTTGTGGTACTTTCTTTTGCTAGTTTTCTAAGTATTACTTGATCGCTAGGCGTCATTGCATCAATAAAGTCATTATTAATAACCACTAAATCGGCAACCATTACGTGACGAGTTCTTGAATAGAAAGGAGCAACTTCATAATGTTTTAAATCAGCATATGTGATTTCATTATTTTCTGCGCCGTCTAATACACCTTGTTGAATAGCGGTATAAACTTCACCTTGGCCCATTGGTACGCCTGTGCCACCCATGCAAGCAAGCATGCTGATCATAGTGTCTGACTGCATAACACGAATTTTTTGACCTTTCATGTCAGCAATTGAAGTTACTGGTGCTTTTTTTGTATACATACTACGAGCGCCCGCTGTGTATGCAGTTAATACTTCAAAACCAAACTTTTTAGAAGAGGCAAATAAATCATCTAAAACATTAGAGGTATATACCGCTTCTTGATGTTTTGGACCATTATAAATATAAGGTAGAGCCAATACGCCAAAGTCAGAATTGTAATTTTCAACGAGAGGATTAGCAACGATAGCCATTTGGATCGCACCAGATTGTACAAGCTCAAGTGATGCACGTTGATCGCCAAGTAATTCATTTGCATAAATGGTTAAGTGGTAACGACCATCTGTTTGCTCATTCAGTTTTTGCCCAAAATCTTCAAGTGCAAGATATTGAGGGTTAAATTTAGACTGGTTAAAGGCAGCCTTCATTTCTGTTGTTGCGCTTGCAAATGAAGCAAAACCGATTGATGTGCCGAGGGTAAGTGCAAGAGTGGCTACTTTGAAAGCCTTTTTGTTCAACATGATACTGTCTCCATAATAAGATACATGTGTGATGCATTGATGAATGTCGGTCATCCAGATGAATTCCATCTCATCAACGTTGATTATTTTTTAGCATGTTATGTAAAAAATAATGACTTTAACAATATGAGTCAGAATAAGCAGAGGACTTACCTGACAAATATTGTCAATGTTGCTCTTTGTAAGAAAATCCTACAAGAGCAACAATATGACGCTTATATTACGATTAAATATCATACGATCAACAAATACCTTCAAGTCATTACAAATAATGTGACTTTAGTCCTGTTTTATTGAAATGCTGTTCTATTTTTATTTTTTAATGCAAAGAAATTGTCTTGGAATAAGAGGGGGGTTGTATGTTATTGATTTGTTAGGTAAAAGTATTTTGTGTTAGTGTTAGTGTTTGGATTGTTTTTAAAAAAAGATTGTATAAGGGTTTTATACAATCTTTGTTTTTTTATACAACGTCGGGATAATTGTAGTATCCGAGTTGCTCAGAAATTTTCTTGCCTGCCTCTTTTAATAGCTTAACGTAATAAGATTTACGTTTTTTATCAAAGCGAAGCGTTGGAAAAGAGATAGAAAGGCCATAAATAATATGTCCAAAACGATCGTATACGGGTACTGCTATACAATATACGCCTTGCTCTTGCTCTTCATTATCTTCTGCATAATGTTGCTCTTTTACCGTCTCTAGTTCCGCCAGTAATTGTTCAACATTTTTTAACGTTTTATCCGTATGCTTTTTAAAGGTAACGTCTTGTAATGCGGCACGAATGAAGTCGGATTTGTACTCAGAAAGTAAAACCTTGCCGATTGCCGTACTATAAAGTGGATTACGGCGGCCTATTCGAGAATGCATGCGTAGGCTGTAGCTAGAGTCTATTTTATGAATATAAATAATAGAATGATCTTCTAAATCTAATGCCCCTAAATGCACTGCTTCATTGGTTTGCTCTGAAATGTAGCGCATATGTTTTTCGGCTAAATTGACAACGTCTAGATATTGAAGAGACAGTGCGCCGAGTTCAAACATTTTTAGCGTTAATGAATATTTATCCGCTTGGCCTTCTTGGGAAACATAGCCCAAAGACATCATGGTTTGTAAAAAACGATAAGTGGTCGCTTTCGATGTCATTAATCTTTGAGATAATTCGGAAACGCCAATTTCTTTTTGCTCTCCGAGTGCTTCTAAGATGCTAAACACCTTGAGGACGGAAGAGACTGCTTCGGGTTGTGTTGCTTTGCTCATGTTACACCTTATCTTTAACTATATGGCGGGGATTATAACGAATAAATAACAATGTGCGAGATATTTTAAAAAAACTCGAGAGCTCTGTCATTTTACTTTTATTATTTTAATCATAATAAGCTCACAAGTTAAAAAATTAAATAAAAAGGCGTTTCATTTTATTTGACGCCTGCTTGTGTTTATTGCTATGCTTATCTCATTAGGATGTTATTTATACAAAAAACACTTCACATAAAAGTACACAAGGAAATATCTATGATTCTTAATTCATTCGATCTTAAAGGAAAAATCGCGATTGTCAGTGGCTGTGATACTGGTTTAGGTCAAGGTATGGCACTGGGTTTAGCAAAAGCTGGCTGTCATATTGTCGGTGTTAATATAGTCGAGCCAACAGAAACAATTGAAAAAATGGCTGCTACGGGTCAACGCTTTTTAGATATTCGTGCCGATCTTATGGGTCTTGGCGATATCTCTCGTATTGTTGAGAGTGCGGTGAGTGAATTCGGACGTATTGATATTCTTGTTAATAATGCAGGGATCATTCGTCGTAATGATGCAATCGACTTTTCTGAAAAAGATTGGGATGATGTGATGGATCTCAATATCAAATCGTTATTCTTTATGTCGCAAGCGGTTGCAAAACAGTTTATTGCTCAAAAAGAAGGTGGCAAAATCATTAATATCGCTTCAATGCTTTCTTACCAAGGCGGTATCCGCGTACCTTCATACACTGCATCTAAAAGTGCTGTGATGGGCGTAACACGTTTAATGGCAAATGAGTGGGCTAAAGAAGGCATTAATGTTAATGCGATTGCGCCTGGTTATATGGCAACGAATAATACGATTGCATTGCGTGCAGATGCTGATCGTAACAAAAGTATTTTAGAGCGTATTCCTGCGGATCGTTGGGGTACACCTGAAGATCTTGCTGGTCCATGTGTTTTCCTTGCATCAAGTGCATCGGATTACATCAATGGTTCAACTATTCCCGTTGATGGTGGTTGGTTAGCGAGATAATCAACCTAAATAGAGTATATGGATAATATATTCTCATTGGCGCAGTGCCTTGGCTATATCAGCTTTGGCTTAGGTGTTGCGACTTTTTATCAAAAAAATGATCGAAATCTTAAAGTTTTAATGCTGATTTACAATTTAAACCATTTTGTACATTACTTATTACTTGGCTCGATCATGTCTGCACTGGCTATTTTACTTTCAGCGGTGCGCACCGGCACTTCCCTTTATACATCCTCAAAACGTGTTGCTTGGCTTTTTATTATCATCGGTTTTGCTGTTGGGTTTTATCTGAAGCAAACCTACTGGGATCTTTTACCTATTATAGGTACCAGTATTGGGACTTATGCGATGTTTGTTTTAAGAGGCATTAAAATGCGTCTCTGCTTTTTAGTCGCAACGATTTGTTGGTTTATTAATAATATTCTGGTGGGATCTATAGGTGGCACGTTATTAGAGGGGGCGGTTCTTTTTATGAATATCTTTACTATTTATCGATTAGCGAAAAACGCCCCCAACTAGAATGATGAGTCGGTTTTTTAAATATACATATATACGCCATTGAAAATGAGTCGTTAAATAAAAGGAACAATTTCATGAAGATCAGTCGTATTGCCGTTATTGGTGAATGCATGCTTGAGCTTAAAACTGTAAATAATGTATTAGAGCAAGGCTTTGGTGGTGACAGCTTAAATACGGCGATTTACTTATCGCGTTTGACGCATGAGCATGCGATCACAACCTCTTATGTGACCGGTATGGGCCTTGATCCTTTTAGTGAAGATATGATCAAAGCGTGGCAAGATGAAAATATTAATACCGATATGGTGTTTTTATCAAAAGATAAATTGCCGGGTATTTATGCGATTAAAACCGATGCGCAGGGAGAACGTCATTTTTATTATTGGCGAAATGATGCAGCCGCTAAATTCTGGCTTAAAACGCAGAAGATAAGCACTTTAGTAGATGATTTATCGCAACATCAAATGATCTACTTAAGTGGAGTGAGTTTAGCTATTTTATCTGATGAATGCCGCGCCATATTGCTCGAGGTTTTAGGCCTTTGTCATAAAAAAGGGGTACGTATCGTTTTTGATAATAATTACCGAGCAGCGCTTTGGGAAAGCCCTAAAGTGGCGCAAGATTATTATAAAAAGATACTCGCCATAACCAGTATTGCCTTTTTAACCTATGATGACGATGTTTTATTATGGGGAGATAAGAAGGAAGAAGAATGTATTATGCGCACCCAAGCGTTAGGTGTTTCTGAAATTGTCCTTAAACGAGGCGCAGAAGCCTGCATTATAGTGTGTGCACAACAGCGCTATGAAGTGAGTGCGAATAAAATAAGTAATATTGTTGATACAACCGCTGCCGGTGATTCATTTAGCGCAGCTTATTTGGCAAAACGCGTGTTAGGTGGTGATTGCGTCGCATCTGCTAAAGCGGGACATTGCGTTGCAGGTACGGTGATACAACATCATGGTGCGATTATTGCAGCCCAAGTAATGCCTACTATTTAAAGACTTAAGGAATACAAATGCTAGATTTAAATACCCGATTAGAAGAGATCAAAGTTATCCCTGTGATTGCCATTGAAGATGCCTCTAAAGCAGTCAAATTGGCGCAAGTATTAATTGAAAATGGTTTACCGTGCGCAGAAGTGACGTTTAGAACAGAGCAAGCGGTAGAATCCATTAAATTGATGCGTCAGGCCTACCCTGACATGTTGATTGGCGCTGGTACGGTGTTAACCGCTGAACAAGTAGATATGGCGATTGATGCTGGCGTAAACTTTATTGTAAGCCCAGGGTTTAATCCTACTATCGTACGTTATTGTCAACAACGTGGCATGCCGATAGTACCCGGTATTAACTGCCCCAGTCATGTAGAGCAAGCAATGGAAATGGGGTTACGTACTTTAAAATTCTTCCCTGCTGAAGCCTCTGGTGGCGTCGCAATGTTAAAATCCCTTTCTGCGGTTTACCCTATTAAATTTATGCCAACAGGTGGCGTTAATCCAAGTAATGTTAATGATTACTTAAGTTTGCCGAGCGTACTTGCCTGTGGCGGAACATGGATGGTACCAAATACGTTAATTGAAGAAGAGCGTTGGTCTGAACTTGCGCAACTTGTCGCAAATGTTGCGGGTATTATTGGTAAATAAAGTTGATGGTATTGATGCCGTAGATGTAATAATGGTATCAAGCGCGTTTTGGCGTCCTTTTAAGGCGCCTGAAACGCTTATTATTAAAAATAGGATCCTTAAATATGTTATTTGGTAACGTGCGACAATTAGAGTTGGTAGCATACACACATAAAAATATTAGCCTTTGGATAAAAGAAGCCCTTATTATTGCTCAAAGTAATAATGACGGTAAACATAGCATCGGTGATGAGGGTGTATTTGTTGTTTTAGCGTCTGTAACGACAGAGCCTGAAGCGGATCGCAAAGCGGAATTTCACCGTGAGCATATCGATATACAGATCCTGTTAGAAGGTGAAGAGCGTCTAGGTTATAGCAATACTTTAAGCGTAGAAGATAAAGCTCGGATCCCGGCTGAGGATGATTTATATTTTGTCGATGACGTTGAAAATGAAAACTTTGTGAACTTAAAATCGGGTGATTATGCACTCTTTTACCCGGGGCAAATACATCGTCCTTTATGCGCCATTGATCAAGTTGTTGCGATAAGAAAAGCGATCATTAAGATCCCTGTTATATTGTTTAGCGCCTGAATCTTTTAAAAGCATGCCATGAATTCCTTTACCTTTGTTAAAGGAATTCATCTCTCTCTGTTATCTCCTCTCCTCTTTTTTGAAAAATATTATCTTGTGCACAAGGCCTCTGCTTCCTCACTATTTAACTTTTACACATGCTTATTTTGGCTATATTTGTTAGCATTAATGAATTATTAATGGATGAGCAGACAAAGACATGAGCAATAAAATTATTCGTATCGCAACACGACATAGCCCTCTTGCCATGTGGCAAGCAAACTTTGTTAAAAGTGAATTGTTAAAATGGCATCCAGAATTACAAGTTGAACTGCTGGCAATGAAAACAAAGGGCGATAAAATTTTAGATACGCCTTTGGCTAAAGTGGGCGGTAAAGGGCTTTTTGTTAAAGAATTAGAAGTGGCTATTCTTGAAGGTCGAGCAGATATAGCGGTGCATTCAATGAAAGATGTCCCGGTTGATTTCCCTGAAGGTTTAGGGCTTGCGGTTATTTGTGAGCGTGAAGATCCTCGTGATGCATTTGTGTCTAATCATTTCGCTAATATAGCAGCATTACCGCAAGGTAGTGTAGTGGGAACCTCAAGCCTACGCAGGCAGTGCCAGTTACGTGCACAACGTCCCGATATAAAGGTTAAAGATTTACGCGGAAATGTTAATACACGCTTAGCAAAATTAGATGCGGGCGAATACGACGCCATCATTTTAGCCTCAGCAGGTTTGATCCGCTTAGATATGCATGATCGCATTGCCAGTTATATGAGCGTTGAAGAAAGTTTACCTGCGGTTGGCCAAGGCGCTGTGGGCATAGAGTGCCGTTTAGATGATATGCAAACACTGGCATTACTCAAACCACTTGAGCATCGGATCACGCGTTTAAGAGTGACGGCTGAGCGGGCGATGAATTTAGCATTACAAGGTGGCTGTCAGGTACCTATTGGCAGTTATTGTATTCTCAAGGAAGATACTTTATGGCTACGCGGTTTGGTCGGTAGTGTAGATGGCACCCATATTATTCGTAAGGAAATTCGTGGCAAGGTCGCGGATGCCGAGCAAATGGGATTAAATTTAGCGCAGCAATTATTAGAGAGTGGCGCGGATAAAATATTAGCGGATGTTTATCGCGATAATGCTTAAACCGCGACTATTGATAACGCGCTTTGAACCACATGCCTCGCGTCTGGTTAAATTGCTTAATGAGCAAGGTGTTTTTAGCCTTGCTCAGCCGTTATTAGAAGTACAAAGTAGCGCGGAATGTCATGATGTAGATCTGATTTTTGTCACACGTTATGACTATATTATTGCCATTAGTGCGGCGGCGGTTAAATATACAGAGCAAGCTTTAGATAAAAAAGCCTGGCCAACAGCAACTTTTATTGCGGTGGGTAAACGAACTCAAAAAATGTTACAACAAGCAACCCAAAAAGAGGTGCAGTGCCCACCCTTGCAACATGATACGCAAGGCTTACTGGCGTTAGCGTGTCTCAATTGCGTGCAAGGTAAAAAAATACTGATATTACGTGGTGTTGGTGGCCGCGCTAAATTAAAGAAAACATTAGAGTCGCGTGGTGCAGAGGTCTCTTATTATCAACCTTACCAACGCGTTGTAATAGATCTCAACATGGATGAATTAGTTGAAAATTGGCAGTTGCATAAAATTAATGGTGCTATTATCAGCAGTATCGAATTATTAGAAAATTTTACAACACGTGTGCGTGATAAACACTGGTTATATGAATTGCACTTATACGTGCCTAGCCAACGCATTTTAGATCGCGCCTTGCAATTGGGTTGGGTAAAGATAGTTTTATTAGCAAGTCTTGCTGATCAACAAATTATTGATCATTTTAAATAAATTATGCCGTTAAATAAATGTGTGAGGAAATTATGCCTGAACATAAAGACAATGAAAAAATAAGTATTAAAGCTGCGAGTGTATCTGCAAAGACACCGGAAAAAAAGAGATCACCTAAAAGTGGCTATATCGCACTTTATCTATCGATTTTTGCGTTGTTATTATTAATGGTAATGGGGGGCTCTGCGTTTACATATTATCAAAGCGCTCAAAAGCAGGTAAAACAACAGCAAGAAAAGTTACTTATACTTAGCACTAAGCTTTTACGACAAGAACAATCTCAAATTAACAATCAACGCTTATTGACGCTATTACAAAGCAATTTAAAACAAGATGAAGCAAAATCAGGCGCTGAACTACAAAAAATGTTCGGCCAAAATAAATTATTACATACTGATCTGCAAGCACTACAAAGACATGTTTCTGAAGCGACTATTCGCCAGCCTAATGATTGGATCTTAGCGGAGGTTGAATACCTTTTGTCATTAGCGGGACGGAAAATTTGGTTAGAGCATGACGTACAAACTGCGATGGCACTTTTAGGGGCCGCAGATCAACGTATTGTCGAGTTAAATGATGCGAGTTTAAGCCCGCTACGTGGTGCTTTACTTGAAGATATTGAACAACTACGCGCATTACCTAAAAAAGATTTTGAGGGTATGGTGCTTGCTTTAACAAGTTTAGAGCGCAGAGTGGATAAATTAAAACTCATTGATTTAGAGGTGCAAGCCCAGCCTAAAAATAAATCACGCTTCGTGTCGGCTGATATATCAGATTGGGAGGATAATATTAGTAAATCGTGGAATAATTTTTTAGCTAATTTCATTACCATCACTAAACGCGACTCGAAAATTGAAGCATTACTTTCACCGACGCAAACCTGGTACCTGAAAGAGAATATTCGCAATAATTTAGCGAAAGCAGAATTTGCAGTATACCGCCAACAACAAGTTATTTATGATATTGCGATGCATAATATTAGCCGTACGTTAGCCACTTATTTTAAGCTAGATGATAGTACGACCAGTCATTTTAATGATGCCATCATCAAATTAAGTAAGAATAAGCTACAAGTAAATTATCCAGACCAATTACAAAGTACGGCTATTTTACAAACAGTGCTGATGCAACGCATAAAAAGATCCTTATCTAGCCCACGTGTAACAACAGGAGGTTAAGCCATGCTTCGTATTATGATCATTATCGGCATATTATTACTGGGACTATTATTAGGACCTGAGATCAGTGCGAACAAAGGTTATTTATTGATCTCTTTTGATCGCTATACAACCTATGAAATGACCTTGATCAATGCCAGTTTATTAGTTTTCTTATTTTATTTTGTACTGTTATTTTTGGAATGGATGATCCGCAGATTATTAGCCTTAAGTTCATTAACAAGTGGTTGGTTTGGGGTAAGAAAAACCAATAAAGCTAAAAAGAACAGTTTATTAGGCATGTTGGCGTTATTTGAGGGCAATACTAAACAAGCACAAAAACTATTAGCTAAATCGGCTGCGCGCAGTGAATCACCTGCATTAACCTATATAGCAGCAGCGCGAGCAGCCCAGCTTGAAAATAAATATGAACTGCGTGACGAATACTTTCAAGAAGCACTTTCAAGTCAAAAAGAGTGCCATTTAGGTATTGGTTTGGTGTGGGTTGAATTACAAATTGAAGCGCATCAATATGAGAATGCATTAGCCACCTTACGCGAGCTAGATAATAATTTCCCGAATAACAAAAAAATAGTGACCTTGTATTTAGGTATTTATCCTGCGTTAGAGGAGTGGAAACGCTACTTAGATATTTTAAATAAACACCGTAAAAATTTAACGTTTAATACGCTGGAATTTAATACTTTGTTAGAAAATGCTTATACGCATTATTTTAAACAGTTAAGTGCAGACAGCGCTGAAAGCTTACAATTGTTCTGGGAAAAAGAGTTGCCCCGCGCCATGCGTAAAGAGTTAACTTACCAAACCAAGTTACTAGATGCGTATATTAGTGCGCAACGCATGAAGCATGCAGAAGCCTTTTTATTAGAAAAATTACATAAGCAATTTTCGACTACGTTATTAGTTTATTTAGATAAATTAAGTTTAACTGATTTTTATCCCTTAATTGTTTTTCTGGATAAAAAATTGAAAAAGGACAAAAATAACGCATCAATACACCGTGCACTTGCCTATTTAAAATATAAAGAAAATAATTTTGGCGCCGTGATTGAGCATTTGAAAGTGAGTGTCGCAAGCTTGCCCGAGGTAAAAGACTTTACTTTATTAGCCAGTTTATTAGAAAAAGAAGGTCTCATTACCGATGCTCAGCGTTATTATCGTGAAGGATTATTATTTGCGAGTCGTTAAATATTGGCAATAAAAATAGAAGTGCGAAGCTTCTCTTTTTATAAATTACATTTTATAACTTACATTTGTATAGCGCCGGAAAATAGGCGCTTCATTTCTATTATTCTTCTTAATTTGTTATCTTTATTGTTTTTTCCTGCTTAAATTTACCTCAAATCACTTACTATTTTAAATAAAGTGTAAATTTTTTAATGTTTTATTTCTTAATGTTAGCTTCAAAAATACTTAATTCTCTTAACATCTAAATGATAATGTTCTCATTTGTGTAGATCCTAATATATTTTTGTTATATTATAACACTTTAAGTCGTTCATAAAAAATGAGATCATCTGGTTATGTTATTAATATTGAGTATTTTAGCTCTGTTCCTTGGGCCCTTTACGTATCGTTTATTACAAAGGCAACCGGGTTGGTTAGATCTGCTTGATGCGTTTATTTTTGTGACCATCTCAGGACTGGTTTTATTCCATATCTTACCGGAAGTGTTGCACGAAGGGGGATTGATAGTACTTGTGTTAATGGCGTTAGGATTATTAGCGCCAAGTTGGGTTGAAAAGTATTTTCATAAAGCGGCTCATCAAGCACATCAAATGACCTTGTTTTTAGGTGTTTTAGGCTTAGTGTTGCATGCAAGTATCGATGGCTCTGCATTAAATGTAGAGATGTTTGATCATACTGGTTGGTTATTGGCTTTGGGTGTTTTATTGCATCGTTTCCCAGTAGGTTTAACGGTTTGGTGGTTATTACGTCCGCAGTATGGGCGTTTATTACCACTGGCAATTTTAAGTTTGATGTCGCTAGCCACATTACTCGGCGCGTTATTTTCTGAATATTCTCTCTCACAACTCGACGGCCAATGGCTGGCGTGGTTCCAAGCCTTTGTGATGGGTTCAATCATGCATGTGGTTTTACATCGACCGTATTTGAAATCGCAGGCACCACGAGAAGAAAAAGAAAACAAATATGCAGCGGGTATTGGTAGTGTTGTTGGTTTGATTGTTTTAGGTGCCTTACTGCTACCACACTGGTTAGGTTATGCGTCACACGATCACGCACATGGAAAAAGTGTGACGATTGAGCAACATCAAGAGGTTGCTGGCGTGGCAGATCATGATCACCATGATGAGTTGCATGAGGGTGATGAACATGACGATCACCATGATGAGTTGCATGAGCATAATGATGAGATGCATGAGGGTGATGAGCATACTGAGCATCATGATGAGATGCATGAGAATGATGCACATGAAGGCCATCAACATGCAGAAAAAGAACATAAAACCGCGCTTACATTAGCTAATTTTATACAGCTTGCACTTTATACTGCGCCATTGTTATTGCTCGCTTATTTTTTAAGTGCGTTAATGCATTATTTCAAACCCACTTATACACAGTTACCTAAACAAGACAGTTCATCTTTTGCTAAAGACAGCACCAAAGGTTTATTCTACGGGTTAGCGCTTCCAGTGTGCTCGGCACAGGCAAGTAAGATGTATCAACAGTTACTGGCAAGTGGTGTCAATCAAACCTTTGCTATCGCATTTTTAATTGCGACACCGATCATTGCCTTTGACTCTTTGTTGATCTCATTACCTTTATTAAGCTTAGAAATGGTGGGATTACGTGTATTGCTTGGCGCGACGTTTGCCTTCTTGATTGCTTATATATTAGGTCGGCATTTTAAAAATACAGATACGGCGCAGACAGATGAACTCAGTGTTAAACAACATTCTGGATCGCGTTTCTTAGCGTCTATTAAGCAGGGCTATTTACACCAGTTAGATCATACTGCGCCTTGGGTGTTATTGGGTTGGGCATTAGCTGCCACGTTATCGGCTAACTCCGCGTGGGCCTTTTTTGATCAAGCACTATGGTTACAAGTGTTAGTGATGATTTTAGTCGCGTTCCCTTTCTCATTATGCGCGACAGGGGTGACGCCGGTGATAGCGTTACTGTTAATGGCAGGACTCTCTCCGGGTGCGGGCATGGCGTTCTTATTGATTGCGCCAACGATAAGCTTAGAATTACTAAGCGCAATTAAAAAGCAACAAGGCATATTTGCAGCCATTAGTTTGTTATTATTTATGTTTGGCTTAGCGTTCTTAATTGGTCTGGGTATGAATCAGTTTATGATCAGCAGCACATCAACATGGTTTGAGTTACATCAGGGAGATTATTCTTGGTGGCAATATTTAAGTTTAGCGTTGATCCTGGTGCTTTATTTTGTATCATTATTACGCCGAGGAGCGCGTGATTTTATTGCAGAGCTTATTCCGCAACGCTTTTTAAAAGGGCATGATCACGATCACCACCATCATCATCATCATTAATTAAGTGTGATTTTATCTGCGCGGTTCATTGCGCAGATAAAAGCGCTTTATACCAAAGGAACTAAAAAGGCTACCCGTCTTGCTTGTTGAAATTATCCCTACCTACGTTGTGAGTTTTGAAGTGAGAACAACTATCTCCTACAACTCACGCCTTGCTAGTGTTAATTTTTCCTGCGCAATACATGGAAGCTATATTAATTCCTTTGGTATTATTAGCGATTAAAATGTGTTTTTAAGTGATCAATAATGGCAGAAGACTCATATAGCCAAGTCACTTTATTTTGCTCTTCAATACGTAAACAAGGCACTTTTATAGTGCCTCCTTGCGTTTCTAACTGCTTTTTATATTCGTCTTGTTTTGCATCAACGAGGCGAATGTTCAATGATTGACGACGTATTTGTCTGCGCACTTTAACGCAAAACGGACAGGCGTTATATTGGTATAATGCGAGGGATGCAGTTTGTTCATCCATTGATTTTTGTAGGTGCAATTCTCTTTTATATGCTTTTGGACTAAAAACAAAATTAAGCAATAAAATAATGCGACCTAATACCCAGCGAATAATAAACATAATACCTCTTTTGACAATCTTGGTTAATTTATAGAGAATGCAGTGTAACGGAAAAGTTATTTAATAGTAAAAGTAAAAGTAAAAGAGCTCTTTTATTTCTCTTTTTATGTTCGGTTGATTTTTAACTTTATACAGAGATAAAGTTATTTTTTGGGGTGTTACATGGCGCAGCGTTTAATTCGAGCATTTTCAGTCTTTGTGGTTTTATTTTTAAGTTTAGGCAGTGCCTTTTTATGGGCAAGTATTGAAGATAAAACGGCGACCGGTTGGTTAATTGATGCTCAGCATCCGTCTGTGGCGGTGAGTCTGCAATTAACTCAGCAGGTTAATAAAACGCTGCAAAGTGTTAATGCCATTTTAGATGTCACTTTAGAAAACCCTTGGAAAACCTATTGGCGATCTCCTGGTGAAGGGGGTGTTGCGCCACAATTTAACTGGCAAACTGAGTCAACTAATATTGCCAGCGTTGATTGGCTCTGGCCAACACCTAAGCGTTACCCTGTCGCAGGGATAGAGACGCTCGGTTATAAGCATCAAATCCATTTCCCCATTACCATATATCTTAAAGATATTACGCAACCTGCACATTTAAAAGGGCGCTTGACGCTCGCCTCATGTACCAATATCTGTGTGCTTAGTGATTATGATATTGAACTGATTTTTGATCCGACGCAATTAGTTTTCGATGCTAACTTGGCGTTTACTTATGCACAGGCATTGAGTCAAGTGCCGGTGCAGATAAAAGCCAGTGCGATAACCGATACAAAAAACAAAGGCATTATCCAAGCCTTTAGTGGCGTATGGGATCAGAGTAAACAACAACTTATTATTCGAGTGAGCGGACAGGTCGATTGGAAAAATGTCGATTTATTCACTGATATTTTAGATGAAAAATATGCGCATGTCTTTTTTAGTAAACCTCAAATAGAAGTGCAAGGCGCACAATTGATTGCGCGTTTTGATGCGTCGAGTTGGGGTGGCGAAGTTGATATTAGTGAGGCTGAAATTCACAGCACTATTGTTGATGATAATAGTGCAATAGAGGTGAGCTTTATTGCCAAAAGTGGCGAGGATGCCACCTCATTAGAGGTTAAAGAAGATAGCGCCAAGAGCCTTTTTTCTATCTTCTTATTTGCGTTATTAGGGGGCCTGATTTTAAATGTGATGCCTTGCGTTTTACCCGTATTAGGGATGAAGTTAAGCAGTATTTTATCTTCGAAGGGCTTGCATAGAGGTATTATTCGCAAACAATTCTTGGCATCTTCTTTTGGTATTATCAGCTCTTTTTGGCTGATTGCTCTTTTCCTGTTGGTCTTAAAATTTTCAGGTCAAGCGTTAGGCTGGGGAATACAATTCCAAAGCCCTTACTTTATTGGCTTTATGGTGCTCATTACGGCTTTATTTGCACTTAATATGCTGGGATTTTTTGAGATACAATTACCGAGTAAATGGCAAACCTGGTTAGCGCTTAAAGGCGGTAATACTTATTTGGGGCATTATCTTCAGGGTATGTTTGCAACCTTACTGGCAACCCCTTGCAGTGCGCCTTTTTTAGGCACCGCGATAGCTTATGCCTTAGGTGCATCAAGTATTGAATTAGTGGCGGTATTTACTGCATTGGGTCTGGGCATGGCATTACCTTGGCTGTGTATCGCATTGTTCCCACAATTGGCCTTATTATTACCCAAACCCGGCAAATGGATGTCTATCCTTAAAAGTTTTTTCGCGGTAATGATATTACTCACCTGTTTTTGGTTACTGAGCTTAATGGTGCGCTTTGTTGGTCTCAGTGCGATCCTTATTATAGCGATCCTCTTTTTAGGCTTGCTCGGCGTGTTGATCTTTAAAAAGCATGGCAAAAAAATATTTATAATGGCTTTTGTAGCGAGCATATTCTGCATAGGTTCGGCTTTCTTATTGCTTAATCTAAGCCCTAAATATGGGGGGAGTACGCTTAATAAAACGCTACATTGGCAAGTGTTAAATGCGCAAGAAATAAGTCTACAAGTGAGTCTAGGTAAAACTGTGTTTGTGGATGTGACGGCAGATTGGTGCGTTACTTGTAAGGCAAATAAACTGGGCGTGTTATTACAGCAACCTGTATATAGTGCATTACAAGCTGAAAACATTACTCTAATGCAAGGGGATTGGACGGTGCGATCGAATAATATTACGCAGTATTTACAGCGATATTCACGTTATGGCGTACCGTTTAATATTGTGTATGGTCCAAATGCGCCGCAAGGCATTGAACTGCCAACCTTGTTAACGAGTAACCTTGTGTTGGATGCATTGGCGCAAGCATCTAAAAAATAAGCGCACCTTATGATGCGCTTATTTACTTTTTACTTAGCTTGTTTGTTCTAGGCTTAAACGTTTAAAGTCTTGCTCAATATAGGCTTGTAATAATAAACAAATACCTTGATAGAAGCCTGAATTTTGTACGCGTAACGTTGAATTAACAAAAGGTGTTAACCAGCTTAATAAATGCTCTTCAATAAAAGCATGTTGCGCGTGGCTACTCTTGTTAGCATCTTTTAATATCAAATTACCTAAATAATCGAGTTGGATCGCGATATGATCCGCTGGCTCTTTAAAGTCAGGATCAATCGCTAAGCCTTCCTTTTTAAAGAGTGCCAACATTTGTTGATGCGGCTTTTCAAACATCTGCCCTGATTTTGAAAGATACACGGACGCATACGGTGGCGCCCCTTTTTTTGCATCCGTTAAGAATAGCTGGCTAAAATCAGCCGCCAACTCAAGTGTGGGTTGCTCTATGGCCATCACCATCACTAAGCCACTTCTAATCTTTGCAATGGCATCTTTAAAATCAGGCTCTGTATCGAGCTTTGTTAATAAATTAACGCCATCACCCGAAAAATATTGACTGAGTTGTTCGCTATTTAACTCTTTGGTTAATAAGGTTGCAAACCACCAATATAAACTTGCTCGTTGCTCATTTATTTCGCTATCTGTCATCACTTAGTTTACCTCTGTCGGGCCGGTAAAGGCGGTCACGGCTGGGACTTTTCCTTTAAATTTCTCATACTCAACCTGACAGGTATTGGCACTGGTTGCTTGTGCAAGCTCTGAGGTTGGAATATCTTGAGTCAGGGTGTTTGGATCGCCATAGGTATCTAAAGAGCCAATCGTTTCATCAATAGGCGCGTACCATGCCCCCTCTTCAATGCGTGCGACACCGGGTGCAAAGTTATTAGACAGTACGGCGCCCGCTAATAATTGGCCGCGATCATTAAACACGCGGACTAAATCGCCATCTTTAATGCCACGTTGCTTAGCATCGGTTGGGTTAAGGTAAATAGGCTCTCTGCCTTGTACTGTGTATGTTTCGCGAAAAGCCTGAGAATCACACATTTGTGAATGCAAACGTTTATTCGGATGACATGATTGTAGCCAAATAGGGTGTTTATCTGAGCCAGGGCCCCCATGAGAGCGTTCAGATTTTTCAAACCACATTGGATGACCTTGACACTCTTTGTAGCCATATCTGTCTATTTTACGGCTAAATATTTCAATAAAGCCAGAAGGTGTGCCTAAGGCATGGATTTCAGGATCTTCACGAAAATCGGCTTGGCGAGTCCATTCTTTGCCTTTACCAAAATCAACAAAACCATCTTTCCAAAACGTTTTAAAATCAGGCATGTCAAACTTGCCTTTATTGGCTTTAACACAGCCATCATAAAGCTCCTCTACCCACTGCATCTCATTTTTACCGCGCGTATAATCTTTTTCTTGGCCAAATTTACGTGCAAGTAAAGTGAAAATATCAAAGTCAGTTTTAGACTGGAAAAGAGGATCTACTAGCTTGTGCATAGCAATCAAACCACGAGCACTGTAAGATCCGTATAAATCTAAGTCATTACGTTCCCACTGCGTACATGCCGGTAAAACAATATCGGAGAAACGACATGTTGCTGTCCATGTAAAATCAATAGACACCACAGTCTCTAATTTCTGAAAAGCTTTTTTCATGTTGTTACGATCTTGATGATGATGCCACGGATTACAACCCGAAAAGACCATCATTTTTAAATCGGGTAAGGTAATGGTTGCGCCATTGGCTTGGATTTTCTTACCTGGCTCTAAAAGTGCATCAACCCAGCGAGCGACGGGGATCGTACTGCTATAGCCTTTAAAATCTTTATTTTTATGAATGCGCTTATTCGGTTTATCGGGATTACGAGGGAATCCTCCAGGGCCCGCAGCCCCCGTTGACGCAACGCCCACAGAGCTATAGTGATGCGCATAACTGACACCACCCCCCGGAAGACCAATTTGGCCAATCATGGCTGCCAAAACAGCCGCCATCCAATAAGGTTGTTCGCCATGCTGCTGACGCTGCAAGCTCCACCCCACCATAATTTGAGTGCGATCGCTGACTAACAGGCGTGCAAATTCACGAATGTCATCGGCTTTAATGCCACAAATAGAGGCAGCCCATTCAGGGGTTTTCTCTATCATGTCTTTGCTTTTACCTTGAAGGTAAGGCACAAATTCTTCAAAGCCTAAAGCGTAAGTATCTAAGAATTTTTTATCGTATAAATCTTCGTTATACAAGGTATGTGCTATCGCAAGCATAAAGGGCACGTCAGTTTGCGGGTTGATATAACGCTGCTCTGAATTCAAATACCCCTGTGTTTTAGTGATCACCGGATCAATACTGATCACGCGGATCTCTTTCTTCGCTATTTTTTCTTTTAATTGTTCAAGGTACTCAAACGCTTCATGCGTTTCACAGTTCCAGCCAACTTGTAAGTTCTTAACCAGATCGGTGCCCCACAGTACGATGGTTTTACTGTGTTTTAAAATAAGAGGCCATGAAGTGCCTTGCGCATAAACTTCCGTGCTCCCAAGGACATAAGGCATGATCGTTTGGCCAGCACCGGTAGAGTAGTCTCCTACTTTACTGACGCTATAACCATGCATCGCAATCGCACGCGCCATATGGTTACCACAAGAGTGAACTTGCCCGGTAGATCGCCATCCGGTACTGCCCGCATGAATCGCCCAAGGACCATATTGGGTTTGCATGCGCTCGAGTTCATCATGGAAAAGGGTGATAGCTTCATCCCAAGTGACGCGAATAAAACGGTTATCACCGCGCTTCGCATTATTACTTTTCTGACGGTTCAAATACCACTCATAACGGACCATTGGGTAACGAATTCGTGATGGGCTGTAGATAATGCCTTGAATACCATTGAGCATATCGGTTGGGTATTTATCGAGTTCAAATGCTTTTATTTCTTGCACTTTACCGGCATAAACACGGGCGCGAAATGCGCCCCAATGTGAGCCACTGATTTTCCATTGGCTCGCTAACTCATTGCTACTGGCGTGCGCCACTTGCA
Organism: Psychromonas sp. CNPT3; assembly: GCF_000153405.2. Classification (NCBI taxonomy): domain Bacteria; kingdom Pseudomonadati; phylum Pseudomonadota; class Gammaproteobacteria; order Alteromonadales; family Psychromonadaceae; genus Psychromonas; species Psychromonas sp. CNPT3. The sequence continues at coordinate 161,139 of NC_020802.1, forward strand.
ATAGTCCCGGGCCAACTAAGGCGGCTCCACTTGATGCAAACAGGCCTTGTAAAAAACGACGTCTTGAAATTGACATGCATTACTCCTAATTAGTGGCTTTTATCTGAAAAATCAGAAGAATGTTTTTGTAGATATTTAAGGATCAAGGCTTGTGTATCACCATCTAGGTTCACAAACGCTAACATACCATTAAACATGCCCGGCCAAGTGTTAGTATCAAAATGATCAACGGCCGGCTGAGTGTGACACACGCTACATGTTGTTTCATATTTTGCTTTAGCATAAGTCCAAAGTGTTTCTCTTGATTCGGTTAAAGAGCCATTACGCATCCACAATGTCACATCGACTTTTTGCCAAGGTAAGCCTGTCAAATCATCAATTTTGGATTCGCCAGTACTTAAGAATGTTGTATCTTTTGCAACGTCTTTGGTGAGATAACCATCATTAATATTCATGGCGAAATCTTCAAACATCACGCGTCCAAAGCCTTTAGTTTTACGCCATACATCAAGCTTCACTTGAATGGCATCACCTTTAATTTTGATGATTTCAACTTTGGTTGCGGTGTTAAGTTGACCCGCTTCGATGCTTAAGTCTTGATCGGTAAATAAAGGCAGTTGGCGTACGCTATAATAACTTTTCCCGCTATCATATGATGAGCTTGCAAGCGCTTCTAATTCCGCTAACGTGCCTTCACCATTGTGCATATCATCCGGTAAATGATGGGCGATCCCTTTATGACAATCAATACAACTTTGATCGCGCTCGGCAGCCATTTTCATTTGTACCTGCGCTCTTTCAGACATCAGCTCAAAATCCATACTTTTGTAATTATGGCAATTTTTGCATTCTAAAGAGTTATTGGCGGTAAAACGATCCCATTCATGTTGAGCCAGTTTGCCTCGTTTAGCTAAAAACTTTTCACGTGTATTTATACTCCCAAAAATGGTGCTCCAAACTTCTTTTGAAGCTTGCATTTTTCGGGCTATTTTATCTGTCCAGTTATGTGGAACATGGCAATCAGGGCAGGTTGCACGCACTCCAGAATGGTTTTTCCAATGCACTGTTTCTTGTAACTCAACATAGACATTATCGCCCATCTCATGGCAACTTATACAAAATGCTTCGGTATTGGTCACTTCAAGTGCAGTATTAAATCCGCCCCAAAAAATCACGCCGGCTAAAAAACCGCCAATGGTGAGTAACCCAAAACTTAAATGCACGCTTGGCTTACTGATTATTTTCCAAAATTGTTTAATTATTTCAATCATTTTGAAACCTTTATTATATATAGGGGGTTAATGACCTGGAGGGCCCATTAAGAACATTTGTAAGAACCAAACGCTGAATCCGTATACGCCAATTAAAGCCACGCTTAAAATGGGGAAAAGACAGACAGTAAGAAATAAAAATGTTTTCCACTCGGGAGCGGAACTTTTTAAATCATCATTTTTTTTTGTATTTGACATAAGTATTCCAATTTATATTTCATTGTGCAGATACGAGGTTGTGGGCTTCTTGTGTAACCTTACATTTTGTTAAATGTATAGATAAATATTAGCCTAAAAGTTTTGTATTTTATATTTTTTTGCACAGGAGCCGCATGTTACGGATAAAAAGACGAATGTACTATGATCTCAACACGAATTGTAACGAATATATGAATGTATTGTTACGTAAGCGTTTTTATGAGCTACTTTGGATGCTAGTTTTGAGGTGTTAGGGTTTATAGGGGATAAGGGGGAGGTATTCACTTACCTTTAAGTGTCAGTGGACCTCCGTAGGATATATTTTTGGTCGAGAGCGCTTGTTATTTTATAATAAGAGGCTCAAGCATCGATTCTAAGCCATTGAGTTTAATTTCATACATGAGTGCCAGCTGTTGGCCAAGTTTTCCCGCTGGAAATCCACTATTATGGAACCAGACTAAATATGGCTCGGGTAAATAAATAAGTTTTCGACCCGCATATTTTCCAAACGGCATAATACTGTTGATGGTCTCTTTTAGTACACGTGGGTCGTCTAACATCGGCTTCTCCGTCAATATTGTTTAGCGTAAGCGCTTACCGGTTAAGGCGTCATAAATTTGTGACGGGCTACCAAAAGCACTCACGGATGCCTGCACAATGGTTTCTAATAAAGGTGTATCTACAAACATTTTTTGTACTTGTGCCGCATTTTGGCAGGCATCTTGACCCGATATGTTTGCACTGGTTGAAATAATGGGTTTATTAAATAAGGTGCACAGCTCGCTAACAATAGGGTGAGCGGTTACTCGTACTGCGACACTTTCAAAGTCACCTTTGATAAGAGGCTGTAAGTTTTTCTTTGCGGGTACGATCCAAGTAACTGGGCCAGGCCATGTCGCTTGCATTCGCGCTATTTGCGCCGGACTTAATTGTGAAAAATCGGCATAGTCTTGTAGTTGCTTAGTGTTTGCCGCTATAAGAATAAGGCCTTTATGTGCGGGGCGTTGTTTAATTTTTAATATTTTTTGCAGTGCATCTGGGCTGTCAGGATCGCAACCTAAACCAAAAACAGATTCCGTTGGATATGCAATAACACCCTGATTGTTTAATACTTTCAGGGCGTTTGTAAGGGAGGTTTTCAGCACAAGTTATCCATTGCTTAATTTTTCTTGTAACGCTTTATCTTTGGCGATAACCGCAAGGGCATTGTTAGCGCGATCTTGTTGTACTTTGAGTGCTAAATCATCATCTGCGATGGCGAGCATTTGTACGGCAAGGTAAGCCGCATTTTTTGCACCCGCACTACCAATGGCAACCGTTGCAACTGGCACGCCAGCTGGCATCATGACCGTTGAAAGCAGTGCATCGTGACCGCGTAAGGGGCCACATTCAATTGGCACTCCAATGATTGGGCGAGTAGTAATACCCGCGACAGCGCCCGCTAAATGTGCCGCTAAACCGGCTGCGCAAATAAAGACTTTACAGCCACGCGCTTCAGCATCCGTCACATAATCATGCGTCGCCACAGGGGTGCGGTGTGCTGAAGTGATTTTAACTTCATAGCGAACCGAAAAAGATTTTAAGATATCAATGGTTTTTTGCATGCTGGGCAGGTCGGAATCAGAGCCCATTAAAATGGCAACAAATACATTTTTCATCGTACTTCCTCACAAGGTAGATTACTGAATAAAATCAAGGTTACTTTAAAATAAAGAGCATTAATTATATAGGCTTACTACGATAACCACACCCTTTTTTTGGGCAGATAATACGCAATGCTTGTGCCGTTTTTCGCTCGATCAAAAGAGGCCAATGGCAATCGGGGCAAAACTCATTAACCGGTTTATCATTGAGCGCATATTTACAACTGGGGTAATTGTCGCAGGCATAAAATGTTTTACCATAGCGTGATTGACGTTTGACTAATTGTCCTTTTGTGCAAAGAGGGCACTTTATATTTGTATTATTCTCTTCTGTTTTTTTATTGTCAGATAATGGCGCAATATACAGACATTGGGGGTGATCACTGCAACTAACAAAGAGGCCATAGCGTCCTTGTTTTAAAACTAGTTCTTCTTGGCAGAGCGGACAGTGTGAACCACTGAGTCTTTTTGTGATCTCACTTTTTTCATGTAAGGGGCGTAGGTGATCGCATGTTGGATAATTTGAGCAACATAAAAAAGCGCCATTTTTAGAATTGCGAATATGTAACGCTTGCCCACACTGAGGGCAAAGCTCTTCGACTTTTTTATGCTGGCTTAAGGGTGTGTTCATTTAATGGATCAACCCATCTTGAAAGTCTAATAACATGGATTCGAGTTGTAAAAAGGCATCACTACTCTCAGGATCATTAAAGAGAACCATTAAAATTAACCATTTTAAATTTTGTAAGGATAAATCGGGCATTTCCAGAGAAATAATACTCTCGATAACGATCTCTCTGCTGTGCGTGTTAATAATTTTTGCTTGTTCTAAATAGGAGATGTAACCTTGTGCTTCACAATTAACATGCATTTTTTCCATGTCATTATAAATACGGTACGAGCTGTCTCTGGCTTGTAAGGTTGGATATTTTACTTTTTTTTCATGTAACGTGGTTAAATTATCTAACCAAGCCAAAGCTTTAGAAATTTCATCATCAGAAAAACCTTCACCTAAAAGCTCTTCGGTGATCTCTTCTGCATCGACATCCACACTTTGATCCAGTTGCATATAACTTTCAAAGAGATAAATAATTACTTCAAACATTGTTAGCCTTTTAACTTTATATATCCGTCTACCGAGAGGCTAATACTACCATCTATCTCTAATTCTATTAACTGCTTTTGTAAAGAGAGTAAATCTAAACCGCTACGCTGTAATAATTGATCCAGTGTCGTGTTGTAAAAATCAATGTGTTGCAATAAAAATGCGTGCGTTGCTAGATAGCTTGAAAGGGTATCTTGCTGTGGGATAAATAAATCAAGATGTTGAAATTCACTGAAAATATCTTCGCTTTTCGTGATTAATTTGGCGCCTTGTTGGATGAGTTGATGGCAACCACAAGCTTGCGGATTATCGATGCACCCCGGCAGAGCAAAGACTTCTCTATTTTGCTCGTTAGCATAACGCGCGGTGATCAATGAGCCGCTACGTTTTGATGCTTCAACAACCAGAACGCCTAAGCTTAATCCTGAAATTATTCTATTTCGACGCGGAAAGTTTGCAGCTAAAGGCGGGGTGTCTGGCCAAAACTCCGAGACCAATAAACCTTTATTAATAATTTCTTGGGCTAAAGCTTGGTGCCTTTTAGGATAAATATTATTTAATCCTGAGCCAAGTACTGCCAGTGTTTTTTGCGACGCATCTAATGCGCCTTGGTGGGCGAAACCATCAACCCCCATAGCAAGGCCACTGCTAATGACAAAGCCAGCCTTGCTTAATTGTTGTGCAAATTGATAAGACTTTTGTTGGCCATAAAGGGTGCAGGAGCGACTGCCGACAATGGCAATTTGAGGTTTTAATAACAGAGTGATATCACCTTGTAAATAAAGTAACAAAGGCGGATTGGATATCTCTTTGAGCAAGGGGGGATAGCTAGGATCATCAAAGGCAATAATGTATTTATTTTGATCGACATTTTGCCAGTCTAAATTGGCTTGTATTTTTTGTTGATTGGGATTTTTTAAGGATTGGATCTGCGCATCGTTGAATTTGTACTGACGTAATTGTGAGTAGGATAGTGTGTCTAATTGGTCAATGTTATGACGGCGCAACAATGAAAATAACAGGCGTTTAGGCAAGCGAGGCACGCTATCTAATATCATCCACTGATAAAGATAGCGTTGCTCAAAAGAGCTGGGGTCGCATTGAGAAAATAAGTCTCGTTGAATAAATGCCTCCGTTATTAAAAGTCGAGCCCTTGAATAAGTGCGTGTGCATTAATAATACTAGCACTGCGCATAATTATCGCGATACTGGTTTTCTCATACGTTTTAAATACCATCAACTCCCCAACGCGTAGCGCCGGAAGGGTGATGTCGGCTTTACCTATTTGTTCAAAAACAGTGCTATCTTTTTGGTACACAATATTATGTTTGTCAACTGAGATGTCAGGGCCAGCGTGCATGATGGCGAACATAGCTCCGGGCTTAATATTTTCACGTCGGCCCTTGTTGATGATCACAATATCCCATTTACCCAGTTTAGTTTTGGTATTTAACGCACCGAGTAATTGCCCTTTGATAGAGGCGTTGACCGCTTGAGGTAAAAAATAAGCGGGCAGGAAATCTTGCTCAGGCAGTGCTAAAAGTAAATCACCTTGGCGTGCTTCTTGTGCACTTTTTAAGATCTTCATCGCCGTGACTTGTGCATTAGACTGCACATTTATATCTTTAGATATTTTACTCAGAGCAATAAAGGTTAACTGCGAGCCTAAATTTTCTTTGCTGAGCGGATCAATCAGAGGTTCGTTAAGGCGATAAATGCCATACAACTTGTCTTTATCATATTGACCTTGAGCATAAATAACATCGCCTGCAATAAAACGCGGTTTTGATGTGCTATTACCCACTAAACGAGGTGCATCTTTAACGAGCTTTGCATCAATAATATGATCGCGCGAGAGAAAGGCGGCAATATGACTTAAGTTAATGGTGGTTATTGCTTTTTCTTTTAGGTTTAAACGCATATTAGGAGAGAGTTTTAGCACGCGTTTCGTCGTTAATCGAGGCTGACCATTGATCCAGACTAGATTTAATTTGTCACCGGGATAGATCCAATGGGGATCCGCTATTTGTTGGTTTTGTTGCCATAACCGCGGCCATAACCAAGGGTTTTTTAAGAAAAGGGCAGAAATATCCCATAAAGTATCACCTTTAACAACGATATATGTGCTCGGGTGTTTGTCTCTAAGGGTAAGTGTATCTGCATATAAATTTAACGAGAAAATAGTCGCGCATAAGACAGATACTAGCATTTTTAATTTCATAACAATCCTTGTTGCTCTGCGTATAAATTAAGTATGAATATCAACCATAATACAGGATGAATTAGGCATTACTAGTATAACTCTTGCTTTGTACATTGATTGCTAGACGTCTCTGAATTTGCATCTGTGTATAAGATTGGTATAAAATTACCTTTCTTAAAAATTAACTATAGAGCAGATAGCATCATGGCGTTACTTGACGTATTACATTTTCCCGATCCACGACTGCGAACGGTGGCAAAAAAAGTGAGTAATTTCACTCCTGAACTCATTGATATTGCTCAAGATATGATTGATACCATGTATGAAGAAAATGGGGTCGGTTTAGCTGCTACTCAAGTTGATATTCATCAGCGTATTGTGGTTATCGATGTGTCAGATGAGCGCGATGATCCGATTGTTTTAATCAATCCTGAAATTATTTCACAGTCAGGCGAGGAATGTTCGCAAGAGGGTTGTCTTTCTGTGCCGGATATCAATGCCGATATTACACGCGCAGAATTTGTCACGGTTAAGTTTCAAGATGTGCAGGGTAACGCGCAACAAATAGAAGCGGATAGCTTACTGGCGGTTTGTATTCAGCATGAACTGGATCATTTAATAGGAAAATTGTTTATTGATTACCTCTCTCCTTTTAAACAAAAACGCATTAAAACGAAGCTTGAAAAATTACAACGTCAAAATGAAAAATTTGTTTGATCCCATATAATTAAGGCCTTTTGTGAAAAACTTAAATATTATTTTTGCAGGTACACCCGATTTTGCAGCTAAGCATCTGCAAGCATTACTCGATGCTCAATGTCATGTTGTTGCGGTTTATACGCAGCCCGACAGACGCGCAGGACGCGGTAAAAAATTAATGATGAGTGCAGTAAAACAACTCGCCCTTGATAATAATATTGCCGTATATCAACCCGAAAACTTTAAACAAGAAGACGTGCGTAATGAATTTGCAGACTTAAAGGCAGATTTAATGGTAGTCGTCGCCTACGGCTTGATTTTGCCGAGTGCCATTTTAGAGATGCCACGCTTAGGATGTTTAAATGTTCATGGCTCGTTATTGCCTCGCTGGCGTGGCGCTGCGCCAATTCAGCGTGCTATTTGGGCGGGAGATGCACAAACGGGTGTGACTATCATGCAAATGGATGTTGGCCTAGATACGGGTGCAATGTTATCTAAAGTGATTTGTCCAATAAATGCACAGGAAAGCAGTGCTTCGTTATATGAAAAATTAGCAAAGTTAGCACCACCGGCATTGATTGAGACGATTGAAAAGCTAGCGAAAGGTGAAATAACGGCTGAAATACAAGATGATAGCTTAGCGACATACGCTAAAAAATTAAGTAAAGATGAAGCCTTAATTAATTGGTCTGATGATGCGAAGTTTATAGAGCGCTGCGTACGCGCCTTTAATCCTTGGCCAATGAGTTATTTTCAATTAGCAGGAAATGCGGTTAAAGTGCATCAAGTGAGCGTCCTTGATATCGAAACCGATGCGCTACCGGGTACTATTTTAATGGCGTATAAAACGGGTATTCAAGTTGCAACTGGTAAAGGGGTCTTAAATTTAGAAGTGATCCAACTTGCGGGTAAGAAAGCGATGCCAGTACAAGATATTTTAAATTCTCGTCGTGAATTATTTGCGCCGGGTAATGTGTTATGTGTAGAAGGTAATAAATCATGAATGTTCGCGCTCTGGCCGCCCAAGTCCTTAACCTCGTTGTTGAGCAAGGCCAATCATTATCGCAAGCTTTGCCTGTATTACAGAAAGATTTAACGCCCAAAGACAAAGCGTTATTACAAGTGCTTTGTTATGGCGTTTTACGTACGTTACCGCGTTTGGATTTTTTCTGTCGCTCGTTAATGCAGAAACCCTTAAAAGGTAAACAGCGTGTTTTCCATTTTTTGATTTTAGTGGGTATTTATCAATTATTGTATACGCGCATTCCGAGCCATGCAGCGGTTGGTGAAACGGTTAATGGTGCTAAAGCGTTAAATAAGCAAGCGCTTAAAGGCATGGTTAACGGAGTTTTACGTAATTTTTTACGTGAGCAAGAGGCATTAATCGAAAAAGCAGATCAACAAGATACTTTATTATATTGTCATCCAGGCTGGTTGGTTAAGCGCCTGCAAAGTGCATATGGTAAAGAAAAAGCCGCCTCGATCATGCTTGAAAATAATCAACAAGCACCAATGTGGCTACGTGTAAATGCATTGCACCATGACGTAAAAAGTTACCAAGCGTTATTAACAGAAAAAGACTTAGGCTCCCGCTTGGCGTTGGACAGTGAAAATAAAAACGCGTTATGTCTGGATAAAGCGACGGATGTCTACCAATTACCGGGCTTTGAGGACGGTTGGGTGTCTGTGCAAGATGGGGCTGCTCAGTTAGCTGCCCATTATTTAGATGCACAACCTGGCGATCTCGTTTTAGATGCTTGTGCTGCGCCTGGTGGCAAAACAGTGCATAGTTTAGAGCGACAGCCTAAAATCGCGCAAATGGTGGCCGTCGATGCAGATGATAAACGTTTAGTGCGTGTGCGCGAGAATTTAGAGCGTCTGAATTTAACCGCTACGGTTATCCACGGAGATGCATCAACACCGGATGTTTGGTGGAAAGGTGAAAAGTTTGATCGCATTTTATGTGACGCGCCATGTAGTGCGACAGGTGTTATTCGTCGTCATCCAGATATCCGTTGGTTACGCCGCGATAGTGATATCAAGGAGTTAGTGTCGTTACAAAAAAGCATATTAAATGCGCTTTGGGATAAACTCAAAGCCGGTGGTATTTTATTATATGCGACATGCTCTATTTTACCGGATGAAAATGATTTGCAAATTAAGGCATTTTTAGAGACGCATGCAGATGCAAAACTAGTCCCGTTATCAAAACAATACGCAAGTACCACTGTTGGTCGTCAATTATTACCGAATGACGATACAATGGATGGTTTTTATTATGCCAAATTGCAAAAAGCGGATTAGTGTTTTTTATCAGTTTTAAAACATAAAACCAAGGGGAAAGAGTGATGTTTTGCTTTTTCCCATCATCACCCATAAATTGAAAAGTGACATATTGTGAAAATTATAATTTTAGGTGCAGGCCAAGTGGGTGCATCTCTTGCTGAAAATTTAGTGGGTGAGAATAATGATATTACCGTTGTTGATCACTCCCATGAGCAGTTACAAGCACTTCAAGATCGTTTCGACTTACGCGTTGTGCTCGGCAGCGCATCGAGTCCGACTACGCTTGCAGAAGCAGGTGCGGCTGATGCAGATATGCTAATAGCGGTGACCAACTCTGATGAAGTGAATATGGTGGCCTGCCAAATTGCGTTTACGCTGTTTAATGTGCCGAAGAAAATCGCCCGTATTCGCTCGCAAAGTGTGGTGATGTATGAAAAAGAATTATTTAATAGTGACGCTTTCCCCATTGATCATATGATCGCGCCTGAAAAACTGGTCAGCGATTATATTTTCCAATTGATAGAGCACCCAGGGGCATTACAAGTTGCCCACTTTGCCGAAGGTAAGATCGGTTTAGTTGCGATGAAAGCGTATTATGGAGGCTCTTTAGTCGGTAGCGCAATTTCAACATTAAAAGAGCATATGCCAAATATAGAAGCGCGCGTGGCGGCTATTTTTCGTCGAGGTAAAGCCATTAGACCGCAGGGATCAACCATCATTGAAGCGGATGATGAAGTGTTCTTTATTACGGCGAGTCAGCATATAAAAGCAATCATGAGTGAAATGCAAAAATTAGAATTGCCTTATAAGCGCATTATGATTGTGGGTGGTGGCTATATTGGTGAAAGTTTAGCAAAGCGTTTAGAAAAAGATAATTCTGTTAAGTTAATTGAAAAAAATCTTAAACGTGCTGAATATTTATCGGAAACGTTATCAAGTACGTTAGTTTTTTGTGGCGACTCTTCTGATCAAGAATTATTACTTGAAGAGCATATTGATCAAATTGACTTGTTTATTACCGTCACTAACGATGATGAAGCAAATATTATGTCAGCTATGCTAGCAAAACGACTTGGCGCACGAAAAGTAATGGTGCTTATTCAACGTAATGCTTATGTCGATCTCGTACAAGGCAACATTCTCGATATTGCTATCTCTCCCCAACAGGTCACGATTTCAGAGCTATTAACCCATGTGCGTAAAGCCGATCTTAAATATGTGTATTCGTTACGTGAAGGGATGGCTGAAGCGATAGAAATTGTGGCGCGAGGTGATAAGATCACGTCGAAAGTGGTTGGACGTGAAATCAAGCAGTTAAAATTACCTAAAGGTACGAGTATTGGCGCGATAATGCGTAATGGAGAAGTGTTGATAGCGCATGATAAGACCATCATAGAAAGCGATGATCATGTCATTTTATTTTTAGTGAATAAAAAATACATCACTGAAATTGAAAAGTTATTTCAGCCAAGTCCTTTCTTTTTATAAATATAAGCGCATAGATAATGGTTTACCGTCCTCTTTTTTTTATTACCGGCCTCGTTTTATCAAAAATGGCGGTATTTATGTATTTCCCCATGGCTTTGGCTTTTTATAATGAGTCATTGGGTGGGGTAGAATTTCTCGCCGCTATTATTATTACGCATATCTTTTCATTTATTTTTATTTTTGTGGGTGATGAAAAAGAGCGTTCTCGTTTAGGCGTACGAGAAATGTTTTTATTAACCACGGGGGTATGGGTCTTAGCGAGTTTATTTGCGGCGCTACCTTTTGTTTTTATTGAACATATTAGCTATAGCGATGCCTTCTTTGAAACAATGTCAGGGATCACCACTACCGGCAGTACGGTGTTACATGATTTAGATTCGATGCCACATAGTATTTTATTATGGCGCTCTATTTTGCAATGGTTAGGTGGTGTGGGCTTTATTGTGATGGGCGTAGCTATTTTACCTTTTTTGAATGTGGGTGGGATGCGTTTATTCCAAACGGAATCGTCAGATTGGTCAGATAAAGCCGAGTCTAAAACGCGCCAAGTTGCCTTAGATATTTTAGCGGTTTATTTACTGCTGAGTATTTGTTGTTTTATCGGTTATAGACTCACGGGGATGAATGGCTTTGAAGCGGTTAATCACGCTATGACCACTATATCAACGGGAGGTTACTCCACCTCTGATGGCTCTATGGGCCACTTTTCTATCGGCGCGCATTGGAATGCCATTATTTTTATGTTCTTAGGTGGGCTACCGTTTTTACTGCTTATTCGCGCCTTTAATCGGCGTCAGCCCAGTGCGATTTATAAAGATGCACAAGTCTGTGGATTTTTTACCTTAGTGGTTGTTTTTTCATCATTGCTGACGGTTTATTTGGTGCTAACCGATCAGTTTGGATGGTTAGATGCATTACGCTTAAGCTTATTTAATGTGATATCGATATTAACGACCACCGGCTACGGGTTAGATGATTTTGTGCAATGGGGTGATTTTAGTGTTGTTATCTTTTTAGGCTTGCTCTTTATAGGGGCGTGTTCAGGCTCTACCGCGGGCGGTATTAAAATATTTCGTTTTCAAATTGCCTTGCGCTTATTAAATCGACAATTACTTTTGTTAATGCACCCTCGGGGTATTTTCCCTCAAAAATACAATAATCGCATTGTAAGTGATGATATTTTACGTTCATTAATTGCCTTTGTATTGGCGTATTTAATGACGATAGGCTTGTCTACTTTACTGCTCAGTTTGTTTGGCTCTCCTGCGATTGAAGCGTTTACCGCCTCTATTACCGCGGTGTCTAATGTGGGGCCGGGACTCACCCCTTCGATTGGCCCGTCAGGTAATTTCGCACATCTAGCCGATGCATCAAAGTGGGTGCTTGCGATAGGGATGTTGATGGGCCGTTTAGAAATACTGACCGTTGTAGTCTTGTTTACTCGTCATTTCTGGCGTCGCTAGTATCGTAAAAATATGAGATAAGTGACGTTATTCTTTTTATAGCGTCTTTATCTCTATTTCACTGTCCGTTATAGCGTGCGTGGCCTCACTTAACGAAACGCCTGATCCTGCGTTAGTAACTAAGCTCTCTGGCAACGGTTTGTTGACTACCACTCCCATTTGGCGCAATGCTTCGGCTTGCGCGATGACATTGCCTCTGCCGGTACTCAGCTGTTTTAATGCATGATCATAGCTATCTTGCGCTTTGCCTAGGCTTTGCCCAACATCAAGCATATTGTGACTAAAAAGGCGCAGTTTGTCGTATAACTTACTGGCTTGTGCTGCGATATGCCTCCCATTTTTATGTTGCTGATCAAAGCGCCATAAGTTTTCGATGGTGCGCAGGGCTATCATTAAATTAGTGGGGCTTGCGAGTAAAATATTATTATCTAATGCAAGTTTTACAAGCTCAGGATCATGCTCAATGGCAACGATAAAAGCGGGCTCAACGGCCACGAATAAAAGCACATAATCTAAACGATTGGCGCCGAGTAAATTTTGATAATCTTTTTTACCTAAACTTTTTATATGTTGACGAATAGAGGCGCAATGCGCGCTGATGGCTTGTTTCTGCTCAGTGACATCATCACTATTAAAAAAGCGTTCATAAGCCACAAGGGATACTTTCGAGTCAATAATAATGTCTTTTTGTTGCGGTAAGTGCACGATGACATCGGGAAGGAAGCGTTGCCCTTGTTCATTTTTATAGTGTTTTTGAGTTTCGTACTCATGGCCTTCACGTAGCCCTGAGTTTTCTAAAATACGCTGTAGAACAATTTCACCCCAATTACCTTGCTGTTTATTGTCCCCTTTTAGTGCATTGGTTAAATTAAGCGTTTCTTGTTGCATCAACAGGTTAATATTTGCTAATTTTTTAATTTCGCTTTGTAAGTTATAACGCTCTTTACTCTCATCAATATAACATTGGGTGACTTGTTTTTTAAAACCTTCAATTTGTAGCTGTAACGGGCTTAATAACTGTTGCAGACTTTCTTGGTTTACGTTTTTAAATTGCTCTGATTTTTCACTAAAGATACGTTGTGATAATAATTCAAATTGGTTACTTAATTTTTCTTCGTTATCTTGCTGGTCTCGCAGGCGTTGCTCCCCAGCTTGCTGGCGTAATTCACTTTCACGTACGCGCGCTGTTATCTTTTGATTTTGTCGTTGTAGGCTGTCTATGAGTATTGTTTGTGAGTCTATTTTCTCATTGTATTGCACTGCCTGCTGTTGTTGAAACCCCAGGGATTGCTCGTTGAGTTGCAGGTTAATACTCAGCTCCGTATTTTTATTTTTTAAGCGCATAAAAATAATAACAACCAATAACAAGAGGGCACTTTCAAAGGCGAGTAAAAGAAGTAAATGGTTTACAGTCAGCATTAATATTCCATTCTTTTAAGATAATAAATGACACTTTTATTAGATAATTTCCACAGACCTAAATAAAGGAGATAAATAGCAAAAACAATCCACTTATGGATGTTACTGCCCTGATCTAGGGTTTGAAATGTGAAGCTCGCGTCAGATTGTTGCAGTATGTAAACATAGAGAAACATTATCAAGGGGATAACAAAAACACTCGATAGCTTCCAAATTAACAGTAACAATTGACTAAAATGCCGTTGTAACATTGCATATTCCTTATTATGCGACAGACTTATAGGCCAAAATAAGTCACTAAGATACCCATGATACTTCAAGATGCAAAATCAGCAAGCGCAGCGCTAGCTCGAATAGGATTGTTGTGTTGCAAGCAATGAAAAGACAATCGTATTAACAAAATAGTACTTTATCAGCGCTCTGATCGGGCCGTATCAGTATCTGCAGGTAGTTAGGAAAGGTTTGTGCAGGTTTGTGCATGAAAGTGCGTGCAAAGTTTGATTTATCGGCATATCATGCACATTTGGTTGGGTTCGTGCATTAGTGTGCATGTAGATGCAGTAATGCGAAAACTTCATATTGATATAAAATTATCCTATTGTCGCGTTAGTGTACAAGGCGGATTTTTGATTAATGGAATGCGCTATGTCGTGAAAAACATAGCATTAACCCGTATTTAAGTTTAAAAATAAAAGGCATTATTATGTGTGGGATAGTCGGTGGAGTGGCACAACGAGATATCGTTGAGATTTTATTACAAGGCTTACAACGTCTTGAGTACCGCGGTTATGACTCGTCCGGTATTGCATTGGTGAGTGGCAAGGGAACATTAGAGCGTGTGCGTTGTGTCGGAAAAGTGCAAGCACTGCGTGATAGCTTAAAAAATTCCCCTTTACAAGGTGGAACAGGTATTGCTCATACGCGTTGGGCAACGCATGGCGCGCCCAATGAAGTAAATGCGCATCCGCATTTTTCAGAAGGCCGAATTGCTGTCGTACATAACGGTATTATTGAAAACCATCAAGTGTTACGCCAGCAATTACAAACACAAGGTTATGTTTTTAGCTCAGATACGGATACCGAAGTCATTGCGCATTTGATACATGCCAATATGAAAAATAACGACTCGTTATTAAAAGCGGTGCAATACACGACGAAACAGTTAACGGGTGCTTATGGCATGGTCGTTATTGATTCAACCGACCCTGAATGCTTGGTCGTGGCGCGATCTGGTAGTCCTTTGGTGATTGGTTATGGTGTGGGTGAGCATTTCGTCGCATCCGATCAAATTGCATTATTACCGGTAACACGTCGCTTTGCCTTCCTTGAAGAAGGCGATGTTGCGCAGGTTACGCGTCAACAAGTACTGATATTCGATGCAAGTGGTGAGGCGGTTACGCGCGCTATCACGGAATCTAATGTGGTACACGATGAGAGTGATAAAGGCGAATATAAACATCATATGCTTAAAGAAATCTACGAGCAACCGGTGGCAATACAACGCACTCTGAGCGGGCGTATTAGCGACACGAGAGTGCTAGATAATGTATTTGGTGAAAATGCTAGCGCCTTATTACAAAAAGTAAAACATATCCAAATTATTGCCTGTGGTACCAGTTATCACTCTGCAATGACGGCGCGTTATTGGTTTGAATCGATTGCAGGTGTCTCTTGTAATGTTGAAATCGCTTCTGAATTTCGTTACCGAAAATCAGTGACGCAAGCCAATAGTTTATTAGTAACCCTTTCGCAATCGGGTGAAACAGCAGATACGTTAGCGGCTTTACGTTTAGCTAAAAAACAAGGCTATATGGCAAGTTTGGCGATTTGTAATGTGGATGGCTCCTCATTAGTGCGCGAGTCTGATCTGGTTTATTTAATGAAAGCGGGACCTGAAATTGGCGTTGCGTCGACCAAAGCCTTTACCGTGCAACTGGTTGCTTTAATGATGCTGGTGACTGAAATTGGTCGTTATAATGCACTGAGTAGCGCGCAAGAAGCTGAAATAGTGCAAGCATTACATGCGTTGCCCCAACAAATAGAAAAAGTGTTGGAAATGGATGCGCAGATAAAAGTGCTCGCTGAAGACTTTGCCGATAAACAGCATTGTTTATTTTTAGGTCGAGGCGACCAGTATCCCATTGCAATGGAAGGTGCATTAAAATTAAAAGAGATCTCATATATTCACGCCGAAGCTTATGCTGCCGGTGAATTAAAACATGGTCCTTTAGCGCTTGTTGATGCCGATATGCCCGTTATTGTTGTTGCCCCAAATAATGAGTTGATTGAAAAATTAAAATCCAATGTTGAAGAGGTGCGAGCGCGTGGCGGACTGATGTATGTTTTTGCAGACAAAGACGCAAACTTTAGTCGTGATGAGAGTATGAAAGTATTAGACGTGATACATTGCGACCCATTACTTGCACCTATTATTTATACTATTCCATTACAATTACTGAGTTACCATGTTGCCCTTATTAAAGGCACCGATGTGGATCAGCCGAGAAATTTAGCAAAATCAGTCACGGTGGAATAATAAAACTAAGGATCTTTAGTATCGATGCTGAAGATCCTGCACACCGAATAAGACATTCTTTTTTCTAGTACTTAATGACACAACCATAGAGCAAGATTGCTCTATTTTTTTTATTCATAAGGATAGTAAATGAAAACGCTTGGTGAACACATTGTAGACAAACAATCAGAATTTCCAGATGCCACTGGAGAGTTAACCTCTTTACTGTCCTCTATTAAACTTGCCGCTAAGGTCGTTAATAGAGATATTAATAAAGCAGGGTTAGTTGATATTATTGGCTCAACTGGAGTGCATAATATACAAGGTGAAGATCAACAAAAGATGGATCTTTTTGCGAATGAAAAGTTTAAAGCTGCGTTAGAAGCGCGTGGTCAAGTGTGTGGTGTGGCATCAGAAGAAGAAGATGAGATCATTATATTTAATTCAGAGAAGGGCCATAACGGTAAATATGTGGTGCTAATGGATCCGTTGGATGGCTCGTCTAATATTGATGTAAATGTCTCTGTTGGGACGATATTCTCTATTTATCGCCGCCTTAGCCCAGTGGGTAGTACGCCAACTTTAGATGATTTTTTACAACCGGGAAGTGCGCAAGTGGCTGCGGGATACGTCATTTATGGTTCGTCCACCATGCTTGTATACAGTACGGGTTATGGTGTTCATGGTTTCACCTGCGATCCTTCTCTCGGCGTATTTTACCTCTCTCATGAAAATATGCAGATCCCCGAAGACGGACGTATTTATTCGATCAACGAAGGCAATTACTTAGCCTTTCCCCCTGGCGTAAAAAAATATCTCAAATATTGCCAAGAAGAGGATAAAGAAACTAATCGCCCTTATACATCCCGTTACATCGGCTCTCTTGTTTCTGATTTTCATCGTAATTTATTAAAAGGAGGCATTTATATGTATCCTTCTACGTCGACGTACCGTAATGGAAAGTTACGTTTATTATATGAGTGTAATCCACTGGCATATTTAGTTGAACAAGCGGGAGGGCGTGCGAGTAATGGCTTTACGCGTATTTTAGATATTAAACCAGAGCAAGTACACCAACGCGTACCCTTTTACTGTGGCAGTTTAAATATGATCAAGAAAGTTGAAAGCTTGATCCAAGAGCATCACACCCAAGAAAGCTGATCCGCGTTTTGGTGATATCTCATATTTTTATATGTGTGAGCGTATAATTTATAGCAATGGAATTAATTAAGCTTTCCAGCAAGACGGATCACTTTTTTAGTTCTTTTGGTATTACATGCATATAAAAATTTAACATCCTTGTTGGATGATAGTCATAAATATAATAAAATAATCTCTCTTTTAATAGACGTTATCGAAACGTTATCAATGCATGATAAAGCGATGCATGGAGATTAACCTTTGCCTATAGAGTCACATTACCCTTTAATAGAGATCCCTTTTGAACACCGTTACCAGTGTTGGTTTTGTGGTGAGCCTCAAGATAAAGAGATCACTTTTCCTAAAGAAAAATCCTCCTGTCGTTTGTTAACGCATGCGCCGTTAAATGTGCCGAGTTGCCAAGAATGCTCAACGCTTGTAAAGCATGACGCTTTTGAATCTATTTGGGCGTATCGCTACGCACTCAAAAAGAAATTAATTGTTAAGCATCAAAAAACCTTAAATATTGGCGCGCGCTGGACAAAAGAGGAACTGCAAGAGTCGCAATTTGAAGGCTCTGCCTTTGAGGGGTTTAAGCGAAGTGCGTGGTTTATGTTCGAATTACAGCAAGCAAGAGTGAACTTTGCGGGCTGGCCTGTCTGTATCATTGGCACCGGTATTATCTGCGATGATGCGCAAGCGGAATTTACCTTTGATGGCACGACTTATGCGGATTTTGACAGCGCAATCGCCTCAGTAGTGAGTGCTTTTTATCTGGATGAATTATTGTTTACACGTGTATTGGGTGTGCTGGGTAAAGAGAAATTCGGACATGCGATACGCCTTTGCCGATTATATCCAAATCTCACGACGTCTGCGCGGGACGCTGTTTTTAAAGAGATATTGAGTAGCCTTGGTATTGACGACCCACAATAAAGTATGACATTGATGTTAGAGGCTGCGAAGCGACTAAATTAAAATTAAAAATAAAGGATAAAAAATGCATTATAAAGGCGCAATTTTTGATATGGATGGGCTGTTACTCGACACCGAGAAAGTGTGCCAGAATGCCTTTCGTGACGCCTGCAAGCATTTATCATTGCCGATGCTTGAAGAGGTGTATCTTGGGATCATTGGTTGTAATGCTGCCGGTATAAAAGCGGTGCTCTGTAAGGGCTATGGTGACAGTCTTGATTATGAAACGTTGCGAGAAGAGTGGATGAAACGTTATCACCGTATTGTTTATCATCAAGCTATTCCTGTAAAACCGGGCGCGCTCGCATTACTTAAATGGTTACAAGCGCAGTCGATTCCCATTGCACTTGCCACATCAACCGATAAAGAGCTTTCCAAAATAAAACTAAAATTTTCGGGCTTGTTTGAATATTTTAGTTGTTTCAGTAATGGTTGCGAAGTGAAATGTGGGAAACCCTCCCCTGAGATTTTTTTACTGGCCGCATCAAGGCTTAATATTCCCGCTAATGAGTGCCTTGCTTTTGAAGATTCAAGTAATGGTGTACGCTCGGCGATCAGTGCCGGTATGCAGGTGCATCAAGTGCCAGATTTAGTTGAACCTGATGCACAGGTACGCGCATTGGGACAGAAAGTGAGCGTGTCGTTAACAGAGGTGCTTGCCTTTTTAAAAGAGCAACATGCGCTAAAAAAATAAGGCCTTCATTAAACAAAGCAGAGGCATTCTTAGTGCCGCTTAAGAAATCTCTTCTCTTATATTTTCTTTTTATAAAGAGGAGGGAGCGCGCCTTTTCGATAAATTAAACCTACCCATATTCCTTATTCAGTTGTTTTATAAATCCTTTTTAAACCCCGCTTAAATATCAGAAAAGCTAATCGTATTTAACAGTTTGATATAAAATACTTTATTTTGATATTATGATTTGTTAGTAAAACTGTTATCAGATTGTTAACCTATTGATATCCATCAAAGATCTTTTGTTACAATGCATTAATGTAGTACGTCTGAAAAATATAAAGCATTGAGGGTAGTATGAGCAAAATAAGACTAGTGGTCATTGGCAATGGGATGGTAGGGCACCGTTTTATCGATGATTTTGTAGAAAAAGCGAATTTAGATGAATATGAAATTACAGTTTTTTGCGAAGAGCCTCGAGTTGCCTATGATCGTGTTCACCTCTCTTCTTATTTTTCACATCATACCGCAGAAGAGCTTTCTCTTGTTAAAGAGGGCTTTTACGAGAAACATAATATTAATATCTTGATTGGTGAGCGCGCATTAACCATCAACCGAGAAGAAAAAGTGATCCATTCGCAAACGGGACGTGCCGTCTATTATGATAAATTAGTCATGGCGACAGGCTCATACCCATGGGTACCGACCATTAAAGGCAATGAAGGTCCTGATTGTTTTGTATATCGCACCATTGAAGATTTAGATGCCATTGAAGGCAGTGCTCGTCGCAGTAAAAGCGGTGTGGTAGTGGGTGGTGGATTATTAGGTTTAGAAGCTGCAGGCGCGTTAAAAGCGCTGGGTGTTGAAACGCATGTTATTGAATTTGCACCTGTCCTTATGGCTGAGCAGTTAGATGCGCAAGGCGGTCAAATGCTTCGCGATAAAATTGAGAATATTGGTGTAAAAGTTCATACCAGTAAAAACACCTTAGAGATAGTACGCGGGGGAGAAACCGCGCGTAATACCATGAAGTTTGCAGATGGTACTCATCTTGAAGTTGATTTTATTGTTTTTTCAACGGGTATTCGTCCGCAAGATAAATTAGCACAACAATGTGGCCTAGAAATTGGTACTCGTGGTGGTATTTCTATTAATAATCAATGTAAAACATCAGATGACGATGTTTATGCTATTGGTGAATGTGCGGCTTGGAATGATAAGTTTTTTGGTTTAGTCGCGCCTGGTTATAGCATGGCAAAAGTGGCTGTGGATAATATTTTAGGCGGTGAAAGTGAGTTTGCCGGTGCAGATATGAGCGCTAAGCTCAAATTACTTGGCGTTGATGTAGGCAGTATTGGCGATGCCAATGGACGCACCCCTAATTGTAAAAGTTATGTTTATTTAGATGAGCATAATTCGGTTTATAAACGCATTATCGTTTCCGAAGATGGTAAGCAACTACTCGGCGCTGTGCTCGTGGGTGATACCGAAAGTTACAGTGATTTATTACAATATAAGCTCAATAATATTGAATTACCAAAACATCCGGACACTTTAATTTTACCGGCGCATGCTGGCGGTGAAAAAGTGGGTTTAGGCGTCGATGCTTTGCCAGATTCGGCGCAAGTGTGCTCTTGTTTTGATGTTAAAAAATCGGATATTGCCGACGCGGTTGCCGCCGGGCATTGCACCATTGGCGCGCTTAAAGCTGAAACAGGGGCGGGTACGGGGTGTGGTGGTTGTATTCCTTTGATCACTCAGTTACTTAACTCTGAACTTAGTAAGCAAGGTATTGAGGTTAAAAACCATCTTTGTGAGCATTTTGAATATTCCCGTCAAGAATTATTCCACCTGATCCGTATTGAAAAAATCAAAACTTTCCAAACTCTACTCTCTAAATATGGCAAAGGCTATGGCTGTGAAGTCTGTAAACCGACGGTTGGCTCAATTTTAGCATCATGTTGGAATGAGTATATTTTATCGAGTGATCATAATGGTTTACAAGAAACCAATGATATCTTTTTAGGTAATATGCAAAAAAATGGTACTTACTCGGTAATACCGCGTATGGCCGGTGGTGAAGTGACGGCGAAAGGCCTTGGCGCAATCGCTAAAGTTGCTGAGCAGTATGACTTGTATACCAAAATAACAGGCGCCCAGCGTATCGGCCTTTTTGGCGCACATAAATCAGATCTTCCGGATATTTGGCAACAGTTGTTAGATGCAGGGTTTGAAACTGGGCAAGCGTATGCCAAAGCACTACGTATGGTTAAAACCTGTGTAGGTAGCACTTGGTGCCGTTATGGTGTGCAAGATAGTGTTGGTTTTGGTGTTGAACTTGAAAATCGCTATAAAGGCTTACGTACGCCACATAAGATGAAGTTTGGTGTATCAGGTTGTACGCGTGAGTGCGCTGAGGCACAAGGTAAAGATGTGGGCATTATTGCTACCGATTCAGGCTGGAATCTTTATGTGTGTGGAAATGGCGGTATGAAACCGCAGCATGCATCATTACTTGCGTCTGATTTAGATAAAGAAACGTTATTACAGTACATAGATCGTTTTATGATGTTTTATGTGCGCACCGCAGACAAATTAACGCGTACTTCGGTGTGGCTACAAAGTTTAGAGGGCGGTATTGAGTACTTACAGGATGTTATCGTTAATGACAAACTTGGGATCAATGCACAACTTGAAGCGGATATGGCCATTTCAATCGAGAGTTATGAATGTGAGTGGCAAGCAACATTAAATGATAAAGCGCAATTGGCGCGTTTTTCACACTTTATTAATAGTGACTTAGAAGATGACAATGTGCTGTTTACGCCAACGCGGTCTCAAAAACGTCCTGCGTTTGAAAGTGAAAAAGCCCCTACGTATAAAATTAATTTGGAGACAACAGTATGAGTCATTGGGTCAATGTCTGCGCGTTAGATAAAATATTTCCGGGCACGGGTGTTTGTGCTTTAGTCGATCAGAAGCAAGTCGCTATTTTTCGGCCACACGCGAGTGATGATGTTTATGCCATTGCCAATATGGATCCTTTTGCACGCTCTAACGTGTTATCTCGCGGTATTATTTGTGAGCATGAGGGGCAATATTGGGTGGCATCACCCTTAAAAAAACAGCGCTTTAATTTAGTCAGTGGGCATTGCCTTGAAAATGATGAAGTGAGCGTTGATGTTTACAAAGCCCGTGTTGTAAAGGGCCATGTGGAAATTAGTGTGTCGTAATCGGCTGCTTATGCCCACAAATTGGCTACAAATATTTTTTAAATCTAAGGGAAGAAAAGATGTACGCTAAAAGTATAAAAAAATGTGCAGCTAACGCTGCACGCATTGTTAAATTTGCAAAAGAAGATAAATTGGGATTTTGGATAAGCTCTGCAATGGCAGGTGCGTATGTTGGACTCGGTATTATTTTAATCTTTAGTTTAGGCAACGTGGTTGATCCTTCGATGCGCACATTAGTAATGGGTAGCTGTTTTGGGATCGCATTAACACTGGTTATTATAGCGGGCTCAGAACTGTTTACGGGTCACACTATGTTCTTAACCTTTGGCGCATTGACCAAGCAAATCACTTGGAAAGATAAATTCGTTGTTTTACCACAAACGTGGATTGGCAATTTAATTGGCTCTATCTTTGTTGCTTACCTTTTTTATCTTGCCGGTGGTGGTGCGTTATTAAATTTTGAAGGCAGTTTATTGCATAAAGTCGCTTTTGCTAAAACGCAGGCGCCAGCTTTAGTTTTATTTGCTAAAGGCATGCTTTGTAACTGGCTTGTTTGCCTTGCTATTTGGATGGCACTGCGCACTGAAGGTAGTGCTAAATTTATCGCTATCTGGTGGTGTTTGTTAGCTTTTATCGCGTCAGGTTACGAGCATAGCATTGCAAATATGACTATCTTTGCACTTTCGTGGTTTGGTGATGCGAAAGAAGGCTTTAACATGGTGGGTATCGGTCATAACTTACTTTGGGTGTCATTAGGCAATGTAGTGAGTGGCGCATTATTTATGGGCGTGGGTTATTGGTTATCAACACCAAAATTCGATCGTTTAAAGTTAATGTTTAAAAAATAATATTAGCGAAAATAAAAAAGGTTATCAGTACACTTAAGTACATTGATAACCTTTTTTTTTGCGTTTTTAATTAAGCGACAAAAAGCCAAAGCATATAAGCGATATAAGCACTTAATAAAACCGCGCCCTCTACGCGCCCTAAGCGGCCTGTCTGACCTTTTCGCCAAGCGATAGAGAATACTATCAATGTTAGCGTTAATGCTATCATCACCGGGAAATCACGCGTGATAACGGCATTGTCGACCGTCCCCGGGTTAATTATTCCGGGTAATGCCATAACGCCTAATAAATTAAAAATATTTGAGCCAATAATATTACCCACGGCTAAATCAAATTCTTTTTTTCTAGCAGCTGCAATCGTGGTGGCAAGCTCAGGTAAACTGGTACCAATGGCGACAATCGTTAAGCCAATGATTAAATCACTGACATGATAGTATTGCGCAATTTCGACCGCGCCCCACACTAAAATACGTGATGAAATAATCAAAACGACAATGCCAATAATTAACCACTTTAAAGCGACTTTCTTAGAGACCTGCTCTGGGAGTTCATCAAGAATTTCTTGTGATAAATTATCTTTATCGTGATTTTTTGCTTCCCAAATAGTAAAGGCTAACATGGCAAACATCATGCTCAGTAAGATAATGCCATTGAAGAAACTCAGGTAAAGATCAGAAACCAGAAAATAGGTAAAGAGGCTGATCAGAAGTAAGGCTGGCATCTCACGTTTAAGCAGTTTAGAGTGAATTTGTAAGGGATAAAATAAGGCGGTTAAGCCAAGCATCAAGCCGACATTCGTAATGTTAGAGCCAATCGCATTGCCGACTGAAAGTCCTGTTTTACCGGCAAAAGCCGCCATGGCCGAGACAAGCATTTCGGGAGCAGAGGTACCTAATCCGACGATAACGACGCCGACAATCAAAGGTGATATTGAAAAACTACGCGCGGTATTGGAGGCGCCTAAAACAAATTTATCAGCACTCCAAATGAGTAATGCAAAACCAACAATAATGGCCAATGCGGCAGATATTAAAGTGAACAATCTATTTTCTCCGAATAAAAAAAACGTCGTGCATTTACATGGACGACGTTTTAAAAGAGGGTGTTAAAGAGGGAGTTAGCCTCTTCCTTCTGCAATAGCTGCAACAGCTGCAAGTTCAGCTGCTTGTTTCTCATGTTTTTCTTGGCGATCTTGAATGTCCATATATTCGTTAGTGATCAAGCCTGCTTCGATTTCACGTAATGCGATCACGGTAGGCTTATCATTTTCAGGATCAACTAAAGGCGTTTTACCTTGTGTTGCAAGCTGGCGAGCTCGACGAGATGCCATTAAGATAAGATCAAAACGATTACCAACTACATTTACTGCATCTTCAACGGTTACACGTGCCATGTTGCACTCCAAAAATTAATTACATAAAAACGGGCGCTTATTATACACCTGCAAGGGTGATATGCCAAGTAACAACGCTTAGATGTTTAAAAATTAGTCAATATCACGTAAATATATCAATAAAGGCGCCGATATTACAGTAAATATAAGTGCTAGAAGAGCTTATGCCACTTTTTTATTTTAGCAAGTTTGCGATCATATCTTTATGCAGCTGGATCTGGCCTGCTTGTAAATTACGTTTGGCATTTACAATGCTTGAAAACTCCCGACACGCCTTATCGAAATCGTCGTTAATGATCAAATAATCATATTCATTATAATGCGACATTTCAGATTGAGCTTGTTGCATGCGTTTGTTAATGATCTCACTGCTATCTTGGCCACGTGTTTGTAAGCGTTTCTCTAACTCAACACGGCTCGGTGGCAGAATGAAAATGCCCACCGCGTCTGGCATCATTTCTCGGACTTGGCGTGCGCCTTGCCAATCAATATCTAAAAAGACATCGATACCTTGTTGCAGTGCTTGTTCAATGTTAACGCGTGATGTGCCGTAGTGATTACTGAACACTTTTGCCCATTCAAAAAAAGAATTACTATCAATGAGTTGTTGAAATTGTGCAAGGTCGACAAAGTGATAATGCTCACCGTCGCGTTCACCTTTACGGGGTGCGCGTGTAGTATGCGATACGGAAACTTGTAATTGCCATGCTCGTTTTTCTGCTAATAACGCATTAATAAGGCTGGATTTTCCAGCGCCACTTGGGGCCGATATAATATAAAGCGTGCCAACTTGGGACATAAATCTATCTTCCTGATCGAGTATATTTGATGGGCGCGGATTATCGCCTATTTTGAGGGGAATGTCCTTTTTATATCAAAAATAGAAGCAAAAAAAAGAAGACAATAATGTCTCCTTGTTAATTTTTTGATCGCCAAGATTAATCGACAAAAAGGTGCTTAATGTTCTCAAGATCTTTTTTGCCTTCAAGCAGTTCTTCTCGACTTAACCCAGAGACTTCATGTGGAAATACCAACCATTCATCAGACTCGTGAATATAATAATCAGGTACGATATCAACCATTTTATTTTTAGGTTTGTAATAAGGCGTCGCAATACGCACATCGTTAGGCATATTCAAGCGCATTTTTTCAAAAAGTTTATCTTTTAAAGCCACCACGCTACGACCAGAGTCAAATACATCATCGACAATCAATAAAGCATCATCGGCATTAGCATGTTTAACAATATAATCTAAACCGTGTACTTTAATGATTTTACTTTGTTGGTTGATCCCATAATAAGAAGAGGTTCGCACTGCAATATGATCCGTTTCTACTTTTTTAAAGTCGAAAAATTCTTGTACGGCAATACCAATGGGTGCGCCTCCACGCCAAATCCCTACAATAAATTGTGGACGAAAACCACTCTCAAATACTTGAGATGCCAAGAGAAATGAATCTTCTAATAATGTTTGCGCGCTAATAAATACTTTGTCGGACATGTGCCTCTCCTAATAATGTTGCGCAAAGTTTAGAGCAATGTGCGCATAGGATCTACACTTCATTATTATTTTATGGGAATAACGCTGCAGATAAGTTTATTTTTAGGCCTTGTACGTGGTGTTAGGTATAAGCGCTAACGTTTAAAACGTAATAAAAATTCAATGCAGGTGATAGCTTCTAACGCACTCTTATTATTACCGAGTAGCAAAGCGCTATTAAGCGCGCCTTCACGTAATAAGAATAAGGTATTGAGCAGGAGAGTTTGTTTCTCTGCTTGGGGCTCAAAACTATTAATATGCAGACTTAATAGTTTTTTTATCTTTTCTTTGTGCGCTTGGCATAATTGATAAAGAGCAACGTTTGTTTGCCCATATTCAGCGCAACTATTTTGAAAGTAGTCTCCTCTAAAAGGGCCTAATAGGGACTCTCGGTCGTTGATAGCATCATCAAGAAGCTCAAAGAACATTAGGAGAGCGTCTTTTCCTGTTTCTGCTTGTTGTAATTTTTGCTCAATAATCTCAAACTCTAAATTATCGCGATATAGTAACGTTTCGAGGATCAAAGCATCTTTACTGACAAAATGATTGTATAACGTTTTTTTTGCAATATTGGCGGTTTTAATAATTTCATTAATACCCACCGCATGGATACCTTTTTGGTAAAACAAATTAAATGCAATATTGATAATATGATTTTTTTTATTGTGCATTTTCACCTATCTCTACAGTTGAGTCATGGATGCAATCGATGCTTGGCTATTGGCAGGATCTGTTTTCTTGTGTACTTATAACAAAGGAACTAAAAAATGATCCGTCTTACTTGTGAAATTATCCCTACGCTTTTAATATTTATTTTTTAAATGATGAGCGCGTATTCTGTTTGCTATGACTTGTGGTTAACGATGCGAGTAGGGCGCGGATAAATTGCCCCACTCGCATTGATATTAGACCACTATGTAGGTAATGTCGGACCCGCACTGAGTAATGCTTTACCTTTTTCTTTATCTGTATATTGAACAAAATTTTCAATAAACAATTTTGCTAAGTGTTCTGCCTTGGTATCCCACTCAATGACGTTCTCATAAGTATCTCGAGGATCTAAAATCTGACTGTCTACACCCGGTAGCGCTGTTGGCACACATAAATCAAACAAAGGGATTTGTATGCACTGCGCATCTTCTATCGATCCATCTAAAATTGCATCAATAATAGCGCGCGTATCATGAATTGAAATACGCTTCCCAGTGCCGTTCCAGCCAGTATTGACAAGATAGGCTTGCGCGTCACACGCTTGCATGCGTTTGTCTAACTGCTCCGCATATTGTGTTGGATGTAAGGTTAAAAACGCAGCGCCAAAACACGCTGAGAAGGTGGGAGTTGGCTCTGTTATGCCACGCTCTGTGCCGGCAAGCTTTGCGGTAAAGCCAGAAAGAAAATGGTATTGCGTTTGTGCTTTTGTGAGTTTTGAAACCGGTGGTAAAACGCCAAAAGCGTCGGCGGTTAAAAAGATAACTTTTTTAGCGTGCCCGCCTTTTGAATGTGGTTTTACGATATTATCGATATGGTAAATAGGATAGGACACACGAGAATTTTCAGTTTTAGTGGCATCATCGTATTGTACTTGTGCATCATCATTAATCATGACATTTTCAAGTAAGGCATCACGACGGATGGCGCCGTAAATATCGGGCTCAGCCTGCGCATTTAAACGGATTGTTTTCGCGTAACAGCCACCCTCAAAATTAAACACCCCTGCATTATCCCAACCATGTTCATCATCGCCAATTAAAGCGCGCTTAGGATCGGTTGATAATGTGGTTTTACCGGTACCCGACAAACCAAAAAAGATGGCCGTATCACCTTGCTCATTCATATTTGCAGAGCAATGCATCGATGCCATGCCTCGTAATGGCAGGAGGTAATTCATTACGGCGAACAAACCTTTTTTCATTTCTCCGCCATACCATGTCCCACCAATAACGAGAAGGTTATCGGTTAGGTTAAAAGCGACGAAATTTTCAGAGTTTAGGCCTTGTGCTTGCCAGTCTGGGTTACTGGCTTTCGATCCATTAAGGAGAACAAAATCAGGTTCAAAATCAATTAACTCTTCTTCAGTTGGGCGAATAAACATGTTTTTAACAAAATGTGCCTGCCATGCAACTTCCATGACAAAACGCACTTTCAAGCGTGAATTTACATTGCTTCCACAATAGGCGTCGACGACAAATAAACGTTTATTTGACAGTTCAGTTGTTACAAGATCTTTAAAATGTGTCCATATATTTTGATCAATCGGATGATTATCATTTTTACCCTGATCGCTCCACCAAATAGTATCGCGCGTGGTGTCATCTTTTAAAATATATTTATCTTTTGGAGATCGCCCGGTAAAGATACCCGTATCGACAGCAATAGCACCTTGGTCGGTTAGAATACCTTTTTCAAAACCGCTTAACTTAGGATCCATCTCTTCAGCAAAAAGTGTGTCATAACTGGGATTGTATATAATATTCGAAATATCTTTAATACCATACTGAGCTAAAGCATCGGCACCTAATGTGGTTGTTTTCGTCATACTGATCTCCTTTTTTGGGCTTGTAATGACACCTTCTAAGTCTAAAAATAGAAAATGAAATTTCATCCCTCCAGAGTAGGAGAAACCGCGGCAAAAGGGTGAGATCTAAGTCATAATATTGGTATAAAAAATAGACGTAAATGTAACGTATTTGTAAAAACTTTGTGTATGTCACTGGCTGAGGGGGAGATTAGCGAAAGAAGGGCGTTATCACCTTGTTAAAAGCGATAACGTTTTTTTGAATTAATGTTGTTGGTTGTGTGTGTCTACCAATAAAACTTGTAAATCATTTATTTCAAAACGATAATCTGTGGCGCAATATTCACAGTGCATTTCAATGGCACCGCGCTCTTTTAATATTTCTAAAATCTCTTCAGGCTGGATAGATGCCAATGAAGAGAGGCAACGCTCTGTTGAGCATGAGCATTGGTAAGTGATCGCTTGTTCATCAAACAAACGTACTTCTTCTTGATGGTATAATCTAAATAATAATTCATCATGCTCTAAATCATAAATTTCTTGTGCTTTTAGCGTATGTGCTAACGCGCAAACATGTTGAAAGTTATTTTCATGCTTTTCTATATCAGCGTCTTTTGCGGGTAAGGTTTGTAATAATAGCCCTGCACATTGCATTTTATCTTTACTATTGGCATGCAAAATAATACGTGTTGGTAATTGTTCTGATTGCTTAAAATAATTTTCGAGACAGGCGCTTAACGATTTGTGATCGAGTGCCACAATACCTTGATAACGTTCACCATTTTCAGGTGCGATAGATATCATTAAATGCCCTTTTCCGACTAACTGCTCAAAAGATAAGCCTTTGGTGTCACCATCAACCGAGGCAGTCCCGCGTAGCACTAAGTTTTGATTGGCATTAATAACTGCCATTTTCACCGGGCCATCACCCTGTAACTGCACCGTTATTTTACCTTCAAATTTTAACATCGCGGTGAGTAACGTCGTCGCGATCAATAATTCGCCCATTAAATTGCTGACTTCTTCCGTGTAATTGTGATTTGCCGTTATTTCACTAAAACTGCTATCTGCATTGGCAATCTCACCTCGAATTTGAAAATCTTCAAATAGAAAACGTTGTAGTTGGTCTTTCATAATATCTCTTCTTAATCAAATATCGCAGTGTTACGTTGAATTTTAGCTTGTATCAACTCTCTGCGTTGTTTTTTGTTGGGTTTTTTGTCAGGGTGTGGTGCATTTTGTAAACTTAATCGTCGTAATTCATTATAGGCATCACGCTTTTTAATACTTTCAGCGGTTTCTGTGTATAACAATGCCGCAATAGGTGCGCCTCTGCGTTGCTCCGATAGTTGTTCAATTTTCACCTGTTTAATGACATCTCCCTGACGGATGTTAAGGGTTGCGCCTAGTTCAATTGTTTTACTGGCCTTAGCGCGCTGACCATTATAATGGACTTTACCACCATTGATCATATCGCGGGCAATACTTCGTGTTTTATAGAAACGCGCTGCCCATAACCATTTATCTAAACGGATTTTTTTATCTGACATAGTGACCTCTCTTGCAATGATTTAGTATAGCAAAGAGTGCCGGGGATTAAAATTGAAGAGAAGGGGCGTAAGCGCCCCTTTTATCATTCTGTTAGTTCAATATTCGCCTTCGATGCGCGCATGGATAGCAGTGCAAGGCGCCTTGAACTTATCGGATCAAGCTAACGTTTTGATTCGCTGTAACGCATCTAATAATTGTGTTTTATCTATTTCACCTAATAAGCGTAAATGACGTAACTCTTTGCCGTCTTTATCTAAAAACAAAATGGCGGGAGGTCCGAAAATTTGCTTATTATCAAGCCATTTACTTTGCGCATCTGTTGGTTTGCTAATATCAAATTGCAGGGCGTTAAAAGCAGTAAAGGCGGCGCGGACGTCGAGATCTTGAAAGACTGTTTTATCCATTACTTTACATGATGCGCACCAATCAGCAGAAATATCGAGGATCGTGATTTGTTTGTTGAGTTGTGCTTTTTTTATATTTTCTTGAATTTCAATCAAGGTACTCACTTTAGTAAAAAGGGGCTTGTTAGGTGTTGTAACGAAACTTGGCATGTCGTCTTTGTGGTATATGTTTTGTAACGGATCTAAAGGATCATGTGCGCCTGTCATTGCCCCACAAAACAGTGCTATCCCATATAAGAGAAGCACAAACGCACCTGCTTTACGTAAGCGTTGACGAGCATTTATGGCGTTTTCTAATGCGCCATAGTGTATTGCAAGCGTGAGAGTAAGTGCCGCCCATAAAGATAAGATCACGACGTCGCTACTAAAACGACTGACTAATACAATGCCAACCGCCAGTAACATTACGCCAAAGAGTTGTTTGACCGCAACCATCCAAGGACCATTTTTAGGTAAGAATTTCCCACCCGTGGTGCCGATGATCAAAAGCGGTATGCCCATCCCCAGTGCCATTGTAAATAAGGCCAACCCACCAAACATCCAATCTTGGGTACTTGATACATACAGTAAAGCGCCCGCTAAAGGTGCTGAAACACAAGGAGAGACCACTAAGGCCGCCAGTGCGCCCATGATAAAGATGCTGATAGTAGTGCCACCCTTTATTTTTTGGGAGCGACTATTTAAGTAAGTTTGCAGGCGAGCGGGGAGTTGTAACTCATAAACACCAAACATGGCTAAGGCAAGGCCGACAAAGATAAGGGCAAACAGGCAAAGCACCCACGTTTGTTGCATTGCTGCTTGTAAATTCATGCTTTGACCCAATGTCGCCGTGAGGATGCCCGCGCACGCATAGCTTGTTGCCATACCTAAAACATAAGCTAAGGCGATTTTAAAACCGCGCCAGCCACTCATTTTACCTTTTTGGCCACCTAAAATAGAGGCTAAAATAGGGATCATAGGCAGAACGCAGGGTGTCAATGCAAGCCCTAAACCTAGCACAAAGAAGAGTAATAAAGCCTGCCAAATATTACTTTCTTCTAATAAAAGAGATAAACCGGTAGCATCATTTTTTAAGGGTGAAGAGAGGATGTTTTGCGGGCTATCTGCATTTAAAATGGCGATATTAGCGCGAGAGGTGATAGTTTGAACATCAATGTTTCGGCTTTGTGGTAAGTAGCATAAACCCGCGTCAGAGCAACCTTGGTAACGTAATTTAACCTGTCCTTGACCTGTAAAAGCAATGCGAATAGAAAAAGGTTTTGCGTAGATATTAACCTTACCATAGGTCAAATCTTCTTTTGGAGTCGCCGGCTCTGAATAAATGTGTTCACCGAGCATTAAGGTGTCGGATGTGCTTTGTATTGAAAGTCTTTTTTTATATAAATAATAACCGGAAGCGGTATCAAATTTAATATGTAATTCATTATTTTCAATGCTGCTGTGCATTGCAAAAGCTTGCTCAACGGATAAAAAAGAGGACTCTGCTTGTACGTAACTAATGGCGCTGTATAGACAAATAAATAGGCGGATAAAAAATTTCATAAACTAATAAACTCAGTATTTTGATGTAGATTTAAAGAGGGATCGATTAAAACAAAGGCTGCATTATCGGGTAATGTTATATCGGGTTTGATGGTAAGAGCGGTGCTATAAATACCGGCTTCTAAGGCGCTATTGGCGACCACAGAGGCTGAAATTACTTGTTTGTGAGTGCCCTTACTAGACAATATATGCGAGGTCTGCTCATCGTTAAATTGATAATGACGTTGATAATGCGCCGAGGTGGTTAATGCTTGGTTTTTGAGTGGCAATGCAAAACGTGTTTTTTGAGGGTTGCTCGGGTCAATAACCGCTACAATAAAATCTTTGCCATTGTCTTTGCATCCTAAGGTCGCAATATCACCTCCAAAATTAATTAATGCACCGCTAGCGCCAGCTTGCTTTGCAATTTTAATCGCCTCATCAATGGCGTATTCTTTGATCACGCCCCCTAAGTCAAATTTGGTTTGAGGGAATTTAAAGGTTAAGGTGAGTTGATTAATCTCCCAGCATGATAGGCCCATAAAAGGTGCTGCTAGCAAGTAGAGTTCACTGCGTGTTAAGTGTTTGTTTTTTAAATTAAAATCTTTTAAGGTGCCAATGCAAATATCAAAAACCTGATCCGTCAGTTGTGATAAGTGGCGAACACGCGTTAATATTTTAGCGCATTCGCTATCCACTTTTAGACTGCTTCCATTACGCTGGTTGAGCATTTTATTTAACCATGAAGATGGCTGATGAAAGTTATATTTTTTTTCTAAGCGCAGAGTATTTACTTGAATATCATGGGCAATCTTTTGTGCCTTGGGAGCATATAAAATTATCTCGCAAGGCACGCTCATCGCATTAAAATGATATTTGTACTGCGTATTAAAACTCATAAGTAGCGCCCAGGATCCACCATTGGTTCGCATAACCATTGCTTTGTTCGTAGTAGGCGCTTAAAGCATTTATTCGCCATTTTTTTGCCACTTTTAGGCTAATGCCTAGCTCATAACCATTAGCGCTAAAATCACCTAAACGGAAATCAGAAGATGCATATCCAGACTCACTAAAGGCATTATTTGAGGCATTTACATCGCGGTAAAAGTTAGCACCTTGCTGGTTGTACCAAGTATAACCAGGAATAATGCTCAGCCATGAGGTGATATTAATATTTACTTTGGCGCCCATTTGATGAGCGACAATGCCCCAGTCATCCATAAAAAATTTATAACTCGGTTGCACAGACAGGTAATTATTTAAGTAGTAAAAACCTCGTACTGAAAATCCACCGAATAAACGTGCATCTGGGCGTGTATCTTGACCTAAAAATATTTCATCATTCTCAATGATGGCATTATTATTAATATCTACTTCGCGCAATACTGTCAGATAATGATTACTTAAATAGCCACCTTTATAGCCACCGTATAAAGTGGCGGTCGCATAGAAATGAGGCGTAAAAACCTGTGACAATCCAACTTCTGCTTCACCTTTAAAAACGCTTTCCCATTGTTGAATATTTTTAAACTCAGAATATTTTTGGAAGGCAAGGGTATTATCAAAAAGTAAGGAGCCTGCAAACGTGTAAGAGCGATTTTTACTACTATCGGCATAAATTAAAGCTTGCGCATTAATGCCTTTGCTTTGGTAATCGTCTTCTTGTGAGTAATTAATACCAAGTGACCATTCATTACGTAGCGTATCGCGATAAGTTAAATTTAAACTACCAGAATAACGAGTATCTTCGAGTTCATAGCGTTGAATGGCATAACCACTACGATAGGGATCATAACCCGCCCGGATCACCGCATCGGTTTTGGCTTGTGCTTTTCTTGTTTGTAGGGCGCGATCTATGCGCTCTACATTACTCGATACCGGCGTCGTCGGCCCCCAAGAAGGAGATGCCCCAGAGACGCTGTCATAGCCTAGCTCTGCATTTAATGTCCAATTGAGCCCGAAGTTTTTTTCTATCGAAAGAATATTATCTGCGGCATTTATTTTGTCGTCGTATTCTTCAAAATTCATGTAATGTAAAGAAATATGATCAGCGCCAGATGCGCTAGGCACAACAGCGATAGCGCTGATAACAACACTACCTAGCAGAGTTAAGGTTAATTTTTTACTCATTTTACTCGTTACGTCCTTGTTCATTAATTATTTGTTAACCTGTATTTTTAATAAGTGCATGGTTAGGTGACGGTGTTTATGAGGTTAATTGCAACCACAGCCACCACCTGAAACGCCATTGCCACCTAAAGAGCTTTGCTTGTAAGAAAAAACTTTATTAGAAAATATTCCAAATTCAGGGGCCAGGCCACCAGGTTTCATCTCTTTTTTGGCCAGTACCCCTTTTTCCCAAGCCTGTACTTTTTTAATGCCGAGCCAGCGCTCAATAAAGGCCAATTTTGAGGGTTTTTCTGCTTGTATTTCTTTATTTTTAATATGAGGCTCTACGAAATTAAATACAATCGGCTTAGCAGATGTGTTTTGACTCTTTGTGATTGCCCGCGCAGAGGTGGCAAAAGAGGTACTTTCAGACTGCTGGTAATAGATACGTTTCGTAGTGGCAACGGATCCCTGCAATTCGTGTGTCTGAGGCACTAATAGCCTTTTTGTCGAGATCTGATAACGAGGATCTGTTTTTTGGATCTTTTTAGGTTTGATTCTTATCTGCGGAGCGGTGCCTTGCACAATGCTTAGCGTGTCATTATTCAGATTGCTAAGATCTATTGAGAATTGTGCATTGGCAAAAGGAGGTAATAATAACGTGAGTACCAAGGGCAATGCTTTTATAAGCGCATGCATGTTCATTTATTTTGGCCTAATGTTTTGAGATCGTTTAAGATCACGTCGCGGATATTATCGATGGCACCATAGCGTATTTTTAATATTTTACCTTGATAAATATAATAAATCGCAGGCATGCCAATAGGTTGAAAGTCGTTTACTAATATTTGCTTAGTATCATTGATCACCGCAAAGGTGAGGCCCAAACTTTTTTGAAAGGCGATGCCTACCGCTAAGTCATCATCGATATCGATACCAACAAAGTGAACACCCCGATTTTTTAATTGCTCTGCTAGCGTATTAACCTCTGGTAGTTCAGCCCGACATGAAACGCACCACTGCGCAAAAAAATCAACAATAGCCACCTGTTGGTCATCTAAATGCAACTGTTTTTGTGTTGCAGGGGGTAATGTGTCGCCAACCTGATAGGCAAACACGGGGCTTGATAAAAAAGCGAAAAGAATAAAAATGGATCTGAAAAACATATATACCTCTGTATATTTTAACGGCAATGAAAATACAATATTAAGCATCGAATATTGTTAACGATTATTTTTTAAAGATAAGTGCGCGCTGGTATCGAGCAACAAGGCCTCTGCAAAGAATTTTTCTAAATCAGATCCATTTTTTGCGTCATAAACAACGCCTTTACCATTACTACCAATGCATTTTTTAAATTGATCTAGGCGACGTGGACTAAGGCCAAAACCAATAAAGCTGATATCAATATTAAAATCATCTTGAATGCGTTGGCACATGCCACTGCGCACTAACTTGTCAAACTGATCACGAGAATCGTCTTCTCCATCGGTAAATAAAATCAAACGTTGGCTTAGTAAAGAGGAAGTCTCTGGTTGTAAATTCCATGCTTTTTGCCAATTTGGCAACAAGGTGCGTACTCCCCAAATAAAGCCTTGATAAGAAGCGGTAGAGCCTAAAATACTGAGGGAGTCGACATGTTTACGTACTTTGGATAAATTATTTGTTAAAGGTAAAAGGAGGGAGTACACATTACAGTCATTGATCAAGGACAATGGCTCTTTAGCTCTTATATTGAGCTTACTTGGATGAGTATCAATATCGGCAACGGTTTGAGCAGTATTAAGGACATTACCCGGATAACTCATGGCATCAACACATAACGCTTTACCTTTTGATTTTGCAAGCCAAGGGGCGTTGCTAATACTCACGCCCGAAGAAAAAGGCACAATCGAAAAACGTATTTGGGTATTGTTTTTTGTATTTTGTTGTTCAATATTTTGTATCGCTTGATTAATAATACGTTTGAGCAACCCTATTCGACCCGACATTGAGCCAGAGATATCCAGCACTAAAGATAAATCCATGGGCTTTATCTCCGAGTGTACGGTCAAGGTGCTAGTGGACTGTATTTGAACGGAGGCATGCACTTTGTTTTGGCTACTTGCTGGCAGTAGATCTTTGAGTAACGGGGTAAATGCGTAACCAATCTGAATTTTGCACTGTTTTTGGCCACTTAAAAAAGTGCTTTGTGCATTTACATGAGAAATAAAGTTGGGTTTATAGTACTGCGCAAAACCTTGTGTTAACGATACATTTGCGCGCTGTGAATATGCACAGGCAATAGAGGATACATCCGAGGCCTGGCTTGCTCTGGTTACCGACAGTAGATACATTGCGGTGAGTATACTAAGCGCAAGCATGGCGAGCATGGCCGGTAATAAGAAAATAAAGACAATAGAAATACTGCCTTGCTGCGCTTTGATTGTTAAGTTCACAGCGCTCTCCCGATCAAAAGTGAGGCACTTTTATAGAAATTATCATTAAATTTAGCAAGGCCTACTTCGCCCCAAGGCAGGTCCAAGGTGGTCATGTTGCTTAAGCAAACTGTCACCTGAAAAAGATCTGCATATTTCTGACTATTAACCTCTTTGGTATTACCTAAGGGGCTTAACGCTTTAAGCTCTGCTAAACGCGTATTGGGTTGGCAGGACGGGCCACTTTGCAACACGCGCACTTTGGTTGCGCCATTTGTTTGTAAGCGTTTTAACTGCGCCAATTGTAAACCCACTATTATTTGATCATTACCTTGTGTTACAAATTGGTTTTCGGCAATACGTAATAGGTCGTCGCTCATAGCTTGCTGGATCCAGTCGTTTTTACCGACTAAGTCGAGGTTAAAGGGTTCATTCACGACAATGTTTGTTAATGCATAGGACAACCTGTCTAATTTTGCCTTGAGGCTCAGGGCGACGTTGATTTTAACGCAAAATAAAATCAATACGATAATGATCAGGCTTATTATCGGTAGGGCAATAATACTGCTGCCACGCTGCTGATGAGATAAATTAAATAAAGTTTTCATGGGTTATCAAAATACTACGTTTAAAAGAGCTTAACTTTGAAAAAGAGAAGCCGGAAAAGGACAGTAATAAAGGCGTATAGGAATAGCTCAAAATATATTTAGCGTAGATTTGGCCATGGTGTACGCTGTCACTTTGTTGCTTCACTAGTGCTTTAAAATCAGTAAAATATTGGGCGTTGATCGTGATGTTTTTGGCGTTAATTAAAGGCCATTTTTTAGCGTCTATCAGTTGCTTTAACTGCGCAGAAACATCACTATTAACGGGCGTCACGATCACTTGGCGAGTGGCATTACTCAATGCGACATCTAACACGCTACTGGTGATCATATAGCGGCAAATTTCAAGCATGAGTAAACACATCACAAACAGTGGGATAAAAGTAAAAACAAACTCTAATGTCGCAGCGCCCGATTGCTGCGATCGAAGTTTTTTAGGGCGTTGTAATAGGCGCAAAATCTGCTCCTTTTTGAAATTGTTGATAAAACTGCATGTTCTTTTTGAGTTGCGTACTATTTAAGTCTTTACTGGCTAATGACTTTGCGCCCTTAAGATTGCCTTGCATAGCAAACGCTAAGGCCAAATTTTGGCGTATTTTTACTGTGCTTTTCCCTGATAAGTAAATGGGGTAGAGCATCGCAACCCCCTTTTCTGGCTGTTTATCTAAGATCCAAGCTAATGCTAAATTATTGCGATATTGAAGGTTCGCAGGCGTTATCGCCAGCGCATTAATAAAGGCGCCACGCGCTAAAGTGAATTTGTCTCCTAAGGCGTAACATAGCCCAAGGCTATTTTGCACTAGCGCATCATTAGGATCTATTTTACTCGCTTGTTGTAATAACGATAACGCGCTATCGCGTTCAAGGAGCGCTAATTTAGCACGTCCTTGCTCTCCTAATATTTTGGCGGGAACACTGATTTTTTTGGCATTAAGTAGGGCGCTGGCTTTATCTAAATAATGTAAAGCAAGTTGTGCATCGGGCATTTGGTTATAGGCACGCCCGATCAAATAGAGTAAGTCAGTATCTTCTGGTTGTTTAGATAATAGGTCTCGATATAAGGTAATACCTTTATCGATATGTCCGGCTTCTATGGAGATACGCGCTAAATCGCGTTCATCTATTTTTTTGTTTTGCTGCGCGTCCGTGCTCACGCAGGCAGAGAGCGTAAAACAAAATACAACGCTTAGCAGAGTGTTTGAAATGCGCTTTAAAATCATAGTTCCCCCAAGGTGCTTAAGAGTGAAATAAAGGTAGGTGCAACGATCAGCACGACGACGGGTAACATGACTAATAGTACTAAAGGTAATGCCATTTTCGCGGGGATCTTTCCGACTTTTTCTTCTAGCGATAGATATTGTTTTTGACGGCTATCTGTTGCTATCAAACGCAGCGTTTGCGCAATAGATCCTCCGTATTTTTCAGCTTGTGATAAAGAGATCACCAGATTTTCTATCTCTACGACAGCGCAGCGATTGGCTAAGTTTTTTAATGCGCGTGAGCGTGGTTCGAGTAAACGAAGCTCGACTTCTGTTATTAGCCATTGGCGTGATAACTCAGGGCAAATCTGATACATTTCTTGGCCGACACGGCCAAACATGGCTTCAAGTGTTAGCCCAGATTCTACACAAATAACCATTAAATCAAGCGCGTCAGGTGTTGCTAATGCAATATTTGAAGTGATACGTTTAGCGCGAGCAATAAGCCATCTTTCACACACCATGCCACTTATCATTGCAACAATGGCAGCTTCAGCAAGCACTAAAGAGGTTAAAGAAAAATGTTTATAGCCAAGATAAGCTCCAAAGCAAAGCAACATAAAAACAAGTTTAAACAGGCGAAAATAGAGGCTTGCATTGTCGTTATTAAAGCCTGCCCGTAGTAGCTGTATGTTGAGTTTTTTGTTCACTTTTAAAGTGGGTAAAAACGCGAACAAAGAGGTGCTTTTTGGTGAAAAGTTAGGGTTTAAAATACTCAATCTTTGCACAATCAGATCGCGTTGATGGGCAAGCTGATAGCATAATATGCTGCTCAGGATCCCTAAGCTTAAAAAGAGTAAGGTACCCATAAACAATACAGTCATTGTGCTCTTACCTTGGTTAATACATTAATGATACCTAACCCTAAGGCCATGCTACCGATAACGTACATTAAAACGTCGTTTCCGGTGGGGGTGTCGGTGAGCACTGCAAAAGAGGCGGGTGATTTGAAATACATCACGCTAATTAAACATAAGGGTAAGCATGCGAGTACTAACGCTGTCATGCGAGGCTCGGCAGTTAAACTTTTTATTTTCATTTTAATGGCATGATTGTTATGTAAAGTGCGACTTAAGCTGTGTAGCACTTCACGCAGTTGTCCGCCATTTTCTTGGTTTAAAATCAGTGCAACACTAAAAAAATGGAATCCTGAATAAGGGAGTCGATAGGTGCTTTGTTGTAATGCTTGTTTAAGGCTTATCCCTATTTCTAAGCGATCACGTAATAAAGAAAACTCATGCGCGAGTAAGCCCTGTTGATATTCAGGCACTTGCGCAATGGCTTGTGGCACTGAAATTCCGGCAGCCACTGCACGTGAAATTTGCTCAATGACCTGTGGGAAGCTATGTTCAAATTCTTTTATTTGTTGCGCGCGAATAAACCAATAACTGATCAAAAAAGCGATAACAGGCACAACAACTAAAAGTAGCAAGCGACTGTAGATATTAAATGAGGCACTGAAATACCAAGTCACGCCGCAAATCAATAAAAGAGATAAGATCAGTTTTTTCCGATTGTGTGCAAATAAAGCATCAATACGCGTACTGATATTTTTGAATAAATGCGCCAAAGGACTTAATTTTTTTTGCCAATGAAACAGATGCGAGTCTGCGCGCACCTGTGTGTGCTTGGATAATTGACGTAAACGTTTTTTGACGCAATGCGATTGTTGATATTCTTGCCAACCTAAATATACCGATACCAGTATAAAAAGAGAGAAAACAAACAGGGCTGCGAGAATGATCATGCGTGTATACCCATCGCGCTTTTGAGTTGCTTGGTTAAATTGTAGTAATGGGCTTTTTCTGCAAAACGCGGTAACGTTTTACTACAGATAAATTGGCCAGAAATATTACCTTCTAAATCTTGAGATTGCTTTTCAAAATGGAATAAGTCTTGGCTTAAATACTGCTCGCCTTCAAGTCCGACTAATTCGGTGATATTTACAACACGTCTTTTACCATCACGCATGCGCTCAATTTGGATCACAATATTAATGGTACTGGCAATTTGTCTGCGTAGGGCCGTTAAAGGCAATTGTGCTTCGGACATCAGGAGCATGTTTTCTAAACGGATCAAGGCATCAATAGGGCTATTCGCATGCAGTGTACACATTGAGCCATCATGGCCTGTATTCATTGCTTGCATCATATCAAAGGCTTCTGCGCCGCGGATCTCACCTAAAATAATACGATCGGGGCGCATACGTAATGCATTTTTAAGCAAGATAGATTGATCTATCGCCACTAAGCCTTCCATATTGCTGGGACGTGTTTCGATGCTGACTACATGGGGTTGCATAAGTTTTAATTCAGCTGCATCTTCAATGGTAATAATGCGCTCATCGGGTGAAATGCCAAACGAGATAGCGTTAAGCAGTGTGGTTTTCCCTGCGCCAGTCCCGCCGGAGATTAAAACATTCACGCGGCAACGTGCAATAACATCAAGTAATGATGCCATCTCATCTGACATGGCGCCAAGGGCTGCTAACTGTTGCAAACTATGCTTGTTATCGCTGAATTTACGAATAGAAATACAGGTGCCATTGAGCGCTAATGGTGGGATCAAAATATTGACGCGACTCCCATCGGCTAAACGTGCATCAACCATCGGACTACTTTCATCAATGCGTCTGCCAACGCCACTGACTATTCTGCGTGCTAAATTTAGAAGGTGATCTTCATTTCTAAAACGAATATCAGTGCGCTTTAATTTACCATGGGTTTCAATAAAAACCTCATTAGGTCCATTTACCATAATATCGGTGACGTCGGGATCATCGAGTAAACATTGTAAGGGGCCCAAGCCGAGCATTTCATTAACTAATTGATCGCTAATCTTTTTTTGCTCTTGTGCGCCAATCGGAAATTGATGTTGGTAAGCAATCTCACCGACGGCTTCAAAAGTGCGCTTTTCTAGCTCTTCTCGTGATAGTTTTATCACCACAGCAGGCTCAATTGCTTGCATTACTTCACTTTGGATCAAGCTAAAGCGTGATAACTGGCGCGCGACATCTGTTGCCGATTTGTTTTCGGGCGCGCGCGTGGCTTGCTGCGGGTTATTGTTGACGACGGGCAACGTGTGGCTTGGGTTAGAAGGCTGTCCAAACATTATGCTTTCCTTAGCCATTGTTGCAAGAGAGAGGGCTGCGCGCTGACGCTGTTCCCTGCTATCAAGGCATGTAATTGTTTAAAGGCTAAGCGTAACTTTTTATGGCGCGTAAAGGCGGGTACGCCAAGTGTGGTTGAAGCCAGCATGTCATCAGGGCAGTATGGGATCTCAATATCGGGTTTTTTACCCAGTGTTTGTGCAACATCAATCGCTGAAATCAAAGATGATTTTTCAGGTTTTGTGTGATTTAAAACTAATATAATGCGCAAGTTATCACGGTTTTTTAATTTATCTAATAATTGCTGAGTATGACGAATTGAAGATAACGTGGGTTGCATTACCACTAAACAAACATCCGCACTTGCCAGTGCTTCAAAGCCAAGACTGTCGCGTAAACTAAAAGAGGGGATATCCCAGAGGAGATAATGCACTTGTTTTTGGCAAAAAAGAGAGATCTCATCAAAGGCTAACAGTCCCGGCCAGAAAGATTGTTCGAGTTGTTGGCTATAGCCACTAAATAGCACCAAGTTATCGGTTACTTTAATTGCGCTACGTTTAAAAACCAGGGGCTCTAAGCGATCTGGAAATTGAAGCATTTCAATTAAACGGTTATTCGCACTGACATTAAAATGTAAGTCTAAATCCCCGCTCACAAAATCCAAATCAGCACAGGCAACCTGCTGTTTTTTATCTTCGGCTAATTGCCAAGCAAGGTTACTAAGGATAGTACTACAACCCGCGCCCCCTTTTGCACTGGCAACGCTGATACGTAGACCTTGTTGTTTTTTATTGG
Organism: Psychromonas sp. CNPT3; assembly: GCF_000153405.2. NCBI lineage: Bacteria > Pseudomonadati > Pseudomonadota > Gammaproteobacteria > Alteromonadales > Psychromonadaceae > Psychromonas > Psychromonas sp. CNPT3. The sequence continues at coordinate 203,517 of NC_020802.1, forward strand.
TGCCACTAATTTCGGTATTGGCATTTAAAACAAGGTGAATAGCTTCATTTAACAAATCAGCTTGTAAGGGTAATGTTAGATACTCCGTTACCCCTATTTTTAATAAATCACGATAAAAATTAATACTGTCATTTTCGCCCATTACAATTAAAGGTAGGTTTAATGTTGCAGTGAGTTGGCGGATTAATTTTTTTGCATCCATATCATTAAAGGCACGTAAATCCATGATTAAAAAGGATGGTTGTCCATATGTCGCACAATGATCTTGTATATTTTGAGGATCATTTTGATAGTGAAAGTGTTGCGTTATCCCCATGCTTTTCAAATGAGATGAAAATAATCTGGCTAAATCCGCGTCTTTTGTCACATAAAGACAAGATGCATTAGACAATGAAGAGGTACTTATATTGGCATTTTTTTGCATCATTAGTTTCCTGTGGATCCAGACATCGCACCCGAAATAGGTGATGATTGATTGAGTCGTTGCGTCGGTTGGCTGTAGTAACTCTCAATAATAGAGACTGCTTTTCTGCCTTCCATCGGTGCTAATGTGGCACTGCGTAATAATTCTCTCGGGTTGGCAATCATTAACGCGAGTGCATTACTATTAGCACAACCAAAATTAGGATTTCGTTTAAAATTATTGAGAATGATACTGGCATCTTTTTGAGCTTGGCAGTGCCGCGCTAAGGCGCGGTAAGATTCAACAACAAAGGTAAAATCTGCTGCTGATGCCTGTTGTTTTTCTTGTGGCCCGCTGAATATCTCTAGTTGATCTGCCGTGATACGCCATGTTTTTAAGAGTTTTTGGAGTTGTTTTTTTTGCGCCATGCCCGCACGAGTATGTAACGTTAAACGCACTCTTAAATTACTTGGGTCGCCTCGTTTGGAGAAAAACTGCTGTAATGTTTTTTTGTCGAGCGTATTTAATGTATTGCCTTGTAGTGTTAAGGCAAACTGATCCGTTAATACTTGTACTGGGATCTCGGGTGCATGGGGCATCGGTTGGCTGGTACACGCTAATAAGGCGCTACTGAGTAATATTGTGAGTAATAGTCGCATGAGATACCTTAGTAATAAAATCCGTTATCGCCCAGCAAACGAGGCTGAGAGGGGGTAGAAGAGAATGATCCCATAGTAGTGGGTGTCACTTTTTTATGAGGCCAAGCGAGCAAACGCTCAATATCGCTAAGAGGAAGAAGGCCATCGGTCGGCAAAGAAAATTTATCGCTTCGTGTCGGCTGCACTAAATAGACAGTGGCGATAATGATAAGCTCAGTTTCTTCACGTTGAAATTCACTGGATCTAAATAACGCACCTAAAATAGGAATATCACCAAGTAGGGGTATTTTTTGTAATTGCTCTATATCTTTAGATTGTAATAATCCGCCAATGGCAAAACTTTGGCCACTGGCGAGTTCAATCGTGGTCGATGCTTTACGGGTAATAAAGACAGGTAAAGAAGAGCCACCTATCTGTACATTGGTACGCGGTGCAATGGTGCTAACTTCAGGCTCTATTTGCAGACGGATACGATTAGCACTTAGTACGGTCGGCTTAAAATCTAAACGAACACCAAAAGGTTTATAGATAATATTGGCGCTATCGCCAAAGACAACGGGAAGAGGGATCTCACCACCCACTAAAAAGGATGCACGCTCGCCACTGATAGCGGTTAGGTTGGGCTCGGCTAAAATAGAGATAAGGCCGTTGCTGGCTAAGGCATCAATCATTATTGAAAGGTCTGGAAACTTAACGTTGGGTAACCAATTTTTAGTGCCAAAGGTACCTGAAATGGTGCCAATATTTTGCGCGCCCCACTTGATCCCTAATTTATTAGAGACATTACGTGACACTTCAGCAATGCGCACACGTAAATTGACTTGCGTCGGCATCGTGATCACTAACTGATTGATTAATTCTTGTGTATTTTGGGTAGATTGTGCGGACTCTCCGCCCTGTTGGTCGTCTTGAGCGCCACCTTCAGTAGCAGCACCTGCACTTTCTGATTTCCCTCCATTACTTGAGACGTAACCTTCGGCTAAACGCACAATTTTCTCAGCAATACTGGGGGTGCTGACTTGGCCTTTTAAAAAAAGTTTACCTGCAGTCGATTCGCTGTGCACCTGTGCATTTGGAAATTCATGTTTTATCAGGGCATTGAGCTCCTGCACATTATGATTTACTTTGACCGTGGCGGAATAAATCACATTTTCACGTGCATCGAGAACATATAAAGACGTTGAACCCACTCGTTTCCCAAAAATCATTATTTTTGTGTTGGTTAAGGTTTGGTAATCGGCCACGCGATCACTGGCAATAAAAATAGATTTTGCTGTTTTAGGCAACACTAATAATTTTGCTTGATCAAGTGTGACATTTAAGGTTTTAGCTTGTGCACTAAATGCGAGTAGAAAAAATAGAGATCCTGCTATGATGCTTTTTACCATTGTTCGCCACTCACTGTGTTTAAGACTTGTTTCTGTTTTGCTCTAAATTCAATTAAACCGATATCAGGCTGAACTTGTTTAATTTCAGGGAAAATATCGCCAATATCAACTTGTGTGTTTGCTAATATACTATTATCACTGCTATTTCTAAGTAGCATTGATAGCGTGCCCAACTGATTAGCTAAAATAACCGTATTGGCCTGTGCGGGTAGCACCTCTAAAGTGACCGCACTTTTTTCAGGGAGCATGCCTTTGTTTCTTTTTTTCTCTTCTTGGTAACGATCAATTTGTAGTGCATCGTTAAGGGCTAAAACGCGTACATTTTGCACAATGGTTTTTACATATAAGCTACGCGTTTCATTGCCTGTCGAGCGTAATTCTTTTTCTTTAGAAGCAAGCAGTAATACATCGACATGATCCCCTGGGCGAATAAGACCCGAATTTGCGGTGATGTGATCAACGCCAACGGAGACAGCTCGGTATCCCGGGCGAAGTAGAACAGACAAGAACGCGCCATCTTCAAGAGTTAAGAAATCCGATTGACTCATAATATGGCCGGCCGGAAGATCGCCGGTCACAATACTTTTTTTATAAGCTTTATTGTTAAAGTCTATTTTTTGAATGTAATCAATTTGCTCGGCTAAATCACTTTCAGGTACTTTTTTCCACGCAAAGATAGAGGCGCTATACAGGCGACCTGATTTTATTTCTTGAGAACTTACAAGAATAGTAAGTGTTTTATTTTCTTCTTTTATCAGCGCCGGCGCGGTAGGCGAAGACACACTCATAAATAGTCCCAAGAGACCGATGAGTGAAATAAAAACAGAAAAATACATTAAACGTTTTGCTGTCATGATTAAATTTTCTTTTTTGCGTAAACAATAAGGCTCATACGTGAGTAATGAGAGTGTTTTTTATTTTTCTTGAATGCTTTCAAGTTTGGTGACGACACTTTCAAAGGTACCGTTGATAGCCTGTGTTAATGAGCCGTCTTCACCTAAAAAGTTAAACATTACAATCGACATAGCGGCGGCTAAAATAGCGTACTCAATGGCAGCAGCACCACGTTGTTTACTTTTGTTATTTATTTTTTTATTGTTCATTTTTATTCCTAAAGTAATTTCGTAAATAAAACGGTTAAGCAGCGTATCTGTTTAGACAGATACGCTGCTTAGTTGTCATTAAAGGTATTTTAATTGTTGTTTGCTGGGGCTACCCAAGTAGCAATAAGACTTGCAGTAGAAAAGGAATAACCCGTTGCAACTTTTCCTTCACTCACTTTGACAAAAGAAAGTTGGTTATTTTCCATCATGCTTGCCCAATAACGATTACGTGTCTTTGAAATGACGTTATACATCGCAAATTTTGGGATAAAGGTTAAATCTTTACTAAATCGCGCAGCTAATTCGGTGACGGAAAGTAGCTTCCAATCTGAAATGCCACAGGCAGATTTTTGTAATTCAGAGGCGATCCCCGTTTTACTATAAACCGATTTTTTAGTCCAAAAGCGTGCATTTCCTTTACCATCTGGGCCATATTCTGCGAAGCAAGTCGGGCGAGTAGATCTCCAACCTCCCATTTTTAGGCTTGAATATTGAGCATCCTTACTTAGGAGATAAGGGGCTTTATCCCAATCACTGATCGGAACAAGGCGGATCACTAAGAATGACCCCGACGCACTATTAGCCCACATGACTTTTCCCGGGCTATTGTTTTTTCCGTCGATAGCATTCGCCTTAACGCGAATACCGACATTACCTTTGGCGTAGGCTTGTGTACCAATATGTTGCGGATTACTAATCGCCGTTGTCCAAGTGGTGCCTTTATCATTGGTAAATTCATAATAAGTAGGATATTGATAATTGGCGCCCGTTGTACTGTCGACAACAAAAGACCATTTTAAACCATTGGTTTTTACTTCGTCCTTGTATCTCGTTTTATCGTGATTAACAATTATTAAGTTTTGTGGCGCATCAGGACCTAGCTCTGCCATAAAAGCATCATGATTTTCTAAGATAAATCCTGCTGGCATACCATTTTTAACATTGGCTTTGACGCGCACCTGTACGCGACCAATACTTAACTCCACTTCACTAACATGCAAAGGTTTTACACTTAAGGTTTTCCACGTTTGTCCTGCATTAAGTGAGTATTCATAATCACTTACGTTGTAAAAAGAAGCAACGTTCGTCCAATTAAATGTATTGTTTTTATCATCAACAAGGCCGTCTGATGGGGCGTCTGCTTGCAATGGCTTAGGATTAAAGTAGTTTGTATTGCTTAGGCTTTCACTCGGCGCACGTCCCGTTAATAGGTCGCCTTTAACACGCACATTAATATCACCAGGAGCATAACTTTCATCTGCGATCAGTGCATAGGGATTTTTGTCAACACCTGTCCATGTACCATTTGCAATGAGAACTTCATAATCACTGGCGTTTTTAAAGCCGGGTGTCCATTGCCATGAAAAAGTATCCGCATTGTCGTCACTGATAGGGAAAGTCGGGGCATCTGGCGTACTTGGCGTTATGCTATATTTTGCACTTGAACATAAAGGCTCGCCCACGGGGTTATGATTTTGTATGTTTGCTCTAACGCGTACACAAATTGCGCCGGGCGCATAGTCTACATCACTGATGAAAAGGGGTTTTTCATTGACATTTTGCCATGTTTTACCCGAATCAACAGAGTACTCATGGGCATTTTTCTGTGTATAAGGACTTAACATCGTCCAGTCAAAGCTATTGAGCGCATCGTTAACAATACTATTTTCAGGCGCTTTAGGTTTATTTGCTTGTTTATTAAAAGCAAAACTTAACGTGCCAATATCGCCGGCTTTACGCGCGTTATTGATGTTTTTCTGTACACGAATACTAATACTGTTAGATGCATACGTATTGTTGCCCACAGAATAAGGCTTAATGGTAAGCGCTTTCCAAGTACCCTTTATATGAATTTCATAATCAGATGGGCTGTTAAAGCCTTGAATATAATCCCAATCGACTAAATCTGTTGTGTCATTACCCGTTAAAGTAGGTGCACTAGGCGTTTGTGGTGTTTGCGTCATCGCTACAGTAGAAAGAGTGCTGAAACCGGCTGACAAATTACTATACGCGGGCGGTTTAACGCGAATTTGTAGTTCTCCTACGCTTAAATCAAGATCTGCGAGTGTTTGGGGTTTCTGTTGAACATCTTGCCAAATATTGCCACCATCAAAAGAATATTCATAAGCATCAAAGTGGCTATAAGTCGCTACATTTGTCCAATCGAAGCTATTATTTGCGTCATTAACGGTTAATGAACTGGGCGCTGCAGGCCTTGCGCTATAAGTGAAGTGTTGCGTAGAGAGTGCAATTTTACCGGCATTTGTGTGCAAGTGTAAAGTGCGTAAACGCAATTGTACTACGCCAGGAGCAAGTGCCACATTACCAACTAATAAGGGTTTAGTGGTCGCCTTTTTCCACGTATTACCGCTATCTAAGGAATACTCATATTGATCAACCTGTTTAAAGTAACCAACCCATGCCCAATCTAAGGTGTTTGATGCATCATCCTCGCTGATAATACTTGGTTTTGGTCGTTGTATCTGCACTTTGCCATTGATTATCTCGATTTCATCGGCTTTGACGACCAAGGCTTGCTGACTCTGTTCGCTGATTGCGTCTAGGCTCGCTGCAACATTATTGCCAGATAATTTATCCGTTTTAGTTTTGAGCGCACTAATATCTAAGAAGGCCAATTTACTCTGCACGCCGACGCGCGAATTTACACGAGCAACGCCATTATCGACTGATTTTTGAGTGCTCTTTTGTATGATTTGGGTAAGGCCTTGCGCCAACACATGCATTTTTTTATATTTATCTTTTTTACTTGCCACGTAATCGGCGTCAAAGTCATCTGCATTTAAGTTTAGTTGTTGTGCTAATTCGTTTTTTGCTTGTTTAAAATCAATACCTTGTTGCTGTGATATGGCATGAATAAGTGTGCTATATGGGCTGACAATATTCGCATTATTAGCGGGTGCAGAAAAAACATAAGCTTTTTCAATGGCATCGCTCGGCGCGTCCATATCAAAAGTGGTGCCTGGGATCGCTTCTACAATTAAGGTGTGCTGACTGCGGTCAATATCCTTGTCAATATTGAGGCTATAACGTCCAAATTCATCCGTAAATGAGATCGGGCCATCTTCTTCAGTACAAGTGAGATCGTTATTGATATCGAGACAAACTTTGGCTTGGTTTAAATAACCATCCATTGCTGTGCCAGAAATACTATTTTTAGCATTTGAAATTGTTTGAATATTGTCTGTGGAGGCTAAATTTTCTCCTGAGCCTGAATCGTTGCAGGCAATTAAAAAAGTGCTAGAGCAGAGGAACAACATCTGAGAGATCCATCTCATTATAAAATATCCTTACTATCAATATCAGGCGCCATGTTAAAGGCTCGTTAAAAAAGATTGCACATACTAATCAAAACGATATTAATTATCAATAGCATTCGCATGTTTATTTTGATACTTTAGCGGCTTCGGTTGATAGTGGGCACTTCAAAAAAGTAATTTTTAACGTGTTGTGTTAGTGAAATGTAAATGGGTGAAGTGGAAAATATGAAAGATGGATCTTTAAAATTAACAAAAATCGCGCTATTTATCGCCAGTAGCTTTGTTGTAGTGGGCTGTCAAAATGATCAAGATAGCAACACGATACCGACACAAGCCCATTATGCTTATCGCGATATGATGATATGCCAAGACACTAACTTAAATGCAGTATGTGATAATTCTGAAGTAAAAAAATCAAGTATATATGGCTTTCCTTTTAGCATGAGAGGGCCTTTTTTACTGGACTCGTCAGAGTATTTTCTTACGGCATCAGGGCAATCTGAAGTTATTAGCCCATTTACGACGTTAATTCAAAATGAAGTGCTTTTTAATCCTTTGGTAGCGGGTGACCCGGCGAAAGCGAAGGCGTACTTAAATACTGTTTTTGGTGAAAAATATCAATTAGATTTTACCGCGTTAAATAGCCGTGAAGGGCCACAAAATGAGACGAACTTATTGTTAGCCTCTTTTAAGCATGCTTTATCGTTACAGGGTGATTCTAAATACCTTAAAATAGCAACAGCGATAGACAAAATGGTTTATGCACAGAGCTTTGATATCACAGAGATATTGACTCAAAACGATATCGATCAACGCTTGTTGTTTTTAAATAAGCAATATTTATTGCAGGGCTCATTTCCGGTAACAGAGTTAAAATCACTGCGCTCATTATCTATCGATGTGAAGACAAGACAATTATTAAGCTTATCGACAGAGGGGGAGTTATTTGCCATGAACTTAAATAATGGATCTTACACTTCGTTTAGTCCTGCGTCTAAGTCTCTTTCGGTCGCAACCTCACGAGATCACGATGATGATCACGATGATGATCACGATGATGATCACGATGATGATCACGATGATGATCACGATGATGATCACGATGATGATCACGATGATGATCATCACCATGATAAATATGATGATGCTGACGATGCTTGGGACAGTTGGTACGATAATTTTATGAATTATTATAATAATGGCAACAGTAATGTGTCTAATTCGTCGGCGCGCTTAGTGTTTGCCACCCAAGGCGAAAAAAATGATCTGTCTTATTTAGTTTATCAAGAGCCGAATATGCTAAATGCAAGCCTTGATTCTGATTGTAAAAGCAGTGGAAATAATGGTGTGTTTATTACCGCCACGGGCACTAAATTAATGACCTCTACACGTGATATTGAGATTGACAGTAGAGGGGGCGCTTCGGGCTCTGATATTGTTAATAAACGCCCTCGTTTACCAAAACCACCCGTCATTGATACGAGTGCGATGTTGGCATCGAAGGCTGCTTGCCGTAATGATAATATTGGCTGGGTGGTTAGCGATTTTAAAAATAAAAATATCATTGCGGTGTTTAATAATGGGGTGAATACACTGCGACTATTAGACAGTAATACATTAAAAAATAAACAATATGTGTACGCGTTAAATAGCCCCGCTAAAGATCTGAAAGTGAATCATCAGGGAACAAAACTGCTGGTATTACAGGAAAATGGCAAAGCACTCATACTTAAAAGTAAAACCTTACAATATGTTAAAGAGTTGCCGAAAGACAATATAAAAGCGGCTGTTTTTGTACTTGAAGATACGGAAATATTAATTAGTCAGGCAACCAATATGCTTTCATGGCTAGGTGTACAGAGTAATAATGTGCTTAAAACGTTGCAATTAGAGGGGGATATCTCGTTTATTTCCTCGCAAGGAGAGGCAAAGTACAGCGCCGTATTGACCAGCAAACGTTTATACCTTATTAATAATATTAAACATTCTATCGAGCAGTCAATATCATATAGCGCAACGGATATTTACGGCATGAGCATGCTAAATGATAAAATTATTATTGTGCGCAAAGGCCATGTTGATCATGTGCAATTTAATGATTGGGTAGGCTCAAAATTACAAATGGCGAAGAAAATTTTAAGCAGAGAGTTACTTGATACCTGGCTGAAAAAAAGAGGCGGAGCGCTTATTTCGACGACACTTGGGGCGATACTTCGCACTACGCAGGATAATATTCTGTTTAGTGAGCAATTTGAAAACATCGATATCCAATGGTCGCCAAGTTCGGCGCAAAGTAGTGCAGAGGTCACTGGGGTCACATTATCGGGTTATTATCGAACTAAGAGTATTAAACTGTTTAAATCGTTACCGAAATCTGGATAAAATATGCTTTGTTTACAGATGAATAAGAACTCTAAAGATTTATATCTTATTGTTTGAGATTGATGTTATATCGCATGTCTGTTTATTTTCTTATGCTAAGATGCTAATAGATTATTTAATAAGGTGTTTTTAGTGTCTTTGTCTCTTCGTTTAGAAAAATTGTCGACGCCCATGCTTCTACTAGGAGAGGTATTCGTTGCTTATCAGTTAGCGTTACTGACTTGGTTTTTACTGAGCTCAGTGCCGCCATCTGCAGTTTGGGATGCCCCTGTTGCAACGCAACAGACAAATCAACAAATAAAAACGCAAAAATTACAATCTGCGTTTCTTTTCGGACAACAAGAGATCCTCCCCGTCAAAGTTATCAGTAAAGCGCGCACGACACATGCGCCTAAGACCACCTTAAAATTAACGTTAGTGGGGGTTGTTGCTGCTTCCGATCCTGAGTATTCCAGCGCAATTATTTCTTATCAAGGACGCCAAGATAGTTTTTTTATTGACTCAAAAATTGCCAATAATCAAGCTAGCCTTATTGAAATATACAGCGACCGAGTTATTTTAAATGTACAAGGTAGTCGCCAAACATTGATGCTCGATGGGGCTGATGAGGAATTTGATAATAGGCCCTTGGCAAAAAACACACCATCTGCGCGACTCAACACACTTAATATCGATAAAAAGAGGCTGCTGAGCAATCCTCGCGCTATATTTGACTATATTAATATTTCTCCTCTGAAAAAATCAGGACGCTTGCAAGGTTATCGACTGAGTCCTGGCCGCAATCCGACATTATTTAATAGTGTGGGCTTACAAGCAGGGGATATCGCGGTGCAATTAAATGGTGTGGATCTCACTGATAGGCAGCAAGCATTAACATTAATGAAGCGTTTTTCGCAGATGACAGAAATAAATTTAAGCGTTATGCGACAAGGACAGTTGTATGAAATCGATTTCGCGATCCCTTAATAAAAAGAGAATAAAGATGTTTAAAATGACAATGTTCATTATATGGAGTTTGGGATAAATGAAGTCTTTAATAAGTAAATTTAAGGTATTAAGTGTTGCCTTATCTTGTTTAATCGCGTCGAGTGCATTGGCGACAGAATACTCAGCAAGTTTTAAAAATGCAGATATTAATGAATTTATAAATATCGTGGGTAAAAATCTGCATAAAACGATCATATTAGATCCCGCTATCCGAGGGAAAATTAATGTACGTAGTTATGATTTACTTAATGAGAAGCAATACTATCAATTCTTTTTAAACGTATTAGAAGTCTATGGTTTTGCTATCGTTGAAATGGATGATCATATTATTAAAGTTATCCGCGCTAAAGATGCAAAAGTATCGGCTATTCCTGTCGTTGATGATGGCAAGTTTTATCATGGCGATGAAATGGTCACGCGTGTTGTGCCAGTTATGAATGTCTCTGTGCGCGAGTTAGCGCCACTACTGCGCCAACTTAACGATAATGCAGGTGGCGGTAATGTTGTACATTATGGGCCCTCTAACGTATTAATGATCACTGGCCGTGCGGCGGTTGTGAACCGTTTAGTTAAAATCGTACATCGCGTGGATAAAGCCGGCGATCACGAAGTTGATATTCTTAAATTAGAATACGCAAGTGCACTAGAGATGGTTAAAATCATCACGGCTATCCAAGCGCCGAGTAAAGGCTCTCAAAGTAGTGTGCCCAGTATTTTACGACCGCGTCTGGTTGCCGATGAGCGTACCAACTCTATTATTATTAGTGGTGAGCCTAAAACGCGTGCGCGTATTATAAAATTAGTGAAATCGTTAGATAATGAGCTTCAGAGCAATGGTAATACTCGCGTGTTTTATCTTAAATATGCAAACGCCAAGGAAGTTGCGGATGTTTTAAAAGGCGTGAGCGAAGGCATATCAAATATTGCGTCGAAAACGGGCACTAAGTCCAACTCCAAAAGCCTAAGTATAGAATCTCATGAAGGCACTAACGCGTTAATTGTTTCGGCGCAGCCAGCCTTAATGGCGTCACTAAGCAGTGTTATCCGAAAATTAGATATTCGCCGCGCTCAGGTGTTAGTAGAAGCCATTATTGTTGAAATTTCAGAAGGTAACGGCATTAACTTAAGCGTGCAATTTGCAACCTCAGCCGGTGGTTCTCAATTTCACGGTAATGGGGCGACGACAGGAGATGCTATTAATGGGGCTTACCAAATTCGCCATGATGGCGATTTAAGTGATGTGAGCTCTGCAATTAGTAAAATAGCGGGTGGGGTAGTCGGGTATCTGGGCTCTAATTGGGGGGTCATGTTACAGGCGCTTAGTAGTTCGACGGGCTCTAACATATTAGCGACACCGAGTATCATGACCTTAGATAATCAAGAAGCAAGTTTTCTGGTGGGGGATGAAGTCCCCGTGTTAACCGGATCAACCTCGAGTGATGATAATGACAATCCATTTCAAACCATTGAACGTAAAGAGATTGGCGTAAAATTAAATGTCACCCCACAAATTAATGAAGGTGATTCCGTGCAATTGGTGATTGAGCAAGAAGTCTCTTCCATTAAAGACAGTACCAATACAGTGGATGTTGTTTTCTCTACGCGATCAGTGAAAACCACGGTGCTCGTAAAATCGGGACAAACGATTGTTATCGGGGGCTTAATCGATGAGAAAGTCATTGAGTCGGTAGATAAGATACCTTTGCTTGGTGATATCCCTTGGTTGGGTAATTTGTTTAAATCAACGCGTAATACTACGGAAAAGCGTAATTTAATGATTTTTTTACGCGCCACTATTATTCGTGATGATGTCACCATGAATGAATTAAGTATGCGTAAATACTCGATGATCCGAGATATGCAGAAAAAACAACGCGAAATTGGCATTAACTTAATGCCAAATAGTGAGAGCCCTCTATTGCCGGAATGGGGTAAAACACAAGAAATTGATGCGGATACCTTTTTAAAGCAACGCGCGTTATTAAAGCAGGATCTTAATAATGCCAAGCACTGAAGCCTCTATTGTTGCGCCTGATGATGAGGTGGACAATCAAATTGTCACGCCTTATGGGCAGTTACCTTTTTCTTTTTCAAAGAAACATGAAATTGTGCTTGTGTACAACGCGAAAAATATCGAGCTTTGTCATATTAAAGCGCCCAATGCTGACTTGTTGTTAGAGGTGCGCCGCGTTATTGGCGGGGCGTTTAGCTTGCTTCAAGTAGAGAAATCTCACTTTAATGAATTAGTGGCCTCAGCGTATCAATCGTCATCATCAGATGCACAGCAACTTATGCAAGATATCGGCAGTGATGATCTTTTTGCGCTTGCAGAAGATATGCCCGCAGATGAGGATCTGTTAGAAACAGAAGATGATGCGCCTATTATTAAGCTCATCAATGCGTTATTAGGTGAAGCAATTAAAGAAGAAGCCTCTGATATTCATATCGAAACGTTTGAAAACTCCCTTATTATTCGTTTTCGCATAGATGGTATTTTACGTGAAATTTTAAAACCTCAACGTAAACTTGCTGCGTTATTAGTGTCGCGCATTAAAGTCATGGCGAAACTTGATATTGCAGAAAAAAGAGTACCACAAGATGGACGTATTTCATTGCGCATTGGTGGGCGCGCTGTCGATGTGCGAGTGTCAACAATGCCGGCCAGCCATGGTGAGCGTGTAGTGTTACGTATCCTTGATAAAAACGCCATAAAACTCGACCTTGCCACGTTAGGAATGACGCCAGAAAATCATGAATTAATGCGCTCCTTGATCCATCAACCGCACGGTATTGTACTGGTGACAGGGCCGACGGGATCAGGTAAAAGTACCACGTTATATGCGGCGCTAATGGAAATAGACGCTAAAGAGCATAATATATTAACTATCGAAGATCCCATTGAATATTCAATTGAGGGCATTGGCCAAACACAGGTTAATAGTAAAGTTGAGATGACTTTTGCACGTGGTTTGCGCGCTATTTTACGCCAAGATCCCGATGTGGTGATGATTGGTGAGATCCGCGACCTTGAAACCGCGCAAATAGCAGTACAAGCGAGTTTAACGGGGCATTTGGTGTTTTCTACCTTACATACCAATAGCGCCGTGGGCGCGGTAACACGATTACGTGATATGGGGGTTGAACCTTTCTTACTCTCATCGAGTCTACTCGGGGTACTTGCGCAACGTTTGGTGCGCCGTTTATGTACTTATTGTAAAGCGCCACATATCGCCAGTAGTAAAGAAAAACATCTGTTAGGTGTTCCTAACACTGAAAAAGTGATTATTTATAATGCGAAAGGTTGTGAGCATTGTAATGCAACAGGCTATCGAGGTCGTATGGGGATCCACGAATTATTGATCGTGACGGATGTGGTTCGTGAGTTAATGCATACCGGTGCCGGCGAGCAAGCGATTGAAAAAGTGATCCGTCAGTCTACGCCGAGCATTCGCCATGATGGTATGGCTAAAGTGTATCAAGGCTTAACCACATTAGAAGAAATAGTTCGTGTAACCAGTGAGGATGATTGTGGCAACCTTCCTATATAAAGCATTAGATGCCAAAGGTAAATCTGTAAAAGGAACCTTAGAGGCTGATTCAGCGCGTTTGTTAAGGCAAAAATTACGTGCGCAAGGTTATATGCCATTGCACGTTGAGGCGGTGAGTCAGCAGTCGAGTCAGAGTAGTAAACGCTTATACCGTTGCAAAATTAAAACGGCAGACTTAGCGCTGATAACACGTCAACTTTCGACTTTAGTGGCTGCCTCTATTCCGATAGAAGAATGCTTACAAGCGGTATTAGAGCAGTGTGAAAAAGAAAATTTAAAAACGATCATTGCATCGGTGCGTAGCTCGATCATTGAAGGGCACAGTTTAGCTGAGAGTTTAGGCGCCTTTCCCTTTGTTTTTGATCATCTGTTTTGCGCGATGGTGGCGGCGGGCGAGCGTTCTGGTCACCTTGATAAAGTATTAGATAAGCTTGCCGATTATGCAGAGCAACGCCAAGCAATGAAAAGTACTATCCAGCAAGCGATGATTTATCCCTTAGTATTAACGTTTGTGGCGGTCGGCGTTATCTCGATATTATTAACATCAGTTGTACCGCAAGTGGTCGGCCAGTTTGAGCACATGGGGGCAGATTTACCGGCAACCACACGATTCTTGATAACAATCAGTGATGCACTGCGCGCTTATGGTTTGTATTTGATGGGGGCGCTTTTTATCTGTCTACTGGGCATAAAACAGTACTTAAGAAAAGAAAGTAACCAGCTAAAATTTGCTCAACATTTATTACGTATACCGGTGATTGGCAATGTGTCTAAAGGCTTAAATACAGCGCGTTTTGCGCGGACATTAAGCATTTTAAATAGCAGCGCTGTGCCGTTGCTTGAGGCGATGGGTATTGCGGGAAATGTGCTCAGTAATGCATTTATACGCTTACGAGTTGCAGAGGCGACAGAGCGTGTACGCTCTGGCGTGAGCCTAGGACGGGCACTTACTAATACAAAATTATTTCCACCGATGATGCTACATATGATTGCCAGTGGTGAGCGTAGTGGTGAGTTAGGGAATATGTTAGCGCGCTCTGCGGATAATCAAGATAAACAATTTGCGGCGCAAGTGACGATTGCTATTGGTTTATTTGAACCTGCATTGATTATTTCAATGGCGGGGGTGGTTCTGTTTATTGTGATGGCAATACTCGAACCGATACTACAACTCAATAATTTAGTTTCTGCTTAATAAAGGAAAATAGTGTGCTTAAAAATAATAAACAAAAAGGTTTTACATTACTTGAGATCATGGTGGTTATTGTGATCTTAGGTGTACTGGCGTCTTTAGTTGTACCCAATTTAATGGGTAACAAAGATAAAGCAGATCGCCAAAAAGTGGTTTCAGATCTGATCGCATTAGAAAATGCGTTAGACATGTATAAATTAGACAATTCTCGTTACCCGAATACGGATCAAGGATTAGAGGCTCTATTGGAAAAACCAACGGCATCGCCTGAGCCACGTAATTATCCTGAAGACGGTTATATTAAGCGTCTTCCTCAAGATCCTTGGGGCAATGATTATATTTTAAATAGTCCGGGCGAACATGGAAAAATTGATGTTTTATCGGTAGGTCAAGATGCAGAAGAAGATACCGAAGATGATATTGGTAACTGGGACCTCTAATGCTCAGGTATCAGGCCTAACATGCAAGCGCTTAAAGCGAGACAACAAGGTTTCACCTTATTAGAGATAATGTTGGTGGTGTTGATCATGGCGATGGTCTCGGTGGTAGTGGTGATGAATTTACCAAAAATCACTGAGCGACAACAAGACTTAGATTGGCAAGCACAGCGTTTTGTTACTTTATTGTCTTTTGCGCAAGATGAAGCTTTGATGTCGGGTAAAGAGTTAGGGATCATCTTTAAAGATAATGCTTACCAATTTGTTGTTTATGCTTATAAAGAAAAAGCGTGGCAAGCTTTAGAGCTTAAAAGGATCATTACGGATGTTACTTTGGCTGAGCCGTTGACCTTGCATTATGCATTATTGGGTGCGCTCTGGGAGGAACTTGATAGTCAAAACGTGAATGTTAAACCCGGAACGCTCGCCCCACAAGTTTATATTATGTCGAGTGGAGAGGTAACGCCCTTTACGTTGCAATTTTTAAATACACAGGACGGCGATAGACCTGCCTCCGCACTGCTTAGTATTAATATGAGTGGTGAAATCACCAAAGAAGATACACATGAGTCGCCATAAAGTTTGCGGTATGACGTTACTTGAGGTGATGCTCGCACTGGTTATTCTGGCGACAGCGGGGCTTGCCGTTATGCAAGCGTCTTCTAATGCCCTCAATAACCAAGCGCATTTAGAAGATAAAAGCATGGCGATGTGGATTGCAAGTAATGGCTTAGTGCAACTGAAATTAGAAAAAATATGGCCGACATCCACGTGGAAAAATAGTGAAGTGACGTTTGCTGATAAACAATGGTTTGTACGTTATAAAGCGGTTGGTACGGGAGACAGTCAATTTATAGCAGTTGATATGCAAGTGCGTAAAGACGAAAAAGGGGTGGCTTTGGCGACCTTAAGGACTTACATTGCGAAGCATTAAGCGTTTAAGGACTAAAACTCTAGGTTTTACACTGATTGAGATGTTGGTGGCTATTTCTATTTTTGCCTCGTTAAGTCTGGCCGCTTATCAAGTATTACAGGGCGTTATTCGCAGTGCAGATATTAGCAAAAGGCATACTGAGCAGTTAAAAAAATTACAGCATACGATGCTTATCATCGAGCAAGATTTTACTCAGATAAGTGCGCGAAAAGTACGAGATGATGCCGACTCTCCATCTAAAGGTCTCATTAAAAGTGCTAAATATTTGTTTTCATCAGAAGATCAAGGCATTGAGTTTACTCGTTTAGGTTGGTCTAATCCGTTAGGGCGTTTGCCTCGCTCTAATTTGTTACGTGTGCGCTACCGACTTTATGAGGGGCAGTTGCAACGCCTTTATTTTTTATATCCTGATTTTATAGTGGGCCAAGAGCCTCAAATGCAAGTGTTATTAGAAGATATCGAGAGTTTAGAGTTTCGCTTTTGGAATGCAAAGTGGCAGACGCGCTGGCAATCAAAAACAGCGCTTCCAACCGGTATAGAGATCAGCTTTAAAAGTGAAAAATTTGGCGATATCGTACGTCAATTTTTAATTCCGAGCGTGGTGATCTATAAATGAAAAAGAGCGCTTCAAAAGGCATGGCATTGATCATTGTTTTAATGATTTTAGCGATTATGGTTTTACTTGCGAGCACCATGACAGAACGTTTGACGTTAAGTTTAAAGCGCACTGAGGGAACCATGTTAAGCCAAGGTGGTTATTGGTACGCGCAGGCGACAGCCGAGCTTGCAAGAATGATACTAGAAGATGATTTTGCAAATAATGAACGTGTCAGTTTAGATCAAAATTGGGCAACGCCCGATAGCGTCTTCCCACTGGAAAATGGTAATATTAGTGGTACGATTATTGATATGCGTAGCTGTTTTAATATCAATGCTGTCGCGGCACCCGACAATGAAGAGGTGCGTGCAACCGGGGTCACGCAACTGCAACGTCTGCTTGAAGCATTAGATATCGATGATTACCTTGCCGAAACGATAGCAGACTCAACACGTGATTGGATTGATGCCGATAAGGTGAGTTTGGCAGCGCAAGGCGCTGAAGATAGTTTTTATGAAGCGCTGTCTGTACCACATTTGAGCGCTAATGTGGCGATGATTGATATTAGTGAATTACGCGCGCTACGTGGGGTGACGAGCAAGGTTTTTTCTAAAATATCACCTTATTTATGCGCCATCCCATCAAAGACGCAACATATAAATATCAATACGGTACGTATCGATCAAGCTGAAATATTATATGCTATTTTTCCGGAGCGCTTAAATTTAAGCATTCGCGACTTTGAAAAGTTATTAGATGAACGCGATAAAAGTGGTTGGAAGAGTGTGGATGAATTCTTCACTGCTGAGATATTTAAAGGTTTGAATATTCCGAGCGCGATAAAAAGTCAATTGAGTGTGCAAAGTGAATTTTTTCAACTCAACGGCATCGTACAATTTAGCGAACGTTTAATACGAGTTAAGTTGTTATTTAAAATAGAAAATAAGAAAGCATATACGATCCGTTATCAATCATCGGGATTAGGATCATGATGAGATCGTATTTGCATAATATTTATCTGCTCAATAAGGTAATAAAAATTACATGTTGATATTGGGAGAGCGGGCGTGACTGAACGGCTAATTATTCGCTTAGCAAGTGAGCCGACACAAAAAAATCACTGGTTGATTTGGTCGGAAACGGAAAATGAAATCATTGCTTCAGGCGATGTTGAAAATGCATTGCAACTTAATCTTTTAACTGAGAAAGCGCAAAATCGTGTGCTGACTTGTGTTTTACCGGGTGTTGATATCAATATTAAGTCGGTAGCAATTAAAGGGCATTTTAATCGGCAAATACAACAAGCGTTACCTTATATACTTGAAGATGAGCTGGCGATGGACGTTGAGACATTACATTTTAATGTTTTTGCTAAGCAGCGAGATTTAATTCATGTGGCATATTGTAGCCACGAAAAAATGAAAATGTGGTGTGATTGGCTTGTGCAGGCACAATTAAATTGTTTGCAGTTTATCCCCGAAGGCTTGACGTTGCCCGTTGCAGAAGAAGGGCATTGGTCAGTACTTGCTATTGATGATCAATTTATTGTTCGTGAAAATAAAGAGATTGCTTGGAGCTGTGATGCCAGCATGTTGAACGTGATGTTAGCGTCGAAAAACGATGCGTCCGCGAGCAAGGAAAATGCCATTGTGATGCAAAGTTATAGCGATGCTACGTCGAATTATTCTGGAAACTGGCAGGTCATGCCGGCAGTCTTGCCGATGCAATTATTAGCGATGGGTTGTATTAATAATAAAGTGAACCTACTAAGTGCTGAGTTTAAAGTTAATAAACAAACACACCAAGCGCTTTTACGTTGGCGTTTTCCCTTTGTTTTTATGCTGTTAGGCTTATTGTTGATGATGCTTAATATGCACATGAAAAGTGTTCAAAATGAGCAACAATTGGCCACCATTAAAGCGCAAGTTGAGCAAGTTTACGTACAAGCATTTCCTTTGCAGAAAAAACTATCGTATACCCGTATTAAGAAAAGAATGAAGAGCATGTTGAGGCCTATCAATGCAGACATCAACAGTGGCTTTTTGTTAATGCTTAATGAGTTAGTGCCTTCCTTTAAAGCTTATCCTCAAATGCGCCCGAGTAGCATTAAGTTTGATGCTAAAAAACAAGAAATGCAGATCTTATTAAGTGCTGATAATTTTCAATCGTTTGAGCGTTTTATCAAGTCCTTGCCTAAAAATTATAGTGTACAACAAGGTGCTTTAAACAATAGCCAAGATCGTGTATTTGGTACGCTAAGAATAAGGAGCAACTAATGCAGGAAAAATGGCGTATTTGGTGGGCAACCAGTAACATTAAAGAGCGAAGATTAGTGGTTGTTATTGTCTTATTTTTAGCTTTTTCCTTATGTTATTGGGGTGCATGGAAACCATTAAGCACACGTTTAGATAACAGTGAAATCCAATTGTTACGCACTCAAAAAACATTAAGTTGGGTACAAGAAAAAGCCTCTCTATTATTAAAATCAGGGCGGGGCAGTCAAGTTGCTCAAGTACCTCAAAGTAGCTTAGTAGAGGTAATAAATCGCAGTGCTAAACGATCGGGGATAAGTTTTACACGTATTTTAAATCGTAATGATACCTTAGAGGTTTGGATTGCAGATGTTGAATTTAATAATACGATGGATTGGCTAACGCTGCTTAAAAATAAATATGGCATTGAGGTTTTAAATGTTGATATTAACCAAGCTTTGAAGCCGGGTTACATTAAAATAAATCGTTTAGTGTTGGGTTATTAATAATGAAAATAAAATGTATTGTTTTTTTTGTCGCTGTTTATTTATTGTCCTTAATATGGACATTACCCGCCTCGATGATACAGCCATTTTTAGCACAAAATGGTCCTGTAAAAATACAGGCATTTTCGGGAACAATATGGCAGGGCTCCGCGAAAAATATAAGTTATCAAAATAATTATCAATTAAGTAATGTGCAGTGGTCAGTTAATTGGCGAACTTTATGGACGTTGGCGCTTAGTCTTGATGTGACATTTAATAATGATGCGCCTCGCCTGCAAGGCAAAGGGGAACTTGTCGCAGATATGAACACGTTACACTTAAATCAGTTTGAGGTTAATCTAAAGGCTGCTGATGTATCATCTTATATCGCATCTCCTATTCCTATTGAAGCGCAAGGTAAAATACGTTTAATGATCAACACGGTGGCGATAGCATCGCTTAGTTGTCAGCAATTAGACGGCTATTTAGTGTGGAGAAAGGCTGCCTTAAATTCGGTGATGGGCAATATTAATTTGGCCAATGTTGAAATAGATTTAAGTTGCGTAAATCAGCGTTTAATTGCAAAAGTACAACAAGTCTCTACGGATTTAAAAACGCAACTACAAGCTGAACTACAAAACAATGGCAGTTATCAGCTACGTGGTACCATAAAAGATGGCCCAACGCTCCCTAAAAACATCCAAGAAGGTTTATCGTGGTTAGGCCCGAAAGGTGCGGATGGGAAAATCGCTTTCTCGTATAATGGGCGTCTGTAAATGTTTAAATTATTTTTCATATTATTGTGCACTTTAAGTTTATCTGCATGTTTTGAAAAAAAACAAGACTTAGATCTTATGTATGCCGATGACGCGGTGAGCAGTCTTGATGAAAAGGCAGATAGTGTTGCTTATTTAGGGTTTCTTTATAAGAGTCAGCGTAGCGCTAAAGTCAGTGCGCAAGGACACTTGATAAGGCGACTACCTGAGCAGTTATCGCCGTATCGGGCGCAATTGTTTTTAGTACGTTTAACGTCCGGACAAAAGTTAATTATTAAGCACGATATTGAAATGGGTGAGGCATTACCGGATATTAAAAAAGGCGCGTTGTTATTTTTTAAAGGGCTTTATAAGTGGAACCGTAAAGGCGGCTTTATTATTTTTACAACCCAAAAGAATCGTGAAAATAACTTGTCTGGGTGGTTGAAATACAAGGAAATCACTTACCAATAAGCTAGCTTAATTCCATGTATAGATATACACTGTCTATATTAACAGTTTATGCTTGGAGAGAGTAATGAAAGAATTAACCAAACGTCAAAACGAAGTGTTAGATGTGATCAAGGCATGTATTGAAGAAACAGGTATGCCACCAACACGCGTTGAATTGGCTAATTTATTGGGTTTTCGTAGTGCAAATGCAGCAGAAGAGCATTTAAAAGCATTGGCACGTAAAGGCGCGATTAAAATATTATCGGGTACTTCTCGCGGTATTCGTATTATTGCTGAGCATAAAAGTAATCAAGTGGTTGTTGATAAAGGTTTACCTCTCGTTGGGCAAGTTGCTGCGGGATCTCCTATTTTAGCGACTGAGCATATAGAAATGCACTATGCGGTTGACCCCGCTTTATTTCATCCCCGTGCAGATTTTTTATTACGCGTGCAAGGTGAGAGTATGAAAAATATTGGAATTATGGACGGAGACTTACTCGCCGTACATAAAACACAAGATGTTAATAATGGGCAAGTAGTCGTTGCACGTATTGAAGATGAAGTGACGGTAAAACGTTTTTATCGTGAAGGTAACGCAGTGCTATTAAAACCTGAAAATGAGGATTTTAGTACTATCAAAGTAGATTTAGAATATGAATCTTGCGCCATTGAAGGGATTGCTGTGGGCGTTATTCGTACGACAGATTGGATGTAAATAGAATAGAGAGCAAGACTAAAGTTGTTTTGCTCTCATTATCTATTCTCTAATGCCATTATGCATTTAAAGGTTTATTCCAAAAAAGCGTATTACCTTGCTTGGGATCTATTTGGGGATCGTGATAGCCTTGTTGTTGATAAGCATTTCGCGCTATTTTATTCTCAGAAATCACTTCTAAAGTGATCTTACAATAGTCGCGTAGACGTGCAAGTTTCTCAATTTCTGCAAACAATAACTTACTGATCCCAAGTCCTCTAAAGTCACGGTGTACAGATACGTCATGTATATTAAATAAAGGCTTACATGCAAACGTTGAAAACCCTTCAAAAGCGGTTAAGAACCCAGCCGGCTTCCCATCTTTAAATGCCAATAAAATAACGACATCATCGCGTTTTATTAAGCAATCTATTAAATTATTTTGGCTAAATGTTGATAGGTGTTTGCCTCCGCTGATAGGCTCTCGACTATAATGCTTCATTAAATAAATATAAGCTTGTGCATGCTCAGTCTTGTTTAAATCGGCAAGTGTGATCATTAGCATTGGCTATCTTCCTTGAGGAGTATAAAAATGAGTGTTTTAGTGAAAAAGTGAGGAGAACAAAGCGCTTAGTAAGTACATAATACCCTCCACCTCTTAATTAAAACAAATTTTTGATAAAAAAGCATATAATTATTTTACATTTATCAGAATGTGTCATAGATCACTGAAAATTATTCTAGGTACAATTCTCTAGTAAATACCTTTTTTCTCTTCTATTTTTTAACTTTATTATCTTTGATAATCGCTACGTTGAATAAATAAGGGAAACATCATGATCAATGAACTAATCAATGCAAAGTTAATTTGCGTCGACTTGCAGGCACAAAGCAAGGAAGAAGTATTTTCAGAAATGGCAGACATTCTTTTTGCAGATGAGCGCATTAATGATAAAGATGCTTTTGTAGCAGATATTAAAGCGCGTGAAGCATTAGGTAATACGGGCTTTGAAGATGGTATCGCGATGCCTCATGCCAAAAGCAAAGCGGTGATTAATCCTGCTGTTGCAGTGGGAATTAGCCGTAAGGGTATTGATTATGATGCAGAGGATGGTCTTCCCTCTAAAATATTTTTTATGATTGCGTCACCAGATGGTGGAGCGGATCATCATATCGAAGTGCTTGTTTCTCTATCTTCAAAATTAATTGAAGACGGTTTTATTGAGAAATTTTTAAAAGTTGAAAATGCCCAGCAAGCATTAGATTTATTGCTAGAAAAAAAGGCAGTAGTAGAGATTAAAGAAGACGAGTGCAAAGGTTTTCTCATCGGTGTTACGGGTTGCCCTGCAGGAATTGCACATACTTATTTAGCTGCTGAGTGTTTAGAGAAAGGGGCTGCTAAATTAGGTTATGAGATTAAAGTCGAAACTAATGGCTCTATCGGTATCAAAAACAGCCCGACAACAGAAGAAATTGCCCGCGCTGATGCCATCATTGTTGCTGCGGATAAACAGGTTGATATGAGCCGCTTTGCCGGCAAAAGATTGATCCAAGTGAGCGTTAAAGCGCCGATTAAAGATGCACCGGGTTTAATTGAAAAAGCACTAATAGCTCCTCTTTATAGTGATACTGGTGAGACAAATGTGAGTAATAAAAGTAAAGCATCGCAAGCACGTGGTGATTTATACCGTTATTTAATGAATGGCGTATCACATATGATCCCATTTGTAGTGACGGGCGGTTTATTAATCGCGTTATCGTTAGCACTTGGTGGCGAGCCGACTGCAAATGGTATGGCTATTCCTGCAGGAAGTTTATGGCAAAAAGTGCTTGATGTAGGTGTTGTTTCATTTACATTAATGATCCCTATTCTTGCTGGCTATATTGCTTATGCCATTGCTGATCGTCCTGCGCTTGCGCCTGGTTTGATTGGTGGTTGGATTGCTAACACGGGTTCATTTTATGGTGCAGATGCGGGTACGGGCTTCTTAGGGGCTATTGTAGCCGGTCTTTTAGTCGGTTATTTTGTTAAATTTATTGTTAATATTAATTTCCATAAGTTTTTACAACCCCTTGTTCCTATTATGATTGCTCCTATTGCGGGTACATTATTTATTGCTAGCTTATTTATCTTTGTTATTGGCGCGCCGATTGCAAGTTTAATGGAAAATCTAACGCTAGTCCTAACGGAAATGAGTACGGGTAATGTAGTTCTATTAGGTATTGTGTTAGGTGGGATGGCAGGCTTTGATATGGGAGGTCCATTTAATAAAGTGGCGTTCTTATTCAGTGTGGGCATGATTGCAAGTGGACAAACGCAGTTCATGGGCGCAATGGCGTGTGCAATACCTGTCGCACCTTTAGGCATGGCATTAGGCTCATTTATGGGGCGTAAATTAGATATATTTGAAGCGTCTGAAATTGAGGCCGGTAAAGCTGCTGGCGCGATGGGACTGGTTGGTATCTCTGAAGGTGCGATCCCTTTTGCAGCTCAAGATCCTTTATCGGTTATTCCTGCGAATATTCTCGGCTCAATGTTAGCTGCTGTATTAGCCTTCTCTTTTGGTATCACCAACAGTGTGGCGCATGGCGGACCTGTTGTCGCACTACTAGGCGCTATCAATAAACCGTTACTGGCTTTATTTTGTATGGCGGCCGGCGCTGTTGTCACTGCAGTGGTAGTGATAGTATTGAAGACTATTCGTAAAAACAGAAGAAACGCACAAGTAAGCGCATGATTCTAAAAGCACTTTGTCATACCCTTGAGATTTAGAGGTGCTAAATCAGTAAGCTAGATTGAGCATTTAGAGATAACATGGGTATCTATACAAAACCAAATTAATTTATTTAATTTGGTTTTGTTATTTTAAAAATGAGAGTTAATATGCACGATAATTTTAATTGTTTTTTCTTGATGGACAACGTTATTCAGGATTATGCATGGGGAAGTAAAACATCCATTAAGGCACTTTTTGGGATTGAAAACCCAGAGAATAAGCCCCAAGCTGAGATGTGGATGGGGACGCATGGTAATGGTTGCTCAAAAATAGAGGTTGCGGGTAAAAGTGTTTTACTTTCTGAGTTTATTAATACAGATAAAAATGCGATTTTAGGTGCGCATACCGCGTTAAACTTTTCGCAATTACCCTATTTATTTAAAATACTAGCTGCTGAAAAAGCACTTTCAATTCAAGTGCACCCAACTAAAGAGCAAGCAGAAATTGGCTTTGCTAAAGAACAATCTCAAAATATAGCGCTCACAGCGAACAATCGAAATTATAAAGATGCCAATCACAAGCCGGAATTGATTTATGCCTTAACATCCTATCAAGCGATGAATGGATTTCGTGCTTTTAATGATATCGTTAATACCTTTAAACGATTAGATATAGCAGAGCTCCGCCCATTAATAACGTACTTCCAAAAGCATCTTAACGCGCAAGGCTTAGCGCATTTCTTTATGGGGATATTAGCCCTGCAAGGTGGCGTTAAAGAAGCGGCTATTGAGAAGCTATTAGCTTTTTATAACGCGCATCCAGATGCCGAAAATGCCGAACTCATCGCGACCTTATCCAAGCAATATAAAAATGATGTGGGCTTATTTTGTCCCTTAATATTAAATGTTTGTACTTTAAAACCCGGTGAAGCGATGTTTTTAAATGCTTGCACACCGCACGCATACATTAAAGGCACTGGATTAGAAATCATGGCTAATTCAGACAATGTTATCCGCGCAGGATTAACACCTAAGCATATGGACTTAGAAGAGTTAAAAATATGTACACGCTTTGAACCTATCGCATTTAATGATCTGTTATTAGCACCGAATACAGTTGATGGCGCATTTGATTACCCCATTCCGGTTGCAGATTTCAAATTTAGTATTTATCATAACCAAGCAATACGCGAATTGACGATACACAGTGCAGAAATTCTTTTAGTATTAGAGGGCGAGCTGGTTTTAAAACAAGAAAATTCGCAAACACTGCTTATCAAACAAGGAGATTCTGTTTTTATTCCAGCCTATACGAAAAAATACAGTGTGCACGGCACCGGCTCTTTTGCACGTGCATATAACTAATACCAAAGGAACTAAAAAAAGGATCCGTCTTGCTTGTTGAAATTATTCTGAGCGCGTTGTGAGTTTTGAAGTGAGAGCAACTATCTCCTGCCACTCACGCCTTGCTAGTGCTAATTTTTCCGGCGTAATAGATGGAAGCTTAATTAATGCCATAGGTATAGAGTTAACAATAAAAAAGCAGTACGTTAAAGGTACTGTTTGATTTTTTTGGCACAAGGACGTGAATGCATTCTGCATTCCTAAAGGGATAAAGCGGATCTTAAATTTCTTTTTAAGATCCTTTTAGAGGGACGCTATGAGTGACACATTTTATAATCTAATTGATACTCTGCTTAGTGAAGCGGAAGAAATAAATAATATCTATTTTTCTTCTGACACACAAACACCCCCACAATTTAGCTATCAAGTAAATTTCTCACGCTTAGAGTTAGTGATATCAGGCTCTTATAAAAATATTATTGAAGATCAACAGCACAACAGTAGAGAAGTGATACTTAACGCGGGAGATGTGCTTTATATCCCGCCTAACTGCTGGAACAAGCCTATTTGGGATTCTAGTTGCTCAATATTAAGTATTCTCTTTGGGCAACGACAGGTAGGCTTTAGCCTGGTCAGTAAAAACCAAGAAGAGCAAGGTTTCTATGATGTGCAAAAAGACAGCATACAGACGCGAACAGGGCATAGTTTAGACTATATTCTCGGGGCAATTAATGTATTAGCACAAGAGAAAAACAGAAAACCAATGGATAAACATTTGATATTAGCGCTTTTGAGTTATTGTCAGTCAATGTTATTTATCCCACAAAATTGTGTCAAAAAACGCAGTGAAGATCTTTATCAAAGCATTTGTGTGTATGTACAAAAACATTTTCATCATCCGATCACGCGCGCCAGTATTGCGGATAATTTTAATATTTCAGCGAATCACTTATCGCGGTTATTTAAAAAACAAGGTTATATTACGCTGATTGATTACATCGTTTGGGTGCGTATTGATCGGGCTAAATTTATGTTAAAGAAGTATCCTTTGCGCTTAAATGAGATCGCTATGCGTTGCGGCTTTAAAGATGCAAATTATTTTTTACGTGTTTTTAAAAATAAAACAGGTTATACCCCTTCAGAGTACCGTTCACTTCAGCATATGGATTAGCGCTTAAAGCAATATAATAAAAGCGTTTCAAGTTCTTGCGGATCTCTTGTTTGCAGCAACAGATCTGTAAAGTTGGGATCAAGTAAAGCTCGGCTTAATGAGATCACGCTTCTAAATATGTCTTTAGAGGCATTGCGCGGAATAATAAGTGCAAGTACTAGGTTAATATCACCTAAAGGTGAGTGCCAATCAATATCCTCTTCTGAATGTAAAACAACCACCCACGGCTCATCGACCAGGTCACTCAATATATGAGGCATAGCAATACGCTTGCCGATACCTGTCGCAGAAATCTTTTCACGCGCGAGTAACGCACTTAATAAAGGTTTATATGACGACTTTGAAATGATGCGCGTGAGCGACAATAATATTTTGTTTTTATTATATTGTGTTGCGGGATCAATGCTTTGTTGATGAAAATGAAAGCTAAAAGGCTGACTCAGTTGTTGCTGATAAGGGCGAGTGAAGTCATGTGCGATGTAGCGATGATTGGTGTAAAGCATCTTAAAATGATCATTGATCAAATCAGTAAATACCATACAACTGAGTTCTGCATCTAAGCCTTCTATTTTTATTTGGCATAGATCGCCAGCCCGCCAGATGAGGCTCATGACTTGCAATGCATTTTTGCAGTTGGCATAGGTGCCTCTGCGCACATTATGTATCTGAATTAAGGATTTAAAATAATTAGCCCCTCTTTTTAGGGCGCTTATTTCGGACATTTCTAACGCGGGTTTTTGGATCAAAAACAAAATATGTTTTTGCATTATTTAGATAAGCATTTTTTAAGTGCTTTACTGGCATCAATTAGGATCTCTTCAATGCTTAAGGTAAATATATGACTATGCTCAAAACGATTGAGCTCACTGATCTTTATATCTGAGGCGATGATAACAACATCGGCACTGGCTATATCAAGGGCGCTTAATTTATGCTCAATTCCCATAGCACCTTGAGTTTCAACTTTAATATGTAAGCCCATCGCATGTGCCACTTGGGTTAATTTTTCTGCTGCCATATAAGTATGTGCGATCCCAGTAGGGCAAGCGGTGACAGCGACTATTTTTTGCATAAGATATCTTCTTTATGATTAAATGATAAGAGGTTAGTAGGCGCAAAAAAAATGCTTAACAACCAAGGCTGTTAAGCATTTTATAAGTTAGATAAGCATCTGCCTATCTTTATGCTTATTTATTTTTTACGTAAGCTTGTAATATTTTCTCCGCATTACGCATTGCTTCTTTAGTCGTTGTTTCAACACACGCAATATTGGTAAAACGATGTGCATCTTTGACCGCAATATCGTGCGCCATAATGATAACCTCAGCATTACTGATATCAAGTGCGGTTAAGCGATTACCGATGCCATTACCACTTTGCGTTTCTACTTTTATTTTTATACCTAATTTACGCGCAGCCTTTTCTAAACTTTTTGCTGCCAGAAAAGTATGTGCGACGCCCGAAGGACAGGCAGTAAGCGCAAGGACTTGAGCAACACCTTCATCGGTTATCTCAGTGAGTGGTTGCTCTGCATATTCTTCTATATCATCATCTTCAGTGATAGGTTTTTTAAGTAAATTAACAATGATGGCAGTGGTGAGTGCGCCGGCAATCGTACCGACGATATAACCTATTTTCCCATCAACAACCGGTAATACAATCCAGCCACCCCAAGGCGCATGGTTGATAACTTCCATTGTAAAGCCAACGATATTTCCGACCATGCCACCTGCGACAATGGCGGGAATAACGCGGAGAGGATCTGCAGCTGCAAAAGGAATAGCGCCTTCTGTGATACCAATCATGCCCATAATAGCCGCTGCTTTACCTTCAGCGCGTTCATCTTTTTTGTAGCGTTTTGGTGATAAAATAGTCGCGAGCGCCATACCAAGTGGCGGCACACAAATTGCTATGCCAACGCCTCCCATTAACCAAGGTTGTTCTTGTACTTGAGTTTGTGCAAATAAAGTGGCTACTTTATTGATAGGTCCACCCATATCAAAAGCGGTCATACCACCAAGGATTGCGCCTAATAGTATTTTACCACTGCCAGCCATGCCACTTAACCAAAGGTTTAATGCTTCCATCATATTCGCAATGGGTTGGCCAATAACCCACATGACGACAGCGCAGGTTAAAAAGGTGCCCGCCAGAGGGAAGATAAAAATAGTGCCCAAAGAGGTCATTGTTTCGGGTAGTTTGATGCGCTTTAGCTGCAGCACAATAAAGCCGGCTAAAAATCCCACAATGATAGCGCCAAGAAAACCCGTATGATATTGATTAACGGCAATATAAGAGCCAATCATACCCGGAGCTAAGCCCGGTTTATCTGCAATGGAATAGGCGATATAGCCACCGAGTATGGCGGTAAATAAAGTAAGTCCGGCAATACCCATATCCCAAATGTCGAGGAGAACGCCCTCTTTTGGAGCATCGCCTTTACCGAGTAGCATCACGGATAAGGAGAGCAATACGCCACCTGCCACAATGAAAGGGATCATGTGTGAGGTGCCAAATAATAAATGTTGTTTCATGCGCACCGCAAAAGGTGGTGGCGCCATCGGTTGTCTTGGGGCCATTTTAACCGGTGCGGGTTTGACTACTTTTTGTGGTTGAGTAATTAATGCATACGCTTCTGCAATACTGGTAGCGTTACGTAGTTTATCAATAAAGCCATCTTCAATTAATTTTGTTGAAATTTGCGCTAAGACTTCAATGTGCTGATTATCACCGCCCTCAGGAGAGGCAATTAAAAAAAACACATTCGATTTTTCATTATCATCAGCACCATAATCAATGCCATTTTTACTAATACCTACTGCAACGGCAGGTTTTAGAACTGCATGACTTTTCGCGTGCGGGATAGCAATACCTTCTTCAAAGCCTGTATTTGCGATTTCTTCTCTTGCCCATACATCTTTTAAAAAGGCTTCTTTATCCGATAAGCACTGCGCTTTATCTAACAAATCGACCATTTCAAGTAGCACATCTGATTTATTTGTTGCTTGTAAGTCCAAGCAAATTAAATTTGGGGTGATGACCGATCCAATCTTCATATTACTCTCCATATTATTTGGTTTATTTTTAAACCTAAATTTTACTTAAAAATCACTTTTCGAATAGAAGATAAAAAAGGCATAAACTGGATTTTTGTACCCGCTGTATAAACTTGTGAGTTATTTCGCAAATTTCCCTTTTTTATAGGGATACATCTCACAATGCTAGCGAATGCCTACAATTTATTTTTTCATTTAAAATTCAAAGTGTTAGATGTATGCTTTTCGGGCTTAAAACAAATGTAAATCATTTATTAAGCGCTGAAAAATAGTTGTAAAAAATAAAATGTGATGCGCTTAATAAAAATACAGTTTGTTGGGGCTGGGCTCTGGTAATCCCCTTAATTAGGCCTATGCTTTATACAGGTAGATAGCACAAAGCAAACGTTTGTTTTTACCTGTTAGAAAAGCTAGATAAGAAACAAGAGTGTATGTATTAGCAACTCAGCGACTTTTAATTAAATAAAGAGAAGCTGTTGGATTATAGATAGTCAATCACTGTGAAAACGGGGGATTTGTTATTACCGCGTATCAGTTTTTAGTAAGAGCTCAGCACGAAAGAAAGTGTTTAACGCGCAACACTTATGCCCAACGGGGATCAAGCTGAGGTCTTTTTATTGTCGAAAAAAGTGACAATAGAAAACTGCTGACAACTTATTTACTAACAGAGGAGGGATGTATTATTGCTTCATATCCGTTTTTAAAAAAGGTGATCAATGTTAGGAGATCACGAGCCTAAGTGACTCATTGCCTAAATAGGTTTATTAATCATCTTTTTTTCTAAGCAGGTAGTCGATCGTAGCATAAGATAATAGAGTAAATATTAAGGTGTGTTTATTTTTTGGTGTAGGTATGAATGAGAAATAGACACTTAAATTGCACAAAAAATACTCTATGTGTTGAGTGAATAACGTGTCAATAAGTCTTATTGCGGTGACTTTATCGTGTTTTGATTAATTTAAGCGAGTCGTTTTTTGGCTCGCTTTTGTATTTTCAGCCTTATCATAAGTATCTCTGATCTAACCGAATATAAAAAAAATAACAATCTTCTCTTATAAATCATATGTTTAGTTCTTTCTTTTTTTTTGTTTTTATTTTTTCCTCCATATTTTTTTAAATAAACGAATAATTTATTTTAAAAAGTCGGATTAGCTCTTTATTTATAAGCAATACCTCTTTAATATAATGGATCCATTCTTACCGTTGGTTACTTACATGCCTAAGATCACTGCACACGATATATCCACTAGTTTTGGCCGTAATATTATTGAGCGAGGCACGCGCTATTTTAAAGAAAGTCGCGTGTTATCTTGTGAATTCGATGAAGAAAATAGCAAACTGAGTGGCAGTGTCAAAGGCCGAGAAGAAACACCTTATCAAACAAGTGCTACCATAAAAGTCTCTAATAAAGGTGGCTTTATCATTCAAAGTCATTGTGCTTGTCCGGTAGGTTGGAACTGTAAACATGCGGTTGCCTTATTACTTGCGTATCAAGCCGATACTCCTAATTATAATATTGAAAATAGCTACCAAACTTGGTTCGAAACCTTGCAAGGACAACTGCATAAGCAAAAAGAGCCCGAAGTGCATAGTGCTTATCAAGGCTATTTCCGCCTCTCTTTTATAAAAACAGCTTATGATCATGGTTTGCAATACATTCAAGTTGAATATGGCTCATTACGTTTTCTCAAAGGTGAAAACGTCAGTGTTTTTGTTGAAAAAGATTTGATATCGATTGTTGATAATGAATCTTGGATGGAAAGCTATAAATGGGTTAAAGCTGAAGATATTAATATATTACAGTTATTACTCGCTAAAGAAGGGCGTGTACCTAAGTTATTGAAAACGACCCTACATACGGAAAATGATCAATTAGCGCTACAAAAAATATTAGCAACAGGTCGCTGTTTTTGGAAACATCTGAGCCTGCCGTTGCAATCAGCCGGCTCTAAAGATCTTACATTAGATTGGCACGATGAAGATGAATTGAAGCAACTGCAAGTAGATTTACAAGGAATTGAAAATTGGTTGTTAGTGCCGACGCCACAACCTTTATATATTGATATAGACAGTGGTGACATTGGTCAGATCCAAAGTCCTTTTGGGCGTGAATGGATATTATCCTTTTTACAAACACCGCCCCTTGCCAAAGAGCAATGCCAACATTTTACCCAAGAAGTGGCATTATTGTTTCCACAAAAAGTACTTTCTAACCCGATTGTCTATCCAAGTCGAGAGATATCATCCCCTTTAAAAGTGGTCTTTTCGCTGAATGAGAAAAGAATAAAAGGCGAAGCTATTTTTGTCGCGCGTCTTTGTTTTTATTATGCAGAATTACAACTGGATCCGATTGTTCTAGAAGCACCTGAGCGTACTCAATTTATGCTTAAGGGCGAGATCATCAATATCAATCGAGATATTGAAGGCGAGAAATTAGCCGCTTATGAGTTTGAGCAGTTGTGTTTATTAGATGTGTATATGTATGATCCCAAGCAAACGAAAACGACGCATTTACAGGGGATCCTAGCACCTGAGCTTGGGGGATCTCAACAGTTTCAGTGGTTATCATTGTTAACCGCGCATAAAGCTCGCTTAGAGATCTTAGGTTGGAAATTTGATTTAGCGGCTGATCTCGCCCTAAGTAGTGAAAAGATAGATAGCATTGATATTGCTATTTCGGAACAAGGTAATTGGTTCGATTTAGGCGTGTCAATTGAAGTCGAAGGTAAGCGTATTGAGTTACTTCCTTTATTGCTAGAATGGTTGCGTAACAATGAAAATTGGCAACAAAATGATTTTGATATCCTTTTAGTACAAGGAAATTCACGTCCACTGCGCGTAAAACGTAGCTCTATTCAGCCTATTTTATCTATTTTGCAAGAACTCGGTGAAGTGCATAGTGAGTCGATAAAGCTACCTCAAAGCCATGCCGCATTATTGGCACAATTACCTGATATTAATAATTGGATCGGTGGAGAGCATATCCAGGCGTTGGCGAATAAATTAACCACGTTTAAAGGGATACAAGAAGTACAAGTTCCAAGTTCGTTATGCGCCACATTACGTGATTATCAATTACAGGGTTTAAACTGGCTTCTTTTCTTAAATGAGTATGGATTTTCTGGCGTGTTAGCAGATGATATGGGCTTGGGGAAAACCGTGCAAACCTTGGCTTATTTGTTATATAAAAAAGAGCATAACATGTGCACTGAGCCAGCAATAGTGATTTGCCCTACCTCATTAATTGGTAATTGGCTCAATGAGGCGCATAAATTTACACCGACGCTTAAAGTATTAGTGTTACATGGTGTAGATAGACATCAACATTTTGACTCGATATTGCAGTATGATCTGGTGATCACCACTTATCCTCTTATTGGTCGTGATTTTAAACATCTGAATGAAATTGTTTTTTCCGATCTTATTCTTGATGAAGCGCAAACCATTAAAAATCCATTAGCTAAAATGACCAAAAGCATTAAGCAGCTAAATGCTAAATGTCGATTATGTCTAACGGGTACGCCAATGGAGAATCATTTAGGCGAATTATGGTCATTATTTGATTTCTTAATGCCCGGATTTCTTGGAAATTACACGACGTTTAATCGTGTTTATCGTAAAGGGATTGAAGGTGAGGGTAATCAACAAATACAAGATTGGTTAATACAAAAAACGCAGCCATTTTTATTACGTCGTACTAAAGATGAAGTTGCTAAAGAATTACCTGAGAAAACAGAAATAATACATAAAATTATACTGCCAAATGATCAACGTACATTATATGAAAGTATTCGTATTACAATGGAAGCCAAGGTACGTGATTTATTAAAAGAAAAAGGTATGGCGCGTAGCCGTATTGAATTTTTAGATGCATTACTTAAATTACGCCAAGCGTGTTGTGATCCTCGATTAGTTAAATTAGAGCATGCTAAAGAAGTGAAAAGCTCTGCTAAATTAGACTTTTTAATGAACATGGTTTCAGAGATGGTAGAAGAAGGAAGACGTATTTTAATCTTCTCTCAATTTGCAACGATGCTGACTTTAATTGAAGAAGAATTAATCGAAAAAGGCATTGATTTTGTGAAATTGACGGGCCAAACACGGGATCGTGGCGCCATTATTGAGCGTTTCCAAAGTGGTGAAGTACCGATATTCTTGATTTCATTAAAAGCGGGCGGTGTGGGCTTAAACTTAACGGCTGCTGATACTGTTATCCATTATGATCCATGGTGGAATCCTGCGGTCGAGAATCAAGCGACGGATAGGGCGTATCGTATTGGCCAAGATAAACCCGTTTTTGTTTATAAATTAATTTGTGAACAGACCGTTGAAGAGCGCGTACTTGCGTTGCAGGCTCGCAAGCAAAAACTGGCGGATAGTGTTTATGGTAAAGATCAAAATGTTAAATATGCACCTGATAACAGCGATGCTTTATTAAAATTATTTGAGCGCTATTAAAATCGATTTTTACATGCAATGCTAAAAGCGATATTTTGATGTGGCACAGGTGCTTTGTTTACAAAGTGACTGTTGCCACATTGATATATCGTTATCTTCCTGACTTTCCCCGTAACGACTTATTTATTTCATCTATACTTGTAGCGTCACTGCATTTAGAGACCCTAAACATCACGTTTAATAGGATAAGATAGCAACAGGAGAAGGCATGCTTTCCAAGTCTACTTTAGAAAAAGCCAGTCGTTCTTTTCGTTTTTCAGCTTTACTTGTTCGCGCTATTCGGCGCTTTAGTCGTACCTCTGTGTCGATTGAAGGGCAAGAAAATTTGCGCAGCGCCCCCACACTCTTTGTGATCAATCATTTTACGCGCCTAGAAACGGGGTTACTGCCACAAATATTGCATAGCTATAACGAGCAAATGGTGCATTCGCTCGCCGATAGCGCGCTCTTTGTTGGGAAGTTTGCACAATATTTAGAGTCGGTTGGAGCGTATCCTGTGGATATGCCTGGACGTGATGAAAAAATCATTGCAGAGTTAATGCGCGGATCGCATAACTGGATAATCTTTCCAGAAGGCGCCATGATTAAAAACAAGAAGGTAGTGGGTAAAGGGCGTTTTCAATTACATTTAAGCGATAATATTAGGTCGCCACATACGGGGGCCGCGACCCTTGCGTTAAAATGTTACTTAATAAAAAAAGAGTATAAAAAAGCACTAGCCGAAAATAATAAAGCATTGATACAGTATTATGAAAGCACCTACCATTTACATGGCGTAAACGATCTCGCGCCATTAGATTTGTGTATTATTCCCGTTAATATTACTTATTACCCCTTACGGCCGGGTAAAAACCTATTGTCCAGTAGCGCCCATTTACTGCTTAAAGACTTGTCACCTAAACTCGAAGAAGAGCTTTTAGTGGAAGGCAAAATATTACTCAAAGACAGTGATATCTCGGTCACCTTCGGCAGGGCAATTGAGCTACATACTTTTAGTAAACCCTATCGACGCGCTTTTGAATATCTACTGCCTTTTTTATCCCCTAAAGTACGTATTAACTGGTTAGTTAAATTGATGGGATCGCGTTTGACACAGCTGTTTATGGGGCGAATTTATCGGCGTTTATCGATTAATATGGATCATATCATTGCTACTACGTTACGCGTTATCCCCTTGGCGGGTATTGACGTTTCTACGTTTAAAAAACAAATCTATTTAGCCTGCATAAGTATAAAGTCGCGTGATCAGCGACGGGTGCATCATAGTTTAAATAATCATATTATTAATTTGATAACAACAGATGTTTATCAACCCTACGATAATTTTATGGCACTCGCCTTTCAAGAAAAGGTGGTCTCTATTAAAGATAAACGCCTTTTTGTGCGCAAAGAGACGCTGTTTTCTAATGTGTCTTTTCATCGAATGCGTATTGACAATATGATTGCTGTCTTGGCAAATGAATTTGAAGTGATGAAATATTCGGTTGCCTTGATCCGAAAAATTAGCCGTTATTCAGAAAAGAAATTAGATCAAGAAGTAGGGCAAGCGACCGAGCAAAGAGACCGTTGTATTTTTGAACAAGAAAGACAACGCTATAGTAAAGAAGAGTATCTGCAAAGCAAGGATGCTGGAAAACCACGTTTATTTAAGGGTAATAAAGGTAAAATAGGCATTGTGTTGGCACATGGATTTTTAGCCTCACCAGGTGAAGTATCAATGCTTGCGCAGGCTTTAAATAAGTTAGGTTATGGTGTTTATTGCGTACGTCTCGTCGGCCATGGGACGCATCCTAAAGCATTACAAGATATTTCGTTAAGTGATTGGGAACTCTCATATCAGCGTGCTTATTCGATTTTAAGTCAGTATCATGATCAAGTATTATTGGCGGGATTTTCTGCGGGCGCTTTATTGGCGTTACAAAAGGCTGCGCAGGGCAATACAAATATATTAGCAACGGTGCTCATCAACCCCGCGTTCAAGTTACATCAAAAAAGTGCCTCATTATCTCCCTTTATTGAACATTGGGATCAAGCGATGCAATATTTATCCTTACCGGCGGGTAAATTTAACTACATCGAGAATAAAACCCAATATAAAGACACAAATTATACGAAAATGTATATTTCAGGGGTGCGCTGTTTGACGCAATTACAGGAGCAATCGGCGCAGGCTCTCGATAAAATTAAAACACCCTTATTAATTATCCAATCAGATAATGATCCGATTGTTGATATACAGGGTGCGCAGCAAATAATTCAAAAAGTGGCGTCATTAGATAAACAATTATTATGTGTGGAAAGTGCCGATCATCATTTGATTTATCGCGATGAGGGTAAATTCATTGGACAATTGATCCATCAATTTATCGAGAAATTAGAAGGCGTGAATGCACCTGATTAAATCCCTTTGGCGGTGCAAATAAAATGATATTTTAATGCACCGCCAATGTGAATTATTCTATGACATTTAACGTTTCTTGTTCAACCTCAAAATCAAGGTAAGTGGCGCGGATATCAACGGCCCCGAGTTGATAAGCGACGATAGTATTAGCATCAATAAAGTTTGCAATATCAGGTTGTAAACTCGTTAATGTCGACTCGCTAGTGACGTCAATGAGAGAACAATCGGGATAACTACGCGTGACAGTATAGGTTAATTTCTCCCCCACTCGGATATTTGGATTGTTGGGTGTTATTTGTACGTTTGGAGTGCACGCAGCCGTAATATGAATCTGCGCTTCAGGACTACTAATACCGCTAAAACTTGCTTGAACATATGAATCTCCAATATTTTCAGGCGTAGCAAGCCCCCCTTGCTCGCCAGACGTGACAATACTCACAATCTCTGTATCACCAGTGGTCCATGTTGCAAGCTTGGTGATATCACTCTCTGATGAATCAGAATATAAACCGCGTGCATTATAAAAAACATGTTGTGTCGCGTTTATCGTCGTATCGTCAGGCGTCACGATAATCTCTGTTAATTCGACATTTCTTATACTTAGAGATGTATTTTCAGTTAATTTTTGATAGCTTGCTTGGATGCTCACTTGACCTACTTTTATGGCAGTTGCTAACCCTATCTGGTCAATACTAGCGAGATCAGGGTTACTGGAAAGCCATTGTGCATCTTTACTCACATCCTCTGTCGAATCATCGTCATAGGTCGCAATTAATTTATATTGCAGGGTGGTTTCTACGATGAGAGTTTCGTTTAAAGGTTGTATCTCAATAGAGCGTATAGGGGATTTCCTGACTGTCGTATTGTTGATGGCGGTAGCACCTGAAAAAGTAGCGCTAACGACGGTTGAACCTACCTTTAATGCTACGATAGTGCCTGATTTATCTGCGCTGTTATCAATAGAAGCAACATCATCATCGCTCACTGACCACGCTGCTAAATTAGTGACGTTGATGTCGTTACCATTTTTATAATGTGCAATAGCGATAAGTTTATTTTTTTGGCCAACTTGCATTGATAATTTTTCTGGTGTGATGCGCAAACTGTCAAGAGTCGTATCTAGGGTTGTTAATGCTGCAGTGCTTTGCTTATCCTGATAAGTTGCAGTGATAATAATGGGGGCATCAGAATATGTGAGAACACTAGCAAGGCCTTCGTCATTAATGCTGACACTGCTCGGGTCATTACTTTGATAAGACGCGTGTTGGGTTTGAAGACTGCTTGTTTTGTCACTAAACAGGGCGAAAAGTTGGTATTGTTGGCTGACACCGACAGGAAGCTTGGCAGTCTTAGGACTTAAGATCACTGATTCAAGTGTGGCACTTGTTACAGTGAATTTGGTTTTAACTTGTATATTTTTAAAAGTAGCAATGACGTCAGTTTCGCCCACTAAGAGAGCCTCAGCAAATCCGCCGTGATCACCTAAAGGTACAATCGATGCAATACGGCTATCACTCACTGACCAATTAACGAGAGTGCTAACCACTTCAGTTTGATCATCCGAATAGGTTGCTAGCGCCTCGAACTGCACGCTGTGACCTTTTGCTATTTTTGTATTTTGAGGGGTAATTTGTAATGAGGTAAGGATAGCATCATCAACAT
Source organism: Psychromonas sp. CNPT3 (assembly GCF_000153405.2). Taxonomy (NCBI): domain Bacteria; kingdom Pseudomonadati; phylum Pseudomonadota; class Gammaproteobacteria; order Alteromonadales; family Psychromonadaceae; genus Psychromonas; species Psychromonas sp. CNPT3. The sequence continues at coordinate 241,873 of NC_020802.1, forward strand.
TCAAGGTAGTGGTTTTTGTTACTCCTTGATAAATTGCTGAAATATTTGTGCTACCAACCTTAAATGTGCTGGCGCTACCGTTACTATCAATTTTTGCAATATCAGTATCATCAGAAACCCATTGTACTTGTTTTGTAATATCGTATTTATGCATGTCAGAGTAAGTGCCATAAGCTTGATATTGGACTTCATTACCTAGCTGAGTTGTTTTATTAATAGGTGTAATATTGATTTTCTTTAAGACAGCATCATTTACGGTGACAGCGGTTGTCGCGCTCATCGAGTTAAACGTTAAACTAATATCTGTTAGACCTATTGTACTGGCAATGGCGTCCCCAGCATTGATACCCGATTCGACAATACGTACTACACCCGTATCATCACTGTGCCAGGTAACATCGCGGGTAATATCTTGGGTTGTTCCATCACTATAATTGGCTTTAGCGTGATAAACACCCATTTTCCCCACGGGATATATACCATTATCGGGAGAGATAGAAATACTTTTTACGCTTGCATTTGAGACCTGAAGTGAGGCGCTTGCACTGAGTGTTTGAGCGCTTGCTTGGTTATTAAATTGCACCTTTATTTTTGTATTACCTTCCTCTAGCGCACTGACTAAAGCTTGCTCATTGACGCTTGCAATATTTTTGTTTTCAACACTCCAATCACTATTTTCTGTGATATCAATAGAGCGTCCATCGGTTAAAAGGATAAAAGCATTATATTGTTTACTGGTGCCTTTACTTAAAATCTGTGTACTTGGCACAATATTAACTGTTTTTAAACTGCCTTGAATAATAGTTAATTGCGCTTTTGCCAAGTGCCCAGAATATTGGGCTGAGACGATCACGTCCCCTATTTTTTTAGCAATTAGCCTGCCATTTTTGTCGATGGCAGCGAGTTCAGGATCGCTTAAACTCCATTTTACTTGATCTGATACATCTTCTTTTTTGCCATCCGTAAAAATAGAATACACATTAAATTGCTGTGTCATACCCGTTAATAGCGATACCTTGTTGGGTGAAATCATTAAATAGGATAGATCAAAACAAGGAGAATGTTGAGGATCACAGGTTGGCCCAGGAAATCCCGAGTCGGTATTATCACAAGCACTTAAGAATAAAGTACAAAGAAATAAAAATAGGATATTGAGTTGTTTTATTTTAGGCATGATCATTTCACTTACTGATTAGAATTAAGGGCGGGTAATAAAATATCGACGCGCCGATTTAGGTGGCGATGTTCACGACTATCATTTCCAATAATGGGGTCGCTTTCGCCTTTATAAACTTCTGTGATTTGTGAGGCTTGTACGCCACGATCTAAGAGTGTTTTTTTGATGCTTTGTACGCGCTGTTTAGAAAGTTGTAAGTTAAACGTCTCTTTTCCCGTGTTATCGGTATAACCCGTTAAAACGACGGTTGCTTTTTTATAGGTGGTGAGGCGTGTTATTGCTATATCTAGATCGTGTTCTAAAAGTAGATCTGTTTGTGCAAAATCAAATAAAATACGACTTTGTATTGTCTCTAAGTACACAATTTCGAGCGGAGCCGGTTTGCTTAAAATACGTTTTTCGTGCTTAAATTGATAACTAATACCGAGGCTACTCAAATGCGCATTTGCCCCACCAATTTCAGCGCTACCTATATTTGCAAAATATTGATATTCTAAACGAGCCTGCCATTGCTTCGATATTTGATAACTCAGCCCAAGGCCTATTGTTGGGGAAAGGCCATAATCTTTTTGAGTGAGTGGTCCACCTTCACTTTTTGCTTGCCAGTTAAAAACACCTGCTTTAGCAAATGCGTTGAAATCGTTACTCAAGGGATATAAAGCTAATGCGGATATTTCAATGCCTTGCATTGAGCCTGTAAAGTTTTTTTCTGCCTCATTAATAGGATAAATCGCATCTACTTTTCCTAAGTTTAAATAAGCGGCCTCTAAGGCGAAGTATTTATTAAATTGATAGCCGGCATAAAAACCACCTGCAATATCCGTTGCATCACAATCGATAGCCCAAGACTGACAAGCGTTTTGATAATGGTTTACTGATAACTTCGCGCCGACATAGGCAAAAGCATGTTGCTGTAGGGCGCTCAAGTTTTCATTATCTTTTTTTTGTATTGCATTCGCACTCATTGAGATGCACAAACTAAATAACAACACCATCAGGAGAATAAAAGGTTTTGTGAGCAGAGGATGAAAAGCAAGGAGATACATTTTCTTTAGATTTAAATGCTCATGTGATTTTATTATAGATATCAATGTGATAATCCTTCATAGTTTTATTTTTGTAATGGTCGTCTGTTTTTATGCTTAGCACTGATCAGTTGTTGATCGTATTTATCATTGAATTGTAATCTACATGCTAAAGCCATGTAAAGATAAGTTGTATTTTATGTTGGTTTTTATAGATTAGTCTGTGTTTTTTGTTTGATATAAAATATCCGCAATATATTTTAAAAGTGAGAGAGGGACTGCACTGATCGGGATTATATTTATGTTTTATTTATAAAGAGGAGGGGTGGTGTGGTATACGCTGAGTAAATTCGTCGATCAGCGTTATTGAAACGTTGATAGGGTTTATTATATGCACTGCCATGTTTATTCATGGCGGTGCAATAATGATTGTTATTATTTGATACTACTGACTTCTTTGTCGGTTAAATAACGCCATTCACCCAGCGCCAACGTATTATCTAATTCAATATCACCAATTTTTTCGCGATGTAGCTCAATAACAACATTACCAATCGCACCAAACATGCGTTTTACTTGATGGTACTTACCTTCGGAAATACTTAAGATCACTTCAGTAGAAGACAAAATATTAAGCTCTGCAGGTAGACAAGGTTGATTTTCACTTTTAAGTTGGATGCCGGCTTTAAAAAGTGCGACTGCATCTTCACAAATAGGCGCGTCTAATCCAACGCGGTAGCGTTTAATGCACTTATTACGAGGACTGGTAATTTTATGTGACCATTTGCCATCATCTGTTATCAAGGTAAGACCTGTTGTGTCTGCATCTAAGCGTCCTGCAATAAATAGCAGTTCTTTTTTATCAACATCAACTAAGTTAAATAAACTCGGTAATTGTTCATCTACGTTAGAGCAGATAAAGTTTTCCGGTTTATTGAGCATCATATAACGAGGACCGCGGATCGCAATGGTTTTACCATCGAAAACGATCACAGCATCTTTACGTGGTTTAAAAGCACAGCTTCGGATGATTTTATCATCGCAAGTAATGCGGCCTTGGCTAATGACTTTTTTAGCTTGGCTACGGGTGAGTGTGGTTGACTCACAAATGGTTTTATCTAAGCGCATGATATTTCTTCTATTAATTGTTTAATGGTGGTGCGTAAAATAAGCTGAGCTTGCGTTTTTCCTTGCAGGTGGCAATGCAAACAAATATCGGCCCAATTTCTATTTTGTAGAATTTTTTGTATTGTAATCTTTTGTTGGTTTTTATCCAGTACACTTAATGAGTTGTTGAAAATAAGTTCAACTAAACTTTTCTCTACAAACTCATAAGGTAGGTCGCCATTAATATAACTGTGCAGTCGCTCAAAATCTTGTGCCTCTGTGAATTTATTCTTATGTCCTTCTATTAATAGGATCATCAATAAAAAGGGATCAAGTTGCTGTAGATGCCGACTTATTTGCATGGCGAGTTGCTGTTGAAATTGTAGTTCAATAATGCAATGCAATGCTTTTGCGCGCGCTGATAGGGCTTGATTGACAATAAACGAATGCGTTGCACTACTTTTATCTAGGGTTATGCCAATACGTAAAGTGCGAAAGCCTAAGCGTTGCCAAAAGGGCAGTAATTGCTGGGTTGCCCCAAAGGCTGCGCAGAGGTGATCCATGTTTTCTTGTATTGCCCAGTCTTTTATTTTTTGAACAAAGACATGTCCTAAACCTTGGCCTTGTAACGTCGGATGAATAGCAATGCGCTGAATACGTGCATAGCGATGCGTGGCAGCAAAGCGCTGTGCACAGTGGAACGTTAACGACTGCGCAATTAAATGCCCTTTAATACGCCGTTTCCCTAAATAAATCTGTGTACACAAAGCAGAGTCTAATGCGCCTTCATGGTTAATAATGCTAACCCCTAAAACTTGCTCATGTTGGCAGAGTAGAAAAATCGACAATTGAGGGTCGTTAAGAAGTTGTTCTAAATCGGAAGGCTTAGTTTGATAGTGAGCGTTAACCAGAAGGGCGAAGAGCGTATTTAATAAAGGCGGATCGCAAAGTAGCTGTTGCGCACTCATTTGTATCAATTGTAGTGTTTGCTGTTTGTTATAACGGGGATCTGGCGTATTACTCTTGGTTAAACATAATGAATTTAAAGTAAAGGCTTCAAGGGGATCAAAGTTATCCCAGCGTATCGGCTGCTCTAAGCGTAACGCGCGCCATTGCGGTGCAATGTTAGTGAGTTCTTTTTGAAAGCGTAATGCAAAGCCCCGGCCGGAGCCTTCATAACCATCTAATGTGGTGGCAAATACTAAACGAGAGTAATGAATGCTGATTTGCATTAATAAAGGCACAGGTATAGCGGCTGCTTCATCAACTATCAGTAAATCACAAGAGGGCAGTTGCGCAATAAGGGCATCAGGGGCGATAAAAGAGATCCCCGCACTTTGAGCGCAGTGACGAAAGAGCGTTGCGCTGGCTTTTTTATTGGGCGCGCAAATCAGTATGTTTTTATAACCCATCGCAATTAATTGTGCGCTTGCAATCCCTAAGGCTGCTGATTTTCCTCGGCCTCTGTCGGCGCTTAAAACTAACGGTCTACGCCGCCGACCTGTAACGGTTTTAATAATGGCGTCGATAGCGAGTTGTTGCTGCTCTAAGTGTAAGTCCTTTTTATGCGCATCTTGAATTTCGATGCTTGGCACTTGCAGGGCGCCTTCTTGGAAAGCTGGGAAGGAATAATGTTGGAGCTGCATATCTATATATTGATAGAAGTGATCGTTTTTATCTATCTGCGCGGGGCCTAATAATAAGAGTATACCGCCACCGCGCAGCGTACCACTGCTGGCCGCAAACAAATTAGCATCAAAGCGTTGGTGTGCATTAATGATAAGCACCGAGGTTTCTTGGCCTAGGATCTGAGCATATTGTTGTGTTGGTATTGCACTGGGCGCATCACCTAACCAAAAATAAGGCGCGTGTATTTCCGCTATAATGCGTTGCGCTTCCTTATAACACCAAGAGAGAGATCCCTGTAAACGAATTAATTGGCGATGATTATTAATATGATTGATATGCACCTGTGATCCTATATTGAACATTCGAAGATCCTAGTCTAGCAGATGATCTATACCCATGTTACCTCAAGATGCTTTATCAGGTGAGAGCTCAGATAGCAATTCAAGGCGCCACCCTTGTTAATGGTTATTCCCTTTTCATTGCTTGCAACGCACAAGTGTTATTCGAGCTAGCGCCCCGAAGAGCAAGCCAACTTGAACTTATCGTAGACGTTGATATGTTGTTATAAAATATCAATATTGAATAATACTGTTTCGATTTTATGCCGAGAAGCTAAGCCAATCTGGCTTGCTGATTTTGCATCTTGAAGTATCAAGGGTATGCATGATCCTTTTGTTTGTTTATTGTGCAACACAGTTAATAAAAGCTTGCTTTATGTGCGCTGTACTGTATTATGCCTTCACCTGCTCATGTAGCAGGCGGGCAACAGGCCCATAACCTGAAATTAAAGTTTAGACTTTAGGTTATCAAAAGCTTCCGATTGGGAAGCATAAGTTTGAATAGACACTTGAAATCCATCTCGCATGGGTTGTCAGGTGTTTATTTGTATGTCGTATTTTTAACTATTGGAGTTTTGGTCCATGCAGAACCAAAGAATCCGTATTCGCCTTAAAGCTTTTGATCACAAACTGATCGATCAATCAACGGCGGAAATCGTTGAAACTGCAAAGCGCACAGGTGCTCAGGTACGTGGTCCTATCCCACTACCTACTCGTAAAGAGCGTTTCACCATACTAGTATCACCGCATGTAAACAAAGATGCGCGTGACCAGTATGAGATCCGCACTCACAAGCGCTTGATTGATATCGTAGAACCAACTGAAAAGACTGTTGACGCACTAATGAAGCTAGATTTAGCTGCTGGCGTTGATGTTCAAATCAGCTTGGGCTAGAAGGAGTTACAACAATGACAATCGGTCTAGTAGGTCGTAAAATTGGTATGACTCGCATCTTCACTGAAGATGGTGTTTCTATCCCAGTTACAGTTCTTGAATGTACACCTAACCGAGTTACTCAAGTGAAAACACTTGATACTGATGGCTACCAAGCTATCCAAGTAACAACTGGCGCTAAGAAAGCTAGTCGTGTAACTAAACCAGAAGCTGGACACTTTGCGAAAGCAGGTGTTGAAGCGGGTCGTGGTCTTTGGGAATTTCGTCTTGAAGAAAACGAAGGTACAGATATCAAAGTTGGCGCTGAGCTAAGTGTTGAGCTTTTCAATGATATTACGAAAGTAGATGTAACAGGTCAGTCAAAAGGTAAAGGTTTCCAAGGCGGTATTAAGCGTTGGAACTTCTCTATGCAAGACGCAACTCACGGTAACTCACTATCACATCGTTCTAATGGTTCGATTGGTATGTGTCAAACACCTGGTCGTGTTTTCAAGGGCAAAAAAATGTCTGGTCACATGGGTGCTGAGCGTGTAACAACTCAGAACCTTGAAGTTGTTCGTGTTGACGTTAAACGTAACTTACTGCTCGTTAAAGGCGCAGTACCTGGTGCGAAAAACGGTAACGTGTTCATTAAACCTGCTGTTAAAGCATAACCAAGGATTTAGTAATGGAATTGGTATTGAAAGATGCACAAAGTGCACTTGAAGTTTCTGACGCTACCTTTGGACGTGAATTCAACGAAGCCCTAGTTCATCAGGTAGTCGTTGCTTATGCAGCTGGTGCTCGTCAAGGTACTCGTGCTCAGAAAAATCGTTCTGATGTTAGCGGTGGCGGTAAGAAGCCATGGCGTCAAAAAGGAACGGGCCGAGCTCGTGCCGGTACAATCCGTAGCCCTATTTGGGTTGGTGGTGGTGTTACTTTTGCTGCGCGTCCTCAGGACCACAGCCAAAAAGTTAACCGTAAAATGTACCGCGGTGCAGTGAGAAGCATTCTGTCTGAACTTGTTCGTCAGGATCGTCTAATCGTTGTAGAGAACTTTACTGTTTCAGCTCCGAAAACCAAAGAGCTTAAAGCGAAACTTAAAGAAATGGATCTGAAAGACGTTCTGATTATTACTGAAGAATTAGATGAGAATCTATTCTTAGCTGCACGTAACCTCTACAAAGTAGATGTTCGTGATGTTCAAGGTATTGATCCAGTAAGTCTTATCGCATTTGATAAAGTTGTGGTAACTGCTAGCGCAGTTAAAAAGATTGAGGAGAGCTTAGCATGATTAGTGAAGCACGCTTATTACAAGTGATCCTAGCACCGCATATCTCTGAAAAGGGAACTTTATCTGCTGAGAATCACAACACTGTTGTATTCAAAGTTGCAGGTAATGCAACTAAAGCAGAAATCAAAGCAGCAGTTCACAAACTATTTGAAGTTGAAGTGACTGGTGTTCGCACACTAAACGTGAAGGGTAAAACCAAGCGTACAGGTCAACGTATTGGTCGCCGCAGCGACTGGAAAAAAGCATACGTTACACTTGTTGAAGGTGCAGACATCGATTTCGCTGGCGCTGAGTAGAGGAATTATAAATGGCTATTGTAAAATGTAAACCTACCTCGCCAGGTCGTCGCCACTTAGTTAAAGTGGTAAATCACGAACTGCACAAAGGTAAGCCATACGCTCCACTTTTAGAAGCAAAATCTAAATCTGGTGGTCGTAATAATGGTGGTCGTATTACGGTTCGTCATATTGGTGGTGGTCATAAACAACACTATCGCCTTGTTGACTTTAAACGTAATAAAGACGGTATCCCAGCAAAAGTAGAGCGTTTGGAATATGATCCAAACCGTAGTGCAAACATCGCACTCGTTCTTTATGCTGATGGTGAACGTCGCTATATACTAGCGCCTAAAGGCCTAGTTGCTGGTGATATGATCCAATCTGGTGAAGATGCAGCGATCAAAGTGGGTAACACTTTGCCAATGCGTAATATTCCAGTAGGTACAACAGTACATGCTGTAGAGATGAAACCTGCTAAAGGTGCACAAATTGCACGTTCAGCTGGTGCTTACAGCCAAATTGTAGCTCGTGATGGTGCATATGTAACTCTACGTTTACGTAGTGGTGAAATGCGTAAAATCCTTTCTGAGTGTCGTGCAACAATCGGTGAAGTTGGTAATGCAGAACATATGCTACGCCAATTAGGTAAAGCTGGTGCTACGCGTTGGCGTGGTATTCGTCCTACCGTTCGTGGTGTTGTAATGAACCCAGTAGATCACCCACATGGTGGTGGTGAAGGTAAAACATCGGGTGGTCGTCATCCTGTGTCTCCTTGGGGTGTCCCAACGAAAGGCTACAAAACTCGTAAGAACAAGAGTACTGATCAGTACATTGTTCGTCGTCGTAATAAGAAATAAGCAGAGGTATCGCCATGCCACGTTCTCTCAAGAAGGGTCCATTCATTGACCTACACTTGCTGAAGAAGGTAGAGAAAGCGATGGAAAGCGGAGAGAAAAAACCAATTAAGACTTGGTCTCGCCGTTCAATGATCATTCCAGATATGATTGGTCTAACCATCGCTGTCCATAACGGGCGTCAACACGTGCCAGTATTTGTAACCGACGAAATGGTCGGCCAGAAACTGGGTGAATTTGCACCAACTCGTACTTTCCGTGGCCATGTCGCGGATAAGAAAGCGAAGAAATAGAGGTTATTATGGAAGCTTTAGCTAAACATTTATACGCTCGTTCTTCTGCTCAGAAAGCACGATTGGTAGCGGATCAAGTACGTGGTCTTACAGTAGAAAAAGCACTTGAACTTTTAGCATACAGCCCTAAGAAAGCTGCTGTGTTAATCAAGAAAGTAGTTGATTCTGCTATCGCAAACGCTGAGCATAATGAAGGCGCTGATGTTGATGAACTAGTTATCACAAAAATTTGTGTTGACGAAGGTCCAACAATGAAGCGTATTATGCCTCGTGCGAAAGGCCGTGCCGATCGTATTATGAAGCGTTCTTGCCACATCACAGTAGTGGTATCAGACAGGGGTTAAGCAATGGGACAGAAAGTTCATCCTAACGGTATTCGCCTAGGTATCACTAAAGCATTTAGCTCTACTTGGTATGCTGGCAAAAAAGAATTTGCAGATAATCTATTTAGTGATCATCTAATTCGTAAATTCTTAACAGAGAAACTGAAAAATGCTTCTTTGTCTAAAGTAACAATTGAACGTCCTGCTAAAAGTGTTCGTGTGACTATTCACACTGCACGTCCAGGCGTTGTAATTGGTAAAAAAGGCGAAGATGTTGAGAAGCTACGCACAGCTATTGCTAAAATGGCCGGCGTTCCAGCTCAAATCAATATTTCAGAAGTTCGTAAACCTGAACTTGACGCAAAACTAGTTGCAGATTCAATCTCATCTCAGTTAGAGCGTCGTGTAATGTTCCGTCGTGCGATGAAGCGCGCGGTTCAAAATGCTATGCGTCTTGGCGCTAAAGGCATTAAAGTTCAAGTTAGTGGTCGTTTAGGTGGTGCAGAAATCGCACGCGCTGAATGGTATCGTGAAGGTCGTGTACCTCTACATACTCTTCGTGCTGATATCGATTACTCAACGTCTGAAGCGTTAACAGTTTACGGTATCATCGGTGTTAAAGTTTGGATATTTAAAGGTGAAGTTCTAGGTGGTTTACCACTACAACAAGAACAGCAACCATCTAAACCAAAACGCAAAGGTCGCGGTAAGTAGGAGTAATATCTAATGATGCAACCAAAACGTATGAAGTTCCGTAAAATGATGAAAGGTCGCAACCGCGGTCTTTCTAAAGGTACGGAAGTAAGCTTTGGCGAGTTCGGACTGAAGGCTACTGGTCGCGGTCGTATTACTGCTCGTCAAATTGAAGCTGCGCGTCGTGCAATGACACGTCACGTGAAGCGTCAAGGAAAAATCTGGATCCGTGTGTTTCCTGATAAACCGATTACTCAGAAGCCTCTTGAAGTGCGTCAGGGTAAAGGTAAAGGTAACGTGGAATATTGGGTTGCTCAAACTCAACCAGGTAAAGTTCTGTATGAAATGGCGGGTGTACCAGAAGCTCTAGCGCGTGAAGCATTTGCTTTAGCTGCTTCTAAATTGCCATTATCTACAACTTTTGTAACTCGTAAGGTGATGTAATGAAAGCTAACGAACTTAAAGATAAAAGTGTTGAAGAGCTTGAAGCTGAGCTTTTAAACTTATTACGTGAGCAATTTAACTTACGTATTCAGTTGAGCACTGGTCAGTTAGAAAAACCACACGCAGTTAAAAATTTGCGTCGTGACATTGCCCGTGTTAAAACTGTACTAACTCAGAAGGCAGGTGCGTAATGAGCGAATGTAATACTCGTACTCTTCAAGGCAAAGTAATCAGTGCTAAGATGGATAAATCTATCGTTGTAGCTATCGAACGTAAAGTGAAGCATCCGTTATACGGAAAATTCATGAAGCGTACGACTAAGATACATGCACATGATGAAACAAACCAATGTAGTGAAGGCGATCTCGTTAAAATTAGCGAATGTCGTCCTTTATCTAAGACTAAGTCTTGGACATTGGCTGAAATCGTAACTAAAGCGTAATTTATTTGTAATAAATTACTCAATAGTTACATATGTATAAACGGCGCTCATGAGGGTGCCGTTTTTTTAAACTATCTTTCTAAGAAAAGTGATGGTATGATGCCGTTCCCTTATTTTAAGGGGTAAACCACTCTTAGTTAGAGAGTATCAATTGTAAAATAGCGGAGCACTGTAATGATCCAGATGCAAAGTGTGCTTGACGTAGCCGATAATTCCGGCGCTCGACGCGTAATGTGTATTAAGGTCCTTGGTGGCTCGCATCGCCGTTATGCAGCAATCGGTGACATCATCAAAGTATCTGTGAAGGAAGCAATTCCTCGCGGTAAAGTAAAAAAAGGTGATGTTCACACTGCTGTGGTAGTGCGTACCAGAAAAGGTGTACGTCGTCCCGATGGTTCTGTAATTCGTTTTGATCGCAACGCTGCGGTCATGCTGAATGCAAACAACCAGCCTATCGGTACACGTATCTTTGGCCCTGTAACTCGTGAACTTCGTAATGATAATTTTATGAAGATTGTTTCACTGGCGCCAGAAGTACTGTAAGGAATCGAAATGGCAGCAAAATTAAAGCGTGACGATGAAGTAATTGTAATAGCCGGTAAAGACAAAGGTAAAACTGGGAAAATTTCTACAGTTTTAGCGAACGGTAAAATAATTATTGAAGGTGTGAACACTGTTAAGAAACATCAAAAGCCAAACCCGCAAGCGGGCGTAACTGGTGGTATTATTACTCAGGAAGCACCAATCGAAGTATCAAATGTTGCGATCCTTAACCCAGCAACGGGTAAAGGGGATCGTGTTGGATTTAGAATTGAGAACGAACAAAAAGTCCGTTTTTTCAAGTCTAATAATGAACTTGTGAAGTAACTGGAGTTTACGATGGCGAAACTGCATAATTTCTATAAAGACAACGTGGTGTCTGATTTGCAAAAGCAATTCGGCTACACGTCTGTTATGCAAGTCCCTCGAATAGAGAAAATCACCCTTAACATGGGTGTTGGTGAAGCACTGGCTGATAAAAAAGTCCTAGAGCATGCAGCGTCAGATATGGCACTCATCTCAGGTCAAAAGCCAATGATCACTAAAGCACGCCGCTCAGTGGCAGGCTTCAAAATTCGTGAAGGCTACCCAATTGGTTGTAAAGTAACATTACGTGGAGCACGTATGTGGGATTTCTTTGAGCGTTTGGTAACAATCGCTATCCCTCGTGTACGTGATTTCCGTGGCCTAAATGCTAAGTCATTTGACGGTCGTGGCAACTACTCTATGGGTGTACGTGAGCAAATCATTTTCCCTGAAATTGATTACGATAAAGTTGATAAAGTACGTGGTTTAGATATCACAATTACGACATCAGCTAAGACTGACGAAGAAGGGCATGCATTACTTGCAGCGTTCAACTTCCCATTCCGTAAGTAAGGTGTAAATAATGGCTAAACAATCAATGAAAGCGCGTGAAGTAAAACGTACGAAGCTTGTTGCAAAGTTCGCTGAAAAGCGTGCTAATTTAAAAGCAATCATCAGTGGTATTGACTCTAGCGATGAAGATCGTTGGAATGCAGTATTACAGCTTCAAACGCTACCTCGTGATTCAAGCTCATCTCGTCAACGTAACCGTTGTCGTGTGACTGGACGTCCACATGGTTATCTTCGTAAATTTGGCATGAGCCGTATTAAGGTTCGTGAGCATATGATGCGCGGAGAAATCCCTGGCCTGAAAAAAGCCAGCTGGTAATCAATCAATCACGGAGTAAAAAGTTATGAGCATGCAAGATCCTATATCGGATATGCTTACGCGTATTCGTAACGGTCAAGCAGCAAGCAAAGTATCTGTAAAGATGCCTTCTTCTAAGCAAAAGGTTGCAATTGCAGCTGTGCTTAAAGCAGAAGGTTATGTTACAGAATACGTTGTTTCTGGTGACACAAAGCCTGAATTAGAAGTTACTTTAAAGTACTTCGAAGGCAAAAAAGTTATCGATACTATTAAACGAGTTTCTCGTCCTGGCCTACGTATCTACAAAGGTGCGTCTGACTTACCAAAAGTTATGGCTGGTTTAGGTATCGCGATTATTTCAACTTCACATGGTGTTATGACTGACCGTGCTGCGCGTAAAGCGAGCATCGGCGGTGAGATCATCTGTTACGTATCATAAGGAGTAGTTTATGTCTCGTATTGCTAAGGCACCAATTACTGTTCTTGCTGGCGTAGAAGTTAAAGTAAACGGTCAAGAGATCACCCTTAAAGGTGGTAAAGGCGAATTAGTTCGTACTCTTAATGATGCTGTTGTTGTTAAACTAGAAGACGGTGTAATTACATTTGCACCTGTCGAAGGCATTAAAGATGCCTGGGCACAAGCAGGTACTGCTCGTGCTAACGTTAACAACATGATGATCGGTGTAACTACTGGCTTTAAGAAGACTCTTCTTCTAAAAGGCGTTGGTTACCGTGCACAAGTTAAAGGCCAAGATGTAAACCTATCTTTAGGTTTCTCTCACCCTGTTGTATACACATTACCAAAATCAATTACTGTTACGGTGCCAAGCCAAACAGAAATTATTTTGGAAGGTGCTGATATTCAACAAGTCGGTCAAGCAGCTGCAGAGATCCGTGCGTTCCGTCCACCAGAGCCTTATAAAGGCAAGGGTGTTCGTTATGCTGATGAAATCGTGCGTCGTAAAGAAGCGAAGAAAAAGTAAGGTAAGAACATGGATAAGAAATCATCTCGTCTTCGTCGTGCAACTCGCACACGTAAGAAGTTACAAGAGCTTGGTGCTACTCGTCTAGTGATCAACCGTACACCTCGCCATACTTACGCGCAGGTAATTACAGCTGACGCACAAGTCGTAGCAAGTGCTTCTACTTTAGAAAAAGAAGTACGCGCTCAAGTGAGCAACGGTGGTAACACAGAAGCAGCTCAACTAATTGGAAAATTGGTTGCAGAACGCGCAGTTGAAAAAGGAATTACTAAAATTTCTTTCGACCGTAGCGGTTTCCAGTACCACGGTCGTGTAGCAGCATTAGCTGAAGCAGCTCGTGAAGCTGGTCTTCAGTTCTAAGGGTAAAGATTATGTCTAAAGTAGAATCTCAAGCCGGTGATCTGAACGAAAAGCTAATCGCAGTGAACCGTGTATCAAAAGTAGTTAAAGGTGGTCGCATCTTTAGCTTTACAGCACTAACAGTTGTTGGTGATGGCAGTGGCCGAGTTGGCTTTGGTTATGGTAAAGCACGTGAAGTTCCAGCAGCTATTCAAAAAGCTATGGAAAAAGCACGTCGCAATATCAGCGAAATCCAACTTAAAGGTAACACTCTGCAACATCCGATCAAGGGTCGTCACTCTGGATCTAAAGTGTATATGCAACCAGCATCTGAAGGTACTGGTATCATCGCAGGTGGTGCAATGCGTGCCGTATTAGAAGTTGTTGGCGTACAAAATGTACTTGCTAAAGCTTACGGCTCTACTAACCCAATTAACGTAGTTCGCGCTACGCTTGACGCTCTAGAGAAGATGAATTCTCCACAGCAGATTGCAGCTAAACGCGGCCTATCTGTTAATGAATTACTGGGGTAATTAAGCATGGCTACTAAAACGATTAAAGTAACCCAAACCAAAAGTGCAATTGGCCGTTTACCAAAGCACCGTGCGTGTATCAAAGGTCTAGGCCTTCGTCGCATCGGTCATACTGTAGAGTTGGAAGATACTCCTGCAGTACGTGGTATGGCTAATAAAGTATTCTATATGGTTAAGGTTGAGGGGTAATTATGAAACTAAATACTCTATCTCCAGCAGCTGGTTCGAAGCCTTCTGCTAAACGTGTTGGTCGTGGTATCGGCTCTGGATATGGTAAAACTTGTGGCCGCGGTCATAAAGGTTTAAAAGCTCGTTCAGGCGGTAAAGTACGTCCAGGTTTTGAAGGCGGTCAAATGCCTTTGAAACAACGTTTACCTAAATTCGGTTTCACATCACGTAAATCTCTTGTTAGCTGCGAAGTTCGTTTGAACGAAATAGCTAAAGTAGAGGGTGATGTTGTAACTTTAGAAACGTTGAAACAGGCAGGCCTACTTGTAAACACTATTAAGTTTACAAAAGTAGTTCTTTCTGGTGAAATCTCTCGCTCAGTAACAGTTAAGGGTCTTCGTGTAACGAAGGGTGCTCGTGCTGCTATTGAAGCTGCAGGCGGAAAAATCGAGGAATAATAGGTAATGGCTAAGAAACCAGGATTAGATCCTAAAGCAATGCAAGGCGCTAAGTTAGGCGAACTCAAAACACGACTTTTGTTTGTTTTGGGTGCTATTTTAGTGTTCCGTATGGGCTCTTTCGTTCCGATTCCTGGTATTGACGCCGCTGTCCTAGCTGATCTGTTTAACCAACAGAAGGGTACCATCATAGAGATGTTTAACATGTTCTCTGGTGGTGCTCTGTCGCGTGCCTCTATCTTTGCACTGGGTATTATGCCGTATATTTCTGCGTCAATTATTATCCAGCTGTTAACGGTAGTGCATCCTCCTTTAGCTGAGCTAAAGAAAGAGGGTGAATCTGGTCGTCGTAAGATAAACCAGTACACACGATACGGTACCTTAGTCTTAGGTACATTCCAAGCAATTGGTATTGCAACCGGTTTGCCAACGATGATGCCCGGTCTGGTTGAAAATCCAGGCATGGCATTTTATATCACGGCAGTTGTGAGCTTAGTCACGGGAACGATGTTCCTTATGTGGCTAGGTGAGCAAATTACCGAACGCGGTATCGGTAATGGTATTTCTATCATTATCTTTGTAGGTATTATTGCGGGTTTGCCTAGTGCAATCGGCAAAACTGCTGAGCAAGCACGTCAAGGTGAAATTCATCTTATCGTGTTACTCGCATTAATTGTTATCGTTTTTGCAACTACGGCTTTTGTCGTATTTGTTGAACGTGGTCAACGACGTATCGTCGTTAATTACGCCAAACGACAACAAGGCCGCAAGGTTTTTGCAGCTCAAAGTACGCACTTGCCATTGAAATTAAACATGGCTGGTGTAATTCCTGCAATTTTTGCCTCGAGTGTTATCCTTTTTCCTGGTACAATAGCTGCTTGGTTCGGTCAAACTGAAGGTTTAGGCTGGTTATCGGATGTTTCTTTGGCGCTTCAGCCAGGACAACCGTTGCATATGATGTTATATGCTGCTGCTATAATCTTCTTTTGCTTCTTCTATACTGCGTTAACGTTTAATCCACGTGAAACTGCAGATAACTTGAAGAAAAGCGGTGCCTTTATTCCAGGTATACGTCCCGGAGAACAAACATCACGTTACATTGATAAAGTGATGACACGCCTAACATTAGCTGGCGCGTTATATATTACCTTTATCTGTTTGATTCCCGAGTTTATGATGGTCGCAATGAATACGCAGTTCTACTTCGGTGGTACGTCGTTATTAATTATTGTTGTTGTTATCATGGACTTTATGGCACAGGTACAGACGCATTTGATGTCAAATCAATATGAATCTGTCTTGAAAAAAGCTAACTTAAAGGATTACGGTAAATAACCGTTTCTGGAAAAGTTATACTAACTACGGAGTGTTGCAATGAAAGTTCGTGCATCCGTTAAAAGAATCTGTCGTAACTGCAAAGTTATCAAGCGCCACGGTGTGGTGCGTGTTATCTGTGTAGAGCCAAAGCATAAACAACGCCAAGGCTAATTACAGATTTTGGATCAAATGCTTAGGTAGAAAAGCTATCTAAGCATTATTTGTTTGATAAATCGTCATTTGTAGAGTATCCTACCGGGCTTTTCGCAAATGAATCATTAATAATAAAAGGAGTGCATAGTGGCCCGTATCGCTGGCATTAACGTTCCTGATCATAAGCACATTGTAATTGCATTAACTGCAATCTTTGGTATTGGTAAAACTAGCGCACAGAAAATTTGTGCTGCATCTGGTTTTGCTGAATCTACAAAGCTTAACGATCTGGAAGAATCACAAATCGAAGCTCTTCGTAAAGAAGTAGCAAATTTCACCGTTGAAGGTGATTTACGTCGTGAAGTATCTATGAGCATCAAGCGTCTAATGGACCTTGGTTGTTATCGTGGTATTCGCCATCGCCGCAGCTTGCCTGTCCGTGGACAGCGTTCTAAAACGAACGCTCGTACTCGTAAAGGTCCGCGCAAAGCTATTCGCAAATAAGAGGGTAAGAGATAATGGCTAAGACTCCAACTCGTGCTCGCAAGCGCGTTAAAAAGCAAGTCGTTGATGGTATGGCTCATATCCATGCGTCTTTCAACAACACAATCGTAACTATTACAGACCGTCAAGGTAATGCTCTTTCTTGGGCAACTGCCGGTGGTTCTGGTTTCCGTGGTTCACGTAAATCTACTCCGTTCGCAGCTCAGGTTGCAGCAGAACGTGCTGCTGAAGCAGCAAAAGAGTATGGTCTTAAAAACGTAGAAGTTTTTGTAAATGGACCAGGACCTGGTCGTGAATCTTCGATTCGCGCACTAAACGCGGCGGGTTTTCGTGTAACTAATATTACTGACGTTACGCCAATCCCTCATAATGGTTGTCGTCCACCAAAGAAACGTCGCGTTTAATCGCAACTTTCTAAGGTAATTGGAGAAAGAACAATGGCAAGATATTTAGGTCCTAAGCTGAAGCTTAGCCGTCGTGAAGGAACAGATCTTTTCTTAAAGTCTGGTGTCCGCTCGATTGAATCTAAGTGTAAGATAGATAATGCACCTGGTGTACATGGTGCACGTAAACCTCGTCTATCAGACTACGGTTTACAACTACGTGAAAAGCAAAAAGTTCGTCGTATTTACGGTGTACTAGAAAAGCAATTCCGTAACTATTACAAAGAAGCAGCTCGTTTACAGGGCAACACTGGTGAAAACCTTCTTCAACTTCTTGAAGGTCGTTTAGACAATGTTGTTTACCGTATGGGTTTTGGTGCTACTCGCTCTGAATCTCGTCAACTAGTTAGCCATAAAGCGCTAACTGTTAACGGTAAAGTTGTAAACATACCTTCTTTCAACGTGAAAGCTGGCGATGTTATCGCAATCCGTGAAAAATCTAAAAAGCAAGCTCGTATTAGTGCTGCATTAGAGATCGCTGGTCAGCGTGAAGCCCTAGCTTGGGTTGAAGTTGATACAACGAAGATGGAAGGCGAGTTTAAACGTCAACCTGAACGTTCAGATTTATCTGCTGAGATTAACGAACAGTTAATCATCGAGCTTTACTCTAAGTAAAGTTAACTGCTAAGAGAGGACACAAATGCAGGGTTCTGTAATTGATTTTCTAAAACCAAGATTAGTTGATATCGAACAAGTCAACGCAACAAGAGCCAAAGTGACTTTAGAGCCACTTGAGCGTGGTTTCGGCCACACTCTAGGTAATGCACTTCGCCGTATTTTATTATCGTCTATGCCTGGTGCAGCGGTAACTGAAGTCGAAATTGATGGTGTACAACATGAGTACAGCAGCAAGGAAGGCGTTCAAGAAGATATCCTTGAGATTCTTCTTAACCTTAAAGGTCTTGCTGTTAAGCTTGAAGGTAAAAACGAAGTTCTAGTTAGCTTAACTAAGTCTGGCGCTGGTCCTGTTACTGCAGGCGACATCATCCATGATGGTGATGTAGAGATAGTCAACCCAGAACATGTGATCTGTCATTTAACGGGCAATGCTGAAATCAGCATGCGTATTAAAATTGAATCAGGTCGCGGTTACGTTCCGGCTTCAACACGTATCCATAGTGAAGAAGATGAGCGTCCAATCGGTCGTTTACTCGTTGATGCATGTTTCAGTCCTGTTGAGCGTATCGCTTACAGTGTTGAGTCTGCTCGCGTTGAACAACGTACGGATTTAGACAAACTTATCATCGATATGGAAACAAACGGTACGATAGATCCTGAGGAAGCAATTCGTCGCGCAGCTACAATTTTAGCTGAGCAATTAGACGCATTTGTTGACTTACGTGAAGCTAATGTACCTGTTGAGAAAGAAGAGAAACCTGAGTTTGATCCAATTCTCTTGCGCCCAGTAGATGATTTAGAGTTAACTGTTCGTTCTGCTAACTGTTTGAAAGCAGAAACGATTCACTATATCGGTGATTTGGTACAACGTACAGAAGTTGAACTTCTTAAAACGCCTAATTTAGGCAAGAAGTCACTAACTGAAATCAAAGATGTTCTTGCATCACGTGGACTGTCTCTAGGCATGCGCTTAGAAAACTGGCCACCTGCAAGCCTAATCGAAGATTAATTTACCAATCGTCGAATAACGAATAATAAGGATTAAGTCATGCGTCATCGTCACAGTGGACGTCAACTTAACCGAAACAGCAGCCATCGTCAGGCTATGTTTCGCAATATGGCGAGTTCAATTGTTGAGCATGAAGTAATTAAGACTACTTTACCAAAAGCAAAAGAACTTCGTCGTGTAGTTGAACCTTTAATTACACTAGCTAAAACGGATAGCGTTGCTAACCGTCGTTTAGCTTTTGCTCGCACGCGTGATAACGCGGTCGTAGCTAAACTATTTAATGAATTAGGACCTCGCTACGCGAACCGTCCTGGTGGTTACACACGCATCATTAAATGTGGTTTCCGTACTGGTGATAAAGCCCCAATGGCTTACATCGAGTTCGTAGATCGCCCAGTAGTAGCAGACGAAGAAGCGTAAGCCTCTTTTAAGTTACATTAAAAAAGCCGAACAGTTGTTCGGCTTTTTTGTGTCTGATATTTATGAGTGTGTTTAGATTTAATACATCTTTAGCTGTTTGTTGACCTTGCTGGTTATCAATGTTGATAGTTGTTCAAAACACTGTGTGCGCACGCTGTTTTTTCTGCACAATAAAACAATAGATCGTGTGGGAATAGGCGCCATAAAAGGAATATATTTAATGCCAGCTTGATGGCGATTAAGTGGTATCGCAAGTTGTGGTAGCAAGGTAAGGCCATTATCTGCACCTATCATATGTCGCAACGTTTCTAAACTAGTCGCTTTAAAGCTATTATCTTCAATAGCGCCTGCTGCAAAACAAAATCCGAGCGCTTGGTCACGTAAACAATGCCCATCTGCGAGCATTAACACCCGCTCACCAGAAAGTTTTTTAATATCGATTTGATGTTCATTCGCCCATTGATGCGTCTCAGATAAAGCCAGCTCTAATGGCTCTACATACAAAGGGTAGTTGTGAAATGCTTGCATATCCGGCAAAAGAGCCAACATTAAGCAATCCAATTCACCACTTTCTAATTGTTTAAGCAGTACTTTGGTTTGATTTTCATGCAAAAATACTTCTAAGTCTGGAAATTCTTTTCTAATACTCGGAATGATCAAGGGTAATAAATAAGGGGCAACGGTCGGGATCAAGCCAATATGTAGCTGTCCGTGCATCGGCTGATTATGACTTTTTGCTATCTCACGAAGCGATTTAGCTTCAACTAAAATGTTTTTAGCTTTGGCAACAATGTCTAATCCTGCTTGCGTGAAAATCACCTTACGTGATGAGCGCTCCATTAATTGCACATTGAGCTCTTCTTCTAGTTTACGGATCTGACCACTTAGAGTGGGCTGACTAACAAAACATTTTTCAGCTGCTTTGCGAAAGTGTTTGAGTTCTTCGAGTGCAATCAAATACTCTAAATCTCTAAAGTTCATAATGAAAACCTTCTGTTATAGATAAATACGCGACTGATATTTTATAGTGAGAAAAACCATTATCGCCAACTCTGTGTTAAATGACAATGGAGAAGTCTTAAGTTTTCAAAATATCAATAGGTCTTATCTATTGCAATGGGGGTGTGTTTACTGCTTTTGAGTAAAAGGAAGGGGTTTTTCCCGCCGTCGATGGCGTAAGCTAAGCGGTTGCTCGGTTGCGATATTTTCCCAAATATTAAGAATAGGACTATCAAGATTAAAATGGCATTTTTGGGTTGGCGCGCAATTAACGTTAGCAGGTGTAAAGTATTGCTATGGTTAAGATTGGGCAAGTCATTAAATTAAGGCGGATTAAATAAAATTTATATCCGCCTCTCTCCGTTACCAATAAGAGTGCTAATTTTCGATGAACTTTCATCACGACTCTCTTTAAATATCGATTTTAATCAATATGACATCTGCTTTATGACTTGCTGTGATGCTTTAGGTTAAAGCGAATATAAAACGCTATCGTTTGGGGAAACTAATATTATTATTTTGTAGATATGGTTAACGAGCTATCAACGTTTAACTCATTTACTTTGTCAAAAAAGGAGACGATAACCCCAACAATAACGACGGAAATACATCCAATGACGCCATAAAAGAAGAAGTTAAGATGCGTATATTCTTTGACAAACAGCACGCTAATAACACTGACTATCACACCTAGCATTGCGCTTTTAGCTGTTGCTTTGCGGAAGAAGATACCGAGCATAAATAATCCTGTCATGGGGCCTCCTAATAAACCTAATAGGCTGTTAAAGGTATTCCATATTTCACTTTCGTTCGCTAAAACTAAATAAGATGATGCCGTAATACTTAGGAGTCCCGCACCCACAGTGACATATCGACCTATTTGTAATTGTTGTACTGATGAGGCCTGTTTATTAATTTTACAATATACATCGGAGGTAAAACAGGCTGAAATACTATTTAGGCTACTCGAAATACTCGATTGTGAGGCTGCAAAAATAGCAGCGATAATGAGCCCTGCAATACCTGCTGGCATTTGTGAAATAATATAAAAAGGCAGAATACCACCCGTATTAAAATTATCCGGTAAGAGGTCAGGTTGTTGCGAATAATAAGCAAATAAAGCTGAGCCTACGGCAAAGAAAAAGACAGGTACAACAGCCACTAATTTGGCATTCATCACTAATGATTTTTTCGTTTCTTCTAGATTTTTTGTCACAATATAGCGTTGTACGACATCTTGACTGGCCGTAAATTGTTGCAAGGAAGCAAAAAAGAAACCAATCATGACAACGGGCACGGTTGAATCTGTCCAACTCCAAGAAAATTTATCCATGGGGAAAAATTTATCGGCATCTGCCGACATATTAAAAACTTCTACTACACCGCCATCAACATTAAAGCAGATCATGACAAAGACTAACACGCCCGCAAACGACAACATGATCCCTTGTATTACGTCTGTCCAAATAACCCCTTCAATACCCCCTAAAAATGTATAAATGATACACAATATACTGATCACAAACACAATGGTAAGCGGGTTGATCTCAATAAACGGAATTAAGGCAAGCGCGGTTAAATAGGTAATGATAGCAATGCGCCCAATATGAAAAATCATAAAGGAAAAACTAGCAAATAAACGCATTTTCACATCAAAACGCAACTCTAAATATTCATAAACCGACGTTAAATTTAATTTTCGAAAAAAGGGAATATAAAACCAAAATACAAAGGGTAAGACCGCGATAGCAACATATTGCCCGGCTAAAAAAGTCCAATCACCCGTATATGCTTTAGCGGGGATAGACATAAATGTAATGGAGCTTAATGTCGTTGCAAAAACACTGATCCCCGCAGCCCAACCAGGTATTCGCCCTCCGGCTTTGAAATAATCATCTGCTGATTTTTGTCGACGCGAAAAATAAACTCCGATACCTAATATTACCGTTAAGTACAAAAAGACAACAATATAATTTAATGTTCCAAAAGCTTGTATATGCATAATAAGATAACCTTTATTTGTAATAACAAATCTAAAAAACAAGCATAAAACATCCTTTTCTTACTCTTGTGCCCATAAACAAACACCAATTAATGGCTATTATAATTTCACATTGAAAGGTAGCAAACACCACCATAGAGACTCGCCTGTGCCATAGCAGAAACAATCGCTATTACTTTGTATGTAGCTAAACTCCAAAAGTAAACTGTATTTTAAATATTCGCTTCATGTTGTATTTTTTGGAGTGAAACTTCAATTGATTAATATTTCAAATGCGAACTAGATCATTATAAGAGTCACAGAAAAGTGAAAAACAGCCATTGCAGAAATGCGGCTCTGTGCTCAGTTGACGGCGTAAAGCAAGTTGTTGTCAGGAATATATATTTTCGGATCGAAATATTTATTTTGAGCATTTAACTTTAAATCGTGGTTTATCAAATAGTTCCCTTTGGTTAGGTGGAAATGTGCTCTGTATGATTGATGTGTTGGCTGTTAAATACCTCATCATATTGCTGAACAAAACCATCAGATTAGAAAGGTAAGAGGCATTAATGTTTAAGATGTAAGTCTTGGTTTGGTATGTTGTCGACGCTAGCCGGTGTGACGAATGTCAATGATCAAACTCGGACAGGTGATCTCGCTTAAGCTATGACGCTGGTGCACCGTTTTATGCGTTAGCTACATCATTGTATGTCAGGAAAAGTATCTTCTGATGTTAGTGCCACATAATTCGAATTTTCGACCGAGCAAGGAAAGAATGATCTCTGTGATTTGTTTTTAATGTCCGTTTTTTTATTAAGGGGTTATAGGTTTCTGTTTTACATCTCTTTTTATGTTTAAGTTGGTATGTAAGTTGGCATGTAAGTTGCTTAAGTAAAAGGGTCTTACAAATTTTTGGCAGGAGCCCGAACATGATAGCATTCATCGAACGTATTAAAGAGCAACAAAGCATCGCCACTACAATGGCTTGGATCTGTATCGTCTGTGCAACCTTGTTAACTTTGCCGACGTCTGTCTTTCAAAAAAGCAATGTTGATAATGCCTCATTTTTGACAACCCCTTATGTGTGGGTATTAGCTTTATTGACAGGCTCTTATCTATTAACAATATGTCTTCGTGGTTTTTTTGGCACTTTTAAGCGACGCGTTGAAGAGCGTCAACTGAGCGATCGTCGTAATAAGATGATCCGCCAATTAGATTTTGAAGAAAAAGCCGTTTTACGTGAATTTATTATCCAACGCAAAAATGTATTAGCACTGCCAATGAGTGAGCCGGCTATCAGTAATTTAATGGAATCAGGTGTATTGGTGCCGTCTTTTGAGACGCAAGAAATCAAAGGTAACTCACGCATCATTAAGTTGTCTATTGCCATCGACGCACGTCAGTTATTAACCCTTAGAGTGTTAGGCTTACCGGTTGGAAAATTGACAGAAGAAGAAGCAACGCTATTAAAGGCGGCCCGCCCTGAATACGCGCGCAGTAATTATATCTCTCTATAATATTTTTATTAAGATGCAAAAGGTACTGCCTTCCTTTGCATCTTAAATGCGAACGGGTATTTACTTTCTCTTTTCACTTTTTTCTCTTTTAAAGCCTCTTTTAATAAAATACGTCCCGTCATGTCACTATTTTGCAGGTTAAGCCTATTTCAGTCTGCTCTCAATGCCTGCTATAATCCTTCCTTATTTATTTTATCTTATTTTGAGAACCCTTATGTCTCCAGAACGTTTTGCTCGCATTACTAATATGCTAAACCATCGCCAGCCTGAATTGACGGTATTATTAGAAGATGTGCATAAATCTCACAATTTGGCGGCGATTGTGCGCACGGCAGATGCGGTTGGCGTTAATGACGTACATGCAACGCGCGAAACGAAAACGACTAAAGTATGTGGCGTGACGGCAACAGGCAGTCAAAACTGGGTTAAAATACATACTCATGAAAATATTGAAGATGCAATTGCGGCGTTGCGCGCCCAAGGCATGCAAATCATTGCGACTAATCTCTCGGACACAGCGATTGATTTTAGAGAGGTAGATTATACTAAGCCCACGGCTATTTTGATGGGCCAAGAAAAAACAGGTATTAGTGCGCAGGCATTAGCGCTTGCAGATCAAGATGTGATCATACCAATGCTGGGTATGTGTCAGTCTTTAAATGTTTCGGTGGCTTCTGCGCTTATATTATATGAAGCGCAACGTCAGCGTGAAAATGCGGGTATGTACGGTGAGTGTCGTCTTAGTGATGCTGAGAAACATCGCATTTTATTCGAGGGTGGGCATCCCATTTTTACGAAATTATGTAAACAAAAAAAGATCCCTTATCCTGCACTAGATAGTGAAGGGCAAATAGATGCACCTGATTTATGGTGGCAAGAGATCCGTCAAACTAAAAAATAAAATAGTTGTCGTTGCTTTAGGTCGTCATTGTACTTAAAGCAGCGCCTATCACTACTGGAGTGTGTATTGCAAAAGATTCAGCCCTATTTGCTTGCGGATATTATCCGAGAAATTGAGCAAGATCTCCCCACGTTAGACGTGCAATCAGAACCAAAAGTGGAAAGTAATTTTTCAACGTTACTGTGCCAACGTAGTTTACGTTTAGATAAAGCATTAAACATATCCCCTCTATTACATAATTTCAAAAGATTAACTCAAAAGTGTTTTTGTTTGTTTGGCCTATTGTTTTTCTGTTTAGGTGCGAGTGCCGTGCAACAGTTTTTCTTTAGTGCACAGGGCATGCAAGTTAACTTTTTTTGGGCTTTTTCTCTTTTTTTCTTACCTAATCTGATCATGTTTTTTGTCTGGTTATTTTTATTTTTCCGTCCCCTGTCCTTACAATCCCCCTTTTTAGGGCGACTTAGTTTGTTTTTTATTAATCGATTCGAAAAATATAGACAAGGTAGTGCACCTCGTCATGTACATTTTTGGTGTGTTTTTAAGGCTTACTTTGGTTATGCTTTTAGTGGGAAAATAGGCCGTTACCAATTATCGTGTTTAACGCATCTGTTGTGGTTTAGTTATTTTAGTGGGGCAATATTGATGCTGCTATTAATGCTGGCTACCCATCAAGTTGATTTTATTTGGCAAAGTAGTTTATTGTCGGCAGCGCATTTACAAACCTTTACCCAAAGTCTGGCTACCATCCCGCATTTATTAGGGATCCCAGTGCCCAGTGCAGAGCAGATAGCGAGCAGTCATCTCGGTATACAAAGCGCCTTAAATGAGGGTGATTTACGTTTTGTATGGTCAATGCTATTGATCAGTAGTTTCGCGCTTTATGGGGCTTTGCCTCGTTTATGTTTATTGCTATTGATGCATTATTTATTAGGCCGACAGCATAAACACTATGCTATTGATGAAAGTCTTTTTTATTATGTGCAATTACGCCAAAAATTATTACCTAACAGCATTAATTTAGGGGTGGTCGATGCCGATAAGGAAGGCTCAATTACTGCCTCCATCCCCGATCCAACTGCGCACTCGGTTGTTTTACCCTCTGATTTTTTTGCGCTTGCCATAGAGCTTTCAGATGCATCGATGGCAATAGCATCTCGGCATTTAAAAACGCAGGGCTTAGATCCCCAACTAGAAAATATTTGTGATCATCGCCAGCAACAAAAGTTTATTGACGCTATCAATGAGATCCAAGTACCTACAATCGTCATTTATGTGGCATTAAAGCAACTCCCAGATAGAGGTCTAAAACGTCTATTAACCTTACTTCACTCCTCTTCTAAAAAAACACTGTATGTCCTTTTGATTGATGATGGCAGTATATCGGTAGCGCAAGGTGCGCAGCGTTTAAGTCAGTGGTATCAATTGTTATTACAAGCCGATATTAGTTTAGATAATATTATGCAGTTAAGGAGTCAACATGATTAGTTTATCCGTAGCGGTTGTAGGGCATACGAATGCGGGAAAAACATCATTAATACGCACTTTGTTGCGCGATGTTACCTTTGGCGAAGTTGCAGACAGTGCGGGGACCACGAGGCATGTAGAAGGGGGCGCTTTAGTAATTGATGCCTCGCAACAATTAGCGCTTTATGACACCCCAGGGCTCGAAGATAGTAGCCGCTTGTTAGAGGTATTAGACTCTTATTTTAAAGAGCAACGCGTTGATGGTATTGAGCGTTTACAATACTTTTTAGAACACATTACCGATCATGACGACTTGCAACAAGAAGCGAAAGTGTTGCGCACTTTATTAACAAATGATCTGATTTTTTATGTCATTGATGTACGCGCCCCAACATTGGGTAAGTATCGCGATGAGTTACAAATATTAAGTTATGCCGCAAAACCTATCATACCCGTGCTTAACTTTATTAAAGGTGAGCAAGAAAATACGGCGCGTTGGGTGGCGCAATTAGCTCGCTTAAATTTTCATGCGTATGTTGGCTTTGATAATGTTAATTTTAAATTTAGTGATGAATTAAAAATTTATCACAAAATGCAAACCTTACTGGCAGAGAAAGAAACCTTATTAAGTGCGTTGATAGCGCAGCGCCAAGTGCAGTGGCAATCATTATTAACGCTTGCAAAGCAATTGATGGCAGAGCTTATTATTGAATGTGGGGCGTTGCGTTATAGCGTGGAAGATACGCAAGAGGCCTGTCATAGTGCGATGTTAATGCTACAAAAGAAAGTGCGCGTGGCGGAGTCTGCATGTGTTAAAAAGTTATTAGCCTTGTATCAATTTAGGCAACAAGATTTACAGGAAAGTGAATTAAGTATTACGCAAGGCGCTTGGCAGCTAGATCTTTTTTCCGGTGAAAATATACAAGAATATGGGCTTGAACTGGGAAGTTTGGTAGCAAAAGGCGCCGGTGTTGGTCTTGCTATCGATTTAGCAGTGGGCGGAATAACGCTCGGCGCAGCCGCATTGTCTGGTGGTATTATCGGGGCGGTTTGGAGCGTTAAAGCGCGTTATTATGATGAGATCCATGCAAAAATTAAAGGGGAGCGTTATATTTGTTTAGATCTTCAGACGTTACAAGTTTTGTATTTACGCCAATTAAAGTTGCTACATGTTTTGCAGCAACGTGGGCATGCAAGTCTGGATAAGATTGAATTTCAAGTAGGCGCAACGCCGGTGAGTAAAAGCATTGCACAGCAATGTGCTCAATATCAAAAAACATTACACCGCTACCCGCAGTGGTCATCATTAAATGCGCATTCATCTAATTCGCACTTAGCTAAACGCCAAAAATTCAAAGATAAGTTGGTCGCTAATATATAATAATACCAATATATCGCGCTTTATCGGCGAATTATTTTTCGGGTAATGACGTCAATTCCCGGCTGTACGTTCGTTTTAATAGATTGCAACGCCAGTGTTAAGGCGCGCTCGGCAATGAGTTCAAATTTCTGCTCTAAAGACTGTATTTTACTGGGTAAGAAATCAAGTAGACGATGCTCACCGAAGGTGGCAAGTTTAGTGCGCTTCATTAATTCTGGATGTAATAGTAAATGATCGAGCACTCCTTCAAATAAGGTATATGACGTGGCAATAATAGCATCAGGAAAGTGATTATTACGCGCCCAACTTTGTAACTGTGCTTGGCCTTGCTCTGGGCTAAAGTGATCGCCATAGGCTATGGAATATTGAATATTGGGTTGGTATTGCTTAATCGCTGCTAAAAAACCTTGCTCTCTCTCTTTTGATATTCCCAAATCGCGCACTGCGCCGACTAAACCAATACTGTTAATATTTTTGGAGAGCAGGGATTGGGTTAATGCATAAGATCCCTCTAAATCCTCACTGATCACGGAAGCAAAAACTTCATCATTCAGGGCTCTATCAATACCGATAATAGGTACGCCCTTTGCTTGTATATCGTAATAAAAAGCGTGATCTAGCGGTAAAGAGGTGGCGACTAACAGAGCGTCAATACGTCGACTCAGTAACGTGTTCGCCACTTTCATTTCTGTTTGCATATCATCATCAGAGCAACAAATAATTAATTGATAGCCCGCTTGACGTGCATTACGCTCAAGTAATTTGGCAAGTTTACAATAACTATTATTTTCAAGATCCGGGATGATAAGGCCTAATAAATGATTGCTTCCGCCTCGCAGTGCACGTGCTGCAGGATTCACACTAAAATTGTAGCGCTTAACGATCTCCATCACTTTCAGCTGCGTTTTCTGACTAATGCGATATTTACTGGCTTTGCCATTTATTACGTAGCTAGCCGTCGTACGGGAAACGCCCGCAAGTTTGGCGATTTTATCTAATGTCATCTATTATCATACCTATAATAATTACAATTTTGTGCAGTGCCTCATAGTTTCTCAACACAATACATGAAGAACAATTGAGATCTGTATAAAGATGCTTCAGTATAATAGCTGAAAGGTTTCAGCAAGTGTATTTAATTATATTAATACTGAGATCTCTTTTTTTGATAATTAGCTGAAACGATTCAGTTTATGTAAGCGTTCAAGGAGTTCAATCATGTTGTCACTTTCGGTTAATGATATTGAGTTAAATCAATCGCCCATCAATAAAGAAATTGCCATTGAAAATTTAGCGAAAAATTTATATGAAAAGGGTTACGTAGAAAAAACTTATGGCGGTGGCATGCAGGCCCGAGAAGTACAACATTCCACTTATCTAGGCAATGGGATTGCAATCCCCCACGGCACATTAGAGACGCGATCATTGGTTAAAAAAACCGGCGTGCAATTACATCATTTTCCTAAGGGTGTTGATTGGGGAAAGGGTCAACGCGTTTATTTAGCTATCGCCATTGCCGCTAAATCGGATGAACATTTAAGTATTTTAAAACAGTTAACCAAAGTGTTAAGCGCCACTGGGGTGGAAGAGGCGTTAAAGAACTGTCAAAGCAAAACCCAATTATTAGCAATATTAAATACCCAAGAAGCGTCGCCTTTAATGCTTAATGACGCCTTGATCGAATTAGATTTTCCGGTGAACTCTTTAGTGCAACTGTGCGCGGTAAGCGCGGGGCTATTAAAAAACCAAGACGCTATCAGCAAAGCGGGGGTTGTTGATGTTATTACTCAAAAAGTGACTTATTTAGGACAAGGTTTATGGCTTGCTAAAACAGCAACAAGTGTTCAAAAAAGTGCACTGGCTTTTGTGACGCCATTAAAGGCGTTTAAAGAAGAAGGCCATCCAGTACAAGGTTTATTAATTTTAGCGGGATGTGATGAGCAGCATCACGTCAATATGCAGTGTTTAGTGGATGTGATTTACGGCCAAGAGGTGCATAAATTATATCAACAAACTAAACCTGAAATCATACGCTTACTGAGTGAAAAAAGGCAACAAGGCCTATCTGCAAGTTTCAAAATTAACAATAAGCATGGTTTGCACACGCGCCCAAGCGCGATGCTTGTGAAGATAGCAAAGCAATATAAAGCGGCTATTCAAGTGAGCAATGCGCAAGGGTTATCAGTCGATGCGAAGAACTTAATGAAAGTTATCTCTTTGAGCGTCAATTGTGGTGATTTATTAACTTTCCATGCGGACGGAATTGATGCGCAGGTAGCTCTCGACGCTTTATCTGTCGCTATCGATTTAGGCTTAGGAGAAGAATAAGCATGGATAAAATCAAAGCATTAAAAGTGGTCACGATTACGTTAAATCCCGCATTAGATCTGACGGGGCATTTGACGCGTCTTAATAAAGGCGCTGTTAATAATGTATTAAAATCGGCTTTTCAGCCGGCAGGTAAAGGCGTCAATGTCGGTAAAGTATTGTCTGAATTAGGCGCGAAGGTCACCCTTACCGGATTTCTTGGTATGGGTAACGACGCTGACTTTTGCGCATTATTTAAACGTCTTGGCGTTGCAGATGAATTTATTAGAGTGGCGGGCAATACGCGCATTAATGTCAAAGTGGTCGAAGAAAACAATTGTGTCAGTGATATTAATTTCCCCGGCATAAGCATTGATAGTGACGCTATTTGTCAATTTGAAAAACGCTTACAAGAACTTGCCTTAAGTCATGATGTTTTCGTACTTGCAGGCAGTTTACCGCCGGGAATTAGCGCGCAATTATGTGCAAAGTGGATCGCACAATTAAAGGCCCAAGGTAAAAAAGTCTTTTTTGATAGCAGTAATGCCACCTTAAGCGCAGGTTTTAAAGCGAAACCTTGGCTGGTTAAACCCAATATTGATGAATTAGAGCAATATGTTGGCCATGCATTAAGTAGCGAGCATTCGCGCCGCCACGCCGGCCAACAGTTATTGGATTCTTCGATTGGAAATGTCGTGATCTCACTCGGCGCAGAGGGGCTAATGTGGTTAAACCATGAAGGCTGGCTATGTGCGCGCGCGCCAAAAATGAACGTCGTGAGTACGGTCGGTGCGGGAGATACGTTAGTAGCAGCGTTATGTTGGGGATATTTGAATCAATGGAGTAAAGAAAAAGTATTACGCTTTGCAACGGCACTTTCAGCGTTAGCTGTCACCCAAGTAGGGGTTGGAGTGCAAGACATCAAGGTAGTTGTCGCCATGAGCGCAGACATCGTCATTTCTTAATTTAAGGACAAAAATAATGAAAATTGCAATTGTAACGGCTTGCCCGACAGGCATAGCCAATAGCTTAATTGCTGCTGGATTATTAGAAAAAGCAGCACAAGATTTAAACTTACACGCCGATATAGAATGCCATTCGAGCGTCACCGATATCGTGCTATTAAGTGCTGAGCAAATCGCACAAGCAGATTGCATTGTGCTGGCAACGGATGTGAACATTGATGACGCGCGGTTTATTGGCCATAAAGTGTACCGCTCATCGATTGACGCCGTTTTTGTAGATGCTAAAAAATATTTAAGTGTGGCGCTTAAATCTGCTGAGATCTTGACCAAAAGTGTCGAGCTAGAAAACCAAGATAAAGTGAGCACTATTAAAAAAATTGTGGCGATCACCGCGTGCCCAACAGGGGTTGCACATACTTTTATGGCAGCCGAAGCGTTGCAACAAGAAGGCGAGCGTTTAGGTTATCACATTAAGGTTGAAACACGTGGCTCGGTGGGGGCTAAAAATAAACTCAGCGAGACAGACATTAAAGAGGCTGATATTGTCATCATCGCTGCTGATATTGATATTAACCTGGCGCAATTTGACGGTAAAAAAATATATCAAACAAGCACCAGTTTAGCGTTGAAAAAAACCACCCAAACGCTTGAAAAAGCGTTCACAGAGGGGGCTTTATATCGCCATGGTAATACACAAAATGGTGATGCATCTGCGTCGTCAGATAAAGGTATCTACAAGCATTTAATGACAGGTGTGTCGCATATGTTACCTATCGTTGTGGCAGGTGGACTTATTATTGCACTGTCTTTTATATTTGGTATTGAAGCGTTTAAAGAGGAGGGCACATTGGCTGCCGCCTTAATGACTATCGGTGGTGGCACTGCCTTTGCATTGATGATCCCTGTTTTATCTGGATTTATTGCTTTTTCTATCGCAGATAGACCCGGTCTTGCGCCAGGGTTGATAGGTGGCATGCTAGCAAGTTCAACGGGCGCTGGTTTCTTAGGGGGTATTATTGCGGGTTTCTTAGCCGGTTATATTGCTAAATTTATTGCGGATAAATTAAAATTACCACAATCAATGCAAGCCTTAAAACCCATCTTAGTGATCCCACTTTTTGCAAGTTTAAGTACCGGTCTTATCATGATTTATGTCGTCGGTACCCCGGTGGCCTTTGCGATGACCACATTAACTGAATTTCTTAATAATATGGGATCTGCCAATGCGGTTATTCTAGGTCTTATTCTAGGCGCAATGATGTGCTTTGACTTAGGTGGCCCTGTTAATAAGACCGCGTATACCTTTGGTGTGGGTTTACTCGCATCGCAAACTTATGCGCCAATGGCCGCTGTTATGGCTGCCGGTATGGTGCCTGCACTCGGTATGGGTCTTGCAACGTTCCTGATGAAACGTAAATTTAATCAGAGTGAGCAAGAAGCGGGTAAAGCTGCTTTCGTTCTGGGATTGTGCTTTATTTCAGAAGGGGCTATCCCATTTGCTGCGCGCGATCCCATGCGCGTTATTCCAAGTTGTATTGCCGGCGGTGCATTAACAGGGGCTTTATCAATGTATTTTGGGGCGCAGTTAATGGCGCCACACGGTGGGTTATTCGTGTTATTTATTCCACACGCTATTACACCGGTTGGTTTATATGTCTTTGCAATTATAGCGGGAACCTTAGTGACGGGAATAAGTTACGCCCTACTTAAAAAACAAGACGTAACGCCAAGCGTCTCTATATAAAACATACTTTAAATGCCTCCGTTTTTATTCCTGAGGCATTTAAAATTTAGGGGTGTGACTCTTCTTCAAAGTCAGCAAATAAAACGATATTAATGTTCAATCTGCAAGTTTATCGAGACTGCATCGGGCAATTTAAAACTGTTCTTTCTTTAATGATAAAAAATAATTTACTTGTTACACCTGCTTTTTTACCCGCCAGATACTATTGATTATCACTACATAAAATAATTCGTATTTTTTAAATAACTTCCAATTAAAAGAGGATCCAGATCAATACTTGAGTAATTTGCTATGGTATTTTCTTTTCGAAATTGAGGTTTAATATCTCTATCGCTTTATTAATAGACAAGCTATAGAGCAACAAAAAAAGAGAAAATTATGTTTTGTATTCAATGTGAACAAACTATTCGTACACCTGTTGCCGATGGCTGCTCATACTCAAAAGGTATGTGTGGTAAAACAGAAGAGGTATCAGATTTACAAGATTTGCTAATTTATGCATTACAAAGTACTTCTTTTTATGCTGAAAAAGCGCGTGAATTTGGCATTATAGATGCAACTATTGATGCCTTTGTCCCTAAGGCTTTTTTTGCTACATTAACCAATGTTAATTTTGAAGCGGATAGAATAGAAGGTTACGCTTATCAAGCGCAAAAATATCGTGAGCAGCTTAAAGGTAAATACGAAGCTGCTTGTTTAGTTTCGGGTAAAAAACCAGTAGCAGAGACTAAAGTGTCTACATTCACGTTGGCAAGTGATCGTGAAATGTTGCTTAAACAGGCATCAAGTGTTGCCGTTAATCGAGGCAAAGAGCTGGTTTCTGAAGATGTTATGGGCTTACGCCTATTATGCTTGTATGGATTAAAAGGTGCTGCCGCTTATATGGAGCATGCTTATATCCTTGGTCAAAGTTGTGAGACAATCAATGCTGAATTTCATAAGATTTTTGCATGGCTTGCAACTGATCCTGACGATCTGGGTAAATTGCTTGAAATAAGTATGGCAATTGGGCTTATGAATTATAAAATAATGGAAATACTAGATTTAGGTGAGACAACTAAATTTGGTCATCCACAACCTACCACCGTCAACGTAAAATCTGTAGCCGGTAAAGCTATTTTAGTATCTGGTCATGATTTATGTGATTTAGAGATGATATTAAAGCAAACCGAAGGTACGGGGATTAATGTTTATACCAATGGTGAAATGTTGCCTGCTCATGCTTATCCCGGTTTGAAAAAATATTCTCATTTAGTGGCGAATTACGGTAGTGCATGGCAAAACCAACAAGAAGAATTCTCACGTTTTCCTGGCCCTATTGTGATGACTTCAAATTGTATTATTGACCCTAATGTAGGGGATTATATTGATCGTATATTCACTCGCAGTATCGTTGGCTGGCCGGGCGTAAAACATATTGAAGAGGATGACTTTAGCGTTGTAATTGCATCTGCTTTAGCATCAGAAGGATTTAAATATTCTGAAATCCCTCATGAAATCACTATCGGTTTTGGACGTAATGCTTTGATGGATGCAGCGCCTGCTGTGGTTGAACAAGTTAAAGCGGGTAATATTAAACATTTGTTTTTAGTGGGTGGTTGTGATGGTGAGAGGTCTGAGCGTAGTTATTATACCGATATCGCTAAAGCTATCCCACAAGATTGCCTTATTTTAACATTGGCATGCGGTAAATTTAAATTTAATAAATTAAATTTTGGGGATATAAATGGGATCCCACGTTTATTGGATGTCGGTCAATGTAATGACTCTTATTCTGCAATTCAATTAGCGTTAGCACTGGCTAAAGAGTTTGATTGTGGTGTTAATGATCTGCCTTTAAGTATCGTTTTAAGTTGGTTTGAGCAAAAAGCTATTGTGGTATTACTCACTTTATTATCTTTAGGGATCAAAGATATTCGTGTTGGACCCACTAAACCTGCTTTTCTTACAGACAATTTACTCAATATATTAAATGAGAAATTTGGATTAACGATGATAACGGATGTTGAATCAGATCTAAAAACAATGCTTGGTAAATAATACTCGCTAAATAATTAATGATGGCTAATTAATTAATGATTAATTAGCCAAAAGAAGGATGAAACATGCAATCTCAATTTGAATCTATTATCTGTGTAAAACGTACCGATGAAACGTCGGATGCCAGCACCTTTGAATTTAAAAAACTCGATAATAGTGTCTTTTATTATAAAGCCGGACAATTTATTACTTTTGCTGTAGATGTCGCCGGTGAGTTGGAATATCGTGCATACTCGCTTGCATCAACACCCTCAAAACCTGAATCAATCTCGATCACCATCAAACGAGTAGCGGGTGGTAAAGTATCTAATTATTTACTTGATAATTTACAAGCGGGTATAGGCTTACCGGCTATGGCGCCGGCGGGAGAGTTTACGCTTGAAGATAATCTGTTAACAAACGAGATTGTACTGTTTAGTGCTGGTAGTGGTATTACGCCTTGTATATCGATTGCGCGCTATCTTTTAGACACAGAACAAGCGGTAAATATTCACTTTATTTACAGTGCATGTAGTGATAAAGATATTATTATGGAAAAACAGTTAATGTCACTGCATCAGCGCTATGATAATTTTCGTGTTTCGTTTATTTTAGAGGAAACAGATCATGAGGGTAGAATAAAAGGACGTTTAAACGAAACTAACTTTGTACAGCTGGTTCCTGATCTTAAAGGGAAAACAATCTTCACGTGTGGACCAACTGCGTATATGGATGTTCTGAAATCATTGTTGATAGAGCATGACTTCGATATGCAATTTTTTCACAAAGAAAGTTTTGTTGCGCTAAAAAACACAGTAGAAGAGCATAACGAGACAGAGACATTTCAGATTTTCGCACCACAATATGGGAAAAGTTTGACCATAAAAAATAATCAAACATTACTCGAAGCATTAGAAATGGCGGGTGTGCCGATAATTGGAGCTTGTCGCTCTGGTGTTTGCGGCGCGTGTAAATGTAAAGTGGTTGGCGATGTTAAAAGCAGTAGTGAGGCGATGCTTAGTGCGGAGCAAATCAAACAAGGTTATGTTCTGAGTTGCAGTAGTCGAGCTTATTCTGATTTAGTGGTTGAGCTTTAAATTTTATGCTAAAAAATCTTAATTTTGTATTTTATGGTATTAGGATGAAATACACTTTTTATTGTGCCATATCCTTAAAAAGATAATGGCATTTTTATTTATTATCTTATAGTTTATAAAACAGTGTAAAATATCATTGTGATGTAATGCGTTAGGATAAATATGAAACTAGAAAAAATTCCATTAAGTGCTCTTCATGGTGTTGGCATAAAGATGTTAGAAAAATTAGCCAAAATAAACATGCATAATGTTGTTGATCTTCTTTTTCATTTACCATTACATTACCAAGATCGTGCGTGTGTATATCCCATTTCACAATTACAAGATGGCATGCAAGTGAGTATTGCTGGGCGTATTGTCAGTTGCCAAGTACAAAAGGGAAAACGACGCATTTTAAAATGTAAAATTCGTGATGAGAGTGGTATTGCTTGTCTTAATTTTTTTCATTTTAATGTGGCTCAACAAAATGCGTTTACAGAAGGTCGGCTGATACAATGTTTTGGTGAGTTTAAGCGAGGCTATCAAGGTGTTGAAGTCACTCATCCTGAGTATCATTTTATCGACCAACGTCAGGAAAACACACAAGGTGGTCACTTAACGCCTGTATACCCTAGTACCGACGGCTTAAAGCAAAATAATTTACGTAAATTAGTATTACAATCGTTACAACTTTTACAGCAAAATGGCATAGAAGAAGTGTTACCAACGCATTTGCTGAGCCATCCTTTAAGCCTACAAGATGCGCTACTTTATTTGCATCAACCACCTACCGATGCCTGCATTGAACAACTTGAAGCGCGCAGTCATCCTGCCCAACAACGTTTAATTTTAGAAGAATTATTAGCACAACAAGTCAATATGTTAATGATGCGTAGCGCGGTGCAAAAAAATAAAAGCATGGACATTGCTAAAAGCACAATACTTGCGCCAAAATTACTGCACGCGTTGCCATTCACTGCAACGCAGGCCCAGCTACGAGTTGGCATTGAAATAGCCGATGATTTACAAAAAAACATTCCGATGATGCGCCTCGTACAAGGCGATGTGGGCTCTGGGAAAACCTTAGTTGCAGCACTCGCTGCATTAAGTGTGATAGAAGCGGGTTATCAAGTGGCATTAATGGCACCCACCGAGTTATTGGCTGAGCAACATCGTTTGACCTTTCAAAACTGGTTTGCGCCACTTGGAGTTCGCGTTGGCATGTTATCAGGGAAAATGAAAGTCAAAGAGAAGCGCTCACAAACGCTAGATATACAATTGGGTCTCGCGCAAATGGTGATTGGTACGCATGCACTCTTCTCAGATAACGTCGTATTTAAAAACTTACAATTGATCATTGTTGATGAGCAACATCGCTTTGGTGTACATCAGCGGCTGGCCTTACTCAGTAAAGGGCAATCAGGTGACGTTGCGCCACATCAATTGACCATGACAGCGACACCTATCCCCCGTACTTTGGCGATGACAGCTTATGCAGACTTGAAAATTTCGGTAATTGATGAGCTACCCGCGGGGCGCATGCCGGTGCAAACTACGGTGTTACCTGAAATGCGTCGAGGCGATATTATCAAGCGTGTTTATCAAGCCTGTAAAAATCAAGGTCGCCAAGCTTATTGGGTGTGCACGTTAATTTGTGAGTCGGAAGTGTTGCAATGCCAAGCGGCCGAAGATATTGCGAATAATTTACAACTTTCATTAGTTGATTTACGCATTGGTTTAGTACATGGGCGAATGAGCGCGTTAGAAAAACAGTATGTTATGGATGCCTTTAAAAGTGGTGAATTAGATTTACTGGTGGCAACAACCGTGATTGAAGTCGGAGTTGATGTTCCTAACGCGAGTTTAATGATCATTGAAAATGCGGAGCGTTTAGGTCTTGCGCAATTACATCAATTACGCGGCCGTGTGGGTCGAGGCACTGTTGCGAGTCATTGCGTTTTACTTTATAAAGATCCGTTATCGAATGTTGCCAAAAAACGCTTACAAATATTACGACGCAGTAATGATGGCTTTTATATTGCAGAGCAAGATCTTTTAATTCGAGGCCCAGGTGAAGTTTTAGGTACCAAGCAAACAGGTGTAGCAAGTTTTAAAATTGCTGATTTACTGCGTGACCAAAGCTTGCTGCCGGACGTGCAACGTTTAGCGGGGCTATTACTGACTCAACATCCACAATATATCACGCCGTTAACGACGCGTTGGCTCGGTGATAAGCAAGATTACGGACAAGTATAGAGAAAAATTTTAGGTGGAAGTTTTATACCTATGTCACCTAAAAATGTTTTATCAGAGAGGAGTAAAAATACTTATTAAAAGTGCATCTTTTTACTCCAAAGGCAATCAAACTTATCTTTGTTTTTGACCTGTCGTTATAAAATATCAAGGTAGATCCCCTCTGTTTGAATTTTACACTTCAAAGTTAACTTTTCACCTTGAGTATCAATGACTTTTGTTTTGTTGATATATAGATGAGAGGATAAAAATGTTGAATTTTGTTATGCTCATCACCCTTTTAATGATCAGGAACTTTTATGATTGAGAATAATTTCGCGATCACCTCTGTCTTTATAGCTTATCTTTTGGTGATGTTATTTATTGGCTGGTATGCATATCAACGTACAAAAAATTCGGCAGATTACTTTTTAGGTGGACGGACACTCGGGCCGTGGCCGGCAGCTCTCTCTGCAGGTGCATCTGATATGAGTGGCTGGTTACTACTGGGGCTACCCGGTTATGCCTATGCTGCGGGGATAGAATCATTATGGTTAGCGGGCGGTTTATTATTGGGAACGTGGGCAAACTGGTATATTTGCGCCAAACGTCTACGTACTTTTAGTATTACAACGGATGATGCGTTAACACTCCCTGAATATATCTCACGTCGTTTTCAAGATAACTCTAAAATACTACAAACGATGGCAGCCTTCTTTATTCTGATGTTTTTCTTGTTTTATACGAGTTCAGGCTTAGTTGCTGGCGGTAAATTATTTGAAACAGTCTTTGGCTTAGATTATCACTACGCTGTTGTGATAGGCACGGTTTGTGTGGTGTCTTATACCTTATTTGGTGGTTTTTTAGCTGTGGCATGGACAGATCTGGTACAAGGATTATTAATGTCTGCCGCTTTATTAGTGGTACCTTTGGCCGCGATGCAAGGTGATTTTTCACAATTAAGCGTCGATCTTTATCAAATTAACCCCGAATTATTAACGCTATGGAATGGTATTGATGGGCAACCCTTATCATGGATTGCCATTGTGTCATTATTAGCATGGGGTTTAGGCTACTTTGGTCAGCCTCATATATTGGCTCGATTTAATGCGACGCGCAGTAATAAAGATCTCGTGGCAGCCAGACGTATTGCGGTGATATGGACGGCATTATCCATGTGTGGTGCTGTTTTAGTGGGGCTCGTTGGCCTTATTTATGTGCAGGGCGAGCTTGTTGATGGTGAAAAAATATTTATGATCTTAGTAAATACTATTTTTCATCCCTTAATGGCCGGCGTTTTATTAGCGGCTATTTTAGCCGCTATCATGAGTACGGCAGATTCTCAGTTACTGGTTTCTTCCTCTGCATTAGCGGAAGATTTTTATAAACAACTTATTCGTCCGCAAGCTTCTTCAGCAGAAATTATGTTGGTGGGGCGTTTAGGTGTTATTTTCTTATCGTTATTAGCACTCTATTTAGCCATGACGCCAGAAAGTTCGGTATTAGGATTAGTCTCTTATGCGTGGGCGGGTTTTGGTGCCGCATTTGGCCCTGTATTGATCCTAAGCTTGTATTGGAAACGCATGACTCGCAATGGCGCGTTAGCGGGAATGCTTGTCGGTGGCGTTAGCGTTTTGATTTGGAAGCCGTTAACGGGAGGGATTTTTGATCTTTATGAGATCGTACCCGGTATTATTTTTGCAAGTATTGCGATTGTTGTCGCTAGCTTAATGAGCGCAAAACCGAGTCAAAAGGTATTGGATCAGTATGCTACGTATGAAAAGAACTTAATTGAGTTTGATTAAATTTAATTAAACTCAATTAAATAAAAAAGGAGACAATGTTTATTGTCTCCTTTTTTTAAAGGTTAAATTCTTTTAATTTACGGGTTAACGTATTACGGCCCCAGCCGAGTCTTTTAGCTGCTTCTAATTTTTTACCATGGGTAAAGGATAAGGTAGTTTGTAGCATTAACTTTTCGAGTTGAGGTAACGCCTCACTCAGTAAATCTTGCTGCCCATTTTGTAAGGCGGCCAAGGTCCACTGTACTAAGTTTTTTTGCCATTGTGGCGTATCACTTGGCATATCAGCTGTTTGAGCGCTGATTTCAAGCGGAAGGTCATTAATATGTATCTCTTGACCACTGGCCATCACCGTTAGCCAGCGACACAAATTTTCAAGCTGGCGAACATTACCTGGCCACAATAAACCCTGTAAATGTTTTTGACATGCGTTGCTAATTTTTTTCTGTTCAACTTTGAGTTCAAGGGCAATTTGTTGTAAAAAATGTTGGCTTAATAAAGGGATATCTTCACGGCGCTCATGCAAGGCAGGAAGCTGTAAGCGGATCACGTTTAAACGATGAAAGAGATCTTCTCGGAAATCGCCATTTTTTACTTTTTCTTCTAAATTATGATGAGTTGCCGCGATAATACGCACATCAACTTGTATCGCTTGCGCGCCCCCAACACGGTAAAATTGTCCATCGGAAAGCACGCGCAGTAAGCGAGTTTGTACATCAAGTGGCATATCTCCAATTTCATCAAGAAATAAGGTG
This sequence comes from Psychromonas sp. CNPT3, assembly GCF_000153405.2. Classification (NCBI taxonomy): domain Bacteria; kingdom Pseudomonadati; phylum Pseudomonadota; class Gammaproteobacteria; order Alteromonadales; family Psychromonadaceae; genus Psychromonas; species Psychromonas sp. CNPT3. The sequence continues at coordinate 282,448 of NC_020802.1, forward strand.
CCTCCATCGGCTTGTTCAAAGCGTCCTTTTCGACTATTTACTGCCCCCGTAAAGGCACCTTTTTCATGTCCAAAAAGTTCAGCTTCGATAAGCTCCCTTGGGATGGCTGCCATATTTAAGGCGATAAATGTTTGCTGGCTACGTGGGCTATGTTTATGTAATGCGTGTGCAACCAACTCTTTACCGGTACCTGACTGGCCATTTATTAATACATTCATGCTAGATCGCGAAAGGCGACCAATGACTCTAAATACATCTTGCATCGCCGGCGCTTCGCCAATAATTTCAGGTGTATGTAACGGTATTTCAGGCTGTGCACGCTTTTGTTTTAATTCCAAACTATGGCTAATAGCCCGCTGGATCATGGTACTCGCTTCATGAATATCAAAAGGTTTGGGTAAATATTCAAAAGCGCCACTTTGGTAAGCGCTAACGGCGCTGTCTAAGTCACTGTGCGCCGTCATAATGATAATGGGGAGCGATGGAAATTTTTGATGAATACGCTGCATTAATGCAAGACCATCCTGACCGGGCATACGGATGTCAGAAATGATGACTTCAGGTTGCTCTATTTGTAATTGCTCCCATAAACGCTCTGCATCGGGAAAACTGGCATAACTTATTTTTTTTGTTTTTAAGGTGCGCTCTAATACCCAACGAATGGCATGATCGTCATCCACTATCCATGCTGTTGCCATTATTTCTCTCTTTATAAAATGATTGGTAAATAGATCAAAAACTCAGTTTGTGTACTGCAACTTTGGTATTCAATTCGTCCATGGTGTTGTTTTATTAGCGTTTGTGCGATTGACAACCCCAGCCCTGTACCTTTCTCTCTGCCCGTCACCATGGGGAAAAAAAGCGTATCTTGTAAGTGCTTACTAATACCTGGGCCATTGTCGGTTATTTTTATTTCAGCCACAAGGCGTTGTGGCCTCCCATTAATGGTTATCTGGTGCGCACTGCGTGTGCGTATGGTTATTTTTGCATTTTGGGTATTTGCACTACTAAGAGCTTGCACTGCATTTTGCACAATATTAAGAAAAGCTTGTTGCAGTTGATCCGATTGCATTTCAAAGTCGGGGATACTGGGATCATAATCCACATGTAAGTGGATGCTATCCGGAAGGTCTATTTGTACGAGTTTACGCACCTGCTCTAACGCAACGTGTATATTGTCACGTTTTCTTGTCCCTATGGCGGTAGGGCCGAGTAAACGGTCTACTAACGCACTTAATCTATCTGCTTGTTGAATAATGATTTGGGTGAATTCTTTCAAATCTTCACTACCTAATTCGGCTTCAAGTAATTGTGCTGCGCCACGTAATCCTCCTAATGGATTTTTAATTTCATGCGCTAAAGAGCGCATCAAATCTTGTGCGACTTGTTGTTGGTGTTGCTGGTAATACACTTGTCTCGATTTACGTTGCTGGCTGATCCCTTGCATTTCAATAAGTACATGGGCTTGCTCATTAAAAAGCAGAGGGCTGACACTTAAATTTAATAAAAGTGGGCGCCCTTCGATAAGTAATGAGACTTCACTTTGCGTAAATGCATTATGTGTTTTAAATACTTTTTCAATGTAACGCTTATCAAAATGAAACTGCTCTGCTAATTGCGCCAATGTTTGCGCTTTGAGACGCTGCGTACTTTGTAAAAGAAGCAGTTCACAGGCGGGGTTAGCATAAATGATCTCCCCGTTATGCGTAATAACCAGAAAAGCGGTTTGTGCTTCTTCTAAAAGTGCAAAGGGTAGCTGGGTGAGTTGAGTTGTTAGCATTTTTTATCTTTTATCTTTTAACATTGGCGCGTAAAAGGTGCATTCTAATAACGGGGCTTTTATGGAGAATTTGTTTATCTTTATCGATTAAATAAACCTGCAATAGATGCGTGCCACGGCCAACGCTTTGTTGTGTGATTGTCGTTGTGTGCTGCGCTTTACCGACTTTGACGCCATCTATATATAATTGTAACTTTTGAGTACTGAGCATATTAGGTGAAATTTTGACTTGTACCTTTAGTTCCCCATTATTACTGCGCAGTGCCATATCATTGCGTGGATAATTGATATTGGCTTGATAAGCGATAATTTTTGTTTTTTGTTTTTCAAAGGATTTTTTTTCAATGATATGTTGCGATGTGTTCACTTCACTTTTGTTAGGCACAGCAAAAACATTATTGATTTTAATCTCGATAGGTTTATTGTTTTCATTGGCTTTATCGGAAAAATGCACATTACCTTGGGCATCTATAGTTTTATAAATGGTGGTATCGGAGGCGTAAACACTGGCACTGAAAAGGCCGAAGAAAAAGAGGTAAATGAATAAAGGCATGAGTATATTCCTTATACAAAATAAAGTATTCGATGTTTGTGTTTAATTTTTTTGCATGAGACTCGATATTTGCTTATCTCGTTTGCATGTAAAACTAAGCATACCTTTTAAAATATAAAAAAACCCGCATAAGTGCGGGTTTTTATATTTAATATTGTATGGGAAACGTAATTATACGCTGTAGTACAATTCAAACTCTTTTGGATGTGTTGCTTGTGAAACGGCTTCACACTCTGCTTTTTTAAGTTTAATAAAAGCATCAATTGAAGAGTTCGAGAACACGTCACCGTGAAGAAGGAACTCTCTGTCTTTATCAAGGGCTGCTAGCGCCTCTTCAAAAGATACGGCAACTTGTGGAATTGAATCCGCTTCTTCTTGAGGAAGATCATAAAGATCTTTATCAAGCGCTTCACCCGGATCAATTTTATTCTTAATGCCGTCAAGACCTGCCATTAGCATCACAGAAAAACCTAAATAAGGGTTCATGGTTGGATCTGGGAAACGCACTTCGATACGTGATGCTTTCGGTGAAGGCACAACAGGAATGCGAATAGATGCACTACGGTTACCCGCAGAATAAGCAAGCATGACAGGGGCTTCAAAACCAGGGATAAGGCGTTTGTATGAGTTAGTTGATGCATTAGTATAAGCATTGATAGCTTTAGCATGCTTAATAATACCGCCAATATAATAGAGCGCCATTTGTGATAGACCACCATAAAGGTCGCCAGAGAATAAATTCACGCCATCTTTCGCAAGTGATTGGTGACAATGATTACCTGAGCCATTATCGCCCACAAGAGGTTTAGGCATGAAGGTGGCTGTTTGGCCGTAAGCGTGCGCTACATTGTGTACCACATATTTGTAAATTTGTAATTCATCTGCTTTTTTTACAATGGTATTAAAGCGGCAAGCAATTTCATTTTGACCGGCAGTCGCAACTTCATGGTGATGCGCTTCAACGATCAAGCCCATCTCTTCCATGATCAAACACATAGCCGAGCGAATATTTTGGCCACTATCAACGGGTGAAACTGGGAAATAACCGCCTTTAATACCTGGGCGATGACCTGTATTACCTTCTTCGTAAACAGTGCCAGAGTTCCAAGACGCTTCTTTAGCATCAATCGCATAAAAAGCACCATTAATACTGTTTGAGTAACGAACGTCATCGAATAGGAAGAATTCAGGCTCAGGGCCAAATAAAATAGTATCCGCAAGACCAGTTGAGCGCATGTACGCTTCTGCGCGTTTAGCGACAGAGCGGGGATCGCGATCGTAACCAAGCATAGTTTTTGGCTCGAGAACATCACACCGCAAGTTTAGCGTTAGCTCATCGGTAAAAGGGTCAATGACCGCAGTACTTGGATCGGGCATTAAAATCATGTCTGAATCTTGAATACCTTTCCAGCCTGCAATTGATGACCCATCAAACATTTTACCGTCTTCAAAAAAATCTTCGGTTACTTGGTGAAAGGGTACTGAAACGTGTTGCTCTTTACCGTGAGTATCAGTAAAACGTAAGTCAACGAATTTTACGTCTTGCTCTTGAATCAGATCAAGTACGTCTTGTGCAGTTTTTACAGACATTTTTACAACCTCAATTGATATAAATAATGATGTGTTTAACAATAACTAATAAACAAGTATAGCGAGAACCATGCCAACTTGCAGAGTAGCATTTATAAGGGGCTTGATGATATTAAATTGAACTTTGCACCATTTAGGTGCTTTTTTGCGCATAAATGGTGCTGAGATATGTCTTAAATACGCAAATATACAAAATAAATTATTTATTGTGCATTTATATTTATTGTGACGTAGTTAAAACTTTCTATTTCTCAAATAATGGTTACAATGTGCGCACTTCGGTTCGGATACATTTACTGTGTTCTAAAGTAACCAAACAGATACCAATTAGGCCAATTTCACTCCCTGTAAATTAACCTAATTGGTATTTTTCTACCATTATTATTTTGAGGCGCATCATGTCGTTAGATAAATTAAGAAATATTGCCATCATTGCTCACGTTGATCACGGTAAAACTACCCTTGTTGATAAATTGCTAGAGCAATCAGGAACATTACACACACGTGGCGGTAATGAAGAACGCGTCATGGACTCTAATGATTTAGAGAAAGAGCGTGGCATTACTATCCTTGCTAAAAACACAGCGATTGAGTGGAACGGTTACCACATCAATATCGTAGATACTCCTGGACATGCTGACTTCGGTGGCGAAGTTGAGCGTATTATGTCTATGGTAGACAGTGTTTGTTTGCTTGTTGATGCAGTTGATGGCCCTATGCCACAAACTCGTTTTGTAACACAAAAAGCATTTGCACAAGGTTTAAAACCAATTGTTATTATTAACAAAATTGATAAACCTGGCGCGCGTCCTGAATGGGTAATGGATCAAGTATTTGATTTGTTTGATAACTTAGGTGCTACTGATGAGCAGTTAGACTTTAAAGTTATTTACGCATCAGCACTTAATGGTTGGGCTAATTCAGAAACTGAAGAGCCAACAGAAAACATGGAATCATTATTCCAAGCAATTGTAGATCATGTTGAACCACCAAAAGGTGATCGCGATGGTGATTTCCAAATGCAGATCTCACAACTTGATCATAATGCTTATGTTGGTGTTATCGGCGTAGGTCGTATTATGCGTGGTAGTGTTAAAGTTAACCAACAAGTAACCGTAATTGGTAGTGATGGTAAACAGCGTAAAGGTAAAGTTGGCCAAGTATTAGGTTACTTAGGACTTGAGCGTTACGATATTGATATCGCAGAAGCGGGTAATATTGTTGCAATCAGTGGTTTAGGCGAACTTAAAATTTCTGATACAGTTTGTGCACCAAATAATGTTGAAGCATTACCACCACTTAGTGTTGATGAACCAACGGTTACCATGACTTTCCAAGTTAATAACTCACCATTTTGTGGTAAAGAAGGTAAATTCGTTACTTCACGTAATATTTTAGACCGTTTAAATAAAGAGCTTGTGCATAATGTTGCACTTAAAGTGGAAGAAACGGGTGATCCTGATAAATTTAAAGTATCAGGTCGTGGTGAACTACATCTTGCAATCTTAATTGAAAACATGCGTCGTGAAGGTTTCGAGCTCGCAGTATCTCGTCCTGAAGTTATCGAACGAATGATTGACGGTGTGTTGCATGAGCCAATGGAAACATTGACTGTTGATTGTGAAGATCAGCATCAAGGTGGCATCATGGAGCAATTAGGCATACGTAAAGCTGAATTGACTAACATGATCCCAGATGGCAAAGGCCGTATACGTTTAGACTTTATGATCCCAAGTCGTGGTTTGATCGGTTTCCAAACTGAATTTATGACAATGACATCTGGCTCTGGTCTTCTTTACCATAGTTTTGATCATTACGGTCCCCATAAAGGTGGCAATATTGGTCAACGTCAAAACGGCGTATTAGTTTGTAATCAAGCGGGTAAAGCGGTTACTTACTCATTGTTCTTCTTACAAGATCGTGGTCGTCTGTTCTTAGGTCATGCAACAGAAGTATACGAAGGTCAAATCATCGGTATGCATAACCGTTCAAACGATTTAACGGTTAACTGTATTCGTGGTAAACAACTGACTAACGTACGTTCTTCTGGTACTGATGAAGCGCAAACGCTTTCACCTTTTATCGACATGACACTTGAGCAAGCGCTTGAGTTCATTGATGTTGATGAATTGGTTGAAGTAACACCAAAAAGCATTCGTATTCGTAAGAAATTATTAACAGAAAACGAACGTAAACGTGCAGCTCGCCCTAAAAAAGGTGCGTAATTAAATACGTTTAATGTTTTAAAAATCCCTTATCAGCTCAGCTGGTAAGGGATTTTTTTTATCTTTTTTTCGCGCCGTTTAAACCTAACGTTTTAAACGTTATCCGCATGTGACTTCATATAACGAACTAATACGGCTTAGCTTATCAGTATAAAAGGGAAACAGTGTGCGCCTAAATGATGCATTATCACTCTTTCTTATCTCGATATTTATAGCACTATATCAACGACATAGATGGGGTTGATAGTGTGGACTTTTTGGTGCTAGTTCGAATGGCTTTTCTACGCCTAAGTTAGGAAAATGCAATCATGAACGGCAATCCCGACAATAGCGGAATAAAGCGTGTTGAGGTGATATGAGTCTCAAATCTAAAGGCGATGTATTATTTCTGGCAGGCTACATAAAAGCAGTCATTTTTCGGTATGAGAGGGATTGTGATGATAAAAATAAGCCGTACATGTTTGCTCTTTGCCTGCATGTAGAGATTGATTTTACGCAGGGTATAAAAAAACCCTTAATGAGAACATTAAGGGTTTTTGAGATGTTTAAATAAAATTATTTATTTGCCATCATTTCAAATGAAGGAGAAAATACAGAAACGCGGCGGTTCATTGCGCGACCTTCTGTTGTATCATTTGTTGCAATCGGCATGCTTTCGCCTTCACCGCTCACTGTCATACGTGATTTATCAATTGAGAACTCTTCAGATAAGTACGTTGCTAATGCATCAGCACGTTTTACTGAGAACGTTTGGTTATACTCAGCAGGACCACTTGCATCAGTATGACCCACTAAGAACAATTTAGCGTCTGGGTATGCTTTTAAATGCTCAATGACTGGCGTTAATTGCTGCATTGATTCTTCAGAAAGTACAGAGCTACCAAATGGGAATGCTACTTGTACTTTTTCACTCGCAATTTTCATCATTTTGTCTTGAACTTTTTCTTTTACTGCTTCTACTTTTTCTTGTACTGGCTCTTCAGCTACAAGTTGGCTTGCTACAATCGGTGCTGCAACTGCTGCAATCGCCGCAGGTGAACCCCAGTTATACACTAAGCTCACTGCAAGTAGATGTGCATCCCATTTCGCTTCATCAAGCGTTAAGTTGTTATAGTATTGGTATTCAAGACGCGTTGAAACATTGTCATTAAAGAAGTATTCTGCACCGAAACCAGCTGTTGCATTAAAGCCATCATCATTAGCGCTATCTGCATCTGTTTTATAACCGAAAGCACCCGCTTTAACAAAAAGATCTAGGTTGTCAGTTGCTTGTAATGTGAATTTACCAACTAATTCAAGTGCATGATTAGTGATTTTTTCAGAAGTTTCTAGCTCACCTAAATAAGTGTAACCACCCTCTAAAGCAAACCAATCGACAAAGTTGTAACCTAAAAAGAGACCGCCACCAATATTTGCATCAATTGCAGACGAAGACTCACCGCCACTGATTTTGTAATCAGTGTAGTCTGTTGCACCTAAGCGAAGACCTGTATACCAGTCATTATCAGTATGAGCTGCAAATGCAGTACTTGAAACAAGTAAAGCTGCAAGGGGAAGTGCATGTTTAATCTTCATAGTGTTTATCCTGTGTTATAAAAAAGTAAATCCTGAGTGTCGATGTTGCCGTTTTGCAACCAGAGTAGCACTTTATTTACTTTATTATTATTTAATTATCATATTAATTAGTATTTTGTGATTTATATAGCAGTGTAAAAAAAATATGCCTAAGATAGCAATATATTTATGTTGTTGCTTTTTCGCCTTAAGGTAAAATATGTTTTTAATTCAACGTCAGGAACGAACCTTTTATGTTTAAATTATGTGTTACGCAAAAAGCAAAAAGCACCGGCCGTTATTTGCTTTTTTTATATCAGCGTTGCCATCAAGATAATATAAAAGTGCCAGCGGGGCATTTAGCTTATGTGACTTTATTATCCATAGTGCCGTGTCTTGCTGTTATTTTTTATATGCTTTCGGCTTTTCCGATGTTTTCGGATCTTAATAAAATAATTGAAGATCTTATTTATAATAATTTCTTACCCACATCGGGAGACGCACTTAAAGTACATATGAGTGGCTTTATCGAAAATACGAAGAAAATGAGTATGATGGGTATCGCCTCTTTAATGGTGATCGCGTTATTATTGATTTCAACGATTGATCAAACCATTAATCGCATTTGGCGTTGCTCGACTAAGCGTTCTTGGGTCCAAGCATTTACTATTTATTGGACGATCTTAAGCCTTGGCCCCATTATATTGGGGGGCAGTATTGCTTTAAGCTCATACTTATTTGCGATTGTGCAACAACGTGGCTTTTTATCAGTGGGTCAGCAATTATTGAGTTTTATGCCTTTTATTGTTTCTTGGCTAGCTTTTTCAGGCGTGTATGCACTGGTGCCGAGGCAAAAAGTAAATGTCCGTTATGCTCTGATCGGTGGATTTAGCAGTGCTGTTTTATTAAATCTGGGTACGGATCTGTTTAGTTTATATATTATAAACTTCCCCTCGCAGCAGATAATATATGGTGCATTGGCCGTGATCCCGATCCTTTTTGTGTGGATCTATTTTAACTGGTTAATAGTGTTATTTGGTGCAGAGATAACGGTTAGCATTGATGAGTTTTTTGAAAAAGAAGACAATAACGAGAGGTCAAATGATTGCATTAATACAGCGAGTGACAAAAGCTAACGTCGAAGTTTCAGGACAGATTGTCGGTGAAATTAAACACGGCTTACTCATATTACTGGGTGTTGAAAAAGAAGATGACATAAAAAAATGTCATCGATTAGTTGATAAAGTATTAACTTTCCGTTTGTTTTCTGATAGTAATGATAAAATGAACCTTAATGTGCAACAGGTAAAAGGTGATATTCTGGTGATATCTCAATTTACCTTACCTGCAATAACACATAAAGGTAATCGCCCCGGTTTTTCAAATGGGGCCCCTGCAGAGATTGCAGAAAATTTATATATGCGCTTTAGTGAGCGCTGTCAGGAAAGCGAGTTACACGTTGAAAATGGTGTATTTGGCGCGGATATGCAAGTGTCATCAACCAATGATGGGCCTGTGACTTTTTGGCTTCAAGTCTAATTTTAAATAGGTATATAGAATGGTATTAAATAGATTATATTGCAAAGTAGGCCTTAGCTTCTTTTTATGTAGTGTCGCCAATGTTTTTGCGAGTAGCACTTCCCCATCTGTCGAGAATAGTATGTCATCCTTTCAAGTTTTAAGTACATCGATTCAAAAAAGCCCGAATGACTCGCGCCAATACGCGCAGATACGTTTAAATAATGGATTAGATGTTCTCCTTATCTCCGATCCTGATTTAAAAAATAGTGCGGCTTCTCTTTCTGTGCCGATAGGCAGTATGCATAATCCAGATCGGCAGTTAGGGCTTGCTCATTATTTAGAGCATATGCTGTTTTTGGGATCCCAGCGTTATCCTGTGATCAATGCATACAGTAAATTTATGGGACAACACGGTGGCTATACCAATGCTTATACGGCGCAAGATACCACCGTTTATGGTTTTGAAGTGAATGACAACGTTTTTGAAGAAGCGTTAGATAGAATGGGTGACGTGATGCGCGCCCCGTTACTTGATGAAACCTATGCAGATAAAGAAAGACATACGGTTAATGCTGAGCAGAAAACCTATTTTGATAATGACATGCGCAAGTTATATGCGCTGCAACGTTATACGTTAAATCCTAAACATCCCTCGGCTCGCTTTAGCACTGGGAATTTAGACACCTTAAAAGATAAGCCAGGTAGTAAATTACAAGATGAATTAAAGCTGTTTTTTAAGACCTATTATTCTGCAAATTTAATGAAAGTTGCTTTAATTAGTCCGCGCTCTATTGCTGACTTAGAAAAGATTGCCAGTCGTTATTTAACCCAAATTATCAACAGAAATACTCCCAAGCCCCTCATACTTACGCCATTATTAACCGATAAAGAGCGCGCTATCAAAGTGTCTATACAGCCAACGGCTGATATTAGAATGCTCCAAGTTAACTTTTTGGTGCCGAGTGTCAAAGATGAATATATGTACAAGCCAGGAGGCTATATTAGCCGCTTAATTGGATCAGATCACAAAGGTGGACTCTCTGATACGTTAAGGCATGCAGGCTTAATCGATCAGGTTATGGCGGGATTTTATGCGCAAGAAAGTGAGCATTATTCAAGTTTTTCAATACAATTTAAGTTAACGTCCAAAGGCTTGGATTCTCAAGATGAAATTATGGCAACCTTGTTTGCATTTATTGATTTGATCAAAGATAAAGGCATTAATGAATTACAATACACTCAACAGAAAAAAAGTGTCGATACTTATTTTAAATTTCTACGGAAAACGGGTGCGTTTAATTATGTGATGAAATTGTCGGCTGATATGCAGTTATATCCCATTAAGGATATTTTGTTTTATAGGTACCGTTTAGACTCATTTAAACCTTTGTTGATTAAAGATCTACTGAGTTATTTGACGCCTGAAAACAGCCGAATATTTGAACTAAACCCACAAATTAAAGGGCAGTTGCAGATCCCTTATTATAAAGGGAAATATACACAAGAAAAATTAACCACAGAGCAACTCGAGCGCTGGACACGTGACAGTCACGCTATAAAAATGCAATTACCCTCGGCTAACGAGTGGTCTGCTGAAGATTTATCGCTTCGTGAAAAAACAAACAGTGATAAAGCGATACAGTTAATTTCCCAAAAGGGGCATTCTGTTTGGTTTCAACAAAGTGCTTATTTAGAGGTGCCGAAAGGCAGTATCACCTTGCAATTAAACAGTGATATTAACGATCGCAGTGTTAAAAATAATGTGTTGATATCGGTACTACTCAATATCCTTAATAAGCAGTTCTCTGAGCTTAATTTTATGACGCAAGAGGCGGGTTTAGGATTTTCTTTAAGTGCGCTTGATGGTCTGTTAGTCAGTACTTCTGGCTACAGTGATAAACAAGAGCAATTATTATTGAGTGTATTAAATAAAATAAAAACAGCATCGTTTAATGACACTGAATTAGTGCAGGCGCAGCAAGAAATGCTTCGCCGAATCAATAATAAATCCAAATTAAGCGCGATGGACTTAGCTTTTGATGGTTTCCGTCAGTTAATGCGTCAACCTTCTTTCTCTGATGAGCAGTTGATAAAAGCCGTGCAGACTATCAGCATAGATGATTTGCTTATCTTTAGAGATAAGCTCTTTAGTCAATCGACTTTACGCTTATTGGTACTCGGTAATTTTAGTGCGCAAGAAGTGTTAGCGTTAGATAGCAGTATCAATAAATTGTTAGAGAGACAAAAAAGAGATTTTTATCAGTTACAGCGTAAAATTGCACATGTTAAGCAAGGGCCTTTAAATTACGCTTTGGCGTCAGAAATGCAAGATGATGCATTATTGAGTGTTTATTTAACGGATATCAAAGGCAATAAAGGCATTGCAACGGCATCTTTACTTAATAAATTATTAAAACCTGCTTTTTATGATCAAATACGCACGCAAGAGCAATTAAGCTATTCACCCTTTAGTCTGAGTTTAGCTATCCAAGATAATATCGCTTTTGGACTGGTAACGCAGAGCCCTGCCATTTCAAATCAGGCGTTATATGTGCGTTTTGATGTTTTTTTAACACAGTTTAAAAAACAATTAGAGAAGGAAACACAGGCCAAGTTTAAGGCGATTCAAGATGCACAGCTTGCCAACTATACGGCGAAGCCAACCTCTTTAGGGTCGGAGTTTTCGTATCTAACGGGGCAGTGGTTTGAGATGCGAGAGGATATTAATGGTAAAAAAGCATATATGGCTCAATTATCCAAAATCACATTGGCAGAGGTGCAAGATTTTTATCAAAATATCTTTATCAAAGGCTTGCATAGACAACAAATTATAGTGCAAGTTAGTGGTAGAAAGTTTAAAGATGAAGCATTATTAAAGCTCAAAAATGAGACCAAAATAAGCTCTGTCGAAGCGCCATAGCATATTAAAAGATAAGCGATTGCCGGCTTATTGTCTGCAATCGTAATGTCTTTAGAGATACCCCGATAGATAGCCCTTATATATCATTATATGATCACCTTTTATAAGGTGATTTTTTATAAGCGCAGACAAAAATATTTTTATTAAATAATAGATACATTCCTATTTTGAATTTAGAGTGCAGAGTCGATATACTAGGCGCTCATTTATATACAAGGTTTTTTTATTTATGCGTCCGAGTAAGCGTACCCCAGAGCAAAATCGTGAGATCAAAATCACCCGTAATTTTACAGATTATGCAGAAGGATCTGTATTAATTGAAATTGGTAACACTAAAGTATTATGTAATGCTTCTGTTTCTGATTCCGTGCCTCGTTTTTTAAAAGGCAAAGGTAAAGGTTGGGTTACTGCTGAATATGCGATGTTACCGCGCGCGACGCATACAAGAAACCAACGTGAAGCTGCCAAAGGTAAACAGGGCGGACGTACTTTAGAAATTCAGCGTTTGATTGCGCGTTCACTTCGAGCTGCTGTTGATTTAGATGCGTTTGGTGAGAATATGATCACAGTCGATTGTGATGTTATTCAAGCAGATGGTGGAACGCGTACTGCCTCTATCACGGGAGCATGTATTGCCCTTGCAGATGCACTTAACTGGATGGTAAAAGAAGGTAAAATCAAAAAAAGCCCTCTTAAGCAAATGATCGCAGCGGTTTCTGTTGGGATTTATAAAGATACACCCGTATGCGATCTTGATTATGCCGAAGATTCGAATGCACAAACTGATATGAATGTCGTGATGACTGAAGATGGTGGCATGATTGAAATTCAAGGAACGGCTGAAGATGGCGCCTTTTCTCATGAGCAATTATTAGCGATGTTATCTTTGGCAAAAGGCGGTATTGATAAGCTTATTGTTGAGCAGAAAAAAGCCTTAACTGGAGAGTAAGTAATGAAAGATTACCAACGCGAATTTATCGCTTTTGCGATTGAAAAAGACGTTTTAAAGTTTGGTGAGTTTACTTTAAAATCGGGAAGAGTAAGTCCTTACTTTTTTAATGCGGGACTCTTTAATACAGGTCGTGATCTTGCGCGTTTAGGGCGTTTTTATGCAGCTGCATTACAAGATTCTAAAATAGAATATGATTTATTATTTGGACCTGCTTATAAAGGGATCCCGATTGTGAGTACAACGGCTGTCGCGTTGGCAAACGATCATGACTTAGATCTTCCTTATTGCTTTAATCGTAAAGAAGAAAAAACACATGGCGAAGGTGGCTCTTTAGTGGGCGCTACCTTACAAGGCAAAGTGATGCTTGTTGATGATGTTATCACTGCGGGAACGGCTATTCGGGAATCAATGCAGCTTATTAATGCTCATAATGCCCAGCTTGCCGGCGTATTAATTGCGTTAGATAGGCAAGAGAAGGGCAAAGGTGAGCTTTCTGCTATTCAAGAGATTGAACAAGATCATGATGTTAAAGTGATTTCAATTGTGAAATTTAATGATGTGATAGCCTATCTTGAGAGTTCGACGGCAATGCAGGCACATTTACCTGCTGTTAAAGCATATCGTCAAAAATACGGCGTCGAGTAAACTTTTACGCCTTTGAGTGCTTTTAAAGCGTCATTGAGAAAAAATAAAAAACGCGTCATTAGACGCGTTTTTTTATTTATTTAGCCTGTTGTTTTTTATTGCTATTAGCGTTTAATATCTTGATAGGTAATAGACATTAATTGTGGATTTCGTTCTAAAAAAGTATCTAATTGGCGCAGTGAATAAGGGCATAAGCTTTTAGGGTGGCCCATAATATTAAAAATGGGTGTCTGCGTATTATTGTGCTTTTTTTGTTCTAATGCATCCAATGCACACTGTAATTGTCCTGCTTTTACACCATCAATCATCACCGGACCATAAGTATATGTGCTTAAGCGTTGCCAATAATAAGCGTTATTTGCTTGCATAGCTTGACCATTACCAAAGGGTTTAAAATCCCCTGCATTACATATTTTTAAAAAAGCGAGCTTCCAGAAAAAAAGTGGGCTGGTTTTTACTGAGCTTATGGGCACTTCACAAAAGTATCCGGGTGTTTGGGATTTTAAGGGATCTTCATTAAATTGCCACTGCGTTGCATTGGGCATATTTCTAAAGTTAAAGTGACGCGTGGGATCATCACTAAAACCATTATTAAAGAGGGTACTATCGAGCCAAATATCATTTTCTCTTAAGGCTTCACTTATTTGAGAAAAGGGTTGCAGGCACCAGCCTCCTGCTCTAAAAGCAAAAATAGGTTTGGTGCTATAGGTTTGCAATGTACTTTTATAGCGTCGAACAAGCTCTATTTGCTCTTCGGTTGAAAAATCATGTAACCGATAACGCTGCGTATTACTTACCCATGTTTTGCCATCATAATAGCTGTCTTGCCAATGTGGATGAATGTGTAACTGTATGTCATGGCCTTGTTCACAAAGACTCAGGAGTTGTTTTTTTATTTGTTTTTGGGCGCGTAATAGCTCAGGGAAATGTGCAGAATATTCTTCTAGTTTACATAAAAAACCCGCATCAACAAAAAGACTTAATTTTACGTTATGTACTTGTAGTATACGTAGCAATGCTTGCGTAGGCTTGAGAAGACAGGCATCGACGCTACCACTTTTAGCACCAAAAAAAAGCTCATAATCTAAACTAAGTAATAATTTTGTTTTTTTCTCGATCATGAGCTTACTCTTTTTTAAGGTTCTTGATTAGGATTTATGTTAACGTTTTTTTTCTAAGCGTAGTCGTCTTTACAAGCCTTGCTTATCTGCCTATCAATCGCGCGGTTTGGAGGATTGATAGGCAATATAAGGTGCTACAACGCATCGAGATGTTTTTTAATTGAAAGATCTTGAGGGTTTAAATGAAAGGCTTTTTCTATCATTTCTTTGCCTTTTTCAATCTCCCCCGTATTTGCCAGTATCCATCCGTAAGTATCTAATATAGATGCGTTTTTAGGTGCTATTTGATAGGCTTGTTCGGCCAGTTTAATGGCGCGGTTATCTTTTTCGATAAAATAAAACCAAGCGAGATTATTTAAACTGGTTAAGTGTTTAGGGGTGTCGCTTAAGATTTGTTCATAAACAAGGATAGCATTTTGTATTTTGTCTTCGGCTATATACAGAGATGCTTGTAATAATAAAATCTCTTGGTGATTGGGAATGTGCACGAATAGTTTGTCGATAACACGCTGTGCTTGTGGAAATTTACTCTGTTGGATATTTATCTTGGCTAATAAAACCAAAGCATCGAGTTCATCAGGGACATCTTTAATGATTTCTAAGAGCGCGGTGCGCGCTTTAATATACTCTTTATTTTGCATTAATACGCTGATGTTTTTAAGAGAAAGTTGTAGCTTTAAATCTTTTTCGTACGCATGAAATTTAACGGGTAGCGTATTTTCATTACTCGTTAGTAATTCATTGGCCAAGGCGAGGTTATTTGTTTGCACGGCCCAGCTACTTAATGCAAGTGATAATAAAGAGGCGTTATGATCCTCGCCAAGATATTTTTTTGCCTGCAAGGGATCTTTTTTCTGTGCGAGTAAACTATTAATTAAACCAAAATAAGCTTTTAATTGGCTGTTATCTTGTTCGATAATACGCTGATAATTAGTTAATGCCTGCGCATACTTTCCTTGTACAAAATAGAAATTATTCAGTTTATAGAGGGCTTCTATGTTCTGTTTGTCTTTGCTGAGTATTTTATTTAATAACGCCTCTCCTTGTGCATATTTTTTCTTAGATAGAAAATAATTAGCCAACATCAAGTGCGTACTTAATGTGCTTTTAGGGTTATTTTGAAGTTGTTGTGCATATTGGTCGCTACTACTTTCTTTTTGCATTAATAAGAGTTGTTTTAGATATGTAACTTGTAACAGTTCATTTAATGGATCTTTATCTAAGCGTTGTTTTAACAAGGCAAGCGCTTTTGCATGCATCGGTGGGGACTGACGGTTAAAATAAAGGCTTTGTAAAATGACAAAATTAACCTCGTCTGGGTATAAATTTTGTGCTTTTTGTAACGCTTTTTTTGCTTTAATAAATGTTTTTTCTCGCAGTGAGGCGCTAATATATAAAGCCCATGTTTTAGCGCTATATTGTGCTTCTGGCATGCCTTCTAATAATGTTTGTACTGCGCCTGCTTTATCGAGTTTTAATTGCGTCACGGCGTATATTTCTGTAAGCCGGTTATTAGACAACTCAGGATCAATTTCTTGTGATAGGTAGCTCTCTGCTTGTTTTAGCATACCTTTTTGATAATAAATGATACCGAGTAAAGTACTGGCTTTCTTATATTGAGGATAGTCCTCAAGCAAGGTTAATAATATCTGTTTAGATTCTTTTAATTTCCCCTTTTCAAAGGCGTCTTTAGCTTCTAAATAACGTAGGCGACGAGTATTTAGAGTTGGAAATTCATCGGCTAATATTTTTGCATAAAGCATCGCTTCGGACGGGCGCCCTTGCTTATCCAGTGCAAACATCAATTGTTGTAATATTTGCACTTTTTTCATACTAAAAAAATCAGAAGAAGGCAGGGTATTAAGTGCTAATACAAGGGAGTGCTCTGCATCTAAATAATTTTTCTGTGTTAAATAAGCCGTACCGAGCATTTCGAGAATTAACGTATTATTTTCGGATAAGTTATTGGCTTTTTCTAATAACGCAATGGCTTTTGATGACTGCTTGGTGACGATATATAAGGTCGCTAATTCTAGCTTAGCCTCGACGCGATAAGTATTACTTGTTGTGGCGAGTAATTTAGTCAGTGATTTTTTGGCAAGAGAGAATTTCTTTTGAGCTATCCATTGTTTTGCTTGGAGAAATTGTAAGCGCTCAGGTTGTTGTTGCAACCATTTTGATTGTGTGTCGAATATTTTTTGAGCCGAAAAGTACTTGTGTGCACTTTGATAATTTTTAATAAGATCAAAATAATAGAAATCATTTTTAATACCGTTAAAATTTAATAAAAGCGCAATACTGCGATTAAATTGTCCAAATTGTGCGTACACGTCCGCTAAAATAAGGTGTGCTTGTAGATTCGTTGGCGCAATATCTATCGCATTATTGGCTTCTTGCGAGGCGGAGCGCAGTTGGTGCTGCTTTAAATAGGTTTGGGCTTTGTTGAGGTAGATATCTAAGTCGTTATTAGTATCTGTTTGTACGTCTTTACAGGCAGTTAAAATAAAGACACTAAGCATAAACCACGCAACGGAAAAAAAATATTGTCTGGAATTTTTTTTATGTGGGTGCATATTTGTATTCTCCTACTTTTTTATGTAATGGATAATGTCTTTATTTGATCTCGATTTCTTGGTGTATCTCGGATAATGCCTCTTGAGTACTAATGTGATATTTTTTCATTAAGTCATACAATGTGGGCCGAGTGATGCCGAGCGCCTTTGCACTGGCTGAAATATTATATTCATGTTGTATGAGTGCACTTTTTATCGCCTGTGTTTCTGCTTGCTGACGTACTGCTTTTAAATTAAGAACAGCAACATTGCTGTTTTTTAAGCCTAAATCGTGAGGTTGAATATATTTACCTTCGTGCATAATGATCGCGCGTACAATTTTATTATTTAGCTCTCTAATATTGCCTGGCCAATGATGTGCTTCGATACTTTGGATCGCATCATCACTAAAAGAAACGCTTTTAAAGTTTTCTTCTCGAAGGTATTTTTTGAGTAGGTAGCGTGCCAATAATACTTTATCTGCATTACGCTCTCGAAGAGCGGGAATATCAATTTGGATCTCCGCAATACGATAATAGAGATCTTCTCTAAAAGTCCCTTCTTGCATCATTTGTTCTAGATTTCGATTCGTAGCACAAATAATGCGCGTATCTAATTGGATCAGATCTCGTCCACCAAGTCGCTCGATCACTTTTTCTTGTAAAAAACGTAACAGCTTTGCTTGCAATAAGAGTGGCATTTCACCTATTTCATCTAAAAATATAGTGCCCTTATTGGCGAGCTCAAACTTCCCTAAAGTGCTTTTTACCGCCCCGGTAAAGGCGCCTTTTTCATAGCCAAAGAGCTCACTTTCAAATAAGTTTTCAGGTAAGGCCGCGCAGTTAATAGCAATAAAGGGATATTTACTGCGTAAACTTAAATTATGTAATGCTTTAGCAAGCACTTCTTTGCCAGTGCCACTTTCTCCGAGTATTAAGCAAGCCACATTAGTGGGGGCTATTTTCCGTATTTGCTTGCAGACGTTAAGCATATGCTCATCGGCGGTGATAAGCCCTTCTAAGAGGCTTGGCTCGAGTAATTGAAACTCTCTATTTTTAGTTTCTATTTGATACATATGTAACGCGCGTTTGACAATAAGATCGAGTGTTTGCGCTTCAACGGGTTTACTGTAAAAATCGTAAGCACCTAAGTTAACGGCTTTGATCGCATTATCATTACAGTCATTACCCGTCATCACAATAACTTTCATATGTGGACTTAAGTGCAACGCTTGACGTAATAGCTCAAAACCTTCACTAACACCATCAGCATCAGGAGGAATACCAAGATCTTGGATCATCACACTAGGCTCATGTAAGCGGATAGCATTAATGGCTTCTTCTCGCCTAGTTGCAGTGATCACATGATAGGTCGAAAAATGCCATTTTAATTGGGTTAGCAATCCGATATCGTCTTCTACGATCAATAAAGTCTCGCGATCTTCTTTTTTCAAAATGAGCTCCTTTTCTGCCTAAGCTGACGCAGTGCTAATAAGTGTATGCAATGCGCGTGTTATAATGTGTTTCGTTATAATTTTTATTATTTTCTTTTGTTTTTTCATTCTCATAGCTTGCGCTAAGTTCGATGTAGAGCGCAGATGAAAGATTAAAGCGTCCCGCAATAAGACTTTCAAAGCGTTTTTTATGCATCGAATTGTAGAGCGTTGCATGACTATAATCGGCAGAGACTAAAAGACGCCATTGTTTATTTAGCTGCCAGCTAAGCTGACTCTCAATCCCTTTTTCTTTCGTGCTTTGCTTTTGATTATATTCAGCCATTGTTTCATCAATATTCTGATATAAACGGTTATTGCTCAAAAGACGCTCATTTAACATGGCATATTCATATAAAAATGCGCTTTCTGTACTCCATAGCAATTGGTTCTCTTGAAAATCTAACTCATAGTTATTATCCCCTCGAAAGGATGAGTTACTTAAGGCGCGTTGCGCTTCAATGGAAAATAGATGGGCTTTAATGCGTGCATTTATCCTGAAGTGGTAGTTAAGGCCTTCCATTTTTATCTGTTCTTTTTTAACGTAGCTTTTACCGATGCCAAAAAGATATTCGCCAAATTGATAGATGCCAGAATATTGGGCTGCGAAATTTTGTTCGTAGTAACGTTGCGAGGGCTCATTAAATTCATTTTCGCTATAACGGTACGTGAATTGTAGTTGGGATTTTTTATTTAATTTATGTAACCAGCTAACATCCGCACTATTTTGTGCGCTATCTTTCGCTTTATAGTCTTTAAAGCGCGCATTACTGTGTTGCACATGTAAACTGACGCGGTTGCGATTGGAGTAGGGAATATGCCAATATTGCTCAATCACAAAAAGGTCCCTTTCTGTTTTATTATTATCTAAATCCGATTGTTGTTGATCAATAATAAAGCGCTGACGTTGATGGCTGATAGCAAAGACGAAGTTTTTATTAAAAATATTTTGTGTAAAAGCCCCTTTACCTTGCCAAAAGTTAGAGTTCTCTAAGCGGCTATGACTTTCATCTTTATATTGCGCCAGATAAGATAAAGAAAGTTTATTAGACTGTCGTTTACGTTTGTAATTTAGCTCGACTTCGCCTTTGAGTCGTTGATTTTTTTCTGCATTATGGTTTGATTTGTAAATGTTATTGCTATGTTCGTAGTCCAAAGCAAAGCGAATAAAATTATCTTGTGGCGCGCGATCGGATGCGCTCGCTTGGCTAGATAAAGGCAGTGCTCCCATTAAAACTACAAATAATATACGCAAAATAGCAGAAAAGTGAGTCATATTAAGGCCTTAATTATTAAAAATAATTCCAGCGAGTTTTTCTTCACCCACGAGATCAATGGCCGCTTGTATTTGATCTTTACTTGCTTTTGCATAACGCGTGACTAAAAGGGTAAAGTCGCATAAAGAGACTAAAATTTGGCTTTCGGCGTGGCGCTCGATGGGCGGTGTATCAAGGATGATAAAGCGATCCGGGTAGCGCTCTTTAAGGCGCTGAATAAAGAGTTCCATTTTCTCAGAAGAAAAATATTCTGCAGCCGACTCTTTTTTGATGCCAATGGGAATAAAGCGTACACGGGGGATCCCAGACTGGTAAATAATATCTTCAATGTCATCAGTATCTTGACCTAAAAAATTGGTTAACCCAAACTCAGATTTTATTTTAAAGTAGTTAGGAGACGTTTTATTATGCGTATTACAATCAATAATTAATGCGGTTTTACTGAGATCTAAAGCAATACTGGCCGCTAAATTAATACTAATATGGGTGCTACCTGCACCGGGCGTAATACTTGATATCATGCAAACAAAGTTTTTATGATCGCATCGATTTAGCAGTTTTGTGCGCAGTTCTCGATATTCATTGAGCGCTTGGTAATCCTTTGTACCTGCATAAATTATTTTAAGATCGTCTAATTCAGCATTGCTTAATTGTTGATCTTCTTGCATTGAACTGATTTGCTGCCGACTCTGTTTTTCATTTTCAGCCGCTTGATGCTGTGCATGCAAGAGATCTTCTGAATTTTTTTCTATATTCATATTAATTGGCCTATCCAGTTAATTATTTGCGTAGGAGACAGGTGATATTTATGCGCGAGTGCGACGGCAATATAAATACTTAAAGCTATTATCAAGTAAAGGCACAACAATTTATTTTCTACCTGAATGTGACGTTTTTGTGCTGGGCTTTGTATGTGTTGGAAACTCGCGATAACCACACAATTACGCATATTATCGAGTTGAGATGTAAAACGGATCTTCGTATCTAAAATTATTTTAATATTAAATAATACAAAAATCAGTATAAAAGCAATGATAGGGCCACTGAGGAAAAAGTGTAAAAAACGTATGCCTGATGGCCTCGTTGGGTAATTCGCTGGCTCTTGAATTTTGTAATTAACACCTTGTCCTTGAATATCTAAGACCATAGATAAGCGCGCCTTTTCTTTATTAGCAAGCATGTCTTCATAGAGTTTTTTGGTGACGTTATTATCACGATTAAGCTCGCTCAGTTCCGCTTGATTATTGGCAATCTGCTTTTGTCTCTCGTAGGCGTTTTCTAATAATACTTTAAATGCATTTAAACGGTTATTAAGGGTGATAAATTCAATTTGAGAGTTGGAAAGTTTACTGCTTATTTCACTGTAAAGAGGGTTGAAATCATGGACCAAAGACTCTCTTGCTTTTTTTGCGCTGTATACATTTTTTAATGAATTTTGTAAGTCTGTAATTTGATAGCGAAGTTCAATGACTTCGGGATAATCATCTTTGTAAGCTAATAAAAGACTGCTTAAATTTTCTTGTAAATCTTTTAAGCGCGAGTGGTAAATGGATGCTTCATAATCACGACTGGAGAATTTTTTTTGTGAGAATAGTTGTTTTTTTAAGGAAGAAATTCGGCTTTTACTTTCCATTTTTTGAATTTTCAAGGATTCAATCTGGGTGCGTAGCGTTGAAATACGCGCATCAACTTCCGTTTCAGTACCCTCTAAATGTGTGGATTTAAAATGCTTTAGGTTTTTTTCGGCGAGTAACAGTTTCCTCTTATAGGTTTCAACTTGTTGGCTAATAAAATCAAATGCATTACGGCTTTCTTGGCGTTTATGATTGGCACTATCTTCAATAAAAAGAGAAACTACGGTATTTAAAATGCGAAAGGTAGTATCTGCATCATCATTACTAAAGGCAATTTTAATATAATTTCCAGAGAGGCCTGTGATGTTTAAATTTTGGCGTAATTGGGTTAATTTATTTTCTTTTTGCAGTGGATCTGTGAAATGGTTTTTCCCATAGATTTTATCTAATACTTTGTTTAATTGTCTTGGAGAGTAAATAATATCACGGACTTGTGTTGCTCTATTTTGCTTGATGCCAGTGACTTCAGTTTGTTTTCCAAGCAAGGGTTTAATGATATTTTGAGTATCGGTATAAAGTGTGATCGCACTATGGAACATGGTTGAATTAAGCATGCCGAGAAATAAAATAATAAAACTAAACAAGGTCGCGAACAGCGCAACTTTGAACTTATGTAAACTAAGTTCATGCCATGCTGTTGTTAAGTATTTGAAAATTTCATTTGTTTCCATAATTAAAATAGACTCTCAGGTATAATTAAAATGTCAGCGGGTTGTAGTTCATAGTTTGTAGATATATCACCTTTTTTTATTATTTGATCGAGTTGGATCGAATAACGTTTTATACCGTCAGCGGTTTTTCGGTATAAAATAGTGGCATCACCATCTGCAAAATCGGTTAGACTTCCCGCTTCTAAAACAAGATCTAGCACGGTCATGCCTCGTTGATAAGGGCGAGATTGTGGCGCATTTATCGCACCGGTAATACGTAAACGGTTTAAATAATTAGCACTTTGAGATGCGGTTAAAATCACCGTAACTTCGGGCGTTCTAATATACTTACTTAACGCTTTTGTTATATTTTCAGCCAATACTTCACTCGATAAAGAGGCTGCCTGAATATCTCCAATTAAAGGCACTGAAATCATCCCATCGGGACGTACCAATGCATTTAAAGAGATATCGGGGTTTTTCCAAACGTTAATAAAAAGTTGGTCGTCGATACCAATTTTATATTCGCTAACTGCAATTCCCGGTTCAGGGATTTCTAGTGGTGCGCTACAGGCACTTACTAGTGTAAAAAGT
Organism: Psychromonas sp. CNPT3; assembly: GCF_000153405.2. Taxonomy (NCBI): domain Bacteria; kingdom Pseudomonadati; phylum Pseudomonadota; class Gammaproteobacteria; order Alteromonadales; family Psychromonadaceae; genus Psychromonas; species Psychromonas sp. CNPT3. The sequence continues at coordinate 305,508 of NC_020802.1, forward strand.
AATAATAGAAATGTATTTTTCATGTGCGCGATACGCCTTTGTAAATAAAGATTATCTATTTCTGAGCTTATCCAAGGTTATCTAATGGCAAATAAATAGAAAAAGTCGTGCCTTTATTTGGTTTACTTTGTACTAATACTTCACCCTCAAATTGATGAATTATTTCTCTGATTTGGTAAGCACCTAAGCCCATACTTTGATCGTTTTTAGTACTAGAAAATGGTTTGAATAATAGTTCATTTATAAAATTTTGCTGCATTCCACAGCCAGAATCTTCAATATTTATGCAGAATTGCGAGTCTTGTCTACTTAATGTGATCGTGATGGTGCCATTTTCATTTGTGGCATCGAATGCATTTTGTAAAAGGTGATTAATGACCATTAATAATTCGTCATATTCTGCGCGTACAAAGCCGTGCGTACATTTTAAATTTAAAATCGGTGTAGGCTTGGCATGTTGATTCATTTTTAGCGCATTTTCGAGTAATGCGATCATATCTACTCTGCTGTTTTTTTGTTTATTATCTTGGCGTAATTTGAGCAGTAATTGCTCCATTTTCTGCACAGAATTACTGAGGGTTAAAATCATATCATCGATAAATTCAGGTGAATCTTTAAACTTATCGGCATTTTTAATCATCAAGCTTTGCTGTGCCACCAAGTTTTTTATGTCATGGATGGCAAATGCACTAATTTGATGAAAAAGTTCAAATTGTTCATTTTGTCTTAACTTTTCAGCATTACGTTGCTGCGCTAAATAACTGGCTATTTGTTTGCCTGTTAATTGTAAAATATCGATATCTTCCCAGGTCAAAGGCGAAATGTCGTATTCTTTGCAAAGGTATATAAAGCCTAATAAATCATCTTGATACACTAAGGGAACGATAAGCCAGCTGTTTTTATTTTCAACAAACCAAGCTGGTAAATAAGCTTTGGCTTGCTCATCTGCATCAACCGATTGATCACTGCTTTGATAAATCCAATGATGTTGAAACATATAGGAGATTAATTGAGAATCTTTTTTAATACTGCTTTGGGCTTGATCAATATTAATTTTCTGCTGGGCTCGCTGCGAATAAAATTGTTTTCCCTGTAGCCATAAACCGCCAGAATCACACTCAAAGAGCTTAAGCATTGCATTGAGAGCAATATCATTACTGCTCATGCTTTGGGGTTGTGATCCTAATAAGGCATCTAACTTTAACCATTGTTTATGATGGTCATAGGCATGTTTAAAGATATGTTTACTTAGAAAAATATTTACTTTGCGTCTAAATTTTTGCATGCAATATAAGCAAGCAATACACAACAAGGCTAAAACATAAAATAATATAGAGGCGAGCGTTGCCCATGGTAATTGTAGGTAGTGCACGACGAGGCTTAATAGGGCAATGATAATTAAAAAGAGGGCGACAAAAATAATACTAAAATTAAAAATGATGACGCTATTGGAGAGTTGCCACTGGTCGTTTTTATGAACTTCAAAGGGGGTGACTAGGATCCCTATCGTTAGTAAAACGGTCATCATACTGGCGATAAAAGAGCGAGCTTGCCAAAAAACATTATTATTTATAATGTTCAATAGTAATGCACAATGTAGGATCAAATCATAAATAATCTGGCTGAGTAACAGTAAGGTTATAAACTTTGCAATTCGGCAAGCATCAAGATGGCGTAACAATTGCTCTGCAACCACAATCATTAATAAACAAAACATTATTTTGACATAGAGATACATATTAAACGAAACAAGGGTAGTACTGGGTAACTTAATATTAAATATTACTAATGTGCTAATAGCAACGATGACAATAGCAACGCTGAGCGTCCAATAACGCGATAAGGTTAAGCGCTTAGCATTACTAAGCATTGCTAATAAAACCAATAAAAACCCACAATAACGCAGTATCTCAAAACTTTGGAAATGGCCTATCAGGGCGTGTTCATGTAAGGGATGTGATGTGAAATTATATTGCCAAAGTGCAGATAAAACCGCCATTAGGATCAGGCTATATTTAATTTCTTTTTTCGGTATATAAAACAAACACCCACCAAGCAAAGCAAGCTCAACGCCCATAGAAAGATAAACAGAGGCAGTAGAAAGAGAAAAAAGGCTCAACATAGATTAAATGATCCCGCGTGTGTCTATGACGACTTTGGTTGCAAAGTGCGTCTCCTTCGTGGCGCGCTTAAATACCGTATGATCCACTAAAATGACGACAATGTTGGCCTCCTCTAATGCTTTTTCTAAGCTGACTAATTCAATGCCAAGGTTTCTTAGATTATCGGGTAATTTATTTATGTGGGGCTCTACGGCAAGTAATTTAGCTGTTTTTTGCTCGCCTAATTGTTGCACTATTTGCAAGGCAGGGCTTTCCCGCAAATCGTCAATGTCAGCTTTAAAAGCTAAGCCTAAACATGCAATAACGGGTTTTTTAAAGGCGTCGGCTGCTTTTATAATTTGTTGTAATACATGCTTGGGCTTATATTCATTGGTTAAGCGTGCTTGTTTTATTAATTTTGCATGCTCAGGGCATGTATGTACCAGAAACCAAGGATCGACAGCAATGCAATGCCCTCCAACGCCCGGGCCCGGGTTTAAAATGTTGACACGAGGGTGGCGATTGGCTAAACGGATCAACTCCCATACATTAATGTGCAATTGGTCACACATCATAGAAAGTTCATTAGCAAAAGCAATGTTGACATCTCTAAATGAATTTTCAGTTAATTTGGCCATTTCAGCAGTACGTACACTGGTTATAACGCATTCACCGCGGACAAAAATACGGTAGAGCTCAACGGCGAGCTGACTGCAGGCTTTGCTCATACCGCCAATTAAACGATCATTAGAGACCAGCTCTTGGAGTATTTGTCCTGGTAGTACGCGCTCAGGGCAATGTGCGATCTTGATATCTGCATCATCACCATGGTGCTGAGGAAACGTTAAATCAGGGCGCGCTTTGGCAAGCCAATTCGCCAGTTTTTCAGTGGTGCCTACCGGAGATGTCGACTCTAATATGACTAAATTTCCTTTTTCTAAAACGGGGGCAATCATTTTAGCCGCCGATTCAATAAAATGTAAATCAGGCTCTTTTTTATTATCAGAATTTTCTATAAATGGCGTGGGAACAGCAACTAAAAACACCTCTGCAGGCTCCGCTTGAGTGCTGGCGCGCAGATTTCCTGTGGCGACAACACTGCGCACAATAATATCTAAATCGGGCTCTACAATGTGGATTTTACCCGCGTTAATAGTATCAACCGCTTCTTTGTTGATTTCGACGCCGATAACGAGCATGCCTCTTGATGCTAAAATGGCTGCTGTAGGTAAGCCAATATAGCCGAGACCAATGACTGATATTTTTTTAAAACTCATAATAACCCTTAATAAAATCTAAATGGATGGGGTTTTATCTACTTGGTAGTGATCCTTTATTTTTACTATTATTTTTTGACAAGCATTCCCGTCCCCATAGGGGTTATGCGCGAGACTCATTGTTTTGTAATGATCGTTATCATTTAATAAATAAGAAATTTCATTGATTATATTGTCTTTGTTCGTGCCAACTAATCGTACTGTTCCTGCCTCGACAGCTTCGGGGCGCTCAGTGCTGTCGCGCATAACAAGAACCGGCTTTCCAAGACTCGGCGCTTCTTCTTGAATGCCCCCTGAGTCGGTTAAAATAAAATAACTTTTCGTCATTAAATAAACGAAAGGTAAATAATCTAAAGGATCAATTAAAAAAACATTATCTAAATTTTTTAAAATACGATTGACCGGCTCTTGTACTTGCGGGTTTAGATGCACTGGGTAAATTATTTGTATTTCTTTGTGCAAGCGCGCGGTAGTTGCAAGTGCTTCACAAATGCGTTCAAAACCATCACCAAAGCTTTCCCTGCGGTGGCCTGTGACTAATATTAATTTTTTATTGGGATCGAGCTGTTTAAATTGAGATGCCAATTGTCGTTGTAAATTTTTATCATTTTCTAATTTGTTGGTTATTTGAAAAAGTGCATCTATCACGGTATTACCGGTGACGCTAATTCTTTCACTGGCAATCGATTCTGCTAATAGATTATTTTTAGCATATTGTGTGGGTGAAAAGTGTAGATCAGTTAAGCTGGCGGTTAATTTTCGATTACCTTCTTCAGGCCAAGGAGAGTGTAAATTTCCGGTGCGTAATCCGGCTTCAATGTGGGCAATGGGGATCTGTTGATAAAAAGCCGCCAAACTGGTTGAAAAAGTGGTACTTGTATCGCCATGGACGAGGATAACATGGGGATTAAACTCTTTAATGATGGGTTCGAGTGCTAAAATGATGGTGGCGGTGATCGTATATAACGATTGTTCTTTGTGCATGATATTTAAGTCATAATCGGGCACCAGAGAGAAAAGTGTTAAGACTTGATCGAGCATTTCTCGGTGTTGGCCCGTCACGCAAAGGCGACTTTCAATGTCCACATCATTTGCGAGTAAAGTGACTAAAGGTGCCATTTTAATGGCTTCAGGGCGCGTGCCAAAGACGGTTAATATCCTTATAGGTATCATATCGTTATATATTCCTATGCACAAAAAGCGATTCTGTAAAAAAATTGAGTATAGGTACAGAATGCGCCTTTTGTATTTATGTACTATTATATATTTTCATTATGAGAGTCTGCGCGCTATAAAAAATGTCTGTTTTATTTTTTTTAAAAAGGAAAGGCTATGTACCGAGTGCGTGTTATTGATAATTGGAATGATTTTGATACGCTACGCTCAGATTGGACAAAACTGCTACAGCAAAGCGATGCAAACAGCATTTTTTTAAGTTGGGAATGGATCTCTTGCTGGTCACTTAGTCAACGTAAGAATATTAAATTATGCATTATTTTACTCCTTGAAGATGATGACATTGTCGCTATTGCCCCTTTTTATTGTTGTTCTTATCGATTTCTTCATGTCATTAAATATAAAGCTTTATGCTGTTTGGGAGATACGCACAGTGGCGCTGAGTATGCGGATTTTATTGTTTTAAAATCGCGCCGTGCAGATTTAAAAAAAGCCTTATGGCAAAGTTTATTGTCAACAGAGATAAAAGGACGCTGGGACGTGATTTGGTTAAGTAATATAGGTAGCTGGAAAACGTCAGCTAAGTGCTTACTCTCATCATTTCACCAGGTCAGTGCATTAAAGTCGCAACAAAGAGAGATTGACTTTTCATCTATAACGCTAGTAAATGAAGAGGTCTCCCTTGTTGAGATAGGCAGTAAACGTCTGCTTAAAAATATAGGCCAAACAAAGCGCAAGTTACAGCGTTTAGGGGATTGGCAGATTGGATATTGTCAATCAAAAGAAGATGTAGCGCCGTTACTTCAACAATTTTTTCATTTACATCAGCAACACTGGCAATATAAAAATTTACAGGGAAGTTTTCAACGTAGCCCTGCATTATTGTCTTTTTATCAGGCATTCATCCCTCTGGCATTTTCTAAAGGTTGGTTAAGACTCGCTTACTTAGAGAGCCTCTGTGAGATTAAAGCAATGCAATTGGGTTATGTTTATGAAGGGACGTTTTTTGCCTTGCAAGAAGGTTATGATCCCTATTTTTTAGGCGGGTGTGGACAGGTTTTACGTCATGGTGTGATCCACAAGTGCCTTGCTGAAAAGCTACATACCTATGACTTTTTAGGCGGATATAGCGATCATAAAGCGCGTTGGTCTGCCACTCAAAAGATAGGCACTCAACTTTTTGTTTTTCAAAATAAAATTAAAAACCTACCCCTGTACCTATTTAAAATATGGCCAACAGGCGCTTATTTTAAAGCCGCTAAAAAATGATCCTGTTTATTGCCATTTTATACGGGTGATAAAGCTTGTGCTGCTATTTATGCTGGTGCTTGCACAGAGCGTGGTGATACTACTTTTTTGATGATAACCTCGACTTATCCAGCCGAGTGACGGGGCTTGCTTATCGGTATTTTCTTGGCCTTGGATCAAACTTAGTTGTAGCTCCTCTGCAAAATAAAGGCTAATACTTAGATCCCCTAAACGTAAAGTGCAGCTATTCCCTTCTATTTTAATGTGTTCACATTGCTCGCCAAAATGTAAATAAAGGCGGACTTGATGGGTTCCTTGAGTACTTAAAATGTCGTGAATGTGTAGCTCTTTTTGCTGCGCATCTAAACTGATATCGCGCTGGTGTAAAAGTGGAGATGCAAGGCGTTGATAGCCATTATGTGAAGCACTGACATTACCCCCCGCCGCATTTGGTTCCCACAATAAACATTGGCTTTGCGCGTGTTTTTCCCACATGAACGGGCCACTGCGTTGTGATTGATCTAAACGGTCAATTTCAATGCAATTATGAGACTGCGTTTTACAAAAGTGTTCTCGCCATTGTGGAAATCGATAATAATCATAAGTACCGCAATCAACTAATAGGTCGTCTCCATTAAGTCGAACAATAAAGCTTAATGCGTCAGCATGACCGTGTGCTGCGATAGCGGTATAACCTAAGGGTGCACAATCAAAAAGCACACTGACTTGATTGAGTTCATGCATTGAGCCTGCTTGTAATAAGTAATAACCAGAGTCTTTAAATGCTTGGCTATGCAACGTTTCAGCCACCTTGCAAAGGGGCGCGTCAATATTTTTTGAAAATAACCAAAAAGCACTTTCTGGATTGCTTGTAATATTTTTCTGTAATAAGGGGTGAGGGGATAGATGGTTGGCAATGGCGCACAAGGCGCTAACGTTATGCACGTGATCGCCAAGATCTAGTACATAACCATCATCTTGGTCGCCTAACATAGGATATTTTTTCCCACCTTGTGCAATACCCGCAATAAACAAAGCAATTTGTTGTAAGTGCGAATTAAAGGTATCACTGAAAGTGTCGTTTACCTTTTTTCCTACTTGCGCCGCAAAAAGGTAGAGTTGAAACACAAAAAACTGATAACTAAAGGCGTGCTCTTTACTTCCCCCATCAGGGTAAGTTTGTGCCACTATTTGTGTTTCTAATATCTGTTTACTGCGTTTTTGCCAACGTGCACTTAAGCTAAATTGGCAAAAATAAGTTGAGGCAATATATAAACCGGCAGTTTCTCCTACCAAGTGATTGTTCGCAGACGACCCTTGAGAAAATTTACAATCTATTTCCCTGCATTGTAAAAAAATAGCGTTAAGAACGCGTTTTTTAAAGTCACCTTTAAAAATGTCAGCGTCACGAGTCAAATCAATTGCCCATGTCCAATTGATTAATCGGATCCCTATTTCGAGAGGATTGCACCAATTCATGCCGTGTCCATAAGGGTTGGCATCTAGCCAACTATTTAGTTGGGCTTGGACACCGAGTGCATATTTTTTATCTTTTGTCGCGCAATAAGCACGTGCCAGTATGACCAGTTGATGATGGCGATTTGGTTCCCAAATAAGTTTACAGTCGCCATTTACGCTCACATCGCGGTAATTAATATATAAAATAGGTGCGAGGCTACTGTTTTGGCCGGTACTGTGATCTTTATGCCAATCGATTGGGGATCCATGATCTTTATTTTCTAAATCAAAGTAGCTCAGTTGATGTTGTAATACTTTTTCTGCTTTATGGCAGAGAGCTGCTTTCCAAGGCGTTAAATAGTGTGAAAAATCGCCATAAAAAACATGAAAAGGGGCTTCTTTTGGATGATCTTCTTTAAATTTAGCCGTTGCAGGGAAATTTAATTTTACACGCAAATGTTCTTGTAGGCGGTATTGCAGAGCGCCTACTCGCCAATATATTTCTTTGGCTGACATGCGTTGTATACGCTTAAAATACCAAGTGACAGTTTGCATAAAGACCTTATTTTGTAGGCGTTAAAATTTCGCTGATGAGATCGGTTAATATTTTTTTCGCTTTAGCATTATCTTTTAACGGACTATCAACACTAATCGCAATGAGGCTTGATCCTGGTTGGCCTTTAAGGGCTGCAAGGATCGTCGCTATTTTCACGTTGTTTTTACTGCTCATAAAATGGCCATTAATGACATAAAAAAAGGCAATAAAACGGATCCTGTTTTTATTTTTACGTAAAGTGAGTAAATTTACATTTTTTAAGGTGCCACTAATGGCTAATTTTTCTGTTTTCCATATTGACCAATTTTTATGAGTAAAAAGACGGTTTCCGATAAAAATAAGCTCTTTACCTTGTGTTTGTTGCCTGTAATTAGCCACGTAAATTTGTATGAGTGTCTCGTTCTGCATTAAAAACATAAATTCTGTTGAGCTTGCGCCGATGTAATTTGGCGCCCAATTTGGGCTTTGTTTATATTGTGAGCCTAATATTTTATAGTGCTCAAAAGTGGGCAGTTTAAATCGATAATCTTTATCAAAGCGTGCTTGTATTAAATGGGGTAATACACTCATAAAAATCAATAAAATTGAGATGCTGAGTAAATAATGACAACTTATTTTAAAGGCGACGGTGTCTATCTTTGTAGTGGGTTTTATCACTTTGTCTGGGAAATCAAAACAGTACGAAGCAACATAAATAGTGATAAGAAAGCACACAGCAAAGACTAACCATCCAAAGGTTAAATGATCTTGTACGACAAAGTGCTGCATCTGTGTTTGGCTACCAATAATAATAATACTGATGATACGGATCCAGTTTGCCAATAGAGCAATGGCAATGGCAAAACCAAAAAGATAGAGGCCTTTACGTAGTGAAATGTGTTTGATGTGGACAATAAATAAAGCGTAAATAGCGGACGCTAATATAAAGCCTAATCCCGAGCAGGCTTGCTCTACCAAAAAAGTGCCGGCTGGCGTTAATATGTGGTAATTCTCTCGCCAGACGGAGATACCGTATAACTTGATGAAAAAGAAGCTAATACTGGTAGATAGCTCTCTCAAAGGGATCTGTAAGATGTTCCAGATAGGTAAAGTCAGGGCGAGGATGGTTAGAGGAATAAATAAGATGCGTAAAACAGGGTAACCATAAACGCTACATAATAACGCCATAAAAATAAGTAAAAAGCTCAGTACTTGTAACTGTCCCAAATGGCTGAGATCTGCTAAGAGCAGTATGCCTGTGCTGAGAACTACGCCCAAGATACCAAGGTAGTGGGGTTGATATTTAGGCATTTCATGGCGTTTTTGCCAAAAACAAAAAGCACATAAAACAAAGCCCAATAAGCCGTGGCTATATGGACCATTACTCCACCACTCAGCAGATATTTCGAGTATAACCTGTGGGTGTGTTGTGGCGATGATTAATAAATTTAAACTAACAAAAAGGATGATATATCTTTTTTTAAGGGTCATTCATCTTCCCGCAACGGATGCTTAAAGACTCATATTAGACCTGCTTAGTTGCAAATACAAATATCAGCAGTCTTAAAAATAGAGGCTATGCTAGACAGATGAAAATTAATTTTTTAAAAAAGATAGTGATACATTCCCTCAGTTTGATAGGGGTCACTGCGCTTGCCCATTATTTGGCGAGAGATAAAATAACCATTCTTTATATGCACAGTATTATTGATTTAAAGAAGACACATAACTGGCTACCCCTGCGCGATTTTACGTCTTTAACCGATCTTGAAATGAGCTTGTCTATTCTAAATAAACATTATAAATTTATTTCATTACAAGATGCATTGGCTATTTTAAAAGGCCAAAAAATGCCGATTAAAAATGCATTGGTGATCACTTTAGATGATGGTTACCGTAACAATATTAGTGATGCGAGATCTATCTTTCAAAAATATGAGATCATACCGACATTATTCGTAGCCACAAATCATGTATCTTTGCAGATACCGTTTTGGTTTGATCGGTTGGATTTTATATTACAACAAGTAAAAGCGCCATTATTAAAAATCCGCCTTAAAAATGTTTTCTTTACCTTTAACTGTCATTCACGCAGTGCGCTACAAAGCACTTATGCTCAATTTAGAGTGCAAGTTAAGCTGGCATTTAGTTCTGACATTCTGATGCAGAAATATTTACATAAACTCGCAGAGCAACTGGAAAAAGAACTCGGATGTGCATTGGGTGATGCGCCCGATGCAACGCATTGTGGTGCTATTGTTGATTGGCAGATGTTAGCGCATCAATTGCAAAACCAAAGCATAGAAGTGGGCGGACACAGTGTAACGCATGCGCGCTTGGCTTATGTTGATGATGCCTGTTTGCGTGATGAATTAAAAAACAGTCAAGAGATTATTGAGCAACGCTTAAAAACAGCCTGTTATGCATTTTGTTATCCCGATAACAGTTATAACGACAAGGTGCTTGCTTTAACGAATGAATATTATGAGCTTGCGACGACAACGGATAAAGGTTTAAACACTATTGGTGATGATTTGATGCGTTTAAAACGTTTTAATTTACCTACCCTTGCAGATCCCAAACGTTTACTTTTCTCGATATCGGCTTTACGGCATAACATCTTTAAATAGGGAGAAAAGATGAATATTTGTATCGTTGCGCACAATGCTTATGGCGCCTTAACGGGTGAAGAGTCCGGGCATATTGGAGGGGTTGAAAGACAAACCGCTTTACTTGCACTTTGGCTCGTTGAGCATGGCCACCAAGTCGCCGTGATCACTTGGTCAGAAGGTGGAGAGAACGTTGAATATATTGATGGCATACGTATTATAAAATTATGTAAAGTCGATGATGGATGGCCTATTTTACGTTTTTTAAATCCGCGTTGGAGCTCATTAAATAAGGCGTTAAGAATAGCTAATGCGGAGCTTTATTATCATAATTGTGCAGAATATGTGACGGGGCAGGTGGCTTTTTGGTGCAAATGGAACAAACGTCCTTTTATCTACTCTGTAGCAAGTGATGCAGATTGCGCCTTAGATTTACCTAATTTAAAATATAAGCGAGAAAAGATCCTTTTTCGTTATGGTTTAAAAAATAGCAATGTGGTGATCACGCAAACGTATCAACAAAAACAATTGTTAGAAACTAATTATAGCCTACAGGCTGAAGTCATCAATATGCCGGGTACTCCTCCTTGTTATGATGCTGATTTTAAATCAAAAAAATTATTTTTTAAGCAGAAAGTGATTTGGGTTGGGCGTTTGCATAAAGTTAAGCGTATAGAATGGCTGATTAAAATAGCGCATGCCCTACCTGATGTTTGCTTTGAGGTCATCGGCCCAAGTGATGATACTTCTATTTATATACAAAACATTTTAAAAGAGCTTGAGAGCACGCCGAACATTTCTTATTTAGGTAAAATTGCGCGTTTGAATATGCCTAATATTTATCAAAATAGTACGTTACTTTGTAATACTTCGATTTATGAAGGTTTCCCTAATACTTATCTTGAAGCATGGAGTTATGGCGTCCCTGTGATCACTTGTATCGATCCTGATCATCACATTCAAAAAAATAAATTAGGTTATCAGGCCTCACATTATTTAGGCTTAGTGCAACAAATAAAAAGTCTATTGGGTGACATTGATAGTTGGCAAGAAATGTCTAAAAATTGCCTGCAGTACTATCAGGAACATCATCAGCAAAAAACGGTGATGCAAAAATTTGAAAAAACATTTTTAGCGCAGATCCGCGCTCATGTTTCGGTACATTTTGATAATGTAAGTCAACAATGGTCTGATTTCTATACGCAAAAAGAATTATCCATTTCACATTTAGATTTACAGCATCGTTTAGCACTAACGGAAAATATATTATCCAACTTAAAGGTTAAATCCACTCAAAATAAGTTGCTAGATTTAGGTTGTGGCACGGGTTATGTACTTGAAAAAGTAGTCGCTATAGGGCCTTGGAGTGGTGTGGGCGTCGATATTTCGCCACAAATGGTGACTTATGCTCAAAAAAAATATCCACAATTTGAGATATTAGAAGCTACTGCAACGCAATTACCTTTTAATAATCAGTCTTTTTCTGTGATCGTGTGTTTAGGTGTGATGGAATATATTCCGGCTTATGCCTTAGCCTTGGCAGAAATTAGCCGGATAATAACAAAGCAAGGCGATGTCATTATTTCTATCCCTAATAAAAATTCATTATTTAGAAAATTACGTAAGCTCGAAGTTTTTTTGTTTTCTCCTTTTAAGCGCCTGCAAGCAAAAATAACAGGAAAAGTGCACTCGACACATTCAATTTGTCACCAGCAATGGACGGCAGATGATTTTGCACAGCAATTAAATGACGTGGATCTGCAAGTGCAAAGCCTCAATTATTGTACTTATGGTGTACTCAGTCCCAAATTAGTTAGGGATAAATGGAATATTAATTTAAGTTTATGGCTCACTCAAAAGATAAACAAAAAACCGTTATTTAATCGCTATTTAGCCAATACCATTGTGATCCACGCCAAGCGCGTTAAGGGTAATTAATTTATGTCGTTAAAAACAAAAGTATTGGTAGTTATCAGTAACCTTGAATTTGGTGGCGCTCAGCGGCAAATAGTGGAATTAGTCAATAATATAGATCGTCAGTACTTTGATGTACACGTTTGCTCGTTGTCAGCGTATATTCCGTTAGCCTCACAGTTTATAGACGGAACACCCGTTCATGTGATTGAAAAACAGTGTAAATTTGATCTTTTTGTCGTTGCTAAATTAATTAATTTACTTCGAAAATATCGTTTTGATGTTATCCACAGTTTTCTGTTTGATGCAGAAATAGCATCCAGATTAGCGGGTAACCTCTGTTTTTTACCGATAAAAATAATTGGATCAGAGCGTAATACCAATTATAAACTGAAAAAAATCCAAAAAATGGCGTATCGCCTTACGAAAAGCTGGGTGCATATCTTAGTCGCCAATTCAAAAAGTGGTGCAGCTTACAATCTTAAAATGACCGGTGTAGCAAAAGATAAATATCGCGTTGTTTATAATGGTGTGGATACGCAGCGTTTTCAACCTAGAGATAAAACCCTCGCCAGAAAAAAATTAAATTTACCATTAGATCGTAAAATTATCGGCATGTTTGCAAGTTTTAAAGCGCAAAAAAATCATCCGTTTATTATCGATGTATTAGCTACATTGAAAGCGTCAGGTATGCACTTTAAATTATTATTAGTCGGAGAGATGTTACATGCAGGAATGCATGGATCTGATCATTATGCTGCGTTACTTAAAGTAAAAATCAAACAGGCGGGCTTAGAGGATCAGGTTATTTTTTTAGGTAATCAAGCGCACGTAGAGCAAATATATCCGGCGTGTGACTTTACTGTTCTTCCTTCACTTTTCGAGGGTATGCCTAATGTGCTTCTTGAATCAATGGCTTGCGCAGTGCCTGTTATCGCGAGTCGCGTCTCAGATAATCAATACATCATTAATGATAATGTCAGTGGCGTAACACTCGAACTCAATAATATGTGCGATTGGGAAAATGCTATCAAGCAGTTTTTAGAAGATGATGCATTGCGAGAGACGCTTTCTATTGGGGCAAGAGAAACGATGCTCTCATCTTTTTCATCAAGGCGCCTTGCCCAGAATATGCAAAAAATTTATAACCCCCAATACGAAGTGTAAATCTTTAACCCTTAAAACGTAAGGATAGATAATGAAGACGACCGCCAATAAAAGCGATGTAGATAGCCGGTTGACAGATTTTGAAGTACAAGGAAATACGCAATGTTTGTTTGGTGTTAATGTGCATGCATTAACAATGCAGCAAGCGTTAGAAAATATTGATAAGTGTATTACGCTCCGTCATTCATTACATATCGGGATGCTTAATGCTGCTAAAATTATTAATATGCGCCGATCTCCTGCATTGGATGCGGATGTCAAAAAATCTAATATGATATTAGCCGATGGTAGTTCGATCTTAGTCGCAAGTCGATTACTTGGACGCGCGTTACCAGAGAGGGTTACGGGGATTGATTTAATGCTGGGTATTTTTTCGCAGGGCTCGCCCCTAGGTTATCGTATTTATTGTTTAGGGGCGACGCCTAAAGTCCTTGAAAAAGTGCAACAACAGATAGCTTTGCAATATCCCGGTATTATTATTGCGGGTGCGATGCACGGTTATTTTAGTGCGGATGAGGAACTCGCTGTGGCCGAAAAAGTAGCACGCAGTGGGTGCGATATTTTATTGGTGGCGATGACCTCACCTAAAAAAGAGAAATTTATGGCGCGCTGGGGGGAGGTTATGAATGTGCCGATTGTCCATGGCGTTGGAGGCTCCTTTGATGTGCTTGCTGGGCTTGTTGAGAGAGCGCCGAAGCACTGGCAAAAATTAGGTTTGGAATGGTTGTATCGGGTGGTGCAAGAGCCTAAACGTTTGTGGCGACGTTACTTGGTGACGAATACTTTATTTGTGTGTTTGCTAAGCAAAGAAATATTTTTATCTTTATGTGGCAGGGTAAAAAACCGATGAAAAACAAAAAACAAAAATTACTTTATTTAGCAGCTGCGAGTCATTCAGGATCAACCTTAACGGCCATGTTATTAGGAGCCCATCCTGATGTTTGCTCTGTGGGTGAATTAAAAGCGGTACATTTAGGCGATGCAGACAAGTACTTATGCTCTTGTAAAGACACGGTTCAAAAGTGTTACTTTTGGCAAGGTGTCACTGAAAAAATGGCGTTTGAAGGGCATAGTTTTAATATTACAGATGCCAAAATGGATATTCGCAGTGGTGCAGATCGTTATGTGTTACGCCTTCTTAAGCCGCTTGTTAGACATAATATATTAGAATATATGCGTGATTTTTTATTAAATATGTCGCCGTCATGGTGCACGGCGCTACCTCTGTTGCAACAGCGTAATAGTGATTATGTACGCGTCATCGCGGCGCAATCACAGGCAACCTGGGTAGTCGATTCATCTAAAATTGGTATTAGACTTAAATACCTTTTAAAAAATAAAGACTTAGACATTAAAGTGCTCTGGTTGGTACGTGATGGGCGAGGTGTGTCTCTAGCCTATAAAAATCCGTCACAGTTTGCGGATGCAAAAGATCCTACTTTACGTGGGGGAGGGGTTGGTAAAACACAAGAATTAGGTCGGGATATTGCACAAGGTGCACATGAATGGGTTCGCTGTAATGAAGAAATTGAGGCAATATTAAGTCAGATGGATAAACAGAATTGGCTGAAAGTTGCTTATGAAGATATTTGTTTAGATACCGAGAATACCCTACACAAAGTATTCCAATTTATGGGCGTTGATAGTGCTCAGACAAGACTTGATTTTAAAAGTGTTGAGCATCATGTGATTGGCAATGGTATGCGTTTAGATGAGAGTGAAACTATCGAATTAGATCAGCGCTGGAAGCATCAATTAACGGTCACTGACTTAGGTATATTTTCGAATGTAGCGGGTGCTTATCAAAAGAAAATGGGGTATGGCTGGGGCACGTTGCAGCGATGAAAAGGAAATAACTATTAATAAAGGTTACCCCTGATGCTATCTGAGCGGTAGTATCAAGAGTAACAGAGGTATAGTAAGTGTTAAAAACGGATAAAAATTTGAAGGCAGAGGAAGATTTAACAGGGCAAAGTCGTTTCGCTTGGAACTTAATGGTGAGCTGGGTCAGTCAGTTAGCGCTTATATTTTCAGGCTTTATCATGCCTCGCGTTGTGGATGAAAAAATAGGGCAGGTCGCCTTAGGAATTTGGGATTTTGGCTGGACCTTTGTGGGTTACTTAACCTTACTCGGATTTGGCATGGGGGCTTGCTTTAATCGCTATATTGCAAAATATCGCGCCTCAAATGAAATTGATAAGCTCAACGAAGTCGCTAATTCAGTTGTGTTTATACAGATTGGTATTGCTACGTTTGTGACCGGCGTGACGCTACTGTTTTTTTTCATATTACCCGTTTATTTTAGCACTTCGTTACAAGGCTTTGAAAGCCAAGCTCAGTGGGTTATTTTATTCTTAGGCTTTAGTCTTACATTACAAATGCTTTCGGGATCAGCAAGAGGCCTGTTAACGGGTTATCATCGTTGGGATATCCATAATGCACTACATGCGGGCAGTAGTCTTTTGTCATTATTGTTGATGCTATGTAGCCTTTTTTATACGGATATGGGTGTTGTTGGGATGGCGCTTAGCTATTTTATTGCAACGCTTATTTTTGAAAGTTTACGCTTTTACTTTGTAAGGCGTGTCTGTCATGAATTTCATTTCAATTTACGCTTGGCCAAGCGTAAAGTAGGTTTGCAAATGTTTACGTTTTCACTTAAAAGCATGCTTGCAAATCTGCCTCCTATTTTATTACTGCAAAGCATTAACCTTATGATAGTGACCGTCTTAGGGCCTGCTGCGTTAGCTATTTTTGCGCGTCCAATGGCATTAACGCGCCATATAAATACATTTATGAGTAAATTTACATTAATGTTAACGCCGACAACAGGGGCATTAGAAGTAAATCAAGATATGACACATATTCAGGATCTGTATTTATATTCTACGCGTTTAAGTTTTGCGTTTAGTTTGCCTTTGTTAGCCTTTTTATTTACCTATGGCGATGTGTTATTAACCTTTTGGATGGGATCGGATTATGCACTATGGTCACTAATGATGGTGCTTTCTATTGGGCAAGTACTGAGTATCGCACAAGATACTTCTATCCGAATTTTAATGGGCTTAGATCAGCATGGAAAAATTTCAATTTATGCTTTTCTAACGGTGTTATTCATTTTTATTATTTTATTCTTCTTTTTTGCATCCTCGCATTGGACCTTAACGAAGGCTGCTATTTGCTTTGTAGTGCCCTTGACGTGTGTTTATGGCTTTATGATCCCCATTTATACTTGTCGAAAATTAGCGCTTTCTTATTTTAAGTATTGCCAGCGTTGCTTCTTCTTACCGCTACTTTATCTCTTACCTTATTTAGTGGCGCTTAGTTGCTCTCGGATCCTTTTTGATCAAGGTGAAGTACTTTTTGCCTGTTTGCTATTTGCAGTATCGGTTGCTCTCACCTTATTGATTTATTTTATTTATTTAGTGCCAAGATCTCTCAAGCAAAAATTATATTTAAAGCTAGGCTTAAAGTCGCGATAATATTTTTTAATCAACTTTTCAGCATAAGGAAGGTTTATTCTAGTCAATTAATCTACACAAAAAAGTCAATATGCGAGCAACAGCATCGAAGTTAAGGCGTTCGCTACTTTTTACGTGGAAATAAAAGGAGGACTGTTATGCCCGGATCATTAAGAAAATATCCATTTCCTTATCAATCTATGTTGGCAATCTGTAGTGATCTTGATGAAACGCCAAATAAAGCGGTTTACTTTGAAACCATCCGTTACTTAAATACCGATCAAGATACGTTATTAGGTAAAGGCGTTAATTTAGAGGTGGGTAATAGTATTTATTTTTCTATGCCAGAAGATCAATTCTCTTATTTAAATACAGATGCACAAGGGCGTTTGCGTATTCATCAACTTATTGCTTCTGGGCACATTGATTGTTTACACTCTTTTGGTGATTTTGTTAGCTCTCGAGAAGAAATACAAAAGTATTGGCAGATACTGCGTCATGGGTCTCGGCATATAGAGGTCTGGATTGATCACGCCCAATCCCCCAGTAATTTTGATACACAAATAATGCATGGCCTCGGCGCCATTTACTCAAGTAAGCTTTATCATTGTGATATTACGTGTCAGTCGGGAGGTCTCGCCTTTATTTGGAAGGGCCGGGTAACCTCGGTTGTTGCACAAAATAGTGCGCATAGCATTGCGGGAATATTTAATCCGAAAAAGATGAGCACTTCTTTTAAAACCATGGCATTAGAGAAATTAAAATATATTTTTGGGGTATTTGGTAGTAAAAAATACAGGATGCATCAACGTAATGATGTGTTACGCAAAACACACTTACACGATGGTACTAAAGTTTATGAGTTTATGCGCAGTAATCCCTCTTATGCAGGTGTTTCACGTTTTGATTGCACCCGAGGAATACACAAGGTTTTAAATAAGCGCATGCTCGATACCTTAGTAAAAAAACAAGGCGTGAGTATTTTATATACACATTTAGGTAAAATATTCTCAATAGAATCCCCTTTTATCGATGTGACGCGTCAGGCTTTTGAGCTTTTAGCGAGCTACGCACAAAACAAAAAAATATTAGTGGCTAGCACTCGCAGATTATTGGGATATTTGCGCACTCAAAAAGAGAGTTCGTATTATATAGAGCATCGCGGTGAAACGACGATTATTCATTTGAATACGCCTTATCAAGGTGAGGATATCAGTGGTTTGACTTGGTATGTTAAATATCCTGAAAATGTGCAGTTATATATAAATGACGTCCGATTTTTAAATTTGCAAATTAACGTGGCGGATCAAAGCGGACAGTTAAGTGTTTCTATCCCATGGCTAGATTTACATTTTCCGAGCGAAAATGAGGGTATGTTATAAGATGATGAGATCCAAGCGTAAAATATTAGTCGCATTTTTATATCGCTATAGTTTACGATTTTGTTTATTTTTTTATCACTGCTTATTTTTTATTATTAAAAAAATAAAAATAAAAGACAGGCCCAGAGTCGAAAAGTCTGTGATTTTGGTCACCGGCACCTTTTATTCGGACCACTGGCTTATGACGCATTTGCAACCGATGGCCAATGCGAATAACTGTGCAAGTGTACTGATGGTTTCGTCAACGGTGGTACCTGAAATGCATAATGTGAAAGCTTTATATGCCCCCCTTTTGTTGCAAAAGATACTGGGTAAAGTGGGCGCACGCTTGTGTTATTTCTGCTGGTTAAGCTTTCGCCTTAAACCCGATGTATTGGTGGGATTTCACCTTTTATTAAATGGTTTATTGGTTGCCATTCTGGCGCGTTGCATTGCTGCTAAATCTATTTATATTTGTGGTGGTGGCCCTCGAGAGGTGATGCATGGTGGTCTATATACAGAAAATCGTCTTTTTAAACATATCGGAAAAGCCGATTTATTGATTGAATCGCTATTAATTAAAGCAGTTAATGAAATGCATGTATTGATCACGATGGGAACCTCCGCACAACGCTACTTTCAAGAAAAAGGCATAAAAACGCAGTATGAGATCATTGCGGGTGGCTTCGATGAGTGTGTTTTTAAAGTGAACAATGCACAACCCCAAAAATATGATTTAATTTTAATTGGACGATTATCGCAGGTAAAACGTGTAGATCGTTTTTTAAAGGCACTACAAAAAGCAAGAGAGACTCTGCCATCTTTAAATGCGGTGATTGTGGGAGATGGCCCTCAGCTTGCGCAGTTAAAGCAATTGAGTTTGAGTTTAGGGCTTGGCTCTGCCGTGGATTTTGTGGGCTGGCAAAATAATATTGAAGATTGGCTACAGCAATCTCGATGCTTTGTTTTAACCTCGGATTCAGAAGGGTTATCACAAGCCTTGATACAGGCAATGTTAACGGGACTACCGGCTATCACCTCTGATGTTGGTGATCTTAGCGACCTTGTGAGTGAGGAGGAAAATGGTTATTTGATAACGTCTTTATCTTCTTCGCATTTTTCTCAGGCTTTTGTGCATTTATTTTCTCATCAAAAGTTATTCGAGCAGTTTTCTGAGCATGCGCGGATCTGCGCTAAAAAATATTCGATAACAAATGTGACCTTGCAATGGCAAGAGGTATTGCAAACGTTATCGGAGAAAAATCAATGATCCGAATTACCTTATTAACCTTTCTGATTATTTATTTAAGTGTATATGCCTGGAAAAATTGGTTTATGGCATGTTGCTGGCTTATTTTATTAATGGCGGTATTTCAGCATCCTGATATGCCTAAAGCGATAGGGGGTATTCCGGGATTAAATCATTGGAATTTTTTATTTATAAATATTGTGTTTTCTTGGCTGATCAATAGAAAAAAAGAAGGCTTGAACTGGGAGATGCCCAGCAAAATAAACCTATTATTATTTTTTTATGTCTTGCTCATTTTTATTGGTCTAAGTCGTTATTTATTTGATATGGAAGGCGTTCTTAGACTTGCAACATTTGTACCGATGAAAGTGTTGTCTACTAGCCAAGCTATTAACGAATATTTTATTAATTGTATCAAATGGGTGGTCCCTGCTCTGATTATTTTTGATGGATGCCGCACTAAGAAACAATATAGTTTTGCGTTATTAATGACTTGTTTGATGCTGATATTATTAGCTTTACAGATAATTAAAGCGATGAAGCTCGGCTCATTAACGATGAGTGGTAATGCCCTGCAATATGCTGCGTTAAAAGTTATCCCCTCTAATGTGGGTTACCACCGGGTCAATATGTCGATGCTAATGAGTGCTGCTTTTTGGATGATATTTTGTTTAAAAGAATACGTTAAGCCTCGTTATTATTGGCTATTGATAGTACCTGCCTGTAGTGGCACTTTTATGGCAATGGTGATGACGGGGGGGCGAACCGGTTATGCGAGTTGGGCTGTTTTAGGTTTGTTTTTTGCTGTTTTTAAATGGCGAAAATATATATTTTTGGTGCCTTTTTTAATATTAGGTGTGATTTTTTATGCGCCATCGGCAGTCGATCGTTTTACCCAAGGGATGCACGCAGAAGACACCGACATTTCACAGGTTACGCTTGATTTTGAAGACTCGCAGTTAGATACGCAACGTATTACCTCCGGACGGGTTATCGCTTGGCCGTTAGTATGGCAAAAAATTGTAGAGGCCCCATATTTTGGATATGGGCGTATCGCCATGAAAAACACAGGGATCACCACCCAGATAATTATTGAGCATGGCATCGGTGAGAGTTTTCCTCACCCGCATAATGCGTATTTAGAATGGTTATTAGATAACGGTGTGATTGGGGCTATTCCGCTGTTTATTTTTTATCTTTTGATTTTGAAATATGCTTATTCTTTATTTCGTGAAAAGGAAAATAAACTTTATATTGTAAGTGGAGGAGTGTGTTTAGCCGCTGTACTCGTCTTTCTTCTGGCGGCCGTTGGTAGTCAAACTTTTTATCCAAGAGAGGGCTCTGTTGCAATGTGGGTGGTAATAGCGCTAATGCTACGCGTGTATGTTGAGCGCGCAAAAGTGGCGAAAAAGGGCGTCAGTTTATTAGTTGGGAAAGTCGAAAGTAATTATATTTTTAAGTTTTAAAGTACAGTTGCAATGCCAATCATGGATTATTTCTTGTTATGAACTACTATTCAAAGAATTAAATAAAGCAATAAAATCTAATTTACTCTTTATTGCTTAGTTCGCGAATCAGTGACGAGGTCTGCATTATGTGTCAAGCCAACATCATAAAAAGCAATAGTATAAAAATACTTAGCATGAAAGCAGTGTTAGGCACTCTGCTTTTATTGTTTATGAATTTCAGTTTTGCTAATACACAAGTTACCTACGCACTTGGGATCCCAGATCCTCTTCTCACTTGGACTACGCTTAACTATAAAGGCAAGATTATTCATCCTATTTCAGGTAATTCACCTGCATCTTGGCAGGTTGCCGTTGGTACTGGTGTGAACGCTTACTACATCGACAACGTGCATAAAAAGGCAACTGACAAAAATAATGAGTTTGGATCTCCGCAACGACCAAGACGTACTATCCCCGAAATAACTTATGAGGCAGGCTCTTATGTGGAAATCCATGGAGGGCCTTATACGGGAGGGGGGCAACTTATATTGGGAGCGAATGGCACGCCGGGCAAACCTGTTTGGATCCGAGGCGTTTCTGCAGATAAAAAAGCATTGATCACAGGTACGACAATTTTAAAAGGTCAATACATCTTCTTAGAAAATCTACGCTATACCGAACAAAGTAAGACACTACAACTGCGCACTCATAATGGCAGTAGTTTGCACCATGTTGTTATTCGTAACTCTGTTTTTAGTGGCTCTGGACACGCCACGGGTAATGGCTCTGCTATCGCTATTTATGGCGGATCGGTGACGCAACGATTTCACGATATTATTATTTATAATAATCAAATCTCTTATTTAGGTAATAGTTATAGTGATGTTTCACCAGAATCTGGAAATGCGCCAGAGAATGATAAACACGGAATATTGGTGCGCAGTAATACGGATAGAGTTTGGATCTTAAATAATAGCATTCATCACATGGGAGGCGACTCGGTACAGGTGGGGGTTGCATCGATTAAAGACAGTGACAGGGTTAAAAACACGTTTATTGGTGGGAATGATTTTTATGATAATTTAGAAAATGCAGTGGATGTGAAAGAGGCTGACGATACGATCGTGAGTACTAATAAAATGCGCAATTGGATCCAACATAAAGATAACAGCTCAACAGGGGTTGCGGTGGTTATCCATAATGCGGCTAAAAACACTTGGCTGATTAATAATCGTATAAAAAATGCCAGTATTGGGATAACGGTGACGGGGGGCTCTTTAGATACGTGGATTGTTGGTAACATTATTGAAAAAATACAGCACTCCTCTTGGGATAAAAGTTGGAACGCACAGAGCCTCTACTCGACAGGCGCGGGCATTCATTTTCGAGGTGGGTCATCCGGTGGCGCCGTCAATAATACGATTGTAAATACGGATAAAGGCATTGAAATGACAACGGGCTCATACACTATTATTAACAATATAGTGGCGTTACGACGTGAAAAAGAGGCTTATGATCTGCAGGTTGAATCGACTAAATCTAATAATATGATCAGTAATAATATTATCTATGCGCCTCATTATGATGTCAATTTCAAAAATATAGACTGTCAATATTGTTTATATTCACCTCCGAATTTTATTGGTGCGCAGTATGTGTTGGGTAATGTAAGCGTTAGTGTGGCAGCGGGCGCTCCGATACAATTTCTTCAAGACAAATTTTATAGCCAATATGGCCAACATCTAAATAAAGATATTGCATTGAATCAACGTGTATTAGGAGGGATAGATATCGGGGCTTATGAAAATACATCTTCGACCCAAGATGGCTCTCATGTTGCACTCCCTAATGCACCGGTAATAGCAAATATTGATATCGAATAATCGTGATCGTTAACAACG
Organism: Psychromonas sp. CNPT3; assembly: GCF_000153405.2. Classification (NCBI taxonomy): domain Bacteria; kingdom Pseudomonadati; phylum Pseudomonadota; class Gammaproteobacteria; order Alteromonadales; family Psychromonadaceae; genus Psychromonas; species Psychromonas sp. CNPT3. Next base: position 328,414 of record NC_020802.1, read on the forward strand.
TGTGTAAAGGATATAACGTATTTACACGCATGATTTTAGAGGGGCTATTTTTAGCCCATGCTTGATTAAAATGAGTAATAGTAATGTGCGTAATGCACTTTATGTTGTGAGGTTATTGTACTTATTTTCTTGTTTATTTTATCAATAGAGGAGAAATTGAGCATCGTCTTTGAGCATGGCATTTTCGTACTCTAAGTATGTAAAACCGCATGGATTGCCGTTTTTAACTGCTATCTCTGCTTTAAAATGCTTTTCTGCATGATGTAAGGGAGTTACATATGCCTAAAATACTTTCATCGGTACACTTTGTACCTTTATTTATATTGTTTCTTTTTCTATTCATGGCCTATCAGTCATGGCAGGAATATAAAATATATCAGTTAAATCAACTGGCATATACTCTGCATACTAGTGCGGGTGAAATGTATTTACGTCGGATCTCTTGGGTAGATTATGCCTCGAATGAAGACGGCTATGTTGTTGAGCGTAAAATAGAGGGCAGTTATCGCTTACTTGCCACATTGGAACAAAATGCAATCTCTTATCTTGATGGCACGGCAAGTGATGACGATCTCCTTTGTTATCGTGTGGGGGCCTTTAATCAAGCGGGCACTGTTTATTCTGATGAGTTTTGTATTGATAATACAGACGAAGCGTCGGGTGTCATCGATGAAACCGATGAGGGGGACGTCTCTATTGTGGCTGAATTTATAGCCCCTAAAAGCCAGATAGACATCGCGGGAAGAGAGATTTACACGATAAAAAGTGCCTCTGTGATAAACCCTGAATTTAGTACGGCAGAGATAGAGAATGTGGATTTTTCAATCGCTACTGGCAATTTATCTTACCGCGACTCAAATTCGTTTGTTTTTTTAGAGCAAGGCGAGGAACTTGAAAATGGGTATGTGTCGATGCCTTTTAATGTAGAAAATAAATTTTCATTTACCTTAAAGGGTAACGATCAAGAACAAACTGCCATCTTGTATTTATCGGCTGGAACGTGGGGAACGATGGGGGGGAGCTTAAAAATCCGGGCGGGAGAAAGCATAGAAATACTAACTTTACCGTCTTCTCATACTTGGCATAATATAAAAGTAGAGTTTAAATTTAAAAATACGACGCAAATAGAGATAACACCAACGGAAAATTATTCAAGTTACAGTGCGGTGCAATTTGCAGCTATTATTTTAAATAATGCCAGCCGCCGTAGTGAAGCACATCTACTACAAGTAGATATCGAAAAAGATAGCGTCATAGATGTTAGTACGGTTGCATTCATTAGTTCAACGGGGATCATTAACAATAACAGTGATCATCCGATAAAAGGTCTTAGTGTGAACTATGAGGGGACCACTAAATATAGATCTAAAGGCGCATCTTTTATGCAGGATGGGCAACTTGTTGCCAGTGGGCAAACCTCAATGGCATGGCAGGAAGATAATGCGGTAAATTTAACGTTAAATAACATCTCTGATGATGTAAATGTGGCCTCTGTCTACTTTAAGGCGGGAGTGTGGAGCCATGAATCTGCAAGTATTGACCTTCTCATAAATGGTATTTCTTTTCCTATTGAACTGGCGGGTGGCTTCAAATGGTTCTATTTTAAAGTAGACATAGAATTTGAAGGCGAGTTAGATTTGCAGCTGCGTCCTATCGGTAAATTTGCAGGATACAGTCAGCTCTACTTCACGGGTCTAATATGGCAATGACCTTATTTAAATCATAAATATCTTGTTTTACAAAAATATAAAAGAAGGCGTTAACGGCGTCCTTCTTTTATATTTTTTATTGCGCTGGGAGGCGGTAGATGCAATCAAAAGTTTTTAATTTACATTCTAATACTTATTCTTTTATTTATCGTTTAATTGATTTGAGCATTTTATTTGCAACGTTACCCATCGTACGTTATTTTTCTGATTCATTTGTTGAGTATGAGCCTCTTGTAGGCTCATTGGCATTGGCTGTTATTTTCTTATATATAGCAGAATCATTTGGTTTGTATCGGGCTTGGAGGGTAGGCCACCTTTCTGAAATGGTGCTTAGTGTTTGGGCTTGTTTTGCGCTATCTTTTTTATTGTTTTTTATTTTGTCTTGTTTTATTACTAAATTCCCGCATTTTTCATGGGATATTGTTTTTTATTGTTTTTCAATCAGCTTATTACTGAGTTTTACCTGGCGACTCATGCAGGACTTATTTTTAAAAATATCTTATAAAGCAGGTTTGAATATTAAGCGTATTGCCATTATTGGCGCGACGGCATCATGCAAACATTTATTATCGGAAATTAATCGACGTAATGAGCTGGGTTATCGAGTTCACGGTGTTTTTGATGATCGCTGCCCTGCGCGCATTATGAATAAGTGGGACGTGCAAGTGCAAGGGAAAATAGATGATGCGATTGAACTCGCCTATAGCGGTAAAATCGATATTTTATTTATAGCGCTCCCGCTTAAAGCGGAAAGGCGTATTGGAGAGATATTGTTACGCTTAGGGGATACACAAGTAGACGTGCATTACATGCCTAATATTTTGATCTCTACATTAGTGCGCTCACGTTGTGTGAATGTGGGTGAAATTGATACCTTGAGTGTTTTTGAATCCCCTTATTTAGGCGCTAAAGAATGGATAAAACGCAGTGAAGATATTATTCTAAGCTTACTTATATTGACGATTATTGCAGTGCCTTTGCTCGTTATTTCTATTGCCATTAAATTAACATCAGCGGGGCCTATTTTATTTAAACAACGTCGTTATGGATTAAAAGGGGAGGAAATATTAGTTTGGAAGTTTAGATCTATGTATGTTTTAGAAGATAATGAAAAGGTGACTCAGGCAAGTCGAAATGATCCCCGTGTTACGCCCTTAGGGCGTTTTTTAAGACGCACGTCTTTGGATGAATTCCCACAATTTTTTAATGTTTTGTTTGGTAGCATGTCGATAGTTGGGCCTCGCCCGCATGCGGTTGCGCATAATGAAGCGTACCGACTGCGCGTACGCTATTACATGTTGCGCCATAAAGTAAAACCGGGGATAACAGGCCTTGCTCAAATTAATGGCTGGCGTGGGGAGACGGATACCTTAGACAAAATGGAAAACAGGGTAAAATGTGATTTACAATATATTAAAAATTGGTCAGTTTGGTTAGATATTAAAATTATATATTTAACCGTATTACGAGGATTTACGGATAAAGACGCTTATTAAAAGTACCTTATATCCATATCATCTAAATATGCATTATCAGATCCTTGCTTGAATAGCAGAGCAAGGAGTCATACTCATGGTATTCATCTTTGTTGTGGGTATCTGTTGTTATCAAATCGTAATGAAGAATAACTCTGTTGCATTTATGCCGAGAAGCGAAGTCCTACTTGGCTTGATGATTTTATATTATAGCGCATCATGGGTATCGCCACAGTAAAAGTGCTCTCTTTAGGCGCTATTGCTGTAAGTGTTTTTTATCGAAGGCACTATGCTGTCATCGACCTTAAATTTTCATTCATGCAAAAAAAAACCTTACGCAAGTAAGGTTTTTTTATGCTTATATTTTAAGGTTTTAATCTTCTTGTTGGTGAACTTTTAATGCGAGTGTTTCATCAAACTCTTGTTCTGGAGAATGTTTACTGGCAATAAATGAGTAGATCACAGGTAAGATAAACAAGGTAAATAAAGTGCCGATAGAGAGACCTGCCACAATAACCACGCCAATACCAAAGCGGCTGACCGCGCCTGCACCCGTTGCGAAGAGCAATGGAATTAGACCTGCAACCATGGCTGCTGTCGTCATTAAGATTGGACGTAAACGTACACTGGCAGCCTTTTTAACCGCATCCGTTCTATTTAAACCATTGTGCAATTGTTCTTCTTTGGCGACTTCTGCGATCAAAATACCATGTTTAGTTATCAGACCCACCAAGGTTATTAAACCTACTTGAGTGTAGATATTCATCGTAGCCGCACCCCAAGCCATAGCAACAAGTGCGCCACTGATCGCTAAAGGTACCGTCATTAGAATAACCAAAGGATCGCGTACACTTTCAAACTGGCTTGCTAACACAAGGAAGATGATCAAGATAGCAAGAATAAAGGTTGCATATAAAGCGCTTCCTTCTTCAACAAACTGGCGCGCTTCACCTAAATAATCATGGCTGTAACCTTGTGGTAATTTAGTTGTTGCCAGATTATCAAAGAACTCAATAGCTTCACTCATTGCGACGCCCGGAGCAAGTACGACCCCAACCGTTGCACTATTTAGTTGATTAAAGTGAGAAAGAGAGCGAGGTTCAGCCATGATATTAATAGAAATTAATTCACTTAATGGCACCATGTCGCCATTTTTGGCTTTTACGAAGAAGTTGCCTAATTTATCAGGAGATAAACGATATTTACGTTCTACCTGTGCAATCACTTCATAACTACGCCCATCTAAATCGATACGATTTAAATAACCATCACTTAGAAGTGTACCTAAGGTAATACCAATATCTTGCATGGTAACACCATAAGCACCGGCTTTATCTCTATCAATTTTGATATCCATTGTTGCCGAATCAAATGCTAAATCGAGCTCTGAATAAACAAACTTTGGATTGTCTTGCGCTTGTGCCAGTACGTCACTGGCAATTTCAACGAGGCTTTCAAATGGGTTAGACGTGGTGATCACGAATTGCACGGGTAAACCACCGGATGAACCTGGTAGTTCAGGCATTTGGAAGGCTGTCGTTGCAACGGCAGCTACGCTATTAAAATCAGGCGTTAAGATAGCTGCAAGTTGTTTAGGATCGACATCTCGCTGACTCCACGTTTTCATAATCGCAATACCAAAAGCTTGGTTACTATTAGGAATACCAGACATAGCCAAGGTGCTTTTAACACTTGGCTGCTGCATTGCCATATCCGTGATCTCATACATACTATTTTCAATATAATCTAAATTCGCATTGGCAGGGGCTTTTGCCATTACCATCAATGCGCCTTTATCTTCAGTTGGTGCAAGCTCTGAAGGAATATACTTAAATAAGAGAGGCAGAGACAAAAATACTAGGATAGCAAAAAGGATCACCGCAGGGCGGCGAGTCATAATAATATCGAGCATTCTTGAATAACGTAACGTAATGTTAGAGAGTGTGCTCTCAACAATCTGTTCAAAACGATTCGGCTGGTGGTTACTTTTTAGCATAACGCTACACATCATTGGCGAAAGTGTTAAGGCGATAAAACCTGACACAAATACAGCGCCTGCCAATGTTAATGCAAATTCAGTAAATAAAGATCCCGTGATCCCGCCCATTAATGCAATCGGTGCATATACAGCGGCTAAGGTAATGGTCATCGATATAACTGGGCCTGCTATTTCTCGCGTACCAATAATAGCAGCACGAAAAGGCGTTTCACCCGCTTTAATATGCCTATCGACATTTTCGACCACCACAATCGCATCATCGACCACTAAGCCAATGGCAAGTACCATCGCAAGTAACGTCATTAAGTTGATAGTAAAGCCAAACATCTGCATGACGACTAAAACCCCAATCAGTGAGAGAGGAATAGTGACAATGGGGATGATCACCGCGCGCCATGAGCCTAAGAATAAGATCATAACGATTAATACAATCGCGCCAGCTTCAACAATGGTTTTAATTACTTCATTAATCGATTCATCAATGGCAATCGTGGAATCATAAAGGACTTCCATATTAATGGAGCTTGGCATGTTTTTGCTAAAGGCAGGTAACATCTCACGCACACCGGCGGTAATGTTAAGTGGATTTGCCGTTGGTGATGCATCAATAGCAACAATGACCGCATTATTACCATTGGCCATAGAGCGGTAAGTATCATGACTTTTTTCAAGAGAGACTCTTGCAATGTCTTTTAAGCGGATAACTTTACCGTGCTCACGTGTTGCGACAATCAGCGTTTCTAATTCGGCTGCCGTTTTAACTTGTGTTTCTGTTTTTGCATTAAAGAGTGTGAAATAGCTATTGGTCTGCCCTGTTGCTGATTGAATATTATTGGCTTGTAATATTTGCACAACTTCTTGGGTGGTCAAATTAAAGCCAGCCATACGCTCTGGATCTAACCAAATACGTAGCGCGAAGGGCGTACCACCGTAGAGATTAACTTTCGCCACACCATTAATACTAAAGAGTTGCGGTTTGATTACGCGCTCTAGATAATCGGTGATCTGGCTTGAGTTTAAAATTTCACTTGAGAAGGAAATATAGATAACAGAAGTAGAAGCACCGGTACTTAGATCTATGGTTGGATCTTCAGCTTCACTCGGTAATACAGAGCGCACGCTGTTAACTTTGGCTAAAATATCTGCTACTGCGCCATTAGGATCGGTATTTAGTTTCATAAATACTTTGATACTAGAGCGGCCCATATAACTTTGCGAAGTAATAAAGTCAATATTATCGGCTTGGGCAATGGCTTGCTCAATGGGTTGCGTTATAAAGCTACTGATCAAGTCTGCATTAGCACCATAGTAACTGGTAGATATCGTTATTACGGTGTTAGTCATGCTCGGATATTCACGCACTTGCATCTTAGCGAGTGCTTGAAATCCTAATAAAACAATCAATAAACTTAATGAGATCGCCAGTATTGGGCGTTTAATAAATATATCAGTAAATTTCATTACGCCTCCTACAACGTTGGTATTTGAGCGGGTTTATCTAAAATCGATGATTCAATCTCTTTCACATGTGCACCATTACTTAAGCGTACTTGGCCACTTGTTACGATTTTATCACCCTCTTTTAAACCAGAAAGGACATGAATGTCACCGTCTTTACTTTTACCTAATTCGATTATTTTTTGGGTAACTTGTAAGAATGCTTTACCCGCATCTGTTTTTTGTTCGCTGATCAAATAGACCGTTTCACCATACAAAGTATAATTAATAGCGGTTTCTGCAATGATCACTTGTTTGCTGAGTGTTGGTAAAACGATATTGGCTTTAGCAAACATACCTGAGCGTAATTTCTGGAATTTATTTGGAATATCAGCTTGTACCTGTACTACGCCACTTTGGTAATTAACGGCAGGCTCAATGGCCGATATAGATCCGAGGAAAACACTTTCAGGCTCTGCATCGACAAAAATATGTATCTTTTGGCCTACAAATATTTTATTGAGATCATTTTGTGGCACCGTAAAGCGCAAACGCATGCGACTGATATCTTCTAAACGTACGATATTAGAACCTGCGGTTAAATATTCGCCCATATAAACATTACGTAAACCGGCAATACCATCGAAAGGTGCACGAATAATTCGGCGACTAATCGTTGCTTGATAAGATTCTATTTCGCCTTGTAAAGACAGGTAATTAGACTGTGCATCATCCACTTTACCTTGAGAGACAGAGCCTTTTCTAAATAATGCCTGCATACGTTTGTAGTTACGTTTAATCGCAGGCATTTTACCTTTGGCAGCTTTTAAATTGGCTTTTTCAACTTCACTGTCGAGATAAATCAGTGCATCGCCTTTTTTAAAGTTTTGTCCGGATTCAAAATTAATTCTAATTATTTTGCCAGCTACTTCATTGGATATCATGACACCCTGAATAGGCTCAATAAAACCAATAACACGTAAATGAGGCGTCCAATCAGCTACTTTAATTTGTGTGCTTGTCACTGAAAATTCAGGAATAGGGCGGTTAGCGAGGTATTCTTTAATTTTACTCGCTTTAAACATGTTAAAACCAATGACACTACCAAAAACTAAGATGGCTAATAGTATTGCCGAAGCGATCCATTTTTTCATTTGATTACCTTTGCTGTTAAAATTAATTAATTAATTAGTTAGTTTTCTTTTGAATTATTAACCAAGAGGCTTCACGAACTTGCGTAAGCAAAACTTCATTTGGTTCTAAATGCTGACGTAATATATGCTTAGCAAGATTGACAGCACTCTCAAAACTGAGCGCAAGTAATGCTTCAATAGGCCAAGCATGAAAGGTATGATCATCTATACCTTGTTGATAAAACTTGAATAAAGGTGCATATACATCACTTTGCAAAATACTTTTTACTTCTGCGTTATTGTTGCCTGGTCGACATAAGAGCATATCAACCACATTTAAGCGTTGAGGGTTGCATAACACCGCATTAAATGTATTTTTCCATAAAATATCATACTTTGTTTGTAATGATTGTTCCTCTTGCCAGTTTTTGAATAATGTATCTGCAATCTCAATATTAATGTGGATCAACAGCTCTGTTAGTACGGCGTCTTTATTTTTAAAATAACAATAAATGGTTCCGGCTGCAATATTGGCACGCTGCGCTAATAATTTCATGGATAAGCCATAAAAGCCTCGCTCACACAGGAGAGTCTCGGCTGCATTTAAAATTGTAATTCGTTTATCCATGGATCTGACCTAAAATGAATGAACGTTCATTATTATCTATTCATCAAATTATGCAATATTAAAATACATTTTTATGTCCTTTAATTGAAATAGAGGTATAAAGATGCGTAAAATTGGTTTATTAGGATCTATTAGGAAAAAGAATGAAACTAAACCCCGGCCAAGATGCCGCAGTAAAAATGATCTCTGGACCGTGTTTAGTCTTAGCCGGTGCAGGAAGCGGTAAAACGCGGGTGATCACCAACAAAATTGCCTATTTAGTAGAGCAATGTGATTATTTAGCTAAAAATATAGCTGCGGTGACCTTTACCAATAAAGCTGCACGCGAAATGAAAGAGCGTGTTAGTAAAACATTAGGACGCAAGGCCTCAAGAGGGCTGATGATATCGACGTTTCACTCGTTAGGGCTTAATATTATTAAACGAGAAGTAACAACGTTAGGCATGAAAGCGGGTTTTACGCTTTTTGATGATCAAGATACCTTGGCTTTATTAAAAGAATTAAGTGTCAAACAGATCCAAGAAGATATGGATATTTTAAAATTATTGGTTTCAGCAATCTCCAATTGGAAGAATAGCCTGATTTTACCCGCGCAAGCATTGCGCATCGCAAAAGGTGAGCAAGAAAATATTTTTGCGCAGTTATATGACACTTATCAACGTCAATTAAAAGCTTATAACGCCCTAGATTTTGATGATTTAATTGTATTGCCTACGTTATTGTTAACGCACAATGAAGCGGTGAGGTTGCGCTGGCAAAAGAAAATTCGCTATCTTTTAGTCGATGAATATCAAGATACAAATACCAGCCAATATGAATTAATTAAAGCATTGGTCGGCGCGCGCGCGCGCTTTACTGTGGTAGGCGATGATGATCAGTCTATTTATTCTTGGCGTGGCGCCCGTCCGGAGAACTTATTATTATTGCAACGTGACTTTAGCCAGTTAAAAGTCATTAAATTAGAGCAAAACTACCGTTCTAGCCAGCGCATATTAAAAGCTGCCAATATCTTAATCGCTAATAACCCACATGAATTTGAGAAACGCTTATTTAGTGAACTTGCTTATGGTGAGCCGATCAAAGTATTAACAGCCAAAAATGAAAAACATGAAGCTGAGCGCGTGGTGATGGAGATTTCTGGGCATAAGTTTATGAATAATGCCAACTTTAAAGATTATGCAGTGTTGTATCGCGGTAATCATCAGAGCCGCTTATTAGAAAAGGTGATGATGGAAAATCGTATTCCTTATAAAATCAGTGGGGGTACGTCATTTTTTGCGCGCAGTGAAGTCAAAGACATCATGGCTTATTTAAAGTTATTAGTGAATCAAGATGATGAAAACGCATTTATTCGTGTGGTTAATAAACCTCCAAGAGGCATAGGCGCAACGAGTCGAGAAAAATTAGGTACTTATGCAAACTTACGCCAAATTAGTATGTTTGCGGCCAGTTTTGAAATTGGTTTAGAGCAAACATTATCGGGTAGAGGCTTACAAGCTTTGCAAGCCTTTACGCGCCGTTTAGTCGAGTTAAATGATCGCTTAAAACGCGATGCGAGTGTGGACGTCGTGCGCGATCTTATCCGTGATATTGGCTATGAAGATTGGCTTTATGAAAACAGTCCGAGCCCAAAAGCTGCTGAAATGCAGATGAAAAATGTATCTATGCTATTTAAGTGGGTAACAGAAATGTTACAAGGAGACGATTTAGACGATGGCATGACATTGGAGCAGGTGGTCGCAAGATTGACATTACGCGATATGCTATCGCGCAATGAAGAAGAAAATGAACTTGATCAAGTGCAATTAATGACGCTGCATGCATCGAAAGGTTTGGAATTTCCATATGTGTATTTAATTGGCATGGAAGAGGGAATTTTACCTCATCAGGTGAGCATGGATGAAGATAACGTGGATGAAGAGCGTCGTCTTGCATATGTAGGGATCACGCGTGCGCAGAAAGAGTTAACCTTTATTTTGGCCAAAGAGCGCAGTCAATATGGTGAATTGATTAAACCAACCCCCAGTCGTTTTTTGTTTGAACTACCCCAAGATGATTTGCAATGGGAAAGTGGCCCGCTGAAAAAAACGGAAACACAAAAAAAACAACTGGCAGAAAAGGGTATTGCGAGCTTAAAAGCGTTATTTGATTAAGACGGTTATACAGATACACGCATGGCGAGTGCCATTACGCTGCGTATTTATAACTTTGTATTAGATTAGACTATGCTAAGCATCTTGAGGCTACATAGGTATAGAGGGAATTTGTCATCCTTTTTTATAAAAATGCGATATATTAAAGTTATTTTTATGCGCACTTCTGTTATTACTATAGGGTTGGACAAATAGCGTTAATATGATCAGCGCTGTTTTTGTGATGCGTAATGCAAAATAAAGTTGCACTAATTATTAATTGCCAAAACCTATCAAAATGATAATTACAAACGATTTTACCAATTAAAATAAGCGGGCTATTATTAGCACATCAAATAAGTGCGAAGCTTATTTACTTTATCAATAAAAACTTTAAGGAACGAGCTATGTTAGATAATATTGAAGGTCAAAAAATTCCAAATGTTACTTTCCCAACGCGCCAAGGTGATGCTTGGGTAAACCTCTCTACCGAGCAACTTTTTGCGGGTAAAACAGTGGTTGTTTTTGCTTTGCCGGGTGCATTTACGCCAACATGTTCATCTACTCACCTTCCTCGCTATAATGAACTTGCGGGTGTTTTAAAAGAAAATGGCGTTGATGATATTATTTGTTTAGCGGTAAACGATACGTTTGTTATGAATGCTTGGCTTGCAGATCAAGAAGCTGCCAACATTACAGTTGTACCCGATGGTAGCGGTGAGTTTACGCAGGGCATGGGTATGCTAGTAGACAAAAGTGATATTGGTTTTGGTAAGCGTAGCTGGCGTTACAGTATGCTTGTTAAAGATGGCGTGATTGAAAAAATGTTTATTGAGCCAAATCAGCCAGGCGACCCCTTTGAAGTTTCTGATGCAGATACGATGTTAAATTACATCAACCCGGTTGCTAAAGCGCCGGCAGCTGTGGCTTTATTTACTAAACCGGGTTGTCCTTTCTGCGCTAAAGCAAAACAAGCCTTACAAGATAAGGGCATTGCTTTTGAAGAGATTGTTTTAGGAACAGATGCAACGAGTGTTAGCTTGAAAGCTATCACCGGTCAAACTACCGTGCCACAATTATACGTTAATGGTGAGCATGTAGGTGATAGTGAAGCGATTATTGCTTTTGTAAGTAAATAATTCATTAAAGCTTAATAAGGTGGCAATACTCAAATTGTCACCTTATAGCAAAGGAACTAACGAAGTGATCCGTTTTGCTTGTTGAAATTTTTCCTGCGCAATACATGATCATTAAATTAATACCTTTGGTATTATTAATTACCTATCTCAAATACATCTATTTGCCATTTAAATAGTCTATCGTCACTTTGCCAAAAATCTCACACTTGTACTTTCTTTCTCTTTCTCTCAAAGATTGTATACCGATTTATCCGCAGACTGTCCGTAGCTTTAAAATAAAGAAAGTGGAGTTATCATGAAAAAAATTGAAGTAAAAGTCGTTGTTATTGGTGGTGGAACCGCAGGTCTTGCTGCCTATCGTGCAGCCAAAGAAAAAACAGATTCAGTATTACTTATCGAAGGTGAGCAATTTGGAACAACGTGTGCCCGTGTCGGTTGCATGCCAAGTAAATTGTTAATTGCCGCCTCAGAAGCTGCTCATCAAATGCAGCATAGCGCCCCTTTTGGCGTCTTTGTGGATGGCAAAGTACGCATTGACGGTAAAAAAGTAATGCAACGTATTCGTGATGAACGCGATCGTTTTGTGGGCTTTGTATTAGACGCAGTAGAGGGCATAGACAAACAAGATAAACTTTTGGGTAAAGCCACGTTTATCGATGAACATCATTTACAAATTGGCGACCATAGCATCGTTAACGCAGAGCGAATTGTCATAGCGACGGGATCTCGCCCTAGTTACCCCGCTGTGTGGAATGAATTAGGTGATAAATTAATAATTAATGACGATCTGTTTAATTGGACAGATTTACCGCAGTCGATAGCTATTTTTGGGCCCGGCGTTATTGGTCTTGAATTAGGTCAATCATTGCATCGTTTAGGCGTCAAAGTATTTATGTTTGGCATGGGCGGACAAGTCGGTCCTTTTACCGATAAAGATGTGATGGAATATGCGCGTAAGACATTCTCTGACGAGTTTTTCTTAGATGCTGATGCAACGGTTAAAGAGATGATCCGTAAAGATGATGCGGTGCAAATTACTTATGTGGATAAGCAAGGCAAAGATCAAATCATTATGGTTGAGCAAGTGCTGGCTGCCACTGGTCGCAGGCCTAATGTGGATAATTTAGGTTTACAAAATATTAGCATAGAGCTCGATGGTCGCGGCGTGCCGATTGCTGATCCCTTCACAATGCAAACCTCTGTGCCTTCTATCTTTATCGCAGGTGATGCGAGTAATCAACTGCCTTTATTACATGAAGCTGCGGACCAAGGTAAAATTGCGGGAAATAACGCAGCGCTTTATCCTAAAATTCGTGTTGGCTTACGCCGTACATCGATAGCAGCGGTCTTTACTGATCCGCAACTGGCGATGATAGGCTTAAGTCGTAAGCAAGTGATTGCTAAATTAGGGAGTTGCTCTTGCTTTGAAACGGGCGTTGTCTCTTTTGAAGATCAAGGGCGTAGCCGGGTGATGTTGAAAAATAAAGGCCTATTACATATTTATGCAGAGCATGGAACAGGGCGTTTATTAGGGGCTGAAATGATAGGGCCACAAGCTGAGCACTTAGCGCATTTATTGGCTTGGGCACATCAAAATCGGATGACGATTTCACAAATGCTGGATATGCCTTTTTACCATCCAGTCATAGAAGAAGGGGTACGTACGGCGCTTCGCGATCTTAATGCGAAGTTGAAACTAGGCTCTGCCATGATCAACCAATGTATGGAATGTGGTCCTGGTTGTTAGGTTAAATACGCCTTTGATTAGCAGATTTTTTTACGCTGTTAATCAAAATAAAGGTGACAAAAAATTATAAGTAATTTAAAAATATTGCAATAAAAACAACCGCTCCAATACGATTGTTATCTAAAAAGGCTTTAAAATAAGCCTTTTTATCATTGCCTCTTATATCCCAATGTTGTTTTATAAATAATCCCAAAACAATCACCAAACTGCAGAAATAGATAGCATTTAAGTTTTCAATAAAACCCAAACAGACTAAAAGAGCACAGCTAATAAGTTGTAAAACGCCAATAATAGTTCGCTCAAAAGGGGAAAATAAAATGGCGCTCGACTTCACCCCTATCTTTAAGTCATCTTCTTTATCGACCATGGCGTACAACGTGTCATAAGCGATAGTCCAAATAACATTAATAACAAACAACAACCATACAATGCTATCTAAACGCCCTGATTGGGCCGCATAAGCCATGGGAATAGACCAACTAAAAGCAAGCCCTAATACAAATTGAGGTAGATGTGTAACGCGCTTACTAAAGGGATATAAACTAGCCAATAATAAACCAACGACAGACAATTGAATGGTCAGAGTATTTTGGGTGAGTACTAAAAGGAAAGCACTGAGGGTTAACATAAAAAATAAGAAGAGGGCTTCTTTAGGCGATACTCTACCAGATGGTAACGGACGATTTTTAGTGCGCTCAACAAAACCATCTATTTTTCGATCTGCAAAATCATTGATAACACATCCCGTGCTACGCATAAGAAAGACCCCACAACTAAATACCAGTAACACGCTTAAATCGGGGATCCCTTCTGCTGCTATCCATAAAGCCCAAAGTGTGGGCCAAAGTAATAGTAGAGATCCAATGGGTTTGTTTAAGCGCATTAATTCAAGATAAGCTTGACCTTTTTGTCGACACGCTACAGATATCATTGATAAATTCCAGATGCGGGTAAAAATAATTCACTGACTAATAAAGGATAACCATTAAGGTAAAACATTGAGCGTCTCGCCCATAAAGAATAATCCGAAGGTTGATCTATTGTTTGAGCAAGTTGGTGCGCCGTTGAGGGCTGTTTAAACTCGGCAAATTCAAAATCACCACGCGACATGGCCGCGTGTTTAAATAAAATACTTCCTAAGGATAGGGGGCCTATATTAGAAAGGCTTTGTGACTGTGCATTTAATGTTGAAATTGGGATCTCGGTTTGTGCGAAAATGACAGCTTTATGATCTACATATAAAAAAACGTTACGTATTAGGAGTTTTTTTTCATTGGCAAAGTAGCCTGATAAATCTATGCTAGGCTTTGTGAGTTCTTGATCTTTAACGCGAACTTCAAATGTTTGTGCACAGGACTCAAGTTTTGTTGTTAAGGACTTAGGATCGATTAACCAAGAACGAATGTTTAAGGAACAATTTAAGTCTTTTTGTTCTGAAAACCACGCAATTGAGGAGTTAAATACTCTATAAATATCAACCATAAGCGCCTTGAATGCAGTGAAATCTAAATAATCTGATACTATAGCATTTCATTATGTTCAAATATTTTTTTTCTACATTGTTACAGAGGAAACAACTATTGTGAAAAAAATTCTACTTTGTTTATTTTGTTTTTCTCTTTCTCTTTTTAGTCCTGCTATTTTAGCGGACGAGGAAGGTGAAGTGAAAAATGATTATCAATATTTTTTACTTGAGCCCGATATTATTACTAATTATATCAAAATAGGAAAACGCATCGGTTTTGTGCGTATTTCGGTTGATTTAATGGTAAATTCACAAAGTGATTATGAACTTTTAGAACGACATGAGCCACTTATTCGCGATAGGATAATCTCTATTTTTGGTGAGCAAAATGAAGATAAAGTAAAATCTATCTCAGAGCGTGAATTGATCCGTAAACACTGCCTAGAAGATGTCAATAACTTGTTATTTGCAGAAACAGGTACAAAACCGATCAAAGAGTTAATATTTACTAAGTATTTGTATCAGTAGTGATATTTTAGGGTGCTAAGTCAGATATAAAAATATATTTATAGTTATCTCAAAAGAATGCTTGTCGATTGTTTAAGCAATATTGTGATTTAGATTGTTATTTTGCCTAAAAAGAGTATGATTTTGCAGCTTTCTACAAAAGCAGGCGGTCAGAGGTTTCTGGCCAAAGACGTTTAATAATTTAATATAGAGGACGATATGGTAACAATTCGTTTAGCTCGTGGTGGCGCAAAAAAACGCCCATTCTACCAAGTGGTAGTAACTGATAGCCGTAACGCACGTGACGGTCGTTTTATCGAGAAAGTAGGGTTCTTTAACCCAACTGCACAAGGTAAAGCAGAAAAATTACGTTTAGACACAGATCGTATCAACCATTGGCTTGGTCTTGGTGCACAACTAAGTGATCGCGTATCTAAATTAGTAAAAGACAACGCAGCCGCTTAATTGCGAGTTGGTTAGGAGAATATTAAGTGAGTAACGTAGCAGAGCCAATTGTGATTGGAAAATTTGGTGCCGTACATGGTATTAAAGGCTGGTTAAAAATTCACTCCTACACCGATGATGCTGAAAGTATTTTTCAATATAAGCCATTGTTGATGAAGTATAACGGAGTGATGCAAGAGGTTAATATAACCGATTGGAAAGCACATAGTGGTACTTTTGTAGCAAAAATAAAAAGTTTTGATGTGCGTGAAGAGTCACAAGCCCTTGTGGGTGTTGAACTTCTTGTAAATATCAATGAACTTCCAGATTTGGAAGATGATTTTTATTGGCGAGATTTGATTGGCTGTCAGGTTGAAACTGACAAAGGTTATCATTTAGGTGCAGTCACCGATATGATGGAAACAGGCTCGAAAGATGTGCTTGTGGTTAAAGCCAATGCAAATGATGCTTTCGGACAAAAACAACGGTTAATTCCGTTTATTAAAGAGCAGGTAGTATTAGACGTTAATATTACAGGCAAACTAATTATAGTTAATTGGGAACCTGATTTCTGACACCCTAGGAGAATGGCATGTGGATTGGGGTTATTAGCCTCTTCCCGGATATGTTCCGGGCCATTAGCGAAAATGGGGTGACAGGTCGAGCGGTAAAAAATAATTTGCTTCAGATTCAATGTTGGGATCCTCGTGATTTCACTATGGATAAACATAGAACGGTTGATGATCGTCCCTATGGTGGTGGGCCCGGTATGTTGATGATGGTGCAACCTTTACGGGATGCTATCAACGCAGCAAAACAGGCTGCCAAAGAAGCAGGTCACGAGGCAAAGGTTATTTATCTTTCCCCTCAAGGTCGACGTTTAGACCATTGTGGCGCACAGTCTCTAGCATCAAACAATACAGCGTTGATCCTAGTTGCAGGGCGTTATGAAGGAATAGATGAGCGCATAATTGAAAGCTTAATCGATGAAGAATGGTCGGTGGGTGATTATGTGTTAAGTGGTGGTGAGCTACCAGCGATGATTTTAATTGATGCTTTGGCGCGTTTTGTGCCGGGTGTATTAGGTCATGTGTTGTCGGCAGAGCAAGACTCCTTTGCGGATGGATTGCTTGATTGCCCTCACTATACGCGGCCCGAAGTGTTAGATGGAAAAACAGTGCCGAGTGTTTTATTAAGTGGTGATCATGAAAAAATTCGCTTATGGCGATTAAAGCAATCATTACAACGCACGTTACAAAGACGACCCGATTTATTAAACAACCTAGCTCTGACTGACGAGCAAGCAATATTGCTTGCTGCTCTGCAAAGTGACTCCAACTAAGCAGCGATGTTATTGGCTAACTAGGTAATTAAAGGTATTAAAATGAGCAATATTATACAAGCAATAAATGACGAACAGTTACGTACAGATATCCCTGCGTTTTCGCAAGGTGATACAGTTATAGTACGTGTTCGCGTAAAAGAAGGTGAAAAAGAGCGTCTTCAAGCATTTGAAGGTGTTGTTATCGCTAAGCGTAACCGTGGTTTACATTCAAACTTTACCGTTCGTAAAATGTCGGGCAGTGAAGGTGTTGAACGTGTATTCCAAACACATAGTCCACTTGTAGGAAGCGTTGAAGTTAAACGTCGTGGTGTGGTTCGCCAAGCTAAACTTTACTACTTACGTGAACTTACTGGTAAAGCAGCTCGTATTAAAGAAAAATTGGGTAAGAAAAAATAATTTTCTTTACTGCAATGTAGAAAAGCTCGCTTCGGCGGGCTTTTTTTTGGATCAAGGTAAATAATATGCAAAATATAAAACGTTATTTATTACTTATTGCCGGTTTTATTAGCCTTTTTGTTGGACTTATCGGGATCATTATTCCTTTATTACCTACGACACCTTTTCTCATTTTGGCCTTGGCTTGTTTTTCGCGGAGCTCGTATTATTTTCAACAATGGTTGTTAAATTTGGCCTATGTAGGGCCCATATTACAAGATTGGCATACGCATCGCTGCATAGAAAAGCCTAAAAAAGATAAAATAATGCTTTTAACGGTGTTCACCTTTGCACTGTCCATTTATTTTTTATCGGCCGTTCCTGTTTATCAATATTTACTATTAACTATTTTGTTTGTCTTATTATTTTTTATTCACCGTATCGCTGAAAAATAATACTACACTCCCACTTTGAATGTATTTTATCCTCTCTATTTTAATTTTCTGTGCTTAGAAAAGTGCAACGTGCACTTTTGATATTGGTACTCGCAATGGGTAAGGTAATGATAAAGCGCGTGAACTCGCCTAGCTCCGATTGAACTTCAATATGGCCATTATGGCTGGTAACAATTTGTGAGCAGATAGTAAGACCAATGCCTAATCCAAAATTACCTTTACGTTTAGTGGTATAATTAAGTTCAAATATTTTATCGATTTGCTCTGCATTTATTCCCGGACCATCATCTTCAATAATGACTTGTATACATGGCTCTGCTTCATGGGCGTAATATTTTGTCATAATAGTTAATTTACCGGCACCCTCGGTAGCGTCAATCGCATTTGAAATGATATTTGTCCATACTTGCTCTAATTCAATGGGGTAGCATTCAATGTTAGGTAATATTTGATATTCTTTTATTACCTCATAATGTTTTAATTTGTTTTCAAAAATAATGAGCGTTTCTTCAATGCCATCATGAATGTTCGTCGCTTTGCTAGATGGGTTATCTTGGCCTGCATAATGTTTTAAACTTTTCACCAGGTCAGCAATGCGCGCAGCACAGACTTTATTGTTACGTAATATACAGCCTGCTTGATAAAACTTATCTAATAAAATAATACTCTCTTCAATATCTCTCCCGTATTCGAGAGGAATTGAGGTTTCATCTAAATGCATACTCACTAACATTTTGGCGAGCTTAGTATTTTCCATTGTTTGCATTAATTTTTTGCTACGGCGACGGATTTCAGAGGTCGAAAGCGGAATAAGCGTCAAGCCTTGCAGTAATGTTGAAAAAGCAAGCTCAGAAAATTTATTGTTTTTTTGAGTACTAAATAATGCAGATATTAAGGATGTTAAGTTATCAGAGCCTCTTAATATGGCGCTGATAGGGTTATTCAATTCATGTGCAACACCTGCGACTAATTGTCCTAATACCGCCATCTTTTCGCTACTGACTAATTGCTCATGGGCTGCATCAAGGGATTTTAAACTTTCTTGTAGGGCAAGCTCAGTGGTAATGCTATGTTGTAGGCGTCGGTTAAAATTTCGCAATAATAAATTGGTAAAAGGGGCAAGTAACGCAACGTTAGATTGCAATATTTTTGAAAAAACACTGTGGCTGACTTTGAGTACTTCTGTTTCAACCAGCGTTATCCCTGTACTAAAAGATTTTTCGCCGGTGATAAATGACATACCACCGACCATAGAGCCTTCGTGCATATTAATAATATCTTGGACTTTTCCACGGTCATTGCGTTTTCGTAATAATACTTTACCTTTACTAATAAACCATAAAAAGCAATTTGTCTCACCCTCTCTTGTTAAAAGGTGGCCTGATCGGTAGGTCCTGATCACCTGATGCTCGTCGTTATCTTCGAGTATTTTGTATAATGATTGGATCACTAATAAGGATAATTCTTTGTCACTGTAAATAGAATAATCAAGGAAACGATCTTGGAATGTCGAAATGTTGGTTAGTGAACCTTTTCTGATGTTGAAGAGGTTCTCTTGTATTGCCGTCAATGGCATGTTTTTCGTGCGTAGCGCATGCTCGATATTATTTTTGTATTGATGAAATTGTGCTGTAATAAGTGTTTTTAACGCATCTCGTTGGTATGGAAGGAGAATAAAATGATCTATTTTATTCTCGTTTAGTAGCGAAATTAGATCGCTACAGCAGGGCTTATGCGCATAGATTATTTTGCGTGTTAAAGTGTTTTTCATTAACTTGAATAAGTTATTTGCACTGCCATCACTTAACAATTGAGCACAAATAATAATACTAATCGTATGCTTTTCTTGCTCTATTTTTTGTAGCGCTTCACTTTGTGTTTTTGCGCTCAGTAGGTGCAAAACGAGTCTGGACGACAGTAAATCTTGTTGGATATTTGTGAGTTGTTGTTGATTGCTGTCGACACAAAGGATGGTTAGCATGTTCTCTCCAAAGAGCTTTATTTGATGTTCATGATGATATGTTGATTCTTGTTGGGTGCAGAGTCAATACTAGAAATGGGTAATTCGTGGAAATGTGATAACCTTAGCGTTTATAAAGTAAATATTAATGTTTTTAGCTATCGTAGCTGCGACCATCAACGTATTGCCATCAAAGTATTGTGCGGACACAACCGCGTATATTAAGCGTCAATCAAAGGTATTATGATATATTAAGTCGTAGCGCTAGCACCTGTACATTCGCCTCTGTAGGCGTAACAGCCCATTATTTTTAAATAAGAGTAAACATGAAAATTACATTACCGGAATATGAAAAAGCCCAAGTATTAGTCGTTGGCGATGTCATGTTAGATCGATATTGGCAAGGCTCGACTGGCCGAATATCACCAGAAGCGCCGGTGCCTGTGGTGAAAGTCGAGCACATTGAGGAGCGCCCTGGTGGTGCTGCAAATGTTGCATTAAATGTGGCAGCCTTAGGCTCAAAAGTGACATTAATCGGTTTAGTTGGTGATGATGAGCCCGCTAATGCGTTAAGAAATGGCTTAAAATCAGTACATGTGAGTACTGATTTTGTAACCTTAGCGAAATTCCCAACGATAACCAAGCTTCGCGTGCTGAGTCGTAATCAGCAATTATTGCGTTTAGACTTTGAAGAGGGTTTCCATGATGTGGATAGCGCGCCGTTACTTGAAAAAATGCAACGTGGACTAGAAAGTAATGTGGGCATGGTTATTTTATCGGATTACGATAAAGGCTCATTAGCAGATGTTCAAAAGATGATCCGTCTTGCTAACGCTGCGAATGTACCCGTATTGGTCGATCCTAAAGGCAGTGATTTTGAAAAATATCGAGGTGCGACGTTATTAACACCTAATTTATCTGAATTTGAAGCGGTCGTTGGTGTGTGTAAAAATGCAGCTGAAATTGTTGAGAAGGCATTAGGCTTGATTGATAAATTTGAGTTTGATGCTTTATTAGTGACGCGCAGTGAAAATGGCATGACCTTGATCCGTAAAGGACAAGAGGCTTTTCACCTTGCAACACAAGCGCAAGAAGTCTTTGATGTGACAGGTGCAGGAGACACCGTTATTTCTGTTTTGGCAACATCACTGGCAGCGGGCAGTTCTTTTGAGCATGCTTGTACGCTTGCTAATGCAGCTGCGGGCGTTGTAGTGGGTAAAATAGGTACTTCTACCGTTAATACAATTGAGCTTGCTAACGCCGTCTATAGCCAGCAAGAAATAGGCTTCGGTGTACTCAATGAAGAGCAATTAAAATTAGCGGTTAAGCTCGCTCAACATCGCGGTGAAAAAGTGATCATGACCAACGGCTGCTTTGATATTTTACATGCTGGGCATGTTTCGTATCTTAATAGTGCGCGCGAGCAAGGCCAACGCCTTATTGTTGCTGTTAATAGTGACGCATCAGTGCGCAGTTTAAAAGGGACTGGGCGTCCTGTAAACTCAGTGGATCGTCGTATGGCTGTATTAGCCGGCTTAGGCGCTGTTGATTGGGTGATTGAGTTTAGTGAAGAGACGCCGCAACGTTTAATTGCTAATTTACTGCCGGATATGCTCGTCAAAGGTGGCGATTATAAAATTGAAGATATTGCCGGTGGCGTAGAAGTGATTGCAAACGGTGGCAGTGTTCGCGTTTTACAATTTGAAGAGGGTTGTTCTACTTCGCAGATTATCGAGAGTATTCGCAATAACAAGTCAAACTGATCAACTCTTATGAGCATAAAAAAAGGAAGCATTAGCTTCCTTTTTTTTGTTGAGAAAAAGTAAATATTTCCCCTTTTTATTTATCAGATGCTTTGATTAATCCGGCAGAGATATCTTTAATATCTTGTATTGATAAAGTGCCTGCTGAATATTTCAGTTGTAGTCGACTTAAAATATAATCATAACGAGCATTCGCCAGTAAATCTTCAGACTCAAATAAACGTCTTGTAGAATCAAGCACATCAACAATGGTACGTGTACCCACCTCAAATCCCGCTTCGATTGCTTCTAAAGCACTCTTTGAGGAGATAACGGTTTGCTCGTAGGCTGTGATTGAGCTAATAGACGCACGTACATTGTTATAGCCACTTTTTATATCTGCATCAATACTGCGAAACGATTGTATTAAATCTTCACTGGCCATGACATAGCTGTATGTCGCTTGGTTGACTAACGAATTGGTTTTGCCACCGGTGTATATTGGGAGGTTAAATTCGATACCGATACTGGCATCACTCATATCAATATCTGAGCGGCGTAAGGCATCATAATCAGTATTGTTATAACCGATACGTGCGCTTAAATCGAGCGTCGGTTGATGACCTGTACGTGCCAATTTAATTTGCATTTGTGCAAGATCTTTGGCGATACGTTTTTCATGTAACAATAAGTTATGCTCTAAGGCATTATTATGCCAAAGCGTTACATTACCTTCTAAGGGCGCAGGTGAAAAAATATCTGTATTGAGTAAATCGATATTGCGGATGTCTTCGCCTGTTAATTCGCGTAAGGCGTAGTATGAATTAATTAATTGATTTTTTGCTTTAATAAGGTCGGCATTAGTGCGATCGAATTCGGCTTGTGCTTCATGCACATCTGTTATCGCAATTAAACCGACATCAAAGCGTTGCTTAGTTTGCTCTAATTGACGTGCAACCGCGCGTTTGTTGGCCTGTACTGATTGCACACTTTGGTGAGCACGTAATACATTAAAGTAGATTGAGCTCGTACGTAGGATCAGGTTTTGTTGTGCGTAACCATAAATCGCCGCGTATTGAGTGGCTTGTATTTCTGCTAAATCTAGCTCTTTCCAATAAGTGCCATTATAAAGAGATTGGCTTAGTGATAAATTGGCGCCGTAATTGGTGTTAGAGTTGATATCGTCTTTATCTTTACTTTTCCCTGCATTTAGGCCAAAACCAATTTGCGGTAAAAGGGATGCATTTGAAGCGCTGACTCTTTCAAGGTAGAGATCATATTGGGCTTTGCTTTTTTGAATAATAGGATCTTTTAGTTGCGCAGTTTCATATATTTGTAATAAATCGTCTGCACTAACGACAGAATTAAAGCTTGTTAATGCAATAAAGGTTGCAAGCGTTAATTGTTTAATTTTCATGGTATACAATCCTAGTGTATAGGCTAATTAATAATGTATAAATTAGCATAGAATAAATAAATTAAAACTAGAATTTAGGAGATTAGCAGAAAATGAACGAACATTCATTTATTAGTTGTCGTGATTTTAAGCGTTACACAAAAGACGACGTTAAAATTATAAAAAAAGAGACGTTATACAAAGGATTTTTTCAATGTAACAAGTATACGTTGCAGCATAGGCTGTTTTCTGGAAAGTGGAGTGCGTTAATTGAGCGTGAATTTTTCGAACGTGGAAATGCAGCCGCGGTATTAGCTTATGATGAAAAAAACGATTGTGTTATTTTAGTTGAGCAGTTTCGATTTGGCGCATTGGGGGGGACACAATCCCCTTGGTTACTTGAATTAGTGGCGGGAATGGTTAAGGACGGTGAATCATCCGAAGATGTTGTGTTACGCGAGGCGTTTGAAGAAGCAGGGCTTAGGTTGACGTCTTGTCAGTTTATTATGAATTGCTTGGTAAGCCCTGGAGGCACCACTGAGAAAGTAGATCTGTTTATTGCGAATGTGGACAGTGAGGGAGTTAAAGGTATTTATGGATTAAGTGAGGAAAATGAAGATATTCGTGTGCACGTGATTGCTCGGGAAACAGCTTATCAATGGGTTGTAGAGGGAAAAATTAATAATGCCATGACGGTTATTGCGCTGCAATGGTTAGAATTGAATAAAAAAACATTAAAATTGTTATCAAATTAACATTTTTAAATTTTAATTTATCCACATCGCTGTGCAGATGTTAATATCATAGTATCGAAAGTCATTTGGCTAAGAAAAGCACGATGACGAAAGTGTGTGCAGATAAAATATAAAACAAGTCATCATTAGCATTAAGAAAACGGAAAATGTCTTATTATTTTTTACTTGGTTTTTAGGGGAACTTTTTCTATAGATCATGTGACAAATATAAATAATTAAGACTATTGATGCGTGTTTGCTTCTGATATTAAAAAGAAAATTAGTTAAGCGCATTTCTTATAACGGATATAAAAGAAGTACTATGAATAAAACAAGCACACTACTGCCCGTTGACACATTGGGTCATTTATCTTTGCTGCAAATTACCGACTCACATTTATTTGCAGATGTAGACCATCAGCTATTAGGCGTTAAAACGGCCCAAAGCTTTAAGGCAGTCGTTGAGTTGGCATTAAAAGATGCCCCTGCGTGTCAAGGTGTGCTTGCAACAGGCGATCTAACGCAAGATCATTCAGAGCAATCTTATTTCTCCTTTGGCCATGAAATAAAAAAATTAAATTTACCCTGTTATTGGTTACCCGGAAATCATGACGTACAAAGCGTTATGCTACCGAGTTTATTAGAAGAGGGTCTGGCCGCTATTAAGTTATTGCAAAGTGAATATTGGCAAATAATATTATTAGACTCGCAAATTCCGAGTATGGCGCATGGCCATTTAAGTATTGAGCAATTGGTTTTCCTAAAAGAAGCATTAACTCAAAACCCTGATAAATACACGCTCATTTGTGTACATCATCATGTATTACCGGTCGGGAGTGCTTGGCTGGATCAACACATATTAAAGAATCATCAGGCATTACTTGATATTATTGCGCCGTTTAAGAAAGTACGCGCGGTCTTATCTGGGCATGTCCATCAAGCGCAAGAAATATGTTTAAACGGTGTCACTTTTTTTACTTCTCCATCAACATGCGTGCAGTTTAAACCTAATTGTGATGATTTTACGCTCGATGACACTGCGCCGGGATATCGTTACTTATCATTGCGTAAAGATGGCTCTATTGAAACGCGTGTCGAACGTATTCAACAAGGTCTATTTCATGCAGAAGCTGACGCTCAAGGTTATTAGTGCGTAAAATATTATTACTATTACACGGGTTTCATAGCTCTCCCAAATCAAAAAAATCGCAACAAATGCAGGCTTATTTAAGCTTGCATCATCCCGAGATCACCTTTATTTGCCCACAGTTACCTTGCTTGCCCGAAGATGTTTGGCAGTTATTATGCGATTTAAAAGAGCAATATAAAGATGCAGCAATAGGCGTAATAGGGAGTTCTTTAGGTGGTTATTTTGCGACTAAATTAGCACAAGAATTTGCATTGAAAACGGTGTTAATTAACCCAGCGGTTACCCCTTATCATTTGCTCACAACCTATATTGGCGATCAAATACAGCCCTATACGGGCGAAAAGTATGAAATTAACAGTGACTATATGGGTAAATTACAAGCGTTAGATGTTGAGTCTCTGCGTTTTCCTGAAAATATTTGGTTATTACAACAAGAAGGCGATGAGGTATTAGATCATTGCCATGCCAAAATAAAATATGCGCATTGCAAGATAACGTCGGAGAAAGGAGGCAATCATAGCTTTAGCGGTTTTGAGCGTTTTATTGGCGAGATCCTGACCTTTCTTTTTTAGCTTTAATACTTATCATATGTGGGTAACTTCATTTTAAGATAAGCAATAATGATTAAAAATCGCGTGCACATTACAAAAACACTTTTACTATATACAGGCAGACTATAAAAAATTATTCCACGTCTCTTTTATAGTTATCTTGGAATAAAAACACCTCAAACCCTTGTTTTCTTAGATGCAGATGCGTTATTCCTGATATAATTGCGCTTCTTTTATTTTTCCCTTTCTATTTTTAGCAGGTATTGTGATGAGCGAACAGTATAACTCCGACTCCATTGAAGTCCTAAATGGCCTTGATCCGGTGCGTCATCGTCCCGGTATGTATACTGAAACGAATCGTCCAAATCATCTTGCTCAAGAAGTCATTGATAATAGTGTCGACGAAGCGCTTGCTGGACATGCAACCTCTATTCAGGTGATCTTACATGAAGATCAGTCGATTGAAGTAACTGATGATGGTCGTGGCATGCCCGTTGATATTCACCCAGAAGAGAAAATATCCGGTGTTGAACTTATCTTTTGTAAATTACATGCTGGTGGTAAGTTTTCAGGTAAAAACTATGCCATTTCGGGCGGTCTACATGGAGTAGGTATTTCCGTCGTTAATGCACTTTCAGCCCGCGTTGATGTCAATATTAGGCGTAATGCAAAGGTCTATCATATTGCTTTTGAGCACGGCGAAAAAGTAGAAGAATTAAAAGAGATTGATACTTGTGGTAAGCGCAATACGGGGACGAGTGTACATTTCAGACCGGATCCTCGCTATTTTGATAGTGCTAAATTCTCTGTTTCTCGTCTATTGCATTTGTTAAAAGCGAAAGCGGTATTGTGTCCCGGATTAAGTATTAAGTTTAAAGACAGAGTAAATAAAAATAATTATCACTGGTGCTATAAAGATGGGTTAAATGATTATCTTTTAGAGGCGGTGCATGAGAATGAATTATTACCCGCAACGCCTTTTGTTGGTCAGTTGATGGCAAATGGCGAAACAGTTGACTGGGCCATTGTCTGGTTGCCTGAAGGCGGAAACTCATTATCTGAAAGCTATGTGAATTTGATCCCTACCATTCAAGGTGGGACGCATGTTAATGGTTTTAGACAAGGCCTGCTTGATGCCATGCGTGAATTTTGTGATATCCGCAGCTTATTACCGCGAGGGATCAAATTAAGCCCTGAGGATATTTGGGATAAATGCGCCTACATTTTAAGTGTGAAAATTAAAGAGCCTCAATTTGCAGGGCAGATGAAAGAGCGCTTATCATCAAGGCAATGTGTGGCGTTTATTTGTGGTGTGGTGAAAGATGCCTTTAGTTTATGGCTCAATGCACATGTTGGTGAAGCGGAAGAACTCGCTTTATTTTGCATTCAAAACGCACAAATACGTAGTCGTAAAAGTAAAAAAGTCGCCCGTAAAAAAATAACTCAAGGCCCTGCATTACCCGGGAAACTGACCGATTGTTCATGCCAAGAGCCGGAGCGTGGTGAATTGTTTCTCGTGGAAGGGGACTCTGCTGGGGGCTCTGCCAAACAAGCCCGCGACAGAGAATTCCAAGCGATTTTACCGTTGCGCGGAAAGATTAAAAACACATGGGAAGATGACTCAGATGTTATTTTAAACTCAGAAGAGATTTATAACATTTCGATAGCGATAGGTATTGATCCGGCATCGAATGATCTTTCTGGATTACGTTATGGAAAAATTTGTATTTTAGCCGATGCTGATTCCGATGGATTGCATATTGCGACGCTTATTTGCGCATTATTTGTTAGGCATTTTAGAGCGGTGGTCGATGCGGGGCATTTTTATGTGGCGATGCCTCCCTTGTATCGTATCGATGCGGGTAAAGAGGTTTTTTACGCGCTCGATGAGGGTGAAAAAGAAATTATTTTAGAGCGTATCGCAAATAAAAATAAGCGCAGTAAAATTAATGTTCAGCGCTTTAAAGGACTGGGTGAAATGAATCCAGATCAACTGCGAGAAACGACAATGGATCCGAATACGCGCCGTTTAGTACAATTAACGACAGAAGACTCAGAGAAAATGTTAGAGGTAATGGACATGTTATTGGCAAAAAAACGTGCAGGAGATCGAAAGGAGTGGTTAGAAACAAGTGGGGATATGCTTTCGGTTGAGTAATGTTATTGTGTAAATAATGATGTATGAATAGAACTTTATATGCCTAACTACTCAAAATATAAGTATTTTTAGCTTAAAATGTGAGCTGCGATATTATCTATTTATATTTTGATTGCGACTTGATGAGAATTTGTTTTATATTGCCTCACCATTCATTTAGGAGGCTAATATAATGCCGTTACAAAGAACACTTTCAATGATAAAACCTGATGCTGTTTCTAAAATGTTGATAGGAACGATCATTGCTCGTTTTGAAAAAGCGCAGTTAACCCCTGTTGCGATTAAAATGTTACATTTAACGAAAGCACAAGCTGAAGGTTTTTATGCTGAGCATCAAGGTAAAGGTTTTTTTGAAAATTTAGTGGAGTTTATGAGCTCTGGCCCGATCCTTGTTTTAGTATTAGAAGGTGAAAATGGCATTGCTCATTACCGTGAACTCATTGGTCAAACAGATCCTGCTAAAGCATTAGCTGGGACTATTCGTGCCGATTTTGCGGAATCTCTTAGTTGCAATGCGGTACATGGCTCAGATAGCCCTGCATCTGCATCGCGAGAAATTGCTTATTTCTTTAGTGATGAGGAAATTTGCTCACCTAGTTAATTTATGGAATAAAAATGAGTGATTTTTTAGTTTTGATGGATCAAATACCCGCGCTGTTATACATCATGGTAACTTGTTTGGGATTACTCATAGGATCGTTTTTAAATGTAGTGATATACCGTTTACCCGTGATGATGGAGCGTGCATGGAAAGCGGAATGTGCTGAATATTTCCCTGAAACAAAATTAATTGCAGACGAAGATACTTTTAATCTTATTTTGCCTCGTTCACGCTGTCCTAAATGTTTACATATTATTGGCTCCCTTGAAAACATTCCTATTATTAGCTGGTTATTACAACGCGGAAAATGTAAACACTGCGCTTGTAAAATAAGTGCCCGTTATCCCTGTGTTGAGCTATTAACGGCTATTATGTCCTTGGCCGTTGCTTATGTTATTCCGTTCGGTTGGCCTCTCCTCTTTGCTTTGATTTTTACTTGGGTATTGATTTGTCTGTCTTATATTGATTTTGATGTCATGTTATTACCTGATCAATTAACCTTGCCACTACTTTGGGTGGGTTTACTCGTCAATTTATCCTATAGTTTTGTGTCGATTAATGATGCTGTGGTGGGGGCTATTTTGGGTTATTTAAGTCTATGGTCAGTATATTGGCTATTTAAGCTTGCCACGGGTAAAGAAGGCATGGGTTATGGCGACTTTAAATTGTTAGCTGCATTAGGCGCTTGGTTTGGCTGGCAGGCTCTGCCTTTAATTATTTTGCTGTCTTCTTTTTCAGGGGCAATTATCGGTATAGTCTTATTACTCTTATCTAAAAACAAAGAAAGTAAGCCGTTACCCTTCGGCCCTTATTTAGCCATCGCGGGTTGGATTTATCTAATATGTGGCCCTTTATTAACGCAATATTACTATGCGTTGATTTTATAGTGGATCCATTAGTTAACGATGAAAAGTGGATGCAATATGCCTTGTTACTTGCGGATAAAGCGGAGGCACTCGGTGAAGTGCCGGTAGGTGCTGTGCTTGTTAAAGATAATGAGGTTATTGCAGAGGGGTGGAACTTATCTATCCTAAGCCATGATGCTTGTGCGCACGCGGAAGTGATGGCGGTGCGCGAAGCGGGACACAAGCTACAAAACTATCGATTGATAGACTGTACGCTTTACGTAACCTTAGAGCCTTGTCCGATGTGCGCAGGTGCATTAGTGCATGCGCGTATTAAGCGCCTTGTTTATGGTGCGCCAGATTTAAAAACGGGGGCTGCAGGCAGTGTATTCAACTTATTGAGTCACGTTAAATTAAATCATCAGGTAGACATTACATCGGGCATTTTAAGCGACCAATGTAGCACTAAAATCAGTCAGTTTTTTAAACGCAGGCGTAAAGAAAAAAAAGCATTAAGAAAATCCTCGGCTAAACACGAGGCCTAACCTGCTTCTTCTCTACCTCCGGTTTGTTTTTCTATGAATTGGCCTAATTTTCAGTGTTTTCTTTAGGTACCTTTTCTGGGTTTAATTTGTTTTTAATTAAGCGCAACGATTCTTTTGCTTGTTGCGTTTCTTGTTGGCGTTTGCTTTGTTCTGCATTGGCTAAATCTTTTCGTAATTGATAACCCTTTTGCTCTGCCACTGCTTTTTTGTACGCTTGTTGATCTTCTTTTCTTTGGTTAAATATTTTATTTTGTTTTGCCTGCAGAGCTTGCACTTGAGCGTTAACGACATCTGCTTCATCTTGCAGACTTTCCGCTTCTAGTTGGGCATTTTTCTTCGCTTGCAACTGCTCTGCTATTTTTTGTGTTTGAATACGGAGTTGTTCTTGTAATTTCGCCTCGATTTTTTTCAATGCTATTTTCATCTTTTTAGACTGCTTACTCGCAGATAGGGTCGATAGTTTAGATTTTTCGAGCGCAGTTTCATTGATTTTGGTTGTGTTGATGGCTTTTTGTAGAGCGACGCGGCGCTCATCAATAGCCGTGATCGCTTGCTTTAAGGTGCGATCGCGCAGTGGTAACGCGAGTAAGGCTGCTTTTATCTTATCTGCTTTGGCTTTTTTCTCTGCTTGTTTCTGTTTACGTTGTAATATCTTTTGTTGTTGCTCATTAACAAACCAATTTAACGTTTTTAAGTATTGGCGAATATTATTCACATAGTGCTGTGCTTCTCTACCGCGTGCGTAACCGTAGCGTGTTTGTGAGAACCATTTCTTTTGATGTAATAGTGGTAAGTTATCTTTGACGTCAGACCAAGAATTCGCATCTTGATGGCGCATTTGAGTAATGCGTCTTGCATCCATTAAATGCCCATAACCGAGGTTATAACTTGCCAGAGCAAACCAAACTTTCTCATCTTCAGCAATGCTATCGGGTAAGCGATTAATGAGTTGTTTTAAATATTTAGCGCCACCTCTAATACTTTGACTGGCATCTAAACGGTTTTTAATCCCTAGATAATTGGCGGTATCTAGGGTGAGCATCATCATTCCTCGCACCCCTGTTGGCGATTTTGCAAGAGGATCCCAATGTGATTCTTGATAACTGACCGCCGCCAATAATTGCCAAGTCACTTCATCTGTTTGGTATTGTTTAAAGAGCTTCTCATATTTTGGTAAGCGACTTTCTATGCGCTTTAGATAGATCCGCGTATCGACAAAGTCAAAGTTACTAACATGACCAAAGTATTTTTCTTCTAATTTATTAATGGTCTTATTTTTATATTGCTCTCCAATAAATTCAATCATTAAGGCATATAAACTATCGTCATTATTACGATTAATAAGCCAGACCACCGGATTTTTTTCTGAAATAGTAAAGGCTTCGGCAAGAACAGGGTAATAACGCTGTTTTTGCGCCAAAGTAGAGCCATCGACAATGGCAAAAGCGAGTTCTTTCTCGGCAATTTGTCGTAATAAACTTTCTTGATCATCGTTATCGAAAACATTAATAATAAGATCAGGGGCTTTATTTAATAATCGCTCGAGGGTTTCTTCATGGCTACTTTCATTGAGAACGCCAATAGGTGCGTTGATATCAGAAATTTTTCGGGGACGATAACTGCCTTTGTGATAGACCACTTTTTGTGACGTGTAGTAATAAGGCGGAGAACTGCGATATTTTTCAGCGCGTTTAGGTGTGAGGGTTAGTCCGGCCGCGATAAAGTCGACATCATTATTATCGAGTGCTAAAAAAAGCATTTTTAAATTAGCATATTCTATAACGCGTAACGGTACATTAAGTTTGTCAGCAAATAGCTTACTTAATTCATAATCAAAACCACTGTATTTTTCACCATCAAAACTATAGGTAAGCGAACTATTGATTGTTCCAATAATTAACTCACCATTATCTTGAATGTCTTGTACTTTAGTACTGGCAGAAAATGGATGGCATGCACTCAGTAATAAAGCACTAAATAATAATATTACAATCTGCTGCATTTGCTTAAAACGCATAGAAAAGATCACCTAAATGTTAAAGAAAGTCGCTATATTCAGGGTTTTATCTGAAATAACAAAAATTAACTACGACTATAGAGTGTTTCTGTTTAATAAAAAATGCTTTTTGCATATAATGTCGCTCGTATCAAAGAAGCAATTATTTTTATCGATTTTTGTGAATAAGTTAGATATCTATTTGCAAGGACAATAATTGTGTAATTGACATCACCCAAGATCATTTACTTATTTAAAAATGAGAGAAATAACTTATGGAAATTTTGCGTGGGGCTCCGGCCTTATCGACGTTTAAAGTGCAGCAGCTATTACAAAACTGTACCTCTTTAAATCTTCCTGTAGAGGCAATATATGCTGAATATATACATGCTACAGACTTAAGTGAAAGTTTAAATGACCAAGAGCTCGTTGTATTACAAAAATTATTAACCTATGGTCCCAAGATAGCAGATCATCCACTTATTGGAACCTTATTCTTTGTCACTCCTCGCCCTGGAACGATTTCTCCTTGGTCTTCAAAAGCGACTGATATCGCTCATAATTGTGGTTTATTTAAAGTAAAACGCGTTGAACGTGGGATTGCGTATTATGTGCAGACATCGACGCCATTGTCTGCTACCCAACATAAAGCGTTATCTGACTTATTACATGATCGCATGATGGAAGTTGTTTTTAACGCGTTAGGCGATGCATCGCAGTTATTCATTCAAGGCTCTCCAGCCAAAATGCAAAGTATTAAAGTACTCAGTGAAGGCCGCAGTGCACTGCAAGCTGCCGATATGAAACTTGGCCTTGCACTGGCGCCGGATGAAATAGACTACTTGCTTGAAAATTTTATTAAATTAAAACGCGACCCCAATGATATTGAGCTAATGATGTTTGCACAGGCAAACTCTGAGCATTGCCGCCATAAAATATTTAATGCGCAGTGGACAATAGACGGTAAAAAACAATCTAAGTCTTTATTTAAAATGATCCGTAATACGCATGAAAGACACCCTGCGCATGTGCTCTCTGCTTATAAAGATAATGCTGCGGTAATGGAAGGCTATTCTGCGGGGCGTTTCTTTCCCGATGCGGATGGGCGTAAATTTAGCTATCACCAAGAAGACATCGATATATTAATGAAAGTCGAAACGCATAATCATCCTACTGCTATTTCTCCTTTTCCGGGTGCTGCCACAGGTTCGGGAGGCGAAATTAGAGATGAAGGTGCGACGGGTATCGGCTCAAAACCTAAAGCAGGATTAGTTGGATTTTCAGTGTCTAACTTACGTATCCCTAACTTTGTACAACCATGGGAAACTGATTTTGGTAAGCCTTCACGTATTGTTTCTGCATTAGATATTATGCTTGAAGCCCCTCTGGGCGGCGCTGCTTTTAATAATGAATTTGGACGTCCCAATATTTTAGGTTACTTTCGAACTTATGAAGAAAAAGTTGAAAGTCATAATGGTAGCGAGATCCGTGGTTACCATAAACCGATCATGCTTGCCGGTGGTTTAGGTAATATTCGACGTGACCATGTACAGAAAAAAGATATCCCCGTTGGCGCTGCACTTATTGTGCTTGGTGGCCCTGCTATGAATATTGGTCTTGGAGGCGGCGCAGCTTCATCAATGAACTCGGGCGCTTCAAGTGAAGATTTAGATTTTGCTTCCGTGCAACGTGAGAATCCTGAAATGGAGCGTCGCTGTCAGGAAGTGATTGATTGTTGTTGGCAGATGGGCGATGACAATCCCATTCAATTTATACATGATGTGGGTGCGGGCGGACTTTCTAATGCGATGCCTGAACTGGTTAATGATGCGGGACGAGGTGGTGTTTTTGATTTACGCGCCATTCCCAATGATGAAAAAAGCATGGCGCCACATGAAATTTGGTGTAACGAATCTCAAGAGCGCTATGTATTAGCGGTTAAACCTGAAAATTTAGCGATATTTGAAGCCATTTGTCAGCGTGAACGTGCATTATATGCGGTGATTGGTGAAGCGACGCAAGAATTGCATTTAACGCTTAATGACACCGAGTTTAATAATAAGCCCATCGATATGCCTTTGGATGTTTTATTAGGTAAAACACCTAAAATGCATCGTGATGTTGAAACTAAAGTGGCGGTTGGTAAAGCCTTAGATCTCACGGGTGTTACCTTAAAAGAGGCTGCTGAGCGCTTGTTACGTCTGCCTTCTATCGCAGAAAAAACATTCTTAATAAGTATTGGCGATCGCAGTGTCACCGGTCTTGTTGCGCGAGACCAAATGGTAGGGCCTTGGCAAGTGCCTGTTGCTGATTGCGCCGTAACTGCATCAAGTTATGATACCTATTTTGGTGAGGCTATGTCGATTGGTGAGCGAGCGCCTGTTGCCTTACTTAATTTTAGCGCTTCTGCGCGTTTGTCTGTTGCAGAATCTATCACCAATATCGCATGTGTTGATATTGGCGATTTTAAGCGTATTAAACTCTCTGCCAATTGGATGTCTGCAACGGGTCATCCGGGTGAAGATGCCGGGCTTTATGCTGCTGTGCACGCCATCGGTGAAGAATTATGCCCCGAGCTGGAACTCACTATTCCCGTGGGTAAGGATTCAATGTCGATGAAAACGCGCTGGAAAGATGAAAGCGCTAGCGATAAAGAAGTTATTTCTCCACTGTCCGTTATCATTACCGCGTTTGCTGCTGTGCGTGATATTCGCAATACCCAGACCCCGCAGCTGCGTACCGATAAAGGTGAAACAGATTTGATCTTAATTGATTTAGGCAATGGCCAGAATCGATTAGGCGGGTCGTCACTGGCGCAAGTGTATAAACAACTCGGTGATATTACCCCTGATTTAGACAATCCAGCATTGCTTAAAAGCTTTTTCAATGCGATGCAGAACTTGGTCGCTGATAAGCTACTTTTGGCTTATCACGATCGCAGTGATGGTGGATTATTCTCAACCGTGACGGAAATGGCTTTTGCGGGCCATTGTGGCGTGACTATCACGCTGGATCAATTGGGCTGTGATGATTTTGCTGTGCTCTTTAGTGAAGAGCTAGGCGCCGTTATTCAAGTGCAACGCGACGACAAAGAGAAAGTATTAAATATTTTAGCAGGACATGGTTTAACTACTAATGTTGCTGTTATTGGCACGTTAAATAGTACGGATCAAATTGAATTTACGCGTGATGGACAACACGTTCTCTCTGCTCCTCGCTCTCTATGGCGTGGCATATGGGCGGAAACGACCTTTAAAATGCAATCATTGCGTGATAATTCACAATGTGCCGAGCAAGAAAACAACGCTAAATTTGACGATTTAGATCCGGGCTTAAATGTGAAGTTAAGTTTTGATATCAACGAAGATGTTGCCGCCCCTTATATTATTAAAGGCATCGCACCGCGTATGGCAATTTTACGCGAGCAAGGCGTTAACTCGCAACAAGAAATGGCAGCTGCCTTTGATCGTGCCGGTTTTGACGCGATTGATGTACATATGAGTGACATTCTCTCTGGTCGCGTTACATTAGATGACTTTGCAGGGCTTGTTGCCTGTGGTGGTTTCTCTTATGGTGATGTACTAGGTGCGGGTGAAGGTTGGGCTAAATCGATATTGTTTAATGAGCGTGCTCGTGAGCAGTTCCAACGTTTCTTTGAAGCACCAAACTCCATCACGTTAGGTGTTTGTAATGGTTGTCAGATGCTTTCTAATTTAAATGAATTGATCCCGGGTAGTGAATTGTGGCCACGTTTTGTGCGTAATAG
This sequence comes from Psychromonas sp. CNPT3, assembly GCF_000153405.2. Classification (NCBI taxonomy): domain Bacteria; kingdom Pseudomonadati; phylum Pseudomonadota; class Gammaproteobacteria; order Alteromonadales; family Psychromonadaceae; genus Psychromonas; species Psychromonas sp. CNPT3. The sequence goes on from NC_020802.1 coordinate 363,848, forward strand.
CTCGGAGAGTTTTGAAGCGCGCTTTAGTTTGGTCGAAGTGCAAAAAAACAATTCAATCTTTTTAAATGATATGGCCGGATCGTATATGCCTATTGCCGTGTCACATGGTGAAGGACGTGTCGAGCTGAAAAATGCAGAGCATCTTATCGCCCTTGAGCAAAGCAATAATATAGCGCTACGCTTTATCGATAATTACGCGAAGCAAACCGAGGCTTATCCCGCTAATCCAAATGGCTCTCCAGCAGGGATCACAGGGCTTAGCTCGAATGATGGACGCGTCACTATCATGATGCCGCATCCTGAGCGAGTATTTAGAACGGTTGCTAACTCTTGGCACCCTGATGAGTGGCAAGAAGATAGCCCTTGGATGCGTATGTTTAGAAATGCACGTAAACAATTAGGCTAATATTTAAGCTTGATTTAAATAATAAAAAAGAGAAGAAAGGTGACTTTCTTCTCTTTTTTTATACTCAATTTAAAGTGATCATGTCAAATGATCTGTGATCACATAAATAACGCTAATAGGTCGTTTAAATAGCGGTGGCCTAAATCAGTCACTAACCAATGATCCGTGTTTTTAACGAGCAGTTTTTTGTGCACCGCTTGATTGATAGGATCATCAATGGAGTCGAGACTTAAACCGGTATAAGATTCGAATTGCTCAAAAGGGATCGGCACAAAAAGGCGTAAACGATTTAGCATATATTCAAAGGCAAGCTCGTCTCGTGCGACATGTTCATATTTGTCTAAAAAAGCGCGATCCGATTGCAGATAACCTTTTGGGTGTTTTACTTTAACCGTGCGCACGATCTTATTTTGTAATGGCAATGTCAATTTACCATGGGCGCCACAGCCAATACCGATATAATCAGAAAAAGACCAATAATTTAAGTTATGTTGGCACTCAAAACCCTTTTTAGAGTATCCCGATATTTCATATTGAATATAACCATTCTCGGCCAGTAGTGCTTGTCCTGCTTCTTGAATATCCCAGAGTAAGTCATCTTCTGGCAAAATAGGCGGGTGTGAAAAATACTGGGTATTAGGCTCAATGGTGAGCTGATACCAGGAAATGTGCGTCGGTTGTAAGTCAATCGCACATTGCAGATCAGAAAGTGCGTCGCTGAGACTCTGATCCGGTAAGCCATGCATCAAATCAAGGTTAAATGTTTTTATCGCACACTTTTTAGCGTGCTTGGCTGCGCGAATGGCCTCATCTGCATTATGAATACGTCCTAAACGCTGCAACTTATCATTTTGAAAACTTTGTACGCCAAAAGAAAAACGACTAATACCCGCCTCTTTAAAGTCGGCTATTTTACTGTTTTCTATGGTGCCAGGATTTGCCTCTAAGGTGATTTCAATGTCTTTTTTGAAGGCGATTAAATTGCGGATCTCACTGAGTAACCAAGCAATGCCTTTTGCTGAAATAAGGCTTGGCGTGCCTCCTCCGATAAAAATAGTATCTAAAATTCGCCCTTGTGCGTAGACCAGATCTATTTTCAAATCATTAATTAATGCGCTTAAGTAAGCTTCTTCTGGGATTGTCCCTTGCAGTTTATGTGAGTTGAAATCACAGTAAGGGCATTTTTCAATACACCAAGGAATATGAATATAAAGGCTTAATGGGGGAAGCTGTAACATAGTGTGTTTTTCTATTATATTAATAATAAGTTAAGTGATATTGCTATCACAAGTATATTTGCATGGTACGTTAAGGGGGCAGATCAGCAAGGCAAATCGATTTTAATTTTTTCCCTTTAACGACGCTACGTCGTTAAAGGGTAGGGCGTTGTAGATATAAATATAACTAGCCTAATTGCACTTTTAATTTTTCAATTAATTGTTTTAGGGCTTGGCCTCGATGACTTAATTCACCCTTACGTTGTGGGCTAAGTTGTGCAGACGCACATGAATCAGAGCCAACCCAGAAAATAGGATCGTAACCAAACCCATTATCACCGTGCGCCTCAAGAGTAATACTTCCTTCCCATGTGCCTTGGCAAATGATCGGAGTAGGATCATCACAGTGGCGCATATAAACAAGTACGCATTGAAAACGCGCTTGTCGTTGCTGCTCATCTACGCCCTTTAAACTCTTTAATAACAGTTCAACATTATCTTTATCGCTCGCATCTTCACCGGCAAAGCGAGCAGAATAAATACCTGGTTTACCCTTTAAGAAGTCCACTTCTAAACCTGAATCATCGGCGATGGCTGGCAAGCCGGTTATTTTGGCTGCGTGGCGCGCTTTAATGATGGCGTTTTCTACAAATGTGGTACCCGTTTCTGCAACCTCTGAGACATTAAAATGGCTTTGTGCTAAGACTTCAATAGAGAAGCTATTAAGTAGCTTACTCATCTCTTTTACTTTGCCTTGATTACCCGTTGCTAATACCCATTGTTTTTTCATTGTTCGCGCCTTTAATTGACATAAAACTTATGTTGGAATTTAAGTATGTTGATTTTTTTTTCTGTTTTTATTTTTATTTTAAAATTAACAATTTCTTCATTTAGGAAGGGGTAAGTTGCGAGGTAATAAATTGCCTCACCTTCACGCACTTCGGTAAAGTTTAACTGACTTACTTGACCCATTAAATTTCGGCCTGTACCACTTAGGGTCGCGTGTTGCGCTTTATTTTGTTGCGTGTTATCGAGCACGGAAATATTGATAAGGCCACTATATTTACTGCGTTTTATGTCGTATTGATGGGCAACTTCGGGGCTAAGAAATTGTGTGGGCAACGCAATGTAATGTACGCTTAAATCATCAAAATCTTTTTTTTGCTCTGCATAGGCACTGCTATGCAAAAGAAAAGAGAATGCTAAGCATTTTAAAATAAATTTAAACATGTTCACTCCGAGTAAAAAAGTCAGGTATTTTTTTAGGTGATTTGATACGTATTAACTTATGTCTATTAAGGAGTCCTTTCTCGACCGTGATATCCCTTTTTGGCACTTTAAATTGTTTACTGAGAAATTTAATTAAATGTTTATTGGCTTGCCCGTCTACAGGAGGTGCTGTGATGGTTATTTTTAATTCGTCGCCCAATAAACCAATAAAGGCATCGCGACTGGCTTTAGGTTGTAAAACAAGGCGCAATAAAATATCGTCACCTTGTTTTTTTAAAAGCATTACGCTCATTAAAAAAGTCGACTGAGTAGATCATTTACAAACAGTTCAACAAATTGCAATGCAAATAAAACTACCAACATAGATAAGTCTAAGCCACCGATGGCAGGAATAAACCGACGAACAGGCGCAAGTAAAGGTTCGCTAAGTTGGATCATAACGGCTTCAACAGGGTTATTTCCTTTGCTTATCCAGCTTAAGATCGCACGTAGAATAAGCACCCAAAAAATCAATTTAAAGATGGCTTGAACAATAATAAATAAGCCTGATATTAAAATCGCAATAATATGCAATTCACTATTAAACACTAAACTGAGGGTGACGATTTTTAAACATGCGATAACAAAGGCAAAAAGAATACAGGCGCTATCCCAGCCTCCCATACTTGGAATAAAACGACGTAAAGGACCGACGATAGGTTGTGTCGCTTTGACTATGAATTGGCTAAATGGATTGTAAAAGTCAGCGCGTGCGACTTGCAACCAAATGCGAAGAAGGATGATCATGATATAGATATCAAAGATCGTATTGATTAAAAAATTAACTGAATTCATAAATATTTTCTCTTCTTAAAGGGGGTTAGAATAAGGATTCCATAGCGGCGCCGCGATCTGAGGCACTTTGCATCGCAGTTGCGACGGTATTATTTAAGTCTAAGTCGTTAAATACACGTAATGCTTCAGCGGTAGCGCCCCCTTTTGAGGTAACGTTCTGACGTAGCGTAGCAAGACTCTTTTCAGGGTTTTGTAAGACCATTTCAGCACTGCCCAATGCCACTTGTTGTACCAATAAACGCGCTTGTTGTTCATCAAATCCCATTTTTATGGCTTTTTCTTGTATGGCTTCCATAAACATAAAAAAGTAGGCCGGTGCAGATCCAGATACCGCAATAATAGCATTGATCATGGCTTCTGTTTTAACCCAAATAGTTTCACCAACGCATTGCAGTAGTTGCTCTGCAAATAAGTGGTTATCAGCAGATACTTGCGCAGGCGCAAAGAGTCCTGTCATGCCTTTTTGTAGTAATGATGGCGTATTGGGCATGGTGCGAATAATTTCAGTTGTCTCTCCAAGCAGTCCTTGTAAGCGCTGCACGGATACACCGGCTGCAATGGATATTACCAATTTATTTTTAAAATCGACGCCTGCAAGTTTAAGCGCTTGGCAAACATCGGCCATTATTTGTGGTTTTACCGCCAGTACAATAACATCGGCCCAAATGGCTGAGAGTACATTATCTCGGCTGATTTTAATCGAAAATTCTACTTCTAATTTAGTGGTGTTAGTTACGCTCGGTGCACTGGCGCAAATTAATTCATGGGGGTAATTTGCTTTAATTAAGCCACTAATAATACTCGAAGTCATATTACCGGCTCCGATAAAGGTAATTTTTTTATGTAACATTTTTATTCCTTGAGTATAAATAGGTGTTATCCATCGATTTTAATTTCGACGGCCAAAAATATCTGTACCAATACGTACCATTGTACTTCCACTGGCGATGGCAAGTTGCATATCCGCGCTCATCCCCATCGACAGTGTATCAACTTCTGGATATAAGGTTTGCAATTTAAGGTAAATATGATGCAACGCTTTAAATTGTTGGCTTAGGATAGCCTGATCTTGGGTTTTTTCTGGAATGGCCATGATGCCACGTAAGGTTAAATTTTCAAGTAGGCTAACTTGTGCGGCGAGTTCCATTATCTGTGTTAAAGTAGTGCCGGATTTACTGGCTTCTGCACTAATATTAATTTGTAAGCAGATATTAAGAGGCGTCAAATTAGTTGGGCGTTGAGCACTTAATCGTTGCGCAATTTTGAAACGATCTACGCTTTGTACCCAGTCAAAATTCTCTGCGACAAGGCGAGTTTTATTCGATTGCAGTGGGCCGATAAAATACCAACAAATAGGATCGTTAAAGCTACAATCGTCTTTAATTAATTGTATTTTTTCGATACTTTCTTGAACGTAATTTTCACCAAAAAGGCGTTGACCCGCCATATACGCTTCTTTTATTTGCGCCACGGGTTTTGTTTTACTGACCGCAAGTAATTGGACATCAAGTGTCGTACGGCCGGCCTGTACTGCCGCATGCTCTATTTGTTGTCTAACATGCATAATATTTTTTTGAATTATAGTCATTATAAAGGATTTTAAATTATGGATATTACTGAATTATTAGCTTTTAGTGTAAAGTCTAATGCTTCTGATTTACACCTTTCTGCTGGGCTAGTTCCCATGATCAGGGTCGATGGTGAAATACGCAAGATAAATATAGCCGCTTTAGCGCAAAAAGATGTAAAAGCACTGGTTTATGACATTATGACAGATAAACAGCGCAAAGATTATGAAATGAATTTAGAGGTCGATTTTTCTTTTGAAATCCCTGATTTGGCGCGTTTTCGTGTGAATGTGTTCACCCAAGAGCGAGGCATGAGTGGGGTGTTTCGTACTATCCCCAGTAAAGTAATGTCCCTTGAAGAATTAAATGCCCCTGAAATATTCCAAAAAATAGCTAATTTCCCGCGTGGATTGGTCTTAGTGACAGGGCCAACGGGCTCAGGTAAATCTACGACGTTAGCAGCTATCATTGATTATATTAATATAACAAAAAACGAACACATTTTGACCATTGAAGATCCCATTGAATTTGTGCATGAAAGTAAAGGTTGTTTAATCAATCAACGTGAAGTTTATCGAGATACATTAAGTTTTGATAACGCGCTAAGAAGCGCATTACGTGAAGATCCCGATGTTATTTTGGTGGGGGAATTACGCGACCTTGAAACGATCCGCTTAGCATTAACTGCTGCTGAAACTGGGCATCTGGTATTTGGTACGTTACATACGACCTCTGCAGCTAAAAGTGTGGATCGTATTATAGATGTTTTCCCCGCTGCTGAAAAAGAGATGGTGAGATCGATGCTATCTGAATCATTACGCGCGGTTATCTCGCAAACATTACTTAAAAAACCTGCGGGTGGGCGTGTGGCAGCCCATGAGATCATGATTGGTATCCCTGCTATTCGTAACTTAATTCGTGAAGATAAAGTGGCGCAAATGTATTCTGTTATTCAAACCGGGATGATCCATGGCATGCAAACGCTGGATCAATGTTTACGTGAACTTGTAAACCAAGGTGTTATCTCTAACGGAGTGGCACGTCAAAAAGCAGCCGATCCTAAAACATTTTAATTTAAGCATGTTGCTTTGCGTCGCTTTATACGCAAAGCAATTTTTACCTCTATGATACCGTTACAGATAAAATATCCTTGTCACCTCAGATACTTCCCTATTATGCTGATGTGCTAGGCCCAACTTGGCTTGTTGATTTTTCATCTTGAAGTATCATGAGTATATAAATAGTTATTAGGAATACATATGTTAATAGTACTTTCTCCCGCGAAAACGTTGGACTTTGAAACCGTTGCTCCCACAGTAGAGTTTTCACAGGGCGCTTTATTAACTGAAAGTGAACAGTTGATCAAAAAATGCCAAACATTAACAATGGTGGATATTGCCTCTTTAATGAAAGTGAGCGATAAAATAGCAACACTAAATGAAGCGCGTTTTAAAGATTGGCAACTGCCATTAACGTTAGAGAATAATGCGAAGCAGGCATTGTTTGCTTTTCAGGGAGATGTTTATACGGGCTTACAAGCACAAACATTATCTAAAAAAACCTTAACTTATGCACAGCAACATTTACGTATATTATCAGGATTATATGGAGTATTAAGACCGTTAGATTTGATGCTTGCTTACCGCTTAGAAATGGGGGTGCGCCTTGAAAACACAAGAGGCATAAATTTATATAAATTTTGGGATCTGCGGGTGAGTGACGAAATTAATAAAGCCTTAAGTGCACAAGGTGATAATTTATTAATTAACTTAGCGTCTAATGAGTATTTTAAAGTACTTAAAAATAAAGCCTTAACAGCACGCGTGATCACGCCTATTTTTAAAGATCAAAAAAATGGACAATATAAAGTGATCAGTTTTTATGCTAAAAAAGCACGGGGATTAATGGCGCGTTATATCTTAGAAAATGAAGTAACGGATATTGCGAAATTAAAAGACTTTAGTGTGGACGGTTATTATTTTGTAGCACAAGAAAATTCAGAAAATGAACTGCTTTTTTATCGTAATGAAAGATAATAAAAAGCCTGAACAATCATTATTGTTCAGGCTTACTTTTTTTATTCGGCGCTTTCTATTTTAGTATTTTCGGTCTTAGGGCCTTTACCCGCCCAACTTGGTTTACCTTTCGCTCTTTTGTTGCGTAAACGTTGTTTACCCATTTCATCTTTCTTTTTCTGACGTTTTTCTTTTTTCTTCTCTTTTAGTTCGTATTCACGTGCCTTGCCTTTTTTATTCACCGGTTTTTTCGATTTACGCAGGCTTAATTTTGCTTCTTTATGCTCAGGACGCAGTGTTTTAATGATTCGGCGCTTGAGTACTTGATCGGTATAGCGTTCAATTTTAGCAAGCATATCAATGTCATGTGCTTCAATTAATGATATCGCTGTACCTTTTTTACCACCACGTGCGGTGCGACCAATACGGTGTACATAAATATCGGCACTGCGGGGAAGATCATAATTGATAACATGGGTAATGTCCGCGACATCAATACCGCGCGCTGCTACATCCGTTGCAATCAAGATATTGACTTTATCTTCTTTAAATTGTGCCAATGCTAGGGTACGTTTTTCTTGATCCATTTCACCACGTAAGTAATTACAATGAATATTTAATTCAGCAAGCTGGCTCACAAGAAAGGCGAGGCGCTCTCTTGTTTTAACAAAAACAATGATTTTCTTAGCGATTTTCTCTTCGCTGTCAGCATCATTATTTTCATCTTTTAAAAGTTCAGCCAGTAATTTTAATTTATGCTCAGGACTATCTGCAAGATGGATCCACTGATTTATTTTTCCACTTTCACGTCGCGAAATTATTGCATTTAATGCTAAAGGCTCGTTTAATACATCACGTGAAAAATCGCGTAAGCCTTTGCCTTCTAATGTGGCAGAAAATAGAGATGTTTGTTTTCTCCAGCGAGTTTCGCCTGCAATTCTGTCCATCTCATTAATAAATCCCATATCTAGCATTCTATCGGCTTCATCTAATATCAGGCTCTCTACTTCACGACAATCGAAGGCTTCTGCATCAATGTATTCCATTAATCTGCCGGGTGTCGCGATAACGATATCAACATTGTCGGTAATGATTGCTTCTTGCTCTTGATAAGAAACACCACCAATAATATTACCTACGACGAGGCTTGTTGCTTGGGTTAGTTGCTGCGCAACACCACTAATTTGCATCGCAAGTTCACGTGTAGGCGTTAAAATCAAAATACGTGCAGATCCACCTTTACGGCGAGGGAAATCAATAAGACGTTGTATTGCAGGTAACAGAAATGCAAGTGTTTTACCGGTGCCAGTCGGCGCACTTGCCATGATGTCTTGTTCGTCCATAGCCGGTGGTATCGCTAAAAGTTGAATACTTGTTGGGCGAGTATGGCCCATCAGAGAAATGGCATCAAGTAGTGATTCATCAAGCTCGAGTGCGTCAAAAGAGGTAATATTTTGCAAAATAATATCCAGTAAAAAGGTAATAAGGTTTGTTAATGAGCTTTATTATAAAGCATCGAGGGCAATAGTGATAAGAATTGTTTATCTCGCATTGAAACTTTGTTCAATATAATGCTTGAGAGAGTGTATGAATAGGCTTAGAGGCCAGTGATAACAGGGGGTGTCATCACTGGCATTATTTTTTTATAGGCTTAAAAAGGGACGAATTTTTTCTAATAGCATTTTACCAATGCCAGTGACATTGAGTAAGTCTTCTATTTTTTTAAATTTTCCGTAAGTTTCACGATATTTAACAATCTCGCCGGCTTTTTTCTCGCCAAGGCCTTTGATCATCGCAAAGTCAGCGATGCTTGCGGTGTTAATATTAAGTTTTTCAATATTTCCGAGTGCACTGCTTGCCATATCGCTGAAGCTGTTAGAAGCCATTACCGGCGCAACGCTAGAGAAACCAAAAAGTGCAAGAACAAGTAGCATTCTGTGGGTGATTTTTTTTAACATAATGACTCCATTTATTTTATGTGTTTTTATCTTTGTATCGAGTTCTGCTTGTGAAACATAACAATGGCATTGATCGCACATTGATAGCCTAAGTGTAAAACAATAGCACAAAAAACGCACTGCAGATTTTAACTTACTATCGTAAGTGCGCAGCCGAGCGTAAGATTAATAGGATCTTTTTATTTTAATTCGAATCTAAAGGTAAAAGACTGTTTACTACTGATTTTCTTCTCACCCTCTAAAGCCACTTTAAATTTCTCATTATTAATAAAGGTGAGCACTGCGTCATCTAAAATACGATAACCACTACTTTTTATTATTTTAGCATCTTGGGTTGTGCCATTGCTATTGACGACAAAGCTAACCTGCACACTGCCTTGTTGTGAACGCAGTCTGGCTCGGTGTGGGTATGTCGGGCGTTTTCCAGAGATAACCTGTGCTTTTTGTAAGGTGCCTTGATGTTTATTGGCGGGCGTAGTCTTAGAAGTATCTATCACTTTATTGTCAGTTACCTGTTGAACCTTACTTTTTGCTGCTTTTTTGCTCGTTTTTTCGGATGTTTTTGGTGTGATAGTCTGCATTTTAGACGTTGTTCTGTGTAGCATAAGCTCTTTTTTAGTGCGGATCGAGACCGGTGCTTGTTGCTGGGTATGTACTACCGCGGAGGCGTGTTTCGAGGGTGCTTTTTTAGGCTCTATGGGCCGGACTTTTTGTATGTTGATCAATTGTACTTTTATGCTTTGCGTCCCGGATACAAAGGGCGTGATATGGCGTGTTGTTTTTTCTGTTTGTGGCGTAAATAGCAAGCCTGTATAAAGGAGAATACTGATTATAAAAAAAGGAAAATAAGAGACAAGGATATTCATGATCTGTCTTTTGTCGTGGCAAATGCCACTTGCTGGTATCCTGCACTACGCAAAGTTTCAAGCAGTGTTAAAGCACTCCCTAAGCTTGCATGCTTATCGCCATTAATAAGAATAGGGCGTTTTTTTGTTTGTTGTGCGTCCGCTATTTTAGTTAATAAGGTGGCTTGGGATACTAATTCGTTATCAACAAAAAGCTTATCATGGGCATCGATAGTGATGATCATGTGCTTATTTTGTACGGTTTTCGCATGTTGCAGTTGTGGTAATTCAACATCAATACTACTTTGCATACTCATTTTTAACATCACAAAAATAAAGAAGATGAGTAATAAAAAAATAACATCAATGAGCGGTAATAATTCAAATCTAGCGCGACTTAGTGCGTTACTTTTTGTTAATTTCATGACACATTCTCTGCCCTATTTGTCTGTATTACGGGATCACTATTCACTAAAGTTCGTGGCTCAGTGATCAACTTGTTCTGTTGGCATAAATGGTTAAATTCAGTGCCGACGCACTCAAGGCGTAAAGTTAACTTTTGTAAAAAAGAGCGGAAAAGGTTATAAGGGAGTAAAGCCAGTAAGGCGACGCAAAGGCCCATGGCAGTTGATATTAATGCTTGCGCAATCCCACCGACGACAGCCGTTGGATCATCAACACCCTGCAAACTTAAAATGTGAAATGAGTCGATAATACCTAAAACAGTGCCTAAGATGCCAAGCATAGGTGCCATGGTGATAATCGTGTCTAATACGCTTTGCCCGCGAGCCATGTTGTCTATTTTGGCATCGGCATAAGCGCTCATTTTATCCGTACCAATAAAAGGCAGTGCTTGGATCCCCTCAATTAGCATCTTTAAACGTGGCGTATTTTGGCGTTGGCAAAATTGTAATGCTTTATGTGTATCTTGTTGCTCTAATGCGCTAAAGCAATTTTGAACATTGACGTCATCAGACGCTAATGTGTATTTTAACCAAGTAAATAAACGCTCGATGGTAATAACAGTGCTAATAAAAGAGGCGATGAGCAGTAGCCACATAACGACTCCTCCTTGTTGAAACCAAAGTGGCATGGCATTATTTATATTTTGAAAAATAGCGTCATTAATGTTCATAAATTAAGTGTTTCCATACTTTTATATAGGGCTCATATTACTTAAAAATAGTTTATTATCAATTGTAGTTCTGTCTGCTGTTATCGAAAACTGTTGCGCTAAATTCTCATCAGTGAGTACTTGCTCAGGTTTTCCATCTGCAATAACGCACGCTTGCGATCCCTCTTTGTGCTTACCTATCAAAATTAACCTATCACAATACTTACTTGCAAAGTTAAGATCGTGTAACGCACAAATGGCGAGTTTACCTTGGGTTGTTAGTGTTTTGATTAAACGCAGGGTTTCTATCTGGTGACAAATGTCTAAATTGGCAATAGGCTCATCAAATAAAATAATATCCGCTTGTTGCGCCAATGCGCGTGCAATGATCACTCGTTGCTTTTCACCGCCAGATAAGGTGTTGACCAATCGCGATTGTAAATGGGTGATATCAGTTTGTTGCATCGCTAAAGCGATTTGCTCTTTATCATGCTTTGTTTCGAGAGAAAAGGCGCTGAGGTAAGGGTTTCTGCCCATGGCAACGATTTGCTGCACACTAAAAGCATAAGGCAAGGCAATGGATTGCGGCACAAAAGCCATTTGTTTGGCAATATCACGGCGCGCTTGTTTGTCTAATGACTGCTGGTTAAGTAGGACACGCCCGGATTGTGGGCTCAGTGCTCCCAGCATTAGTTTTAATAATGTGCTTTTGCCAGCCCCATTAGCACCAATGAGCCCTACAAACTGCGCTTTATTAAAGTGTATATCGAGATCTTTAAAAAGTGGGCTCTTCGCGTAAGAAAAACGGATGTTTTCACAATGTAATTGATGCATAGATGCCTAATTTAATAAAAAACGTTGTTTAATAAGTAAAAACAAGAAGAAGGGCGCGCCAAACGCCGCTGTGATCACCCCAAGAGGGATCGCTTTAGAGGCTAAAAATTGATTTAAAAACAGCTCAGCAGAGAGTAAGGCAATAGCGCCTGCGAGCAAACTTGCTGGCAGTAAATAGCGATGTGTCGGGCCTAAAATGAGGCGCATTATATGCGGTACGACTAAGCCAATAAAGCCTATTCCACCGACAACTGAGATAGAGGCGCCTACCATTGCGCTACTAATAATGAGTAAATGGCGACGCGTTCGTTGTACATCAACACCGACTGAAAGTGCATGTTGCTCACCAAGTAAAAGTAAATCTAAGGATTTGTTATAAAAAAACAAGATAATAAATCCACTTAAAGCCACGGGTAAAATAATAAAAACATGATCCCAAGTACGTCCTTCTAAACCACCCATTGTCCAATAGATGATCATCCGTGCGACATCCCAATTATTGAGTGACAAGGCTAAAATAAAGGAGGTGGCCGCCACGTTTAAGGTGCTGATCGCAACGCCAGACAAGAGTAATGTCGATACATTGATATGGCCTCGTTGCGATGAGATGCGATAAACAATAAATAAGGAAATACTCGCCCCCACAAAGGCGAAGAGTGGAATGGCCCATGCACTATAAAGTGACAAGCCTAAATAGATGGCGAGCACTGCGCCTAATGAGGCGCCCGAGGATACGCCCAATACCGAAGGTGAGGCGAGTGGATTTCGAAACATGCCTTGCATGACGAGGCCGCATAATGCAAGACTTGCGCCTGCAAAAAAAGCGATCAAGGTTTTTGGCAAACGCACATCTAAGATAATACTTTGTTGCCATGGTGGCACTGCGTCACTAAGCGGGTGCTGTAAAATGGCTTGTTTTAAAATATGCAGGATATGCGCTGTTGGGATAGTCACGGGTCCTTGTAAAATACTACAAAGCAGTAAGCCAAGTAACAGAATAAATAAGCCCATTATTATTAAATGTGGTTTTTTATTGTGCATGAGGGGTCTCTTTTTTTATAATATTTATTTCAGGGTGTAATAAATAGGCTATCTGCTCAATGCCCTCTATTCTGTGCTGAGAAATAGTGTGTAATAAACGCCCTGGAAGCGCGTAGACGCGATTGTTTTTTATGGCAGGTACGTTTTTCCATGCGGATTTATTTTTTAATATATCGACGACGCTATGCGGCTGGCCTGAGATTTTCTCATTGATAGCACCCACCATTAAAATGACATCTGCCTGTAAGGCGATGGCGCGCTCTTCACTGAGTTTTGCCTCTTGTGCGCCTAAGATGTTTTTTGCAACATTAATGCCACCCGCCATTTCAATTGATTCATTGATCAATGAGCCCTTACCCGCACTGTAGCCATTTATATCATAATAGAGTACGCGGACTTTTTCTTTGCCTTGCAATGCGTTACTGAGTTTTGCTAGGCGCTCGTTTATTTTCAGGATGATCAATTCTGCTTTATCTTGGCTATCGGTGGCGCGTGCAACAAGACGTAAATTATCAATAATATCGGCTAATGAATTAAAGGCACTGAGGCGAATAATAGGGATGTGACTGCGCAATAAATAACGCACCGTATCTGGGTTGGTGTATGAGGCGATAAAAATAAGATCGGCTTGTAATGCGAGCAATTGCTCTATTTCAGCGCGCATCCGTGGGATGCCCTTAGGGTAAAAATTGACGACATTGGAGAGCGTTGGGTCGTCAGCATAAAAGCTAACGGCTGCTATTCTTTTTAAGTCAACTAATTGCGCCAGCATTTGATCGCTTTGTAGGGTAACAGAAACGATGCGAGAGGGGGCTTTGGGCATAACAAAACGGATCCCGGTACTGTCGATTAACGTCTTGGGATAATTATTGCCTTCGATACGGGTGGTTAATGCGCTTGTTTTTGCGTTAAAAAGCGCAAATATTTTGCCGTGTTTTTGCTCGATAAGAAGTGCAAAAAAACATAATAATAAAAAGAAGATAGCGACTTTTATATTTTGCATTTTTGCGCCCAAAACGTATGAATTAAAAGCCCATCACTGGGCGATAGAATGCGTTTATGCGTGTTAGCCGACACATAAACACATAGATATTACTTAAGCGTAAAACCAAGGTAGGCGGTTAACGGCTCTGTATCATATCCAACTAGCTCTACATAATCTTTATCAAGGGCATTTTCAATGCGTCCCTGAACGCTAATATGGGTGTTGATTTGATAATTAACAGCCAAATTAAGCAAACTATAACTGCTTAACTCAACATCCCCTATATCTAAGCGCTTGCCTATATAACGTAGACCAATATTGGCACTCAGTTTATCGGTGTAGTGATAGTTAGCATTAATATTGGCGGTGTGTTTAGGGTGACGAATAATCGGTGCATTACTGTCTTTATCTATGGTTTTATTATAAGTATAAGCGCTGTTAATACGTAGCTTATCGGAAAGATTTAAGTGGCCCGTTAATTCAATACCCTGAGATGTCGCATTTTTTATATTAATGTACATTGACTTTGGCATAGAATAATCGATCATATCCTGATAACGAGCATTAAAATAGGTAATATCTACATAAGCATCGCGACTGGCAAAATTATACTCTACGCCCATATCCCATGTTGTATTTTTTTCTGGTTTTAGATTTGAATTCCCTGATGATATATTTCCGTCGAGACCAGAAAGTTGTCCAAATGTGGGGTTTTTAACACCACTGCCTAAACTGCTGTGTAGACGCGTACCTTCATTTACCCATGCACTAATATCTCCATGGTAGGTTTGGGTATTTTCAAAGTGATTGTTAAAGTCTTGGCGTGCAGATAGGCCGAAGAAAACACTTTTGTCCCAATCTGCTGAGTATTCAAGCACTAAGCCTGTCGCGTTCATTTTTTGGGGCTTTGACATGCCGTAACTTTGGTAGTTATCACGCTCATATTCGCCGGCAAAACTCAGGCGCTGCGTATAAGCTGAGTGTGGTGTAAAATAATAATTACTTTGTAATAATGCTTTTGTTTTTTTACCATCATACTCGTAATTATCCCAACTTTTTCGACCAGATCCTTTACTATAATATTGAGAATGGCTAATGGATAATGTATTTTTCAATTTTTGGTCAAGTAAATTTAAGTGCGCATTTATTTTGCCTAAGTTTTGTTTTGTATTTAAAAGATAGCCACTGTTTGTTGATGCATTATTACCGTTATCATAATCATTTTTAGAGTTGTTATAGCGAACGATACCATCAAGGCTAAAAATGTCATTGAATGTATGTCCACCTTTTATTGAGAGTGTTTGGTTCTTATAAGCGTCGTCTTCATTGCCTCCCATTGTTTCGGTTTGTGCGCTGATGCCATCGGTTTGTAAATTACTGCCTGAAAAGGAGTAATGACTGCGTTTATTGGCACCATTAATATTAAAAGACTCTTGATGGTATTGATTACTGCCACCTTCAATCGACAAACTCGGGTTAAAGCCAGAAGTGCCTTTTTTAGTAGTAATGTTAATGACCCCACCCATGGCATCACTGCCCCAAAGTGCACTTTGTGCGCCTTTTAATACTTCAATGCGCTCAATATTGCTCGCCATTAAGGTATTAAAATTAAAACCACCATTGATGTTCGTCGGATCGTTGACTTCAACACCATCAATGATAACTAATGTTTGATTGGATTTTGCACCTCGAATGGAAACGGATGTTCTCGCACCAATGCTACCGGTACGGCTAACCGTAACGCCGGGGATATCTTGTAATAATTCAGCGACGCTGCGCGCTTGATTTTCTTTAATGTATTGTTCATCTAACACGGTAATTGAGCTGCCACTTTCAACGCGTTTTGTTTCAACTAAGCTTGCTGAGATAACAACATCATCACTCTCACGATACTCGTCGGCTAAGGTGAGGGGGCTAAAAAGACTACTACTGATAAAGATAGCCAGCGATGCGAAACGGTAGTTCAACATAATATATTTTTCCTGAGGGTAGATAAAGAGCGATGCATAAGACATCCTTGTTTTAAGCTGGCACATGTTTTACATGTTTTACATGTTTTACATGTTTTACATGTTTTACATGTTTTACATGTGCCTTAGTGCTAATAGAGTGTTCTTTAATTGCTAACGCCTTGTTATGACGAATAAAACGCGCGCAGTATAGCAATGTATTATTTGTCTGCCAACCATGAGAGCTCTTCGGCGTAGAAACGCTCATCTGCAATGTAATGTAAGTGATCCCCTCCCTTTACAAGCACATCTTTATGCGGGTTTAACTGCATATGATCACCATTTTTAAAGGGGCTTACCGCAATTAATATCATTTGATGTTGCATTTTGAAATGGGTGAAAAGGTCGGAAAAAAGACAAGGTGTTATCTCTTTGGGTACCTGTAAACAGTATAAGGTAGCGCCCATAAGCGTTGAAAATAATTGATCTGCAACTTGGCTTGAACCGGGATCTTGCATGCTACGCACCATCATTTGCGCGCTATTATTAATACTGCATTCTATTTGAGGGCAATGCATTTTCAGTAATTTTGCTTTGCTACTATCAAAAAAATGTGCGGAGACATTGGCGTTATTATCACTGTGTGTGGCGATGCTAAGGGCTATCGATAAGGTTTCATCATCTGATTTACCATTGATGATAATGCGCGCCGCTCCTTTTAAAGCAATGCGCTCTAACTCTTTAGCGTCAGAAAAACTACTGATTTTTACAAATGAAATTTCTGTTATATCAGGGAATGGGTTTTCCATATCATCTGTGACGCACAGTAAAATATCGCGTTTAAGACGTTTTTTATCTGCGAGGATAAGCGCTAAAATCTGCGCTGTAGAATATTTATCCCAGCATAATAATAAGATATGTTGCTGGTAGTGTGAAAAATCATTGTTACCGTGCATATTACGTCTCGCTATATCAATAAATAATTGTGTCATTTTGCTAATGAAAGAGGCAAAGATGATAAGCCCAGAGGGAATTTGATAAAAAGATACAATGGCTTTACCTAAATCGGTATTAGGGCTTAAATCGCCAAAGCCCACCGTGGATACCACGACCATATTATAATAGATAAATTCGATGGGGTTGGAGGTAAGGGCGTCTTCACCGGCAAGGCAAAAAAGTAAATAAGTGATAAAGGATTGGGCAATCACTAAAAACAACATACCGGGCCAGCTCAATCGCTGTGATAAGCGTCGCCACATTAAGCGCAACTTAAGAATTGAAACCATTTTTCGATACCTTAAAGAGTGTTCTATATAGCGCTCAGCTCAGTGTACTAAGAGAATGCAAAACAACAGTGCATATGCCTCACCTTGAGATAGAAGATGAGGCGAAAAGAAAATGCTTTTATTTTTGCTTGGTGCTTGCAAATAACTCACCTAAACGCGTCACAGAGCCGGGCTCTAATGCACTTGAGAGTTCAATTGCATCTTTTGCAAATAGGGCAACAATGGTGCTGCCAAGTTTGAAACGACCCATCTCTGCGCCTTTTTCAAGTACAATATCTTCATCTGAGTGATCCCAGTATTGGATCTCTTTACCTTTAAAGGTGCCCGACCAAACGGTTTCAATACTCGCAACAATGGTTGCGCCCACAAGCACCATCGCCATAGGGCCGACAGCAGTAGAGAAAATCGCAACTGCACGCTCGTTACGTGCAAATAAATTAGGTACATTTTCAGCGGTAAGCGGGTTCACAGAAAAAAGGTCGCCGGGAATGAAAATTGTTTTTTCAAGCTTGCCGGTGATCGGCATATGGATACGATGGTAATCTTTCGGTGCTAAATAAATGGTCGAGAAAATACCGTCTTCAAAAGGAGCTGAGATAGCATCTTGGCCTCCTAACAATTCTCGCAAGCTAAAATCATGACCTTTTGCTTGAAAAATTCGTCCTGCTTTAATATCGCCTTGCTGGCTAATTTTACCATCGACAGGTAGCGCTAAATTCTCATCGCCAGAAATAATAGGGCGGATGCCTTCTTTTAATTCACGGGTGAAAAAATCATTAAAAGTGTCAAAGTCTTCTGCTTCAGAGTGCTTTGCTTCACTCATGTCGATACCATATTGGCTAATAAAGCGTGTAATTAAAAAGGTTGTCAATTTACCCGCTTTGGCGGCCGCCATTTTACCGGTTAAGCGCGACAGCAAATGTTTTGGCAGCAGGTATTGGCTTATAATTTTTAATTGATCAATCATCATATTCTCTTTAATAAGTATTGGGAGCACGATGACGTGCATTTTTTGCATCATCCATCGTTTCTAAAATACGTAAAAAACTCGCATAACGTGCTTTGTCTATTTTTCCGGCTTGAACCGCTTCAACAAGGGCGCATCCTGGATCGATTTTGTGTTTACAATCTCTAAAACGACATTCGCCCAAATATTCTCTAAATTCAACAAAACCACTGGCAATACGCTCAGGCTCTAGATGCCAAAGAGAGAACTCTCGGATCCCTGGGCTATCAATAATATCGCCACCATCGGCAAAGTGATATAAACGCGCCGTGGTAGTGGTGTGTTTTCCGAGACCTGAGCCTTCAGAGATTTCACCCGTTGTGGCTTCTACTTCTGGCAGTAACATATTCAAAAGAGATGTTTTGCCGACACCAGATTGGCCAACGAAAATACTGATCTCATCTTTCATCACCGTTTTTAAACTTTCAAGGCCGTCACCATGCATAGAGCAATATAAAACGTGATAACCGATATCACGATAGCTTTGCAATTCTTTATCGATGATAGCCGCATTGGTTTCATCAAGTAGGTCACTTTTATTTAAGGCGATAATAGGGGTGATGCCAATATCTTCACAAGCAATAATATAACGATCAATAATATTACGTGAAAACTCAGGGGCAACAGAGCTAACGATAATAATTTGCCCTATATTTGCAGCAATAGGCTTAATGCCATCATAGTAGTCTGGACGGGTTAATACCGAGTCACGAGGATGTACGGCTTCAACGACGCCGGTAATACCATGATAAGCTTCGTTACCCGCTCTCCAAACAACGCGATCACCGGTTACTAAAGATCGGACCGCACGTCGTAAAGTACAACGTTCAATATTACCATGTTCATCTTCAATATCTGCGTGTTGGCCAAAACGGCTGATCACGACACCCTGAAGTTTCGGACCAAGTTCAGATTCATCCCATTGTTTGTCGTTATTTTTTTTCAAATGTTTATTATGGTTTTGTTGAACTCGACGAACTTGATTTTTACTTAGTTTTTTCTTCTTAGCCACAGGCGCCCTTTACTATCACAGATTGTATTAATACAGTATCATACTATATTTTTTGACAAAGTTAGCAAAAGAGCGCGCTCTTGTAGATAAAAGGATCACAATTAGCATGAATAAAAATAATCTTATATGGATAGATTTGGAAATGACGGGATTAAATCCTGAAACAGATCTTATTATTGAAATCGCAACGATTGTGACAGACAGTGATCTTAATGTTTTAGAAGAAGGGCCTGCATTTGTTATTCATGCGCCAAAACAGAATATGGATGCAATGGATGAGTGGTGTACTACGCATCATGGTGATTCCGGTTTAACGCAGCGCGTTTTAGAAAGTGATATTAGTTGCGCCCAAGCAGAGCAAGCAACATTAGCCTTTTTAAAAAAATGGACGTTGCAGGGCGCTTCCCCTTTATGTGGTAATAGTATTGGTCAAGATCGCCGTTTTTTAGTGCGTTATATGCCAGAACTCGAAGCGTATTTTCATTATCGCAGTATCGATGTCAGCAGTATTAAAGAACTTGGGCGCCGCTGGGCTCCTGAGATGGTAAATGCACATAAGAAAGCGGGTGAACATTTGGCATTAGCTGATATTAGAGATTCTATTTCTGAATTACAGCATTACAAAAAACACTTCTTTACGTTTTAGATGTTTTTTTAAACAGATATTTTGTTATCTGTTTAAAAACATAGCAAATGCATGCTTTGTTTTTAAAATCACTAAAAAAAGCTTGCATTCATATAGGCTCTGTCTATAATCGCACCCCATACGAAGCAGACATCGACAGATGTTAGACGCTAAGTAGATAAGATAATGCGGCACTAGCTCAGTGGTAGAGCACAACCTTGCCAAGGTTGGGGTCAAGAGTTCGAGCCTCTTGTGCCGCTCCATCTTATATAAAAAAATATGCGGCACTAGCTCAGTGGTAGAGCACAACCTTGCCAAGGTTGGGGTCAAGAGTTCGAGCCTCTTGTGCCGCTCCATTTTTTTATACTCCCCTTGTTTTAAAATCCTTATATATTTTAATATTAAATTTTTTATAAATACCCTCATTCTTATTTAGTTGATTTTTATACTCTCAGTATGATATTTCACTACAGATACACTTTTGTATATTATCTTTGTATTATTATTTTTATGATCGCAAGATGAAATGATCCGTATATATATCTTCAATGTCGATAAACTCTCCTTTTTAATTTTAAATCATTAGCTTAATAATTGTTTTAAGCTTTATGTTGCAGATCTAAGCGTAATTTTCTTGCTGATATAAAATCTTGAAGTATCATGGATAATATAATTGAAGTTAAATTCTTTACCTTTATTTAATAGGGCGCTTTATGGCAATTTTAGTGACAGGTGGTGCAGGATATATCGGCTCTCATACCGTGTTAGAGTTATTAGATGCTGGGCATGAGGTTATTGTTATTGATAACTTGTGTAACTCTTCAAAAGAGTCGCTAAAGCGCGTTGAAAAGATCACTGGAAAACAGCCCGTGTTTTATAAAGGAGATATTTTAGACTCTGCTTTTTTAGCGCATATTTTTAAGCAACATAAAATTGAATCTGTGATCCATTTTGCGGGATTAAAAGCCGTGGGTGAGTCGGTTTCTAAACCGGTTTTATATTATAAAAATAATGTACAAGGTACGTTAACGTTAATTGAAGCGATGGCGGATGCCAATGTTTTTAATTTAGTGTTTAGCTCTTCTGCCACTGTTTATGGCGATCCAACTCTTTTACCGATCAAAGAAGATTTCCCCGTAGGTGCAACAACCAATCCTTATG
Source organism: Psychromonas sp. CNPT3 (assembly GCF_000153405.2). Lineage (NCBI taxonomy): Bacteria > Pseudomonadati > Pseudomonadota > Gammaproteobacteria > Alteromonadales > Psychromonadaceae > Psychromonas > Psychromonas sp. CNPT3. The sequence goes on from NC_020802.1 coordinate 384,934, forward strand.
GTACATCTAAACGAATGGTCGAAATGATATTAGAAGATGTAGCTCTCTCAGATCCTCGTTGGTCATTTGTTATCTTGCGTTATTTCAACCCAGTAGGTGCCCATGTTTCTGGTCTTATAGGCGAAGATCCTAATGGGATCCCTAATAATTTATTACCTTATATTGCGCAAGTTGCTGTTGGTAAATTAAAAAAATTAAATATTTTTGGAGATGATTACGACACTGTAGATGGTACGGGCGTGCGTGATTATATTCATGTTGTGGATTTAGCTCTAGGGCATTTACAAGCGCTTAATAAGGTAGCAAGTACAACGGGCGTCAATATTTATAATTTAGGTACAGGTAATGGCACGTCTGTTTTACAGATGCTTCATGCGTTTGAGGGGGCTTGTGGACACAGTCTTGCTTATCAACTCTCTGCGCGTCGAGAAGGTGATATTGCGAGTTGTTATGCTGATCCTGAAAAGGCGCGTGTTGAGCTTCATTGGTCTGCAACACGTGATTTAACGGCAATGATGGAAGATACATGGCGCTGGCAATTAAACAATCCAGAAGGCTATTAGTTTAGGCCGTATTGGCAGTTTATCTGAATACTTATTCGACTAACTGCCTTTGCGGATCAAATATCGATAAGGAATGCTTTCAATATTTTTTTCAATGAGAGTGTGATCCATAAAACGACAAAAACTAGGGATATCACGCGTTGTGGCGGGATCATCCGCGAGTACCTGCAGTAATTCACCGTCTTGCATTTTTCTTATCATTTTTCGGATAAGCATGACCGGCTCTGGGCAACGTAGTCCCAATGTATCGAGTTGTATTGTCTTGATATTTTCTGTCATTATAAATTCTCTATAGAGATCTTTTCTTTTTATATTATACCCATGAGGTATCAATATGCAAAACCCGTGGCCTAAGTGGGCGTCTGATTCTCGATCTTAGCAGAGGTCAAGCTGCACATCGCTCGCGCCGTGTGTAAATGCGCGAAATCAATGTCATCAAACTGCTCTCTACTGTGCACTTATGACGACTTCTATTATTTTGCTTATGCTTTGACTCATTGAATTTTAGATAAAAAAATAGGCTCAAAAGAGCCTATTTTTTTCAAAGCATATTGATTAACCAGTATTACGTAAACCGGCAGCAATACCTGCGATGGTTACCATAAGAGCTTGATCAATCACCGGGCAAATTTCATCACCATTAGCGCGCGAACGAGACAGTAACTCTGCTTGCAGCATATTCAACGGATCAACATAAGGATTACGTAAAGAAATAGACTCTTTTATCCAAGGTTGCTCTTGCATTAATTTATGCTCAGGGATAGTTTCTAAAAGCACTTCGCGAGTTAATGATAAATTATCACGTAAACGCTGACCCAAAGGCCATAATGATTTAGGCACAAGGCGCTCTTCATAAAACTTAGTCAAGCCAGCATCTGTTTTTAAGAACAGCATTTCTAGCATTTCTAGGCGGGTATGGAAGAACGGCCAGTTACAATACATTTCTTGTAATAGCTCTTTTTTACCTTCATCCAGTAATGTTTTTAATGATCCACCTGTACCTAACCATGCCGGTAACATTAAACGGTTTTGGCTCCATGCAAAAATCCATGGGATAGCACGTAAGCTTTCGATGCCACCATTTGCTTTACGTTTTGCAGGACGACTTCCTAATGCTAATTTACCGAGTTCTAATTCAGGTGTAACGCTACGGAAATAAGGAACAAAGTCAGGCTCATCACAAACAAAGTGACGGTATTCTCGACAAGATTGTTCTGCAAATTGATCCATAATATCTCGCCACTCTTGTTTCGGCGCTGGCGGTGGTAATAAATTGGCTTCTAAAATAGCCGCGGTGTAAAGGTTTAAGCTTTGTATTGCGATTTTAGGCAGGCCAAATTTAAAGCGGATCATCTCGCCTTGCTCTGTTACTCGCAGGCCTCCTTTTAATGAGCCTGGAGGTTGTGAAAGCAATGCTTGGTGTGCTGGAGCACCACCACGTCCAATTGTGCCTCCACGTCCGTGGAAAAGAACAAGTTGAATATTGTTATCATCACAAATTTTAACTAACGCTTCTTGCGCTTGATATTGCGCCCAGTTAGCCGCGATAACGCCAGCATCTTTTGCCGAATCAGAATAACCAATCATGACATGTTGCTCACCGTTAATATAATTTCTATACCAATCAACCGCAAACAAACGTTGCATCACTTCTTTGGCGTTGTTTAAGTCATCTAGCGTTTCAAAAAGAGGGGCCACTGCAATTTTAAATGGACAACCCGTCTCTTTTAAAAGCAGTTGTACAGATAAAACATCTGAGGCTTGGCGCGCCATCGATATAATGTAAATACCTAATGCTTGAGGATCTGTTTTGGCAATGACGTGACAAGTATCAAGTACTTCTTGTGCTTCAGCAGAGGGTTTCCATTTGCTCGGAATAAGAGGGCGTTTACTTTTGAGCTCTTCTAATAAAAATTCTTGTTTTTGTGGCTCTGTCCAAGTGTTGTAATCACCTAAACCTAAATAGGTTGTTAATTCAGATAGCGTATCACCATGGCGTTCACCATCTTGGCGAATATCTAATTTAACGAGGTTAACGCCAAAGCAAGCAACACGGCGAAGAATATCTAAAATCAAACCATTAGCAATGGAGTGCATGCCACACTTTTTAAGTGATTCATAACAAAGTTTGATTGGCGTTTTTAATTGCTCAGTACGAGTGATCAAATCTTTCGCATCACTTGTCTGGCCTTGTAATTTAGCGCTTAATGCGGTCAGCGTTTCTTTTAATTCAATGCGCAATTTTCGTAAAATAGCGCGATACGGCTCATCTGCATCGCCGACAATATTGCGTAGCGTGGCGTCGCAATTATCCATGGATAATTCTTCGGTTAACTGTTTAATATCTTTTAAATATAAGTTAATAGCAACCCATCGACTCGTTATTAATACTTCTTCGGTCACTTTGGCTGTAACAAAAGGGTTACCATCTCTATCTCCACCCATCCATGAGGTAATATTAATAGGTGAACTGTCTTCTGGTAAGCAAAGATCAAGTTCAGTTTTTAATTTTTCATCTAACTCGCGAACATAAAGAGGAACCGCTTCCCAGAGACTGTTCTCGATCACGGCAAAACCCCATTTAGCTTCATCGACAGGAGTAGGGCGTTTTTTGCGAATATCATTGGTATGCCAAGCTTGAGTGATCAGTTGTTCTAGGCGATCGAGTAGTTGATCTCGTTCTTTATTAGAGACATCAGAAACTTCTAATAGGCTAAGGCATTCGTTGATTGCGGTATGTTTGTGGATCAATGTGCGTCGCGTTATTTCTGTGGGATGTGCGGTTAACACCATATTCATAGATAAGTTATTAATCGCTTTTTGCATCTCTTCTTTAGATACATTAGAATTTTTAAGCTTATTAATCACTTCATTGATTGGGTCAGGGGCATCTTGGCTATTTTCAGTATGTCGAGAGATACAATGAAATTGCTCTGCAATATTTGCCAAGTTTAAAAAGTGCGTAAATGCGCGAGAAACGGGGACTAATTCATCATCAGAGAGGTTAGATAAAACGCGAATAAGCGTTTCTCCATCACTTTCATTACCTGCACGTGAAGATTTAGATAGCTGGCGAATTTCTTCTATTTTATCAAGGAACTCTTCACCCAAATGCTCGCCAATACTTTTTCCGAGTAATTGACCTAATAAATTTACATTACCACGTAAATTTGCATATTGCTCTGTCATATAAAGCTCCTGAATGATGTAATAAAATTACATTTTAATTATTTCGTAATGCAGAAACCTAGCACAAATGCGACGTCAGTCAATGTTTGCTTAGAAACTTTCATCGTCGTCAATCTAGAATATTATCTGTAATAAAATGACGCAATTAAGGTGCTGTTAGCTTATATATAACAGAAAAATATAAATATTCATTGGTGATTTGCTTGTGCAAGATGTTCTGAGTGTTGCACAATAATAGCACAAGAGAGAGCTTCAACAAGAGGAACTTTAGTATAATAATTAAGGCTGTTGCTATGCATAGCTATTTGTTTTTTATCTTTATGTTATTTTCAACGGGTTAAGGTTCTCGCTATTTCAATGTCTCTGCAGAGTAGTAACTCTTTACTTCTTGATATATTTTTGAACGTAAAGATTAAGGTGAGTGAGGAAAAAAAGATCCAATATTTTCAAAGTGGTGTAATAAAAGAACATGTTATTTGTCTTTGTTTTCGCCCAAATATTATCAATAACAGCTGGGCGAAAAGTCGATTTCTTTATTTTTTAGATGCTAAATGTACTTATTCCTTTTTTCAATGCTAAGGCTTCGTCAGACAAATCATTACTGAGTTTTTTATTCTCTATGGCGACTTGGCTACTTGCTTCGGCTACATCTCGGATAGATACGATATGCGTATTGACTTCACTTGCGACTGCGCTCTGCTCTTGAATTGCAGTGGCAATTGTTGTGGTCATATCTAAAATGTTGATAACGTCTGCATTGATCTCTTCAAGTAAAAAGCCTGCATCTCTTGCTTGATCTGCGCTCTCTTTACCTTCTTTACGACAAAGCTTCATTAACTCTACAATATTTTGTGTTCGACTTTGTAAAGAGGTAATAATACTTTCAATTTCTTTGGTTGATTCTTGTGTTCGACTCGCTAAGGTGCGCACCTCATCAGCGACCACAGCAAAACCTCGGCCTTGTTCTCCTGCTCTCGCAGCTTCAATTGCCGCATTTAGTGCCAATAAGTTAGTCTGCTCTGCAATTCCTCTGATCACTTCAAGTACAGATCCGATGGTGATGCTATCGGCTGCTAATAAGTTGATCACTGTTTCAGATTCACTTAATTTATCAGATAAAACATTAATTTGGGCTATCGTCGCATCAACACCTTGTTTGCCTTTTTGGGCATTTTGATTGGTTTGTTCAGCCTTCGTTGCGGTGTCTGTGGTGTGACAGGCAATTTCTTCAATGGTGGCGACCATCTCAGTAATGGCAGTGGCAACCATATCCGTTTCTTGCATCTGTGAATCAATGCCTTGGTTTGCTTGGATGATGTTCTTTGCAAGAATGTCGGTGGCATCGTTAACGCTACTAACTGAGTGGTCAACTGACGATATCAATGTTCTAAAGTTTAATAACATATGGTTAAAAGCATCCGCCATTTCTGCTAATTCATCTTTATTACTCGACTTTATTTGGATGGTTAAATTATTCGTTGTCGCGACTTCAATAATAGATCCTTTAATTTCATTAATACCCGCAATGATACTGCGCATAATAAAGAAAGAAAGTAGGAGAGATGCTGTAACGGCAATAATAAAGATGACATAGGTTAATAGTGTCATTTTTGACGTGTACTCAGCCACACTATTATTAATGCTTTTTAGCATTGTTTTCATTAATACATCAATTTCAGCAATGCTATTAAGTGTTTCTTTTTGTAATCCTAATTGTGAACTGTAGCCGAGTGTTTTCTGCGCTTTAGCCAACATTAGAAAAGCACTTTTATAATCATTTAAGCTCTTGTTCAAAGATTTTTTCTGGGTAAGCGTAAATTGCTCTTGTTGGATGTTTTGCATGATGCTTTCAAAGTTAGCGTTAAATTTATTGATGTACTTGTCATCTAAACGCAACATGAAATCTTTTTCATTACGTCTTAGGTTTAACATTAATGTTAATAACACATGGTTTTGAGTGTAGCCATTAAGGCGCTCTTCTGAATTTTTAGCTGCTCTTCTGAGTTCCCCATAAAGACCCAATTCAGGTGTTAAGCCAATGTTTTTTTGAACATTGGCAATTTTTAAAAATGAGTTTTGGAATGTTTTTAAGGTTACTTTTACTTGGCTCGCATCTTTCGTTGGGAGATCAAGGTAGTTGAGATCTACAATGAGCTTATCGATCGTTTTTAAAACAGTTTTATTCTCTTCTAAAAAAAGCTTAATCGAGCTTTCTTTTTTCTGCATAAGAAATTCTTTATTATGCATTCTTTGTTGCATTATGCCTGTTTTTATTTCCCCAATAAATTCTGCAATTTCAATGTCCTTTTTAAAAATGTTAGATGAGAAAGCGATTAAAACTAACATCACAATCATACTGGTAATAAATGTACCAATATTAAGAATTAATTTATGTTTTATAAGCATAGTGTATGTACCTTTTTAAATGCAAAAAAGTGAGAGCTATCGATAAGGATAATCGATATTTCTAATCTCGCCATTCCCTGCGTATAAAATTTCAATCAATCACACTTCCATTTTATTAATGCATAACAATATATAAAAAACAGCCACTTAAGAACTTGATGTAAATAGTTATTCATTTTTGTTGCATAAATAAATCTCATGAGATAATGTGATTGTCAGCTTGTTAAACAAGCTGATAATCACATTAAGTAAATACCTCAATGCTTGGTTTTCTCTGATCAGTCGTTGGTTCATTGTTTATAGCGTTGCCTTTGTCTGTTTTCAGCGAATGTCTAATGTTGGGTTATATTTAATAATGATTTAAGTGAGTCGTTACCATAAAATAAAAAAGACCCCAAACTTCACTTTGCATGTTTATGCAGTTTGGCGTATTGGTCATTATGCTTCAGTCTCTGTAGTTGTGGTGAGAAATTTAATAATTTAAGGGAAAGAATACTAATGAAACAAGTAAAAAAAGTGGTGCTTGCATATTCGGGGGGGTTAGATACATCGGCAATCATTCCATGGTTAAAAGAAACGTATAAAGGGTGTGAAGTTATCGCCTTTTGCGCCGATGTGGGTCAAGGTTCACAGGAGTTGCTAGGATTAGAAGAAAAAGCACTGGCATCTGGCGCGAGTGAATGTCACATCGTTGATCTTAAAGATGAATTTGTAGCGGATTATATTTATCCTAGTATTGCGACCAATGCAATATATGAAGGGGCTTATTTACTTGGCACTGCAATGGCGCGTCCTATTATTGCAAAAGCACAAGTTGAACTGGCTTTGCAAGTAGGAGCCGATGCACTTTGTCATGGTTGTACAGGTAAGGGAAATGATCAAATTCGCTTTGAAAGCTGTTTTGCCGCCCTTGCGCCACAATTACGTGTGATTGCTCCTTGGCGAGAGTGGGATCTTGTTTCGCGTGAAGATTTATTAAAATATTTGAGTGATAGAAATATAACAAGTAGCGCAAGCAGTGCAAAAATATATAGCAGAGATGCCAATGCGTGGCATATTTCCCATGAAGGTGGCGAATTAGAAAACCCTAACAATGCACCAGATAAAGATGTTTGGACATTAACGGTTGATCCTCTCGATGCGCCTGATAAAGAAGAATATATACAGGTCCATATAGAGCACTCTCGTGTAACGGCAATTGATGGTGTTGCATTGTCACCTTATAATGCATTAATGTTATTAAATAAAAAAGCTGCAAAGCACGGTGTAGGCAGGATCGATATTGTTGAAAACCGCACCATCGGCATGAAATCTCGCGGATGTTATGAAACGCCTGGGGGAACTGTCATGGTGGCCGCTTTACGCGCTATTGATGAATTAGTTCATGATAAATTGTCACGTCGCTGGCGTGATAGTTTAGGACAAGAGTTTGCGCATTTAATTTATGATGGGCGTTGGTTTACACCTTTATGTCGTTCTTTATTGGCAGCATCGGAGTCCTTGGCAAGTCAGGTTGAAGGTGATGTTTTGATCCGTCTTTATAAAGGCCAAGCTGTCGCTATTAAAAAATCATCTCCTAATAGTTTATATTCTGAAGCGTTTGCTACCTTTGGTGATGACGATGTTTATGATCAAAGCCATGCAGAAGGCTTTATCCGTTTGTATTCTCTATCGAGTCGCATTCGCACATTAAATAAAATACGTACATAATACCAAAGGAACTAAAAAGGTTACCCATCTTGCTTGTTGAAATTATCCCTACCTGCGTTGTGAGTTTTGAAGTGAGAACAACTATCTCCTACAACTCACGCCTTGCTAGTGTTAATTTTTCCTGAGCAATACATGAAAACTTAATTAATTCCTTTGGTATAAGTATTGTTTCGATCTGTTTTTAGTAAAGAATAATAAGGAGGAGTTTATGGCATTATGGGGAGGGCGTTTTAGCCAAGGGGCAAGTGAACGCTTTAAAGCATTTAATGATTCACTGCATTTTGATTATCGGTTGGCAGAGCAAGATATTATTGCATCTATTGCTTGGTCAAAAGCCTTGTTAACGGTGCAGGTTTTAAATGTGGAGGAACAATTAAAATTAGAGGCTGCATTACAGGAACTTTTGTTTTTGGTTTTAAGTGATGATCATATCGTTTTAGACTCGCAAGCTGAAGACATTCACTCGTGGGTGGAAATTCAATTAATTAATAAACTGGGTGATTTAGGTAAAAAATTACATACTGGGCGCAGCCGAAATGATCAGGTGGCAACGGATTTAAAACTTTGGTGTAAGAAAAAAGGTATTGAGTTAGCACAATGCCTCGTCGATTTACAGGTTACTTTAGTGAAATTGGCGCGCATAAACCAACAGGTTGTTTTACCGGGTTATACGCATATGCAACGTGCGCAACCGGTTACCTTTTCACATTGGTGTTTAGCGTATGTTGAGATGCTTGAGCGAGATAGCAGTCGCTTAAAAGATTGCTTGTTACGCTTAGATACTTGTCCTTTAGGCAGTGGCGCCCTCGCCGGTACTGGTTACGCAATTGATAGGCAAGCACTAGCGCTATCACTTGGTTTTAAAAGCGCGACACGTAACAGTCTTGATTCGGTTGCAGATAGAGATCATGTGATTGAATTAATGAGTTGCGCCACTCTCTCTATGTCACATTTGTCACGTATGGCGGAAGATCTTATTTTTTATAATAGTGGAGAAGCTGATTTTATAGAAATGTCTGATCAAGTGACATCGGGATCGTCTTTAATGCCACAAAAGAAAAATCCAGATGCGATGGAGCTCATTCGAGGAAAGTCAGGTCGCGTTTTTGGGGCGCTTGCAAGCATGCTCATGACCTTAAAAGGTTTGCCTCTGGCTTATAATAAGGATATGCAAGAAGATAAAGAAGGCCTTTTTGACGCATTAGATACATGGCATGATTGCTTGGAAATGGCATCTTTAGTTCTTTCGGATATCAAAGTCAATGTAGAGAAGACCGAAAAAGCGGCCAAAGGTGGCTATGCAAACGCCACAGATCTCGCTGATTATTTGGTGAGTAAAGGCGTACCCTTTAGATCGTCGCATCAGATGGTTGGAGAAATTGTCGTCTTTGCAATACAACAAAATATGGCCTTAGAAGATTTAAGCGTCACTACGTTTAATCGCTTCTCTTCATTAATAGAAGACGATGTTTATAGTGTACTAACACTGCAATCAACATTGAATGCTCGTAAAGCATTAGGTGGCGTTGCACCTGAACAAATTGCATTTGCTTTAGATGAGGCAGAGCGTCGCCTTATATAAGAAGGATCTCAATTTGAAGCAATAAAAGAAGATGTTTAATTGTTTTCTTTTATTGCTTCACTTATATATACCCATGTTAGCTCAAGATGCTTTATCAGGCGCTAGTGAAGATAGCAATTCAAGGCGTAGCCCTTATTAATGGTTATTCCCTTTTCATTGGTTGCAACGCACAAGTGATATTCGAGCTAGCGCCCCAAAGGGCAAGCCAACTTGAACTTATCTTCGTTGTTATAAAACATCAATGTAGAATAACTATGTTTCAATTTTATGCCTAGAAGCTAAGCCCAATCTGGTTTGCTGATTTTTCATCTTGAAGTATCATGGATATAATCATTTTTCAATTTAACGTAGTGCATGGCCGAGCGTTTTAAAAAAGCCAGTTCATCAATCGTTAGTTCACGAATCGCTTTTGCTGGACTGCCTATATATAAGAAGCCTGATTTGAGGGTTTTATTCGAAGGGACTAACGAACCGGCTCCTAAAATGACATCACTCTCAATATTGGCATTATCCAAGACGATGGCGCCCATCCCAATTAATACACGATCTTGTATATGGCACGCATGTAACATCGCTTTATGACCCACGGTAACATCGTCACCTATATATAAGGAGTAACCTTCTTTGCTTGCTTCACCTTTACGGGCCACGTGTAAAACAGCGCCATCTTGAATATTGGTGCGTTTTCCTACTTTTATCGTATTAACATCACCTCGTAAAACACACATAGGCCAAATACTGACATCTTCTGCTAATTGGACATCCCCAATAATAGAGCAAAAGGGATCTAAATAGACGCTATCAGCAATTTTAGGGAAGATCCCTTGGTAAGGGCGGATAATAGGGTACATGATAAACCTTATGTAAAAGGGATGATAAAGAACTATACGTGACAATTATGTGCATAACAAAGCTAATTCTGTGCATAACTTGTGATTAACTTCGGTATAAAAAGTAAATCTTAAAATAAGCGTTTTTTATGCAAAAAACGCTTGCCAATGTTGCTGAACTCCCTATAATGCGACCCCACAGACACAGCAAGTAACGCGAGTTACCGCGGTGTTTGGTGAGACAACGATTTGATTATTAACTTAAATTAAAGCGTTGACAAATCTCACTGGTGACGTATTATACGCACCTGCCGAAAGGCACGCTCTTTAACAATTTAATCAAACAATCTGTGTGGGCACTAGATGATGATTTCAAAAAAGTCCTTATGGTGATTTTGCATTGCAACTTCATTAAGAGGACAAAAAGAATCAATATCAGTGACACACGAATTAATTCATTAATTCAGAATAACAACAAGTACTTTTCACTAGTTGATTAGTTACTTAGTTTTAGTCAGTAATATTGAGTCGCATTGTTGGTAACAACATTGCAAATTAAACTTTAAATTGAAGAGTTTGATCATGGCTCAGATTGAACGCTGGCGGCAGGCTTAACACATGCAAGTCGAACGGTAACAGAGAGTAGCTTGCTACTTTGCTGACGAGTGGCGGACGGGTGAGTAATGCTTGGGAATATGCCTTAACGTGGGGGACAACAGTTGGAAACGACTGCTAATACCGCATAATGTCTACGGACCAAAGCAGGGGACCTTCGGGCCTTGCGCGTTTAGAGTAGCCCAAGTGGGATTAGCTAGTTGGTAAGGTAATGGCTTACCAAGGCGACGATCCCTAGCTGGTCTTAGAGGATGACCAGCCACACTGGAACTGAGACACGGTCCAGACTCCTACGGGAGGCAGCAGTGGGGAATATTGCACAATGGAGGAAACTCTGATGCAGCCATGCCGCGTGTGTGAAGAAGGCTTTCGGGTTGTAAAGCACTTTCAGCGAGGAGGAAAGGGTAGTAGTTAATAACTGCTATCTGTGACGTTACTCGCAGAAGAAGCACCGGCTAACTCCGTGCCAGCAGCCGCGGTAATACGGAGGGTGCGAGCGTTAATCGGAATTACTGGGCGTAAAGCGCGCGTAGGTGGTTAATTAAGTCAGATGTGAAAGCCCAGGGCTCAACCTTGGAACTGCATTTGAAACTGGTTGACTAGAGTTTTGTAGAGGGTGGTAGAATTTCAGGTGTAGCGGTGAAATGCGTAGAGATCTGAAGGAATACCAGTGGCGAAGGCGGCCACCTGGACAAAGACTGACACTGAGGCGCGAAGGCGTGGGGAGCAAACGGGATTAGATACCCCGGTAGTCCACGCAGTAAACGATGTCTATTAGAAGTTTGTGGCTATATGCCGTGGGTTTCAAAGCTAACGCATTAAATAGACCGCCTGGGGAGTACGGCCGCAAGGTTAAAACTCAAATGAATTGACGGGGGCCCGCACAAGCGGTGGAGCATGTGGTTTAATTCGATGCAACGCGAAGAACCTTACCATCCCTTGACATCCAGAGAATCACCTAGAGATAGATGAGTGCCTTCGGGAACTCTGAGACAGGTGCTGCATGGCTGTCGTCAGCTCGTGTTGTGAAATGTTGGGTTAAGTCCCGCAACGAGCGCAACCCTTATCCTTACTTGCCAGCGGGTCATGCCGGGAACTTTAGGGAGACTGCCGGTGATAAACCGGAGGAAGGTGGGGACGACGTCAAGTCATCATGGCCCTTACGGGATGGGCTACACACGTGCTACAATGGCAGATACAAAGGGTTGCTAACCTGCGAGGGTATGCGAATCTCATAAAGTCTGTCGTAGTCCGGATCGGAGTCTGCAACTCGACTCCGTGAAGTTGGAATCGCTAGTAATCGTGGATCAGAATGCCACGGTGAATACGTTCCCGGGCCTTGTACACACCGCCCGTCACACCATGGGAGTGGGCTGCACCAGAAGTCATTAGCTTAACCTTTCGGGGATGGCGATGACCACGGTGTGGTTCATGACTGGGGTGAAGTCGTAACAAGGTAGCCCTAGGGGAACCTGGGGCTGGATCACCTCCTTATACGAAAGAAACACGTTTAGTGTCCACACAGATTGTTTGATTAGAATGATAAAGAGATGTATAGATAATTGTATCGCTTATAAAGAGCGGTGAGGTCGGCTTTGATTTTTCAAATCTGTCCAGACCCACAATTACTTTAGTTGGGTCTGTAGCTCAGTTGGTTAGAGCGCACCCCTGATAAGGGTGAGGTCGGCAGTTCAAATCTGCCCAGACCCACCAATTTTTGATTTACTCTGTGTTAAATGAAAGCTCGTTTAGAAAAGACTAAACTACGCCATCATTTGCCTTGATTAAATCCAAAATAATGACCAACTAATATCTATACAAAAACCATGTTGGGGCTATAGCTCAGCTGGGAGAGCGCCTGCCTTGCACGCAGGAGGTCTGCGGTTCGATCCCGCATAGCTCCACCACTTCTTATGAAGTGTACCGACATGAAAACCGAGATAATAGAAGTTTTCGATAAGTTATTAAATTTATCAAAAACTTTTTTACGAAAGTTTGCTCTTTAACAATTAGGAAAGCTGATAAAGTTCTTATTTATCGCACAATAACAATGAATAACTTAGGTTATTTGATTGGTGTGATAGATATAAACGAAATTGTTCTCAGTAATTAGTATTTATATTAATTACTGTAATCAAGCAAAAATAAAAACAGCTGCAATTCACGTAAGTGAAGTGCAGTTTGTACGTATCTACTCAGTTATTTATAACTGATAGGTGCACGAAAAACGAATGTGTTTTTCATAGTAAAATATGAGGATCGCAAGCGTCTTGGAAACGACATATTATATCTAAATTTTATAATCTTATGTGTTTTTTGAATATTATTAATATTCATAAAAACGCTTAAAGACAGTATCTTTAGGTATTGTATGGTTAAGTGAATAAGCGTGCACGGTGGATGCCTAGGCAATTAGAGGCGATGAAGGACGTGGTAATCTGCGATAAGTCCAGGGGAGTTGATAACAAGCGTTATATCCTGGAATTTCCGAATGGGGCAACCCGGCACTTAGTGTCATCGTTAAGTGAATACATAGCTTAACGAAGCGAACGAGGGGAACTGAAACATCTAAGTACCCTTAGGAAAAGAAATCAACCGAGATTCCGATAGTAGCGGCGAGCGAAATTGGAACAGCCCTTAAGCTGTTTAGAAGTTAGTAGAATGCTCTGGAAAGTGCAACGATACAGGGTGATAGTCCCGTATATGACAACTTCTTTATAGTGAAAACGAGTAGGTCGGGACACGAGAAATCCTGACTGAATATGGGGGGACCATCCTCCAAGGCTAAATACTCCTAATTGACCGATAGTGAACCAGTACCGTGAGGGAAAGGCGAAAAGAACCCCTGTGAGGGGAGTGAAATAGAACCTGAAACCGTGTACGTACAAGCAGTAGGAGCCGACTTAGTTCGGTGACTGCGTACCTTTTGTATAATGGGTCAACGACTTAATTTCAGTAGCAAGGTTAACCGTTTAGGGGAGCCGTAGGGAAACCGAGTCTTAACTGGGCGAATAGTTGCTGGGATTAGACCCGAAACTTGGTGATCTAGCCATGAGCAGGTTGAAGGTTGAGTAACATCAACTGGAGGACCGAACCCACTAATGTTGAAAAATTAGGGGATGACTTGTGGCTGGGGGTGAAAGGCCAATCAAACCAAGAGATAGCTGGTTCTCCTCGAAAGCTATTTAGGTAGCGCCTCATGTATCACTGTTGGGGGTAGAGCACTGTTTAGGCTAGGGGGTCATCCCGACTTACCAACCCTATGCAAACTCCGAATACCAACAAGTGCAATCATGGGAGACACACGGCGGGTGCTAACGTCCGTCGTGGAAAGGGAAACAACCCAGACCGCCAGCTAAGGTCCCAAAGTATATGTTAAGTGGGAAACGATGTGGAAAGGCTTAGACAGCTAGGAAGTTGGCTTAGAAGCAGCCATCTTTTAAAGAAAGCGTAATAGCTCACTAGTCGAGTCGGTCTGCGCGGAAGATTTAACGGGGCTAAACATATCACCGAAGCTGCGGATGCATAATTTATTATGCATGGTAGAGGAGCGTTCTGTAAGCCGTCGAAGGGAAAGGTGTAAACCATCCTGGAGGTATCAGAAGTGCGAATGTTGACATGAGTAACGATAAGGGGGGTGAAAAACCCCCCCGCCGGAAGACCAAGGGTTCCTGTCCAACGTTAATCGGGGCAGGGTGAGTCGACCCCTAAGGCGAGGCCGAAAGGCGTAGTCGATGGGAAACGGGTTAATATTCCCGTACCCTTTATTATTGCGATGGGAGGACGGAGAAGGCTAGGTGGGCCTGGCGATGGTTGTCCAGGTTCAAGTATGTAGGCGGGAGACTTAGGTAAATCCGGGTTTCTACTAACGCTGAGATACGATGTCGAGTCACTACGGTGATGAAGTCATTGATGCCATGCTTCCAGGAAAAGTCTCTAAGCTTCAGATAATAAAGGATCGTACCCCAAACCGACACAGGTGGTCAGGTAGAGAATACCAAGGCGCTTGAGAGAACTCGGGTGAAGGAACTAGGCAAAATGGTACCGTAACTTCGGGAGAAGGTACGCCTACGACGGTGAAGTCCCTTGCGGATGGAGCTGTTGTAGGCCGAAGATACCAGATGGCTGCAACTGTTTATTAAAAACACAGCACTCTGCTAAATCGTAAGATGACGTATAGGGTGTGACGCCTGCCCGGTGCTGGAAGGTTAATTGATGGGGTTAGCGCTTGCGCGAAGCTCTTGATCGAAGCCCCAGTAAACGGCGGCCGTAACTATAACGGTCCTAAGGTAGCGAAATTCCTTGTCGGGTAAGTTCCGACCTGCACGAATGGCGTAATGATGGCCATGCTGTCTCCACCCGAGACTCAGTGAAGTTGAAATCGCAGTGAAGATGCTGTGTACCCGCGGCTAGACGGAAAGACCCCGTGAACCTTTACTACAGCTTAGCAGTGAACTTAGAGCCTACATGTGTAGGATAGGTGGGAGGCAATGAAACCAGGTCGCTAGATTTGGTGGAGTCAACCTTGAAATACCACCCTTGTATGTTTTGAGTTCTAACCATGGCCCCTGAATCGGGGTTTGGGACACTGTTTGGTGGGTAGTTTGACTGGGGCGGTCTCCTCCTAAAGAGTAACGGAGGAGTACGAAGGTTGGCTAATCACGGTCGGACATCGTGAGGTTAGTACAATGGTATAAGCCAGCTTAACTGCGAGACAGACACGTCGAGCAGGTACGAAAGTAGGTCATAGTGATCCGGTGGTTCTGAATGGAAGGGCCATCGCTCAACGGATAAAAGGTACTCCGGGGATAACAGGCTGATACCGCCCAAGAGTTCATATCGACGGCGGTGTTTGGCACCTCGATGTCGGCTCATCACATCCTGGGGCTGAAGTCGGTCCCAAGGGTATGGCTGTTCGCCATTTAAAGTGGTACGCGAGCTGGGTTTAGAACGTCGTGAGACAGTTCGGTCCCTATCTGCCGTGGGCGTTTGAGAATTGAGAGGAGCTGCTCCTAGTACGAGAGGACCGGAGTGGACGAACCGCTGGTGTTCGGGTTGTCATGCCAATGGCATTGCCCGGTAGCTACGTTCGGAATCGATAACCGCTGAAAGCATCTAAGCGGGAAGCGAGCCTCGAGATGAGTTCTCACTGGAGCTTTAAGCTCCCTAAAGGGCCGTTGGAGACTACAACGTTGATAGGCAAGGTGTGTAAGTACAGTAATGTATTGAGCTAACTTGTACTAATTACCCGTGAGGCTTAACCATACAATTCCTAAAAGTATTGTATTGAGTAACCAAGAGATGATTGTAATCAATCAAATACGTTTGCGAAGACATATTTTACGAAACAAATTGCAAGATTAGACACAATCCAGCTTTTCTAATTAAGATTTTTAGCTTGGCGATAATAGCGCTGTGGCACCACCTGATCCCATGCCGAACTCAGAAGTGAAACGCAGTTGCGCCGATGGTAGTGTGGGGTCTCCCCATGTGAGAGTAGGTCATCGCCAAGCGCCTAATTAACGATAAATCCCTGTTGACTGATGTCAACAGGGATTTTTTCGTTATTAGCTTGGCTAGATGACCACTCTCACATGGGAAATAAACAGCCTGCCGTAGGCAGAAGCATATTGTGTGATAGTAGGGCGAGTTTGCCGACAGGCAAGTGTACGAGCGGAGGAGCTCCGCGACTCCTGTCCATCGCCCAAGCGCCTCTTTTTTTTAACCCTTCACTATTTCAAAGGGATTTTTTCGTTATTAGCTTGGCTAGATGACCACTCTCACATGGGAAATAAACAGCGCGGCGAAGGCATAAGCATATTATGTGATTTTAGGGGCGAGTTTGCCGGCAGGCAATTTTCTTGATCGGACTAAGCTCTGCGTGTCCTGGAAGGTATCGCGACAGCGATGTGTTTGATCGGAGGAGCTCTGCGGATCCTGTCCATCGCCCAAGCACCTCTTTTTATAAACACTTCACTATATAAAGCAGATTTTTTCGTTATTAGCTTGGCTAGATGACCACTCTCACATGGGAAATAAACAGCGCGACGAAGGCATAAGCATATTATGTGATTTTAGGGGCGAGTTTGCCGGCAGGCAATTTTCTTGATCGGACTAAGCTCTGCGAGTCCAGGAGGGTATTGCCGACAGGTAAGTATTTGATCGGAGGAGCACTGCGAACCCTGACCGTCGGCAAGTGCCTCTCTTTATAAAAGACAAGAATAACCCAGTCGGTTTTGTCGATTGGTTTTTTTTCGTTAAAGGCTTGGTAATGACCTCTCTCACATAGGAAATAAACAGCGCCGCGAAGGCATAAGCATAATATGTGATAGTTGTTTATCTTTTACATCAGGTAAGCCCACAGGGCCTAAAATCGTTGAGAACTGTTAGTCGCCAAGCGTTTCTTTTTATCAATGTTCGCGTACTGCTTATCTATATGCGAGGTACAGTACCCGAATATTTTTTAATAGAGATCTAAAATGACTATAGAGATACATTGTTTAATTAAGTTTATGAATTTATAACGTTGATATAGGGTGGAAATAAGCTTTGAGAGTTCATACAGAGAGGTATTGGACAATAGTCACACTCTACTTTCATGAAAAGTAGAGGTGCTCTATTTTTTATTTGTTGTTTTCTTTTTTAACAATGACTCGAGGAGTACCAGTGCTATCGATTGCAACATAGTTAAAGATAGCTTCACATACTTTCATAGGTTCGCTAACGCTATCATGGTTAATTTTCTTCACCCATACTTCTAGGTGTATTGACATTGATGTTCTGCCTATGCGGTCACATATTCCATAGCAACACACAACATCTCCAACATTGACCGGTTTTTTGAAAGTAATACTCGAAACAGATACAGTAACAACACGCCCAATTGATATTTCTTTTGCTAAAATAGCGCCTGCAAGATCGAGTTGTGACATGATCCAGCCACCAAAAATATCACCATTGGCATTCGTATCTGCTGGCATAGCAAGGGTGCGTAATAGAACTTCACCTGTAGGACTTTTTTGATCGTTTACTACCGTTTCCATATTTTTCCCTTTAATTTTTTTTTAGAGTTTAGCACAAAATAAAAAATGTATTGTGCCGTGCTTATTGTGAGTGGCACTTTATAAGCTTGTGTCGGTATGAATAAATGAGAGAAGTGCAGAGAAAGCTTATGTTGAAGCTTTAAATGTTATGTGTAGTGTTGGTATCTAAATTTTCTTCATTGAAAAGTCGGCTTATTAATCCTTCTCGTAAAGCGCCTTGTGAAGGATCTAGTTGCTTAATATTCAAGCATTCGAATAATGCGATTAAGATAGTTAATCCTGCGCTAAAAACCGCAATTCTGGATTGTTTTAAGCCGACAATATTAATGTTATTTAATGTTTTACATTCTATCAATTGTGCTTGGATCTGTTTTAGTAGAGATGCGGTAATATGGGGGCATATATTTTGAATGGCATTAATTTCATTAACCGCTTGTATGGTGCCAGATGCACCCATACAGAGGGACCAACCTTGCTGTTTGTAATCTTCTGCTTGTGGGGAAAGTACTTTTTTAGCCGCAATAATTGCGTTTTCAAAGTTCACACTATTTAACTTGCCATCATTAAAGTATCTACTTTGCCATGTAACACAGCCCATATCTAAGCTAGTTGCACTAATGACGGTTCTATCTTTACCTATAATTAATTCTGTACTGGCTCCACCTATATCAATCACTAAAAGTTGTACTTTTACGTGTTCAGTGAAAACGACGCCTTGATAAATTGTTTTAGCTTCTTCTATACCAGAAATTAAATTGATAGGTGTTTGTAAGATGTTTTCTGCTTTGTTGATAAACATCGTTTTATTTTTGGCTAAACGTAGGGCTGCTGTTGCGGTGATCAATATCCTAGATGGTTGTAGTTTGTCGAGTTCAGTCTTGAACTGTCGCAAGCATTGCCAACCTCTTTGCATGGTTTCTAAATTGAGATTATTTTGAGCATCTAAACCGAGTGCTAAGCGCACCTTTTCTTTGTGTTTAGAATAAACGCTAAAGCCATTTTTTGTTTTTTGCACGGTTAGCATATGAAAGCTATTCGAGCCAAGATCAATAATGGTATAGCGTTTATCCATAATTATCAGCGCTTATGTTCGCGATGATAACTATCTTTACGACGATTATTATGAGCTTTGTATTTTGTCACTATCATTTTAGGAAGTGTCTGAACTAAAGCATCTCTATCGAATTCACTGACCGGAATACTATGTTTAATAAACGCTTCAATTTCTGGTAAATTAAAGGCATATTTTTCACATGCTAATGTGATTGCTTGACCTTTTTGTCCTGCTCGGCCTGTTCGACCAATACGGTGAACATAATCTTCACAATCATCGGGAAGATCAAAGTTAAACACATGTGATACTTTCGGAATGTGCAATCCACGCGCTGCAACATCTGTTGCGACGAGTACGTCTATATCACCATCAGTAAACTGACTTAATATTTTTTCACGTTTCTTTTGTGGGACATCACCGGTTAGTAATCCAGCACGTAGGCCGTCACCCGCTAAATAACCCCATACTTTTTCACAAGTATGTTTTGTATTAGCAAAAACAATGGCTTTTTCAGGCCACTCTTCTTCCATAAGAGTGAGTAACAAGTGCATTTTTTCTGCATTAGAAGGGTAAAAAAGCTCTTCACTAATATTTTCAGAGGTCATACGCTCTGGCTCTATTTGAATATGCTCAGGCGAATTCATATGTTCAAAAGCAAGTTCTTGTACTTTATGTGACAAGGTTGCAGAAAAAAGCATATTTAAACGCAGGTTAGATTCTGGCATGCGTCTAAATAAATAACGAATATCTTTTATGAAACCGAGATCAAACATACGATCTGCTTCATCGAGTACAACACTTTGAATGCTATTAAGGTTAATGGTGCCTTGTTTAACGAAATCGATAATACGGCCCGTTGTGCCGATTAAGATATCAACACCTTTTTCTAGCTTATTGCGTTGAATTTCAACTTTTTCACCGCCGTATGCTAAACCTAAACGCAAATTCGTGTGTTTAGCAAATACCATTGCATCTTTATGAATTTGGATAGCAAGCTCACGCGTAGGCGCTAAAATAATAGCGCGTGGCTGATCTTTGCTGCGATTTTCAGGCTCTTTATTGATTAATAGGTGATTAAATACAGCAGGTAAAAAGGCAAGTGTTTTGCCTGTTCCTGTTTGTGCTTGACCTGCAATATCTTTACCTAATAATGTGATAGGTAATGAGATCGCTTGGATAGGCGTACAGTATTCAAAACCTAGCTCTGTTAAGGCTGAAAGTAGACTTTCCTGAAGAGGAAGATCTATAAATTTTGTTTTACTTAGGTGTGTTTTATTCATCCGCGAAGCATAACAGCTTATATTGCTATTGTCATTCAATGCGCATCAGATCCTAATGATGAATAATTCAGATCTTGGCTGGATCTCTTTTTATTTTTCATGAAGACGTTTATTCACATTTATCCGTAAAATCGAGAGGGGCAGGATCTCTTTAAATAGACGCTTTTCATGTAATAAAATGCGTTTTTAGGCACGCGCTTAGATAGAGACTTAAGCGTACCAGGTATTAATGATAATGAATGTTTACGTTGGGCGATTATTTTTTAAAAGCACAATGTAGAGTCACTCCGTTGTGCGTTCCTGTGCAGAGCGTCGTACTATTTGGCTTATTGATTTTACATAGAATCCCCTAGGGAATATGCCCCTTGGCGAGTCGTTTGTTGTTATTTATTGTTTAGTGACAGCTAGTTTGGTTTTTGCTCATAATGAGAACTATAATGAGCCCCTATTAAAGCGACAAGGGTCGCGAGTAACATTGTCAGTACCATTGGCCAAAGTGAATGTAGACTTAACATTGCAACTAATGCACTAACGCCAGCCCCTAAAGCATATTGTGAAGCGCCAAGTAAAGCGGCCGCTACCCCCGCATTTTCTTTAAAATAATTCATAAAACAGGCATTGCTATTAGCGAGTATTCCGCCAATGGATGCGATACAAATGACAAAACCCGGTACGATAAAGTAAATGTCATGTGGGGCAAAATAGAGATTTATTACGAGAGTGATACCTCCGAACAGTTGCATTATAAGGAAGCCTTTCAATAAGGCGTCTGGCGTAAATCGATGCAGTAAAAAGCTGTTCAAACGATTTATAACAACAAGTCCGATAACATTGATAAGTAATAGCGCTGAAAAGAGTGTCTCATCAACAGAAAAATATTCAATATAAGCAAAAGGCGCATTGGTAATAAACACCACTAACATTGTGTAACTACAGGCCTGAGCGACGAGGTAACCTAATGCTCTATGCTCTTTTATGACATTAAGGTATCCTGACTTTTCTTTGTTTTTATTTCTTTTATCTGATTTCGGCATGATAAACACGGTGCATAAAGCGGTGATCGTCGCAATGATTGCCAATAATATAAAGATCCAACGCCAGTTAAGCACGTTCATGATAAGCGTGCCCAACGCGGGAGCGATACTTGGCGCTATCATCATGATCAGGGCTATTAGTGCAAATAATTTAGCCGCTTCTTTTCCTTCTGCGTTATCTCTAATGGTTGCAGGTACACCAACAACCGCAATCCCCGCGCCAAGAGCTTGTAGCATCCGCCAAATCCATAGCATATGTAAGGATCCAATGGTGGCGATAAGAAAACTACCAAGGGCAAAAATAAGTAATCCTATTACCATTATTTTCATGCGCCCATAATTATCAGATAAAGGTCCACCAATCAGTTGGCCAATAGCGAGTCCTAAAATATAAAGGCTTACCGTTACGGCGACAAAAGAGGTTTCAACACCTAGTTCATTGGCAATAGAGGGGATGGCGGGCAGGTAACTATCAATTGCAAAGGGAGTCATTGCAAAGACACTGGCGAGTAAAATAAGTAATGGTGTAGATATTGTTTTGATCATAAGGCCTCTTATACCAAAGGAACTAAAAAAGGGATCCGTTTTACTTGTTGAAATTATGCCAGCCTGCGTTGTGAGTTGTAAGTTTTGAAGTGAGAATAACTATCTTCTGCAACACTTGCCTTGCTAGTGCTAATTTTTACTGCGTAATACATGGAAGCTTAATAAATTCTATTGGTATTATTATCTTTCTGGAAAGATAATAGCTGGAGATTACCTTTCCAGCAAGATATAATTTAGAGGGGAAAGGAGAAAAATAATGTCAAAACAAAAAAGTGTGGCTACATTAATTAGCAGAATACAAAAATATTGCCCGGAGGTTTATCGGCATTATTCACCCACCATATTAAGGGTGCATCGTATCCATTTTCATTTACAAAATAATTTGATGGATGTTTTGTACGTAAAAGGATTACAACAAGCCGACTTTGAAGTGTTAATTAGTTTACTGCGCGGTAATGAAGATCATTGTTTATCGCCGACAGAATTATCTCAAAATATGTTATTTAGCTCGGGAGGTCTCACCAAAGTTCTGTGTAGAGTGACGCAAGCAGGCCTAGTAGAACGTCTTGATTTATCTAAAGATAAACGCTGTAAATTAGTAAAGTTAACCGAAAAAGGCAGGTGCTTAATTAATGACATCATGCAATTGTTACATGTAAAACATGATGCGAAAATGAGTGTGTTAGATGTACAGGAGCAAGCAAAGCTTAATACTTTACTTGATAAATTATTAGGTACTTGGGAGTAGAGAAAGAGATCAGTTATGTAAAGGGTCTCGCGTGATATGACTATTTATGTCGAATTAAGTGGATGTACTTTTGCTTCTTATTAAGGAACTTGTATAATCCATTCGAATAGTAAAATGGTTATACCCGTGTTACTGGTTATTCTATTTTCATTGATGCAACACCAAAATGGTAATTTTGCTCTCGCTCAAAAAGGAAAGCTAAATTAATTCATTTTTGTCGTTGAGATGTAGTGGGGGTGTTGTTAGAAAACACCAAGTTAGAATAACTATTTTTCAATTTTATGTAGAGAAGCGAGGCCTAAGTTGGCTTGCTGATTTTGCATCTTGAAGTATCATGGGTATAGAGTAAATATAAATAGTGAAGTGACACTTTTACCGTTATAGTCACTATAAATTAACAAATGAATTCTTTCTGGAGAGAAAAATGAGCGATAAAATCGTAACTTTAACAGACGCAAGTTTTGATGCTGATGTTATTAATGCTGCTGGCCCTGTTTTAGTTGATTTTTGGGCTGAATGGTGTGGACCTTGTAAAATGATAGCGCCACTTCTTAGCGAAATAGCGACTGAATATGCAGGTAAAGTTACAGTCGGAAAATTAAACATTGATGAAAATAGCGCGACACCACCTAAATTTGGTATTCGTGGTATCCCTACTTTACTTCTTTTTAAAGACGGAAAAGTAGCAGCAACAAAAGTGGGCGCGTTATCTAAAACCCAACTTGTTGAATTTTTAGATGCAAATATCTAAGAATTAAATCACAGATTGGACAAGTTGTTATATACAATAAGTCCAATCTAGACTATTGTCTTTTTTAATGCTACCTTTAGCAACTCAAAATTTGAGCAATTCAAATAATCAAACAATCATCTATTTACTTCAAACAGACCACTTATGAATTTAACCGAATTAAAGAACACATCTGTCGCACAACTTGTACAACTTGGTGAAACGAAAGGGCTAGAACATCTAGCGCGCCTAAGAAAACAAGACATTATTTTTGCCATCTTAAAAGCACATGCAAAAAGCGGAGAAGATATCTTCGGCGCTGGTGTTTTAGAAATACTACAAGATGGCTTTGGCTTCTTACGTAGTTCTGATTGCTCATATCTTGCTGGACCGGATGATATTTATATTTCTCCGAGTCAAATTCGACGTTTTAATCTGCGTACGGGTGACAGTGTTGAAGGGAAAATTAGACCGCCTAAAGACGGCGAACGTTATTTTGCTTTATTGAAAATAAATAAAGTTAACTTTAATAAACCAGAATACTCCCGCAATAAAATCCTTTTCGAAAATCTAACGCCAATCCATCCTACGGAACGCTTTAGACTTGAAAGTGGTAACGGTAGTACCGAAGATATTACCGCACGTATTTTAGATCTTGTTTCACCAATAGGTAAAGGTCAACGTGGACTGATTGTGGCACCGCCTAAAGCGGGTAAAACAATGTTGCTACAAAATATAGCGCAAAGTATTTCTATTAATTACCCTGATGCTGTATTGATTGTTTTATTGATTGATGAGCGCCCTGAAGAAGTAACTGAGATGCGCCGCCTTGTTCGTGGTGAAGTAGTTGCATCTACGTTTGATGAGCCTGCAAGCCGTCACGTACAAGTTGCAGAAATGGTCATCGAAAAAGCCAAACGTTTGGTTGAGCATAAAAAAGATGTGGTAATTTTACTTGATTCTATCACCCGTTTAGCGCGAGCTTATAACACGGTAGTGCCAAGTTCAGGTAAAGTATTAACGGGTGGTATAGATGCAAATGCGTTACATCGTCCGAAACGTTTCTTTGGTGCTGCACGTAACGTTGAAGAAGGTGGAAGTTTAACTATTCTTGCCACTGCCCTGATTGATACGGGCTCTAAAATGGATGAAGTAATTTACGAAGAATTTAAAGGAACTGGTAACTCAGAAATCCATTTAAATCGTAAACTGGCTGAAAAACGTATTTATCCTGCGATTGATATCATTCGTTCTGGTACGCGCCGCGAAGAGTTACTTACGAAAGCTGAAGAGCTACAACGTATGTGGATCTTACGTCAAATTGTACATCCTATGGGTGAAATCGGTGCGACTGAATTTATGATCTCTAAATTAGGTTTAAGCAAAACTAATGATGATTTCTTTACTGCGATGAAGAACCAAAGATCAAAATAAACTTACATGTTATTAATCTAAGTTGACGCTACTTTATGTAGCGTTTTTTTTCACTTTTTTCTGTACAGAGGGCTCTTATGAAATTTGATGACTTACGTGATTTTATCGATCAACTTGAAGATAGAGGCTTATTAAAACGCATATCACAAGAAATAGATCCCAACTTAGAAATGACGGAAATATCCGATCGCACGTTACGTGCTGGAGGACCTGCGCTGTTATTTGAAAATCCTAAAGGTTATGACATGCCGGTGCTTACCAATCTATTTGGTACAACCGAACGCGTCGCAATGGCGATGGGTAAAGAGAATATCTCGCAATTACGAGAAGTGGGTGAATGGCTTGCGTATCTTAAAGAGCCTGAGCCGCCTAAAGGCATTAAAGGGGTATGGGAAAAATTACCTATCTTTAAGCAAGTATTAAATATGCCAACTAAAAGGGTACGTGATCCGCTTTGTCAAAAAATAGTAATGCAAGGAGATGAGGTTGATTTAACTAAGCTTCCTATCATGACTTGCTGGCCGGGAGACGTCGCGCCTTTGATCACCTGGGGTTTAACCATTACGCGGGGTCCTTATAAAAAACGTCAGAACTTAGGTATTTATCGTCAGCAATTAATTTCAAAAAATAAAATCATTATGCGTTGGTTGTCTCATCGAGGGGGCGCAATAGATTTTAGGGAGTGGCAAGAAGTCAATCCTGGCAAGCCCTTTCCCGTTTCTGTCGCATTAGGCGCGGATCCTGCCACTATATTAGGCGCGGTGACACCGATACCGGATACATTATCAGAATATGCATTTGCAGGATTGCTACGGGGATCTCGTACCAAAGTGGCTAAAAGTTTGAGTAATGATTTAGACGTGCCGGCCAGTGCAGAAATTATTTTGGAAGGTTATTTACAGCCCGGTGAAGAAGCGCCAGAAGGTCCTTACGGAGATCATACCGGATATTACAATGAGGTCGATGATTTTCAAGTGATGACTGTGACGCACGTGACCATGCGTGAAAACCCTATTTATCATAGTACTTATACAGGACGCCCGCCGGATGAGCCTGCCATTCTAGGTGTTGCTCTTAATGAAGTTTTTGTGCCTATATTAAAGAAACAGTTTCCTGAAATTGTTGATTTTTATTTACCGCCAGAAGGTTGCTCTTATCGTATGGCGGTCGTTTCAATTAAAAAAAGTTATCCGGGCCATGCAAAACGAGTGATGTTGGGAATTTGGTCGTTTTTACGTCAATTTATGTATACTAAATTTATCATTGTTTGTGATGATGATATTAATGTTCGGGATTGGAATGATGTTATTTGGGCTATTACCACGCGCATGGATCCCTCTCGAGATACGACATTAATTGACAATACCCCGATCGATTATTTAGATTTTGCATCGCCAACATCAGGTCTAGGCTCAAAAATGGGACTTGATGCAACGAATAAATGGGAAGGTGAAACTGACCGAGAATGGGGCCTACCTATAACAATGGATAAAAAAGTAAAAGAAAAAATTGATTCGCTTTGGCAAGAATTGGATATCCTGTCATAATTGTTATCAATTCGTTAAAAATAAAATAAAAAGAGAAATAAATGTCAGTGCTCACTTGTAAGGTTACCTCAATAGAAAAGTTAAATAATTCACTGTATCGTGTTTTTTTGAAACCGGCAGAAAAGGTGACTTATAAAGCCGGGCAGTATTTATCTGTATTGATGGGTGAAAAAGACAAACGCCATTTTTCAATTGCCAATGCGCCTTTGAGTGAATGTATTGAGCTGCATATTGGTGCAACACCGGAAAATACATATGCGATGCAAGTCATTGAGAAAATGCAAAACGAGGGTGTTGTAGATGTTGAAATCGGGCTAGGAGAGGCCTTTTTGAGAGAGAAGTCTACGCGTCCTATCATTTTAATGGCCGGAGGCACTGGTTTTTCTTATGTTAAATCTTTGTTAGAGCAAATTGTTATATTAAAGTTAACAAACCCCGTTTATTTATATTGGGGAGTTAAGGAATATGCCCATTTTTATTTTGATGAGCAAGCGTCACAGTGGGCAAAACAGCATAACAATGTTCATTTTCATCCGGTAGTCGAACAACCAGAAGTGGATTGGCAAGGTCATCAAGGTTATGTGCATCAAGCCGTACTTAATGATTTTTCTGAGCTTAATGCATTCGATATTTATATTGTTGGTCGTTTTGAAATGGCAAAAATCGCACGTGAAGATTTTATAAAACAAGGTGCACAAAAGGATCATATTTATGGTGATGCTTTTGCCTTTATTTAAGTAATATAGGATGTCTACTGTTATTAATAATATTGAAACCTCTTCTTTATCGACATCTGTCGATAAAGTCTTCTTACGTTTTTTAGTCGGTAAATGGAAAATATCGGAGGATGAATCATTACATGATAATGTTTTAGATGCAGGTGTTGTGAAGACTCAAGAGATAGATGAAGATGCAGAAGAAGATAAAAATGGCAGGGAAGAGCGCACTTTACTTGAAGTGGAAAAAAAAGGAGCAAAACGTAAAGAGTTAGAGCAATTAAATGATGAGAAGCGGCGAGCACTTTTGATCCGTTATTTTCAGCAGTTATTGCTGAAAGTCGTTAATAAAAAACTCGAAGATCCTGAGATGCTAACGTTAGAGCGTTTACAATTACGAGAGAGCAGTACGGACCTCCTTAAAAAGTTATTAACCGTAGAGCCTCGTTATTCTACGTTAAGCCACTTATTAAGCTTTAATACTCATATACGAGAACGTTTGCTCGAGCTTGTTGGCAGTGAACTTTTTATGGCTGAACTTGGGCGTTCTCCTCGTAAAGTCCGTGATGTGAAAGCTGCAATGGGTTTAATTGGTTTGGATATTTTACGTTATCTTATCCCTGCGATATTTTTTAAAAACTGCATTGCGCCACATCGTGAACATGATGATATTTTTACTAAAAAATTATGGCGTTATGAATTAACCTTAGGGCAAACGTGTAGTGCCCTTATGTTAGCGGATAATTATCGGCGCCCACACGAAGGCATGCTTTTATCGGCGATGGTAAATTTTGCTTATGTGGCGAGTTATCAGCAATATATCGTGTCTTTTGAAGGGCTACGTTTAGCGTGTTTGGCACAAGCTCGCGAAAAAGGTAATAAGTATCAGCATGATTTCTTTTATAATATGCAAAATGATCCCGCGTCGTTACAAGCCTTATTGCTTTCTAAATCAACGTTAGAGCTTAGTTATCAACTGGCTGAGCTTGTGTTTGGTTCTTCTTTTCCTCATCTTGTGAATGCGCTGAAAGAAGAAGTTGATGATGTCGCTTTTGATAAACGCTCTAAAGTGGGAAAAATATTATTTAAAAGTATTCGCTTCTCTAAATACGATCAACTGCGTTCAGCGCGATTATTTAAAGCGTCTTGGCTGAGCGAATATTTAAAAAAATCTAACATTGACAGAGATACTTATCGATATTTAGTGCGTAAAGAGCTATTTCGTTTTAAAGCGACTTGGTAATTGGCCTGAAAGCAGGTAAAATGCGCACTTAATTTTCTAACGAGCGACAAAATGCCTATATCATCAGATAAATTCAGCGATATTCGACCTTATAATGATGGCGAGATCCAAGCTGCCATTCTACGAGTGATCAATAACGATGAGTTAATTAATGCGATTATTAGCTTCCGCTTTCCTAAAGTGCATAAGCTGACACATTGTGTGATTCGACCTCTTTTACGTCGTTATTTTACTTACAAATGGGGAAAGATTAATAGCATTGATGAAATGCAAAAAGTAGTCGTGCATTATATGCATCATATGATAAAAGATACGACGACTAAATTCACCTCCTCTGGGTTATGTGATTTGGACGTGTCGAAAAATTATTTATTTGTGTCTAATCATCGTGACATCGCCATGGATCCCGCTTTGATGAATTGGGCCTTATTTGCAGAAGAATTTCAATCTGCACGTATTGCAACGGGTGATAATTTATTAGGTAAGCCTTTTATTGCAGATTTAATGCGCATGAATAAAAGCTTTATTGTGAAACGTTCAATTAGTGCGCCTCGTGAAATGCTCAAAGCATTATTGCATCTCTCTGATTACATTTTCAGCTCTCTACAAAGCGACAGTAGTATTTGGATTGCGCAACGTGAAGGGCGAGCTAAAGATGGATTTGATAAAACAGAGCCTGCCATCATAAAAATGTTTTATATCAATGGCAAAAAGAAAAAAATAGAATTTTCTGATTACATTAATCAACTGAATATTGTGCCTGTGGCTATTTCGTATGAATTTGATGCGTGTGATAAACAAAAAGCAAAAGAGCTTTATACAAAAAATAAATTTGGTGAGTATAAAAAATCTGCATCTGAAGATATAGACAGTATTGTTGCAGGTATTGTGGGCCAAAAGGGTCATGTACACATTGCATTCGGCAAACCTTTAGAAGGTGATTTTAAGGATGCAGACGAAGTTGCCTGCGCCATTGATAAGCAAATTTATCAAAATTATTATTTACACCCATCTAATTACATTGCTGCGAAAGTCAATTTAGATAGCATTGATAGCGAGGATAAAGAGCGCTTTGCAAAACGTTTAAATGAAATCGATATTGAGCTACAAGAGACGGTTTTAAAAATGTATGCAAACCCTGTGAAAAATGCACCTAACCTGTAAATTAGCTTAAAAATAAAGCGCTTACATTTTTGTTATGCACATTTCATTTTTAATGGGTTTTGAAAATAAATGTGCAAGTCTATGATAAATAAGGCCTTGTAAGCTTTCTTTGTGCTAGCTCAAATTTATCGTAAAATTACTAACAGAGTTATCCACAGAGTTTTACCGCCCTAAAAGTAAACAACCACTTAGCTGAATAGATTGCTATCGTCGGCTTTTTTTCTGTTATAATCCTTCTTTATTTTTCTGCTATTGGGTAATAAATTGATGGCGACTATTCCTGAAAATCCTTTTGTACTTGTTGATGGCTCTTCGTATCTTTATCGTGCCTTTTTCTCTCCTCCTCACTTAACCAATTCTGCAGGCGACGCGACGGGCGCTGTTTATGGTGTGGTTAATATGCTCAAAAGCTTAATGCAGCAGTTTTCTCCTTCACATATTGTGGTCGTCTTTGATGCCAAGGGTAAAACGTTTCGTGATGATATGTACTCACAATATAAAGCAAACCGCCCGAGTATGCCCGATGACCTGCGCATTCAAATTGAACCGTTACATGCAGTGATCAAAGCAATGGGTTTACCTATTTTAATTGTCCCTGGGGTTGAAGCGGATGATGTGATCGGCACCTTGTCGAAACAGGCCAGTGCGAAAGGCATTAAAACATTGATCAGTACGGGCGATAAAGATATGGCTCAGTTAGTCGATGAGCATACGTTACTTATCAATACGATGACCAACAGTGTACTTGACATAGACGGCGTCACTGAGAAATTTGGTGTGCCAGCTGAGCTTATTATTGATTATTTAGCTTTGATGGGTGATACCGCAGATAATATTCCTGGCGTCCCTGGCGTGGGCTCTAAAACGGCATTAGCCATGCTACAAGGTATTGGTAGCATGGATCTTATCTATGAAAACCTTGATAAATTAGCGCCATTAGGATTCCGTGGCAGTAAAACGATTGCTAAAAAAATGGCTGATAATGAAGACATGGCGCGTTTGTCATATAAATTAGCGACCATCAAACTCGATGTTGAATTAGAGGTTGCCTATGATGATTTCAAAACGATAAAACAAGACACAGATAGCTTAATTAAACTCTTTGGTAAATTAGAATTTAGACGCTGGTTATCTGCTGTCCTCGACGGTGAGCAAATATTACAAGGTGGCGCGTCGACATCGATGACAAGCACGCCAAGTACCTCTGATACTGAGTTGAGTCTTGAAATCAAAAAAACGCCTATTCGCCATGACCAGTGTATTTATACGCAAGGGCAATTGAAGCAATTAATTCAAAAATTAGAAAAAGCCGAATTATTTTCAATATCGATAGAAACAACCTGTGCTGATTATATGCAGGCTAAAATTGTTGGATTTTCTTTTGCTCTGCAAGTGGCAGACGAAAACAGTGCAGAGATAACGATTGAAGCTTTCTATTTACCACTCGCGCATGATTATATAGATGCACCTGCGCAGTTAGAGTACCTTGCTACCCTTGATAAATTGAAGCCCTTATTAGAAAAAATAGCACCACAAAAAGTGGTTTTCAATTTAAAATTTATGCGCAGCGTACTCCGTCTTGAAGGTATTAACTTGCAAGGCGTCGCATTTGATCCGATGCTTGAATCTTACCTATTAGACAGTACAGGCAAACATGATAAGGCCTCTCTCACGTTAAAATATTTACAGATTGAGATAGCCTCTTATGAAGCAATCGCAGGTAAAGGCAAAAAACAGCTGCCATTCAATCAAGTGAGTATTAAAGACATTACGCCTTATGTAGGTGAGCATGTTGAATTGAGCTTACGTTTGCATTTACTGTTGTGGCCTAAATTAGAAAAATTTCCGAAATTAGTGGCGTTATACGAAGATATTGAATTGCCTTTAGCTATCGTACTTTCCGATGTTGAGCTAGGAGGCGTCGAAATAGATGCCACTATGCTGGGCGCACAAAGCGTCGAAATTGGTAAAAGGTTACTCGAAATAGAGAAAGAAGCTTATATCGAAGCGGGTAAAGAGTTTAATTTAAGCTCTCCAAAACAATTACAAAGCATTCTATTTGAAGATTTAGAATTACCTATTCTGAAGAAAACGCCTAAAGGCGCACCTTCAACAGGAGAGGAAGTACTCGTTGAGTTAGCTGAGACCTATAAGTTGCCTAAGTTAGTGATTGAGCATCGAGGTTTGAGTAAACTAAAATCGACGTATACCGATAAACTACCAAAAATGATCAATGCACAAACGGGCCGAGTACATACTTCTTATCATCAAGCGGTAACTGTGACGGGGCGTTTATCATCAAGCGATCCAAATTTACAGAATATACCGATCCGAAGTGAACAAGGTCGACGTATTCGCCAAGCTTTTATTGCGCCGCAAGGCTATAAAATAGTAGCAGCCGATTATAGCCAAATCGAATTACGTATTATGGCGCATTTGTCTCAAGATAAAGGCTTATTAGAAGCCTTTTCAACCGGCCTTGATATCCATAAAGCGACGGCGTCAGAAGTTTTCTCTGTCTCTGTCGATGAGGTGACAACAAATCAACGACGCAGTGCTAAAGCCATAAATTTTGGCCTTATTTATGGAATGAGCGCCTTTGGTTTGGCAAAGCAGTTAAAAATATCACGATCCGATGCAAAGCTGTATATGGATAAATATTTTCATCGTTATCCGGGCGTTTTAACGTATATGCAAACCACCCGAGATAAAGCGCGCGAGCAAGGCTTTGTTGAAACAATTTTAGGGCGTCGTTTACAATTACCGCATATTAATTCGCGTAATGGTATTTTAAAGAAAGCGTCTGAGCGCGCTGCAATTAATGCACCGATGCAAGGCACTGCTGCTGATATTATTAAAAAGGCGATGCTAGATGTTGCTGCTTGGGTTGAAAAACAAGCGCCTTCACAAGTGCAGTTACTCATGCAAGTGCACGATGAACTGGTTTTCTGTATTAAAGAAGATCAGGTCGAAAATTATACGTGCATTATTCAGGAAATAATGGCAAAAGCCGTCATCTTAGATGTGCCATTACTTGCGGAAGTTGGAGTGGGTAATAACTGGGATGAAGCACATTAATAATAAGTTGAATGTTTTTTGAACTATTTGACAAGCGGGTTGACTAATTATGTGAACTAGCTAGATTTATAGTTTTTTCCTTAGTTTTTCCTTAGTTTTCCTCTATACATGCCGTATGTATAGAGGTTTTTTTTTAGTAAAAATCCGCTAGCAGTAAACCTCTTTAATAAATTTTAATCTTCGCTTATCAATATTGTATAAAAAAGAGTGGATGATTAGCCCCACTTAGAGCTGGCGCCCAAAGGGATAGCCAAATGAACTTGTCTTCGTTGTTGAGGTGTTGTTATAAAATAGCAATGTAGAATAACGCGTTTTCAATTTTATGGTAGAAGACCAATCTGGCTTGCTGATTTTGTATCTTGAAGTATTATGGGTATAGAATATTAACCATCATATAAATTTACTTACCTTTATAGAGAAGATAATGGAAATTGAGTTATTAGAGATCCAAGATTTTATTAGTCAATACAACCCGTTTACTGACCTGCCTGAAGAGGAGTTGAGCTATATTGCTAAAAATATAGAGATCTCTTATTATCGAATGGGAAGCATGATAAATACGGTAGAGGATCCGAGCAAAGAATTATATATGATCCGCAGTGGCGTGGTGGAAATTCATCGACGTAAAGGGGAGTTATATAACCGTTTAGATCAAGGAAAGCTGTTTGGTCAAGTGGGTTTGTTGACCAATAATAAAGTGCGTTTTTTGGCTAAATCGGTAAAAGATACGCTTTTATATTGCATACCCGAAGCTATTTTTCATGATTTATATGATCGTTATGAGTCTTTTGCTGATTTTGTTGAAGTAGAAGATAGTATGCGCTTAAAGCAAGCGGTAGAAAGTAAAAGTGATGATGCAAATGCATTAATGAGCTCGAAAGTAAAAACGCTATTAACGCGTGAGGCGTTAATGTTACCTAATACAAGCTCAATGCAAAGTGTTGCGCAGTTTATGTCGCAAGAGAATGTCTCGGCTGTGCTTATTAATGATCCTTCCGTCGATGATAATAACTTTGTTGGCATTATCACCGAACATGATCTTTGTGTAAAAGTGATAGCGGGGGGGCTTGATGTAAATGATCCTGTTGATACGATCATGTCGACTAAATTGATATCTTTAGATCATAACGCGTATATTTTTGAAGCGATGTTATTAATGTTACGCCATAACGTGCATCATCTACCCATATTAAAGAATAAATATCCCATCGGTTTGATTGAAGTTGCCGATATTATTCGTTATGAATCACAAAATAGTTTGTTATTTGTAAGCAGTATTTTTCAGCAACAGAGCACTGAAGATTTAGAGCAACTTTCCAAAGAGTTAAAAGATTGTTTTTTACGCATGGTAAATGAAGATGCCAATTCGCATATGGTAGGACGCGCCATGTCTGAAATTGGGCGAAGTTTTAAACAGCGCTTACTTGAACTTGCAGAAGAAGAGCTTGGAGAGCCACCTGTTCCTTATTGCTTCTTAGCATTAGGCTCAATGGCCAGAAACGAGCAGTTGATTGTAACGGATCAAGATAATGCCATTATTTTAGATAATAGTTATGATGAAGCTAAACATGGTGAATATTTTGAAAAATTGGCAAAATTTGTTTGCGATGGTTTAGCCACTTGTGGCTATAGTTACTGTACTGGCGATATTATGGCAACGAATCCTGAGTATCGTAAAACCCAATTGCAGTGGGAAACGTGTTTTGCTAATTGGATTGATAAACCAGATCCACAAGCGTTACTAAATTGCTCTATTTTCTTTGATATTGTCGGTGTGTTTGGACGTTTAAAATGGGCTGAGCAGTTAAATATGTTTATACTGCGCCGCGCTAAAAAGAATAATCGATTTTTGGCTTGCCTCGCACGTAATGCGCGTAATAGAACGCCCCCATTAGGTTTCTTTAAAGATTTTGTGATGGAAAAAGATGGACGTCAAAACAATTCAATTAATTTAAAACGACGTGGTACTGCGCCACTTGCTGATCTTATACGTGTGCATGCATTGGCGATAGGGTCGACGTCACAAAATTCATTTGAGCGTCTAGATGATATTATTGAGGCTAAAATATTACCAAAATCTAAAGGCGAAGATTTACAGCATGCGATGGAGTTGATCTCTTTAGTGCGTTTACGTCATCAAGCATTGGATATTGAATCAGAGATAGAGCCAGATAATAATATAGAGCCAGAAAATATGTCGGATTTTGAGCGTCGGCATTTAAAAGATGCTTTTTTGGTGCTCAGTAATGCCCAAAACTTTTTAAAATATCGTTATAGTGCAACCAAATTATAAGGTCATTAATGCATAATTTTACCAATAAAGAGATCTTAAATTGGCATGCCTTTTTACAACTAAAGGCATTACAGAGTAAAAATAAACATCTATATGAGTTTTATAAAAAAGGGACTTATCACGACGAAACAAAATTAAGTGATATTGAATTTGTCGCGTTAGACTTTGAAACGACAGGCCTTGATTCTAAGCAAAATAGCATTATCAGCATTGGTCTTGTGCCATTTGATTTACAACGAATTTATTGTAGAAAGGCTAAAAAGTGGTATATCAATCCAGAAGATAATTTAAAAGAAAATTCAATTATTATTCATGGCATTACGCATTCTGATTTACAGGGGGCGCCTGACTTGTTAAGTATATTAGAGCCTCTTTTAAAGGAGCTAGCAGGTAAAGTCGTGGTGGTACATTATCGGCGTATTGAGCGTGATTTTTTTGATTTGGATTTACGAGCCCAACTCAAAGAAGGCATTATATTTCCAGTGATTGATACGATGCAAATAGAGGCTGATGTACAAAATAAATATTCTAAAGGGTTTATTAACTGGTTAAAGGGGCATCAATCGGAGTCTATTCGTTTAGCTAATAGCCGGGTACGTTATAATTTACCTGCATATTCACCGCACGATGCATTAACCGATGCGATAGCGACAGCTGAGTTATTGCAAGCACAAATTAAGTATCATTTTAATGAAGATACGCCGATTAAAGAGTTATGGTTATAAATTTAAATATCTAAAAAATTAAAATGAAGTCATAAAAAAAGCCAATGTAAAAATCACATTGGCTTTTTTATTATTTATAAGGGTAGCTTAAGCGCGATGTTTCTCGGTGCGCATCCCCATGATCAAACAAACACACATGATCAGTAGAAGTATGGTGAAAGGCAGACCCGTTGAAATAGTCGCAGCTTGTAAGGCTTGAACTGCATCAGCGCCACCAATCCAAAGAAGAGCGATAGCAATAGCACCTTCAATTAACGCCCAAAAAATACGTTGAGGAATAGGCGCATCTACTTTACCACCGGCGGTAATACTATCGATGACTAAAGAGCCTGAGTCTGATGAGGTGATAAAGAACACCAACACAAGAACAACGGCTAACAGTGATAAAACGTTACCATACGGTAAAGCATCAAACATTTGGAACATTGCGAGAGGCAC
Source organism: Psychromonas sp. CNPT3 (assembly GCF_000153405.2). NCBI lineage: Bacteria > Pseudomonadati > Pseudomonadota > Gammaproteobacteria > Alteromonadales > Psychromonadaceae > Psychromonas > Psychromonas sp. CNPT3. The sequence continues at coordinate 420,902 of NC_020802.1, forward strand.
TTCAGTAAGACCTTTGTCACCTAAAATACCCACTTTATTGATCACTTGATCAATGGCATTACCACCAAAAACGGACATCCATAAAATAGTAACACTGGTTGGAATTAGCAATACTGCACTGATAAACTCACGCACTGTGCGTCCGCGTGAGATACGTGCAATGAACATACCAACAAAAGGAGACCATGAAACCCACCATGCCCAGTAAAATACAGTCCAGCCATGCATCCAAGCTTCGTCTTCACGACCAATCGGGTTACTTAGCGGTATAATATTTTCAATATAGCCCATGACGGTTTGCGGAATAGTTCCCATCGTAACGGCAAGCGTCACCAACGCAACAAAGACAACTAATACAATAGCGAGAAGCATATTAATATTACTAATCACTTTTACGCCACCATCAATACCACGTACAACAGATACGACGGCAAGTAAGGTGACCACGATAATAATGGTGATTTGTAATGGTAAACCTGCATCAATGCCAAATACGTGATGGAACCCACTTGCGGCTTGTTGCGCTCCGAGGCCTAGAGAGGTCGCTAAGCCAAATAAAGTCGCAAGTACGGCTAGGATGTCAATACAATGTCCAGGCCATCCCCAAGTGCGATCTCCTAAGATAGGATAAAACACAGAACGCATAGAAAGAGGTAGACCTTTATTATATGCGAAGAAAGCCAGTGATAAAGCAACAACGCCATAAATAGCCCAAGGGTGTAATCCCCAATGGAACATGGTTGCACCAAGAGCAAGCGGAATAGCTTCAGGTGTATTTGCTGCGACATTTAGAGGGGTTTCAAACCACCCTGTATAATATGCAAGGGGCTCTGCAACACCCCAAAACATTAAACCAATACCCATACCGGCTGCAAATAACATGGAGAGCCAAGAAAGCGTGCTGTAATCTGCTTTCGCGTCATCGCCACCTAAGCGAATTTTCCCATAGGGAGTGACAATAAGAACCAAACAGAAGATCACAAAAATATTAGTGGCCCACATGAATAGACTGTCAAAAGTATTTATAATTTGCCATTTAAGACCATCGAGAAAGGCTTTGGATGTTTGTGGGTCAACAATTAAGACGGCGAGAAGAAAAAGGCCGATAAGACCTGCACTGATACCAAAAACAGGATTATGGACATCAAACCCCCATTTTTGAACATTATCTTGTCCAACGGTGTAATCTGTATTATCTATACTATATTTATCTTTGTTTAAACTCATTTAACCTCAGTTAGAGAAATTGTGTTCTCTTTAGTGAATTTATTGATATACCTATAATAGTTCAAGCGCGCTTCTTAGCGCTTCTTATCTCTTCTTTTAATACGTCGTATTTGTCTTTTTTAGTTAAAAACGAGCGTCACGAAGTGGGGTATAACAAATAAGATCTTAACAAAGTCTGCCCTTATTTGCAGATAAATATATTAAACGGTGACTTTCTATTGTTTAATCTAGAGAATGTCATCGTGTTTTTCTCGTTGTTTCTTCCTCTTTTTTTCAATTTATTGACGTGTTCCTGTCTGCTTTTAAAATAAAAATAAACTTTTTCAGTTTGCCTGCATTCGTTTGTCGACTTAAAGCCTCTTAGCTTGCTGTTTTGGGCTTGTATAGGGTGTATTTAGATGCTTTTAACACGTTGATTTGTAAGGGTGGTTTTTTTTGGATTTTTATATATTAGAATGCTAGTCTGCGGGTTATGCCAACAGAGGATAGCGTATGTTACAGAGCAATAAAATATTTGAAAATATTAGTTTTACTGAGCAAGATTTAGAGGGAAAATGTTTTGAATCTTGTCATTTTTACGGCTGTGATTTTAGCCATGCAAATTTACGAGATGCGCAATTTATTCACTGTAAATTTTTGGAATCGGGTTCAGATCTGGGTTGTAAATTTGAATATAGTGATTTACGTGAGGCAAGTTTTAAACACTGCCAACTATCGATGGCAAACTTTTATGGGGCAAATTGTTTTGGGGTTGAATTTCGAGATTGCGACTTAAAAGGCGCTAACTTTTTAAAAACGAGATTTGTTAATCAGATCAGCCACAGTGCATACTTTTGCTCTGCTTATATTACGGGTTGTAATTTATCTTATGCCAATTTTTCTAATCAATGCATGGAGAAGTGCGATCTTTTTGAAAATCGTTGGCTAGGAGCAAATTTGCAAGGCGCTTCTTTTAAAGGTTCTGATTTAAGCCGTAGCGAGTTTTCTGCAGAGAGTTGGGGTGTTTTTAATCTACAAGATTGTGACATTCGTTATTCTGATCTTTATTCGTTAGATCCGCGCCGTGTTAACCTCTCTGGCGTTAAAATATGTGCTTGGCAACAAGAGCAATTATTATCACCTTTAGGCCTTATAATCTATCCCGATTAAGGAGCTATCGCATCATTTGGCTAACTGTGAAACAAAGCATCATATACCTATGATCATTCTAACGGATAAATGCATTTTTAAGTATCATGGGTATAGGTATATTGCCAGAAGCGATATCGTTTAAGTTATGATTACTGTATATTGCAGTGCTTCGTGCATCATAAGGTAGCTTATGCAACATAAAAAAGCGCTGTATTTACAAGAAATGGGTATAACCCGTTGGCTATTACGTAATGGACAAGGTTTTACGTATTTACAAACTAAATTACCGCTTGTATTAAGTACTTGCCAGTTATTAATTATTTGTGCTGAGCAGGATCGTGTTGCGCCTTTATTAATGAATATATTAAAGGCTTTTAATATTAAAGCAGAACAAGTGTATTACTGCACTATGTCTGAATTCTTGCAATTAAAAGCAGATCTTCCCGCACTTATTTGGTCTACGCTGGGCGCTATAGATGAAAACATTACCGGCTCTCATGTTTTGACCTCTCCTCCACTCTCGCAGTTATGCCTTGATGCTAATAAGAAAAAACAATTATGGAAACAATACTGTGACGCAACCGCCTGATGTGACCATTGTGCCGATGGGACTCAATGATATTGCATGTGTAACAAAAATTGAAAAATCAGCACATTCACACCCTTGGTCAGAAAAACTCTTTTTAAGTAATTTTGGAAAGCGCTATTTTAATCATCTACTCATCGATAAGGATCGCGTCATTGGTTATTATGTTGCAAGCTCCGTTGCCGGAGAAGTGACGCTGATGAATATTGTGATAGCGAGTGATGAGCAAGGTAAAGGTTTTGGTAAATTACTTTTACAATCATTATTAGATTTTTCTAGATCTAAAAACGAGCAAGAAATTTGGCTTGAAGTACGCGTATCAAATACGACGGCATGGCGATTATACGAACAACTCGGATTTGTCGAAGTTGGCCGGCGCCATGATTATTATCCACTGCAAAAAGGTCGTGAAGATGCGATCATTATGTGTTGCCACCTTTAAGTTGGAAAAAAAATGCTTTCTAAAAATCAGTTAAAACTCATTAAAAGTTTGGAACAAAAAAAACAACGTAAAAAACAAGGGTTGTTTATTGTCCAGGGTGAAAAGAATGTCGCTGAGTTATTGCGATCTGATTTTGTCATTGAACAAGTTTTTGCAACGTCGACTTATATTAATAAAAACAATACACTTTTATCTACGCATCAGCTTGTGCCCTTATGCACAGAAGTCAGCAGCGATGAATTAAAAAAAATGGGAACGTTGCTCTCTAATAATAGTGTGCTGGTGGTTGCTAAGTGTAAAACGGCAACACTGCCAACGATCGCATCTCAAGAATTAATTCTCGTCTTAGATCAAGTGGGAGATCCCGGAAATTTAGGCACTATCATCCGCGTTGCTGATTGGTATGGGGTTAAAAATATAGTATGTAGTCCAGATTGTGCCGATTTTTATAACCCGAAAGTGATTGCCGCTAGCATGGGATCTTTTGCGCGTATTAATGTAAGTCACACGCCTCTCGTTGAGTATTTAGCCATTCAGGAGAAACCTATTTTTGGTGCTTATCTTGAGGGCAGTAATTTACACCAATGCGCGCTCCCTAAAAGTGCTTTTATTGTGATGGGCAGTGAGTCGCATGGTATTTCTGATGAGCTTGAACATTTAATCTCAGATAAGATCACGATCCCTAATTTTGGCGCCGCCGAGTCGTTAAATGTCGCCATGGCAACAGGGATAATTTTAGATAACTTTAAGCGTTAATTTACTTTGACACTTTCGGCAATGATATTGACTGCCTTTTAATATTTTATTATGCCGGCGCACGGTTAATTTGTGCTCTGTGCATAAGCAATGATATAAAAACAACTTCCCTTGTACATCTTCAATATTAAGAGAATGTGTCGTTTTTGCTTGGAGCGAAAAAACACTGCGCATTATTTTTTGCCACTCTTTACCATGCGGTCGCACTTTTCCATAAACGGCAAAAGTAATAAGGTGCGCGACTTCATGCGCTACAATTTGGTGAATAAACTCATTTTTATTTTGGCGGTATAAGATCGGATTAAAACGGATCATATTACGTTGTAGATGGGCTGTCGCTGCGGCTTTACCTCGTTGATCAAATTGGTAGATCGGGCGTTTAAAAGGGCGATCAAAAAAGCACTCAGCTTCGATGAAACAATCTTCACCTTTATGCATAAGTGCTTTTTTATCTTCTTCTGTGGGCATTCTTTAAATTAGAATGCGTCAGATTTTAATGTTTCTACTTTATCTAAAGCTTCCCAAGGGAACTCTTCACGGCCAAAGTGACCGTATGCAGCGGTAGATAGATAAATTGGCTGGATAAGATCTAACATTTTAATCAGACCGTAAGGGCGTAGATCAAAATGTTTACGGATAAGCTCAATAATAAGATCTTTACTTACCTTTTCTGTGCCGAAAGTTTCAACACTGATAGATGTCGGCTCCGCAACACCAATCGCATAAGAGATTTGGATCTCACAACGATCAGCAAGGCCAGCTGCCACTAAGTTTTTAGCAACATAACGTGCAGCATAAGCCGCACTACGATCCACTTTAGAAGGATCTTTACCAGAGAATGCACCACCACCGTGACGCGCTGTGCCACCGTAGGTATCAACAATGATTTTACGACCCGTTAAGCCACAATCGCCAACAGGGCCACCGATAACAAAACGACCGGTAGGATTAATGAAGTATTTAGTGTGCTTGGATAGCAATTCAGCAGGTAATACGGGTTTGATGATCTCTTCCATGACGGCTTCAACAAGATCTTTATGGGCGATATCTTCAGAATGTTGCGTTGAAAGTACAACTGCATCAATTCCAACAATTACGCCATTTTCATAAGCAAAAGTAACTTGGCTTTTTGCATCGGGACGTAACCAGCCTAGCTTGCCACTTTTACGTACTTCAGCTTGCTGCTTTACTAAGCGATGTGCATAAGTAATAGGAGCTGGCATGTACACTTCAGTTTCATTAGTGGCATAACCGAACATTAAACCTTGATCGCCCGCACCTTGCTCATAGGGATCATCACGATCCACACCTTGGTTGATATCCGGAGATTGTTTACCTATTACATTTAAGACCGCGCAAGAATCGGCATCAAAGCCCATTTCTGAACTGGTGTAACCGATGTCACGTATGGTCTTGCGGGTGATTTCTTCGATATCAACCCATGCATCCGTGGTGATTTCGCCACCGACCATAACCATACCTGTTTTGACGTAAGTTTCACATGCTACGCGCGCTTTTTTATCTTGTTTTAAAATTGCATCCAATACCGCATCAGAAATTTGATCGGCGATTTTATCTGGATGGCCTTCAGATACAGACTCTGAAGTGAATAAGTCACGTGACATGTGAACTCCTCGAATAGTGAACTAAAATAGATTTAGATGTTCTTACATCTAGACGGCTATAGTACATCTGTTAGATAAAAAAAACACCTTATAATTATAGCGCAAAGCTTAATTGAATTTATTTTGTTTAGAATTTTAAATAAAATAATATATACTTTAGCGCTTTAGTTCTTTATCCCGAATTTTATTGTGGAGATTTCCTTGCGTATACAAATAGAAGCCTTTTTTCAGTTTATTAATAACCTCCCCAGAAAACATTTTTTTGCCTTGATTTTATTGTTTGTGTTTTTATTGGTGATCGCCTTTTTACCGAGTCAACAGCAAAAATCTAAACATATTAAACGTATTTTAACATTATCTTCAGAGCATGGTAATAGTGCATCCGTTGAGCCACTATCAGCGATAGCAGATGAATTTGGTATGCGTTTTGCAAATAAAGAGGGTGATAGAAAAGTAGATGTTGAAATTGTAGCTGGCGATACCGTCAGTGAAATATTTCAGCGAGAAGGCCTCTCTGCTGCGTTATTGCAAGAATTGCTCGATGTGGATCAAAAATATTTACGTTTAGGTAATCTATTGCCTGGACAAAAATTAAAAATGTTAATGAATGCTGAAAATAAATTATTAGTATTAAAAGTTATCATTGATAGAGCCAGTACACTGACTTTCACGCTTAAAGGTGACGAATATGTTTCATTATTAGAAACAAAGAAAGGCGTTTGGTCACACAGTTTATATAAAGGCATTATTTCTGGCAGTTTCTACATTAATGCTAAACACGCAGGTTTATCGGCGGGTCAAATACAGCAAATTTCAAATGCGCTCGAAGAAAAAATCAATTTTAATCGACAACTTCGTGCCGGTGATAGTTTTAAAGTTTTAGTCGCAAAAAATTATATTGATGGCACATACAGTTTTGACAGTGAAGTATTAGCGGTATTGATTAAAACACGATCTAAAACCTACACTGCCTTTTTAAGTGAAGATGGTCGTTATTATGATGAAGATGGTCTAGGTTTGAGTAAAGCCTATCGACGACTACCCGTTAATGGACACCCACGTATTAGTTCACCTTTTAATCTAAGACGTTTACATCCTATTACGAAAAGAGTGAGCCCGCATTTAGGGACTGATTTTGCAGTTGTAGTAGGGACAAGGGTCTATTCTATCGGTGACGGCATTGTCTTACGTGCGGGTTATCACCCGGCTGCAGGAAATTATATCGTTATTAAAAACAGCCGTAAATATACCACGCGTTTTTTACACTTAAGTAAAATATTAGTACGCAGAGGTCAGCGTGTAGAGATGGGCGATTTAATTGCCAAGTCGGGTAATACTGGGCGCTCAACAGGGCCTCATTTGCATTATGAATTTCATATTAATGGTCGCGCTGTTAATGCGATGAAAGTAAATCTACCTTTATCTAAGAGTGTACTTAGAAAAGATAAAAAAGCATTTAATAAGCGTCGCGATGGTTTTCTAAATGAGATCAAGGAAGCCTGATTTTTAATAAGGATCACACTATATTTAAGCGTCTCTATTTATGTGCAAAGAGGACAAGATTAGTGTGCAGGAGAAGAAGCTTTATCTTATACCCATGATAATCGCTAACACGCGCTCAAATATTGCCTTATAAGCGTCTTAGGAGAACCTGAGGTCGCATATGAGGTAACATGGTATATAAACTAATAAAGCCTCTATTTAATGAAATATAAAGGAATATAAAATGTTATTAGGTAGTGATGCATACGATGCATGTATAGGTTATTTTGCAGATAATTTAAACCTTTTTGAAACCAACAGTGGCCCTCGTGCAGATATTATGGTGGCGGAAGTGGTAGAAACTCAGGTCGTCGATTTATTGCAGGTATTTTGCGCGCAACAAGTGAATTTAAGTAAGCAAGATCGTTTAGATGTTGTTGCTGAAGGAGATCAGTTTATTGACGATTTAGAGCAGATTTTGGGACGTGCTTGGGGGCAACTTGCCAGCGAGCAACAGGTTGAATTTATTGTTGAATATTTTTTATTAATAAAAAACAGTTTAGATTCAGAAGCCGCTATATTAAGTGCGCTTAAGTTACAAAAAAATATAGAGTGATAATGTAAAAGAGAATAATATAGATTATTCTCTTTTACATCGCATCATTATTATACAAGGGTGTTATGTAACATTAAAACTTCGAGAAGTTGATCTTCTCGTTCAAAGCGCTCTTCCATTTTTTGACCGAGTTCTGATAAGTCGTCATCAAAGTCGAGTAATGCTATTTCAGTTGCATTCTCAGCATATTTGTCATTAAAATTAAGGGCGGTATCCGTGGTGGTGGTGATGCGAGAATATAGCTCTTGTGCAATTTTAAGATTTTGTTCTCCATCGAGCTTACATTGCAAGATAATTTGTTCATAAATACCAAAATGACCTGTTGATGTATAATCCAATAGGGTTTGACAAAAATTTGTTATTTCTTTTTGGCTAGGCAGTTCTTGTTTTTTTTGTTGCTCAGTAGAGGTACCGACAAGCTTACAATATAAAACAACCAATTGTTGACGGTTTGCAAGCCAACCATCTATAACGTTCAGTGTCCCACCCCATTCTGCTTTTACTTTTTCAATGTTACGTAACATGTCATCTCCAGTATTATTGTTTTTATTTATATCAAAACTATATAAAAAAAGTGAAGTCGTCAACTTGAATTTGAGTTTAAGGGGGATATTGATGTATAACTGTGAGCTAAGCAAAATCATTAACCAGAAGGATCATAAATGAGCGATGCATTAAATGTAATGGGTGCAAAAAATAAGGCGTGGTGGTTTATTATCGCGCATAAAAAAATAATTTTGCAAGAGTTAGATGAGTCTATTCCTTATGGCGATGCAACTGAATTGTCTTTACCGGCCTCGATGCTCCGTTCTAAAATAAAGATTGGTGAGTATCAGTCCCATCCTTGCTATTTGATAGTCGCATCTGATGCCAGTACGTTTAAATGTGGTAGCTACCAAAATGCCCGTATTTTACTCGGTAAAATTGATGAGACGTTATTTAATATGCTGGGGCGGGCTTTACAAGTTGCATTGTTTTATCAAACGCATCAGTACTGCGGGCAGTGTGGTGAAAAGATGCAACGTGTGGAATGGGAAATTGCTTGTCATTGTAGCGCCTGCGCGCATCGTTGTTACCCGCGTATTTCACCTTGTATTATTGTCGCAATTCGCAAAGATAAAGAGATATTACTGGCCTTACATCAACGCCATTATCAAAGTAATGAAGAAATATATACCGTGTTAGCTGGATTCGTGGAAGCCGGTGAAACTCTCGAAGAGTGCCTGCAACGCGAAGTTTATGAAGAAGTTGGTATTAAGGTAAAAAATATTCGTTATGTACGCAGTCAGCCTTGGCCGTTTCCACACTCCTTGATGATGGCGTATATCGCGGATCATGATTCTGGTGAGATTTGCGTTGATGAAGATGAAATATATAGCGCAGCTTGGTACGCCATAGATAATCTACCTGCTTTGCCAAATAAAGGCACGGTTGCAAGAGAATTAATTAACCAAGTATTGGCAGAGTGTGACTCTTTTTAATATTTAAGTTAGCATATGCACAAATCGAATCGATGGGATAAAAAAAGCATGACAGAATTAAAGAATGATCGTTATATTCGCGCTTTATTAAAGCAAGAAGTAGATAAAACGCCGGTATGGATGATGCGCCAAGCAGGGCGCTATTTACCTGAGTATAAAGCGCTCCGCGCACAAGCAGGGGACTTTATGTCGCTTTGCCGTAATGCAGATTTAGCGTGTGAAGTGACCATGCAACCCTTACGTCGATTTGATCTTGATGCTGCTATCTTATTCTCAGATATTTTAACTATCCCGGATGCAATGGGTCTTGGGCTTTATTTTGAAACCGGTGAAGGTCCAAAATTTGAACGTCCGATCAGTTGTAAAAAAGATGTCGATAATTTGATCATGCCTGATCCTGAAGGTGAATTACAATATGTAATGAATGCAGTGCGCCGTATTCGTCAAGAGCTAGATGGTTCTGTCCCTCTTATCGGATTTTCAGGTAGCCCGTGGACACTCGCAACTTACATGGTTGAAGGTGGCACATCAAAAGCCTTTACTAAAATTAAAAAAATGGCATTTGCTGATCCTGCTATTTTACATGCATTATTGGATAAACTGGCAGACAGTGTGATCCAATACTTAAATGCTCAAATTGAAGCCGGCGTGCAATCGGTGATGATTTTTGATACTTGGGGTGGGGTGTTATCTCCTCGTGATTATGAGCTGTTTTCATTGCAATACATGCATAAAATAGTGGATGGATTACATCGCACGTATGCGGGTCAAAAAATACCTGTTACGTTATTTACTAAAAATGGCGGGCAGTGGTTAGAGAAGATAGCTGCGACGGGTTGTGATTGTATTGGTTTAGATTGGACGATAGATATTGCAACGGCCAAAGCGCGTGTGGGTGATAAAGTGGCCTTACAAGGCAATATGGATCCTTCTATTTTATACGCGTCCGGATCTCGTATTCGTCAAGAAGTTGATACGATCCTAAAAGGTTACGGTAACGGTGTTGGCCATATCTTTAATTTAGGCCATGGTATTCATCAAGATGTTCCACCTGAAAACGCCAAAATATTTGTGGATGCCGTCCATGAATTAAGTGCGCCATATCACACTAATTAACGGCGGCGCCTCTTCTCTCTTTTATTAATATAAAAAGCAGAGACGGGTGCGTATCTATCGTCATCGAAAATAGCGAGCAAATGCTCGCTATTTTTTTAGGCTATGAGGTTCAAGCGTCGTTTTACTGAGATGCTCATGTTAGCTCAAATACAACTACCGTCTCTGGCGCTGATAGCCATTTAAGACAGCTCTATAATGTTTACTTCTCTTTTTTGATGTTGGCTATTAGAGCTGCGTCTAAAGAGCTAGCGACATGAACTATATCCCCCCTCGTAAAGCCTCAATTAAAGCATCGCATGTTATAATGTTATGCGTGAAGATCGGCCTAATTTGGCTTGCTTAATTTGTACTTTGAAGTGTCATGGAACTATATATCTTCTGTTAGTTTATGATTTTAATGTTTTTATTACCTTATCGCTTCGCTATAAATAGAGAGGGTAATTATTGGAATATTTTCTTTTTTTATTAAAACTGCTCAATTTTTAACGTTTTTTCAGGTAGAATGTGCGCGCAACCTCAAGCAACCTTAAACGTGCTTCATTGAGATTGTCATGCTTTGCTGTTGTGTTGCGGTTTGAATATTAATATCTGTATTACATGAGTTCAAAGCAGCCCTTTTTGGGTTGTTGCTCGAGATCGATTTAACCGAGGAATGTGTAAGAAAATGGAAAATAGCCAACCTATAAAACGAGTGATAATTAGTGTTTCGGATAAAACTGGGATCATCGAGTTTGCGCGCGAATTAACGGAGAGAGGCGTTGCTATCTTATCAACAGGAGGCACTTGTCAGCTTCTTCATGATAATGGAATTAAAGTAACGGAAGTCTCCGACTATACTGGATACCCTGAAATGATGGATGGGCGTGTAAAAACACTGCACCCAAAAATTCATGGTGGTATTTTAGCGCGCCGTGGTATTGACGAAGCAATTATGCGTGAAAATGCAATTGATGCGATCGATATGGTAGTGGTTAATCTTTACCCATTTGCAGCCACAGTGGCAGATCCAAATTGCACATTAGAAGATGCCATTGAAAATATAGATATTGGTGGACCAACGATGCTTCGTGCTGCTGCTAAAAATCATAAAGACGTGACAGTGATTGTTAATGCCAGTGATTATGCACGCGTTCTGCAAGAAATGGATAAGAACTCAGGTGGTTTAGTGTATCGCACCCGTTTTGACTTGGCGATCGCAGCTTATGAGCATTGTGCACAATATGATGGCATGATTGCTAATTATTTTGGAAGCATGGTACCGAGTTACGGTGACAATAAAGAGGGTGATGCAGAGTCTATTTTCCCACGCACATTCAATATGCAATTCAAGAAAAAACAAGATATGCGCTATGGTGAAAATTCACATCAAAAAGCTGCTTTTTATATAGAGCATGACTTGCAAGATGCGTGTGTTGCAACGGCAACACAATTACAAGGCAAGGCGTTATCGTATAATAATATTGCAGATACAGATGCTGCCTTATCTTGTGTTAAAGAATTTATCGAGCCCGCTTGTGTGATAGTCAAACATGCTAACCCTTGTGGTGTTGCGATGGCAGGCTCTATTTTAGAGGCTTATGAAGGCGCCTATAAAACCGATCCTACCTCAGCCTTTGGCGGTATTATTGCTTTTAACCGCGAATTAGATGCAGAGACTGCAGAAGCGATTGTATCGCGACAGTTTGTTGAAGTGATTATCGCCCCTAAAGTAAGTCCAGAAGCACTAAAAATAGTAGCAGCCAAGAAAAATCTACGCTTGTTAGAATGTGGTCAATGGGGTGAAACAGCACCTGACTTTGACTTTAAACGTGTTAATGGTGGTTTGCTCGTACAACAACGCGATCAAGGTATGGTTGAACGCGCTGATTTACGTGTTGTCTCTAAACGCCAACCGACAGAAGAAGAGTTCTCTGATCTTTTATTTAGCTGGAAAGTTGCTAAATACGTCAAATCTAATGCCATCGTATACGTGAAGAAAAATGCAACAATTGGTGTGGGAGCGGGGCAGATGAGCCGCGTTTACAGTGCCAAAATTGCAGGCATTAAAGCCAGCGATGAAAATTTAGAAGTCGCAGGCTCAGTGATGGCCTCTGATGCATTTTTCCCCTTTAGAGACGGTATCGATGCAGCCGCTGACGCAGGGATATCTTGTGTTATTCAACCGGGTGGCTCTATTCGTGATGCAGAGATCATCGCTGCTGCCGATGAGCATAATATGGCGATGGTGTTTACGGATATGCGCCACTTCCGTCATTAATATTTTGATTTTTTAATAAAAAATGCGAGTCGGCATAATATTTAGTTTGCTCGCATCTTTAAAAGATAAAGTTTATACCCATAATATTTCAAGAGACTAACTCATACCAAAAGAACTAAAAAGGTGATCAGTCTTGCTTGTTGAAATTATCCTTAGTAGCGTTGTGAGTTTTGAAGTGAGAACAACTATCTCCTACAATTCATGCCTTGCTAGTATTAATTTTTCCTGCGCAATACATGAAAACTTAATTAATTCCTTTGCTATCAGCAAGCCAGATAAACATTTTGAGATAACATAGGTTTATTATATTTTCCAATAGATGGCTATACCAAGGGAACTAAAAAAAGTGATCAGTCTGCTTGTTTAAATTATCCCTACCCGCGTTGTGAGTTTTGAAGTGAGAGTAACTATCTCCTGCAACTCACGCCTTGCTAGTGCTAATTTTTTCTGCGTAATACATGATCTCTTCATTAATTCTATTGGTATTAGACAGTGATATCAGTAAAGGGTGTTAAATGAATATATTAATTATTGGTAGTGGTGGTAGAGAGCATGCGCTAGCTTGGAAAGTGGCACAAAATACACAAGTAAAAAATGTTTTTGTCACCCCAGGTAATGCGGGAAGTGCACAAGAAAATAAAGTGACTAATGTAGCGATTGACGTTGAAGATATTCCCGCGTTAATAGAATTTGCCTTAAAAAATAAAATTGAGTTAACGATCGTTGGCCCAGAAGGCCCCTTAGTGATGGGCATTGTTGATGCTTTTACCGAGGCTGGCCTCGCCTGTTTTGGTCCAACAAAGGCAGCTGCGCAATTAGAGGGCTCAAAAGCGTTTAGTAAAGACTTTTTAGCCAGACATAACATCCCAAGCGCATATTACAAGAACTTCACTGAGGTTGCGCCTGCTTTAGCCTATGTGCGTGAACAGGGAGCGCCGATTGTTATTAAAGCCGATGGTCTGGCTGCCGGAAAAGGCGTGATTGTAGCGCTTACTTTAGCGGAAGCTGAAAACGCTGTGCAAGATATGCTGGCTGGAAATGCTTTTGGTGAAGCGGGGCACCGCGTGGTCATTGAAGAATTTTTAGAGGGTGAAGAAGCCTCTTTTATTGTCCTTGTCGATGGTAAAAATGTGGTGGCGATGGCAACAAGTCAAGATCATAAACGTGTTGGCGCCGGTGATACAGGGCCAAATACAGGCGGAATGGGCGCTTATTCACCCGCACCCGTGGTAACGCCTGAAATGCATCAACGCATTATGCAGACGGTTATTTATCCTACTGTTGAGGGTATGGCAGCAGAAGGAAATCCTTATAGCGGTTTTCTGTATGCAGGATTAATGATCCAAGCTGATGGCACCCCAAAAGTCATTGAATATAATTGCCGTTTTGGCGATCCGGAAACGCAGCCTATCTTATTGCGCATGCAATCTGATCTAGTGGCCTTATGTTTGGCGGGAGTCAATGGTGAGTTAGAGGGCATGCAAGCACAGTTTGATGAGCGCGCAGCTGTTGGGATTGTGTTAGCGGCTACGGGTTACCCTAGCAGTTACGATAAGCATTTACCGATAGGTCAACTCCCTAAAGATACTGCAGATTTAAAAGTATTCCATGCGGGTACGCAAATGCATGATGCAAAGCTGCGCAGCACCGGAGGTCGTGTATTGTGTGCGACGGCGCTAGGCACTGATGTGACGCAAGCACAGCAAAAAGCGTATGCGCTTTGCGCGCAGATAGAGGCGCCTGATTTGTTCTATCGCCCGGATATCGCATATCGCGCTATCGAGCGTGAAGCCCTCAAATAGGTAGTATTATTCGCAGAAAAAGGAAAAACCGATATGATAATATCGGTTTTTTTATACGTAAAATTTAAGCCTACGTAACGAATACTCAAATAAAAAATATAATGCGCAATGCAAAACAAAAAAAATGAGCCAATGGCTCATTTTTATTGTTTTTCAAACTAAGACAAGTCTTAGTGATTTACAGATTCTTTTAATGCTTTACCAGCAACAAATGCAGGTACATTAGCAGCTTTAATTTGAATGTCTTCACCGGTTTGTGGGTTACGGCCAATACGCGCCGCACGGTGATTTACTTTGAATGTACCAAAGCCAATTAACTGTACAGGTTCACCATCTTTTAGGCTATCGGTGATACTAGCAAGAATTTGCTCTACAGCAGCTTTGGCTTGCACTTTAGTTAGTTCTGATTTTTCTGCGATTTGTGCAACAAGTTGAGTTTTGTTCATCGATATATTTCCATTGTTAATAGGTTATTAAATTTAGCTTTATACAAGTAGAAGGCTACTAACCAATGTATTGCATATTGCTTATGGATGTAAAGGGTAAAGATGTTAAATATCTGATTTATTATTATTATTTGTTTTTATTGTGTTAAAAATCACAAAAAAGCTATTAATCGTATGCGATACCCAGATTGGTTGCGCCTTGGTCGATAACAAACGCTTTAATCTTTTTGATTAATTCTGGCGATCGTAAATTATCAAGTTGTATTAAAAGTGCATTTTGAAAAGCAAGTTGCGTTTTAAACAGAGTACTTTCTTGTAATTCAAGTTCACTGAGATCTGTTTCTTTTTGTAATTCAAGAAAACTGGCAATGCTGGAGAATGCAGTTTGACTCGCATTGAGCGCTTCGTCTTTAGATTTACTTAAAAAAGAATTAAAGGCGCAACTTAAAATGACACAATGATCAATCGCTGGGTACACACCATAGAAATCATGATCACTGGTATTCGGAATAATGTCATCAAAGGCTTCTTGTTGAATACCAAAATTCACTTTTGTACCTTTATTGATCATTTTATCCCAAAACAATTGATTGAATTGATCAATTTTTTGCTTATTATCACTCTCAATGGCTTCACAAAAGAGGTGGAAATGTAAACGAGAATGTTCACTTAATGCCATGCAAAAAACACTTTGCTGCCAACTTTGTAGGTTTGTTAATTGTTCGTTAATGGGTAATAAAAGCATATCTTTCCTAAACTAAGAGAATAAAGTATGACGACCAATACGTAGGCTAGATAGTGATATCGGGTCTACGAGATATAAAAAGTGCGACAAATATTGTACTTTGTCGATTCGATACTTATTTACCCTATATTATGATGCATTAACGTACAAATTCCTGCAGATCATAAGTGTAATAAGTAACAGAGATAGAATATAGCGGATCATAAAAAAAGCCACCATTAGTGGATCTTTTTTATGATCTTTTAATAGAGAGGCTTTATCAGATACTTGGGCTTCGAGTCGCTTAAGGCGTCATCTTTGTTAATGATCATGACCTTTTCCGTTGTGACGTGTCACGCGTTATGAGTTGTGATTAAATTGGTTTTAAATGTCATTTATAATGCGAAATTGTGGGTGCGCAGAAAAGGGATCGTCGCAGATCTTTTATATACTGCTGATACAGGTTGCTACTATGAAAGGCTATAAAAAGTGATGCTAAAGACGCTAAACGTCAATTTTAAAGATAAAAAAAGCGACTAAAAAGTCGCTGTTTTTATTTATGATCTAGGATCAGCCCATACCATATTTCTTTAATTTTTTACGTAGCGTGCCACGGTTAATACCGAGCATCGTTGCTGCACGTGTTTGGTTGCCACGTGTGTATTGCATGATAATATCGAGCATAGGGGCTTCTACTTCAGATAAAACAAGCTCGTATAGCTCAGTAGTATCTTGACCATTTAGTTGTGCGACGTAGCCGGAAACGGCTTGACGAACTGAATCTCGTAATGGTTTTTGAGTTATTTGCCCAGTAGCGGGAATACTAGTGGTGGTAATAAGTGCTTCTTGGTGAATATTTTGTTCAAACATGGGTATTAACTCTTTAATTATTTAAATAAGTTTCTAATGTTATTAATTGTGTTTTTGCACAATCAATGCGATTAAATTGTTGTCTAAAGCAACAAAACTTGTCTTGCGCTTGCAAATACCAACCTACGTGCTTCCTAGCAATCCGAGGGCCCATCACTTCTCCATAAAAGGCATGCAATGCTTGTACATGTCCTAAGAGTATTTGGGCCACTTCCTTTTTTTCCAGAGGAGATTTTTTCTCGCCTGTTTTTAAGTAGTGGTTTATTTCATTGAATATCCAAGGTGCACCTTGTGCGCCTCGTCCAATCATAATGGCATCAGCGCCAGTGTAGTCGAGCACATATTTAGCTTTTTCTACACTGGTGATGTCGCCATTGGCAATCACCGGAATTGTTACATTTTCTTTAATTATTTTTATTGTATCGTATTCAGCATCGCCTTTATAAAGGCATTGCCGAGTGCGACCATGCACTGCAAGTGCTTGGATACCAGATTGCTGAGCAATTTGAGCGATTTGCAGACCATTTCTATTTTCAGGATCCCAACCAGTGCGAATTTTTAGAGTAACAGGGACATCCACAGCATCGACAACACTTTCTAAAATGGCTTGCACCAGTTTAGGGTGTGGCAATAACGCGGAGCCAGCTTTCTTTTTATTCACTTTCTTGGCGGGACAGCCCATATTAATATCAATGATCTGTGCGCCGTTTTGCACACATACTTGTGCCGCTTTGGCCATTTCACCAGGATCTGCTCCTGCAATTTGCACAGAGCGGATACCAGATTCATTGCGCTGATCCATTCTTAATCTAGATTTTTTACTATCCCATACACGCGGATTAGAAGACAACATTTCTGATACCGCTAAACCAGCACCTAACTTTCTACAAAGTTCACGGAAGGGAAGATCAGTGACCCCTGCCATGGGTGCTAGAATAAGGTTGTTATCTAATTGATATTTCCCAATGCGCATATAATGAACGTTCTCTAAGTCAAGGGCGCGTAGTGTACGCATTTTTGCAAAGATAATAAAGGTTAATAATTAAGCATTTGTTAATTATTTTTCTTGCAAATTAGGCAAGAATGAGATCTTGCCCGTTGTTTTATCGTTATTTACGTATTTTAGCACCCGAAAGCTGTGCCCATTCTTCCTGAATATTAGCGGGATTCATGACAAACCATTGTCCGTAAACATCAAGCAATTCAGGTGCTTGATCTTCGAGTATGCCAGAAAGTGCAAGACTGCCTTGATCTTTTACGAGGGCTTCAATTTGCGTTGATAATTGGCGAAGTGGACCCGCTAGAATATTTGCGACTAAAACGTCCGCTTGGATCCCATTAGGCAAATCATCTGCTAAATACAGTTCAAGTTGATCTGATACGCCATTACGCGTTGCGTTATCACGACTTGCGGTGATGGCTTGTGGGTCTATATCAATACCGATGACCCGTTTAGCGCCTAATTTCAGCGCCGCAATGGCTAAAATGCCTGAGCCACAACCAAAATCGATGATCACTTTGTCTCGTAAATCTTGACCTTCAAGCCAAGTTAGACAAAGTGCGGTTGTTGGGTGCGTGCCAGTGCCAAAAGCAAGGCCAGGATCAAGCATCACATTAACCGCATTTTCATCTGGAACCGGTTTCCAGCTAGGACAAATCCATAAACGCTTACCAAATTGCATCGGATGGAAATTATCCATCCATTCTCGCTCCCAATCTTTATCTTCTAAGGGCTCGATTTTATGTGCAAAATTATCGTCTAAAAGAGGGCTGGCTTTGAGATCGGTGATAATGCTTTGCATATCAGCATCCGCTTCATAAAGCCCTGTAATATCAGTGTCGCCCCAAAGACGAGTTTCACCCGGTAAGGGTTCAAAAACAGGCGTATCATGCGCGTCGGTAAAGGTGGCTGAAAGCGCCCCCTTTTGCATTAATAATTCACCAATCGCTTCTGCATTTTTGGCGGTTGCATTTAGTTTTAATTGTATCCAAGGCATGATTTAGTCCATAAAAAATTGTAAGGGCGCAACAATACAGGGGATAAGGCGATTATACCAATTTATCCGCGCTTTGCGGTGCCTACAGAAGACGTGCAAGGTGCAGGTATCATAAGGCTCCAACTTGGGCTTTATTGCGTAGTAAAGTGTTGGCGTGCTGATTGCAACGCAAAAGAATAACCTTGTGCACCTAAACCACAGATAACACCTTGTGCGATATCCGATAAATAGGAGTGCTGACGAAATTTTTCTCGCGCATGTATGTTCGATAAGTGTACTTCGATAAAAGGGATGTTGACCCCTAATAAAGCATCTCTTAAGGCAATACTCGTATGCGTAAACGCACCGGGATTAATAATAATAAAATCAATGTGAGCAAAGGCGTCATGAATTTTTTCAATCAACTCATATTCACGATTAGATTGTAGGTGAGTGAGCTTGATATTACAGTTATTTGCCTCACGCTCTAAACCGGTAATGATATCTTGGAGTGTCTGCTTTCCATATAAGTTAGGCTCTCGTTGGCCAAGTAAATTCAGATTTGGACCATTTAAAACTAAGACATTAATTGTTTTTATAGACATAACAAGTGCTTCCTAATCGGGGGGACTTTATACCAAAGGAACTAAAAAGGTTACCCATCTTGCTTGTTTAAATTATCCCTAGCAGCGTTGTGAGTTTTGAAGTGAGAACAACTATCTCCTACAACTCACGCCTTGCTAGTGTTAATTTTTCCTGCGCAATACATGAAAACTTAATTAATTCCTATGGTATTAGAGTGTATCTGCTTGCTAAATAACTAGCTAGTTTTGTTTTATCGAGGATCAATATTGAACGCTTAGCGTTTTCTGCGCAGATAAGCTGCGCGGATAAACGCGACTAAACTTAAAATATGTTTAAGCATAAAAGAGAGCAGGAGGCTCTATGTTGATGTATTCGAAGGGGCATGCTGCGGACTTTTTAAAAATAAAAAACCAAGGTTTTGCCGTTTTTAGTTTACTGATCTTATTGAGTATGGCCTGTCTTACTTTTAGTATTAAGATGGCCTCAATTGTGCGTTTAGATGAGCAGCGTTTGGCAGATAACTTTCGCCGTTTAGAAGCCTTTACACATGCGGACTCTGGCATTCGTTTTATAGCATCTCAGATCACTTCAGTTGAGGGTGCGCAGCGCATAAGTGCCTATATAGATAAACGCTGTCACCTTTCAAAGCATGATAATTGTGCGCCTTACCTTAAAAATAAAGATCCTCCTTTTACGTTAAATTTATCCAAGCAAAACAAAGGCTCTATCAAGGTAACTTCGGAGGGGATCTCTTTTGATGGGCAAGCATATAAAAATATCAGTATTAATATTAAACGCTTGTCTGCGTGCCCAGCCTTAGACAAAAATCCCAAGCATAAAACGAATGAAGCTCAAAAGGTGTCGACTTGTTATGATTTTATGGCCTTAACATGGAGAGACTTTTGATGCGCAAAAATGCAGTATTGGGATCCTCCTTTGTTGAAATATTGATCTCATTATGGATTGTGAGTTTAACGTTGTTATTTACGCTAGGCTTACAAAAACGTTTAAATACGCAGCAGCAAAACAATCTGGCGTATGTTGGCGCTTTATCTTTAGTTAAGACCGCTTTGTTGAGGGGCTCTGTATTAGAACGGGCAAAGATAGAAGAAAAACGTCGTATTGGGAAAGTGCAATATACGCTTCGTAAGGAGGTTAAGTATAAACAGATATTAGGGAAAAATATTCAGGTCATAAAAGTCAGTATATCGTGGTCTGATTTTAATAAAAAAAAGCAAGAATACTCGTTAAGTAAACTCCTTTAAAGACTTCTTAAACAATAAATATTTCTATCGGATCTCGATGATCCCTTCTTGGATCGTGTGTTTTTTTACGCTGTAATGAGGATGTGGAGGCCGGTGAAAAGAAATATTTAGGCCTTAATTTTTAGATCATGAACTCACTCAAAAAAATATTGATAAGGAGGGTGCTCTTAAATACCCCTATTTTTAATAATAGATTAAAAACAATGCTTTATTTTCGTCAATATAAATAATAAATTTATGAAACCGCGCGATATATATTGAATTATTGTGATGTGCATAACGCTTTTTAATGGAGCTCAACTCCAAGTGTAAATTACAACTTGTTGATTACATTCCCATTTTGATTTTATGATCTGCTTCTGTCACGTTTATGGCCTTGCCTTGTTGAAGTAAAGCTCCGTTAAATTATAATCTTAATCGTTAAGTTCATAATTGAATATAACTTATGATCATTCATTCATAGTAAGGAATACAAGATGAAAAGATTAACGGTAGGATTATTGTCTCTCGCTTTTGCTGCTAGCTCATATGCGCAGACAACGCTAAAAATGGGATTACAAGCGAGCGTTGGATCTGTTGAATATGTATCTGCAAAATTATTTTCCGATAAAATATCTGAATTGAGCAAAGGGGATATGAAAGTTTTACTCTATCCCAGTGCACAACTTGGAGATGATCGCGCAATGTTACAACAATTAACCTTGGGTGATTTAGATTTTACGTACGCAGAGTTTGGACGAATGGGGCTTTGGATCCCTCGTGCAGGTGCGGTTATGTTGCCTTATGTTATTAAGGATTTTGCACATATTAAACGTATTTTTAATTCTGATTTTGGTCTAAGTGTTCGTGATGAAATGTTAAATAAATATGGATGGAGAGCACTTGATACTTGGTATAACGGTACTCGTCAAACGTCTTCTAATCGACCACTAAATAACATCGCTGATTTTAAAGGTTTAAAATTACGCGTTCCTAATGCTAAAGCAAATTTGATGTTTGCAAAATATTCGGGAGCATCTCCAACACCGATGGCATTCTCAGAAGTTTATTTAGCATTACAAACCAACGCGGTGGATGGTCAAGAAAATCCATTACCTACGTTTAATACCATGAAGTTCTATGAAGTACAGAAACATTTGGCTATCACCAATCATATTGTGAACGATCAAATGTTATTAATTAGTAATAATACTTGGAAAACACTGAGTGCAGAGCAACAAAACATTATTACTAAAGTGACTGCGCTTGTCGGTAAAAAACATACCGCATTTGTAGAGCAACAAGAAAAAGAATTGATTAGCTTCTTTGAAAAAGAAGGTATTACAGTTAGCTACCCTGAATTACAACCATTCAGAGATGCAATGAAACCTATCTATGTTGAATTTGATAAGAAAATAGGTAGCAATGTGATCGAAGAAATCATGTCTAAATAGTTACCTAAGGCTGGTTTCGGCCAGCCTTTATTAGGAGCTTCTTATGTTTCGTAAAATTATTGATAATATTGAAGAAATCATAACAGTGCCATTAATGGTTTCCCTGTTATGTATTTTAACTTGGCAAATTGCATCACGTTGGCTCTTTGATTCGCCTTCATTATGGAGTGAAGAGCTTGCCAGAGTACTTTTTTTGTATATGGCCATTATTGGGTGTGGCATCGGCATAAAAAAAGACGAGCACGTTAAAATCACCTTTTTCTCGGACAAACTACCGCGAAATTTAAGATATGGCATGTTGTTTATCTTAGAGATTTGTGTGCTAGCAACGATTGTCACTATGATTTATTACGGTTATGCATATATGCAACGTAATGCCTTTTTTGAATTAATAACATTAGGAATATCAGCCTATTGGATGAACTTATCTCTGCCATTAGGAGGATGTTTTATGTTATTTAGACAACTACAAAAACTTTATTATATTCGCCGTGAGTGGTGTCATTTAACAACGCCTGCTGGATTTAAGTTAAGCACGGAAGCAACGGATTAAATATTTTAAGGATACATTATGTTTGCAACAATCGTGGGTTGGTTAGCGTTACTTTTTGCGGGTATGCCTGTTGGGTTTTCGTTGATTTTTATTGGTTTTGTATTTTTAATTGCCACTCAAAGTATGGGCATTAACTTTGCTGCTCAGCAAATGGTAGATGGGCTAAACAATTTTACATTACTTGCGGTGCCTTTTTTCGTACTAACCGGGCATTTAATGAATAGCTCAGGTATTACTGAGCGTATTTTTAATTTTGCAAAATCCATGGTAGGTCATATCACTGGTAGCTTAGGGCACGTAAACATTTTAGCGAGTTTACTCTTCTCTGGCATGTCAGGTTCGGCTTTAGCGGATGCGGGAGGGCTTGGGCAATTAGAAATAAAATCGATGCGTGATGCAGGTTACGATGATGATTTTGCGGGTGGATTAACGGCAGCTTCTTGTATTATAGGGCCTCTTGTTCCGCCTTCGATCCCTTTAATTATTTATGGTGTTGTCTCTGGCACCTCTATCGGCGCTTTATTCTTAGCGGGCGCTATCCCCGGGTTATTATGTTGTATCGCCTTAATGGTCATGACTTATTTTATCGCGAAAAAACGTGGCTATAAAACACTGCCTAAAGCGTCATTGAAAGTGAAGATGGTTGCCTTTAAAGAAGCCTTTTTATCTTTGTTAACGCCTTTTATTATTATCGGGGGCATTTTCTCCGGTAAATTTACGCCGACAGAAGCGGCTATTATCTCTTCGCTTTATGCTTTATTTTTGGGCGCGGTTGTTTATCGCACGTTAACCATTAAAAAGTTGATTAAGTTATTAAAAGAGACAGTATCAACAACCTCTGTTGTGGCGTTAATGGTCATGGGCGTCACTGTATTTGGGTGGATCATCGCCAGGGTACAATTACCTCAACAAATGGCAGACTTTTTCTTGTCGATAAGTGATGATCCTCTTGTTCTTTTACTGATGATCAACTTATTATTATTATTTTTAGGCACCTTTATTGAATCATTAGCATTACTTTTATTATTGGTGCCCTTTTTAGTTCCTGTTGCTGTGTCTGTGGGCATTGATCCTGTGCACTTTGGCGTCATGGCAATTTTAAACCTAATGATTGGTATTTTGACACCGCCTATGGGGATGGCACTATATGTGGTTGCTAAGGTGGGTAATATACCTTTCCATACAATAACCAAAGGGGTGCTTCCTCTATTGATCCCATTATTTGTTGTTTTATTCTTAGTGGCTGTTTTTCCTCAAATCACGCTGTTTTTACCGGGCGTTATGTTGGGGTATGGATTGTAAAATATAAAGATAAATGTGCGGAGATAAATGACCGTAAAGCAAAAAAAACGGGGCGTGATATAAAGGTTTGTATAAACCGCTATATCACGTCCCGTTTTTTAGGTTTGCAATTGACAAATAAAAATAGATTATCGTTTTAACGTATTATTATATAAGAGGTGAATATATTATTTAACGCGTTAATTGAGTCGTGAAGAGCACTCTAAGCCTCAATTAAGACGCACAGTAAGATAGTGCGTTCTAATAATGAGGAGGGCGCATATCGACTTCATCGGGGCCATTGTTATCTGGCTCTGCTTCTTTTAATTTTTGTACTAAGTAAGAAACTTGTTCACTTAATATATGCAATTTACGTTGTTGCTCAAAAACTTCAGTATTTAAAGTCTCTAGATTATCTTCTTGAAAAGAAAGTTTCATTTCAAGTTGGTCGATACGTGTTTCTATAGTCATTGTTGATCCAAGTTAATTCATTGGCCATATTTCAAGAAGCCCGGCAGAGCTTTCACTGGCAATTTTATTAGCATCCCATAATGTAGCGGAATATACTACTGCTGTTTGTGGTCGTATACCGTCTCGGGGACTCACCATCCATTGTTGCTCCATTAAACCAGTATCAACATTCCATAAACGTAACATTTTAGTGCCGTTACCGGTTAATAAGTATTTACCATTATCAATGAAACGTACAGAAGAAAATATTGACTGACGCGCGCTATAGATGAGCGAACTGTGTAACTTTCCTGTTTTAAGATCCCATATTTGAGCTGATTTTTGAGTGTCAGCAATAAAAGCATAGCGTCCATTTTTTTCGAGACGCACCGTTGAAATACGATTTTTGAAATTGAATTCTTGGATAACTTGTGCTGTTTTAGTATTCCACAAAAAAGCGCGGTGATCGTTTCCACCAGAAAGGGCATACAACCCATTGGCAGACATGTCGATACTATTTATTTTTTCGCTGTGAATAGGCATCTCTAAACGTCTGCCTGTTTTCAAATCAAGATGAACTAGTTTGCCATTAACTTGTCCATAAAGGACGTAACGCCCATTTTCTGAAATTTGGATGTCTCGGATCGGGGAATCGGTGACTTTGTAAAAACCGAGTGATTTACCTGTTTTGATATCCCAAATGGCAAACTCATGGGTGCTAGCGGAGAGGGCGTAATTATTATTTGCAGATATGCGTACTATATAGATGGCGTTATCTTTAATCTCGCCATGTCGCCAGTTGAATAATAATTGATGATTACGATTATCCCAAAGACGAATACCATGCGAAATGGTTGAAATTATTGAATAATCGCCATTTTGCGATATCTCAGCTGCAAAAGTGCCCTCAACAGCGTGTTCATACTGCTTTAGAGGCGTATCAGATTGTGAGCAGGATAAGATAAATAAAAGGCTCAATAAAAGAAAAAATGTTTTAACCGAGAAATTTAGCTGCATATTGTGATTAACTTTTGGTAAAAATAATAATTAAGATTAGTATATGCTATTAAATTTTAATAGCGTATACCGCCTATTTTAGGTATATATTAACAAAGTAAAAAACTAATAACTAATTGGAGTAACAATGAAAAACGTATTTAAAGTATCTTTACTAGCCGCTTGTATTGCACTTACTGTAGGTTGTAATGACAAAGATGAAGCACAAGCAGCAACAGATCAAGCTGTTTCTACCGAGTCTGCAGCGAACTTTGCAACAGAGCAAGATAAAGTGGCTTATGCGATTGGTGCTTCATTTTCTCGTTACGTAGAAAGTACGCTTGAGAAACAAGCTGAATTTGGTATGACGCTTGATAAAGAAATCATTATTGATGGTATCTCTGATACTTTACGTGGTAATTCTAAGTTAACAGACGAAGAAATGATGGCAACGTTAAAAAAATATGACGAAACCGTTAAAGTTGCTGTGACTAAAAAAATGGAAGAAGATAAAGTTAAATCTGCACTCGAAGCAAAAACATTCTTAGATGAAAATGCAAAAGTTGAAGGCGTAACGGTTACTAAATCTGGTTTACAGTATTCAGTGATGACTAAAGCTGACGGTCCAAAACCAAAATTAACGGATACTGTCAGTGTGCATTACGTCGGTACATTAATTGATGGTACTGAATTTGACAGTTCTATTAAACGTGGTCAACCTGCTAAATTCCCACTCGATCGCGTTATTGCGGGTTGGACTGAAGGTCTACAGTTAATGAGTGTTGGCGAAAAAATGAAATTTGTGATCCCTGCTGATCTTGCGTATGGCGATCAAGGCGCGGGTACTATCCCTGCCGGTGCAACATTGATTTTTGAAGTTGAATTATTAGCAATTGAAGCACCTGCTAAAACTAAATAATCTAAATGTTCATTAAAAAAGATCGCTTTATGCGATCTTTTTTTTGTTTTATTTTTATTGTTTTTAATTTTTATCTTTGATTAAAAAGGTAATAAAAATTTAACGTTTAATTAGGTTCGCAGATTTAATATCTTAACGTATGATGCAGAGCGTTTAGTTAGCGATAAAATCAGAGGTTAAATATGTGGGATGTAATTATCATCGGTGCCGGTGCATCGGGGTTAATGTGTGCAATTGAAGCGGGCAAGCGTGGACGTCGCGTTTTAGTGCTTGATCATGCGAAGCGTGCAGGACAAAAAATTATAATGAGCGGCGGTGGGCGTTGTAATTTTACGAACCTTTATGTTGAGCCTATGCATTATCTTTGTCGTAACCCTCATTTTGTTAAATCTGCATTAAGTCGTTATACGCAGTGGGATTTTATTGCGCTGGTGGATAAACATAAGATAGCTTGGCATGAGCGTGATCATGGTCAATTATTTTGTGATGATAGTGCGAAACAAATTATTAAAATGCTACTTGATGAAGCGCGTGAGGCTGGGGTAAAAGTGCAGTTACAAACGGACGTTTTAGCACACAGTCAAAGTGGAGATCATCATTTTAGCGTACAAACAAAACAAGGCTCGTTAGAGTGCCATTCATTAGTGATCGCGACGGGGGGGTTATCCTTACCGAAAATGGGCGCGACCCCCTTTGCCTATAAAATAGCACAACAGTACCAAATAGAGGTGCAAGCAACACGTGCAGGCTTGGTACCTTTTACCTTACAACAGGCTCAGAAAGAGATGTTTAGCGCCTTATCGGGGATTAGTTTACCTGCAACAGCAAGTTGCGTTGTTAAAGCGGGCAAAAAAGATAAGACAGTCAGTTTTAGCGAGGCATTATTATTTACGCATCGTGGTTTAAGTGGGCCGGTGATCTTACAAATATCGAACTATTGGCAGGCGGGTGAAGTATTAACATTAGATTTAATGGCAGGTATTGATCTGTTTGCCTTACTGACGTCGACACAATTAAATCGACCTGAATTAGGTTTAAAAACGTTACTTGCACAGCAGTTACCAAAACGTGTTGTGGAATGTTTACTGCAAAGTGTCGATATTGAAAGCCGACCAATGAAGCAGTATAACGAAAAAGAATTACAAGCTATCAGCCAGTTATTTCATCAATGGCACCCGAGCATTAACGGAACAGAGGGCTATCGCACCGCAGAGGTTACCTTAGGTGGTATCGATACCGATTTTATCTCATCGAAAACCATGCAATGCAAAAATACCGCGGGTCTGTATTTTATTGGTGAAGCATTAGATGTCAGTGGTTGGCTCGGTGGGTTTAATTTCCAATGGGCATGGGCAAGTGGCTGGGCCGCCGGACAAGATGTTTAAATGTACTCATAAAATAAAAAATAAACGTCCGCTATAGTGGCTGGACGCGTATTTTTATTAAGTCGACACGAGATAAGAATTAACTGAATTATTATCTCGATAAAAGAGGGGAGAGGGAACGTTTTAATCCACTAATTCAATATCTAGGCTATGCAGTAAGTTTAAAGCTTCAAAGCGGCTAAACTTGGCTTTAGTCACCTCGTTTTGTAATATATTTATCTGATAATTGACGGCATCGGTAAAGTCAGCTCTGTTTAGTATTGTTTTATTAAATAAACTGCCATTAAAATCGGAGTTCGTAAAGTTGGCATTATTCAAATCCGCTTCTCTAAAATCTACGTATTGCACACTACACTCTTCAATAATTATTTCTGGCAGAATTAAAGCATGGAACGAGCTGTCATTGAGAATGCATTGATAAAATTTAATGGGGCTATTAAAAATAAATAGAGGCCAAGCGACTCTGCTCCAGTTAATGCCAATTAATTTACAACCAACGAATGCAACATCAATGAATTTACTGTACTCGATATTAAGCATGCTCATATTGCAGTTGATAAACTCACAATCATTAAAGTGACAGTGCTTAAAGGTGGCGTCGCTAAAATTACAATTTTCAAAAATACAGTTATCAAATTCTTTATCTTCAAGACTGCCTTTTACAAAATCAATTGCCGTTATTTTTTCTTCGCAATAGATTTTTTTATCTGTTGTTAGCATCTTAATCACCTCTTTTGTTGGCTTGAATAGTTTATGTCAGCGAGTTTTTTTTGTTTTTTTTAAAAGAAAGGCTGTTTATTTTTTTGTTTTTTATGCGAGATCATGCAATTTAAGCATATAAATGGGTGTTTTTGATAAAGGTGTCGCATTTTTTAATAGAGATCGTATAGAAACATCCCGCTGATCTATTATTATATTTTAACAAATTTATGACAGTGTCATACTTAAAAGAAAAAACTACGTAACATCCACTTGCTTAAGTATTAAACAGCGTTCACCCCGCACCCTTACCCGTACTTAAAGTAAGGGGTAATAAAGGGCGTCACAAACCATTTACTATTTAACTGAGTTGTTGCGAATTTGTTAAATGAAACTGTGTATTTCTATTTTAACACATCGTTTTTTCAACATTTTAATCTGTCATCTATAGATTTATTATCGGCTCTTATCTACATGATAGAGTTCGAATTTATTGATATTTAACCTAAAATATATTAGTTCTTTTAAAAAACGATCACATTTTATTTTTATAAAGGCGAGATCACAAGGAGAAGTTATGAGTACTAATCTACATTTTTGTGCTAACGATACGTTGTCTGAAGATTTTATAGAGCGGCCAATAGAGGAACTATGGTCATTGATCTCACCTTTATATATGGTTGATGAAGCACTTTGGTTAAAAGAACTGTTACCCATGGCGAGCGCGACGGCTTTAGAAAAAAAGCATATTGCTGATAATGCAAGTGAACTGATCCGGCGCGTACGTGCGGATAAAAAATCCGTGCAAATGATTGATGCCTTATTACTGGAGTACAGTCTCGACAGTAAAGAAGGGGTCTTATTAATGTGCCTTGCAGAAGCCTTGATGCGCATCCCTGATATTGCGACGGCGGATGCATTGATCCGAGATAAACTGAGCGTTGCCGATTGGAAGTCCCACCTTAAAAATTCTGATTCTGTTTTTGTTAATGCATCGACTTGGGGATTATTATTGACCGGTAAAGTCGTCAGCATGGATGTGCGTAAAGACGGCTCACCCGCAAGCATGATCAGTCGTTTAGTGAATCGAGCTTCAGAGCCTGTTATTCGTAACGCGATGAATCAAGCGATGAAAATAATGGGTTACCAGTTTGTGTTGGGGCGTAGTATTAAAGAAGCCCAAAAAAATGGTAAAAACTTTACCGATCAAGGCATCAATTATTCTTATGATATGCTCGGTGAATCTGCATTAACCTCTGAAGATGCGAAAAAATACTTTAAATCTTACGTGCAAGCCATTGAGTCTGTCGGTGTGCAAAATAATTTAGAGGGTGCTTCAAAAACAGAGGCAACAGTCTCTATTAAATTATCCGCATTACACCCTCGTTACGAAGTGGCACAAAAAGATCGCGTATTAAATGAGATGTATAATACGGTGATCCGTTTAATTAAGCTTGCGCGCTCGCTCAATGTTGGTTTAACCATTGATGCAGAAGAAGCAGATAGATTAGAGTTATCACTGGTGTTATTTGAAAAATTATATAGAAGTGAAGAAGCACAAGGTTGGGGGAAATTAGGCTTAGTGGTACAGGCTTACATGAAACGGGCTTTACCTGTTCTTGTATGGTTGGCTGCATTAGCTAAATCACAAGGTGATAGGATCCCCCTACGTCTTGTTAAAGGCGCCTATTGGGACAGTGAATTAAAATTATCACAACAAAAAGGTTACGCAGCCTATCCCGTCTATACCCGTAAAGAAGCAACTGACGTGTCTTATCTTGCTTGTGCGCGCTTCTTATTAGCTAAACATATACAGGGGCTTATTTACCCTCAATTTGCCAGTCATAATGCACAGACAATTAGTGCTATTGCAGTTATGTCAACGCACCCTCATTATGAATTTCAGCGTTTGCATGGAATGGGAGAGTCCCTTTATCGCCATGCTCTAGATATGTTTGCGGATAATTTACGTATTTATGCACCGGTAGGTAGCCATCAAGATCTTTTACCTTATCTGGTGCGACGTCTGCTAGAAAATGGGGCGAATAGTTCTTTCGTGCATCGCTTAGTAGATGCTAATTGCCCGGTTGATGAATTAACAGAGCATCCCGTGGATACATTAGAAAAACGCTCTACGTTACATAATGGATTGATCCCTTTACCGCCTTATATTTTTGCAGAGCGTAAAAATTCATCTAGCATTAATGTTGATATCGAAAGTGAATGCTTACCGTTTGAAACCCTTTTAAACACACATATGCACCGCACTTGGGTAGGGGGAGCCATTGTGAATGGTGAGCGTCACTATGCCAGTCAAACATCTAATGATGTGCAATTATTACAGCAAGTAAATGCACCTTACGATAAAAATATACATGTGGGCTCGGTACTCTTTTCATCTCCTGAACTGGTGTCCGAAGCATTGCAAGCTGCCACTGATTTCTATCCAATATGGAGCGCTACCCCCGTTACTATTCGCGCTAAGAAATTGAATGTCTTAGCCGATTTACTCGAGAGTAACATGCCAGAGTTGGTCGCGTTATGTCATTTAGAGGCGGGTAAAACACTGCACGATAGTATTGATGAAGTGCGTGAAGCGATCGATTTTTGTCGTTACTACGCGCATCAAGCGAATGAGCATCTTTCTGCGGTGCACACCCAAATTGGTTTTGATGAAATCAGTCGCAACATTACGCGCCAAGGCCGAGGTGTCTTTGTGTGTATTAGCCCGTGGAATTTCCCGCTTGCTATCTTTATTGGTCAAGTAGGGGCCGCTTTAGTGAGCGGTAATACCGTGATTGCTAAACCTGCCGAGCAAACCTCATTAATAGCAGCGCGCACCGTTGAGTTGATGCTCAGCGCAGGATTTCCTGAAGAAGCAATTCATCTATTACCGGGAACGGGAAAAGATGTGGGATCGCAACTAACCAAAGATGCACGCATCCAAGGTGTTGTGTTCACAGGATCAACGCCAACAGCGCAATTAATTAATCGCACTCTAGCAAGTCGTGACACGTTACCTGTGCCCTTTATTGCAGAGACAGGCGGTCTTAATGCCATGATAGTCGACAGTACAGCACTACCTGAGCAGGTTGCGCGAGATGTTGTTAACTCTGCATTTTCGGCTGCTGGGCAGCGCTGCTCCGCGCTACGCGTTTTATTTATACAAGAAGATATCGCAGATAGAGTGTTGACGCTTATCAAAGGCGCAATGGCAGAGTTGAAAATCGGGGTGCCTTATTTGCACAGCACCGATGTAGGACCGGTGATTGATGAACAAGCCAAAACGAAGTTAGAGGCGCATATTCAATACATGACGGATAAGTATCAGTTACTGGCACACTGCGAATTAGACGCAAGTTGCGCACAAGGTCACTTTGTTGCCCCGACAATGTTTGAGATAAACGCGCTAGACAACTTAGAGAGTGAACAATTTGGGCCGATTTTACATGTTATTCGCTACCGCGCAGAGCAATTAGAGCAAGTCGTTAAGCAAATCAATGACAGTGAATTTGGACTAACCTTGGGCATACATAGTCGTAATGAAGCAAGCTATCAGTGTATTGAAGCAAAAGCGCGAGTGGGTAATTGTTACATTAATCGCGATCAAATTGGGGCCGCTGTTGGGGTACAACCTTTTGGTGGGCAAGGCTTATCAGGAACAGGGCCAAAAGCGGGTGGGCCTCGTTATCTTTATCGTTTTACTAAGCAATGGATTTTAGATCCGCAAACTATGATTTCTCAAACACAGGAGAGCCGAGTATGAATTTGCACACGAAAAACATGGTTGAGTCAGCTCAAGATAAATGGGAAATGTGGAATGCGGTGGGCGTCACTGCGCGCGCAGATATTCTAAAAAAATGGGCCTTCGAACTGGCAGAAGATCCCGAACTGGGTTTCGTATGTACTAAAATGGTGTTGTACCAAATCAAGCAGGCTTTAAGTTTGATAGCGACAGAGCAAAATATGCCCGGACCGACAGGTGAAAGCAATGTGTTATACACAACGGGACGTGGTTTGTTTGTTGTACGAATGAGTGTAGAGGCTTCTTTTTGTGGATTAGTAGCGCAGATAAGCGCGGCACTAGTGACCGGCAACTGCCTGCTTTTATGCTTACCTAAAACGCACCAAGCAATGGCGGATAAATTATTAAACGCGTTGTTATTAGCGGGAGTGCCTAGTGCGGTGGTGCAGATAAGCACCCCTGCAATAAGTGATGAATTAATGCAGGACGCGGTGCTTGCAGGTGTTGCCTATGTCGGTAATGAGCAAGAATGTATTGCCATTAATCGAAAGCTTGCAGCTAGCCCGGGTTTACTTGCACAGCTTGTCGCCGAAACTGATTTAGAAAAATTAACGACCTTAACCGATAGTCACTTTATTCTGCGCTACATTACAGAGAAAGTGCGTACGATTAATGTGACTGCCGTGGGAGGCAATGCAACCTTGCTTGAGCTAGGTTGTGGCGACCTATAATTCCTTTGCTATAAGCAAAAATTTCACATGTGGCTGCATGTTTAATTTACAGATTTGTTAAAGAAAAACCGAAAAGCGCGTAATTAATAAATATGGGAATATATTGAAGCGCTATTGAGCATAGGCTTCAATATATCTTTATCTATATATCATCGGTGTGTTTTTTGAATGACACACTTATGTTTATTATCTGCAGTAGAGAAATAAAACGGAGAGACATATGATAGAGAACAATTTTGCAATTACGGCAACATTCATTACTTATTTAATAGCGATGTTGTGGATAGGTTTATATGCATATAAGCGAACGAAGAACTCAGAGGATTACTTTTTAGGCGGGCGAACACTCGGGCCTTGGCCTGCTGCGCTTTCCGCGGGTGCATCTGATATGAGTGGCTGGCTATTGTTAGGTTTGCCTGGGTATGCCTATGCTGCTGGGATCGAGTCTTTTTGGCTTGCTGGTGGCTTATTAATTGGTACTTGGCTGAACTGGCTTATTTGTGCCAAACGTTTAAGAACGTATAGCATCACGACGAATAATGCGCTGACTTTACCCGAATATTTATCACGACGTTTTAATGATAATTCCAAAGTGATCCAAAGCATTGCAGCTTTTTTTATTCTTATGTTTTTTCTTTTTTATACCAGCTCCGGTCTTGTAGCAGGTGGCAAGTTATTTGAAACCGTTTTTGGTCTTGATTATCGTGTTGCTGTGTTTATCGGTGCTGCGTGTGTGGTTTCTTACACTTTGTTTGGAGGGTTCTTAGCTGTTTCATGGACGGATCTCGTTCAAGGATTATTGATGTCAGCGGCCTTAATGATTGTGCCGATAGCCGCCATGCAAGGTGGATTCACACAGTTAACATTCGATTTAAACGCACTTGATCCTAATTTATTAAGCTTGTGGATTGGCATGGATGGTGAGCCTTTATCGGCGATTGCCATCATTTCGTTATCTGCATGGGGCCTAGGGTATTTTGGACAACCCCATATTCTTGCGCGTTTTAAAGCGACACGCAGTAATGCAGATTTAGTCAAAGCGCGACGCATTGCCGTTATTTGGACTGCATTATCAATGGCAGGCGCCTTGTTAGTTGGCTTGGTCGGTTTATTGTATGTACAGGGCCACCCAACGTTAGTACTGGCCGATGGTGAAAAAATCTTTATGCTGTTAGTAAATGCGATTTTCCATCCATTAATTGCCGGCATTTTATTAGCTGCAATTTTGGCTGCTATTATGAGCACGGCTGATTCACAATTGTTGGTTTCATCCTCTGCATTAGCAGAAGATTTTTATAAAAACATCTTCAAACCAAGTGCAAGCTCGGAAGAGGTGGTGATGGTAGGGCGTATTGGCGTGGTTATTTTATCGTTAATTGCACTGTTCTTAGCGATGGATCCTGATAGCTCCGTATTAGGGCTCGTTTCTTATGCTTGGGCTGGATTTGGGGCCGCGTTTGGGCCGGTATTAATATTTAGCCTATACTGGAAACGTATGAACCGTCAGGGCGCAATTGCCGGTATCTTAGTCGGTGGCATCTCTATCGTCATCTGGAAACAACTAAGTGGGGGTATTTTTGAGTTATATGAAATTGTCCCTGGGATCATTTTTGCCTGTATCGCTATTGTGGCTGCAAGTCTACTGACTAAAAAGCCAGGAGACGAAGTGCTTGCGCAATATGAGCAATACAAAATAAACCTAAAAGAATTACCTTAGTGTTTATTGGAAGCCCTCTTATTTAAGAATATCGTTGCTATAAGGTGGGCTTCCAAATTAATTTTATATAAACCAAAAGAGAAATGCATGAAATTAGGGGCTTTTTCAATCAGTTTAAGCGTTAAAAATCTGCAGAAATCAAAATCATTTTACGAGCGATTAGATTTTAAAGTGATTGGTGGAGATGCGGATAAACATTGGTTAATAATGCGTAATGGCAAGCATACGATTGGCTTGTTTAATGCGATGTTTGAAAAAAACGTGATGACGTTTAATCCCGGTTGGGATGAAGACTGTACGCCACTTGATGATTTTGTTGATATCCGTGAACTGCAAAAAACACTTAAATCACGCGCCATTAAATTTGAGACAGAAGTCGATGAAAATTCTACGGGACCTGCCGATTTTATTATTATCGATCCCGATGGAAATCCTATTTTGATCGATCAACACGTCGATAAATTGCGCTAAATTGTTATTTATGTAAATTTAAAAGTCATAATCTATTGTTAGGATATACCAAGTTTGTATGCCTGTTGGCGTCTTAACTTGCGCTTCATCATCCACTTCTAATTTTAATAACGCCCGCGCCATTGGGCTATCAATCGAAATATAATCTTTACGTGTTTGTAACGTGCCTCGTTGATAAATTTCATCGGGACCGACTATTTTAAAGTTTTTTATTTCACCTTCATCATTTTCGATACTGAGCTTCGCACCAAAAAACACTTTATTAGCTTGCTGTTTTGAGGGGCTAATAATGCTGACTTGTTGTAGGCGTTTTGTTAAAAAACGAATACGTGAATCTATTTGCCGTAAAATCCGTTTATTTTCTTTGTAGTCTGCATTGTCAGATCGGTCACCTAAACTGGCGGCCCAGGTAACCTTACGAGTTATTTCTGGGCGATATTCGCGCCATAGGTGTTCTAACTCTGTTTGCAGCGTTTTAAAGCCTTCAGGAGTGATTAAATTAGTCCGCAAGATATAACACCATTAATAAAAGATAAGAGAGCTTTCTTTATAACGATCCCATTTATATTTGCAAGTGTTTTACGCCAAAAGCAGGGTGATCAACAATTAATGCATGAATAGAGTCGTTATTTATAAGTCATTAGACAATAAAAAGCCCGCATAAAGCGGGCTTCTTGGTGCATTTAAAAAAGATTATTTCGCTTTTTTATCTGCTTTTTTTTCTTCTTTTACGCTTGCAACTGGTGCATCCATAACGTCAACGTATGGCGTACCGTAATAAGATGCAAGTAACACTTCTTTAAGCTCTGCAATTAATGGGTAACGAGGATTTGCGCCAGTACATTGGTCATCAAACGCTTGTTCTGCAAGATCATCAAGTGCGGCTAAGAAATCAGCTTCATTAACGCCAGCATCACGAATTGAAAGTGGAATGTTTAATTCAACTTTAAGCTCTTCTAACCAAGTTAATAGACTGTTGATTTTATCTTCAGTATTACCTTCATAGAAGCCAAGGTGGATTGCGATTTC
The DNA here is from genome assembly GCF_000153405.2 of Psychromonas sp. CNPT3. Lineage (NCBI taxonomy): Bacteria > Pseudomonadati > Pseudomonadota > Gammaproteobacteria > Alteromonadales > Psychromonadaceae > Psychromonas > Psychromonas sp. CNPT3. The sequence continues at coordinate 456,698 of NC_020802.1, forward strand.
TGCATAACGCGCACGTGCTTTCGGACGGTCATACTGAGAGAACGTACCTTGCTTAGTTGGTTTGTTTGTTGCGTTGTAACGAATAGTGTTAGTCAATAACAATGCGTTTGCTAAGCCATGTGGAATATGGAATTGGTTACCCAATTTATGCGCCATAGAGTGACACACACCTAGGAATGATTGTGCAAAGGCCATTCCGGCAATTGTTGCTGCATTGTGCACTTTCTCACGTGCAACTGCATCGTTTTTACCGTTGTGGTAAGAGCTTGGTAAAAATTCTTTTAATAATTTAAGGGCTTGTAATGCTTGGCCATCAGAATATTCATTTGCAAGAATTGAAACATAAGCTTCGATTGCATGAGTAACGGCATCATAACCACCAAATGCACAAAGTGATTTAGGCATATCCATGACTAAGTTTGCATCAATAACAGCCATTGTTGGTGTTAGTTCATAATCTGCAAGAGGGTATTTTTTACCTGTTTCATCATCCGTTACTACGGCAAATGGCGTTACTTCTGAACCGGTACCTGACGTTGTTGTAATACAAACAAGATCCGCTTTAATACCCATTTTAGGGAATTTGTAAATACGTTTACGGATATCCATAAAGCGCATTGCTAAATCTTCAAAGTTTGTTTCAGGATGCTCATAAAGAACCCACATGATTTTCGCTGCATCCATTGGAGAGCCACCACCTACTGCAAGAATAACATCAGGATTAAATGCATTTAATGCGGCAGCACCTTTTTTGATGATAGAAAGCGTTGGATCAGCTTCTACTTGGTGGAATACTTCAACGTGTGTACCTTGCGCTTTTAAAATCTCAACAAGACTGTCAACATAACCATTAGCGAATAAGAAACCATCCGTTACGATCATTGCACGTTTTTTGTCTGCTAAGTCAGTCATCGCAATCGGTAAACAGCCACGACGGAAGTAGATTGATTTAGGTAGTTTATGCCATAACATATTTTCAGCTCGCTTCGCAATGGTTTTAGTATTCAATAAATGTTGTGGGCCAACGTTTTCAGAGACAGCGTTACCACTGTGTGAGCCACAACCTAGCGTTAATGACGGAGCAAAACCGAAGTTATACAGGTCACCAATACCACCATGAGAAGTAGGAGAGTTAATAAGAATACGACATGCTTTCATTGCAACACCAAACGCATCAACACGTTTAGAGTTTGCATCTTGATCTGTGTAAAGCGCCGCTGTATGACCTACACCACCTATATCGAGTACAAGCTGTGCTTGGATCACTGCGTGATCATAGTCTCTTGCTTTAAATAGGCCTAAAGTTGGAGATAGTTTTTCATGTGCAAACATATTTTCAACGGTCACTTCATCGCCTTCGCCCACTAGAATTTTAGCGGAAGTAGGCACTTTAACACCAGCAAGTTTTGCAATCGTATAGGCTGTTTGGCCTACAATTTTCGCGTTAAGTGCACCATCAATAAACATGATGTTCGCGACTTTATCTGCATCTTTCTTATTAAGGATAACTGCGCCGTATTCTTCTAAGCGCGCTTTAAATGCATCGTATTGAGATTCAACAACAATGACAGCCTGCTCTGAAGCACAGATCATACCGTTATCAAATGTTTTTGACATTAATATAGAAGAAACCGCACGTTTTAGATCTGCTGTTTCATCGATAACAACAGGTGTGTTACCTGCGCCTACACCGATAGCAGGGTTACCTGATGAGTAAGCTGCTTTAACCATACCAGGGCCACCCGTCGCAAGGATAACCGCTGTGTCTTTATGTTTCATGATAGTGTTAGTTAGTTCTAACGAGGGTACATCAATCCAACCAATAATATCTTTCGGCGCGCCGGCTTTAACCGCTGCTTCTAATACGATTTGAGCTGCGTAGTTAGTACATTTTTTAGCACGTGGATGCGGTGCAATAATACAAGCATTACGCGTTTTAAGTGCCATTAATGTTTTAAAGATAGCGGTTGAAGTTGGGTTTGTGGTCGGAATGATTGCACAAATAATTCCCATCGGCTCAGAAAGCGTTACCGTACCTAATTCATCATTACGAGAGACTTCGTCACATGTTTTTGTGGTTGCATATTTGCTATAAATGAACTCAGAAGCAAAGTGGTTTTTAATTACTTTATCTTCCATGATGCCCATGCCCGTTTCTTCTACGGCCATTTTAGCAAGTTCGATACGGTGTGTTGATACTTTAAGTGCTGCCATACGGAATATTTCATCTACTTTTTCTTGTGAAAAAGTAGAATATTCTTCCTGAGCAGCCTTTACTCGGCTGATCAGAGCTTCTAGCTCTGCAACTGTGCTTACCGTCATATATTTCTCCAAAAGTGTATAAAATTATAAAGTTTAAAAATGTTTTAATAAAATTTTGATGATTTTTAATTCATCGACCTTAGTAAAAAACTTTCATACTTAGTATAGGAATTTGCATTTATGAGATCTTGATCGAGATCATGTTGTAAGTAAGTTACAACATAATGCTTAAATCTTTATATCATGCTGATAAATTGCCATTTTGTTTATTTATCACGTATTTTTTATTCTATTTAAGATCTGCTTCCAATATACGCCCGCGTTGATTTTTTGTATACAAATTGAACAAGTTAATAATGCCAAAGGAACTAAAAAGGTTACCCGTCTTGCTTGTTGAAATTATCCCACCCTGCGTTGTGAGCTTTGAAGTGAGAACAACACTCTCCTACAACCCACGCCTTGCTAGTGTTAATTTTTCCTACGCAATACATGAAAACTTAATTAATTCCTTTGGTATAACGTATTTATTAGTGCCGATTTGCCTGCTATATTAAGTTATCTTATTTGGTTAATTTTTATTAATGGGTTTTTATGCAAAATGTATCTACATTGGCGCGCTCACTATTGTGCTGCGCCTCTCTTGTTATTGCGCTTGCGGGTATTAAAATTGCAGCCCCTATTGTGGTGCCTTTTTTACTGGCGTTATTTATTGCCATTATTTGTAATCCGGCGGTTAACTTTTTAGAGCGATATCGCATTCCAAGAGGTTTTGCTATCACCTTAATTATTGGCTTTATCTTTTTTCTCTTTATTGGTTTAGGGGGGGTTATAGGTAGTTCGGTGAATGAATTTAGACAAGCATTGCCTTCGTATGAAGCGCAACTGTCGACGCAACTGAGTTGGGCAGTGCAGTGGATGGGGGAACATCACATTGAAATAAATAAGTTTGAAATTCAATCTTATTTTAATCCGGCTAAAGTGATGACCCTAGTGACGGCAACTCTCAGTGGCTTTAGTAGTATGTTAGGTAATATCTTTTTATTGTTATTGACCGTTGTGTTTATGTTGGTTGAAGGAGAAGGCTTTAGTAAAAAATTGCATATCGCCTTTGATGATCCCATTGGTAAAGAAAAACGCATGCAACGCTTTTTAAATATGGTTAACCGCTATATGGCCATAAAAACATTAATTAGTCTGGCAACGGGGCTTATTATTGGCTTTGTTTTATGGATCATGAACGTTGATTTTTTTGTGCTCTGGGCTTTATTGGTTTTTTTATTAAATTACATTCCCAACATAGGCTCTATTTTGGCCGCAGTGCCTACGGTGATATTAACCTTTTTACAATTAGGTATGGGCTCGGCATCGATTGTTATCGGTCTGTTTGTGGCGGTCAATATGATCATGGGTAACATGGTTGAGCCTAAATACATGGGGCGTAGCTTAGGGCTTTCTACATTGGTGGTGTTTTTATCTTTAATTTTTTGGGGGTGGTTATTAGGTATGGTGGGCATGTTATTGTCGGTGCCTTTAACCATGATCTGTAAAATTGCCTTAGAAAATAGTAAAGAGGGGGCTTGGTTTGCTATATTACTCAGCTCAGATGAAGAAATTGATGAATTAATAAAAGAAGAAAAGAGTGCCTGTAACGATGAAATTATTAGAAAAGATTAATTGGGAACGTATTGCTCAATTACCAGAAAATGAATTGCAACGCCTTTACCATGGGCGAGGATTTCAACATTTAGAGACCAGCCATATCAATATTGAGTGGTTGTCTCCGGTGATCTTAATTATTCTTTATAAAGAAGAGAGCCTTGACGATCTGACCTTACTGAGTACCCAGCTTTTACATAAAATGCAAAGTATTAACTTTGGGGTGAAAAGTATACAAGTGCAATATCGCTGCCGAGATCATGCACCGACCCAACTCTTGTGGGGCGAGGTAGTACAGGATCTTGTCGGTATTGAAAATGGCTTGAAATATACTTTAAACTTAGGCCGTAATCAAAATTATGGTTTATTTTTAGATATGAAAAATGGGCGAAATTGGTTACGTGAAAATGCCCAAGATAAGTCGATATTAAATCTTTTCTCGTACACTTGTGGTTTTTCATCGGTGGCGATAGAAGGGGGCGCAAAACGCGTTATTAATTTAGACATGAGTAAAGCGGCTTTGGCGGTTGGTCGTGATAACCACCGTTTAAATGGCCATGATTTGAGTAAAGTAAAATATTTGGGTCATGATCTTTTTAAATCTTGGGGCAAACTAAAACGTCTTGGACCTTATGATATTGTCATTGCGGATCCGCCTTCGTTACAAAAGGGCTCAATCAATATAGAGCGTGATTACCCTAAAATAATGCGTCGTCTACCTGAATTATTAAATACAGGCGGGCTTGCCTTATTGTGTTTAAACTCTCCTGATTTAGATTTTGCTTTTTTAGAGCGCACGCTTGCGGAGCAATGCCCCGAGGCAAAAATCATCAAAAGAATAGAGCCTGAAGCGCATTTTATCAATATTAACAGTGAGCGCAGTTTGAAGTGTTTATTGATTAGTTTGTAGTATTTAGTCTTTAGTCTTTTTAAAGTATAAAAAAGCCCGTTAATGCATCGCATTAACGGGCTTTTTACTAAGTATTACTATTTTTTAGCCGCATCACGTTGTTGTGATTGTGTTGCTTGAATAGCCGTTAACGCGACCGTATAAACGATATCATCGACTAATGCGCCACGTGATAAATCATTCACAGGTTTACGCATACCTTGCAACATTGGACCGATACTTATTAAGTCAGCACTACGTTGTACTGCTTTATAAGTCGTGTTACCTGTATTTAGATCTGGGAAGATAAATACAGTTGCTTGGCCCGCAACTTTAGAGTTAGGCGCTTTGCTTTTTGCAACATTTTCCATCACAGCCGCATCGTATTGAAGTGGACCATCAATTAATAAGTCTGGACGACGTTGTTGTGCAATTTTAGTTGCTTCACGTACTTTTTCAACATCTGATCCCGCACCTGAGTCACCCGTAGAGTAACTGATCATCGCAACTTTAGGCTCAATACCAAAAGCAATGGCAGAATCTGCTGATTGGATAGCGATATCAGCAAGTTGATCGGCTGTTGGATCGGGATTAATAGCACAATCACCATAAACGAAAACTTGATCAGGTAGTAACATAAAGAAGACTGATGACACTAAGCTTGCGCCCGGTGCTGTTTTGATAAGCTGTAGTGCTGGGCGGATAGTATTTGCTGTTGTATGCACAGCGCCAGATACAAGACCTGCCACTTCATTTTCAGCTAACATCATGGTGCCTAATACAACGGTATCTTGTAATTGTTCACGTGCAACGACGGCGGTTAAGCCTTTCGCTTTACGTAGTTCAACCATAGGTGCAACGTAGTTTTCGAACACATCAAGTGGGTTAATGATTTCAACATCATCTGTTAATTCAATACCCTGTAGTGAAGCAATGCGATGGATCTCTTTAGGATCGCCTAATAAAACCGGTGTTGCAATGCCACGTTGTGCACAAATAAGTGCAGCTTGAATGGTGCGAGGCTCCGTACCTTCTGGCAATACAATACGTTGTCTAGTTTGACGTGCAAGCTCAGTTAAATGATAACGGAACGCAGGAGGAGACAAACGGCGTGACAAAGTAGAATCATTGGTCAATGTACTTAACCAATGATTATCAATATGGCTAGCAATATAATCTTGTACTTTTTCAATACGCTCTATATCGTCAACGGGTATTTCCATGTTGAAGTTTTGTAGGCGTTGCGCCGTTTTCCATGTGTTACTTTTGATAAGTAATACAGGTAAACCTGTTTCCATCGCGCGTTCACAAAGCTTCATCACTTCGTCTTCTGGCATGTAATCACCAGTAAGCAGTAAACAACCAATTTTCATACCATTCATAACAGCAAGACACGCAGCAATGATCACATCACTACGATCGCCTGAAGTCACTAGCATTGAGCCCGCTTTAAAGTGCTCTAGCATATTTGGAATTGAGCGTGCGCAAAAAGTAACGGAATGTAAGCGTCGATGCGCAGCATCACCTTTATTTAGCACTTGTGCATCTAAGTATTGTATTAAATCTTGTACGCGTGGGGCAATAAGATCTGCGCTCCAAGGAATACAACCCAAAATAGGTAATGGGCTCTTGCTGAACATTTGTAATACTTCAAGATTTGTTTGCGCATTTACTTCTGGGATATCAAACATTTCACTAAGATCTGGACGACTTTTATCATGTTCATCAACCGGTGCGCCGACTTTATTGATAATACAGCCCGCAATACGTTTATTCTTTTTACCACCAAAAGCATCAACGGCAATTTCCATACGCTCTTTTAGCTGTTGTGAAGAATCATTACTTGGATGCGTCACAAAAACCATTTCAGCGTTTAATGCTTTAGCAATGCTGTAGTTAATTTCATTGGCAAACTGATGTTTATCAGTCGGTACTAAACCTTCAACAATGATCACATCATTGTCTTTGGTGCCTTGACGGAAACGCTCAACAATATTTTCAAGTAGATCTGATTTGCGTCCTGATGAAAGCATGTTTTCTGCATATTTCATTGCAAAAGGTTCAGGCGGGCAAAGAACAGAGGCATTACGCAGCGTTGCGGTAGAGCGTTCAGGGCCTGTGTCACCAGGGCGAGGCTGTGCAATTGGCTTGAAAAAGTTAACTGCGATACCTTGACGTTCCATAGCGCGAACCATTCCAAGACTGACGGAGGTAACACCTACGCCTGAGCCAATAGGAATGAGCATAATAGTACGGGACATAATAATTCCTTAAAATTAAGATCTAGATAATATAAGGGAGCTGTTTTACTCCCTTAAAAAAATTAATCAAGCACAAACAGGTGCTGATTGTTCAACAAGTGCTACAGCATCTTTTGCAATAACCCATTCTTCATTGGTTGGAATAACCATTGCGATAGGGCTGTCAGGCGTGCTGATAATACCTGACTTACCAAGTATTGTTGTTTCATTCTTTTGAACATCAACGTGGTAGGAAAAAATAGACAGAAGCTCTAATACTTTTTGACGAACCAAAGCAGAGTTCTCACCGATACCACCGGTAAAGACAATCGCGTCAATACGCCCTAAAGGCACTGCATAAGAGGCGATATATTTTGCTAAGCGATAAGTAAACATATCTAAAGCAAGTGTCGCTCTCGGGTTGTTTTTAAGATGCTCTTCAGTAATGGTTCTAAAATCACTCGAAATCCCAGAAATACCCAATAGACCACTTTCTTTTTGCAAAATATCCATGATTTGTTCGATAGTGTAGCCTTCATGCGCAATTAAATGTTCAATAATGCTTGGATCAAGGTCGCCACAGCGCGTGCCCATTACGAGGCCTGCAAGCGGTGTCATGCCCATACTAGTATCAACACATTGGCCATTTTTAATCGCGGTAACCGAGGCGCCGTTACCTAAATGGGCAGAGATGATATTCAGCTCTGAGATTGGTTTATCAAGTGCAATGGCAGCTTCTTGGGTGATAAATAAGTGACTCGTACCATGCATGCCGTAGCGACGAATACCTTTGTCTTTATAAAGTGCATACGGTAGCGCGTACATAAAGGCTTTAGCTGGCATACTTTGATGGAACGCTGTATCAAATACAACAACTTGAGGAAGTTCAGGGAAGGCTGCTTGAGCCGCACGAATACCTAAAACATGAGCAGGATTGTGTAAAGGTGCAAGTGAAATACATTCTTCGATGTTATTGATGACATTTTCATCAACGAGTACAGAGTGCGTGAATTTTTCACCACCGTGAACAATACGGTGGCCGATAGCAACAAACTGACTCGCCAAGCTACCTTCTTTTTTAATGATATGTTCAACGATATAGGCAACGGCTTCAGAATGCGCGCTCATTGGTGGAAGATTTGTTGAGTCTTTTTTTCCGTGTGTTGTCCATTTGATACGTGCATCGGCTAAGTTAAAACATTCAGCCAAGCCACTGATAAGGTTTTCACCATTGACGGCATTGACGACTGCAAATTTAAGAGAAGAGCTACCACAGTTAAGAACAAGAACGAGTTTACTGCTCATAAAAAATTCCAATAAGTAATTAAATAGGGTAAAATCAGTACATAAAAAGTGCTGATGCATGGCATATAAAAGAGATTATTTGCCGATGAAATCGAGATAAATAATCTTTTTTATATACTGCAAGAAATTTTACGCTTTTGTAATAAAATTACAAAGGCAAATGAACAAATATTATTTTAAATCAATTTTCAGCGTAAATTACTTATAAAAACAGAAAAAAGCCCCAAAAAAACCGCTGTAAATTATCTTTCGTAATAAAGTTACAGTGATTTCTGATTTGCTTGAAATAGATGCAAAGATCCATGTAATATTAATTTTGCAGTGTTTTTATTTTTTACAATATTGTAAAATCTGCTAGTGTTGATAAATGGTATAAAAATAAATGACTGGAGGTACGCGTGAATATTTTCTTTGAAATATTAAAACAAGGACTGGGTTATTTAAAAATCTGGCCACAACAAAAAGTGTTGAACTGCCTTTTTATCGATAGTAAAGTTACTTTCTATACGCGTTTTGCGATGCAAATAACGCCTGTTTTCATATTGATAAGTATTGTTTTTAGTTCGTTTTTACCTATTACTATGCATCCTGAAACGACGGTTACGTTTATTTTGTTTTTACTGAGTATGCCATTACAAGGTTTATATTGGTTGGGTAAGCGCTCACAAACGTTTTTACCCTCACAACTCTTAATGTGGTATGCCGAGATTGATAAAGCGTTAAATTCTCAGCATAAAAAAGATCGGGTAATGACGCAACGTCCTCGTTATACGGATTTGGCGCTATTACTTAAAAACGCGTTTGAACAAGGTGGCGATAATTTTTTACAAAATAATGAACTGCTTTAAATCACTTAAATCGCGTTCTTAAAAAAGGCAGAGTGTGTGAAGTGACTCTGCCTTTTTTATTAAAACTCTTTTTGGTAAATTTCAATATTAAAATCACACTCAATTTCCCATTTCTTTTCATCCAAAAGAGTCTGCATCTTTTGCTCATTAAATTTCCATGCAAACGGCGTCATTTGGATCAAGTCTTTTAACGTCTGCTCGGCTTCAATACTCAGCATATAATTTACATTAACGCTTTGTATTTTTTGGAACCCTGCTGGCGCATTATGACTGCTGACATGCTCATTCACGTGAGTGTATATTTTCTCACGCAGCTGAAAAAGATGGCGTGGCGCGGGGGTGACGGTAAAAAGATAAGCCCCAGGTTTGATTAAACGTTGTAATTCACTGTCTAAAGAGGGCGCGTAAATCCGAATTAACGCATCGAGAGAATGATCGCTCAGTGGGACGTCATAAGCACTGGCCACACAAAAGTTGATGTTCTTATAACGTTTAGCCGCATAGCGGATAGCGACTTTTGAGATATCTAAGGCGCTGATATAAGCTTGTGGGCTTAGGCCTTTTTCTAATAAGTGCGTGTAATAACCTTCCCCACAGCCGAGATCTAAAATATGAGGTGCACTTTGTTCACTGAGTTTTTGTTGCACCAGTTCACATAACTTCTGCGCCATTGGCAGGTAACCATCACTGTTTAAAAAAGCGCGCCTTGCTTGCATCATCTCTTTATTATCGCCGGGGTTTTTAGAGCTTTTAGCTTGCACGGGTAACAGGTTCAGATAGCCTTCTTTGGCAATATCAAAATGATGATTATTTTGACAAATTTGAGTGTTATTTTCAGTGCTAAAAGAGGTGCTACACAGCGGACAAATAAATGCGTTCATAAGGGATCTTATTTTGTAGGGCGGGAGTGGGTGAAGGAGCAAAGCTCCTTACTCTAAATAGATAACGTCAGGTGTTTAATAAATGACGCAATCGTTATATTCCAATAAAATATTTTTTATGGTGTCCATGGTTTGTTTCGACGGGGAATCAACTCCCTCTAAAGGATACGACTCACCCATCGCAATCCATTTATGTCGGCCTAAATCATGGTAAGGTAATAATTCTATTTTTTCGATGTTTTTCATCGGTGCAATAAATTTACCTAACGCATGTGCATCCTCAAGCGCATCGGTATAACCCGGTACGATGACATAACGTAAATAAACGGGCTGGTTCATTTCGGCTAAATACTTAGCAAAAGTTAATGTGTATTTATTGCTCACATGGGTTAAATCAATATGCTTATGATCGTCTATCTGTTTGATATCAAGTAACACGAGATCGCTTAACTCCAGTACCGCTTTGGTCGTATCATCAATACGTCTTACAAAGCCATTCGTATCAAGACAAGTGTGGATCCCCTCAAGACGGCAAGCTTCAAACATCGCTTTAACAAATTCAGGTTGGAGCATCGCTTCGCCACCAGAGATAGTAATACCACCTCCTGATGCTTGCATATAATTACGATATTGTACGATTTCAGTCATTAATTCTTCAACACTCATCTCTTTGCCACCATCAAGCGCCCAAGTGTCGCGATTATGACAATACTTACAGCGCATTAAACAGCCCTGTAAAAAAATGATAAAACGAATGCCGGGGCCATCGACGGCGCCACAGGTTTCAATTGAATGAACGTGTCCCATTACTGACATGTTAGTCCTCTAATGCATGAGTATGATTGTTTTATATATGATCCATGTGCATCATTGTGCCAATCTGTGAATGTACTTACCTTTTGATTTTATCGAAATAGCGTAATAAATGAAATATTTACGTCAATTAAAATGAAAGGTATTGGCACATAAAAAGAAAGGTTTCACCCGTGAAGATGAAACCTTTTTTAGTATATCAGGCTACGTTAAAAGTTAACCTGTTTATCTATTGTATTTACATATTAGATGTAAACGTACGGCTGATCACGTCGTTTTGTTGCTCTTTAGTTAAAGAGTTAAAACGCACAGCATAACCAGAAACACGAATAGTAAGTTGTGGGTACTTTTCAGGGTGATCCATTGCATCTAATAATGTTTCACGGTTCATTACGTTAACATTCAGATGTTGGCCACCTTCGATTTCTGGCGTATGTTTAAAGTAACCATCCATTAGACCTGCAAGGTTTGCACGTTGTGAATCTTCTGTTTTACCCAGTGCGTTTGGTACGATAGAGAAAGTATATGAAATACCATCTTGTGCGTAAGCAAATGGGAGTTTAGAAACAGATGTTAAAGATGCAACAGCACCTTTCTCATCACGTCCGTGCATAGGGTTTGCGCCTGGAGCAAAAGGTGCGCCTGCAGCACGGCCATCCGGTGTATTACCTGTTTTCTTACCGTATACCACATTAGATGTGATAGTAAGAATAGATTGAGTCGGACGCGCATTACGGTACATTTTGTGTGATTGGATTTTTTTCATGAAGACTTCAACAAGGTTACAAGCCATATCATCAACACGTGGATCATTATTACCAAATTTAGGGTAATCACCGATAATTTCGAAATCAATCGCAATACCATTTTCATCACGAATTGGTTTAACGGTTGCATATTTAATTGCTGAAAGTGAATCAGCTGCAATTGATAAACCTGCGATACCACATGCCATTGTACGTTCAACGTCTCTGTCATGTAGTGCCATTAATGATGCTTCATAGCTATATTTGTCATGCATATAGTGAATACAGTTTAGTGCAGTCACATAGGTATCTGCTAACCAATCCATGAAGTGATCTAAGTTGTCGTAGACTTCTTTGTAATCTAACACTTCAGAAGTAATAGCAGGTAGCGTAGTTGGACCTACTTGCATTTTAGTCTTCTCATCAACGCCGCCGTTAATTGCGTACAGAAGCGTTTTTGCTAAGTTGGCACGAGCACCAAAGAATTGCATTTGTTTACCAACAATCATTGGTGAAACACAACATGCAATTGCATAGTCATCGTTGTCGAAGTCATTACGCATTAAATCATCATTTTCATACTGGATAGAAGAAGTATCGATAGATACTTTTGCACAGTATTTTTTGAAGTTAATTGGTAATTCTTCAGACCATAAAATAGTAATGTTTGGCTCTGGAGATGGGCCCATAGTGTATTGCGTATGTAGGAAACGGAAGCTGTTTTTAGTAACAAGCGTACGTCCATCAACACCCATACCACCGACAGATTCTGTTGCCCAGATAGGGTCGCCAGAGAATAGGTCATCATACTCAGGCGTACGTAAGAAACGTACCATACGTAATTTCATTACCAAGTGATCGATAAGCTCTTGTGCTTCTTCTTCTGTAATTTTTCCATCTTGAATATCTTTTTCAATGTAGATATCAAGGAAAGTAGAAGTACGACCAAATGACATTGCAGCGCCATTTTGAGATTTAATAGCAGCTAGGTAACCAAAGTAAGTCCATTGGATAGCTTCTTTAGCTGATGTTGCAGGACCTGAAATATCAGAGCCGTATTTTGCAGCCATTTCTTTCATTTGGCCTAAAGCGCGGTATTGCTCGAAGATTTCTTCACGTAATTTAAGCGTATCTTCAATCGTTTCACCTTTAACAAGCTCTGCTTCTAAACTTCTATGCTGTTTAGATTTGTCAGCCATTAAGTAATCGATTCCGTAAAGTGCAACACGGCGATAATCACCAATGATACGACCACGGCCGTATGCATCAGGTAAACCAGTTAAGATACCTGATTTACGACATTTAAGAATGTCACCCGTGTAAACATCGAAAACACCTTGGTTATGTGTTTTACGGAATTCAGAATAAGTTTTGCGAATGCCTGCATCTAATTCTTTGCCATAAACTTTACAAGATCCATCGATCATGCGGATGCCGCCATTAGGGATCAACGCACGTTTAAGAGGAGCTTCAGTTTGTAGGCCAACAATAGTTTCTAAATCTTTATTAATGTAGCCAGCATCATGAGATGTGATTGTTGAAACAACATCAGTATCAAAATCAACAGGAGCATGGGTGCTATTTTCTTGTTTAATGCCAACCATGACTTTTTCCCAAAGCGTATCAGTTGCTTTAGTTGCGCCGGCTAAGAAGCTTTCATCACCATCAAAAGGAGAGTAGTTTTTTTGAATAAAATCACGAACATTTACGTCGGTTTTCCATTCATCACCAGCAAAACCATTCCATGCTGATGCAAAGTCTTCATTTAATTTAATCATAAAGATTTACCTTTGTTGTTAGAGTATTAAAAATTCTTATCAATTGGTTTTAGTGTCAGCATTAACGCTGATGGCTTAACCAATCATTGTTGCCACTGTTAATATGGTCTCAAATGACCAAGATGCAATAAATAACATCATTTCAAATTTGAGTGCCATCATGGCAAATAAAACTGTTTTCATCATTTAGTTAAGCGCTAAGTGCTTATCAAATCATTTAACAGACTGTTCAAAATACTTAATAAACTCGTCTTTTAAAAGGCAGAGAAATAACATCTTTATTGACGTGGTATTGAACGTTTGTATCATGCAATAATAATGCCGATACATGGGCTGTTTTAGCTTACTTCGCGTCAGCTGTTATTTATATATTGAGAACAAAATGAGTTTAACAAAGGACTTCTTGTGCAAACTTGACGCAGGTCAATATTTTAATAGAGGATGTAATTTTATTACAGATTATTGTTGTTTTAACTAATTTAGGCTGTTTTATGTACAAAAATGTGACATTCAACGGGAATAGTTGTTATTTTTTTTCTAAAATATTGGTTTTTTATCTGATTTCATTTTTTTTAAAACACATTTACCTTGATTTTTTTACGCATACTCGGGTATGCGTCTGTTTTTATTAGGGATACTGGGTGAATGTTGCTTGGTATTTTTAAATACTTATAGGTGCGATTGTATTTCGTCTAAAATTTGTAAACACCAGGTTTCAATTCGCTCATCAGTGAGTTCGTATTGAGAGTCTTCATCGATAGCCAGACCTAAAAAATGTTGTTTATCTGCGCAGAGCGCTTTTGATGCACCAAACTCATAACCTTGAACTGGCCACTTCCCAACAAACGTAGGTGACTGTGCACATAATTCATCATGTAACATGCCAACGGCATCTATAAACCAGTCTCCGTATCCTTGCTGATCGCCTAATCCAAAAATGGCGATTATTTTGCCGCTTACCTCTAATGCGGAGACTTCACTCCATAAAGCGCCCCAATCTTCTTGTAATTCACCATAGTCCCAGGTAGATATTCCAAAAATAACAATATCATAGTCTTTTATTTGGCTCAGCCCAGTCTCTTTTATGTTATAAATATCAACGAGATCGTCACCGATAAAAGCTTGGATTTTTTCTGCCACAATTTCGGTGTAACATGTACTAGACGCATAAAATAAGCCGATTTTCATTTTTATAACCTTTATACCCAAAGAGAGCGATAGTTTAATGCAAGCGTTAACGATTGACCAATTTTTAGATTCACTGTGGCTAGAGCGAGGCTTATCACAAAACACATTAGCGTCTTATCGCTTTGATTTGTGTTTGGTGCAGAATTTTTTAGAAGCAAATAATAAAGTGTTAGCAGAAGCCAGTTATCAAGATCTCTGTGATTATTTTAGCTTCCGTTTATACTCGGACATCGCATATAAAAACAGTTCAACGGCACGCTTAATGAGTGCCTTACGTCGCTATTATCAATTTTTATGTCGCGAGAAATTACGAGATGACGATCCGAGTGCCAAACTACAAAGTCCCAAAACATTAAAGCCATTACCTAAATCGTTGTCTGAGTCAGAAGTTGACGGACTTTTATCCGCGCCAGATTTAAGTGATAGCGTACAGTTTAGGGATAAAGCGATGCTCGAATTGTTATATGCAACGGGTCTGCGTGTTTCAGAGCTCGTAGGTTTACAAATGCAAGAGTTAAACTTACAACAAGGCGTAGTGCGAGTGACGGGTAAAGGCGAAAAAACACGTCTCGTGCCACTGGGCGAAGAGGCCAATTATTGGGTGGATCGCTATATTGAAGAGGTTCGCCCTGAATTACTCAAGGGGCGAAGCTGTGATATTCTTTTTCCAAGTCGACGTGGTTCGCAAATGGTAAGGCAAACATTTTGGCATCGTATTAAATATTATGCGTTACGTTGCAATATCGATAAGACCTTAATATCTCCGCATGTGTTGCGCCACGCCTTTGCAACGCATCTTTTAAATTATGGCGCCGATTTGCGCGTGGTACAAATGCTTCTGGGTCATAGCGACCTCTCTAGCACCCAAATATATACGCATATTGCGCAAGATAGATTAAAAGAATTGCATAAAATGCATCATCCACGCGCTTAAAACTGAATTTCTTTAATCTTTTATCTGCGTTTTAAAGGCGTTTAATGTTTTAAATAAAAGCTCTATTTTTACAATGATGCTAGGTAATAACCTTTTATACTGCGTGTCATCTTCTGTCTGTATGGCTTGTAAATCGGCTGCCAATTCCTCTACATAAGGTAGAAAAGTAGAGGAATGATTTTTAAAGGCACTCTGCTCTTTAAAAATATGCGTAAAACTATTTTCTTTTTTATTATGTAAATGTGCGAGTACTTTATCTGCATCGACAGCTTGATGATAAATTATTTTCACATTTTCTTGCAGTAATTTCAGTACGCTTTCTTTACTCATTTCATTTCCTTTGGAGAGCCTGGCTATATTTGTTTTTATTATAGCGGAGTTATTAATGTTTTACTTTTTTCTCCCGCGATTTCGCGGCTTAGTCGAGGCACTAAATAACCCGGTAGGGCAGCGCTTATCTCTAAAAGCAGTGCTTTGGCTTTTTGCTCTTCTAAGTCAAAATGTTGTGCGCCTTGTACTTTATCAAGTAGAAATAAGTAATAAGGGAGGATGTGTGCGTCAAACAGGGCCTCGCTAAGCGCGACGAGTGCCTCTGCGTTATCATTGACGCCTCGTAACAAGACACTTTGATTAAGAAGTTGAATGCCCGCATGGTGGAGTTTTAGCATCGCTATTTTAAAGGCCTTATCAATTTCATGCGCATGGTTAATATGTACGACGAAAACAACTTGTAAGCGCGTGGCTTTTAATATTTCACAAAGCCTATCGGTGACGCGTTGCGGGATAACAACAGGTAAACGCGTGTGGATACGTAAGCGTTTTAATTGTTTTAACTGTTGTAGTTCATTGATCACATAATCTAAAAAATCATCTTTGCTCATCAATGGGTCGCCCCCACTTAAGATCACCTCATTGACATCTGGGTGCGCTTTTAGATAAAGGATCACCTCTGCCAATTGTTTTTTATTTAAGTTATTGTCTTGATAGGGGAAGTGCCTACGGAAACAATAACGGCAGTTAACAGCGCATCCTGACTTTAAAACCAATAAAATGCGACTTTTATACTTATGTAAGACACCTTGGATGCTATTATCGTGCTCTAGTAATGGATCGATGCTATAGCCTTCGACTTGTTTATCTTCATCCGTGATTGGCAACACTTGTCTTAAAAGCGGATCGTTAATGTCACCTTTTTTCATTTTTTTGATAAAAGGTAAAGGCACTAACATTGGAAAGTTTTTACGAGCAGGCTCGCTTAAAGCAAACATTTCGGGATTTAAGTCTAATAATTCCAATAGTTGCTGTGGATTTTTAATCGCATTGGCGAGTTCTTTTTGCCAAGAGGGCGCTGTATCGGTATTATTCACGTTAATTATTTTCATCATTTTTAAAATTAATTTATAAAGAGGTTATTATGGCTACATATAGTACCAGTGAATTCAAAGGTGGGCTAAAATTCATGCTCGATAAAGAGCCTTGCGCCATCATTGATAATGAATTGGTGAAACCGGGTAAAGGGCAAGCCTTTAACCGTGTTAAATTTCGTAAATTATTGTCTGGTAAAGTGGTTGAAAAAACATTTAAATCAGGTGAGACGGTCGAAGCTGCTGATGTTATGGATATTGAACTTGTGTATTTGTATAATGATGGCGAGTTTTATCATTTTATGGATAACAATACATTTGAGCAAGTGGCTGCGGATGCAAAAGCCGTCGGTGATATGGAAAAGTGGTTAGTAGAACAAAATATATGCACAATCACACTGTGGAATGATAATCCTATTGCAGTGACCCCTGCGAATTTTGTTGAAATTGAAGTGACAGACACCGATCCTGGCCTTAAAGGTGACACCGCAGGAACGGGCGGTAAGCCAGCAACACTTGCAACGGGCGCAACTATTCGCGTGCCTTTGTTTATTCAAATCGGTGAAGTGGTACGCGTGGATACGCGTAGTGCAGAATATGTAGGGCGTGTTAAAAAATAACCTCGCTATTACCGATAAAAAAAACCAGCATTATGCTGGTTTTTTTATGCGTTATATTGATATCTTTTATTAAAACATTTGTATTAATAATGCAAATACAAAGACACTCACTGAAAAAGCAAAGCCATAACAAAGCACTTGTTGCAGGTCACGTCCACGTTTAACGCCTAAATCATGTAAACCATGAAAAATGCGGTGTAATGTATGCCAAAGCGGTAGGGCAACAAGCACCAAAATAATGATCGCACCATACCAAGTACCCGCAAAACTATGCAGGTTATTATAACTAAAATGACTTCTATCAATGTAACCCATCGGGATAAGTAAGCCGGTGATAAGTATCATGACGGGCGTAAGAAAAGCACAAAGCATGCCTCCTGCGCCAAATAAGCCCCAAAAAATAGGCTCATGTGAGCGTACATATACTTTTTCTGTTAATTTTGTCATCACATTCTCCTATAAAGTTATGAGCAATAAGCACAAAACGCTAATCACGACAAAAGCCGCATAATGCGTTGCTACAATCACGTTATCTTCAAGGCGTCTGCCTTTTATCCATAAAGCCATCGCTTTTGGCGCCAAAGCAAACCAAGTGATGCTGTGGTATAACGCAAAAATAAGAACGATTAGGTGTAATGCGATAAACAAAGGATTTTGTAACGTGTCTAACCAGCTATTAAAAGCGGCTTCACTGCGACTTAAGCAGAGTAATCCCCAAGTTAGTACAAGGCTATAGAAGGTAATAAAAACACTGCTACCTTCACGGAGCATATACATTGTATAAAACCGCGATTTTAACCACCAATTGGTTTCTATTTGATACGTATAAGGCTTACGTTTACTCATCTGTTTCTCCTGCATTGATAACAATGAAATGGAATTTAGGCATTTAATCGGGGTTAAATAAACCGATTAGATAATCTTTACTACTTTCAACTTTAAGTAGTTGGATAGCCGCTGCTGGATCCACCCCTTTAGGGCAGACGACAGAGCAGTAACCGACAAACGTACAGCCCCAAACACCTTCTTCTTGGTTCACTATTTTCATTCTTTGCGCGCTACCAGCATCACGGTCGTCGCGTTCATAACGGGCCAGCAGAGCAAGAGCCGCCGGACCAATGAAGTGCTTGTCTAGTCCATATTGTGGACATGCAGCATAACAAAGACCACAATTAATACACATTGAAAATTGCTTGTATTTTTCCATTTGCAACGGCGTTTGTTTGTATTCTCCGCCCGCAGTACAAACATTATCCCCAGGGATAAGGTAAGGTTTTACCGATTCGAGTTTTTCCATGAAATCGTCCATTACGACAACAAGATCACGCTCGATAGGGAAGTTAGTTAACGGCGCTAAACTAATGGTTTTAGGATAATAATCACGTAAAAAAACTTTGCACCCTAATTTTGGTACATTATTGACCATCAGGCCACAACTCCCACAGATGGCCATTTTACATGACCAACGAAAACTGACAGTCGCATCTATATTATCTTTGATATATTGCAATGCATCTAAGATAGACATGTTTTCATCATAAGGAAGTTCAAAACTCTGCGTGTATGGCTTGTCATCCGTTTCCGGGTGATAGCGTAAAATATCGATAAGCATCATGTCTTTGCTCATTTTATACCCTCTAACGTTGCTTTTTTATCACCAGCTGCACCATAAACTCTTTGTGCTGGCTGACTACGAGTGATAGTGACATCACAATATTTTATTTGTGGCGCGCTATCTTCTTTAAAATACGCGAGACTATGTTTTAAGTATTTTTTATCATCGCGTGCTTCAAAGCCGTCGATACGTTGATGTGAACCACGTGATTCTTCTCGGTTGATAGCACTATATGCCATGGATAATGCGATATCGAGGAGATGTCCAAGCTCAATGGCATATAAAAATTCAGTATTAAATACACTCGACTTATCTTCAATTTTTATATTCTTATAGCGCGCTTTAAGTGCATGTAATGTATCAATGGTTTTTTGCATAGAAACTGCGGTGCGGTAAATGCCAACGCCTTCTTCCATTGTATCGCCCATTTCATCACGAATATCTGACATTTTTTCAGTGCCATTACTGTGTAAAAATGCTTCTGTTCGTTGCACTATTGCTTGTGCTTTTGTTTCTAATATTTGTCTATCAGAGTGCGTCTGCTGTGATGCATAAAGGCCCGCTTCTTGGCCTGCAAGTTTGCCGAAGACGACAATTTCTGACAGTGAGTTTGAGCCTAAACGGTTAGCTCCATGTAAGCCGACAGATGCACATTCACCAACGGCATATAGGCCTTGGATAGATGTTTCTGTTTTGTTATTGGTTTCAATGCCTCCCATAGTATAATGTACGGTTGGGCGTACAGGGATAGGCTCATGGACTGGATCAACACCGACATAGGCTTTTGCGAGTTCTCGAATAAAAGGTAAGCGCTCATTAATGAGAGCTTCGCCAAGGTGGCGTAAATCAAGGTGTATGTAATCACCGCGTTTACCTTTAAATACATTGCCTTTTTGTTGCTCTTGCCAGAAACTTTGACTGATCTTATCGCGCGGGCCAAGTTCCATATATTTATTTTTAGTGGTGCCAAGAGGCACTTCAGGACCCATTCCATAGTCTTGTAAGTAACGATAGCCGTCTTTGTTGGTTAATATTCCACCCTCGCCACGGCAACCTTCAGTCATTAAGATGCCACTGCCAGGTAGTCCTGTTGGGTGATATTGTACAAATTCCATATCGCGTAGCGCAACGCCATGACGATAAGCGAGAGCCATGCCATCACCGGTTACAATACCGCCGTTGGTATTATAACGATATACTCGCCCAGCACCTCCGGTCGCCATGATCACAGATTTTGCTTGTATTAATTTAACTTCACCGGCTGCAATATCTAACAGTAAAACGCCTTGGATTTTGTTGTCTTCAATAATCAAATCTAAGCAAAAATGCTCATCGAAGCGGGTGATATTTGGGTATTGTAATGAGGTTTGAAAAAGAGTGTGTAACAGATGGAAGCCACTTTTATCGGCTGCAAACCAGGTGCGCTCTATTTTCATACCGCCAAAGGCACGTACATTGACAGAGCCATCTTCTTTACGGCTCCAAGGACATCCCCAATGCTCTAATTGGATCAATTCTTCGCGTGCATTTTCAACGAAGTATTGTACGACATCTTGTTCACAGAGCCAGTCTCCACCCGAAACGGTATCATCAAAGTGATGATCCAACGTGTCGTGATCTTGAGTGACAGCGGCTGCCCCGCCTTCTGCCGCAACGGTATGGCTGCGCATAGGGTAAACTTTAGAGATCAACGCAATATTGAGCTCTGGTTGTTGTTTTGCGATTTCAAGTGCAGCACGTAGCCCTGCACCTCCTGCCCCTATGATCGCGACATCGGTAGTAATTATTTGCACATGCATCTCCATCAAAAAAATATGAACTTTTCATACGTAATTGTAACAATCATAGTTTAAAAAGATGTGAGAGCGGTAGTGTTTTTAAAGGAGTTAACGAAGGATCCGCGTGAACTTTGTTTTAAATCAAAGATGCTTAACTCAATGTAAAAATAAAGTGATTTTATCGATTTAAGGGGAACTCAATAGACCTGTTATATACCCCCGCTATCGAAGAAGCCTTGTACAGCCTTGCTTGTAGTGCTATTTAAGGCTCTGCGCGATCTGAGATTTATATTTATAGTGGTCATGTTTCATACAATCTGCCTGTGGGATATTACGCTTTAAATTTTATCGATGGGAAGCGAAGCCCAATTTGGCTTGCTGACTTAGCATCTTTAAGTATCATGTCTATACAACAGTTTGTTAAGCTTAATAGTTATCAATTAAAAGGGAATAATATGAATTGGTTACCGGATGCAAATATACTTTTATTGAAAAAACGTGCGCGTATCATACAAGGTATTCGTCAGTTTTTTATCGATCGTGATTTGTTAGAGGTGGAAACGCCAAGTTTAAGTCAATCGGGCGTTACGGATCAGCATCTCGCTTGTTTTAAAACCTATTTTATTGGGCCTGAAATTAGCATTGAAAAAGCAGAGCCGTTAGGTACGCCTTTATATTTACAGACATCTCCTGAATTTCATATGAAACGCTTACTGTCCGCCGGAAGTGGCTCTATTTTCCAAATTTCTAAAGCATTTCGTAATGAAGAATCTGGGCGTTATCATAATCCTGAATTTACATTGTTAGAATGGTATCGCATTGATTTTGACCACTTCCAATTAATGCAAGAAATGGATCAATTATTACAACAAGTGCTGTCTTGTGAGCCCGCTAAAAAAATGACCTATCAGCACGCTTTTATGCAGATACTGCAAGTCGATCCCTTAAGCGCGAGTTTAGAGCAATTAAAAGAGGCGGGGCAGTCTTTGCATCTTGGTGAGGTGTTAGACAATGAAAAGGATTTTGATACCGTGCTGCAATTACTTTTTTGTTTTGCAATTGAGCCGGTTATTGCACAAGAGAAACCTTGTTTTATTTATGATTTTCCCGCATCACAAGCGGCCCTTGCACGTATTAGTCCTGTAGATAAGCGCGTTGCTGAGCGTTTTGAGGTCTATTACAAAGGTATTGAACTCGCTAATGGCTTTCATGAGCTAAATGACAGTGCAGAGCAGTTACGGCGCTTTGAGCATGATAATTGTTTACGTAGAGCGAATGCATTACCCGAAATGCCCATCGACTTTCGTTTTGTGGCCTCATTAAATAAATTGCCCAATTGCGCAGGCGTTGCATTGGGAATTGATCGTTTGATAATGCTTGCGACAGCGCAAAAACATATCGATAAAGTATTGAGCTTTAGCATAAAAGGTGCATAAAGGGATGTTTTTAGAGTGTTAGCTCACTGTTTTTAGTTTGTTATCTCTTTTATTAAATAATTTGATATATGCTTAATATGAGAGTGGAAATGATGATTTGTGAGGTGTTTATGTCAATACAAAAAATACAATCAGAGTTTGATAAACTATCTAATATTTTAAATAATAATATTATTGCGGATGAGTGTACTGCCGGTACGCTAAAAGAGGTACATGATCAATTACAAGAGGCTATTTTGTCGGGTGATCCTGCGCAGTATTTACGCAATAAAAAGATAACACAACAATTACTCTTGTTTGAAGAAACAAGTCCTGTCGTTGGGAAAGTGATCAAAGATATTATGAACACACTTGCGGGGATGGGAATTTAGTGTTTTTTTTATAAAACAGATGTATAAATTTTAGATACAAAAAAACCGACATAAAGTCGGTTTTTTTATTCAGCTTAAAATTAAAGTGCTTTAATTTTTGCTGATAAACGGCTTTTCTTACGAGCAACCATATTTTTATTTATTAAGCCTTTAGTCGCAAATTTATCTAACATTGCTTGTAGCTTAACAAATTCAGTTGTAGCAACTTCTTTATTACCAGCTTCAATTGCAACAACAACTTTCTTAATAAATGTACGCATCATTGTGCGACGGCTTGCATTATGTTTACGGCGTCTTTCAGATTGAATCGCACGTTTTTTAGCAGACTTGATATTAGCCAAGATCCTAACTCCTAAATTCTGTATAACAAGGTATAATCAAAGATCGGGGAATATGCCTTGTAACACGTGTATTGTCAAATGGTTTTTATAATTAACCGCTGAAAAAAACTGTGAATGATCCTGACAGATGGTTAAACTGCGCGCATTTTATACTTTACACTAGAGAGAAGCAAATTAAGCGCGCTTTAATTTGTATGTATTTGTAATTTTCTTTGTGATCGAGCGCTAATTGGGCATTTATACTCATAAATACATAAAGAGGTGACCTTATTTATTTGTTTTTTAGATAGAAAAACAATATCTTGTTTGTTATTTTTATTTTTTTTATAAAAATATTCAATATCCGTTATATTTATGGGCATTAAAACCCAAGTCGATCAATAAATGAGCTAAATGAAGTTTAGGGAACGTTTGTGAGTAAAAAATTATTAAGATCCGGTTTGATTGTCAGTTCCATGACTTTTATTTCGCGTATATTAGGATTAGTTCGTGATGTTGTTATTGCACATTTAATGGGGGCAGGAGCTGCTGCTGATGTCTTTTTCTTTGCCAATAAAATCCCTAATTTTTTACGTCGTTTATTTGCAGAAGGTGCATTTTCTCAAGCCTTTGTACCGGTACTGACTGAATATGAGAAGACGCAACCTAAAAGTGAAGTCAAAAAATTAGTGGCTGCGGTCTCGGGCACCTTAGGTTGTATTGTCACTCTCCTCACGATAGCGGGCGTATTAGGCTCCTCGGTGATCACTGCATTATTTGGATTCGGGTGGTTTCTAGACTGGTATAATGGCGGGCCTGATGCTTACAAATTTGAACTTGCATCAAATATGCTTAAAATTACTTTTCCTTATTTATGGTTTATTACGTTCACCGCGCTCTCTGGGGCTATTTTAAATACGATGGGTAAATTTGCCGTCGCAGCCTTTACGCCTGTTTTTCTAAATGTCGCCATCATTGCGTGTGCATTACTTCTTTCTCCTCATTTAGCGCAACCTGAATTTGGTTTGGCTATCGGCGTTTTATTAGGAGGCATTATTCAGTTTTGTTTTCAAATCCCGTTTATGCGTAAAGAGGGTATGTTGGTAAGACCCCGTTGGGATTGGCATCATCCGGGGGTGGTAAAAATTAGAACCTTGATGATCCCTGCCTTGTTTGGTGTATCCGTCAGTCAAATTAATTTGTTATTAGATACTTTTATTGCCAGTTTTTTACAAACAGGCTCAATTAGTTGGCTTTATTATTCAGATAGATTATTAGAATTTCCACTTGGCTTGTTTGGGATAGCCA
Organism: Psychromonas sp. CNPT3; assembly: GCF_000153405.2. Taxonomy (NCBI): domain Bacteria; kingdom Pseudomonadati; phylum Pseudomonadota; class Gammaproteobacteria; order Alteromonadales; family Psychromonadaceae; genus Psychromonas; species Psychromonas sp. CNPT3. The sequence goes on from NC_020802.1 coordinate 481,050, forward strand.
TTGCGACCGTTATTTTACCGAGTTTATCTGCGTCACATTTGCAAAAATCTGGCGATGAGTTTAAAAAAACCATCGATTGGGGCATTCGCATGGTGTTCTTGTTAGGGGTTCCTGCTATGTTGGGACTGATTATTTTGGCTGAGCCAATGTTACGTGTTTTATTTATGCGTGGTGAATTTTCACTGGGTGATATTAGCCACTCAGCGATGAGTTTATGGGCATATGGCTCAGGTTTACTTAGTTTTATGTTAGTAAAGGTATTAGCGCCTGCGTATTATGCCCGTCAAGATACTAAGACCCCGGTTAAATTTGGCATTATCGCCATGGTTAGTAATATGATCCTTAATATTATTTTTGTGTTTCCTTTTGGGTATGTGGGCCTCGCCATCGCGACCGCGCTTTCTGCCTCTTTAAATGCCGGATTATTATGGTTTGGTTTATATCAACGCGGGGTTTATAAAAAACAAGCCGATACGGTATTTGTGTTGCTAAGAGTCGTGATTGCAGCCTTACTGATGGGGGGGACTATTTTTTACTTTAATCCGTTATTGCTAGAATGGAGCCAATACTCTCAATTTGAAGCGACTTATAAACTTGCCTTGTTTATTATATCCGGAGGCGCTGTTTATCTTTTTTGCGCGTTGTTATTAGGTTTACGTGTGCGTCATTTTAAAATATCTACGACGTAAATTTAATGAATAAGTCGTCAACATTATGAAACGCACACAAAGGACTTGTCTTTTTGATGCGTTTTGCACCTTGATTGGGGCTAGGTATGCTATATAATCATTTTCTTTTCTTTAAAAAATTTAAGTCAAAATAATGGAATTAGTGCGTGGTATTCATAATCTTAAAACAAGACACCAAGGCTGCGTCTTAAGCATTGGTAATTTTGATGGCATTCATTTAGGTCATCAAATTGTTTTATCTCGCCTATTGCAGGAAGCTAAGCGCTTACGCGTTCCTTCCATGTTAATGACATTCGAGCCACAACCAGCAGAATTATTTTTAGGTGCAAAAGCCCCTGCTCGCTTGAGCCGATTGCGCGATAAATTTGTGCAATTGCAAAAATTAAAATTAGATCGATTATTGTGTATTTCGTTTACGCGAGAATTTGCTAATATGGAGGCTCACACCTTTATCAATGAATTATTGATAAAGAAATTAAATGTAAAGTTTTTAGTCGTGGGTGATGATTTCCATTTTGGGTATCAGCGCAAAGGTAACTTTGAGTTACTTAAAGAGGCGGGTAAAAAACAGGGTTTTGTGGTACTTGATACACAAAGCTTAATGCATCAAGATCTGCGAATAAGTAGTACCGCTATTCGACAATTTTTAGCGTCTGGTGAATTACAACAAGCTCAAAAAATGTTGGGACGAAAATACAATATAGCGGGACGAGTAAGTCATGGTAAAAAATTAGGACGAACGATTGGTGTCCCTACTGCTAATATCTTTTTAAAACGTCGTGTCGCACCTGTTTCAGGTGTTTTTGTGGTCAGTGTTCAAGGTATCGCTGGACGCATTTATCGTGGTGTGGCAAACATAGGCACAAGACCTACCGTCAATGGAACTGAGCAACAGTTAGAAGTACATATTCTAAATTTTGAGGGTGATCTTTATGGCTCTCAGCTACAAGTGATTTTAGAAAAGAAATTACGAGATGAAGTTAAGTTTTGCTCATTTGACGCTTTAAAAGAACAAATAAAAAAAGATATTACGCAAGCCCAACAGTGGCATCAAAACAATTAACAATTCAATCGTAACATGGAATAAAACCGATGAGTGATTATAAAAGTACATTAAACCTCCCAAAAACAGGTTTCCCGATGCGTGCAAATCTTGCTAATCGCGAACCTAATATGTTAAAAAATTGGTATAGCAATGATCTTTACGGAAAGATCCGTGCTGCTAAAAAAGGTAAAAAAACATTTATTTTGCATGATGGACCTCCTTATGCAAATGGTGATATTCATATTGGTCATTCGGTTAATAAAATATTAAAAGACATTATTATAAAGTCTAAAACATTATCTGATTTTGATGCACCTTATATTCCAGGTTGGGATTGTCATGGTTTACCGATTGAATTAAAAGTAGAACAAAAACACGGTAAGCCGGGTAAAAAATTAACTGCCGCACAATTTCGTATTAAATGTCGTGAATATGCAGCCCGTCAAGTTGACGGCCAACGTAAAGATTTTAAACGTTTAGGCGTATTAGGTGATTGGGATAATCCATACCTAACGATGGACTTTAAAACAGAAGCTAATATTGTGCGCTCTCTTGCGAAAGTCATTAGTAAAGGACACCTACTTAAAGGCTCAAAACCTGTTCATTGGTGTACTGACTGTGGCTCGGCGCTTGCCGAAGCTGAAGTTGAATATGAAGATAAAATGTCACCAGCTGTCGATGTCGCTTTTTGCGCTGTTGAGCCAGAAAAAGTACTCGCTTGTTTTAATGCACAAAGTGATGATCTTGGTAGTGGCGATATCTGCATGGTTATTTGGACGACAACACCGTGGACATTACCTGCTAACCGCGCGATCGCTTTAGCTGCAAAAGTAGAATATTCATTAATACAAGCCGGTCCCCGTCGTTTAATTTTAGCGACTGAGTTAGCTGAAAGTTGTCTACAACGTTATAAAATTGAAGGTGCTAAAACATTAGCAATTTGTAGTGGCCTCGATTTAGAAAAACAATTGTTTTCACATCCATTTTTAGACTTACAAGTACCGGCTATTGTTGCTGATCATGTCACCATAGAAGCGGGTACAGGCTGTGTACATACTGCGCCTGGACATGGACAAGACGATTATTCAGTGGGTCTAAAATATGACTTAGAAGTCGCAAACCCGGTTGCTGATAACGGCGTTTTCCGTCCTGACACTGAATACTTTGCCGGTATGCATGTGTTTAAAGCCAATGATCGTGTGGTTGAAGTGTTAACTGAAAAAGACGCTTTACTTTGCTACCAAAAAATTAAGCATAGCTACCCACATTGCTGGCGCCATAAGACCCCTATTATTTTCCGTGCTACGCCACAATGGTTTATTTCGATGGATCAAAAAGGTTTACGTGATAGCGCATTACAAGAAATTAAGAATGTAAAATGGATCCCGACATGGGGTGAGCAGCGCATTGAAAAAATGATCGGAAATAGACCTGATTGGTGTATTTCACGACAACGTACTTGGGGCGTGCCTATCGCTTTATTTGTACACAAAGAAACCGATGAACTGCATCCTAATAGTGTCGAAATGATGGAGCTTATTGCGCTTAAAATCGAAAAAGAAGGGATCCAAGCATGGTGGGATCTTGACGTTGAATCATTATTAGGTTTTGAAGCACAAGAATATCGTAAAGTAACCGATACGCTTGATGTTTGGTTTGACTCGGGTACAACACACACGGCTGTTGTGGGCATGCGTCCTGAATATATAAAAGAAGATGGATCGGTAGCTGATATTGATCTTTATCTTGAAGGCTCAGATCAACATCGTGGCTGGTTCCAATCATCATTAATGACCAGTATGGCGATTAAAAATAAAGCGCCGTATAAAGAAGTATTAACACACGGTTTTGTGGTAGATGGCGACGGTAAAAAAATGTCTAAATCCATAGGCAATGTGATGTCTCCGCAAGTCGTGATGAATAATTTAGGTGCTGATGTACTGCGTTTATGGGTTGCTTCAACAGATTATACGGGTGAGATCACCGTTTCTGATGAGATATTAAACCGTAGCGCTGACAGTTACCGCCGTATACGTAATACAGCGCGTTTCTTGTTATCTAACTTAAATGGTTTTGATCCTAAAACGGATATGGTTGCAAGCTCTGACATGATAGCGCTTGATCGCTGGATTGTGGCGCAAGCGGATAGCTTACAAAAAGAGTTAATTGCTGATTATGATGCTTATAATTTACATGCTGTGCATAAGAAACTAACGCATTTTTGTTCTATTGAACTAGGTAGTTTCTACTTAGATATCATTAAAGATCGTCAATACACAGCAAAATCTGAAGGTATTGCGCGTCGTAGTTGCCAAACTGCAATGTATCACCTTATTGAAGCAATGGTTCGTTGGATAGCGCCTATTTTAAGCTTCACTGCTGATGAAATCTGGGGTCGTATGCCAGGTGAACGTGATGAATTTGTATTCACTGGCGTTTGGTATGAGGGTTTGTTTGCACTTAATGATAATGAAGCTCTTAGCAATCAAACTTGGGAACAAGTGATCGCTGTGCGCGCTGAAGTCAATAAAGCATTAGAGCTTGCGCGTAAAGATGGCATTATTGGAGGAGGACTTGAAGCAGAAGTTACTCTCTATGTTGACGATAGCATCGCGACATTATTAAATACTTTTGCCGATGAATTGCGCTTTATATTGATCACATCAAAAGCAACTGTTAAAGCATTGTCTGATGCGCCTGAAAATGCACTTAAAACGGACATGAATGGCTTAGTAGTTAGCATTGAAAAAAGTATCTATGAAAAATGTGAGCGTTGTTGGCACCATACTGAAACAGTAGGGACGAATGCGTCACATGCTTCATTATGTATCCGTTGTATTAGCAATATTGAAGGTGAAGGTGAATCTAGACAATTTGCTTAATACGCTGAAATTTGCGCTTTAAAAGAAAAACGTCTTAATATTTAAGGCGTTTTTTTATATCAGCGATAAGATCCTTATTGTAATAGACTAACCGACGCTAGATAAGTATTTTTTTAAGTAAGAAGAGAGATAAAATGACACAAAATGTTGAAAAATCGGGAATTCGCTGGTTATGGCTAACCATGCTTATCTTGTTGTTAGATCAAGCGTCTAAATATTGGGTGGTCGAAGGATTTGAGTTGCATCAAAGTATCGAAGTATACTCCTTTTTTAATTTTACTTATGCACGAAACTATGGCGCCGCCTTTAGCTTTTTAGGCGATGCAGGTGGTTGGCAACGTTATTTGTTTACTGCAATTGCTGTGCTTGTTTCTGCTTTTCTAGTGCATTCTTTGTATAAAAACAGGGTAACCAAGAGCCGTGAAAATATCGCGTTTGCATTGATACTCGCAGGTGCCTTAGGTAACCTAGTAGACCGTTTAATGTTTGGTTATGTTGTCGACTTTTTAGATTTTGATTTAGGTTTTTATCGTTGGCCGACCTTTAACGTGGCCGATATCTCTATTTTTATAGGTGCCGCTTTGTTAATCTTAGATGGCATCTTCAATGCGTCAGCCGCAAGTATTAAAGAGGAAAAAGAAAATGAGCATCATTAAAGAAGACAGCGCCGTATTAATGCATTTTTCCATGCGCTTAGCAGATGGATCTGCCGTTGACAGTAGTAAAGTTGACAATAAGCCACATAAATTTATTTTAGGTGATAATAGTTTGAGTGTTAACTTTGAAGCTGCATTATTGGGCCTTAAAGAAGGGCAGTCAAAAACATTTACATTAGCGCCTGAGGATGTTTTTGGAAACATAAATCCCGATAATATACATCATTTAGAGCTGAGCAAATTCAGTAAAGAGACCCCTGCTGAAGTGGGTACTATTGTGGCTTTTACGCAACCCGATGGTAGCGAGTTACCGGGTGTTATTCGTGAGATAGTGGCCGATAGTGTGACAGTGGATTTTAACCACCCACTTGCAGGACAAACGTTAACTTTTGATGTTGATGTTGTAGAAGTATTAAATTAGGAAGTTCATATGCAAATAATACTGGCTAATCCGCGTGGTTTTTGTGCCGGCGTACATCGCGCAATCGCGATTGTAGAGCGCGCGTTAGATATTTTTCCTGCGCCTATTTATGTGCGTCACGAAGTCGTACATAACCAATATGTTGTTGATGGTTTAAAAGCGCGTGGTGCGATTTTTGTCGAGGATCTTGATGAAGTGCCCGATGATAATATTGTTATTTTTAGTGCGCATGGGGTATCACAAGCAGTACGCGCCGAAGCCAAACGTCGCGCTTTAAAAGTATTTGATGCCACCTGCCCATTGGTTACCAAAGTGCATATGGAAGTTACGCGCGCCAGTCGCCGTGGTCAAGAATGTATTTTAATTGGCCATCAAGGTCATCCCGAAGTAGAAGGGACGATGGGTCAGTATGATAATAGTGCTGGCGGGATATATTTAGTAGAGAACGTGAGTGATGTTGCACAGCTGAGCATCAAAGATCCGACTAATCTTTGTTATAGCTCGCAAACAACGCTGTCGATTGATGACACCGCCGATATTATTGATGCTTTACGTAAACATTTCCCAGAAATAGAGGGGCCACGTAAAAATGATATTTGCTACGCAACACAAAACCGTCAAGATTCAGTGAAAGACTTAGCAAAACTTACCGATCTTGTCCTTGTCGTCGGCTCCCCTAATTCATCTAACTCTAATCGTCTGCGTGAAAAAGCGAATTATGCAGGCGTGAATGCCTATTTAATTAATAGCGCAGCCGATATTGAGGCGGTTTGGTTTGATAATGTCGATAAAGTGGGCGTAACGGCAGGCGCATCTGCCCCTGAAGTGTTAGTGCAAGCTGTGCTTGCAAAGTTAAAAGCGCTTGGTGGAGAATCAATAACAGAGAACCCTGGGGTACAAGAAAACATTGTTTTTGATGTCCCTGCGGAACTGCGTATTAAACAGGTCGACTAAACGACTTGGCATTAGTATAAAAAAACTCCCCAAAAACATAAATATAAATAATTATATTTATGTTTTTTTTTATAATATTTCCTTTCATATATTCCGCATAAAAAACATTCAACATTTACAGCCACCTTAAGGTACTAAACCCACAGCATCTTTGGAGTAAAATGGATTTATATTATTACAATCATAGTGTTTTTGATATTTACTTAACAATAATCAAGCTATATCTTTTTTTTTGTGATCAGTGTATGGTCACTTATTGTTCGTCTTGTTGATGTATGCTAGCTAATGCTGTGCGTTTTTTCATATACACGAATTATAAATGTCACTTTGTTTTTGATGAAATAATGATGCTAGGTAGGGCAAATGAAAGTAAAAGGATTTAGTCTGATTGAGGTAATGGTAAGTAGCTTTATTGTTGCTATTGCATTATTGGGGTTAGCCAGTATGCAGTCAGTTGCGCTCAAAACAGTGGGTACAACGCAGCAAATAAGCTTAGCGAATTCATTATTGGTTGATATTACCGAGCGTATGCAACTCAACCATGTCTGGTTAATAAAAAATGCAAAGGGTTACGATACCTTAAGCCTGCAAAAAGAAACATTAAAAAAACCGGGTTGTGTTGATGACAAAGGTCAATATTCGCAGTGTAGTGGTGAAAACATACGTGATAATGATCTTCTTGAATGGCGCAGTAAAATGCTCCTTGCTGATTTAAACAAACAAAAAGATAAATCAATCAAACAAACCCAGCAAGGATTAGTCAACGCAGAAGGTTGTATTGAAACGGATGCAAAAGGTATTATCACCGTTGTATTATCATGGTCAGCTAATACGGAAGGTGTGGATGCTGCTAAAGGTTCTGCCAATGCGAGTTTGAATAAAAGATGTGGGAACGCAGGTAAGCGTCGGCAACAAGTGAGTATTAAATACTTTGTAGGTATCAGATAATGAATAAACGTTATTTACACGGTTTTACCATACTCGAATTGATGATTGCGATGTTTTTAGGATTATTTTTGATGGGCGCTATCTTTAAGGTCTTTCAATTTAGCAATAATATCACCTCAGAAACGCTGCGTGCTAATGAGCAAGTAGAAAATGGCGACTTTGCTTTACAAATATTATCTCAAGATCTGCAACGTAGTTATTTTTTTGCCGAAGCGCCCGGTGGCGATAGTAAATTATGGGTAGATATCCCTAGCATAGACGCCGCAAAAGATTGTATCGATAATGATGGCTTAGGCTCTTTCCCCTCCGCCACTGGATTCCGCCCATTATGGGCATCACGCGTACCTAATAATAATACTGATTTTATTATGTCATGCTTAGCGAATAATGATGCCAGTATCGCACTTGTTCCTGGTAATGATTATATTTCAATTAAACGTGTACGTGGCTTACGCGAAAGCGATGATTATGATGAACTTCGTTACTATCTTAATATAGATATATCCCACCTTAAAGTCTCTCTAGGAAAAGTCACTCCGCCAGGTAGTGACCATTGGCAATATATTCACCATGTCTATTACATAGACAAACAAGCCGGTGTGTCTCGATTACGCCGAATATCATTACAAAAAGATGAAATGAACCGAGATGCGATCATTGCTGAAGGTGTAGAGCACATGCGTATTATGTTTTTACTCGATGCGAGGCAAACGGTTGATCGAGACCGCTCTGTACATTCGATTGTAAGCAGTAAGGATGTGAGTGCATGGGACTGGGGAAGTGGACGGGTGATAGGTGTTAAAATTTTCTTATTAGTACGTGCTAGCGATGAAACACTCAATTATACCAATACAGATAGTTATCAATTGGGTGATACCAAGTTAGATGCGTTTAAAGATGCTTATAAAAGAAAAGTATTCTCACGTATTTTAATGTTTGTTAACCAAAGTAGGGGCTCATAATGCATAAGCAACGTGGCATTGTTCTTTTTATTGTCATCATGACATTGCCTTTATTAATGATTTTAGGTTTTATGGTGATGCAAAATACGTCTAGTGGACTGAAAATGGCAGATGCGAGAGGATCTTTAGATACGTCGAATATGACATTACTGGCTGCCAGTTCTGAAATTTTAGCCTATAAAGATTCAGGCACCACAACAGATGTAACCATATTACAACATTTAATTTTAAAAAAAGGATCCGATCCACAATCGTTGATATTATTTCCTGATGTCAAAGCTAAAATATTTAAAATAAGTGAGCCTATTCCTTGTAAGCGTAGTAAAAATGCGTTTGATAATGGCCGTTTTAAATGTCGTTATCTCAGTGTACAACTAACACATGATTTTGGACGCCAAATCAATGGAAAGAAATGGGGCAGCAATATGCTAGAAGTCGGCATTGAGCAAAAAATTAAACATTAAGGAGTTTTTATGTCATCTATATTTAAGTATTTTAGTTTGTTCGTCATACTTTTCTCGCCCCTCATACAAGCTGATGATACAGAAATGTTTTTTTCTGATATGTCAGGCACCAACAATATCCGTCCACAGGTCCTGATCATTTTTGATAATTCAGGAAGTATGTTAACAAGCGTTAAAGTACCCGAGGAAAAATTTTCCGCGGATAGAGAGTACACTAAAGAAAAAAAGATATATTGGTCGACATCGGGAGATTCGAACTTAAATCCATATCGACATTTACAGGCAGGTAGTCAGAATCATTGCCAATCTTCACTTACCCCTTTAAAAAAATTCGGGCAGTATACGGACAATGTGAGAGTTGCAATAGTAAGAGGAAATAAGTATTCGTGGGCACCATTAGCCTGGGTTTATCAAACCGAAATTTATGATTGCAAAGCGGATCAAGATGATAAAAACAATACGGAATACCCTATCAATAATAAAAAATCTCCGTATATGAAAAAAAACAAAAAAAACAAAAAAAACAAAAAAATATTTACTTCTCCTGACGCAGTAACATTATATACCGCTAATTATTATTATTGGTATATGAATAAAAGGGCATCTAATAACACGAGAAGCAGAGTCGATATAGCGAAAGAAGTGATAACTACATTGATCAGTAGTACGCCCTCAGTGGACTTTGGTCTGTCAATTTTTAATTCAAAAGGATCTGGCGGGCGTATCATTCATCGCGTAAAAGAAAGGGATAAACCTGAAAAAGAACAATTGGTAGCATCGATAAATAATTTAAAAATAGAATCTAGTACTAATACCCCATTATTAGAGACTGTGTTTGAAAGTTATCTATATTATGCAGGCCTAAATGTTAAATCAGGGAAAACGGCTAAAGGATCGGAACCTATACGAGATATGAAAGCAGAGGATGCTGGGGTTTACACTTCACCTTTTAAAACATGCCAAGAAAAATCTTACTTAGTATTAATGACTGATGGTGATCCTTCATCCCCTTATGCCTTACAAAAAGAAATTGGCTCCTTAATAAAAAGGGATAACCCTAACTCTAATTTGAAGGGGATTGCAAATAGCTATATGCCAGTGTTGACACAATGGATGTTTAATAATGATATCAACCCCAAGTTAGCAGAAGAGCAAAATATTACCACTTACACAATTGGTTTTGGTGATATTACTTCTGATACAGACGCGACCGATTTACTCAAAAAAACAGCTGAATTAGGCGGAGGAAAATATTTCCCTGCCAGTAATGCCTCTGCATTACAAAAAGCCTTTAAAAAGATGATCATCTCTATTTTAAATGAAACGGGCAGTTTATCGTCTCCTGCGATAGGCAGTGACAGTTTTGACTCTACGCGTAACTTAAATACACTTTATTATTCTTCTTTTTTACCGAGTAAAAATAGCCTTTGGATAGGTAATATAAAAAAATTAAAAATCAATTCTGAAGGGATGATCGTAGATCGTAACAAAAAGACAGCGATCAATAAAACCGGTAATATTAAAAACCATGCCTCTACTTTTTGGGGAGGTAACAAAGATGGTAATAATGTAGAAAAAGGCGGCATTGTGGCTATGTTTGAAGCCATGCAAGCGGATCAACGTCATATATACAGCAATATAGGGACTAACGGTACACTGCTTGCTCCCTCGATAGCAACATTGAAAACTTATTATGCTGCCAATACAGATAAAAAATTAGGACTACCCCAAGAGAGCGAGCTAATACCTACCTTAAAATGGTTATTAGGTGAGACGAAAGATGCCAATAATAAAGGCCTGCGAAAAAATATATTTGCAGATCCTTTGCATTCAAAACCATTAGTGATCCCTTATGTAGAAAATGGTAAGCAAGTGGTGCGCTTTTTAGTGGGTAATAATTCTGGGTTTGTGCATTTATTTACTGATGAAGGCAATACAGTAAAAGAGAATTGGGCTTTCATACCCGCTGAATTGTTATCGTATGCGATGCAATTAAAAACCAAAGGAAGTAGCGAAGAGCATAATTACGGTATGGATTTATCGCCAATGCTGATAAAAACATACGACTCTAAAAAGAAATTAGATAAAATGATCGCAGTATTAGGTATGCGCCGAGGCGGTAGTAGTTATTATGCCTTAGATGTAAGTAATGCGAATAATCCTAAATTCTTATGGAAAATAACCCCTCAAAGTCGAGGTTTTTCAGAGTTAGGGGAAACGTGGTCTATCCCGCAGTCGGGGGAAATTGCTTATAAAAAAGACGGTAAAACAACAATTATTCCGGCTCTCTTTTTTGGAGGCGGTTACGATCCACAAAAAGATACTTGCCAACGCACCAAAGATAATAGCTGTGAAGATTCACAAGGGCGCGCTATTTATATTGTAAACGCGTTAACGGGTAAGTTAATCAAATCTTTTGAAGAAGATCTTTGTGTCGCCGATCCGGCGAAGAACCAATCATGTATGGCGCATTCTTTTGCCTCGAAAGTGAGTATTTTAGACAGTGATGAAGATGGTTATATTGATCGTATATATGCCGCCGATACCGGTGGTAATGTGTGGCGAATGGATCTTAAAGGTAGCCTACCAAATCTCTGGTCATCTTTTAAATTTGCACAATTAGCGGATAATAATGTACTTGATGATCGACGCTTTTTTAACGCGCCTGTTATTGTGCGTAGCTATAAAGATATGACGCACTCAACAATATCTCCGACACAGTTGGCTTACGATGGTCTGCTTATTGGCTCAGGGGACAGAACATCACCCTCGACCAAAGTAACGACGCAAGATAGATTTTATTTTTTGCAAGATTTTAATGTGTTACCACTCATGTTTGAACCTAAGCAAAAACGACCGGCTCCCATAGAAAATAAAAATTTGTATGATTTAGACTTAAGCGTTACGAAGAAAAGTAACACTAACTTAAATCATCTTAATTTAGAAAATTCACCAGGCTGGAAATATAATTTTAATATTGTTGGCGAAAAAGCATTAGGGCGAGGTACTTTATTAGACGGTAATGTGTACTTCACTAGCTATGTACCGAGTGCGTTATCAACCATCACTTGTGGTGTCAGTAACTTGGGTGAAGGTTGGCTATATTCTGTGAATATTCATACGGGATTAAATCACTTTAAAACGCTTAAAAAAGGCATCGGTTCACGCATACCGGATGATTTAGTTATTTACTCGGGTATAAATGATAAAGGTGAGCGAGTGATCAATCTCTTAGGTGTAGGCAGTGGGGATAAGCTCATAAGTTCATCAGGTGGTGGAAAAACGTCTTATAGTGGTACATTACGTGCGTCTACCTACAAGATGTACAACAAAATATATAGTTTTTTTGCTGAGCCGTAGACTAAAAACCTGTCAAATAGGGTTACTTATAAACGCTTCATTAATCATAAATAGGCTCTGAAATATGCTTTAGCTGATTTATGCGTACGAGGGTATTACTTTTTAGTGATATCCTCGCTTTTGTTTTATTAAAAGATAGCTTATCAAATTTGTCTATTGTGACAAAAAAACAGATAAAAGAGCATTGTATCGATGCCCGCTAACGCACGCTTATCGTTAGCATCGAAGACATAATAGTATATTAACAAAGGGCTAAGCAGGACGCTTAAAGAGTTTCGATGCATATGCTTTGAGTATTTCCTGACGTTTAATGGATTTCTATACAGGAGTAGGGTCTGTCCAGTATTGTCTGACGTTTAAGGGATTTCTATACAGGAGTAGGTCTGTCCGGTATCGTCTGACGTTTAAGGGATTTCTATACAGGAGTCGAGGTCTGTCCGGTATTGTCTGACGTTTAAGGGGTTTCTATACAGGAGTAGAGGTCTGTCCGGTATTGTCTGACGTCTAAGGGGTTTCTATACAGGAGTCGAGGTCTGTCCGGTATTGTCTGACGTCTAAGGAGTTTCTATACAGGAGTAGATCAGGCCTATTTATAGGTTGCGATAAACAGGCCCATCCGTATTACTTTGTGATGCATTTTGTCATGTCATCGACGTGCTCAGTCTTACTTTTTCCATTGAAAGATAGTTTAATGCGCATATGCATGTCAGCGCTACAATAATGAAAAATGGGCGTACTAGGTAAGTTGGTGACTGCGCCTTGAGGTGTAAAAGTGATACCGTCAGTGGGGAATATCAATGTATCTTTCGCGTGTATTTTTTGACCTTTTTTAAGGAGCATATCCTCAGTATCTAATATTTTATTTTTATTTTTATCAATAAAAATATCAATACCATTTCCCCATATTTTTGTACAGTTATTGGTTGCAGATAAAGGGCATATCGTAATATTTTGTAGGGTATTGATAGATTGGTTTCGTGCATAAGTCAGTAACATGGTCAGGTTGTTCGCCCCTGCCTTTACTCTACTTTTTTGTGTTAATGAGCTCATACTTGGAACGGCGATCATAAAAAGAACCGCAATAATAGCGAATACGATCAAAGACTCTATTAGGGTAAAACCTTTTTGTAAGGACATGATCAATAATACCTGAGGGAAAGGATAGATAGAATACCGTGCTTTTAAGCATATACAAGTACTTAGGCAAGGTAAATTGTATTAACAGTCTATTTTTTTCTAAATTGTGCGTGATATTTTTTTGGTTCTGCATTTATCTTTCCGTCTTTCTTTAGGGGGGGGGGGGGTTGGTTTGTATTGTTATTGATTATTTATTGTGATTTTAGGGCGGGGTGCTTTAAAGTAGTGGGCATCATTGTGATTGCTTTTGATAAATGACCTTGAGCGGTGCAGTTGTAGAACGATATATTTGTTAGAATTTATTTATTAATCGAGTAGATAAGGAAGTATGATGAAAAAAAATGGATTTACACTGATTGAGTTATTGATCACGATGGCAATTATTGGCGTGTTAGCCTCTATCGCTTACCCTAGTTATAGTAGTTATATGCTTAGATCAAAACGTGTTGAGGCGCAAACAATGTTAATTAAACTGGTTAATATGCAAGAGTTACATTACATTTCTCAGCATGTTTATGCGACAGATTTAAAGGACTTAAATTTTAAGACCAATCCGTTTACTGAAAATCGGTATTATTCGATTGAGAGCACCTCAACCACACCTGCAGAAGGTTTTACGTTAACGGCCACTGCCATTAACGCGCAAGCAAAAGATAAAGAATGTGCCACCTTAAGTATCAACCAATATCAGCTAAAGAGTGCAACGGGCACCGCGACGGATAAATGTTGGAAATAAAAGCGTATTTAAGTTGCTATAAGGAAGGGGAAAAAGGATGAGAATTAAAAAAATATTGTTCGGGTTATTTATTTTATTGCTAAGTACGTATTCTTTTGCAGAGCCGAAGCCGAGAGAGACGCTTAAGTATAAATGTTATGTACAATTAGAAGATCAAAGTAAAGTGATTCGTGAATTTAATAGTGTTATAAGATCTTCTCCTGTGTTGGCAAAAAGCTTACTTGGAGAAAAAGTGTATTTTTCGGATGGTGTTAGCAGTTCAAACGTTATACATGTTATGGAATGTGTGCTTCCGAAACATAACTTTATAGGTCAAGAGGCCTTCTCTGTTTCTAAAAAAACGAAATTCTAAGGTGATATATTGTATTGGGATAGGATGCTTATCGCATCAAAGTGTAAAATATCTTGCCCCGCTAACGTCTTAACGTATGATGCGAAAAGGCATAATATTTTATAACCTTGATTAAAGAGATCGTGATGAAAAAAATAGAAGCTATCATTAAGCCATTTAAAATGGACGATGTACGAGAAGCACTGGCAGATATTGATATTACGGGGATGACTGTCTCCGAGGTGAAAGGTTTTGGCCGTCAAAAAGGACACACTGAACTATACCGTGGTGCAGAATATATGGTCGATTTTTTACCGAAAGTTAAAATTGAACTTGTGGTAAAAAAAGAAGACGTGGAGCGTTGCATTGAGGTCATAATGCAAACCGCACAGACGGGTAAAATCGGTGATGGAAAAATATTTGTTATGCCAGTTGAACGTGTTATTCGTATTCGCACCGGTGAGGAAGATGCTGAGGCTGTTTAGTTAAAGGCTTTATTATTCTGAAACATGTGAAGTGTTAATGATTTAAAGAACCGGTGTTATGAGATAACACCGGTTTTTTTATCGCTATTTATTTAAGTAGACGATTTTTTGGATAATTCATTTTTAAAATTGCCAACGCATTCGTTTTTGGGGTAACTAAATTTAGGCGTTCATAGCCTTTTATCATCAGTACTAAGGCATCTTCAATGCTGTCGCTATCTGGATAATTATTTAAAATTATTTTAGTCCGATTAATACTGGCGATATAAGCTTCGCGCTTAAAGTACCATTTTGCAATACTGAGTTCGTAACGTGCTAAGCGCGATTTTATGTCTATAAGGTGCAACTGAGCATCGGCGGCATATTGACTCTTAGGATAAAACTTCACCAGTTGAGAGAAATCTTTGAATGCTTGTAGTGCATGGCTTGGATCGCGGTCAAAGCGTTCTATATTAAAGAGACTTTGGAAGAATTCTTGATCTGCTGCAATTTGAGTGAGGCCTCGCATATAGTATAAATAATCAAGATCGGGATGTGTCGGGTTTAAACGCATAAATCGGTCAATATTGGCGAGTGCTAATGCACTTTCATCACGTTTATAATAGCTATAGATAAGATCTAATTGAACTTGATCTGAATGCGGACCAAAAGGGTATCGACTGTCTAATGCTTCGAGTATTTCACTGGCCTTTTCATAGTTAGCCGCTTGTAACTGTGCTTTGGCATCTTGGTATAAAACACTCGGTGGCTTATCTTCAACTTTAGGTTTTTCGGTTTTTGAGGACGAGCAACTACTGATAAATAAAACAATCAATACGGAAGTGCTTATTAGTCTGAGGATCTTTTTCATAAGTGTTATAATGCCTATAACTGAATAAATAATACTAAGTAAATCGCACAGTATCTTCTATCAACTTGCAAAAGAAAAGTTAAAAAAGAGAAAAGTGCCAAGATCTTTGATTAAATCGTATAAATAAATTTACTAGACGCAATATGCGCAGAGAAAGAGAAGAGAATAAAATATGAGTCAACCGTTACATTTAACTGCAGAAGTTACCATTTTGCAACTGGGATTTCGTTTAGATAAAGCACTGGCTGCATTATTTCCTGATTATTCTCGTACGCGCATTAAAGAATGGATCTTAGATGATCTTGTTAAAATTGATGATGTTACCGTCAATCGCCCTCGTGAAAAAGTATACACTGGCCAGCAAGTAGAAGTGAATGCAACGTTAGAAGACGAAGTGGTTTTCCATCCGCAAAATATTCCTTTAGACATTATTTTTGAAGATGAGCATATTTTGGTTATCAATAAACCTGCAGGTTTAGTGGTACACCCTGGTGCGGGTAATCCAGACGGTACGGTATTAAATGCATTGCTGCATCATTATCCTGAGATTGTCGAAGTGCCACGTGCCGGTATTGTGCATCGTCTCGATAAAGACACGACAGGACTCATGGTCATTGCTAAAACAGTGCCAGCGCAAACGCATTTAGTGACGAGCTTACAAGCACGTGAAATTACGCGTGAATATGATGCGATAGCAATGGGTTGCTTTACGGCAGGCGGGCGCGTTGAAGCGCCGATTGGCCGTGATAAGGCTAACCGAGTTAAAATGGCCGTAGCGACAGTAGGTGGTAAACATGCGGTGACGCATTACCGAGTTGCTGAAAAGTATCGCGCGCACACACGTTTACGTTTACGTTTAGAGACGGGGCGTACGCACCAAATCCGTGTGCATATGTCACATATTGGTCATGTATTAGCGGGAGATCCTGTCTATGGTGGTCGTCCTCGTCCACCTAAAGGTGCGAGTGAGTCGTTAACGACGACATTACGTGCATTTAAGCGTCAAGCGTTGCATGCAATCATGCTACGTTTAGAGCATCCTATCACCGGTGAAATAATGGAATGGCATGCACCTGTACCAGACGATATGAAAGAACTGGCCGCTGTGTTACGTGCTGATGCTATCTTTTATGAGCAATAGAATGTGCTAAGAACCCCTATTTAGTAAGGGTAAAGGAGTCTTATGTTAAAGTTAATAGAGCCAAATTGGTCTGCTCCTAAGCATATTAAATGTTATTCTACGACCCGCCTTGGCGGGGTTAGTTCAGGTGTATATCAAGGTTTAAATTTAGGCTCTCATGTGAGCGATCACATAAGCTTAGTGTTAAAAAACCGTCAAAATTTACAGGCGCATCTACAATTAGATGCGCCTTTTTGTTGGTTAAAACAAACGCACAGCACGATTTTATTAAACCTGACAGCAGGCAACGCGCAAGAAGCAGAAACAGAAGCTGATGCCGTATGGACTCAGTTACAACAGCAAGTGTGTGTAGTTATGACGGCGGATTGTCTACCCATAATGATCACAGATAAACAAGGCTCTTTTGTTTGTGCTATTCATGCAGGATGGCGTGGTTTATGCGACGCTATCATTGAAAAAACGATTGCTCATATATGTTTACAACTCTGCATTCAAAGTCGCGATCTTTTAGTTTGGCTTGGTCCGTGTATTGGTCCGAGCACTTTTGAAGTCGGCTCTGATGTCCGCAACGCATTTATGCGCCATGATCAACAGTCGGCAGTGGCTTTTACGGCGCAAGGCGATAAATATCTTGCTGATTTACATGCGTTAGCGCGTTTGCGAATACAAGAATTTAATGTCGCAGAAATTACTAATAGCGATCATTGCACATATAGTGATCCCTCACTTTTTTATTCATATCGCCGAGATGGTGTCTGTGGACGTATGGCGACACTGATTTATATTGATGAGGCTTGAAGCCCCTGACCTTTGATTATTCAATGCACTTATCCTTTTTTTAAAAACAAATGCGACTTAGCGCTAAATCTTTTTGTTTCAACCTTGAAATAAACATGATCTGACCGCATCTTAGAACTATATAGGAGGCTATTATGCGTTTAGATAAACTCACCAGTAAATTTCAATTAGCAATCTCAGATGCTCAATCATTAGCATTAGGTCATGATCATCAATATATCGAAGGCATTCATTTAATGCGCGTATTATTGGATCAAGAAGGGGGTGCTATTCGTCAAATATTAGACGATTTAGAGGTGAATATTAATGTATTTCGCTCTCACCTTTCAAGTGCGCTAGATCGAATTCCACGAGTCTCCGGCATTGGGGGAGATATTGTACTCTCTGCTGAGCTGGGCATATTATTTAATCTTTGTGATAAATACACTCAAAAAAACAAAGAAAAGTTACTCTCCTCTGAATATTTCTTACTGGCAGCTTGTGAAGATAAAGGCGTGCTGGGTGAGATTTTAAAACAACTGACAATCAGCAAAGCTAAAGTGCTAAAGTCGATTAAAAGAATGCGCACTGAGCAGCAAGGTGATGATGCGCAGCAAGGCCAAGCGTTGGCTAAATTTACAATAGATCTCACTGAGCGCGCTGAGCTTGGAAAATTAGATCCTGTTATTGGACGCGATGATGAAGTGCGTCGTATGATCCAAGTCTTACAGCGCCGTACTAAAAATAATCCCGTTATCATAGGTGAGCCGGGCGTGGGTAAAACTGCGCTTGTAGAGGGGCTTGCGCAGCGAATTGTTAATGGTGAAGTGCCTGATGGACTTAAAAACAAACGCGTTTTATCGTTAGATATGGGCGCTTTGATTGCGGGCGCTAAATATCGGGGTGAATTTGAAGAGCGTTTAAAAGATGTTCTTAACGAGCTGGCTAAAAAAGAAGGCCAAGTGATCCTCTTTATTGATGAATTACATACTATGGTCGGTGCTGGCAAAGGTGAAGGTGCTATGGATGCGGGCAATATGTTAAAACCTGCACTGGCGCGTGGTGAATTGCATTGTGTCGGGGCAACAACATTAGATGAATATCGTAAATATATCGAAAAAGATGCGGCATTAGAGAGACGTTTTCAAAAAATACAAGTGGATGAGCCTAACGTTCAAGACAGTATTGCTATTTTACGAGGCCTTAAAGAGCGCTATGAATTACACCATAAAGTAGAAATTACTGATCCTGCTATTGTGGCTGCTGTGACGTTATCACATCGTTATATTGCAGATAGAAGGCTACCTGATAAAGCGATTGATTTAATTGATGAGGCAGCGTCGAGTATTCGTTTACAACTGGACTCAAAACCTGAATGTTTAGATAAATTGGGACGTAAAATCATTCAATTAACAGTAGAGCAAAAATCACTTCAAGATGACACAGATCCTGCCAGCATTGAGCGTTTAAAAGATTTAGAAAAATCATTACGCCAAAAAGGTAAAGAATATAAAGTACTTGATGAAGTATGGAAAACAGAAAAAGCAGCCCTTTCCGGGACTCAAAACATAAAAAAAGAACTTGAGCAAAGGCGTTTAGATCTTGAGGTTGCAACGCGCGCGAGTGATCTTTCTCGTATGTCTGAATTGCAATATGGGAAAATACCGGCGCTTGAAAAGCAATTAGATCTCGCCACTCAAGCTGAAATGACTGACATGACGCTACTCAAGCATTGTGTAACAGAGCATGAAATTGCTGAAATTTTGGCGCATTGGACAGGGATCCCCGTTGATAAAATGCTCCAAGGTGAGCGTGAAAAATTACTTAAAATGGAAAAACATCTACACACGCGTGTGGTGGGGCAAAATGAGGCGATTAACGCCATTGCTAATGCTATTCGGCGTAGTCGAGCCGGGCTTAGCGACCCAGATAAACCTATCGGCTCCTTTTTATTCTTAGGCCCAACAGGCGTGGGTAAAACAGAATCCTGTAAAGCCTTAGCGCATTTTTTATTCGATAGTGAAGACAATATGGTCCGTATCGATATGTCTGAATTTATGGAAAAACACTCTGTTTCTCGATTAGTCGGAGCGCCTCCGGGTTATGTCGGTTATGAAGAAGGAGGGTATTTAACCGAAGCTGTGCGTCGTAAACCGTATTCAGTGATCTTACTCGATGAAATAGAAAAAGCGCACCCAGATGTTTTTAATATCTTACTACAAGTTTTAGATGACGGACGTTTAACGGATGGCCAAGGTCGTACGGTTGATTTTCGCAATGCGGTGATCATTATGACCTCTAATATTGGCTCTGATATTATTCAGGATTCTTTTGACGAGTCGAGTTATAAAGATATTAAACAACGTTTATTAGGTGTGTTACGTGAGAAATTTAAACCTGAATTTTTAAATCGAATAGATGAAACGGTGGTCTTTCATCCGCTTGGGCGTCAGCACCTAAAATCGATAGCGATCATTCAATTACATAAACTCCAAGCTCGCCTTAAAGCGCGTCATTATTTTCTTACTTTCAGTGAAGGTAGTGTTGATTTTATGGTGGAAGCTGGATTTGATCCTGTTTATGGAGCACGTCCATTAAAACGAGCGATCCAACAACTATTAGAAGATCCTTTGGCCCATAAAATACTCTCAGAAACATTAAAAGAGGGGCAAAATATAAAAGTAGATGTACGTAATGGTGCTCTTATTTTTAAACAATAAGAAGTGGCGTAAGAAAAAGACATAAAAAAAAGGGCGTAAGCCCTTTTTTTATGAGAGAGGAAGAATTTAAACTTCGACGCCCTGACTTGCTAAGTATTCTGCATAAGTACCATGGAAATCAATCACTTCTTTTTCTTTGATTTCAATAATACGTGTTGCAAGAGAGGATACGAATTCACGATCGTGACTCACAAAAAGTAATGTGCCATCATAATTTTCAAGTGCTAAGTTAAGTGACTCAATAGATTCCATATCTAAGTGATTGGTCGGCTCATCCATTAATAAAATATTGGCTTTATCCATCATCAGTTTACCAAAGAGCATACGTCCTTGTTCACCACCAGATATAATTTTAACGGATTTTCCAATATCATTTGAACCAAAGAGTAGGCGACCTAGCGTGCCACGTACCGATTGTTCATCATCACCAGGTTGCATCCATTGTGCCATCCATTCCATTAGCGTTTTATCTTCTGCAAAGGCATAAGAATGATCTTGCGCGTAGTAACCTAGATTCGCATTTTCAGACCACTTAAACGTACCTGAATCGGCTTCAATTTGGCCCATTAATGTGCGTAACAGAGTGGTTTTACCCACACCATTTTGACCAATAATGGCAATACGTTCGCCGACTTCAACCATTAGGTTCATGTTTTGGAATAAAGGTTTGTCAAAGTTTTTGCTGACGCCTATCATCTCTAAGGCATTACGGAATAATTTTTTCTCTTGCTTGAAAACGATATAAGGATTAACACGACTTGATGCTTTTACTTCTTCAAGTTGGATCTTATCCATTTGTTTAGCACGAGATGTTGCTTGTTTTGCTTTTGATGCATTTGCAGAGAAGCGACTTACAAAGTCTTGTAATTCTGAAAGTTGTGCTTTTTTCTTTGCATTTTGAGAAAGTAAGCGTTCACGTGTCGCGGTCGCAGCCGTCATATATTCATCATAATTACCAGAATATAAACGCAACTCACCGTAATCTATATCCGCCATGTGTGTACATACTGAATTTAAGAAATGGCGATCATGCGAGATAATGACCATTGTACATTGGCGCGCATTTAATTCGGCTTCAAGCCAGCGAATGGTATCGATGTCCAAGTTATTGGTTGGCTCATCAAGTAACATGATATCTGGGTTTGAGAACAATACTTGTGCAAGTAGCACTCGAAGTTTCCAACCAGGGGCAACGCCTGACATTAAACCTTGATGTAGTTCAAGGGGAATGCCTACGCTTAATAGGATCTCTCCAGCGCGAGAATCGGCTGTATAACCATCCATTTCAGCAAATTCATTTTCAAGATCGGCTACTTTCATGCCATCTTCTTCGCTCATTTCAGGTAGAGAATAAATACGGTTACGTTCGTTCATAACAGTCCACATTTCTTTATGGCCCATTAGAACGGTATCAACAACGCTAAATTCTTCAAAAGCAAATTGATCTTGGTGTAATTTTGCAATGCGCTCATTCGGATCTTTATTTACATTACCTGCACTCGGCTCAAGATCACCGGTTAAGATCTTCATAAAGGTAGATTTACCACAGCCATTGGCGCCGATCAAACCGTAACGGTTACCTGTACCAAATTTAACTGAGATATTTTCAAAAAGTGGTTTTGCACCAAATTGCATGGTGATATTGTTTGTACTAAGCAAGGCAATGTTCCTAAAGTAAACATGAATAAAAAAGTCGCGCTATTATACCCATGATACTCCAAGAAGCAAAAGCAGAGCGATAAAAATGCTCAATTTATCAGCGAAAAGTGAAAGGTATCTCTACTATAAAGAGGCAAAATCTTCACGATATGCTATATCTGAACTATCAGTCAGGTTAATAAACCCTGAATGCAAGAACCCATAAAAGTGTATTTAGTCTATTAGAGTGCTTATTTATGTGGCCTAGGGATTTAAAGCAGATCTGCGCATGGCTTTGCTGTAAGCTACGCCCCTATTTTATGAAAACCTTTATTTATATAAGAGATTAATTTATGAGTTTTGACTCCCTTGGTTTACCTGAAGAGTTGTTACGTGCAGTAAAAGAGCAAGGCTACACTAAGCCTTCACCCATCCAAGAACAAGCAATACCGGTTATATTATCTGGTAAAGATGTGATGGCAGCCGCGCAAACGGGCACCGGTAAAACCGCTGGATTTACCTTGCCTTTATTGGCAAACTTAATGAAGGGAGAGCGTGCTAAAGCAAACCAAGTGCGTGTGTTAATTTTAACGCCTACGCGCGAGCTCGCCGCACAAATTCATGAAAGTGTTTGTAATTATGGTCAAAATTTACCACTGCGCTCTGCGGTTGTTTTTGGTGGCGTTAAAATAAACCCACAAATGCAATTATTACGCAGAGGGGTTGATGTATTAGTTGCAACGCCAGGGCGTCTATTAGATCTTTACCAACAAAATGCAGTACGTTTTAAGCAATTAGAAGTATTGGTACTTGATGAAGCCGATAGAATGTTAGATATGGGCTTTATTCATGATATTAAACGTATCATTAAATTTTTACCTGAGAAACGCCAAAATTTACTTTTCTCTGCGACGTTTTCAAATGATATTCGTAAATTGGCAAAAGGGTTGGTAAATGATCCTGTTGAAATTTCAGTTAGCCCTCGTAATACAACGGCTGAAAGTGTAACGCAGTTTATTTATGAAGTAGATAAAACTAAAAAATCCCCATTACTAAGCACTTTAATCAAAGAAAATAAGTGGAAACAAGTGTTGGTATTTTCAAAGACAAAGCATGGTGCCAATCGCTTAGTTAAACAACTTGAAGGACGTGGCATTCTTTCTGCTGCTATCCATGGTAATAAAAGCCAAGCGGCAAGAACGCGCGCATTAGCCTCTTTTAAAGAAGGTAAAATCACGGTGTTAGTGGCAACCGATATTGCTGCTCGTGGTATTGATATTGACCAATTAGAGCAAGTGGTTAACTTTGATTTGCCTCATGTGAGCGAAGATTATGTGCATCGTATTGGGCGTACTGGCCGAGCAGGTAATAAAGGCGAAGCTATCTCTTTAGTTTGCGAAGATGAATTTAAACTATTAAAAGATATTGAAAAATTAATTAAAAAAATCATTCCTCGTAAGGTTCAGCCGGGTTTTGAGCCAGGTACGCCTTTACCGCCATCGGTGTTAGATTCGCGCGAAGCGAAGCCTAAAAAGCCTAAAAAACCGAGAGTAGAGCATAAAGATGGGCAACGCACCGGAGCCAATAACGGTGCAAGACAAAGCCGAGTACGTAGTAATTTTGTCGGTAAATAATAAAAAAACGCTCTAAGGAGCGTTTTTTTATGTCTGTATTTTGTGTCAGTTGTTATGGCTTGTTGATTGTAAATAAAGTGAGCTTGTGAGAGGCTTAATCAATAATAAGGAGCGTCTACTATGAAAAAAATTGCAATTTTTGCGGATGTGCAAAATATTTATTATACCTCTCGTGATGCGTATAAAAAATCATTTAACTATCGTAAGTTATGGCAACAGATTAAAGAGCAAGGGGATATTTGTTATGCCTTTGCTTATGCAATTGATAAAGGTGATAGGCAACAACAAAAATTTCAAGATGTATTACGCCATCTCGGCTTTGAAATAAAATTAAAGCCTTATATTCAGCGTTGTGATGGCAGTGCAAAAGGAGATTGGGATGTTGGGATCACCATTGATATTATGCAAATAGCGCCACGGGTTGATTGTATTATTTTACTTTCGGGGGATGGTGATTTTGCTATTTTATTAGAGACTGTCAATAAACGCGATAAGGTAGAAACACAAGTATATGGTGTGCCTAAGTACACTGCAAAAGCACTGATCGACAGTTGCAGTGTGTTTAATCCGATTGGAACTTCGCTTTTATTATAAAAGGTTCAAAATTCTCGCTTTAAGCATCTCAATCGCAATACGGTTTTTGCCTCCACGCGGGATGATCACATCTGCATGTTGTTTTGAAGGTTCAATAAATTGAACATACATTGGGCGCACGGTTCTTTGATATTGACTCAGTACTGATTCCATCGTGCGTCCGCGCTCTGCAACATCGCGACTTAAACGTCGTAACAAACAGATATCAAGTGGCGTATCCATAAAAATACTGGCATGAAATTGGTCACGTAAAGGCGGTGAGCTCAGCAGTAAAATACCTTCAAGAATGATCACTTTTTTCGGGTAGATAGTGGTACAACTTGGTAATCGATTATGCGTATTGTAACAATACTGTGGAATATCAACGGATTTCCCTTGGATCAACTGTTGTAAGTGCGTATTAAGTAATTCATGATCGAGTGAGTTTGGATGGTCATAGTTTGTTTTTAAGCGCTCATCCATTGTCATATGCGATTGATCTTTGTAATAGCAATCTTCAGAGATGATCGCAATTTTGGCTTCTCCAAGATCTGATTTTAACTCTTCAAAAATAGTATTTGCAATGAGGCTTTTCCCAGAGGCCGAAGCTCCGGCAATTGCAATAATTAAACAATCAGATTTATTTGGCATAACGATAAAACCTTTATAGGTAAGTAATGAAAAGGAAGCGCACATTCATGTTAGATGATGGAGCAAATGTTGCGCCGTATACTACAGGAATCCGCTTCGCTGTCAGCAAAAAGACGCTGGTTTAGTTAAAGTTGCTTTTTAATTGCTTTTAAAGGTAATCTAACAGCCTATTTATATGATTTGGAACAACTCAGGTCATTCATCGTTTTGTTAAAGAAAATAAAAATAAGGGTAATATGATCAATTCAAAATTAATGGGTGGGACGTTATTAATTGCAGGAACAGCCGTCGGAGCTGGAATGTTAGCTATTCCAATGGTATTAGCGCAGTTTGGGCTACTTTGGGGTACATTGTTAATGTTGTTTATTTGGCTGGGTACAACGTATGCAGCCCTATTATTACTGGAGGCAACCTTAAAATCAGGTGGTGGCCTGGGCATGAATAGTATTGCACGTAAAACCTTAGGAAAAGGTGGGCAATTACTGACTAATGCATTGTTATATGCTTTGGTTGTCTGCTTGATGATAGCTTATATCGTCAGTGCAGGAGATATCTTACAACAACTATTAAATCGTTTTTCAATACAAATCAGTTTACTACAAAGCCAAATTATATTTACGGGCGTCAGTGCATTTTTTATTGCACAAGGAACTGCGATGATTGATAAATTAAATCGTCTTTTATTTTTCGTGATGATTTCAGCATTATTGCTTATTTTAATTTATTTATTACCGAATATGGCATTGGATAATATATTACAAGTCAGTAATCAGAATAAAATAGAATTGATTAAAAATAGTGCGGTATTATTTACCAGTTTTGGTTTTATGGTCGTGATCCCCTCTGTCGTCAAATATAATCAAGAAGCCACCCATAAGCAGTTACGTAATATGGTCGTTATCGGCTCAACAATACCGCTTTTTTGTTATCTCTTATGGCTTTATGCAGTAGCGGGTAATTTACCTCTGCATCAATTAGTGCATTTTTCAAATGTCTCTGATTTAATTTCGATCTTAGGAAAAACACATAAAAACTTAGAAATGTTTTTAAGCTTATTCACCAGTCTAGCGATTTTAACCTCATTTATTGGCGTATCCATGTCACTCTTTGATCAAAATAGAGATCTATTTGAAAAAAATCGTTTTGTTACTGCTGTGATCACGTTCTCTTTACCTATGTTTGGCGCTATATGGGCACAAGATCAATTCATTGGTGTATTGGCCTATGCCGGTTTAATTTTAGTGTTTTTAGCTATTTTTATTCCCTTAGCAATGGTAAGACAAATACGTATTAATAAAATCAACGTTACATATTATCAAGTGTGTGGCGGATCTCTCTCTTTAGCTGTTTGCTTTTTGTTTGGTCTGTTTTTATTAGTCTCACAACTTATATAAATTAAAAGGGATACATAGTGTCTAAAACTCTGATTATTATTATTGTGCTTGTTGGTTTGTTTTTTATATTTCAACATTTTACAAGTTCTAAAAATGCAGCCCAAAACATTAAAATTGGTGCTGATTTTTTAACAGAAAACAAATTAAAAGAGGGCGTTAAAAGTACTGCCTCTGGATTGCAATATGAGATCCTAACTGCGGGTAGTGGCGAAACGCATCCTGATAAGAAAACCAAAGTGACGGTGCATTATCATGGCACGTTATTAGATGGTACTGTTTTTGATAGTTCGGTCGATCGAGGTGAGCCAATTTCGTTTAAATTAAATCAAGTGATCAAAGGTTGGACTGAAGGGGTACAACTAATGGTTGAAGGAGATAAATTTCGTTTTTATATCCCGAGTGATTTAGCGTATGGATCCCGCAGTACGGGTAAAATATCTGCAGGATCTTTGTTAATTTTTGAAGTTGAATTAATAAAAATCAATTAATCCAAGCATCAATATTAATGTTACTCGCAAGGTGGGGCTAAGTGGATCATTGCTAGCCCGCCTAGCGATGTTTCACGATATTTTCGGTTCATATCTTTACCCGTACGATACATAGTTTCAATCACTTTATCTAAAGAGATAAGGGACTTGCTATTACGTTTTAAAGCCATGCGTGAGGCATTAATTGCTTTCAGGGCGCCCATAGCATTACGCTCAATACAAGGGATTTGTACTAAACCACCGATAGGATCGCAGGTCATACCTAACGAATGTTCCATCGCAATTTCAGCTGCAATACAAATTTGCTCATTCGTACCACCACGAATAGCCGTTAAACCAGCAGCCGCCATAGAGGCTGAAACACCGATTTCACCTTGGCAACCCACCTCTGCACCAGAAATAGAAGCATTCACCTTATAGAGCATCCCAATGGCTGCTGATACCGCTAAAAAGTCTCTGCGTTGCGCTTTGCTCAGTTCTTGGATAAATTGATTGTAATACATCATTACGGCGGGAATAACACCTGCCGCGCCATTAGTCGGAGAGGTCACAACTTGTCCGCCGGCTGCATTTTCTTCACTAATAGCAAACGCATAAAGGTTGATCCAATCTAAAATTTCCATCGGATCATTGCTTATATTAGCATTGCTTTGTAAGTTTTTAAGTAGGGCTGGCGCGCGTCGAATAACATTAAGACCCCCTTCTAAAACACCTTCTGTTTTTAGGCCTCGCTCTAAACATAAGGAAATAACTTTCCAAATTTTCTCTGTTTTTGCTTCTATTTCTTCAGCGCTACGGTAGCTAAGTTCGTTTCTTTGAATCAAAGTGCCGATGCTAAGGCCCGCTGTATCGGCAAGTGTTAACAAGCTGTCTGCGGATGTAAACGGGAAAGCAAGCTTAACACTTTGAGCGCTATTCTTATCGGTCATTTGCGCTTCAGTCTTGATAAAGCCGCCACCAATAGAATAGTAAACTTCTTTTTCTAATAGATTATCTTCTTTGTCAAATGCACTGATAGACATGCCATTTTCATGTAAAGGCAGACTTTCCGTGTGGAAAATAATACAGAGTTCAGGATCAAACGTGATCTCTTTTTTGCCTAATAATGAAAGTGTTTTTTCTGTTTTACAGTCATTAAAAATCTTATTTGCTGTGTTGCTTTTAATGTTCTCAGGTTGAAAACCCACTAAGCCTAAAATAATCGCTTTATCGGTATGATGACCTTTTCCAGTGAGGGAAAGAGATCCATAAAGATCAACTTGTAGTCGTTCAATATGGGTCAGTTTATCGGTAATTAATTGGGTGAATTGATAGCCTGCAATCATAGGGCCATTGGTATGAGAGCTAGATGGCCCGATACCAATTTTGTAAATATCAAAAATGGATAGCATAATGTTTCCTGATCTAATGTTATTCAATCACCACGTTGGAGGTGTTTAACTTTCAAATTGTTGATTGTTGATTGTTGATTGTTGATTGTTGATTGATAATTCAATGACAACCAAGTGTGTTAGTACTTACTTAGTAGCCGTGAGTATACATTGTTTTTATGTTTCATTAATGAGCTAAGGTTGAATTTTGGCTTGTTTTTTTAACTCAGCATCAAAATCATAGACATATGAGATCAAGCCCTCACAATGTTGGGTTGGAAAGATAACTAAAAGTAATTCATCTTCTTCTAAACCAGGGGTCCAAAGCTTGTGCCATTGTTCTAACGAAATAGGGCTTGCCGTGCAGTGAGACCACTCTTCCGTTGCCCAAGCTAAGGCAAACTCTTCATTAGGCCAAACGGGTACACAGTCTTCATCTTCACTATTAAGCATCACGCTACCGTACTCATCAATGAGTAACCAAATTTGTTGGTTTTTTAACACTTCTTCTAAAAAATATTGGTATCGATTTTTAGCGTTTTTTTGTTGTATAGATTCAACATCTTTTGGGGTTAATGTGCTATTCATATGTTTACCTTTTTGCAATGCGATATGGTTCAAGCGTAGTTTGCATTATATAGCATGACAAGCGCTATTTTAGCGAGTTATAAAAGGTGAAATGAAGACGTTGTACCAAGCTTGATGAGTTTTTTCTCTTTTAAGAAGATATCGGTTATATTTTTTTCATTTATCTTTTAAAATGCGGACAAAATCCGCATTTTAGGCATCACGCGGTAGGCCTTTTTCGATACTGCGTACTAATCGATTAGTCAGGCGCTCGTTGTGAATGGGAATATTTTGTTGGTGTTGCTCTAACGCCCATTGTATGTGCTCATTAACCAATGCATCATCGCTATTTTTTAATTTTAATTGTAGGGCTTGCACCGTTTCAACATGACAAGGTGCGTTACCCAGAGCGACGGCGATATTACGCAGCCAACGTTGATAGCCAATACGGCGAATAGGAGAACCTTCGGTATTTGTTAAAAATTCTTTTTCAGTCCACGCAAACAAGTCTAATAAAGGTTGCTCTTTGAGCTGCGAACGCGCTTGAAAATCAGCTTCTTGCGTTGTATTAGAAAAACGGTTCCAAGGACAAATTAACTGGCAGTCATCACAACCGTATATCCGATTTCCTAATGCCTTACGAAATTCAACGGGAATAGCACCTTGTAATTCAATCGTTAGATATGAGATGCAGCGCCGTGCATCGACAACATAAGGCGCAACAATAGCGCCCGTTGGGCATATTTTAATGCAGGCAACGCATTGTCCACATTTTTCTTCGACGGGTTTATCAATAGGCAGTGCGAGATCAATTAATAGCTCACCGATAAAGAACCATGATCCGGTCTTCCCGTCAATAAGTAACGAGTGTTTTCCGACCCAGCCAAGGCCTGCTTTTTCTGCGAGAGGGCGCTCTAAAATAGGCGCGCTGTCAACAAAGGGGCGATAACCCAGTTTACCCACTTGTAATTCTATCTTTTGACCCAGTTGTTTGAGGCGTTTTCGTAATACCTTATGGTAATCACGGCCCAAGGCATAACGACTGATATAGGCATTATTTTTATTGCGTAATGTCCGTGCAAATTGTGCATCTTCTGGTAAATAATCCATACGCACGGATATCACGCGTAATGTACCCTGAAGTAACTCGGCAGGGCGAGCGCGCATCATGCCATGTTTTTGCATATAGTCCATTTCGCCGTGGTAGCCGTTATCTAACCATTGCTGTAACTTTTCTTCATGTGCACTAAGGTCAGTATCGGTGATACCAACATGTTGGAATCCCAACTCTTTCCCCCACATTTTTATGTCTTGAGCAAGACCAATCAGGCCAATATTTTCTGTGCTAGTAGGATTTTCTAAGATAGGTTCTGATTGGGTCATTTCATTCTCATAGAGTCTAACTTTATGGGCTTTGTTGTGTTTAAAATTCAAAGCAGTCTAGCACATTTTTTATATACTAGGCAGCAGTAAAAATAGAGAGGAAGTGAGATTAAATTAACGAGGATATGGCCCATGGTTCACATTATCTTTCGGCGGGAAAAGTTTGGAATTTTACGGACTTTAGTCATGTATTTATGCAACTTTTTTACATTTAAGCAGTCCTTCTTAATAATCGTAAGCGTATGGCTGAACAAATCGTAACTCAAGGGGGTATAAATATTGTTTCGCTATAGGCATTCCAAGGTATGAGGATATCTGTTTTTTGGCCTTTTAAATCTCATTAAGTAGCTATGCCATGGTAAAAGTATTTACACAAGTGATAAATAAAAGCATATTACACAGTGAGCGATCTAAAATCAGGCTTCATTCTTTGATTCTTTGAGTGTCATTGATGCAGATGCATTTATTTATTCGTATGATATGGGTATAAGTATCCATAAAAGAGTGCTTGTGTATTGGGTCTCTCTATCGCAGAAGTTGAATAATATCGCTATACTGCATCGGAGCATGACAACCTAATAATGCTGGATTGGTTATTTTAAAGGCGATGGAAGTTTAGTTTTTGATGGAAAGCAGATTGAAGTCGCAGATACAGGATGAATGGATATGCCCTGTGGTGGTATATAAGATGTTGTTTCTGCTATCATTGACTTCGTCGAATAAAGCTTAAACGCACCAGCGGTATGTATCCATGCTTTAGTAGAGCGTTTACCGTAAAAAAGAGCCTAGAGATTTATTAGGCAGTGATCTCTTCCCTTATATTAGGAAATTAGTAAACCCATAATGTTTGATTTATATAAAGAAAATTTAGTAGATGCAGAGCAAACGGTACTGTTTGGTAAACGTTTGAGTGCCGCATGTGACACTGCCATTTGTATTTATTTACACGGTGATTTAGGTGCTGGTAAAACCACGTTAACACGAGGTTTCATTCAAGGTTTAGGTCATAAAGGTCATGTTAAAAGCCCTACTTATACATTGGTAGAGCCTTACGAACTTGAAACTTGGACTGTTTATCATTTTGATTTATATCGATTAGGCTCTCCTGAAGAATTAGAATTTATGGGTATCCGCGACTATTTTACAGATCAAAGTCATTGTCTTGTCGAATGGCCAGAGCGTGGAGAAGGCGTGTTAGCGCAAGCAGATATTGATTTAACATTACGTTATGTCGGTGAGCAACGCTGTATCGAATTGCAAGCAAATACAGAAAATGGCCAAAGAGTATTAAAAAAACTATGAAAGAGCGAAAAAGACGACTGACCTTACCTTTATTTTTAATGAGTTGCCTCTTATTTGGTTTTTCGAGTGCTGTTTTTGCATCTACGCAAAACACATTAAATGGCGTGCGATCATGGCCATCTCCGGAAAATACGCGCGTTGTTTTGGATTTATCACAAAAAGCCAAATATGCCATACATTATTTAAAGAAGCCGGATCGTTTAGTGATTGATTTAAAGTCCACCACGAGTGTGCTTGATTTCACTAAAATTAAACATAAAGGGCCTTTGGTTAAAAATATTCGTCACAGTGCGACCTATCAAGAAGGCGTTTACCGCTTAGTTATCGATTTAAAACAAGCCAGTAAAGCAATTATTTTTGCACTTTCTCCTGCACAACCTTATGGGCACCGATTGGTGATAGATTTACCGCATAAGGCCACAAGTATCCCGGTAAAAAAAGTGCCACCTCGCAAGATTGTTCGGGTTGGACGTGACGTCATTATTGCGGTTGACGCAGGTCATGGCGGAGAAGATCCCGGTGCGTTAGGACGTTTCAGTCAAGAAAAAAAAATAACGTTACAAATAGCGAAGCGCCTTAAAAGACGCATTGATCAACAAAAAGGCATGACGGCGATTTTGATCCGTACGGGCGATTATTATATTAATTTGAATAAACGCTCTGAGATAGCACATCAAGGTAAAGCCGACTTTTTAGTTTCTATTCATGCCGATGGTTTTACTTCGAGTCAACCAAGTGGTGCTTCCGTTTGGATTTTATCGGATAAACGTGCGAATTCTGAAATGGGTCGACGTATGGAAAATCATGAAGTACATTCAGAGTTACTCGGGGGTAAAGGTAAAATAAAAGAAGAATCGTCCAGTGTACCTTTTTTAAATAAAATGTTTTTCGATATGTCGAAATCTAATTCGATGTTAGTGGGCGCAGAAGTGGCGCGAGGCGTTGTTTCTGAATTAGGTAAAATTACGAAGCTACATAAAAAAAGACCGGAGCGAGCGAGCCTTGCTGTTTTAAAATCGCCTTATATCCCTTCTATTTTAGTGGAAGCTGGCTTTATTACCAACCATCGAGAAGAGCGCTTGTTAGGGCAGGCGTCTTATCAAAAGAAAGTCGCTAATGCTGTCTTTAAGGCAATTTACAAACACTTCATTGACTCGCCTCCCCATGACTCTTTATTTGCCCAGCGTAAACGTGCTATCAAGCATACGGTGCGCAGTGGTGAATCATTAGCTAACTTAGCGACTCGCTACAGTATTTCTCTGAATCAGTTAAAATCCTATAATAATCTGCATTCTAATACGCTGCGCATTGGCCAAGTATTAAAAATTCCTGCAGATTATGAGCTGGTGGTGAAACACGATGTACCCTCTGATAATCGCGCTTATGCTAGCCTAGAAAATAAGTGGCAGATCCCGCGCGTGTATAAAGTAAAAAATGGTGAGTCATTGTCCATTATCGCGCAACGTTATAACACCTCAGTGAGTCAGTTAAAACAACAAAATAACTTACACTCTAGTACGTTACGTGTAGGTCAAAAAATTAAAATACCCGGAGTGGCGACGCAACGAGTGATGGCAGAAACGGATGCGGTGTTGTCAACGGCAAGTGTACATATCGTTAAACGTGGCGAGTCTTTATCTATTATTTCTGCCCAGTATAATATTAATATGACTCGCTTAAAAGCGTATAATAATATACATAAAAATTCGATTAATGTCGGTCAGAAAATTAAAATACCGGGGATCAGCTATACACAAATAGCACGACAGAAAAAAGAGAAAGCCTCTCGTTATTATAAAGTGAAAAAAGGCGATTCGTTATCGGAGATTGCCCGCGATCAGCAGATATCGTTAGCCGATCTTAAACGTTGGAATAAGTTACGTTCCAACTCGGTTAACATCGGCCAAAAATTATATGTGCGTGCACCAAGTAATGTCTTATCAAAGGCAGATAAGACGAAAAAAACAAGGCTACATATCGTAAAACGTGGTGAGTCACTATCTGTGATTGCACACAGTTATGGTTTTATCAGTGCAGATCTTATGCGCTTTAATCATTTAAGCTCTAGCAAATTAGCCGTCGGTCAAAAATTAAAACTGTATGCGTCACAACCCCAAGCACGTCAATCGGTGCATCGCGTTAAAAGCGGGGAGTCGTTATCGGTGATTGCGAAAAAATATAATCTGAGTAGCCGTGATCTTATGCGCTTTAATCATTTAAACTCGAGCAGATTATCGGTCGGACAAAAATTAAAACTTTATGCTGTAAAAAATAAGGTAAGACAAACCCAGCATACCGTTAAAAGTGGCGAATCGTTATCTGTGATAGCGCAACAATATGGGCTCAGTAGCGCACGCTTGAAAAGTATTAATCAGCTGCGTAGTAGCGCATTAAGGATAGGACAAAAATTAAAGTTGTCAGGTATTAATGCGCCATTAAAAAAACCAATGCATAAAGTGAAGTCAGGTGAAAATCTGTCATTAATCGCCAATCAAAATGCGCTTAGTGTGTCCACGTTAATGCGCTATAATAATTTATCGTCCGCCACGCTACATGTGGGGCAACTGCTTAAAATTCCTGAAAATAACGTAGCATCGACACATTATAAAGTGCGTAGTGGAGAATCTCTTTCTGTGATTGCTGCGCGTTATGGCGTGTCGATTAAAAGATTAAAACAATTTAACCATTTAAACTCAACAGGACTTTCCGTAGGTCAACTTCTACGTATACCTGTGAGTTAAATTTTCGGATCTGCCCTTATGCCAATTCAAATTTTAGCGCCTCGTCTTGCCAATCAAATTGCTGCCGGCGAAGTGGTTGAACGTCCTGCTTCTGTGGTCAAAGAGTTATTAGAAAACAGCTTAGATGCAGGGGCTTCGCGTATTGAGATCGACATTGAAAAAGGGGGGGCAAAGTGCATACGTGTTAAAGATAATGGACAAGGCGTCGCCAAAGATGAATTGACCTTAGCGTTAAGCCGTCATGCAACGAGTAAAATTAGTCACCTTGATGATCTTGAAGCAATAATGAGCTTAGGTTTTCGAGGAGAAGCTCTGGCAAGTGTGAGCTCTGTTTCTAGGCTAACGTTTACGTCAAAACCGCAGGATCAAGAGCAGGCTTGGCAAGCGATTGCAGAAGGGCGAGACATGCAAGTGCATATTAAGCCCTGCGCACACCCACAAGGGACCACTGTTGAAGTCTTAGATTTATTTTTTAATACACCCGCGCGTCGACGCTTTTTAAAAACCGAAAAAACTGAATTTCAGCATATTGATGAATTAATTCGTCGTTTAGCGCTTAGTTATTTTGATATCTCATTTACGCTAAAACACAACGGTAAAATAATCCGTCAATATCGCCCTGCCTCAACGCCAACGCAACAACTAAAACGTTTGGCGAGTATTTGCAGTGATAGCTTTGTCAAAAGTGCTTTACACTTTGAAAGCGCCGATCAGGGTTTAAAAATATCGGGCTGGATCTCAGATAGGCTCTCACCTCGGACTTTAGGCGATGTACAATATTGTTATATTAATGGTCGGATCATTCGTGACCGATTGGTTAATCATGCGATAAAGCAAGCCTATGCGCGTATATTACCCGCAGGTTTCTTCCCCGGTTTTGTTATTTATATTGATTGCCCCGCAGAGCAAGTGGATGTAAACGTACATCCGTCTAAGCATGAAGTGCGTTTTCATCAAGCGCGTTGGGTGCATGATTTTATTGTGAGTACACTGAGCGTGACGTTAAACGATCCTGAGATGTTAATGGCGACAAGTCAGAAGGGTGAAACCGTACCTAGTTATATACCGAGTCCGGTCACCAATGCGTCATCAAACGAGAGCATCCCAACGCCTACGTATACACCAAAACATCATTATCAAGCCCCTATTGATGAGGCGCAAGTTAATGCTTATTGTGACTTTATTCGTCCACATGTTGTACCGGAATCGCAAATATCCACACTACCAAAAAGTCGATTAACATTACCCTTGGCCATAGTTTCTGAATACTATTTATTGCTGCAAGCCTCTGTAAATAAAACGGGAAGTAGCTCCCCTTTATACCTTTTATCTTTGCCAAAAGCGGATCAACTTTTACAACAAACACGATTATTTGAGGCTTGGAAAAACGGAGAAGTAATAGCACAACCTTTATTATTACCGGTGCGCTTATCTTTAGACTCACAATTGCCGTCTTTAAACGCTGCTGGTGAAATCCTTTTGCAGCGTTTAGGTTTTAGCGTAAAACAAAAAATGCAGAAATTAATTGTGAGTAAAGTACCTGCACTATTACGCCAAGGCCCTGTCGCTAAAATATTACCGGTGTTATTAACGTATTTAAAATCTTTTGAGGAGGCCTTAACGGAATCTGAAGTTAATGATTTTTGTGCCTTGATCGTGCGAACCCATGCGCAGTTACAAACTCAAGATAAGAAATGGCTCTTTAGTGATGGCTGTGAATTATTACAAAACATAGAGCAACATTGCTCATTAGAAACAACCAGTGGGCTCTTTTTTGAGCCAGATCTTTCTCTCTTACTCCAAGGCGTCTGTGATGCATAAATACCCCTCTGCCATTTTTTTAATGGGACCCACGGCCTCGGGAAAAACAGATCTTGCTATCCGTTTAGCGACACAAGAAAACTGTGAAATTATTAGTGTAGATTCTGCATTAATTTATAAAGGCATGGATATCGGCACTGCAAAACCGACACTTGCTGAGCGCAAGCTTGCACCACATGCATTAGTGGATATTTTAGATCCCTTACAAGCGTATTCAGTGGGTAATTTTAGAGAGGATGCTTTAGCGTTAATGGCGTCTATTTGTGCGCGAGGCAAAACCCCTTTATTAGTGGGGGGGACGATGCTTTATTACAAATCTTTAATTGATGGACTATCACCGTTACCGCAGGCTTGTGCGGATACGCGCGCGCAAATAGAAAGTGAAGCTGCGCAGCTCGGCTGGCAAGTTATGCATGATAAGTTGGCTCAAATAGATCCAGTGGCGGCGCTACGCATCCATGTTAACGATCCACAGCGCCTTTCAAGGGCGCTTGAAGTTTACCGAATATCAGGTAAAAGCATGACTGACTTAACGCAAATCAAAAGTGAGCCTATCCCTTTTAATGTTCGTCAATTTGCGATTGCGCCACAGGAAAAAACAACATTACATCAGCGCATAGAGCAACGTTTTATCAATATGTTAGAAACTGGTTTTGAAGACGAAGTGAGAAAATTAAAAGCGCGTAAGGATCTGCATTTAGATCTTCCTGCTATGCGCTGCGTTGGTTATCGACAAATGTGGCAATATTTAGAAGGTGAAATTGATCATGATGAAATGCAGTTTAGAGGTATTGTTGCTACGCGTCAGCTTGCTAAACGACAAATGACGTGGTTACGAGGCTGGAAAACGGAGTTAACTTGGCTTGAAAGTGAAGATCCTTGTAATTTTGATAAAATAATGAAAAGTAGCACATGATGTAAAAATACGGACGTCAATGGTGAACAATAAATATACGTATTTGTATGCTGTCTAAGAAAGAAGAGATCCCTTGTCACTTCAAATAATACTAACGCTTTGATTAAAATAAAATAAAGAAAGTGTTGTAGATCAAAAAAATTAACATGTAGTGCATTTTTTATTGAGTGGTTGTTTATACTAGGCAGTGACAATAATAATAGGAGACAATAATGGCGAAAGGACAATCATTACAAGATCCCTTCTTGAATACTTTACGTAAAGAACATATACCGGTTGCTATTTATTTAGTGAATGGCATTAAGTTACAAGGGCAAATAGAATCATTTGATCAGTTTGTTATTTTACTGAAAAACACGGTGAGTCAAATGGTCTACAAACATGCTATTTCGACGGTTGTTCCGACGCGTCCTTTTTCGATCCTTCCTCCCTCAGAATAATTTCAAGGCACTATCGGTGTCTTGAATGAAGGATTTTTTATCGAACCTTTGATCTTTGTTGTGGTAGGATTAATTTTTATATTTCTATTTTGGAGCTTTTATTGTTTGATCGTTACAAAGCCGGAGAGCGGGCACTCTTAGTCCATATGACCTTTTCTGATGATGCTAAAAAAGAGGATCTTGATGAGTTAAAGTTATTAGTAAGCTCAGCAGGCGTCGCTTCCATTGGCGTGATCACAGGACCTCGAAAAACGCCACATCCTCGTTATTTTGTGGGCACCGGAAAAGCACAGGAAATCGCTGATGGCGTGCGCACTTTGGGCGCAAATGTTGTTATTTTTAATCATTCACTTTCCCCCGCACAGCAACGTAATCTAGAAGCTCTTTGTGAATGTTTAGTGCTCGATCGTACCGCGCTTATTTTAGATATATTTGCCCAACGAGCACGTACCTATGAAGGTAAGTTACAAATTGAACTTGCCCAGCTAAAACATATGTCAACACGCTTAATACGTGGTTGGACGCATCTTGAAAGACAAAAAGGTGGCGTGGGCATGCGCGGCCCGGGTGAAACACAGTTAGAGAGTGATAGACGTTTACTGAGTGAGCGAATAACCGCCATTAAAGGCCGATTAGCTAAAGTTGCCAAGCAACGCGATCAAGGTCGCCGTGCGCGCGTACGCGGTGAGATTGCAACGGTCTCTTTGGTAGGTTACACCAATGCGGGAAAATCAACCTTATTTAATCATATGACGGGTGCAGATGTTTATGCTGCTGATCAGTTGTTTGCTACGTTAGATCCCACGTTAAGACAAATTAAGGTCCAAGATGTCGGCAATTGTATTTTAGCGGATACGGTGGGTTTTGTTCGTCATTTACCCCATGATTTAGTGGCTGCTTTTAAAGCGACATTACAAGAAACGCGTGAAGCCACATTATTATTACATATCGTTGATTGCTCCGATGAAAATTATCGAGATAACATCGATGCGGTGCAACTTGTTTTAAATGATATCGATGCGGGTGATGTGCCACAACTCACCATTATGAATAAAATCGATGCCTTAGATGATTTAAAACCGCATATAGATTTAGATGATGAAGGTAAGCCAATACGTGTTTGGTTATCGGCAAAAACGGGAGAAGGAAGCGATTTATTATTAAGTGCATTAAGCTCTTTATTATCGGGTCAAATCCGTGAATTACACTTATGTATCCCACCAGAGCAAGGTAAATTACGCGCTCAACTGTACCAAATTAATTGTATCGTAAATGAGTCTTATGCAGAAAATGGAGATTGTTTAGTTGATATTCGTATTAACAATGTCGATTTATCTCGCTTGCGTAAGCAGTTTTTAGGTGTGCTAGATGCTTGCATAAAGGCAAACAAATAGCATTCAATGAACATATTATGTCAAGTTCTCTTTCTTATTTGAGAGAACATTGCTACATTCCAATATTCAATAACTTATATTATTTAATCGGGAGCTAACTATGGCTTGGAACGAACCGGGAAAAGATGATAAAGACCCGTGGAACAACAGTGGAAAGAAAAAAGATCAAGGTCCACCTGATCTGGATGTTATTTTTCAAAAGCTGAGTGACACTATCGGCTCTTTATTTGGTAAAAAACCAAATTCAAACAAAAATGGCAAAAGCAACCATAGTAAATTAGCCGTGATGGTTATTATTAGTGTGCTTGCTATCATCTGGTTTTTCAGTGGCTGGTATACAATCAAAGAATCAGATCGTGGTGTTGTACTACGTTTTGGCGCTTACAATGGACAGGTTGAACCCGGCTTACATTGGCATCCAAAATTCATTGATAAGATCATTCCTATTAATGTTAAAGCGTTTCGCACAATGCCCACCAGTGGTTTTATGCTTACGGAAGATGAAAATGTGGTTAAAGTTTCCATGGAAGTTCAATACCGCATTATCGCCCCAGAAAAGTATCTATTTAGCGTAACCAATGCAGATAATAGTTTGCTACAAGCATTAGACAGTTCACTGCGTTTTGTGGTTGGTCATTCAACAATGGATGATGTATTAACGACAGGTCGTGAAGTGGTGCGTCAAGAAGCATGGGAAATGCTTGATAAAATCATTGAGCCTTATAATTTAGGCATTGAAGTGGTTGATGTGAATTTACAACAAACGCGTCCGCCTGAAGAAGTAAAAGCCGCCTTTGATGATGCGATTTCAGCGCAAGAAGATGAAGAACGTTTTGTACGTGAAGCAGAAGCGTATCAGCGTGCTAAAGAGCCTCTTGCTCGTGGTCAAGTTAAACGTATAGAGCAACAAGCACAAGCTTATACAGAAGGTGTTGTCTTAAAAGCACAAGGTGAAGTGGCAAGGTTTAATAAACTTTTACCTGCGTACCAAAGTGCACCAGAGATCACGCGTCAACGTATTTATATCGAAACGATGGAAACAGTATTAAGTAATACATCAAAAGTATTAATTGATAATAAGTCGGGATCTAATATGACATTTTTACCGCTTGATAAACTGATGAATCATAGTGGCTCGGTAAGAAAGTCTTCAAAGTCACCGATATCAGATCTTGATGCGCGTGTTTTAAAAGAAGCACAAGATGTAGCATTAGATCGCGCGAGTGTCAGTGACCGACTTTCTCGTAGTACACGCACAACGGGGAGAAGTTACTAATGAATAAAATATTAATTCTTATTGTTGCTTTATTATTGGGATTGTTCAGCAGTACCTTTATTGTCAATGAAGGCGAAAATGGTATTGTTTTACAATTTAGTAAAGTAAAACGTGATAGCGACGGTAAACCTGTCGTTTACCCACCGGGTCTACATTTTAAAGTGCCTTTCATTGACACCGTTAGGGTGATGGATGCACGTATCCAAACGTTAGATGATCAACCAGATCGCTTTGTTACCTCTGAGAAAAAAGATTTAATTATCGATTCTTATGTAAAATGGAAAATTGATGATTTATCGGTTTATTATCTGGCAACGGGTGGTAATAAAATGCAAGCTGAAGCGTTATTGAAACGTAAAATTAATAATGGATTGCGTAGTGAAATAGGCTCGCATAGCATTAAAGATATTGTTTCAGGTAAACGTGGCCAATTAATGGAAACGGCACTTAAACGGATGGCAAGATCATCTGAGTTGGGTATTAAAGTTGTTGATGTACGTATCAAGAAAATTAATTTACCGGATGAAGTCAGCATTAGTATCTATAAACGGATGCGCGCTGAACGTGAAGCGGTAGCGAAAGAGCATCGTTCACAAGGCCAAGAAAAATCTGAGGTCATTCGTGCAAACATTGATCGTAAAGTGTCTATTATGCTTGCAAAAGCAAACAAAAAAGCACTAGAAGTCCGTGGTGTCGGTGATGCGACGGCTTCGAAGATTTATTCTGATTCCTATTCTCAAGATCCTAAATTCTTTGCTTTCTTACGTAGTATGAGCGCGTATGAAAAAAGTTTTTCTGATAAAAATGATGTGATGATTTTAAGTCCTGATTCTGAATTCTTTAAGTTTATGAAAACAAAGGGTTAAGTTTCAAGTAAATCAAAAAAAGGCGGGTGACCGCCTTTTTTTATGATTAAAATTTGAACATATAGCAAATTTGAGCATAAAGCGATTGATCAATACAATCAATGTTTGCTAAAATCTTATCTCAATTCGCTAGAGAAAATGTGATTCTGATGGGAAAAAACGTAGTAATTCTTGGCACTCAATGGGGTGACGAAGGTAAAGGTAAGGTTGTAGACTTACTAACAGATAAAGCGCAATGGGTTGTTCGCTATCAAGGTGGACATAACGCAGGGCATACATTAGTTATTGACGGACAAAAAACAGTTTTACATTTGATCCCATCGGGTATCTTACGTGAAAATGTTAAGTGTGTGATCGGTAATGGTGTGGTGCTTGCTCCAGATGCATTATTTAATGAAATGAACATGCTTGCTGAGCGTGGCGTTCCGGCTAAAGATAGACTCTTTATCAGTGAAGGCTGTCCGCTTATTCTTCCTTACCATGCCGCATTGGATATGGCTCGTGAAAAAGCACGAGGCAGTAAAGCCATCGGTACGACAGGTCGTGGTATCGGTCCTGCTTATGAAGATAAAGTAGCGCGTCGTGGTTTACGTATTGACGATCTGTTTAATATGGACACTTTTGCTGTGAAACTAAAAGAAGTCATGGAATACCATAACTTCCAATTAGAAAACTATTATCATGTTGAGCCAATAAGCTATACCGATGTGCTTGCACAAATGACGGAAATGGCGCCATTACTGATAAGTATGGTTATCGACGTTACTGACGAATTAGATAAAGCACGTCGACGTGGCGACAATATCTTATTTGAAGGTGCACAAGGTACGTTACTTGACATTGATCATGGTACTTATCCTTATGTGACCTCGTCGAATACAACGGCCGGTGGTGTTGCAACAGGTAGTGGCTTTGGTCCTACTCACCTTAACTATGTATTAGGTATTGTTAAAGCATATACAACACGTGTAGGTGCAGGTCCGTTCCCAACTGAATTATATGATGGTGTTGATAAACTTGATGAAGTGGGTAAACACTTAGGTACTGTTGGTCATGAATTTGGCGCGACAACAGGGCGTTTACGTCGTACGGGTTGGTTTGATGCAGTTGCTATTAAACGCGCAGTACAATTAAACGGTATTACTGGTTTTTGTCTTACAAAACTTGATGTTTTAGATGGTTTGAAAGAGATTAAAATTTGTACTGGTTACCGTATGCCTAATGGTAAAGTGGTTGATGTGCCGCCGATGTCTGCTGAAGGTTATGAGAGCGCAGTGCCTTTATATGAAAGTATGCCAGGTTGGGATGGGATCTCTTTTGGTGTTACTAGTTTTGATGCACTACCTGAAAATGCAAAAGCATATATTAAACGTTTAGAAGAATTAACAGGCGTGCCAATGGATATTATTTCTACGGGGCCTGATCGTCACGAAACGATGATCCGCGTTAATCCATTTTCTTAATATAAGTCATGTTTTGTTATATGTTTATTAATTAAATTGTATATCAAGACATATAAAAAACCTTAGCATTGTATATGCTAAGGTTTTTTTATGCCTTTTTTTCAGATTCTAAATATGTGATGTGCTAAAGCATAATACCAGCGTGTTTTTTATTTCTACATTCTCTTCTTAATATTTAATTTTACCCACAAAATAAAAAAACCTTGCTTTTCCTTTTGTTTTCTTCAATTTCTTTCTTTGTGATCGCTTTGGTTGTTAACTTGGTTTCACTGGCTTACACTTTG
Organism: Psychromonas sp. CNPT3; assembly: GCF_000153405.2. NCBI lineage: Bacteria > Pseudomonadati > Pseudomonadota > Gammaproteobacteria > Alteromonadales > Psychromonadaceae > Psychromonas > Psychromonas sp. CNPT3. Next base: position 523,809 of record NC_020802.1, read on the forward strand.
TCTTTAAATTACTACACTTAATTTTTGTGTGGTTAACGCAGTGTGATTTTACTTTTGCATATATTAAGGAAAAATTTATGTCCATTACTCGCAGGGGCTTACTCAAAGGGATGTTGGCAAGTGGCGCTGTCGCAGCGACCGGTTTAACTACCGGTTGTGCTACGTCATTAGCATCTACAAAAGTAGGTTCGTCGTTTTTAAATAATAATAAAAAACCGAATCTATTAATTATATTCCCAGATGAAATGCGCGCGCAGGCGTTAGGGTTTATGAAGCAAGATCCATCGCATACTCCCAATATTAATAAATTTTCTAAGCAAGGTGTGATATTAAAACAAGCGGTTTCTAACTTTCCTTTGTGTACACCTTTCCGTGGCATGCTAATGACAGGGCAATATCCATATCGTAATGGGCTACAAGGTAATAGCCATGCTCCGACGCCTGGAAAATTTGCGGGTAGTGATTTTGGTATCGAGTTAAAAGCCAATGCATTAACTTGGTCAGATATTTTAAAAGAGCAGGATTATAGTTTAGGTTATATTGGTAAATGGCATTTAGATGTTCCTAAAGCGCCGTTCGTACCGAGTTACAACAATCCGATGGAAGGGCGTTATTGGAATGATTGGACGCCACCAGAGCGTCGCCATGGATTTGATTTTTGGTATTCATACGGCACACATGATAAGCATTTAAATCCAATGTATTGGACTAATGAAACACCAAGGGATAAGCCATTGCATATTAATCAATGGAGTCCTGAGCATGAAGCAGATATCGCCATAAAATATTTACGCAATGAAGATGGTAAGTACCGAGACAGTAATAAACCCTTTAGTCTTGTTGTTTCTATGAATCCTCCGCATTCACCTTATGATCAAGTGCCTCAAAAATATTTGGATAAATATAAAGGGCAAACATCAGAGAGTTTAAATACAAGACCAAATGTAAAATGGGATAAAGATTATACTCCCGGCTATGGCCCAAAATATTTCAAAGAATATATGGCAATGATCCATGGTGTTGATGATCAATTTGGACGCATTGTTGATGAATTAGATCGTTTAAAACTAACGGAAGATACTTTGGTTGTCTTTTTCTCTGATCATGGCTGTTGTATGGGATCAAATGGTAAACCTACCAAAAATGTGCATTACGAAGAATCAATGCGTATTCCAATGATATTTCGCTGGCCGGGTACATTAAGCGCGGGTAGTAGTGATATCTTATTTTCAGCACCCGATATTTATCCGACGATATTAGGTCTGATGGGGATGCAAGATTTGATCCCAGATACAGTGGAAGGGACTAACTTTGCTAATACGGTAAAAGGGATGCAAGGTGATAAACATCCTACGTCACAATTTTATACCTTTATGCCTTATGGCGCGCAATCTTATGGGCGCAGAGGTGTGCGTACAGATCGATATACTTTAGTGATTGATCGGAAAATTGGTAAAGCATTGAGTTTTGTATTACATGATAATCAAAATGATCCTTATCAAATGAAAAATATAGCGAGTGATAACGAAACGTTGGTAAAAAAACTCATAGAAGAAGAGTTAATGCCTTGGTTAGAAAATACGGGAGATCCATGGCGTCCAACGGAAGTGGTCGAGACGGTCCTAAACGCATATACATAAGCTTTTAAAGTTTATGTTTAAGAGAGTCGCCCGCCTAGACAAATAAACATGTTGTTTGACACATTTTTATTTTTATAGGCGGGCTTTATTTTTTCGTTAAACCTACATATCTTTTTTTTGTCTAAAGAATCAAACTATTATCCTGATATTTACTGAATAAAACACACTAGATTATCACGCCTTGCCTTTATGTTTGTGGTTATTAATTGATGTTTTAATTGTATTTTAGGATGCTAAAATTAACAAGGCCTCATGTTGACTTCGATTCGGTCCACGCGCTTTTCTCCCTTATTTTTATAATAATACACTATGTATAGAAGCGGGAATGCTATTGCTTAGAAAAGCGTATTCATGTTTTTATTGGTGATCATTACGTTGAATTATTCATCTTCGATTATATTATTTTCACGGAAAAAAATATAAATTAAATAACATATATTATTTTTCGGTATCGTTTATGATATAAAACAAAACATTTTTTAAAGTGTGGTTTTTCGTTCTTTTGGAAGTTTTTTTTTGTAACCTGTTAATTTTTAATGGCATTTTATTGACACTATAAATATTTAACTCTATATTTTGATTTCGATATAAGGCGCTTTACTTCTTATGTGCGGATTTTGTCGTGTAGTAGGTGCTTTAAATTTTAAAAAAGCAAATACATGGCGCACAGAAAACACATTAAAATCAAAGCTGTCTTGTAATTTAATGATGGCATATTACTGCACGTTATAAAGTAAAGTTAAATAAAAAAACGTTATGATAACCTTTGATAGTTTTCATTTTTAGTGAAAATTGAAGTGACACTTAAAATGCATTAGTCAGAAGCATTTAGTTAAAACATTTCAGAGTGTTAGCAATAATTAATGAGGTTTTGTGGATTTTATAAAAACTAAAAGCATTGCCGTTCAGTTAAAAATGACCATAAGTTTCTTTTTACTGTTAGGTTTTTTATCTATTTCTATTTTTGTTGCTAAGTATTCATCTGAAGTGGCATTAAACAGATCTGTATTAGCGGAGCAAGCGAGAATACAGGTATTGGCTAAAACGGTATCAAGCCAGTTTTATATTTATGTGGATAAAATAAAGTCGTTAGAAGGGGCTTTTGAATTTAGTTATTTAAAAGGTCTGTCGTTCACTAATAAAAAAGTCCGTATGGGCGAATATGATGTGTTTGACTTGCAAATAAACGGGATTTCTTTATTACATGATTTTAGTGTTAGCGATCAATTTCAACGAGACACTGGGATCCAGTCGACGTTATTTGTACGCTCCGGTAAGGATTTTTTAAGGATAAGTACTACCTTAGTCAAAGAAAATGGAGAACGTGCCATTGGCACATTATTGAACCATGACAATATTGCTTATCAAAGTTTACTCGATGGTAAAGAGTCGTATGCAAAGCAGACTTTGTTTAACCATAATTATTTAATATATTACAAACCTGTTTTTTATCAAGGAGAAGTGCGCGCCGTGATCGCATTATTTGTCTCTCTTGATAAAGCCTCTTTAGCCATTTTTGATAACCTCGATCATATTTTATGGGGTAAAACAGGCACCAGTTTTGTTATCAGTAATTCAGGCACTAATTTTGGTGCTTATATTTATCACCCCTCATATACAAAAAAAGAAAATATTCAAAACTATCTAGATATACACGGTGAGGCGCCCTTACTTAAAAGTTTTAAACAGGTACAAGCGCCTCTTTATTTTACTATTACGGAAAAAGGTAAAAAAGTGCAAAAGTATTTAGTGTATGCAGATGTACCGGGCTGGAATTGGCGTTTATTTGCCGGTGGCTCAGTACAAGAGCTCACTAAACAAAGTCGAGATTTATTGCTTTCTATCGCATTAATATCTTTATTGTCGGCTTTGGTGACCTTATTTATACTCAATATTTATATCGAACGTATCACCCAACAGTTAACTAAGATAAGTAAGTATATGGTGCAACTCGGACGTGGAGAGACGCGAATGACTGTTGAGAAAACACCTTTGCAATCAAAAAATGAGATGCATCAACTTATAAAAGGGGTCTCTGTTGTAGCTCTGCAGTTAAATGAGTTAGTCGGTAAGATGCGAGGCGATAAATAAACATAAAAACAAGGCGTTTTTATGTTTATTTAAATAATAATAGAGGATATGACGTTATGTTTTACGATTTGCAGCTAAATGCGCAAGACTAACCAATGCCTCTTTGTATTGGTTGTTAGGCAAGATAGCAATCGCTTCGATGGCTTTATCTGCTTCTTCTTGGGCACGCGCTTGTGCGTATTCAAGTGCATTTGTAGATGCCAATGTTTCCATTATAAGGTCGAAGTGTTGCATGCCATTGGCTTTTTCAATCGCATCTTTAATCAATGCCTTTTGTTTTTCGGTGCCGTTTTTCATGGCATAAATCAGGGGTAGAGTAGGTTTTCCTTCCGCTAGGTCGTCGCCACTGTTTTTTCCCATCTCTTGCGCGTTAGAGGTATAATCCATCACGTCATCGGTGAGCTGGAAAGCGGTGCCTAAGTATTTTCCGTAATTAAGTAAGGCCAATTCTATTTCGGGAGTCTGCTCTGCTAATACGCCGACAAGCTGCGTTGCAGCTTCAAAGAGTTTGGCTGTTTTATAATAGATAATATCCATGTACAGTTTTTCACTGATATTGGCATCATTACAGTTCATTAATTGAAGAACTTCACCTTCGGCAATAATGTTTGTGGCGCGGGATAAAACATCCATCACTTTTAAATTTTGTAATTCACTCATCATTTGGAAAGAGCGTGTATACAAAAAATCCCCTACGAGCACACTGGCGGCATTACCAAATAAGGCATTGGCCGTTTTTTTTCCACGTCGTAAATCGGATTCATCAACAACATCATCATGTAATAATGTTGCGGTATGCACAAATTCAATGATGGCTGCAAGTTTGGTTATTTTCTCGCTGTGCACGTTAAGTGCTTTTGCTGCCAATATGGTGATCAACGGGCGAATTCTTTTGCCTCCGCTATTGACGATATAAAATCCAAGTTGCTTAATAAGTGCGACATCTGATGTTAATTGCTTACTTATCAATGCATTAACTTTAGCCATCTCTGTATTTGAGATTTGTTGGATGTGTTTTATATCCATAGACATTAAAAATTCCCATTTTCATACTATTAAAGATTGTTATTATTGCGTGTTATTTGCTTTTTCTCAACTACAGATGGAATATGTTTTAACAATATTAGATAGCGGTAGCCTTAGTGAACCCCTTATTTTTCATGTTTAATCAACATTAGCCCCCCCTTTTTTTTAAAAACTAACCCCTATTTTTTTATGTTTCATATAATTAGTATATTTTTCTTTAAATGCATTGCCAAAGGCATGACTTTGCCGTAGAATCCGCCACCATTGAGATTAATAAGTGCGCTCTCGTAGCTGATTTAAAAAACAAATAGCACGAGATGCCTGAACGGAGTAATAAACATGTACGCTGTTATCCAAAGTGGTGGCAAGCAACACCGTGTTGCTGTTGAACAAACTCTTCGTTTGGAAAAACTAGATGTAGAAGCAGGAGCAATAGTTGAATTTGATAAAGTTCTTCTTATTGCAAGCGCTGAAGACATCAAAGTTGGTGTTCCATACGTTGAAGGAAGTAAAGTAACTGCTGAAGTAGTTGCACACGGTCGTGGTAAAAAAGTTAAAATAGTTAAGTTCCGTCGTCGTAAGCATTCACGAACTCAAGCGGGTCACCGCCAATGGTTTACTGAAGTTAAAATTATTGCGATTAACGCTTAATTAGGAGTTATTAAAAATGGCACATAAAAAAGCTGGTGGTAGTACTAATAACGGTCGCGATTCAGAAAGTAAACGCTTAGGTGTTAAACGTTTTGGTGGCGAATCAGTACTAGCTGGTAACATTCTTGTACGTCAACGTGGAACTAAATTCCATGCGGGTACAAATGTTGGTCTTGGTAAAGATCACACACTATTCGCTAAAGCGACTGGTACTGTTAAATTCGAGAAGAAAGGCAAGCCTTTACGTTCATTCGTAAGTATTGTTGCTGAATAAGCTTCTTTCAACTTAGAATTATAAAAGCCTCGCAGATGCGGGGTTTTTTTTTGTATTTATTTCTATCCGCAGATTAAAAGGTACGAAAGTATTTTGTAAATAGAAATAAGTATAATAGAGTCATAGTAGGCTTATGCTACTTGTGATGTACAAGCATAAGCACAGATATTCGTTCAGACTGTATTAATAGCAGTGTGAACATAGGTTTTCTTGGAGGTTGTAATGAAGTTCGTTGATGAAGCAAAAATAAAGGTTGACGCTGGAGATGGTGGCAATGGCTGTATCGGCTTCCGCCGAGAAAAATATATACCTCGTGGTGGCCCGGATGGTGGCGATGGTGGTGATGGTGGTGATGTTTACCTTGAAGCTGATGAAAACTTAAATACATTAGTCGATTTTCGTTTTATACGTTTTTATGCCGCTGAACGTGGTGAAAATGGCAGTGTTCGTGATTGTACAGGATCTCGTGGTAAAGACTTGGTTATCAAAGTTCCTGTGGGCACACGTGCTCGTGATGAAGATACGGGTGAAATCTTAGGGGATTTAACCTCTGAGGGACAAAAATTGATGGTGGCAAAAGGTGGTTACCATGGTTTAGGTAATGCGCGTTTTAAAACCAGTACCAATCGTGCTCCTCGTCAAAAAACAGACGGCACACTGGGTGAAGTTCGTAATTTACAATTAGAGCTTTTATTACTGGCCGATGTGGGAATGCTTGGTTTGCCTAATGCGGGTAAATCGACGTTTATTCGCAGTGTTTCAGCTGCCAAACCTAAAGTTGCCGATTATCCTTTTACAACACTTATTCCTAATCTAGGCGTTGTGAGTATGGGTCATGGACGTAGTTTCGTGATTGCAGATATCCCAGGATTAATTGAAGGTGCTTCAGAAGGCGCTGGGCTGGGAACGCGTTTCTTACGCCATTTAGAGCGTTGTCGCGTATTATTACATATGGTTGATTTGTTACCGGCTGACGGTAGTGACCCCGCTGACAATGCCGTGGTTATTCTTGAAGAATTAGCAAAACATAGCCCTAAATTAGCAGCCAAAGAGCGTTGGTTGATTTTTAATAAAATCGATTTAATGCCTGCTGAAGATGCTGACGTAATTATGAAAACGGTCATTGAGCGCTTAGAGTGGGAAGGTCCAGTGTATAAAGTGGCGGCTATTTCGAAAACGGGTACGCAGGCAGTTTGTCAAAACGTTGCGAATCACCTAGAAGAGATGCCAAAAGAATTTACAGCGGAAGAAGAGCGCCAACAAGTAGAGTTCCAATGGGATGATTACCATGAATCTGCAATGGATGACGTTACGGATAGCTATATTGAAGAAGAAGAAGATGAAGATGATGATGACGAGACGATGGAAGTGATTTATACTCGAGAATAATGTTATATATCATCATTGTGTTCTAAAAAAAACCTACGTTTGATAATATCAAAAGTAGGTTTTTTTTTAAGAGAGGAATAAATCTGTGATTGAAGCAGCTGAGCTATATTTACAAAATTTATTGATTTCACTCAACATCGACAACTGGATCCTTAATGTTGTCTTAGTCTTTGTTATTGCATTCGTTTTATTGGTAACTTGGCGAAGCTTTGCGAAGAAAACAGAAAAGATCATTGCGCGAACCGTTAATAATTGGGATGACATTGCATGGTTTGCAATTTACCGACCGATGAATTGGCTGATCATCTCTATGGGGATCTCCATGGGGTTGCGTATTCTGGCGGATAAACAACATATAAGTCTTGTTACATATTTCCCTACGATGCAGCAAATAGCGATTTTGTTTTTGATATTTTGGGCTTTTTGGCGTTTAGCTAAAAAAGCAGAAAGTACTTTTGTGGCACTTGAAGATAAAGATACGACGACCGTCGTGGCAATGGCCAAATTAGGTAAATTATCTATTTGGGTTATTTTTACCTTAGCTCTCATTCAAACCTTAGGGGTGAGTATTTCGGGTCTTCTTGCTTTTGGTGGTATGGGGGGGATTGTTGTGGGTATGGCGGGTAAAGATTTACTGTCTAACCTGTTTGGTGCCCTTATGATTTATCTTGATAAACCTTTTCGAGTGGGAGATTGGATCCGTAGCCCTGACAAAGCCATTGAAGGCACTGTAGAAGATATCGGTTGGCGAGTGACCCGAATTCGAACGTTTGATAAACGCCCGTTGTATGTGCCGAATAGTTTATTTACGCAAATAGTGGTTGAAAATCCATCGCGCATGAGTAACCGACGTATTAAAGAAACATTTGGACTACGTTATTGCGATATTGAAGCAATACCACAGATTATTAAAAGTGTCCGTGAAATGTTAGAAAAACACCCAGAAATCGATGATCGACAAACGATCATTGTAAATTTTGATTTCTTTAATCAAAGCTCTTTGGACTTCTTCATTTATACGTTCACTAAAACAACTAACTGGGTGCGTTTTCACGAAATAAAGCAAGATGTATTATTAAAAGTCGCCGATATTGTTGCGCAAAATGACGCTGAATTTGCAGTGCCAGTACGCCAATTGCACTTTGATATGCCATCCGGAGCCCCTTTGAGCTAATACCCTTTTTATAGAAAGCCCCCTTATTTAATAAAATAAGGGGGCTTTTAGCTATTTTATAATAGATCCTTCGGGATAGCCTGTTTAATGTTTTCAAGTTCATCTAATAATTCAAGGAGTTCAGGGCTAAGCTGCTCTGCGTTTTGATTTTTTTTCATGCCTTTTTCAAGCTCTTTAATAATATTAATAAGCCTTGGTACGCCACTGTAACTGCAACCTCCATGAAATTTATGTAAGATTTGAGCAAACGTCTCAGCTTTAATTTTAGTGTACATAAAATCTTCTGTATATTTGTGCATACTTGGAAATTCATCTAAAAATAACGCTAACATTTCTTTGGCGAGATCTTCTTTTCCTGCTGATTGTTTTAATGCTAAGGCCCAATCAAAGGATACATTTAGTTGTTTTTCTTGAGGAGAAAGAGAGAATGCTTTTGGCTTATTCGGCATCTCAACGTTATGCCAGCGTTGAATTATTTGTTGTAACGCTATTTCATCAATTGGTTTGGCTAAGCAATCATCCATCCCTTGTTTTAAAAATTGTTCTTTTTCTCCCGGATAGGCATGCGCCGTCACCGCAATAATAGGCGTTTTGCTATTAATACTTTGTTGTTTAATCTGGTAACAGGCATTGATGCCGTCTAAGCGAGGCATTTGTATGTCCATAAAGATAAGATCAAATTTATTGTTTTTAGCAAGTTCGACCGCTTCAATCCCATTAACACAGGTTACAATATGTGTTGCTATATCATTTAGCATGGCCGATATAAGTTTTAAATTAGCGGGGTTATCATCGACAGCAAGCACTGACATCTGCGTTTTTATTATCTTTTGAGGATGATTTAAGTGTCGTAATCTTGGTATTTCAGGTCTATTTTCAAGCAAGGCATTGGCAAAGTTTTTATGACTGATGGGCTTGCATAAACAATGATTAATGGCGCTGGCTTTTAAGCGTTCATAGAGCCTGATATTGTTGCTATTTATCAGTACGATAACATTTTTAGTGTAATTTTGAGCTTGGCTTATATGGGTTAAAAGAGCCGGAATATCTGCACTGTGACTGTGCCCAATAACAATACTATCATAATTTTTATGCAACGATTTTTGCCATTGTTTTTCGGTGTGTGCGATACAGGGTTTGGTTTTCCATTGTGCCAGTAATTGCATACAAGCATGCGCGGAAGGAATGTTTTTTTCAAAGACTAAAATATCACAGCCTTGTAATCGCTCGGTGGGTAATATACTTAAGAGTTCATGGCTATTTTTTTCAAATTTAATATTAAACCAAAAAGTAGAGCCTTGATCTTCAACCGAGTAAAAATGGATTTCGCCTTGCATTTTTTGGATCAATTTTTGAGTGATCACTAAACCAAGTCCGGTGCCACCATACTGGCGTGTAATACTGCTATCAGCTTGGCCAAAAGCGCAGAATAGCTGAGCTTGTTGCTGTTTCGAAATACCAATGCCAGTATCAGAAATACTTATTTTTAATGTTATTAAACCTTTTTTATCCGCAACTTGTTGGATTTTAACTTCAATATCACCTTGTTGTGTAAATTTAATGGCATTGCCAATAAGGTTGGTTAAAATTTGTTGTAAACGCATAGCGTCCCCTAATACCGACTGGGTAACGTTAGCGTCAATTAAAACGCTGAGCTCTAGCCCTTTTTCGTGTGCACTAGGCGCTAATAAATACATGGTTTCATCGATGCAATCACGCAAATCAAAAGGAATATGTTCAAGCATAAGCTTGCCAGCTTCAATTTTAGAAAAGTCTAAAATGTCATTAATAATATGAAGTAAGTTAGCAGCTGATCGCTCAATGGTTTCTAAATAATCAACTTGGCTACTGGTCATTTTAGTTTTCAATAATTGCCGTGCAAATCCTATCACCCCATTTAAAGGGGTGCGCAGTTCATGGCTCATATTGGCCAGAAATTCGGATTTAACTTTAGCCGCTTGTTGTGCTTTTTTACGGATCAGATCAAGCTCGATATTTTGAACTTCCATTTGATCTAATGTTTCTCTTAATTCACTGGTTGCTAAATCAATGCTTTCTTGCATCTCTTGATGATGCTTAGACATTGCCATCGCCATTTCGTTTATACCGTGCTGTAACGAATAGATTTCTCCTGAGTAATCGCCTTCTACACGAGAATTAAGTCGCCCTAGACTGATTTTCTCTACTACATTTACCATCTTGCATATTGGGGCCGTGATGCGTTGTGCTTGTTTGAATGCAAAGTAGAGGCTACAGAGGATCCCGAGAAAAACGATGCAAAAGGAAAATACAATATCCCGATACAATAGTAAGCTAACTTGTGAACGATTTATCTCAAGGGCAACATAACCGAGTATTTTTCTGGGCGTTTCAAACGTCAGTTGATATTTTAAAAAATCACCTTCGTCGATAATGGGGGTGCGAACAATGATATTTTCACCATAATACGAAACGGTTGTATATTCAGGGATCGCCACGCCATCAGGCAAACGTTGGATCTCAAAGTCGCGATGGAAATTACTGGTAACAAAAATTTTATTGTGAGCGTCAAAAATAGTTAAGCTTTTTATGATGCCACTATTTTTTCGGTGCGTAGCACCGGTGACTCTGCGCAATATCGTGCGCGTTTCATCTTGCATACCATATTCACTGGTAATGGCTAAAGGCTCGGTAATGTTGATAGCAAAATTAATTAAATAATCATTCGCTTGTTGAAAGCGATAGACAGTGAAAGAGGTAGCCAAAATCCCACCAATAAGTATGGTCGGTAAAATGGTGTAAAGGATAACTTGTGCGCGTAAACCGTATTTTGTCATAGGTAATATATCTAACTTTTAATCTGTGTTTGTGTGACAATAGCATTGTTAAAGCTATGATGGCATAGCTTGTCTTACCTGTGAATAACTTATGGCTCAGTTCTTTAAAGCAACACCCAAAAATAGTACAAAAAATCGTATATTAAAAAATATAAAAATAGAAAAATTAGATCATCAAGGCAGAGGAATGGCTTCGATTAAAGGAAAACCTATTTTTATTGACGGTGCTTTATTAGATGAGTGTGTCGATGTACAAATAATGGAAGATAAAAAACGTTATTTAAAGGGTACCATAAAAAAAATAAATCAAAGCAGTCGCGATCGTATTGATGCGCATTGTATGCATTACAATGATTGTGGCGGGTGCCAGTTACAGCATGTTGAGCAAAGCGCGCAGATAGTCATTAAAGAGGCGGGTCTTAAAAGTTTATTTCAGCGTTTTGCTAAATTAAATAATATTAGCTTAGCGCCTTCTGTTTATAGCTCCCCATGGGGATATCGTCGCACCGCGAGATTTGGCTTACAGTTTGATAGAAAACGTAAAGAGCTCAATATGGGATTTCGTTTAGCGCAGACAAATCAACTTATTAAGCAAAAAATATGTCCGGTTTTATTACCGCAACTTGAAATTTTAATTGAGCCTTTACACTCTTTACTCAATAGTTTAGATATTAAAGAGCATTTAGGGCACGTCGAGTTATTAAATAGTGAACAAGGCGCCATTGTTTTATTACGACATTTAAAAGCGCTGACTAAAAAAGATACTTTACGTATAGAAGAATTTTCAAACCAGCAGCAGTTAAACTTTTTTTCTCAACCTCAAAGTAATGAATTTAAGTTATTGGTTGGCGTTAATAAATTGACGTATTCGTTGCCTCTTTGGAATTGTTGTTTTGAATTTTCAGTGACTGACTTTTTACAGGTGAATGCACAGGTTAATCAAAAGATGGTGAAGCAAGCCATACAGTGGTTAGCGCTTGATGAGAATGATACGGTATTAGATCTCTTTTGTGGATTAGGAAATTTTACGTTACCGATAGCGCGCCAAGTGAAAAAGGTGGTCGGTGTTGAAGGTGTGCAACAAATGGTGGAGAGAGCAAGCCATAATGCACAATTGAATAACGTGAATAATAGCGAGTTTTACCAAGCAGATTTAAGCAGTAACGATATTTACAAGCAACAATGGGCACAACAAAAGTTTACTAAAGTATTGTTAGATCCTGCACGTGCGGGGGCTTTTAATTGTATGGAATTTATTGCTTCCTTAGAAGTCTCGCATATAGTGTATATAGCGTGTGATGCGGTGACACTGGCAAGAGATAGCTATTTATTACTTGAAAAAGGTTATAAATTAGATAAATTAGGTTTATTAGATATGTTTCCTCAAACCAAGCATATGGAATCAATGGCGTTATTTTTACGTTGTTAGGCATTAAAGAGTTAAAGATAGGATCGCTGTTATTGTAATTAAGAAGAGTAAACATTTTTTGGCATCAATATCTTAGGGTATTTTGCATTGTAATCGAATTTTGGAGTTTTTAATGGTTTCTGTTCGTGATACACATTTTTATCAAACTGCACAAAAAAACCCTCAAAAATGGGTGACAACATTCAACTTGAGCCTTCAGGATCAACATAGTTTATTAGAAAACTACGAAAAAGTGATCAGCCTGTGCACCGATCCTAAGCAATATCCCTTATTAGAATTAGGCACTGAGATGGTTGAAATCTTGGTGACCTTGAATATGGATATGGATACATTAAATGCAGCGCTTGTTTTCCCTCTTTTAGATAATCAAATATTAAGCCCTGAAAAAGTACATGAATTATGGCATAAGCGTATTGCGAAGCTCGTTTGTGGTGCTGCTGAAATGGAAGGTTTTAGAGCATTACAATACCAAGGTTTAAATAAGATAAGCGCGTCTCAAGTCGATAATTTACGACATATGCTACTTGCGATGGTTGAAGATGTACGCGCTGTGGTGATAAAACTCGCTGAGCGTATTTGTTATTTACGACAAGTTAAAAATGCCAGTGAAGAAACTAAGGTTTTATTGGCGAGAGAAGTGACCTCCATTTACGCACCGTTAGCCAACCGTCTTGGCATCGGGCAATTAAAATGGGAACTCGAAGATTTAGCCTTCCGTTATCTACAGCCGACTATCTATAAAAAAATTGCTAAGCAGCTTGCTGAAAAGCGCATGCACAGAGAAAACTATGTTCAGGACTTTGTCGGACGTGTACAAGAATTACTCGGTGAGGTACATGTACAAGGCGTCGCCTATGGACGCCCTAAGCATATTTACAGTATCTATTTAAAAATGCAGAAAAAAAATCTTAAATTTGAAGAGCTTTTTGATGTGCGCGCGATACGCGTCGTCGTTGAAAAGTTACAAGATTGTTATGCAGCCCTCGGCGCTATTCATACCCAATGGCATCATATCCCTAGTGAGTTTGATGATTATATTGCGAATCCTAAAGCCAATGGCTATCAATCGATCCATACGGTCGTGTTGGGGGCACAAGGGCAATCGGTCGAAGTACAAATTCGCACCCAAAAAATGCATGATGATGCAGAGCTTGGCGTGGCTGCGCATTGGAAATATAAAGAAGGGACGGCCGGTGGAAAGTCTGCCAGTGGCTATGAAGAAAAAATTGCATGGTTACGTAAGCTATTGGCGTGGCAAGAAGATATTGCCGAAGATGATTCTTTAGTCGAAGAGGTGCGTAGTCAAGTTTTTGATGATCGCGTTTATGTTTTTACCCCTCAGGGCGAAGTTATCGATCTTCCTGCGGGCGCGACGCCTTTAGACTTTGCGTATTATATTCACAGTCAAATTGGGCATCGTTGTATTGGTGCCAAAATATCAAACCATATTGTGCCGTTTACTTATCAACTTAAAACGGGCGACCAAGTTGAAATATTGACGCAAAAAGAAGAAAATCCTAGCCGAGATTGGTTAAATTTATCATTGGGTTATATTAAAGCACCTCGAACAAGACATAAAATTGCAACCTGGTTCAGAAAACAAGATAGAGATAAAAATGTACAAGCTGGGCGAGAAGTACTTGAGGTTGAACTGAGTAAAATGAAACTTAAATTAACCGATGTGACGCCTGCTATTGCGCGTTTTAACGTAAATTGTGCGGATGATATCTTTGCAGGAATAGGGAATGGTGATTTACGTATTAATCAGTTATTACATTTTTTAAACAATCATCATCATCAACAAACATTAGAAGAGCAAGATTTAGCGGTACTTGAAGCACTAGAAAAACGCCGTCATATACCGACGCCAAAGGTCTCTGGCAATAATATTATTATCGATGGCGTGGGTAATTTAATGCATTCTATTGCGCGTTGCTGTCAACCTGTACCTGGCGATGATATTGAAGGTTATATCACCCAAGGTAGAGGTATTTCAGTGCACCGTAAACATTGTGTGCAGTTAGATGACCTGCGTGAAGCGCATCCCGAGCGCATCATTGAAGCGACGTGGGGTAATAAACAAAGCTCGGGTTATGCATTAACTATTCGTCTTGAAGCGCTAGATAGAAATGGTTTAGTAAAAGATATCACTACTTTTTTAAGTAATGAAAAAGTGAAAATGTTAAGTATGAATAGTACCTCTAACTTTAAACTGCGCATTGCAGTGATAGACTTAAATATAGAAGTGCAAAACAATGGAGATATTAATAAACTGATCAATCAATTAAATCTATTGCAGGATGTGACGGGCGTACGACGCTTATAATTTTTTATAAGGCTAAGGGCTTTGCTTGCACTAAATGAGTGTGTAGGTCTGAAGCCTTTAGTTTATGAGTCACCTGCAAATTTAATGCTTTGTATTTTGCATTTAAAGGACAGTGACGCAATATGTGAACAGGCTTGGAGTGCTCGTTGCTTATCCGCATACATTGCCATATTTAAGTTAATACGTCCGGTTTCAGGGTTCTCAACATAAAAAATCTGTTGTTGCAGTGCGTTATTGTATTTATGGTCGATGCTATACCAGTACTTTTTCAGTGGAGAGAGAGACGAGAAAGTGCCAAGGGTGACAACATAGCCTTGTTTTACTGGCTTATTAAGTTGCGTCGCATTGACGATATTATCGGAAAAACTTTGTTCAATTCTATCATTGAGTTTTTTCTCTGATATTCTGCGTACTTTAACGCCTTGGGGTAAGGGGGTGTAGGTGTCTAAATGACGCGCTTCATCTTTACTTTGATAAGCACGGTTACCCGCGGTCTTTATATTCTTATTCATACTTTTTTTGGATGCGAAACTAAACTGTGTGGAGATTTTAGCGGTTAAATCTTTTTCATTGTCATAGATGAGCGAGGTATTAAACGTAAACATACGCCATTGCCAATTCACTCCAAAAGTACCATCATAGGTATCTTCATCTTTATCATAGCTAAAATCTAACTGTGTGCCTATATGCGCATTTAACGGCATTGAAAATCGAGTCTGTATTTTTTTTATCTCTTTTTTTGGCTCTAGTTCGTAAGTCGCTTGTAAACGCGTATAAACACCGCCGAATTGGCGTTGTAATCTTAAAAACCCTCTAATATTCCATTCGTAATTATGCTCTTTTGTATAGTGATGCCTTTGCCAAGTAACGTGATGGATGGCTGAAAACTCAGGGCTGTAATATGCTATTTGGTTAGATACATCTTCACGTTTGTAATCATCTTTATACAATGTTTTTCGCCAAACATTTTGATAATGTAGGGGGATGCGAGAGTTGAAAAATAGATCACCATTCATATTTAAAGCAAATTGCTCTAGGTACATATTGAGTAAATTTTCTTCATCAAACATATCAAGTGATAGTTGTTGCTCAAAGGTTGTTTTTTCGGCGCTCTGCCAAAAAAGAGGCTCTTGTAATTGGTAATAAATGGAAAATGCATGGCGCGCAATCTGTGTGCGTGCTGAAAAAGCAACTTTTTGGCGACTTTTATCGTCATGTTGGAAATCTGCACTTAATAAAAGGCGATTTTTAAAGATCATATCGGCACCAAAAGAATAGTTTGCACGGTCGCTCATGTTCCGGCCTGCAAAGTATTGTAACGCAGAGTGCGTTGAGAACCAGTCTGTTAGCGCTATATTATAAACCCCAGTATAGAGCCAACCCTGTTGTTTAATGGCCGCTGTATTATTGTTTTTAAACAGTGTTTCTTCGAAATCTGTCAGAGAAAAAGAATAACTTTCTTGGCCTGTTTTAAGGCTATTACTGTTAATGTACAGATGTTGATTTTCGGTGCGCACCTCTCCATGAGGCCCATAAAAAATAAGTTTAAATTGATTGTTACCGAAAAAAAGTTGAACATCATTAAATGCATAATAGCCCACGTTGTCGGAAATAGTGCGTGCAATCAATATCCCATTTTGATGTAATTCAACTTCCCAGCCGGGCTGTATGTCACCATGAAAACTGGTAGAGCGGTTATTATCTGTCGCGGTTGGCTTTTCATTAGACACACGAAACCCTCGGCCTAAGCCTGCGGTATGTGCTAACGCTGTTTTCGTTGCGGTGATATCACCAAATTCAAATTGTGTGGCTTTTAAAAACCCCAGTAAGCGAGCTTTATCATCATATTGCGAAAAATTAAGGCGTATATTTTCGACATTTATGTCTTTATCACCACTGATAAATAACGTGCTTTTTAAGGGGCCAATATAGTCTTGTGCAAGGACTGAATAACTTGAATTTGTGTGTGATTGAGTTGTTGAGCCATTAAGTTGAACATCAATAATGGGATCATTATTAGCTTGAGAGATACTTGATTTCCATGGCAAAATAAGCGCGCTATTGTCGTTAACAAAGGCTTCATCAATGGGACTTGTGTCAAAATCAAAGCTAAACCAAGAGTTAAATAATGAGTTCTCATCCACGAGTTGTGCCAGTTCATTAACTTGTTGTTGCTGTGAGTTTTGGAACTCTGCATCTTTAGGGTGATTTTTGTTTTGAATAAGACTTAGTAACTGAGAAAAAGAAGGATCGGATAATATATTTGTGGCTGAGGAGACGGCACTGCTTTGACTCGCAGGGCTAACAAATAAGAGTAATAGCAATGCAGCAAATAACGCACTCTGTGGTAAAGAGGGGGTGAGTTTGCGTAAAGCGAGTCGCCGCATTGCTATTCTTATATTATGTATCTATAAAGGGGTGCCTGAATAAGGTGTGACGATACAAGCAACACCACGCTTGTTAAGTAACTTACAGTTATTTTTGGCTTGAGTTTTACTGAAGTTACCTACTTTTAATCGATAATAAGTACGTCCTTTAACTTGCACTTTTTGGTAACGTGCATCCAAGTTATCAAGGCGATTAGGGTGCTTTTTCTGTAGTTTATTCCAAGTGTTATGTACTTGTTTTACACTGCGTAAAGAAGCCAGTTGTAAGGCATATGATTTTCCATTATGTTTTTGGATTTGTTTTGCCTGTTGAACAAGTGCTTCTTGTTGTGTTTTTTGAGTTAATGTAGCCAGTTGCTCAATCAGTGCATTAAGTTCATCTTCAATACTCACGAGACGTTTAATATTGGGCTCAACGATTTTCCAGCTTGCAATATCCGCTTGCAACTCATTAATTTTTGAATTTGTTTCGGATTGCTGTAACTGCACCGCTTCCAGCTCACCTTGTTGTTGGTCAATACGCAACATTTCTTCAGAAGGTTGGGATGTGAGAGCCGAACAGCCACTGAGACTGATGATAAGTAGACTGGACAACATGATTTTGTGATTTAATTTCATAACATCTCTCTGGTGTAATTAGAAAACAAATATTTAATTTAACATATATATCTTAAGTATTTGACTTAGCTGTCAATATTTATAGCACACATAATATAAAAAAGGATTTATTATATTGAATAATCAATGATAAGCCTTTTATATTTAATAATTGTGATGAAAGTTTGTTCTATTATGTAATGGTCTCTCTGTTTATCTCTGTTTATCTCGTTTTAGCGAAAGTGTTTCATTGAGAGAGGGCATCACTTTAATCTTTTTTATATCGTCTGCCTAAAAAAGAGCCAAGTAGTAAGCTTGCAATAAATATAACAATAATAGGGCTGATATTGGCCATACTAGTGATAGCTGGGCCAGGACAAAATCCTCCGAGGCCCCAACCAATACCAAAAATAACGGCGCCAATAATTAAATGCATATCTACATTTTTATGTTGTATGCATGTTAAAGGTTCACCATAGATAGCTTGTTGACGTTTTTTAATGAACAGATGATAAATAGGTGAAAAAACGCCGATAGCCCCTATCATCACAAATGCGAGGCTTGGATCCCAGTCACCACTGACATTTAAAAAGGCAATGATTTTTTGTGGGTTGACCATGTTTGATACCAGCATGCCTGCACCAAATAATGAGCCTGCTAACAATGCAATAATAAGCTCTTTTGTTGTTTTTTGTAACATACTATAGCGCTCCTAATAACTGGCGAATAAAAACGACAACAATAGCGCTACTCATAAAGGTAAGAGTCGCAACAATAGAGCGTGTTGATAATCTGCCTATACCTATAATGCCATGGCCACTGGTACAGCCATTACTCAGCGTCGTACCGAATCCAACAAGTAGGCCAGCAAGAATTATCATATAAAAATTTTGATCTATTAATTCAGGAAAAGGAAAAGTCCAAGCTGAAAGTAAATAGGCGCTTAAGATCATCCCGATTAAAAATGTAATTTTCCAGATGGAAGCTTTTTGATAAGGGGGAAGCAGGCCAGTTAAAATACCACTGATCCCTGCTATTTTACCGTTAAATAATAATAACAAAGTAGCAGAGAGTCCCAATAAAGCGCCTCCCGCTAAAGATAGCCATGGATTAAAATCTTGCATGTATAGCTCCTATTTTATAAATCGGGACAAAATGCTTGCTGTAAAGCGTTAAGTATTAATCGAATACGTTCATCGGCAAGGGAATAAAAAACATGTTGTGCTTCTTTTCTTATTTTTACGATATTATTTTTCCGGAGGACACTTAAATGCTGAGAAAAAGCAGATTGGCTTAACTTGGAGTGTTCTCGTAAATTTTTGACGCTCATTTCAGAGGTTGATAGTAAACACAGTACAACCATACGATCAGCATGCGCCATGATTTTTAGTAGTTTGCTGGCTTCTTTAGATTGTTGGTGGATCGAATCTAACTGATTGTGCATTTTTTTATCCTTTTATATAAACTTATTTATTAGGTTATTCTAAATTAGAAGTTTGTCAATTAGATTTTGCTAATGTTAAGGCCCGTTTATTGCATAGTGAAAAATAACGCCTGTACTGGGATCTGTTTTTTATTTACATGTATAAAAAATATGCAAAACGTACTTTTACATATTTATCGCTCTTGGGTATACTTCCATTAATTGTATTTATTTAATGTCTAAGGGGTTGTATGTTTTTTTCTTTTCTTAAAAAACGTTTGTTAGTCAGTTTAAGTTTGCTACTTGTATCAACGTTCTCTTTTGCTGAGTCTAAAGTTGATGCGCAAAGTGTGGCGAGTATCAGTAAAAAGATGCAACAGATCTCGTTACAGGTGACCAGTATTAAAGAGTCAAAGGTTGAAGGCTTGTATGAAGTATTAACCAATAGTGGGATTTATTATGTGAGTAAAAATGCTCAATATCTCATTTATGGTAGTATTTATGATATCGATAATAATATGAAAAATATTACAGAAAGTAGCTTGGCGTCATTAAGACAGAATAAGTTAAAGGCATTTTCTAATGACATGATCACTTATAAAGCTGCAAATGAAAAACATGTGATCACTGTTTTTACTGATACTTCTTGTGCTTATTGTCAAAAACTTCATTCGGAGATTGCCGATTATAATAAATTAGGCATCACCGTGCGTTATTTGGCTTTCCCTCGTGCAGGTTTAAATTCGTCAGAATATAATATAATGACCTCTATTTGGTGTGCGAGCGATCCTAAATCAGCAATGGATAAAGCGATGAAACGCCAATCTCTTGATCCGAAGCAATGTGCGAATACGATCAAAGAGCAATATGAACTTGGTTTGTTTTTTGGTGTCCGTGGTACTCCCGCCATTGTATTAGAAGATGGCTCATTAAAACCGGGTTATTTACCGGCTACGAAGTTATTACAACAGTTAGAGGGTAAATAACCCTTTATAGTGCTGATATTTTTAATCAGTAAATAAAGAATAAAAGGGCACATTCAAGTGCCCCTTTTTATGTCTGCAAGATATATTATTAGGCTCGCTACACAGTAACCTCTGTTGATCATTATTTCGCATTAACGCCTGAGTGCTTAGCGATAGGGGCTCAATGTAAAAGTTAAATTTTATGTCTCGATAGCGTGCAATTGACTCTCATATTGTATCTTTAAGTCGTATTTAGTGGGATTTAAGATCTTAAATTAAGATCTATTTATCTTTATCTTTATCATTTATCTCTTTATATAAATTTATCTTACCTTCTGCCTTGATTACAGTATGATTTAAGCATCTTTAACTCATAGAGTTTTATTATGCCTCGTATTAAATTAAAGCAACGTCAACGTATTTTCCTCAATGAACTCACCCTTCCTTGCTCTGCATTATTGCAAAAACTTTATATTGATCGTGGCATAACCTCGGTTAGCGAGTTAGATCTCAGTACCAAAACCTTGTTATCAGCCTCTTCTTTAAAAGGTATATCTGAAGCCTGCTCACTATTATATCAAGCGCTATTAAGTGCGAAAAAAATCGTGATTGTAGGCGATTTTGATGCCGACGGTGCAACCAGTACGGCGTTAAGTCTATTATGTTTGCGTGAATTAGGGTTTATGAACGTTGATTACTTGATACCCAATCGTTTTGATTACGGTTATGGCTTGACCCCTGAAAGTGTGGATTTAGCGATTGCTAAAGGCGCTCAATTATTAATAACAGTGGATAATGGAATTTCGAGTATTAAGGGGGTGGCTTACGCAAAAGAAAAAGGATTACAAGTCCTTATCACCGATCATCATTTACCTGCAGAGGTATTACCTAATGCAGATGTCATTGTCGATCCGAATCAAAAGGACTGTTTATTTCCGAGTAAAAATTTGGCGGGAGTAGGCGTCGCTTTTTATATTATGTCAGCATTACGCTCTTATATGATCCAAAAAGATCACTTTTCAGATAAGGGTATACGCCCTCCGACCTTAACTAAATTTTTAGATATCGTCGCCTTAGGTACGGTTGCCGATGTGGTGATCTTAGATGCGAATAATCGCACTTTGGTTGAGCAAGGTTTGATGCGCATTAGGGCCGGTGCTTGCCGCTTAGGCATTAGTGCTTTAATTAAAGTTGCTAAACGCGCGCAGCATTCATTGGTGGCCAGTGATTTAGGATTTTCTTTAGGGCCAAGATTAAATGCAGCGGGACGCCTTGACGAAATGCGCCACGGCGTTGAATTATTATTATGTGAAGACGCAGTGCAAGCTGATTTGTTAGCACAAGAATTAGACGCTCTGAATCATACGCGCCGTGAGATAGAGCAAGGCATGCAAGAAGAAGCCTTACAGGCATTAGAAAACTTAGCGTTAGATGAAAAAAACATGCCTTATGCGATTTGTTTATTTGATGAAAGTTGGCATCAAGGCGTTATCGGTTTAGTGGCCTCGCGTATAAAAGAGCGTTATTACCGACCTACCTTTGTTTTTGCTAAAGCGAATGATACTGAGATAAAAGCGTCTGCTCGCTCTATAGCTGGCATACATATTCGCGATATATTAGATTTGCTAGACAAAAAAATGCCAGGGATGATCTTGAAATTTGGTGGTCATGCGATGGCCGCTGGTTTGTCAATTAAAGCGACGGATTTTGAACGTTTTAAACAAGGCTTAAATGAAGTATTAGCTTCTCAAGTTGACGCTGATATTTTACAAAATGTGTTACTTTCAGATGGCCCCTTGCAGGGTAAAGATTTAACCTTGGAGCAAGCATATGAACTGCGTAATGCAGGGCCATGGGGACAGGGCTTTCCCGCGCCTTTATTTGATGCGTATTTTAAAATAATAGAGCAACGTTTAGTGGGTGAAAAACACCTTAAAATGGTATTAGAGTGCGAAGGTACGGTGGTTGATGCGATTGCTTTTAATGTGGATTTGGATATTTGGCCGGATCCTCGTATACGTCAGGTTTTTTGTGCTTATCGTCTCGACGTAAATGAGTTTAGAGGCGCAAGTAATGTACAATTATTGATTGAGTTATTAGAGGTGCGTTAAAACCGGAGTTCAATTAAGAATAGAACGTCGAGACAAAGCGGGTCTGTTACTTTGCTTTATCTCTCTCGACGTTAACGTGAAGAGGGCGTATTTATTACACTGCGCCATTAAAATCAAGTTGTCGCCATGCTTCGTATACAAAAACAGAAACGGCATTGGCAAGGTTCATTGAACGACTATTGGGTTGCATAGGAATACGTAATTTTTGCTCTAAGGGTAATGCATCAAGTAATTCGCTCGGTAATCCGCGAGTCTCAGGACCAAAAAGTAATACATCACCGGATTGGAAATTTGCTTGGCTGTGGTAGGTTGTTGTTTTGGTCGTACACGCTAAAATACGTTTGCCTTTAACTGACTCTAAAAAGTCTTGGTAGTTCTTATGGTGTTTTATATTGGCAATCTCATGATAATCTAAGCCGGCTCTACGCACTCTTTTCTCATTAAAATCAAATCCTAGAGGCTCAATGAGGTGTAAAATGCACCCTGTATTTGCACAAACGCGAATGATAGCGCCTGTATTTTGTGGGATTTCGGGTTCAAAAAGTGCAATTTCTATCATGGTAGTGACCTTCTAGGCGGTAAATTTGAAAAGAGATCCAATTGTAGAGCGATCCCTTACATACATCAAGATTTTAGCGCCTATTTAGTTTTATGATTTTAAGCGGGAATTTGTAATGTATCTTCAACCCACATATAACCTTTTCCACGAAAGTTTTTAACGCGAGTATTTCCGTCGATGCGTGGTGGTAATTTGCGTCTAATATTACTGAGGTGCATATCAATACTACGATCAAAGGGCAGTAATTTCTTACCTAAAATATCTTCACTTAACTCTACTTTAGAGAATATTTTACCGGGATGGGTTAAAAAAGTTTCAAGTAACAACAATTCTGTGGTGGTCAATTCAATGGTAAAGTTTTGACATATAACTTGTTGTTGATCATGATAAAGTTGCACATCTAAGTACGATATCATGTCTTTTGGGTCAATTTTTTTATGCTGATTTCGGCGTAAAATTGAGAGTGTTTGCGCTAATAGATCGCGTTCACAAAAAGGTTTTGTAAGATAATCATCCGCATTCATTGCTACGCCGAGTGCTTTATCGATAGGATCGCCTTTATTGGCAAGAATGAGTACAGGTACATCACTTTTTTGGCGTAATAATTTTAACATATCCATGCCATTCATTCGTGGCATCATCGCATCTAAAATCAACATGTCATAATCACCCGATAGGGCTTTTTGTAATCCTTGTTCACCGTCAAAGGCGATATCTACAATAAAGTTTTCTTTGCGAAGAAAGTCGGAAAGTAAAGAGACAAGCTCTTTGTCATCATCAATTAGAAGTAGTTTTTTCATGTAATTACCTTAATAAGAACGTCTCTATTTAGGTAATTTGTCTATGAAATTAGGCAAATAATCTAAAAATAGAGATAAGAGAAAAATTAAATGTATCTTCAATTCAAATCCATTCGTATTTAAAGAATATTACTTAACTTAAGTTATATTTTAACTGCGCTTATAATAAACTGTATCTTGTTTTTTTGTAAGTCGTTTTGCAATGTTTTTTATAAAATTTTTGTTGTTATTTTAACGTTTTAATGTAGAGATGTCATTTAATTGTGTTTCTGTGTACCTAAAATCACCGCTATCTGGTTTCGCTAAATAAAGCGTTTATAATGATAGCTCATTTATAGGAAAGGGGTTGGGTTTGTTTGCTGAATATAAACAAGATGATTATGCAAGATTAGTAAATCTTGCAGGGCGTGTTGCCATTTTTGCCGCCTCGTTATTAATTGTTGTAAAATTAGGTGCTTGGTTTCTGACAGGCTCTGCGAGTGTATTAGCAGCCTTAACCGACTCCCTAATGGATGTGACAACTTCTATTATTAATTTACTCGCCATAAAAATAGCCTTACAACCGGCGGATGATGATCATCGTTTTGGTCATGGTAAAGCAGAAAGCTTAGCGGGACTTTCTCAAGCCGCCTTTATTACTGGTTCTGCCGTGTTTTTGATGTTTAATGGTATTGCTGCGTTTATTAATGGTCAGCAAATGACGTCTAGTCATATCGGTATTATTGTCATGATATTTTCTGTTGTGATCACATTAGCTTTAGTTTTGTTTCAAAATTATGTGGTTAAAAAAACGGGTAGTATGGCCATTAAAGCGGATTCATTGCATTATCGTACGGATATTGTGTTAAATGGCGCCGTGTTATTAGCCATTATTCTAACGGGATTTGGTTGGTATTGGATCGATGCTTTATTTTCAATTTTAGTCAGTTTTTATATACTTTATGGGGCGTGGGAAATTGGCTTACAATCTATTAATGCATTAATGGATAAGCAATTATCCAAAGCAGATGAAGTGCGGATAATTAAAGCAGTTAGCCATATAGAAGGCGTTCGTGGGATGCATGATTTGCGTACACGTCAATCGGGTAATGTTAAGTTTATTCAATTACATTTAGAATTAGATGATGATCAAACTTTACTTGAAGCACATAAAAAATCAGAGAAACTTGAATATATACTAGAGAAATCATTTGCGCATGCGGATATATTGATTCATTTAGATCCTTTATCAATGGTCCCATTGCACAAACGCAATAATTACGCCCCCGAAGAGCGTACTCAAAACTTAACTAAGGACACGTAATAATGTCGCTATTACAAGAACAATTATGGAATAAAATAAGAGATGAAGCTTGGGGATATTCAGCAAATGAGCCTATTCTAGCGAGTTTTTTTTATTCGACAATACTCAACCATAAAGATTTAAAATCCGCATTAAGTTATCAATTAGCAGGACGACTTGATAGTAGTACCATGCCGGCTATTTTAGTTCGTGAAGTTATTGAAGATGCGTTCAGCAATGATCCTGAGATCTTAAATGCTGCGATGGCTGATATTATCGCAGTACAAGAGCGAGATCCTGCTGTGGGTGATTTTTCAACACCCTTATTATACCTTAAAGGATTTCATGCGTTACAGGTACACCGCATTGCAAACTGGTTGTGGAAACAAAACCGTCGACCTTTAGCGCTGTACTTACAAAATCGCAGTTCAGAATTGTTTGCGGTTGATGTACACCCTGCCGCCACCATAGGTAAAGGCATTATGTTTGATCATGCGACAGGCGTAGTGATTGGAGAAACAGCTGTGATTGAAGATAATGTGTCTTTATTACAAGGTGTAACCCTTGGGGGAACCGGTAAAAATTGTGGCGATCGACATCCTAAAATACGTCAAGGTGTGATGATTGGTGCTGGGGCCAAAGTGTTGGGTAATATTGAAGTCGGAGTGGGGGCTAAAATTGGTGCTGGTAGTGTGGTACTTGAGGCTGTTCCTGAGCACACCACGGTCGCAGGGGTTCCTGCAAAAATCGTTGGGCACCCATCTTGCGCTATGCCATCACTATCCATGGATCAAGATATTTAGTCTGCCATAGAAAATGAGGTTGGATTGACTGTATCAACCTCAATATTTTCACTCTGATATCAGTATTAATTGAGCAAGATATTTAATCAACCAATAAAAAAGAGGTTGTATTGACGGTATCAACTTCAGTGTTTTCACTCTGATTTCAGTATTAATTGAGCAAGATATTTAGTCAACCAATAAAAAAGAGGTTGGATTGATAGTATCAACCTCAATATTTTCACTCTGATATCAGTATTAATTGGGCAAGATATTTAATCAACCAATAAAAAAGAGGTTGTATTGACGGTATCAACTTCAGTGTTTTCACTCTGATATCAGTATTAATTGGGCAAGATATTTAGTCAACCAATACAAATCGAGCTCGTATCACACCATCAATCTCAACATTTTCGGTGAACATTGTAAGTGGTCTCACCCATAAATCTTGTGCGCCATAAAGTGGTCGATAAACAACCATTTTTTCTTCTGTTTCACTGTGTATTGCAATTCCTTGCACCTGATAAAAATTTCCTTTGTAATGCTGATATTTCCCACAGGGAATTGAATTGTGCATTTATCTCTCACTTATTATACTTAAAAGTGGGAAAAGAGTAACATGTTCACTTTTATTTACCTAAAAGCAAAACAAAGGTTGAATAAGAGGGCAGGAATGCTTATTCTCAGAAAATTGAACAAATTCCTTTAAGGGGCGAATTAAATGACATTAGATCTATTGGAAAAACTAGAAAGTAAAATTAACAATGCAGTGGACAATATTGCTTTGTTACAAATGGAAGTTGAAGATTTAAAAGATGACAAATTAACGCTAGCTGAAAAAAATGACGTGCTACAAGCAGAAAATACTAAGCTTACTGATGAGCATCTACAGTGGCAGTCACGTTTAAGTGCGCTAGTCGGGAAAATAGAACAGGCTGAAGAAAGCCTACTCTAAAAAACAGGCCTGTTTACAGGCCTTTTTTTATCTTCTAATTATTCTTCTTCTTCGATTTCTTCTTCGAGTTCATCGACATCGAGAGGCTCAGGAGAAATAACAATACCCGTGCTATCTGCGTATAGAATATCTTCTGGTAAGAAGGTCACGCCAGCAAAATTAATCGGCACGTTGATATCACCTACTTCAGTATCATCTGCACCTACAGGGATAGCCGTAATAGCTTGAATACCTATATCCATTTCTTCTAGTTGGGCAACTTCACGTACACAGCCATTTACAACAATGCCTTCCCAACCGTTTTCAATAGCAAGCTCTGCAATATGTACATTAACTAATGCGCGACGTATAGATCCACCGCCATCAACTAATAACACTTTACCCGTGCCATTTTCTTCGAGAGCTTTATAAATAAGACCAACAGATTCAAAACATTTGACAGTGACAACTTCTCCTGCAAATGAATTTCGCCCACCAAAATTAGTGAGTAAAGGTTCAACAACATCAATAGTGTCTGCATAAATATCACAAAGAAGAGATGTATTATATTGCATGGGTTAGTTCGCCTATGGTTATAGAGAGTTATTCAAGTATAAACGGAACGGCTTCATTTACAATGGATTGCCTGTATGAAACGCGATGTTTTAAAAATTTATACCAGTTTGTGCGTGTGAATGCAATGCTTGTTAGGCTAAAAATAGGCTTAGTTAAAGTTTAACGTTAGGCTATACTTTTGCTTGCTATTTTTTTACATTTTATTTATATTTTATCTGTAGATAAATACCCATGAGACTATGATTTTAAAGCCATGAAGGCTTATTATATCTTTAATCTAATCGTACATTATGGACTTGCCACTTTGTTTGAGACTAACAAGCGTTATCTATTTTTGTTAGCATAACCATTCATCTTTTATGGAATAATTTAATGTATAAAATTTTAGTTTCTTTTTTTTTCTGTAGCACGCTTTGGGCAAATGAATGGCAAGATTTAGAACGGTTTTTACCACCTGGGACGCAATTATCCTATTTGGTTGTGGATGCTGCAACACAAAAAACAGTGGTATCTCATCATGCTAATACGTTACGGACTCCCGCGAGTGTACAAAAAGTTTTAACAGCGCTGGCAGCTAAAATATATCTAGGGGATGATTTTCGCTTTGAAACAAGCATTCGAGGATCTCGCGATAAGATCTCTCTCGGCAATTATCAAGGCTCTTTAAGTTTTCAGTTTGTAGGCGATCCAACACTATTACGCGTGGATATTCGCAAGATGTTATTACGCTTAAAATCTCTCGGAATAAAAAATATAAAAGGTGATTTTTTATTAAATAGTCATGCATTTAATGGCTACCAATGGAGTAATGGGCAAGCGTGGAATGATCTTGGTGTCTGTTATACCGCGCCGAGTCATGCGATCATTGTTAATAAAAATTGTGTTCTAGGTAATTTAGGCCGTGGCGATGGTAAAACGGCCTCATTATTTATTCCACCTTATGAGCCTATGCGTATTAGCAGTGATGTGCAGATTGTAAGTGTAGAAGAGAAACAGAAAGCTTTCTGTGATTTAGAGATAACGCGACACGAAAATAATAGATATCATCTCTGGGGTTGTATGGTGCCTCGAAGCGGTGCATTTCCTTTGGCTTTCGCGGTAAATGATCCGTTTAACTATGCAGCCGAAATTATCCGAAGCGAATTAAAAAGAGTGGGTATTAAATTAACAGGTCAGGTACGAGAAGATAGCGCTTACCTTGTATCCGATAAATTGGTAACGCATCAATCAATAACACTCGATCGTTTATTACTGCAGATGCTAAAAAATTCAGATAATTTAATTGCCGACAGTTTATTTAAAACATTAGGTGCACATTATTTTAATACATCAGGAAACTTTCGTAATGGTGCTTTGGCCCTTAAATTGATATTAGAGAAGCAGGGCATTGATCTTGGAAATAGCTATATAGTCGATGGATCTGGCTTATCTCGACATAATTTAATGAGCAGCAAGCTGTTTATGAAAGTGTTAAATTATATTTATAAACATGATAAAACATTACATATACTCGCCTCTTTTCCTATTGCGGGAAAAGATGGTACGTTAAAGTACCATCGAGGGGTGCATGATACTTTATTAACCGAAAAAGTGATTGCTAAGACTGGCTCTATGAAAGGTGTCAGTAACTTATTAGGGCGCGTGAGTACCGCGCGTGGTGACATGCTTTTTGTGGTACTTCTCAATGCTTATGTACCCCTTAAAAGTGCATCTGTGAGCGTATTAGTATCAAAAGATCATTTTCAACGAGAATTTTTAAAACGTATTGTATTGCTTGGAAATGATTAATTTACAATTTTGTTCCAATACATTGGTGCATTATTAAATAAAAGGTGACTGGTAGAGGTTGTCTTTTTATTCTTCTCGAGAGGTACTTTTATTTTTAATGTGTAATTAATGCCATCAAAATCGAGAAGAAAGCTTTGTTGATCTGTTTTAAATAATAAGCTTTTCCATAAATAATGAAGATCTGTGGTCACATTGAGAGGTGTTTTTACTGCGGAGATACGACTATTAAAAATGTACGCCTCTTTTGTTTTTGTACCTTTAAATATCAACATCTCACAGGCATTACTGCGGTTGCACCAATCAAGCATAATGATTGCGTCATTGATGCCATCATCATTTAAGTCATATTTTACGACACTAAATTGGGTGTTTTTAGGATCGCTGTTTTGAGCGTGAAAATAAACGGCTAATGCATGTTGCACTTTTTTATCGAGGCGCTCATTTGGATTGATGTTTTTTGCGTCGGTCGGGGTGAGCAATGCAGGTTTTACCTGCTTCGTTACCTTGGTAAAAATAAGCGGGATGAGTAAGGGGCTTCTTTGATTGTTTTTGTTGATAGCCACCGCGCGCAGCGTTTGCTGTGTGCGAGAGAAAACATATTCTTCTTGTAAGGGATTATTACCCTGCTTAGTCAGCATGATCACAATCTCATCTGCTGATTTGTTTTTCCAAAATCCTGTTTTTATAATATTTTCAGTTTTCTGATTGAAAACAACCTGATGCTGCGCGTTGAGACTTAAGCTGATGAGATCACTCTGCTCTGTACTTTGATAATCACCCATCACATTATTTGTTATTGGTGTAGCTTGGATTTTTAAGCACCCGCTAAAATTATTCCAAGGGGTTTCTAATTGGGCTTTATATCCCCAATATTCTTTGTTTTTAGATGCATAGCAGGGACTCTCTTGATAAATTAAGCGCAGCATTTTACCTTGCTCATTGGTTGCCACTATCGAGGTCTGATTTGAAGAAACAATAGGCTCTTTGGTTATCTTATACGCTTGATTTATGGCTTTTGACGCTAAAAGAATAAGGTTTTTATCTACGGTTAAACGCCAAAAAGGAGATGCCCCTTGGGCTTTTAAGCTAAAAGGTCCCGCATGCTTTGCACATTGTAATAAAATGTTTTTTTGGGTGAGATAATAGATATCATCAACGCGCATACGCGCCTCTTTGTCATTTGGGGTAATGTATATTTCCGCTGATAATTCAATATAGAGAGGTGTATTTTTAATCCGATTAAGTTGGCTGTATATGTCTTTTATTTTTGTATCGTTGCGGATTAAAAAAAGATCGTCTGTTGCACAAGGCGTGAAGTAAGTCTGTTTCCCTATAAATTTCAGCTCACCTTTAAAAGACTCTGCCGGTGCGGATGTAAAAGGTGTTGCACCTAAGTTCTGTTTTATAGCAAGCTCAGAGGTTGAGCTACTGCATGCGCTGAGCAAAAAAAACAAACAACTAAAAAACAGGTAAAGAGAAAAACGCATAGGAGGCCTTTATAAAAGTGAGTTGTCTTATTATATACACAAATCAGACTCGCGCGTTTAACTCTTTTTTAAGGATTTTATCCCTGTAATATATGATCAAGCATCACAGCAACACCATGCTCTTTTGAGCTACAGGTTTTTTCTGCGTTGGGCAGGGCTGCACATAATGCTTTTTGTGAGTTTGCCATTAAAATACCTTTACCCACTAAGCTTAGCATTTCTACATCATTCATCGCATCACCAAAAGCGATAGCGTCTTCAGTGCGCAGTCCTTTCGCTTTTAAAACGGCTTGTACAGCGGTGCCTTTATTGGTATTTGCATCCATCATTTCTAAGCATTTGTCGAGCGAAAATGTGAGGTTAACTCGGCTTCCATATTTTTTATTGAGCATTTCATAAATAGGCTGCAATAGCTCAGGTTCGCCCCAAAAAAATATTTTAATTGCTTTGCTACTGTCTATACGGGTTAAGTCTGATTGTTGACAATGAAATCCGGCTCCTAGATCCATTTCCATATGTTCGGGTATTATAAAATTAACAAACCACTCATTGTCGGTAAAAAGATTAACTTGTATATTTTTATTAAATTGAGTCTGACAAACTTCCGTTACGATAGCCGTATCGATATTTTGTGCATGGATAATATTTCCTTGTTTATCATGTACGCGCGCACCATTTGATGTGATCAGATAAATAGGCTCATTAATATCCTTTTGTAGGTGTTTCGCTTCAATGTAATGGCGACCTGTTGCGATCACAAATTTACGATCATCTTGGATCCAATTTAAAATGCTTTTTTTTGTTTCTACTGAGATCCGATGATCCGGGCCAAGTAATGTTCCATCAAGATCGGAGATGGCTATTTTGTACATATATGTATACCTTATTTTATTGATTGTTCTATTTTTTTAAAAAAAGAAAGCGTTTTAGTCAGCGTTGGTTGTCTAATCTCATCGCGCTCGATTAATATTTCATGTTGGGCTTTGTCAACACTTACAAATTGGTTATATTTATTTCTCGTTAGATTCTTAAAAAATGCATTCTGACCCGTTGCACTAATGATGGCATCATCTTCCGCTTGGAAGAGGAGTATGGGGATATTAATTTTATGGGCATTTCTAATGGCTTTTTTTGTGGCGTCTATACTCGTTGCTAACCAACGCATGGTGGGAGAGCCTAATTGTGTCTGTGGATATTGTTGCAGTGTTTGTTTAAAGTCGTTGAAGCGCTCACTACTCGAGGTAAACGGTCCTTTTTTAAAAAGGGGCATACTAAAGTCTTTTCCAAAAGGCACATAACACGCTTTAGGGCTAAACAGAGACGTTATGAATGCGCTACATAAAGCAATATTTTGGATGATGTAAGCAGGAAATCCGTAAAATTTAAAAGATAGCATGGGGCAAAAGAAGACACTGGCTTGAAATGGGTGTGCATATTGCTCTAAATAGAGTGCGCTTATCGCGCCTCCCATTGAATGCGAGAGTAAATAGCGATGCGTATATTTTTGTTGTAGCGCTAGGCTACATATATAAGTATTAAAATCGGTAATATAATCTTGAAAAAACCGAACATGACCTCGTGATTTTGACCCTCCAAAGCGCTCTGAAAAACCTTGTCCCCGATGATCGATAAGATAAATATCAAAACCTTGTTTATTTAACTCAAAAGCCAATTCTTTATATTTAAGCGTCGTTTCACTGCGCCCTTGACTGATAACAATAACCCGTGAATTACCCGTGGCAATACTAACATGGCTGATTGTTTTATCATCAACACCTTGAAACGTATGAAATAATGCATGTAGGTGCCAAAAAGCATCTATTTGTTGTTTTTTAGGCGTGTTAATTTCGTCTGATGTTTGCAGTGTTAAGTTGGGAGGGGGCATACTCATTAAAAAAGCCATCCATCGTTGAAAGTAGGTGTCTATTTTTAATACTTAGTATCCGGTATTTTAAAAGAATTAGCCAGTATAAAATACTGGCTAATTTATATAATAAAACTTAGCTACGTTGCTCTTTAATGAAGGCGATAACATCCTCAATCTTGACGTCTTGTTTCTCGCCAGATTTACGGTTTTTGTATTCAATAACGCCATTATCAATACTGCGATCACCAATGATCAGCATATGTGGAATACCAATTAGCTCTGCATCGGCAAACATGACGCCTGGGCGCTCTTTACGATCATCAAAGAGTACTTCAATGCCTGCTGCTTGTAATTCTGCGTAATATCTTTCAGCAAGATCGGCAACGCGATGAGATTTTTTCATGTTCATCGGCACGATCACGACAGAGAAGGGAGCTAATGCTTCATTCCAAATAATGCCATTAGCATCATTATTTTGTTCAATAGCAGCCGCTACAATGCGTGAAATACCAATACCGTAACAGCCCATCGTTAGCGTTTGATTTTTGCCTTGCTGGTTTAGTACGCTGGCATTCATCGCTTCTGAATAGGTTTTGCCTAATTGGAATATATGGCCAACTTCAATGCCACGGGTAATGCTTAATGTACCTTTACCACAAGGGCTAAGATCGCCCTCTTGAACATTACGAAGATCTGCAGTTTCATAATCTTTAATATCACGATCCCAGTTTACACCCGTTAAATGTTGGCTATTTTCATTCGCCCCACAAGTAAAGTCTGCTAATTTATCTGCGCTTAAATCAACAATAATACGTAGGGATAAACCCATCGGGCCAATTGAGCCAGCATCACAACCAGCTGCTTCTTTAATTTGCGTTTCATTAGCAAATACAAGTGGGTTTGAAACACCCTGAATATTAGAGGCTTTAATTTCATTTAAACTATGATCGCCACGTAAAACAAGGGCGACAATCGGCGTTTCTTGTCCTTCTTGCGCAATACCTTCAACCAGTAATGTTTTTAACGTTTGCGTCGCAGGTACATTTAACGCTTGGCATACATCTTCGATACTGTGTACGTTCGGTGTTTCCAACGTTTTTACATCGAGAGTGGCCGCTGGGCGATCGAATGTAGGAGCCAGTGCTTCCGCTTTTTCAACATTAGCAGCATAGTCACTTTCAGATGAGAAAGCGATAGCATCTTCACCACTTGGCGCTAAAACATGGAATTCATGTGATGAATTGCCACCAATGCTACCACTGTCTGCAATAACAGGGCGATATTCAAGGCCAAGGCGCTCAAATATACGGCAATATGCACTAAACATGGTTTGATAAGTCTTTTCTAAACACTCATCTTCAAGATGAAAAGAATATGCATCTTTCATGGTGAATTCACGTGAGCGCATCACACCAAAACGAGGGCGCGTTTCATCACGGAATTTAGTTTGAATCTGAAAAAGGTTCAGAGGGAGTTGTTTATAGCTATTAATTTCTTTACGTACTAATTCAGTTACAACTTCTTCATGCGTTGGACCGAGTACAAAATCGCGATCATGACGATCTTTAAGCCGCAGTAATTCACCACCATATTTATCCCAACGGCCAGTCTCAACCCATAGATCTGCTGGTTGTACGACAGGCATTAATATTTCGACTGCGCCTGCACGCTCCATTTCTTGACGAACAATGTTTTCCACTTTACGTAAAACACGTAAACCGGTTGGTAACCAAGTGTATAAACCTGATGCTAGTTTACGGATCATACCCGCACGTAACATAAGTTGGTGGCTAACAATAACGGCATCGCTAGGCGCTTCTTTTTGAGTTGAAAGTAAATACTGGGTCGTGCGCATGGTAATCCTTAAGTTTTCAGGTCAATATAAAGAAGCGATTTTATCTAACAATGGGGATTAAATGAAGCAGTATCTACAAAGTCTTAAAGTAAGTCTCTTTATCATGGTGATTTGTGGGTTTATTTTAGTGATAAATATGTTGTTGCCCCTGCATTTAACGCAATATGGGATCCACCCGCGCTCAATGGCTACGCTTTATGGGATATTATTTGCTCCTTTTTTACATGTTAACTGGATACATTTAAGCAGTAACTTTTTTCCTTTTATTATTTTTTCAACTTTGATTGGTTTTAGAAGTGTTAAACGTTTTTATTGCATATTTTTCTTACAATTAGTTTGTACGGGGATTTTAGTGTGGTTATTTGCACGTGGAAATAGTGTACATGTAGGTATGAGTGGCATTATTTATGCGTTTTGGGGATATTTAATTATTTATGGCATTGTGCGTAAAAAAATAATGCATATTATTATTTCTATTTTAACTCTATTTTTTTACAGTGGACTTATCTGGGGCGTGTTGCCAACGTACTCGAGTGTTTCTTTTGAAAGTCACTTTTTAGGTGCACTTTGTGGGGCGATAAGTGGCTACTTATTTGCTAAGCATAGGGTTTGATGGCGGTGACGGTGCAACAATCTAAGGTGTTTTGCCAGTAGATATTAAAGTCGAGTAAATGCATGGCATAGATTTTTGTGTCTTCTTTACCCTTTTTATAGGCAGGACGGGGATCTTGTTGTAATACTTCTTGGATCAACAATGCAAGCTCTGGCTTATTATGTAAAAAGTGTAGCGCTTGTTCTGAAAATTGGACCTGCATTAATAGTTGAGGTATGTGCTGAGCAAACCCTGCTTTAGCATCGGGTTTGGCATCGGCATAAGGAATATAAGGTTTAATATCAACAATGGGCGTGCCATCAACAAGATCAAGGCTGCTAATTTGTAAGAATAGCTTACCTTTTTTTTGAACGATGCCATGATACTCAACTAAAGACAGGCCTATAGGATTGGGCCGATTAGGCGAGCGTGTTGCGAAAACACCCATGCGTTTGTTACCGCCAAGACGCGGAGGGCGTACCATTGGACTCCATGTCTCTTGCGTTTTGTTTTTATGGAAAATAAACATCAGCCATAAATGACTAAAACACTCTAAACCTGAAAAAGCATTGATATCATTATAAGGAGGCAGTATTTCCAGTAAACCTTTCGCGCTAGGGACTAGCCCTGGCTGACGAGGTACTGCAAATTTTTCTTTATAGGGGCTGTGCATGATAGCAATAGTCGTCAGCATTTTTATTTTTCCTGCTCTACTGAAATAGCGCGTGCGTAGCATATTACATTAGATAAGCAGCTACTATCGGCTTCAAAAGTGACACAGGTTTGAAATACAATGCCGTTAGCATCTAAATTAGCTGCATTAATACGCGCTTTGGTTCGCGCATCGGCTTTACTTGCGGGGCGATCGTTTATTTCTATTTGGCAACTGCTACCCGTAATAGCGCCTAACCATTGTGCGTCTAATTTTGTCGCTTCTTCTTTACTATATATAGTAACGCTACTCGGTTTAAAATAAGTCGAAAAATTTTGTTTATCAACATTAGATGAAAAAGGGTATTGGCTACAGGCGCCGAGTAATAGAGTTGTAAATAAAAGAGTAAAACGCAACATAATAAATTCTTTATAATAAATGAAAAAAAGCGATAATAGCATCGATAAAAAGATAATAGGAAACAGTATGACAGTAACTAACGCAAAACGTGCCATTTTTCTCGATAGAGACGGTGTGATCAATGTTGATCATGGCTATATTTCTAAAGTAGATGATTTTGAATTTATTGAGGGAGTAATAGACGCATTACAGGGCTTTAAAGAGAAGGGCTATTTATTAGTGCTTATTACTAATCAATCCGGTATTGCCCGAGGTTACTTCACAGAAGATCAATTTCAGACATTAACAGAGTGGATGGATTGGTCTCTAGCAGATAGAGGCGTGGACTTAGATGGTATTTATTATTGTCCGCACCATAGTGAGCATGGACTCGGAGAGTATAAAGTCGAGTGTGATTGCCGTAAGCCAAAACCTGGCATGCTACTGGAAGCCATTAAAGAGTTAAATATAGATGTCACTGCATCTATATTAGTAGGAGATAAGATCTCGGATATACAAGCGGGTATCGCAGCGGGTATCGAAAATAACTATTTAGTACGATCAGGAAAAGAGATCACGAGCGAAGGCGAAGCCTTGGCGACGGATGTTTTTGAGGATTTAAAAGAAATGTTTGAAAAACTCGCTTGAATTGTGGGTAACTCATCAATAAATGTGCATAAGTTGTGGCTAACTTAGGTATAAAAATTAAATCTTAAAATAAGCGTTTTTTATGCAAAAAACGCTTGCCAATGTTGCTGAACTCCCTATAATGCGACCCCACAGACACAGCAAGTAACGCGAGTTACCGCGGTGTTTGGTGAGACAACGATTTGATTATTAACTTAATTAAAACGTTGACAAATCTCACTGGTGACGTATTATACGCACCTGCCGAAAGGCACGCTCTTTAACAATTTAATCAAACAATCTGTGTGGGCACTAGATGATGATTTCAAAAAAGTCCTTATGGTGATTTTGCTTTGCAACTTCATTAAGAGGACAAAAAGAATCAATATCAGTGACACACGAATTAATTCATTAATTCAGAATAACAACAAGTACTTTTCACTAGTTGATTAGTTACTTAGTTTTAGTCAGTAATATTGAGTTGCATTGTTGGTAACAACATTGCAAATTAAACTTTAAATTGAAGAGTTTGATCATGGCTCAGATTGAACGCTGGCGGCAGGCTTAACACATGCAAGTCGAACGGTAACAGAGAGTAGCTTGCTACTTTGCTGACGAGTGGCGGACGGGTGAGTAATGCTTGGGAATATGCCTTAACGTGGGGGACAACAGTTGGAAACGACTGCTAATACCGCATAATGTCTACGGACCAAAGCAGGGGACCTTCGGGCCTTGCGCGTTTAGAGTAGCCCAAGTGGGATTAGCTAGTTGGTAAGGTAATGGCTTACCAAGGCGACGATCCCTAGCTGGTCTTAGAGGATGACCAGCCACACTGGAACTGAGACACGGTCCAGACTCCTACGGGAGGCAGCAGTGGGGAATATTGCACAATGGAGGAAACTCTGATGCAGCCATGCCGCGTGTGTGAAGAAGGCTTTCGGGTTGTAAAGCACTTTCAGCGAGGAGGAAAGGGTAGTAGTTAATAACTGCTATCTGTGACGTTACTCGCAGAAGAAGCACCGGCTAACTCCGTGCCAGCAGCCGCGGTAATACGGAGGGTGCGAGCGTTAATCGGAATTACTGGGCGTAAAGCGCGCGTAGGTGGTTAATTAAGTCAGATGTGAAAGCCCAGGGCTCAACCTTGGAACTGCATTTGAAACTGGTTGACTAGAGTTTTGTAGAGGGTGGTAGAATTTCAGGTGTAGCGGTGAAATG
Organism: Psychromonas sp. CNPT3; assembly: GCF_000153405.2. Classification (NCBI taxonomy): domain Bacteria; kingdom Pseudomonadati; phylum Pseudomonadota; class Gammaproteobacteria; order Alteromonadales; family Psychromonadaceae; genus Psychromonas; species Psychromonas sp. CNPT3. Next base: position 561,523 of record NC_020802.1, read on the forward strand.
CGTAGAGATCTGAAGGAATACCAGTGGCGAAGGCGGCCACCTGGACAAAGACTGACACTGAGGCGCGAAGGCGTGGGGAGCAAACGGGATTAGATACCCCGGTAGTCCACGCAGTAAACGATGTCTATTAGAAGTTTGTGGCTATATGCCGTGGGTTTCAAAGCTAACGCATTAAATAGACCGCCTGGGGAGTACGGCCGCAAGGTTAAAACTCAAATGAATTGACGGGGGCCCGCACAAGCGGTGGAGCATGTGGTTTAATTCGATGCAACGCGAAGAACCTTACCATCCCTTGACATCCAGAGAATCACCTAGAGATAGATGAGTGCCTTCGGGAACTCTGAGACAGGTGCTGCATGGCTGTCGTCAGCTCGTGTTGTGAAATGTTGGGTTAAGTCCCGCAACGAGCGCAACCCTTATCCTTACTTGCCAGCGGGTCATGCCGGGAACTTTAGGGAGACTGCCGGTGATAAACCGGAGGAAGGTGGGGACGACGTCAAGTCATCATGGCCCTTACGGGATGGGCTACACACGTGCTACAATGGCAGATACAAAGGGTTGCTAACCTGCGAGGGTATGCGAATCTCATAAAGTCTGTCGTAGTCCGGATCGGAGTCTGCAACTCGACTCCGTGAAGTTGGAATCGCTAGTAATCGTGGATCAGAATGCCACGGTGAATACGTTCCCGGGCCTTGTACACACCGCCCGTCACACCATGGGAGTGGGCTGCACCAGAAGTCATTAGCTTAACCTTTCGGGGATGGCGATGACCACGGTGTGGTTCATGACTGGGGTGAAGTCGTAACAAGGTAGCCCTAGGGGAACCTGGGGCTGGATCACCTCCTTATACGAAAGAAACACGTTTAGTGTCCACACAGATTGTTTGATTAGAATGATAAAGCGCACAAAGTTCTTGGTCCCCATCGTCTAGAGGCCTAGGACACCGCCCTTTCACGGCGGTAACAGGGGTTCAAATCCCCTTGGGGATACCAAAATCTAGGCATTAAAAAACCAGAGAATCACTTGATAACTGTTTAATTTGAAATAATTATCAAGTGTTTTTTTAACACTGCTCTTTAACAATTAGGAAAGCTGATAAAGTTCTTACTTAACGTATTAGCATAATAAACCATCCACTGGATGCTTTATTACATATGCATATTACGTTAAGTATAAACGAAATTGTTCTCAGTAATTAATGTTTACATTAATTGCTGTAATCAAGCAAAAATAAAAACAGCTGTAATTCACGTAAGTGAAGTGCAGTTTGTACGTATCTACTCAGTTATTTATAACTGATAGGTGCACGAAAAACGAATGTGTTTTTCATAGTAAAATATGAGGATCGCAAGCGTCTTGGAAACGACATATAACATCTAAATTTTATAATCTTATGTGTTTTTTGAATATTATTAATATTCATAAAAATGCTTAAAGACAGTATCTTTAGGTATTGTATGGTTAAGTGAATAAGCGTGCACGGTGGATGCCTAGGCAATTAGAGGCGATGAAGGACGTGGTAATCTGCGATAAGTCCAGGGGAGTTGATAACAAGCGTTATATCCTGGAATTTCCGAATGGGGCAACCCGGCACTTAGTGTCATCGTTAAGTGAATACATAGCTTAACGAAGCGAACGAGGGGAACTGAAACATCTAAGTACCCTTAGGAAAAGAAATCAACCGAGATTCCGATAGTAGCGGCGAGCGAAATTGGAACAGCCCTTAAGCTGTTTAGAAGTTAGTAGAATGCTCTGGAAAGTGCAACGATACAGGGTGATAGTCCCGTATATGACAACTTCTTTATAGTGAAAACGAGTAGGTCGGGACACGAGAAATCCTGACTGAATATGGGGGGACCATCCTCCAAGGCTAAATACTCCTAATTGACCGATAGTGAACCAGTACCGTGAGGGAAAGGCGAAAAGAACCCCTGTGAGGGGAGTGAAATAGAACCTGAAACCGTGTACGTACAAGCAGTAGGAGCCGACTTAGTTCGGTGACTGCGTACCTTTTGTATAATGGGTCAACGACTTAATTTCAGTAGCAAGGTTAACCGTTTAGGGGAGCCGTAGGGAAACCGAGTCTTAACTGGGCGAATAGTTGCTGGGATTAGACCCGAAACTTGGTGATCTAGCCATGAGCAGGTTGAAGGTTGAGTAACATCAACTGGAGGACCGAACCCACTAATGTTGAAAAATTAGGGGATGACTTGTGGCTGGGGGTGAAAGGCCAATCAAACCAAGAGATAGCTGGTTCTCCTCGAAAGCTATTTAGGTAGCGCCTCATGTATCACTGTTGGGGGTAGAGCACTGTTTAGGCTAGGGGGTCATCCCGACTTACCAACCCTATGCAAACTCCGAATACCAACAAGTGCAATCATGGGAGACACACGGCGGGTGCTAACGTCCGTCGTGGAAAGGGAAACAACCCAGACCGCCAGCTAAGGTCCCAAAGTATATGTTAAGTGGGAAACGATGTGGAAAGGCTTAGACAGCTAGGAAGTTGGCTTAGAAGCAGCCATCTTTTAAAGAAAGCGTAATAGCTCACTAGTCGAGTCGGTCTGCGCGGAAGATTTAACGGGGCTAAACATATCACCGAAGCTGCGGATGCATAATTTATTATGCATGGTAGAGGAGCGTTCTGTAAGCCGTCGAAGGGAAAGGTGTAAACCATCCTGGAGGTATCAGAAGTGCGAATGTTGACATGAGTAACGATAAGGGGGGTGAAAAACCCCCCCGCCGGAAGACCAAGGGTTCCTGTCCAACGTTAATCGGGGCAGGGTGAGTCGACCCCTAAGGCGAGGCCGAAAGGCGTAGTCGATGGGAAACGGGTTAATATTCCCGTACCCTTTATTATTGCGATGGGAGGACGGAGAAGGCTAGGTGGGCCTGGCGATGGTTGTCCAGGTTCAAGTATGTAGGCGGGAGACTTAGGTAAATCCGGGTTTCTACTAACGCTGAGATACGATGTCGAGTCACTACGGTGATGAAGTCATTGATGCCATGCTTCCAGGAAAAGTCTCTAAGCTTCAGATAATAAAGGATCGTACCCCAAACCGACACAGGTGGTCAGGTAGAGAATACCAAGGCGCTTGAGAGAACTCGGGTGAAGGAACTAGGCAAAATGGTACCGTAACTTCGGGAGAAGGTACGCCTACGACGGTGAAGTCCCTTGCGGATGGAGCTGTTGTAGGCCGAAGATACCAGATGGCTGCAACTGTTTATTAAAAACACAGCACTCTGCTAAATCGTAAGATGACGTATAGGGTGTGACGCCTGCCCGGTGCTGGAAGGTTAATTGATGGGGTTAGCGCTTGCGCGAAGCTCTTGATCGAAGCCCCAGTAAACGGCGGCCGTAACTATAACGGTCCTAAGGTAGCGAAATTCCTTGTCGGGTAAGTTCCGACCTGCACGAATGGCGTAATGATGGCCATGCTGTCTCCACCCGAGACTCAGTGAAGTTGAAATCGCAGTGAAGATGCTGTGTACCCGCGGCTAGACGGAAAGACCCCGTGAACCTTTACTACAGCTTAGCAGTGAACTTAGAGCCTACATGTGTAGGATAGGTGGGAGGCAATGAAACCAGGTCGCTAGATTTGGTGGAGTCAACCTTGAAATACCACCCTTGTATGTTTTGAGTTCTAACCATGGCCCCTGAATCGGGGTTTGGGACACTGTTTGGTGGGTAGTTTGACTGGGGCGGTCTCCTCCTAAAGAGTAACGGAGGAGTACGAAGGTTGGCTAATCACGGTCGGACATCGTGAGGTTAGTACAATGGTATAAGCCAGCTTAACTGCGAGACAGACACGTCGAGCAGGTACGAAAGTAGGTCATAGTGATCCGGTGGTTCTGAATGGAAGGGCCATCGCTCAACGGATAAAAGGTACTCCGGGGATAACAGGCTGATACCGCCCAAGAGTTCATATCGACGGCGGTGTTTGGCACCTCGATGTCGGCTCATCACATCCTGGGGCTGAAGTCGGTCCCAAGGGTATGGCTGTTCGCCATTTAAAGTGGTACGCGAGCTGGGTTTAGAACGTCGTGAGACAGTTCGGTCCCTATCTGCCGTGGGCGTTTGAGAATTGAGAGGAGCTGCTCCTAGTACGAGAGGACCGGAGTGGACGAACCGCTGGTGTTCGGGTTGTCATGCCAATGGCATTGCCCGGTAGCTACGTTCGGAATCGATAACCGCTGAAAGCATCTAAGCGGGAAGCGAGCCTCGAGATGAGTTCTCACTGGAGCTTTAAGCTCCCTAAAGGGCCGTTGGAGACTACAACGTTGATAGGCAAGGTGTGTAAGTACAGTAATGTATTGAGCTAACTTGTACTAATTACCCGTGAGGCTTAACCATACAATACCCAAAAGTATTGAGCTTAATAAAAGATTCGAGTATTGAGAAGATTATTAATCTTCTTTTGCGAGAGTGAAGATATTAAGACTTAGATTTGAAGTATTGTATTGAGTAACCAAGAGATGATTGTAATCAATCAAATACGTTTGCGAAGACATATTTTACGAAACAAATTGCAAGATTAGACACAATCCAGCTTTTCTAATTAAGATTTTTAGCTTGGCGATAATAGCGCTGTGGCACCACCTGATCCCATGCCGAACTCAGAAGTGAAACGCAGTTGCGCCGATGGTAGTGTGGGGTCTCCCCATGTGAGAGTAGGTCATCGCCAAGCGCCTAATTAACGATAAACCCCAGTCCTTCTACGAAGGGCTGGGGTTTTTTCGTTAAAGGCTTGGCAATGACCTACTCGAACATGGAACATAAATAGCCTGCCGAAGGCAGATACATATTGTGTGATAGTAGGGCGAGTTTGCCGACAGGCAAGTATACGAGCGGGTGAGCTCTGCGAATCCCGACCGTCGCCAAGCGCCTCTCTTAATAAATTCCAACGATAAACCCCAGTCCTTCTTTGATGTGCTGGGGTTTTTTCGTTATTAGCTTGGCTAGATGACCACTCTCACATGGGAAATAAACAGCGCGGCGTAGGCAGAAGCATATTATGTGATTTTAGGGGCGAGTTTGCCGGCAAGCAAGTGTTTGATCGGATGAGATCGTTGGATCCTGTCCATCGCCCAAGTACCTATTTTTAGAAAAGAAAGAATAACCCAGTCGATTTTGTCGACTGGGTTTTTTATTGCCTATGACTTACTATCAGATAGGAAATAAGCAACGCTAAGTGGGGCGAGTTTGTCTGCATTGCACATTAAATAAATCCGTTAAAATATAGATGGAGATTAGATCAAGTGACAACAAGTGACTACCCTTAGATATCATCAGTAAATAACAAATGTTAGCTTCTATATTGGTGCTAATAGGATAATTATGCAAAGAGAAAAAGAAGATGAACTTCTAGATATCATTATCGTCGGAGGTGGTATCAACGGAGCCGGTATCGCTGCAGATGCCTCGGGCCGAGGATTAAAAGTCGCCTTATTTGAAGCGAAAGATTTTGCATCTGCAACATCATCCGCGAGTTCTAAATTATTACACGGCGGATTACGCTATTTAGAGCATTATGATTTCCGGTTAGTATCAGAAGCATTAGCCGAGCGAGAAATCATATTACGCAAAGCACCTCATATTGTAAAAGGCATGCGTTTTCGTCTTCCTCATCGTCCTTTTTTACGACCTGCTTGGATGATACGTATGGGTCTTTTCTTATATGATCATCTGGGAAAACGCAGTATTTTAGGATCCTCTCATCAAGTTGATTTAGCGGTATCTGGTTTGTTCAAAAAAGACATTAATATAGGTTTTGAATATTCTGATTGCTGGGTGGATGATGCTCGTTTAGTAATTTTAAATGTAATCGATGCAAAGGAGCGTGGTGCAGAAGTGCATAATTATTGCCGAGTGGTTAACGCAGAAGATCGAGAGGGGATCTGGCATGTCAGTATAGTGGATGAAACATCAGGGCGACATTTTATTCGCAAAAGTAAAGTATTGGTTAATGCAACAGGGCCTTGGGTAAAACAATTTTTTGATGAACATTTAAAAACAACTTCTCCTCGTAATATTCGCCTAGTAAAAGGTTCTCATATTGTTGTACCTAAAATACATAATGAAGAGTATGCCTATATTTTACAGAATAGAGATGAACGCATCGTTTTTGTGATCCCTTATCTGCACGATTTCTCCATGATAGGAACAACAGATGTGAGCTATGAAGGTGATCCTCGAGAGGTAGAAGTATCTGTAGATGAAATTAATTATTTAATCAATGTGGTAAATGATCATTTTGTTAAGCAGATAAATAAGAGTGATATAGTTTGGTCTTATAGTGGCGTTCGCCCTTTATGTGATAATGGAACGAATTCCCCCCAAACAATAACGCGTGATTATACGCTGACGTTACAACAAAACATGAATAAAGCCCCTTTACTTTCGATTTTTGGCGGTAAATTAACAACTTACCGGAGGTTAGCTGAATCAGCTATGTTACATCTAGCTTCTTTTTTTCCGTCTGCAGGGGGACCGTGGACTGAGTATGAAGCGTTACCTGGAGGGGATTTTAGTTGCTCAAAAGAACAATTATGTAAAAATATTAGATCTGATTTTCCATGGTTAAATATATCTACGGCAAAACGTTATATTGATCAATACGGTACGTTAGCATGGAAAATATTTAAAGATGTACATGAGGAAGAAGACATGGGAATGTTTTTTGCTACTGGCGTTTATGCACGAGAAATAGACTATCTAATTGAATATGAGTTTGTAAAAAAGTTAGACGATATGTTATGGCGTAGGACAAAATTAGGCATTTATTTAAGCGATGATCAGAAACTTGCGATCGCGTCATATATGAAATTAAAGATATGAAAATAAGCGATGAGCATCGAGAGAATTTATCAGGCAACTAATATTATTTCATTTAAGGCGTCACTTTAGATATTAAATATAATGCCAAACACTATTTTCGTTGGTATATTTAAACGTATCAATATTACTCACTATAGGTTATAGCTGATGATCACATGGCACGTTTTATCGTTTAATGAACTATCAACAGAGCAACTTTATGCGCTTATGCAATTAAGAGTGAATGTATTTGTAGTTGAGCAGGCCTGCGCCTATGCAGAGCTTGATGGTAAAGATACTATGAAAGGTGTTTATCATTTATTCGCAATAGAAAATAATGAAATTATTGCCTGTGCAAGATTACTTCCCGCTGGGATCTCTTTTAAAAATGTGAGTATAGGCCGTGTCGCCATTACTAAAAGTGAACGAGGAAAAGGAATTGGGCATCAACTGATAGAGCAAGCGTTGAAACAATGTGAAAGACTTTGGCCTGGTGAAAGTATTGATATTGGCGCACAAGAATATTTAGAAACATTCTATCGAAGCTATGGATTTCAATGCATCTCATCAGTGTATTTAGAAGATGATATCGCACATATTGATATGCGTTTAGCTAAATAATGAGATACGCTAAAGGACACGTTTTGTAATAAAGGGTATGAAATTTAATAAAACTCTTTTCTTTGGTGGTTAGATACTTACTTTATTTTTTTTGGGGGGGGGGGGGGACTGCGCGGGTCTTTCACTAATTTTATAACAAATTAGGCTCGTTTAATTATATAAATACAGTAGAAATCGCATTCAATCTCAAAAAATCAAAGGAGATTTAACGAACTAAACGTTAAGCCTCCTTAAATTTAAAGTATTACTACGCTCACATATCAGTTTAGGATATATGTTGCTCTAGAATTTTAGTGATGCTCTGCTATTTCATCAAGATACTGCATGACTATTTTACTTGCATCTTCCATCGCGCGTAAATGTACAATCGCTTTTTCTTTATCGCCACTTAAAATTAAAACCAAAGCTTCAACTCCATTCCTATGAACCTCTTTATGTGGTTCATCAAGTCTTCTAAAGGCAGATAGCTCACTGTGACTTTCAGATCCCGTACTTTGATACCATTTACCCAGTCGGCACATCGTATGACTCGAGAAGTCATCAATTGATTTGGTACTTAGGCCTGAGGCGACAGCATAGATATCGCCTTTCCATACAATGTGATCTAATTTTACTGTTTGAATAAAAGTACGTAAGGAAGCATGGGTGATCGTATTCTTCATTGAAGAGCAACACGTAATAATGGAAGCGTAATGTTCATTTAGTTTTTCTACCCCGCCGGATAATTGACTATTACTATTTTGGATGTCACTGACAGAATCTACTGTCTCTGAGGTCGATTTAATGATCCCATTAACTAATTCTGCAACTTCATTTGCTGATGTATTGGTATTATTAGCAAGAGAGCGCACTTCATCTGCAACCACACTAAATCCTCTGCCAGCTTCCCCTGCACGAGCAGCCTCTATGGCCGCATTTAATGCAAGTAAATTTGTTTGGTCAGAAATTTTTGATATAGTTGAAACGAAAGAATTAATACTGCCAGCCATCTGTGACAAACCTGATATGTTCTCTGTCATTCCTCCCATTTTGTGGGTGAGATCGTGCATTTCAGAAACCATATGCTTTAAAGATGTACTGGATATATCAAGTAAGCCATTAATTTGGTTACTTGCTTGGCTCTCAGATTCAATGGCTTGATATGAAGAAAGTACCGTTTCTCTAACATCTTCAATACGACTAATACACTCAACAGCGCACTTAAGGAGCATATGTTCAAATTTAACATCGGGATCATTAAATGGATCCGCTAAGCGATCAGATAGCTCTTGATTTTTAAGCTCTAAATTACGATTTCTAAGCTTTAGATCATTCACTTCTTGTTGTAAACCACCATGTTGTTCAAACAGCAAACCATACTTTGATTGTAAAACAAACATTGAATCCCTCTACAAATAATTGACTTTATGTATGTATGGTAGACATAATAAAGACAATTGGCGCGGTAAATGTTACAAATATAATTTTTTTGTGAATAAAGTGTCGAGTTAATGCCGTTTTTCTACAGAATCATTGATATTTAATAAAAAAATGAAAATTTGATTAAGTCGAGAAAGTCACAACAATACAGATTAAAGGCTACGTAAAGTGAGCATTTAAAATAGGAGCAGGGGAAAAATATCTAATATATAGAGGAGAGGGAAGTTACTGTTACTTGTTTACTGAGCGAGGGGATCTTCACCACTCAATAGAATTCTATGAAAATTACTTTTATGCATTCAGGTGTCTGTTTATAAAAAAGGCCATTGTTCTTTCCGCTACAAATTGTAGGTCTGAATTTTGTTGTGTATTAGATGCTAACCCATCATCCCAAGCTACAGGTGAGACTGCTACATAAGTGCCCGCGTGAAAATCATCTCCATGGCCATCACAATATCGAGATTTTGATCTGGTCGATTAAAAGCATCGTTTATGGGACCATGAATGATCATAAAATAAAGAAATTTAAATACGGGCTTCTTTGTTATACATCGGTAGTGAAATCAATATAGAGAGAAGAATTATCGGGGAGTAACAAAAACGAGTGAGCATTTAGTGTCTGTTGTAATGTTGTATTTTTTTATGAAGCTGTTGTTTTGTATATTACGAGTGAGTGTGATGTTTTATATTTAGATTGAAGTGAAATTAATAATTTTTAAGAGCTTATTAATTTCACTTCAAATAATACTAGTTACATTCTGCCATAATCTCTCGAGAGAATACTTTCTCACAATATTTACAACGTAAGAATAAAACGTCATCTTTACTAAGTACATTAAAACTGGTTTCAACGGGTTCGTTATGTGTAATACAGTTGCTATTAGGGCAACTAAAAACAGCATTTACTTTTTCGGGTAAAGTCAGTTGGAATTTCTCAGATACTTCGTAATCTTTAATTTGGTTAATCGTTGCATTTTGCGTATACAGCGCTAATAAATTGGCTTGATCTTTGGTGATAAAAACATTCTCTATTTTAATAATGTCTTTATGGCCAATGGCAGAAGATGGTAAATTAAGGCCTATAGTCACGCTGTGATGGGTTTTATCGATTTGAAATAATTTTAATATTTTGATCCCCAGTGTTGCAGGAATATGATCGATAACCGTACCATTTTTAATCGCTTCAACTTGTAATTTTGTTTTCTTGATCATGATCTATATCCTAATTTAATTTTTCATTAAGAACGAGTGCAAGTAACGCTTCTCGTGCGTAAACACCATTTTCTGCTTGTTGAAAATAGTAAGCATGCTTAGTTTTATCGACATCAATGGTAATTTCATCAACGCGTGGTAGAGGGTGCAATACCTTCATGTTTTCACGTGCGTTTTGGAGCATGTCAGCTTTTAAGATGAAAGCAGATTTAATATGCGCATATTCAGATTCATCAAAGCGTTCTTTTTGTACGCGGGTCATGTACAAAATATCGAGTTCAGCAACGACTTCTTCTATTGTGTTATGAATACTATATTCAATGTTTGCATCATCTAATTCTTGATAAATATGTGCTGGCATCGCTAATATTTCAGGGGAGATAAAGAAAAACTTTATATTCTTAAATTTTGCTAACGCTTGCGTTAAAGAGTGTACTGTTCTGCCATATTTTAAGTCACCCACAAAGGCAACATTTAAGTTGTCGAGTCGTCCTTGTGTTTCAAAGATACTAAAAAGATCTAAAATGGTTTGTGTTGGATGTTGATTTGACCCATCACCACCATTGATAACAGGCGTGTTATTAGAGAATTCAGAGGCTAAGCGAGCCGCCCCTTCTTGTGGGTGGCGCATCACAAATGCGTCGACATAAGAGGCGATGACCTGTACTGAATCTGCAAGTGTTTCGCCTTTCTTCGCAAGCGATGTATTACCTGCATTATCAAAACCAATCACTGTGCCACCTAAGCGCTGTATTGCTGTTTCAAAGGATAAGCGAGTACGTGTAGAGGGCTCAAAGAAACAACTAGCAATGACTTTATTTTTTAGCAACGTTGGATCAGGCGTACGCTTTAACTTCTCCGCTGTCTCGACAATAAGCTCTAGCTCTTCTCTACTGAGTTCTGGAATTGAAATAATGTGTTTTTGATATAACGTATTGCTCATTTTTATTTCCTCTTTACGTATTTTCGATTTATCAACAGGCAAAAAAAAAGCCTTCTGCAATAGAAGACTTTTTAAATATGAATAAGGTACAACTGGATTTTTTTAAATACATGATCGTGATTTATATAGCGCATTTTATAAGCGTTCCAGTCATTAAATTGAGCGGATTATATACTCGTTATTAGAATAAATCCAATGTTTAAATTTATATATTAGAGGTGCCCCAATAAATGTATCTGTCGCACGTGACTTTATTTAATTCCGATAATTAAATTACCACGCAAACACTTCAAAGAAACAAGGCGATTTCTATTTTGTTTAACTATAACAATGTATTACTGATTATTTGTTTTGTTTTTTGTTCTTTTTAATGGAAAAGTTGAATTTTAATTATTGGAGTGGAATATTTTTTATGTGGGATATTGATATATATCTGTTAGCTGGGATGCTTAAAGGGTAATAATGCAGGCAAAAAAAAGCACCAACATAAAGATGTTGATGCTCAAAGTTAATTTACTCGTGGTTATGCACCAAGAGTCGCAACCATAACTGCTTTGATTGTATGCATGCGGTTTTCTGCTTCATCAAAAACGATAGAATGTGCAGATTCAAATACTTCTTCTGTTACTTCTAAGCCTTTCATGTTGTATTTTTCTGAGATTTCAGCACCAACAGTCGTTTCATCATTGTGGAACGCAGGAAGACAATGCATGAATTTAACTTTAGGATTACCTGTTGCTTTGATCATATCCATGTTGATTTGGTATGGTGTCATTAATTTAACACGTTCATCCCAAGCGTCTTTAGACTCGCCCATAGATACCCAAACGTCAGTGTATAAGAAATCACAACCTTCAACACCGGCTTTGATGTCATCAGTTAGTGTGATTTTTGCGCCAGTTACAGCCGCAATTTCACGACAAGTTGCTACTAATTCTGAATCAGGAGCAAATTCTTTTGGAGAAACAAGACGAATGTCCATACCCATTTTAGCAGCACCAACCATCAAAGAGTTACCCATGTTGTTTTGTGCATCGCCTAAGTATGCGAAAGAAATTTCATTTAAGTTTTTGCCTTCAGCATGCTCTTGCATCGTTAAGAAATCAGCTAAGATTTGTGTAGGGTGGAACTCAGTTGTTAGACCATTCCATACAGGAACGCCCGCATGTGCGCCTAGCTCTTCTACGATCTCTTGACCAAAACCACGGTACTCAATACCATCATACATGCGGCCAAGTACGCGCGCAGTATCTTTCATTGATTCTTTATGACCAATTTGAGATCCTGTTGGGCCTAAATATGTAACATTTGCACCTTGATCATAAGCTGCAACTTCAAATGCACAACGTGTACGAGTTGAACCTTTTTCAAAGATTAACGCAATGTTTTTACCTGTTAGGGTTTTTTGCTCATAACCATTATATTTGGCTTTTTTAAGGTTAGCAGCAAGCTCTAACATATGTTGAATCTCACGCGGAGTGAAATCTAATAGTTTTAAAAAGTTACGATTACGAAGATTAAAAGCCATGATATTATCCTTTATATATATAGTTTGGTCAGTGTCTTTAGTTATAAATTGCTGACCAATGTTATGATTATTATTTTTAATTAGTACTTATTCAGCAACAATGTTTGTGCCGGCTTCGCCTTTAAGAATACGTAGACCTGCGTCTAAAGTACCAATACCTACAAATGAGCCACCTTTTTTGATGAATTCACAAGAAGCTTGAACTTTAGGACCCATAGAGCCTGCGTCAAAAGTATATTTATCTAATTCAGCTGGCGTTGTTTTGCGCAATGCAACTTGAGTTGGTTTTCCCCAATCAAGATAAACAGCGTCAGTATCCGTTAGGATCAATAGTGCATCTGCATTTAGCTGTTTTGCTAAGAAGGCTGCAGACATATCTTTATCGATAACAGCTTCAATACCCACTAATTTACCATCTACTTTCGTTACTGGAATGCCACCGCCGCCAGTACAAATTACTAAATGGTTTTGTTTAATTAATGTAGTGATCGCATCATCTTCAATAATACCAATAGGTAATGGACTTGGCACAACGCGACGGAAATGTTTACCATCTGGTTTGATTGTCCAGTTGTGTTTTTCAGCAAGTTCAGTTGCTTCTTCTTCAGTGTAAACAGGACCAATTGGTTTTGTTGGATCTTGGAAAGCGGGATCGTTTTCGTCAACACGCATTTGTGTTAGTAAACAAGAAACGTCCATTTCAGGTAGTAAATTCTTAAGTTCTTGCATTAAGATATAACCGATCATACCTTGTGTTTCAGAGCCTAATACATCTAAAGGGTAAGGTTTAACCGCTTTATATTCTAAGCCTTGTAATGCAAGTAATCCGACTTGAGGGCCGTTACCATGAACTAATACTACATTATACTCTTTAGCAATTTCTGCAATTGATTTAGCAGCAGTTGCGATATTAGCGCGTTGAATATCCGCTTCTAAAGGCTCGCCTCTACGCAGTAGAGCATTTCCACCTAATGCAACAACAACGGTTTTTTTTGTCATAATCTTATTCTCTTTATTGAACATTGCACTTAACGATAAGTTAAATGCAATGTATTGTTATTACTTAGATACCATCACGTTCGATTGGGCAACTCATGCAACGTGCGCCACCGCGACCACGACCAAGTTCATCACCTGGAATTGGTAATACAGTGATACCGGCTTTGTCGTATTTTTCATTAGTAAATACGTTACGTTCGTAACCAATGACAACACCAGGCTTAACTGTTAATACGTTGTTTGCATCATTCCATTGCTCACGCTCAGCTTCGTAGCTATCACCACCAGTAGTGATAAGATTTAATTTGCCAACACCTAGTGCTTTTTCGATAGTGTTAACAAAGTAACCTTCTTTCGCCATAGTGATTGCACCAGACTCATCACCCGTTAGGCTCCAGCATTGGATATCTTTACGGATAACTTCTGGGTATACAGAGAACGTATCTTCTTGAAGATGCGTCATTACTGTATCAAGATGCATACATGAACGATGCTTAGGTAGTTGCATAGCAATAACTTGTTTTGCTTGACCTGTTCTAAATAGTTCTGAAGCTAGATGTTCAACACCTTGTGGCGTTGTACGCTCAGACATACCAATTAATACAGAGCCTTTACCAATAATCAGTACATCACCACCTTCGATGGTTGATAGATCATATTGACGATCTTCTTCACCATAGTATTTGATGTAATCACCACCAGTAAAGCTTGGGTGCCAGCGGTAAATCGCACGCAAATGGTTAGTTTCTCTTTGACGAGCCACTTTTGCCATAGGGTTGATTGAAACACCACCATAGATCCAGCATGATGTATCACGTGTGAACAAATGGTTTGGTAATGGTGTAATAATAAAATCATTTGCTTGATGCAAATCTTGCATCATAGAATCTGATTTTACTGGGCACTGACCGTAGCTTAAGCCACCGATTAAGATTGAAGCAAGTTCCATATTTGGAAGCTCTTCTAAGAACCCACGTACGTCACGTGCAAAGTTCATACCGAAACGGTACTCAGAAATTTGTACGCTTAATAGCCATTCTTTTGCTTCTTTAATCGCTAAAGTTTCAGCTAAAGTGTCACGTAAGAATAAAACTTCAACACCTTGATCACGCATTGTTTGCGTAAATACATCATGCTCTTCACCTGCACGTTTAACAGATAATACATCATCAAATAATAAATCTTGGCAATTTGAAGGTGTTAAATGTGTCAAACTACGCTCAGGTCTATGTACTAAAACGCGATGTAATTGACCGATTTCTGAACCTACATATAACTTACTCATACTTCCATTCCTTTCTATAAAATGTTAATTGAATATGGTTAATAAAAAATTACTTATCGTTTGTTTTAACTCTTCGTTCCATTTTCTTTTTGTTTAATTTTACGTAACTCCTTCTATCTAAACTTATATATACTTAAAGTATTACGCCGATACTCAACATCACCATGCACATTACAGTCAAGATGACTAAAAGAGGAGCAACCCATTTAACCCAACGTACGTAAGGAACTCGTGCGATAGCAAGACCACCCATAACAACGGCTGAAGTAGGTGTTACTAAGTTAACGACACCTGATGCTGATTGGTATGCTGTAACAACAAGGTCACGGCTAACACCAGAGAAATCAGCAAGGGGAGCCATAACTGGCATGGTTAGAACAGCAAGACCTGAAGATGAAGGTACTAAGAAAGAAAGTAGAATTTCTATCCAGAACATTACATTGACGAAGACAACGGCTGATAAGCCCATTACCATACCTTCGGCCGAGTTTAAGATTGTGTCTGTGATCATACCGCGATCCATGATCACCATGATGCCACGTGCAATACCGATAATTAATGCAACACCTAATAAATCACGTGCACCATCAATAAAGGTAGATGTAATTTCTTCTTCACTAAGGCGTGCAACTAAGCCTACAAGAATTGAAGCACCTAAGAACATGCCTGAAATCTCAGCCATCCACCAACCGCCTGCAGATACACCCCAAATCATGATGGCAAAAGATAATCCAAACATAGTTAGAACGATTTTACGTGTAGTTGTAAATTCAATTGAACCATCATCTGAACGACTACCTAAGAAATGTGCTTTATTTTCTTCGTATTTATCAAAAACAATCGATTTGGACTGATCCGCTCGTACCATTTTTGCGTAACGCATAACGTAAAGAACACAAATTACCCAACCAATCACTAAGATTGCAACACGAAGTAAGATGCCATCAGTAAAAGGAATACCGGCTGCATTCGCTGCGATAACAGTTGAAAATGGGTTAATAGTTGATCCTAAACAGCCAATGCCAGCACCTAGTAATACGGTAGCTGCTGCAACAACAGGGTCAAATCGTGCTGCCATCATGACGGGTACTAATAATGTATAAAACGGGAGAGACTCTTCTGCCATACCATAAATCGTACCGCCGGCAGCAAAAAGTGCCATTAGTATCGGTATTAAGAGTTCTTCTCTACCTTTTAGGCGTGTAGTAACGCGTTCAATACCTGCGTCAATAGCACCTGTTTTAGTTACGACACCTAAAAATCCACCAATAATAATGATGAACAATGCTACGTCGATAGCTGCTGCTTGGTAGCTATTATGATCATAGAAACCATCAATAGGGGCTAATAAAACATCAACGAGATTTTGAGGATTACCTTCAACTAAATGGTAAGTTCCTGTGATTGGCACTTCCTTGCCAATTTTTTCATTCATTTCGCGATCATATTGACCGGCGGGAATTACCCACGTCATTAGTGCGACAAGCGCAATTAATGCAAATAAGATGGTATAAGCGGAGGGGAATTTAAAGCCTTTTTCCTCTTCCACATTTTTGTCCGTGTTTGTAGTCATATTTTTATCCCTATTACTTTATGGTTGTCTAGCTAGATTTTTAGGTTTTTAGTTCAAAAAAACCGAGGTGCTCATTTTTTAACTTTTTGTAGATATTGGGTGTAAAACTAGGGTGGCTCCATTGTGCTGCGCACTCTCACTCTAATGTTATCAATATGTTACAAAGTTGCTGGAGCATTACAGTGATCATTTCAAACCTTTTTATTTACGTAGTGAAGTATAAAGACCTAAGCATTATTTAATCTTTAGGTGGATCACATTTCATCACTACAGATAAAACTGCAAGTTTTTTGTAAAAGGAAAAGGTGAATATTTTTTTGAAAAAACAGCATTAATATGCACGTATTGGCGCTTTTGTTGAAATGCTAGATATATATAAATTTTAAAAGTCAAAAGATTACCAAGCTGATTTTCAGTGGTGTTGTTTGATTTTTTTTGGTTTTTTTTTCTTTTTTGTCGCTTAATTATGCTTAATTAATGAATTTTTACGCTATTAACTTAGAGGGTAAACGATTACATTATGTATGGTTTATGCATGGGAGCCTAAATTATAAAAATAGTTGAAATATGATGATATTATGATCTTCATCATGCTTTTCAGGTTGGAAAGTGCTCGTCAAAGTGAGCAAGTATTTTTTATTGGTCTACTTGTTACTTTTTATTGGTTATTTTGTGTTCGTTTTGTTTTTTTTGGCCGTTTTTATTTGTACTGATTTGTTAAAAAAATACTTTTTTATATAAATATACTCATAAAGAGGTGTGTTTTCCGCTGTTTTTTCCATCAAAAATTTATTGTAGACTTCTTCATTAACCTATTTGTTAATTTGAGATTTTATCTTTTAAAATCTTTTATTATGTTATTTATCTGGTGACAAGATCTGTTTATTTCTTATGCTATGATGCATTTACAATCAACTGTCCACGAGAAGAATATGACAACTCTTGAAAATGAAAATATTTACATTGAATCAGAAACTGTATTAATTACACCCGCACAGCTTAAAGTACAACTTCCCGTTTCTGCTTATGTGTATCAATTCATTAATCGCGCGCGACAAACTATTGCTAATATTATTCATAAAAAAGATCCCAGACTTCTGATCATTTGTGGTCCTTGCTCGATTCATGATATAGACGCTGCTAAAGAGTATGCAACCCGCCTGAAGAAAATACATGATCAGTATAAAGATACGCTATATATAGTGATGCGCGTCTATTTTGAAAAACCGCGTACCACAGTTGGTTGGAAAGGACTGATTAATGACCCTTATATGGATGACTCTTTTGATATTGAAGCGGGTTTAAAAAAAGCAAGAGAGCTTTTGTTGTGGATATCTGAATTAGGTTTACCCATTGCAACAGAAGCGTTAGATCCGATAAGTCCACAATACATCGGTGATCTCTTTAGCTGGGCTGCGATAGGTGCGCGTACAACTGAGTCACAAACACACAGAGAAATGGCAAGTGGTTTATCCATGCCTGTCGGTTTCAAAAATGGCACTGATGGCAGTTTATCAACGGCGGTTAATGCAATGCAGTCGGCTGCATCAAGTCATCGTTTTATGGGTATTAATCAAAATGGGCAAAGTGCATTGTTACAAACAACGGGTAATAAAGATGGCCATGTGATCTTACGCGGTGGTGGTGGAAAACCCAATTATGACTCTCTAAATGTTGCATTAGCGGAACAAGCTCTCGATAAAGCAAAGATGAAAAATATTTTAATTGTTGATTGTAGCCATGAAAATTCAAATAAAAATCATGAATTACAATCATTGGTTGCCAATGATGTTTTCCATCAGATTTTAAAAGGTAATAAATCGATTATTGGTATTATGCTTGAAAGTAACCTTAATAGTGGCAATCAAGCCGCCGTGTTGCCTGTTTCGAATCTAAGATATGGAGTGTCGGTGACCGATGCGTGCATTGATTGGAAGAGCACTGAAGCGTTATTTTCTCAAGCCCATGATTTATTAAAAGAAACATTACACTCGAGAAGAGATAACCATCATGCCATTAAGTAAATTACGCGACAAAATAGACAGCGTAGATAAAAAACTCATTGATTTATTAGCGGAGCGATTACGTTTAGTGGCCGAAGTCGGTATTGTCAAAACAAAACATGGATTACCTATTTATGTGCCAGAGCGAGAAGCGTCTATGCTTGCTTCTCGTCGTCAAGAGGCAAAACTTAAAGGTGTACCTGAAGATTTAATCGAAGATATTTTACGACGTACTATGCGAGAATCTTATGCGAATGAGCATGATGCTGGCTTTAAAACCGTTAACCCGAAATTAAAACGTATCGTGATGATTGGTGGCAATGGTTTATTAGGTAAACGTTTTGTCGAAATGTTTACCTTATCAGGCTACCAGGTAGATATTTTAGGGCGATCTAATTGGGATCAGGCGCAACAACTCTGCAGTAAAGCGGGACTCGTGATTGTAGGCTCACCTATTGATGTGACCGTTGAGGTGATAAATCAACTTTCATACTTACCTGATGATTGCATTTTAGCGGATATTACGAGTATTAAAAGTGCGCCTTTACAAGCGATGCTTGATGTTCATTCAGGGCCTGTCGTTGGGTTGCACCCTATGTTTGGACCTGATATATCTAGCTTTGCAAAACAAGTGATAGTGTACTGTGATGGGCGTGGTGCTGATAAGTATGCTTGGTTGATTGAGCAAATGAAAATATGGGGAGCACAACTCTATTGCGTTAATGCTAAGACACATGATGAATCAATGACGCTTATCCAAGCATTACGTCATTTTACGAGTTTTGTGTATGGTGTGCACTTACAAGAAATGAATGCAGATTTAGGGCAGTTACTGGATCTTAGCTCTCCCATTTATCGTTTAGAGTTGGCGATGGTTGGTCGATTATTTGCACAAGAGCCTGCGCTATATGCGGATATTATTCTTTCTCAAAAGGGAAATTTAGCGATGATAAAACGTTATCATCAGCATTTTTCTATTGCCATTGAGTTATTAGAAACCTCTGATAGGGACGCTTTTATTAAACGTTTTCAATCTGTCACCGATTGGATGGGTGATTATTCTTCGCTGTTTATGGATGAAAGCCGGGCATTACTACAACAAGCCTATGATAAACGTGTTTATGATAAATAAATGTGTATAAAAAAAGGAGCGTAAAGCTCCTTTTTCTCCTTAGATTGGTTTCATTATGAGCTGAATTCTTTGTTCATCTTGATTTCCACATCAGATTCAATTTCGATATCATCTTCTTCGCTCATTTCTCCGGAAATATCCCCATTTCGACAAAGATCTTTGCCATGGTTCTTAGCGCGACTTGCTTCGTCTTTATGTAGATATTTATTGAGTTGGCGTTCAACTTTCTGAAATAATTGACCAATGGCGATATAAAGATCATCATGCTCTGCATGTGCAAATACCTTGCCATTCGGTACACCTATCTTCGCTTCAATTTTCACGCCTTGCGGCTCTTTAGTGATGATACAGTGTGGATTAATTAATGGGATTTGTAACTTTTCTAGCTTTTGAAAGCGCTCTTCTATTTTGCTACGCATTGTGTCAGTAATAGTAATTTGTCTGCTAGTAATTTCAATTCTCATATAAGACACCTTTTGGTTAGACACTTATTGTGCTCATAAATAGATTAGACGTTTTCTTAAATTTTAAAAGTGATATCGGTCACGTTTGATCGGCTTTTGATAAGAAGAGGTGTGATCTATGAGCACGCGTTATTTTCTGTATAAAAAAAACAAGAATTACTTGTTGAAACACAAATTTTAGGGCATTGTTGAATGGATAAGTTACCTGCCTTTTCTCCTTTTAATCCCTAATTCTGTCCTTCCTTTTTAAGTATTCTCACTTAAGTTTAGACCTATTTATATTTTTAATCGAAATAGAAACCTTGATGCTATCAAAATGCATACATTACCAACAATGGGGATTTGGCTGTTCATTTTTATCCGAATAATTATCATCTTGATCAACACGAAGCGTTATACATGAATCGGTATCTTTTTCTTGTTGGCTGCCTTTTTGTGCTGCCGCTTCGAGTAAATAAGTTGTCTCATCAGCGCTTAAAATTGAAAATTGATAATAGTCAGTATCCATTAACTCTAATAAAGATTTATCTGTTGTATAGCTGGGATGTAAAAGATGATGACTACTTTGTATTAATTGTGCGTTGATTAAGGTGTGTATTGCTTCTACTCTGCGCGTATGGGTGATAAAGGATACGTAATTGGGATAGCTTAGTGCGCTCAATATGGCAATGATAGCAATACAAATTAACAGTTCAATCAAAGTAAATGCGGAAAACTTAGACATGATCCCGCCTTATATTAGTCTGTGTTATTCAAATAATTTTTCAACTACTTTACAGGTTTCGTCTATTTTACTGAGATCGGTGGGAGTAATGAAAATAGTATCATCTCCTGCAAGGGTGCCTAATATACCTTCGCGTTTTCCGATAGAGTCTAATAACCGAGCGATAAGTTGCGCAGAGCCTGGACTTGCTTGAACGACGATAAGGCTACCATTATGATCTATATCTAAGACAAGATTCTTTAATGGGCTACCTGCACTGGGCACGCCTAATTCGGCAGGCAGGCAATATACTATTTCACGTTTAGCATTGCGTGTTCTTACTGCGCCTGATTTACTCAGCATGCGTGAGACTTTCGACTGGTTAATTTTATGAAAGCCTGCTGATTGTAATGCATCAACGATCTCACTTTGTGAGCTTAATCGTTCTTCTTTTAATAAAGACTTAAAAACATTCATTAATTCATGTGACTGTGTCATATCATTATTACTCAGGTTAGTTCAGAAAATAAGAAAGGCTATCATAAAGACTTTTAATCAATTATCAATTTATTCTGGTGCATAAGTATGCACTATATTTATTTTTTATGCAAAGTGATGCATAGCGCGGTTGTTGTTTTACATTTTTGGTCTACTCCCAAGGTATTAGTAAAGGGCGCTGCTAGATTTCTCTCATTAGCGCTATCAATCTTACTTAGATTATTTATGCCATACTCATGTAGAATACAGGCACTCGTGTTTGATATTTTTGGGATAATTAAGCTAGAGGTGTTTTTTCGTTAAGTTACTCTCTTTATAATAAAGCCGATAGGTGTTAAATGAGGGAGTATAAAGATCATCAATCTTAGGATGTTTACGTATTATGCCCAGATTTTATATTTTATTTTTTGCAGTTATATTCTCCTTTTCTGCTTTTACCCAAGCAGAGGAAGTTACTCATAAACAAGTGGTTCGTTTTGCGACGGAAGCAAATTACTATCCATTTGAATACCTTGATGCGCAAGGCAAGATGCAAGGTTTCGATATTGAAATAGCGAAGGCGATTTGTGAGCAGATGGACTTTGATTGTAGTTTTCAAAATCAACGTTTTGATAGTCTGTTATTAAGCTTAAAATTTGGGCGTTTTGATGCCGTTATTGCAGCTTTAGATATCACCTCTGAGCGTTTGCAAGATGTCGATTTTTCAAACAGTTATTATAAAGTTGATCCTGTCTTTTTAAGACTTGCCGATACAGAAGACATTTTTTCATTAAATGGTAAATTTATAGCAGTGCAAGCAGCATCATCAAATCAGGATTATTTAACGAAATTTAAACCGCATGATAGTTTTGTTATTCCTTATCCGACATTAATAAATGCGTTTAATGCGCTTAAAGATGCGCAAATTGATGCTATCTTTGGCGATCGAGCTGTTATTTTAACTTTTTTAAACAAAGTTAAAAATAATCAGGATTATATACTGTCTGAGATGTCGGGCCCTTTATTAGCTTCTTTTTCGAGTGGATATGGTATTGCGATAAAAAAAGGGAATAAAACATTACAACAACAGTTAAATACAGGTCTGAGTCAAATAAAAGAAAATGGTATTTATCTTAAAATATTTAAACATTATTTTAAGGGAGAAAATCAACGCTAGATCGAGGAATGTTATAACTTCCGCTGTATTTTTCATCTTAGATCACATTTGGTTAACATTTTTCACAGAATCTCAGAATATTGATTAAACTATTTTAAATTCAAAAAGTTTATGGAGATTTTTATGAAAGTTACTGTTCTTGGTGCTGCTGGTGGAATTGGTCAAGCACTCTCATTATTACTAAAGTTAGATCTTCCAGAAAATTCAGATTTGGCGCTTTATGATGTAGCGCCAATCACACCGGGTGTTGCTAAAGATCTTAGCCATATACCAACCAGCGTAAATGTAGAAGGCTATGTAGGAGATGATATCTGTGTTGCATTAGAAGGTGCGGATGTTATTTTAATTTCTGCGGGCGTTGCTCGTAAGCCCGGTATGGATCGTAATGATCTTTTTAACATTAATGCGGGGATCATTAAAAACTTGATCACGCATGTCGCAGAAGTTGCCCCTCAAGCTTGTATCTGCATTATAACCAATCCCGTTAATACCACGGTTGCTATCGCCGCTGAAGTGTTGAAAAATGCGGGGGTTTATAATAAAAATAAACTTTTTGGAATTACCACGCTTGATGTTATTCGAGCAGAAGAATTTGTGGCTAAGAAAAAAGGTCTCCCCGCAGAGCATATTCGCGTTAATGTTATTGGTGGGCACAGTGGTAGTACTATTTTACCCCTTTTATCGCAAGTGCAAGGTGTGCAATTTTCTCATCAAGAGGTGATTGATTTAACTGAGCGCATTCAAAATGCAGGAACTGAAGTCGTGAATGCTAAAGCTGGCGGGGGATCTGCTACTTTATCAATGGCACGAGCTGCCTCTATTTTTGGTGTTAATTTAGTACACGCTTTACTTGGTAAGCAAGGCATTATACAAAATGCTTATGTCGATGGCGGAAATAGCTGTTCACCTTTTTTCACTCAACCTTTATTGTTAGGTAAAAAAGGCATTGAACGTGTATTACCATATGGTGAATTGAGCGATTTTGAAGACAAGAAAAAAGAAGAGATGCTTGAATTGTTGCATGCTGATATTGAAAAAGGCATTGAATTTGTAAAAAATAATAGTTAATAAGTAACCTTTGCCAAAAGATTTTTAAAAGGCCCATATTGATGGGTCTTTTTTTTATTATCATTTAAGCTTGTCGATATTTATCTTTATTTTCATTTTATCGCATACAATGAAAAGCGTTAACCCATCCTAGTATCCTCACTCAAACTCACTTTATCTTTTTAGGTAGAGCCTTTAAACTATTATTAATGATACGTTTTGTTACTTGGAAATAAGCTTTAAAATTCAAACTTTAAGTATAAAAAAGAAGAGATCACGAAGAAAGCATATTAATTTCATTTTTTAATGTTTTTACTCCTGAGTATATTTCTTTATAGTATGCACTTTGAAAATTAAGCTGAGTGTTATATGGATTATTTACCCATTTTTACCAAGTTAGAAAATCGTGCTTGCTTGGTCGTCGGAGGCGGTGATATCGCTCTTCGGAAAGTGCATTTATTATTAAAAGCGGGTGCTAATGTGAGTATTTGCGCCTTGGCGTTTCATCCTCTTTTAAAGGCAAAGGCACAAGCACAAGAAGTGCGTCTTATCCCTCAAGCATTTAGCGTTGCATTATTAGATAAACAATGGCTGGTTATTGCAGCTACGAATGATCATGACATTAATGCGGAGGTTGCAAGGGCCGCTGAAGAGCGTCAATTGTTGGTGAATGTAGTCGATTCACCTCTGTTATCGAGTTTTATCATGCCTTCCATTGTTGATCGTTCACCGATCATTGTGGCTATTTCAAGTTCGGGTACCGCGCCCGTGTTAGCGCGTTTAATTCGAGAGCGTTTAGAGGCCTTATTGCCGATGCACATTGGACGTCTGGCCGCTATTTCCGGAAAATTTCGACATCGTGTAAAGGATAAAATTAAAAATGTTTCTTTACGTCGTCGGTATTGGGAGAAATTATTTGGTAATGGAAAACTAGGAACGTTACTAGAGCAAGGTAAAACAGAAAAAGCCGTGGAACTCATGGAAAACGCTCTGTGCTCGCAGCCGAGTAGTGGTGATGTTGCTTTAGTGGGAGCTGGACCTGGAGATCCCTCTTTATTGACATTAAAAGCACTACAGTTAATGCAACAGGCTGATGTCGTTTTATATGATCGTTTAGTCTCTTCTGATATTTTAGACTTAGTACGTCGGGATGCAGATCTTATCTCAGTTGGTAAAAAAGCAGGCGATCATTATGTTGAGCAAGCCCGTACTAATAAAATGCTTATTGAGTTCGCACAACAAGGCAAGAAAGTAGTCCGCCTTAAAGGTGGCGACCCTTTCATCTTTGGGCGCGGAGGTGAAGAATTAGAGGAGTTACTTGATGCGGGTATTTCTTTTCAAGTTGTGCCAGGGATAACGGCCGCTTCTGGTTGTAGTGCTTATGCGGGGATCCCTTTAACACATCGCGATTTTGCTCAATCGGTCACTTTTGTTACTGGGCACCAAAAATCAAAGGGTGAAAAAATAAATTGGCAGGCTTTAGCAAGCCCAATGCACACCTTAGTTGTTTATATGGGATTATTACAAACAGAGAAAATACAGACACAACTGTTGCATTTTGGCCGAGATAAGAAAACGCCGGTAGCCTTAATAAGTCATGGCACCACAACAGAGCAACATGTGATATTAGGAACATTAGAGGAGCTAACGTTGTTAGGGGGAGGCGCGCAAGGTCCCACATTGATCATCATTGGTGAAGTCGTGAGCTTAGCGAATAAATTAAGTTGGTTTAATGCTCAAAATGCCACTAAATTATCAAGAGATCCCTTTTTAGTTAATCTATCATAACAATAAGTATACTTAGGGTTATACCAAAGGAACTAAAAAGGCTACCCGTCTTGCTTGTTGAAATTATCCCACCCAGCGTTGTGATTTTTGAAGTGAGAACAACACTCTCCTGAAACTCACGCCTTGCTCGTGTTAATTTTTCCTGCGCAATACATGAAAACTTAATTAATTCCTTTGCTATTAGATGCTTTTTACAAAGCATCTATCCCTTTTTTTAGATGATTTTATTCGGTCCAAAACATTCGTAATGAATATTTTCATTTGGCACTTTTAGATCGGTCAGTGCATGTGCGACATATTGCATAAAAGCAATGGGCCCACATATATAATAATGCATATTAGGATCAATTTTTTTATCGAACAGCGCGTCTAACTTCATGAACCCTTGGTGTTGATAATCCTCGTTAATGAGATCCGAGTCTAAAGGAGAGTTATACCAAATCGTGCTTTGCATATGTGAATGTTTGGCGATGAGTGCTTGCACATGTTTTTTAAACGCATGGGTTTGACCATTTTCAGTCGCATGTAACCACGTCACCGATGTATTATGTGCCGTTAAACTCTCTAGCATCGATAACATGGGCGTCAGACCGACACCTGCAGATATCAGTGTAACCGGGCGACTCTCAGTAATATCTAAAAAGAAATCACCGGCAGGTGAGCTTAATGAAACCACATCACCGACATTAAGCTCGTTATGTAAATAATTAGAAACAACACCCTCTACATCGCGTTTAACTGAAATGCGATAACTATCATCGCGAGGAGAGCAAGAGAGGCTGTATTGACGAATTTCTTGATACTTAAATTGAGAAGGGTGTAAGTAAATACCGATATATTGTCCTGGCATAAAATGAGAGACATTTTTACCATCAACGGCTTTGAAAGTGAAACTACTAATACATTGGCTTTCTGCTTTTTTTTCGGTCAGAACAAACGCTCGTTTACCACGCCATCCACCTGATTTATTTTCATTTTCTTTATAAATATCTTCTTCTCGCGTGATAAATATATGCGCAAGAACGCCATAAGCTTCAGCCCAAGCATCAATGACTTCTTGGCCTGGAGAAAGTAGCTCATCAATACTTGCAAGTAAGTGCTCGCCAACAATATTATATTGAGCTTCTGTTATCATAAAACTACTGTGTTTTTGCGCTATTTTTTCAACAACAGGCAATACGGCCGCTAAATTGTCAATATTATTGGCGTATGCACATATCGCATTAAAGAGTGCTTCTTGTTGCGCGCCTTTTGTTTGGTTGCTCATATTAAAGATATCGAGTAATTCAGGATGATGCTTAAACATACGTTTATAGAAATGGGTGGTAAGTTTAGTGCCTGTTTGAGCAATGAGAGGCGCTGTCGATTTGACGATTTTTATTGTTTTTTCTGAGATCATATTGAAACCTTTATAAGTTGCATTTAAAATACATGTTATCTTTATACCGATCCTATTTCTTTTAGTCAACAAGCTTATTAAAATTTTAAAAAGGAGGCGCCGTGCAATTAACTACATTTACCGATTATGGATTACGTACATTGATTTATTTGGCTATATTACCCAAAGGAGAATTAGCAGACATATCAAGCGTCGCTAATATTTATAATGTATCTCGAAATCATATGGTTAAAGTGATCAGTAAATTGTCTAAATTGGGCTATATCGATGCGGTACGTGGGAAAAATGGAGGAATTAGATTAGGTATTGATGCGCATAAAATATTTTTAGGTGATGTGATTCAAAATATGGAATCGATGAACATCGTTAATTGTAATGCTGGTTTTTGTCATATTGTGGGGGCTTGTCAGCTTAAGGGGGTGCTTGCGAGTGCTACGAATGCATTTTTGGCAGAGCTAAATAAGCATACAATCTTAAGCTTAGTTGAAGATAATGTGCCATTGGTTAATTTATTGGGCGTACCTATTGGTGGCAATAAGGGAGAGCTCTGATTTTAGGTCAAAATGTTTTTAATCCGTTTTAGTGCATTAATATAAATCTTCTATTGATAGATAGTGGCTCAGATAAAAATAGGGTTTGCACGTTTAACATGCAAACCCTATGTCGATATATTAACTAAAGTGAGTTAAAGACTCATAGGTACGGTGATAATTGTTCCTATCACAACCGTAATTAGCCCAACGAGAACGGGAACGGATGTACGTTTAACAACATCAAATGGACTTAATTTAGCCATGCCACTTGTTGCGACAATAACGCCAGAAACGGGTGATATTGTACGACCAAGGTTTGAGGCTTGTAGCATTGGTATTATTAAAAATGCGGGGTGTAATCCTAATTTACCGGCTAATGCGGGTGCCAATTCGACAAATGCGAAAAAGGGCGCGTTACCGGAGCCTGTTGCGATGGCTGCTACCATGGTGATACCTGTTAAAATTAACATCAATGCAATCCCGCCTGCACCCGCTTGCTCTGCTAAGCCAATTAAGTTATCGATAGCGCCGATAGACATTAATCCTTGAGCAAAAACCCCTGCTCCGATCAAAAGCATAACAACACTTTTAAAAGCATCTCCCATACCGTCATAACATACACTTAAATCATCAAGCGTTTCTTTGCCATTAAAGCGTTTGCTAATGAAATCAACAACGGCAGAAATGAAGATAGACATAACGACAATGGTATAAATATCTAGTTTTACCCCTGGGATAGTAGAGCCGTTAAATAAGAATACACCAACGATAGGTAAAAATGGCAGAATGAAATAATAACTCGGTGCGGTAACGTTAATGGTGGTTATATCTGTTTTAACCATTGGCGTGTTGTTTTTCTTATCTAAATATCGATTCCAGAAAAAGATAGCGATGGCCATTGTAATGACGGCTGCAATGGAAACGGGTAATACAGTGCCCAGTGAAAATTGATCAAGTGGTATACCTGATTTTTCTGCAGCAATCACTACGTCACCTGAAGTGGGTGATAATATGACAGCTACCGGTGAGGCGCAGACAGACGCGGCGGCTGCGCGTGATATACCCATCGCTGTCATCATCGGGAACAATGTTGCCATTAATAATACGCCTAAACCCGTTGCAGAGCTGACTGCAAGTGACATTAAGCAGGCTACAAAATAGGCGACTACAAGTAATATATAGGGCGATTTTATAAACGCTAGAGGCCGTGCACATACTTTGACGACAACATTGTTGGCATCTATTTTTGTCATATAAGCTGCGAAACCACATAAAAGCATGATTTGCATTCCTAAACCACCGCCTCGATATCGCAACATATATTTAATAAATTCAAGTGCATCGGTGAGAATGTTGCCGGTAGGCGTAATATTATCGGGTAGGATACTTTTTCCAAGTAAGCCTGTGATGATAAGTAGAATAACGCCGGCGGTGAGTAAGATCCCTGTTGCATTATATCGTTTAATAATGAAATAACCGACAGAGACGGTAATGATAAAGCCAATAAATAATTCTAGCATAAGGTTGCCTTGTAGAATGATATGGTTGAGTATTAGAAGTTAAAGTAAGGTATCAATTATCTAGGGTGAATAGATATAAACGGCACATATTTGTGATGTATCTTATATTTAGGTTGTTAATTAACTTAAATTCGGGATAACTAGCATTGTTTAGTGCGTCGCCTGCCTTTATTAAGCCATATGTCGGCAATTTGATGCATGAGTTTTGTTTTAAATTTAATAATGCATCAATTATTTATTTTATTCTTATTTTATATTTTTATTTTTTATTGTTTATTATTTATTCATATTCTATTTTTCTTCGTTTTACTGTGCCAGTGTCCTTTTTTGAACATTTAGCGGTGCCGTGTTTGGGTCTTAATTACGCTCTGTATATAAAAGATGTTTTTTAGGCTCTATTAAATAGTCAGCTAAGCCTTTTTTGTTATGTTAAGACATCTGCTACTGCTAGAATAATGGTTCGCTTCTTTTCTTTATTAGGTCTTTTTTCTCTGTGAAATCAATCAATTCTAGTGTTTTTGGTCGTTTTTTTGGTCATTCAACGAAACTCTGTTTCGATGAAAATAATATAACGTTAGTCGTCAATGGCGAGCATTTAGTGATCGCATGGCATTTGCTCGTTTCTCCCCCTAAATTTCGCTCCGGTTTATGGGGTAAAAATATTTCGTTTTATACTTCCCAAAAAAACTACACACTAACGAAAATGGCTTTTCGTACCTCTATTAATCTACAAATACACTGTGAAAATTTATGGATAGAGGCCAATAAGAAGCGTCTGCAAAATATAATTATCAATATTGATAAATATATTCGTCAGAAATATCTGCGCCAATCGACAGTGCAACATATTAAATTGGCGATACAAGAGGAGTATGTGCGCTGGTATCCCTGGGTGACGAAAGTTAATGTCGTTGATGAAATAGCGACTTTAATCGGTTTGTTATCTGATTATCAGAGCTGGTCAAAGGCGGACATAGAGATACGCCGTGAAGCGTATATTAATCAGCAACTATCACTCTTTAAAACGTTTTTTGATGACGTAGAGTCGAAACCCTTGACGCTTAAACAACGTCGCGCTTGTGTTATCGATGACGATAATAACCTGTTACTTGCGGGAGCGGGAACCGGAAAAACCAGTGTCATGGTGGGCCGTGCTGGTTATTTATTAAATAGTCTGCAAGCGCAGCACTCAGATGTTTTACTGCTCGCTTACGGGCGAGCGGCTGCCGATGAAATGGACGCTAGAATAGTCGACAAGCTACGTACTGATAAAATCAGCGCAACCACTTTTCACAGTCTTGGGCAGAGCATTATTGCGCAGGTCGAGGGCGCTAAACCTTGCCTATCGATATTTGCAGGTGATGAAAAAGCCAAAGCAAAATGGATCCAGACATATTTTGAAGGGTTAATTTACAATAATGAAGCGTATTGTTCTTTAATTTTAGAATATTTTAGTAAATATTATTATGTAGAAAAGAACGACTTTGAGTTTGAAAGTTTGGGCGATTATTATCAATACTTAATTGATAATGATATACGCACCTTAAAAGGGGAGAGGGTTAAAAGTTTTGGTGAGTTGTATATTGCTAATTGGTTATTTAATCATGGTATTGAATATCAGTATGAAGCTAATTATGCGTTTGATGTAAAAAACAGAGAGCACCGTCAATATCAGCCCGATTTCTTTTTAGTAGAGTTAAATATTTATATAGAGTATTACGGCATCGATGAAAATGGAGATACGGCGCCTTATATCAATAGAGAGGAATATCAGGCATCAATACAATGGAAGAGGCAAACGCATCAGCATCATAAAACGCAATGTATTGAATTAACCTATGCGGATCATAAAAAAGATATTTTATTCAAAAAACTTGCTAAACATTTAAAAAACAAACACCTAGAATGTGAATTATTACCTCCTGAAGCAATGCTTGCGAGTTTAAAGAAGAGTGGGCGTATTAGCGCGCTTGCAGAAATATTTACCAAGTTAGTGAGTTTATATAAGAGTGCTTGCTTAGATGCTGAGTTAGAAGAAAATATCATTAAGACAGCTCAAGATAAAAAGCAAATGGCGAAAGCATTTACGTTATTAAAACCCCTTTTTAAAGCTTATCAAGCACATTTACTAAGCCGTGATGAAATTGATTTTGAAGATATGATCTCTAAGGCGTTAATGTATATTCAAAGTGGGCAATTTAAGCCCTCTTGGCGTTATATTATGGTCGATGAGTTCCAAGATATATCAGAGCCTCGTGCTCGTCTTGTGAAGGCGCTACGTGATAACTGTCAAGGTAGTTCAATTTTTGCTGTTGGCGATGATTGGCAGGCTATTTATCGTTTCAATGGCGCGGATGTATCGCTGACAACCAGTTTTTCACATTATTTTGGTCATACAACTCAAACTGAATTAGATCGTACTTTTCGTTTTAATAATAAAATAGCGCAAGTCGCCACTGACTTTATCTCTAAAAATCCTTCTCAAATATATAAAACGATCATAGCAAATGATCAGGTGAGTCTGCCTGCTATATCATTGTTGTGTAAGCGAACACTTACCCTTTCAACTCCAAATAACATTGATGAAATAACGAATGGTGCCCTTGACGAGGTATTAAGTGCGATTGCGCGTAAAGCTAATAAACCGACAAGTGTGTATTTACTTGCTCGTTTTTGGTTTTTATTACCGGACAAATTAACCCTTACACGTTTAAATCAACGATATCCCATATTAAAGATACAAACACAGTCATTTCATACCGCGAAAGGTAAAGAAGCGGATCAAGTGGTGATCATTGGCATGAAAACAGGTAAGCATGGTTTTCCTTCCTCTAAAGCAACGCCTGCTATTTTAGATGCCTTACTTGCTAAAGAAGAAACGTTTGAACATAGTGAAGAGCGTCGTTTGTTTTATGTTGCATTAACGCGCGCTAAAAATCGCGTTTATATTATTGCTGATATGCAAAATTCCAGTATTTTTGTGCAAGAGTTGATTAGTGAATATGAAATTGAACTGAATGAATTTGACGATGAGAGTTCGCCAAAACAGGCTCATCAAAGCCATTGTTTAGTCTGTAAAACTGGTGTGTTAAAAGCGGGGGTTAGCCGTTATGGCCATTTCTATTATTGCTCTCATTTCCCTCTGTGCGCTTACAAAGAAAGAGCTTGCATTAAGTGCCATAGCCTGATGACAAAAACGGTATATGTAGGCTTTAAAGCCTGTTTAAACTCATCTTGTCACGATGTAGTGCCTTTGTGTGATAAATGTGGTGCGGAGATGCTACTAAGGAGTAGTAAAAAAGGTGAGTTTTGGGGATGTCGAAATTATAGAGGCAATGATGCACTTAGTTGTAAAAATGCGATTGATAAATCAAAAATAAAATGGCCAGTGCTGAGCCATTGAGGAAATTATTTTGATTGATAACGCTATATTTTGATATTGCTGGTGGATAATAAAAAAAGTTTTACTATATTTGGACATAAAAAGACCCCCAGTAATTGGTTGTCCAACCATTGGGGGTCACTTCAATAGGGCTACTTTTTTTATTGTTACGTTCGGACGCCCTCCGATATTAATATCCGTACGGATACAGCGCGGTTTTATTATTCAGGCCGCGCGATGTCATTAAGGATGAATATCTTAGTTGTACTGTTTTGCTTTATATTGAGGATGCATTAGATTTTGTACTGAAAAAATGTCATCTAATTCTGTTTTGCTCAGCAGCGCGCGCTCTAGAACAACTTCTCGGACACTTTTACCTGTTTCGGCACAAATCTTACCGATGATATCACCTTCTTTATGACCAATTAATGGGTTTAAATAAGTAACGATGCCGATAGAATTAAATACAAATTTTTCACAAACTTCTTTATTTACAGTAATACCTGTAATGCATTTATCACGTAGGTTTATGCACGCATTATTAAGTAGTGAAATTGATTCAAATAATGCTTGTCCAATAACAGGCTCCATCACATTAAGTTGTAATTGACCGGCTTCTGCTGCAAAGGTAATAGTAATGTCATTGCCAATTACTTTAAAGCAAACTTGGTTTACAACCTCAGGAATGACTGGATTTACTTTAGCGGGCATGATTGATGAGCCTGCTTGTAATTCTGGCAAATTAAGTTCATTCAAACCAGTTCGAGGGCCTGATGAAAGTAAACGTAAATCATTACATATTTTAGATAGTTTAACAGCGGTACGTTTAAGCGCGCTATGCACCATGACATATGCACCACAGTCGGAGGTTGCTTCAATAAGATCTTCAGCGGGAGTACACGCTAATCCTGTAATATCAGCAAGGTTTTTAACCGCTAAGAGTTGATAACCTTTGATGGCATTTAACTCGGTTCCAACGGCTGTTGCACCTAAATTAATTTCAAGTAATAAATTAGCCGTATATTTAATGTTTTTAATTTCTTCTTTAATCGAGATGGCAAACGCGTTAAATTCCTGACCTACCGTCATAGGGATAGCGTCTTGAAGTTGAGTTCTGCTCATTTTTAAAACCTCAGAAAACTCACTGCCTTTTGCATCAAATGAGCCTTTAAGATACTCAAGAGATTTAATCATGTTCATTAAACTATTATAAACGGCAATACGAAAACCGGTAGGATAAGCGTCATTGGTGGACTGACTTTTATTAACATGATCGTTGGGATCGATAATGTCGTAATCACCTTTTTCTTTACCCATTAACTCAAGTGCTAGATTGGCAATCACTTCATTTGTATTCATATTAACCGATGTACCTGCACCGCCTTGATATACGTCAGATGGGAATTGATCCATACATTTCCCTGTATCGAGGATCACGTCACACGCTTTAATAATATATTGGCCTACATCCGATGGAATAGCGCCTAATTCTTTATTTGCCATAGCGGCTGCTTTCTTCGTGAATATCATGCCTCGTATAAATTCAGGGACATCTGAAATGGTACTATTAGATATATTAAAATTTTCGATAGCGCGAAGAGTATGAATTCCCCAATAAGCATCTGCGGGAACTTGGCGTTTACCAAGTAAATCTTCTTCTGTACGCGTTGCAATATTTAATGTTGTTGCATTTTTATCTAGAGAAACTGTTTGAGACATAACAAAGCCTTAATGAAAATTTTTATTAAAAGAATAAAAATTAATATATTGAACCAGCTGTTGTAAGGAATCCATTCGCAAGCATGGGTGATAGATACATTCCAAATGTATCATCTTACCCAGTATAGGATCCTCTCCCTTTAGGGGATATTCTATAGCGAAGATCAACTTATGTTATTATTTAAAAAATTTCGGAGCGAAATGGGATGTAAATCATGATTAATGATCTGGGATCATGTGTTTAGTTCGTTTGTGAGCATCAGTATTGCTTTGCCATTGCATACGACTTGTAACTAAAGGATCACAACAGGTGAAAGTGAGTGTCAGTTTATTTTGTCAGGAATTTGGTGGCATGTTGTGATAAATGTAATGCGAAGATGACACTCATACATCTGTCTTATCTCATACGATAAATGCTAGGAGACTTCGTTCACACATTTGCAACTACCTAATGTTGAGTTTATCCTGATTTTTCGCTCCTTTTTAATAAGAGATAAAAATCAGATCATACTCAACACTGCACGTAGTCAGAATGTGGGAAAACATCCCAATACACCAAAAGATGACGAGTATCTATTATACACTACTACTCAAGCGTATTGATTCCGTGTTTGCATTGTATGTTTTTTTCCTTTGTTTTACTCATAAACATATCTAAAGCATTATCATTTTCTGCGTTAACTTTGTGCTGTAAATGATATTGGACACATCGTCCAAATTCACCTTTAGGCGTAAGGCCCGTTAAATATAAGCGCCTTAATAAATCACTATCCTCATATCCCCATCCTTGAAAATCCTCATCGAAGCCATTTATTTGTATTAGGTTTTCCATTGGTATTGCAATATTAGATCCAAATTCCACCATACTTGATTTTATTTTATGTAAATATGGCAAACTCCAATCAGGATAACGAAGGGCCTGCTCTGGTTTAGTTAAGCGTCCTAATATTGATTGTACTACGAGCCAAACGCCTGAATCTAATTTAATAGGATCAAGTCTATTCTCTCTTAATTTTGTTGATAGTTTTTTCTTAATATATACTCGCACGCCTATCACTACATGGGATGAAGATGCTTGATCCATGTGATCATGAATAAACATAGAAGATGCAATACAATCGGCATCGGTAAAAATAATATATTCAGCAGTACTTGTTTTGATTGCTTTATTTAATATTTTTGCTTTCCTAAAACCTTTATCTTCTTGCCATACATGCCTAATATTAAGCGTTGCATACGTTTTAATTAAAGCTTCTATTGTACTTTCTGAACCGTCATCTGCGATGCAGATACTAAAGTTTTTATATGTTTGCCTAACATAAGAATC
The DNA here is from genome assembly GCF_000153405.2 of Psychromonas sp. CNPT3. Taxonomy (NCBI): domain Bacteria; kingdom Pseudomonadati; phylum Pseudomonadota; class Gammaproteobacteria; order Alteromonadales; family Psychromonadaceae; genus Psychromonas; species Psychromonas sp. CNPT3. Next base: position 596,588 of record NC_020802.1, read on the forward strand.
GAGTGCTAATTTTAAATCTCTAGGATTATTATAAGCGCTCATAATGACTTCTACTTTCATTCTTTTTCTCTTTGTATGTTATTTAAGTTACTTCCTGCTCTCTCAATATAGCCGATCATTATAAGGTAAATAATTAAGCTTTGACCAGTAGTAAAGGGGGTATCTACAAAGCTACATAGAAAATATAATAGAGAGATATTTATTACTAAACACTTAATAACAGGAGAATGTTTTTTTGTTAGATAAATAGGATATATAAATAAAGACATTAGGAGCAAAGAGCCCAATATCCCCGAGTTCACTTGTTTTTCAATAAAGTTATTATGAAATGTCCAAGATACAACACGATGAACGCTTGGTGTTATTTGTTTTTTATCGAGTAAGTCATTTAATTTTGGTTGTAACGTTTTACCATAACCGAGAATAGGTTTTTCTTTTATTAGTGTCCATCCTAGTTGGTACATTTGCAATCTTAAGCCGATGGAGGTACTAAAGTCACCTTTTTCTAAATGTTTAACCTCATTTATTGTTTGAGTTATTCTTGCGCTCATATAAGGTTTAACTGATAAAAAACCAATGACGACAACGAGAGCAATTGCCATTACTTTAACGATTAACTTTTTACTGCGCAGAAGGTAATAGTAACCGCTTAAACCTAGTATAATTATAAGCGCTATTATAGGGCCTCTAGACTCGGTTAGTAGGGTTGCATATGTTGATAAGATTAATGATATCCATAATATAGCCTTATGTTTATTCTTAATGTTATTAATGAGCATCGTTAAAGAACTGATAGAAAAAAATGCAGCTATTGTAGCTAAAGGGATAGCATTAACCGGCCAATCAAATCGGTTTGTAGGTTCGATTATTTGATAATAAACAATAATGGCGGTGATATTAACGGCACCTGCAAATAATAAATATTGTAAACTTTTTAAATTAAAGGTTTTTTTTGGTGTTACTAACAGTAAGGTAAAAACAACTAAAAGAGAGCGAACTTCTATACTGCCAGTACTATTGTAACAATAATTAAAAATAGAAAATATCGAGAGTAACAATATATATTTCAGCCAAGGGTTGTTATATATATTGGTAGTGATTATTTTCTTACTCTGTACGAATAATCTAATAATTAGATATACTAGTGCAACGATCACAATGGATTTATGGCCATTACGAAACCAGAGAATAGAAGTTAATGATAATAAAAAGGGTAACACACTGTAAAGATGATACAAAAATTGTTGATTAGAATATGTCTTTTTTAATTTATAAAAAAAAATACGGCATGCTGTCATACGATTGATAAACCTAAGGTGTTCATAATATATTATATATTATATAAATTGAGTGATTATGACATAACAAACTAAATATCGCAGTTTTCATGTTATATCGAGTTTAGTTGATCTTTCTTTTTATGATTGTAGAAAAGATCCGTCACAGTACTATCAAGGAACGCGCTACATATTAGGCGATTTGTGAAGGCGAAATGATTTACACGACAGGTTAGCTTGCTCGTTGTGCACCATTACATCAGTTTGCCGTTGATAAATACCCATAATTAAGGGGCAATGACTAATTGTATACCTCCATGTCACCTATTTAGCTTCCCTGCAATCAAAAATAAAAGTCAATTATAAACAAGAAAGAAAGAAACGCTATAAAAATTTATATCAACGAGATAGGCCTAATGAAAGGCTTAATGCTGAGTTGCCATTTTAGGTAAAATAAAATAAAAATACAATACGAATTCTAAGCCACTTTACTCCTTCACCAATAAAGTTTCTTAAAATCATTGCAAAAGGCTTACAAGAACGTCTGCGCAAAGAGTGGTAGTGGTTCGAATGGTAAGCCTTGTCCATTAATGAAACTAAATTTTGGTGTACATATGCCGAAAGTGTAGATCAATAATTTAAAACGTGGAAATTAAGCACAACATATTATTTTTTAAAAAATGTTGCGCTTAATTTCATGAAGTTAGATTCAACATTAAAGGACATAACACCAAAGCCGTAATAGCGCGCATATGCTCCGCTACTAGTTTGGCTTAAGTTTCGTTGTTAGTCTCTTCTTCAGCTTCATTTTAAATACTCAACTGAGGCGATGTTTTTTTAAAACCAATGTAATTTCGGATAGTATTGTCTCGCCCGATCGTTGGTGATTTAATTCAAACCTCGTAGCCACGACCCCTAATGGAATGCAAAGTAAATACTACAGTTTAAGTGTTCAGTCATTATTTCAGTTGATCTATCTTTTATTTTAACTGATAAAAATAAGTACGAGAGGGGCTGATCAGATCGAACAGTAGATTGATGAAGCGGTATAACAGGTTTTTACGAGTTCCATCAAAATAATTATGTTTTTAATTTTGGAAGGGAGTTTATGACAAAAATCATCGACATCATAAAATAAGCTTTGCTTTGTAGTGTTAGCTTTTATCCTAAGTATTTAGCCCATCACCATGAAAGGTTGAATTGTTTATCTTTGATTTTGCTCGTTTGTTTTTGTATCGTTTGATGGCGTGGTGTTTTTAACCATAGTAACACTGCATCGATAACATTTTGTTGGTGTTATCTCTGATGTTATTAAATATTTGGGATATTACAAATTGTACTTGTGCATTAAATCTGTGGATTATAAAACAAAAAAGACGCTAAAAAGCGTCTTTGATGTTGAATGTGGTGGCCCCTCCCAGACTTGAACTGGGGACCTAACGATTATGAGTCGTGTGCTCTAACCAACTGAGCTAAGGGGCCTTATTTCTACATTTAATTAAATGTAAGTAAACTTGAAGTGCGAGTATATAAGCTTCGTATTTTCATGTCTAGCATATCTGATGCGTTTGCTGAATTATTCGACAACATTTACACATTATTTTATATAAGTTGGTAATTTGTTTCTTTCAGTGATAAAAAACCCCGCAAAAGCAGGGTTTTTTATTATTTAGATCATTCGTCTAAGAAACTACGAAGTTGCTCACTACGACTTGGATGACGTAATTTACGTAATGCCTTCGCTTCAATTTGACGAATTCGTTCACGTGTCACATCGAATTGTTTGCCCACTTCTTCAAGAGTATGATCGGTATTCATATCAATACCAAAACGCATACGTAAGACTTTAGCTTCTCGAGCTGTTAGTCCTTCTAATACTTCATTGGTTGCATTTTTAAGGCTTTCACTTGTCGCACAATCAACGGGTAAAGCAATGGTGGTATCTTCAATAAAATCGCCTAAGTGTGAATCTTCATCATCACCAATGGGTGTTTCCATTGAAATAGGCTCTTTCGCAATTTTAAGTACCTTACGAATTTTATCTTCAGGCATCATCATGCGCTCAGCCAGTTCATCTGGATGTGGGTCGCGTCCCATTTCTTGGAGCATTTGACGTGAAATACGATTTAATTTATTTATCGTTTCGATCATATGCACGGGAATACGGATAGTGCGAGCTTGATCCGCAATAGAGCGTGTGATCGCTTGACGTATCCACCAAGTTGCATAAGTCGAGAATTTGTAGCCACGACGATATTCAAACTTATCAACCGCTTTCATTAAACCGATATTACCTTCTTGGATAAGATCTAAGAACTGTAAACCTCGGTTAGTGTATTTTTTCGCAATAGAGATAACTAAACGTAAATTCGCTTCAACCATTTCTTTTTTAGCTCTGCGTGCTTTTGCTTCGCCAATACTCATCTTACGTGAGATTTCTTTTAAATTGATAATGGTTAATGCTGTTTGTGTTTCAACTAAAGCCATTTTACGAATGCAACGAACTAAATCTTCATCGAATTCTTTTATGCGTTTAGCATATTCTTTTTCGGTTGCATAAATTGCATCTAACCAAGCTTTGTTGGTTTCATTACCTTTAAATAAGCTAATAAAAGCTTTTTTAGGCATTTTGTTTTGTTCAACACAGATTTTTAAAACAAGACGTTCTTGCGTACGTACCATATTCATAGACGCACGAATCGTTTTTACCATCCGATCAAATTGTTTAGGGATCAATTTAAACTGTTGGAAAAATTCAGCTTGTGCATTGATCGCCGTACGCGTTTTTGCGTGTGCACGTCCGTGCTTTGCAATCATATCTTCAACAATGGTATTTAAGCGTCGAAGTTCTGTAAATTTTTCAGCCGATTCTTCAGGACAAGGGCCTTTAGGTCCTTCCTCTTCTTCGTCTTCTTCTTCGTTATCTTTTTTTTGTGCGTCAGTTAATTCTGAGCCAACATTAGTTGCGGTAGGCGCTTGGGTCATATCATCATTTGGATCTATAAAGCCACTGATCATATCCGTCAGTTTCATTTCTTCGGCTTCGTAGCTATCCCAATTATCAAGTAAACCTGTGATCGTGCCAGGATATTCAGATACAGAAGTTTGTACCTCTTTTATCCCTTCTTCGATACGCTTAGCGATAACAATTTCGCCTTCACGCGTCAAAAGCTCAACCGTTCCCATTTCGCGCATATACATACGCACAGGATCTGTCGTTCTACCGATTTCAGATTCTACGGTTGCAAGTACTTGAGCTGCCGCTTCTACAGCATCTTCATCGGCTGTATCATTACTTTCTTCACCTAAGCTGATCTCATCAGCGTCAGGTGCGGTCTCATAAACTTTTATACCCATATCACCAATCATTTGGATGATATCTTCGATCTGTTCTGCTTCAAAAATGTCTTGCGGTAAATGATCGTTAACTTCAGCGTAAGTTAGAAATCCTTTTTCTTTACCTTTAATAATAAGCTCTTTGAGCTGTGATTGAGGTGTTTGAGCCATAGATCCCGTCCAAAATAAAAAGAGGTGATTTTAAAAAATTCAAGCGCTGTATTATACGCTTATTATCTAATTTTTTCTAGTTTGATTTTTAAATGCTAGCGAGCCAGCAAAGTAGCGAGTTGTAATATTTCTGTACTTGTTAATGTTTCGCCTTTACGTGACTTCATTTTTAACTGTTCAATTTTTTGGTCAATATGAAGGGTTAAGAAATTTTCTAAGATATCTAAAAAAACATCTTCATATTTTCCCTCGTCAACTTGGTTATTCCATACTGCGAGTTGTTTTAATTGACGGCTTTCTGGTTTGTCTCGCCAATATTCAAGTAACTGTCCCGTGTTAATATGGGGGGCTGTTCTACAAATATCAAGGAGTTGATCTAATAAAGATAAACCCGGAAGTTTTATTTCTTTAAATTCAGGAAATAATGGCAAGTCATAAGCAATGTTGGGATGCTGTAGCACTAAAGAAATGGCCAAGCGCATCGGCGTTACTTTTTTGCTTTGTTTGGGGGCTGATAACGTTGAGGCTTTAGGCATTAATTTTATTAATGCGCTTTTTTCTATCCCTAATAACGTGATCAAACGTTCTTCCATCATCTCTTTAAAGACACTTTCTGACATTTGAGAAATGAGAGGAATAGCCAGTTGTGCTAACTTAGCTTTACTGTCTCTATTGCTCATGTCCACTTGCGTTAATAGGTGTTGAAAGAGAAAATCAGAAAAAGGCAATGCTTCTTTTACGAGTGTTTCAAAGTGTTGTTTACCCTTTTTTTGAATAAAACTATCGGGATCTTCGCCTTCCTCTAAAAACATAAAACGCAGCGTACGCCCATCTTGTAAGTAGGGAAGTGCATTTTCAAGTGCTCGCCAAGCGGCGGTTCGGCCGGCTTTATCACCATCAAAACAACAAATTATTTCACTGCTATGACGAAAAAGAGTATGTATATGATCAGCGGTTGTAGCAGTGCCTAATGATGCGACTGCATAGTCTACGCCAAATTGAGCTAAGGCAACGACATCCATATAGCCTTCGACGACTAAAATGCGTGGAATGTCTTTGTAGGCTTGTTTTACATGGTATAAACCATATAACTCTTTACCTTTGTGAAACAGGGGCGTTTCTGGTGAGTTGAGATATTTGGGTTCACTATTATCAAATACGCGTCCGCCAAAGCCTACAACACGGCCCCGACGATCATAAATAGGAAACATAAGGCGATCTCGGAAACGATCATAACTCCCCGCACCTTCTGTTGACTTACTGATCAGCATGCCGATATCAATGAGTTTTTTTTCTTGTTCAGGTGAGGTTGCAAAACGTTTTCGCACTTCATCCCAACCATCTGGCGCGTAGCCGATTTTAAAGTGTTGAGCTGTTTTCCCGGATAAGCCCCGCCCTTTTAAGTAATTAATTACTTTTTCACTATTGATATGCTGACGAAGTTGTTGCTGATAAAAATGCGTAATATCAGCCATTATCTGATAAAGATCTTTCCTATCGATAGTTTGTGTTGGGCTTGATGTTGCATTGTTATTTTCTTCGCGAGGCACTTCAATGGACAATTGTTCGGCTAAAATATCGATGGCATCGACGAACTCTACACCGTCATATTCCATAATAAAAGTGAGAACATTACCGCTCGCACCACAGTTAAAACAATGATAGAACTGCTTTTCGGTGCTCACAGAAAAGGATGATTTATTATTTCCATTATGAAAGGGGCAACTCGCGCGATGATCCTTGCCTTGTTTTTTCAGTTTTACACGGCTATCGATCACATCAACAATATCAGTCTGAGCGATAAGATCATCGATGAAATTTTGTGGAATACGTCCTGCCATTGTAAAACCTTTTTAAATAAAAAAGCCTCAGACTTAATAAATAAGTATGAGGCTTTTAATACGTTACAAGAAGATATATTTAAATTAAGCTGGCTCTTACAAGTTTGCTTACTTCACCCATATCCGCTCGTCCTTGAATATCTTTTGTAAGTATGCCCATCACCTTGCCCATATCTTGCATGCCACCTGCTTCTGTTGAAGCAATAGCTTGCTCGATTAAAGCATTCACTTCAGCAGAGCTGAGCGGTTGAGGCAGAAACTCTTGTAAGATCACAAGCTCTGTCTTTTCAATATCAACAAGATCAGTGCGGTTTGCTTTTTCAAATTGGTTAATAGAATCTTTACGTTGTTTTACTGATTTAACAATAACAGCCGTCACTGCATCATCATCTAGCTCAATACGTTCATCTATTTCAATTTGGTTTACAGCAGCAAGCAACATACGGATAGTACGCAAGCGCACTTTATCCTTCGCTCGCATAGCGAGTATTTGTTGCTCTTTTAACTTCACTTTCAAAGACATATAAAACCTTAAGTTTTATTTAGTAAAGGCGAACGCGACGAGCATTTTCACGAGAAAGTTTTTTCAAGTGACGTTTAACTGCTGCAGCTTTTGCACGTTTACGAACTGTTGTTGGTTTTTCAAAGTATTCACGTTTACGTGTTTCAGCTAAAATACCTGCTTTTTCACAAGAACGTTTGAAACGACGTAGTGCTACGTCAAAGGGTTCGTTTTCACGAAGTTTAATTACTGGCATGTGCCTATTACCTTTATGGTTACGGTCGTAAAGCGACCAATGCATTTAAAATGGTGCGAGATTTTAATCCTATTTAGGTGCAAAAGTAAAGGATTACTGAACTTATATTTGATAAAAAATCAAATCTGTAACATTGATCTTAGTTTAACTGCATCTAGTTAGCTACATATTTTATTTTAAGTAGAAAAAAAGGTGCGCAAAAGGTAAACTATTTACTCTTTTATGAACGTTCAATTAGGACTTTTTCTTTTATGCGTATTTTGGGAATTGAAACATCTTGTGATGAAACAGGGATCGCCATCTATGATGACGATTTAGGCCTTTTGTCACATCAATTATATAGTCAAGTGGCTTTACATGCGGACTATGGTGGTGTGGTGCCTGAATTGGCGTCAAGAGATCACGTGCGTAAAACAATTCCCTTAATAAAACAGGCCCTACTCGACGCTAAGAGCACTAAAGACGATATTGATGCCATTGCCTTTACTGCAGGGCCTGGACTTGTTGGAGCCCTTCTAGTGGGCGCCTGTATAGGCCGAAGCTTAGCCTTCGCTTGGGGAAAACCTGCTATTGCGGTGCATCATATGGAAGGGCATTTGTTGGCGCCCATGTTAGAAGAAAATAAACCTGAATTTCCCTTTCTAGCGTTGCTTGTTTCAGGTGGGCATACCTTAATGGTGAAGGTTGATAATATTGGTGAATATCATGTTTTAGGTGAAAGCATTGATGATGCTGCAGGCGAAGCTTTTGATAAAACGGCAAAATTATTAGGGTTAGATTATCCAGGGGGGCCTCGTCTCGCTAAAATGGCAGAGAAAGGCGTACCAAAGCGTTTTATCTTCCCTAGACCTATGACCAATAAGCCTGGGCTTGATTTTAGCTTTAGTGGGCTGAAAACAGCCGCCTCGATAACCATTGCTCGAGAAGGAAAAGATGCGCAAACACAAGCGGATATAGCACTGGCTTTTCAAGATGCAGTCATTGATACAATTTCAATAAAGTGTAAGCGTGCATTGAAACAAACGGGTCTAAAACGATTGGTTGTAGCCGGTGGCGTGAGTGCAAACATTGCTTTGCGTGAGCAACTGGCTACGTTGATGAAAAATATGGGAGGAGAAGTTTTTTATCCTCGTAATGAATTTTGCACTGATAATGGCGCAATGATAGCGTATGCGGGAATGCAACGCTTAAAAGCGGGGCAATTTGTTGATTTAGCGATTCAAGCAAGACCGCGCTGGCCGTTAGAAGATTTACCAAGCGTACGTTGAATGCAAATTTCATCTTTAATTATCAAAGGGATAAAATAGATAATTTTTTTTCACTATTTCTTTTTGAATAAATATATTTTGGATATAGAAAAAGGGAGTGATCTCGATACAATTAGTTTATTTTTTATTAAAGTGAGACTCTTAAATCTTAGTCCTTTTGTTTGTCATAATTTCTTGCATTTAAAATGTTTAGTTAAAGTTTATAGGACGCTGTAACTCTTTATATATAAAGCGTATTTATGTTTTTATCTTGTAATTTAAAATAATATATAAAAAAAATATAAAGGCTCGTGTATTTTATGTGTTATGTTATAGCTTATACTTTTTGTTGACACTAAACATAAGCACTGAAAATTTTATGACTAAAACACCTGAATATAATGTAGATAAAAAAAATGATAATATCAATCAAATTGATGAAATTGATTTAATAGAAATTTTTCATGTTATCTGGGAAGGGAAATGGTTAATAGGTATTCTTTGTGCAGTTTCTGTCATCGGATCTGTTTATTATGCGTTAAATGCGCAACAATGGTGGATCGCAAAAGGTCAGGTAATTGAACCTCAACTAACGGATGTTGCTACGTTATATCAACAAAGCAAAGCTGTGAGTGTGATATTAAACAACCCTTTACATGAGTCTAAATATAAAAATAAGGCTCATGAATTTGATGCGCTTTTTGAACCTAAGATCCTTTTTTCTCTTTTTGTGCGCTCTTTTAATTCGGCCTCTAGTAAAAAAATGTTTTTGCAACAAGATGCAACATTTTTAGCTTACTTAGACGATCATGACATTAAAGTATCAATAGATAATTACGAAGACGCAGTTGTCAGTTTAGCCACAAAAAGTTATCGACAAGAACTACAAAGGTGGATGGGAAGGATACACGCTTCTGTTGATAAAAAGGCTTCAGTTGTAGAACTGTCTTTTCGTGCTACATCGTCGAAGAATTCAGCGTTATTGCTAAATAAATATATTAAGTTTGTCAGTGAGCAGGTAAAAACAACGCAGGTTAATAAGTTTTCTCTTTTTATAAAAGCAGCTAAGCAAGCGTTATTAACATCTCAGCGGATAGTAGAAGAAAAAGCAAAAAATGAATTAGCATCGTTATTGAAAAAGGCTGAATATGCATATCAAATCGCAACCGAAGCGAATATTGTTAACTATCAATCAGATTTCGGTCAAAGTGATCTCTTATTTCCTATTAATCTGGGTACTAAAGCATTAAAAGCAAAAATAGTGGTATTAAAGTCGATAACTGACGTAGGTTTTTTTAAGCCGTTACTGGTAGAAAAACAGATAACGTTAAATGCCTTGAATACATTAACGCTTACTGACGATGCCTCTTTTGTTCCCTTTCGTTATTTAAACCGAGTTGAGCCTCCATTAAATAGAGCAGCCCCTAAACGTGCGCGGATTGTTGTATTATCAACATTATTAGCGGGGCTATTATCCATTTCCATTCTTTTAGTTCGACATTTTTGGATCACGAAAAAAGAAGAGCAAGAGTAGAGATAAAAAACATTATTTTTAATCTCTACAATAAAAAAGGCTTCTCATTAGGAAGCCTTTTTTATTAAGATAAAATCGTTATAGAGCGAGAACTATATGTGATCTTCTTTTAACCAAATAGCCACCCGTTTTGCAAAATAGGTTAATACACCATTTGCTCCTGCGCGTTTAAAGCATAATAAAGACTCCATAATACATTCTTTTTCTTTGAGCCAACCATTGTCAATGGCAGCTTGATGCATGGCGTACTCTCCACTGACCTGATATGCAAATGTTGGAACTTGTAGCTCACTCTTAACACGGCGCACGATATCTAGGTAAGGCATGCCAGGTTTCACCATCACCATGTCCGCCCCTTCACTAATATCCATCGCTGCTTCGTGTAGTGCTTCATCACTGTTAGCAGGATCCATTTGGTAAGTTGATTTGTTAGCGCCTTTTAAGTTACCCGTACTGCCGATAGCGTCTCTAAATGGTCCGTAATAATTTGAGGCGTATTTGGCACTGTACGCCATGATTTGAGTATTTATGTAACCTGCATTTTCTAACGCTTGGCGAATAGCGCCAATGCGACCATCCATCATATCCGAGGGGGCGACGATGTCAGCGCCTGCTTGAGCGTGTGATAGTGCTTGTTTAACTAATATTTCCGTGGTGATATCATTTAACACGTAGCCATCACTATCAATGATCCCATCTTGGCCATGAGTTGTAAAAGGATCTAATGCGACATCGGTGATCACGCCTAAACTTGGGCATGCTTCTTTTATTTTACGTACCGCGCGTTGTGTGAGGCCATCACTATTATAAGCCTCTTCTGCCATAGTCGTTTTTATGTCAGCTGAGGGCACTGGGAAAAGAGCTATAGCGGGAATACCTAAGGCTTCAATGCAGATACATTCTTCTATTAGTAAATCGAGAGACAGTCGCTCTATTCCTGGCATTGATGAGATTGGCTCTTTGCGATTGCGCCCCTCTATAACAAACATCGGGTAAATTAAATCATTAACGGACAATTGATTTTCAGCAACAAGACGACGAGAAAAGTCATGCTTACGTAAGCGACGTAAACGACGAGCTGGAAAGTGAGATGAAAGCGTCATTGCAGATCCTTTTAAATGGGATGAATATTAAAAAAATGTTGGCTGTTTTTAGTTGTGTTTTGTATTAACTCAGTCAAAGTCTCGCCTCTAGCGTGAGCGACAGTCGTTGCGATATAAGGTAAATATTTAGGCTCGTTACGGCTGGACTTTGGTTTTGGGCGCATTGATCGTGGTAATAAATAAGGCGCATCCGTTTCAATCATTAAACGATCACTCGGGATGTATTTAAGTAAATCTAACAAGTCCAAACCTCTGCGCTCATCACAAACCCAACCGGTTATTCCAATATATAGGCCGAGCGCTAAACACTCTTCGAGTTCTTTTTTCGATCCCGTAAAGCAGTGTAAAACGGCTTTAGGTAATTTGTTGATATAAGGCTTTAATAATTCAATAAAACGCGCGTGGGCATCGCGCTGATGCATATATACCGGTAATTGTAACTCTACAGCAAGGGCAAGTTGCGCTGTAAATGCTTTTTCTTGTTCTTGGGGCGTGGAGTAATTGCGATTAAAGTCGAGTCCACACTCACCAATGGCTTTAACTTGTGCGTTTTTTGCTAATTGACGTAAAATACCGATGCTATCATCGGTTAATGTTTTAGCGTCATGTGGATGAATGCCGACACAGCAATAAAGAAAGTCTTTATCTGTGGCGCAAAGCGCAATGGCTTTTTGGCTTTCTTTAATACTTGTGCCAATAATCAGCAATGCTTGTAAACCGACTTCTTTAGCATTGGAGATGACAGTCTCAACGTCTTTATCGAAGCGTGAGTTGGTAAGATTAATGCCAATATCTATCATGCTAAGCTTCCTACCTCGTTATGAGTCTTGTGCTAATGTTTCTTTTGGGACATAAAAACGTGTAAATAACAGGCCTAATTCAAACAAAATAAGCATGGGGATCGCGAGTAGTGTTTGTGAAATAATATCGGGCGGGGTTAAAAGCATGCCGAAAATAAAGGCTGCTACCACGATGTAAGGGCGTTTTTCTTTAAGTTGCTTCGGTGTTGTCGCTCCCGTCCAACACAACACGAGTGTTGCAATTGGGATCTCAAATGCCAAGCCAAAGGCAAAAAACAATTTTAAAACAAAATCTAAATAGCTACTAATGTCCGTGGCGATAATGACGCCTTCTGGTGCGGTACTGGTGAAAAAGGAAAACGCGATAGGAAATACCACAAAATAAGCAAAGGCCATACCCAGATAAAAAAGAAAAGCACTGCTTATCACTAAGGGAGCTACCAGTTTACGCTCATGTTTATAAAGTCCGGGCGCAATAAATGCCCATACTTGGTATAAAATGGCCGGGATAGCAATAAAAATAGATAAGACGATGGTTAATTTTATGGGAGTGAAAAAAGGGGTTGCAACGTCCGTTGCGATCATGGTTGAGCCTTCGGGAAGTTGACTGGTTAGAGGGATTGCTAAGTAATGGTAAATGTCATTGGCAAAAAAGACTAAACTAAAGAAAAGCGCAATAACAATCGCGATAACTCGTAATAAGCGATCGCGAAGTTCAAGTAAATGAGAGATCAACGGTAAGCTATGCTCTGTTTTTTTAGTGCCAGATTTTTCAGCGCTCATCGTATTACGTCCTTTTCAGCGGTATCTTTGGTTTGTGTTGTGTGCGCTGTTGTTTCTTGTTGTGTCTCTTCGTTATTAGAGGTCTGCACTGTATCTTTATAAGGTTTTGTGACCTCTTTTGCGATAGATCGCATCTCTTCAATCGATTTTTTAAGATCAGGATCGAGTTCATCAAATCCTTGTTTAGTTGCTTTGATCATATTTTCATTCATCTCATGTAACTTTAATTCTTGAGATATGTCATTTTTGACCGAATTAACTAATTTTTTGGCGCTATTTATCCAACGCATTACGCTACGTATCGCGGTAGGTAATCGTTCAGGGCCTAATACGATAAGGCCGATCACCCCGACCAGCATCATTTCCCAAAAACCAATATCAAACATTATTCGCCATCTTTTTCAGTGTTTGTTTTTTTATTTGTAACATTCTCGTCTTTTTTTTCTTCTAGAGAACTGGCAGGCTCTTCTTCTTTTAATGCTTTTTTAAAGCCTTTTATAGCGCCACCTAAATCATCACCCATACCTCGTAATTTTTTAGTGCCAAATAATAAAACTACAATAACTGCAATGATTGCTAATTGCCAAATACCGATCCCACCCATAAATATTTCCTATTTTAAATAAAGTTAATAATTTGTAACATAGTCTGAAAAGTATATTAGCGATTAATCTGACGCCAAGCAAGTAACCATGCAAAAATGGCGGGAATACTCGCCAGCATTGCAAATTGACTATCGCCTTGTAAATAAGCAAAGGTGGCAACAAGTGTGCTTGTTGCCCCAATTGCAGAATAAAAATAACCTTTGCTATTTTGTTTCTGTTGTTTGTTAAGCGTGCTAATTAATAACATCTGTTGACGCTGAATTGATTTTCCATTGGCTAAGTTATGGTAAATTAGCTCCGGGATCTCGGGTAATTTTTCTAATAAAAAAGGTAGTTTTTTCTTAAAAGTTTTAAGTAATTGCTGAGGGCTTATCTGCTCTTTGGCCCAATTCTCTAAAAAGGGTTTTGCGGTATCCCACAAGTCGAGTTGAGGATATAACTGTCTGCCTAATCCTTCGACATAAAGAAGTGTTTTTTGTAATAAAACCAATTGCGGTTGCACTTTCATATTGTAGCGGCGCGCTGTCGTAAATAAATTGACTAATACGGCTGCAAAAGAGATCTCTGCCAATGGCTTTTCAAAGATAGGCTCACACACTGTACGGATAGCAAATTCAAATTCTTCGACGGGGGTATCTTCCGGTACCCATCCAGAATCAACATGTAATTGTGCAACGCGTCGATAATCGCGATGGAAAAAGGCGAGAAAGTTTTCAGCTAAATAGCGTTTATCTTCATTATTTAGGGTGCCAACGATACCACAATCAATACCTATCCAAAGAGGATCTTCAGGGTGCTCATAGGAGACAAACACATTACCAGGATGCATGTCTGCATGGAAAAAACTATCCCTGAAAACTTGACTGAAAAAGGCTTCAACACCACGCTCTGCAAGTAATTTCAGGTTAGTTCCTTGTGCTTTTAATGCCTCAATATCAGAGACTGGAATACCGTAGATACGCTCCATTACTAATACATTTTTGGTGCAAAGATCAGAGTAGATCTCGGGGATGTAAAGTACTTTTGAATTTAAAAAATTACGGCGAAGTTGAATGGCATTAGCACCTTCTCGCATTAAATCTAGCTCATCAATAATTGTTTTTTCATATTCACCGAGCACTTCAACAGGGCGCAACCTGTCAGCTTCTTTTAAAAAACGTTGCATTAATTGTGCTATCCATTTCATTAATTGTAGATCTGCTTGGATAGTCTTTTTAATATTTGGGCGGATAACCTTTATGACGATTTCTCGGTTATCTGCAATTAATGTTGCAGTGTGTACTTGGGCGATAGAAGCGGAAGCCAATGCTTTTTTATCAAAATTTAAAAAAAGTGCTTCAATGGGTTTCCCTAAAGAGCGTTCTATTTCCTGTTTTGCTAGCTCACCACAAAAAGGGGGAACATTGTCTTGTAAATGCGCCAGTTGATCCGCATACAAAGGGGGCAATAAATCCCTACGCGTTGATAACATTTGACCTAGTTTTATATAAATGGGACCAAGAGATTGCAGGCTATAACGTAAGCGCTCAGCTAAACTTAAATTTTTATATTTACGGCGAACCCAAAAAAGGCAGATGCGTATAATTGAATAGATAAGAGGGCGGTTGCCGACGGGGACAAACTCAATTAAACCATATTCAATAAATGTTTTATTTAGGGTATATAAGCGAGAAATTTCTGTAAATTTTATCATGCAATATCCAGTGTTGATACTTTATGCTATCTATTGATAGCAAGTGTTAGCTGCGTGTAAAGGTTATTAAAACGCGCGTCTAAAGCGGATAGTTGTTGATCTACCTCACTGACTTCATCACAAAAGAATGCGACCTCTAACGCTATTGGCGCAATGTTTTTTTCGGCAAGGATCAGGGCGACTCGTTGCGTTGTTTTTTGCTGTAATTGTCTATTAATTTGTTGATGCCCTTTACTGACGAGATAGCACAACTTATGTGCCAGTACATCCCCTATTTTATTGGCTAATAAAGCTTCCCAATCGATGTCCATGGTAGTGATTAATTGGGCAAATTGTTGAGCGAGTTGTATGTCACCAATAACATCCAATTGGCCTTCACGAATAAGCATGGTTAGTTTCTGATTGTTTTTTAAATCATTCAGTGCAAATACACTTAACTGAATAGTGCAGTCTGTTGATCCATCAAAAGAACTGAGTATATCGATTTGTTGCTCGCTGATCACAAAATAAAGGGATTTATTAAATTCTTTAAATGTAATAGCAATAACGCGTTCAGCAAGTTTTTTTCGTTGTTTTTTGCTACTGCCGTCTAGTTCTTGTAACTTATTTAGGCCTGTTTCTAGGGCTGCACAAAACAAATCATTTAGGGACATAAGTGCCTCGTTTAATATTTATAACCGCGGTGTAACGCTACAATACCCGCACTTAAATTAAAGAACTCTGTACCTTCAAAGCCTACTTTGTTCATCATTTCTTTTAAGGTTTCTTGATTTGGGTGCATGCGAATACTTTCAGCAAGATATTGGTAACTTTCACTGTCGTTGGCAATTAACTTTCCGAGTTTAGGCAAAATATTAAAAGAATAAAAATCATAGAATTTACTTAAAGGTTTGTATATGGGCTTTGAAAACTCCAAGACGAGTAATCGTCCACCTGGTTTTAATACACGGTAAATAGAGGCAAGCGCTTTATCTTTATCGGTGACGTTACGTAACCCAAATGCAATACTGACCACATCAAAATAGTTGTCAGGAAAAGGCAATTCTTCCGCATTTGCTTGTACGTATTCCACATTTCCTTCGATGCCTAAGTCGCGTAGCTTAGCGCGTCCCACTTTTAGCATGGAGTCGTTAATGTCTGCTAATACGACTTGCCCTGTTGGGCCTACGATACGTGAGAATTTGGCGGTTAAATCGCCAGTCCCACCGGCTAAATCAAGTGCTTTTTGACCTTTTCTAATACCAGAACAATTAATTGTAAAACGTTTCCAAAGGCGATGGATCCCCAGAGACAAAACATCATTCATCACATCATATTTTGCTGCGACAGAATGGAACACTTCTGCAACGAGTTCTACTTTTTTATCTTCATCAACGGTTTTAAAACCAAAATGTGTGGTATTTTCTGGTGCCTTATTCATTGTCTACTCTGCCCGTGTTCAATTTACTAATAAGAGTATCAGATAATACCTGATTGGCACTTATTTGTCATACTGCAAAAGAGTGTTACTTTTTGTTACTATGTTTGCATTTTTTTTGATTTAAAATATAAAAAGAGGCTCTTTATAGTAGAGCATCTTTGCGCTTGGTTAAAGATCTGTTAATTTAAAAATGCCATTAGGGCCACATCTCAGGAATCTATCTATGTTAAAAAATATTAACCCAACTCAAACTGCCGCTTGGTCTAAATTACAATTGTTATTTGATAGTCATACCGATATGCAACTTAAAGATCTTTTTTCTCAAGACAAAGATCGTTTTACACGTTTTTCAAGTTCATTAAATGACGAGCTACTCGTAGATTTTTCGAAAAACTTAATTACTCAAGAAATATTTGATACGTTAATACAATTGGCGGATGAAGTGGATTTGAAAAGTGCGATTAAAGCGCAATTTTCGGGTGAAATTATTAACGAAACAGAAAATCGAGCGGTGTTACACACTGCATTACGTAATCGCAGTAATACGCCTGTTTTAGTTGACGGTAGTGATGTCATGCCTCAGGTCAATAAAGTTTTAAAACAGATGCAAGTTTTCTGTGACAAAGTGCATTCAGGTGAGTGGAAAGGTTATACCGGAAAAGCTATCACAGATATTGTTAATATTGGTATTGGTGGATCTGATCTTGGTCCATATATGGTGACAGAGGCGCTTGCAAGTTATCAAGTTGAAGGTATAAAAACGCATTTTGTATCGAATGTAGATGCAACGCACATAGTCGAGACATTAGCGAAGTTAGATGCACAAACAACACTTTTTTTAATCGCATCTAAAACATTTACAACGCAAGAAACAATGACCAATGCCCATAGTGCACGAGACTGGTTCCTTAACTTTGCAGACGATAAAAAACATATAGCTAAGCATTTTGTGGCGTTATCTACCAATGCAAGCTCGGTTGAAGAGTTTGGTATTGATGTTGAAAATATGTTTGAATTTTGGGACTGGGTCGGAGGTCGTTATTCAATTTGGTCTGCGATCGGTCTATCTATCGCATTAAGTATTGGTTTTAAAAACTTTGAAGGTTTACTCGATGGCGCACATGAAATGGATCAACATTTCGCGCAAACTGAATTTAAAGACAATATCCCCGTGATCTTAGCGTTAATTGGTATTTGGTATAATAATTTCTACGGCGCCGCATCAGAAGCGATATTACCTTATGATCAATATATGCACCGTTTCCCTGCGTACTTTCAGCAAGGTAATATGGAATCAAATGGTAAAAATGTAGATCGTAATGGCAAGGCAGTTGATTATCAAACGGGTCCTATTATATGGGGAGAGCCGGGTACTAATGGTCAACATGCTTTTTATCAATTGATCCATCAAGGTACAAAACTTATCCCTTGTGATTTTATCGCGCCAGCGCAAAGCCATAACCCAGTGGGCGATCATCATCAAAAATTATTATCTAATTTCTTTGCACAAACACAAGCGCTTGCTTTTGGTAAAACGGCTGAAGAAGTGCAGGCTGAATTAATGGCCGCAGGGAAAAGTGAAGATGAAATAAAGCGTTTGTTACCGTTTAAAGTGTTTACAGGTAATAAGCCAACTAACTCTATTCTGGTGAATAAAATAACACCCAAAACATTAGGTCAGTTAGTGGCGATGTATGAGCAAAAAATATTCACACAAGGTATTATTTGGAACATCTTTAGCTTTGATCAATGGGGCGTTGAGTTAGGAAAACAGCTTGCGGGACAAATATTACCGGCTTTAGGTAATGAAGAAAGCGTGACTGCACATGATAGTTCGACGAATGGACTCATCAATGCTTGGAAAGCTTGGAAATAAACGCAAAGAAACTTAGTTTTTAATTAAGATTAAAAAAGCCACTCTTGATAGTGGCTTTTTTATGTCTAAAAACCAAAGTAAGCATAAATTCAACTACACTTTTGGATAATGTTAAAAAATGGTGAGTTAATAGAGTAAATGCCATTATCAATTTATACGCTTTAATATTGAGCATTCAGGTACTTACTCTCTCTGAAAATGGCTTAAGGCTTAGTATTGTGACATTTATTCTTTTTCATTGGTTGTCACGCTAAGGTAGTCTTGGATGAGCCTTAAAGGGAAAACTTACATCAGTTCATCTTCGTTTTTATAAAATACGAATGTAGAGTGACTCTATTAATATTTTATACCAAGTCAAATTTGACGTTCTCTCTTTGCATATTTAAGTAACACTGGTATAACATACTAGGTGAATAAAATGAGTTATCATTTAGTATCGTGATCTTATTTTTTAGCGAAAAACATTTTAATATTAGAGTGTGAACATGCAAATAACGATCGAGGGTACAGGCTCTGTTGGTTTATCAAAGACCGTATTATTAGCGCAACATAATGACGATATTTTACTTGATATTGATAAAGTCGCTTTAATTAATCAGAAAAAATCAACGGTGGTTGAGCTTTTAGATGTTAAGCATAAGATATACACTCGCGATCTGTTTTCTTGTGATTAAAAAGGAGAGTTAGCAATGAAATATTTAGTCACAGGGGCAGCTGGGTTTATTGCTAGCGCCGTGGTCGAGCGCTTAACTGCATTAGGGCATGAAGTTATCGGCATTGATAACTTAAATGACTATTATGATGTACGTTTAAAATATGCGCGTTTAGAGCGTATAAAAAACCCTCTTTTTACATTTATTAAGATGGACTTAGCGGATAGGATCGCGCTTCCCGAGTTGTTTAAAACACAAAAATTTGAGCGCGTGATCCATTTAGGCGCACAAGCCGGAGTGCGTTACTCTATTGAAAACCCTTTTGCTTATGCTGACAGCAATTTAATTGGTCATCTTAATATACTCGAAGGGTGTCGCCATTATAAGATAAAACATCTCATTTATGCTTCATCTAGCTCTGTTTATGGCTTAAATAATGAAATTCCTTTTTCTACGGAAAAAGGAGCTGATCATCCCGTTTCATTTTATGCGGCGACCAAAAAAGCGAATGAATTGATGGCACATTCTTACTCGCATTTATATCAACTCCCTACAACAGGACTACGTTTCTTTACGGTGTATGGTCCTTGGGGACGCCCCGATATGGCGCTTTTTAAATTTACCGAGAAGATCATTAATGGGGATGAAATTGAAGTCTATAACCACGGTGATATGTGGCGAGATTTCACTTATATTGATGATATTGTTGAAGGTATTATACGTATTCAAGATAAAGCCCCTACACAACAAGCGGATTGGACACCTGAAAATGGCTCACCAGCAAGTAGCTCTGCACCTTATGCAATATATAATATTGGTAATGGAGAGCCTGTGCGTTTATTGGAATTTATCGAGGCGTTAGAGCGCGCGTTAAAAATGAAAGCGCACAAGAAATTTATGCCGATGCAAGCCGGTGATGTTTATCAAACTTTTTCTGATAGCCAAGCTTTATTTGATGTACTGGGTTATAAACCCAATACGAGTGTAGAGAAAGGGATCGCTGAATTTGTTCGCTGGTATCAAAGTTTTTATGTGGCAGATGCGACTAAATAAGCCTCTTTTAATATTTCCCAATCATTATTAGACCATAAAATATTGCGTTTTTTCTGCTCTTTTAAGAATGAGCGCTTAAGGCGCTGTAAATTTCCAGACTTCCAAGCATTACCGTGCTGCTTTGCGCATTTATCAAAGTCAATTATCCACACTTTTTTATTAGCATCGATTAAAATGTTATGGATATTAAGATCGCTATGGTTAACTTGTGCCTGATGCATTTTAGCGATTTCTTGGCCTATTTTTTTATAAATATCCGCATCTAAAGTAGTCTCTTGTAAAATAGACACAAGATCTTGTGCTTCATTTATTTTTTCAGTGATGAGATCTGCTTGATAGGTAAATCGTTTTTTTATAGCAAGCGCTGCGATTGGCCTGGGTACATGGACACCTTGTTGAATAAGAAAATTCAATAATGAAAACTCTTGTAGGCTACGCGTTTTAGACCATCCTAAAAAAAGGTAATGATCTTTAATTATACGGCCAAACAATCCTCCTCGTTGATAATGACGTAAGGCACCTTGTAGTTTTTCTAATTGAATAAACCACGTGGTACCACGTCCTTTAGCAGATCCTATGATAGCGTTGTTTTTTTGCCAATATAGGGCGCTAAAATGCACTGGAGAAGCTTCTTTTATTAAGGCTGGATCATAGGTAATGTGACTATCTGCTGAATTAGATTGTTTCATTTTGTCTCTTTACGTCATGCTTATTTTAGATAGATGGAATTATCCATAACTTTTACTATTTTGAAGTACTTAGATAAAATAAGCACAAAAAATCCAATATTTATAAATGAGCTGAATCACATTCAGTATATAGTTTTATATCTCTTTATCGCTAACTTAGTTAATACCTATGTTACATCAAAACATTTGGCCTTTCACTCGCTAACGAAGATGTATGATAGGTGGCCTTTGTCCTGCGACGCAAGAAAACTCAAAAACATGGTAGATTAGTGGCATTCTGCTGGGATGCATAAAAATGCCATTTCTTAGTTTTATAACAAAAAAATAACGCCCTAAAGTGTTATTTTTTTCAGTTATATTTTATTTTTGTCTCGGATCATTCTCTCTGATCCAAAGATCGGTGTATTTAGCAAAAACATAGTGTGTGCATAAGATCGCAATAATGAATCCTTGTTTACCATCTAAAAAACCTCTTCTTAGTAAATACATTTTAAAGAAACAGCTTAAAGCATGAGATATGGCTTGGCAAAGACTGCCTTTTTTACCTTCTTGTTGTTTTGAATCGGCCCAAGCTTTACTGTAACTTGCAGACTTCACTAAATAATCAGTTATATTCCCATAAGAATAATGCAGTAAATCACCATCGAGAATTTTCACATCGACATTTTTATTGGACACTACTTTTTCATGTACGAGCGCATCGTTATAGTTGGCGATATTTTTAGGGTAGACGCGGACTATTTTATTAACCCAACCTGAATGCTCTAAAAATCGTCCAAAAACCCAAGTTTTACGTATTATTTTGAATATAGTGTTATGGGGAGCGTCGGTTATTGCGTGCTGTATAGAAGCCTGTAGTTCGCTTGATACTACTTCATCGGCATCGATTGCGATGATCCATTTATTCGAAGCATAATGCTGGGCAAGTTGCTTTTGTTTACCAAAACCTTGCCAGTCAGGGTGTGAATAAAATTTTGCGTTATAGCTAAGCGCTATTTCTTGGGTCTTATCCTGGCTACCCGAATCGACAATAATAATTTCATCAACCCAGTGTAATGAATCTAAGCAACTCGGTAAATTATCCTGCTCATTTTTAGTGATAATAATGGCACTGATTTTATTTGGCATATACTTGTTCCTGCTTGATTTATGACTGTGTGTTCTTTAGCGCTAGCGCCTGTTTTATATGTATATATTCATTGAATATGCGTATTATCCCTAGGCTATTAAAATGATTATTGCCATACAAAAGAGGGATATTATTAATACTACTTTTAGAATGCCTATTTTACAGAAAAATTTCGAGAAATAAATGACAATGACGTCTGAAATAGGTTTGTTAATGACAGTGATCCGTTATTAGAACCGCATTCGTGGGATCATAATTTTTCCTACAAATCATTGAAATCGATTTTTGGTGCTTTTGGTTTCATATTTTTAAACGTGAGAGGATTGCGTTAGTCTCGATGAAAACAAATATAATATTTCGTTTTTTGTGTTTTAGGTAAGCTTAGCTTTATATCATTATGAGTTGGCGGGTAATTAATACTGCCATTAATAGCACGTGGCTAACGGTTAAAAAACAAAATATGTGACGTTGTATCGTGTAATAAGCTTAGATTATATTTTTATGCTGATATTTTTAGCATAAAAAATAATAGCATATGTTTGATGGCGCATAGGCCATCTATATGGGGTTCTCGTCTATGATTTTCAGTGAGAAATTATTTTTTCTGTATTATTTTATTAAAAAGATCAATAACATCAGATGTTGATATTTGCTGCATTGCGTTTTCATCTTTAACGCGGGCGCGCCATGGTAATGTGTCTGGTTTTTCACCTGTTTCGTGGTAAATGCATTGTTCATAAACACTGATCACGTTTTTAAGACCACCGTAAGGACCGGTACGTTTAGGGTTGTGGTGTGCATATAGGCCAATGACTGGCGTTGCAACCATTGTTGCCATGTGTGTCGGGCCAGTATCGGGAGCAAGGATAAGATCACTTTGTTGAATGGTGGCCAAGAGTTCAATTAAGCTAGTCTTCCCTATTAAGCTAATACATTTTGGCGACGTATTATCTATAATATAACGCGCAAAATCATGCTCTGTTTGAGTATTTGCGCCACAAATAAGCACTTGATAATCAAGATTTAAAGCATGTTTTGCAAGTGCGAGGTAGCCTTCTTTTGTCCAGTTTTTATAAGCTTTGCTGGTGGCTGGGCAAATGATAAACGTCTTTTGACCATTGATGATATTTTTTGCTTTTTGTGTAGCTGCCAGTGGAATATTAATATTCCACTGCACATCAGTATCATTAATTCCTAATTTTTTCACAAACCCCATAAAGCCGTCTAATACGTGTGGGTTATTACTTTTGTCTATTTTTTGGTTGCTAAAGAGCCATTGCGCATCTTTTGCTCGCTCTTTATCAAAGCCTATTTTAATGGGGGACTTTATTAATAAACTAACCATGCTGGAACGTAATGCTGATTGCATATGCAGTAAAGCATCAAATCGTTGGTTTTTAAGTGTTTTATATAAAGATGTATAGGCTTTTAAACCTTGTTTTTTGTCAAAAACAATAACCTGTACATTACTAATATGAGCAAGTAATTGCGCTTCTAATTTACCGGTTATCCAGGTTATTTTCGTTTGTGGCCAAGCGCGTTGTATCGCTTGCACGGCTGCAATGGCATGACAAACATCACCGATAGCGCTTAAGCGTAAAATGCATAAAGAATTAGGTGCTGATGTAAATAAGGGCATAAATAACCTATGATGAAGCGCAAATATAAAACATTATAACGAAATAAATCTTTCTAAGTAATGAATTGATTTACTTATTGCGCCTTTATTTTTTTCTACCATTTGTTGTGCTGCGCTCCCCTGTTTTTTTTGTAATGTCTCACTACGTAATAATGTGTTTAAATTTTGGAAAATATCGTTTTGATTGTGACAAATAGTACAGGCTTTTATATTTATTAATTGTGTAGCAATCTCTTTAAAATTATAAAAACTAGGGCCATTTAAGATAGGTTTTCCTAAATAGGCAGGTTCAAGTAAGTTATGTCCTCCGACTTTATCTCCAAGTAGACTACCCCCCATAAAGCAGACATTTGCGACAGATATCAAAGCCATCATCTCTCCCATCGTATCAGCCAAATAAACTTCAACATCTTTAGTAAGAGGGCTTTGACTACTGCGCGCTAGGCTTTTTAGTTTAAGGCTTTGGATCAGAGATAAAACATTACTAAAACGCTCTGGATGCCTAGGCACTAAGATCAGTAATGCATTTGGGATCTTATTTAATAAGTTTTTATGGGCGTTTAATAATATTTCGTCTTCTCCACTATGGGTGCTGCAAGCAATCCAAACAGGGCGATCTTCTATTTGTTTTTTTAAGTTTTTGGCCTTTATGATGTCAACATTTTCAATGTTAATATCATATTTTATAGAGCCTGTGATTTGTATGTTTTTCTCTTTTATTCCTAAACTAATAAAGCGAGTCGCATCTTCATTAGTTTGGCATAAAATAAGATCAATATTTTTAGCGAGTAGATCAAAGATCCCTTTTATTTTTTGGTAACGTAAAAAAGAACGTTCAGATAAGCGGGCATTTAAGATAGTGATCGGGATATTGTGCTTTGCTGTTATAGCAAGCGTATTGGGCCAGAGTTCTGTTTCCATAATAATTAATTGTTGAGGTGAAATTATTTTAATAAAGCGTTTTATGGCAAAGCTAAAATCCAGAGGCATATAGCGATGTTCTATTAGCGGCCCTAGTTTTTCGGCTTGTGCTGCGCCTGTGCTAGTCGTTGTGGTGAGAACAATACTCTGTGTTGGATATTTTTGTTTAAATTGTTTAATAAAAGGGCTGACAGCGATCACTTCCCCCACAGAAACTGCGTGGATCCAAATGGGATTTTGTGTGCTTTTAAGCTTCGGTGGGTAACCAAAATGCTCTTTCCAGCGTCTACCAATAGTCGGTTTTCCCTTTTTTTTCTTATATAAGGCGTAGATAAAAAAGGGAGAAACAAGGTAAAATAATAAAGAATACAAAATGTTTAACATTGCTACCTACATTTTTAAAGTTGAGATAAAGAGTACCAAAGCACCGATTTTATTGTTTTATTTTAACTGTGCAGTTCTTTTTGCACGGTCTTGTTTAAATCTGATATAAGTAAAAAATCACCCCCAATTCCTATTATTAATATCTAATTTTCTCACGTTTTTTTTAATTCCAACAATCTACATAGTTGGAATTTCGCCATTAGAAGTGCAAGTAATAAAGTCAGCTTTACTTAAGCCAGTGCATAAATTTAGAGTTTAACTGTTAGACGTCATGAACGAGAAACATCATAAATAGAGACAAAAAAGTGTTTGTTCGTTTGCTTGCTGTAAATCGGTATTTGTATGATTTTTATATCTTGCATATTATATAATAGATAGAAAAACAGATTCAATATGTTTTTCTACAAAGCAATGAGGAGAGAATAGAAGACCGCTCAATTTTAAATAGGCTACCAACGTGATAACCCGATTTAAAAGAGAATTGCAGGGCAAAGAAGAGGAAAAATCTGACGTTAACTTACATATCAATATAAACGTTAAGTTTCCCTCTAAAGCTCAGGTGAAAATTATTGGTTTAATATCGCCATGTATTCTGCTGTGCCTTGAGCGACAGACTTAAACTCTGCATCATAGCCTGCGGCACGAAGGCGTGTTAAATCTGCTTCAGTAAAGCTTTGGTAACAGCCTTTTAAATGGTCAGGGAACGTAATGCGCTCGATTTCTGCTGTGCTGTTTACATTTTCTTGGTGGTATTTTACAACCGCATTACCGACCTCTAAAAAGGATTCGGCTTGGCCGGTACCTAAATTAAAAATACCGGATACTTGGTTGTCAAAGAACCATAAATTAACTTTACAAACATCGCTCACGTATACAAAATCGCGCTTATGATCGCCCTCAAATAATTTTGCATTTTCACCTGCATTTATTTGATTATTCAAATGGAAGGCGACGCTCGCCATGCTGCCTTTGTGCTGTTCGCCAGGGCCATAAACATTAAAGTAGCGAAATCCTACAATCTGAGGCAATGTTTCATTATGCTCTTTTGCGTCATCCCAAATTCTTCGTACATATTGATCAAATTGGAATTTAGAGTAACCATAGACATTGAGAGGTTTCTCATATTGTAGCTCTTCTTTAAAGGTGTCATTACCACCGTAAACCGCAGCGGAGGAGGCGTAAAGGAAAGCAATATCTCTTTCAATACAGTAATGTAATAAATCTTTTGAGTATTCGTAGTTATTTTCCATCATGAATTTACCATTCCACTCAGTGGTGGCAGAGCAGGCGCCTTCATGAAAAATGGCGTCAATATGTCCAAAATCTTGGCCGGATAGAATTTGTGTAATAAATTCATCTTTGTCCATGTAGTCCATGATTTGTAAATCAACTAAGTTAACAAATTTCTTGCCATCTGTGAGGTCGTCTACAACGAGTATGTCAGTAATACCTCGTTGGTTTAACGATTTAACAATATTACTGCCAATAAAACCTGCACCACCGGTAACTATGAACATTTGCTCACCTCTAAAATATGATTGAAAAGTAAGTATACGTGTCATTATTAGATATTTAAGCCTTTTTTTAGTATTTTCATTTTAATTATCATTTATTATGGGGGAAATGATGGGATCTGAGGGATGTATGCAAACATTTAAGTTAATAGAGATAAAAGAAGTTAAACAACGATTAAAAAAAGGCGAAGGATTATTGGTTGATATTCGCGACTCACAAACATTTTCTAAAGATCATGAGCAAGGATCATTTCATTTAAGCAATGATTCTATTAGTAAGTTTATGGATGAGGTTCAATTTTCAACGCCATTATATGTG
This sequence comes from Psychromonas sp. CNPT3, assembly GCF_000153405.2. Taxonomy (NCBI): domain Bacteria; kingdom Pseudomonadati; phylum Pseudomonadota; class Gammaproteobacteria; order Alteromonadales; family Psychromonadaceae; genus Psychromonas; species Psychromonas sp. CNPT3. Next base: position 623,333 of record NC_020802.1, read on the forward strand.
ATCTGCTATCACGGAAATTCGAGTAAAGGTGTTGCGCAATATTTATGTGCTCAGGGCTATGTAGAGGTTTACAGTGTCGAAAAAGGCTTTCAAGATTGGCGTATAGATAGTCACCAAGGATAAAATAAATGAGTGTGAGAGAGACAGATAAAATAGATGCATTTTCTGTAGATAAAGAGGCTCAGCGTGTTTTCTTATCTATTATCGATCCTTTAGCGTGGGACGCTAAAGATGTGCACCTTTTTACATTACAAGAAAAAATAAATACGTATTTGTATTTTATCGAGTCGGGAAAGTTGGCTGAATGTTTACCGGAAAGTAAAGGGTGTGATATTGCTATTGAATTAATATTGCGTTATTACCCGAGTGAAAATGCAATTGCCTTTTTAGATAAAACCATGCAAATTTTATTTTCAAAGAACATTGTGTTTATTTTTGGTCCCGATAAAAAAATGGGATATGAGAATTAAATGTCTAATCGTTGAAAATGAAATGTCTCCTGCATATTTTTTAGGAAAATATGTTTTGAAATAAAGATTTATTAAAAAACAGGGGTTAATTCATCGCGTTTTTATGTTTTATAAAAAATATAGGCTCTATTGTTTTTTTTATTATCAATAGCGCCTTTTATTTGGCATAATCGCGCGCAATTAGAGCTTATTAACCACTAGCCTAATTTTATATTAGAGCGCATTTATGTATATAAATCATATTTTAAAATAAGTAATTAAAAGTGTGCTGTGTTTATTTTAAAAGTATATTTTTAAGTTTTAAACTAAATGTGTTACGAGTTTATTTTCAATGATCATACTAAACCAAATCAGGAGAGTTTTATGCCTTCTCGTCAAGAGTTAGCTAACGCCATTCGCGCCTTAAGCATGGATGCCATTCAGAAATCTAATTCAGGTCACCCCGGCGCCCCAATGGGGATGGCTGATATCGCACAAGTATTATGGACTGACTTTTTAAAACATAACCCAACCAACCCACAATGGGTCGATAGAGATCGTTTTATTCTATCTAATGGTCACGGTTCAATGTTGCTCTACTCTCTACTACATTTAAGTGGTTATGATTTAAGTATTGAAGATATTAAATCATTCCGTCAATTACATTCAAAAACACCAGGGCATCCAGAGCTTGGTTATACACCGGGCGTTGAAACGACAACGGGGCCATTAGGTCAAGGGGTGACGAATGCTGTTGGTATGGCTATTGCCGAAAAATCACTGGCTGCACAATTTAACCAAGCCGGTCACAATATTGTAGATCATCACACTTATACCTTTTTAGGTGATGGTTGTTTAATGGAAGGTATCTCTCATGAGGCATGTTCTTTAGCGGGCACATTAGGTCTGGGTAAATTAATTGCATTTTGGGATGATAATGGTATCTCAATTGATGGTAATGTAGAAGGTTGGTTTACAGATGATACTCCAGCACGCTTTAGAGCCTATGGTTGGCATGTTATTTCAGTTGACGGACATGACGCAAAAGCGCTAACAGATGCAATTATAGCGGCGAAAGCTGAAACTCAAAAGCCAACGATGATCTGTTGTAAAACAATTATTGGTTTTGGCTCACCTGCGAAGCAAGGTACACATGATTGTCATGGTGCACCATTAGGCGCAGATGAAATCATTGCAACACGTAAAGCATTAGGTTGGAAATACGGCGACTTTGAGATCCCAGAAGATATTTACAGTGCTTGGAATGCTCAGCAAAAAGGACAACAAGCAGAGCAAGATTGGAATACACGCTTTGCCGCTTATAGTGAAGCTTATCCTGAATTAGCAGCTGAATTTAAACGTCGTACTAATGAAGAATTACCGGCTAATTGGGAAGAAAAATCAAGCGCATATATTAAGCAGTTACAAGATGCACCTACCCATATAGCAACACGTAAAGCGTCACAAAACTGTATTGAAGAATTTGCTAAAATATTACCAGAAATGTTAGGAGGATCAGCTGATCTAGCGCCTTCTAATCTGACCATGTGGTCAGGTACCAAAGCAATTACGGCTGAAGATGCATCGGGTAACTATTTACATTATGGCGTACGAGAGTTTGCTATGTCAGCCATTATTAATGGTATAGCGCTACATAAGGGTTTTGTCCCTTATGGTGCTACCTTCTTAATGTTTATGGAATATGCTCGCAATGGTTTACGTATGTCGGCGCTTATGAAAAAACGCGCGATCCAAGTGTTTACACATGACTCTATTGGCTTAGGTGAAGATGGCCCGACGCATCAACCTGTGGAGCAAATGGCGAGTTTACGTTTAACGCCTAATATGGATTTATGGCGCCCTTGTGATCCTGTTGAATCTGCTGTTGCTTGGAAAAGTGCGATTGAGCGTCTTGATGGCCCTACATGTCTTATTTTTAGCCGTCAAAACTTACAACAACAGCCTCGTGATGCAGCGCAACTCGCTAATGTCGCGAAAGGTGGTTATGTATTACTAGACAGTGATAAACCAGCACAGATAATTTTAATTGCGACTGGCTCAGAAGTGCAATTGGCAGTTGATGCCTATGCAGAGTTAACGGCGCAAGGTAAAGCAGTGCGAGTTGTTTCTATTCCTTCAACGGATGTTTTTGAGCAACAAAGTGACGAATACAAAGAGTCTGTTTTACCATCAAATATCAGTAAACGCGTTGCAATTGAAGCGGGTATTGCTGATTACTGGTACAAATATGTGGGCTTAAACGGTAAAGTTATTGGGATGACTACTTTTGGTGAATCAGCACCAGCGGATCAACTCTTTAAAATGTTTGGCTTCACTGTTGAAAATGTCGTCAACACGGCGAATTCACTATAAGTTAAAAATCGATATCATGTAGTTGATATTGTTAATTAAAAACCGCGCTTAGCGCGGTTTTTTTGTGTCTTATATTCCGGTAAAGTTGAAATGAATATTTTCAAATTTTCAATATTTTTTCTATTGTATTGCCAGTTAAATAGCGTCCAAATACTTTCCCGCAGAGCCCTTTACCCATTTTTAATGCATTGCTAAATAGCACTATCTCTTCTTTATTTTCTAGTTGTAAAAAAAGCAGGTTTTAGCTATTACGCGATGAGTAGAGAGGTAATTAAATTATCCACTTTATAGTGTTCTCTTATGCCTTATATAAAAAATTCAAGAAGTAATGCAAATAAAAATTTAGGTTTTTAATCTTTTTATTTTTAAGGAAAAGACAGCGTGGTGCTAATGAGATTGCATCTATTTAAGGTGATGCAATTTACAGTGGCTTTAAACTTTCAGTAAAGTTTTACTAAATTAATGTGGGTTTAAGACGTTTCAACGTTCTTAGTCATGATTTTTTGTGATTCATAGTGTACTTACGCTGTAGTTTAAGTGGTATTGTCCTCGTTAAATTACGGCGAAGCAAACACTATCAGTTTTTTAGTAAAGTTTTAGTTCGTCGGTTATTTTGTGAACTCAAATTAAAATGAACACCTTTTGAATTATTTTCTTAATATTATTTTTTGAGTTTGTTGTGTTTAATCTTACTTATGGAGGCTCTTATGCCTACGGTTATTTTTGATGAAAAACAAATAAATAATTTACATGAACCTAAAGAATTAGATCAACATTCGATTAATAGCGAGAAGGAAGCGCCGCTTATTCCTTGCGCTGTGATTTATGATGAGCAAGAGATAAATGCGTTATACGAAGAAAATGATCATGTCCCTAAAGTGCTAGAGCAGCACCACATTAATGGTATTAATAAAGAAAAACCTCGGCCTTTTGCTTTTCCTTTTATCAATAGAGCGCAAGCGATTTTGAATCGTCCTGAAAATGCTAAAAATTATTTATCTCTTAATGGTATCTGGCGATTTAACTGTGCATTAAATCCTATTTCTCGACCTAAATATTTCTATGAAGAAAATTTTGATACACAGGCTTGGGATAGTATTAAAGTGCCGGGGAATTGGGAGGCTCAAGGATTTGATAATGCGATTTACATTGATGAGCGCTACCCATTTACAACTAATTGGCCCGAAATTCCAAGAGATTATAATCCCGTTGGTTCATATAAACGCGAGTTCTTTTTAGATGAGAGTTGGGATGGCCGAGAAATATTCTTGCATTTAGCCGGTGTTCGCACCGCTTCCTTCATTTGGATCAATGGGATCCGTGTTGGTTATAGTCAAAATGCAAAAAATCCTGCCGAATTTAATATCACACAACATGTAAAAGTCGGGTGCAATAATATTAGTGTTGAAGTTTATCGATGGTCTAATGCGAGTTATCTTGAAAAACAAGATATGCTTGATATGTCAGGATTCGAACGTGAAGTATTTATTTACTCTACGGGAAAAACAAGAATTTATGATTTTAATTTTAAATATGATTTAACGCCTCCCTATTCAAAAGTTTCTTATAATTTATCAGTCGATTTATCGAATTATAGTGACGAAAGCGCACAAATGAAATTAACGGTTGAATTACTCGATGATGCCAATAACTTAAATATTATCTTCTCCAAGCAACAAATCATCAAGGATATGAAGGATCAGAGCCATCTTTGTTTTGATGGTGAAATTAATGAGCCACGTTTATGGACCGCTGAAACGCCCAACATATATACATTATTGATGACACTGACAGATGATCATAATGAAGTAATCGAAACCACAAGCCATAAAGTGGGATTTAGACAAATCGCAGTTATCGATGGCTTATTAACTATCAATGGGAAAGCGATTAAAATTAAAGGTGTTAACCGTCATGAATTACACCCTACGTTAGGCCATGTACCAACGGAAGAAAACATGCTAACGGATATACGCTTGATGAAAGAGCATAATATCAATGCGGTACGTACTAGTCATTTTCCATGTCATTCACGCTGGTATCAGCTTTGTGATGAATATGGACTCTATGTAATTGATGAAGCAAATATTGAATCGCATCCTCTTGCCTTAGAAGAAGATACTCAAATTGGTAATACAGAGTCATGGATCCCTGCTCATTTAGATAGAGTACAGGCGATGGTTGAGAGAGATAAAAATCACCCCTGTATCATTATTTGGTCTATGGGTAATGAAGCCGGTACGGGTTGTGTCTTTGAGACGCTTTATCAATGGATAAAGTCAAAAGATAGCAGTCGACCTATTCAATATGAACCGGCAGGAGAGATGCCTTATACAGATATCGTTTGCCCGATGTATCCCACACTAGAACGCCTTGAAGAATTTGCGAAACAAAAGAATACGAGACCTATGATCATGATTGAGTATTCTCATGCGATGGGAAATTCAATCGGGATCCTGGGTGATTATTGGAAAATAATTGATAAAAATGACAATTTACAAGGCGGGTTTATCTGGGAATGGATGGATCATTCTCTTGAACTTACCAATGATAAGGGCCAAAAATACTGGGGATATGGTAAAGATTATCATCCTACCATGCCGACGGATGGCAATTTCATGAACGATGGCTTAGTCGGAGCTGATCGCGTTCCTCATCCACATATGGCAGAAGTTAAAAAAGTATATTCACCGGTTAAATTCTCAAGGGTTGATTTACGATCTGGTCGTTTTGAAGTGCACAACAAGTATGATTTTATCACTTTAAATCATTTAGAAATAAACTATGAAATAAGCCAAGCGGGTAGCCTTCTTTTTACGGGAACAGTAGGTACTGTTCCAATTGAACCCGGTTTATCTACTGAGATTAAAATCCCTTTAAACGAGCGTTCTTTTAATGGGCGAGATGACGTCTTAATTACACTAAGCGCGGTGACTAAAAATGAACATCCAATGCTCGGAAGTGCTTATGAAGTTGCATGGGAGCAGTTTAGCTTAACGGATCGTAAAATTTTCACGCCTATCAATGAGCCATCACAGGAAAAACTAATCACCAAAGAGAGCGACACTGAGCTTGTCATTAAAGGCAAAGACTTTGATCTTATCTTTGATCGTAAAACGGGCGATATTATTGAATATACGCATAAAGGGACAAATATTTTAACGTCTGGCTTGATCCCTAATTTTTGGCGTGGTTTAACCGATAATGATTTAGGTGCTAATGCGCATCAATGGGCTGCTATTTGGAAGGATGCGGGTGTTTTACGAGACGTTCAGTCTTTCGAGACAGCGCGCGTTTCAGATAATGAATTTAGAGTAACCGTTAAATTTAATATGGCGAGTATTTGTAGTGAGTTTACGTTTGTTTATTGCGTCTATTCTACGGGTGATGTGCATGTAAAAGCTGATTTTATACCTAAAGATCTGAGCCTTCCTATCATGATGCGTTTTGGTACACAGCTAACCCTAGCTGCCGAATTTAAGTATGTGCAGTGGTTTGGTCGGGGCCCTGTAGAAACCTACGCAGATAGAAAAGGGGCTAAGCTGGGGATTTACGGGGGAACAACGTGGGAGCAGTTCCATGCGTATCCTCGTCCTCAAGAAACTGGCAATAAAACCGATGTGCGTTGGTTTAGATTAACCAACAAAGAGGGATCCGGATTAGAGATAATTGCGGATGATAAACTTTTGAATGCCAGTGCTTGGCCTTTCTCTGCAGATGAGCTTGATTTTGTTGCCGATATGGACTCAAACAGTGCCTCCGGTTTAACGCCAATGTCTCAAAAACATGGTGTAGACGTTCAGCCTGGTGATGTAACCACCTTAAATGTCGATTTGGCACAGATGGGTACCGGTGGACAAAATTCATGGGGATCACTTCCTCCTTGTATTTATCAGTTGCCGGTTCAAGAATACCATTACGCATTTTACATGCATCCAGTAAGCCATAAATAGCACATCATAAATTAACCGATGCTGTTATGGCATTGGTTAATTATCTTTTATAAATGAGGATAATAGACATGCCAGAAGAATCTGATACTCGTTATAAAATGTCGTTAATGACATTTTTGTTTTTCTCTATTGCAGGAGGCGGCTTTGTTTTAAAAGGGGTGGTGTCCCAATATACCGATTGGGGATATAACTCGTGGTTGTTGTATGCTTTTGCTTCTTTAATTTATGCAATTCCCTATACGTTTATGATCATCGAACTCTCTTCACTTAAGAAGGTTCAAGAATCAGAGAGTGGTTATCAAACATGGCTTAATTTAATTTTAGGGAGAAAATATGGATTTATTGCTGGATTTTTCTACTTTTATGTCAATATTTTTTATTTTGTAGATCTTTTACCAAATATTATTACTTATGCGTTGTACATGTTCTCAAGCGATATCGAATATGTTACAAATTTAACGGAGCTTAGCTGGTTTAAGCCGCTTATCAGCATTGCTTGTATTGCTTTGTTTTGGCTTGCTACTTGGGTATCAATGAAAGGCCCTAAATGGTTATCACGTTTATTATCCTTTGCGGGATATGCTGGTTTCGCATTAACTATGGTCTTTATTGTGGCTGCCGTTTATAAAATATCACAGGGCGCTATCACCTTTAATGGTGAGGTTATTGTGCCTGAATATTTAGTAGGGATAGATTTATCATGGACTAAGATAGCTTCTATGTCATGGGCGTTACAATCAATGGGGGGCCTTGAAGCTCTTGCTGCTTACAAACGAAATATTAAAGGTGGAGAGCGCTCTTTTAAAATTGGTTTACTATTAAATGTTACTATATTTTCGCTCGTCATTGTCGTTTGTTCTCTTTTATTGAATGAGATTTTACCTGCAGATGAAGCGTCGAAACTGGGCTTAATGTCGGCAATCTATGTTGCATTCCAACAACTTGGATTTCCAGGCTGGTGGACTAATGTTATTGCGATGTTCCTGTTATTAACTACATTATGTGGATCTTTGATGTTATGGACATCTGCACCTGTAAAAATGCTATTTGTGGATGCACCAAAAGGTATATTTGGGGATCGTTTATCAGAAGTTAATAAGGAAGGAACCCCTATTAACGCATTAAAAATGCAGGGGATATTAGTATCCATTATTCTTGTTCTGTTCATGTTAGGACAATTTAATTCAGGTATGAATGCCATATTGATAGCGGTTAAAAATCTTGATGGCGGGGCAGCGACTATTCCGGTTATGTTTATGTTAGTTGGTTATGTCAAACTACGTCTGCAACCTAATAATAAAGATTTTGATAGAGATTTCTATTTTTTAGGTAAAAGCAGAGTGTGGCCTATCCTTGCGGTTATTCCTATGTTTATTATCTTTATCGCTGCGACCGTCGCTGCATTGATCCCGGGTCCTGAAAGTTGGGCTGATAATTTCTCAGGATCGTTGATCCAAGTGATTTTAGGTCCAGTAAGCATTATCGGCGTATTTACGTATGTTGGTCATTTATTTAATCGTTGGAAAGTTAAAAATCCAGATGATAATTCTTTATTTAATAAGATATAAAGAAATGCTCAATTAAATTTAAAATTTTACCTTTGTATAAAAAAAGGGATAAGAAGTTTCATATTTCTTATTCCTTTTTTATTGTCACCTCTCCTGTGCTCTATGCCCGTTATCATTTTCATCACGTAGTGAGCTTGAAAACCAATTCAGCGTGAGTGCGTTAAAGCATTCAATAAGGGGCATAAAACGCCATTAAATTCTCTTGGTATATACTTAGCATGTACTTTTATCTTCTTTATTATTCATGTATGAAAGCGGGAATGTAATGGCGATTGCAACGTTGTATTGTAGGAGCGTTTTAGGTATTGATGCAAAACAAGTCCTTGTTGAAGTGCATTTGAGTCGTGGTTTACCGACGTTTGCCTTGGTGGGTTTACCTGAAACATCGGTGAAAGAGGCCAAAGAACGCGTGCGCAGTGCGATCATCAATAGCCATTTTATGTGGCCACATAATAAACGTATTATTGTTAATTTAGCGCCTGCTAATTTATCTAAAGAGGGCGGACGTTTCGATCTTGCCATAGCATTAGCTATTTTAATTGCCTCTGAGCAAATTCCAGCAGCCCCCTTTGAGCATTTTGAATGTATTGCTGAGCTTGCATTGTCAGGAGAGCTTCGCCCTGTCGATGCCATTATTCCTTGCGCGCTTGCTGCCAATAAAAAAAATAGAAGTTTATTAATATGTTTAGCGAATCAAAATGACGTTGCTTTAACAGGAAATCCTGCCTTGATTGCTCGAAGTTTAACGCAAGTGTGTGCATTTATGCTGGGTAAAATCGAGTTGCCTTGTGTGTTAGAACAAACACATGAAGACAAACCACAAAAAACAGATATTAGTGATGTGCTAGGTCAGCAACAAGCCAAGCGCGTATTAGAAATCGCCGCCACAGGTCAGCATAATTTATTATTAATCGGTCCACCTGGCACCGGTAAAAGTATGCTAGCAGAGCGTTTTATGACGTTACTTCCCGCTTTGTCGAAAGCGCAGGCTCTCGAAACGGCAACCCTTTACTCTGTGTGCGGACAGGTACGAGAAAATGGTTATCAGCCCCCTTTTAGAGCGCCACATCATAGTGCATCGTTAGTTGCGTTAGTAGGAGGGGGCACTCGTCCTAAACCGGGTGAAATATCTTTGGCGCATAACGGTATTTTATTTTTAGATGAACTTGCCGAGTTTCCTCGCGCCGTGCTTGATAGTTTGCGTCAACCGCTAGAAACTAAAAACGTGAGTATTTCCCGTGTTTTACAGCAAGTGACATTTCCGGCTAATTTTCAGTTAATTGCAGCCATGAACCCGAGCCCTTGTGGGTTTATCAGTGGAGAGAAAAGGCGCAGTACACCGGATCAAATTCTACGTTATTTAGGGCGTTTATCAGGGCCATTTTTAGATCGATTTGCATTATCAATCATGGTGCCTTTATTACCCAAAGGGATCCTGGCCAGCTCACAAATGGGTCAAACCATAAACAATGAAAGTAGTCAGCAGATCCAAACACGGGTTGCGAGTGCACGTAAAAGACAAATATCAAGACAAGGAAAATTAAATAATGCATTAAATGTAAAAGAGGTGGCTTTATTTTGTCAGCTTACGCCTGCAGATGCTCTATTTTTGGAGGGGGCGTTAGATAAAATGGGATTATCTATTCGCGCTTGGCATAGTTTGTTGAAAGTGGCGCGTAGTATTGCTGATTTGGGGCATTGTGAGAATATTACGCGCGATCATTTATATGAAGCGCTCAATTATCGAGCCATGGATAGATTATTAAAAAGTATTTTAGATAATTAACGTGTTGTTGAAAATGCGACTAACCAATGATGAATACAAAGGTAAAGTTGTTATTAATAAATAAGTTACGGGCTCACATTTGTCAGAGTGAAATTTATAATTGTTAAACCTCTTCTGTTATTATTTTATTAAAGAGTAAAAACAAGGAAGAAATTTAAACGATGAAATTATCACAGTTAAATGCATTTCGGGCAGTGATTGAGTGCCAAACCGTAACGAGTGCGGCGGAGCGTCTTAATCTTAGTCAGCCGAGTGTCAGTCGGAGTATCTCTGCTTTGGAGAGAAAGGTTGGTTTTAAGCTTTTTATTCGCAAAGGTAACCGTTTATTATTGAGTGACGAAGGTAAAGCTTTTTACTTTGAAGTTGCTAATGTATTTGATGCGTTGATCAGTTTAGATCGCGCAGCAGTATCAATCAGTGGTCTGCATTTTGGTAGTTTTAAAATAGGTATCATGCCGTTATTTTCAGATTGCTTTTTACCGCGTATTTTAGCGTCTATTTTAAAGCAATCAGGTAAAATGAAATTATCGGTAAAAACGGAGCGCTCAGAAAGTGTTTTGCAACGCGTACAAAGCCAAACGATTGATATTGGTTTAGCATTAATTGATGGTGATCATCCTGGGGTGATGTCGCAAAAAGTGATCACAGAATGCGTTTGTCTCATTCCTGCATCTTCACCTTTAGCAAAGTTAGACTGTATTGATATTTATGATCTGGCGGGGCTTATTTTAATTCGCCATGAAAAAGATCGTACGCAGTTGAAGGTGGATAGATTATTACGTCGTTATAATATAAGTGTTCAAGAGAGCGTTAAAGTCTCCTTCGCAAGTACAGCTGCTGCATTAGTCAAAGAGTGTGTTGGTATTGCTATCACCGACCCTTTTACAGCATATACCGCCACAGAGTCTGATAGCGTTGTTATGCGCCCCTTAAAATTTTCATTACCCTTTGAATTTTCAATATTATACCCGTCATTAAAACCTTTACATCGCTACGCTTCATTATTTATTGAGCACTTTAAAGCCTGTGCGGATGAGGCCAATATTGCATTAAATATTGGCCCGATAATCAATCTAGATAAAAACAAATAAAATAATCGAGGTGAACATCACAGTTATTAAGCATTCAACTTTAAAATAAAAAAACAATATACACCTTTCAAATCAATTAGATAGGGGTTTGGTAGGTAGAGGTATTACTTTTTTGTATACAACCTAACTTTTTTGACATTGTTTAAAATAACGCTGTTTTTTATGCTGAGGTATCAAGTTAAATCATCATAAAGGAGTTATTATGTCAACACGAGTTTCGGTTATAGGGACAGGTAATGCGGGTTTAACCGCCGCTTATCATTTTTCATTAGAGGGTGCACAAGTTTGCTTATACGGTGCAAGTGGTTTCGATCAAGCTCTTGACGATATAAAAAATCAAGGTGGGATCACCGCATTACCCTCATATAATGATGTGGATTTAACCTACTCCGGTTTTCAATCTATTCACAAAGTCACTCGTGATTTAGCAGAAACGATTGCCTTTTCTGAGTTATTAATTTTACCAGTCCCCTCGTTCGCACAAGAGCCTCTTTTCATTAAAATGTTACCCCATTTAAAGGATGGGCAAATTATTATGCTTATGCCGGGTAATTATGGATCCCTAGTTTTAAACCGTTTAAAAATAGAGCAAGGTTATCAACATCTCGATATTACGTTTGTAGATGCTATATCAATACCTTGGGCAACACGTATTGTGGCACCAGCAACAATTGCCATTTTAGGGATGAAAGAATTCTTACCTGTTGCAGCCTTTCCTGCTCATAAAACGACACACGCCATTGCAAAATTACAATCTATTATGCCTCTTCCATTAAAGCCTCTCAAAAATGTTATTTGTGCAGGGCTTGAAAATATTAATTTTGGCGGACATCCTTTATTAACGACGCTGAGCATGGGTTTATTGGAAAATTTTAATGGTGAATTTAACTACTATAAAGATTGTTGCTCTAAATCAACGGCTAAGGCTGCATCTGTGATGGAAAAAGAGCGTATTAATATTGGCCTTGCATTAGGTTTAGAATTGGTGCCTGAACTCGATGCGATGAATGCGTTGTATGCGATGCAATGTGAAAATGTTTATGAAGTAAATAGAACCTCTGAAACACATGGAAAATTAAATAGTGCACCAAATTCTGCATCAAGCCGCTATATTACTGAAGATGCAGCTTATTTATTGGTTCCCTGTCATGAATTTGGCCTATTAACCAATACCGCAACGCCCCTCGTGACTTCCTGCTTACATATAGATAATGCTTATAATAGTGAAAATTATTTTATCTCGGGGCGGACGTTAAAAAAAATGGGGTTAGCTGATATGTCAGTTGCTCAAATAATGAAATTTATTGCTTAATATAAGGAGATACTAACAATGAAATTTAAATTCCCATCTGCTTATACCATTCTATTCGCTCTTATCGTGTTAATGGCCTGTTTAACTTGGATCATTCCTGCAGGTCAATATCAAATGATAATGAATGATGAGTTAGGCAAAGAAGTCCCTAAAGTGGGATCATATCAGACGGTTGATGCTAATCCTCAAGGTATTGTTGAGGTGTTAATGGCGCCCGTGCAAGGGTTTTATGATCCCGCTACTTATAGTGCGCGGGCGATTGATATTGCATTATTCGTTTTAATCATAGGTGGATTTATTGGCGTAGTAACCAGGACGGGCGCAATAGATTCCGGAATCGCTGCAACGATGACTCGCCTTAAAGGCCGAGAAAAGTGGATGATCCCTATTTTAATGGGATTATTTGCAATGGGAGGCACTGTCTATGGTATGGCAGAAGAAACATTGCCATTTTATATTTTATTAATCCCTGTGATGATTGCCGCAGGTTACGACACTATTGTTGGTGTTGCTATTATTATGCTTGGTGCAGGTATCGGCTGTTTAGGCTCGACGATCAATCCGTTTGCAACTGTTATTGCTTCAAATGCAGCCGGTATTAATTTTATGGAAGGCTTCGGATTACGTGCCATTATATTATTAGTTGGTTGGCTACTTTGTGTTATTTATGTGATGCGTTATGCGAAAAAAATAAAAAAAGATCCTTCTAAATCATTAGTAGCATCCCAAAAAGAGGCTAATGAAAAACATTTTTTACATGATAAAAGTAACACTAAATTAAGTCTAACCAATAACCATAAAATAGTGCTTATCCTTTTTGGACTCTCTTTTTCTATTATGGTTTGGGGCGTCTCGATAGGTGGCTGGTGGATGGCGGAGCTCTCTGCGCTATTTATTGGCGCAAGTATTGTTATCGGTCTGGTTGCGCGTTTATCTGAAACACAATTAACAGATAGCTTCATTGATGGGGCAAGGGATTTATTGGGCGTGGCATTGATCATCGCCATTGCTCGTGGCTTAGTGGTGATCATGGATAATGGTAATATCACACATAGTATATTGTTTTTTGCTGAGGGTTTATTAGGCGGGCTAAATGATATCGTATTTATCAATGCAATTTATTGGATAGAAGTCGTATTATGTTTCATTATCCCATCATCATCGGGCCTTGCTGTATTAACGATGCCTATTATGGCTCCGTTAGCTGATTTTGCAGGTGTTGGGCGAGAACTTGTGGTGACTGCATTTCAGTCTGCATCGGGTTTGCCTAATATTATTACACCGACATCGGGGGTGGTCATGGGGGCGCTTGCTATTGGTAGGGTGAGTTATGCGTCATGGCTTAAATTTACGTTGCCATTGATAGCCATGTTGTCCGTTATGATCATGGTATTACTGAGTTTTGCTGTTACTTTTAGCTAGTATAATTTTGGATGTAATTTAAAGATAAAAAAAGTCCGCTTTAAAATTAAGCGGACTTTTTTATTTAAAGGGCTTTAATCGTTTTGATTTGCTCTTCTAATTTAGAACAAGTGGTTTGTAACTCAGCTTCTTTACCACGTTCTTTGTTAATAACCGCTTCAGGGGCATTACTGACAAAGCGCTCGTTGCTAAGTTTTCCTGATATTTTAGCAAGCTCTTTGCTGGCTTTTTCAAGTTGTTTACTCAAACGAGCGAGCTCTGCTTCAGTATCGATTAAACCTGCCATCGGGATCAACAGCTCGAGAGCGCCGACCAATGCAGTTGCGCAAACCGGTGTACTTTCGCCACTTGCAACAATCGTCACGCTCTCAAGTTTAGCAAGCGCCGCTAAGAAGGCCGCATTTTCAGAAAAACGACGATCATCATCTTCACTTGCATTTTTAACCAGTAAATTAAGCGGGATCTTCGGACTAATATCCATCTCTCCACGAATATTACGGATCGCAACAATAACCTTTTTAAGCCACTCAAGATCTGCAACGGCTTGTGTATCTATTAAGTCGTTATTCACTTCAGGGAAGGCTTCAAGCATGATGCTTTCACCTGTGTACCCAGTAAGCTCTTTATTAATACGTAGCCAAATTTCTTCGGTCATAAAGGGCATGATAGGGTGTGCTAAACGCAGTAAAGTTTCAAGTACAGATATTAACGTATGGCGGGTGCCGCGTTGCTCTGCAACATTGCCTTTAAATAAGACCGGTTTAGTTAACTCTAAGTACCAACCACAGAATTGATGCCAGATAAATTCATACAAAATATTAGCCGCAATATCAAAGCGATAGGTATCGAGTGCATGACGATAATCTTTAATGGTTGTTTGTAGTTGCCCTAAGATCCAACGATCTGCAATGCTAAGTTGTTGCTCATTATTAGCATCATCATTAAATCCACAAGGTTGCTCAGTACAACTCATGATCACGTAACGGCTGGCATTCCATAGTTTATTACAGAAATTTCGGTAGCCTTCAAGGCGGGTCATATCCCAGTTAATATCACGACCGGTTGATGCCATTGCAGCTAAAGTAAAGCGCAGTGCATCGGTGCCATGGGGCTCAATACCGTCTGCAAATGCTTTTCGTGTTTGCTTTTCTATTTTTTTAGCTAATTGCGGTTGCATCATGTTGCCACAACGTTTTTTAACCAAGCTTTCCAAATCAATGCCATCAATCATATCTAAAGGATCAAGTACATTGCCTTTTGATTTTGACATTTTATCACCATTTTCATCCCGAATAAGTCCGGTCATATAAATGGTTTTAAAGGGAACTTGCGGTTTGCCATCTTCATCTTTCATAAAGTGCATGGTCATCATGATCATGCGCGCAACCCAGAAAAAGATAATATCAAAACCGGTCACCAGAACATCCGTTGAATGGAATGTTTTAAGATCCAGCGTTTTTTCAGGCCAACCTAAGGTTGAAAATGTCCATAAACCAGAAGAGAACCAAGTGTCTAATACATCTTCATCTTGTCTTAATTTGATGGATGCATCTAAATTATGCTCTTTACGAACTTGCTCTTCATCATGGCCAACATACACTTTACCATTTTCATCATACCAAGCGGGAATACGATGTCCCCACCATAGTTGACGTGAAATACACCAATCTTGTACATCACTCATCCATGAGTTATATAAGTTTTCATATTGTTGGGGTACAAATTTAATATCACCATTTGCAACCGCTTCTCTCGCTGTTTTTGCTAGCGGTTCAACACGTACATACCATTGGTCTGTAAGCATAGGTTCGATAGGTACGCCGCCACGATCACCATAAGGGATCACTAATGCGTGTGCTTTTATTTCTTCAACTAAGCCTAAAGCTTCAAGTTCAGAAACTACTTTTTTACGCGCATCTTCACGGCTTAAACCGATAAATTGAGCGGGTAATTCTGCGCTATAATTATCGCTTTTTTCACCTTGGCTGTTAAATATTTCAGCACTTTCACGGATCTTCGCGTCGAAAGTTAAGATATTGATCATTGGAAGGTTGTTACGCTTACCGACTTCATAATCGTTAAAATCATGTGCGGGTGTTATTTTTACACAACCACTGCCTTTTTCCATATCAGCATGTTCATCGGCAATAATTGGGATCAGACGTTGCGTAAACGGTAAAATAATATTTTTACCAATAAGGTGCTGGTAACGCGGATCTTCAGCGTTAACGGCAACGCCAGTATCACCCAGCATTGTTTCTGGGCGCGTTGTTGCTACCACAATATAGTTTTTACCGTCTAATGTGGTCGCATTATCCGCTAATGGGTAACGGAAATACCACATAGAGCCTTGTACATCTTTACTTTCTACTTCAAGATCTGAAATAGCAGTATGTAGTTTTGGATCCCAGTTAACTAAGCGTTTACCGCGATACAGAAGATCATCATTATATAAATCGACAAATACTTTTTTTACCGCTTCAGACAAGCCGTCATCCATGGTAAAACGTTCACGATCCCAATCAACAGATGTGCCTAAACGACGCATTTGCTTACAAATAGTGCCACCAGATTCTTCTTTCCATTCCCAAATTTTATCAATAAAGGTTTCACGTCCTAGCTCTTTGCGTGTTTGGCCCGTTTCTGCAAATAATTTACGCTCAACGACCATTTGCGTAGCAATGCCCGCATGATCTGTTCCAGGTTGCCAAAGTGTATTTTTACCTTGCATACGTTGATAACGAATAATGGTATCCATGATCGTATCTTGGAAAGCATGACCCATGTGCAAACTACCGGTCACATTAGGGGGTGGGATCATAATACAAAAACTTTCTTTTGATGTGTCACCATGAGGTTTGAAGTAACCTTTTTCTTCCCATCGTTGGTAATTTTTTTGTTCAATGGCACTGGGGTTGTATGTTTTTTCCATCACTTATCTTCTATTTTATTGATTGAATTTAGGCTTTCTACGTGTGTCGTTGAAAGAGTATGACCTAATTTTTTATAGGCACTGTAGCGTCTGCGTGCAGTCATCTTTAATGTTTCCTCAACGGGAACAAAGTCAATGATCTGTTTGAAATTTTTAGAAAATTCTGGGACCTCAGAACTTAAATTAATTAATACTGGGCGTACCTGTGTTGTTGGCTCCCAACTAATTTCAACGGGGCTACCAAAGCGCGGTCCTTCACCCATTAAATTGTGTGCAACAAAACTGTCACCATCAAATTGCCATAAGTATTCATCAACAATAAAAGCATCTTCTTTATTTTCGGTGTAGATAAATACCTTTGTTTGTTGCTGATAATAAAACGCTGCCAAATGACACGCTTGGGCAATTTGTGCTGGGATATTATGTGTTTGATCTTCGGCTAAAATATAAAAAGTCACTTGGCTCATTGCTGATCATCACTACGGTTAATTAAAAATTGTGTCAGTAGTGCGACAGGGCGACCTGTTGCACCTTTATTTGGGCCTGCTGGGCGCCAAGCTGTACCTGCAATATCTAAATGTGCCCATGTATATTTTGCGGTGAAACGAGATAAGAAGCAAGCTGCAGTGATCGTGCCTGCTGCATTTCCACCTAAGTTGTTCATATCGGCAAAGGGGCTCTCTAATTGGCTTTGATATTCATCATCCATCGGTAATTGCCATGCTTTATCACCGGCTTGTTGTGAGGCCTTTAATAATTCATGTGCTAAACCATTATGTGGCGTTAATAAGGCGCTAATATTATGTCCTAATGCACCAATGCAGGCACCTGTGAGTGTTGCAATATCAATAACACACTCGGGATCGAAACGCTCGACATAAGTTAACACATCACATAAAACCAAACGTCCTTCTGCATCGGTATTTAAAACTTCAACCGTTTGTCCAGACATCGTCGTTAGAATATCGCCTGGGCGATAAGCATTACCTGCTGGCATGTTTTCAGCGCCCGCGAGAATACCAATAACATTTAAAGGTAAGTTTAAGTCTGCAATCGCTTTTAATGTGCCATAAACCGCAGCTGCACCTGCCATGTCGTATTTCATTTCATCCATGGCCGCACTTCCTTTTAAAGAAAGGCCTCCAGAATCAAAAGTGACGCCTTTACCAATGAGAATAATAGGTTTTTGTGCTGTTTCACCGCCCTTGTAATGTAATAAAGAAAGGTAAGCGGGATTACTAGATCCTTGTGCGACGGCCAAGTAACTGTGCATTTTGAGATCTTTTAAGGCATGTTGATCAAGTATGCTGACGCTTATTTTTTCGTGTTGCTCAGCTAATTGTTGTGCTTGCTCGGCTAGATAAAGGGGGGTACAAATATTTGCCGGCATATTTGTTAAATCTTTACAGGCTTTAATACCTGACGATATGGCCTTTCCGTGGGTTACGGCTAATTCAGCTTTACTAAGTTGTTTGCGACTCTGGGTGATAAAAGTCAACTTATGTAAAGCGCGCCTTTTTTTTGTTTTTTGACTTTTAAATTTATCAAAAGAATACAAAGTGTCTTTTGTGATTTCAATCCCTTGACGGATTGCCCAATAATTGTCTTTGCCATTAATATGTAATTCAGATAAAAAACAAATAGCCTCTAAAGTGCCACTTTCGTTAAGTGTTTGCATGGTTTTTTGAATTATTTTTTGGTAATTACTTTCATTAAGCTCGCGCTCTTTACCACAACCCACTAATAAGACGCGTTCACTGAGTACGCCTGGGATTTGTTGTAAAAATAGGATCTGACCTATTTCTCCTTCAATATTACCTCGACGTAATAATGCGCTTAAATAACCGTCACTCACGCTGTCAATTTGCTCTGCAGGGCCCGACAAACGGCGAGTAGCAAAGATACCAATGATGATACAAGCACTGCGTTGCTTTTCAGGAGAGCCACTTTTTATGAAAAAATCCATATTTATCCTTGAGTGAGCCGATTATATTGAGATTAACGATGCTATTTTAATTAAAATACAGTTATTATAGCGTCCAGTGCAATTTAAAAATAAAAAACGGTTATGTTACCGTAATTAGTTTATTAATTCACTACTTTACCCTTTTTCATAAGATCTTATTTTACACTGGAGAGCTAAGTGATACTTCGTCGTTACTTAATGCTGGAAACATTTAAAAGCCAGTTTGGTATTCTTTTTGTTTTACTTCTTATTTTTGTTAGCCAAAAATTTATCGCAATTTTAGAGCAAGCGATCAATGGTGTGATAGCCCCTGATCTGGTACTGACTTTGTTATACCTTAATTTGCCAACATTAGGGACATTAATGTTACCTATCAGTTTTTATTTGGCGATATTATTTGCGCATGGCAGGTTACATAGTGAAAGTGAAATGGTGGCAATGACATCATGTGGTTATAGCCCTAATAGTGTTTTAAAGGCAACTCTTTTACTTTCTTTTTTCACTTTTGCCTTTGCTTCTTTTAACAGTTTATATTTAGCGCCTAGCGCTGAAAACGAAATGATAGCTGTTATTGAAAAAGCAGAGTCAGATGCGGGTGTTGCGACGCTTATAGAAGGGCGTTTTCATAAATCATCTGAAAATGGTGGCGTCGTTTATGTTGAAAAATATCATGAAGGACAAAAACTAGAGAGAATTTTTGCCTCATATTGGCCGAGTGATGAAAACAAAGCGCCCTCTGTTATAACCGCGTTACATGGGAGCGTTCAAGAAAAAGAGGACGGTACATGGTTAACGTTAGAGGATGGTCAAAGTTATACGGGTAATGTGGGCGAACATGAATTTGATAGTAGTCGTTTTTCGAGTTATGAGGTGCATATTGCAAATCGAGAGATCCGTAGCCGTTCTCGCGGCGTGAGCGCGTTACCAACTTCCATCTTATTGACACAAACAGATGATAAATCACGCGCTGAATTACAGTGGCGAATGGCTATTCCGTTATCTATTTTACTACTGACATTTATGGCGGTGCCATTAGCTAAAGTCAATCCGAGACAAGGGCGCTATGCTAAGCTTATGCCTGCACTTGCGCTTTATCTGACTTACTTTTTATTACTCAGTACTTCAAAAAGTTTAATAGAAGAAGGAACGTTACCAATACTGAGTATTTGGGGCGTACAAATTGTATTTTTACTGGGAGGTGTTTTCTTGCATTTAAAAAGCCTCGGTAAATTTGTAAAGAAAACTAAATATATTAAAAAGCCGCGGAATTCATAATGGGTATTTTAGATCGTTACATAGGTAAAACTGTTTTTGCTGCAACATTTTTAACTTTATTTGTTCTGCTTGGATTAAGTAGCATTATTAAATTTGTAGAGCAAATGCGCAGTGTAGGGCAAGGATCTTATGATGTACTTGCTGCTGGATATTTTGTGCTTTTAAAAATGCCGGTTGAAATGACGGTGTTTTTCCCGATGGCCGCGTTAATTGGCGCTTTAATTGGGCTTGGAAGTTTAGCAAGTAGTAGTGAACTTGTGGTGATGCAAGCTGCTGGCATGTCAAAATTTCGCATCGCAGGTGCCGTACTAAAAACAGCGGTACCCATGGTATTTGCGGTTATGTTATTAGCTGAGTTTGTGGCGCCTGTGACCGATAAAGAAGCTTATTCTATGCGCGACTTAGCACGCAGTGGTCAAAGCAGTGTCAGTAATAAATATGGCGTTTGGGTTAAAGATGCGGATGCATTTATCAGTATTGGACGTATGAATAGTCAATCTGAATTGTTTAACGTTAGATTTTATTTCTTTAATGAAAGTATGCAACTGGATCATGCTGTTTTAGCAAAAAAAGTGTCTTATAGAGGTGGATACTGGTTACTTGAAGACAGTACATGGACAAAATTTGAGAGTGATCGAACGAACGTTGAGCATAAAGATAGCGATGTTTGGCAGACAGATCTTACTCCGAAAAAACTCGATGTCATATTGAGCGACCCGAGTAAAATGTCGATGCGTGACATTTATGGTTATATAACGTATTTGGAAAATAATCAACAAGACGCTAATCGATATTTATTGATCTTATGGCGTAAGGCGGTTCTACCCTTTACGGTTGTCGTGATGATGCTACTTTCGGTCTCTTTTATCTTTGGCGGCTTACGCACTGTGACGATGGGGACGCGTTTGATACTTGGGATAGCCAGTGGCTTTGCTTTTCATGTGTCAGGGGAGTTATTTGGCCCGGCAAGTTTAGTCTTTGGTCTCTCTCCTTTATTAGGGGCATTATTACCGAGTATGTTGGTTTTATGTATCGCGATGTATCTTTTAAGACGGCAGAGCTAAGTTAAATTATTAAGTGGCGTTTGAGATAGCTACTGCGTTGTAAATTCTAGACTCTAAATTTTAAATTAAGGTTGCCTCTTAAAAATAACGACAACCTTAATTTATATTTAAGTTTCGCTATTATCTTTATCCATAAATCCCATACCTTTAAAACCTTTCCAATTATTGAGCTGCTTGCTTAGTACAATGACCTCACATTCTGCCCAAAGATCTTGAAATGCATTCCGATTTGGGAAAATAGCCATTAAATTACCTAATCCAAAAGCAGAAGTCGCCATGCGAATAATAGATTGCATAAGGGTTATATTATGACCATTAGTATTTTGCACGCGTAAACGCCATGCTTTCATACCGATAGTTTGTCCTGCACAAACCCAGAAATAGCTATAAAAAGCCACGATAACAAACCCTAAATAAGCAGCAAAAAAAGTATTGTGCGCTAAGTAACCCGCGATATCTTGATAAGGCTCTATTTCTACTACACCTATTTTAGTTAGGAGTAATACGAGTAAAATAGCGATGATCGCAGCCAGCATCATGACGGCAGCTAGTGCTAAAAGATCATAAGTAAACGCGCCAAGTCGTCGCCATAAATTGGCGTGAGGACAGCGCTGGTATTCATCTTGTAATGTTGGAGTTAGTACTTTTTTGGGCGTTCGTTTAGGCATTATAATTCCTTAATAGTGAAGTCGCAGTGTAACAAAGGCATTTTGTATTGGCATCTATTTATATTCGGGATCACAAAAAGAGGCGTCGTTGTGCGATCTTATGCACCAAACACGTCTTATTTGTTGGCTTTTTAAGCGCTTACACTTTTGTTGTGCAAAAAGGCTTGTCAGATGATACTGGCACGGTATAATCGACGCGTCTTATGAAGATTGGTTTTATATTAAATCAATGCCGTTGTGGTGGAATTGGTAGACACGCCGGATTCAAAATCCGGTTCTGAAAGGAGTGACGGTTCAAGTCCGTCCAGCGGTACCATAAAACATAAAAAAACCGACTTATTGAGTCGGTTTTTTTATGCCTAAAATAAACTTAAAATAATGAATACGGACTTTAATCTGTACTGCTTTTTATCGTTTGTAAAATAGATGTGCGTAAAGGATTAAAAATCGGTATTCGAAATGCATGGCGCTTAAAATTTCCCCTCGGGTAGCATTTCGAAGTATGTATACGACACAATAAAAAGCTTATCTTCCTGCAAATAGTATTTCTAAAAATAGCCAACAATAAACTTAAGTTATAACGCCTAAGAATTAGCCCCATCCATCTATATTACTTTTACTTGTAGGCACTGTGTGCAGACAACCTTAATCGATCCAATACTCTCCTCTACTTTGATATATTTTTGTTTTTCTCGTAGATGTAATAGGCAATATTTACAAAGTAATAAGTTAGCGGGAATGCCTGTACTTTAGAGCCCAAGTTCTGTTTTTTAATGAGTGATTGGAGTGTTTAGGGATAATTAGGTTTGACTTTTTTGTTTAACATATTAGAAATAAAGGATTTTTATTGAAATAAAAGTTTTTTAAGTTAATGTGAGTCTAATTATCAAGATTATATTTTTTAATATCATCTATCACATAACGAATGGACTCGTCATGATAAAAATTATTATTCTTAGTTGCATTGTTTGCTGGATGTATCTTCGCCAACTTGCCAAATCAAAACCTGATTCAATCTGGCGAATTAAGTTAAGTCGTTTCTCTCGTTATATGTTGATTGGTATTGTCGTTTGGTTAATTACCATCATGTTTGGATCTGTAAAGTATCAGATATATACAGATCGTATTTTTACCTATGAAGGTAAAGTACAAACTGTATTTGCTTGGCAAGAAAATAGATCACTGCCGATAAAGGCATTAGCCACTCCCGTTTTACTCTCTTTAGATTATAAAACTGTTTATCCAATGTCCGATAAATTGACTGATTTACTCGTTGAAAGCTATCCATACGAACCTTATTATTTAGGCTTTGGGCAGTTTTTAGGAACATTATTAACCTTTATGTTGTTATTGTCATATCTGTCTCGACACCGTCATACCGATAGAAAATGGCAATATGCAATGCAGGCTGATAGTAAATTAGAATATGAAAATTTTACTAAATGGTCTCATAGTAAACTATTAAGGCATTTACATTGTAAAGGTATGGAAAAGAAAATAGACGAGGCGGTTAAGTCAATTAATCAACGCGGTCTTTTGAAATTACAGATATATCGTGAAAGCTACCTTGCACAAGGTTTAAACTCTGCATTTCTAGATATGTTAAATGAGATTGTGCGATCCGGGCACCACGATATTGTGGTTAAAGCTGAGCATAATAAAAATTATAAACCGATAAGTGAAAGTACTGATATAGAAATATGCGCCTTAAATAGTGGAGCACTAGAGCCAAAACTATTTATGGAAAAATATTTTGTTTATTTGAAATCAAAGGCACTAGCAAAGGATAACCTATCTGATTTTGATTCAATAGTGCTTAACAGCCCGGAACATCTTCGATTTACTTACCCTGAACCCCACATCGCGAATAATATATTGGAAAAGCAGTTGGTTGGTGTATTTAATCAAGGGCGGAAACGTTTTGTTGGAGAAGATATTGTTGATTTTCATGCCTCATCGGTAGGGATTGATTTTCCCCGATCTAAGGCTTGTTTAGAAATTAATTACATGTGTCAGCTTGATATAGAATCGGATAAGCGCAGAGCAGGCATCTGGGGGAGTGAACTTAGCCATAAAAAAATCACAATGGATGGTACTCAATTCCCGAGTGGTAGCATGTTATTGCTAGTATTTGGAATGTCATTTAACTGGCGATTAGTTATCGATGGCGTTGAGATATCATCCGGTAATAATGGCACACTACCTGATCCTGAAGTGTGTATGTTAAGCCTGCCCGAGAAACAACATTTACCAACGAAATCCGACGTTGAAAATAAAATTTTTGAGGTGGTGGCGTTATCAAATATTAGTGCCTTCTTTGCCCAGTTAATGGGAGTAAATAAAGAGGATATAGATAATCATGTCATCGACTTAAAAACACAAACAGCCTTAGATATTAAGGCTAATACTGAGAAGTCTAATCAACTGACTGAGTCGCTTGAGAAGGCTTTGCGTGGTGAAGCATTGGAAGATCTGATGAAAAGTAGTGCTAAAGAACTCTACTTACAAAATAAAACTGCGGTTGATGCCGTTATTCATGATCACATACAAAGTCATGGTGATATGGATACCGCATTGATGATTGTCGATTTGTTGGGTGATGCAGTACCTGAACTATCAAACATTCTGTTGGATATTATTGGGGGAGAAGATGCATAAATTTATTTCATCATTTTGTGTGTTGCTACTTATGTGTGCCTTCTCGAATGCGACACATGCTGATATTAAAAAGACGATTAAAAATAAATTTAAAGATGGCATTTTTGAAGAATTTACGGGGGTATTTACCAAGATCCCTGGTTTAAAGCAGATGACAGAAAAAATAAAAGAAAATGAATATCAATTGATATCCGCTCGTAAAAAGAGAGGCGTATTAGAAATCATCAATATGAAAGACATCGAGTCGATCACGCTTTCTAGAGAACGTTATGCAAATGGCTTTAAATTGAATAATAACGCTATTTTAGCCATGGGTACTTATTGGTTAAAAGCCACGCCCAAAGACAATAAGAAACAAGCGATTAAGCGAAAAGTAATTGTTTCGAATAGAGGTAAAAATCAAGTTGAATTAAAGTTTTGGAAAAAAGGCTTAAAAGTATACCCTTTGGAAATCATCACTATTCCAGCGTCTGCAAGAGTAAGAATTGTTAATATCATACCAAAATATAAATTCGGAATGCCGTTAAAACAGGGGAAATATCGCGTTGAAGTCAGTAATAAAGGCTATAAGACAAGAAAATTTGATGTAATGCTAAACCATAACCAAAGTAATTTTACTTCTAAACTAGATCCTGTATCAGATAAAATATCTAAAGCCTTAAGTGAAATAGCACAATCACCTGAAGCTGAAAAGCCCGAAAAGGAAAATTCAGCACTGATGGACGCATTTTGGTGGAGTGTTTTAATTGGGGTTATTTTGGTTTTACTTTGGCTCGTTTATTCCTTCATAAAGTCCTTATTGCAATGGTTGAAAAGAGCATGGCGATCAATATTTAATTAACTGAAAAGAGTTGGGGGTAGATCTTATTTTTATTCTAAAAATTAAAAGACAAAAATGCCCTCCATTAGCTACCTAACTGTTTTTTATTTTTTTGTGGGAGACGTAACGTGTAATAGATGTTATTTCTATACGCATTTTTAGCTAATGCCAAAGGCGTTAAAAAGCGATCCGTCTTGTTTGTTAAAATTATCCCTCCCTGCGTTGAGAGTTTTTACGTGAGAGCAACTATCTCATTGGGCTTGCCCTGTTGTGCGCATGCTCGAATACCTGTAATAAGGGTTGCGTCTTGAATTGCTATCTTCATCCGTGTGGTATTTTTATTTGAGTAAGTTCGATTAAATTCAGATCTTTTACTTCCATTTATTATCCCTCTCTGTCCTTTGAAATTTCTCTGCGTCATTAAGCTGATTTATTGATGGCAAAGAATAAGTAACTCTCTTATTGCACGAATAAAGCCGAAATCTGAGCGCTCTGATTGAGAACTCATGCAGAGCCGTCTTTTCTTTCATCTTTTGATAGTAAGTTCGATTTTTGGTTGCGTCTTTTTATGCCATATATACGGCAGGGATCTTCAATATATTTAAAACTAAAGTGAGCACTAATTAAAACGCAACACACTAGGATGATTGTAGCTATGCTGCCAAGCAGTGGTGAGGTTAATATAATATCAGTTTGAGGATCCACTTTAATTTTAAATATCACTCTTAGTACTGCGACTGTAAGCCAGATAAATGCCATATGAGAGATATAAATAGAATAGGATACTTTTCCTAGCCATAAAAGAGGAGAGAAATTTAATGAATTTGATAAAAAACTTTGTGGGTATATAACTAAAAATAGGATAAGTAATGCGATGACAGGCGGAATAAAAAACTCCAGTTGATTATCATGTTTTATTAAGAGTAAATAAGACAAGATAGAGAGTAATAGCACTGTATAAAATAATTCTTTAGTCTTTGATAAGTAAGCTATCGGTTTAACTTGGGCTAATTGATAGAGTCGATGTGCGAATACCCCGATGAAAAACCCATAGGTGCATCGAAAAAAACTAAACTCGCCGTTAAAGGTTAAGCTTGTTTGACCGAGACTAATAATGGTTGCAAGTGATAAGGTCGCTAATAATAGGCTAAATGTGGTTCTAAATGAATTTTTAAGGGTAAATATACAGACAACTGCAAATAATATATAAGTATAAAATTCAACGCTGATACTCCAACTCGGGCCATTAAAAGAACTGTGCTCTTGTAATCCCATAGATTGAAGTAATAGAAGGTTAAGTATAAAAGACTCCGCATTGTTGTAAGAAAATGCGGGGTTATTTGCTGTAATACCCATGTATGTTTCAGCTAAATATTTAGCTAACTCAATCGCTAAAAACACGAATAAAAAAACAAGGTGTAAAGGGTAAAGTCGCCAAAAACGGGCTGATAAAAAAGCACTAATACTAATTTTATTACCCAGTTTATCACCATAACTGAGTGCCATAACAAACCCTGACAGAACAAAGAATAGATCTACCATTAGCCCTGCATTACGGATAAAGCCAAGTGAATGGGCTGGGTATAACCAATCAATATGGTAAAAAACAACGAGTAATGCTGCAATACCACGTAAAGATTCTAGAGCCGGAAAAAAGGGGCGTTTGGGCATGTAATGACCTTGTGATCTCATTATGAATTTTTTGAATTTAGTGAAAGTCACTAACTCCCGTTCAATGTTAGTCCAGCTAGTATTTTTTTGATAGGCGAGTGTAAAATATATACTTTTTAGCTATATATTTTATGTGTTATTGCAGTGTGCATCAAATCCCAATGAGCTCCAATACAATTCTAAATAAAGAATGTTCACATGATCCTCGTATTTATAATGAGTGTAAAGACGCATTAATTACATTACGCATCAATTAATAGTATTGATTATCATTACCATCGTGATAAGCTAAGTGTTATGTTATAACATAACACTTAGGAGTTGTAATGAAAAAAGGTATACACCCAAATTATCAAAAAATTGCTTTTCACGATATAGCTGTCGATAAATATTTTATTGTAGGCTCTACATTGAAAACGGCTAAAACAATAGAAATAGAGGGAATTATATATCCATATGTTGCATTAGATATATCTAGTCAATCGCATCCGTTTTATACAGGAAAACAAAAAATGCTTCAAAGTGATGGTCGAGTCGCACTATTTAATCGCCGCTTTAGTGGCTCAAATAGTAAAAAAGAGGTGTGATATGAAGGTTTTAAGTTCACTTAAAAGTGCTAAGAAGAGGCACCCAGATTGTCAGATTGTTAAACGTCGTGGTCGTGTTTATGTTATTTGTAAGGCGAACCCTAGGTTCAAAGCCGTTCAGGGAGGAACGAAAAAACGTACTTAAGCTTTAATATAACGGCAGAGTGTGATCTTATTCGATTCAAAGGTTTATAATGACTAAATTGTGTATCCATGAATTAAAAATCCCACTCCAAAACGTGTGTCAGTTTAAGTTCGTTTAAGCTATACATAAAACAACAAAGCCTTAGCTTACGCTAGGGCTTTATTGTTCCTCGCATAATTTAAAGCTTATCTACATTTCTTAAATACCCGCTAATAAATTAAATATATGCCTTAGATAATTTTCTGCTTTTAATATTTTTTATTTTTTGTGCTGATCCGTGCAAAATTAATTTTAAAGGGACTCATTAAATCTAATTATTTCCTGTATTTTTGAATGGATTTACCTTTGCAAAGTTATGTCATCAAAAAACCTGTACATCCGTATGTAGTATTTATCCACGGACAGGAAAATGCGATTAAATTCACTGTGATCTGGCTTGTGATACATGTCATAAATCCATCATGTAATTATAATCAAAATCAAAATAGGATAGATATCACGGTTAGTTATTGTTTATGTTGAGATAATTAATGGCGAAATAATAAACAATTAAATTCAATTCAATTAAATAGGGACATTTATGAAGAAAAATATATTTTGTTATTCGATGCTGATGGTAGCTCTTACGCTTTCTGGTTGTAATAGTGACAATGTGAAAGTCGATGAAAATACAGACATTAACTACGGTGTTAAAGCGATAGATTACTTGGTTGAAATAGCAGATGAAACGCAGGGAATTGGAGCTAGAAAAGCCAGTACAGCTAAAGAAATAGAAATGGGTGAGTGGATCTACGATAAGTTAACAGGTTTTGGTTATGATGTAACAGTTCAACCTTTTACTTACACCAAAAAAGTGAAAGATGTTGAGACTACTTATGAGTCTAATAATTATATTATTGAAAAAAAAGGTGCGCAAGATAAAACGATTGTACTTTCTGCTCATTATGATTCTACGGGCGTAGATCATGGCTCTTTAGGCGCTACAGATAACGGCGCTGGCCTTGCTGCTGCTATTGCCATTGCTGAAAAATTGAAGGTAATCGAATTACCTTATAATGTTCGCATATTAATTCCTGGCGCAGAAGAAAATGGCTTGAATGGCTCTCTTGCTTATGTAAAACAAGCCCTGGTAGATGGTGATTTAGATAATGTCATCGCCATGATCAATTATGACACGATCGGAGGGGGAGATATTGTTTATGTTCACGCTGCACATTCTGATTATGAAGAGTATAAATCAGTTTGTGAGAAGTTAGGACTTACCGAGTCTGATTACAATAAAGGCACCAGCATTAGAGATGCGATGTTACAAGCTTCTATTGATGTGAATGGAGATGATAATAAATATATTATTCATCCAACACTAGCTGGATATCCAGAAGGCGAAACCGGATCATGGTCTGATCACGCAGGATTTGCATGTGCAGGGATACCGATTGCTTATGTAGAAGCAACTAACTTTAATATTAACGGTCATGACGGATATGATGGATATTCACAAACTACGAATCCAAAATTGTGGGATTGTTATGATAGCAAGACTAAAACCGCTTGTGATAGAGATGCAGAAACTAAATGGGGAAAAATTTGGCATACTGAATTTGATCGCTTAGATAAATTAAGTGAAATATTTCCTGGTCGTGTAGACAAGCAAGTAAGTGATAATGTAAATATCGTTCTTGAGTTTTTGAGTAATGAAAAATACTTAAAGGCTAATTAAGAAAGGTGCATTTTACTCCATTATTTATTGAAGAATGGTAAATAGTAAGGGGAAAAAACAAAGATAAAAAACCTCAATATTCATTGAGGTTTTTTTATATAAATACAATTTAAAGCTTCGATTTTATTTTGGCATAACCATAACCATAACCATAACCATCATTCATCAACACATCACTCTCATCTCTTTTAGTCATCTGTTTGTTATCTATTATGTGGAGCTAAAGAGAGTCTTTTTTCAAATGTTATTATTCAATGCATTCTATTTTTTAGAGTATGGGCTTTCGTATTAAGCTGTGGGAAAACGGTTTAGGAAGGAAATAATCAAATAGATTTAATTCTATATTTAGAGTAGATGTCGTAGCTGGAAGTGTATAAAAGAGTGATCTTGTGATGGCACTAAAAAGTCTGAGATAGTTAATATATGAAGGGCTATTACTAGAAATGAGGATCTTACATTAGTAAGATCCTCACTAAAGTCAGTTCTAAAACTGACACATATAATATGGTTTATGCTTGTGGAGGCGTACCTTCACAGTTAGAAACCACTGCATCAAGTTGTACTAATGCATTCATTGGGATAGCAGATACTGCTACTACTGTTCTCGCAGGAAGGTCGCCTTTGAAGAACGTTGTGTAAACTTCGTTAAGTGCATCCATATCTTCGATATTTTTAACTTGGATATTTACTTTAACAATATCGTCCATTACGTGATCAACACTTTCGATGATAGCTTTAATATTATTAAGACACTGTGTAACTTGCTCTTTTATTCCACCGGCTACCATTGCATTTGTTTTTGGATCAACAGGTAATTGACCAGAAACGTTATTGTAATGAGAAAAAGCAACGGTATGTGAATAATCCATTTTTGGTGCATTTTCAGTATTGCTTGCTTCAATGATAAGTAGGCGAGAATCTTCAGGAAGTTGTGGTGCTGTACCGTCTCCGTGTGCAACAACGGTATCAATTGCAATCAAAGCATCCATTGGTAATGCTGACGCGCTAATTGTTGTGCGTGTAGGAACGTAGCTTGGGAAGAATTTTGCAAAAACTTCGTTTACAACGTCAATGTCAGCAATGTTTTTAAGGAAGATAGTTGTTTTAACAACATCATTCATTACATGATCAATGCTTTCTAAAATCGCTTTCATGTTGTTTAGGCATTGCTCTGTTTGCTCTTTAACACCACCCGTTACCATTTTACCTGTTTTAGGATCAACAGGTAATTGAGCTGAAAGGTTATTGTAATGAGAGAATGCAACAGTTTGTGTAGAGATAGCACATTGTGGTGCATTTTCTGTGTTTCTTGCATTTTTGATAAGAGGACAAGCCGCTTGTGGTGTTGTACCTTCGCCATTTGAGATAAGCGCTTCAATTTGTAGTAATGCACCTTGCATAGGTAACGCAGCTACTGCAACAGTAGTACGTGTAGGAAGGTAGCTTTGGAAGAATGTTTTATAAACTTCGTTGATAGCTGCAAGATCTGAGATATCTTTAACAAAGATAGTCATTTTAACCACGTCATCCATAACATGATCGATACTTTCTACGATGGCTTTAATATTTTTTAAACACTGTTCAGTTTGCTCTTTAACACCGCCAGCGACCATGTTACCTGTTTTAGGATCAATCGGTAATTGAGCTGAAATATTATTATAATGAGAGAATGCAACTGTCTGTGTAGATAGAGCACTTTTTGGTGCGTTGTCAGTGTTTCTTGATGCTTTTATGATGTCGCTAGTCATACGATATGTATCCTATTTTATATGATTTATAATTCCATGTGGTGGCTGGAGTATACGTATTAGGAACGAACAATCTTTGAACTTACTCACAAAAAAATCATTGAATACATTCGATCTGATTGATTTTAAATGCTTTATTATGCGAAATACCCTTTTTATTACAAAGGATTTAAATGATAGTGTTTTTTTTAAACTATTGATTCTATTGAATTTGATTTTTAACTGTTTTAGGTGGTGGATATCATCATTTAATTTACATAACAAATTATGCAAATTAAGTGCTTATCTATGTATAAAGTGGTAGGTTTTTTTTGTGGTAAATTGCCAACTCAAGCATGTTTTTATTTGGGATCTAATTTGACTTATATCAATTTAGATACTTATTTGATTTTATATGCGTATAAAAAAGGCTCTTTATCTAAAACAGAACGCATTTAGGATGAGAATGTTTGTGAGTTGTTCTTTGATTTTTGGATGCAGGTTAAGAAGCAAGTCGCTTAATATCAGTATGGATAATAGACGGAAAAAACGATCTAAAATTTTTATATTATAGATTGAAGATTATTAAGTACGCTTATAATATGTTGTTTAACCCCTTTCGAAGGGCTTTAGCTATTTAGGTGATCGTTGTTTAATACGCACATGCCCCATTATTCAGGGCGTATGTACGTATAACTTTGGATAAAAATAAAACAATTATTATCGCGTTGTATTTAGCGAACGATAATAACCTTTATCGTAGGCTAAGCTACCCCAAAGCGCATTTGCTTTCGCCTTTTTAATGATAGATTTAGGCATTTTTTTAGAGGTTAAATCTTTGGATATCGGATCATAGCTAAAACCAAGTGCGTCTTTTTCGGATTGTAAAATGACAACGTCATTATTATTATCCATCCATGCGAAACTCTTATAAAACTGCATCATAGCGCGTAAATTTTTATTAGGAATGTCCTTCGTCATATCATGGCCAATCATGGGATTAATACTGTCAATACCAATTAAAGATAATAAAGTAGGTGCTAAATCAATATTACTGGTTAAGCGATCGTCTTTTCTTGGTGCAATACCTTTACCTATAATAACGCCCGGTATGTGGAAATTATTGATAGGCACTAATTGGTCGCCATAAGCTCGGGAGTCATGATCTGCTACAACAATAAAGATTGTATTATCCCAATAATCAGATGATTTTGCTTGTTTGAAAAATTTACCAAGCGCAAAGTCTGAGTATTTAACTGCATTTTCACGGGTCTGTGCGGGCTTATTGTAAGGTGTGATTTTTCCATCGGGATAATCAAAAGGGCTATGGTTTGATGAGGTAAAGACTAAACTGAAAAAGGGTTTATCTTGTTTATTTAATTGTGTAAATTGAGTGTGTGCCTGTTGGTATAAATCTTCATCAGATGCCCCCCATGATCCTACAAATTCTGGATCATCAAAAGTAGCAAAATCTTGAATGTCAGAGAAACCATTGCCTAAGAAAAAGCTTTTCATATTGTCAAAGTGACTTTCCCCGCCGTATACAAATTGCGTATGGTAACCTTTGCTTTTTAGTAAATCTGCAATCGTAAAAAAGTTACTTTGGCTTTTACCTAACTTAACAACTGCGCGAGCCGGCGTCGGAGAAAAACCACTTACCATAGCTTCAATACCACGTGCTGAGCGTGTGCCTGTTGCGTATAAACGAGTAAAACTCCAACCCTCTTGTATTAAAGTATCAAGATTTGGGGTAAGTGGTAATCCTCCTAATGCACCAACATAACGAGCCCCTAAACTTTCTTGCAATAAAATTACGAGGTTTTTCGGTTTCCCTTGATAAGACGCAGTATGTGCTGTCATGGTTGGCAGTTTAGGGTAAGGGAAATCTAAGCTGTTTTTGCCCATTGTAGAGCGAATATTATCGATAATATCTTGCTCTTTCATTTTACCGTAATGCTTAAAGGCGTTATCTTCACAGCTCATTTGTTTTACCGCAAATAACATTGAATATGCCGAATTTAAGACTAAATCATTCACTAAAGGATCGGTAGAAAAAGCAACGACTGCTGGGTTTAATGGTCGATGCCCAAGAGATGATCGCGCACCAATAAAAGCTAATAGCAACATTGTTATTGCGAGAAGGGGGCGCCAATACCAAGGAGAAAACCTAAGGTTGGTAACTAAATAAGCACTTAGTTTCCATCCAAAAAACAGTGTGAAGAGGCTAACGATACTGCCAATAAAGAGCTCTAATTTATACCCTCCCCATAACATTGAAAAGACTTCTTTGGGATAAATTAAATATTCAATAAAGAGTCTATTTGGGCGTGCGTCATACTCTAAAATAAAGGCAGGGGTCGCCACTTCCATATAAACGATGAACCACAACCCAAGAACAATCCAAACCCGAAAAAACACTAGCCATAGTTTACCTACTTTTGAATTACTCGCAAAAAGGCAGGTCAGAAGTGTCGGTAATATAAGGAGATAACAGAGACTCGATATATCAATACGCAAACCGCTAAGAAAAATAGGTAACCACCCCTCGACGGCGTTAACGCGTTCGAAATGCCAGATGCTTAAGCTTAAGCGTGAAAAGGTGAGTATGAGTAAATACAATAAAAAGACGGCTAATATAGGATAAGCAATACCTAGTTTTTTTTTTAAAATTTCGTTCATTATTAAATTATTCCATTAATTTATATTTAAAGTAATTATCGTCATCTATTCCTTTGACGATTGAATGTAAGGTTGATGTTTTAGTTTATGTCTCTAAGTTAATGTTGCGATCCAATAAATAAGGCGGTCCCTTTATATCGAGAGTTGCCATTATTTTATGAGTATAGTTAGCATAATACAATAGGGAAATTGTGCTAACACTGAAGTGTCAGTGACTTTTTTGTTGTAAATGTACTTAAATTCAAGTTTTCAGTAAATTCGTTATATCGTGATTGAGGCTATGTACTTTTTGAAAATAATTTATAGTGAATTTTATTTTTTATCTCTAATACTTATCAGTGTTTTTTTAGTTTAACGTCATGATATTAGATTTTTTATGGGGGATCGACCCATGAATTATTTTTTATCTAGATAGTTTATTATCGATGAATAAAAGTAGCTAGCGTCAATGTTGAAGCCTAGTTATCCGCGCGTTTTCACGCCAAAGCAATGCTCTTGTCTTTAGAAATGTACTTTATTTTCATCCTTACTTATATTTTAGTCCTTGTGATAGGTGTAACTGAAAAATCAATGCCACAGATCTGTTTGTTATTGCTATTTATTGGTTAAGGATTAATTTCATATGATCGCGATATTTATTGATGAATAGGTACAGAGAAAATATGTGTAAGCATTAATACTTCTCAACTATAAAACAAAGGTTTGTGGTTTTTTTAGAGGGGTAATTGAATATATTCGCTTAAAAAATAACCCACAATTAAACAATGGTTGATATGCGCATGATAATCATTACTATTGGGTGGTTGAGATTATTTTATGGAGCCTTTGATTATGTCCACAGACGTTAATTTTTTTAAGCCGAATGACGAGCAATACTTAGGGGTATCGATAACCCCTAATGCTGCCAAATATATTTTATCTTTAATAGCACAAGATCCACTATTATTGGGACTGCGCCTCGGTGTCAGAAAGTCCGGTTGTGCCGGATTTGCTTATGATCTAAGTCTGGTAAAAGAAAAGCTGATCGATGATTTAGTGTTTGAAAAAAAGGGCGGAAAACTTTTTGTCAGTACAGACATGATAAAATATGTTGATGGTACCACGGTTGATTATGTCACCATTGGGCTCAATAGCATGTTTACTTATAGTAATCCAAAAGCATCACAAACGTGTGGTTGTGGTGAAAGCTTTAATGTTTAGATATGTTATTGAGAAATAAAAATGACTGAAAGTAACATTAGCATACAGAAAGATATCCAAGATTGGGTTGATGATGAAAGCTATAAACCGGGTTTCTTTACCAAGGTCGACTCTGATAGCTTGCAAAAAGGCCTTAATGAGCAAGTTGTGCGCGCTATTTCAGCTAAACGTAATGAGCCTCAATGGATGCTCGATTTTCGGCTTAAAGCATTTGAAATTTGGCTGAGCATGGAAGAGCCTCATTGGCTAAAAGGTGAGTATAAACCTTTAGATTATCAGCAATATAGTTATTATTCAGCACCTAATGGTAATGCAGGTGGTTGTTGTGATGATAGCGCGTCGGAATTTTTAAATAAAGAAGTTGAAGATGCCTTTGAGCAACTTGGCGTGCCAATGTCTGAGCGCGATAATATTGCGGTTGATGCTATTTTTGATAGCGTTTCGGTAAAAACAACCTTTAGTGATAAATTGGCGAAAAAAGGTATTATTTTTTGCTCCTTTAATGAAGCCATTCATCAACATCCCCAGCTAGTACAACAATATCTTGGTAGTGTGGTACCTCCTAGTGATAATTTTTTTGCGGCACTAAATGCGGCGGTTGCATCTGATGGCACCTTTGTGTACATCCCTAAAGGCGTACATTGTCCGATGGAACTCTCCACCTATTTTCGTATCAATTCAGCACAAACAGGGCAATTTGAGCGTACGATTTTAATCGCTGATGAAGGCAGTTATGTCAGCTATATAGAAGGTTGCTCAGCCCCTTCTCATGATACTTATCAATTACATGCGGCCGTCGTTGAAGTCATCATCCTTAAAGATGCACAAGTTAAATACTCTACCGTGCAAAATTGGTTTGCAGGAAAAGATAGCCAAGGTGGCATCCTTAATTTTGTCACCAAGCGCGCAATTTGCGAGGGCTCTGGATCCAAGATGTCGTGGACCCAATCTGAAACGGGATCGGCTATTACCTGGAAATACCCAAGTATTATATTAAAAGGGGATAACTCGATCGCTGAATTTTATTCCATCGCCTTAACATCTGGCAAACAGATGGCAGATACCGGTACGAAAATGATCCATATAGGTAAAAACACCCGCTCAACCATTATTGCCAAAGGGATCAGTGCCGGTGAAAGTGAAAATGTTTATCGAGGTTTGGTTAAAATTTTACCCAGCGCCGTTAATGCACGCAATTTTACGCAATGTGATTCGATGTTAATAGGGACGCACTGTGCCGCGCATACATTTCCCTATATAGAAGTTGGAAATAGTAGTTCGCAAATAGAGCATGAAGCAACGACCAGCAAAATAGGGGAAGATCAATTATTTTATTGCGCGCAGCGTGGTATTACCGAAGAAGATGCTATTTCAATGATTGTTAATGGTTTTTGTAAAGATGTGTTTTCTAAATTACCCCTTGAGTTTGCTGTTGAAGCTAAAAAATTATTAGCCATTAGCCTTGAACATAGCGTGGGCTAGTAAATGGAGTGAGGTGTTAAAATGTTAGAAATTAAAGACTTATATGTAAGTGTTGATGGAAATATGATTTTAAATGGGATAAACCTCAACATTAAAGCGGGCGAAGTGCACGCCATCATGGGGCCTAATGGCTCAGGTAAAAGTACCCTGGCGAGTGTTTTAGCGGGTCGAGACTCTTACCGAATTGAATCGGGAAGTATACTTTTTAAAGGTAGAAATTTACTGGATTTAGAGCCAAATGAGCGTGCGGGTGAAGGTATATTTTTAGCCTTTCAATACCCCGTTGAAATACCTGGCGTCTCTAATCAATTTTTTTTGCAAGCGTCTATTAATGCTGTGCGTAAATATAATGGATTAGATGCCTTAGATCGTTTTGATATTGTCGACTTAATTGATGAAAAAATACAACTACTTAATATGCCTAAAGATCTATTACAGCGATCTGTAAATGTGGCTTTTTCAGGAGGAGAAAAAAAACGTAATGATATATTACAAATGGCAGTGTTAGAGCCCTCTTTGTGTATTTTAGATGAAACAGATTCAGGTCTAGACATCGATGCGCTTAAAGAAGTCTCGCATGGGGTGAATAGTTTACGAGATAATACGCGGGCCTTTATTATTGTTACTCATTATCAGCGTATTTTAGATTATATTCGGCCAGACTATGTGCATGTATTAGCGAATGGGAAAATCGTTAAATCGGGTGGTTTTTCGATGGTTGCCGAATTAGAAGAGAAAGGATATGGCTGGGTTGCTGATGAGCAATAACGCGGCGGTCGTCCTTAAAAAATTAAATGCGCAGTTGCATAAAATGAGCCAGAAAGACATTTGGAAGCAAGCCTTGTCGACTGGGTTTGCAAATGCTAAAGATGAGCATTGGCGTTACACGAAACTAGACAAATTTTATCAGCTTGATTTTTGTCTTAGTACGAAAAAGAGTATCTCTATTGATAAAGTACACGCACTGGCACTGACGCTTGACTGTTATTTGGTGGTGTTTGTGAATGGTTACTATCAGCCATTATTAAGTAGCCAAGAACTTGGCTCGTATTCTATTACAGATATCAACGGGCAGTTTGAGGAGGCAATTAATAGTGAAATATTTCAGTTAATCAATGAAAGTTTCAGTGTGAATGCACAGCAGATCCGCTTGCCTAAAAATAAGATAGAGACGAAGCCACTTCTGTTATTACACATTAATAATGCGCAGGGGAAAATGACGCACAGCTACCATCAACTCTCTATTGAGTCAGGCGCACAAGGGGTGGTGATTGAACAATTTGTTAATTTAGATAGCTTTGAAACCGCCCAGTTTAATGGGGCTAGATGTGTGTTTAACATCGCAGATAATGCCTCGTTAGATCATTATAAAGTGTGCGTTCAAGAAAATAGTTATCATTTTTCCCATAATGATTTTCATCTTGGGCGGGATACAAAGGTGAGAAGTCTCTGTTTTTTATTGTCAGGTGATCTTATTCGCCACCACACAAGTAGCCGGCTAAAGGGTGAGAATAGCCATTTAAGCATGCACAGTTTATCCTTACCTAAAGGCAAGCAAACTTACGATTCTCGTACCTATCTTGAACATCAAGCCACTTATTGTCAAAGCCTGCAAATACATAAGTTCATCGTTCAAGATCAAGCTGTAGGCGTATTTAATGGCATGATAAAAGTGGCAAAAGATGCGATTAAAACGGATGCTCAAATGCAAGATCATAATTTATTATTAAGTGATACTTGCCAAATTAATAGTAAACCTCAGCTTGAAATTTATGCCGATGATGTCAAATGTAGTCATGGTTGTACCACGGGAACGCTTAATAAAGAGCAAATTTTTTATATGCAAAGTCGAGGCATATCTCAAAAGAGAGCAAAAAAAATACTGACGTTAGCGTTCGCGATGGCATTAACCGATCTTATTAAGGTTTCAGATCTTAAAGATTTTGTTGTTGCACATATCGATAAAAACTTAAGTGAGGTAAAAATATGAGCTATCCCATTGAGCATATTCGCAGCCAGTTTCCACTGCTACAACAGTCTATTAATGATCAAAAATTAGTTTATTTAGATAGCGCTGCTACAGCGCAAAAACCCTTGTCGGTATTAAAGCGTATCGATGATTTTTATCGTTTTGAAAATGCAGCCGTGCACCGAGGTATTCACCAGTTAAGTAGTAATGCGACCATTATGATGGAGGCGGTGCGCGATAAAGTACGAGGCTTTATTAATGCCAAAACACGTGAAGAAATCGTTTTTGTACGTGGCGCTACGCAGGCGATTAATCTGGTTGCCTCGAGCTTTGGTGGTGAGCATTGGCGCGCAGGTGATGAAATTATTATTACGGAAATGGAGCATCACTCAAATATCGTGCCGTGGCAAATATTAGCGCAACGTTTAAATTTAAAAATAGTCGTTTGGCCCATCGATACACAGGGCGGGTTAGATTTATCAACATTAGGCTGTTTATTAACCTCTAAAACACGGCTATTGGCAGTTACTCACGTGTCTAATGTTATCGGGACATTAAATCCGATTGGTGAAATAATTAAACGGTGTCGCGCCAATAATACACTGACGTTAGTCGATGGCGCGCAGGGCGTGATGCATCACAAAATAGATGTACAGGCATTAGATTGTGATTTTTATGTGTTTTCGGGGCATAAACTTTACGGTCCAACGGGATGCGGTGTGCTTTATGGTAAATATTCATTATTACAAAGTATGCCTCCGATGGAGGGGGGGGGCGCCATGATATCTGTTGTTGATCTCATTAAGGGAAGCCAATTTGTTGAGGCGCCGTATCGGTTTGAAGCCGGAACGCCAAATACCAGTGCGATCATTGGATTGGGAAGTGCCATTGATTATATTGATGACATTGGGCTTGATTGTATTGCGCAACACGAAAATAAACTCATGGCTTATGCTGATGCTTCGCTACGATCTATTGCCTCGCTTAAAATTTATGGTGATATGCCATTACATCTGCGCTCTGGCGTCATCGCTTTTAACCTTGAAGGTATTCATGCGTTCGATGTTGGTACTTTTTTAGATCGTTATGGTATTGCTATTCGTACCGGGCATCACTGTGCTATGCCTTTATTAAAGCACT
Organism: Psychromonas sp. CNPT3; assembly: GCF_000153405.2. Classification (NCBI taxonomy): domain Bacteria; kingdom Pseudomonadati; phylum Pseudomonadota; class Gammaproteobacteria; order Alteromonadales; family Psychromonadaceae; genus Psychromonas; species Psychromonas sp. CNPT3. Next base: position 662,990 of record NC_020802.1, read on the forward strand.
ATCAGCAAACCTCGATGTGTCGAATGTCTATTGCACTTTACACTGAAAAATCAGAAATAGACGCTTTGGTAAAGGGCTTAATACGTATTGTGCGCTTACTAGGGAAATAAAATGAATCGACAGAAATTATTAAAAAACTTTAATCGTTGCTATGACTGGGAAGAGAAATATCTTTATATTATTGAATTAGGCGAAAAATATGCCATTTTGCCTGCGTCTGATCAAATTGATAAATATGCGGTAATAGGTTGTCAAAGTCGGGTTTGGGTTAAAATTTCTCTTGCGGATGAAAAAGTGATATTGAGCGTCAATAGTGATGCTGCCATTGTGAGAGGGCTGGCTGCTATGCTCCTTCTTTTATTACAAGGTATGACGCTACGGGAAATTAGAAACTTTGATATCGCCCAAGCGCTTTTGCCCTTTGATCTTAAAGCGCAAATAACACCGACGCGCGATCAAGGGATGCAGGCAATGTTAAAAAAGATTTATAAGCAATTAGATAGTCTATAAAAATAGATTAGAGCTTAGCTATAAGGAGGAGATGGTCTGTGTATCAGGGGGGCGATGCAATATGAAGTTGGCTCACAAAAGGCGAGTAATCGAACTTATCTAAATCGTTGAAGTCTGGGTATAAACATCAATGTAAAATAACTACGTTGATGTTTATACCGAGAAGCTAAGTTTTATCTGGCTTACTGGCTTTTCATCTTTAAGCCGATGGGTATAAGTCCTGCCTATGTATTTTTAAAACGTAATCGATTAAATTTAGGCCAACGAATTTGCGCGAATATCACCCCTGTAATAACGAGTATTCCCCCCACAATATGATAATGATATAAATTTTCAGAAAGCAGGGTAACCGCAAGAGAAATCGTGACAACGGGTAATAAATTCATAAACATAGCGCTATTATCTGCACCAATCAATTGAATGGATTTAACCCATAACCAGGGGGCAATAATAGACGCTAATATCGAAGCGTAAGCGATTAAAGGGATCGCGCTGACAGGGGCGATAAGATGCGTACTGCTCAGCCATAGCGGTGTTAAAAAGATAACGGCAAAAACAACTTGAACGTAAATAAAAACCCAATTTGAAAGTGGCATTTTCCAGCGTTTTAGTAAGACGCAATACGCTGCGTAGACGACAGTCGCCATTAACATTAAGGCGTCACCTTGATTGAGTGGGTTGTTTAAAAAATAAAGAAGATCACCTTTTCCCAACATATAAGCTAAACCTAGAATAGAAATTAAGGCGGCGATCACCGTCATCACCGATAGTTTTTTAGAGAGTAAAGGCACACTTAAAAAGATAGTGATCAAAGGTACGAGAGAAATGATCATCGACATATTTGATGCGCTAGTACTGAGCCCTGCATAATAACCAAGCGATTGGTTTAACACCATCCCAAGTAAAGCCAGAAATGCAATTTTAGCTAAATTAGGCTTAATATTTGGCCATTGGCGTATGCTGGCATATAAGCAAAAAGGGGTGAGTAGTAAAAAAGCGAGAAACCAACGATAAAAGCTCATTGCACTGGGCTCGATGACGGATGCTGCCATTTTATTAATAATGGCGTTTCCACCCCAGATAACAACCGTAAAAAAAGGGAGTAGGTAGTTCATTTTCTTTCCAATAAGTAGTGTTTTTTATGTTTTAATAGACTTTTAAGCATGTTTTTATGGGGCAATGATCTTAATAGAAAATAATCCCCTTACATCCTTAAATTTTCTTGTACGTTAATATGAATATGGCGCTATCATAGCTCGTCTTTATAGTTACAGATATTGGTAAAAAGACATTTCACGCGAGAAGTAGACAATTTATTCAAAAAGAAAACAGGATCATTAAAAAAGCAAATTTTATAATTTTTTTGTCAAGATTAATGACTGAGTGTTATCGTAATTAATTGAAAGTTAAATGAAAGTTCTAGTTATTTTTTTAATTAAATACTTTTTTACATTGCTATGCCATGCGTTAAAAATGCGAATATACGCGTGGAAGATTAAAAAGGAGTGCGTTTTGAAGAAAACAAAAAATGTTTATCCGCATTTAGCATTAGACAAAGCGCCTGTTGATGTTTTTATGAACTTTGACGTGTTCTCCTCAAATACTGAAACGCGTCTACATGCACATGATTGGGGGCAATTGAATTTTACCCAAGGTGGGACGCTTGAAGTACATGTAGATAAAAATCGATTTTTACTTCCTCCCCATCTAGCGGTGTGGATACCTGCGGGCGTCGAACATTGCAGTTATAATCGAAAACAACTCAATTATTGCTCTTTTAATGTTTCCAATAAATTATCTGAACTCTTTCCCAAGCAAACTAGCATGATGAAAGTCAATGGCGTGGTGAGTGCCATTATTGACGTCTTTCGAAAACGTAAATTATCCATAGCGCAAACAGAGCAAGATAAACGCTTAGTGCAGGTTTTGTTAGATCAGTTTTTGGAAAGTGGAGTTGAACAACACTTTTTACCGACCAGTGGACATCGATATTTAGCTCCCATTCTTACTTATATAGAAAAGGATCCAACATCGATACTCTCGCTTTTGGATTGGGCTGGAAAATTACATACTACGGAGCGAACACTGGCTAGAATATTTCAGAGTGAACTTGCAATGAGTTACACACAATGGCGTTTACGTATGCGTTATTTATACTCTTTAGAGTTATTGCAAAAAGGTGAAACGGTAAAAAGCGTTGCTTTATCACTGGGTTATAATCAAGCCAGCCCTTTTATTTGTATGTTTAAAAAGTTTGCAGGCGAAACACCCGAAAAGTATAAACAGCAACGTGAACTGTAAATACTTGGTGTAGAGTGTGTCTATTGCAACTTATCACTTTAAAGGTGAGTAGAGCCGATTCAGTTATCTTTTATAGAGTTGATATATAACTTGTCCCGTGCCTTTTTCTTTTAATAGTGTCCAAGTCTCGGGTGCACTAAAATGGGAGATCCTCTTTTCCATTTCGACATAGATCAAGGCACCTTCGGCCAAATAATTATTTTTTTCTAGAGCATCACAGCAAGGTTGTAATAATGATTGATTAAAAGGGGGATCAATAAAAATAATATTAAAGGATTTTTTTGCTATTTGTTGTAAATAACTAATACTGTCTGTTTCAATAACGAGTGCATTTTCTACTTTTAAGTTTTGTAAATTTTGTTTTAATTGCTGGCAAACGAGTTTATCACGTTCAAGTAAAGTCACACTTTGCGCTGATCTAGACAGTGCTTCAAAGGCTAAACTACCGCTGCCACTGAAGCAATCAAGGCAGTTTGCATTGTGTATATCGTGCATTAACCAGTTAAAAAGGGTTTCTTTAGTACGATCTGTTGTTGGGCGTAAACCTTCAATATTAAGCACTGCAAGTTTTTTACCTCGCCATTTTCCTGAAATAAGACGAATAAATCCGCCTTTTTTTGATTTAATGCTACGATCGTGAGATTTAACTTGATGATTTTTACCCATATAATTTTTAGTCCGCGCAGATAATGGTAATATAACAAAATAATAGCTGCTATTTTAGCAGGTCAAATAGGTTGTGAGTAAGGTTTTAATTAATGTCAAAAAATAAAGGTCTATTTTCCTGGTTTGGGAAAAAATCAAAACAAACGTCTACGCAAACAACCGCTTTAGACGAGAAAGCAAAATTACTTGAAGCACTCAAAGAAGAAGCACTTCAAAATACAGATGAAAATGTTGAAATCATCTTATTTGATGATCCTATTGATGATGCACGTATTGAAGCTGCACGTGTTGAAGCTGCACGTGTTGAAGCTGCACGTATTGAAGCTGCACGTATTGAAGCTGCACGTATTGAAGCTGCACGTATTGAAGCTGCACGTATTGAAGCTGCACGTATTGAAGCTGCACGTATTGAAGCTGCACGTATTGAAGCTGCACGTATTGAAGCTGCACGTATTGAAGCTGAACGTATTGAAGCTGAACGTATTGAAGCTGAACGTATTGAAGCTGAACGTATTGAAGCTGAACGCATAGAAGCTGAACGCATAGAAGCTGAACGCATAGAAGCCTCGCTCCTAGAAGCTGAGCGCATTGAAGCTGAACGTATAGAAGCGTCGCTCCTTGAAGCCGCTCGCCTAAAAGCAGAAAAAAGTGAAGATAAAGACGATAAATTAGGTTTCTTTGCACGTTTTAGACAAAGTCTAACAAAAAGTCGATTGACGATAGGCAGTGGTTTATTTTCTATTTTTAAAGGAAAACAAATCGATGAGGATCTTTTTGAAGAGCTAGAAGAGCAGCTGATCATTGCGGATATGGGCGTTGAAACAACGTTAAAAATAATTGAAAATTTAACCCAACATGCAAATCGCAAACAACTTAAAGATGCAGAAGCTTTATACAGTTTATTAAAAGAAGATTTAAGTGAAATATTGGCGACAGTAGAAAAGCCATTGGTCATTGATAAATCAAAATCGCCTTATGTCATTTTAATGGTTGGCGTTAATGGTGTTGGTAAAACTACTACTATTGGTAAATTAGCGAAAAAATATCAGCAACAGGGCCTTTCTGTCATGCTCGCTGCTGGCGATACCTTTAGGGCGGCTGCTGTTGAGCAACTACAAGTTTGGGGGGATCGTAATAATATCCCTGTGATAGCGCAGCAAACTGGCGCGGATAGTGCTTCTGTTTTATTTGATGCTATGGATGCGGCACGCGCACGTGGCGTCGATGTTTTAATTGCGGATACGGCGGGGCGTTTACAAAATAAAGATCACTTAATGGATGAGCTTTCTAAAGTGGTGCGTATTATGCGCAAAAAAGACGCCAGTGCGCCACATGAGATCATGCTAACCATTGATGCGGGCACGGGGCAAAATGCCATTAGCCAAGTGAATTTATTTAATAAAGCGGTGGGACTAACGGGGATAACGTTAACCAAATTAGATGGCACAGCAAAAGGTGGGATCATCTTTTCGCTAGCAGATAAATTTAAGTTACCTATTCGTTATATTGGTACGGGTGAAGGTATTGATGATTTAAGAGAATTTAATGCGCAGGAATTTATAGATGCACTGTTTAGTAAAGAAGAAAATTCAGCAAAGGATGACCCCTTAAAATGATTTTATTTGAAGAGGTGAGTAAATATTTTTCGGCAGATAATTGCGCATTAAAAAAAGTTAATTTTCATCTTAAACAAGGTGAGATGGCTTTTTTAACGGGCCATTCTGGATCGGGTAAAAGTACATTATTAAAACTTATCAGTTTAATGGAGCGCCCAACAAAGGGACGTATTGTATTAAATGGTAATGATTTAAGTAAAATAAGTGGTAACAACATCCCTTATTTACGCAGACATATTGGTATGATCTTTCAAGATCACCGTTTGTTAATGAATCATAGTGTATTAGATAATGTCGGTTTGCCTCTTTTGATTGAAGGTTATAGTCGCAGTGAGATAAAGCGTCGTAGTTTAGATGCGCTTGAAAAAGTCGGCTTATTAGGCAAAGAAAATTTCGCTCCCATTCATCTTTCTGGTGGCGAGCAACAGCGTGTTGGTGTTGCGCGCGCTATTATAAACCAGCCCCCGTTATTATTAGCGGATGAGCCAACGGGAAATCTTGATCCGACCTTATCATTGGAGATGTTAAATTTATTTGAATCACTTAATGAATATGGCATGTCAGTATTGATAGCGACACATGATTTAGGATTAATAGCAAAGATGCGTTATCGGACTTTAACGCTCAAAAAGGGTGAAATGATCAATGATGGTCTAATGAGGGCTCATAATGGTTGATCATGTTAAAAAGAATAAGCGTTTAGTCACCTCGCCTCGAATAAATAAAGTGTCTTTGTTAAGACGTTTTTCAGCTTGGACTCATCAACACTATGATCAAATTATCAGTAGTTTTCTCGCATTATGGAAAACACCTTTAGCAACCTTTATGACCGTTTTGGTTTTAGGGATTGCACTTTCTTTTCCCAGTGTTTTTCATGTTTTTTATAAAAATATTGAACGTGTGACAGCGCAATGGGATCGCGCTTCAGAAATTAGTTTATTTTTAGAAAAAGATATTTCCGAGAAGCGTATACAAGTATTGATCAATAAATTAGGCATGTATGACGACATTGCTTCAATTACTTATATATCGTCATATCAGGCACTCGAAGAGTTTAAAGAGATGTCTGGATTTTCAAAAGCATTGAGTTATTTAGATGAGAATCCTTTACCTGCTGTGCTGGTGGTTATTCCTAACAATGAATCGATGGATATAGTGAGCAGTAAGTTACTGGTTGAAAAGTTAAAAAATGAACAAGAAGTGAATTTAGTGCGCCTTGATCTTGATTGGATTGAAAAAGTTCAAGCGATAGTCGCATTATTGGTCGATATTGTTGTCACGGTTGCATTATTACTCTTAATTTCGATATTACTGATAATGAGTAATACCATTCGGTTAAATATATTAAATCAACGCACTGAAATTGAAGTCCTACAATTGGTTGGGGCAACCAATAATTTTATCCGTCGACCTTTTTTGTATGCGGGTGCGTGGTATGGGTTTTTAGGGGGCGTGATAGCATGGTTACTGACCTCTGTCCTCGTGTTTGCCCTAGAACAAGGCGTGCTTAATTTAATGCGCTTATATCAGGTGCAATTTGAGATAGCATTTTTGAATATTAACGAAACATTATTATTATTAGGGGTATCAACAACATTAGGTTTGCTGACGTCTTATGTTTCTGTTAAACAATATTTGTACAAAATAAGTCCTAGATAAGTGTCTATTGCGTTAAATGTGGTGATTTTAAATACAAATGTGATGTTTCGGTGTTATTTCTGCCGATACAATGTAAATAAAGAGATCTTACTTGATATCTTTATTTTTACTTGTAAGATGTGAAGACGGTCACGAAAACGACGTTTTTAGGAGCTGAAATGAATACAGTTATTGATGTAAAGTTAACCTCAATATGTTCACCGATATGTCAGGCCTTGATTTACGAAGGTGGATTATTTCAAGATGCGCGGCTCAACAATTGTAAGGAACTACTTGTTGTTCGTTTAGATGGTACTGTGATAGCTTATAGTACTTTTGATGTCTCGAATGAAAATGATATTTTAGTCAAAAGCCTTCACTTTAGAAGTGTGATCAAGGATCAATCTTTAGGTGCTTATTGGCTGTCACGTTTGCTTAAGCGCCGCTTAAAAGAAAGAACTTATTTAAATTTTTTACTAGATAGTTAACTTCCCTTTTGTTACTCATTATCGTTTAAATGTTAAACAAATAGGACCAGTTGAAAGCTTATTATTTTTTTAAACTGCCCTGTTTTTTTTAAAATACTTTTAAATTTATTGTCTATAATTACCCCAAAACGTACTCATTACGTAGTAGTTTTTAGACAGATAAATTCAATAATTGCTATTGTAATCACGTTATTAATTTATTTATCTTTCTTTTAAATCAACTCACAGATAATGTTTTTCGCTCTCGTTATATATACCTACTAAGATTTCATCTATTTAGTACATCGAGATTTAACTTGTCATTTTATATGATGTTTTAATAAAAACCGATCTCTCTTCAATTTTATTTCGCTACTCTTTTAAAAATTAAAAGGGCTGAGTGAGGTCTGTTTATGGCTTTATTTACGTGGAGGTGTACACATGATTGTACTCGAAATTAATGATATAAAAACGCTTATCCAAAAAATTGGATATAAAGACTTTTTCTTGCAGTTAATCGCAACATTGGAAGAAGATTATAAAAATTGGGATGATTTTGACAAATGCGCTCGTATTGTGAATCATGTCGAAAAAGGTGTTCTTGAATTAATGCCGATCAGTAGTGCAGACATGTACTCTTTTAAATATGTGAATGGACACCCTAAAAATCCAGAGCAATCTAAAATGACCGTAATGGCAACGGGTCAACTATCTAAGACGGCAACGGGTGAGCCATTGATGTTTTCTGAGATGACGTTACTCACGGCGTTACGCACCGCCGCTACCTCTGCAATGGTTGCAAAACACATAGCTAAAAAAGATAGCAAAGTGTTTACCTTGATTGGTACTGGTGCGCAAAGTGAATTTCAGTATTTAGCTCATTCGTTTATCTTTGATATTGAAGAAGTGCGCTTTTTTGATATTGACGCGCAAGCCATGAAAAAATTCCAAGCAAACATGGAAAAATTTGATGTGAAACTGACACCTTGTCGGGATGTTATTGAGGCAATCAAAGGTGCTGATATTATTACGACGTGTACTGCTGATAAAAGATTACAAACTGTATTAACTGATGACATGATCCAAAGTGATGTTTTGATAAATGGCTTAGGCGGAGACTGTATTGGTAAAACAGAGCTTGAAAAATCGCTAGTAGAGCGTGCGACTGTGGTGGTTGAATATTTACCACAATCAAAAGTAGAAGGTGAAATTCAGCAGTTAGATGATGATTTTAGTTGCACTGAATTACATGAAATTATTAAAGGTAATAAGCACTTAAATGTCGCAACAGATGGCCTAATTCTTTATGATTCAGTTGGGTTTGCACTTGAAGATTATTCTGTCTTAAGGCTTGTTTATAGCTTAGCAAAAGAACATAATTTGGGTACGGAAATGAATTTGATCCCAGAAATGGATGATGTTAAAAATCTGTTTTCACTACTTTAAAATAAAAAGCTAAGTGATGCTCCATGCTATATGTGGAGCATCATTGAAGATGCCTTTATAAGGCGTCATTGTTGCATCTTAAAGGTGAACGGGTATATAATAAGCAATTGAGTAAGCGTGTTACTTTTTAGCAATATAATGGTTTAAGGGGCGATATGATTAAAAAAATCGATTCAATGGGCTTGGTTCCTCAAGGGAGCATCGAAGCTTATATTCAGTCGGTAAATAAATTTGCAATGCTTTCTGCCTCAGAAGAAAAAGCATTAGCAGAACGTTTATTTTATGAAGGTGATTTAGACGCAGCTAAAAAATTGGTTATGTCTCATTTACGTTTTGTTGCTTATATTGCAAAAAGCTATGCAGGTTATGGTTTAGCTATCGCGGATCTTATCCAAGAAGGTAATGTGGGTTTAATGAAAGCGGTCAAACGTTTCGACCCCACTGTTGGTGTACGTCTTGTGTCTTTTGCTGTGCATTGGATCAAAGCTGAAATTCATGAATATGTTATTCGCAATTGGCGCGTTGTTAAAATTGCGACGACCAAAGCACAACGTAAATTGTTTTTTAATTTACGTAAAGCTAAAAAACGTTTAGGTTGGTTTAGCAAAGATGAAGTGGAAAATGTTGCTAACAATTTGAATGTGAGCACAAAAGATGTGCTGGAAATGGAATCACGTTTAAACGGGCACGATTATTCGTTTGATTTAACAGGTGATGACGATGATGAAAATTGTTTTGCACCGGTACAATATTTAGAAGATAAAAATGCAGATGTAGCATTACTGGTTGAAGTTGAAAATTCTCAGTCTAATATGAAGCGTCAATTACATTCGGCACTATCCTCATTAGATGAGCGAAGCCAAGATATTATTAGTAGCCGGTGGTTAAATGAGCCTAAAGCGACGTTGCATGACTTAGCTGCGCGTTACAGTATTTCTGCTGAGCGAGTCAGGCAACTTGAAGCCAATGCCATTAAAAAATTACAGTCCAATATGCAATTTTAACACTTCAAAGGTAAGCAACGCTTACCTTTTTTGATCTTACTTCAGGTAGTTAATTCTATGGCGAAAATCGCAACGCTAGGTCCGCCTAATACATTTTCTGACATTGCTACTCAGCAATTTATTAAAACGCAAAATTTAAATCACGAAATAAAATACTTCAAATCGCTCTCAGACACTTTTAGAGCGATTGGAGTGCATTGTGAGTTTGGCGTTTTACCGATAGAAAATTTATCAGAAGGCTATGTGCAAGTCGTTTTAGATCATTTACTCGAGACATCTTTAAATATTATTGCTGAATATTTACTACCTATTCAGTTTTCTTTTGTGCGTTACTCTGAAAGTGACGGTCCATTAACCGATGTTTTTGTGCAGTTTGTGGCTTATGGGCAATGCTCTGAGTTTATTGAGCAGCAAAATAATATACGTGTGCACTATACACAAAGTAATATAAGCTCACTGGTGGAAGCGCAAAAAAAAGGTAAAGGCGCGGGGGCTGTTGTGCCTAAGCATGCATTAAAATCAGAATGTTTAATGTCCTCGGTGGTCGAAAACATTACTAATTATGAAAATAATCAAACTCGATTTTTAGTCGTAAGTACTGAGCCCTGTATTTATCAACCTGCCGTGAATTATAAAACGACCTTAGTGGTTAAAAATGACAATGATTGTCCGGGGGTATTAGGTAATATTATTAATGCGTTTGCTGCCCAAAAAGTGAATCTTACCTCAATCATGTCTCGGCCGACTAAATCGCAGTTTGGGCAGTACCATTTCTTTATTGATATTGATGGGCATCAGCAAGATGAAAACATTAAGCTTGCCATTTTAAATATTAAGAATGATCACGTTATTCGGGTACTTGGCTCTTATCCAAAAGCGTGATACTTTTTAGCGTTTTCGGCGCATCTTGTTTTTGAGGATTATATTTGTTTTCAATGGCACAAACACTTAATGTGCCTAATGCAACACAAAGTAATGCGCCTAAATAATTACCTTCACCGATTTTATTTGCACTTGCAATCGCGCAAGCAGTAGATATCCCGCCTTGTAAAAAAGCTTTGCTACTATCACGATAAAGTGTGTTTTTATCTATTTGCTTATCTTTATAACGCGCATAGTTAATGCTCGCACTACCGACCGCGGAGCCGATGGCACCACTGACAAAGTGACCCATGACATGACGAGGCATACCCGTATTAAGTGGTTTTTTTTGATAATATGGCATTTTTATTCCTTTAGATCATGCATCTTTAGCCGCTAATGAGCGCAAAATAACGGCTAATGTTGTGCCGTTATGTAGCAGTGCACTGGCGGCTGGATTAAGCCAGCCTAAAGCTGCTGCCCCCATAATTCCAGTATTAACGACTTCTGCTAAGCGAATGTTACTGTTAATAAGGCGCATCGCTTCATGGCTGATATCGAGCATCTTTTCAATGCCGTATAAATCATCTTGTAAGAGCACAACATCGGCAGTTTGTTGTGCAAGCTCAGTGCTTTTATTCATGGCTAAACCGATATCGGCCATGGTTAATGCGGGGGCGTCATTGACGCCATCACCGATATACAGCACTTTATCGCCTTGTCGTTGTAACTGCTTTACAATATTGGCTTTGTCTTCGGGTGTTGCCTGTGCAAAAACAACATCTATCCCTAATTTCTTCGCCAGTTTATCGGCGGGGGCTTGCTTATCACCCGTTAATAAAACCAGCTTTTTAATGCCCCGTTTTTTAAGGCCTTGCAGGACTTCATAGGCCTCTTTACGTAAATGATCTTTGAGGGCTATCAAGCCTATCAGTTGTTGATGATGAGAAACAAAAAGAAGATGTAAACCTTGTTGCTCAAGTATCTCAATGGTCTCTTCATGATTTTTAAAATCAATACCTTCATGCGACTCTAAAAAATGTCGACTGCCTAAAATAAGCTCTTTGTCATTAAGATGACTTTTTAAACCGTGTGCGATCACATATTCAACTTCACCATGCTCAATATGGGGTAATTTGTGGTGTTTGGCTGCATTGACAATCGCTTGTGATAGCGGGTGATGGCAATGCTCTTCTACGGAGGCCGCTATTGCTAATAATTGTTTTGCATTATTTTTAGTATCGAGGCAAATGACATCACTGACTTCCATATCACCGTAGGTAAGTGTGCCTGTTTTATCAAAAACACAGGTATCAATTTTGACTGCTTGCTCAATAGCGCGGCCCCCTTTGAGTAATATTCCTTGTTTGGCCGCCCGATAAATCATGGACTTAAAGGCAACAGGAGTACTTAATTTTAGGGCGCAAGAGTAATCCACTAAAAACACAGAAGCCACTCGGTTAATATCTTGAGTGAGAGCAAAAACCGCGCCTCCAACGGCGAGTGTGATATTCACACGTCTGTCCGCCATCTCTTGGGTAACTTCTTGTATCTCACTTTTTTGTGATAGTGAGCTGGCAATAAACTGTGCAATACGCGCCGTCGTAGCTTCACAGCCCACTTTTTCAGCAATGACTTTTATATTGCCCTCTTGGACTAGAGTGCCCGCATAAACATAAGCGCCGGACTCGCGCGCAACAGGTACACTTTCGCCCGTTAAAGAGGCTTGATTAATTAACGCCTCTCCGGATAATATATGTCCATCAACAGGGATCGCATCTCCAGGGCCGAGTACCAATATTTCTTGTTGTTTTATTTTATCTGATTTGATTAGTATTTTTTGTTTATCGCGCTCTATCCAAACGTCACTAATTTTGGGTTGCATTAGCTCCGCAAGTAACTGATCGCTTTTTCTACTGGTTTGTTGCTCCATATACTCACCTAAAGTGAGCAGTGACTGCGTTAACATGGCCGTTTTATAATCGCCTCGATACACAGAAAGAGAGAGCGCGATAGCATCGAGCACCTCTACTTTTATTTTTTTATCAGCTAGTATTTTCGCGCCATTAAAAATGGTATCAGCAATTAAAGGTAGTGTTGTTAACGCTCCTATTCTGCCTGGTAAAAAGAGGGTGCTTAATGAGCCAAGCAAGTTAAGTGTTATTTCACCTTTCGTATATTCATGATCTAATTCAATATCGGAGGCTTGTGTTAAATCGATTTGTTGTAGTCGATGTTTTAAAACGTCATTGTTAAGAAGCAGGGGATCATATTCAATAACAAGGCTTTTTGCAGCTTGATTTATACGCACAGATTTAACGCCTTGGATAGCGAGTAAGCCTTGTTTTAGCCATCCAGCTGCATTTTCAAAATGCGCTAAAATAGCTAATTTAAAGCGAATACGCCCCGGGTAATAACTTTTAACGATTAATTTATTCATTACACGTCTTTGTTTAAATTACGATAATAATCGAGCTCAGCTTGAGTATCTTCAAGGCGCTCTTTAAGTTCTTCCATCTCACCACGTACAGCTGACCATGCTTTAGTCCCTGTTTTGCTCAGCGTACTTTGTACTTTTTTATTACTGAGCAATGTCGCAATGGCAGCGCCCGCTGCAAGACCAATAAGAAAATTGTTTTTATGGGAGCCATGAGCGTGACCATGGTGTGCATAGGGATTAGTATAATATGGATTATTTTTCATCTTTATTTTCCTCTTCATTCATTAGATCATGCTCATCTGCAGTTGGCTGAGTAGCGTCTTGTTTGCTTTGCTGATGGCGTTGTACAGACTCTTGATAGCCTTGTTTTCCCGCATTAAAAGTATCTTTAAATATTTCATTGCTGGTATTGGCTGTGTCTTTAACGGAAGCGCTCATTTTACAGGCGTTATCTTTTATAGATGAGCTTGCTTTAGCTGCATTTTCTTTTATTTTATCAGTGCTATTTTTTAATATATCAGTGGCACCACTGAACATTTCCATCATATTATTACGTACGTTCTCATTACCTAAGATCAGGGCAGCTGCTGCACCTATCATGGCGCCTTTCCAGAATTCTTTATCGTCTATTCCCATTTTAGATAGAATATCTTTCAGCATTCCGGCTTGATCTCCCATCAATCCTTCGACCATGCCTTGTGCTTGTTGGAAAAGCGCATCATTTTCAGGTTGTTCATAATGAGGTTGTCCATGATGCATGTGCGGAGGTGGTGGATAAGCATGGCCTGGATGCATATAGTATGGATTTGGCGCTGGGTAAGGAGGGCAACCTGGATAAGGATAATAGCCGGGAGGTGGCATTGACGCATAAGCCTGTGCTTGCTCTTGTGTTGGCTGCTCCGTAAAACCTGGATGTTGAGGCCAAGGGTAGCTGCCATAAGGATATTGGTGCTTATTATCACTCATTTTTTTCTCCGTTATGTTAAGTCGTGGTATTGACTCAGAATAGTCGTTAATGTTTGAAAGGCTTTTTGGGATTTTATTTCATCGTCCATTAATAATTGGTCAAGAAGATAAGAAGGGATGATCGTTTCATCATATTCAACGAGCAAACTACCTGTCGCTAAATTTAATTGGTAGTTTTTTATTAAAGGTGATTTTTGTATATCATCTTTGAATTTATTAAAATACATTGCTTTTGTTAAGATAGAAAAACAAAATTTAAGGCGGATCCTACCGGGAATATGGTGTTTAATCGAAAGCCATTGCTTAAGTTTAAATAAATCATTAATAAAAGGACTTGTCATGAGGGGGGGCGATCACCTTATTGCTATATAGATGAGAATACTCTAGACAATAAAAAGACAGTCGAGGGATTTTGGTTATAAAATAATTCATATTTGAGTGATATTACTCACAAAACTAAAAAAATAGAGTGTGATAATTTTATATCTTCTTGAAATGCAAATGATAATTATTTCCATTGCTAATGTGTTTGTGCTTAGGTACTATTTACATTTTATTAACGTTGATAATGGAAGCTCTATGCAAGTTTATATTCATAAAACAAATAATCGCGTGCGTATTCGTTCAGATTATATTTTTGAAAACCGAGATAAAGTTGCCTCTCTTATTAGCGAACTGACTAAAGTAGACGGTATTTTAAATGTTAAACATAAAAAGTATGCAGGATCGGTCGCAATCACCTTTAGTGAGAATAAAATAACGTTAGAGACATTACTCGAAACGTTAACGAGCCACCATTGGTTGATGGAAAGTCAAAAAAATTGTTTTTTTGAAAATGCGATGCGCAAGGGAACAAAGTCAGTGCTTAAAGGCGTGTTGATGTTTGCTGCTAAAAAAGCATTGGGTGTAGGTGTCGTTACTGCAATTGCTGCGATTTAAAATATTTTAGGGCGCATTTACACAGACCTTTATTAAGGGCAGGGCATTTTTTACAGGGAGGGTTTTTAAACGCTTTACTGCTAAAAGTGACGATATTTAATCTTTTTTCATTTTCTTTTTTTGTCTTTTTTGGATCCTTATTTTTGTTTTTCGTCTTTTGTTTTTTCTCCTGAAACGTATTGCTATCCAGTGTGTTATTCGTATCATTAAACCAAGAAATAATAGGCAGTAAGGGGATTTTTATTTCAGCTATAAACTCGCTACCACCTTGTTTTACGATATGTAACAGTTCAGACTGTAAAGTCGTCTTATCTTTATTACGTAAGCTATTTAAGTTCAGATCAGAGACAAATATCTCTGTTTTCTTCATCTTTTTGCTAAGTTTTTTTAATGCAGAACTGATAACAACACCTTTAAGTAATAACTATTACCATTAACTCTAGCATATTAAAGTGGTGATTTTTACTTATTTAAAACGAGGGATAACGCTACTATATGTTTTTTTTAGAGGGAATATATTTACTACATTAATTAAAAATTAAAATGAAAATTAAGTGTATGTTATTAACGTGTTTTTATAGAAAGGTTAAGGTATAAAAAAATTGAGCATAAAAGAATTCATCTTTTATAGGCTTTTTTATGCATAAAAGTTTTATGTGAGATGCCGATTTAGTGTGACAACATTCAATAAGGGCTCGCCAGATTGAATGTTGTGGTTTTTAGTATGGGGCTATAGTTTTTTTGATGTTACCCAAATTGCACTTAAAGTATCCTGACCAAAGGCAATGCTTCGTTCTGGCGACCAACCATATCTTTCATCTGCATGGCTGATATGATCTTTAAAAGGCATTTCAAGTGTATAAGATAAACATTTGAACTGCTCTGCTACCCAGTTAGAGGCGATGGTTAAATCAGCGCAACCGGGTTTATCTTTGTCGTAACCGTGCTCATCTTGAAATTCAGGCGTGATAGTTAAGAGTGCCTGTTTGAACGTATTTTCTAAGTCTTCCATTTTTTTATTATAAGATGGAACACCTTCACTACCGGCAACAAAATTATAAGAAATAGCTTCATCGCCATGAATATCTAAGTACATATCAACGCCTATTTCAAGCATTTTTTCACGCACAAAAAACACTTCTGGTGAGCGTTGCATCGATGGAGACTGCCATTCTCTGTTTAAATTAACACCGATACCATTACAGCGTAAATGTCCGCGGATACTACCATCAGGGTTCATATTTGGAACAATATGTAATACTGCAACATCAAGAAGTGCACGAGCAACGGTATCCGTTTCGTCTAAAAGACGCAGCAATAAGCCTTCAACAAACCATTGTGCCATTGTCTCACCGGGGTGTTGACGCGCCGTTATCCAAATATTCTTTTTCGTTTTACTTGGCTCACCAATGCTTAATAAACTGATGTTATTCTCATCTAAAGTGAGCCCTAGTGTTTGTAATTGGCAACCTGATTGTGTTTGTGCATAGTGCAGTAAATCTTGGTGGCGATCATTTGAATAGGGCGCAAAGTAGGCAAAGTACATAGATGCATATTCGGGTGCGACCTTAAAGCTTAAAGTGTCGCCATCAAATGTTGTTGCAATACGGAACCATTCTTTACGATCATAAGAAGCGACTACATTATAATTTTCCCAGCCTTGAGGATATGCAGATTTTGCCAAGCCTAAGATACTAAAGGTATGCTCTTGGTGTGGCTTGCTTTCTAAACGGAAATGAAACCATTGCGATATATCGCTTTGATTATCAACAGGAATGCGTAATTGTATATTTTCGGCACTTTCGGCTGTTACTATTTCGATATTAGCGCTTTCAAAGTTACTAAAGATTTTCATGTTTTGACTCACTTCTTAATGTGTTGGTTTACTGAGTAGATATTAACGTAGCATTTAAAACGCGACATAAACGCGATACCGCTTCACGCAGTTCGCTTGAATTTGCATTGGTGAAGTTTAAGCGCAGCGCTGAGGGTGTATTCTCAGGGTGCGGATAAAAAACAGGGCTTGGGACAACGGCTACACCATTTTTAATCAGTGTTTTAGCCAGTGCAAACGTGTCACAAGGGGGCAGTGATAACCATATAAACATTCCACCATCGACAGGTTTCAGTTCACAACCTTCTGGAAGTTGTTTTTTTAATTCCGAGAATAAAACGTGATAACGTTTTTTATAAAGGGACTGTATGGTTTTGATATGCTCTGGGAAATCGGGGTGCTGTAATAGATCAAGAAGCAAGGCTTGTATCGGCACGCTTGAATGTAAATCTGCGCCTTGTTTTATTTTTAGTAGAGGCTCTAAATAGCTTTTTTTAGCGGTGACAGCAGCGATTCTTAGCCCTGGTGATGCAATTTTTGAAAAGGAGCGTAAAACAATCGCGTTATCTGCACAAAAATGAGACACCATGGGTAAGGGTTCACCCGTAAATCTCAATTCACGATAGGGAGCATCTTCAATAAAGGTGACATCATATTGAATACACAGTTTTGCCACTTGTTGGCGTGTTTCAAGTGACCAACAGATACCGGTAGGGTTGTGGAAGTCAGGCACGCCATAAAACATTTTTGGATTGTGTTTTATAAAGGCATCTTCTAATTCACTGACATTTGGGCCATCATGCGTTGTTGAAATTGTTTGGATATTGGCTTGTACAAGGCCAAAAACTTGCATTGCGCCAAGGTAGCTAGGCGCTTCCATGATAATACAGTCATTGGGGTTGATATAGGCGCGAGCAATAAGATCTAGGCCTTGTTGTGAGCCGGTGCAAATCATCGCAATATGCGTTGGAGCTAATTGATAATAATGCGAAAGGTATTTTAATAAAGGCGCATAGCCGATAGTCGCATCATACTGGAAGACTTCTGGCATATCAGTAAGCTTCTTAAATGTCGCTTTCATTAAATCAAGGGGGAACGTTTTTGCATCGGGTAATCCGCCTGCTAGCGATATTATATTCTTATCTGCAGCCGCAATTAATATCTCTCGTATATAAGAGGATTTTATTTGTTGTAATGAGTGCGCTATTTCCATATTTATTCCCATTATTATTTTGATAAAACAATATGTTGGAGTTTATGTTGTGTTTGCTTATCAATAGATGCATGCATGTTAAACGAGGCGTCATAACATATGTCGTGTATTCGATGTTTAAATGTCGAACACTAAAGATATCAGTAAAGTGCGATGTGTGAAAGAGCACTGCAATAGTCAGCGACCCATATAAAAAATTAAACTTTTTAAAATGCGTGGCATGGCTGATTCATATGCGTGTTTCATCAATAAAACAGTTCGTTAGGTCAGTATTTTAAACACATGTTTGCGCTGAAGGCGGTAGGCTTACAGAGTGCTTAAGACTAAAAAGCCACATTTTAAACGTGGCTTTTTAGGGGGAGTATAATATTTTTAATATTAACGTTTGATTAGGTAAACGCCCGCTTCGGTATGATGGGTATATGGAAATTGATCGAATAAGGCAAAACGTTCCACTTTATGTGTTGCATCAAATTGTTGAAGATTACTTTTTAATGTTTCAGGGTTACAGCTAATATACAAAATATTATCGTAAGTTTGCACCATTTTGATGGTTTCATCATCAAGTCCTGCACGAGGAGGATCAACAAAAATAGTATTGCATTGGTAATCGTCTAAATTAATACCTTCAAGACGGTGAAAAACACGTACTTTATTAAGGGCTTGAGTAAACTCTTCTGCAGACATTCTAATAATAGTTAGGTTGTCGATATGGTTTGCTGCAATATTATATTGCGCAGAATGCACTGAGGGTTTTGCGATTTCAGTGGCTAATACCTTATTAAAGTTTTTTGCTAAGGCGATAGAGAAATTACCATTACCACAATAAAGCTCTAACAAATCACCTTCGCTATTGCGCGTACAATCGATCGCCCATTCCAACATTTTAATTGAAACTTCTGTATTAGGTTGTGTGAAGCTATTTTCTACTTGTTGATAGATAAGTGTTTTGCCATCAACTTCTAAAGATTCGATCACATGATCTTTATCGAGTATCAATTTTTGTTTTTTAGCTCGGCCCATAAAGTTGATATCGAATTGTTTCGATAATGTCGCTTTTAATGCATTTAGCTCTTCAACCCATTGTTCATCTAGCTGTTTATGGTACAGCAAACTGACTAATATTTGGCCACTAAGAGTAGAAAGGAAATCAATTTGGAAAAGCTTGAAACGTAATGTTTTAGAGACTTTTATGAGGTTTATCAATTGTGGCATTAAAGCATTGATAAGCTCACTTGCGGGTGGGAATTGATCCACTCGAATTTTTTGTTTGGTTTCTTTATCAAACATAATGTAATAAAGATCATCACCTTCATGCCAAACGCGAAATTCAGAACGCATACGGTAATGCAATTTTGGCGATGCAAAAATTTCGAGATCAGGTAGGTTAAAATCAACAAATTGTTCATTGAAAAGTGTTTTTTTGGCATTTAGTTGCATGTCATAATTATCAGGATCAACAAATTGTAGACTCATTTTAACCTCTTTAGGTGATTTTATGGGGGCTAGATAGTAAAGGATCTAGCGTCAGTTACCAGAATTATTATTGTTATTTTTTATGTATGTTACACCAAGCTTTGATTGAAACGGTGATATCTCAGTCTGTTAGATCAATATGCTTTATCAGGAACTCGCTCAGATAGTCGTTCTGTCATCAATATAGGCTCGCATTGTTTCAATTTTATGCCAAGAAGCTAAGCTCAATTTGGCTTGCTGATTTTATATCTTGAAGTATCATGGAGATGAAGGTAATTTCAAATCTAAGCCACAATTTACGTCGTGGATTTTCTCAATTTGCAGTATTATAACGGCATCATAAGTATTGACGCAAAAAACTAGGTAAGAGATGTCAGTTAAACAAATTTTAATTTTTGATTCAGGTGTCGGTGGTTTATCGATTTTTGAAGAGATAAGAAAAAAAAATAGCAAACTCAGTTGTTATTATCTTTCTGATAATGCTTATTTTCCTTATGGTGAATTAACAAAGGAAGTATTAACTCAACGTTTACTCTGCTTATTAACTGATTTTACCAAAAAACATCCCGTTGATTTGATTGTGATTGCTTGTAACACGGCAAGTACGATAGCGTTAAAAACATTACGAGAACATTTTAGCATCCCCATAGTAGGGGTTGTGCCTGCCATCAAGCCAGCATGCCAATTAACAAAAAATAATATTATTGGCCTTATTGCGACACCTGCAACCATAACGCGTGAATATACGTCTCTTTTGATTGATGAATTTGCGACTAAAAAACAGGTGTTAACACTCGCGTCAACGGCGTTAGTGAAGCTTGCAGAGCGTAAGTTAAGTGCATTGCCTATCGATAATATGATGCTACAAAAACAATTAAGTGATATTTTTAAAGAATGGTTAATGTTAGCGCGCCGCCCAGATACCATTGTACTCGGTTGTACACATTTTCCGCTTTTAAAAGCAGACATTGAACTTTGTTTTGGTGGAAATATCCAACTAGTAGACTCTGGAGGGGCGATCGCAAAAAGGGTACAGAAGTTATTACCTGTACAGTGTTCAATAGGAATGCCTCAACACCATGCTTTTTATACACAAAAAAATAAGCAACAATGCGCCCTTGAACATGCTTTTTTAATCCGTCATTTTTCTTCTTTTTCTTTATTTCTTCCCCTAGAAATGGAATAACCATTAATAAGAATTGCGCCTGAATGACTATCTTCGCGAGTGCCAGATAAAGCACATTGAGGTAACATGGGCAGAGTTCTTAACATTTTTCATAAGAGGTGTTTTTTGAACGCGCATTTTGAAAAGAAAATTCTTAACTTTATACGTTTGCAAATGCACAGCGATGCAGCACATGATATTAAGCATATCTTACGTGTCGTTAAAACAGCGAAACAATTATCGGTAACAGAAAACGCCTGTACAAGTGTTGTTGTAGCAAGTGCTTACTTACATGATTGTGTTTGTTTAGCAAAAGATCATCCTCAGCGTGCAAAAAGTTCTTTGATGGCAGCCGATAAAGCCTTACTTTTTTTAGCGCAAATAGATTACCCTGAAAAATATTTTCCTGCTATCCACCATGCTATCACCGCGCACAGTTTCAGTGCAAAGGTTACGCCAAAGACCCTTGAAGCTAAAATATTACAAGATGCAGATAGGCTCGATGCATTGGGAGCCATAGGCATTAGCCGCTGCTTACAAGTTGGTAATACTTTAAATCGGGATTTATATTCATTAGAGGATGCTTTTTGCAAAGCGCGTAAAGCGAATGATATGCGCTATACGTTAGATCATTTTTATAGCAAACTTCTACGCTTAGAAAACTCTTTTAATTGTAAAAGTGCACGTCAAGAAGCTCAAAAACGCACCTTATTTATGCACCAATTTTTACAACAACTAGAAACTGAAATATAGGAAATATGTATGAACAACGTTACTCAGCAATTTGAATTTATTTTAGAAATCGACAAGTTAAAAGCGGTTTATCGCCAAACTCGCGTGCAAAGTGATAATGCGCGCGCTGAAAATAGTGCGGAGCACAGTTGGCATATTGCGCTAGCAGCTCAAGTATTAGCCGAGCATGCGCTTGATAAAATAAATATTGATCGGGTGATTAAAATGCTTTTGATCCATGATGTGATTGAAATTGATGCGGGTGATCTTTTTGCTTTTGCGGCTGCAAGCGACCATAAGTTACAAGCTAAAAAAGAGTTAGCAGCCGCGCAGCGTTTATTTTCATTATTACCAGAGGCGCAGTATCAAAAAATGCAAGCATTGTGGATAGAGTTTGAAGACGCAATTACGGCGGATGCTCGTTTTGCTAAGTCTATCGATAGAATATTACCCGTATTACTAAATATGGCAGCCGAAGGCGGAAGTTGGGTTACTCATAAAGTGCATGCACAGCAAGTGCTAACGCGTAATCAATTATTAGAAAAAAGTGCCCCTAAATTGTGGGAGCATGTGCGATTACAAGTTGAGATCGCAGTTAAAAACGGTTGGTTAATTGCTGGCTGATATTGATTGTATAAAAGGTGGATACTCGGGATTAAATGCATTGAGACTTTTATAATGAATTATCTACAGATAAAATACTTATATGGTAAATATGCGTTTATGCGAAGCTGATAAAAACAATACACGCTTGTTTTTATCAGTTTTATGCTTTTAAAGCATTGAAGCGGGTGCTTGATATTCAAGATCATGTGCTTCTGCTACTTCTAAAAGGGTGATCTTTCCCTGATAAACATTAAGACCATTAAGTAAATGTTTATCTTGTTTAAAGGCTTCTTTGTAGCCTAAATTAGCAAGTTTTAACACATAAGGTAAGGTGACATTATTAAGCGCTTGTGTGGCAGTACGCGCAACAGCCCCTGGCATGTTAGCAACACAATAATGCACAACGTCATCCACTATATAAATTGGATCTTCATGCGTTGTTGCGTGTGATGTGGCAAAACATCCGCCTTGGTCGATAGCAACATCAACAATAGCAGAGCCTTTTTTCATGTCTTTTATCATCTCTTTAGAGACGAGTTTAGGGGCTGCTGCTCCCGGCACTAAGACGGCACCAATAACAAGATCTGCATCAATAAGGTGGTTTTTTAAGGCTTCTTTAGTAGAATAAACCGTGCGAATTCGGCCGTGGAACAATTCATCGATATGGCGCAGTGTCGCAATTTTCTTATCTAAAATTACCACATCAGCCCCGAGTCCGATTGCCATCTGCGCCGCATTTTGACCCACAATACCCGCGCCAATGATCACGACTTTAGCAGGCTCAACACCGGCAACGCCTCCAAGTAGCAAGCCTGAACCACCATTTGATTTTTGTAGTGCAAATGCGCCAGCTTGAATAGACATGCGTCCAGCAACTTCTGACATTGGGACTAATAAGGGTAATTGCCCTGCATCATCACTGACCGTTTCATAGGCGATACAAATTGCACCACTTTTGATGAGTGCTTTAGTTTGTTTTAAATCAGGGGCTAAATGTAAATAGGTAAATAAGATTTGTCCGGGGCGTAACATTGCACATTCATTTGCTTGGGGCTCTTTGACTTTTACGATCATTTCACTTTTAGCGAAAATATCGGGTGCATTGTCTAATATCTCTGCGCCAATATTGGTGTAATCGCTATCACTAAAACCGATCCCCATTCCCGCATCTTTTTGTACATAAACATGATGCCCGTGACTTATGAGTTCTGCGACACTTGAGGGTGTTAATCCCACACGAAATTCATTGTTTTTTATCTCTTTAGGTATACCTATATACATATAAACTCCTATAAAATCGTTGACTTATTTTATGTAAAATAAGATTTCACAGAATAGGGGGGGCTTTTAATACAGTCAAAAAAATAAAGATAAAAAGGTTAGCAAACGCACAGTTATTGGTCTTTATTTTTATTAAAAGAGTCACTGCGCAACATAAAAAAATATAAACTTATTTATTGTGTGGGTATTGGTTGCGTTGATCCGCGTTATTATTGGCAAAATGAAAAAGATGCTACCATGTGTTTATTATTTTTTAATGAGTTTTTAATATGAAGAAAATAGCAGCGCCGATAGCTAAGAAAAAATCGTACCAGCATCAATGTCATGAGCATATTCGCCAAGATGATTATTTCTGGCTACGTGATGATGATCGTGAAGATAAAGAAATTATTGCGCATCTTAATGCAGAAAATGCCTATACCAAAGAGCAAATGCAACCGCTACAAACATTACAAGATGAGTTATATCATGAAATGGTCGCGCGCGAGGAGCCTATGCTTGAATCGGTTCCTTACTACAAGAAAGGTTTTTGGTATATATCTCGCTTTGATGAAGGTAAAGATCAGAGTGTTTATTGCCGCCGAAAAGGTTCAATGGACGCGGTAGAGGAAGTCTTCTTAGATTGTAATGAACGTGCACACGGACATGAATTTTATGAACTCGGTGATTTAACGTTATCGCCGAATTCAATGCTAATGGCGTACTCGGAAGATACGCTCAGTCGCAGGCAATACACTTTGCGTTTTAAAAACTTGCAAACAGGTGAGGCGTTAAGTGATGTCATTGAAAACATATCGAGTGTGGTTTGGGCCAATGATAATGAAACTATTTTTTATGTAAAAAAGCATGAAAAAACATTGTTGCCTTATCGTGTTTATCGTCATAAATTAGGTGACGATGTAAAAAATGATGTGCTTGTTTATGAAGAAAAAGATGATACTTTTTATGTCAATATTTATAAAACACGCTCTGAGCAATATATCGTTATCTGTATTGATAGTACGCAGACATCCGAGTGCTTGTTACTCGATGCAAATAATAGTACGGGTAAGTTTTCGACTTTTTTAGCGCGCACCCGAGATCATGAATATAGTATTGATCACTTTCAAAATAAATTTTATGTCCGCACTAATATTAGCGGTAAAAACTTTGCATTAAAAAGCACCCAAAATGCTCTCAATAAAGACACCTCATCATGGGACACTTTAATTGAGGCGCGTGAAGATGTGCTACTTGAAGGTTATGAATTAATGCAGGAGTGGTTGATTGTTGAAGAGCGTAAAGATGGCTTGCCATCACTGCGTCAAATACATCACAAAAGTGGCGAGTCAAAAACATTAGCGTTTAAAGATCCGACCTATACGGTATTTAGTCATTATAATCCAGATGCAAATAGTACTAAGTTTCGTTACCAATACACCTCATTTACAACGCCCTCTACTGTATATGAATTAGACTTAAATACGGGCGAAACTATCTTATTAAAGCAAAGTAAAGTCATGGGCGATTTTAACGCCGCGGATTTACAGAGTGAACGCGTTTGGGTTACAGCGCGTGATGGAAAAAAAGTACCGGTGTCATTGGTGTATCGTAAATCATTATTTGATCATAAGAATCCTATCTTGATATACGCATATGGCTCATACGGTTACAGTTTAGATATTGGTTTTAGCTCTGAGAATTTAAGTTTGCTCGACAGAGGTTTTGTGTACGCTGTTGCGCATATTCGTGGTGGAGAAGAGCTAGGCAGACACTGGTATGAAGACGGTAAGTTACTTAACAAGCAAAACACCTTTAATGATTTTGTAGATGTCTCAAAAGCATTGGTTGAGCTAGGTTATGCACATAAAGATCGCGTTTTTGCCATGGGGGGAAGTGCGGGCGGGCTCTTAATGGGCGCTGTCATCAATCAGGCCCCTGAGATATATAAAGGTGTGGTGGCTGCTGTGCCTTTTGTTGATGTACTTTCAACGATGCTTGATGCCTCAATCCCATTAACGACGGGAGAGTACGATGAATGGGGCGATCCTAATGAGAAACAATACTATGACTATATGCTTCAATATAGTCCGTATGATCAAGTAAAAGCACAAGATTACCCGCATCTATTGGTGACAACGGGCTTACATGATTCTCAAGTACAGTATTGGGAGCCTGCTAAGTGGGTCGCTAAATTACGTGAATTAAAAACCGACAATAATCAGTTATTATTGTATACCGATATGGAAGCCGGTCATGGTGGGAAATCGGGACGTTTTAAACATTTAGAAGATACCGCACGCGAATTCTCGTTTTTAATTAATTTAAGTAAAAACGCATAAAACACGGTGTTTTTTTAAAAAGCTAACGAGCGCCTAGTGGTCGCTTCGTTAGCTTTTTTTTTACCCTTTTTATTTGTATATAACTTTTTCATATAAGGGATAACGTTTAATACTTATTCATCCTGTCATTTTATGTTTAATATTCGCACTTATTATGGAATAGCACGTTTTGATGCACCTCCGTCGTCAACATATAAATAGGAATAGATATGGTATTAATGATCAACTTGGCGATATTTTTCGCACTTCTCTTCATAACGTATACTCAGCAACGACAACAAAAGCCCTTGTCACGTTTAGTTTTGATTGGTTTGATTTTAGGTAGCCTATTTGGTCTTGCTTTACAGTTTGTATATGCAGATCAAAAAGAGCTGATAGCTGAAACATTGCAGTGGACTAATATCGTTGGCAGTGGTTACGTCAGTTTATTAAAAATGATCATTATGCCATTGATATTTGTATCGATGTTTTCAGCGGTCGTTAAACTCGATAAATCAGGATCGCTAGGAAAAATTAGTGTTCTTACTATTTCAATTTTACTCTTTACAACGATGATAGCAGCCGTTGTGGGCATTATGGTTGCACAAGGTTTTGGTTTGACGGCAGCCGGATTAACGGAAGGCTCAAGAGAGGTTGCAAAAGCATTATCATTACCTGCTCGCCTTGAAACCGTGAGTGCATTAACTATCCCAGATATGTTACTGAGTTTCATCCCTAAAAATCCTTTCTTAGATTTAACGGGTGCGCGCTCTACCTCTATCATTGCCATTGTTATTTTTGCAATATTATTAGGTGTATCGGCACGTAAAGTAAGCTTAGAAAATGAAAAGCTTGCTGGCCCTATTATTCTTTTTGCAGATGCGATCCAATCTATTGTTATGCGTTTGGTTAAAATGATCATGGCGTTAACGCCTTATGGTATTTTAGCGCTACTTACTAAAGTGGTTGCGACATCTAACGGTGGGGATATTTTAAATCTATTTGGTTTTATTGTGGCGTCGTATGTTGCCATCTTATTAATGTTTGTCGTACATGGTTTATTGGTGTCTGTCTTCGGTATTAATCCAATGCAGTTTTTCAAGAATATTTGGCCTGTATTAACATTTGCGTTTAGTTCGCGTAGTAGTGCAGCGACGATCCCACTTAATGTTGAAACACAAATTAATAAATTAGGCGTATCACCTGCTATTGCAAATCTATCGGCGACCTTTGGCGCAACGATAGGTCAAAATGGTTGTGCGGGTATTTACCCTGCCATGCTTGCGGTAATGGTTGCACCTATGATGGGGATCCCAATTGATTTTAACTTTATAGTTTCACTTATTGCGATTGTAACCGTCAGCTCGTTTGGTATTGCAGGTATCGGTGGTGGTGCTACTTTTGCTGCATTAATAGTCTTACCATCAATGGGATTACCCGTGACCATAGTTGCCTTACTTATTTCTATTGAGCCGTTAATTGATATGGCAAGAACCGCGTTAAATGTGAGTGGTGCAATGACGGCCGGCATTCTTACGCAACGTATATTAGGTAAAAAAGAGAAAGTATCTCAAGAGGCTATTGAGAATGTAAAATGTGAAATCTGATCGATAACGCATTTTAAAAAGTTACCCTAAAGGCTAATGAAGTGTTGTAACTGACACTTCGTTAGCTTTTTTTTTATGATATCCCTGATACTTATTTCCTTATTTTTATTTTATGCCTAGAAGCTAAGTCCAAAATACTTTATCAAGCATTCGCTATCTTTACTTTTATAACGGCTACTCAACACTATGCAGCGTGATTTAATCGCGTATTAGGGGATCTTATTATGATTAAAGGGGATAAGTATTAGCAAAGGTCACCTTTATGGGTCAGATAGCCGGCTGAGCATCAATAGTTAGCGGGGGTCTTGTATGCTTAAAGAATATATTTGGAAAGGCTGAAAAAGAGAATGTGATTGTTACACAATTTGATAACTTTAATAAAATTATAGATTTATTGAATATCAATGGGCGTAGCGTCAGGGTGTAAGTGTCTTTTTATTGATATTTAGCTGCTGGATATAAAATTTAGCCTGGGGTATTACGGATGGGGTTTAAAAAAGAATATAAACACTAAGTTGTGTTTATATTCTTTTCATTATAACAAGTTAAGCATCGGCACGAGGTGCGCGCTCATTTGCTTCTCTTACTTTTAATGAACGTTCTTGGAACTCTTGTTCATTTAATGCATTAATGGCATTAAGTGCATCTTTTTCTGGCATCTCAACAAATCCAAAGCCACGGCGTTTCCCCGTGTGCTTATCTTTCATTAAACGCACTGATAGCACTTTCCCGTGTTCGGAGAAAAGCGTTCTTATCGCAATTTCATTTGCACGGTAAGGTAGGTTACCAACATAAAGCGTAATGGTATCAAAATCTACTTCCGCATCTTCATGCTCTGTATCTTTTGTTTTAGTTGAACCCATAAATTGAATAATTAAACCACTGCAAAGCGCGCCGATGGCAAATAATAATGCGCCATCAAGTGGATTTTCTAATAGAGAAATAACGATATAACCTAAAATCGCAACTGCGATCGAGAGCAACACTGATGTGTTTGATTTCATAATAAAATAACCTCAAAGATAAGATAAAATAATGGAAAAATCTTTTTTCGGTGCTTTTGGCCTATGCCATAAATCATCCCTAAAAAAGCAAACGTATTGTAAGCTAAATTTTAAGATCTAGTTAATCTCTTTCATAAAAAAAGAATATACATCATAAAGTATATTTTTATTTGTGAAACAGAGCACGCTAAATGCGCTTTATTAATGAACAATGATAGTCTGTTTTGTCGACTTTGTGTTTTTTTAAAAGAGATAAAATGGCGACGAGTTAGTGACTTTAAAGATAGCGATCGGCCTATAAATTGGGTAGAATGCATGCTCAATAATATACCCAAGCTTCTTGCTGGCTCTTTGCTCCTTAGGTGGTTTCGGTATAATTTATCGTTTCTGTATCTATAAGGTATTAACCGCTTAATGAAAAATATTCGTAACTTCTCTATTATCGCTCATATCGACCATGGTAAATCCACTCTTTCAGATCGTTTAATCAGCACTTGTGGTGGTTTAAGTGATCGTGAAATGGAAGCGCAAGTCTTAGATTCAATGGATATTGAGCGTGAGCGTGGCATCACTATCAAAGCGCAAAGTGTTACTTTAGATTATAAAGCTAACGATGGTGAAACCTATCAACTTAACTTTATAGATACACCTGGGCATGTTGACTTTTCTTATGAAGTATCACGATCTCTGGCCGCTTGTGAAGGTGCGTTATTAGTTGTTGATGCAGGCCAAGGTGTCGAGGCGCAAACATTAGCTAACTGTTATACCGCCTTAGAAATGGACCTTGAGGTTGTTGCTATTTTAAACAAAATAGATTTGCCGGCAGCTGATCCTGAGCGTGTTGCTGAAGAAATCGAAGATATTATTGGTATTGATGCGACAGATGCGGTGCGTTGCTCTGCTAAAACAGGTCTTGGTATCGATTTGGTTTTAGAAGAGATTGTGCGCTCTATTCCACCACCTAAAGGCGATGTTGATGCGCCTTTACAAGCGTTGATCATTGATTCTTGGTTTGATAGTTATCAAGGTGTTGTCTCGTTAGTTCGTATTAAAAATGGTCAAATTAAAGTCGGCGATAAAATGCAAGTTATGTCGACAGGTGGGGTGCATCAAGTTCATAAAGTGGGCCATTTTACGCCAAAACAAGTTGAAACCGGTATTTTAAAAGCAGGCGAAGTTGGCTATGTGATTGCCGGCATTAAAGAAATATTAGGCGCGCCAGTGGGCGATACCTTAACGTTGATGAAAAATCCTGCATCAGAAGCATTAAAAGGATTTAAACGCGTTAAACCACAAGTTTATGCCGGTCTTTTCCCGGTAAGCTCTGATGATTATGAGAATTTTAGAGATGCATTGACTAAGTTGAGTATCAATGATGCGTCACTTTTTTATGAGCCTGAAAATTCAACGGCTTTAGGCTTTGGTTTCCGTTGTGGCTTCTTAGGCATGCTACATATGGAGATCATTCAGGAACGTTTAGAGCGTGAATATGATTTAAACTTAATAACGACAGCGCCAACCGTGGTTTATGAAGTTGAAACGAATGATGGCAAAGTGCAATATGTGGATAGCCCCGCTAAATTACCTGCGGTGAATGACATCCATGAAATCCGTGAGCCGATAGCTGAGTGTAATATTTTAGTGCCTCAAGAGTACTTAGGTAATGTTATCACCTTATGTATTGGTAAGCGTGGCGTGCAAACGAATATGATTTATCACGGGAAACAAGTGGCATTAACTTACCATATTCCAATGGGTGAAGTGGTCATGGACTTTTTTGACCGTTTAAAATCAACCAGTCGTGGCTACGCATCTCTCGAATATAATTTTGTGAAATTTCAATTGGCGGATATGGTACGTGTTGATGTGCTTATCAATGGCGATCGTGTTGACGCTTTAGCCTTGATCACGCACAGAGAAAATTCTGAAAATTATGGCCGTCAATTAGTGGATAAAATGAAAGAATTGATCCCAAGACAGATGTTTGATATTGCGATCCAAGCCGCTATCGGCGTTAAAGTTATTGCGCGTACAACAGTGCGTCAGTTACGTAAAAACGTATTGGCTAAATGTTACGGTGGCGATATATCACGTAAGAAAAAGCTGCTTAAAAAACAAAAAGATGGTAAGAAACGTATGAAATCGATTGGTAATGTAGATATCCCTCAAGAAGCGTTTTTAGCCGTATTACATATCGGAAAAGACAAATAATCCTACATTATTAAGGGATGTTTTGACTGCATAAAATGCGTTGATGATAGTTCAACGCATTTTGTTTTTAAATGCTAAGGAATTAATATGGCGAATACATTTGCATTAATATTAGTAATTATCACTCTGCTTACCGGCATTATTTGGGTGATTGATAAATTAAAATGGGGACCTGCTCGAAAAAAAGCCCGTTTAATGGCGCAGCAACAAGCAACGGTTGAGCTCGATGAAGAAGTTTTAGCCAGTATCGCACCTGAAAACATACTGATTGAAAATGCGCGTTCACTTTTCCCTGTGATAGCGTGTGTTTTTATCTTGCGCTCGTTTTTATATGAACCTTTTCAAATACCGTCAGGCTCTATGATGCCGACGTTATTGATCGGAGATTTTATTCTGGTTGAAAAGTTTTCTTATGGTGTTAAAGAGCCTATTTGGCAAAATAAATTGATCTCTGTTGGTGAACCAAAACGCGGTGACGTCACTGTTTTTAAATACCCTGAAGATCCGCGTGTTGACTTTATCAAGCGTGTTGTGGGTTTGCCTGGCGATAAAATAGTTTATAAAGATAAGCAACTTTATATTATAGAAGCTTGTGATAGTGGTGATTGTGGTATTTATAAAGCGCTGGATATGCAATATATCGGTGATGAAAAATACCAAGATGAAGAAGTGACGATGCAAAAGTATAGCGAAATCTTAGGCAGTGTAGCGCATAAGATATTGGTAAACCCGTATCGTCGCGATCAAGTCGCTTATTATTATCAACAAGAAGATGTAAAAACATATGCTTACGAGTGGATAGTGCCAAAAGGGCATTATTTTATGATGGGAGATAACCGTGATAACAGTAAAGACAGCCGTTATTGGGGATTTGTTCCAGAGAAAAACTTAGTGGGTAAAGCGGTAGCAATTTGGATCAGTTTTGAATTTTATCGTGATCCTAATGGCGTGTTACCGACATGGATACCAAGTGGTGTTCGTTTCAACCGGATCGGTGGAATTAAATAAATGAGTAATAAAATGAAAGAAACAGAACTGAAGCGTTTAGAAAGACGGATCGGTTATAAATTTAATAATTTTGCATTATTGAAACAAGCGCTTACACACCGAAGTGCACTGGGTGCACATAATGAACGTTTAGAGTTCTTAGGCGATTCTATTTTAAGCTTCGTGATCTCTACTGATTTATATCTACGTTTCCCTAAAGTGAATGAAGGTGACTTAAGTCGCATGCGTGCAACGTTAGTGTGTGGAAAAATGTTAGCTGAAATAGGACGTGAGTTTGAACTTGGTGACTCCTTGATTTTAGGCCCTGGCGAATTAAAAAGTGGTGGCTTTCGTCGCGACTCTATTATTGCTGATGGTGTTGAATCTATTATTGGTGCTGTCTTTTTAGATTCAGATATCAATAGTGTAGATCGTTTGGTACTGGCGTGGTTTAACAGTCGTTTAACGACGATTGAGCCGGGCATAGGACAAAAAGATCCTAAAACACGTTTACAAGAGCATTTACAATCACGTAAGCAAGGCTTACCTTTGTATGAAGTGCTAGAAATTCGTGGTGAAGCGCATAACCAGCGTTTTACAATGAGTTGTATTATAGATGGAATAGAAGCTGTGCAGGGACAAGGTACTAGTCGTCGTAAAGCAGAGCAAATTGCGGCTGAAAAAATGTTAGTTGCATTATTAGGAAATAAAGTATGACTCATAAATGTGGCTTAGTAGCGATAGTTGGCCGTCCAAATGTTGGAAAATCAACACTTATCAATGCCTTATTAGGGCAAAAAGTAAGTATTACTTCACGTAAAGCACAAACGACACGGCATCGTATTTTAGGTATTGATACGCAGGGTGAATATCAAACTATTTTTGTTGATACACCCGGATTACATGTTGAAGAAAAACGTGCTATTAACCGTTTAATGAACAGAGCAGCATCAAGCTCTATTAATGATGTAGAAATGGTTATCTTTGTGGTTGAAGGTACGCATTGGAATGAAGATGATGAGATGGTGTTAAGTAAATTTAAATACTTAACATGTCCAGTTGTCTTAGCGATAAATAAAATTGATAATGTAGAAGATAAAGAGTTACTTCTTCCGCATTTACAAGAACTTGGCGAGCGTTATAACTTTAAACATATCTTGCCAATGTCTGCGAAAAAAGGCGATAACATAGAAAAAATCAGGCAGTGGGCGCAAGAAGCGTTACCTGAGTCTGAATTTTATTTCCCAGAAGACTATATCACCGATCGTTCTTCTCGCTTTATGGCATCTGAAATAGTCCGTGAAAAACTCATGCGCTTTTTAGGGGATGAATTACCGTATTCAGTGACCGTTGAAATTGAACAATTTAAGCAACAAGCGAATGGCCTGTTGCATATTAATGCGTTAATTTTAGTGGAGCGTGAAGGTCAAAAACGCATGGTTATCGGTAACAAAGGTGAAAAAATAAAAGCTATCAGTACGCAAGCAAGACTTGATATGGAAGCCTTATTTGATGCAAAAGTGTATTTAGAGGTGTGGGTAAAAGTGAAATCAGGTTGGGCTGATGATCTGCGCGCATTACACAGTCTTGGTTACGGTGATGATTATAAACAGTAATTAAATACTATGGCGGAGAGTCCTCGGCTCTTTTAGTGGATGACTCTTCGCTACATTTTAATAAAATCGTTTATCTCTTCATTTTTAAAATAGAGGAATTAAATTGTGTCGATTGAGTGTCATAATGCCTTTATTTTACACCGGCGTCCGTACCGAGAAACGAGCCTTTTATTAGATCTTTTTTGCCAAGATATTGGTAAAGTAAGTTTAATCTATAAAGGTGGGCGCAGTAGCACCCGTCTTCGACGTGGTTGCGCACAACCCTTTACCTTGTTGCAAGCAACCTACTTTGGTCGCTCTAGTCTTAAAACCGTAAAATCAATAGAAGCAAAAACACAAGTTGTCCCCTTAGTCGGAGAACGTTTATATATGGCAATGTACGTCAATGAATTGCTGTATCGTTTATTACAAGCGGAAACGGCTTGTGATGGTTTGTTTTCTTGCTACCAAGATACATTACTTGCGCTTGCAGGTGCAAAAGATAACCAGCATGCACAAATAGCGCTGCGTAATTTTGAATTAACGTTACTTGAAAGCCTTGGCTATGGGGTTAACTTTACGCAAGATATTTACAGTGATGAGCTTATCGAACCCGGTTTTGATTACCAATATCTGCAACAACAGGGCTTTTTTGCCAAACAAGCTATTCATCAAAAACAGCATGTTTACAGTGGTCTGCAAATACAAGCGCTTGCCGAGAGAAACTTTAGCAACGCTGAATTTCTAAGCCCTGCAAAACGATTTTGTCGACAAGCATTAGCCCATTTATTGGGTAATAAACCATTACACAGTCGGCGTTTATTTAAGACGACAGAAGGAATTAAATAATGAGTAAATTATTATTAGGTGTCAACATCGATCATGTCGCAACACTACGTAATGCGCGTGGGACTTGTTATCCTGAGCCTGCGCATCTTGCCGGCATCGCTGAAACCTCTGGGGCAGATGGTATTACTATTCATTTGCGTGAAGACAGACGTCATATTATCGATCGTGACGTTGCCATTTTGGCGCAAACACTACAAACCCGTATGAATTTAGAGATGGCGATAACCGATGAGATGATCGATATCGCCATTAAAACAAAACCCGCTTTTGTATGTCTTGTGCCTGAAAAACGTGCGGAGCTTACGACAGAAGGTGGGTTAGATGTTGCTGGCGCCTTGGATAAAACGCGTAGCGCAGTGCAACGTTTAACGCAGGCGGGCATTCAAGTTTCTTTATTTATTGATGCAGATAAAAATCAAATAGATGCGGCACTTGCGAGTGGCGCGCCTTATATTGAATTACACACTGGAAAATATGCAGATGCATTAGATGATGAAATGCAAGCGTTAGAATTACAACGTGTCGCATCGATGGCAACCTATGCTCATGGCTTAGGCCTTAAAGTGAATGCCGGTCATGGTTTAAATTATCATAATGTAAAAGCGATCGCAGCCTTGCCTGAAATCATTGAGTTAAATATTGGTCATGCCATTATTGCGCGCGCCTTGGTAGATGGGTTGTCGGTAGCAGTGCAAGAAATGAAGCGCTTGATGATAGAAGGGCGCACCGCGCATTATTAAGTATTATGCCGTTTGTAGCATAAAATAAATGACCAGTGAAAGCGCACGATAAGTTGCGCTTAATATGCTAAAGGGTAAATATCATGCATCGATGATATGTTATCTGTTGTGATAGGTAATGAAGGATATATGCAAAAAATACCATTCTTAGTGCACGAGTTACGTGAAGAATTCCCTATTCTTGCGCAAAATATCAATGAGCATGCATTAATTTATTTTGATAATGCAGCCAGTACCCAAAAACCTCGTTCAGTTATTGATGCGATAAGTTATTTTTATCTACATGATAATGCTAACGTGCACCGGGCTGGGCATCAATTGGCAATGCGTGCAACACGTAGCTTTGAGAATTCACGCGCGGTGGTGCGCGACTTTATTAATGCAAAAAGCACGAAAGAGATCATTTGGACAAAAGGAACAACGGAAGGTTTTAATTTATTAGCCCATATATTAGGTACGCAACTACAAGCGGGAGATGAAGTATTGATCTCTTCTTTAGAGCATCATGCGAATATCGTACCGTGGCAAATGTTAGTTGAAACAAAAAAAATAGTATTAAAAGTTATCCCGTTACAAGATGATCATCAATTAGACATGGATGCCTACCGCACCTTATTAAATAAAAAAACAAAAATTGTATCGGTCACCCATATCTCAAATGCCTTAGGTATTATTAACCCAATTTCTGAAATGATCGCGCTTGCTCATGAAGTTGGCGCGCAAGTGATCATCGATGGAGCGCAAGCAATTGCGCATACTCCCGTTGATGTGCAAGCATTAGATTGTGATTACTATTTGTTTTCTGGTCATAAATTATTTGCACCGACAGGCACCGGTGTTTTATATGGAAAGCAGCATTTATTAGAGGCGCTTCCACCTTGGCAAGGCGGTGGGGAAATGATAAAAAGTGTTTCTTTTAAGACAAGTACTTACAATGAATTACCTTTTAAATTTGAGGCGGGTACGCCTAATATTGCAGGGGTAATTGGCCTTGCTGCCGCCATTGATTTTTTAAATAGTTACGATCGCAAAGTATTAATGTTACATGAACAAATGTTATTAGCCGTCGCTGAAAGCGCGTTACTTGCAATACCAGACGTCGAGGTTTATTGCGCAGGTATTGCAAAGTCAGGGCTACTTAGTTTTATGATAAAAGGTGAGCACCATAGTGATATAGCTATGCTGCTAGATGCACAAGGTATTGCTCTACGCAGTGGTACGCATTGTGCGATGCCATTAATGTCATTACTTGATAATAGTGGTACGGTGCGCGTGTCTTTCTCGATTTATAACACCCTCGATGAAGTAAAAGTCTTTATAAAGGCACTTAAAAAAGTACTTTTATTGTTAAAATAAATCCAATAAGAGAGACTAAGTTCTCTTTTATACTCTTTTATTCCGAATGTTCTTCCTCAACGCTGTGCATCGCCTTATAAATACAAAAGGCGGCGCCTCCCCAGGTTATTCCTAAGCCTAATAACATCATGATAATGGCACTTGTGCTCATATTAATTCTCCTTTAAAGCTGAAGTCGTTGTTTTATAATTAATAAAAATAGCCACACAAAACATAATGCACAGCGATCCCCAGCCAATGATTAATAAGGCAAGGTGACTATAGTTGCCATATCCAGAGGTTAGGGTTGTAAAAATATTGGCGCCTAAAATAAGGATAAGGACACAGGGGCTAATAAAGCGTAAACAAATTTGAAACCAATAACCTATCTTAAATTCCGAGACATGATTGATATGCTCATGAATATCGCTGAGTTTAATGATCCAAGCCATGATGATTAATTCAACCAAACAACTGGCGAGCAACGCAATGTTATTCATAAAGTAATCAACCAAGTCGAGTAATAATAAGCCTCCATTTGTTGCAAATAATGAGGAAACAAGAAAACCACTTAAGCAAATCACAATGGCCGCCGTCTTACGGGGCATCTTTAATTTATCGATAAAGGCACTGGTGACCGCTTCAATGATAGAGATATGTGAACTGATGCCGGCAACCACTAGAGCAAAGAAGAACAAAGGCCCTAAAATATACGGTGCAGGTAATAAATTAATGGCATCGGGGATGGTGACAAAGGCGAGTCCTACACCCGATGAAACGACCTCTGTTAAGGGTTTATCTTGGACATAGGCCATATTCCCTAAAATAGAGAAAATCAGAATTCCCGCTAAAATAGAAAATCCACAGTTAATTAAAACGGTCATAAAAGCATTGTTGGTTATATCGGATTTTTTAGGAAGATAGCTTGAATATGCGAGCATGATGGCAAAACCGACACTCAACGTAAAAAATATTTGTCCATAGGCAGCCGACCAAACATTGAGATCTGCTATCTTGCTAAAGTCAGGTTGGAAAAGATAATTTAAGCCATTTAATGCGCCGGGTAAAAAGATCATGCGCGCAATGAGGGCTAAGATCATGATGAAAAGAAGCGGCATCATTACCTTATTTATGCGCTCTATGCCTCCTTTTATGCCAGTAAAAACAGCCACAAAGGTGATGGCCCAAGCAATCCCCATGGGCAGTAAAATATGCCACTGCAAAGCGCCTAATTGCAGCGGTGAATTATCATCATTAAGTTGTAAAAAGTCTTTGAAGAAAAAAGTATTGGTATCAGAGCCCCAACTCTGGGTGAAAGAAAAGTTAAAATAAGAGATAGCCCAACCAATAACAGCAACATAATAAATTGCGATGATGGCAGCTATCGCAACTTGAAACCAACCTAACCATTCATAATTTTTATTAAGCCGACTAAAGACACTGGGTGCAGAGCCTCTGTATTTATGACCCATGGCAAATTCAAGGATCATAAAGGGGATCCCCGCGCTGAGCATCGCAAATAAATAAGGGATAAAAAATGCACCGCCCCCATTTTCGTAAGCCATATAAGGAAAACGCCAAATGTTGCCGAGACCGATTGCTGAGCCTACGGCTGCGAGAATAAAACCAACGCGCGATCCCCATTGTTCTCGTTGCATAATAAGTTCCTTTTAGTGATATCCTTTTACCCTCGATACATGGACTGCAAAAACAGACGCAGGTATTACGCGCCTATGATTTTAAAGATTAGAGTAGCATTGTCATTATTACCAATATTTATCGGCCATAAATAGGCTAATAAGATTGTTTATAATGACGATTTTATTGAAAGATAAAAATAAATAAGGTGCGGCGAGTGCTGTTTTTTATTACCCTATAAAAGTGAGCTATAACACCTTCCTATCTCCATTTAGGCTTAGAAAGTAAGCATTAAAGGGAGTATATTTTCATTAAGAGTAAGGCGTTATCGCGTTTTATCTATTTAAAAAGAGATCTAAATGACACAAAGCAATGCAATGAATAAATTACTCGATATTATGCGTCAATTACGCTCCCCTGAAAATGGTTGCCCATGGGATAAAAAACAAACATTTGCATCGGTGGCGACGCATACTATTGAGGAAGTTTATGAATTAGTGGATGCGATTGCCGAGAAAGACAATGAAGAAATAAAAGGAGAGTTAGGCGATCTTCTTTTTCATGTTGTTTTTTATGCGCAAATAGCTAAAGAGCAGTCTCTTTTTGATTTTGAGGGAATTGTCGAGTGTGTGAATGAAAAATTAATACGTCGTCACCCTCATGTTTTTAAGGATATAAATTTTTCATCGGAAAAAGAGATTGAAACCAATTGGGAAGTTGAAAAAGCCAAAGAGCGTAAACAAAAAAACGCCTCATCAAGTAGTGTGTTAGATAATATTCCGAGCGCATTACCCGCATTAAATCGCGCATATAAAATACAAAAACGTGTGTCAAGTGTCGGCTTTGATTGGGATGATTTAAAGCCTGTTGTGGATAAAATAAAAGAAGAGCTTGATGAAGTTTTAGTGGAAGTTCAGCGTGATGATTTAAGTGTTATTCAAAAACAGGCGCGAATTGAAGATGAGCTGGGGGATTTACTGTTTGCAACTGTCAATTTAGTGCGCCATTTAAAAAGTGATCCTGAAACGGCGTTACGCCAAGCAAATAATAAATTTGAGAAACGTTTTCGTTTAGTTGAGCTCGCGGTTCAAGCCCAAGGAAAAAACATGCAAGACTGCTCTTTAAATGAGTTAGATGCCATTTGGGATCAAGTAAAAAGAGATCTTAATCAGTAAGTTATACTACTCGCGCGCTACATTTCGAGTAAATGCGCGCGTACGATAAGTTTTCTTAACTAAATTTCAGAGAGTGCCTTGTGTTTTTTAAGCATTTTTTTAAGCATAAAGCTGACCCCAATAAAGGCAAAGCTTGCCGTTACCATGGTAGATGCCCCAAAACCACTTTCGCAATCCATCTTCATATTGCCATCTGCATCTGCTTTTTCTCTGCAAACTTCCCCATTCATGTCGGGATAACTCAGTTGCTCTGTTGAAAAAACACAATCGACTCTAAATTTACGTTTGGGATTTTTGGTAAAGTTAAAATGACGGCGTAATTCAGAGCGCACTTTAGCTGCTAAAGGATCTTGGATGGTGCGCGCTAAATCGATCACTTGAATTTGCGTCGGATCTAACTGCCCCCCCGCGCCCCCACAGGTAAGTAATGGGTATTTATTACGTTTACAATGAGCAACTAATGCGACTTTGGCGTGAATACTATCAATGCCATCAAAAATGTAGTCCATATCTGCTGATAAATAATCAAAGCAGTTTTGTTTATCAATAAAATCATCAATACATACGATTTGAATATCAGGGTTGATCTCTTTACAACGCTCAGCCATGACTTCTATCTTTTGCTTACCAATGTTGCTATTTAAAGCATGTACTTGGCGATTAGTATTGGTAATGCATAAATCATCCATATCAATTAAAGTCAGTTTACCAATGCCGGAGCGAGCAAGCGCTTCTGCGACCCATGATCCTACGCCACCAATACCGACAATACAAAAATGACTATTTTTAAATGTTGTTAATGCTTTGCTACCGTAAAGGCGTTTAATACCACCAAAACGTAGTTCATATTGCTCTGTCATGACTGCTCTTTAAAAGGGATAAAAATACAGATTATACTGATAAAAGTAAGAAAGGATCTATTGAATATTCAGATATATTAATTTTAGTAGGCAGGGATACGTTGATCGTATTCTTATTGATCAAGCGCCTACCTGTATTTAAGTATTATGGGTATAGTTATCTTTTACGTAATGAAGTATGTTTTATGCAATTAACGGATTTTGTTAATACAATTGGTTTGGATTTTAAAAAACGCTATGGTGAAAAAATCCATAAGCTGACCTTACATGGTGATTTCAGTTGTCCAAATCGAGATGGCACGATAGGTAAAGGAGGATGCACCTTTTGTAATGTAGCAGCCTTCGCTGATGAAACGCAAGCGCAACAAAGTATCAAGATGCAATTGCAATTACGTCGCGCCGAAGTGCAACATAAAGCAAAAAAATTCATTGCCTATTTTCAGGCATATACTAGTACTTATGCTGAAATAGAGCTACTTGCGAGCTTATATGAGCAAGCGGTTGCTGACAGTAGCATCGTAGGATTGTGCGTGGGTACTCGCCCTGATTGTGTGTCGGATGCCGTTTTAAACTTACTGAGTAGTTACTTGATGCGAGGTTATGAGGTATGGCTAGAGCTTGGCCTGCAGAGCGCCCATGATAAAACGTTAAAACATATCAATAGAGGCCATGATTTCGCGTCGTATGAAAAAGTGTGTAAAAAAGCACGACAAAGAGGCATCAAAGTCTGCACTCACTTGATAATCGGTTTGCCTAATGAAGGTTGTGCTGAGAACGTCGACAGTTTACAGCGCGTTATTGAAATAGGTGTTGATGGGTTAAAATTACACCCGTTACATATCGTTCGCGGGGCTACAATGGCCAAAGTTTGGCAACGGGGGCGTATAAATACACTATCATTAGAACAATACAGTCAAATTGCAGTACAACTTATTCAAAAGACGCCGTTAGACGTTGTTTACCACCGGATATCTGCCACTGCCAAAATAAGCGAATTATTAGCCCCTTTATGGTGTGAAAAACGCTGGCCAGTACAAAATAGAATGTGCCAACTAATGCAACAATCAGGAGGCCAAGGGTCCCAATAAATAAGAGCTACCCATGTTATCCCAAAATGCTTTATCCGGTACTAGTTCGAATAGTGGCTGAACTTACCTTTGATGTTGAGGTGTTGGCATAAAATATCAATGTAGAATAACTTTGTTTCAATTGTATGACTAAGAGCTAAGCCCTATCTGGCTTGCTGATTTTGTATCGGAAGTATCATGAGTATATATATTTCAGCTTAAATCGTACCAGATCGCATAGTGAGTGTGTTTTTCATACAAATTGCTATTAATTCATTAAAATGAATTACATAGTTAATGTAGGGGGCGCGATGAAAAAGCTGTTTATTCTTAAAAAAAGTGATTTGTTGCCTCTGCATTGGGCCGCTATTACCTGCGTAATACTATTGGGCGTTTTATTTTACGCTTCTATATCGAGTATGGGAAAGCTCCGTTTGACTGAAAAAAATCGTCAGGTGACCAATTCCTTTATCGAACATTTGCGTTTATATAGTGACCAAATGACCATGCTCTCACTGGCTTATCGAGTAAATTCTGATCCCCGATATTTTTATTCCTATAAAAAAACGTTACAGCATTTATGCGAAAATAACGCATCACATAGTATTCATAAACATAGCATTGATAAGCATAGTATTGATAAACATAGTAAAATCAATATTTATACGCAATTATTAGAGTCTAAAATAAGTTTAGAAACACTAAAAATAAAGCAACAACCTTGTGAGATTAATTATACTTTACAGGAAGAAAAGAAAACTGAGGCAGAAAATCTGTTATTAGCACAGATACAAGAAAGTTTTAAAAAACTTATAATGCGAGAACTAAATGCGTTTAAATTGGTATCGGTTTACCCCCAAAAACAAAATAATCACAGCATAAAAAATAATACTCTCCCTGCATTTCCATTACTTTATGGCAAAGCCTACTTACAAGAAAAATCAACATTGCTCAATAGTCTCAATGAGTTATTACAGGCATCTGAGCAACGTAGCCTACAACGATTACATCTTTTCAGGCTAATTAATCAATACAGTGTTTGTTTAAGTTTTCTTTTGTTTTTGGTTTTATTTTTGTTAATGCTATATAACCTGCATATGAGCAAACAAATAAACACGTTATTTGTAAAATCATTGCGTAAAAAAGTTGCCGACCGTACGTTTGATCTCTTTGAAAACAGGGAAAATTTAAAAAGCGTAATGCATGAAATGGAGGCCACTAAAAATCAATTGGTTGAATCTGAAAAAATGGCTTCACTTGGAAATTTAGTGAGCGGTATTGCGCATGAAGTTAATACCCCATTAGGTGTTGGGCTTACGATAGCGTCTCACCTTCAAGATGAAACGCAGTCTTTATTAAAGTCACTAGAAAACGATCAACTTAAGCGCTCTGAATTAGAAATGTATGGGGTAGATTGTGAGCAAAGTTGCCGGTTATTATTGACTAATTTACAGCGTGCAGCAAAGCTCATTAGTAGTTTTAAATTAATCGCAGTGGATCAGTGCTGTGAAGATGTACGCATTTTCAAAATGAGTGAATATTTACAAGAAGTATTTTTAAGTTTACAGCACGCGCTAAAAGGCAGTGCGATCAGTCTTGAAATTACAATAGCAGATCCTAAAAACGAGCCCTTAATAGAAACTCTTCCGGGGGCTATTTCTCAAATCACGACGAACTTAGTGATGAATGCTTTTATCCATGGATTTTCTCAAGGACAAAAAGAAGGAAAAATAATTTTTAATTTGGAGTATGAAAAAGGCGTTATGTTATTAACGGTATCCGATAATGGCCTGGGAATGGCGCCGGATGTGTGTAAAAAAATATTTGAACCTTTTTATACGACAAAAAGAGGTAATGGAGGCAGTGGTTTGGGCCTTAGTATTGTATACAATTTAGTAGTGCATCAACTTAAAGGCAGAATTACATGTCAGTCTGAGCTTGGAAAAGGCAGTGTATTTTTAGTTAAATTTCCATTTAAAAGGCAGCCCAGTGAAGGGCTATAGGAGTATATGTGGATTGGTTAGCAAAAGAAACTGAGGTAATAAAAACAAATAAAAAAAGTGAATATTACAACATTTTGATTGTTGATGATGAAGAGGATGTACATTTGAGTACCACTTTGAGCATGAAACGATTTATGTTTGAAGATAAAAAAATGCGTTTTTTTCATGCCTATTCAGCAACACAAGCGTGTGAGTTGTTATCAAATAATGAAGCTTATGCACTTGTATTACTTGATGTGGTCATGGAAAGTGACCATGCAGGACTAAAGGTGGCTCGGTTTATTCGCCAAGATATGAATAATCGTTTTACGCGTATTATTTTACGCACCGGTCAGCCGGGGCTTGCGCCTGAACAACAAATTATCCGCGACTTTGATATTGATGGCTATAAAAATAAAACAGAATTACGCCAAGCCGATTTAGAATCTGTTTTTTACACCTCCTTACGTGCTTATCGAGACATTTGCTTACTGCAAAAGCATCGCCGTATATTAGAGCAAGTAATTGACTCTATTGCGCACATCTCGGCTGTGGGTGATTTATTTAATTTTGTGGCCACTGTCTTTTCACAAATGAAACTGGTCTTAAATATTAGCTCAACAAAAATACTAACAGACACCAAAGAAGCATTTGCTATTTCTAAGATGCAAAATAAATTGAATATGTTTTCGACTAAGGGTGATCGAGTTGATCTATTTTCTCATAATGAGATCATTGACTTTAAAATTAAAGAGCGAGATTTGTTTTATAAGGCACTGACACTAAAGTGTAACTTTTACGATGGTGATTATTATATTTATTTTCACAAGTCTAAAAGAGGCGTTGAAACTATTTTTGCCTTTAAGGTTCGGCAGGTTTTAGATGATACAGAAGTGAATATGATTGATTTGTTTTTACGTAATGTGTTGCTCTGCTATGAAAATATATTGTTGCTCAAAGAATTAACGAAGACACAAGCATTAGTGATCACTTTATTGGGTGGAACGATGGAATCGCACTCAAAAGAAACGGGAAAACACGTAATGCGCGTTGGATTGTATGCGGCCCTTTTAGCCAAATTAAATGGAGAAGATAGTTATTTTTGTGAAAATATTTTTTTGGCCGCACAGTTACATGATGTTGGAAAAGTTGGCGTCCCCGATCGTATCTTAAAAAAACAAGGCCCTCTTGATAAAGATGAGTGGAACGAGATGAAATTACACGTCATCAAAGGCTGGGAAATTTTAAAAGATACAGATAATTGTATTATAAATATGGCATCTAATTTGGCGATTGATCACCATGAAAAATGGGATGGCAGGGGTTACCCTAATGGGAAAAGCCAGCTAGAAATAAGTTTAGAAGGGCGCATAACTGCCTTAGCCGATGTTTTTGATGCTTTATGCAGTGTGCGTTGCTATAAAAAAGCGTGGACATTAGAAGATACAAAAAATGAAATACAGAAATCATCGGGCAGTCATTTTGACCCGCAGTTATGCCAATTATTCCTTGATAATTACAGCGCATTTACTAAAATTTACCAACAAAATTTAGATCCATAAGTGCGAGAGAATGTCTTATAAAGTTGCATATGAGCGAGGCGATAAGATCCAAAAAACATTTTTTTTCGTTAAAAGGCTTATTTTCGTTAATTAGTCTCGGAAAGTAGTTACTTTTTAGCGTAATAAAAATTACAATAACTTTTAAAATTAAGGAGCGACTCATGTTTAATCCGCAAAAATTAGAAGAAATTGCCAAACAAATTGCAGATTCAATGCCAGAAGGTGTTAAGAGTTTTGGTAGTGATGTAGATAGAAAAATAAAACAAATATTACAAGCGCAACTCGGAAAATTAGACATGGTAAGCCGTGAAGAATTTGATGTACAAACGCATGTGTTATTACGTACCCGTGAAAAATTAGCGGAGATGGAAGCTAAAATGGATGCATTTGAAAAGTTGATTGAATTGCCAAAGGCTGAGAAATAAGATGAAAGAACAATATTTAAAAAATGCAGAAGCTTTTGTTGGTGATGTCTGTGATTCGTTAGTTTTATATGGTCTTTTTAGTGAAGATAATGGTTGGGCCAATTGCCACGCACATGATAATAGTGATGCACAGGCGGTGTATCTAT
Source organism: Psychromonas sp. CNPT3 (assembly GCF_000153405.2). NCBI lineage: Bacteria > Pseudomonadati > Pseudomonadota > Gammaproteobacteria > Alteromonadales > Psychromonadaceae > Psychromonas > Psychromonas sp. CNPT3. The sequence goes on from NC_020802.1 coordinate 707,634, forward strand.
TTTGGTCAAGTGAGAAACTGGCTAAAAAATTACAAAATTCAGAGTGGGCTGATTATAAAATCACCGCAATTGAGCTGGGCGTGTTTTTAGATTCATGGCTTGATGGAATGCAAAAACAACAAGTTTTTGCTGGTTTAAACTGGGATGAGAATTTATACGGTCTTGAAATAGAAGCACAAGTCGTAAAAAATTCATTACTAGAAAAAGCGCAAGATATTAGTCAAAATGAAGCTGAAGAACTACATTAAAAAATAACAACATGAGATAACGACATAGATAAACGTGTATTCTAATGTCGCTATCTCATTTTTCAATTATTGCTCAGGGTAAGTACCCCAACCATCATAATTAATATTAAAAGATTCTGCTAAGTGGAATAATTTTTCAACATCCTCAAAGATATCTTCTTCATCTAAGTGCATTTCAAGAACTACATCAAAAGCCAGAATAATGCTGCCATCTTCAAGCTCTAATTCTTCAGCGTCCGTGACTTCATAGCCTTTTTTAAAGCAGGCAACGGCCGCTTTTTCTAAGATGTCAAAATTACTACATGAGAGATGATGCTCAATCATGTAAATGGCATCGGGGTTACTACCATCTTCAAGTACCGCTTCTACAATATCTTGTGTTTCTTCTGCAAGTTCTTGTAATCGCTCTGCTGAGCTTACATTTTCTATTGTCATTTTAAATCCTTAACCGCAACAGTTTTTGTCATCTGAGCGTCTAACTTCTTTATTTAATTGCTCATATTTAGCTAACATAAGCGCATGTGAATCATTCATTAAACGGCGGATCTCGCGTTTTTTATATTGGGTAATATCAATGGGATCTAACATTTCCACAATGACTTCGCCATTATCCCAACGATTAAGTTTAACTTGTTGATGGGTACACGATACAACGGTGGGAATGATATTCACCTCCGCTTGTAATGCTGTATGAAAAGCGCCCATTTTAAAAGGTAATAAGCCTTTACCATTACTGCGCGTACCTTCAGGGAAGATCCACACTGCAATTTTTTTATCATGCATTTGTTTCACTACATCTTTTATCGTATCTTTTGACTTTTTTGGATTGTCTCTATCGATTAAAATATTACCGGTTAACCAATAAATAATACCAAAGAAAGGGATCCAAACGAGACTTTTTTTACCAATTGTCACGGCGTTCGGTTGCACCGCGCCAGTGGTCGTGATCATGTCGTAACTATTTTGATGGTTTGCTATATAAACGGCAGGACCATAGTTTTTGGCATTTTCAGGCACACGATAAGTGACTTTTAAGCCGACCATCCAAGCCATTTTGCTAAATAATATTGCAAAATGATAGGTGTTTTTAGGATTGCGGGGGCTTAATGCGCAATAAAAAATAGAATAAATGCTTAGCCCTATAATAGTAAAAGTAAGCATGATAAAGCGAATGATAAATAACATTTTAACTCTCTTCTTCGGACATTTTAATAACGTCAATATTGTCTACACGTTGTAAACCGCGTGGTAACTTTCCGCCTCGACGGCCTCGTTCACCTTGATAAGCCACTAAATCACTTGCTTTTAGTGTGAGTTTCCGTTTTCCAGCATGTAACGTAACAGAGCCTTCTTTTGGAATGATCCGTAACATGGTAACAAATTCTTCACGTTTAGTCGCTTTTGCGCCCATGATGTTGATCATTTTATTGCCTTTACCACGGCTTAAGTTCGGTAAACTATTTACTGGGAATATCAGCATCCGTCCTTCATTACTAATGGTTAAACATAAATCATCTGCATTGTTACTGAGTTTTTGAACGGGTAGTAAATAGGCATTTTCACTTAGGTTAATAAGTGCTTTACCATTTTTATTACGACTATTGATATCACTAAATTTAGCAATAAAACCATAACCATGATCGCTACTAATAATATATTGGTCGTTGTCATCACCGAGTAGCACACTCACAAACGCACATTGTTCATTTTGATTAAAGCGACCGGTTAATGGCTCGCCTTGAGAGCGTGCAGAAGGCAGTGAATGTGCGTCGAGTGAATAGGCGCGTCCACTGGCATCAATAAATATCGCACTTTGATTGCTGCAACCTTGGGCGCTGATCAAGAACTCATCACCGGTTTTATAATTCAGAGCTTGGGCATCTACATCATGGCCTTTAGCGGAACGGATCCAGCCTTGTCGCGATAAAATCACGCTGATCTGCTCATTAGGAAGCAGTTCTTTTTCCGTTAACGCTTTCGCTTCTAAGCGTTCAACAAGAGGCGATCGCCTCGCGTCGCCATAATTAAGTGCATCTGCTTTTATCTCTTTTTTGAGTAACGTATTAAAGCGACGTTCGGAGTTTAATAAAAGAAGAAGTTTGTCTTTTTCGGTATTTAAGTCGCTCATTTCTGAACGAATTTGAATCTCTTCTAGTTTTGCTAGTTGACGTAATTTTATCTCTAAAATGGCATGAGCTTGACGTTCCGAAAGATCAAATCGAGTGATCAACTCCGCTTTTGAATCATCATAATTACGGATGATTTCGATGACTTCATCAATATTTAAGTAGGCAATTAATAGCCCCTCTAATAGATGTAAGCGTGTTTCGATTTTGTCGAGTCTAAATTGTAAGCGCCTGCGCACTGTGCGCTTACGATACACGAGCCATTCATTTAATATCTTAAGTAGCCCTTTGACTTGTGGGCGCTTATCTAAACCAATCATATTTAAGTTAACTTTATGATTAACTTCTAAATCAGTGGATGCAAATAAATGATGCATTAAAGCTTCAGTGTCGATGCGTTTTGAGCGTGGCACAATAACTAAACGAGTCGGATGATTACGATCGGATTCATCACGTAAGTCGGCAACCATCGGCAACTTTTTATCGATCATCTGCTTAGCAATATCTTTTAATATTTTCCCACCAGAGACGCGGTGCGGTAATGCACTGATGACAATATCACCCTCTTCCATGTGGTAAACAGCGCGACTTTTAAAACTTCCACGACCCGATGTGTATATTCTTTTAATTTCATGACGCGGGGTAATGATTTCAGCTTCAGTCGGATAATCGGGGCCTTGTACGAACTCTAATATATCGCTCAGTGTCGCTTTAGGATGATCAATAATATGTAAGCAGGCTTCTGCTACTTCGCGCAGATTATGCGGAGGGACATCGGTTGCCATTCCGACGGCAATACCGGTGATACCATTTAGTAATATATGAGGTAAACGCGCGGGCAGTAACTCAGGCTCTTGTAATGTGCCATCGAAGTTAGGTTTCCAGTCTGTTGTACCTTGCGCTATTTCAGAGAGTAATAACTCTGAAAATTTAGATAATCGAGATTCAGTGTAACGCATCGCAGCAAATGATTTAGGATCATCGGGGGCGCCCCAGTTACCTTGGCCATCAATCAGAGGGTAGCGATATGAAAATGGTTGCGCCATTAATACCATGGCTTCATAACAAGCACTATCTCCATGAGGATGGTATTTACCTAGTACGTCACCGACAGTACGTGCTGATTTTTTATGTTTGGAAAGTGCCGATAAGCCTAATTCGGACATGGCAAAAATGATGCGGCGTTGCACGGGTTTTAAGCCATCACCGATATGTGGTAATGCTCTATCCATGATCACATACATGGAATAGTTTAAGTAAGCTTCTTCGGTAAATTTAGCTAAAGGGAGTTGTTCTATCCCTTGTAAGCTTAAATTTTGTTTGTCACTCATGGTTAATGACCTTGTTTAACGAAAGATAAAAGGGGGATAACGTTATAAAAAGGTATATAACGTATATCCCCGCATCAAAGATTAAAGAGGCAGTTTAATAGCACTGCCTTAAAAAATTATAACTGTGCAAACGCTTTTTTAGCGGCTATCAAAGTATTTTCAATATCTTGATCGCTATGTGCTAAAGATAAAAATCCTGCTTCAAAGGAAGAGGGTGCAAGGTATATTCCCTCATTTAACATCAAGTGAAAGAATTTTTTGAATTTATCGACATCACAGTTGCACACCTGCTCGAAGTTTGTAACCTGCTCTTGTTCAGTAAAAAAGAAGCCAAACATCCCACCCACATAATTAACACTCAATGCGACATTTTCTTCTTTGGCAACACGTTGTAAGCCTAATGCCAGTTTTTCGGTTTTTTGTGCCAGCTGTTTATAATTTGGAGTATCTAACGCAGTTAAAGCAGCTAAACCCGCCGCCATAGCAATAGGGTTTCCTGAGAGCGTGCCTGCTTGATAAACTGGGCCGGTTGGAGCAATGTGTTGCATGATCTCTTTTTTACCACCAAAGGCGCCAACAGGCATTCCGCCACCAATCACTTTTCCAAGTGTGGTTAGATCTGGGATCACATCATAATAAGCTTGTGCACCCCCTAAAGCGACCCGAAAGCCAGTCATTACTTCATCAATAATAAATAGTGCATTATATTTGTCACATATTTTACGCAAGCCTTGTAAAAAACCAGGTTGTGGTAAAATACAGTTCATATTTCCAGCTACCGGCTCCACAATAATACAGGAAATATCATCAGGGTACTCTGCAAATAAAGCCTCAACAGAGGCCAAATCATTATAATCGGCAATTAACGTATGTTTGGCAAAATCGGCAGGGATACCGGGAGAGCTTGGTTGTCCTAGTGTTAAAGCGCCAGATCCCGCTTTAACTAAAAGTGAATCGGCATGGCCGTGATAACAACCCTCAAATTTTACGATTTTATCACGCGATGTATAACCACGTGCTAAACGGATCGCACTCATGGTTGCTTCTGTGCCTGAACTCACCATACGTAATTGTTGCATTGAAGGCACTAAGCTACGCACTTTCTCTGCCATAATAATTTCAATTTCAGTCGGTGCGCCAAAACTTAGGCCATTTTCTACGGCATCTAATACTGCTTTTTTGATGGCGGGATGGTTATGACCCAAGATCATTGGTCCCCATGATCCAACATAATCAATGTATTGCTTTTTATCCGCATCAAAAATATAAGCGCCATCAGCACGCTCAATAAAGAGAGGACCTCCACCGACACCATTAAATGCTCGAACAGGTGAATTAACACCGCCGGGAATAATATCTTGGGCACGTGTGAAGAGTGTTTGTGAGTTACTCATGGAAGATCCTTGTTATATGGCATTAAAAGCGTCAATATAACAGATATATTAAAAACATAAAAACATGAAAACAACACATTTAATGCCCTACATCATATTACTTTTACTTATTTATTTTATATAATCATCATTTTTTTGTCGCTATACCTTTTACTTTTTAAAATAAGCAGTCTATCTCCTATGAAACGAAATATAATTCAAATCCTTGTAGACCTTTTCAAATTCCTCGTTGGTTATTTTTTCACCAACAAAAAAAGTGCATTATTACTTTGGTTAGCCGTATTAATTGGTATTTTAGCTGGCGCACTTTCTGCTTTTTTTGACCGATGCATTAATTGGATCGGTGCTTTTCGTGTTGAATTAATAGAGCAGTATAGCTCACCGGGTTTACCTCTTTGGTTGGTGGCCATTCCCATATCATCTGTCATGGTAGGTCTCGCATTTTACATTACGCACCGTTTTGCACCCGAGTCTGGAGGCAGTGGTATTCCAGAAATCGAAGGGGCGATGGAGGGCATGCGCCCCGTACGATGGAAGCGCGTGCTTCCTGTTAAGTTTTTTGGTGGACTACTTGCTTTGGGCAGTGGTATGGCGTTGGGCAGAGAGGGGCCTTCTGTGCAGTTAGGTGCAAATATAGGCCGAATGATATCTGATACTTTTAAAATGGATAAATTAGATGCGCAAGCCCTGCTTGCATCAGGGGCCGCTGCCGGTCTTGCAGCCGCTTTTAATGCGCCTTTGGCTGGCATTATGTTTGTTATCGAAGAGATGCGATCACAATTTAATTACAGCTTAACATCGACAAAAAGTGTTTTCATTAGCGCTGTGATGGCAACTATTGTGATGCGTTTTATGACGGATCAGCAAGCCGTGGTGACCGTTACTCAATATTCTCATCCTGATTTAATGTCATTATGGTTATATCTCCTTCTGGGTTTTTGTTTTGGCGTATTAGGGGTATTATTTAATAAAATGATTTTGGCAACACAAGATATGTATCTTTTTATTCATAAAAATCAGCGTTGGCGTTTTGTTTGTGTTGGGTTGTTTTTAGGGGGCGTATTTGGCGCTTTATCAGTGTTATCTCCGCATATTGCGTTTAGTGGCTTAGAGCTTATTCCGCAGGTTGAAGGTGGTGAGTTTTTTGCCGGTGGTTTGCTTGTTATATTTTTATTTCGTATCCTTACTACATTACTGAGTTTTGGCTCGGGAGCACCGGGCGGTGTTTTTGCCCCCACATTGGCTCTCGGCACCTTATTTGGTATGTTATTTGGTTTAGGGGCGCATGAATTTTTCCCTGAACTGGTGAGTATGCCAGGCACCTTTGCGATTGCTGGCATGGGGGGGTTGTTCGCGGCGACAGTACGCGCCCCGATAACGGGTATTTTACTGGTGATTGAAATGACCAGTAATTATCAAATGATATTGCCACTTATTGTGACCTGCTTAGGCGCTACTATGGTAGCGCAAGCATTGGGAGGTCGCCCTATTTACACACAATTACTGGAACGTACTATGCGCTTATCAATGCGTCAAAAACGTGCAGATAAAACACGTAAAGCGATGTTTCGCTTTAAATCTAAAAAGAAATAAGAGGTTAACTTGAAACGCTTACGGAAAAGCTTTATTAAATGGTTAGTAGTTTCTTTATTTTGTCTTTTACTCGGATTTTTATTAGGAAAATTCAAGCAAACTATTTTAGAATCTGAATTATTACAGACACAACAGCAACTGACCGAACAAACTCAAGATCGGTTGCTCCGAGTGAAAAAAATAGCGCGTTTTGAAATTCAAGCACAACTTGATAAATTAGCGATACAAGCCTTAATAGATAAAAATAAGGGTTTAAATAGCACATTGGCAGAAGCTAAAAACAAAATATATTTTTATGAAAGGGTTATAGCCCCCGAAAAGGAAGAGCGTGGGGTAAAAATATATTCTTTTAATATTGAAAAAAATAAGCACTCGATGCTTTGGGAATATGAGCTAGTATTAATGCAATTACAAAAGGGACAGCGCCTTTTAGAAGGTCAACTTGAGTTACAGGTTTCTTTTGTCGAGCAGGATAAGTTGTATAAAAAAAGTTTAAAAAAATTCACCGATAATTCGGAAAATACGTTTAAATTCAAATATTTTCAAAAATTAAAAGGGGCATTTTCGTTACCCGAAGAAATGCAGGTTGATGAAGTGTTGATCACGTTAAATGTGCAAGGTGATAGGCACAACAAGCCCCAAACAATAGAACATAGCTATGATTGGCGTGTGCTTGTAAATAAATCAAATACGCCTTTAAGCGAGTATGATAAACCAACACGGCCATTATTGGAGGCTCAATAATAGTTGAACTAATTAGTCGGGTATTAGATAATACACTTAATTAAACATGTTTAGAGGTTACCATGAGTTCTGGTGTAGAAATGGCATTGCCCATTTATTTTAGTGAGAGTGCTGCTAATCAAGTTAAAGGATTAATGGTTGATGAAGATCCTGCCATGAAATTACGTGTTTATGTGACCGGTGGTGGCTGTTCTGGCTTTCAATATGGTTTCACATTTGATGAGAAAATCAATGAAGGCGACACTCTCATTGAGAAAAATGGTGTAACATTAGTGGTAGATTCAATGAGTTTACAATATCTTGTGGGTGGTACGGTTGATTACACAAGTGGTTTAGATGGCTCTCGATTTTTTGTCGACAATCCAAATGCAACAGCAACGTGTGGTTGTGGGTCTTCTTTCTCTATCTAGCGTTATATACCTATGTTAGCTCAAGATATTTTATCCGGCGAGAGTGAAGATAGCAATTAAAGGCGCAAACCTTGTTCATGGTTATTCTCTTTTCATTGGTTGCAACGTAGGAGATATACGAACTAGCGCCCCAAGGAACGCCAAATTGAACTTATCGTCTATGTTGATGTGTTGTTATAAAACATCAATATAGAATAACTATGTTTCAATTTTATGCCTAGAAGCGAAGCCTAATCTGGCTTGCTGATTTTGTATCTTGAAGTGTCATGGGTATAAGTATCAAAAAAGAAAAATAAAAACTATTGCAGGTCACTTTATTATAGGCTCAGTGTTTTAATAAAAGTTGAGCCCTATATACTGCTTTCGGTTTTGTTTTGTTATCAACAAAAAGGCTTTGACACTAACTGAAGTAAAGCCTCTCCGATACAAATCCTATATGTTCGAGTATTAGCGTGCTTTATAACGTTGGGAAACCTTCGCCTATCAGGCGTATTGTCGTATTTTTTCACAGTAAATGGATTTTTAAATGTTGCAAGATTACCTTTATATATTTGATATGTTAGGAACAATGAGTTGCGCTGTGTCGGGTGTTATAGTGGCAACAAGATTACGTATGGATCCTTTTGGGCTCTTGGTCATCGCCACAGTAACTGCGGTAGGTGGGGGCACGTCTCGAGATATCATGATGGGCGCAACGCCTGTTTTTTGGATCCATGATAATAATTATATTTATGTGGTATTTATTAGCGTGCTTGTCTCTGTTTTATGGTTACGGCGTTTACATAAAGTACCGCCTTATTTATTATTAATGTGGGATGCTTTTGGTTTAGCTATCTTTACGGTTGTTGGCGCGCAAAAAGCGATGTTGCTAGGATTTTCACCGCTTATTGTGGTTGCTATGGGCTGCGTGACGGGCGTTGCTGGCGGCATGATCCGCGATGTGTTAACCGGTCAGATCCCCTTTGTGTTGCAAAAAGAGATTTACGCAACGGCATCTTTATTTGGGGCGTTATTATATGTGGGTTGTAGTTATATGGGGTTAGAGCCGATAGTGGTGATGATCATTGCTATATTAGGTGCGTTATCACTACGCCTTGCTGCCTTGTATTGGCATTTATCGTTGCCGATATTAAGTGCTAATTAACGCCTAGTAGAGCGCATTTGTTGTAACGAGTTGGTGTCAACAGGATCTAAAAGTGTCAGTAAGGATACTTGCGGAGAATGAAATAGACGATAAAAAAAGTCCGAACAATAAATTGTTTGGACTTTTTATTATTTATTTGTGCTCGCATTTTCCATTAAGTGGCTCGCCATAAAGGTAGAGACTATGGTTAGTAAGCTTAATGCCATAGTGGTCAGCAATCAGTTGTTGCTGCTTTTCAATAATGGGATCGTTAAACTCTGATACATGCCCACACTTAAGACAAACAAGATGATCGTGATGCTCTTGATTTGCTAACTCAAAAACAGATTTACCACCTTCAAAATGATGACGCGTCACAATGCCGGCATCATCAAATTGGTTTAATACACGATAAACGGTAGCAACACCCACTTCATCGCCTTGCTCAAGTAATTTTTGATATAACTCTTCTGCGCTAAGGTGTTGATTTTCAGGCCATTTTAATAACTTTAAAATTTTAACCCGAGGAGAAGTTACTTTTAATCCTGCTTCTTTTAATGCTTCATTTTCTAAAGACATAATGTTTCCTTCTCTATTTATCAATCAATCAGCAAGCTCTGCTAAACACATTTCGTCAAAAACTTGTTTTGACCATGCTTTAACGCGGGGTGCTGTTAGTTCTGGTTGTCTATCTTCATCAATGCCGAGGCCAATAAAGTGCTTGTCGTCAACAACGGCTTTTGATGCTTCAAAATCGTAACTTTCGCTTGGCCAATTACCTATAATAATAGCACCTTTACTTTCAACTATCTCACCGAGCTGACCCATAGCATCAAGAAAGTATTCTGCATAATCTTCTTGATCGCCACAGCCAAAAATAGCGACTAATTTGTCTGTAAAATCTATTTCAGCAAGATCCGGAAAAAAATCATCCCAATCACATTGCGCTTCACCGTAGTACCAAGTAGGGATACCAAAAAGTAATAAACTAAATTCAGAAATTTCTTCTTTACTGCTTTTGGCGATATCTTTAACTTCAACTAAATTTTTGCCTAACTCTTTTTGGATCATTTTTGCAACAGCTTCAGTATTACCGGTGTCACTACCAAAAAAAATGCCAACACTCGCCATTTGTTTCTACCTTTTTAAATTAGTTTAATTGTGCATGTAGTAATTGATTAATCAATTCACCACGGCTGATTTCTTGCTCTTTCGACAGTTGATTTAGAACATTAAACAGTGTGCTATCAACTTTTAATTCAATACGTTTTAAACCTTTTTCTCTATCTCGTAAAATTTGTTGTTGCTTATTCATTTTAAGCTGAACTTTACGTGAATGAGGATTGCTTTTAGGTCTACCTGGACGTACCTCATCAGCAAATAGATCGTGAGTAATACGATCTGATGATTCTTTTGCCATTTTTCTACCTAAAAGTAATTGTATGATAACTATTTATCTGCATTAATTTTGCAGGTAGCGTCATTAATTGCTATTAATTTATGTGTTGGTCCAAAGGATCTCTATGATTGCTTTAAAAATAAAGCCAACACAACCAAATAGCAATACGGCCCAGACAATATTACGTCCATATTTAGGCACGTTACTACGCTTTAATACATCTTGAACAGAGAGACCCATTAATAAAAACAACAATAAATAAAAAGCATAGAGGCCAATAGTCTCAATTTGATCCGTATATTGTTGTAACATAATTTAGGCTTCATTCAAAAAGAGGAATATAACATATCTTTATTTTAATTACCGTGCGTTTTTTTGAAAAAATTGTTCAACTAAGCGATTAAATGTTTTTGCTTTTTGTATATGTAACCAATGATCCGCTTGTTGAATAATTTTAGCCTGCGCGTGTGGGAATTGTTTTAAAATGTCGTTTTGGTAACTTGGTAGAATATAATCGGAATCAGCGCCTTTAATAAACAGTATTTTTTTATTAAAAACCGCATCTTTGTATGGCCAATCACGAATATTCTCATAGTGTTGATAAAGCGTTTTCAGATTAAAGCGTAAGATAAACCCTTGTGCTACTTTATGTAATGACTTGAGTAAAAAACTACGTACCTCTGCGCTATCAATCTTTTGAGAAAGGGCCTCATTTACTTCGTATCGCGTTTTATATTGGCTAAAATCAAGAGAATTTAATGCTTCAAAAACAGGGCTGTGTTTGTCTTCATAGATAACGGGTGCAATATCTGCCACTACGAGGCTGTTAATGCGTTGTGGAGAGCTTAATGCGCAAGCCATTGCTACTTTTCCGCCCATTGAATGACCTACCAATGAAAAGGTGTTGATGTTTAAACTATCGGCGAGATCAAAAATGTCCTCGGCCATTAAAGCGTAGCTCATGCTATCACTTTGCGGGCTTTGTCCGTGATTACGCAGGTCGACTAAAACAATATGGTGCGTTGTATTTAGGTGTTTAGCGAGTAATGCAAGGTTGCTTAAACTGCCAAATAATCCATGTAATAGGAAAATAATTTCGCTTTTATCGGTCGCGTCATGTTTAAGTGCTTTTTTTATTTGGTAATTTAGTAGCATAAGATCTGATTTTAAGTGAAAATAAAAAGACAAGTATTGAGGTTAGGCGTTAAAAGTTTAACACAGTTGTAATATTTGCACGGTTTTTAATTGTTTTGAAAGTATGAAAAGTACTCGGGTAAGATGGTGATTGTATGAAAAATATTGAGATAGAAGACGATTTATATAAATATATTTTGGCGAATATAAAAGAGTTTGGCGAAACGCCGTCACAGATACTGCGCCGCTTACTTGCATTACCTAAAATAGACTTACAAAGCGAGCAAGTGCAAAGAGCTGAAGATAAAACGCCTGTTGACGCGATAGTTAATGTGGCGATGCGTAGCCGTGAAAATATTACCGTGAATACGGCTTTGAGTCAGGAAGAGCCACTAATAGAATCGAGAGCAACGGCTCTGCCTTTTGCGTTGTCACAAGGTATTCGGATGTTGTTTGAACATGATGTGTTTAAAAAAGAAACGGTGATCACCAATAAATTCAAAATGATGCTAACGGCGATGTATTACGAAGATAATGCAGCCTTCGTGCGCGCAGCAAAAGCGGCGAAAGGGCGATCTCGTGATTATTTAGGGCAACATTTAGAGTCGTTGTTAGCATCTGACAATAGCGATGAATTAGCGCAGTTTGTTGCCAGTAAACCTCGTCAAATTCCACATACACCTTTTTGGGTGGTGACCAATGCCAATACCGGGCGAAAACGTATTATATTAACGAAAATGATGGTGGAAATGGGCTACCCTGCACATTTGGTTGATCAAATTCAACACGTTATTTAGAGATTTCTTATTAAGATAAACAGTATATTTTTTAATATTTTAGGGCTAAAAACATTATGACAATACATGCACGAGCAGGTCTTCATGCAACGCCAAGCGATTTAGTAGATATTCCCAAGTTAGTATCCGCATATTACCTTAATTTACCCGACGTGAGTTTACATGCAGAGCAAGTGTCTTTTGGCACGTCTGGGCACAGAGGTAGTGCATTTAATAATTCATTTACTGAGTTACATATTTTAGCGATAACGCAGGCGTTAGCTGAATATCGTCAGGAGCAAGGTTATACGGGGCCTATGTTTATCGGTAAAGATACGCATGCCTTATCTGAGCCGGCTTTTGCCTCTGCGGTGCAAGTATTAGTGGCTAATGGTATTAAAGTGGTAGTACAAAAAGACGGTGGTTATACGCCAACGCCGGTAATATCTCATGCTATTTTACAATATAATGAAGCGCATCCTGAAAGTTTAGCCGATGGCATTGTGATCACGCCATCGCATAACCCTCCTGAAGATGGTGGTTTTAAATATAATCCTCCTCATGGTGGCCCTGCAGATAGTCAGGTGACTAAAATTATCCAAGATCGTGCTAATGCTATTTTGGATGATAATTTGGATGATATTTTACAGGATGAATTTGCCGAAGCGATGCAATCTGATTTAGTTGAGCATTATGATTATATTCAGCCTTATGTAGACGATCTTAAAAATGTGCTTGATTTAGAGGCTATTTCTAAAGCAGGCATTAAAATTGGAGTAGACGCATTAGGTGGAGCTGGACTCGATTATTGGGCTGTGATCGCTAAAACATATGCGTTAGATATCACAGTGGTAAATGATCATGTCGATCCGACGTTCTCTTTTATGACGCTGGATAAAGATGGGCGTATTCGTATGGATTGTTCATCACCGTATGCAATGGCAGGGCTTATCAAATTAAAAGATAACTTTGATATCGCCATCGCAAATGATCCAGATTATGACAGGCATGGCATCGTGACGAAGAGTGCAGGTTTATTAAACCCTAACCACTATTTAGCGGTTGCGATACATTATCTTTTCACACATCGTAGTGAATGGCCAAACGATACCATAGTAGGTAAAACATTAGTTTCTAGTTCAATGATTGACCGAGTGGTGGCTGATCTTGGCAAAGAGCTCTCAGAAGTGCCTGTTGGCTTCAAATGGTTTGTAGAAGGGCTGCACAGTGGTAAATTTGGTTTTGGTGGAGAAGAAAGCGCCGGAGCATCTTTTTTACGTAAAAATGGACGCGTATGGAGCACCGATAAAGATGGCATTATATTAGCTTTGTTAGCCGCTGAAATTGTGGCGGTGACGGGTAAAGATCCCGCTCAATATTATGCGCAGTTTACGGAAAAGTTTTCAACACCGATTTATCAGCGTATTGATGCGCCAGCAAGTCCTGAGCAAAAAGAAGTGCTGGCAAATTTAAGTGCGGCGCAAGTAACAGCGAGCATGCTTGCAGGTGAGGTTATCATTGATAAAATCACCCATGCGTCAGGTAATGGCGCTGCCATTGGCGGTTTAAAAGTGAGCACGAAAAATGGTTGGTTTGCGGCCCGTCCATCTGGCACCGAAAACATTTATAAAATTTATGCAGAATCTTTTTTAGGCGAAACGCATTTACGTAAAATTCAGCAAGAAGCAAAGAAAATAGTGGCACAAGCCTTTAGTGATGCAGGCGTCTAGTGCATTTTAAATAAAATGAAAGAGCGAAATATAAAGCGGTCGTTACCGGCTCTCTTTTATATTTTTCTTTTTTAAAAGAGGCGTCGCATAAAAGGCGAATGAATACGACTTTAGCGTGTCTTTTTATAATTAATCTATATACAAAAAAATAAGGATACATAATGAGCGAAAATAAAAATGCAGAAACAACTGATGTATGTGAAGCGTGTGGGAGCTTTGTAGAGTTGGGTAGTGTTATCAATGCGGACGATACTGTTTTTGTTTTACCGTTTAAAGGTAGCTCACTTGACGGCGTTAACAAAATGGCTAAAAAATACATAGATGCAGCCAAAAAACGTTTTGAAAGCGTTATTATCAGTACAGAAGAAACTCAAAAAGAGGAAATCTTTCATATTGAAGTGACTTTTACATTTGAATGTACTGCTGAAAAATTGATCTTCGAAATGGGTCTCAGTGCTATTTAATCCCATGTTACAAAAAGAGTTTGTGTTTTAAACTCTTTTTGTCTTCTTTGTTTTTTTGAAGAAATATTTTTTAGGTAAGCGCTCTTATTTTTATCTATTTTTAAATTTTTACAATCTTCATTTCTTCTTTGATCGCTTAATCGTTATACTACCCCCCTTATTATTTTATTGCTCACTTGGAGAGTCCTTTGCTCATTGCTGATTTACCCGTTGATAACCGTTTAATTACATCCCTTGCCCATTTGGGATTTACAGAAACAACACAGATCCAAGCTGAAGCCATTCCGCTGGCAGTTGCTGGAAAAGACTTATTAGCATCCTCAAAAACGGGTTCGGGTAAAACAATGGCTTTTCTATTGCCGGCGATGCAACGCGTATTGAAAACCCGCGCGTTAACTAAGCGTGATCCTCGCGTATTAATATTAACGCCGACACGAGAACTGGCTAAACAAGTATACTCGCAGCTACGTTTATTAGTGTCGAATACGAAGCTTAAGTCAACGTTAGTATTAGGCGGTGAAAACTTTAATGATCAAGTTAAGCAACTAGATAGAGACCCGCATTTTGTTGTGGGCACGCCGGGGCGTATTGTCGATCACCTTAAGAAAGGTTTATTACATCTTCATGGTTTAGAGTTATTAATTTTAGATGAAGCGGATCGTATGTTAGATCTTGGTTTTGCGGAGCAACTCAAAGCCATTAACGAGGAAGCTAAGCATCGCTTACGTCAAACATTATTATTTTCTGCGACATTAGGGCACGCTGAAGTAAATGATTTTGCAACTCAATTATTAAAATCACCGGTACGTATATCGATCGGGGATGAAAATCAGCAACACAGTCAAATCACACAACGTTTTTACCTTGCAGATAATTTAAAGCAAAAAGAAAAATTATTATTTCATTTTGTAAAAAATGAAAATATTAAACAACTGATCATTTTCACTGCAACACGTAAAGATACAGAGCGTTTAAGTACTATCTTAAATGACAAAGAATGCAACTCAGTGGCGTTGCATGGCAATCTTGCGCAAAGTGAACGTAATAAAATCATGGATACCTTTTCTAAAGGTAAAGTGAAAATATTAGTGACCACGGATATTGCATCAAGAGGATTGGATTTATTAAATGTAAGCCATGTTATTAACTTTGATATTCCGAAACATACGGAAGAATACATACATCGTATAGGGCGCACCGGGCGAGCTGGCGATACAGGTGATGCAATCTCAATTATTGGTCCAAAAGACTGGCTGAATTTTAAAAAAGTAGAAGCATTTGTACAACAAAGCATTTCATTTTCAAATGTTGCTGGCATAAAGACTAAATTTAAAGGACTGGCTCCTAAGAAGGCGTTAGTTTCTAAAAATAAATTTGCGCAAAATGCACAGAAAAAGAAAGTGGCAGTAAAAGCTAAAAAACAAAAATCAGTGCCTAATAAAACGTTTTACGAAGCCAAAGATGTTGGTTTTGCGCCGATGCGCCGTAAACCAAAAATGGATGAGCCTGCGTAATCACCTATCGATAAGATATTCGATAAAGTTAATGATAGGTAATTACACAAATTTTAAGACAGAGTTCCTGCTCTTGGCTTACACTGCTGATTTAATCAGTTGTTAGCCACGCACGCGCTCACTGTGTTGTTACTTTAGAGGCTGACGTTGCGTCACGAAAAGTTTTAACTTATGCATGATACTGCGTGTATGGTAGCGTTTAAACAACCGTCGTGCAGTGTTCTGTACATATTTAGCTCTTCTTTACTGATGATTTTAGCGGGACATTCAAGCCGATCTTAAAATGCACTACGGCTCAGTTGTAGTGCATTATAGAATTGTTTTATGGGATATCTAGAGCGACTTACTCGAATATACCCAAACTTTATTTAATTTCCCTGCCAAAAATGTACTGTTTTTTTTATATTTCTTTATCCATACTGAGTTGTTTCATTTCTTTTCGCAAGGAGAATGGATAAACTCGATAATCAGTGTTTATAGTGGCGTTAGCAAGCACTTGATGTAAGTACCTCCCTCCTTTAATACAAACGATACTCATGAACGTATCGTCTCCGACATTAATTTTTTTCCTGAAAAATATTATTTTATCATGCTACACATGGCTAAAAACACTTTGTGGTGCGTTTTAAAAATACTTAAGGTGAGCTTACTGAAAATACTATATTGATGACAAACACATCCCGATTAACCCATCACACTGTAAAAAATAGTGCTCAAAATATTTTTTAAATTATTAATTGAGTCGATCAAGTAAGTCGCGCTTGGATGTTTTTAGATTTTAGTTGAGCATCTAAAGTGTCTATGCACAAGAGACTGGGTAAATCCTATCTTCTATTAAATTCTTTTGGTATCACATGATAAAGTGCAGTGTAGTTTTTTTCTTTAAAAAAGTTATAATGGCGCGTGTTACATTAATGTTAAATTTACGTTAATGCATTGTGCTGTGTGAAATGCTTTGTTATTAGCTTTATTAATTTAGTTAAAAGCAGAAATGTAATAGAAAGCAAATTAAATTCATTATAAGTAAATTGGTTTTTTTGACGCCGTGAACAGGTTGATGGGGTTGTTAAGTCGATTTATTAATCCTTAAGCTGATAGGCATCTACGAATATTTAGAGGTCGACCTTTTTCTGTAAAAAATCAGGGGCTTGATGCTAGCCATTATCTACTTTTAGGGAAATGCGTAGAATCATCTTCGATGATGGTGATATGGTCATTTTGCGTCTTATAAATAATAAACGAGTCAGGAGGGGGATAACGCCGTACACCTGCAAAGAATTTATAAAATATAGTTAAAAGTGGCGCAACTCTTTTGATTCTTTTATAGGGCAAGTTTATTTGCATAAAATAGAAAGTGACATGTTATTTCCATGTGCGATATCTCAAATAATAGCATTCACGAAAGATGAGATCTTTCCGTCACGCTTCAACATAAATAGTAGTATCCCGTTGCGTGTTGTATAAGTTGTTACGAGAATGCACCCGATTATATCGGTTTATTCTATTAAATTTCTAGTCTTTCACAATAAAATTTATTAATAAGTAGTTAAGAAGAGGGGAGGTTAATGATCCGCTAACGACAGTTTTAAATACCACTTAGTGCTTATGTACTTAATATTGAACCGGATAATTGATATCCATATATAACGGCAGTTTTGATTCTGTTAATGAAAGTATAAATATTCGCTAACACAATTATCCTGCAATAACTCAGCAAGGAGAATTTTATGATGACATTAATATTTTTTTTATATTTCACCGCTATCTTATTAGCAATAAAAGGTAATCGAAAATTGGCTATTTACGCTTTTAGTCTATCTATCATTGTGAGTTTATTTTGGCTCTCACATCATGCAAGCGACTCACTCTCTATTTTACTCTAGGATGCAAAATATGACTCAATCATTTTCACGACAACTTAATGCACTTGGCGCCATAGCAATCACTTTTGTGTTGATGTTCGCCTTCTATTCTCAATTTGTTGCAGGAGAGTTACCTTGTCCTTTATGCTTATTACAACGCGTTGGATTTGTTGCTGTTTTATTTGGTCTACTGTGTAATGTTGTATATGGCCCAAGAACATCGCATTACGGCATTATGATCTTTGGGGCTTTATTTGGTGCAGGTGTCGCTCTTAGACAAATTTCACTACATGTTATTCCCGGTACTCCTTTTTACGGTGATCCCTTCTTCTCTTTTCATTTTTATACTTGGGCATTCATTTCTTTCGTTGTGATCGTATTCGGAAGCGCTGTCATGTTGTCATTTTCTTCACAATATAAAGAAATAAAGTACCAAACATTTGTACAAATGCCGGTGCTAAGTAAAGTAGCAATTGCCCTTGTACTTTTCGTTACTCTACTTAATGTGTTGAGTACTTTTGCAGAATGTGGTCCCTTCGAATGCCCCTCTGATCCTATTCAATATTGGTTATTTAATTAAATATAAAACGGACATAGCATACATTGTCCGTTCTATTAATATGCGAGAACAAGGTACTAAGGTTTTGTCGAAAATTCTAATCTAATAGCAAAGGAACTAAAAAGGTTACCCGTCTTGCTTGTTGAAATTATCCCACCCTGCGTTGTGAGTTTTGAAGTGATAACAACACTCTCCTACAACTCACGCCTTGCTAGGGTTAATTTTTCCTGCGCAATACATGAAAACTTAATTAATTCCTTTGGTATAAGATATAAATTAATTTTAATTTTATAAAACAAAATTAACAAAGGATCTACGTAATTATTTGTGATTTTTTAACTGCAATCTAGCATGCGGATTAGGACATTAAATTTAAAGGTGGGAATGAGAGTTGATGGTAATAACACGCTTAAACAATTAACAACTGTAGTTTATTATTGGGTTTTATTTGTGTTGCTTTAATTGGTCTCCTCATCGGGACTCGAACCCAAATCATCCGCTTAGGAGGCGGGTGCTCTATCCTGTTGAGCTATGAAGAGATGCGTTGATTATACTCAAGCTATGTGAATATGCAAATGCGTCAATAGATTTAAACGCTTTGTTTTAAATGGGAAAAATAAGAGATATTTATTATTTTGTTTTTTTATATCCAAATTAGGTCGCTAATTTATAGTAATAAAATAGCTAAATAAATCTGGCTCGATTTTTGCTTTATTTAGTATTTAGGTAAGTATTAGCTTGGATGTGGTATATATTGCCACTTTATGAAAGGAAGTGCTTTAATCCGTGTAACTTTATTAAAGTTTATGGGGCGGGTGCCGATAAGCTAAGTAAATTATCCATAGCATTCTTTAGAATTATAATTAGGTAGGTATTGAATGAAAAAATTATTGTCGGCATTCAGTGTTATATTGTTTCTTTCGGGCTGCGCTCTTCTTGAGCCTGTAGAGCAAGTTTCGACAGCAAGTGATCTCCCCCAAAATTACCAACCTGTATTAGAAAATCAAAATAATCGTGATGGCGAGTATCTTTATTATTATATTGCTAATTCATATAGTAATTCTGGTAAAAGTGCTTTTTTACCAGGAGAAACTTCGCAAGTAGAGGGGTACGGCAAGTTATATTCTTTTAATGGTGAGAAATCACTGATTTTATCAGAAGTTGTCAGTAAGATGGCCGACCAATTATTGGTTAACTTTCCCACTCGATACAGAGGCGAAGCGATTGCATTAACATCTCTAGTCGATTTGAATGATCATAAAAAAACCAACTGGATAGGGCAGACAGTAACGGAGTTATTTATCCATGAATTACATATCCGCCAATTGCAGGTTGTCGATTATAAATTGACGGGAGATATTCAGATCACCTCACGAGGTGAATTCGCACTAACTCGCGACTGGAAACGATTAAATAAAAATATAGATGTGCGCCGTATTTTTACCGGAACAATGTCTCGCAATGAAGAAGGGCTTATTTTAAATGTACGTATCGTCAATACCGATACTAGTATTGTGGAATCTACCAGCAGTGCTTTTATTCCTCATGGTATGTTTGTGGGGGGGGAATACGATTATCGCACTAATCAATATTATAATAGAAATAGCCAACAAATACGTAACAACCGAGCGCAAGTTCACTTGGTTAAATAGCGCTAGCAAACTGAAAGCTTTGTATTATTCGCCGTGTTATTTAGGTGCCAATAAAAAACAAAAAATGCAACGAACCTATCTCGTTGCATTTTTGCTTTTATACCTAAGCATATATAAATCTACTTTATGCTATAGATGTAAGTCAAAGGACGCCTCAAGTGTCAGGTAGACATGAGAAATTCCTAATATCACTCATCCATTCTGTATTACACTCTCTCCTATTAGCACTACTCGTAAATACTGGTAGCCGTTATCGATGTCTCTTTAAATAAGAACAGATAGTGACTTATATTTGTCGATAAAAGCGCAATGCTTAGGTGAAAAGTGTTTTTTTAGTCGAAGCTGGCTTAATTCTTGCTTGATTAGCATTGCCATTTTCGTTTTTTAGCAAGGATATATTAATGAACATTAATCGATGTTATCGCTCGTTGTCAGTATTGCTTTGTAGTACTTTGTTTCTTTTTTCATGTACGCCAATATCACATAATATGTTATTGCCAACCCAAGAAGAACTAAAAGAGCAAACTGACGTGCATAGCTTTACCTCTGTCGGTTATGCACCTGTTGCGACTCAAAAAGGGGCAACCTTAGAAGAAAAAATACTAAACGCTATCAAAGCATCTAAATTGGATGCTTATAAAGAAATGGCAGAGCAAGTATATGGCGTGTTACTGAGTTCTGAAACCGAGCTTTCTGGTGTGCATATACAAAGCGCTCGTGTTCGAAGTAAGGTTCGGGGGTTAGTTAGAGGTGCTCGGGTGTTAAAAAGTTACCATGAAGGTAAACTTTATATTACGGAGTTAGTTCTGGATATGAAAGCGTTACCGTATTCAAATATCATAGGTGAACAATCAAAGCCGCGTAAGAAAGCGATTTATTATTGATCATGCCTGAATGTTTTTACCTAAAAGTTGACCACTATTTAGCATCCCTTTTTGATCATAGGTGATGCTGTTCTTTCCTGTTGCTTGCTTGATAAGTTGAGTCAGATGTTTATTACTGCGCATACCTAACTCTACTAATTTTCCATTAATACTATTAATATGTTGGCATTTAGCAAGGCAAGAAAGAATTTCTTTCTTTATTTCCTGAGCCGTTGTTGAATTTTCTATTTGTTGTAAATCGGCCGGACGCGATAAAACGCTATCTAGCTCTGCGATTAAAGTTAATTTTTGTTGTTTCTGTTTCAAAATTTCACTGAGATGAGAAAAGCTCTTTTCTTTTAGACACGTCGTTTCTTGCTCCAATATCAGGTGCAATTCATTAATTAATATTAATTGTCGATTTAGCTTTTCAATAGGCATTGTTTAATTATCTCAGCTTAAAACTTATTTCAGAATTCGACTAAAATCACCTTCAAATTGACTGAGGCGCTGTGCGAGTCGTTCTGTATTGATTTTATAATCACCGTTAGTGATAGCGGCTTTTAGTGATTCAATACGCTGTTTGTTTACTTGGGGCTCTGTCGCACCTTGTTGTTGCATTTTATTTATATTCTTCGCTTGTGACGTTAATTGCACAGAATCTTTATGTTGATCATTATTAACATTTTGTGCGTTTTTGACAGATGATTTTTGCGCCTGAGCCTTATGCTGCTCAACCACAATGTTTTTTTGTGTCGCTTGGCGGTTAATGTTGATGCTCATAATTATATTCCAAAAGTATCATGTTTATATTATATCGGCGAAACGCGTACTTTCTTTAGTAAAAAAACAAAAAAAAGTGTTTAAATGTAAAGTTTTTTTAACAATGTGAAATATTAAAACAATACGTCTCTAAAATAAAGTGCAATTTACTCTAAAAAGTAACTTGTACTTCTTTTTGTGCAGAGACGGTGCCCACAACAATACGTTGAGAACGTGAATTTTTGACTCTAACAGATTCTCCAATATTAGCATTATTTAGGGCTATTCCTGAAGTTTTAATTACTAATCCTGCTTTTATTGCGCTAATGATCACTTGATCTTTTTGACAGACAAAACAAACATCTCTATTTTTTATTATTTTTTGAGCACCCATATTACGTTTGAGGCGGCTACCGATAAGTATTTTCTTTTGTGAAAAGCTACCACCTCGCAATTGGGATTTTGTTAAATAAGTCACTTTTATATTGTTATTGTTTAATGTTTCACCTTTACGCAAAGCTTGAGCGCTGATGATGGTGCGGAAAAGTCGATGAGAACGGACGCGTACATAAGTTGACCATTGTGGCTTATTGGGGCATGTCACTTTGACCGATACGTTGTTTTTTAATTTTCCTGACACAATCTCACCTAAAAAAGGAGATAAACATTTCTTGTATGTTATTCTTTTATTTAAAGGAACTGCGATAATAGAGGTTTTTTGTTCATTGTTTTTTGGATATATTGCATTATATTCATTAAGAATAAGAGTTTCTGCGAAGTTTTCGATGTCTTTTTTATAATTAGTTTCAGCAAAAGAAGCAGAACAGCCTAAACTGATATAAAGGATAAAAAAACGTATTAACATAAAGATCCTATTTATGGATGAATAAGCACTCAATAGAGTTTAATTAATTATTAAGCATCATTATAGAATGATTCTTTGATAAGTTATAAGAGAAAAGGAAGATTATATGGCAGGCGTGTTAGACTCAGTAAACCAGCGAACTCAATTAGTCGGGCAAAATCGCTTAGAATTACTACTCTTTAAATTAGGCGGTAAACAGCGCTACGGTATTAATGTTTTTAAAGTCAAAGAAGTATTGCAGTGTCCCCCTTTAACTAGCTTACCTAAATTACACCCAACCATTCGTGGTATTGCGCATATTCGTGGGCAAACTATCTCTGTTATCGATATGAACCTTGCAACAGGCGGGCGTGCGATAGAAAATGTTGAAGAGCGTTTTATTATTATTACAGAATATAACCGTTCAATTCAAGGTTTTCTCGTTGGCGCTGTCGAGCGTATTATCAATATTAACTGGGAAAATATATTACCACCACCTAATGGTATTGGACGCTTTAACTATATGACGGCAGTGACGGAAATCGATGGTGATTTAGTCGAAATCTTAGATGTTGAAAAAATATTAGATGAAATATCACCTGTTAATACCGATGTTACTGCAGATGTGATTGATCCTACTATTAAAGAAAAAATTAAAGATAAAAAAATACTGGTTGCGGATGACTCGTCGGTAGCAAGACGACAAATACAAAGAGCTATCACCGCATTAGGTTTAGAATGCGATATGGTAAAAGATGGTAAAGAAGCATTAGATTTACTTAAAAAGATATCGAAAACAGGATCTGTGACAGATCGTTATGCGTTAATGATTTCAGATGTTGAAATGCCTGAAATGGACGGTTATACCCTAACCTCGGAGGTTAAGGCTGATCCTGCATTGGCTGGCCTACATATTATTTTACATACGTCATTAAGTGGTGTATTTAATGAGGCCATGGTTAAAAAAGTGGGGGCTGACGACTTTATTGCAAAGTTTAACCCTGATGAGTTGGCCACAGCAGTACAAAAAGTCATTAATTTAGATGATCAAAACAATTAAAAAGAGAGATTATATTTGTGAGAGCGCTTTCCGAAGATATTTATAAAAAGTTTTCAGATTTTTTAGAAGTGCAATGTGGCATTGTACTTGGGGGAAATAAACAATATTTGGTGAAAAGTCGATTGATCCCATTAATGGATATATTTGCAATCGATACACTTACTAATTTAATTAACGAAGCGATGAGTTATAAGAATCGATCATTACGGACGGCTGTTATTGATGCTATGACAACTAATGAAACATTATGGTTCCGAGATCGTTACCCTTTTGAATTATTAAGCTCTAAAATGTTTCCTGAAATATTAAAAAATAAGAAAAGTATCAAAATGTGGTCAGCTGCAAGTTCTTCGGGACAAGAGGCTTACTCCATTGCGATGACTGCAGCTGAATATCAAAAACAAAAAGCCGTGTTAGGTATGAATGTGCAAATCATTGGTACTGATATTTCTAATACGATGTTAGAACAGTGTAAAGCGGGTATTTATGACACGTTGGCGTTATCTAGAGGCCTATCTGATGATCGTAAAAGAAAATTCTTTGACGCTTTGCCTGATGGCTCTGGAAAAATGCAAATAAAAGCAGACGTCAAGAAAATGACGAGCTTTAGAAGTTATAATTTATTAGATAGTTATGCGGGTTTGGGAAAGTTTGACATTATTTTTTGTCGTAATGTACTTATTTACTTCTCTGGCGATGTTAAATCTAAAATATTAAATCAATTTGCAGGCGCATTAAATCCTGGAGGCTATCTGGTATTGGGGGCTTCCGAGTCGATTACCGCACTTACTGATAAATTTAATATGGTCCGTTGTAACCCGGGTATTATTTATCAATTAAAAGATAAGTAATGTCGTTGTTGCCTCTTTTAATAAAAAAGAGGCAACATTTGCCTCTTTTTTTATGACAAGATCTCCACGTCCTCCCCTTTCCGCTTGAAAGTCTCTCATTTTACTTATCTGCATAAAAATACTACCTTTTATCTTTTTGGCACAGTGGTTGCATAGTTAATTGCATAGGAGAAAATTATGGCGATTAATTTTGATAAAGCACTTGGAATGCATCAGTACACTTTGGGTGTTCGTTCACGTCGCGCAGAAATTTTAGCGAGTAATTTAACAAATGCAGATACACCTGATTATAAAGCGCGCGATCTTAATTTTAAAGAAGCGCTTTTAAGTGCGAGATCTGGCTCAGGTATTTCATTAAGTCGTACCAATGAGATACATCGCACCGGTCATTCATTTTCAATGCAGCAATCAAATCAATATTATCGTACGGGAAATCAACCCGATACGGGGGATGGTAATAATGTTGATGCAGAAGTTGAGCGTAATTTGTTCATGAAAAACAGTTTACAGTATCAAGCAAGTTTAGATTTTTTAAATAGTAAAATATCGGGTTTACGTAAAGCTATTAAAGGGCAGTAAACACTTTTTGGAGAGTTATTATGAGTTTATTTCGTATTTTAGATATTTCTGCTACCGGTATGAGTGCGCAATCGGTACGTTTAAATACAACAGCAAGTAACTTGGCAAATGCCAATAGTGTTAGTAGCAGTAGCGAAAAAACTTATCGTGCTCGTCATCCCGTTTTTGCTGCCGAACTTAACAAAGCCAAAGGTGCTCTAAGCAGCAGTGGTGTTGGTGTTAAAGTTTTAGGTATTGTGGAGAGTGATGCGCCTTTGGCTCGAGAATATGCGCCGAATAGTCCCTCTGCAGATAAAGATGGTTTTGTTTATCATTCTAATGTGAACGTGATGGAAGAGATGGCAAATATGATCAGTGCGTCTCGTTCGTATCAAACAAATGTACAAATCGCCGATGCGGCTAAGCAAATGCTAAGCCGTACATTACAAATGGGCAAAGGCTAGGGAATAAATGATGAGCGGAATTAATACTAATAGTCTCTTAAACTTAAATAAACCATTAACCCCAGAGCAAGTGTCTGCAAATAAAGATGTGGATAAAAAGCAACAACTTGAGCAGGAAGATTTCTTTGCGTTGCTTTCACAACAACTTGCTTATCAAGACCCTTTTAAACCGGTCGATAACTCCGAAATGATTGCACAAATGGCATCATTTACAACAGCAGAAGGCATTACTAAAATGGGTAATGAATTTGCAGGATTAAAAGGGGTATTGAGTTCAAGCCAAGCACTAGAAGCCTCTTCCTTGGTGGGTAAAAAGGTATTGATCCCGAGTGATACGGGTTATTCAATGGAAGATAAAGGGCTATCAGGCTCATTAAGTACTAAAACAGGTGCTTATAGCGTGATGGTTGATGTCCAAGATAAAAATGGAGCTGTCGTTAAAACATTGACTTTGGGTGATATTGACACGGGAAATCAGCGTTTCAATTGGGATGGTTTAGACAGTCAAGGAAAACGCGTTGCTCCAGGTAAGTACACCTTTAATGCCCATGGCATGGTGAATGGTAAAGGTGAAAGATTAGAATCAAATGTGTATGCGCATGTCGAAAGTGTAAGTTTAGGCGGGGGGCAAGCCGGCGTAAGTTTAAATTTGAAAGGATTGTCTGGCATTAAACTGGTAGATGCAATTGAAGTTGCAGAAAACAAATAAGAGGAACATATTATGTCGTTTAATATTGCATTAAGTGGAATATCAGCTGCGCAAACGGATTTAGACTCAACGGCGAATAATATTGCCAATGTGAATACGGTAGGATTTAAAGAATCCCGTGCAGAATTTGAAAGTGTTTATGCGAATTCCTTATTTACTAACAGTAAAACTAAAGTGGGTGATGGTGTTTCTACCGCTGCCGTTGCGCAACAATTTCATCAAGGTAGTTTGAAATTCACACAAAATCCGTTAGATCTCGCTATTACGGGTAGTGGTTTCTTTGCCACTGCGGGTAACCTTGAAGATAGAGACTTAAGTTATACCCGTTCAGGTACTTTTAAATTAAACAGTGAAAACTTTGTTGTTGATAATAGTGGTAACTATTTACAAGCTTTCCCGGTTAATGAAGATGGTACATCTTCATCGGTCAGTTTAAGTACAACGCAGCCGATACAAATTCCAGAAACAGCAGGTACGCCAATACCCACCTCTGAAATTGGCATTACATTAAATTTACCTGCGGGTGATAAGGCCTTAGATCCGGCAAAATTTGATCCTGATGATCCAGATACTTATAACAATGCAACCTCGGTAACGATTTATGATTCATTAGGCGAATCACATATTACGACGACCTATTATGTGAAGCCTGAAAATGCTTCTTATACCGGTGAAAATCAGTGGATAACGTTTGTTACAGTTGATGGTAAGCCCGTCGATGTTTGGGATAAAGCGGGTGGAACTGGTCAAGTTGCAGGTACCTATGACGTTGATGCTGATGGTGATGGGGTAGCTGATGGTACGCCACAAGCTGCCAGTTATGTAGATAAAGATGGTAATGTACATACCGGCGCCGTATTAAAATTTGACTCTGTGGGTGCTTATAAAGGCAGTTCTCCTGTCGTATTAACCTTTCAATCATTAGGTGTTGACGATCCGAGTTCGGCTGCCGGTGGTGATGGTGCTGGGGTTTTATCTCCTGGGGCTGATGGCGCGCAACGTTTTACATTAAATTTTAAAACGCCAACGCAGTTTTCATCTGCCTTTGAGGTGACATCACTTGAGCAAAACGGTTTGACTGTGGGGCGTTTAACTGGGGTTGAAATTGGTAAAGATGGGTTAGTAAAAGCGACGTACAGTAATGGTACCTCGCAGCCTTTATCTCGGGTAAGTATTGTACGTTTTCGTAACGAGCAAGGTTTAACGCAAACGGGATCATCTTGGATAGCCACGCAAAATTCAGGTGAACCATTGGCAGGTGAAGCAAACTCCGGTTCGTTTGGTGCGGTTAACTCGGCTGCGTTAGAGCAATCTAATGTCAATTTAACGACAGAGTTGGTCGATTTGATCACCGCGCAGCGTAATTTCCAAGCCAACTCGCGTGCATTAGAAATTAATAATACCTTACAACAGACCATACTGCAGATCCGTTAATTTTTCATTTTTTCTGCTTATCTGTTTTTAAAACGCACCGTTTCAGGTGCGTTTTTGTTTCTTTTTTTATGTTATCAAGCATGAGAAGACACTATCTACCGCGATATCTTCGTATTTAAGCGTGTGAGTGGGCAAAGTATCTTGATTGCTTATTACATGTTAATTATCGTGAAATAGCCTCGTTATTATGTACCCGCGTTACACCTGTATCCTTTCTTTTTTATTTATTATGTCCGTTCATTCTTTTTGGCATATTTTTTGCATTTTAATGTTTAAGTAAATAAATTTTAAACATTATAGTATCTTTCGATTTTAATCGATTAAGGAATCAATATGGATCGCCTGCTTTATATCTCAATGTCTGGTGCGAAAGAGAATATGAATGCCTTAGCCATTCATGCTAATAATTTAGCGAATGCCAATAAAACGGGATTTAAATCTAGTTTTGAACAAGCTCGCAGTATGCAAGCTTACGGAGAAGGTCTGCCAACACGGGTATTCTCCTTAGCCGAAAACCCTGGGCAAAATTTTGAAAGTGGCATATTGCAAATGACCCAACGCGATTTGGATATTTCAATCAAAGGCGAAGGTTGGTTTATGGTTGATTCTAAAATGGGCGGCCAAGCAATGACTCGTGCCGGTGGATTAAATATTAACCCCGAAGGTTTTCTCATTGATTCAACTGGGAATAAAGTATTAAGCCAAAAAGGGGCGCCTATTTTTATCCCTTTACCGGTGGAAAAATTTAATATTCGTAAGGATGGCATGGTCGAAATTAGACCCGAAGGTGCGCCAGCGGATGCAATGGAAGAAATAGCACAAATCAAACTAGTGAACCCCAATATCCGCGATATATTACGTGGTGAAGATGGTTTATACCGACGTATTGATGGTAACGATCCAATAGTAGATGCCAAAGTATCGATAGAGAGTGGGTCGTTAGAGGCATCTAATGTGAATATGAGTAGTGAATTAACCGGTCTGATTAATTTACAAAGACAATTTGATATGCAAGTTAAAATGATGAAAAAAGCGGAAGAGATGGATAAAGCTTCAGAGTCATTATTACGTGTCGTGTAACTTGATTATTTTAACGAATTAAGGAGTAAGTATATGCATCCGGCTTTATGGATCAGTAAAACTGGGCTTGACGCTCAACAAACAAATGTGGCAACTATTTCAAATAACCTTGCCAATGCAAGTACCGTTGGTTTTAAGAAAAGCCGTGCTATTTTTGAAGATTTACTTTATCAAAATATCAATCAGCCGGGGGCAAACGCGACTCAAAATACTAAATTACCATCGGGACTGATGATTGGTGCGGGTGCTAAAGTGGTTGCAGTGCAAAAAAACTTTTCACAAGGTAATGCATTAACGACTAAAAACTCTTTAGATATTATGATTGATGGTCGTGGCTTTTTTGAAATAGAAATGCCGGATGGTAGTTCTGGTTATACCCGTAATGGTCAATTTCAATTAAATGAAGATGGTATTATCGTAACACCTGGATCGGGTTATGCTTTGATGCCACAAATTCAAATTCCTAATGATGCACTTTCTATTAGTGTTGGCTCTGAGGGTGAAGTGTCTGTGCGTATCGCAGGACAAGTTGAAAACCAGGTGGTTGGACAAATTAACGTAAACGATTTTGTTAATCCATCGGGTCTTGAGCCTATGGGTGAGAATTTATACACCGAAACCGGAGCAAGTGGCGCGCCGATACAAGGCGTCCCGGGTGGAGATGGTTTAGGGTTTTTACGTCAAGGTATGTTAGAAACATCTAACGTAAATGTAACGGAAGAATTAGTTAATTTGATTGAAAGTCAGCGAGTTTATGAAATGAACTCAAAAGTAATTTCTGCGGTTGATGAAATGCTTTCTTATGTTAGTCAGCAATTATAAATTTAATTAAATGTAACGTGTCATGTGATGTCATTGATCTTTAAGTTTTTTAAAATTGTGCCAATTTTATGCAAATCTGATTTGGTTTTCTGATTTTGCCTGTGCAGTACGATGAATATATAATGTTAGTTAAGTACATTTTTTTATGGCCATTATTGGCCGGTGTAATAAATTTAAGGGAATTCCATGAAATGTTTGACGCAGGTCGTGATCGCATTTTTATTATTAATTTTTAGTGGCGCCAGTTACAGTGCGCGTATTAAAGATATCGCGAGTGTGCAAGGCGTTCGTAGTAACCAATTAGTGGGTTACGGTTTAGTCGTTGGTCTACCGGGTACGGGCGAAAAAAGCAGTAAGTTTACGGAGCAAGCATTCGCGACTATGTTGCGTAATTTTGGTATCAACATTCCGATTGGTGAAAAATTAAAAATAAAAAATGTAGCACCAGTAGCTATCACTGCAGAATTAAAAGCCTTTGCAAAGCGCGGTCAAAAAATTGACATTACGGTTTCTGCTATTGGTGAAGCCAAAAGTTTACGTGGTGGTGAATTACTACAAACTTTTTTAAAGGGTGTTGATGGCAATGTATATGCGATTGCACAAGGTAGCGTCGTCGTTGGTGGGCTTGGAGCCGAAGGTGCCGATGGCTCAAAAGTGGTGATAAATACGCCAACAGTCGGACGCATTGCTAATGGCGCGATTGTAGAGCGTGAAGTGGTTTCCCCCTTTTCCCATGGAGATACGATAACCTTTAATTTGCACGAATCAGATTTTACGACGGCTAAAAGAATGGCTGATACTATCAATAATTTAGTGGGTGCTAATACGGCAACGTTATTGGATGCAACCTCTGTTCGTGTTCTTGCGCCACGTAATATATCGCAACGTGTCTCTTATATGTCAACGTTAGAAAACTTAGAATTTGAGCCCGCTCGAGGCGCTGCTAAAATCATAGTGAACTCACGTACGGGTACGATTGTTATTGGCCAAGATGTGAAATTATTACCAACTGCCATTACGCATGGGGGTATTAGCGTCACTATCAGTGAAAATAAAACGGTGACCCAGCCGAATGCACTAGCGGGTGGTAAAACGAAAGTGACCGATAACAGTACGATAACGATCACCAATGAAGACAGTCGTATGTTTACTTTTGATACGGGTGTCAGTCTGAATGATTTAGTGCGAGCGGTAAATCAAGTGGGACTGGCCCCAGGTGATTTGATGGCGATATTAGAAGCATTAAAACAGGCGGGCGCGTTACAAGGTGAACTGATCATTATTTAATGTTTGTCGCAAATAAAAAACATAAAAAAGGCAAGTCATGTTCATGTGACTTGCCTTTTTTTATAAAAGGAGGCGATGTTACTGCCTCATTTTTTTATAGGGTCATGGCTGCTATCCAACCAAACACGATAAGCGGTAAATTATAATGTAGGAAGGTAGGTACAACAGAGTCCCAAATATGATCATGTTGACCATCGACATTGAGTCCAGACGTTGGCCCTAATGTAGAATCTGAGGCTGGGGAACCTGCATCACCAAGGGCTGCCGCTGTACCCACTAAAGCAATAGTTGCCATAGGAGAAAAGCCAAAAGCCACTGCAAGCGGAACATAAATGGTCGCTAAAATAGGGATTGTTGAAAAAGAAGAACCAATGCCCATCGTTACTAACAAGCCAATCACTAGCATCAAGAGTGCAGCTATCGGTTTATTGTCGCCAATTGAGGTAGATAAAAGTTGAACGAGACTTTCTACGCCACCTGTTGCTTTCATAACGGCTGCAAAACCTGCAGCCGCAATCATAATAAAGCCTATCATTGCCATCATGTGCACACCTTGGGTAAAGATGTCATTCGTCTCTTTCCAAGCTATTACACCGCCAAAAGTGAAGACGACAAATCCTGCTAGAGCGCCAATAATCATTGAGCCAGAGTATAGTTGTGCACTTAATGTCGCGACAATCGCAATACAGGCGACAATTAAATGACGTTTATTGACCGGTTTTAATGTGCTGTCTGCTTGACTATTTTTAGGTTTGATATCGGTCGCGTAATCGCGTGGCTTTCTATAGCTAAAGAAAACGGCAATTAATAGCCCGGTCACCATGCCAAGAGCCGGTAAAATCATGGCTTGAGGAACTTGGCTCGCGGTAACATGCAAACCATTCTCAGCTAAATTTTTAAGTAAGATATTATGTAAGAAAATCCCACCAAAGCCGATAGGTAGTACCATATAAGGTGTGATCAAGCCAAAAGTCAGAATGCATGCAACGAGGCGTCTATCTAAGCGAAACTTGCTAAAGACGGAAAGTAGAGGCGGGATCAAAATAGGAATAAAAGCAATGTGCACGGGGATAACATTTTGTGATGCAAGTGCCATCAGCATGATCATTATCAACACAGAATACTTAATGGTATTAGAAAGCGTTTCAGGATGTTGGCCTTGAATACGTTTGATCACAGCGTGTGCGAGTAAGTCTGTTATTCCAGATTTTGAGATAGCAACGGCAAATGCACCTAACATCGCGTAGCTGAGGGCAATAGTTGCACCTCCTCCTAACCCACCTTCAAATGCACTCACCGTATCGGAGAGTGAAAGTCCAGCGCTTAAACCGCCAATGAGGGCACTTAATGTTAAAGCGACAACCACATTAACGCGCATTAGTGACAGTCCTAACATGATACAGACAGCGAGGACAACGGGATTTAGCATAAAAGCTCCTTAATTGTTATGAATGGGATCATATTACGTGAGTTATGTTATTAATAAAGAAAATTATAAAATCAATTTTGGCATTGTTTTTGCTTAGATACTTAATGTGTAAAAGAACATCTTAAGGGTAATCACAGGGCGAATTATGTCGAATCAGAGTGTCACACCAGCAAGTAATTATTTTGATCTGCAAGGGTTAGATCAATTGCGTCAAAAAGCGCTTGCTAATGATAAAGGCGCTATTCGTGAAGTGGCTAATCAATTTGAAGCTATGTTTGCGACGATGCTGATAAAATCGATGCGTGAAGCCAATGAAGCGTTTGAAACGGATAGTCCGTTTAATAACAAACAAACGAAGTTCTATACAGATATGCAAGATAAGCAATTGGCACTTGATATCAGTCGTCATGGCTCGCTTGGGCTTGCAGATGCACTGGTTAGACAGTTAGATCCAACCTCTATTGCCGGCTCTACCGAATCGGTTCCCTTAGACCAATTGCAAATGCCAAATACCTATAAAACAACGGCGTTTCCGATAGAGAAAGAAAGCACCGCTTTTGCTATTAACCAAAAAGCAGCACCGATGGAATTTAGCATGGCCGATAGAGCGCCAAAAGTGAAATCATCTTCAGAAACCTTGGCGTTTACGGATAAAAAATCATTTATTAATACCTTGTTACCGTATGCCAAAAAAGTGGCGAAAGTATTGGGTATCAGTCCGGAAGTCTTGATTGCACAGTCTGCACTAGAAACCGGCTGGGGTAAAAAGATCATCAATGATGCACAAAATAACAGCAGTTTTAATTTGTTTAATATAAAAGCAAATGCAAGTTGGTCTGGTGGCCGCGTCGCCAAAGAAAGTATAGAAGTAGAAAATGGTGTGGCAGTAAAACGACGTTCACATTTTCGAGCGTATGAAAATATTGCACAAAGTTTTAATGATTATGCCCAATTTATAGGGCAAAGCAAACGTTATCAAGGTGCATTAGAGCAAGGCACGAATGGCAGTGCGTATATTGAAAAATTACAGCAAGCGGGTTATGCAACCGATCCTCTTTACGCAACGAAAGTGCAATCTATTATGCAAAGTGAGTCCTTTAAGGAAATATTAAAAGAGGATAAAAACTAATGGCAGATTTATTTCAAATTGGCTTGTCGGGTATTCACTCTTCACAGGCAAGTTTAGCGACAACTGGGCATAATATTGCCAACATCAATACCAAAGGTTATTCACGCCAAAGCGTGGAGGTGGTTACGGGTGGCGCAGATCGCTACGGCAGTAACTTTATTGGTCGAGGTGCATTGGTAAACAGTATTGAACGTGCCTATGATCGTTTTGCCTTTACAGAAAATGTCATGAACACCTCGCAATTGGCTTATAGTAAAGAAGTTTTCACACAAACCAATCAAATAGATGCACTGCTTTCTGATAGCAGTACATCGGCAACAAAACCTGTTTTAGAAGTTTTTAAAGCGATAAATGGGGTTGCAGATCATCCTAATATGTTGGAATCTCGTCAAGTTTTTTTAGAGTCTTCTTCGAATATGATCAATCAATATCATCGTCTTTATGACAACCTTGAAATTCAATATAACAGTATCAATCATGACATTACCAATTCGGCTAAAACATTAACCACACTTGCAGAGAATGTTGCACAATTAAATGTACAAATTGCGGCGGTACTCGGCAGTGGTGGAGATAGTCGCTCCAATGATTTATTAGATGAACGCGATCGCGCCATTGCAAAATTAAGTGAATTTGTTGATGTATCTGTTGTTCCCGTCAAAAATGGTATGGTCAATGTTTATGTGGGTAGTGGCCAATCGATAGTCATGGGTACAACCTCATTGAATATAATTTCAGTCAATGGCGATCCCGATCCTTCGCGCCAAGAACTTGCCATGAATGTGAATGGTAATCTGGTGAAATTAGATGGCGTACGCATGGGTGGTAAAATATCTGCTTTATTTGATGTGCGTAATAATGATATTGAAAAAGCCTTTAATCAATTAGGCCAAAATATAATGGGCTTGACCCATTCAATGAATGAACAGCAAAAACAAGGTCAAACATTAGAAGGGAAAATTGGTGGCGATATTTTTAATGATATAAATTCGCGACAGAGTATGAAAAATAGGGTACTTGCTCATAATGATGATTTAGGGAGTGCGCAATTAAGTCTACGTGTCGATGATTTGAGTTTATTATCTGCGGATGAGTTCACTTTAGAAGTCAATGATTATCAAGCAGCAACGGCAACAACTGCAGAAAAAATAGCGTTTACATTAACCAATAATAGAACAGGGGACACACAAGCTGTTTCTATTAATGATTTGTCTAAAACGAAGCGCGTGGATCTTCCTAATACGGGACTTAGTTTAGGTATTGATGCCATTATTGCAGCAGATCCACCACAAGTGGGTAAGAAGTTTAGCCTGCGTCCAACGCGTTTAGGCGCACAAGAAGCCACGTTACAGCATCAAAACCCTGAAAAAATAGCAGCCGCAAGTGCAGAAATAAATGTAATACAAAAAAAAGAAAATAACGGGACAGCACAGTTACGCGTCAGCGCATTACATGATCCATTAGATCCCCTTTATATGAAAAAAGATGAGCCACTTTCCATCGTGATCACGGGCAATACAGGAGGCGTCCTGACTTATGATATCGTCAATAAAGATGGCAATATAATAAGTTTAGTACCGGGATCCTCGAATAATTATGTTCCTCCTAAAAGCAACGGTGACTTATTAACAGGGCTAACGGTCACCCCTGATTTACTCAGTGGCAAAGTCACTTTTAATATTGCGGGAATAGATGTTGAAATGTATCAAGGATCGCCATTGGTAGGTGATATATTTTCATTAAATTATAATGAAACAGGGGATGGTGATAACAGTAATATTTTAGAAATGGCAGCCTTACAAGGCAAAAAAATAATGAATAATAATAAAGCCACATTCCAAGATATTTACAGTGGCATGATTTCTGAAATCGGCTCAAGAACGGCAAATGCGGACATCTCTATGAAATCTGCCACTATTTTACAGCAGCAATCCTTTGAACGTGTTGAAAATGTGAGTGGCGTTAATATGGATGAAGAGGCTGCAAATTTACTGATGTTCCAACAGCATTATAGTGCAGCTGCTCGCGTTATATCTGTTGCGGGTGAACTCTTTGACACTATTTTACAAGCGGTTAGATAATACCAAAGGAACTAAAAAAGTGATCCGTCTTGCTTGTTGAAATTATCCCTACCTGCGTTGTGAGTTTTGAAGTGAGAACAACACTCTCCTGCAACTCACGCCTTGCTAGTATTAATTTTTCCGGCGCAATACATGAAAATTAAATTAATTCCTTTGGTATAAATAAACATTTAAATTAAAATTGGTACGTATCTTGCAAGTTTAAACGTGAGTGATAGGCTCATTTTCAAAAGAGGTCAGTATGCGTATTTCTAGCCAAGTTTTTTTTCAGCGTAATACACAAAGTGTGTTTAATAATCAAAGCGAATTGAGTGAAAAAAATATTCACCTATCCACACAAAAAAGAGTGATCAATGGCTCCGATGATGCCGTTGCAATTGCGACTATTCAACGCTTAAAGCAAGACCTTTCAATGGCAGATCAACATGTCCAAAATGGTGAAATGGCAGAAACTGCCAATGCATTAGAATCTATCTCATTAGCGCAAAGTACTAATATTTTGCAACGTATGCGTGAATTAATGGTGAGCTCGGGTAATGCGACATACAGTGCCGATGGGCGTGAAGCGATAGCGACGGAGCTTAAGCATCTTCGTGAAGAATTAATTGGTGTTGCCAATACAAAAGATGGCAATAGCCAGTATATTTTTTCCGGTTTTGAAGTGGATACTCTGCCCTTTCAAAAAAATGAATTTGGTACGATTGAGTACCATGGTGATGAGGGAGATACGTCTTATCAAATTGGTCCGGGTGTTACTATTCAAGGTAATGATCCTGGCTCTGCAATTTTTATGCAAGTACCTGAAGGTAATGGCAGTTTTGTCGCAGAAGCCAATCCTAATAACTCTGGCTCAGGCGTCTTAGATGTTGCATCTATCATTGATAGTAAAGTAGCAAGCCAGTTTCCAGATCAAGATTATAATATTTCAATCAGTGAAACGCTTCCTGTTGGCACAAAAAAATATTCTGTTTATAGCACTGCGGAGCAAAGTGTAACGGGCAGTGCTTCGATTAAAATCTCGAAAGTTGATCTTACGGATGCCAATATTGGCAGTGTTAACCCTAATAGCGTATATCCAGCTGCAGGCAGTGACGTTAGTATCGATTTTGTCGCGACATTAGTGCCGGGTGAATTTGAAGTTCGTATCAACAATCAATCCTCTTTACCCAGTATTTATAATGCGAATAATCCGCAGCAAGAAATTACGGTAAATGGTATTTCCATTGAAGTCTCAGGTATGCCAAGCAATGGCGATCAATACAAAATGACCAAATACATTGAGCCGACGACGTATGAAGAAGGTCAATCTATTGAATTTAATGGTATAAAAACCAAGTTAAAAGGGCAAGTTAATGAGTTTGATAGCTTTTCATTAAGACAAAGTGGTACCAAAGATATTTTTTCTACGATCCAAGATGCCATTGATGCCTTAATGATGCCGGGTGATGATAATGGTCCAACGGCGCAACGTGAAATGCGTTTAGATACAGTGCGTCATCAAATTGACAATACAATGCAAAATGTATCTACCGTAGTGACATCTGTAGGTGCTCGGCGCAGAACGATTATTAATCAGCATGAATCGACATTAGATTTTAAACTAACCAATCAAAAAACGTTATCCAATTTAGAAGATTTAGATATGGCCTCTGCTATTAGTGAATTTAAAATGCAGATGAGCTTACTTGAGATAACACAGCAAACCTTTATGCAAATGCAATCATTGAGTTTATTTAAGTTGTTATAGGCATTGTATTTAACCGAAAAAAAGAGGCAATCATTGCCTCTTTTTTTTTGTTTAAAAAAAATCCTTTTAAAATAATTAATTTAATTTACTTAACACCCACTAAGCACTTGAATCTAAAGCCTAATGGTTACTTTTTTAGGCGTTTTTGTAAAAGTTGGCATGTAAATCGCATTAAATTCCTTGAGAGTAAAAATTGACGGTAATTAATATAAAAATTACCGATTTTTCTGAGTAAGGAATGACCAAGGAATAATGGAGTAAATTATGCCACAAGTGATAAATACTAATATCATGTCGCTCAATGCGCAGCGCCAATTAAATAAAAGTCAATTGCTAAGTAATGAAGCAATGGAACGACTATCATCAGGTTTACGTATTAATAGTGCGAAAGATGATGCTGCTGGTCTGGCTATTTCAACGGGAATGCAATCGCAGATCCGAGGAATAAACCAAGCAGTACGTAATGCTAATGATGGTATCTCAATGTCGCAAACGGCAGAGGGATCGATGGATGAAATGACCAATATACTACAACGTATGCGTGAGCTGTCAGTGCAAGCTGCCAATGATACTAACTCAGCATCAAATAAAGAGTCCATCCAAAAAGAAATTGATCAACTCTATGAAGAGTTAGATCGTATCGCCAATACCACACAATTTAATGGTACTAACTTACTCGACGGCTCAAATAAGTCAACGACCCTACAAATCGGGGCGAATGCAGGTGAAAACTTAACATTTGGTATTGATGCGGTGACAACTGCTGATTTAGGCTTAAATGGTGGTGTTAATAAAGGCGATTTAAACAGTGGCCGCGTCATTGATGGTAACGCTGCAATACCTGCTGGTAAAGTATCTATTAATGGTATTGATCTACCTGAAATTGGAGATACCGATGGTGGTCAAGCGGTTGCGATGGTTAAAGCTGTTAATATTCAAACCGCTTTAACGGGTGTAACGGCAAAAGGTTATAACGTGGTTGAAGGCCAATCTTTTGATGGCATCAATGTAACGGGTATTACCAATGGTTTAACCATACAAGTCGGTGACGGTGCCAATATTACATTGGGCGCAACCTCTTCAATGGAAAATTTAGCGGAAACAATTAACCGTGATGTTAAAGGTGTGACTGCAAATGTCGGCAAAGATGGTCGCTTAATTTTAAATAATGATACAGGCTTTGCAATCACTGTCGGTGGTAATGTGACAAATTCTGGTCTTGAAGCTGCAACATTTGAAGGTTACATGGGATTAACCAGTCAAGATGGTGGTCCAATAGAAGTCGGTGTTGGTACGACCGGTACGATTGGGGATAATACAGACACTAAAAAGTTTGGTTTTATGATCACCAATGGTAGTTCTGTATTAACAGATGCACCGGGTGCAGGTGAACTTTTAGATGCGGATAAAATAACCATTAATGGCGTTGAATTAATTGATACAAGTGCCACTACCATAGATGATAAAATGGTGGCGATTAATAAATTAACAGATGCAACTGGGGTGACTGCGACGGCGAGTATTCCCGCGGGATCCATGATATTAACGGCTAAAGATGGCAGTGATATCGTTATTGCGAGTGGTGCTGCGACGGAAGCGGATAAAATTGCTGCGCTTGCTAAATTGGGCATCAATGATGTGGGTGGCTCTGCTGTGACTGAGTTAGGTTTAAGCGTGAGAACATCGAAAAAAGCGTCTGAAAGTCTCGGGCGTATTGATATTGCATTATCTAAAATATCGGAATCTAGAGCCGGATTGGGCGCAATTCAAAACCGTTTGGGCTCAACTATTTCCAACTTAGAAAATGTGTCACAAAATTTATCAGCATCAAATTCACGTATTCAAGATGCTGATTTTGCGGCAGAAACAGCGAAAATGAGTAAAGCGCAAATCTTGCAACAAGCGGGTACATCTATGCTTGCGCAAGCAAATGCCAGCACACAAAGTGTATTAAAGCTATTACAAGGTTAATACCTTCAAGTATGCAAATTAGTTATTAATAACTAATTTACACAGGTAAAATGGGTGAAAATTTCTTTGGTTTTTACTCTCATTTTCTCCGATGATCCACCCATTTAAAGGCAGCTTAGCTGCCTTTTTCTGTTTTAATTATTTAACATTTCAGGCCATCCCTTTTTAATTAGGTGAGTAAAACGGGCCACGTCATCCGTGTTTAGCCATACCTGTCACACTCCAATGCAATAAATAATTACGCCTGCGAGTCGTTAGCGTTAAAAATAATTAATCGTTACAACCTTCAATGCTTGCCTTCATGTTCAAGCTTACGCTGAATCACTGCCCATGATTGCTAATTGGGAATATAACTAAGCCCTCTGATGATCACTTCAAATACATGTCACATGGATAGAAATAAGGGCAAGTGACAAAAAATTGCCACTCAAGATGAAGTTGTGTTTTTAGAGTCAAAAAAGGTGAATAAGGCAGGGTTATAGATGAGAGTAATAGCAAAGGAATTAATTAAGTTTTCATGTGTTGCGCAGGAAAAATTAACACTCGCAAGGCGTGAGTTGTAGGAGATAGTTGTTCTCACTTCAAAACTCACAACGGTGGTAGGGATAATTTCAACAAGCAGACGGGTAACCTTTTTAGTTCCTTTGGTATAATAAGCGCCACAAGATTATTTGGCTTCTTACCTATCAATGTGCGCCTAAGTGCTTAGTTTTTAAAACACGTATTATTTTTCAATAATGAATACCTCGATATGTTGTAAACCGTATCGATCTTAAACTTTTATTTTATTAAAAAACCCGGTGCTTTTAGTCTGCAATTTTGGAACGGATCCCAACATGCTAAGGCATTGGAAAGTGTCAAAATAGTAGATGTTTTTAGAATGTAGATGAATTTTCACATTAAAGGAAAAAGACTATATGTATAATAAAATGTCTAACGTTATGTTTTTACATATAAAAAAGAAAATCTAATGAAACATTATAGAGTGCTACAATATCGCACTGTTATTTGTAAAATTTATAATAAATTTTGGAGTGATTTTAGAGTGTCTATAAAACAACGTATTCATGCCCACGCTTGGTTTATCCTGTTTAATGCATTGATAGCATTAATGGTAGCGACAAGGTATTTTACTTTTCTACCTGAATTTCCGTCAGATATAATGGGGGTGACATTTATTGTTGTCGCAACCTTTAGCCAAATGGCGCTGTTAGCGTTAGTGATGGGGCTTATTTCACTGCCGGTACTTTTATTGGGGAAAATGCCAAGGAATTTATTACAGGCTTTCATTGCATCGATTGGCATTGCGTTTTTAATTATCGATACATTAGTGTTTGCGCAGTATCGCTTTCATATTAATGCGGTCGTGCTTGAGTTAGTGCTTTCTGGTCAAGTGGTTAGTTTTCCATTAGTCACCTGGTTGACTGTGATTGGCGGTATATTCCTGCTTTTACTTGCACAGTTTTCTTTGATCAATTGGCTTGAAAAACCGGCTGGCATCACTCAGCATAGATTAGGGCGAAAATTTGCCATGATCATATTTTTTGCATTATTAGCGACACATGGAATCCATATTTGGGCTGCTGCCAATGCATATCAGCCTGTGACTATGGTTAAACGATATCTTCCTCTCTTTTATCCCGCGACATCAAACTCTCTGATGAGAAAGTATGGATTGTTAAATGAAGAGGCACTATCTCGTCAAAATGCGATGAAAATAAGCGTTAAAAGTGATCTTAATTATCCATTAAAGCCATTACAGACTGTGCCAGTTGATAAGCCGGTTAATATTATGTTTTTAGTGGTGGATTCATGGCGTGCGGATACGTTTAATGCTGAAAATACCCCTAATATGTGGAAATATGCACAATCTGGCATGATTTTTAAGCATCACCTTTCAACGGGTAATGCGACACGCACCGGAATTTTTGGCCTTTTCTACGGCATTCCCGGTACGTATTGGCATGGGTTTTTAGCGAATCAACAAGCGCCTGTGTTATTAGATCGATTGCAAGCATTAAATTATGATTTAGGTATTTTTGCTGCTGCTCAGTTAAGAAAACCGGAGTTTGATCAAACCGTATTTCGTAACGTTGCTAATTTGAGAATGGGTTCAAAAGGGAAAAGACCATCCGATTTAGATAAAGACCTGACTAAAGATTGGTTGCAGTGGTATAGCAACCGGGATAAAAGTAAACCCGCATTTTCATTTCTATTTTATGATGCGCCTCATGGTTATGATTTTCCAGATGACTACCCTCATCGTTTTGAGCCTATGCTGAGTGAGGTTGATTACTTACAACTCAATAATGACACTGACACCACGCAATTTTTAAATCGTTATAAAACCAGCGTCCATTTTGTGGATAGTCTGGTAAAAAAAGTGTTAGATAAGCTTAAAGATAGCGGTGATTTGGATAATACCATCGTCATCATTACTGGCGATCACGCCCAAGAATTAAATGATAATAAACTCAACTTCTGGGGGCATAATAGTAACTTTACCGATGCTCAGGTGCATGTCCCTTTTGCCATCATTGGTGCAAAAATAAAAAGTGAAACGATGCAATGGCAAGCTGATGATTTAACGAGTCACCAAGATGTGGTGCCGACATTAATGAAAAATTACTTAGGGGTGGGAAACTCACCGGGAGATTATTCGGTCGGTTTAGATCTTCTTGGTAAGCGAGTTGAGCGACAGTGGATATTATCTTCTAATTATAGTGGTTACGCTATTTTAGAGAAGGGATCAATTTTGGAGGTGGGCGCAACCGGGCAGTATCAGTTGCTTGATAAAACCAACCGACCAATAAAAGATCAAGAGATAAACTTTAAACACTTACAACAAGCGTTGCTAGAGATAAGCCGTTTTAATAAGTGAACAGGCATATGCACTATTGATTTTAAATTACGTGGTTTATGGTGATCGTTTACCATAAACAACGTGTTTTTCAATACATGATTTTCTCACTATTCTCGTTCATAGACGCGTTAATAAAGGTTAACGTTAGGGCGAATATTTAACCAATCTCGCATTTTTATTGTTAAGGGAGATTGCGCAGGATAACAAAGGCCGACTGCATTATTTAACTGATTTTAAATTCGTAACAGAGGCTCCATATCTGCCTTTTTCTCTGTTGTAATTTGAGAAAGAAAACACTTTTCGAGCGGAGGAATATAAACCTCTATCTGCACCTCTGTATTTAGTTACCTGCATAGGCTTCTAACTGTGTTGTTATCGCGTGGATAATGCTTTGAGAACGCTTATATTTTGTAGTATAAAAAAAGCAATGCCAGCAAGCGCGCCATATAAATGCGCATTCGTTAAAACAGGCGCGTTAATGAGCTCTATCGTCATGGCGTTTGCACCGTAGACTTGCTCGTAACTTATCTTCGCAAATATACAGAGACCTAAAAGATAGCCCCACCGATCTTTTTTAGTGATGTCTGAGCAGACGCCAAAACTAAATAATCCATGTAGCACACCAGAAAAGCCAACATACCAGAGGGTATTTGGATCGAAGTAAAAAATCATAACACTAATAAAAGCACTATTAAAAATAATCATGGGTATCAATCGTACTTTTTTGAACGTATCGATAAATAAAAATACGCAAACCAATAATCCACTGATATTCATTAACAGGTGGTTAAAATTAGTATGGCAAAAAGTTGCCGTTATTAAGCGCCAAAATTCTAACTCTTGTAAGCCAGTATGGTAGAATGCTAAGTATTGCATCGCACTGGGTTGTAAAAAATAAACAATCAAAGTGAGACTGATAAGTAGAGTGAGTTCAATAAGTAAAGAGCGCATTAATATCCTTTTCTAAAGAGATTTTTTAGTATGAGCAAAAGATTGCGTTGTGTAACGTGTTTAAAAGCACTATCAGCATGTATCTGTAACACCATCAAACAACTAGATAATCAATATTTTTTACATATATTACAAGATCCTAGTGAACATAAAAAAGCGATAGGAACGGCTAAAATCTTATCACTATCATTACTGCGCGTTAAAATAAGTACAGCAACACATTTTAATGAGCAAGATTTTGACCTTAATAATTGTTTTTTAGTTTTCCCTGGGGAAGATGCTATCCTCGCAGAGAAACTTAGCCCACAGTATAAGGTTGATCAATATAGTCAATTTATTTTGCTCGATGGCAGTTGGAAAAAAGCCCATAAATTGTTAATGAATAATCCTTTTTTACTAAAATTGCCAAAAGTTTCATTTTCGATCTACCAAAAAAGTGCCTATCGTATTCGTAAATCGCCACGAGAAGATGGTTTATCAACGGTTGAAGCGGGTTATTATTTATTATCACAATTAGAAAATTCAGAGACTAAATATCAACCGTTATTAGAGAGTTTTAATGCCATGATAGATTACCAAATACAGAGAATGCCCAGTGGCCTTTACGAAAAAAATTATTTGCAAGGAGAGTCTGAATGTCGATAAAAATTTCTAATGGAGTAGAAATTGCTGATTGGCAGTATGTGCTTACTGCTATCCGTGCACAAGGCGCGGGAGGGCAAAATGTCAATAAAGTCTCGAGTGCTATCCATTTGCGTTTTGATATAAAAAGCTCGACGTTACCCGCTTTTTATAAGCAACGTTTATTAGCGTTATCGGATCATCGTATCACGGCTGATGGTGTGATCATTATTAAAGCGCAACAACATCGCACTCAAGAAAAAAATAGGCAAGATGTTTTATTGCGTTTAAAAGCCTTAATTTTAGAGGCGACGGTTATCCAAAAAAAGCGCAGAGCAACAAAAGCCACTAAATCCTCACAACGCCGACGTATGGATAAGAAAACATTGCGCGGTAAAACAAAAAACTTACGTAATAAACACATCGATTATTAGTTTATTTATTTGTTTATATATATCTTCACCTTTTCTTTTTATCTTACGGTTTAAATTCAATAGAAATACGCATAATTTTGTTATTAAAAGCAAGGGAGATCCTCACAAAAACTTGATGTTAGTGTTGTTATGGCACGAATCAATAGGATCTAAATTTAAGTGCGGTTATTTTTTTGATGGTTATATGACAATATATTTTTTGACACTTTGTGTATTTCAGCGTAAAACGCGTAACAACTCATTAACAAAGATCGCTCGGGTTTGCTAGCCTTTGAACAGTTTGCGCCTAATTATTAATCGGGCTCTTTATTGTCGACTCAATTCTTTGACACAGATCAACTTAAACTAGACAATTGTTTAAAAAATTGTTAATTTGTTCGTCATAAGTGAATTGGTCATACCATTTTACAATAGAGCAATAAGGGTCGCATGGCTTACGCAAAAATTAAGAAACCTAAATTGGCAGATGTCATAGAAGATCGCATCGAAGCGATGATCTTAGAAGGGACTCTCGCTGTAGGAGAAAAGTTACCTCCTGAGCGTTCTCTTGCTGAGCAGTTTGATGTATCTCGTCCTTCTTTACGTGAAGCTATCCAACGTTTAGAGAGCAAAGGTCTTTTAATGCGCCGCCAAGGTGGAGGCACTTATGTTCAAGCGCATTTGCATAAGAAATTAGCAGACCCACTTTTTGAATTATTAAATTCAAATCCTAGGTCGCAATATGATCTTCTTGAATTTCGCTATGCTATAGAAGGCGTATCTGCTTATTTTTCAGCGTTGCGTGGTAATGTTGA
Source organism: Psychromonas sp. CNPT3 (assembly GCF_000153405.2). Classification (NCBI taxonomy): domain Bacteria; kingdom Pseudomonadati; phylum Pseudomonadota; class Gammaproteobacteria; order Alteromonadales; family Psychromonadaceae; genus Psychromonas; species Psychromonas sp. CNPT3. The sequence goes on from NC_020802.1 coordinate 752,447, forward strand.
CGATTTAAGTAAAATAAAAACGTGTTTTGATGCGATTGAGAGTGCTCAAAAAAATAATGATTTAGAGTTAGAGATCCAGCAGATCACGCTTTTTCATATGGCTGTCATAGAAGCATCGCACAATGTTGTCTTTTTACATTTGGCCAGAAGCATAAAACCATTATTAGAAAAAAATATTGCCGATAATATTAAGCAGTTATATCGGGTTCCTGAGGTTGCGAACAAGATACATCAACATAGAGTACAGTTATTAGAGGCAATATTGTCGAAGTTACCCTTAGTTGCACAAAACGCATCAGCGCAACACTTAATTTATATAGAAGAAACGCGTTCGTTAATGCTCGATGAAAAAAGTATTTTTAAATGTGAATTAGGATCATTGCATTTAGATAAAAAGTAATCATTTCGACTGCTTATTAAAGGTAAATTTTAATACAGTAAGTAATCGAAATAATTACTAAACCAACCACTTGATCTTTAGATCAAGATTTTCAGTAATAGAGAAGGAATGTGTCATGATTGACATTTTAAACAGTGATATTGATGCTCAAGAAACTTCAGAATGGCTTGACGCACTAGCGACCATCCTTGAAGATGAAGGCTCTGAGCGTGCACAATTTATACTTGAAAAAGTAATTGAGAAAGCGCGTTCAGAAGGCGTTAATTTAGCACATGGTATTAATACTAATTATGTAAATACCATTGCTCTTAGCCAAGAGCCTGCATATCCGGGTGATATGAAACTTGAGCAACGTATTCGTTCAATCATTCGTTGGAATGCGATAATGATTGTTATGCGCGCTTCAAAAAAAGAGCTTGATTTAGGGGGGCATATGGCCTCTTACCAATCAGCAGCTGCTTTTTATGAAGTATGTTTTAACCACTTTTTCAGAGCTGCCAATGCGACTGATGGTGGCGATCTCGTTTATTACCAAGGGCATATTTCTCCTGGTATTTACGCGCGCGCATTTGTTGAAGGGCGTTTAAGTGCTGCCCAGTTAGATAATTTCCGCCAAGAAGTAGGCGGTGAAGGTCTTCCTTCTTACCCGCATCCTAAATTGTTACCTGAGTTTTGGCAGTTCCCAACCGTATCAATGGGACTTGGTCCTATCTCGGCTATTTATCAAGCGCGATTCTTAAAATATTTAGACGGACGTGGACTTAAAAATACCACTGCTCAGCGTGTTTATGCATTCTTGGGTGATGGCGAAATGGATGAGCCTGAATCACGCGGTTCGTTATCTTTTGCATCACGTGAGAAGCTTGATAACTTATGTTTCCTTATCAACTGTAACTTACAGCGTTTAGATGGCCCTGTTATCGGTAACGGTAGTATTATCCAAGAGTTAGAAGGCTTATTTACTGGCGCAGGCTGGAACGTTATTAAAGTTATCTGGGGTAGTAATTGGGATGCTTTAATTGCAAAAGATAGCACGGGTAAATTATTACAATTAATGAACGAAACTGTTGATGGTGATTACCAGACCTTTAAATCAAAAGATGGCGCGTATGTACGTGAACATTTCTTTGGAAAATACCCAGAAACGGCAGCCCTTGTTGCCGATATGAGTGATACTGAAATATTCGCACTTAAACGTGGCGGACATGATGTATCAAAACTCTATGCTGCGTTTAAAAATGCAGAAGATACAGCAGGCAAACCAACGGTTATCTTAGCTAAAACAGTTAAAGGTTACGGTATGGGTGAAGCTGCTGAGGGTAAAAATATTGCCCATGGCGTGAAAAAGATGAAACATGCAACGCTACTTAGCTTGCGTGATCGTTTAGGTTTACAAGATATTCTGAGTGATGAAAAAGTTGAAACACTTCCTTACTTAACATTAGAAGAAGGCAGCGTCGAGCATACCTATTTACATGCTCGTCGTGAGGCATTAAAAGGTTATACGCCAAAGCGCCTGAAGAAATTCACTGAAAAACTCGAAGTGCCAACACTTGAGAAATTTGCGCCTTTACTAAAAGAGCAAAAACGTGAAATTTCAACCACAATGGCTTATGTTCGGATCTTAAATACATTACTTAAAGATAAAAACATTGGTAAAAACATTGTGCCAATCATTGCTGATGAAGCACGTACTTTTGGTATGGAAGGTTTATTCCGTCAAGTTGGTATTTATAACCCGAATGGCCAAGAATATACGCCAGAAGATCGTGGCGTTGTTTCTTACTACAAAGAAGCTACATCAGGACAAGTGTTACAAGAAGGGATCAATGAGCTTGGCTCAATGTCTTCTTGGGTAGCGGCTGCCACGTCATACAGTACTAATGATTTACCAATGATCCCATTTTACATCTATTACTCAATGTTTGGTTTTCAACGCATTGGTGATATGGCTTGGCTTGCTGGCGATCAACAAGCACGTGGTTTCTTATTAGGTGCTACAGCGGGTCGTACTACACTAAATGGTGAAGGCTTACAGCATGAAGATGGGCACAGTCACATTCAAGCAAATACGATCCCAAATTGTATTAGTTATGATCCAACGTTTGCTTATGAGCTCGCCGTTATTGTACAAGACGGTATTGCGCGCATGTATGGTGAAACACAGGAAAATGTTTTCTATTACATCACTGTTATGAACGAAAATTATGCAATGCCTGCAATGCCTGAAGGCGTTGAAGAAGGTATTCGTAAAGGTATTTATAAATTAGAGTCTCATACGGGTACTACTAAAGTACAGTTATTAAGCTCTGGCTCTATTATGAATGAAGTTCGTAAAGCAGCTCAAATACTAAGTGAAGAATATGATGTCGCTTCAGATATATTCTCGGTAACCTCATTTAATGAATTAACCCGTGATGGTCAAGATATTGAACGTAAGAATATGTTGCATCCTGAAGATAAAGCGCAGGTTCCGTACATTACGCAAGTATTAGGTGATGCCGCAACGATTGCTGCGACGGATTATATGAAAAACTATGCAGAGCAAGTACGTGCATTCATCCCATCAAGCACTTATAAAGTGTTGGGTACGGATGGATTTGGTCGTTCAGATAGTCGTGCTAATTTACGTCTGCATTTTGAAGTTAATGCAAGTTATGTCGTGATTGCTGCCCTTTCTGAACTTGCTAAACGTGGTGAGATCAAAACGTCTGTGGTAACAGGCGCTATCGCTAAGTTTAACATTGACACAAACAAAATTAATCCATTGTTTGCATAACCATTTTGCAAAAACTTAATGTTAAGTGCGAGTCTGTCGTCATAAAATAAGACTCGCTTTAGCTTGAGTATTTAGCGTATTTTTAGGAAAAATATTATGTCTGAATTAAAAGAATTTTTACTCCCTGATATTGGCTCTGATGCAGCTGATGTAACTGAAATTTTAGTTTCTGTGGGAGACATGATCAAAGAAGATCAAGATATTATCTCACTTGAAGGTGATAAAGCGTCAATGGATGTGCCAGCAGCATTTGCAGGTAAAGTCGTTGAAATTAAAATGAACGTGGGTGACAGTGTTTCTGAAGGCCAAGTTGTTATCATCGTTGATGTTGCAGGTAGCGCATCAACGGATGCACCTGTCGTCGCTCCAAGAGTTGTAGCCCCTGTTGAAGCGCTAAGTGCTTCTGCAAGCGTTGAAGTCGTTGAAGTTTGTTTACCTGATATTGGTGGTGATGAAGTTGAAGTGACTGAAGTATTAGTTGCAGTAGGCGATATCATTGAAGCTGATCAAGATATTTTATCTGTTGAAGGCGATAAAGCGTCAATGGATGTACCCGCGCCTTTTGCGGGTGTTGTAAAAGAAATTAAAATTTCAGCGGGCGATAAAGTATCTGAAGGCACTTTATTATTAATGTTGGAAGTACAAGCAAGTGGCGCACCTGTTGCACCTGTTGCAACTGTTGCATCTGCTCCGGTTGTAGCCGAAGTTGCAGCGCCTAAAGCAGCGCCAGCGCCGGTTGTTGCACCAACGCCTGCACTAGCACCAGCAGATATCAAAGCGTCTCCATCAGTACGCCGTATCGCACGTGAGTTCGATATTGAGCTGGGCGCAATCACCGCGACTGGCCGTAAAGGACGTATCAGTAAAGAAGACGTTCAAAAATATGTTAAACGTCAGCTACAAATCGCTAAAAGTGGCGGTGGCACGGGTAATGGTCTACAAGTATTAGCTTATGCCAATATTGATTATTCTAAGTTTGGTGATGTAGAAATTAAGCCGTTATCGCGTATACAAAAAATATCTGGCCCAACATTACATCGTAACTGGGTAACTATTCCACATGTAACGCAGTTTGATGAAGCCGATATCACAGAGCTTGAAGCGTTCCGTAAAGAGCAAAATGCAATCGCCGCTAAAAAAGATCTTGGTCTTAAAATTAGCCCGCTTGTATTTATGATGAAAGCGGTAGCTAAAGCATTACAACAATACCCTAACTTTAACTCTGCATTATCAAGTGATGGTGAAAGTATTGTGTTGAAAAAATACTTCAATATCGGTATTGCGGTTGATACGCCAAATGGTTTAGTTGTTCCTGTTGTAAAAGATGTACTTAATAAAGGCATCTATGATATTTCTCGTGAATTAGGCGAAATATCTAAAAAAGCACGTGCAGGTAAATTAACCGCTAAAGATATGCAAGGTGGTAGTATGACTATATCAAGCCTTGGCGGTATTGGTGGTACACAATTTACACCTATCGTAAATGCACCTGAAGTTGCTATTTTAGGTGTTTCTAAATCAGCAATGAAACCGGTTTGGAATGGTACTGAGTTTAAACCTCGTTTGATGGTGCCACTTGCATTATCTTACGATCATCGTGTTATTGACGGTGCTGATGGCGCGCGTTTCATTACGGCTATTAATAACTATCTAGCAGATCTACGTACATTAATTTTATAATTTAAGCTCAGTGGCGATATGTTAGATGTCTTTCATCAAGGCATATCGCACACTAATTATATTTATATTTTCTAAATAATGTTATCTGGTCGGCATTTGTCGAGCATATATTTTGCATTTATTTAACACTTAAATACAATTAACAGGTATTTAAGTGTTGGCATTATTGATATCCAAAATAGAGGTCAAGATGAGTAAAGAAATTAAAGCACAAGTTGTTGTATTAGGATCGGGCCCTGCGGGTTATTCTGCTGCTTTTCGTGCTGCAGATTTAGGCTTAGAAACCGTTTTAGTTGAAAAATTTAGCACCTTAGGTGGTGTTTGTTTAAACGTGGGTTGTATCCCATCAAAAGCTTTATTGCACGTGTCTAAAGTAATTGAAGAATCAAAAGCATTGGCTGCGCATGGCGTTTTATTTGGTGAACCAACGACAGATATTGATAAAATTCGTATTTGGAAAGATAAAGTAGTTACCCAGTTAACGGGTGGATTACAAGGCATGGCTAAAATGCGTCAAGTTACGACTGTGACAGGTTTTGGTAAATTTACGGGTCCGAATACCCTTGTCGTCGAGGGTGAAGATGGTCAAACGACTATTACCTTTGATAATGCAATCATTGCAGCGGGCTCTCGCCCTGTTAAATTACCCTTTATTCCACATGATGACTCACGTGTTTGGGACTCAACAGATGCACTTGAACTACGTTGTGTACCAAAACGCTTACTTGTTTTAGGTGGCGGTATTATCGGCCTTGAAATGGGAACAGTATATAAATCATTAGGATCTGATGTTGATGTTGTTGAGTTTGCAGATCAATTAGTACCTGCTGCGGATAAAGATATCGTGCAGATTTATACTAAGAAAGTTAAAAATAAATTCAATATTATGTTAGAAACGAAAGTAACGGCTGTTGAAGCGAAAGAAGATGCTTTATATGTTTCTTTTGAAGGCAAAAATGCACCTGCTGAAGCAAAAGCTTATGATGCGGTATTGGTTGCAGTTGGCCGCGTTCCAAACGGTTTATCGTTAGATGCTGAAAAAGCGGGGATCACGGTTACTGATCGCGGCTTTATTGAAGTTGATAAACAAATGCTGACTAATGTTGCACATATTCATGCCATTGGCGATGTTGTGGGTCAACCTATGCTTGCGCATAAAGGTGTGCATGAAGGTCATGTTGCAGCTGAAGTTATTTCAGGTAAAAAACATTACTTTGATCCTAAAACAATTCCTTCTATTGCTTACACTGAGCCTGAAATGGCGTGGGTTGGTTTAACAGAAAGAGAAGCAAAAGAGCAAGGCATCAACTATGAGAAATCTGTGTTCCCTTGGGCTGCATCGGGTCGCGCTATCGCATCTGATTGCGCTGATGGTATGACTAAACTTATCTTTAATAAAGATACGCATCGTATTATTGGTGGCGCGATTGTTGGTACTAATGCTGGGGAGTTATTAGGTGAAATTGGTCTTGCTATCGAAATGGGTTGTGATGCTGAAGATATCGCATTAACTATTCATGCGCATCCAACATTACATGAATCAGTTGGCCTAGCTGCTGAAATTTATGAAGGCTCTATTACTGATTTACCAAATGCAAAAGCGGTAAAGCGTAAGAAATAAGCTGATATATATATAAAAACAAAAAAGGCCATTTAGTGTATTACTAAATGGCCTTTTTTATATGTGTCGCGGTTAATGTTAGGCTTTTTTATAATGGCCGTTATCAATCCCCTCGATGTTCCATTGGCCAATAGAGTAACGAATGAGTCGTAGCGTAGGAAAGCCTATGTTAGCGGTCATACGTCTTACTTGGCGATTACGTCCTTCACAAATGGTAATGCTTAGCCAAGTGGTGGGAATGTTTTCACGTTGACGTATAGGGGGCACACGGGGCCAAATTTTCGCGTCTTTTAAAAATTCAATTTTAGCGGGCAAGGTTAAGCCATCTTTAAGAATGACGCCTTGGCGAAGTTTATCAAGATCGGCATCCGTTGGTGCGCCTTCGACTTGTACCCAGTATGTTTTATCTGTTTTTTTGTTTGGCTGCGTTATTTGAGCTTGTAATTTTCCATCATTAGTTAGCAGTAGTAGTCCTTCACTGTCTCTATCAAGACGCCCTGCTGCATAGACTTCTTTTTCCTCGATATAATCGGCTAAAGTACGTCGTTGGCCTTGCTCTGCGTCATCGGTGAACTGGCACAAAACATCAAAGGGTTTATTAAATAAAATGATTTTACGTGTGGCGCTCGTTATCGTCTTTTTTTCATTACGGGCATACTGAGGGCGTTTTAAAGAAGATCTTCGTGCCATATTATCGGCATGTTGCTTGGTTTTATGATGCACGTTAGCGCCTTAATAGAAATAAAAAGAGTGTAACAGGATATCAGTAATACGCTTCTCACAAATTAAATTTATATCTCAATAAAAGACGCTGCTGGTCAGCTTTATTGGACTATTTAGTTGTTTTCGCTATGATAATGCTCTAACTGACTATAAAGTAACAAAATCGCAACAATTATAGGTGCCCCAAAAAACACCTCTTATCACGCTTGTTAAAGGATATAATATGACCGATAAATCAGTAAAAATTATTTATACACTCACCGATGAAGCCCCGGCATTAGCGACCTATTCTCTTTTACCTATTGTTAATGCTTTTACCAATGTGGCAGATATTGTCGTTGAAACGCGAGATATTTCATTAGCAACGCGTATTTTGTCACAATTCTCTCACTATTTATCGACCAAGCAGCAACGCCCTGATGCATTAGCCGAATTAGGCGTTTTGGTTAAAGATGCCAGCGCTAATATTATTAAGCTGCCCAATGTCAGTGCCTCCATTCCACAATTAAAAACTGCCATCAAAGAATTACAAGCACATGGTTATGCTTTACCCGATTATCCAGAAACGCAAAGTTCGGATGAAGAGCGTGATATTGCTGCGCGTTATGCGCAAGTGCTCGGCAGTGCGGTTAATCCTGTATTACGTGAAGGTAATTCAGATAGACGTGTTGCAGATGCGGTTAAACAATACGCAAAAGACAATCCACATCGCATGGGGGCGTGGTCGAGAGAGTCAAAATCACATGTTGCCAATATGCAACAGGATGATTTTTATGGCAGTGAACAATCCCACCTTTTAGGCCAAGATGATGATGTAAAAATTGAATTTGTAAATAATACGGGTGAAATTACGGTATTAAAGGCATCAACACCCGTTTTAAAAGATGAATTGATCGATGCCTCTGTCATGAGTGTCACGGCGCTACGCAGCTTCTTTGAAATGCAAATGCAAGATGCTAAAGAGAATAACATCATGCTTTCATTGCACCTTAAAGCGACCATGATGAAAGTATCAGATCCTATTATGTTTGGTCATGCGGTGTCTGTTTATTTTAAAGATGTGTTTGCTAAACATGCACAAACGTTCAAAGAAATCGGCGTTGACGAACGTAATGGTTTAGGTGATGTTTATGCTAAAATCGCCACCTTAGAGTGTGCACTTAAAGAACAAATTGAAGCGGATATTAAAGCTGTTTATGCAACGCGTCCAAGCCTTGCGATGGTAGACTCGGATAATGGTATTACTAATTTACACTCACCGAGTGATGTGATCATTGATGCCTCGATGCCGGCTATGTTACGCAGTAGTGGGAAAATGTGGAATGATCAAGGGCAACTTGAAGATACCAAAGCACTTATTCCTGATCGTTGTTATGCCGGTATTTATGCCGCCAGTATTGATTTTTGCCGTGAACATGGCGCCTTTGATCCTCGCACTATGGGTAATGTCTCTAATGTTGGCTTAATGGCGCAAAAGGCCGAAGAGTATGGCTCTCATGATAAAACCTTTGCAATGCAAGGCGCCGGTAAAGTGCGCGTTGTGAATAATGCGGGTAAGGTGTTAATGGAGCATAGCGTTGACAAAGGTGATATCTGGCGTATGTGTCAGGCAAAAGATTTACCTATTCGTGATTGGGTACGTCTCGCGGTTAGTCGTGCTAAAACAACCGGGCAAGTGACTGTTTTTTGGCTCGATGAAGCGCGTGCTCATGATCGAAACTTGATTGTTAAAGTGCAGGCTTATTTAAAGGATCATAATACGCAAGGGTTAGATATTCGTATTATGGCGCCAAATGTCGCGATTAAATTTACTTTAGCGCGTGTCCTTGCGGGTGAAAATACCATTTCGGTAACGGGTAATGTGTTGCGTGATTATTTAACCGATCTTTTCCCTATTTTAGAGCTTGGCACCAGTGCAAAAATGCTTTCTATCGTGCCTTTACTTAGCGGTGGTGGGTTGTTTGAAACGGGCGCCGGAGGCTCTGCGCCAAAACATGTACAACAATTTGTGCAAGAGAACCACTTACGTTGGGACTCGTTAGGAGAATTTTTAGCGTTAGCCGTCTCCTTAGAAGATGTCGCTCAAAAAACCAAAAGTGCACAAGCGAAAGTATTAGCAGATTGCTTGCATATTGCCAATAGCCAGTTCCTAAAAGAAGATAAATCGCCTTCTCGCAAAGTCGGCGAGATTGATAATCGTGGTAGTCACTTTTATCTTGCGATGTATTGGGCGCAGGCATTGGCAGCGCAAAGCCAAGATAGTGTATTGCAATCGCGATTTGCACCCTTAGCGGAAAAGTTAGCGATGCACGAGCAAACGATTATACAAACGTTTAATGAGGTACAAGGTGTTGCTGCTGATTTAGGTGGGTATTTTGATATGGACCCTCTTAAAGTGAGTGCGTTGATGCGCCCAAGCCAAATTTTTAATGATGCCATTTCTTCAATTTAGGTTATTTACTTTCATTTTTAAAGGTGCTTTTTAGCACCTTTTTTTATGCGCCATAGAAAATGCAAGTAGAGCATGCATGGAGGGTACGATGTATCTTTTGAAAAAATTAAGAAAATTAGATATTTAACGCCTTAAACGGTAGAATGTCATCATAATTACGCCCGTTATATAGAACAATAATGTATGAGCTTATGCTTACACGATGGCTATGTGCGTTGTTTATTTGGAGAGGGGTTTGGCCGTTTTATTATGCCACAAAGAAAACTTCCTTGGATAAAAATTAATTGTTTGTTGTTGGTTTTGTGTTATCCGTCAACAAGCTGAGTATAACGGTAAATAAGAGAGAATAGAGTGATGCATGCATTGTTCTCTTCTCTTAATGAAGGACATATTTATGACGAAGAAAGAGCAAACGGCTCAGGGACTTTATGTACCAGAAATGGAACATGATGCTTGTGGTATCGGCTTTGTTGCCCACCTGAAAAATAAAAAATCACATTTAATCATTACTCAAGCTCTTGAGATGCTTGCGCGTATGGAACATCGTGGTGGTCAAGGTTGCGATCCCTGTAGTGGTGATGGCGCTGGAATTTTATTACAAAAACCGCATGAGTTTTTAGTGACCGAGGCATTAAAAAATGGCCTGAAGTTACCAAAGGCAGATCAATATGGGGTGGGATCAATTCTTTTTCCTCAAAATGCAGATCAGCGCAGTCAATGTCGAGATATTTTAGCGCGCACCGCAGAGCGTTTGCAGCTTGAAGTCATAGGTTATCGGGTATTACCAACAGATAACTCGATGATCGGGGCAGATCCTCTGAGCAGTGAGCCTCAGTTTGAACATATGTTCGTCACCGGTGGCGAAAACATGGCGCCGGCAGAATTAGAGCGTAAGTTATTTATTTTACGTAATTATTCGACCCGGATCTGTTTAGAGTCAGTGTCTGGTATTGAAGATAATTTTTATATTAATACCTTCTCTTATAAAACACTTGTATATAAAGGCCAGCTCACCACAGAGCAGGTTCCTCAGTACTTCTTAGATCTACAAAATCCGAGTATGGTCACCGCACTTGCTTTAGTGCATTCGCGTTTTTCAACCAATACTTTTCCGCGTTGGCGCTTAGCACAACCTTTTCGTTATATTGCGCATAACGGTGAAATAAATACCGTTCGTGGCAATATTAACTGGATGAAGGCGCGTGAAGCCTTATTAGAAGCTAAATTCTTTAGTGCCACTGAACTTGAAATGTTAATGCCTATCTGCACGGATGGCATGTCAGATTCTGCAAGTTTTGATATGGCATTGGAATTGTTAGTGTTATCTGGGCGTAGTTTACCACATGCGTTAATGATGATGATCCCTGAAGCATGGCAAGAAAATAAAGAGATGGATAGCGACCGTCGCGCTTTTTATCAATATCATGCGAATTTAATGGAGCCTTGGGATGGGCCCGCTTCAGTTTGTTTCACCGATGGCGTGCAAGTTGGCGCAACACTTGATCGTAATGGTTTACGTCCTTCTCGCTATTGTGTCACCAACGATGACTTCTTGATAATGGCATCCGAAACGGGTGTGGTGGATATTGCACCTGAAAATATTAAATTACGTGGTCGTTTACAACCGGGTCGTATTTTTGTTGCTGATTTAGAGCAAGGCCGTATTATTTCTGATGATGAAATTAAATCGGGCGTCGCAGAGCAGCAACCTTATGCGAAGTGGTTAACGGATAATTTAGTCACATTAGAGACGCAACCAGCACCTTTAGAGGTAAATATACAACCTAATGATGGACAATTGTTGCGCAGGCTACAAGCGTTCGGCGTTAGCTCTGAAGAAGTCAGTGATATTATTTTACCGATGTTTAAAGATGCGAAAGAGCCTCTAGGTGCGATGGGAGCTGATTGGCCTTTGGCTATTTTCTCTCACCACTCACAACATTTATCTCATTATTTCAAGCAACTTTTTGCCCAAGTGACTAATCCGCCTATCGATCCTATTCGTGAGCGCATGGTTATGTCATTAACGACTTACCTCGGAAAAGACCAAAACTTATTGGCCGAAACACCATTGCATTGTCATAAACTTGAATTGAGCTCTCCTCTTTTAAGTAATTCTCAGTTACAAAAAATCAGTGCGTTAGATGATAAACATCTGCAAGCTAAAACCCTCGAGACCCTCTTTTTAGCAACGGGTGAAACGGGGAATTTAGAAAAAGCATTAGCGCGTATATGTCGTTATGCAGAAGATGCCGTGCATGATGGCTATTCTATTATTATTTTATCCGATCGCAATGCGACCTCGGATCACGCTGCCATTCCCGCGATGTTAGTGACGGGTGCTGTGCACCATTATTTAATTAAGCGTGGCCTGCGCGCATTATGTGACATTGTTGTTGAAACGGGTGATGTACGTGAAACGCACCACTTTGCAACCGTGATAGGCTATGGCGCCTCAGCTATCAACCCTTATTTAATTGAAGAGATGATAGTTGATTTACAGTCTAAAAATCGATTAGCTAAAGATAAAACAGTGGCCGATATCTTTGCTTTTTATAAGCTTGCAATTGATGCTGGACTCTTAAAAATATTCTCAAAAATGGGCATTTCGACTATTCAGTCTTATCAAGGTGCACAAATATTTGAAGCCTTAGGCATTAGTAAAAGTGTGGTTAATGCGTACTTTACCGGTACGGTTACCCGCATCGAAGGTTTAAGTATTGATGATATTGGCAGTGAAATATTAGTGCGTCATCGTTTTGCTTACCCACTGCGTGAAGTGCCAATGCAACGTTTAGATGTGGGCGGTGTTTACCAATGGAAACAACGTGGTGAAAAACATCTCTTTAATCCAGAAACTATTTCTTTATTACAACAATCAACACGTAATAAAGATTATGCTCAATTTAAAAAATATGCTGAAGTCGTTGATGCACAAGGTGATGACGCGGCGACGCTGCGCAGTCAATTTGAGTTTGTGGTTAGCGAAAATGGCCCGATAGATATCGATAAAGTGGAATCGGCGCAGCAAATATTGAAACGTTTTGCGACAGGCGCAATGAGCTTTGGCTCTATTTCTCATGAAGCACATTCGACGCTGGCAATTGCGATGAACCGCATTGGTGCTAAGTCAAACTCGGGTGAAGGCGGTGAAGATCCACAACGCTTTTTCGTCAAAGACAACGGCGACTGGGAGCGCTCTGCGATAAAACAAGTCGCATCAGGGCGTTTTGGTGTTACCTCATACTATTTAACCAATGCAGCCGAGATCCAAATTAAAATGGCACAAGGTGCGAAGCCCGGTGAAGGTGGGCAGTTACCCGGTCATAAAGTCGATGACTGGATTGGTCGTACACGTCATTCAACCCCGGGTGTTGGTCTTATTTCTCCGCCACCTCATCATGACATTTACTCCATTGAAGATCTGGCGCAATTGATTTTCGATTTGAAAAATGCCAACCGTCACGGCAGGGTTAATGTAAAACTCGTATCAGAAGCGGGCGTCGGCACCATTGCAACCGGTGTTTGTAAGGCTAAAGCAGATGTTGTGCTTATTGCTGGGTTTGATGGCGGCACGGGAGCCTCTCCCTTGTCATCTATTCGCCATGCCGGATTACCTTGGGAACTCGGTCTTGCAGAAACGCATCAAACCTTAATGAAAAATGGTTTGCGTAACCGTATCGTTGTACAAGCGGACGGGCAGATGAAAACACCTCGTGATTTAACCATTGCCACGTTACTTGGCGCGGAAGAATGGGGCGTTGCAACGGCAGCTTTAATTGTTGAAGGTTGCATTATGATGCGTAAGTGTCACTTAAACACTTGTCCTGTTGGTATTGCGACGCAAAACAAAACGCTGCGTGAACGTTTTGATGGGCGTGTTGAAGATGTGGTGACGTTATTTCAATATCTGGTGCAAGGTATGCGTGAAAACATGGCCGCATTAGGTTATGCCACTATCACTGAGATGGTAGGGCAAACACAAAGCTTAAAAGTACGTGACAATATTAAGCATTGGAAATATAAAAACATCAATTTAAATACCTTACTTTTTAAAGAAGTCATAGCAAAAAATGATGGACGTTTTAATCAAACGCAGCAAGCACATCATTTAGAAAATGTATTAGATCGTCAATTGATAAAATTAGCACAACCGGCACTATTACGTGGTGAAGCGGTGAGTGCTGAGATGAGCATTATTAATACCGATCGCAGTTGTGGCACCATGCTCTCTAATGAAATATCTAAGGTTTACCGTGATAAAGGCCTGCCGCTCGCAATGCAAGTTAAATTCAGAGGCTCAGCAGGACAATCGTTTGGTTGTTTCCTTGCTAAAGGCGTTGAATTTACCGTAGAAGGTGATGCCAATGATTATTGGGGTAAGGGACTCTCTGGCGGGAAAATAGTTGTTTTCCCTGATCGTAATTCAAACCTGATTGCTAAAGATAATATTATCGTGGGCAATGTATGTTTTTATGGTGCAACCTCGGGTGAGTCATATATTAATGGTATGGCGGGAGAGCGTTTTTGTGTACGTAACTCGGGCGCTGAAGTCGTTGTGGAAGGTATTGGCGATCACGGTTGTGAATATATGACCGGTGGTTTAATGATCAATATCGGACGTACTGGGCGTAACTTTGCAGCCGGTATGAGTGGGGGCGTTGCTTATGTCTATAATAAGGATGGCGCTTTTGCTCGCAGTTGTAATAAAGAGTTAGTGGATTTAGATCCCTTAGATGCAGAAGATAAAGCTTTGCTTATCTCTAAAATCAGTAAACATTTTGAATTGACTCAGTCGAAACTTGCCGCTGAATTTCTTAGCAATGTTGAGGTGAGTCTTGCGCAAATGATCAAAGTAATGCCGCGTGATTATAAAGCTGCATTACTTTCGCGTAGCAAAGGAGATGCATAATGGGTAAAGCGACAGGATTTTTAGAATTAGGCCGTGAGTTACCCGGTAAGCTAAGTGTTACTGAGCGTCTTAAAAATAATAAAGAATTCGTTAAAATGGACGAGTTTAGCGATAAAATCAGCTCTCAAGCTTCACGTTGTATGGATTGTGGTGTGCCGTTTTGTCATAACGGTTGCCCGATTGGTAATATTATTCCTGAGTTTAACGATGCGGTGTATCGAGATAGTTGGGAAGAAGCTTGGCATATTTTAAGTTCAACGAATAACTTCCCCGAGTTTACTGGGCGAGTTTGTCCTGCGCCTTGTGAAACCTCGTGCGTATTGGGGATCAATCAAGATCCTATCACCATTTGTAATATCGAAAAAACGATTGTCGAAACGGCTTATCGAGAAGGCTATGTGAAGCCTAAAATACCGACAGCACGTACGGGTAAAAGTATTGCAATTATAGGCTCTGGCCCTGCTGGACTTGCTGCCGCTGAGCAACTCAATAGTGCGGGTCATTTTGTGACGGTTTATGAGCGCGACGAAAAAGTGGGGGGCTTACTGCGTTTTGGTATTCCTGACTTTAAATTGGGATCAGATATTATTGATCGTAAAGTTTCGGTGCTTGAAGCCGCGGGTATTAAAATGGTCGTTAATGCACATATTGGCGTGACGATGGATGCGAGCGAGCTACGCACAAAACATGACGTCGTGCTTTTGACGGGAGGCTCAACAGTGCCTCGCGACTTACCTATTCCAGGGCGTGATCTTAAAGGTGTACATTTTGCGATGGAGTTTTTGGGGCAAAATAATCGCCGCGCTAATGCGATGGATTTAAAAACGCCAGAAATTCATGCTCAAGATGATCACGTGCTTGTGATTGGTGGTGGTGATACGGGATCAGATTGTGTCGGCACTTCAAATCGTCATGGTGCTGCATCGATATTACAAATTGAAATCATGCCTATTCCACCTGAAAAACGTAATGAGAATATGCCTTGGCCGTCATATCCGATGATTTTAAAAACCACGACATCGCATGAAGAAGGGGTTGATCGTAAATGGTCTATCTTAACTAAAGCCTTTA
The DNA here is from genome assembly GCF_000153405.2 of Psychromonas sp. CNPT3. Classification (NCBI taxonomy): domain Bacteria; kingdom Pseudomonadati; phylum Pseudomonadota; class Gammaproteobacteria; order Alteromonadales; family Psychromonadaceae; genus Psychromonas; species Psychromonas sp. CNPT3. The sequence continues at coordinate 768,085 of NC_020802.1, forward strand.
AAGGTGATGAAAATGGATACGTTAAAGAGCTTATCATTGCCGATATTGAGTGGCAAAGTGCAGCCCCTGGTGAGCGCCCTAACTTTAAGGAAGTACCGGGAACTGAGCGTAGCGTCCCTTGTACTAAAGCCTTTTTAGCGATGGGATTTTTACACCCTGAGCCAACGGGCGTTCTCGCACAATTAGATATTGCGCTTGATGATCGTGGTAATGTTAAAACCACCGATTTTCAAACGAGTCAAATGGGCGTTTTTGCGGCTGGCGACATGCGCACCGGGCAATCATTGATAGTGCGTTGTATTAATGAAGGCCGAGAGTGTGCTCGGGCGATTGATATTTATCTGATGGGTAATTCAAATTTAGAATGCATCTCAAGTTCATTAATGCAATCTTAAATAAAAAAGCCTTAACATATTAGTATGTTAAGGCTTTTTTTTGCTTTAAAACGGCTTATATTTTTTCATAATCGAGAGGATCGCTTAGATCATTTTTCGAAAAAGCCTCTAAACGTTCGATACAACTCGCACAAACGCCACACGATTTCTCACGACCATTATAGCAAGTCCATGTTTTGCTATAATCGAGTCCCATGCGCAAACCATCTTTTAAAATGCCTATTTTATCACTGTTTAAATAGGGTGAATAAATACTGACTTTTTCATAATTGGCAACTTCTGCCACCGCATTCATTTTTTCTACAAAAATAGGTCTGCAATCTGGGTAAATTTCATGATCGCCCGAGTGCGCCCCGTAATATACTTTTTCAGCGCCAATAGACACGGCATAGCCAATTGCCATCGATAGCAAGATCATATTACGATTAGGGACAACGGTGTTGATCATATTATTATTTTCATACTCACCGCTACTGACCTCAATGCTACTATCGGTTAAAGATGACCCGCCAATAAGCTCATTAATGGATGAGATATCAATAATTTTATGATCAACATTAAGGCTTAAGCACACATCTCTGGCTACCGAAATTTCTTTAATATGACGCTGCCCATAATCAAACGTTAAAGCAAAAGGCACTAACCCTTCTTCAAGCGCTTTATGTAGTACGGTATAAGAATCCATACCTCCGGAGTAGATCACAACAACTTTTTTTTTCATTTTTCTTGTATGTCCTGGGAGATTCATTTATAAAAAGATCCCTGTAAACAAATAAGCGCTTTATCGCTTTATTTGTTAAGATCCTGACTAATTTTTGAGTATAACGTGTAATGCAAAATAACTACAAAGTAAATGAAATATTTCAAACCATTCAAGGTGAAGGTGTGCACACCGGCTGTGCCGCTATTTTTATTCGTTTACAAGGCTGTGATGTGGGCTGCGCTTGGTGTGATACTAAGCATACTTGGTCTGCAAATGAAAACGACAAAGTGCCTTTAAACTTGGTCACAGATTTAAGCAATAGCTCTGCGCAGTGGGCTGATGTGAGCGCTGAGCATATTTTAGCCGAAATTAAAAATCTAGAATACACGGCGAAGCTTGTGATCATCACCGGTGGTGAGCCATGCATATTTGATTTACGCCCTCTGACTGCTTTATTACACGCGCATGGCTTTCAAACTCAAATTGAAACCAGTGGTACTTATCCTATTCTTGTCGATGCAAAAAGTTGGGTAACGGTGTCGCCTAAAGTGAATATGCGCGCTAAAAAAGAGGTGTTGTTATCTGCGTTACAACGCGCGGATGAAATTAAGCATCCCGTGGGCACGCAAAAAGATATCGAGCAACTCGATGCGCTATTAGCGCGCTTAGGTGATACGCATAATAAAACGATTTGTTTACAGCCTATTTCTCAAAAAGCCAATGCAACCGCGCTGTGTATGCGTACCTGTATCGCACGAAATTGGCGTTTATCGGTACAATTACATAAGTACTTAGATATCGATTAATTTTTTTGTTTTTATAGATCTTGGTTTCTTATTGATCAAGGCGTTGCGCTTTGTTTATCTGCTTGCTAGGATCTCTTTTTGCTATTTGCTTAGGTAATTATTTTGACGCTTTGTGTGCATTCCCTTAAAAAACATCTTGATAACGTATTATTGAAAGATAAGTTTAAATTTTCACGTCGATTGGCTAATAATCGCCAGATCAAAGATGCAGAAAAAGCGTCATTAGGGCTGACAAAAATAGCCTGTGATATCCAAGTCTCAATGGACAAGTGTCAGTACCGCCGTGATCATATGCCGGAGATAACGTATCCTGATCTTCCGGTGAGTGAAAAGAAAGACGAGATCAGTGAGGCCATTAAAAATAATCAAGTGGTGATCATTGCCGGTGCGACGGGCTCAGGTAAAACCACACAAATTCCTAAAATATGTATGCAGTTAGGCTTAGGTGTACGCGCGATGATTGCGCATACTCAGCCAAGACGATTAGCTGCGCGCACGGTTGCTGAGCGTATTGCGCACGAATTAGGCTCCACAGTGGGTGATGCAGTCGGCTACCGTGTCCGTTTTACCGATAAAGTCAGTGAAAACTCTTATATTAAATTGATGACCGATGGTATTTTATTGGCTGAGATCCAAAGTGATCGCTTTTTAAGTAAATATGACACTATTATTATTGATGAAGCGCATGAGCGCAGTTTGAATATTGATTTCTTATTGGGTTATTTAAAACGCTTATTACCAAAACGTCCCGATTTAAAAGTTATTATTACCTCTGCAACGATTGATCCTAAACGATTTTCAAAGCACTTTGATGATGCCCCTGTGATAGAGGTTTCAGGACGAACGTATCCGGTAGAAACACGTTATCGTCCTCTCGATGAATATGCAGATGGCGACCAAATTGAAGGTATTTTTAAGGCCGTTGATGAACTGCAGCGTTGTGGCCGTGGCGATATTCTTATTTTTATGAACGGTGAACGTGAAATTAGGGATACGGCAGAAGCTCTAAATAAGCGTAATTTACGTGATACAGAAGTATTACCTTTATTCGCGCGTCTTAGCAACGCAGAGCAAAACCGTATTTTCCAAAGCCATCAAGGTCAGCGTATCGTCCTTGCTACCAATGTGGCAGAAACCTCATTAACGATCCCGGGTATAAAATACGTCATCGATACCGGTACAGTACGTATAAGCCGTTATAGCTACCGCACTAAAGTGCAACGTTTGCCTATTGAAGCGATATCACAAGCGAGCGCATCGCAACGCCTGGGGCGCTGTGGGCGTGTGAGCGCCGGAATTTGTATTCGTTTATACAGTGAAGATGATTTTTTATCGCGTCCTGAGTTTACCGATCCTGAAATACTACGTACTAATTTATCTTCCGTTATATTACAAATGCTGGCTTTGGGTTTAGGGGAGTTAAATCAATTTCCTTTTGTACAACCGCCTGCTGATAAAAATATTAAGGATGGTTTAAGCTTATTAGAAGAGCTTGGCGCCGTAAATCTCAATGCAAAAGATGTGCGTGACAAATTAACCCCATTAGGCAGGCAGTTGGCAAAGTTGCCGGTTGATCCGCGCCTTGCAAGGATGATTTTAGCCGCTAAAGACTATAACTGTGTGCATGAAGTTATCTTGATAAGTGCCGCCCTTAGTATTCAAGATCCTCGTGAACGTCCGATGGATAAGCAGCAAGCAGCAGATGAAAAGCATCGCCGTTTTCATGATAAAGACTCAGATTATATGGCTTATGTTAATCTGTGGGATCATCTAAAAGAGCAACGCCATGCGCTCACTAGTAATCAATTTAGACGCATGTGTCAAAAAGATTTCTTAGCTTATATGCGGGTGCGTGAGTGGCAAGATATCTACGCTCAAATCAAACAAGTTACCGATGAGTTAGATATTAAAATAAACAGTCATGCGGCAGACGTTGATGCTATTCACCAAGCGCTATTATCGGGGTTGTTATCGCATATCGGCTTTAAAGATAAAGAGCAACATTATTTAGGCGCACGTAACAGTAAGTTCTTTATGTTTCCGGGCTCAAGTTTATTTAAAAAACAGCCAAAATGGGCAATGTTTGCAGAGCTCGTTGAAACCTCAAAATTATTTGGCAGAGTCAGTGCGCGTATTAAGCCTGAGTGGGTAGAGCAACAAGCAGCGCATCTTATTAAGCGTAGTTATAGTGAGCCTCATTGGCAGAAAAAATCAGGCACAGTGGCCGCCTTTGAAAACCAAACTCTCTTTGGTTTACCTATTGTTGTAAAACGTAAAGTAACCTATACCAATATTGATCCTGCATTATGTCGTGAATTATTTATTCGTGATGCTTTAGTGCAAGGTGAATTTATGACGCGTCATAAATTTTTCAAAGACAACCAAGTATTACGTGAAGATATTGAAGATTTAGAGCATAAATCTCGACGTCGAGATATTTTAGTCGATGATGAAACCTTATTTTTATTTTACGATAAACGTATCCCTGCAAGCGTTGCAAGTGCACAGCAGTTTGATAGCTGGTGGAATAAAGAAAAACAACAAACAGCCGATTTATTAAATTATCAACGTGATGATTTAATGGCGCATGATGCACAAAAAATAACATCATTAGCGTATCCTGATGTTTGGCAACAAGGGCCCTTTAAACTTAAATTAAGTTATGCTTTTGAGCCAGGTACAAATCAAGATGGCGTTTGCGTCGATATTCCTGTGGCGTTATTAAATCAAATCAAAAGTGCTGATTTTGCGTGGCAAATACCGGCACTGCGTGAAGAGCTATTGGTGGCCTTAATTAAAACATTACCCAAAGTGATGCGTCGTAACTTTGTACCAGCTCCCAATTATGCCAATGCTGCGATGGCTGCTATGATCCCCTTTGAAACACCTTTGTTGGTTGCGTTTGAAAAACAATTGTTACGTATGACAGGGGTTAAAATTCCTGAAAAGTCATGGGATCTGCAGGCTTTACCGAGTCATTTACGCATTAAATTTAATATTATTGATGAGCGCCGTAAAAGCGTGGCATTAGGGCAAGATTTAGAAGAGTTACAGCATCAATTAGCCGGTGTTGTTAAAAAAAGTTTATCTAAAATATCCAAACAAAGTATTGAAAAAACACAATTATTGGATTGGGATTTTGGCGCGTTACCCGAATCCTTTAAAAAAGATCATGGTGGTTATGAGGTTAAAGCCTACCCGGCATTGGTTGATAAGAATAAAAGTGTGGCCATTGAGTTATTTGATGATAAGGCTCAGGCTGATCGTGTGAACCTGCAGGGTTTACGGCGTTTAGTGCTTTTAAATGTACAATCACCGATTAAATATTTACAAAAAAGTTTACCCAACAAAGCTAAATTAGGGCTGTATTTTAATCCCTTTGGGCAAGTACAAGATCTGATTAATGATTGTATTTCTTGCGCGGTAGATAGTATTTTAGATGGGCAAAGTACGCCTCGCGACGCACAAGCTTTCAGCTTACAAAAAGAGAAAGTGCGTGCTGAGTTGGCAGATAAAACATTACATATTACATTATTAGTTGAGCAAATATTAACGCTTGCCTATGCGATTAATAAAAATTTAAAAGGCAAACTAGACCTATCAATGATCTTTGCACACGGTGATATAAAATCACAATTAGAGCGTTTAATTTATCCGGGATTTGTGTGTCAAAGTGGGCTGGCGAAGTTGGTGGATATTAAGCGTTATTTAGACGCGCTACAAAAACGTTTGCAGAAATTAAGAGCAGATCAAAATCAAGATAGGTTGCATACTCTGGCATTGCATGAATTAGAAGAGCGTTATCAAGCACTTTGTAATTTGATGCGCAGTAATGAAAGAGAAAATCCATTATTGGCCGAAATATACTGGATGATTGAAGAGTTACGTGTGTCGTTCTTTGCGCAACAATTAGGAACGGCTTACCCAATATCGGCAAAACGTGTGAAATTAAAATTAGCGCAATTACAGGGATAATACCAAAGGAACTAAAAAGGTTATCTGTCTTGCTTGTTGAAATTATCCCACCCTGCGTTGTGAGTTTTGAAGTGAGAACAACTATCTCCTACAACTCACGCCTTGCTAGTGTTAATTTTTCCTACGCAATACATGAAAACTTAATTAATTCCTTTGGTATAAGGTAGATTAATTTACCTTTTCAATATTAAATTCTTTTTGCAAATCATTGTAACGTTGTCGATGATGGTGCGATAAATGAGTATGGCGTAATAAATTAAACTTTTCTTGGCAGGCTTGAAGTTGCTGCTTACGTTGCAGCTTTTCTGCGCTTAGGAGCAGTTTAAGATACACTTGGATACTATTTAAGATAGAGCCTGAATTTAAGGGCTCTCGTTTAAGTGCCTGATGAAAACAGTGTAATGCTTGGCTATGATCGCCCTTTTTAAATGCATTAATACCCTCTTTATTTAGTGTCTTAAATGCATTGATACGTACCTTTAAATTATTGCCCGTATGCTCTTTAAGATTAGCTTGCATCGTCGAATCGATAATGTCACGCTGATTTAGTTCCTTTAAATAGGGCGCAGCATCATCAAACTCACCAATATCAAGCAGAGAAAGTACACTTTCACATAGCGTTGTGGTGTCGATGTCAGATACGGATTTTTCACAATTATGTATGGTTTTTAAAATAAGACGTTTTGCCTTTAAATGCTTATTTAAAGAAAAGAATATTTTGGCTTGGCAAAGAAAATCAAACTGATCAAAGTCAAAACCCTTATTTTTACCCTCTTCAAAACGACTTTGATAAAGTGTCGATCTTGCTTTTTTTAAAATCAATTTCTTATGATGAAGTTCATCTTTGGATCGTGCATAGTCAATTATACTGTGAATATAATTGGCTAAATGGCAAGGATCGGGATAAAAGGATCTTCGACTTAAAAGTAATATCGCGTAATAGCTATTGAGCATGATTTTATATTCATGCATCTCTTTTGCTAATAGTGCCACTTCTTGGTGGCGCTCAATACTGTGATTGGTCATGTTCGCCGCCGCTGTCAAAGTTGATAGCGCTCTATTGTGATCGTTATTTTTTTTGTAAGCGCGCGCTAACCATTCATAGGCTTTAATTTGTAACGGGTGATGTAAGATAATATCTTCTAAAATAGCGATCGCTTCATTGAGTTTATTTTGTAAATAATAGGTTTTCCCTAAACGAATGCTGGTTTGTATTACGGCGCGTTTATTGACGAGTTTTTTTAATATTTTTTCGGCGTCACTGTATTGCTCTGTTTTAATATAAATATCGGCGAGTATATTTTGACATAGTGTGCTGTATTTTGATGTGCTTTTAATTTTTTCATGGCATAAAAGAATGGCTTGGGTAAGATTATTGTCTTTTATCGCGTTTAAAATACCCATTAACATATCTTTTTTATGGGTAGCTTTAGTGAGTCTATTGAGTAATTGCGTCGGTGAAAAAGGTTTTATTAAATAATCATCGGGCGCTTTTTCAATAGCGCTTAATACCATATCTTGGTTACTGTTGCCGGTAACAATAAAGCATAACGCAGACACTAGAATAAGATTGCTGTTACGTAAGTAGTCGAGTAATTGTATGCCATTTCTACCCGCCCCTAAATGATAGTCAATAAAATAAACATCAAAAAAGTCACGATGGGCACAGTCGATTGCACTATCAGCACTGTCCGCAAAGGTAATGCTTTTTGCGCCTTGATGGCTGATCATCGCTTTGAGCATGACTGAAAATTCTTTTTGGTCATCAACGATAAGAATTTTTTTATTTTGATAGTTAAACATTAGTTCCCTGCTAACGTTAATAAGGATGTTTAGATGTTAACAGTAGACAGGAGATGTAAATATGCAAAAATACGAAATATAACAAAAAAATATAACAATAAAACCTAATAATAAAATATATATAAAAGAAAAATGGTGAAAAAAAGAAGGGCATATTATGATATCTGTGATATCTGTGATATCTGTGATATCTGTGAGATCAAGATCATTGGTCAGGTACGAGACTTTAATTCATCTTCGTTGTGGCATGCTGTTATAAGAAATTAATGTAGAACAATTCTGTTAAAATTTTGGTTCTAAAAGTATCAACAGGTGGGTGTTTTTTAATTTCTTTTTTCGATGTTAAATTCTTTTTGTAAATCATTATAGCGTTGTCGATGGTCGGGAGATAAATGTGTATTACGTAATAAATTAAATTTTGCTTGGCATGCTTGAAGTTGCTCTTGGCGCTGATGTTTTTCTTTGCTTAAAAGCTGCTTTAGATATACTTGTATACTGTTTAAAAGAGCGCCGGAGTTTAAAGGCTCTAATTTGAGGGCGCGATTAAACGATTGTAATGCGTAAACATAATTACCATTTCTAAAGGCATCAATTCCTTCTTTATTATGCGCTTTAAATGCACTGATACGCATACTTAAATTATTTCCTGTGTGCTCTTCAATATTAGCCTGCATCGTAGGATCGATAATATCACGTCGATTAAGCTCATCTAAATAGGGTTTTACATCATCAAATTCACCAATATCAAGCAGAGAAAGTACACTTTCACAGAGTGTCGTGGTGTCTATTTCATTAATGACTTTGTCACTGTTATGTATTGTTTTTAAAATAAGACGTTTTGCTTTTAAATGCTCATTTAAAGAAAAGAATATTTTGGCTTGGCAAAGAAAATCAAACTGATTAAAGTCAAAATTATCATTTCTGCCTTCTTCAAAGCGGCTTTGATAAAGTGCTGAATTGACCATTTTTAATATTGATTTTTTATTATTGATATCATCAGTAAACTGCGCATAATCAATAATGCTGTGAATGTAATTTGCTAAGTAGCAAGGGTCAGGATAGAAAGAGTTTCGACTTAAATTTAATATAGCGTGGTGGCTATTGAGCATAATTTTATGCTCATGCATCTCTTTTGCTAATAGTGCCACTTCTTGGTGACGCTCAATACTGTGATTGGTCATATTGGCAGCAGTGCTTAGCGTCGACAGCGCTTTATTATAATCACCCTTTTTTTTATAAGCGCGTGCTAACCATTCATACGCTTTTATTTGTAAAGGGCGGTGTAAAACAATGTCTTGTAAAATAGCGATAGCTTCGCTGAGTTTATCTTGCAGGTAATAGGTTTGGCCTAAACTAATACTGGTTTGCATTAATGCACGTTTATTGACTAATTCTTTTAATATGCTTTCTGCTTCAGGGTATTGCTCAGTTGTAATATAAATATCGGCGAGCATATTTTTACAAAGGGTGGTGTATTTAGGTTCTTTTTCAATTTTTTCTTTGCATAAAAAGATGGCTTGTGCATAATTTTTACTTTTTAATGCTTTCAAAATATCCATTAACATGTCTTTTTTCTGCGCCGCTTTAGTGAGCCTATTAAGTAGTTGTGTGGGCGAGAAAGGTTTCATTAAATAATCATCAGGGGCTTTTTCTATGGCGGTTAGGACCATGCCTTTGGTGTTATCTCCGGTAATGATAAAGCATAAAGCATGCACTGGAATAAGATTTTTTTTACGTAGGTGATCAAGTAATTGTATGCCATTTTTTCCCGCGCCTAAATTATAATCAACGAGATAAATATCAAAAAGACGACGATGGGCACAGCGCATCGCACTGTCAGCAGTATCTGCGAAGGTGATACTTTTTGCACCTTGATTGGTCAGCATTGTTTTGAGCATAACGTGAAATGCTTTTTGATCATCAACGATAAGAATTTTTTTATTTTTATAGCTAAACATTATTTCCTTGCTCTCTTTATGAAGCATTCTTTATATTAACAGGAAACAACAGGGGATTGTTATAAGTAGGCTAGAGATATAAGAAAAAGACTTTTAAATTAATAAGATACAATTGATTTTGGCAAGAAATGGTGGAGGGGGGTGGATTCGAACCACCGAAGCTTACGCGGCAGATTTACAATCTGCTCCCTTTGGCCACTCGGGAACCCCTCCTTTATTACGCAACCGATAATATCAGATTATTTCTGATTGTGAAGCTTAAATAGTAAATAACTGTGAAAAACATTAAATAAAATCAGATTGTTGCCGATATATCTTCTGTGTTTAATAAATAATGAATCATAGTATGAATGTTGAGCAAAACGCACCGGCTTTATTAATTAATGAATGGCAATTGGGATCGCAATTAAATATTGCGCTAACAAGCGGTGCTCGACATAAATTTAATTTGTTATTGAGTTTGCTCTCGAGCGATGTCCGAGATTTCTCACAATTTAGTCTAGCGGACAATAAAGAAGATCCACTAAAAAAATTAGCATTACGAGATGCATTTTGTTTAAGTGAGCCTCAACCATTAGTTAATGAGGGGATCACATTAACACAGGCAAAAGCGTTAAATAGTGACGTGCAGGCACAACGCTTCAGCAGTATTCGTTTACGTTATTTACTGAATAATGAAGCCTTGCTATCGCGTCAACCATCAGCGGATATTAGCAGTGATGTGGTGGATAATTTGTCGTTACTGGCGCAGCGCCGTCTTGCGGGGAAAATGCCACTCGCGGGGGCGTTAAGCGCGGATGTAAGCGGTGGCGTGGATCATCAACTGATGCAGAACCTACAGGCAATGCAACTCAGTGGTCGGCCTATAAAAATACATGCACATTATTAATCCTATCATCTCACCTGCATCGAGCGTATAAAAGCGCCACGTTTCTCTTTATTGCGAGAGAAAATGCAACAAGCCTTATTTGTGACGCCTGATCTTGTATTTATTTTCTTTTATGCCTTTATTTAAACACCACGGTGCGATTAGCGTAAACAAACACTTTATCGTCAATGAGATGCTGTAACGCACGGCTTAACACTGATTTTTCAACATCTCTGCCCACTTTGATCAGGCTCTCTACGTTATGAGCATGATCAATATGCGCAATATCTTGCGTAATGATGGGCCCTTCATCTAAATTGTTATTTACAAAATGGGCGGTTGCACCAATGATCTTCACGCCTCTATCAAAGGCTTGTTGATACGGCCTCGCACCTATAAAAGCGGGTAAAAAAGAGTGATGGATATTAATTAATCTATTGGCATAAGCGCTGACAAATTTAGGGCTTAATATGCGCATGTATTTCGCTAAAATGACGAGATCTGGCTGATAAGGTGCAATACATTGCATTATTTTATCTTCGTGCTCTTCTCTTGATATCCCTTCATGACTAATGCAATGGTAAGGAATGTTAAATTTAGTCACTAAATCTTCTAATATCGTGTAATTACCTATCACGGCTGCGATTTCGACATCCATTGAGCCATAAGTACTCTTCATCAGAATATCACCCAAACAGTGCGCTTCTTTCGTCACTAATATCACAATACGTTTACGCTGCTGTGAGACTAATTGACGACTTGAGCCTTTAGGTAAATAAAAATCTAAATCTTCGAGTAAGGTGCAATTATCAAAACACCCCTCGAGCTCGGTGCGCATAAAAAAACGTTGGTGTTGATGATCTACAAATTCATTGTTTTTAATAATGTTAAGTTGGTTTTTTTGGCAGACATTTGTAATGTGAGCAATGAGGCCTTTACTGTCAGGACAATCCGTTAATAATATTTTTTTTTGCATGGTTTTATTCCCTTAAATGCTTACATTTTTTATATTTTATTTGGCTACCACAAGGACAAAGATCATTGCGTTTAATCGTAATACTCTTATTCGCAGGATAAAAAACACCATCGCAATAGAACCAATGGTCATTTTTTTTTATAAAGTTGGAGCGTTCATGGTGGTAGGTGAGCGTGTCTGCTTCAATATAATAGGCTTTGAATTCCACAAACCCTTGCACTTTTAAACTTTCGGTCGCAATTATCTCTAAGTTTACCCATGTCAAACTGGGCTCAGATAATTGTTCCTTGGTTAACTCACCTCGAAAGTCTGCATCATAAGTATTAAATAAATACTCACCTAATTGCAAAATGAAGGCACTGTAACGTGCGCGCATTAATTGCTCGCATGTTTGTGCTTGTTGCAGGTTTTGATGCAAGGGGGAGCAGCAGGTTTGATAGGGCTGAGAGCTACGACATGGACAAGTGTTAGGGCTTTGCAATGATGTTTACCTTATGTCTTAAACTGCCCGCAAAGCAGGTCAGTTTAAGTGATTTGAAGTGACTCTGTTTTATTGGCTGCTATTTGGCGTTATAGGCATCATTGTGAATACCGGTAGCGCGTCCTGATGGATCTGCATTTTTCTGGAAACTTTCATCCCAAGCTAAAGCTTCAACCGTAGAGCAAGCAACTGATTTTCCAAAAGGCACGCAGAGCGCAGCACTGTCCAGAGGGAAGTGTTCTTTGAAAATACAGCGATAGAAATAAGCTTCCTTGGTGTCAGGCGTATTAATTGGGAACTTAAATTCAGCGCTTTCAAGTTCTTGGTCGCTCACTTGCGTTTCAATATAGGCTTTTAAAGTATCAATCCAGCTATAACCTACGCCATCAGAAAACTGCTCTTTTTGACGCCATAACACTTCATCTAATAATTGGCCTTTAAACGCTTCACGAAGAATATCTTTTTCGATGCGTTTACCGGTGATCATTTTAAGATCGGGATTAGTGCGCATTGCGACATCTAAAAACTCTTTATCTAAGAAAGGTACGCGCGCTTCAACGCCCCAAGCTGCCATTGATTTGTTGGCGCGTAGGCAATCAAAAAGGTGTAGTTTATTGAGTTTTCTATTTAATTCATTATGAAACTCTTTTGCGTTTGGCGCTTTATGAAAGTATAAATATCCGCCAAATATTTCATCAGCACCTTCACCCGAAAGGACCATTTTAATGCCCATCGCTTTAATTTTTCGCGCCATTAAATACATTGGCGTAGAGGCGCGGATAGTGGTGACATCATAAGTTTCTAAATGGTAAATTACTTCTTTTAACGCATCAATACCGTTTTGCTCTGTAAAAATAATCGGATGATGTATGGTGCCTAACTCTTTTGCTACTTTTTCAGCTGCTGCTAAATCAGGAGAGCCTTTTAGGCCCACTGAGAACGAATGCAGTTGAGGCCACCAAGCATCAGATCCATCGTTATCTTCAATACGCTTTTTAGCAAATTTTTGGGTGATAGCGGAGATAAGAGACGAGTCTAATCCACCCGAAAGCAGTACGCCGTAAGGCACATCACACATGAGTTGGCGTTTAACGGCATCTTCAAGGGCTACTGCGATATCTTTAGGGCTACCTTGGTTATTTTTGACCGCGTCATACTCCATCCAATCACGTTGGTAGTATTTGGTGACAACACCGATTTCACTGTCTAAGTAATGTCCTGCTGGAAATTCTTCTACTTTCACGCAAACTGGCATCAATGCTTTCATTTCTGAAGCAAGATAAAAGTTACCTTTTTCATCCCAGCCCATATACAGTGGGATAATTCCCAAATGATCGCGACCAATAAGGTACTTATCTTTTTTTGCATCATAAAGACAAAAAGCGAACATGCCATTAAGATCATCTAAAAAATCGGCGCCTTTTTCTGCATATAGTGCCAAAATCACTTCACAATCAGATTTGGTTTTAAAAGGGTAATCTGTTTTTAATGCAAGGCTCAGTTGTTGGTGATTATAAATTTCACCATTAACAGCGAGAATGTGGGTTTCATCTTCATTAAAAAGAGGCTGCGCGCCTGTTTCTACATCGACAATAGAGAGGCGCTCATGTACTAAAATGGCCTTTTCTGAGGCGTAAATACCAGACCAATCGGGACCTCTATGACGTAAAAGTGTAGACATTTCAATTGCTTTTTTGCGTAATGCAAGTGCATCACCTTTTATATCGAGTACACAAAAAATAGAGCACATAAAGGTTACCTTTTTCTTTACCCTTTTAAGTCAGGGTTTATTTAATTCAATTTCTATTTGCGTCTGCAAAACAGAACGAAATTAGAGAATAGCACGTTGCTTTATAAAGGCGTTTATTTTTATTGCAGCGCAAGGCGGTAAATAAAAAGGGAAGGTGAAAGTGAACGCTAACGCGACAGAGAGGTTGCGTTAGCGTATTCATAGATATGATTATTCTTCAAAATTAACATTTGGATTTTTAGTCTCTTTAAGGGCGTTTTCTTCACTTAACGTGTCGGCAAGCTCTGCCCATACATGGTGAGCAAATCCAGAACCCGCCTCTTCATACATATTAAACACTGGGGCAACACCGAGTTTATGTAATTCTTTTTCATCGTCTTTATAGTGCGCTAATGCGGCAACTTTAAAATTATAATGATCTATTTTGTTTAATTGCTCGGCGGCGTAACGATTACCGTTATGATCCGGCATTGCCAGTAATATCAGTTTAATGTTATCCGTGAGCTGTAATTTAGTCCAAAAATCAGAGTCGAGTGCATCGCCGGTGATCACGCGTCTCCCTAATTTTCGATGCTTGATAGTCGTTTGGTGATCATAATCGACCCCCATGACTTTTTTTCCATAATGTATTTTTAAGGCATCATATGCACCGACGCCAATACGGCCCATACCCATTACCAATATTTGAGCATCACCTACCCGTACAGGACGATCATCTTTATGTAAACGTTTGGATTGGAAGCGTTTCAAAGAGTGCGTAAAGTGACTGTAAATAGGATCTGAGTATTTATTGAGTAAGGCTGAAATAATAAAGCTGAGTGAAACCGCAATGGCGGTGATGGTGAGCCAATCGGAAGATAACCAGCCTTTAGCATAAGCTAAGGATGCAACAATGAGTCCAAATTCACTGTAATTGGCAAGAGAAAACGCCGCAAATAAAGAGGTGCGAGAGCGTAGATTGAATTTGGTTAGCGTAAAGAAATACAAAGCTGTTTTACCCAATAAAAGGCAAGATAACAGGATCGCTATCATAAAGTGATCAATATTAGGGAGGCCTTTTAAGCCGATACTTAAGAAGAAACAAATTAAAAATATTTCTTTCATATTAAATAATGCATTGGCCATATCTTTAGCCGTGCGATGGCTTGCGAGTAGCATACCTGCGACAAGGGCGCCTAAATCGGCCTCTAAGCCTAAATATTCAAATAAACCTGCGCCCATGCCTAAGGCTAAAAATACACCATATAAAACCAATAACTCCCCATGGCCGGCCCTATCAAGTAACTTAAACAAAATAGGACGCAACAGAGGAAGGGCAAAAAGCCCAAAAGCCCAGATGGAGGGAAGCTCACCCACTGAAATGGTTAAAAATAGCACGGCGAAGATATCTTGCATGATCAACATGCCAATAGCTATTCGTCCATAAAGTGAATTTGTTTCACTTTTGGCTTCAAGAATTTTCACGGCAAAAACAGTACTTGAGAAGCTAAGTAAAAAGGCGACTAAAATTAAACCAGGGGTGTCTAAATGATTAAAAAAGCTTAAACCAAGTTGTTTAAAAATAAGCAGAAGTAGGCTGTAAAAAAGTACACTGCAAAACATCTGAATACTGGCACCACCCCAAACTTCCCTTTTTAAAAGAGTGCGAATATTGAGTTTTAAACCAATCGAAAATAGTAATAACGTGACGCCTAAATGGGCGAGTGTACTGAGTGTTTGGCTTTCTTCAAAACCTAAGTAATTAAGTGCGAAACCTGCAATTAAGAAACCCACCATAGGAGGTAGGCCTGTCATATTAATAAGCATCCCAAAACTAAAGGCGGTACCAATAAAAAGTAGTAGGGTATGATCCATGCATTCACTTAATGAGTTGTTTAATTGATGTATTTTAGAGAATAAATTAATTAATACAATAAATCTGCTTTAATTTCAGTTATTTTGTGCTTTTTGTACGCATTACAGTAGTTTATTACGCAGTTGTGCGGTGAGTATTCACTAAGTTATCATAAAATAATAAAATAAAAAGCGTTGTTAACACCTGCCACATAAAAAAATAAGAGCAGAGCATAAAAGCGCCATAAAAATGTTTTCGGCGCTTTTATCTGTTTCTATAATGCTATTTCTATGTTTGCATCTGCTCGGCTGCAACAGGTTAAAATCTCATTGTTACGTAAATAAACAAGGGGGATATTTGGATAGTTAACTTGGCCTTTAATAAGCAAACAGCGGCATGCACCACAATGTCCATCTCGACATTGGAACTCAGGGCTGAGTGCATGCGCTTCTAAGTTTTCAAGTAAGCTTTTTTGCTTATCAAAAAGGTAGTGTTGCTTATTAATTGTGCAGATGAAAGTCATTTTCTATAGTTCAAAACTGCTTAGTTCATCAGTATCGACTTTGCTATCAATTTGACCGACAAGGTATGAACTGATCTCAGCTTCTTGTGGGGCAACTTGTACATTATCACTAATTAGCCAGTGATTTATCCAAGGGATAGGGTTGTTTTTTATTTCAAAAGGCGCTTCATAACCAATCGCTTGCATACGCACATTACTAATGTATTCAACATATTGACATAAAATAACTTCATTTAAGCCAATCATTGAGCCATCTTTAAATAAGTATGCCGCCCATTCTTTTTCTTGAGCCGCTGCTGTTAAAAAGATATCTCGACCTTTGGCGTGACATTCAATGGCAATTTCTGCCATTTCAGGATCATCTTTCCCATCGGCCCAAATGTTAAGTATTTGCTGCGTAGAGTTTAAGTGCAACGCTTCATCACGGGCAATTAATTTTATAATTTTTGCATTACCTTCGAGCAAGTCGCGCTCAGCAAAAGCAAATGAGCAGGCAAAAGAAACGTAAAAGCGGATGGCTTCTAATGCATTGATAGAGCACATGCAAAGGTATAATTTTTTCTTAATAACGCGCAACGTGAGTTTTTCAGGGTTGCCATCGAGATCCAGATATTCAATTTTAGACTGCTCTAAACCATGTAATTGCATAAATTGTACGGCATGGATCAATGCGTCATAGTATTGGGCAATATCTGACGCGCGTTTTTGGATCTCCACATTGGTCACGATATCTTCAAAAACTTCACTCGGATCCGTAAATAAATTTCTGAGAATGTGAGTGTAGCTACGGCTATGGATAGTTTCAGAAAATGACCATGTTTCAATCCATGTTTCAAGCTCCGGCAAAGAGACAATCGGAAGCAAAGCCATATTAGGGCTACGACCTTGGATAGAATCAAGCAATGTTTGATATTTTAAATTTGAAATAAAGATATGTTGCTCATGACTTGGTAAGTTCATAAAGTCAATGCGATCTCGACTCACATCGATTTCTTCAGGGCGCCAGAAGAAACTTAATTGTTTTTCAATGAGTTTCTCAAACACTTCAAATTTTTGTTGATCATAACGTGCCACATTGACTGGGTTACCAAAAAACATGGGTTCTTTTAATGCATCATTGGGAATTGTTGAAAAAGTAGTATAGGCCATGGGGTATTCCTCAAGTCTAGAGATTAATATCAAGATAATAACGGCTCACACGGATCCGTTATTATCTTAAAAGAGTTAAATTTTACACGCGCCGCCGGCACAGTCATCCGTTTCTGCAATGACATTTTCATCACTCGCACCATCACGGGTATTATGATAATAAAGCGTTTTCAATCCCATTTTATAAGCCGTTAAAAGATCACCTAAAAGGGTGGTCATCGATACTTTTTCGTTAGGAAAACGTTTCGGATCATAATTTGTATTAGCAGAAATAGCTTGGTCGATAAATTTTTGCATAATGCCAACTAAATTTATATAACCTTTGTTATTTGGGATGTCCCATAATAATTCATAATTTTCACGGTATTTCTCAAATTCAGGAACCACTTGTTTTAAAATACCATCTTTACTGGCTTTAATGCTGATAAAACCACGTGGAGGCTCAATACCATTCGTTGCATTTGATATTTGGCTTGATGTCTCTGAAGGCATTAATGCCGACAATGTAGAATTACGTAAACCATGTTTAACAATATCTTTACGCAACGTTTCCCAATCAAGGTGGTATTTTTCATCACAAATACTATCGATTGATTTTTTATACGTATCAATCGGTAAAATACCTTGTGAATAACGTGTTTCATTAAATTTAGGGCAAGCGCCACGCTCTTTTGCTAATTTATTTGACGCTTTTAGTAAGTAGAATTGAATGGCTTCAAAAGTTCTATGGGTCAGATTATTGGCACTGCCATCTGAATATTTAACCCCATTTTTTGCTAAGTAATAAGCATAGTTGATAACGCCTATACCCAGTGTGCGGCGTGCCATTGAACTGTTTTTAGCTGCAATAATCGGATAATCTTGGTAATCAAGCAGATTATCTAATGCGCGCACTGCAAGTTCACTAAGTGGCTCTAATTCATCGAGAGATTTAATCGCGCCTAAATTTAAAGCCGAAAGCGTACATAACGCAATTTCACCTTCTTCATCCATAATATGACGAAGCGGTTTAGTGGGTAACGCAATTTCTAAGCACAAATTACTTTGGCGTATTGGGGCAACTTTACTGTCAAAAGGACTGTGCGTATTACAATGATCTACATTTTGAATATAAATACGGCCTGTACTGGCACGCTCTTGCATTAATAAAGAGAATAAGTTTACTGCGCTGATAGAGTTCTGACGAATGCTGTCATCGCCCTCATAAAGCGTATAGAGACGCTCAAATTCATCTTGATCTTCAAAAAATGCATCATATAGGCCAGGGACATCTGAAGGGCTAAATAAGGTGATGTCTTTTTTATCAATTAAACGTTGATAGAAGAGGCGACTCAGTTGAACACCATAATCAAGATGACGTACACGGTTTGAATCAATGCCACGGTTATTTTTAAGCACTAATAAAGATTCGACTTCTAAATGCCAAAGGGGATAGAAAATGGTTGCTGCACCACCACGAACGCCCCCTTGAGAGCAAGATTTAACGGCAGTTTGAAAGTGCTTATAAAAAGGAATACAACCTGTATGAAATGCTTCACCACCACGAATGTGACTGCCTAATGCGCGGATACGTCCTGCATTAATACCAATTCCGGCACGTTGAGAAACGTATTTTACAATTGAACTCGCTGCCGCATTAATTGAATCAAGGCTATCGTCCGCTTCAATGAGAACACAAGAACTAAACTGTCTTGTCGGCGTACGTACACCTGCCATGATAGGCGTGGGTAATGAAATTTTAAAGGTTGAGATAGCATCATAGAAGCGTTGCACATAATCTAAACGTATTTTTTTATCATAATTGCTAAATAAACATGCTGCGACTAACAAATATAAGAATTGTGGGCTTTCATAAATTTCCCCAGTAACTCGATTTTGTACAAGGTATTTACCTTCAAGTTGTTTAACGGCCGCATAAGAGAATGTTAAATCTCTTTTGTGATCGATAAACTTCTCCATCTTTTCGAATTCTTTTTTAGTGTAATCTTCTAACAGGTGAGCATCATATTTACCTTTTGAAACCATTTTACTCACATGTTCAAAGACACTAGGAGGCGTAAAACGGCGATATGCTTTTTTGCGTAGATGGAAAATAGCTAAATGAGCCGCTAAATATTGATAATCTGGCGAGTCTTCTGAGATAAGATCGGCGGCTGCTTTTATAATGGTTTCATGAATGTCATTGGTGCGGATCCCATCATAAAATTGAATATGGGAGTTTAACTCAATTTGTGATACCGAGACGTTTTCTAAACCTTCCGATGCCCAGGTAATAACGCGGTGAATTTTTTCAAGATCGAGACATTCTGTCGAGCCATTACGTTTGGTTACAAAGATTTTTTTATTCATCGGTCAGCCTTAATTGAGTGATGATCACAAGACGTTGATCGTTATCTATACGATCCGCGTTTTCCCACAAAAACACTATATATTGTGTTTGTATGAAACTGGAGACACAAGATAGCGTGTTTTTATTTTTTTTCAAGTGAATAATTTTCTTCTTATTGTGGATAAAATTGTGTATAAAATCAGAACTGACATTTGTGTTGGTACTTACTAACATTTGTCTTTAAGTCGTAGCTGTTTTTAGTAAAATGCAATAATTATTTAGAATATTTTTGCACTTTAAAAAGAGTGTATAATTTTTAATAAGAAATTCAGCTTGTATCTTGTTTTTCATGTTTATTACTTCGATTAATAAAAAAGCACAAGAAAAATAGCGCGTTGATTTAGGTGTGGTTTTGTTTTTTTTTATGACGCACCTTTGCAAAAAAGATAAGGCAGATTAGTTTTCATTAAGGTGTGCTAGATAACGCGGAAAAATAGTTTTTTTGTTGATAGGCAAAGAAGAGCCCTATATTTTATTTTTTTTGTGTGTTTTACGGCCCATATTCATCATTGTTAATAAAGATAATGGGCTGTAAAACAAATGTTATCGTGTGTTTAACTTTTTAAATAAAGGGCATGAAAGCGTAAATGATCTTCAATAAAAGAGCTAATAAAGTAATAACTATGATCAAATCCCGGTTGTAAATTAAAAATAATCGGGTGATTATTAACTTTAGCCGCATCAATAAACGTTTGTGGATGTAATTGATCACTTAAAAAAGGATCACTCTCACCTTGTTCAATACGTATTGGTAACGTACTTTTCGTTTTTTTAATGAGTTCACTGGCATTATATTTAGCCCAAGTGTCGGTATTATCACCGAGATAGGCGCGCATTGCTTTAGTTCCCCAAGGGCAATGTAGCGGATCGCAAATAGGGCTAAATGCACTGACAGAACGGTATACTTCTGGATTACGTAAAGCTAATACTAATGCGCCGTGGCCTCCCATTGAATGACCACTGATAGAGCGCACGTCATTGACAGGAAAATGTGCTTCAATGAGTTTTGGCAATTCATGCAATACATAATCATACATTTGATAATGTGTATTCCAAGGTGCCTGTGTCGCATTGACGTAAAAGCCCGCTCCCATGCCCAGATCATACTCTTTATTATCGGGTACATCATTACCACGAGGACTTGTATCGGGCACTACAATTGCGATGCCTAATTCAGCCGCTATTTTTAGCGCGCCTGCTTTTTGCATAAAGTTTTCATCGTTACAGGTCAGGCCTGATAGCCAATATACAACCGGGACTTTATTTACTGCTGTGGCTTGAGGGGGTAAAAAAATGGCAAAACGCATATTACAATGAAGTACGTTGGAGGCATGTGAATATTGTTTATGCCAGCCATTAAATACTTTATTACTGCTAATGTTTTCAATGATCATAAGAAAATGCTCTCTGTTTAAAGGCCTTTTCAGCTTTAGATGGATTTAAAGCTGAAAAGGATTATTGATAGGATCAAAGATTAAAATGGATCACACTGCGAATACTTTTACCTTCATGCATTAAATCAAAGGCATCATTAATTTTATCAAGGCCCATCGTGTGGGTAATAAAATCAGAAAGTTTAAATTCACCTTGTAGATAACGTTCAACATAATCAGGTAATTCTGTACGACCTTTTACGCCACCAAAAGCACTGCCACGCCAAACTCGCCCTGTGACCAGTTGGAAAGGACGGGTACTAATTTCTTTACCTGCACCGGCAACACCGATGATCACAGATTCGCCCCAACCTTTATGACAACATTCTAATGCACTGCGCATCACATCGACATTACCAATACATTCAAACGAATAATCGACACCGCCATTGGTGAGTTCAACAATAACGTCTTGGATAGGTTTTTTATGATCTTTAGGATTAATAAAATCGGTTGCACCTAATTGTTTAGCAAGTGCAAATTTGCTTTCATTAATATCAATCACAATAATACGGCTCGCTTTTGCCATGGTTGCGCCAATAACAGCAGAAAGACCAATGCCTCCCATTCCAAAAATAGCGACGGTCGCGCCTTCCTCTACTTTTGCCGTGTTCATCACTGCGCCCATGCCTGTGGTTACGCCACAACCGAGTAAACAAACTTCTTCTAAAGGTGCATCTGGATTTACTTTAGCGAGAGCTATCTCAGGTAAAACAGTGTATTCAGAGAAGGTAGAGCAGCCCATATAATGAAAAATAGGTTGGCCATCTTTATAAAAGCGAGTTGTGCCATCGGGCATTAAGCCTTTACCTTGCGTTTCTCTTATTTTTTGGCATAGATTTGTTTTTCCAGAAAGGCAGTATTCACATTCACCACATTCCGGCGTATATAAAGGGATCACGTGATCGCCGACAGCAACACTGGTTACGCCTTCGCCAATTTGTTCAACAATACCGCCACCTTCATGGCCCAATATAACGGGGAAAATGCCTTCAGGATCATCACCGGATAAAGTAAATGCATCGGTATGGCAAACACCAGATGCAATGATTTTAACTAATACTTCACCTTTACGCGGTAGCATGACATCTATTTCTTCAATAGATAAAGGCTGATTAGGACCCCAAGCGATAGCGGCCTTAGATTTGATAAATTTATCTGTCATTGTATTGTCCTTTTTGAGTAATGATTGTTTATTCTACTTGTCTGTTCTGTTATTGATGATTATAGTCGTTACTGAATAAATAATAATACACCTAAAATGCAAATCACTTTTACGAGGATGTAATAATGAGTTGGCAAGGGATCAATGAATTTGTGGCAGTCGCTGCAACGCAAAGTTTTACCATGGCATCTAAGAACTTACATATTTCGACAGCGCAAGTCAGTCGGCAAGTGAGCGCATTAGAGAAAAGATTAAATATTAAACTTTTTTATCGTAGTACTCGTAAAGTGAGTTTGACTCAAGAAGGGCAACTATTTTATAAAGATTGTAAAAATGTATTAGAAGGCTTAAAAGCTGCGGAAGATGCATTGAGTAATTTACAACAGCAAGCATCAGGATCGATAAAACTATCTGCCCCTATCACCTTTGGTGAGCAAAAAATTCAACCGTTATTAAATGATTTTATAAAATTACATCCCCAAATAGAGATCATTAGTGAGTTGAGTAATCAACGAATTGATCTATTGGCGGGAGGGTTTGATTTAGCTATTCGTCTTGGGAGCTTAGAAGATTCTAATTTATTGGCTAAAAAATTGGCGCTACGCTCAACTTATGTGTGCGCCTCACCAGCCTATATTGAAAAATTTGGAGTGCCACACTCAACCTCTGAATTGCGAACACATAATTGCTTATTAGGCACGCGCGATATGTGGCATTTTAATGAGCAAGGTAAAGAAAAGAATATACGCGTTAAAGGTAATATACGCTGTAATAGTGGTATTGGGCTGGTGGATGCCGCGCTTAAAGGCATTGGTTTGATCCAGCTTGCAAATGACTATGTAGATGAATATATTAAGTCCGGTCAACTTATTAGAGTGTTAGACAGTGTGCGCCCAAACGATGAGGCTATTTGGGCTATTTATCCTGAAAATCGTTATGTTGCACCTAAAATACGGCTATTAATTGACTTTTTGGCAAATAATTTACAATAAAAAGTATGTGATATAGCACCAATAGGGCGCGTTTTCGCTGATAAGCATTAAAAATAAATGCAGATAGTTCATCTTAGATGCGAGTGTTAGGTGGCTAAATTTTTATGGGGTATCTACTGACTTGCATAGCAAAAGTGATGCTGGTGTATTTTTCTTCATAAAAGTGCCATAAATATGTAATAAAGATAGGTTAGTCTCCTCGGCACAGACATTATTAACTTAGGAATATTATGAAAACATCAGCATTGACAGCACTGGCTTTAATGGGTTTTTTTGCAACACCTGGGGTATATGCAAATAATCAATTCTTAGATCGCAGTGCACAGGGTGATATAACCCAACAAGGAGGAGCCAGGCGCTTAAATAATGATATCAGCCCAGAGCTTCAAAAAATGCTAGAAAATAATAAGAGTGCCAAAAATGTGATTTTATTAATTGGCGATGGCATGGGCGACTCAGAAATTACGATTGCACGTAACTATGTGTATGGTGCTGGTGGTTTCTTTCCTGGTATTGATGCACTTCCATTAACAGGCCAATATACGCATTATTCCCTTAATAAAAAAACACAAAAACCTGATTATGTCACGGACTCTGCAGCCTCTGCGACGGCGTGGTCAACGGGCGTTAAAACATATAATGGTGCATTAGGCGTCGATGTTTTTGGCAATGCACACCCTACTATTCTTGAGCTTGCAAAAAAAGCACATAAAGCCACGGGGAATGTATCTACTGCTGAAATTCAAGATGCCACGCCAGCTGCATTATATTCACATGTATCACAACGAAAATGTTATGGACCTAATGTGACGGCAAAAAAATGTCCTGAAGCGTTACTTAAAAATGGTGGCAAAGGATCGATTACTGAGCAATTATTAAATACGCGTGCAGATGTGGTACTTGGTGGTGGATCTGCAACGTTTTCAGAAAAAGCGTTAAGTGGGCAATGGCGCGGTAAAACATTAAAAGCACAAGCACTGGCTCGCGGCTATCAATTAGTGAGTAATGTCAAAGAGATGCAAAGTATTAAAAAAGCGGATCAAAAACATCCTTTACTCGGGCTATTTTCACCCGGTAACATGCCGGTACGCTGGCTTGGACCTAAAGCGTCTTATCATGGCAACTTAGATAAACCGGCCGTGATCTGTAAAAACAATCCTGCTCGTACTGAAAACATTCCTACATTAGGTGAAATGACAGAAGTCGCGATTAATTTATTAAAAGATTCACCTAAAGGTTTTTTCTTACAAGTCGAAGGTGCATCGATTGATAAACAAGATCATGCGGCGAATGCCTGTGGACAAATAGGTGAGACGGTCGATCTTGATGAAGCGGTACAGGTCGCGCTAGCATTTGCTAAAAAAGAGGGCAATACATTAGTGATAGTCACCGCTGATCATGCGCATGCGTCACAAATTGTGTACCCGGAGACAAAAGCACCAGGGCTAACCCAAGCATTAATGACAAAAGATGGTGCACCCATGGCGATAAGTTACGGTAATTCGGAAGGCGACAGTATGGGTCATACGGGAGCACAACTTCGCGTTGCAGCATATGGCCCTTATGCGGGTAATATTGTCGGTTTAACGGATCAAACAGATCTCTTCTTTACAATGAAACGCGCCCTCGGTATTAAATAAGTATCATTAATAAAGAGGTAATACGGTTTTAAATCGGCTTCTTCTTTTACAAAAATCCGACGCTATTTGTTTTTTGATAACGTCGGATTTTTATTAACGTGCATTTGTTTTATTGCGTTTTAATACTATTTAGCTTTAATGCAGTGCAACATATAATTAACAGAGACATTTTTTGTAATGTGAAAATCATGATGTAAAGGGCGATATTCAACGCCACATAAATCGACACACTTTAATGAGGTGTTATCGATTGCTGCCAGTAAGATAGAAGGGCGAATAAACTTCTTGTATTCATGAGTGCCTTTAGGTACCCACCTTAATACATGCTCTGCGCCTAATATCATCATCAAGTAAGCTTTCATTGTTTTATTGATGGTTGAGAAATACACACTGCCACCGGGCTTTAGCATAGAACAACACGCTTGGATAATAGAAGCGGGATCGGGAACGTGCTCTAGCATTTCCATGCAAGTCACCACATCAAATTGCGCTTTATGTTCGCTGGCAAAGGCCTCTGCTGTGGTTTTTTGGTAGTCTAATGTGGTTGCCGTCTCTAAGGCATGTAAACGTGCGATTTGTAATGAGGCATGTGCCATATCAATACCAATCACCTTAGCGCCTTTTTTTGCCATACTTTCAGCTAAAATTCCCCCTCCGCAGCCAATATCAACGACACTTTTAGCAAATAAACCATCAACACCTTGTTCGATATATTCGAGGCGTGTGGGATTTAGCATATGTAAGGGTTTAAAGTCGCCTTCAAGATCCCACCATTGCGTCGCCATAGCTGAAAATTTTTCAATTTCTTTAGGATCTACATTTTCTTCGTATTTATCATTTTCAGTGGATGGGATATTTTGAGACATGCAGGTGTACTCTGTTAATTCAAAGACAGAGATTGTACCCAATATTGTTTGTTTTATAAATGCATTTATTTGGCTCTGTAAGCGATTTTACACAAAAACAAGCTGTTCAAAAAACAACCTAATCAAAGCAAAGGGGCTTATTTAACCCATAGCGCTTATATAAGGCCATTTAAAGCATAAAAGAAGCAATCATTAGTGTTGGCTTTATGTTAAACTGGTCCACCCTAAAAATTTAAGGATCTCTATCCCTATGAGTGAATTTGCACCCGATGTATCTCCAATTAACATTGAAGATGAATTAAAGAACTCTTATCTTGAATATGCAATGAGCGTTATTGTTGGGCGTGCTTTGCCTGATGTACGTGATGGCCTTAAGCCTGTGCATCGTCGCGTTTTGTTTGCGATGAACGTATTACGTAATGATTGGAATAAACCTTATAAAAAATCAGCACGTGTTGTTGGTGATGTTATCGGTAAATACCATCCACATGGTGATACTGCGGTCTACGATACAATCGTACGTATGGCACAAGATTTCTCATTACGTTACATGTTGATTGACGGACAAGGTAACTTCGGATCTGTAGATGGGGATAGCGCGGCTGCAATGCGTTATACCGAAATTCGTATGGATAAGATCGCGCATGAATTATTGGCCGATTTAGATAAAGAAACGGTTGATTTTGTACCCAACTATGATGGTACTGAGCTTATTCCTGAAGTAATGCCAACAAAAATACCTAACCTACTTATTAATGGTTCATCAGGTATTGCGGTTGGTATGGCAACCAATATCCCACCACATAATTTAGGTGAAGTGATTGATGGTTGCTTAGCGTTAATTAATAATCCTGATCTTACTATTGATCAATTAATTGAATATATCCCCGGTCCAGATTTTCCAACCGCGGGCATTATAAATGGCCGTAAAGGCATTATTGACGGTTATAAAACCGGTCGTGGAAAATTAAAAATCCGCGCTAAAGCCCGCGTTGAAGTCAATGAAAAAACAGGTCGTGAAACGATCATTGTTGATGAACTACCTTACCAAGTTAATAAAGCACGCTTAATTGAAAAAATTGCTGAATTAGTTAAAGATAAAAAAATAGAAGGTATCAGTGCACTGCGTGATGAGTCAGATAAAGACGGCATGCGTATGGTGATTGAAGTGAAACGTGGTGAAGTGGGGGAGGTTATTTTAAATAACCTTTATGCACAAACACAAATGCAATCGTCATTTGGTATCAATATGGTAGCCCTGGATCACGGCCAACCTAAATTATTGAACCTAAAAGAAATGTTACATGCATTTATCTTGCATCGCCGTGAAGTGGTAACACGTCGCACCGTGTTTGAATTGAAAAAAGCACGAGCCCGTGCGCATTTATTAGAAGGTTTGGCGATTTCATTGGCGAACATTGAGCCTATCATTGAGCTTATTCGTCATTCATCAACGCCTGCTGAAGCAAAAACTGCATTACAAGCACAAGGCTGGAAACTCGGTAATGTCGCAGCGATGTTAGAAGCGTCAGGTGTTGATGTTGCGCGCCCAGATGGACTTGCGATTGAATTTGGTATGCGTGATGATTTGTACTTCATGACAGACACACAAGCCCAAGCCATTTTGGATATGCGTTTGCATAAATTAACGGGTCTTGAGCATGAAAAAATATTAAATGAATACAAAGAATTAATTGAAATTATCACTGCTCTGTTATTTATTTTAGAAAACCCTCATCGTCTAATGGAAGTGATCACTGAAGAATTAAACGATGTTCGTGCTAATTTTGCAGATGCTCGTCGTACTGAAATCACCGCGTCTGAGACAGATCTTTGTATGGAAGACTTGATCACTGAAGAAGATGTTGTCGTGACGCTATCGCATGAAGGTTATGTGAAGTACCAACCACTCACCGACTATGAAGCGCAGCGTCGTGGTGGTAAAGGTAAATCAGCAACGAAAATGAAAGACGAAGACTTTATTGATAAGTTATTAGTGGCAAGTACACACGATACTATCTTGTGTTTCTCTACGCGTGGACGTTTATACTGGTTAAAAGTATTCCAATTGCCTTTAGCATCTCGTCAAGCACGTGGTCGTCCGATTATTAATATCTTACCGTTAGAGCAAGGCGAACGTATCACCGCTATTTTACCGGTTCGTACCTATGATGATGATAAATTTGTATTTATGGCAACGGCCAATGGTACGGTTAAGAAAACAGCATTAAGTGCTTATAGTCGTCCTCGTGCAAGTGGTCTGATTGCTATCAACTTAAATGATGATAATGAACTGATTGGCGCATTGATAACCAATGGTGAGAATGAGATCATGATATTCTCAGATGCGGGTAAAGTTGTACGCTTTAAAGAAGCAGAAGAAACTTTAGTTGTCGATGAGCAAGGTAACCCTGTACTCGATGAAAATGGCGTACAAGAGATCAAGTTTAAAGGGGTTCGTCCAATGGGACGTACTGCGACGGGTGTACGTGGTATCAAACTTAAAGAAGGCGAAAAAGCGGTTTCTTTAATTGTACCGAATGCAACGGGGCACATCTTAACCTGTACTGAAAATGGTTATGGTAAACGTACTCCATTGAGCGATTATGCATCGAAGAGTCGTGCGACGCAGGGCGTTATCTCGATTAAAGTGAGTGAGCGTAATGGTAAAGTTGTTGGCGCAGTACAAGTTGATGAAAACGATGAGATCATGTTGATTTCAAATCGTGGAACGTTAGTGCGTACTCCGGTACATGGTGTCTCAATTGTGGGACGTAATACCCAAGGCGTGACGCTTATCCGTACGCGTGATGATGAAAAAATAGTGGCGCTACAACGCATTGAAGAGGTACATGAGTTACCTGTTTATGAGGATGATGAAACAACACAAAACATCCCAGTTGAGCAGAAAGAGGGAGCCGAGCTGGATCCCGAAATAACAGAAAGCAACGATGAGACGCTTTCTGAATAAGTAAAAATGGTAACAATAAAATAAGCGACATAAGTCGCTTATTTTATTTTAGGCTTGTAGGATAAGACAGCCCTCTGGATTTTTGATTTTATAAACAAGGACAAGCGATACCATGAATAACATATTTAATTTTTGTGCCGGCCCTGCAATGTTGCCTCATGATGTTATGTTACAAGCCCAAAAGGAATTTTGTAATTGGCAAGACAATGGTGTTTCGGTGATGGAAATGAGTCATCGTAGTCCTGAATATATGGCAATGGCCAGTGAGGCGGAGCAAGATCTTCGCGATTTAATGGATATTCCTGATAATTATAAAGTCCTTTTTTGTCATGGTGGTGGACGGGGGCAGTTTTCAGCTATTCCTTTTAATTTATTAGGTGATAAGTTAGAAGCCGACTACTTACTAACGGGGCAGTGGTCAAAATCTGCGACGCTTGAAGCTAAAAAATATGCACGTATTACCGATACAAATATAATCACCATCACCGAGCAAGGTAAAACCAGTGTCTTACCGTGTGCGCAGTGGCCGATTAATGCGGGCGCTGCTTATGTACATTATTGCCCTAATGAAACCGTAGATGGTATTGAAATTTTTGAAATTCCAGAAACCGGTGTTGTGCCTTTAGTTGCTGATATGAGTTCAACGATTTTATCGCGTCCGATAGACGTTTCAAAATTTGGTCTTATTTATGCAGGCGCGCAAAAAAATATAGGCCCTGCAGGATTAGCGATTGTGATTGTTCGTGAGGATTTAATTGGTCACGCAAGGCGCGCTATTCCCTCTATTTTTGATTATGAAATACAGGCCAAATCTAATTCAATGTACAATACGCCACCTACTTATTCTTGGTATTTAGCGGGCCTTGTTTTTAAATGGTTAAAAGCACAAGGCGGTTTAGTTGAGGTAGAAAAAAGAAATATAGAGAAAGCGTCGCTACTTTACTCGTTTATCGACAGCAGTAACTTTTATGAAAATAATATTGATAAATCGGTACGTAGCCGTATGAATATTCCTTTTACGCTGGTGGACGAAAGTTTAAACAGTGCTTTTTTAAGTGCGTCAAAAGCGGCGGGTTTATTAACCCTAAAAGGGCATAAATCGGTAGGTGGAATGCGTGCGAGCGTTTATAACGCCATGCCTCTTGCTGGCGTACAAGCTTTGGTTAAGTTTATGGCTGATTTTGAAAAAGATAATATATAGATAATAGCCTGCATGATAGGGGATAATAGAGGATTTTCATGAGTACTGATTTTTTAAAGTTAGCCAATGTGGGGGTGCAAAAATTACACCCTTATCAGCCAGGTAAACCCAGTGATGAACTTGCACGTGAAATGGGCATTACGGATATTGTTAAATTAGCCTCTAATGAGAATCCATTAGGCGTAAGTATTGCTGTTAAAAAAGGCTTAATTGAATGTATCGATGAGCTTTCACTTTATCCGGATGCTAATGGCCATTATTTAAAACAAGCGTTAGCGGATAAATACGCATTAAAAGCTGCGCAAGTTACCTTGGGTAATGGCTCTAATGATTTATTAGAAATGTTGACCCATGCTTTTGTCTGCGCATCTGATGAAGTTATCTTTGCGCAGTATTCTTTTGTTGTTTACGGTTTGCTGACTCAATCGATTGGGGCGCGCGCCGTCGTGGTACCTGCGCGTGAATACGGGCATGATTTAGAGGCAATGTTAGATGCTATTACGCCTCGCACTAAACTTGTCTTTATTGCAAATCCGAATAATCCTACGGGAACCTTTTTAAAGCCTGATGCCTTAAAAACATTCATTTCACGCGTACCTACACACGTTTTAGTAGTGCTAGATGAAGCTTACTTTGAGTATGTGAATGTAGAGCATGCCGAAGACAGTAGTGCGTGGATAGTTGAGTTTCCTAATTTGATTGTGCTGCGCACCTTTTCTAAAGCTTATGGCTTAGCGGGGCTTCGCATCGGTTATAGTTTATCAAATTCATCGATAGCCGAAATATTAAACCGTATTCGCCAGCCTTTTAATTGTAATGCATTGGCGCTTAAAGCTGCCTTTATCGCCTTAAATGATCGCGCTTATTTACAACAAACAGTCGCATTAAATAATGCCGGAATGAAAAATTTAAGTGACTACTTTAAACGTAGCTCTCTTGATTTTATTGCCTCGGAAGGCAATTTTATTATGGTAGATGTACAACGCTCTGCAGATGATGTGTATCAGGCATTATTAAAAGAAGGGGTGATAGTACGACCTTTGGGTCCATATGGATTAAAAAATCATTTACGCGTTAGCATTGGTACAGAAACACAAAATCAGCGCTTTAAAGGTGCATTAACGCACGTCTTAAAATAAGAGAGTCAAACTATGCAACAACTGCGTCTGCAACCCATCCGTAAAGTGCAGGGTGAAATCAACCTTCCTGGCTCAAAAAGCCTGTCTAATCGCGCCTTATTACTGGCAGCCTTAAGTAAAGGTACGACGCATTTAACCAACCTACTTGATAGTGATGATGTCGCGCATATGCTCAGTGCGCTACAAAAGTTAGGGGTTAAGGTAAGTTTATCTGCGCAAAAAACACAATGTACGATAATCGGTCTTGGGCGTGCATTTAATACCCAAGAAATGGGTGAGTTAACACTCTTTTTAGGCAATGCGGGCACTGCCATGCGCCCCCTTTGTGCAGCATTATGTTTAGGCCAAGGCGATTATGTCTTAACGGGTGAAGCGCGCATGTTTGAGCGACCTATTGGCTCTCTCGTTGATGCCTTAAGAGATGCGGGCGCCAAAGTCAGTTATTTAGGAACTGAAAATTATCCGCCACTGCGCATTCAAGGCCAAGGTCTTAAAGGTGGCAATATAAAAATAGACGGCAGTGTCTCGAGTCAATTTTTAACGGCTTTTTTAATGTCAGCGCCAATGGCAAGTGCGGATACTCGTATCGAAATTATCGGCGAATTAGTGTCTAAGCCTTACATAAAAATTACGTTGAAAATCATGAAAGACTTTGGTGTTGAGGTTGAGCATGATAACTATCAAACCTTCATCGTTAAAGGTAAGCAAACCTATACGGCGCCTGGCGACTATTTAGTTGAGGGCGACGCTTCTTCTGCCTCTTATTTTTTAGCTGCCGGCGCGATTGCGGGTGGCTCTATTACAGTGACAGGGGTCGGTAAAAAATCCATTCAAGGCGACATTGCTTTTGCTGATGCGCTGCAAGCGATGGGCGCCAAGATAGAGTGGGGCGATGATTATATTAAAGCGAGTAAAGGGCCGTTAAAAGCGATTGATATGGACTTTAATCATATCCCTGATGCAGCAATGACGCTTGCGATGGTGGCTCTCTTTGCAAAAGGCACCACGCACATTCGTAACATTTATAATTGGCGGGTGAAGGAAACAGACCGATTATATGCCATGGCCAAAGAGTTGCGTAAAGTGGGCGCAGAGGTTGTCGAAGGTAAGGACTACATCAGTATTACGCCACCAAAAGTATTTAAAGATGCTTGTATTGATACTTATGATGACCATCGTATTGCCATGTGTTTTTCGTTAGTGGCTTTGGCTAAAACGGGCGTGAGCATCAATGATCCTCAGTGCACCTCTAAAACGTTTCCTGATTTTTTCAATAAATTTAGCAGTGTAAGTTGTTATTAAATGTGAAATAAAGACAAAAATATTAAGTGATAAACATATATAAAACATAAAAAGAGCCTTGCAATTGCAGGGCTCTTCGTTGTCTAATGCCTTTGTAAATTTAATGTAAAGAGTAAACGTAATGAAAAAGAATCTACATAACAAACAGTTTGCGGTGATCGGTTTAGGACGTTTTGGTATGGCGCTTTGTCAAGAGTTAGCAGATCAAGGCGCACAAGTATTGGCTATCGATATTGTAGAGAGCTTTGTAAAAAAAGCCGCTGAATTTGTAAGTCATGCCGTGGTTGCTGATTGTGGTGATGAAGAAAGCGTTGCTGAGTTAAAATTAGAAGATTACGATATTGTGATGGTCGCCATTGGTGATGACATAAACGTCAGTATATTAACCACCTTGGTGCTCAAAGAATGTGGTGCCAAAGCTGTATGGGTTAAAGCGAAAAACAAATATCACGCAAAAATATTAAAAAAGATAGGCGCAGATAAAATTATCAGTCCAGAGCGTGACATGGGGATCCGTATTGCGCGTAATATGCTTGATCAGCGCGTTTTTGATTATCTGTCTCTTGGCAGTGGGCTTGCTATTACTGAGGTGGTGGTAAGTTGTGAATATTTTGGTTCTCCTCTGCATGAACATCCCTGTGGCGTCTGTGATGAAACGTCTATTTTAGCGTATAAACGTGGCGCTACTCTGTATAACCACCCAGATCGCGATACCAAGCTTGAAGTGGGAGATATTTTGATCATTGCAGGCCAAGAAAGTAAAATTAAAGAGCAATTGAATAATTTATGAGTGTTTTATATAAGAAAAGTGGCGTTTTACATTTAAAAAATAAAAAAGGTAAAAAACGCTGGTCTGAGCCTCGGGTTATTTTAGTTAGTTTTTTAGCCATTTTATTGCCCTTTGCTCTTTTATTAACCACTCCTTTTTTTTCCGTGTCTGGACTGAGTTTTATTGACGCTTTATTTACGGCAACGTCTGCAATTAGTGTGACGGGACTAGGCGTTGTAGATACAGGGTCGCATTTTAGTGTGTCTGGTAAAATCTTATTAATGCTACTGATGCAAATTGGCGGGCTGGGTCAAATGACGTTGTCGGCTATTTTATTGTATATGTTTGGATTACGTATTAGTTTACGTCAGCAATCGATAACCAAAGAAGCCTTAGGGCAAAATAATTCCGTTAATTTACGCCGTTTAGTAAAACATATTATTGTTTTTGCCTGCGTCGCTGAGCTGATCGGCATGATCTTTTTATCCTTTCGATTTGTCCCTGTTTTGGGCTGGCGAGAGGGGGTGTTCAGCGCTTTATTTCATGCGGTTTCTGCTTTTAATAATGCGGGTTTTTCATTGTTTAGCGACAGTATGACGAGTTTTGTCGGTGATCCTACTGTGAACTTTACGATAGCAGGCCTATTTATTTTAGGGGGCCTCGGTTTTACGGTGATATCAGATCTACACGGTAATCGACTGCGTGGTTTTAATCATTTACAGCTACATTCTAAAATCATGCTTATTGCGACGCCTTGTTTACTTTTAGTGGGCACGCTTCTGTTCTGGTTTTTAGAAAAAGATAATATGAGTACCCTCGGTATACTCAGTACAGGCGAGCAGTGGTTGGCTGCGTTTTTTCAATCTGCAACAGCGCGTACCGCGGGTTTTAATAGTATTTCGGTGGAAAATTTAACGCATCCCGCATTGTTGGTTTTGATGGTGTTAATGATGATTGGAGCCGGTTCAACCTCAACGGGAGGCGGGATAAAAGTATCTACTTTTGTCGTAGCGATGATATCAACGTGGTCTTTTTTAAGGCAAAACGATAAAGTCGTTATTTTAAAACGTTCGGTCCCCTGGTCAACGGTTACAAAATGTTTAGCCATTATTGTGGTGAGCTTTATGGTGCTTATTGGCGCCATGTTTGCGCTGATGATCAGCGAAGATGCGCCTATGTCGATGGTTATGTTTGAGACTATTTCAGCGTTTGCAACGGTAGGGTTGACGTCGGGATTAACGGCGCAACTTTCAGAGCCGGGTAAAGTTATCATGATAGTGGTGATGATCATTGGCCGAATAGGGCCTTTAACATTGGCATATATGTTGGCCAGACCTAAGCCAACATTGTTAAAATATCCTGAGGGTCACGTGTTTGCGGGTTGATATCTCCCCTGACATGCTGCTTCAAAATCAGCATGTTCGTGGGCTTATCTTATCGGCATACATGTAAGTCGTGTTATTTTACATTGATGCTTTAATAACAACACATATCTAACACCGCCACAAAAGATAATGTTATTTCGGTGCTCTCGATCAGATAGCGAAAACATCTCTTCGCTCGAAAATCAAAGAAAAGGGAATAACTCTCAACAATGGTTACGTTTAGAGCCCTTATACCTTATCAAACATCTTTATGGATGCTTTATAAAACCTCCTCCAAAATATATAACAACCAAGATAAGCGCACTGTGAGCCATTTAGGGTGATAGCAAAAACACTTTTTTTGTGTGCGATGATGAGGGATAACTATTAGTAATGGCTACGCTTTTACCGTTACCCTAGCGAGTACTTATAAATAAAAATTAATTTTCTAATGTTGTATCTGTAACGGCACGGCATTTTTTATTCTCAATGATATTATTTAAGTTATTAAGGGCGACATTACTTTAGGTTTTATTAATATAAGGTTTTTATATTGGGTTGTTTTTCTCATTACTGAATTTTTTGATTTTATAATCGGCCCTTTGCTTAGAAAAACAGTGGTGATTTATTAATAATATTTTTGTCATTGTTGGTTAATTATGCATTTAAACGTAAAAAATGAGACAAAAACAACGATCTCATACGCTATTTACTTTCTTTTCTTGCTGAAATATGAGGGGATTGGTACAGTACAGTCCTTAATTTACGCTCTTTTGGAAATCGTTCATGTTTAAAATGTTTCGAGGTATGTTTTCTAACGATCTATCGATTGATTTAGGAACAGCAAATACACTTATTTATGTTAAAAACCAGGGGATTGTTCTTGATGAACCCTCTGTTGTCGCTATCCGCTTAGATAAAAATGGAGCTGGAAAAAGTGTGGCTGCAGTTGGCCATGCGGCGAAGCAAATGCTCGGGAAAACGCCCGGTAACATTCAAGCAATTCGTCCGATGAAAGATGGGGTGATTGCTGATTTTTATATTACTGAAAAAATGTTACAGCATTTTATCAAGCAAGTGCACAACAATAGTTTTTTACGTCCTAGCCCACGTGTTTTAGTTTGTGTGCCATGTGGCTCTACACAAGTTGAACGTCGTGCTATTCGTGAATCTGCACAAGGTGCGGGCGCACGCGAAGTATTTTTAATTGACGAGCCTATGGCTGCTGCTATTGGTGCAGGCATGCCTGTTTCTGAAGCGAAAGGTTCAATGGTCGTTGATATAGGTGGTGGTACTACCGAAGTGGCAGTTATTTCATTAAATGGTGTTGTTTACGCGTCTTCAGTTCGCGTTGGCGGTGATAAATTTGATGAAGCAATTATTAGTTATGTGCGTCGTAATTATGGTTGTATTATTGGAGAAATGACGGCTGAGCGTATTAAGAAAAGTATCGCGATTGCTTATCCGATTAATGAAGTTAAAGAAATTGAAGTACGTGGCGTTAATGTTGCAGAAGGCGTTCCGCGTAGCTTTACGTTAAACAGTAATGAAATCTTAGAAGCAATCCAAGAGCCATTAAGTGGTATTGTTTCAGCTGTGATGCTGGCTTTAGAAAAAACGCCACCAGAATTGGCTGCGGATATTGCTGAACAAGGCATGATCTTAACGGGTGGGGGAGCGCTTCTTTGTGAAATAGATCGCCTACTATCTGAAGAGTCAGGTATTCCCGTTATTGTTGCAGATGATCCATTAACATGTGTGGCTCGTGGGGGCGGTATGGCCTTAGAAATGATTGATACCTACGGTAGTGATTTATTTCAAACTGATTGATAAAAATGGCAATAGTTAAGCTATTGCCATTTTCTTTTTCTTTTTCTTTTTATTATTTTTTCGGTAACCATGAAACTTATTTTCTCGCGCGGACCTTCGTACTTATTAAGACTCATCGTTATCATTGTCATATCGCTTATTTTGCTTGTTGCAGAAAGTAGATATAACTTATTTGCATCCTCTCGGTTGTACCTTAATTCTCTTGTTAGCCCTATTCAGTATGTTGCGGATATTCCTCAATCATTCGTCTCCTCTTTTTCAAAATTAGTAGTAACGCGCGAAGAATTAAAAGTGCGTAACCTACGCCTTGAAAAAGAAAATACATTGCTCACCGCAGACCGATTATTACTTTCTCAGTTGCAGCTTGAAAATAAAAAAATACGTAAGTTACTCAACTCACATCGTGATTTTACCAGTAAACGTATGCTTGCAGAAGTGATGAGCTTGCGATCTGATCCTTTTCGTTATCAATTATTAATTAATAAAGGTGCACTCGATGGAGTGTATTTAGGGCAACCTGTGATTAATGATGTCGGTGTGGTTGGGCAAATTTCAGAGGTGGGTAGTTTAACGAGTCGCGTGCTTCTTTTGGTCGATGCAAGTCATGGTATTCCGGTTCGAGTGCAACGTAATGATTTAGTCGCCGTTGTGCACGGAAGTGGCTCTTGGAATAAATTAGATGTGCCTTTTATCCCTAGTAATGCTGATTTAAAAGAGGGTGACTTATTAGTGACATCAGGCCTTGGCGGTCGTTTTCCTGAAGGCTATCCGGTGGCAACCATTAGCCACTTTAAATATACAAAAGGGGCAGCCTATGCGGATGTTGAAGCGACGCCTGTTACCAAGTTAGGACAAAGTCACTATTTATTATTATTGTGGCACAATTCTGATAAAGATCAGGCAAAACGAGACAAAACGACACTAGAGAAAGAGGCAATAAAAGAGAATGCGCCACTATAGTATTATATATATTACATTTTTCGTGGCTTTGTTGTGTGCCATATTTCCTTTGCCCATCTTTTTAAATGCTTTTCGTCCGGATTGGATGATTTTAATTATTTTTTATTGGGTACTCGCTACGCCGCAACGTATCGGTATTGTACATGCTTTTTTTATTGGCCTAATATTGGATATTCTATTAGGCTCAATGTTAGGCATGCATGCGTTACTCTTTTCGTTACTCGCATATTTTGTTTGCGTTGATTTTCAACGAATTCGTTATTTTACACTGGTACAAACAACGCTATTGATTGGTATTGCCGCGTTATGTATTAAGTTGTCATTGTATTGGATAGCATCGACTCAGCAAGATATCTTATTACATAAAAGTTATTTTTGGTCTATTTTTTCATCGATGCTTATTTGGCCTTGGTTTTTTCTTTTTTTACGAATGGTGCGTATTCGCTTTAAGGTACTTTGATCATGATATATTTAGCCTCTCGTTCACCTCGTCGCGCCGAACTTCTGCAACAAATCAACGTGTCTTTTTGTTGCGTTAAAGCCGATATAGAAGAGTGCCAAAATAGCGGTGAACTCGCAGAAGATTACGTATTACGCTTAGCCACACAAAAAGCGCAAGCAGGCTTTATGAATAGTGATAAGCAGCAGATAGTGTTGGGCGCCGATACCATTGTGGTTATTGATGGCGAAGTGCTTGAAAAGCCCCAAAACCAGCAACATGCTTTGCAAATGATGCAGAGATTATCCGCTAAAACGCACCATGTATTTACAGCTGTTGCCTTATATGATGGCAAAAAAGGATCCTCTGTTGTTGTTAAAACGGCGGTCACCTTTAAAATCTTAACGACACAAGAAATTACAGATTATTGGCAAAGTGGAGAGCCTCAAGATAAAGCGGGAGGTTATGCTATTCAAGGCTTTGCAAGTAAATTTGTGACACATATAAGTGGGAGTTACAGCGCGGTTGTTGGCTTACCTTTATATGAAACAGATCAATTAATTAAAGAATTTTTAATAGGAGCGCATCATGTCGGTTGAATTATTAATGAATATTACGCCTACAGAGACGCGTGTGGCATTGATAGAAGGTGGCGTATTACAAGAACTACATATTGAACGACAAGGTACTAAAGGCATTGTTGGCAATGTATATAAAGGTAAAGTCTGTCGCGTTCTACCAGGAATGCAAGCAGCTTTTGTGGATATCGGTTTAGAAAAAGCAGCCTTTTTACACGCGTCAGATATCGTGCCACACACAGAATGTGTTGCACAAACGGAAAAAGTTAAATTTAAAGTTGCTGATATTTCTGAATTAGTGCGCCAAGGTCAAGATATAATGGTGCAAGTGGTTAAAGATCCACTCGGCACGAAAGGTGCTCGGCTAACAACCGATATTACCGTCCCTTCTCGATACCTTGTTTTTATGCCTGGTAGTTCACATGTGGGTGTTTCACAGCGCATTGCAAGTTCCTCTGAACGCGATAGATTAAAAGCGATTACTCAAACCTGTATCAATGAATTAGGTGGGTTTATTATCCGCACTGCAGCCGAAGGCGCGCCAGAAAATGAATTAACACATGATGCTGCATTTTTACAACGCGTATGGGCAAAAGTACTTAAACGTCGTGCCCGCTTTAAATCTAAAAACAAATTACTGTATCAAGATTTAGGGTTAGCTTTTCGTATTTTACGCGACTTTGTTGGCACAGAAATCGACAGAGTGCGTATCGATTCAAAATTAAAATTTACTGAACTACAAAAGTTTACTCATGAGTTTGTGCCTGAGCTTGAAGATAAAATTGAATATTATTCGGGTGAAAGTCCTATTTTCGACCTATTTGATGCAGAAAATGAAGTGCAACGTGCATTAGAGCGAAAAGTAGAACTGAAATCAGGTGGCTATTTGATCATTGATCAAACCGAGGCGATGACCACTGTCGATATTAATACCGGCGCTTTTGTTGGCCACCGTAATTTAGAAGAAACTATTTTTAATACCAATATTGAAGCAACGCAAGCGATAGCGCGTCAACTAAGGTTACGTAATTTAGGCGGGATCATTATTCTTGATTTTATTGATATGCAGTCGAATGATCATAAGCGTCGTGTTTTTACAAGCTTAGAGCTGGCGTTGAGTAAAGATCGCGTTAAAACACATATTAATGATTTTTCACCCCTTGGTTTAATCGAAATGACGCGTAAGCGCACTCAAGAAAGTCTTGAGCATATTTTTTGTAGCCCATGTGAGCAATGCAATGGTCGTGGCTATGTGAAAACGGTTGAAACGGTATGTTATGAAGTTTTGCGTGAAATATTGCGTGTTAACCGTGCTTATGATGCTGAACACTTTGCTGTTTATACCTCACCTGCAGTAGCAGATGCACTGCGTGGTGATGAATCTCATAGTTTGGGTGAACTTATCTTATTTATGTCTAAAG
Source organism: Psychromonas sp. CNPT3 (assembly GCF_000153405.2). Taxonomy (NCBI): domain Bacteria; kingdom Pseudomonadati; phylum Pseudomonadota; class Gammaproteobacteria; order Alteromonadales; family Psychromonadaceae; genus Psychromonas; species Psychromonas sp. CNPT3. The sequence continues at coordinate 807,765 of NC_020802.1, forward strand.
AGGTGACTATTTATGCCGAGCCACTTTACGGTCAAGAGCAGTTTGATGTGGTCATGATGTAACTTTGAAACATTTCACTCTAAAATGGTTTAAGCGTTTTTCCGTTTTAATTGCTGTAAAACTGTTTATTTTTGCAGCATTGTTAACCACTGCTCGCATTTTTTTTGTCAGTGTCGGTGATTATAAAGAACAAGTTGCAAGTTGGCTTGTTGAGGAATACAGCGTAAAATTTAGTGTCGAAGATATTTCTGCTAGTGTTGATTTTTCAGGTCTCGTTGTCACCCTTAATCAGTTACAATTACCCAATTCCAAAGGGCTCCCCTTTACACTTAAATTAGATCACCTCTTTTTACATTTGAATTTTTGGGATTCTATTTTTGAGCGTCGTCTTAATTTTAATCGCATCTCTCTCCAGGGAGCAGATTTAACGTTAAAAAGTAATATTAGCGATACTGATCCTGCCGATAAACCTTCATTAACGGTGCGTACCCTAGAAAATATTTTTTTAAATCAATTAAAACGTTTTTCTATTAGTAATAGTCGCTTACATTTTTATGATCATTTTGGGGTTAAGAAAACAGTTTTTATTGAAGAGCTTCGCTGGGTTAATTCAGGAAAACTACACCAAGGTGTCGGACGCGCAAAGACGTCAGATGCACCGAATGAAGATGCTTTGCAGTTTGTACTTAATTTAAGTGGTGAAGTTGAAAATACTGAAAAGGATCTACAGGGTGAATTATATGTGGCAGCTAATAACTTAAATATTAATAACTATTTGTCTGGGAAAATCGACCCGAGTGCAACATTGCTCGATGCGCGTATTGGCTTTCAAGCTTGGCTGAGTTTTTCGGATAAAAGACTAGAATCGCTACAAGTACGCCTACGTCCTAGCCAGTTAAGTTGGCAACAGTTTTCTCAAACACAAGATTGGCAATTAAACTCGGGCTATTTACAATTAACAAATTCGCGTCAAGGCTGGCGCTTTGATAGTTATGATGTACAAATAAAACAAAATAACAATGCAGATAGTACGTTAAGCTTTAGTGGTACTGGCGATAATAGCAACGTAGCAATGCAGGTCAAAGGAGTGACGCTCGCAAAAGCATTGCCTTTTTACTTACTGTTTAATCCCCCAGCAAAAGAGCAAGCACTAAAACTTAAAGACATCGCATTAGATGCCAATTTAGATGAATTTAAGTTGCAAAAGAAAGCATCTGAAAAGCGACAGTTTTTCGTGCATTTAAGTGCATTTAAAAACAAAGCCAAAGGCGCTATCCCAGGATTAAGTAATGCTGAAATTTCGTTATCTGGTGATGTTGATAACGGTTTATTAAGCATTCAATTGCCGACTCAAAAGGTTTACTTTGATGGTTTATTTAGTCGCGCGATGCCCATTACATCGGGACTTATCGATGTATACTGGCAACAAACCCCCAAAGGGTTAAAGTTATTTAGTGATAACATTGTATTAAATACAACAGACATCGAATCAAAGAGTGAATTTTCTTTATTTATCCCCAATAAAAAAGCGCATAACCAACAGGTTTTTTTAAGTTTGTACAGTTATGCCTCGCTCAATGATGCCAGTAAAGTGCAATATTATTACCCCATTAAAGCCATTGGAGAAGGGGTCTTTAATTACCTTGCCCCCACTCTTAAAAAAGGCCACGTACAAGGTGCGAAAATACTTTGGTACGGGGCATTATCTGCCTATCCCTTTAGGAAAAAAGAGGGAATATTTCAAGCTTGGGTACCTGTTCGTGATGCACAATATGATTTTTATGGAAAATGGCCAGGGCTGACAGATCTTGATCTGGATTTGTTTTTTGAAAATGCGTCATTAACAATGACCGCTAAACGAGCATCATTAGGGGATCTTTCGATAAGAAAACTAAGCGGTTATGTGGATACGTTGTCGCCGAAGGGCTCTTTAATTATTTTGGCCGATATTCGTGATGACGCTAAAAAAATACATAACTACTTAAATATATCCCCTTTAAAATCAACAGTTGGCAAAGCGTTAGATATTATTAATGTACAAAAAGAGGTCTCGGGTCAATTAAAAATAAGTATCCCTTTCTCGCGGGAAAAACATAAAACGAGAATCGAAGGGGTGGTGCAATTAAAAGATAATGATATCGATTTTGTATTCGGTTCAGATCTTAATATCCCTTTACGCCATGTAAATGGCGAATTTAGTTTTGTAGATGCAGAGCTGCAGGCAAGTAATATAGAAGCCACTTTATATAATGAAGCGTTACAACTTGCTTTTTCAAGTACTCAAAGTGCAACGCATTACGATGTAAAAGCGGACTTAGGTGGGAGCTGGAGCCTTGATAGGTTATCGGAAAAAACATCCTGGCTACCTGTATTAAAAGCCTCTGGAGAGATAGAGTGGCAAGGTGATGTTAACTTTTCTTATGCCTATAATAGTGGCTATGATTATCAGGTAAACCTAAAGTCAGAGACGCAAGGTGTCCGCATTTTATTGCCAGCACCGTATCATAAAAATGCATTACAATCTTGGCCTGTATCGGTGGCTCTTGCTGGGGATCAACAGGAATCTAATATAGTATTCAAAATCAAGCATAAATTGGCGTTATATGGCGCTTTAAATTATACCAATAAAACGCCCAAAATAACCTATTTACAATTAAACCTAGGCCAAAAAGATATTCCGCTATTAGTGAAAAACCAACAGGCTGTGCATCTGCAATTTGATAATATTGTGTTAACGCCTTGGTTTAATTATTGGCGACAACTTAAGGTTGATCTCCCACAACTTTTCGCAAAAAAGAAGAATGAATCGTTAGTTAACATCAAGAAAATAAGCGCTAAAATAAAACGTATTAGCCTTTTTGAACAACCTTTATTTGCATTAAATATACAGGCTTTCAAAAAAATGACCGCAGGGCAAGATGTTTGGTATGCAAATATATTTTCGAATGATTTACAGGGAAAATTAGAGTACAGAGATGGATTGCCCGCACGAATTGATGTTGTATTGGATAAGTTGAATTTACAATCACTTGATCTCTCTACTTATCAGTCTGGCACTACGAGTGGTAATTTTATTACTGATTATCCAGAATTATTTGTTCAGTGTCTCGACTGCCGTTATAAACAAATCGATCTTTCACCTTTATCGCTACATATATATCCGACTAAAAACCTACTTAATATTAATAAAATGGATATTGGTAAAGGCCAAGAAATAACAAAAATATCAGGTGTTTGGGATAGACATAAAACGACACTGAGCATAAAAAGCACTGCTAATAGAGAAGGTGATTTAGTCAAACGTTTTGGTTTTAGCAGTCCTTTGGTGGCTAATGATGCGTTATTAGAGGGATCGCTTAACTGGATAGGCGCTCCATGGCAGTTTAACCTTAAGACATTAAACGGGGATTTTAGAGCTGATTTTAACGATGGGTCTATAACGAAAGTGAGCGACAAAGGGGCGCGTTTATTAAGTATATTAAGCTTAGATGGTATCAGGCGTTCTTTAAATATGGAATTCGGAGATGTTTTTGCGAAAGGCTTTAGTTTTGACGATATGAATTTAAGCGCCACCATCACCAATGGCATTATAAAAAATGATGATTTTTACTTAAACGGCTCAGCGGGAAAGCTGACGGGAGGTGGTTTAATTGACCTGCCTAATTTTGATACCAATTATCATTTAAGTTATAGTCCGGCTGTCACCTCGAGTTTACCCTTGTTGACCGCTTTTGCCATCAATCCCTTAACGGGAGCCGCTGTGTTATTACTGACTAAAATATTAGAGCCTGTGGTGGATGCTATTGTGCGTATTGATTTTTCAGTCAAAGGTGCGCTTAATGATCCTGTGGTGAGTATTCTCTCACGCCAAAAAGGCAAGGTTAAATTACAAAATAGTGCGGCTTTAGAAGCGATTCAGTTACAAAATATAGAGAGACAAAAAGAAAAGGGTACGCAGAAAAACCAAGAGTCTAAAAAATAATACTGAGAAGGAACCTCGTTTAAGGTGAGTGATAAGGCGCTTGAAAATATGCGCTTTAATTGTTTAAAGGGCATATGATGAGTTATCTCTCTTACGCTGTTTAATGCCATTTTTTGTTATATTCGATGGCGGTATCTCTTTAATGTATAACCTGCACCTATGCTGTGGGTTTATCCTTTATACAGACGAAAAACTATCGTTAAGAAGACACTGAGGTGTTTTTTAGGTGACAATATTAGCCAGATAAATTGTTTTAGATCTATTTAGGTGTTGAGTATACTCAGCTTATAGCAAAGGAATTAATTAAGTTTTCATGTATTGCGCAGGAAAAATTAACACTAGCAAGGCGTGAGTTGTAGGAGATAGTTGTTCTCACTTCAAAACTCATAACGCAGGTAGGGATAATTTCAACAAGCAAGACGGGTAACCTTTTTAGTTCCTTTGGTATTATCAATGAAAATTAATATAAATATAGTGGGTGATAGATGTGATATAAAATATCTATCGCTACTTAAATAAAGGAAAAAATATGTCTTTTGAGCAAGTTTGTGCTTCTTTTCTTACGCCTGCACAATTATCGATTGAAGATTTAGAAAAACGATTGAGTCACTTATGCTCAGCAAAAATAGATTATGCAGATCTTTATTTTCAATCAAGTTGCCATGAATCTTGGCTACTTGAAGATGGCATCGTTAAAAACGGCAGTTATAACATCGACAAAGGGGTTGGGATCCGCGCGGTATGTGGCGAAAAAACAGGGTTTGCTTATGCAGATCAAATAACAGAAAAAGCCATTATAGATGCATCAAACGCAGCCCGTAGTATTGTTAAAAGTGGCCAAGATAAACAAGTTAAATTAATTTTTCCACAGCAAAAACCTCTCGTTTATGGAATATCTAACCCGTTAAATAGCATGGCTCAAGAGGCGAAAATAACCTTACTTAAAGAGGTTGATGTTTTTACGCGTGCTTTAGATCCGGCTGTTTGTGATGTGACAATTTCTTTAAACTCTATTTATGAAGAGGTTTTAATTGCAGCGAGTGATGGCACATTAGGCGCTGATATACGCCCTTTAGTGCGCTTTAGTGTCTCTGTATTAGTAAACAAAAATGGTAAAAGAGAGCATGGCAGTGCTGGCGGTGGTGGTCGTTTTGATTTGACTTATTTCAGCGAAAACGTTGAAGGTGAGTCTCGCGCATTTGGTTATGCAAAAGCTGCGGTGCATCAAGCTTTAACAAACATTGATGCCAAGGTCTCACCGGCCGGAATGATGCCTGTTATTTTAGGTGCTGGCTGGCCGGGTATATTATTACATGAAGCAGTTGGCCATGGTTTAGAGGGCGACTTTAACCGCAAAGGCGCCTCCGTTTATGCGGGAAAAATTGGTGAAAAAGTAGCATCAGAGCATTGTACTATTATCGATGATGGCACCTTAAAAAATTGCAGAGGATCCATTAATATTGATGATGAAGGGACGCCTGCGCAGCGTAATGTACTTATTGAAAAGGGCATTTTAAAAGGTTACATGCAAGATAAATTAAACGCGCGCTTAATGGGTGTTGAGCCTACGGGCAATGCCCGTAGGGAGTCATATGCACATTTACCGCTTCCTCGCATGACCAATACATTTATGCTCAATGGTAAATATGACCAAGAAGAATTAATAGCGAGCGTAGAAAAAGGTATTTATATGCCTAATTTTAGTGGCGGACAAGTTGATATTACCTCAGGAAAGTTTGTGTTTTCTGCCTCAGAGGCTTATTTAATAGAAAATGGAAAAATAACCACACCTATTAAGGGGGCAACTTTAATTGGTAATGGATTTGAAACCATGCAACAAATATCAATGGTTGCCAATAATATGTGCCTTGACGCGGGGGTCGGTGTTTGTGGTAAAGAAGGTCAAAGTATCCCTGTTGGAGTGGGTCAACCTGCATTGAAAATTGATCAAATAACGGTAGGTGGAACAAACTAATACAACATCAAATAGATATTTAAACAGATAAAACGGACTGCATTATTCTACTTTTCTCGCTGGAAGTATAAATGCAGTTGGTTTATTGGGCTTTAGTCATCAGGCGGTGCCACACCTCACTGGCACCGTTGCACAGTTTTCTTTAGCGCTGCAGATTCAACGTCAACGTTGAATCTGCCCCTTTAATTGTTTCATTAATTGTTTCATTAATTATTCTTGCCTGTGTTAATGCTTTAGGAAATAGTTTAAAGATATTATTGTTTCCAAGTAAAGTAACAATTCCTTTTTTTCTCAAATCTTCATAAACAGAATCTATGGTTCCGGATAAAATAACAACAATCCCATCATCATGTAAAAATTTGATAGTTTCTTCAAGGTTATTTAGTCCAGTAGAATCAATAAAAGGAACATATCTCATTCTTATTATTAATATTTTATTATTATTTGCAATACTTTTAATTGTTTCTGTATATGATTTTGCACAGGCAAAAAAGAGTGGTCCTGCAATTTCATATGTTCCGATTTCTTCTGGTAGATTTCTATACTCTTCAAGAGTATCAATGTCATCATCCTCTATTTGAATGTTTGTATTAATATCCGCCATTCTTTTCATAAATAATAATGAGGATAATACTATTCCAATTTCAATAGCAACGGTTAAGTCCACTAATACGGTAAGCAAAAAGGTACTTAATAAAACAATAGCATCAAATTTAGACGTTTTAATGATGGAAACAAATGATCTCCATTCACTCATGTTATATGCAATTACAATTAATATTCCGGCTAAACAAGGCATCGGAATTAATTTTGCTAAGTCAGCAAAAAACATCATTATTAGAAATAAAACGATTGCGTGAGTTATTCCCGCGATAGGCGTTCTTCCCCCATTTTTAACATTTGTTGCTGTTCGGGCGATTGCACCTGTTGCGGGAATACCACCAAAAAAAGGAGTAATAATATTTGCCATACCTTGAGCAATAAGTTCTGTATTTGAACGATGATTTCCACCTATCATACCATCTGCAACAACGGCTGATAGTAGTGACTCAATACCACCAAGAATGGCAATAATTAATGCAGGGGCAAAATAATGAGTAATATTTGCAAAATCTAAATTTGGTATTGCAAATGAAATCTCACTATGGATATCACCAAAAAACGTTTCAATATTATTAATGGGGATATCAAAAAATACAACGACAGAAGTAACAAGGATAATAGCAATAAAAGAACCTGGTATTTTTTTTGTTAAATATTTTGAACAAATAATGATAAAGATAGTGATAAGTGTCGTAATTAAAGCATAAATATTAAGGCTTGTTATGTTGTTAAAGTACAAAATACATTTATCAATAAATGAAGAGGGAAGATGTTCTATATTTAAACCTAAAGCATCTTTAATTTGTGTTGATAAAATAACTAACGCAATTCCACTCGTAAATCCAACAATTAAAGGGTGAGGAAAATATTTTAGTAAAGATCCTAACTTTAAAAAACCAAATATTATGAGAATAATTCCGGCTAAAATAGTTGACATCATAAGCCCATCTATTCCATATTCTTGAACTATCCCAAAAACTATAATAATAAAAGCGCCGGTAGGTCCCCCAATTTGCACTCTACTCCCACCAAATATTGCAATGACAAGACCTGCCACAATAGCCGTTATTATCCCCCTCTCCGGAGAGACGCCACTCGCGACAGCAAATGCGATGGATAAAGGAAGGGCCACAATACCGACAATAATACCTGCAAAGATATCTGATAAAACTTGTTCTTTGCTAATTCCATTTTTTAATAAGGTATATAATTTGGGTTTAAAAATAGTTTTCATATTGCTCTTTTCATCGTAATTTTCTTTGTAAAGAAAGGGAGTAAAGGAGTTGTTAGTCAAAACGTTAGTGCGAGGTTAACTCATGAGTTTATTTGCCATTGATTATGAACAAGGTTTATTTTCTAATTATAATATCACATAGGTCTTTTTTATTTGTCAAAAATACATATATTAAAGATTAGTGCGAGTTAAGGTAACACCATATCGATGAAAATTCGTTAAAGTATTAATAGATTTATAATGGAAAGCACTGAGCAGTGACATTATTCATTCATAGCGTTTACGCGCACCCAAATGGCGCGTTTTATCTATTTTCGTGATTTTAAGGACTTTTGTTATTTGTGCTACTGCGTATTATATTTAACATGAGGTAATACATCGTATGGATAAAACGGGTATAAGTAGCTCGGGGAAATGTTGCGTCCAATATCGCAGGACCAAACTGATATATTAATTATTGAAATATTTATTATTTGATTGATGAAATGTGGTCATAATAGTCATGCGATCATAGGTGATATTTTAGATCTTTGTCTGCGATTATGTACTCCGGCTGAAAGTAATGACACTTCCCATTTTGGCTGATATTTACGGAAGAAAGAAGCGATAAAAAACGTGTTAAATTGTATTTTATTCTTATTTTAGGTTTTGTTTCTGGAAGTGTAAGTGGGGATTATTTAGATAAATTATACTCTGTTAATGCCTTGTTTTTTCCGTCTTTTAGCGTTGTTTTTAGCCGTATATTAGCGAGTGTATTTATATCGAATGCGTCATTTAGAGGAAGATCATTGACGCAGTAAATACTACGCCAATGTAATTAAGACTAGCTCGCTTTTGCAACTTCTAGCATTTCTGCTTTATTAGATTTTGCAATAAAACCATAACCTATAACGACAAGCACTGCTTGTGCAAGCATCACAGCTGTCATCGCAACGACGCCATATTCGCTTAACGCTGAAACAATACCACTCGCAATAACGCAGAACATCATTTGTAAGAAATTCATTAAGCCTGCAGCCGATGCACTATTATTACTAAACTCTGAAAGCGCTTTATTAGCAACAATAGGGTAAATTGCGCCGTTAGCCATTGCCATAAAGCACATTGGGATAAGTAGCGGGATAATGCTATCAGTTGTAAATTGAGTTGCCACAACAAACATGACGATCACACTCAGAATAAAGAGCTTTAATAACCACGGTAAAATTTGCTGAGATGCATATTTATTTAACAGTGTGCGACAAGTATAGCCACCGATAATAAAGGCAGCTGTTTGTGGAAGGTAGCTAAAACCAATATCGGTACCTGAATAGCCCATTGCTGTCATTGCAAAAGGAGATCCCGTTAACCATGCAAAAAAAGCAGCTGAGCAGGTTGCATAAATAAGCATGTTACCGGTGAATTTTTTTGATTTTAAAATTTCGATGTATTGTGCAATAACGCCGAGTTTTGGAACGCTCTGTGCATCGGCCATGTTTTCTTGTTGTGGCGTACTAAAATCAATTAAATTAGCGCGCAACATTAACATTGAACCAATTAAGATCAATGCATAGAAAATGGTTTGCCAACCGAGATGTGCTTCAAGTACTGCGCCTAAAAGAGGGGCAAGAGCCGGAGACAATGCAACTAAAGGCATGATGGTTGCAAAAATACGCTGTGATGTTTTCGCATCGTATTTTTCCATAACATACGACTGCCAAATAATAGTTGATCCACAAGCGCCAAGTGCTTGTATTAAACGGCCGAAGAGAAGCCCTTCAATTTGCGTTGAAAGTGCACACATAATACTGCCGATACTAAAAATAAGTAAACTGGCAGAAAGAACTAATTTTTTTCCAAAACGTTGGGTAAGAGGACCATAAACAAGCTGTCCGCCAGCCATACCAAAAAGGAAAATAGTTAATGACCAGCCTATCATTTGTTGGCTGGTGCCTAAATCTTGACGGATCACATCAAACGCAGGAAGGTACATGTCGGTTGCTAAAAAACCGAGCATACTTAAACCTGATAGCCAGATATAAGGGATCGCTTTATTTTTATTGTGCATTTTATTCTCTTATTAATTTTATTTTAAGACATTTCACAGTTTATGCTTGCTATATAGGCTTGTGAAACGGTATATTTTCACCCCTTTCATCAAAAAATTTGATTCGTATGTTTTCCTATCAAGATCTGTTGGTTATTGACGCGGTGGCGCGTCTCGGTAGCTTTGCTAACGCAGCTTTAGAGCTGCATAAAGTGCCAAGTGCAATCAGTTATCGTGTTAAATGGGTTGAACATAAATTATCGGTGAGTTTATTTAAACGTTCGCACAGAAAAGTAGCACTAACGCCTGCAGGGATTTATTTTGTTGAGCAAGCGCGTTTATTATTAAAACAGATGGATGATATTAAATTTCAAACGCAGCGTGTTGCAAATGGTTGGCAGAGCAGTGTATCTATTGCGTTGGATAATGTTGTGCACGAAGACAGTGTTAATAAATTGGTGGCTGATTTTTACGAACAATTTCCAGATGTAGAGTTACTGCTTACCATGGAAGTGTTTAATGGCGTTTGGGATGCGTTAGCGGATGGACGTGCTGATATTGCGATTGGCGCTACGGCAGTAGTACCCATTGGCGGTAATATATCGTATCGCGCGATGGGCTCGTTATTATGGGACTTTGTGATAGCGCCAGATCATCCCCTTGCTCTAAAAGAAGGGAAACTAAAAGAAAGTGATTTAATCAAATACCCTTGTATATGCCTTGATGATAGTTCGCGAAAATTACCCAAACGTACCACTTGGTTATTAGACAATCAAAGGCGCTTAGTTGTCCCAAATTGGCACAGCGCTGAGCAATGCTTCATGGCAGGTTTAGGCGTCGGCATCATGCCGACGCATCGGTCGCGAATATTGATAGCATCGGGGAAATTAATCAAAAAAGATCTTTTGGATGTGCCCAAAGAAAGTCCTTGTTGCTTGGCTTGGAAAAATGAATGTTTAACACCCGCGGTCGCATGGCTATTAGATTATCTAGGGGACAGTGAAAAACTACATCAACAATGGCTTGCGTAAGCTGTTTTTTTGTAAAACGACTATTATCATCCCGCGTAGGCAACTTAAAGTGTAGTGAATTTTATTTTGTGCGCGCAAGCTCACAATAGGAAAAAAAATATTCTACTTATAAAAACGATCCTACACTTAATGGCTAAATTAAATATAGGGTGAGAGAGCATGATACAATTTTTTAGAGATTTACCTTTAAAGTTTAAGTTGCAAGGTTACTCCTTTTTGATGCTAGCATTCTTATTGTTAAGCTTTGTTTATGCTAGTTTGTCGTTAAATACTATCGGTAATAAATTGACCATTATAGTTGAAGAGGATATTCCTCTATCCCAGCAACTTTCTAGCATTACCATTAGGCAACTTGAGCAAGCGTTATTATTTGAACGAGGCTTGCATAACGGCCCTTTGGTGCGCACTAATCAAAATGCAAAAAAAGAGCTAGACACCGTAATGACGGTATTTATGGAAAAAACAAAAAAAATAGAAAATCTATTAGATTTAGCCACTAAACAAGCCAAACATGCGCTGAGTTTGTATGCTTCTTCAAGCGAAGGTTCGACAGAAAAATCTAAGTTTAAGTCAATTTTAAAATCTCTTGAGCATATTAAAGTTGCCCATAAAAGCTATGATGAGCATGCACAAGACACTTTTCTTTTATTTCAAGAGGGGCATGTTTCTCGTGCATTATTGAAGTCGAAACAAATAGTAAAAGAAGAAATAGCGTTAGAGCATGAAGTCGAAGATTTGTTAGGCAATGTTCAGAAATTTACGAAGGAAAGCGCAACTAAGGCGCAAGAATATGAACAAAATGCATTAAAAACATTGGCTATCTTTGGCGTAATTTGTATTTTTATTGCATTATTTGTCAGTCATATTTTAAGCCAATTCATTTTAAAAGGTATTCGCACTGCCATCACGATATCGTCAGGAGATTTACGAGAAAATATCAACATTACAAGTAAAGATGAAATTGGGCAGTTATTGCATGGAATGAGTGGTATGAAGAATAAATTGCTGTCGATGATCAATGAAATATCTGGGATCACCGGCGATCTTTCTCGCTCTTCTACCGGTATGCAAGATCTCACTGAAGAAACCTCAAAAATAATCAATCAGCAGCGCTCTGAAACAGATCGTATTGCGACGGCGATGGATCAAATGAACTCATCGGTGAATGACGTTGCAGAAAGTATTGGAACAACCGCAAAACATGCTCAAGATGCGAATAAGAACACGGCTGCAGGGCAAGTTATTATTGGCGAGGCAATCACTGAAATCGATAGTCTTGTTGCACATATCAGCACGGCTACTGAAACGGTAGGTTTATTGCAAAAACAAAGTGATGGTATTAATAAAGTCATGGACGTGATCACCAGTATTGCAGAGCAAACCAATTTGTTGGCATTAAATGCAGCCATTGAATCTGCGCGTGCTGGCGAGCATGGTCGAGGTTTTGCGGTTGTAGCTGATGAAGTGCGCACGCTTGCACAACGAACGCAAGATTCGGCTAAAGAAATACAAAGCATGATTGATCAATTACAAAAGGGCAGTGAAGGCGCCGTTGATATTATGCATAAAAGTCAAAAGCAAACAGAGCGTACCGTGGTGGCAGTTAAAAAGTCGGGTGAAGCGTTTGAATTGATATCATCTTCAATTGCAGAAATAACGGTAATGTGTGAACAAGTGACGCGCGCAGCTGAGCAACAAGGTCTCGTAAGCGAGGAGATAAATACAAACATTGTACAGGTAAGTGCAATGTCGGATAAAACATCGACAGGCGCTGAGTTGACCACTAAAGCAAGTAAAGAGCTGGCGATGATTGCTCAACAATTAAAAAAATCATTAACACAATTTTCTATTTAAGAGCGTTTTTGTGTAAGGGCGCTTTGGATCAAGCATAAAAAAAAGGAGGCATTGCCTCCTTTTTTTATGGGACTGTATTTTTTATAAACAAATAGGTTTTAAATACATAAACAAATCTTTGGCCGCTTTGGCCGCTTTAGCTGGCTTTTCTGCTTTTTTCTCTTTATTGATTAGACGCACGAATTGGCGTATTTTTTGACGCTCAAGAGAAGGGAACTTATCGAGTAAGTCATTGATTTTTGGATCACCTTGCTCAATGAGTTCATCTCGTAATGCTTCTAAACGCAACATAGCGTGCGTCAGTTGTTGATGTTTGTTTTTTAGTCGATCTAGTGTAGTGCTAATAGCGTCAGTGTCTTCATGGCGCAATACTTTACCAATAAATTGTATCTGGCGACGCAGTGCTTCATGTTTAGTGCTAATTTTATGGGCAACGGCAATGGAATGAAACAGCAACTCACTAGCTGGAATTTGAGCCAGTTGTTTTTTATTTAAGGCAATCAGTTCATGACCGATGAGTTTTAGAGCATCCGCATCGCGTTTTATTTGTGATTTACTGATCTCTTCATCATTTATACTTTCAATTTTTTTATTCATAATAGTTTTGCCGTTACAGATTAATAGGGGTATTTTATACATTATACGTGTATTCTTTAGCTTTCTAAATTTAATTTTTAGCATTGGTAGATAAAATATGATTGAGCAGAAAAAACAACTTGAAAATGCAGTGCAAGATGCGTTGATGATCGCAAAGAAATTAGGCGCAGATCAAGCGGAAGTCGCACTAGGAAAAAGCTCGGGGATCTCGGTAAACACCCGTTTAGGGGAAGTTGAAAATATTGAGTTTAATCTTGACGGTGCGATGGGGATCAGCGTTTATGTGCAAAACTGTAAAGGCAGTGCATCGACCGCAGATTTAAGTCCGGAGGCTATTCATGCAACCGTAAAAGCTGCCATTGATATTGCAAAATACACCAGTAAAGATACGTTTGCCGGGTTGTTAGATACGGACTGCTTAGAGCGTTCGGTGCTTGATTTAGATTTATACCACCCAAGTGCACTTAATACCGATGAGTTACTCGCTCTGGCTAAAGAATGTGAAGAATTTGCCTTAAATAGCGATCCATTAATTGTAAATTCAGACGGCGCAGCGGTAAATAGTCACTCAAGTTTACGTGTTTATGGTAATAGTAATGATTTTTTAGAAAGTTACGCCAGTAGTCGCCATAGTTTAAGTTGTGTGTTGATAGCGCAAAAAGGCGAGGAAATGCAACGTGATCACAGTTATACAAGTGCGCGTGATATGCGCGACCTGTATTCTGCGCAGTGGGTTGCTAACGATGCAGTAAAACGCAGTGTAGAGCGCCTTGGCGCTGTCAAAATTAAAACCCAAGAAACAGCGGTTATATTTTCACCTGAAGTGGCAACGAGTTTGTTTGGTCATTTTGTGGGCGCTATTAGTGGCATGAACTTATATCGTAAATCTACCTTTTTATTGGACAGTTTAAACCAGAAAATATTTCCCGATTGGATGAACATAGAAGAAAAACCTCACATAATAAAAGGTATCGCCAGCTCTCCTTTTGATCAAGAAGGCGGGAAAACGAAAGATGCACTAATTGTGCAGGACGGCGTTTTGCAAACGTATTTATTAACAGGTTATGCTGCGCGTAAATTAAAAATGCAAAGCACAGGTCACAGTGGCGGTATCCATAATTGGTTTGTTAAATCTAATTGTGATTTAGACTTAGCAGGACTGTTTAAAGAAATGGGCAACGGTTTATTTGTCACGGAGCTTATGGGCCAAGGTGTAAATATGGTTACAGGAGACTATTCACGCGGTGCTGCCGGTTTTTGGATTGAAAATGGTGTGATTGCCTACCCTGTACATGAAATTACAATAGCAGGGAAATTACAAGATATGTTTATGGATATGCAAGCGATTGGCTCGGATGTTGATCCTCGCAGTAGCCTCAAGACAGGCTCTATTTTAATCAGTAAAATGAAAGTGGCAGGACTGTAAAGGTTTGCACACATACTCATATTTATGATGCTTTAAAAATATGAGTATGTGTTGGTCTTTTGGACTTTTATTTTATGGGTACTAAAAAGGCACCAGGGTATTGAGGTCGCATTTTATTTAATAATGACTGTGCAGTCTCTTCACCGTTTAATGGCCCTAAACGTAAGCGGTAATTATTACCTTGCTTCGTGAAAGTGGACGCAACGTTATATTTATCTGATAACTTAGCATCAAGCGTCTGCGCTTTTGATTGCTGCGATGTCACGAGATACTGTATATAATATTTTTTTGTTGATGCACCTTTTACAAAAGGACTTTCTTTTTGAAAATGTAATAACTTGATTGAAACTGGCGTTGTACCCGATGCAAGCATGTCGAGTTTTTTTGCTGCTGCATAGGAAAGATCAATAATGCGCTTTGAATGAAACGGGCCTCGATCATTAACACGTACAATGATCTTTTTACTGTTTTTGAGATTAGTGACTTCTACATAGCTTGGTAATGGCAGATTTTTATGGGCAGCGCTCATGGCAAACATATTATAACGCTCACCATTAGAGGTTAAGTGGCCATGAAACTTTTTCCCATACCAAGACGCATTACCTTTCTCCGTAAAGGAGGTTACATTTTTTAAAACCTTATAATGAATACCGCGCACGTTATAATCTTTATTACCACCACGAGAGTAGGGCTCATAACGAGGCGATGCATTTTCTATATGCGCTAAAGGGGGGATGCTCGATTTATTAGGTGCATGATCATCATTAATAGCGTAACGATTACTACTACATGCACTCAGTACTAAGAGACTAATGCACAGTATTAAAATATTGAAAATTTTCATTATTGCTCTTTATATTATTAGCTATTAAAACGTTTATGAGTATGAATCGACATTAAAATCCCGAATCCTGCGAGCAAAGTAACGATGGATGTACCGCCATAACTGACTAAAGGCAGAGGTACACCTACTACGGGTAAAATACCACTCACCATGCCAATATTAACAAAAACATAGACAAAGAAAGTCAAGGTGATACTGCCGGCGACCAATCGAGTATAAGCATCTTGCGCTTGATTCGCTATCCACAACCCTCGTGAAATAATGAATAAATATAGTGCTAATAAAAGTAAAACGCCAATTAGGCCAAATTCCTCTGAAAAGACAGCAAATATAAAATCGGTATGACGCTCGGGTAAAAATTCAAGTTGTGATTGTGTCCCTTGTAACCAACCTTTCCCCCATAGCCCCCCTGATCCAATGGCTATTTTTGATTGGATAATATGGTAGCCGGCACCTAAGGGATCCGCTTCCGGATTCAGTAAGGTTAAAATGCGTCCGCGCTGATAATCATGCATTAAAAAGAACCATAAAATGGGGACGAAAGCGAGTAATGCTGCGCCTGCAATAAAAATATAGAGCCAAGATATACCGGATAGGAAAAGTACAAAAACACCGGCAGAGGCGACAAGAATAGAGGTGCCAAGATCGGGTTGTTTGGCTATCAATAAGGTGGGGATGATAACCAGTAGAAAAGCGATAAAAATATTTTTAAATTTTGGAGGTAAGGTGTCTTGGCTGATGTAATATGCAATCATCAGTGGCATGATGAGTTTCATTATTTCAGAAGGCTGGAATTTAGTAAAACCAAGATCTAGCCAGCGCTGTGCGCCTTTTCCTGTATGCCCAAAGATCAGTACGGCAATGAGTAATAAGACGCAAACAGAAAAAATAAAGGGGCTCCAACGTTGATAAAAATCGGGTGAAAATTGCGCCAAAAAAAACATGGTTCCCAGCGCAATCGCTAAGCGAACCAACTGGCGCTCAACGAGTTCATAACCATCAACAGAATATAGAACGGTTAAACTGACTCCCATTAACATTAAAATCCCCAGTAATAACCAAGGATCTAAATGTAAGCGATAAAAAATACTTTTATTTGAAGGAATATTAACCATATTAAAAACTAAACCCTTGCAAAGAGGTAACAGGAGAGGAATTATGAAAATATTCATCCAGTAATTTTCGAATAATAGGGGCTGCTTGACTACTGCCTCCCCCTGCATTTTCTAATACGACAATAGCGACTATCTCAGGTGATTCAAAGGGGGCAAATGCAACAAACATCGCATTATCTCGATGTCGTTCGTTAAGTTTACTTGCATCATAACGCTCATTTTCTTTTATATTGACGACCTGTGCGGTCCCTGATTTCCCTGCAACGGTATAATCTACGCCGGCAAAAGCGCGACGCGCGGTGCCGACACGACTGCTCGTCACTGATAGCATTGCATTGAGTGCGATATCCCAATAATGTTTATTTTTTAATGTGATCGGGGCCCGCGTGCTTTGTATCGGGGTAAATGCACCATCATCGGATAAAATGGCGCGTAATATTTGGGGATCAATGATTTTCCCCCTGCGCGCTAAAATGGCCGTAGCTTTAGCCAGTTGAATAGGGGTCGTTGTCCAATAGCCTTGCCCAATACCAATTGAAATCGTGTCTCCATCGTACCAAGGTGCTTTAAATCGTGACTTTTTCCATTCTCGAGAGGGCATGATAGCCTTGGTTTCTTCTCCAATATCGAGGCCACTGTAATCGCCAAATCCAAATTTACGCATAAACGGATTTATTCTGTCGATGCCTAATTTGTAGGCTGTGTGGTAAAAGAAGGTATCGCAACTTTGTTCAATGGCATGATTGACATCTACCCATCCGTGGCCCCAGCGTTTCCAATCACGAAAACGGCGTTTTGAGCCAGGTACTATCCACCAACCTGGATCATAAATCTTACTGTGCTCGGTGATCACACTCTCATTTAATGCCAGTAATGCCATTTGTGGTTTTATGGTGGATGCTGGCGAGTAGCGTCCTTGTGTTGCGCGATTAATTAAAGGGCGATCTTTGGAGTCCAATAAGGCTTTGTATTTTTTATAGCTGATCCCTTGTACAAAAAGGTTAGGATCATAACTGGGATTTGAAATTAAGCTCAGTACGCCTCCTGTTTTAGCATTAAGCACCACAATACTGCCTCTGTGATCGCCTAAGAGTTCCTGTCCTTTTAATTGTAATTTTACATCTAAATTTAATTTAATGTCTTTACCTGGAACAGGGGGCGTAAAGCTTAATACACGAATAACTTTCCCCCAACTATCAACCTCTACTTGGCGGCGACCCGGCTTACCATGTAATAATCCTTCATAGGATTTTTCAATGCCCAGTTTTCCGATATAGCGTGTTCCACG
The DNA here is from genome assembly GCF_000153405.2 of Psychromonas sp. CNPT3. Taxonomy (NCBI): domain Bacteria; kingdom Pseudomonadati; phylum Pseudomonadota; class Gammaproteobacteria; order Alteromonadales; family Psychromonadaceae; genus Psychromonas; species Psychromonas sp. CNPT3. Next base: position 825,740 of record NC_020802.1, read on the forward strand.
ATAGAGCGCGCTGTCTCCTCGCGCTTTAATACGTTTAATATCTTTATCATTTATTTTGGCAATATAGCCCAATACATGGGTAAAACTGTCGCCAAAAGGATAATAACGTTTTAGGTTGGCGCTGATTGAAAAACCTTGATATTTATATTGGTTAACGGTAAATAGTGCCACTTCTTTTTGGGTGAGTTGATCTTTAAGTTCAATACTTTTAAAGGATCGAGAATAATTATTTCGGCGTTTAAAAGAGGCGATTTCTTTATCGCTAATAGAGAGTAATTTTTGTAAATCGCGTAAATTCTGTTGTAAATTTTTGGTGTTTCTAACAATGACTTCTAGGCTATAAATGGGACGATTTTCAGCTAAAATAATGCCATTTCTATCATAAATCAAGCCTCTGTTTGGAGGGACTATTTGCACACTAATTCGATTGTCATTGGATCTGGTTTGATAGTTATTAAAAGAGGTGATTTGTAAATAATAAAGATTGCTGACTAAGATGGTGAGTGAAATAGCGATGGCAATAAAGATGACGATAGAACGACGCATAAAAAGAGAAGATTCTGCTGAATGGTTTCTGATGTTGATGCGTTTTTTTTGCACGATCACTCTCTATGGTAAGGGTGATTAATGGTCAGTGTGTAAGCGCGATATAAACTTTCTGCTGTAATAATACGTACTAAAGGATGCGGTAAGGTAAGGGCCGATAGTGACCAGCGTTGTTCTGCTTTGGCAATACATTCCGGAGCAAGACCTTCTGGGCCTCCAATTAGTATACTAATATTACGCCCATCTAGTTTCCATTTGCGCATTTCATCTGCCAACTGTTCAGTTGTCCAAGCCCGCCCGGTAACTTCTAGGGTGACAATTTTATTGCCTTTAGGGATGGCTGTTAGAGTGAGCTCTCCCTCTTTTTTCAAAATACGTTTTATATCCGCATTTTTTCCTCGTTTCCCTGCGTGGATCTCAACTAATTCTAGTTGCATCTCTTTAGGGAAACGTCGTGCATACTCTTGATATCCTTTTTCAACCCAGTCGGGCATTTTTGTGCCCACTGCGATCAACTGAATTTTCATTAATCAGAGTATCCCCAAAGGGTTTCTAGATCATAAAATTGACGTGTTTCGTCTTGCATGACATGGATCACGATATTAAATAAGTCGACTAATACCCATTTACTGTCCTCTAGTCCTTCAACACCTAAAGGTGCTTCACCTTTACGTTTTGCAGCAAGTGCGGTTTGCTCTGCAATTGAGCGTACATGACGTTTTGAATTGCCGGTACAAATGATCATTGTATCAGTGACATCGGAGGTACCAGATACATCTATCACGATGATATCTTTCGCTTTCATGTCTTCAAGTTGTTCAAGTACAAATTCTTTTAATTGTTGGTCTTGCAAAGGATGTTCCTTTAAAAAGTGGATTTAAAAATTATATAGCGAATAAGTATAACATGCACACGGAAGAGTTATACCCTACTTGATAATAAATTCACCTTTTTAGTGAGAAATCAAGAAAGATATACTTAAAAAGTAGAGTGTAAAACGTTATTTAGAGGGACTGTGATAAAAATCATTAAAATAACGGATCCTTTTCTTGCAAAATAAGCATACTTTATTAGTATTGTCGTAAAAAGTGGTGAAAAGTGGTGTAAAGTGGGTGTTGTTTGCAGTAGAAGGTGTCTTTTTCTTTATTATATTGGATTTTAACGATGTTACGTGGTGCAAGTGCAATTAACATAGACAATAAAGGGCGTATTGCTATTCCGACACGTTATCGTGACGAATTAATGCAAATGTGCCAGGGGAAATTTGTCTGCACCATTGATTTACAATCACCTTGCTTATTACTGTACCCCTTAAATGAGTGGTTACTCATTGAAAAAAAATTGAGTGGGTTATCCAGTACTGATCCACAACAACGACGTCTACAACGCTTGATATTAGGCTACGCAAGTGAAAGTGAATTAGATAAAGGCGGGCGCACATTGATTGCCCCTATACTGCGTACGCATGCAAAATTAGAAAAAAAATTAATGTTGGTAGGCCAACTTAATAAATTTGAACTGTGGGATGAAGCCTTATGGCTAAAACAGGTGCAACAAGATTTGCAACTGGGTCTTCCGACAGGTGATCAATTAACAGAAAGTTTACAAGGGTTTTCATTGTAATGGTTGAACATATAACGGTATTGCTTGATGAGGCGGTCAACGGCTTAGCAATTAAAGAAGAGGGTATCTATATTGATGCTACTTTTGGTCGTGGCGGACATTCTCGTCATATTTTAAAACAATTAGGGCCTAAAGGGCGCTTAATTGCGATCGATAGAGATCCTCGCGCGATTGTAACGGCAGAGCTATTGATGCAAGAAGATGCGCGATTTTCTATTATTCACGGGCCTTTTTCAGATCTTGCAAATTATGTTAAAGAATTAGGCTTGGCTGGACAAATTGATGGCGTTTTATTAGATCTTGGTGTGTCTTCACCACAGCTTGATGAGGCCGAACGTGGCTTTAGCTTTATGCGCGACGGCCCTTTAGATATGCGCATGGATCCAACAACGGGTATCAGCGCTGCACAGTGGCTTGCAAAAGCGGATGTGGAGGATATTAGTTGGGTTTTAAAAACCTTTGGAGAAGAAAAGTTTGCTTATCGTATTGCGCGTGCAATTGTCGCTGATCGCGAAGAAACCCCTTTCCTACGTACGTTAGATTTAGCGAATTTGATCTCACGCTTATGCCCTAAAAGAGAGAAAAAGAAACATCCTGCGACGCGTAGTTTTCAAGCTATCCGTATTTACGTAAATAGTGAGCTTGAAGAGATCCATAAAGTGTTGGATGGGGCATTAGATATCTTAGCTATCGATGGTTTGTTATCGGTGATAAGTTTCCATTCATTAGAAGATAGAATAGTAAAACGTTTTATCCGCAAGCAAGAAAAAGGCCGTGAATATCCGCCGGGTTTACCCTTAACAGATGCACAAATGCAATCAGGGAAAACCATGAAAGCACAAGGAAAAGCATTAAAACCGAGTGCTGGCGAAATTGAACAAAATAAACGTTCACGTAGTTCAGTGTTACGTGTCGCTAAAAAAACAGCCCAACCAGAGTGAGTTTAGATGTGGCCGAAGAACAAACCAGTTTATTGTTATTGATCCTTGCGGATATGCGACGCCACCTCTTAATTATTGGTTTAGGAGGTGCGCTTGTTCTCAGCGCCTTCTTTAATATTTATATGACTCACCAAACGCGAGAATTGATCACACAAAAGGATAAATTGTCGCAACAAAAAGATAACTTACAAATAGAGTGGCGTAATTTACTAATAGAAGAGCATACCTTAGATGAGCATAGTCGTATTCGCCGTATCGCGATGAAAAAACTATCTATGACGCAGGCTTCTATAAAGCAAAGTGTCCTGGTTGAATTATGATAAAAATCAGAAAAAGTGTGGTGCGCGTAAAAAATAAAAAACAAGCCAAAAAGAAAAAAGTGTATCACTCATTTTCACCTTGGCGGTATTATTTTGTGGGTACGGTGATTGTTCTGGTTGGCATATCTTTGATTTGTCGTCTTGCTTATATTCAAGTAATAGAAAAAGATTATTTAAGTAATGAGGCGGATAAACGTAGTCTACGTGTAACACAGTCTATATCGCATCGGGGTAATATTTCAGATCGTTATGGTGAAGAGTTAGCTATCAGTGTCCCTGCTTATGCGATTTGGGTAGATCCTAAAGTTGTAAAAAAAGCGTATGCATTTACCAAGCAACAATGGCTAGAAAGTAAAGAAATTAACACTCGTAACGGTAAAGTGAAGTATACCAAAAAGAAATTTTATGAGTCTAAAAAATGGTCTGCATTAGCGGAAGTCTTAAATTATGATCTGAAAAAATTAGCGAAGGTGGTCAGTAAACCTAGGGGGCGTTTTGTGTATCTTAAACGCCAAGTAAATGATCCTATCGTACAATATATCAAAAAATTAAAAATCAGAGGTATAGCGAGTCAATTAGAATCGCATCGTTATTATCCTACGGGTGAAATCAATGCCAATATTTTAGGTTTTACAGATTTAGATGCAAAAGGCATTGAAGGCATTGAAAAAAGCTACAACACCTATTTACAAGGTCAAAATGGTAAAAAACGTGTGCGCAAAGATCGCGATGGTAATGTGATTGCGAATATTAAGATCATTAGTAAGAAGAGACTCGCAGGAAATTTACAACTCAGTATTGATCAACGTATACAGTCACTCGCATACAGTGAGCTTAAACGCGCGGTGAAAATGAATGATGCAACATCAGGATCGTTAGTACTATTAGACGTACATACGGGTGAAATTTATGCCATGGTGAACTACCCCTCTTTTAATCCAAACGATCGTAGCCAGTATAAAGCCTATAAATCACGAAACAGAGCCATTGCCGACACCTTTGAGCCGGGATCTACCGTGAAGCCTTTAGTTATTGTCAGTGCGCTAAAAAACAAGAAAGCCCGAGTTGATGAGATCATAAATACTTCTCCCGGATGGATGCATATTGGTGGGCGAAGAGTTCGTGATGGTCATAATCTGGGTAAAATTGATTTAGCCATGATTTTAAAAAAATCGAGTAATATTGGGATCAGTAAATTGGCGTTACGTTTAGGGCCTGAAAAATTACAAGAAACCATGGCGCAATTTGGCTTTGGTAATGACACTGGCATCTCTTTAATAGGAGAAAGTGTGGGCAATTTACCCATTCGCCATCGTTGGTCTGATTTTGAGCTTGCAACCATGTCGTTTGGATATGGCATTACTACTACTACGTTACAACTTGCCAAAGCTTACGCAATTTTAGGCAGTGGGGGTATAAAGTATCCTACCACTATTTTGAAAAACACCAATCCTGTCGGTGGTGAACAGGTGGTCTCTAAAAAAATAGCAGATCAAGTACTGCATATGTTAGAAGGCGTGACGCAAAAAGGGGGTACTGCGCTTAAAGCTCGCGTAGATGGTTATCGCGTGGCCGGTAAAACCGGTACGTCACGTAAAGCAAACAGTGGCGGTTATGGTGATGATTATGTCGCTATTTTCGCAGGCATTGCGCCAGTGAGCAACCCTCGTTTTTCATTAGTTGTGATGATCAACGATCCTGCTGGCGATCATTATTATGCGGGTGATGTCGCAGCCCCTGTTTTTTCGATCGTCATGAAAAGTGCTTTATTATTGAGTCATGTGCGCCCTGATGCGATGGATTCAAATTATACGTTATTGGAGTCGTTATAATGCGTTTAGATTTATTGTTGCCTTTTAAAGTACCTGCCTATTTAGCTAATCTAGATGTGCAAGGGATGAGCTTAGATAGCCGTGAAATCAAAAAAAACGGATTATTTGTCGCTTTACAAGGGGCGCAACTCGACGGGCGCTCTTTTATTGAAAAAGCGATACACCAAGGTGCATGTGTTGTTTTATCTGAAACAATGCACAGTGCGGAGCACGGTGATATTAAAATGCATGCTCAGGTTGCTGAGATTTTAGTTTTTAAATTGCCTTATTTGATCAGTCAAATCGCCTATCAATTTTATTTTCCCAAAAAGAATTTACACAAAGTAATCGGTATCACCGGAACGAATGGTAAAACAACAATAGCCAGTCTTTTGGCGAACGCATTGCAACTTTTAGATGTTAAAAATGCACAAATGGGCACCATTGGTAATGGTTTGTTTGGACAGTTAAAAAGCAGTTTAAATACGACGTTAGATGCTATCTCGATTTTTGCAGAGCTTGCATCCTACCAGCAACAAGGTGCGCAATACACTTTGATGGAAGTGTCATCGCATGGATTGGATTTAGGGCGGGTACAAGCTTTACCCTTTTATAGTGCTATTTTTACTAATCTTACGCGTGATCATCTTGATCATCATGGCACCATGGCGTGCTACGGCTTGGCCAAAAAACGTTTGTTCAGCGAATATTCCCTGCAACAACGTATTATTAATATCGATGATCCAACAGGCGAGATGTGGCTATCGGAATTTAGCGATGCGATATCCTATGGAAAAGCGACAAATCAAAAGCAGTATTTTACCGTTAAAGAGATATTTTATCAGAAACAAGGGATCTGTTTTAATTTCCAATCATCATGGGGTGATGGGCAAATATCAGCGCCATTTTACGGGCATTTTAATGTTCAAAATTTAAGTGCGGTGTTATGTCAGTTATTAGCCGAAGGTTTTTCAATTACCCAGCTTAAAAAAGTATTTTTAAAGTTAAATACGGTGCCAGGGCGAATGGAGCAGTATTATTTTTCAAAACAAGATATTACCTTTGTCGTGGATTATGCGCATACACCTGATGCATTAGAAAAAGCGTTACAGGCCTTGCATCAACACAGTCAAAAAGGGGAGTTGATCTGTTTATTTGGTTGTGGTGGTGATAGAGATACAGGCAAACGCCCTGAAATGGCTAAAGTGGCAGAAAAATTAGCCAGCCAAGTTATCTTGGTGGATGATAATCCGCGCACTGAGCAGGCATCTGTCATTATGCAGGATATTTTAGCGGGCTTTACTAAAAAAGAGGGTGTTCAATGTATTCATTCTCGTGAAGAGGCTATTCGCTACGCATTAAAACATGCATCTGCTGGTGATATTATTTTAGTGGCAGGTAAAGGTCATGAAGATTATCAAATTATAGGTAAAGAGCGAATTCATTACAGTGATCGTGAATTATTGACGGCATTACGTAAAGAGGAACAAGCATGATCCGGTTAACGCTTGAAGAAATAGCGCAAGCAACGCAAGGCAAATTATTACGCACTAAAGATGCTTTATTATCAATAGATGCGATTGCAACGGACACGCGAAACCTGGCGGAGCAAGCATTGTTTGTGGCTTTAAAAGGTGAAAACTTTGATGCGCATCTGTTTTTAGATAACGCCATATCTACAGGTGCTAAAGCACTGTTAGTTGAGCAAGCAAGTGATCATGATATTGCAATGATTGTGGTGACGGATACGCGTCTTGCTTTAGGTGCATTAAGTGCTTATGTGCGCGATAAAATTAAAGGGCTCAACTGTATCGCTATTACTGGAAGTAATGGCAAAACGACCTGTAAAGAATTATTAAGCGCTGTTTTACGTGAGCATTGTCAAGATGACAGTGCATTATTGGCGACAGCCGGAAATTTTAATAATGAGATCGGGGTGCCATTAACGCTCCTTAGATTAACGCAAAACACACGTTTTGCGGTACTTGAATTGGGCGCAAATCACCCGGGTGAAATCAATTACACAGCGCAACTCGTCCAGCCAAAAGTTGCCTTGATTAATAATATCATGGCGGCGCACCTAGAAGGTTTTGGATCGCTTGCCGGTGTTGCGAGTAGCAAAGGTGAAATTTGGCGCCATTTACAAGCAGACGGGACCGCAGTCGTCAATTTAGATGCAGATTTTTCGCAAACGTATTTAAGTCAATTACAAGCGCAAGGGCAATGCATTTTTACTTTTTCACAAACGTTAGCGCAGGCAAACTTTTTTGCGGATGCGATTGAGTTTGATGCACACGGTAATGCCAATTTTATCCTGCATGTAAAAACCCCAATTTGTACGGGCACACAATCAATAAGTTTAAAGATACCCGGACAACATAATGTAAGCAATGCGTTAGCGGTTGCGAGTATGGCGGTAGCCTTGGGCTGCTCGTTAGAGAATGTTGCCAAGGGATTAGCCCAATTGCCGGGTGTTTCTGGGCGCGTCGCGCGTATTGAAGTGAATGATTTTCTCACTATCATTGATGATACATATAACGCTAATTCAGCCTCGGTAAAGGCCGCTATTAATGTACTTTGTGCAACATCGACGAAGCAGGCGCTTATTTTATCGGATATGGGCGAATTAGGCACTCATACTGAGCTTGAACATCAAAAAGTGGGGGAGTACGCCGCTATGCAAAATGTTCCTCTGTTATTAGCCGTCGGCACACACAGTTTACACACAGTCGAAGCGTTTAATTTACATTGTAAGGGCCAACAAAAGGCACAACATTTTGCCAATAAAACACAGTTAAAAACTTTTATAAAAGAATATTTAGATAAGAATGAACAGCTTACCACGATGCTTATAAAAGGATCGCGGAGTGCAAAAATGGAAGAGATTGTCGCTTTCATCACGAAATTAAAAACATAATAATAAATAGATAGGGATCACCAATGATAGTTTGGCTGGCAGAATTACTTGCACATCATTTTACTTTTTTTCATATATTAACGTATTTATCAGTGCGTATGGTTATGGCTTTATTGACCGCGTTAGCATTTTCATTATGGTTGGGTCCTAAATTGATCCGTTTTCTACAAAAAATGCAAATAGGGCAAATAGTACGTAATGATGGGCCAGAATCTCATTTTAGTAAATCAGGCACTCCGACAATGGGTGGGGTGATGATCTTACTGGCTATCACGTTGTCGACGTTATTATGGGCGCGTTTAGATAATCATTATGTTTGGATCTCTTTATTTACGATGCTGTCTTTCGGCGCTATTGGTTTTATTGATGATTATTTAAAAGTCGTCCGTAAAAATCCAGATGGACTTATTGCTCGCTGGAAATACTTTTGGCAGTCTGTTTTTGCTCTGCTCATTGCGGTGGTGATCATGATGACCTCGACCAGTGAAGCGGAAATGACCTTTGTAATGCCATTCTTTAAAGAATACATGCCTTATTTAGGTTTGTTATTTATCCCTCTGGTTTATTTTACGATAGTGGGAACCAGTAATGCGGTGAATTTAACCGATGGACTAGATGGTTTAGCTATCATGCCGACTGTGATGGTAGCGGGCGCTTTTGCTTTAATTGCATATTTAACAAGCCATGTTAATTATGCGCATTACTTATATATTCCCTATATTCCCCTCGCCAGTGAATTAGTTATTATTTGTGGCACGATGGTGGGAGCTGGTTTGGGCTTTCTTTGGTTTAATACTTATCCTGCTCAAATATTTATGGGCGATGTTGGCTCTCTCGCATTGGGCGCTTTATTGGCGGTTATTGCTGTTTTAGTGCGCCAAGAAATTCTTCTTGTTATTATGGGGGGTATTTTTGTCATAGAAACGCTATCGGTTATTTTACAGGTGGGCTCTTATAAATTACGTAAACAACGTATTTTTAGAATGGCGCCAATACATCATCATTATGAGAAAAAAGGTTGGCCAGAGCCTCGCGTTATCGTGCGTTTTTGGATCATTACGATTGTGTTAGTTTTAATTGGTCTTGTGACTTTAAAGGTGCGTTAAAATGTCAAAAAAGCAAGTCGCAGTAATAGGTGCCGGAAAAAGTGGTATATCGAGTGTTAACTTTCTTTTACGAGCAGGTTATCAGGTGAGTCTTTTTGATACACGTGAGCATCCTCCTGGCGTAGATAAGTTAGATGCGCGTGTTGAACTTTTTTGTGGTCCTCTTAATGCGTCTTTCTTAGTTAATTTTAAATTGTTGGTGGTAAGTCCGGGTATTGCTTTGGCGACGCCGGCATTACAACAGGTTAAAGATGCGGGTTGTGAGCTTATCGGTGATATAGAGCTGTTTGCACGGGTGCTTAAGACGCCGTCTTATGCACATGCCAAAGTGGTCACTATCACCGGATCCAACGGAAAAACAACGGTAACCAGTTTATTAGGCGAGATGGCAAGCGCGAGTCCATTAAACGTCGCGATCGGCGGAAACATTGGCACCCCTGCTTTAGATTTGTTAGATCCTAATATTAACTTATATATTTTAGAACTTTCGAGTTTTCAATTAGAAACAACCACGTCTTTAAATGCAGACATTGCCACCATTTTAAATATTAGTGCCGATCATTTAGATCGATATCGCTCATATGATCATTATATTCAAAGCAAACATATTATTTATCAGCAATGCAAAAAAGCCTTGTTTAATATTGAAGATGCGCAAACTAAACCTTTGTCTTGTGCATTAGATCAGATCTGTTTTGGCGCTGAAAATGCAGATTTTCAGCTTGTAAAACAAAACAATGAAACGTTCATTAGTATGGGTAGTGAAACGCTACTTAACGTAAAAAAATTAAAACTCAGTGGCAGACATAATTGGATGAACGCTTTAGCAGCTTTAGCACTTGGGGATGCAGTCGGTCTTGATAAAAATATAATGCTAGCGGTGTTAGAAAATTATCAAGGGTTAGAGCATCGCTGTGAATTTGTAGCACAAGTGCACGGCGTGCGTTGGATAAATGACTCTAAAGGTACCAACGTTGGTGCAACGCAGGCTGCATTGATGGGGTTATCGCAGAGCATTTCCGGAAAAGTGCATGTGATTTTAGGGGGACAAGGCAAAGGGGCCGATTTTTCTCTATTACGGCCTGTCTTTAATGAAGTTCAAGGCGATATCTTTTGTTTTGGCGAAGATGCAGCTTTAATTGCAAGCGTGGATCCTCGCATTCAACGTGTTGATGATTTAGCGCAGGCGGTGTGTTTAGCAGAGCAAGCCGCCACTGCTGGCGATATAGTGATGTTTAGCCCCGCTTGTGCAAGCCTTGATATGTATAAAAACTTTATGCAACGTGGCGATCACTTTAAAACACTCGTTAATGCCTTGGAAAAAAAATATCATGTTTAAACTTGAAACATTAAAGGCTTGCTTTAAGCCTGAGAAAGTAGACTCGCTCCCTTATGATAGGAAGTTACTCGTTGTGACCTTTTGCTTGATGGCGATTGGCATGGTGATTGTGGCTTCTGCCTCTATTCAGGAAGGGATCAGCATATCTGATGATCCTTTTCGTTTTTTAAAACGGCATTCATTGTATGTCGTACTTTGTTTGTTGACCATAGCGGGGATGGTGTGTATTCCGGTGCGTCATTGGTATGAAAGACAAATGTTACTCCTAGGTATCGCCTTTTTAGGTTTGCTTGCTGTTCTTATTGTCGGCACAGAAGTGAATGGCGCGCATCGCTGGTTACGTATCGGCATGATTAATATACAGCCATCAGAGTTTGCTAAGCTTGCCATTATTATATTTTTAGCCAGTTATCTTGTGCGCCGCCAAGAAGAAGTGATTGATACGATCAAAGGTTTTATAAAGCCATTGATCATATTGTCGGGCTTTTCATTATTATTGTTATTACAACCAGATTTAGGCTCTACGGTTGTTATTGTGGTGGTGATGATGGGAATGCTTTTTATTGCCGATGCAAAACTTATCTCTTTTATTGGCATAATGATCTCATTATTGGCCGTTATTGTGGCTTTAATTTTAGTATCACCCTATCGCATGGCACGTGTTTTTGGGTTTATGGATCCATGGGCAGATCCTTTTGGTCGAAGTTATCAATTAACACAGTCATTAATGGCATTTGGTCGAGGCGGTATATTTGGTGAGGGGCTGGGGAATTCTGTCCAAAAACTAGAATACCTTCCTGAAGCACACACTGATTTTATTATGGCTATTTTAGCAGAAGAATTAGGTTTTATTGGGGTAACCATTGTTATCATTTTAGAATTTTACTTGGTGTACAAAGCATTCTCGATTGGTAAAAAGGCATTACAACATAATTTGGTGTTTTCAGGCTATGTCGCGATAGGTATTGCGATATGGTTCTTTTTTCAGATAGCGGTAAATGTTGGGGCTGCATCAGGAATGGTGCCGACGAAAGGCTTAACATTACCTTTAGTGAGTTATGGTGGTTCAAGCTTATTGACCATTGCTCTTGCGGTTGGGCTACTGTTAAGAATTGATTTTGAAAGGCGAAATATTGATGACAAGGATGTCGATGGCCAGAAAAAAACGGCACGTAAAAAAAAGGAAATTAAAATAAATGAGCAATAAAACATTACTCGTGATGGCAGGTGGCACCGGAGGTCATGTATTTCCGGGGCTTGCGGTTGCTGATACCATGCGTGATAAAGGATGGCAGGTGAGCTGGCTGGGCACAAAAAACCGCATGGAAGCACAACTCGTCCCAAAATATGGGTATGAGATTGATTTTATCGATGTTGTTGGCGTACGTGGAAATGGTTTTAAAGCCTTACTAATGGCGCCGATACATATCCTTAAATCGTTTGTGAGTGCACGTAAAGTGTTAAAAAAACGCTCAGTTAATTTGGTGTTAGGCATGGGTGGTTTTGCGAGTGGCCCTGGTGGGCTTGCTGCTTGGAGTTTAGGGATCCCTGTCATATTGCACGAGCAAAATGCGGTGGCTGGATTGACTAATCGTATATTATCGCGCTTTGCCAAAAAGGTATTAATGGGCTTTTCGGGTGCGTTTAACACTAAGAAGGCTGTTTTAGTAGGTAATCCTGTTAGAAAATCGCTTTTATCTCTGCCCATAAAAAAAATATCGTCTAAAAAAGAAGCATTGAAAGTATTGGTCGTGGGTGGCAGTTTGGGGGCGAAAGTATTAAATGATTTATTGCCAAGCGTTATTGCTGACTTTGACGCTCAGACATTAAGTGTTTTACATCAAAGTGGTAAAGGTCATTTTGAGTCGTTACAGCGCGCTTATCGTGAAAAAGGCATCAATGCAGACGTGCAAGAATTTATTAATGACATGGGCAGTGCTTATGCGTGGGCTGATGTGATCATTTGCCGTGCGGGCGCATTAACTGTTGCAGAAGTCGCCGTCGTTGGCTTACCAGCTATTTTTGTACCGCTACCTTATGCCGTTGATGATCATCAAACAAAAAATGCACAATCGCTAGTGACGAAGCAAGGCGCATTATTATTAGCGCAAAAAGATCTTAGTAAAGATAAATTAAGTGCTTATTTGTCGACATTCAGTCAAAATAGAGAATTACTGAGTGTGATGGCTAAAAATGCCAAAGAAAGTGCGATCATAGATGCAACCGAGAGAGTTGCCATTATCTGTGAAGAAACCCTTTTAACGAATAAAAAGAATAACTCATTATGAAAAATATAGATCTTGCACAAATACGCACTACTATCCCTGGAATGCGCAGTGTTAAACAAATCCATTTTGTTGGTATTGGTGGTGCTGGAATGGGAGGCATTGCCGAAGTATTAGCATATGAAGGCTATAAAATCACAGGCTCTGATATAGCAGAAAATGCAGTGGTGCGCCGTTTACGCGCGTTAGGCGTGCAAATATTTATTGGCCATGAGCAAAAAAATATTTATGGCGCCTCTGTGGTGGTGGTATCAACCGCTATCGATGCTAACAATCCCGAATTATTAGCTGCTGAGCAAGCACGTATTCCCGTAGTGCGCCGCGCTGAAATGTTGGCAGAGTTAATGCGTTATCGTCACGGTATAGCAATATCAGGAACGCATGGAAAAACCACCACAACGAGTTTGATAGCAAGTATATTTGGACAAGCAAAACTAGATCCTACCTTTGTGATTGGTGGACTGTTGAACAGTGCGGGTACCAATGCAAAATTAGGGCAAAGTCGTTATTTAATTGCCGAAGCCGATGAAAGTGATGCGTCTTTTTTACATCTACAGCCAATGATATCAGTGGTTACAAATATTGAAGCCGATCATCTGGATACTTACCAAGGCGATTTTGAAATTTTAAAAGATACCTTTGTGCGCTTCATTCAAAATTTACCTTTTTATGGCACGGCTGTGGTGTGTTTAGACGACAGTGTCGTCGAAAGCTTGATCCCTCGATTCGCGCGTCAATGTGTGACTTATGGTTTCCATGAGCAAGCAGATATTCGTATCTCTAATTTTTCACAATTAAGGAGTCACTGTGAATTTGATTTACATCGTGTGAATAAAGATGTGCTTAAAGTGCAACTTAATTTGCCGGGTAAGCATAATGCGTTAAATGCAGCAGCTGCTATTGCAGTGGCAATGGAAGAGAATATTGATGACGAATTCATCATTGAAGCGCTACATAATTTCGAAGGTATAGGGCGCCGCTTTGAGCAATATGGTGAGTTTGCAACAGGGCGAGGCAATGTTTTATTGGTTGATGATTATGGTCATCATCCAACCGAAGTGCAAGCGACGATAAATGCCGTACGTGCTGGATGGCCTGAAAAGCGTTTAGTAATGGCGTATCAGCCTCATCGCTATACACGAACGCGAGATCTTTATGAAGAGTTTGCTCATGTTTTAGCGCAAGTAGATCAATTATTATTACTTGATGTGTACAGTGCAGGAGAGGCGCCAATTGCAGGGGCGGATAGTCGATCATTATGTCGCACTATTCGTTTGCAAAGTAATAAAGAGCCTATTTTTGTACCCTCGCCAGAAGCATTACCGGCAGCGTTAGCTGAGATAATGGAAGATGGCGATTTAGTGTTAACGCAAGGTGCAGGAAATATAGGGGCAGTGGTGAAAACATTAGCTGCTTTTAAATTAGATATTGAAAAAATGAAACAAGAGAGTACACCGTCATGAGCTTAAATTTTGGTAAAGTTGCCGTATTATTTGGCGGAACGAGCGCTGAGCGCGAAGTCTCTTTAAGATCTGGGCAAGCGGTATTATCCGCCTTAGTTGCGCAAGGCATTAATGCTATTGCGATAGATCCTAAAATCGATGATGTAACACAACTTAAAGCACAAGGTTTTGATCGTGCCTTTATTGTTTTACATGGTCGAGGTGGTGAAGACGGTACAATACAAGGTTTACTCACCTATTTACAAATACCTTACACGGGTAGCGACGTTTTAAGCTCTGCCATTACGATGGATAAGTCAAAAACGAAACAAATTTGGAAAAGTGTCGGTTTACCCACTGCTAAATATCAAATTATCATCAAAAACCACTATGATCCCTCGCAAGCAAAAGATATACTAAAAGAATTGTCAGGAACAGTGATGGTTAAGCCTGTTAACGAAGGCTCAAGTATTGGCATGGCAAAAGTAGATAATGTCGAAGACTTAAATAAGGCATTATTAGATGCATTTAAGTTTGATAAAAAAGTGTTACTTGAAACGTGGATAGAAGGCGAAGAATACACTGTATCAATGCTTTCTGGCGCCGCGTTGCCAGCTATAAAAATGGCAACTGACAATGATTTTTATGATTATCAAGCAAAATACCAGTCGACGGAAACACGATATTACTGTCCTTGTGGCCTTGATGATCAAGAGATGCAAACGCTTAATAAATTGGCAAATGCCGCTTTTTCATCCATTGGTTGCCAAGGTTGGGGGCGCGTAGATTTTATGCGTGACACTAATAAACAGTGGTTTTTACTCGAAATTAATAGTGTGCCGGGCATGACTGAAACGAGTTTAGTGCCGAAGGCTGCGAAGCAAGCGGGCTATAGTTTTGAACAGTTAGTGTTGGAAATATTAACGCAAACGTTGGCTTAATAATTGCTTATGTTAAATATATCGCATATAACTGTAAAAATAAAAAGAATAAATTTACCTAAGTTGTTGAGTTTGTTATTCTTTATTGGTCTAGTGTACTTGATCGCAAACAGTTTTATAAAAATTAAAACATGGTTAACTGATGAGCAGTCATTACCGCTGACTGAACTGATATTAACCGGAGAGAAAAAGCATGTTTTGTTACAAGATGTACGTAACATACTAATTAAGCAAAAAGACCGATTAAATTTCTTTACGCTTGAAATTGCAGAGATACAACATCAGTTAGAAGCTTTACCTTGGGTGTATTCTGCCTCAATTCGTAAGCGTTGGCCCGCGACTATCAAGATCCATATTGTGGAACAATCGATAGTGGCTATTTGGAATGATAAAAATTTATTGAATCGTTTTGGTGAAATAGTATATGCATCACCAAAAGGATTAAAAGGGGAATACGTTTCTCTGTATGGAAAAGATGAATTCGCAAATGATGTGTTGATATCTTATAAAAGAATTAGCCAATTATTAAAAGTGAATGATTTTGAAATAGCGTCATTAGAAAATGATGCACGACAAGCGACACGGATAGTACTTAAAAATAGTTTTAAATTAAATTTAGGACAAGAGCAAAAATTAGATCGTATTCAAAACTTTTTAAAGGTATTTCCGTTATTAGAACGGAAATACGATATCGATAAAATTGATTATGTCGATTTACGTTACGATACAGGTTTTGCTATTGGCTGGAAACAAAAGAAAAAGTGAGTGTTAGATATGGAAAGTAGTTATACCGTCGGTCTTGATATTGGTAGCAATAAAATCGTGTTGATCATTGGTGAGCATCTTGATAATGGTAACATTAATATTGTTGGTGTTGGGGAGGCTGCCGTTAAAGGCGTAGATAAAGGCGCTGTTACAGATTTAGATTCTGTGGTTATGGCCATTTATCAGGCATTGGCAGAAGCCGAAGAAATGGCTGATTGCAAAGTAACATCGATTAATTTATCGATATCAGGTGCGCATATTACCTCGCTTAATGTCTCGGGGACTTGGGTTATCGAGGATCATGAAGTGAGTGCTTATGATGTTGAAAGTGTATTACATAATGCGCGTTCGATAAAAATTCGTGATGATCAGCGCTTATTACATGTTATTCCGCAAAGCTATTCCATCGATTCTCAAAGTGGGATCCATAATCCTATCGGTCTTTCTGGCGTAAAATTAAAAGCAGATGTACATCTGATTATTTGCCATAATGACTTAGTTAAAAACTTAGAAAAAGCGGTTGAGCGTTGTGGATTATGCATTGATCAACTGACATTTTCAGGGGTCGCCTCAAGTAGTGCGATTTTAAGTGAAGATGAAAAAGATTTAGGTGTGTGCGTTGTTGATATGGGCAGTGGCACAATGGATATATCAGTCTATATTAGTGGGGCATTACAACATAGTGTTGTTCTTGATTATGCAGGAAATTCAGTAACCAGTGATATTGCAATCGCTTTTAGTTCACCGTTACCGTCTGCTGAAAAAGTAAAAATAAAACATGGCTGTTTAGTGTTAGATAATAATACGTTAGGTGAGTTAATAGAGTTACCTGGTGTGGGGGGGCGTGCAACAAAGCAGATCCCTCGTCAAGATTTGTTAGCGGTTATCGAGCCCCGTTATAGTGAGTTACTTGGCTTAGTGAAAAAAGAGCTGTATAAATTAGAAAGTAGCTTTGCAACGAAAGGCTTACAACGTCAGTTGGCAGCGGGGATTGTAATCACAGGTGGCGCGGCACAAATAGAAGGCTTAGTGAGTGTGGCTGAAAATGTTTTTGATAATATGCAAATTAGAATAGGTAAACCGCAAAATATACAAGGCTTAACAGATAAGGTAGAGTCTCCTGCATATTCAACTGCCCTAGGTCTATTACGCTATAAAAATAATGAGTATTCTGAGATGCAAGACGTGCATCAAGAAAGTCGTTTTATGCAAATGTTTAATAAATTAAAAGCTATGATAAAGAAAGAATTTTAATGAAAAATTGAGCGATATATTTGTTTATCAAGGTGGTATACATAATGTCTGATGATTTAAATACAGTGGAAAAAGAGCAAATGTTTGAAATAGTCGATGAAGAGCACAGAGAGCAAGCCGTCATTAAAGTTGTTGGTGTCGGTGGTGGTGGTGGTAATGCAATTAATCATATGATTGCACAAGGGCTGAAAGGTGCTGAATTCATTGCTTTGAATACGGATGCACAAGCATTACGATCATCTAAAGCCGATGTTCGTTTGCAAATAGGTGCGAGTATTACGCATGGCCTTGGTGCGGGCGCAAATCCTGAGATTGGTTACAAATCTGCACTTGAAGATAAAGACAATATTCGCGCATTACTTGAAGGTGCAGATGTTGTCTTTATTGCTGCCGGTATGGGTGGTGGTACAGGAACGGGGGCATCTCCAGTTGTTGCTGAAATTGCTAATGAATTGGGCGCGCTGACTATTGGCGTTGTTTCTAAACCGTCATTTTTCGAAGGCAAAAAACGCATTAACTATGCAGATCAAGGTATTGCACGCCTTTCTGAGCATATTGATTCTCTTTTAATTATTCCTAATGACAAATTACAAAAATCATTACCTAAAGGCGTGAGTTTTCTGGGTGCATTAGAAGCCGCTAATGGTGTGTTGTATGATGCAGTTTCTGGATTCTCTGCAATAATTAATAATGAAGACAGCCAAATTAACATCGATTTTGCTGATGTACGTACTGTGATGACCGAAGCTGGCACGACCGCTGTGATGGGAATTGGTATTGCAACGGGTGAAGAGCGCGCAGAAGAAGCGGTAGAGCAAGCGATTGCATGTCCTTTACTTGAAGATGTTGATTTATCTAATGCACGTGGTGTATTAGTGCATATTGTCGCAGGTATGGACTTTACTTGGGATGAATATGAGACGGTCGGTGACGCATTACGTGAATTTGCATCAGACGACTCACAAATCATTATTGGTGTTACGGTTGATCCAAGTATCGATAATGCAGAATTACACGTGACAGTTATTGTCACTGGACTCGGTGTTCGTCGATCTGATGTAAGCCCAGTAAAATCAGATCCAATAGCGTTACCTTTAGAAACCGCCGTTGTCGAAGAAAAAATCATTTCTGAAGACAAAAAAGTGGAAACAGCCACTAAAGTGGAAGAGAAAAAAGTAACAGAAGACGTTAAAAAACCAGAAGGTAGTTATTTAGATATCCCTGCTTTTTTACGTAAACAAGCCGATTAATATATTTTATATCCGCTTTCTTAATAACGAAGCGGATAAAAATATCAACAATAGAACAGTTAAATTCGCATAAAGAATGGCGGGCATAAAAAATCACTGATTTGTGATGTCCGTCTCAAACTGATATAGTGTGCGTGTTTAAAGTGACTAGTGGGAGGATTAAAAATGATCAAACAAAGAACATTAAAGAAAAGCGTGAAATCAACCGGTATCGGTTTGCATTCAGGGAAAAAAGTAACCATTGAGTTGCATCCTGCTAGCGCCAATACGGGTATTGTTTACCGCCGTATTGATTTAGATCCCATTGTTACGTTTAAGTCGCACGCTCATGCCGTGCAAGAAACCTTATTATGTACTTGTTTAGTCAATGAACAAGGCGATAAAATTTCGACGATTGAGCATCTTTCGGCAGCCCTTGCTGGGCTCGGTATTGATAATATTATCATCGATGTTGATGCACCAGAAATTCCAGTAATGGATGGTAGTGCAAGTCCCTTTATCTTTTTATTACAAGCTGCCGGTATTGCCGAGCTTAATACACCGAAAAAATTTATCCGCGTGAAAAAAACAATTCGCGTCGAAGATGAAAAAGAAGGTAAATTTGCGGAGTTGCAACCTTCAGATAATGGCTTCAGCTTAGATTTTAAAATTGATTTCGATCACCCTATTTTTGAAGGTCAAAATCAACACATTAAAAGTCAGTTTTCGGGTGAATGGTTTGTAAAAGAGATCAGTCGCGCCAGAACATTTGGATTTATGAAAGGTATTGAGCAATTACAAGCCAATAATCTTGCTCTGGGTGCAAGCCTTGATAACGCCATTGGTTTAGATGAGTTTCGCGTGCTAAACCCAGAAGGTTTACGTTACGAAGATGAATTTGTAAAACATAAGGTATTAGATGCTATCGGCGATTTATATTTGTCAGGACATACTATCTTAGGACATTTAAAAGCGTTTAAAACCGGGCATGCTTTAAATAATAAACTCTTGTGCGCTCTGTTAGCCGATCAAGAAGCATGGGAAATGGTTACTTTTGAAGATGAAGCTACCGAGTCTCCCGTACAATATGTTGAGCCTGCTTTAGCCTTTTAATAAAAAATTGTTAAAAAACCCGTTAATATCAATATTAACGGGTTTTTTTTATTCTTTTTTTGCATATTTAGCCAAAGATTGTAATGCTTTTTTTAGCTCGGGCTCTGCATTTTCAGCTAATGCTAAAAAAGAATTCGCGACATCGATTGGCATTTTAGCCGCCACTTTCATTTGATTTCGAGGTTTTCGTTTAACGGTCTTTTTTAACAGATTAAGTTTGGGGTTAACTTTAAATTTAATACTGACTAATGCCGGATATTGCTGGCGTAATGCACTCATGAGGTCATTACGTATAAATTGCAAGCGTTGTTGCCATAAGGCGCTCGGCATTTCTATAAGCAAGCTCCCATTTTTTAATTTTCCTATACGGCAACCGTCTATCTTATGTTGTTTTAGCTGGTGTTGTAGTAGAATGTTAAGTTGAGTCATGAGTGAAGCATCATGTTGTAAGCTATTTTTTTCCAATAGAGAAGAGATGGGTTTAGGCTGACAGATTCTAGTCATTTATTTTTTATCTATAGTGAAAAAAGAGCTATGAGTATAACGGTTATCTATTCAAGAGAGAAAACAGATCTTCTGTTTTCTTTAACAAAAAATCAATTTTTATTGGTTTGTGTTTTTTTTAGTGCCTTTATTATGGCTACTATTTGGTTGATCCAAGATCATTACCAAGGTCAGTTTAATGCATTTAAAGTAGATGCGATGCTAAAAAAAGAAGTAGAAAAAGACAAATATTTGTATTTAATTAAAGTGCAAACGGATGAAAAACTCCAAATATTAACTCAAAAAATTAGCCAGCTTCAAGCCCAACTACAGCAACTCAATGCGTTAGGATCTCGGGTTATTGAGAAATCAGATCTACCAAAAAAAGAATTTGATTTTAGTGTGCAACCTAAAAATGACAGACTACAAACGATAGATATACAAGCAAGTGCATTTTTACCTTTGCTCAATAAGATTGAAAAACTTGATGTTGATCTTAAAAACAAAAAAAATCAACTCACTTTCCTTGAAATCGCATTAGATAAACACCACGTCATAAATCAGTTGTATATTTCAGGTCGCCCCGTTAAAGGTTCTGGATCTTGGTTATCTTCGCCATTTGGTTTGCGTAAAGACCCCTTTTCTGGGAAATTTAGGTCGCACAAAGGAGTTGATGTAGCCGGTTTTATGGGGATGCCGATTATTGCAACGGCAGCAGGTGTTGTTAGTTATTCTGGGCATCGCAGTGGTTATGGAAAAATGGTCGAAATCAACCATGGAAAGGGGTTTGTAACGCGTTATGCGCACGCACAGTCAGTATCAGTAAAAGTGGGCGATGTTGTTAAAAAAGGGCAACAAGTTGCATTGATGGGAAGCACGGGTAGGTCAACAGGGCCACATGTGCATTATGAGGTTTTAAAAAGAGATAAGCGCATTAATCCAAATTATTATTTGCGGCGACAAAATAATGAAAAAAAATCCGCCAAATAAAATTTAATATATTTTTACATGATGAGACAAATACAATGATCACACAATTACTAACAAAAATAATAGGCAGTCGCAATGACCGCTACTTAAAAAAATTACGTAAATTCGTTATAGAAATAAACAAATTAGAGCCTGAGATGACTGCGTTGACTGATACGCAGTTAAAAGAAAAAACCGTAGAATTTAAAGCGCGCCTTGCCTCTGGAGAAACGGAAGATAGTCTTTTAGTCGAAGCTTTTGCTGTTGTGCGTAGTGCCTCTGAACGTGTATTTGGCATGCGTCATTTTGATGTTCAATTAATTGGTGGCATGGTTTTAAATGAAAATAAAATCGCAGAAATGCGCACCGGTGAAGGTAAAACATTAACGGCTACATTAGCTGCCTACTTAAATGCGTTATCCGGTAAGGGCGTACATGTTATTACCGTGAATGATTATTTAGCAAAACGTGATGCACTTTGGAATGCAAAACTGTATGAGTTTTTAGGTTTAAGTGTGGGCATTAATTTATCGGGCATGCAATCAGAAGAAAAAAAAGAAGCGTATGCTGCGGATATTACTTACGGCACCAATAATGAATTTGGTTTTGATTACTTACGCGACAATATGGCATTTGATGCATCTCAGCGTGTAATGAAACCGTTACATTACGCCATTATCGATGAAGTGGATTCTATCTTAATCGATGAAGCGCGTACGCCTTTGATCATCTCAGGACCAACTGATGGTGATTCAAGTTTGTACACGCAATTAAACTCTGTTATCCCGTTATTAACGCGTCAAGATAAAGAAGATACGGAAGAGTATATCGGTGAGGGTGATTACACGATAGATGAGAAAAATAAACAGGTTCTCCTTACTGAACGTGGTCAAGAAAAAGTAGAAAATATTTTACACGAAAGAGGCCTACTTGAAGAGAACCAATCTTTATATGCGGCATCTAGTATTACGATATTACACCATGTAACGGCAGCTTTACGCGCCCATACATTATTTGAAAAAGACGTTGAATATATCGTTAATGACAAAGGTGAAGTGGTTATTGTTGATGAGCATACTGGGCGAACTATGCCTGGTCGTCGCTGGTCTGAAGGTTTGCATCAAGCAGTTGAAGCCAAAGAAAATGTTAGTATTCAAAATGAAAATCAAACCTTAGCGTCTATCACATTCCAAAACTTTTTCCGTTTGTATGAAAAATTATCAGGTATGACGGGTACGGCTGATACGGAAGCGTTTGAGTTTCAATCTATTTATGGTTTAGAGACCATTGTTATTCCAACGAATAAGCCGATGACACGCCTTGATGGTGGCGACTTGGTTTATTTAACTGAAACCGAAAAGTATGCTGCGATTGTCAAAGATATTAAAGGGCGTTTAACGCGTCGCCAACCTGTTTTAGTGGGTACTGTTTCAATTGAAAATTCGGAGTTATTATCCCAATTAATGGAAAAATCAGGCATTAAACACAGTGTGTTAAATGCAAAGTTCCATGAAAAAGAAGCGGATATCGTAGCGCAAGCCGGCGCTTTAGGCTCGGTAACTATTGCAACTAACATGGCAGGACGTGGTACCGATATTGTTTTAGGTGGTAATCTTGACGCCCGTATTGCAAAACTTGGCGATTGCTCTGAAGCTGCAATAGACGCTGAGAAAACGGCTTGGCAAGCTGAGCACGATGAAGTTATTGCCGCCGGTGGTTTGTATATTATAGGGACAGAGCGCCATGAGTCTCGACGTATTGATAATCAACTTCGTGGTCGTTCTGGTCGTCAGGGTGATGCCGGTGAAAGTCGTTTTTACTTATCAATGGAAGATCCTCTGATGCGTATTTTTGCATCAGAAAAAGTATCGAACATGATGAAAAAATTAGGCATGGAAGACGGAGAAGCGATAGAGCATCCATGGGTAACGCGCGCTATTGAAAACGCACAACGTAAAGTTGAAGGACGCAACTTTGATATGCGTAAATCTTTACTCGATTTTGATGATGTGGCCAATGATCAGCGTAAAGTTGTTTATCAGCAACGTAATGGTGTGATGGACTCAGAAGAGATCAATGAGACGATAGAGCATATTTGGGATGATGTCTTTAATACGTGTATTGATCAATACGTGCCTCCAATGTCATTAACAGAGCAGTGGGATCTTTCGGGACTTGAGCGCCGCTTAAAAAGTGAATTTTTAGTTGAGCTGCCGATTCAAAACTGGTTAAAAGATGAGCCTAATCTTGCAGAAGAAACAATTCGTGAAAATATATTAACGGCAGCAAGCGCCGCTTATCAAGCCAAAAAAGAGCAAGTCGGTATACAAGTATTAAACGGCTTTGAAAAGTCGGTTATGTTACAAACGATTGATACTTTATGGAAAGAGCATTTAGCAGCGATGGATCATCTCCGCCAAGGTATTCATTTACGTGGTTACGCGCAAAAAGATCCTAAGCAAGAATATAAACGCGAATCGTTTGAAATGTTTTTAGAAATGTTAGAAAACTTAAAGCATGATGTCGTGGCTATTTTATCTAAGGTGCAAGTGCAAAGCCAACAAGAAGTCGATGCGATAGCAGAGCAACATCGCTTAGCACAGTTACGCGCTAAACTTGAAATGCAGCATGCGGAAGTAAACAGCGATGCAGATGCTCAAGATTCAATCTCAGATGGGCATGATACTTTCGTGCGCACGGATCGAAAAGTAGGGCGTAATGAGCCTTGTCCTTGTGGCTCTGGTAAAAAATATAAACAATGTCATGGTAAATTAGGTTAAATTTATCTTTTTTAATAAAATGACTCATTATGAGTCATTTTTTTTGTGTAAAGAATATGAAAATAATAGAAATTAGTATCGGTATTGTAAAAAATCAAAAGGCGCAATATTTATTGAGCCTTAGAGGCTTAACGCGCCATCAAGGAGGGAAATGGGAGTTTCCGGGTGGCAAAGTAGAGCCATTAGAATCACCCGCTCAGGCGATGTGTCGTGAGCTAGAAGAAGAAGTCGGTTTGGTAGCCATTGATTATCATTTGCTTGAACATGTGTATTTTGATTATGGCGATCGGCAATTGAATTTATATTTTTATCTGGTTGAAAAGTATCGGGGTGAAGTGTGCTCTCACTTAGATCAAGAAGTGCGCTGGGTGAGTGCAAGTGGATTAAGTGAGTATGATTTTCCAGAGGCTAACAAGAGTGTTCTGGAAAAATTAAATTAAAAAAGTGTAAGCCATCCATTGAGATAACATGGGGATAAGTGTGTAAGGGAAAATAAAAGTCTACCTTACTAAGGCAGATTTTTATTTATAGCAATGCATTAATTAAGCTTTCATGTATTACGCAGGAAAAATCAGCTCTAACAAGGCGTGAGTTGTAGGAGATAGTTGCTCTCACTTCAAAACTCATAACGTAGGTAGGGATAATTTTTCCAGCAAGACTGATCACTTTTTTAGTTCTTTTGGTATTACTCGTCGTTATCGACAAAGCGCATCGAAAGATCAACGGCTTGAATATGCTTGGTTAATGCGCCGACAGAAATATAATCAACACCCGTTTGGGCAAAAGCTAAGATAGTTTTTTTACTGACATTGCCAGATACTTCTAAATCTGCAACGTTGCTATGTGCTTTGTTGAGTGACACCGCTTGTTGCATCATTTCTATCGTAAAATTATCGAGCATAATACGCTGTGCGCCTGCATCTAATGCTTGGCGAAGTTCATCAAGCGTTTCAACTTCAACTTCAACCCAAAGCTCTGGGTGGTGAGTATTAGCCATGTTAATGGCTTCTTTAATGCCACCACACGCTAAAATATGATTTTCTTTAATAAGATAAGCATCAAAAAGGCCAATACGATGGTTATGTCCGCCACCACATAAAACCGCATATTTAGATGCATTACGCAGGCCTGGAAGCGTTTTACGCGTATCGAGTAGCTTACATTGGGTGGTTGCAATTAAATCCATATAGGCTTTAACTTGTGTTGAGATAGCTGATAATGTCTGAATAAAGTTTAATGCTGTTCGTTCACCTGTCAGCATGGAGCGCGCTGAGCCTTGAAGCGTAAAAAGAGGACTATTTGCGGGTACAAAATCACCATCTTTAACATGCCAAGTGATTTTTACATCATTGCCTAATTGTTTAAAGACTTCAATTGTCCATGCTTGGCCACAAAAAACAGCGTCATCACGGGTGATCACCACCGCTTTTGCTTGTTTGTTCTGTGCAATAAGTTGTGCTGTAATATCACATTGTACGCCAGAGTCTCCCTTTAAGTCTTCATCTAAGGCTCGTTGGACGCTTTCTGCTATCTCTTGTTCTCGCATATTGTTTCCATCAATGACTAAAAAGGCAAATATAACCTTAATAGGTTATCAATAGCAATGATCTCACTATAAAATAAGCGTAATTATTGAGGAGAATGCAATGACAGTCGTTATTGGCTTAACAGGTGGTATTGGTAGTGGAAAGTCAACACTGTCAAAATTGTTTTTAGCGCATCAGGTTGTGATCATTGATGCGGATGCTATTGCGCGCTTAGTGGTTCAAAAAGATCAGCCTGTATTGGCTGAAATTAGTGCTTATTTTGGTCCGGAAATTTTAATTAATGGGCAATTGAATCGGCCGTTACTGCGCCGTATTATTTTTTCTGATGAGAATAAAAAAGCGTATTTGAATGCGTTATTACACCCCTTGATCCGAACTGAAATGTTATTGCAGTTACAACACGCGCGGGGAGATTATGTGATTTTTGAAGCGCCTTTGCTATTTGAAAATAACCTCGATGTTTTTTGTGATCATTGTTTAGTGGTAGACGTGGATGAAGAAATACAATTACAACGCGTAAGCGCGCGCGATAATACCGATATTGCAACCATAAAAGCTATCATAGCAAGCCAAATTGGACGAGAAGCGCGTTTATCTCGAGCGGATTTTGTTATCAATAACAGTACGGCCAGTTTAACGCAGCTAAAAGATGAAGTTACCAAATTAGATCATAAATTTAGATCTTTTAGCATTTAAGTTTATGCTTTTTTCCTGTACGATTTAGGTCTATTTAAGTAAGAGTGAAAAATAAAAGATGATCACTTTCGAATATCCTCTCAATGAGAAATATCGTAGTTATTTACGCTTTGAATTTCTTTTTTTACAAATAAAAGAAAGTATCAATGTTGAAAATAAAAATGATTTAGTTGCCTTCTTTAAAGGTTTTTTTGATTTGTTAGAGATGACAGAGCGTTGTGATATACGCCATGATTTAGTGAAAGATCTGCGTCTTTTAATGGAAGAGATGGCAAGTTGGCTAACTGTGGATGACGTTGACCACGACGCCGTTAATGCGTTGTTGGCTGAGATGGATACGTTTATGAATGGTGTTTCCGAGATGCCCAAACAATTGCGCTTTTTTAAACAAAATCGATTTTTAACGTCATTAAAACAACGTTTTTCGATGCCAGCAGGCACGTGTGACTTTGATCTTCCTCAATATCATTTCTGGGTTAATGACACGTTAGAAAAACGCCAAAAAGACGTTAAATATTGGATGGAGCATTTTTATTTTTTAGAAAAATCTATCTCTTTATTTTTAAAAATAAAGCGTTCACAAGGTCAAATGTCAGAACAAACAGCGCTCAATGGTTTTTTTCAGCAACAACAAATTGAAAACTGTGGCTTTGTGATCATTGAAATTCTCGATGATGATGCCGTTTATCCAATGATGAGTGGGCATAAGGATCGTTATTCTATCCGCTTTATGAGTGCAGAGATAGAGCATCATCTCTCTGATTCTATTGTCTTTAAACAGACGTGTTGTTAGGAAATAAAAATGCAAGTAAAATGTCCAACGTGTAAAAAAGATGTGTTATGGGTAGAGGCGAGTAAATTTAGGCCTTTTTGTTGCAAACGTTGCCAGTTAATTGACTTAGGTGAGTGGGCAAATGAAGCGCATGCTATTAAAGGTGAATCTACGGAAATATCTTCGAGTAAAAGTATATATTTCGATTGATTTTATCTTTTAATTTTTAGTTAAAAAAGAGGATCATGATGCTCCGTCACATGATCCATTTACCCCCCCGAAAACTTCACTTTATAACCTTTCTTCTCGAGTATTTGTTTTATTAATTCACGATCGTTACCTTGAATCTCAATCACAAAGTCTTTAATGGCGCCACCTGTTGCGGTGCGTTTTTTTATCTCTTTGGCGAGAGACTTTAACGATTTTTCATCGAGTTGTAAGCCTTTTATTAAAATCACACCTTTACCTTTTCGGCCTTTAGTTTCTCGGTGTAAACGAATAATACCATCACTTTTAGGGGGAGATTTTTCTTCTTTGGTTGGCTCTATTTTACCTATGTCAGTAGAGTAAACGAGATTTAGATCATTAAAGTCCATAGCATATTCCTTATTAATTTCTTTTTCAGCTTAACATAATTAAGGACTGTCACGGAAAAACCATGCGCTACAATGTATTTTAAGCTAGTATGGTTGTGAATGGTAATTATTAACAACCGTGTCGATTAAAGAGATAAGTAGAGAGATGGGTGATAGTCAAATACTCGGGAGTAATGCATGTTTTTATCGGATTTAAAAGTAGGCGATTCAGCTTATATTATTAATATGTCAAATATGGACGTTGCAATACGCAAGAAATTACTTAATTTAGGTTTTTTACCTAATGCAAAAGTTGATCTTCTCTGCGTTGCTCCTTTGGGCGACCCCTTGGCGGTTGTTTGTGCAAATAATCGTATCGCTCTGCGAAAATCCTTAGCCCAGTTTATTCTCGTTAAGGCTGAAAAATGAACCTGACTATTGCAACCATAGGTAATCCTAATTCGGGTAAAACAACACTCTTTAATGCCTTGACTGGATCTCATCAGCGCGTGGGTAATTGGAGTGGTGTTACCGTTGATAAAAAAACAGGTACTTTTAAGTTACATAATGGACAAGTTGTTACCTTGATTGATCTTCCCGGAATTTATAATTTAGATCAGGATGCGTTGGGGGGCTCTATTGATGAGCGTATCGCGTTTGATTATGTCATGCAAAATATGCCAGATATCATTATTAATGTTATTGATGCAAGTTGTTTAGAGCGTAGTTTGTATCTGACCTTACAGCTTCGTGAGTTAGGTTTGCCAGTGGTTGCCGTGTTAAATAAACTCGATGTGGCGAAAAAGAAAAAGTTATGCATTGATACGAAACGTCTTGCAAGAGAGTTAGGTTGCCCATTATTTATGCTCAGTGCGCATGATAAAGTGGGGGTGTCTAACTTAATTAAGGAGCTACAAAGTGTGCACCTGCAATTAGAAAAACGGGTTGCATTACGCCTTAATTATGGTGATGAGCTAGAAGGGGTTATTAGTGCGTTAGAAAAGCAGTTTGACCCGAGTACATTAGGTCTGCGTGCGTTAGCTATTAAAGTTTTAGAAAAAGATAGCTCGCTTAATCGCTACTTTACAAAAGATAAACAAAGGCGAGTAACAGAGCTTCTTTTTGATATTAAGGTCGATGTGGACTTACAAATCGCTGAAACGCGTTATAGTTTTATTTATCAAATAACGCAGAAATCTGTGCGTATTGAAGGCCATTTAGGACGGTCTATCACAGAAAAAATAGATGCATTCACGTTGCATAAATATATTGGCATTCCTTTTTTCCTTTTGGTGATGTATCTGATGTTTATGTTCTCAATCAATATAGGCAGTGCTTTTATTGATTTTTTTGATCTGTTTTCTGGGGCTGTTTTTGTAGATGGCTTTGCGCTTATATTAGGCGCGATGTCAGTGCCTGATTGGCTTATCAATATACTGGCATTCGGTATGGGAAATGGGATACAAACGGTGCTTACGTTTATTCCTGTGATTGCGTGTTTATATCTTTTTTTATCCATTTTAGAAAGCTCAGGTTATTTAGCTCGGGCAGCCTTTGTTATTGACCGATTTATGCAATGGCTTGGTTTGCCCGGTAAATCTTTTGTGCCGATGATCATCGGCTTTGGGTGCACTGTGCCGGCCGTGATGGCCGCTCGCACCTTAGAAAAAGAGCGGGAACGGCTATTAACGGTGGTGATGTCTCCTTTTATGTCATGTGGGGCTCGCTTACCTGTCTATGCTTTATTTGCCAGTGCCTTTTTTCCTGATAATGGACAAAACATTGTTTTTCTTTTGTATTTTATCGGTATTAGCGTCGCAGTATTAACGGGGTTTGTATTAAGCCGTACTGTTTTACCCGGTAAAAGTGAAAATATGTTTTTAGAATTACCTGATTATGAATTTCCAACGCTTAAAAGTACATTGATTAAAACGTGGCATAAATTAAAAGGTTTTTTATTGGGGGCTGGGAAAATCATTGTGTTGGTGGTGACATTATTAAATGTACTTAACTCTATTGGTTTAGATGGCAGTTTTGGCCACCAAGACAGCCAAGATTCAGTGTTGAGTCAAGGCGCAAAGTGGGTGACGCCTATCTTATCTCCCTTGGGCGTTAAAGCGGATAATTGGCCTGCGACAGTCGGTATTATTACCGGTCTTTTTGCTAAAGAGGCGGTGGTTGGCACTTTAAACAATCTTTATAGTACGCCATCAATACCTGAGGAAACGTCATTTTCATTATTAGATAAATTTAATGAGGCTTTGCAAACTATCCCTGAGAACTTGTTTGGTATAAGCATGGGTGATCCTTTGGGGTTAAATGTCGGTGATATTGCTAATTTAGATATTGCAGCTACTGAGCAAGGTGTCGATTTGAGTATTTATAAAAACATTCAAAAAGCGTTTGTTAGTCAGGAGGCCGCCTTTGCTTATCTCTTATTTATTTTATTATATGCACCCTGTGCCGCCGCTATGGGGGCAATTGTGCGAGAAGTTGGTGGGACGTGGGCTAAATTTATTGCACTGTGGACAACCTTAAGTGCGTATATTGTTGCCACGCTTTATTATCAGATAGCGACTTTTATGCAACAACCTAAAATAAGTGTTATTTATATTACACTGTCGATTTTTATTATGTTCAGCGTTTTATTTTTATTAAAGCGTCGCGGTAATGTATTGCAACAAAAGGTGCATTTATGATTTTAGAGTCGATAAAACAATATGTGCAACAACGAGAGCGGGTGAGTGAAGCGTGTTTATTAACTCATTTTCATTTAAGCGCGCAAGGACTAGCCCCTATGATGCAAGTTTTGCTACAACGCGGGAAATTGTATAAAACAATACATCTCCAAGGTGATGCGGGTATACAGACTATTTTTTATGATTATTCGCCTAAAAAACAAATCCCTATCATCACTACGCTATAATGGTAAAAGACTTTCTTTAAAGAGGAGGTCTTTTTGCCTAGCTATCTTCGTTTATCCTTTGTACAATCCTTTTTTTGGATTTTGTTGTATGGGGCCCCATGAGTATTAAAAAAGTAAACCTACTAAATTTAAACCGCGAAGGTTTACGTGCATTTTTTGTTGATATGGGTGAAAAAGCCTTTCGTGCAGAGCAAGTAATGAAGTGGATCTATCATTACGGTTGTGACGATTTTTCAGAAATGAGTAATATTAATAAAAAACTGCGTGAAAAATTAACGTTATGTGCAGAAATTGTGGCACCTGAAGTGCGCGTTGAACAACGTAGTAAAGATGGTACGATTAAATGGGTGATGAAGGTTGGCGATCAAGATATCGAAACCGTTTATATCCCTGAAAAAGACAGAGCAACATTATGTGTGTCATCGCAAGTGGGTTGCGCGTTAGCATGTAATTTTTGCTCTACAGCGCAGCAAGGTTTTAATCGAAACTTAACGGTGTCTGAAATTATTGGTCAAGTTTGGCGTGCGGCAAAAATTGTAGGCGTCATGGGCGAGAGTGGTAAGAGACCTATCACTAATGTCGTTATGATGGGTATGGGTGAGCCCTTACTAAACTTAAATAACGTAATACCTGCGATGGAGCTTATGCTTGATGATTTTGGTTATGCTTTATCAAAACGTCGCGTCACTATCTCAACTTCGGGTGTGGTTCCCGCGTTAGATATTTTAGGAGATCGCATCGATGTGGCTTTAGCTATATCACTGCACGCCTCAAATGATGAATTACGTTCGCAAATGATGCCTATTAATGATAAATATAACATTGCAGATTTTTTAGCAGGTGTTAAGCGTTATATAGCAAAATCAAAAGCAAACAGAGGTAAGGTTACCATTGAATATCTCTTGCTAGATCACTTTAATGACTCGACAGATCAAGCGCATGAATTGGCTATCTTATTGAAAGATACGCCGTGTAAAATAAATCTTATTCCTTTTAATCCTTTCCCGGATAACAGTTACAAGAAACCGAGTAACAGCCGAGTGGATCGTTTTAATAAAGTTTTAATGGAATATGGCTACACTGTTATTGTCCGTAAAACACGAGGCGATGATATTGATGCTGCGTGTGGTCAACTTGTGGGAGATGTGATAGATCGAACTAAACGCACCATGAGAAAACGACAAATGGGTGAAAACATAGCAATTTCAGAATGTTAAAAATAAAATAATCTGTTTTTTTTAGATCTATATTGGATTACAATAAAAAAACAATGAAAAATTATTTGATTTCGTTCAATATGGTTAATCTACTTTTGTTATAAGTATTAAATTTTTTTAGGGACTTTATGCGTTTTATATTAGCCATCCTCATATCTACAACTTTACTTTTAGGTTGTGTATCTGGAGATGTGACTGTTGTAACTAAAAATACAGGTGCTGGTGCAGTGATGCGCTTTGATCCTGTTGGCGCTGCAAGAACGCGCGTTAAATTAGCTTTGCTTTATTTGCGTCAAGAGAACATGCAATTAGCCAAAGAAAATTTAGATAAGGCCTTAAAATACCAACCCGAGGATGCCAGCGTTAATCGGGTTTTTGCTTATTACTATCAAAAGGTGAACGAAAGTGATCTTGCAGAGTTTTATTATAAGAAAGCCTTGTTATTAGAGCGTGATAATGCGGATACTTATAATAATTACGGGGCGTTTTTATGCAGAGATGGGCGTTATGACGCTGCTGATCAAGCCTTTATAAAGGCAATCGAACAGTCCGCGTATAATGCGGTGGCAAATACGTATGAAAATGCGGGAATGTGCGCTGAAAAATCAGGGAAGATAAGTAAAGCATTACATTATTATCAATCTGCATTATCTCACGGGCCCCAAAAGGTTTATCTTAACCTGGCATTAGCACGGTTATATATAAATCAAAAATCGTATGAAGATGCATATGTAAGTCTTCTTCGTTATGACAAAATAAAAAAAGCATCAGCAGAAAGTTTATGGTTGTGGGTTCGTTTAAGCGCTGCTGAAAATAAAAAAGCAAGTTTTGATAAATACTCGCAAGCGTTAGTGCTTCAATTTCCAGATTCACAACAAGCATTAAAATATTTAAATCATGATTATTAATGGTGGCGGTAAAAATGAGCAGTGATAAACAGAATTTACCTCTTGGACAAGCGTTACAAAATGCACGGATGCAGCGTGAGTTTTCTGTTCAAGATGTCGTTGAAAAACTTAATATACATAAAAACATTATAGAAAACATTGAATTCTCTGTGGAAAAAATCCTCGAAGAAAAAAAGTGTTCACCTATTTATTTACGTGGATATTTAGTCAACTTTGCAAGGCTAGTGGGATTAGATGATCTTGACACGTTTGAAGAGTTTACTTCGTTAAGTGCGCTACGCAAAGAAAAAAAAGTACTTGCTAAACCCAGTCTGTTTACCCCCGCTCTTAATAAAAGTCAGCATACGGGGGCAATTTTTAGTACCTTGGTTATTATGTTGTTAGGTGCATTAATTGTGAATTATTGGCAACAAATATATGATTTTTCTAAATTTGATATAAATATAAATAATAGCGTTGAGCTAGATGAACAAGCTCGAGAGATCCATAATATGGCGATCACTATTCCTGTTGATAACATAGAGGATGAAAGTGTAGTGCCTTCTCAAGCGGATGAAAAATCTTTAGTCAAAGAAAGTGCACCAATACAAAAAACAGAACAAAGTCTTAAAAGTGAGGTCAGTGTCAAGGTAGCCAACAAAGAAACCCCCAAAGATATTGTAGAAAACAAGCCTCTTTTAGTTTCTATGTCGTTAACTTATTCTGCAGACTGTTGGACTGAGATCAAAGATGCTAAAAATAAACGCGTGGCATTTGGCTTATATAAAAGAGGGAGAGTGCTAACGTTACAAGGCGAGCCCCCTTTTCAGTTAAAATTAGGCGATCCGAGTGTTGTTGAAATACAATACCAAAACGAGATCCTTAAAAACAATTTTGAGTCTGGAAAAAGCGCAGTATTTGTATTACCAATGACTTGATATTTTTGGCTCTCTATCATAACAATTAAATATAAAGAGTAATTAAGAATGAGCCATACCTCCACTATTGTGCGCCGCCTGTCAAAAAAGATCATGGTCGGTAATGTTGCTGTCGGTGGTGATGCACCGATAAGTGTGCAATCAATGACTAATACATTAACCACCGATGTTGATGCAACCGTTGCACAAATCCAACGTTTAGAAGCGGTGGGCGCAGATCTTGTTCGTATCTCTATACCTACAATGAATGCCGCTGAAGCTTTTAAAGAAATAAAAAAACGTACTTCTTTACCTTTAATTGCTGATATTCATTTTGATTATCGTATCGCCCTCAAAGTAGCGGAATATGGCGTAGACTGTTTACGTATTAACCCCGGAAACATTGGTAATGAACAACGCATTCGCAGTGTCGTTGATTGTGCCCGTCATTATAATATCCCCATTCGCATAGGTGTTAACGGCGGATCATTAGAAACCGATATTCAAGAAAAATATGGAGAGCCTACCGCTGCCGCTTTAGTGGAATCTGCAATGCGTCATGTGGATATTTTACAGCGTCTTAATTTTGATGAATTTAAAGTCAGTGTAAAGGCATCTGATGCACTATTGGCTGTTGAGTCTTATCAATTGCTGGCCAAAGAAATCCAACAACCCTTGCATTTAGGCATTACCGAAGCCGGTGGACTGCGCAGTGGTAGTGTTAAATCTGCTGTGGGCATGGGCCTGTTACTTGCGCAAGGCATTGGTGATACGTTACGCGTATCGTTAGCTGCTGACCCCGTTGAAGAAATCAAAGTTGGCTTTGATATTTTAAAATCACTGCGTATTCGTAGCCGAGGCATTAATTTTATTGCTTGCCCTACTTGCTCTCGCCAAGAGTTTGATGTTATTGCGACCGTGAATGAGCTAGAAAAGCGTTTAGAAGATGTGATCATGCCGATGGATGTTTCTATTATTGGCTGCGTTGTTAACGGTCCTGGTGAAGCTTTAATATCGGACATCGGCATTACCGGTGGACGCAATAAAAGTGGATTCTACGAAGATGGCAAGCGTCAAAGAGACCGTTTTGATAATGATAAGGTCATTGACCAATTAGAAGCTAAAATTCGTGCACGCATAAGTCGCACAGATCCTAAAAATTTGATTATAAAAGTTTAATTTTATTGAAAAGCCCGTTATGTTTACATCAATGAGGCTTTTTCGTTATAATCTTTGTTTATTTTTTTACTAACTGCATTGAGAAATTATCGTGGCAAAGAAGATCCAAGCTATACGAGGAATGAATGATACTCTTCCTGATCAAACCCCTGTTTGGCAAAAATTAGAATCACTATTACGACAAGTAGTAAGCAGTTATGGTTATTCTGAAATTCGGATGCCACTGGTAGAAAGTACGGCTTTATTTAAACGTTCAATTGGTGAAGTGACTGATATCGTTGAAAAAGAGATGTATACCTTTGATGATAACGGTGACAGTTTAACGCTTCGCCCTGAAGGCACTGCATCTTGTGTTCGCGCAGGCAATGAACATGGTTTATTGTACAATCAAGAACGTCGCCTATGGTACACCGGCCCGATGTTTCGTCATGAACGCCCACAAAAAGGTCGCTATCGTCAATTTCACCAATTTGGTGTAGAAACCTTTGGTATGGCAAGTGCCGATATCGACGCGGAAGTTATTTTACTTTCAGCGCGATTATGGAAAGCGCTCGGCATTAATGAGCATGTTGAATTACAAATTAATTCATTAGGATCAAATGTTGCACGTGCGGCTTACAAAGAAGTCTTAGTTGCATTTTTAGAGAAGCATGAAGACCAATTAGACGAAGACAGTAAACGCCGTATGAAAACCAATCCTATGCGCGTTTTAGACAGTAAAAATCCGCAAGTACAGGCTCTTCTTGTCGATGCGCCTAAATTATCTGAACATTTAGATGATGAATCAGTTGAGCATTTTAAACAGCTACAAAAATATTTAGATGCTGCCGGCATTAAATATGTTATCAATGAACGTCTTGTCCGTGGCCTTGATTACTATAACCGTACTGTTTTTGAATGGGTAACATCAAGCTTGGGCGCACAAGGAACAATTTGTGCCGGTGGTCGTTATGATGGTTTAGTAGAACAATTAGGGGGTAAATCGACGCCAGCTGTCGGCTTTGCGATGGGCCTTGAACGTATTGTTTTAATGTTAAATGAACTTGAACTCAATAAAGATATCGCATCAGATGTTGATATTTATAGTGTGTTAGTGGGCGAAAACACAGATCTTGCTGGATTTAAAATGGCAGAAATAATTCGCACTGAATTACCACACCTTAAAATGATGCATCATTGTGGCGCGGGTAACTTTAAAAAACAGATGAAACGTGCAGATAAAAGTGGCGCACGATTAGCGTTGATCATTGCAGAAGATGAATTACAAGGTAACAGCGTCACAATAAAAGACTTATCAGGTAAAATAGATCAACAAACAGTTGATATGGATAGCTTACTTACTGTATTACCTACTTATTTTTAATAAAACAAATTAATTGAGGACTACTCGTGGTTGATATTATCGAAGGTTATGAAACAGAAGAACAGCAAGTTGATGCCATCAAAGGATGGTGGAAAAAAAATGGTAATACTTTTATTATTACAGCCTTAGTTGTTTTAGCTTCATTGTGGGGATGGCGTTTTTATCATTCTTCGGCGGCAACTTCTCAAGAGGAAGTGTCACAAGAATATACAGATATGATGATCAAGTTTACCGCACAAGGTTCAAATAAAGATTTTACTGTAATTGAGAAATTTATCAGTGCCAACAGTGGTAATAATTATGCGCTGTTAGCAAGCCTTTCTTTAGTCAAAGAAGCGGTACTACAAAAAGACTTTAATTTAGCTAAAACACAATTAAAACAATTACAAGTCAGCGATTATTCTGAGTCATTAAATCCAGTGATCAATTTACGTTTGGCGCGCGTAGAAGCGCAACTAAAAGAATATGATCATGCTCTTGAAACATTAGCGTTGATCTCTGAAAAAAGTTTTATGGCACAAGTTGAGCAAGCACGAGGATCTGTTTACTTATTACAAAATGATTTAGAAAACGCACGTCTTGCTTTTAAACGTGGCATTGAAGCAAGCCAAGGGCGAATCGATCCTTTGTTACAGTTACAATTTAATGATCTAACGCTTGAACAAGCAGATAGTGTATCCGCACCTGTTCTTGATAAATAGGACAGAAATAAATGAAGCAACGCATAAATAAACTCGTTTGTATGGGACTTGGCGCTCTGTTACTGAGTGGGTGCTCTGTTTTTTCAGGTGATGAAGATGTCGTTAAAATGGCGGAGCTTCCTATTTTTGAGGCGAGCTATCAACCTAAGATCGCTTGGGAAGACAGTGTGGGATCGGGTATTGATAAGTATTACTCACAATTGCAACCGGTTGCGGATGAAGACTTTGTTTACGTGGCATCTCGCGATGGCCGAGTAAAAGCGTTTGCTGCGCAAAGTGGAAAATCACTTTGGTCAGTCAATTTTGCAAAGCATGAAAGTAATAAACTCAATCGCTCAGCGCGCTTTTCTGGTGGCATAAGCCTTGCCGGAGATATGCTGTTGATTGGCACTGAAAATGCGCAAGTTTTTGCCTTAGATAAATATACGGGTGACTTGTTGTGGCTTGCTAAAGTCCGTGGTGAGGTGATAGCCCAACCCGTTTATGCATCAGGGATCGTGATAATACATACGAGTCGAGGTGATTTGACGGCGTTAGACAGTGTTACAGGTGAAGAGCTTTGGACATTAACAAATAAGCTACCTAAGCTAACATTGCGAGGCAGTGCAACGCCGGTAATAGCGCAAGGTGGTATAGTTTATGGACGTGCCGATGGGTTTATTGCAACAACCTTGCTTAAAAATGGTCAACCACTTTGGCAACTTCCTGTCGCTCGACCTTTTGGTGCAACGGAATTAGATCGTATCGTTGATGTGGATATGGCGCCAATTGTACATAATGGTATTATTTATATATTAGCTTATAACGGTAATCTATTAGCGATTGATTTACTTAAAGGTCAGCAACTTTGGTCAAAAGAATATTCTGGATATAATGCGTTAGCGTTATCTGGAAAAACATTATTTCTTACCGACCAGCGCGGTTATATTTTTGCTGTCGATAGTGACAGTGGTGAGCAACTATGGGTTAATAAGCAATTAACTTACCGTAATTTAACGGGAGTGAGTATTGCTAACCAATATATTGTGGTTGGTGATGCACAAGGTTATCTACATTGGTTAAATAGAGAAGATGGGCACTTTGTTGCACAACAACTCATTGATTCAGATGGCCTATATAGCGCACCGTATGAAACAAATAATTATCTGTATTTACAGACGCGTAGTGGTAAAATAGTGGCAATCGAAAAGCCGTTGTTTAATAAGAATTAGTAATATCGTGCTTAGCACGTATAATAGCCCTTCGCCTTTTTTGTCGAGGGGCTTTTTTGTATAGGATTATGTAAATATGTTACCAGTGATAGCCTTAGTGGGGCGCCCAAATGTGGGTAAATCAACACTATTTAACCGTTTAACACGCACAAGAGATGCTCTTGTTGCTGATTTTCCTGGTTTAACGCGCGATCGTAAATACGGTCAAGCAAAGCTTGATGAAGATGAATTTATTGTTATCGATACGGGTGGTATCACCGGTGATGAAGAGGGTATTGACTCTTTAATGGCTGGCCAATCATTACTTGCTATTGATGAAGCGGATGCCGTGCTATTTATGGTCGACGCGCGTGTTGGTCTAATGGTGGCAGATCAAGCCATTGCAGATCATTTGCGCAAGCAAGAGAAAAAAGTATTTATAGTGGCAAATAAAACTGATGGCATTGATGCTGACAGTGCTTGTGCTGAATTTTATGCCCTTGGATTGGGAGAGGTTTACCACATTGCGGCTGCACACGGCAAAGGTGTGCGTAAAATGATTGATACCGCTTTAGATGGCTTTTTTGACCATTCTGAAGATCTTGATGACGCTGAGTTTGATCTTGATCCTGAACTTATTGAAGATGATGAAGAAAAACTGTTAAGAGAGCAACAGCGTTTAGCTGACTTGCCGATTAAACTTGCCATTATTGGTAAACCTAATGTGGGTAAATCGACACTGATCAACCGTATTTTAGGTGAAGAGCGTGTGGTTGTTTTCGATCAACCCGGCACTACACGTGACAGTATTTATATTCCGATGAGCCGAGACGATCGTGAGTATATTTTAATTGATACTGCGGGCGTACGTAAGCGTAAAAAAGTGAATGAAACGGTTGAGAAGTTTTCAGTCATTAAAACATTGAAAGCGATTGAAGATGCGAATGTTGTCTTATTAGTGATTGATGCACGTGACGGTATTGCAGAGCAAGATCTTTGTTTATTAGGTTACACGTTAAATTCAGGTCGCTCATTGGTGATTGCCGTTAATAAATGGGATGGCATGACCGATTACGATAAAGAGCGTGTAAAAACGGAGTTAGATCGTCGTTTAGGCTTTATCGATTTTGCTAAAATTCATTTTATCTCAGCATTGCACGGCACAGGTGTTGGGCATTTATATGAGTCTGTTGAAGAAGCTTATGACTCGTCAACTAAGCGTATTTCAACCTCTATGTTGACGCGTATTATGACGATGGCTGTAGATGATCATAATCCACCAATGGTACAAAGTCGCCGCGTAAAATTACGTTATGCACATGCCGGCGGTTACAATCCACCATTGATTGTTATCCATGGTAATCAGGTTAAAAAATTACCTGATTCATACAAACGTTATTTAATGAATTACTTCCGTCGTTCATTGCGTATTATGGGCACACCAATTCGTATTGAATTTCGTGAAGGTACTAACCCATTTGAAGGGCGTCGTAATAAGCTAACGCCAAATCAAATGCATAAGCGTAAGCGTATGATGAAGTTCCACAATAAGAAGAAAAAATAAATTTATTTTCTTCTTAGTAAATCAAGTGTCACTGATTAGGTGATACTTTTATGGCATTTAATAGAGCAAATATCAGCGCTTTATTAGGTGCTTTTTTTATGTGTAGATTTTATTTAAGCAGCCCAAGTTATCGACCATTACATTCGAGTATTACTCGATTTTATTTATCAATGATGGGAGGTGTTTAAAAGGTGTTTTTTTAGCGTAAAGCGCCCTTAGGGCACAAATAAGGAGCATTAGATGCAATTAGATTGTCCGCGATGCAAGCAACCCGTTATACGCACAGGGCCGTTAGAGCGCCAGTGTCAGTATTGCCAAGTTAATTTTAAACTGCAGATTGACTGCCAAGATTGTGGCGATGAGTTAGAGCGCCTTCAAGCTTGTGGCGCCGTTAATTTTTGGTGTCATAAGTGTAATGAGTTGAAGAGTAAAAAAACGGCGATTTATCATTTGTTAGAAGTATAAAATAAGGACTCTGTTAGAGTCCTTATTTATATCAGATTAATCTTTTTTTTCATCAGAAAGTTGAAATACACGATTTACTTTTTTTACGCCGTCGACATTACGTGCAATATTGGTGGCATATTTTGCCATCTTGCTATCAATTTTTGCAATTAAGAAAACTTCACTATTTTCGGTGATCACTTTAATTTTTAATGGGTTCACTCGCTCGTCGCTGGTGAACTGACTTTTAACTTTTGTGGTGATCCAAGAATCTTTACTTTGCTGCGAAAAATCAATGGGGCGTTGGATACGAAGTTGATTATATACCTCTTTTATACCATCAATTTTCGCAAGACTCTTTGAAATATTATCTTTTGTCTGCGCGTCATTTACTTGGCCCAGTACTAATAAATAACCGCTGTTGGTAATTAAATTAATGCGTAAATCATCACGAGCAATGTTTAATTGGTTGATAGTATCGAGCGCATCACTTGAAATTTTCCCGTCATCGAACTGCTCTGTGACACTGCGTTCATCACTGCTGATATAGGCTGCTGTTCCGGCTGCGATGATAAGTCCTCCTGCACAACCTTGTAATACGAATGCTAGAAATACAGAAGATAAAATTTTAAAATATATTTTCATGTGTTTATTCTACTTTTAAGAAAAGTTGTTGATCAATGAGATCACTTAAACAGTTTATCACCAGAAGGTGGATCTCTTCAATACGGGAGCCTTTATCACTTGGGGCACGTATTTCGATATCATCAGAGCCTAATAGACCTGCAAGTTCACCGCCATCAACACCATTTAAAACGACGAGTTGAATGGATTTGCTGAGCGCAGTTTCAACAGCGCGGATCATATTTCGGCTATTGCCTCCATGGCTGATTGCCAGCAGGATATCGCCACTTTGGGCAATCGCAGAAAGCTGTTTTGCATAAATCTCATCAAAATGACTGTCTGTTGAGATAGCAGAAATCAAGACTGAATCAGCGGTGATAGCAATGGCAGGTAAAGCGGGGCGATCCGTTTCATATTTGTTAAGCAGATGAGCGACAAATATTTGTGCTAGTGCAGCCGCGCCTCCATTACCACAAACAAGTATTTTATTGCCGCGTAGCAACGCTTCACTGAGTGCTCTTGCTGCTTTTTCTATGGCTTCGGGTAAGGCTTCTGCAGCCACTATTTTAGTTTGAATGCTCTCTGCAAAATGAGCTTGTATGGTTTTATTTATCATTGAATTATTTCATCTTATGCTTGAAAAGCGCCTTGGATCCATTGTGGTGAGGTGGCGCTATCATCAATAGCAACAGCATCAAAGCGACAATCGTATTCATTTTGTTGCTTTGCCAAAAAAAAGGCTGCGGTTGCAATTATTTTACGCTGTTTTGACGGGCTTATCGAGGCTAATGCACCTCCAAATGCATTATTTTTTCTATAACGTACTTCAATAAAGACTAACGTTTGTTTATCGCGCATGATCAAGTCTATTTCGCCATAGCTGCAATAGTAATTTCGATAAAGAAGCACTAAGCCTTGCTCTTGTAAATAGAGTAAGGCTTGTTGCTCTGCTTTATTGCCTTTAGCGTTACTTGGCTGTCGTCGGCGCAGGTACGTCAAACATTACCCCATTTTCAAATTTAGCCCAAGAGAGCTTCGCATGTACTAAATTATGTTTAGTGACTGAAAGCTTACCGATAGCACCATTATAAGTCGCTTTAGGATCATGTTGTAAAAATACCAGTTGGTTGATGAGTTGGTAGCTATCAAAACCTAATGCATAAAGGCGTAGTGTACTAAAAGATTTGTTTTTCCACTCTTTTTGTATCGCATTTAAGCGTTTCTGATTTTGGGCTAATAAAAAGGGTGAATCAGAGAATATTAACTGAGATAGCTCTTTATTTTGCTTGCTACGATCTAAACTATTACTGCGAGAGCTTGCGTACAGTGGAATTGTTTTAGCAAAAGGGCTAACCGATACATCAATAAAAGGTTTTAATAAAATAAGCTCATCACGTTTACTAATAATATAAATAGCATCAATATCTCGGCGACTGCGCACTTCTGTTTCTAAAGGCAGAAGAGTGATCGCCTGCATTTGTAAAATGCGGCGTTTACTGGCTTTATTTTGTAATACGCTGTCTACAAAGGTGCCTAATTGACGTTTGCTCGTAAAATAATGACGCTCTATCGGTTTTTTTTCTGCAGGGTGTAGGCTTTCCCAGCGCTGACTAAACGCCAAACTAACTCGCTCACCATAAGATCCTTTTGGTGCAATGACTAACGGATGTTTATGCTGTTGATAGGTAATAAGCTCTGCTGCTTGTTTCGCTTCTTCTTCAGGAGAAAGAGGGAAAGCATAATGCCACTGCACATCATCTAATGCGTTAATATCATCTTCAGAGCTCAATGCATTAAGCGCTAGCGTAGGTATATCTTCAATTAAAGGTAATAGTGTTTGTATATTTTCTTTTAGCAGAGGGCCCACCACAAAATCAATATTATCAAGGCGAAGTTGTGCTTCAATTTCTTGCATGTTTTGAGTCTGGCTATCATAGAAGAATATGTTTTCACTCATTGCTTCATTAAACGTGTTATTACTTTTTTGTTGTTGTATTTGCTTGTAATAAGCATCTAAAAAACCGGTTTGCAGTGCATTACCAGGTAATTCAAAACGACCTGAAAGGGGCAATATTACGCCTATTCTTTTAGGAGTATAAGGACTTAACATATCGATATTGACTAACTGAGAGGGAATAATGTCAGAGGCCGGATGAGCAGGATATTGAGTTTGCCAAGCATTTACTTTACGCAGTAACTGATTAGGGCGTAATTGATAACTTTGATAAATCTGAGCTAATTCGTACCAAGCTTGCTGCGTAGTCTCGGTTGTTGTATTGCTACTTTTTTGTATTAGCAGGGCTAAAGTATCAGGAGACAATAAAGCAAGTTGGTTGAGTAGACTGTCGTGCTGTTTTTGTAGCTCGTCATCGTCCGCGTCTCTTAATAGTGGCAGTAACTGGAATATATTTTCAGATGCCTCTAAGTGCGCTTCTGCTGTGATATTTAAATCAATTTGTAAATGATAAAAATGTATTAAAGCAAGCGGAGACAAAATTGCTTTATTAATTTGATTGAGTGCCTTTTGCGCATTGTCGAAATCTTTTTCTGCATAAAATTTATCTGCCATTAAAAGGGTAAAATGGGCATTTTGAGACAGTGTTAAAGGTGCATCTAAAGGTATTTTTTGTAAGTGCTCAATGAGTGACTGAGCCAGTATTAATTTATGCTCACTTATCA
This sequence comes from Psychromonas sp. CNPT3, assembly GCF_000153405.2. NCBI lineage: Bacteria > Pseudomonadati > Pseudomonadota > Gammaproteobacteria > Alteromonadales > Psychromonadaceae > Psychromonas > Psychromonas sp. CNPT3. The sequence continues at coordinate 868,885 of NC_020802.1, forward strand.
ATGCTTGTAATGTGACGAGTTGCCACGGTGTACGCGCCTCATCATTAGCAACTTTAGTTTGCTCAAGATAATAAGTCGCATTGTTTTCTAATTGAGAAAAAAGTGCTGGAGGGGTGTTTTCTCGCATTGAAAGCGAGGTGCTACATGCACTTAATAGCAGAAAACTTAATGCTACAGTTAACAGTTTATAATTAGTTTTTTTAAACGTAAAAAAATTCAAAATATTATCCTTTGATAGGCCTCAAAATAAGCAAGTTAATTTGGCGGTAGGTAACCCTAGCTCTATAGTGTAATATTGTGGCTTCAGTTAAACAATATTATTTTATTAAGGCGACCCTAATGTCTGAAAGTAGTCAGATTTTATCATCATTTCCAGCAAAACTTTATATCATTGCGACACCGATAGGAAATATTAGTGATATTACTTATCGCGCGATTGAAACTTTGCGGTTGGTGGATATTATTGCAGCTGAAGATACCCGTCATAGTGGTAAATTATTACATCATTATCAAATAAAAAAACCGATGTTTGCGTTACACGATCACAATGAGCGCGATCGCGCCAAAGTATTGATAGAAAAAATCAAAGGAGGCCTTGCCATCGCGCTTATTTCTGATGCAGGCACGCCTTTAATCAGCGATCCCGGTTATCATTTAGTGAATGAGTGTCGCGCTGCTGGTGTTGATGTTGTCCCTATTCCGGGGCCATCTGCTGTGATCACTGCGTTAAGTAGTGCCGGCCTTGCAACAGACCGATTTACCTTTGAAGGTTTTTTGCCAGCGAAAGAAAAAGGCAAACAAGATAAATTAAAAGCGTTGATCGAAGAAAAACGTACCATGGTATTTTATGAGTCACCACGACGTATTATGGATACGGTTAAACAGATCATCTTGATCTTTGGTGGCGAACGTAAATTGGTGATAGCCCGCGAATTAACTAAAACATTTGAATCTTTTTATAGTTTTCCCGCATCAGAAATGTTGACTTGGCTAGAGCAAGACACCAATCATTGTCGCGGTGAGTTTGTGTTAATGGTAGCAGGGGCAAGTTTACAAGAGGATAGGATCCCTGAAGATGCCTTAAATACATTACGTTTGTTAAAAGATCAGCTTCCGTTAAAAAAAGCGGCTGCTTTAACAGCACAAATCCATCAGCAAAAGAAAAATGACCTTTATAAATGGGGATTAGAGAATTTATAACTGTCATCGCTAAAAAGAGTGCGTTATAATTACTGCGGAGTTGGCTAGATCGTCGCCGCTTTATTGCTATTTATAGTTTATAGAGGGGAGGAAAGTCCGGGCTTCATAGGGCAGGGTGCCAGGTAACGCCTGGGTAGCGCAAGCTAACGACAAGTGCAGCAGAGAGAAGACCGCCTGCAAATTTATTTGTCGGTAAGGGTGAAAGGGTGCGGTAAGAGCGCACCGGCTAATGGGTGATCATTAGTGCAGGGTAAACTCCACCTGAAGCAAAACCAAATAGGCTTCCTGAGGTATGGCCCATACTGGAAGCGGGTAGGTTGCTTGAGCCGTCGAGTGATTGGCGGCCTAGAGGAATGACGATCCACGACAGAACCCGGCTTATCGGCCGACTCCAACCATTTTAAAACCCATCAACAATTTATTGTTGATGGGTTTTTTCATTTTCAGCCGAAAATAAAGCCTTTCCTTAGTCATATGATTTCTCAACTCGTATTAAAATAGATTTTTTGTTTACTTAAACCCGAGTGAATTTTAAGGTAAAAAATTAAGACATTATTTTCAAATAGATCCCTATTTTTGTTTGAACTCTCAAATTTTAAATAAACCCATACTAAAAAAGCGGAGATACTGACAGGCATTAATGGGCCGTGATATTATTTTGTCTTGTGAGATCTTCTACTTGTGAGCGTGGGGATATAAAAAAGGATTTGTTGATATTGCTAAGATAGTTATATTCATACAGGGGAAAATAAGAAGTTCTTTGTTTTAAGTTGTTTTGATGCGGCCTTAAGAAGGAAAATAGAATGTTATTTATATTAATATTGATGGTTATTATCTTTTTTGCTATTCATAATTTAGCGGGAAAAAAACGTTTAAAAGATTTGCAGATGCTAAAAGCAAAAGTAGAAAAATCCAGAGAATGCCCTGATTGTTCTGAAAAAGTTCAAATAAATGCAAAAGTGTGTCGATATTGCCATGCAAAATTAGCGCCTCTGTCTGTTGCTGAGTTAGAGTGCATCCAAACTGCTTATTTAAAAAAATTGGATCGTTTAGACGAAGATGAAATAATGAGTTAAATTAAAATGGCACTCGCACTGTTTTTTTATTAAATACCTTTATTAAAAGTACATTAAAAACGAAAAGGGAATAAGCATTGTTAATGCTTATTCCCTTTTCTTTAATCGCAACGATATATCAATCGAAGGCTAATACTTAGTATGATATTCATTTTTAGTTATAAACTGTCCTTTAAGGCCTAATAGATCACGATAATAGCGTTCAAACATGAGAACATTTTGCACATAGCCTCGTGTCTCTTTAAAAGGGATCGTTTCAATAAAGGCATATACATCTAATGTTCCATTACTTCTTTCTCGCCAACGCTTAACTCTATTGGGGCCTGCATTGTAGCCAATAAAAGCAAAGATCCGATTGTCGTTATATTCGGTTAGTAATCCTTTAAGATAATTTGTCCCTATATTCATATTGGTTGATAGATCAAAAAGACTGTCAGAGCCTTGATAGTTAAACCCCATTTTTTTGGCCGTATATTTAGCCGTTGCAGGCATAATTTGCATTAATCCTCGTGCGCCAACGGGAGAGTTTGCCAGTGGAGAGAATGCACTTTCTTGACGAGATAAAGCCATCATGGTGATTTTACTTACGTTGAATTTTTTACTGTATAAATCAAAAGAGTCTTGGTAAGCAATGGGTAACCTTAAGCTAATATACTCCCATAGGCGGCCTTTTATAGTCGCTAAAATTGCAAAATGAGACCATTTTTGTAAGCTTGCATATTTTGCAAGCTCAAGTGCTTGCGTCGAATTGCTTTGGGTGAGAATAAATTGCCATTCTCGTTTTGCATCACTGTCATTATTTAATTTTAATAATTCATGAATACGCAATAGTGCTTTTTTAAATTTAACGGGCTCTGCAGGGGGCGTATCTGCAACTGAAACGGGATATTTAATATTTTCATTTAAACGCTCAGCTGCCGCAATACTGTAAAAATCTCGGCTACCTAATAAAGCATGTAAGCGATTATTCGCAGCCGTTACTCGTTGAGTTTTAAGCTCAACACGTGCCAACCAATACTGCCAGCGAGTACTGAGTTGATTTTTAGGTTGTAACTTGTCTATCCATTGTTCTACGCGTGGCCAATCAGACTGACCAATAGCAAGACGGATCCTAAATTCGAGTAAGGATTTAGAGTGGCTCTTTGCTATCATTTTGTCTCGCCAATCGATAAGTTCTTTATTTTTAGTTGAAAAAAGTCTAAAGGAGGCAAAATCCGCTAATAGTTGGCGCTGCGTTGCATTTAAGTCTTGGCCCGTAACGACTTGTTGATATTGTTGCACGGCTAACGCAATATCTTTTCTCACTAAGCGTTTAAACGTCGCTATGACGATGCGTTTATTAAGGGGAGTGATAGCATTAATTTCAGCGTAATTACCTACATCGTTGGAATTTTTATGCAACGCTAGCATTTTATCTGCTGTTTTTTGGCTACTTTGATATTTTAATGTTTTGTTTAATATTTTTAAGAGTCGACCATTACCTTTTTCATACGTTAATGACATTCTTTCTAATATTTGAGTGTCAGTCTTGCCTCCAGCTTGCTCCCAGGAATCAAACAACGGATCACACGCCGAATGTACAGAGGCACCCTTGAGCCAAAGTTTATTTGCACCTTGCCATGCTTTGCGCCAATCACCTGCAGATAATGTCGCTTGATAATAGTAACAACGTAATTTTTCACTGTAAGGCTCATTAGGGAAGTAAGTCAAAAACTCAGTCCATTTCTCGTTTTCTCCTAAATAGCTTAAATATTTATAAGGTAATGATCGAATAAAGGGTAATGAAGCATAGTGCTTTGAAAAGTCACTGATCTCTTTGGGGTTTTTATTCTGCAATTGTAAGAGTAAAGACTGATGATCTAAGTAAGGTGCTAATGCGTAATTGCCCACTTTATTTCTATACTGTGCATATTCATCAAAATTGCCTAATGACAGCATTTTTTTTGCATTTTGATAATTTTCACGTTGTTTTTCTATCGAAGATAAATCTTGTTCATTAATGGGTATTATCTGCCGTGCGCTAAGGGATGTAGATATGAATAAGGACAGGAAAATGAGCGTGACATGAGCGCTAATGGAGGTTGAATATTTCAGTGCTTTCATATTAAAGGAGCCTTTTTATAAACATGTATATTTGTGTGCGAGCAGCACTTTGTATTGAACAAAATAGAATGCATTACACAGAGGCGTAGGTTATAGGCTTCCTTTTCCTTTTTATTACGCGATATTTAGTCTGTTATTAATTTTATTTAGCGTTTCGAATGTAACTAATATGTCGCTCCTCACAGCAAAGGTTAAATGAGATCATAGACACTGTATATGATGAACAAGTGTGCGCCCAGTATTCTTTGACTTTTTAAATTAAGTACTCGTAAAATAAGCCTTTTTTTAGTTTATTGTTCTTTTATTACGTTATTGTAGGCGTATTGTTTTATAAAAGGTAATTTAAAGTCAAATTAAAGACTTTTATGAGATGTTTGTCATTGTCACTTCGCAAAAAAATACAGCTTTATACGCTACTTGATACACGATAAAAAGTTTACTCATCCGCCGGTAGTAGATTGCGCACAAGCAGTAGATTAGTACTAGGAACAATAGGCATCCCCACAAAAATGTATTTGTAAAATATCGTAAGGCAAACGTTATTTTTAATCGTACAAAAAGAAGGTAAAGCGGTTGACTTTAAATCATTGGCGAAACAATTAAATGTCATAGTTTACGTTTTTCATGCGAATAAAATTCAAACACATATATATTCACATAAGCAGGCTCTGTTTCTATTTTAGATGTTATCAATACGAGTAAATGGCTTGTTGAGTTAATGACTGCGCAGTATTTTTTGATGGTGACTCCTTACAATGCAACCTGAAAATGGAGAAATAAACATTAGATATCCCAGGGTCAGAAATAAAAAGACTATTGGTGCAATATCCCCGTGATTTTAATCTTTTGTCTTTATAAATATTCTTAATGAATGTAGAGATAAATGAAAGCTTGATCAAACGGGCTATCACCTCTCTTTGTTAATGAGGCTCAGAAGCGTACACTGCATTAAAGGCCTGTAGTCGGCTGTTATATTAAAGCACGCTTGCGTGTGTTATGGGGCGGAGAAAGAGATGGGAAAACAAAAATCAAACAATTTAGAGCTATTAATAAGTGCGGGATTACTTGCTGGCGGCTTAAGTCTGGCTGGCTATTTTATCAGTCAAACATTATATAATTCACGTATCGCTATTAATACAGCTGAAGTGAGGGGGCTTGCTGAACGTAAGGTTGAAGCTGATCAAGCTTATTGGTCAATCGCGTATACGGTATCGGGTACCGATAAAAAAGAGATCCCTGCGCTCTATAAAAAATCAGAACAAGATAAAGATAAAATAATCACCTTATTATTAAAAAGTGGTTTTAGTGCAGAAGAGATCCTTCCGGGGGTGGTTAATTATATAAAAGATGAGTTTAGAGATGCAAATGGCAAATTGGTTGAAGAAAAGTATGTGCTAGAGGGGATTATAGAGGTCAGTACCGATAAAGTACGCTTACTTGCAGTGGTTCGTTCAAAACTAAATCAGCTAATAGCGCAAGGGCTAGACCTTCAAAATAGAGCGCCCAGTTATTACTTTACCAAACTCAATAGCATCAAACCTGCCATGTTAAAAGAAGCCACTCAAAATGCACGTTTAGCAGCCAATGAATTTGCCATTAATGCAGGCGTAAAGGTAGGGGGGATCAGGCGTGCGCAACAAGGTAACTTTGTCATTCGCGACGCAGGACAAAACTATGGTGACACGCAAAAAATCGAAAAAGATATCAGAGTCGTGACGCGGGTAACTTTCTTTTTGACCGATTAACATTGTGTCTGTGTATTTTTCTAGTAAGGAGATAACACAGGTGAAACATGGTCTGTATTGTGATATATATATGACTTTTATGAAATTAAAACGGTGCGTTTTTGTTGGCGTATCTTGTTTTTACTACCAAGGATAAGGAAAAATGAACCATTTTATTAATGCTTTTAAGCAATATTCTGATTTTAAAGGCCGTACACCCAGAAAAGAGTATTGGATGTTTGTTCTTATTTATTTAGTGATAAATGTCTCGTTAGCTTTTTTAAATATTACGATTTTATCTGTTATTGCTAGCGTGGTTATCTTTTTACCCAGCATTAGTATTGCAACTCGGCGCTTGCATGATACTGGGCGCTCTGGCTGGTGGCAATTATTGTGTTTTATTCCCATTATTGGTTTGATTATTCTCTTGGTACTTTTAGCGCAAAAAACGAAAGAAGATGTCTTTGTGGTGTCAATTTAATCTTGCTAGGTAGTTAAGTCGTTTTTTTTTATTCTCTCTTTTAAGTGCATAGGATTGTTATGTCTAGTATTCGAATTTTGATTTCTACCAGTACAGAGCCTTGTTTTAATTTGGCGGTAGAAGATCTGATCTTTCGCTCAATGTCTGTTGATAAGCGTATTCTTTTTTTATGGCGTAATGCTGATAGTGTGATCATTGGCCGAGCGCAAAATCCTTGGAAAGAGTGTAACACCTTAAAGATGCAACGTGATGGCATAACCTTAGCACGCAGACAAACAGGAGGAGGGGCAGTCTTTCATGATCTAGGGAATACTAATTTCACCTTCATGGCGAGTAAGCCTGAGTATAATAAAAGTATTTCTACAAAGATCGTTCTTGATGCGTTACTTAGCTTAGGCATTAAGGCTAAATCAAGTGGCCGTAATGATTTTGTTATTGAAGATCATGAGGGAGAAAAAAAGTTTTCAGGATCCGCTTATCGGGAAGCGAAAGATCGAGGTTTTCATCATGGGACCTTATTATTAAATGCAAATTTAAGCCGTTTAGCAGATTATTTAAACCCCGATCCTAAAAAATTAAAAGCCAAAGGTATAAGCTCAGTGCGTGCTAGGGTGACTAATTTAAGTGAGATCACCCCTAGCATTGATCATGAAAAGGTCTGTGATGCCATTATTGATGCTTTTTGTGATTATTATGGAGAGCGTACCGAAGTTCAATATGTTTCGGCGCAAACGTTTTTAACGGAGGAGGGGTTTAAGGAAAAGTTTGAGCATCAAAGTAGTTGGCAATGGAATTTTGGTCAGGCTCCTGAATTTATGTATACGTTAGATGAACGTTTTACATGGGGAGGCGTTGAATTACACTTAAATGTGCAAAAGGGATGTATTGTTGAAGCTAAAATGTTTACTGATAGTTTAGATCCTGCACCATTAGAGATGCTTTCTAGGTTGATTTTAGATAAAACATTTAATACGCAGACGTTTACACAAGCTATTGATAAGGTTACTGCACAGTTTCCTGAACGCCGCGTTGATCTCACTGAATTACAAAAATGGTTAATAGAAGTGATCACTTAAACTACTATCAGAGGCTGTGCAGAGAAAACATTTTTAAGTGACATGTGTATACGCAGAGGGAAGTTTTTTATTGTGCGTGTACGCAGCATTCATCTTCGTGTTAGAATAGATATTATTATTTGGTTAAATACCCAAAGAACTAAAAAGTGATCAGTCTTGTTTGTTTAAATTATCCCAACCTGCGTTGTAAGTTTTGAAGTGAGAATAACTATCTCCTGCAACTCTCGTCTTGTTAGTACTAATTTTTCCTGCGTAATATACGATCACTTAATTAATTGCAGAGGTATGAGTTACCTTTTTTATTTATTTTAACATTGAGATCCTACATGTCATTTTCTAAGCTTGGCTTAAGCCCGCAAATTTTACAGGCCATTTCTGAACTTGGTTATAAAAAACCAACCCCAATACAAGAAAAGGCGATCCCTGTTATTTTAAAAGGCAGAGATGTGATTGCCTGCGCGCAAACAGGTACGGGTAAAACGGGGGCCTTCGTTTTACCTATTTTAGAGCGTTTAAAAGATGAGCCTGAAATTCGGGCTAAACGTATTCGCGTGTTAATTTTAACGCCAACACGTGAACTTGCTATCCAAATAGAAGCTAATGTCAAAGCGTATAGCCAACATTTATCCTTAACTTCACTTGCTATGTACGGTGGCGTTGATGATACCTCGCAAAAAGAAGCCTTAATTGCTGGCGTGGATATTTTAGTGGCCACACCGGGGCGCTTACTCGATATGTATACGCAACGTGCCATTCACTTTGATGAGATACAAATACTGGTATTAGACGAAGCAGATAGAATGCTAGATATGGGCTTTATTGGTGATATCAATAAAATCTTGGAGCGTTTACCAGAAATACGACAAAATTTATTATTTTCGGCAACGTTATCACCTAAAGTGCGTTTTTTAGCAAAAACTGCCATTGAAAATGCGGTGCAAATAACTATTAGAGAAAAACATAACAAGCCCAAAATAAATCAATATTTGATCCCTATTGATAAAGATAAAAAATCAGCATTACTAAGCCATTTAATAACCGAGAATAAGTGGGATCAAGCCCTTATTTTTATAGAAACTAAACGTGGCGCCGCAAAACTTGTGAGCCAACTAGAAAAACGAGGTGTTAAAGCCGAATCGTTTCATAGTGGCAGAAGTCAAAGTGTACGAGAAACCTTACTCGCAGACTTTAAAGCGGGCACATTGGCATATTTAGTGGCAACAGGTGTGGCATCTCGTGGTATTGATATTGATAACTTAAATTACGTGATAAATTATGATCTTCCTGATCAAGCGGATGATTATATACATCGCATTGGGCGAACTGGGCGAGCTGGTGCGACGGGTCATGCTATCTCATTTGTGTCTCGAGATGATTTTAGAAGTTTGTGCTATATCGAAAAACGTTTAGGTGCGCTTATTCCGCGTAAAATAATAGCGGGATTTGAACCAACAAAAGAATTACCAGAATCTTCGTTAAAACCCGATAACAAAAAATTTAAATCACGTTAGAATTTTTTATTACATAAAAATTAAAAGCCACGTTTATCGTGGTTTTTTTATGCCTGTAAAGTGCCTTTTATTTTCTGTGCTACGCACTGTTATATTTTATAAACAGGGAATTATCTCTGACTTTGTGCAGTTTTATACGCATATGATGCTGGCATGATCTCTTTGTATTCTTTATCTTACGATAAAACGATGATGGATTGATTATTTTAAGGATTAAAAATTTTAATTCTGATGGGGGTATTGATATTAGACATTTAAAAGTCGTTTTAGGGTGGGCTGTCAAAGCACAATATACCTATATTTTTTGATATATAGTGCTTTAAAAAGCTTTTCTGGTGTTGTTTGTTTGATCTTAGAGGTGCATCCTCTTTTTAATGTATATGTCATTGTTATTTAACGTACAATTTCAATATTGCTTTATTTATTTTACCGCTATAATTTAACGATTTTAATATGATTTTATAAAAAAATACTAATTAAACAAACAAATGCACTTTATTTATAAATATTTAGTATTACCTTCGTTTTATGAGTATGTATATGATATAAAAGATATAATTGAGATAAATATTACAAAAACACTTAAAAATTAATCGACAATCGATTACTTTTTAGATGCTAATAAATATAAATACGTATCATTTCTAAGGAAGGTCTGATTTATGAATTTTTTAAGAAGTTTTAAAGGGCGAATTATTAGTGCATCTGCATTATTAGTCGCAGTCAGTTTGTGTGCGTCTAATTTCTTGGCATATCAAAAATTATCAAATGAGATGTATCAGCAAAATAATAGATACATGACACTTTTAGTGAAAGACTCTTCACTTAAAATTCACGATTGGATATTCGCGCTTAAAAATGCGCTTAACGCAAGTGCACCTGGCTTTGCCGAAAACAGAAGTGATGCAAGTCGCCTGTTAATGGTGAAGCAAATTCGCTTAGCGACAGAGGCGAGTAATATCTTAGTGGGCTACACCGATGGGATCTCTTTTGATTCTGAATTTGGTAAAGGTGAACCGTCTAGTTATGATCCACGTACTCGAGATTGGTATAAAAAAGCACAACAAGCCGGCAAGGGTATTGTTACTAATATTTATAATGATGCGTTAACGAAAAAACAACTGGTGAGTATTGCTGAGCCCTTTTATTTAAATGGCGAGTTTAAAGGTGTGTTGTTAGCGGATGTTGAATTAACGGTTGCCGATATCATGTTGGAGCATAGTAAGCCTCAGATAGGGGATCTTGCATTATATACTCAGGCGGGAATCGCCATTGCATCTACCATCAACTCTTCTGCTCAAAAAGATTTAAAAAATAATGCGCAACTAAATGCGCTGAAAATTGCCATTGATAATAATCAAACAGGCAGCTTGGAGTACGTCTATAACAGTATGAATGCGATCTCATATTTTAAAAAGATCTCATTAAGTGATGATATTGACTGGGCGGTTGTGATGACTGCGGATAAAGATGTTGTATTTGCAGATTTGAGTAAGGCTTTAGAGCAATCTATTATTACTGCTCTCGTGTTGATCGTTGTTGCTATTTTTATATTAGTATTATTATTACAACGCTTTTATCGTCCTATTTTGTTGTTAAAAGAGACCATTGGCGCACTTGCGCAAGGTAATGCTGATTTAACGCGTCGTCTTACTATTTCTAATAATAAAGATGATTTAGATGATATTGCCATCTCTGTTAACCAATTTGTGAGTAATTTGCAATCGATGATGTTAGAAATCGAAGATGCGACAAAATATTTAAGCAAAAGCGTTGATACATTGACTGCCGACGCGCATGAAAATACTCAGGTATTAGATGCGCATGCTAAAGAAACTGAGCAAATTGTAGTGGCAATAACTGAAATGAGTTCAACGGCTGAGAGTGTTGCTGAAAGCGCTTCTCAATCTGCACTATTTACACAACAATCAAGTACAGAATCTTTAGCTTCTAAAGAGATTGTGAGTTCTGCGGGTCAAAGTGTGACGACGCTTGCAAGCGAAATTGATGAGATGGAAGTCAGTGTGAGTAATATGAACACCGATATATTACAAATTAGCCAAGTGTTAACGGTCATTGGCGATATTGCTGACCAAACTAATTTATTGGCATTAAATGCCGCGATTGAAGCTGCTCGTGCGGGTGAGCAAGGACGTGGTTTCGCAGTTGTTGCCGATGAAGTTCGCAACTTGGCGGGACGTACTCAAAAAAGTACGGCTGAAATTAATAGTATGCTTGAAGAGTTACGCAAAGGGGCTGATATTGTTGTGAGCGCCATGGCGCATACTAAAGTAAGCTGTAATGAAAGCTTAGATAATACTAATAAAGCGATAGAGAGTATTGATGCTATGTCAGGCTCTATTATGGAAATTAATGACTTAGGTGTGCAGATTGCAACGGCTGCTGAAGAGCAAAGTTCAGTCACAGAAGACATTAGCCGTCAAATGACAGCAATACGTGAGATGGTCACAACACTCAGTCATAACGGTCAAAAAAGTTTAGATATTAGTGCTGATATTGCGACTTGTAATACGCAGTTAACAGCGATAGTCGGAAAATTTAAATTGAGTTAAATACTTAAATAGATCTACCGCTTTTATTTTAAAAGAATGCTTCGGCATTCTTTTTTTTTGTTTTTAAAACAAGAGAGGCGCGGAGTAAGTAAGGAAAATTAAGATTATTAAGTTTTTAATATTATTAAAAACAGAGTGTAATGATTGTTTTTTATGATATCAGTCACGGGGAATGTTAAATTATTGTTAACAAAGGTGGTTTTTTTTTGTTTTTTTGCTATTTTATAATAGTGTTATCTCGTTTTAGGAAAAAATGATGAAAACAAAAAAGTACTTTATTTATGGATTTTTAGTTTTAAAGGACAAATGTCTAGGCAAACAAAGGGTACCAATAAATTTAAAAAGTTAACTACTATCATCTCTAAGGAAGGTATGATTTATGAAATTTTTAAGAAGTTTTAAAGGACGTATTATTAGCGCATCGGCATTACTTGTGGCTGTCAGTTTATGTATTTCTAATTTTTTGGCATATCAAAAATTATCGAATGAGATGCATACTCAAAATAATAAATATATGACCTTATTAGTCAAGGAGTCATCGCTAAAAATCAAAAATTGGATAGATACAATGATTGATGCTATTGAGGCAACTGCGCCTGGTTTCGCAGATGTTAAACAGCAAGAAAGTATTGTTTTAATGCTTAAGCATATCCATTTAACAACACCTGCCAGCATGATATTAGTCGGTTATAGCGATGGTAGCTCTTTTGATTCTGCTAATGGAAAACGAGATCCATCGAGTTATGATCCACGTAGCCGTGGTTGGTACCAGCAAGCGAAACGCGCAGGCAAAGGAATTATTACTAATATTTACAAAGATTCGGTAACGAAAAATCAATTAGTTTCGATCGCAGAGCCTTTTTACTTAAATGGTGTTTTGAAAGGTGTACTGTTAGCGGATATAGAATTAACAGCAACCCATGCGATGCTTTTAAACGGTAAACCTCAAATAGGTGATCTTGATTTATATACACAAGATGGACTTCGTATTGCTTCAACAACCTCTTCATCCAGTCAGGATAAGTTAAAGAATGATCCGCAGTTAAATGCACTTAAATTAGCTATCGATAAAAGTAAAGAAGGTAATTTAGAGTATGTTTATCAAAATATTAATGCGATCTCCTATTTTGAAAATATTACCTTAAATGATGGTGTGCAGTGGACTCTGGTGATGACTGCAGATAAAGATATCGTATTTGCCGACCTTGCTAAAGCATTTCAACAAACCATTATTACTGCGCTGAGTTTGATTCTCGTCGCTATTTTTATTTTAATAGTCTTATTACAACGTTTTTATCGTCCGATTTTATCTTTAAAAGAGACCATAGGTGCACTTGCACAAGGCAATGCTGATTTAACGCGACGTCTTGTGATATCTAATGCGAAAGATGATTTAGATGATATTGCGGTTTCTGTTAATCAATTTGTGAGTAATCTACAGTCAATGATGCTAGAAATAGAACAGTCGACGAAACATTTGGGTAAAAGTGTGAATACATTGACTGCTGATGCGAATGAGAACACACAGGTATTAGATGCACACGCTCAAGAGACAGAGCAAATTGTAGTGGCAATAACGCAAATGAGCTCAACGGCCGAAAGTGTTGCCGAAAGTGCTGCACAATCTGCGCTGTTTACACAGAAGTCGAGTAATGAATCTTTGGCATCTAAAGAAATTGTGAGTTGTGCCGGACAAAGTGTCACGACGCTTGCGACAGAGATTGATGAGATGGAAGTCAGTGTTAGTAATATGAATACGGACATTCTCAAAATCAGTCAAGTGTTAACGGTGATTGGTGATATTGCCGACCAAACTAATTTATTAGCACTAAATGCTGCTATCGAGGCTGCGCGTGCGGGTGAGCAAGGCCGTGGTTTTGCGGTTGTTGCCGATGAAGTCCGAAACTTGGCAGGGCGCACTCAAAAAAGTACGGCTGAAATTAATAGTATGCTTGACGAGTTGCGTAAAGGCGCTGATATCGTCGTTGGTGCGATGGCGCATACCAAAGTAAGCTGTAATGAAAGCTTAGAAAACACTAATAAAGCCATTGAGAGTATCGATATTATGTCGGGATCTATCATGGAAATTAATGATTTGGGTGTCCAAATTGCGACGGCTGCAGAAGAGCAAAGCTCGGTCACTGAAGATATTAGTCGACAGATGACGGCGATACGTGAAATGGTAAATACACTGAGTCATAATGGTCAAAAAAGCTTGGATATCAGCACAGATATATCTAATTGTAATACTCAACTAGAAACAATCGTTGGCAAATTTAAACTCAGTTAATACTTTATTATTTTTCTTTCTCTTTTAAAAGAATGCTTCGGCATTCTTTTTTTTTCATAAATTCTTCTGAAGATAAAAAGAGATTTATCTTCTCTATTTTAATATATCTTCGGATAAATATTTTAATCCTAACAATTATGAATATCGTCAGCATCAAGGTTCATATTATTCGCTGTATGTACAAAATGCGCTATGTATGTGATATTTATATAATATAATAGTTTATTAAGTGATCTTTATTTGATTGCAAAGCGAGCGTTCATGCTAGTATTTCCTTTTATCGTGACACATTGTGAATTTAAGCTGCTAAGTATCTTGGATCCTTAGTGTATTAAAGGCAGAAAAATATATTCAGGGAAAGAAAAGTATGAATTTTTTTAAAAGTTTTAAAGGTCGTATTATTATGGCCTCCGTTATTTTAGTTGCGGTGAGTTTGTGTGTTTCCAATTTTATTGCTTATCAAAAATTATCAAGTGAGATCCAATATCAAAATAGTCGTCACTCTACTTTATTAGTAAAAGAAGAAGCGCTTAAGATTAAAAGTTGGATATTATCTGTTAAATCGGCATTACAGGCCACTGCACCTGGCTTTGCTGAACATACCAATAAAGATGAACTAATTTTAATGACAAAACAAATTAGTTTGTCGACAAATGCTATCAATGTCGTCATGGGCTATCGTAATGGGAGCAGTTATGCTTCTGAATATGGTGAGTTAGATCCTTCTACTTATGATCCTCGCACGCGAGATTGGTATAAAAGTGCGAAACAAGCAGGTAAAAGTATTGTTACTAATATTTATGAAGATGCGATGACGAAGGGGCAATATTTGATCAGTATTGCACAACCTGTGTATTCGGATGGAAAATTTAAAGGCGTGTTGTTAGCAGATGTGGATTTAAAAAACATCAATGCTATGTTAGGTGAAAATAAACTTGAAATGGGTAGTCTTGCTTTATACGCACACAATGGAGAGCGCATTGCGACAACGGATCAACAATTAAAAATAGAGAATATTAATCATGATCCTCAATTACTCGCTTTAAAAAGCAAAACACAAACTAATAAGGTGGGGGAACTTACCTACTTATATAACAATACGGAAGTAGTTTCTTCTTTTAAAACGTTTTCTCTTAGTGATGAGGTGCAATGGACATTAGTGATGAGCGTTGATAAGCATAAGATATTTGCAGGTCTTGATGAGGCGTTACGTTTATCTATTGCAAGTGCATTCGCATTAATTATTTTGGCTATTGTGATCCTTATTTTTTGGTTGAATAAGTTATACCGTCCTATTTTGTCCTTAAAAGAAACAATTGCAGGCTTAGCTGAGGGTAATGCCGACCTTACTAAACGTCTTGAGGTAGGCAATACAAAAGACGATTTGAATGACATCGCTAGATCAGTGAATCAATTCGTGTCTAATTTACAATCGATGATGTTAGAAATTAATGATGCAACCTGTCAGTTAAGTGGTAGTGCAAATGAATTAACCAATGATGCACAAGAAAATATGCATGTTTTAAATGCACATACACAAGAAACAGAGCAAATTGTGGTGGCTATCACCGAGATGAGCTCAACGGCGGACAGTGTCGCAGAAAGTGCTGCTCAATCTGCATTGTTTACACAAAAATCGACGGATGAATCAATTGCATCTAAAGCGATTGTGAGTGATGCCGGAAATAGTGTAAGTACTTTGGCGACAGAGATAGAGGAAATGGAAGTCAGTGTTGCCACGATGAACGCGGATATTTTACAAATAACCACGGTTCTGAGTGTGATAGGGGACATTGCAGATCAAACCAATCTGCTTGCATTAAATGCAGCCATTGAGGCCGCCCGTGCAGGAGAGCAAGGTCGAGGTTTTGCAGTGGTTGCCGATGAAGTTCGAAATCTGGCTGCGAGGACGCAAAAAAGTACGGCTGAAATTAATTTGATGCTTGATGAACTGCGTAAAGGTGCTGATATTGTGGTGGGCGCAATGGCGCATACCAAACTAAGTTGTAATGAAAGTTTGGATAATACCAATAAAGCGATTTCAAGTATTGATGCTATGTCTGGATCAATTTTAGAAATTAATGATTTAGGAACACAAATTGCGACGGCAGCCGAAGAGCAAAGCTCGGTGACTGAAGATATTAGTCGACAAATGAGCGCCATTCAAGACATGGTGGTCGAGCTAACGGTCAAAGGTCAAAAAAGTTTAGATATTAGTACTGACATTGTCAGTTGTAATACGCAATTAGTCGCGATAGTGGCACAATTTAAACTCAGTTAAATTAATAGCAAAGGAACTAAAAAAGTTACCCGTCTTGCTTGTTGAAATTATCCCTACCAGCGTTGTGAGTTTTGAAGTGAGAACAACTATCTCCTATAACTCACGCCTTGCTAGTGTTAATTTTTCCTGCGCAATACATGGAAGCTTAATTAATTCCATTGGTATAAGGGGCATTATACCAAAGGAACTAAAAAGGTTACCCATCTTGCTTGTTGAAATTATCCCTACCTGCGTTGTGAGTTTTGAAGTGAGAACAACTATCTTCTACAACTCACGCCTTGCTAGTGTTAATTTTTCCTGCGCAATACATGAAAACTTAATTAATTTCTTTGGTATTATTATTGCCCCTTTTAGCATTTTACTTATTTTATTTTAATAACCGTACGACCAGTGATCTCACCCTGTATGATTTTTGTTGCGTAAGGGATAGCTTCATCTAGTGTTATTTCATGGCAAGCTTGCTGATAAAAACGTGGTGGTAATAACGTTGCTAAACGTTGCCAAGCGGCCACTCGTTTAGTATAAGGGCATAAAACAGAGTCAACACCTAAAAGTTTTACCGCACGTAAAATAAAAGGCATCACGGTGCTCGGTAAATCAAAACCACCGGCAAGGCCGCACGCTGCGACGGCGCCATTGTATTGCATTTGTGCTAATACTTTGGCTAATATTTTACTGCCAACGGTATCAATAGCGCCTGCCCACAGTTGCTTCTCTAATGCGCGTGCAGGCTCTTCTAATGTTTCTCTACTGATAGTGCGCACTGCGCCAAGGCTAAGGAGCAAGTCTTGGTTTTCTTTACATCTTCCACTGGCAGCAACGACCTTGTAACCGAGCTCACTAAGCAAAACAATAGCAACGGTGCCAACGCCGCCACTTGCACCGGTCACTAATATCTCGCCATCCTCGGTGCTAACACCTGCATCAATTAAAGCTTGTACACAAAGCATTGCGGTTAAGCCTGCAGTGCCAACCATCATTGCTTGTTGAGGTGATAGTTGCTTAGGAAGGGGGACTAACCAGTCGCCTTTTAAGCTGGCTTTTTCTGCCATTCCACCACTGTGACTCTCACCAACTCCCCAGCCGGTTAAAATAACGTTATCGCCGGCAGCGTAACGCGCATCTTTAGATGTAATAACGCGACCGCATAAATCAATACCGGGTATCATCGGGAAATTTTTAACGATGCGCCCTAGACCTGTGATAGCTAAACCATCTTTATAGTTAATTGAACTATATTCTACATCGATTAAAACATCTTCATTGGCTAAAAAAGAGCTATCAATCTGGCGCACTTCTGCGATCGTTTTATTATCGACTTGATCTAATACTAAGGCTTTAAACATAAATAATATCCATACAAAGGAGAAAAGGAAACGTAGACAGTGTAAATGTTAAAACCATATTAAAAAAGAGGGCTTGTCATTTTATATGGTTTTATTTTATAGGGAGAAGGGTTATACAAAAAGAGCGTATAACCGTTTTTAATTAAGGCTTATATTTTTTTTCAGACGTAAAAGTGTTGTTGTTTATCTCTTTAGGATCGTCACAAGGCTTCTTTGGACTGTTTTTTGCTCTACGATTTTTGATGTCATAATATAAAATGGGTGCAATTAAAAGGGTTAATAAAACATTAGAGATGGGTAATGCCAGCCAGACGCCATGTAATCCATATATCTTTGGTAAAAAATAAAGAAAAGGTAATTGAATTAACATGTTTGCAAGTGAGACGAACAATGATTTTTTAGCTTCGCCGACGGATAGGAAATAGACGGTACTAATGACCAGGAAGCCATCTAAAAAGGAACTGAATAAATGTAAATGTATGCCTGTGATCGCCTCGTTTAAAAGGATCACATTATTATTTTCAAATAATTTTATAAAAGGTGCCGGAAATAAATTAAGTACGATTATCCACAATACGCCCACACTTAAAACTATTTTTAAGGATAAAAAAAGGACTTTATTGACATTTTCAGTGGATTTCGCCCCTGTATAGTAACTGACTTGGGGTTGCATTCCCTCAGAGATGCCTTCTGCAAAAAGGTAATAGAAAATCATTAAATAACCCACAATGGCGTAAGCTGCCACACTGTGCTCAGTACCATATTGAGAAAATAATAGATTATGTATCGCCATGACAAAACTAAAATAGAGATACATGGTAAAAGAAGACGCACCAAGACAAAGGCTGCGTTGTAAAATACTCCATTGATATTTAAAGTTTTTAATTTTAACTTTTAAGTAACCTTTGCCACTAAAAAAATAATAGAGGGCAATAATGCTAACACACGCTTGTGCAATAGAGGTTGCGTAAGCAGCTCCTTTCATACCCCAGTCAAAATAGCCAATAAACAGAGGGTCTAAGGCTAAGTTTATCATTGCACCTAATATCACTAAGCCGGTCGCAAAGTTTGGGGATAAATCATTACGTACTAAAAAAGGCATTGCCATAGAGGCAATAATGAACACCGAAAAAAGTGTTTCAACTTTCATGTAATCAATTGCAAGTTGAAGCGCGGGCTCCGAGTTGACTTGCATGCGCATTAACGGGATCGCAAACTGTTGCATAAAAAAGTAAGAAATAACGCCAAAGATAAGAATTAAAATAAAGCTCGATAATAAAATATTCTCTGCTTTCTTTTTTTCTTTTTTACCTAAGTAAGTAGAGATCAAACTGCCACTACCCATACCTATCATCAAACCGAGGCCCATAATGATACCAATAATGGGCCAAGCAATATTAATCGCAACAAGTCCGTGTGCACCAATATAATAACCAATAAAGATACCATCGATGATTTGATATAAACCACTTGCCAACATAGAGATCAGAGATGGAATTGCATATTTCCAAAAGGTTTTACGGATATGCTTAGGATCATCGATAAAAATGATATTTGCTGACATGCTTATTTCTCTTTATTTTATTAAATTTATTAAGATGTAGTTTTCATTTTAACTTGATATTAATTGTTTGTGTTGTTTATTTCTCATTTTAGTTATAAAAAAAATAAAAAAATATAAGGTGCTCTGTAAATTGGATTTAATATATTTTGTCAGCCTTATTTAAAGGCTTTCTAGTGTGTTGTTAGATAATAAAAGCATTGTTCATGTAAAATAATTGTTAAAATACACACAATTCGGTATTGATATTTACACCTTTAATGATTAATGTTCTCTTATTTTTTTTACAATTTATTTATGGGATATAAGATGTCAGTTTATGCTACCTTTTGCTTTATTGCAGCTGCCGCTATGCTAATTACGTTTGTTAATAGCAAAATAGGACATATGCAAAATACTATCGCTATTACCGCAGGCTCCTTACTTTTGTCGGTGATCATTATTATCGCAGGGAAAAATGGCTTTACTCAACTGCAAGAAATTGCCAGTGCCCAATTAGCAGGGCTTGATTTTGAAAGTTTTCTATTAAAAGGTATGTTAGGTTTTTTATTATTTGCGGGTGGTTTAGGGATAAAGCTGGATCATATGCGCGATCAAAAATGGGAAATAACCATATTAGCATTAGGAGCGACACTTTTCTCAACGGCTTTTGTGGGTATTGCGCTTTGGTATTTATGTCAACTTATTGGCTTACCGTTTGATTTTATCTATTGCCTCCTTTTTGGCGCGCTTATTTCACCGACAGATCCTATCGCGGTATTGGCGATCGTTAAAAAACTACAAGCACCAAAGCGAATTGCGATTCAAATAGAAGGGGAGTCTCTTTTTAATGATGGTTTTGGTTTAATTATTTTTATGACTATTTTTAGTATTGCCTTTGCAACGGGTGAGCCGACTGTTTCATCAGTGAGTATGTTATTTTTGCATGAAGCCATTGGCGGGATCTTATATGGCTTAGTGCTCGGTTTCTTTTTCCATTGTTTGATCAGCGCGACAGATGATCATGCGATGGAGTTATTACTGACGGTCGGGATCCCGACGGGTGGTTATGTATTCGCGCAAATGATAGGTGTATCAGGCCCTCTTTCAATGGTAGTTGCCGGTATTATGATAGGTAATTGGACCCGTATTAAAGGCTTTTCTAAGGAGAGTAAAGCACAATTAGATCATTTTTGGGAACTTGTCGATGAGTTTTTAAATGGTATTTTATTTCTATTGATCGGTTTAAGCATGCTCCAATTTACTTTTCACATTGAAGATGTGTTAGTGGTGTTAATTGCTATCCCCATTGTTTTAGTGGCGCGTTATTTGAGCGTTAAACTCTCATATATTAGCTTTTCTTGTTGCCGAGTTTACAATCCTTATTCTGTCTCTATTTTAACATGGGGGGGTCTTCGAGGTGGTCTGGCACTGGCTATGGCCATGGCCATTCCAAGTGGTATTATGGTTTTACCCGATAAAAATATTGATGTACGGGAAATCATATTAGTGATGACTTATGCGGTGGTGTTTTTCTCGATATTGATCCAGGGATCAACGATCATTCCTTTAATAGAAAAAGCCAAACTTTGGCAAAATGCGCACGATAAAAAGTAGTAGATACTCATGAGACTTCAAGATGCACTGTCAGTAAGCCTGCTCAGGCATAGTTTCTTTGCATCAAATTGAAAAGTGTCATTCTACCTTGGCATTATTCTACCTGGGCATTATTTACATAGGTATTTTATAACAACATATCAAGCATAAAAATGAGTGTTTTTTGGGCGCTCGCTTCAAAACCCATGCTGTTTTGAAGCCTCTGAAAATGGGATCCTCTTGCTAATGAATAAAAAGCGCAGGCTCTATAAATAGAGTCTGCGCTTTTTTATTGCTTGTTATTGCTTGTTATCGTTGCATGATGCGTTATAAGAAAAAGAGTATATAAATAAGCGAGCAAACACTCACCATTAACCATAAACAAACCCCAAGTAGTAAAGGTTTATAACCGGCCTCTTTGAACTGTTTCAAGGTGATACTCGCGCCAATGAGAAACAGGCATAAAACTAAAGTATGTTTTGATAGGTTAAAAATAATCAAGTAAATATCACCCCCTTGAGGGAAGTAACTACTAACTAAAATGGCTAAGCAGTAAAAAATGATAAACAGTGGAATGCGTATTTTATGGCGGCGCTCTTTAAAGGCCAAGGCGCTTATCAAGGCAAGAGGTACTATCCACAGAGCACGAGACAACTTTAATGTTGTCGCGATACGCAAGGCTTCATCACCATACGCAGAGGCGGCTCCGACGACGGAAGAGGTATCATGTATTGCAATCGCACACCACACACCAAAAGCATGCTGACTCATTTCTAAAAGGTGGCCCACATAAGGGAAAACAAAAAGCGCAATTGAATTTAAAATAAAGACAACGGCAAGGGCATGCGAGATTTGTTGGTTTTTAGCTTTAATAGCAGGGGCAACGGCAGCAATGGCGCTACCGCCACAAATTGCGGTACCAGAGGCAATTAAATGGCCCATTTTAGCATCTATTTTTAACCACTTTGTAAGTAATGTGCCGATCACTAATACCCCAAAAATAGAGGTGCAGATAAGCCCTATTGCATTTTTACTGACCTCGATAGCCTGCTCTAGCTGAATACCAAAACCTAAACCGATAATCGAATAAGCCAATAATTTTTTAGTGATAGTGCCAGTATCAATGTACGTAGGGACGAGACCAAAACTCAACAATATAAAGCCGAGTATTAACGCAACGGGAGAATTAACAATGGGGCTTAGGCAGAAAAGAGCGGTGCTAAAAAAGATAAGATCTTTGAATTTATAATTTTTTTTAGAGGGTGTTTGCATCATATTTCCAGGGTGAAAATGGGACTGAGATAGTTTGAATGATCGCGCTTAAATATCGCTATTATTGTTCGAAATGCTTACTTTTGTTTATATCGCAATGATCTGTATGATCGCGATATTAATCAGGCGTGTTTTTATACAATTGTTGTGTTTTTATATAATCGATTACGCTATTAGGTAATAAATAATCAATACTGCGATGTTGTTGTAACGCATCACGTATTTGTGAAGATGAAACTTCAAGTTGGGTTGTTTCTTGGAAGTATATTTTACCGGCTTGTAAGCAATGTAAGTCATCTTTATGCGATGTTTTATGTGCCTTGAGTAAGGCGCTTATCTTGTTATTAAAGTCACATTTCCAGCCGGGGCGATGGCAGACGATAAGATGACAATAATTAAGAATATCTTGCCATTGATGCCAACTATCAAAGCTAAGTAATGAGTCCATACCCATAATAAAGCAGATTGGAGTATGCGGGTAGTCTTGTTTAAGCTCTTTTAAGGTATCAATCGTGTAACTTGCCTGCGCGCGATTTAATTCGCGTGTATCGATACGTAATTTTGGTTGTGCTTTAATGGCAAGGCGTACCATATGAGCGCGCCGCGTTGCACTGCACTGCGCGGATGATTTATGTGGCGCAATATGGTTGGGTAATAAAAAGAGTGTTTGTAGGTTTACTCTTTCACAGACTTCTAAAGCCGGGCGCAGATGACCAAAATGAATAGGATCAAACGTACCGCCTAAAAAACCAATGGCTTGTTGCTTGACGATCGATGTTACTTTGGGATCAGATAAAGGCATAACATATCCGCTCTAATAAAAGCCAACTTTGAGGGCTATTCTCTACTTTGATTGCAATTTCAAGCTGAGCTGACATTTGTACTAATTGCTCAAGTCGCTGCGTATCTAATCGTGTTAATGCTTTTTTAAGTATTTGTTTTTTGGCTGTCCACAGTTTTGGTTGTTGCTGCTCTAATAATTGTTCAAGTGCGACTGTGTTCTTTTGGTAACTTATTTTAAGTAGTTTTTGTATTTCACTGCTAAGCGTCGCACTTAATAAAAGGATCTCAGTATCTTCATTTTGTAGTTGTTTTAAAATACGTAAAGAACGTCCTTGTGCACCCACTAACAGGCTATCAACCCATTGAAAAATTGAAAAGTGGCAATGCGTGGTGATATTTTTTTCGACTTGTTGCAAGGTTAATTTTTGCTTTGGATAGATCAATGCTAATTTTTCAAATTCTTGTTTAGCACCTAATAAATTACCTTCAAAATGTACACAAAGGTATTCAATAACCTCATTACTCGCTTCAAGCTGTAACGATTTTAAACGCTGAAATATCCACTGAGGGAAGCGTTGCTGGTTAGGTGCTAAGGTCGCAACAAAGAGTCCGATTTTTTCTAATTGTTTAAACCAAACACTGTTCATTTGTTGTGTGTTTAGTTTTGGGCCTTGTATTATTAATAAAATATCTTCATTAAGTAAAGGCGTTACCTCACGGATAAACGCGGTATTTTCTTTGCTTGTTTTAGGTAGTGTAAGCAGAATTATTTTTTTTTCACTAAATAAAGAGCGACTTACAAAGTGGTTAAAAATATCATCACTGGCAAAATTGACACCCATATCAAATTGAAATATTTCTAAGTAACCTTGCTGTTTTGCACTCGTTTTAATCTGTTGTAAGGCTTCTAATGAAAATAAGATCTCATCGCCAAATATTAAAATACATGCGGGTATTTTTTGTTTTAAGTGTTGTGCTAATTGTTCGGGATAAATTCGCATTTTTAAGGTTCACTTGGGCTTGGCAACGTACTTTTTAAAGAGAGCATGGTGCTGATAATATGATCGGCTGCAATCATATCTAATTCTTTGGTAAGTAATTCAGCTTCACGAGATTTTGCCAAAGCTTGGGCGGGATCATCTAAAAAATCACGGTACAAGTTTACTTTGAAGTTTTGTGTTAATTGCCCTGGGCGAGTGATTGAATATTCAATATTATAACCGAGTTCTTGCTCTGCATTTTGAGCGTTACTGTACAGAGATATTGTGCGTTCACTACGCCTTGGCGAAGATATCAGCAGTTTAGCCACATTTTCATTTGGGGTGTCGACAATCTCAATGCCAGCGCCACGTAAACGAATCAAAACAAATCGTGTTAAATCACTATTTCGCGTACTTTTCACATAAATTTGTGGATATTTATCAACCAGACCATCACTATTTTTAATGTGGAATCCACAACCGCTCAATAATAAAAAGGCGGTAAAGAAGCTAAGTAATTTAGCGTAAAAATGTCGATGCGTGTAGATAAACATAATAAGCCTTTAAAGATAATTAGAATTAAAGGCAACACCATTTTCGGTGTTGCCTTTAGAGTGGTTAGTTCGCCACAATATTTAACAATTTACCGGGAACAAAAATAATTTTACGAATATTTTTACCCTCTGTAAATTTAACGATATTTTCATGTCCTAAGGCAAGTGTCTCTACACTTTCCTGAGAGGCATTTTTACTTACCGTTAATTTAGCGCGTAATTTACCGTTCACTTGTACAATAATAAGTGCTGAATCTTCAACTAAAGCTGATTCATCGACACATGGCCAAGGCGCGGTTAAAATCTCATCACTTTCACCTAAGAGTTCATATAACTCTGCACAAATATGTGGCGTGATGGGTGAAAGTAGTTTAACAACTGCTACTAATGCTTCTTGTAAAATAGCACGATCTTGTGCATTTTTTGTCGGCGCTTTAAGTAACTTGTTCATCAGTTCCATCACCGATGCGATAGCCGTATTAAACGTTTGACGACGACCAATATCGTCGGTTACTTTCTTGATGGTTTTATGTAATTCACGGCGTAAGGCTTTTTGCCCGTCATTTTGAGATTTAATGTCGAGTGCATCCACACTACCTAACTCAATATGATCATTCGCTAGTTTCCATAAACGTTTTAAGAAACGTAATGAGCCCTCTAATGCAGAATCAGACCATTCTAACGTTTGCTCCGCAGGGGCCGCAAACATCATAAATAAACGCACGCTATCGGCGCCATATTTATCAATCATTATCTGTGGATCGATACCATTATTTTTAGATTTAGACATTTTACACATGCCATCAAAAATAAGCACTTGTCCATTTTCAAGTTTGGCACTGATGATTTTACCTTTATCATCGGTTTGCGTGATCGCATCATTAGGTGATATCCACACTTTTCCGCCTTTTTCATCTTCATAATAAAAAGCGTCAGCGAGTACCATGCCTTGTGTTAATAATTTTTTGAACGGTTCATCAGAATTGACTAAACCAAAATCACGTAATAATTTATGGAAAAAACGTGAGTATAATAGATGTAAAATAGCGTGCTCAATACCACCGATATATTGATCCACAGGAAGCCAATAATTAGCTTTTTCAGGATCTAACATTTGTGTGTCACTTTGAGGTGAGCAATAACGCGCATAATACCAACTCGATTCCATAAAGGTATCAAAGGTATCGGTTTCATGATACGCCACTTGACCCTTATAAGTGGTTTTTGCCCACTCAAGATCTGCTTTGATAGGCGACGTAATACCATTCATGGTTACATCTTCTGGTAAAATCACCGGTAATCTATCTTCAGGGACGGGAACAATGCTGCCATCTTCTAGCGTCAGTGTTGGGATAGGTGTTCCCCAGTAACGTTGGCGAGAAACGCCCCAGTCACGTAAGCGGAAGTTAACTTTACGCTTACCTTTGTTTTCACTGCTTAGTTTTTCTTCAACAGCATTAAAGGCCTCTTCAAAGTTTAAACCATCAAACTCGCCAGAATTAAAACAAATACCTTTGTCGGTATACGCTTTTTCGCTAACATCTACATCGCTATCGGCAGCTTTAATGACGGCATTAATGTCAAGTCCGTATTGTATTGCAAATTCATAATCGCGTTGATCATGTGCAGGCACTGACATAACAGCGCCTGAGCCATAGCCCATTAATACAAAGTTTGCAGTCCAAATTGGCACTTCTTTACCCGTTATAGGGTGAATCGCTTTTAGACCTGTATCGACACCTTCTTTAGGCATCGTTGCAAGCTCAGCTTCTGCTAATTTTACGTTTTTACATTTATTGCAAAAATCGGCTAATGCTGCATTGTTTTTAGCAGCTTGTTGCGCTAGTGGATGTTGCGCTGCTACTGCGACATACGTGACGCCCATCACTGTATCGGGGCGCGTGGTGTAGACAGAAAGTTTCTCATCGCTACCGACAACACGAAAGTCCATTTCAACACCTTCAGAGCGACCAATCCAATTGCGTTGCATGGTGCGAACTTGCTCTGGCCATTCATCGAGTTTGTCTAAATCATCGAGTAATTCTTGTGCATAAGCGGTGATTTTAATAAACCACTGTGGAATTTCTTTTTGCTCTACAAGTGCGCCAGAGCGCCAGCCTCGTCCATCTATCACTTGTTCATTAGCAAGTACGGTTTGATCAACTGGATCCCAGTTTACCGTTGCCATTTTTTTGTAAACTAAATCTTTTTCAAGTAATTTTGTAAAGAACCATTGTTCCCAACGGTAATATTCGGGTTTACATGTCGCAATTTCGCGCGTCCAATCATAACCAAAACCTAATTGCTTGAGTTGTTTTTTCATGTAAGCAATATTTTCGTAGGTCCATCCTGCTGGCGCCGTATTATTTTTAATGGCTGCATTTTCAGCGGGTAGGCCAAATGCATCCCAACCCATAGGTTGCATTACATTTTTACCTTGCATGCGTTGATAGCGAGAAACGACATCACCAATGGTATAATTACGAACATGGCCCATATGTAGTTTACCACTTGGGTAAGGGAACATGGAAAGACAGTAATATTTTTCTTTTGAAGGATCTTCAACGGCTTTAAAGGATTGTTGTGTTTCCCAATGCTGTTGAAATTTAGCTTCGATTTCTTTTGGATCATATGACTTTTGCATTTTAATTCTGCCCGACAATGTAAATGAGTAAAAGTAAGTTGTTAGGATACAGCAGCAACTGCTAAGCAACAATCATTATGCACCGCAGGCCTTACTTATACCAAAGGAACTAAAAAGGTTACCCGTCTTGCTTGTTGAAATTATCCCACCCTGCGTTGTGAGTTTTGAAGTGAGAACAACTATCTCTTTGCTAGTGTTAATTTTTCCTGCGCAATACATGGAAGCTATATTAATTCCTTTGGTATTATAGGCCTGCTACTTCAGGTTAAAAATAAGTAAGTCAGATTAGGGGAGGGCTCTTTGCGTCGCTAGTTCGAATACTTTGTATGCGTTAAAAATGAAAAAAGAAGTCTCTTAACAAGGGATATCTGCGCGTGAAGGGCCTATAAAATCTCTGGAGGTAATATGGAAATTTTAAGATAAAAAAGCCTGCGCAAAGCAGGCTTAGAGAGTCTCTGTTGTTAGGTTAAAGACTAATATTTAAAATGGTCTATTTTTCCTCGGACATCATGGGTGTATGCCGCGACGTTATTACTTTCTTGTTGTGCTATTGACGCGCCCTGGTCAATTTTCTCAGCCACATCATTAATGGCAACAATACTGCGATTAACATCTTCGGTCACCGCTGCTTGCTCTTCGGCAGCACTTGCAATTTGATGCGTCATATCTTGGATTTTACTGCTTTGTAGATTGATTTCATCAAGGGCTAGTACTGAACTTTGAGCATGAGCCATACATTTTTCGGCAAGATCTCGATTAAATTGCATGGTGGTAACGGCTTGCTTACTATTATTACGTAAAGAGTCAATCATGGTTTGGATCTCATCTGTCGAATGCGCCGTTTTAGTGGCAAGATTACGTACTTCATCTGCGACCACAGAAAATCCTTTACCTTGCTCTCCCGCACGGGCAGCCTCAATGGCTGCATTTAAGGCCAATAAATTGGTTTGATTAGAGATATTACGGATCACGTCTAAAATGCTACCAATCTCATCAATTTGTTGTTCAAGCGCTTCAATAACATGGGTTGTTTGCAGTACATTATCACTCAGATCATGTAATCCGGTCGCATTTTCTGCCACGACACTTTGCCCTTTGGCGACCGCTTCTTGTGTTAATTGCACCGCATGCTCTGTTTGCTGTGCGTTTTCTGAAACACTATGCGCAGTAGACGCCATTTCATTCACCGCAGTCGCGACTTGCTCTATTTCTTGACGTTGTGTGAGTATTTGCTCTCGGCCCTTTGTGGTAGCTTCTGCTGTCATGCTGACACTGTGCGTCAAAGAGTCGACCGTACCCGCAATATCACTGACAATATTGCGTACATTTTCAATAAATGTATTTAATGAGCGTGCCAATTGGCCCGTTTCATCATTTCGGTTGAGCGTTATTTGTTGAGTAAGATCGCCACCTGAACGGGTTAAATCTTGCACTCGAAGGAGCAGGGTTTTAATGGGGGCCGCAATAGAGTGAGCCACAAAAGTCATTAGAAGAAGCCCTAATATTGAGGCGATGCTGCCCACTAATATTTGGCCATTTAAGTTTGCTTTAAATTCACTGTCTATCCGCGCGACAATATTTCGGGCATCAGCAAGTGCGACATCTACCGGCACAATGACAATAACTTGCCATTGTGTTTGAGTATTTACCGTTGTAAAACCCGCGTTTGCGATTAGATTATCTGCGCTGATCACTGTGCTATTGAGTTTTCTGTCTTTAATGTTTTTATAGAGATTAGATTGTTTTATCTTTTTACCGACATTGCTGTGTTTTTTGCTGTCAGCACTGATAATACCGGAAGGGCTTAAAATAATAACGCGCGCTTGACCGGATAAAATATTTTTAGCGCTATTGATGGCAACTGTTTGTAAAAAGTTAAGTGAATAATCAACACCAAACATACCTAAATATTGATTATCGCGTATAACGGGAGCAACAAAAGAGCTTAATAACGTCGGTTTTCCAAGTACGTCATAAGATGCAGGCTCTATCACACAGGCGGCTTTGGTTTCCATTGGGCACAGATACCACTCGGAATTACGCACCCCTGTTTTGGTGAGCTCTGTTGTATAAAAATCACCTAATGCAGAGATCCCTATCTCGCCAGAAGCAGAGCGGTTTACATAGGGGGCATAGTTGCCACTTTTTTGCAGACTTTTAGCGTTGCTATAAAAGTCATCAAGAACAAATGCATTTTTCTCCCATCCAGTATAAGCACTGAGCAAATTAGGGTCATTTTTTAATGTGTTTTTGAGTAATTGATTGAGACTTATTGATGAAATATTAGGATCTTTATGACTAAACGCTTGCGCATAAGTATTAGACACTTCCATGGCATGATTAAAAATTAGCTTAATGTTGGTTGCTTCGAGTTGTGCGCGCAATGTTAGGTTGTTTTTTAAAGATTGCTCTGCGTTTTCCAAAACAGATTCATGGGTGATGTGTAATAGCTGATTGTTGGTGTAGTAGCTATACATGATAATGGTAAAGGCTACTGCGATGAGGCTTACCCCGCCGAATAATAATATCTGCTGCTTAATACTTGAAAATTTCATATAAATCCTTTTATTTCTGTATTTTCAGTGTCTTAATCTAAACTTTACGGCAGGTTACCTCAACAAATCGAGAGTTGATAGCGTTATTAACCTAAAAGGATCAAAATTCAAACAAAACTGGAACATAAAACACACTAATTTCGTGTTTTAACGAGAGCCCATAATAGGAGTAGGTGTATATATAGGAGAGTATTTGTTAAGCAAGTGCTTTTAAACTTAACAAGTCAAAAACAAGTGATAGTTAAGCGCGCTTTGAGTAAGCGCGCATCCTTATACCAAAGGAACTAAAAATGTGATCCGTCTTACTTGTTAAAATTATGCCTACCTGCGTTGTGAGTTTGAAGTGAGAACAACACTCTACTGCAACTCACGCCTTGCTAGTTCTCATTTTTTCGGCGTAGGACATGAAAACTTAATTAATTCTATTGGTATTAATACTACTTATTTTTGATAAATAGTATGCCTTTATAAAATTAAGACTCTTTAGCCATGACTTTATAAATAAGTGCGCCAATGATAGCGCCGATAATAGGAGCAACCCAGAATAACCACAGTTGAGACGTTGCCCAATCCCCAACATAAAGAGCGACTGCGGTGCTACGTGCGGGGTTAACGGAGGTATTGGTAACCGGGATAGAGATAAGGTGGATCAATGTTAAACACAGGCCGATAGCGATAGGCGCAAAACCTGCTGGCGCGCGTTTATCGGTTGCACCCATAATAACAATCAGAAACATAGCGGTCATTACGATCTCAATGATAAGTGCCGCTGTCATGGAGTAATGGCCTGGGGAGTGCTCAGCATAACCATTGGCTGCAAAGCCTGATGATAAATCAAAGCCCGCTTGTCCACTGGCGATGAGATATAAAATCCCAGCACCGGCAATACCACCTAAGACTTGTGATGCAATATAAGGCAATAAATCTTTGGCATCGAAGCGTCCACCGACCCATAAGCCGATAGAAATAGCCGGATTCAAATGACAACCAGAAATATGTCCAATAGCAAAGGCCATAGTTAAAACGGTCAAACCAAATGCCACTGAGACACCTAATAAGCCAATGCCAACATCGGGAAATGAGGCTGCTAAGACTGCGCTACCACAGCCGCCTAAAACCAGCCAAAAAGTACCAATAAATTCTGCCATATATTTGTTCATCTGCATCCCTATTTTTGATCGTTATGTGTTTAAGTTATTTAGATTTTTACATTCGCTAAATTATATTAAAAACAAATATAGAGCATAATTAAAAATTAGGTGTAGTAATGCCATAAAAGTTATCTTTTATGTGGGCAAGATCTATACCCTCGATATTTTCGATGAAAAATCAATAATACAAATGAGCTTATCCGTTTGAAAAATCGCTCGAATAACATGTGTCTAAGTTATTTAGTGGTTAAAATAAACGAATTGCTGAATATATCAGCAAACAAACGGTTTTTTGGTATTATCGCTTTACAATGTGCGTTGAGTTACTTATTATCCGCCTTGTTCTGGAGGGGTGGCAGAGCGGCTGAATGCACTGGTCTTGAAAACCAGCGAGGGTTTATAGCTCTCCGTCGGTTCAAATCCGACCTCCTCCGCCACATTAAAAAAGCCCACTACATTGTAGTGGGCTTTTTGCTGTCTAGAATAATATATCTTCTAGGATATTATCTTTTATGCCAATACTGTTTTCTGAGTACATGACGTTACAATCGTTTTCGTGTGAAATTTCAACATAGCCATTCTACATAATGTTTATAATAACACCTCAACGACAAAGATAAGTTCAAGTCGCGAGTCCTTTAGGGCTCTCGCAAAAACACCAATTTTACGGTGCAACCAATGTAAAGGAAATAACCCTTTATAAGGTGTTATCTTGAATCGTTATTTGTGCGAGTATCAGATAAAGCATTTTTAGGTGATATGGTATGCATGTATGCTCAGACCTATTCATATTTTAGAGTGTATTCTTCGGCCTCAATAAAGAGACTCGACATATCAACATATAACACGCATTATCATCGCATCTAAATTTAATTAAATTTAATACTTTATCGGTATTAAAGGAGACATTTTGATAAACATTCTTTTGGTTGATGATCATGTATTAGTGCGTACGGGTATTCGGCGTATTATTGATGATGTCCGCGGTATGAAGGTTATTGGCGAGGCCAAAAGTGGCGAAGATGCTGTTAAATGGTGTCGGAATAACTTTCCTGACGTGATCTTAATGGATATTAATATGCCCGGTATTGGTGGGTTAGAAGCGATGCATAAAATACTACGCTTTAATGAAGAGAGTAAAATCATTATGCTCACCATGCATACAGAAAACCCATTTCCAACCAAAGTAATGCAAGCTGGGGCTTGCGGATATTTAAGTAAAGCGGCTGGACCTGAAGAAGTCTTAAATGCTATCCGTATCGTGAATAGTGGACAACGTTATCTAGCTCCTGAGATTGCTCAGCAGATGGCATTATCTCAAATATCAGATTGCGCAGACGATCCTTTAAGCATGCTCTCTGAGCGTGAACTGCAAATTATGATGATGATAACCAAAGGCCAACGCGTGGTCGACATTTCAGAACAACTCAATTTGAATCCTAAAACAATTAATAGCTATCGTTATCGTTTATTTGAAAAACTGGGTATTAATGGCGATGTTGAATTAACGCATTTAGCTATCCGTTACGGCATGCTTGATGCTGATATGCTCTAATTTTTTAAATGGATTTATTTGACGCTAATGCCTTTCTTAATACATTAACCTCAGCGCCGGGTGTTTACCGCATGTTTGATGTGCGCGAAGAGGTTATTTATGTTGGTAAAGCTAAAAACTTAAAGAAGCGTTTAAACAGCTATTTCAGTTTGACTCAAAAACACCCCAAAACGCTCGCGTTAGTGAGCCATATTGCGCATATTGAAGTGACGGTGACACACACTGAAACCGAGGCGCTGATATTAGAGCATAACTTTATAAAGCAATATAAGCCTAAATATAATATATTGTTACGTGATGATAAATCCTATCCTTACCTTTTTCTCAGTGCGCATAAACACCCTCAACTGAGTTTAGTTAGGCGTAAAAATCAAAAAAGAAAAGGCACTTATTTTGGCCCTTACCCAAGTGGTAGCGCGGTGCGTAGTTCTTTAAATTTAATGAATAAATTATTTCCTATTCGCCAATGCTCTGATAGTTATTACGCTAATCGCTCTCGTGCGTGTTTACAATTTCAACTAAAACGTTGCCTTGCACCTTGTGTTAAAGGATTTTCTGAGCAGGAATATTCACATCAAGTTGCATTAGCCAGTGAATTTTTACAAGGTAAAAGCCAACAGGTTATAGAGACTTTAATTGTTGAAATGCAATCTGCGAGTACACAACTCGCGTTTGAAAAAGCAGCCATTAGGCGCGATCAGATCCAGTCATTAAAAAAAGTACAAGAGCAACAATGGGTCAGTGGTGATATTGAGCAAGTGGATGTGTTAGGCCTATCTTATGAGCAAGGTGTGGCAAGTTTTCATTTGCTGTTTATCCGGCAGGGGCGCATTTTAGGTAGTCGCAATTACTTTCCTAAAGTGCCTCTACATTCATCAAAGGATGAATTATTACTGGCATTTTTAAGCCAGTTCTATTTATCAGGTCAAAATGGGCGCGCCGTACCCAAAGAAATATTACTCAGTGATGACTTTACTGATCGCCATTCCTTTACGGCGTTACTGAGCGAATATTGCGATTATAAAGTGCAACTAAAAGTGGATGTGCGAGGGACTCGCGGTAAATTTATTGCTTTGGCTAAAACCAATGCCATCACGGCACTTAGTAGCCATTTAGCAAAAAAGAGTAGTCTTAGTAAACGCTACTTGTTATTGGAAGGTTTTTTGTCTCTAGATGCGCCCATACGGCGTATGGAATGTTACGATATCTCGCATATGATGGGCGAGAAAACGGTGGCGTCGTGTGTTGTCTTTGATGAAAATGGAGCTAAAAAGTCGGCTTATAGGCATTTTAATATTCAAGGGATCACGCCCGGTGATGATTATGCTGCGATGGCGCAAGTTTTATCTCGGCGCTTTAAAGATAAGCAAACCCTTGAAAATATCCCGGATGTTATTTTTATTGATGGGGGCTTAGGGCAACTTTCACAAGCGGAGAAAGTGCTGGATAAATTACGTGATAATCTCTCCCTTAAATGGCCCTTGCTGGTGGGCATTGCAAAAGGGGTGGCGCGTAAAGCGGGGGAAGAAACCTTGATTTTAGCGCAAACCCATCAGATTTTAGATATTGATAGTGATTCACCCGCCTTGCATTTAATTCAAGAGATCCGAGATGAGTCGCATCGTTTTGCTATTTTGGGCCATCGAGGTCAGCGTGATAAAAAACGTCGTAGTAGTACACTCGAGAATATATTAGGTGTTGGCGTTAAAAAACGTCAGCAATTGCTTAATCATTTTGGCGGTTTACAAGGGATCAAAGTGGCAACGATTGATGAACTTGCAAAACTATCAGGTATAAGTGTACATTTGGCGACGCGGATCTATGAACAATTACATGGACATAATTAAATAACCGTTTGCATTTTTAAGGCATAAAATGCAAGAATAGTATTCTCTTTTTAGGTTCTCTCGGTTTTCACTTATTAGTGAAAATTGGTATCAAAATCAGTATGTAAAATAAAAGGTACGTCATGTTAAATATTCCTAATATATTAACCGGTTTTCGTCTTTTTTTAATTCCTATTTTTGTTGTTTTATTTTATTTACCCGTTGAGTGGTCTGCTCTTGCTGCTGCCTTTGTATTTTGGCTTGCTGGACTGACGGATATATTAGATGGTTATTTAGCGCGTCGTTTAAATCAATCTACCCCTTTTGGTGCTTTTCTTGATCCGGTAGCTGATAAAATTATGGTCGCTGTTTCGTTAGTGATGATTGTGGATCATTACGCTATTATTTGGATAACTATCCCTGCAATGGTTATGATCTGTCGTGAAATTGTTATTTCAGCGTTACGCGAATGGATGGCTGAAGTTGGGCAACGTGCGAGTGTGGCTGTCTCATGGGTTGGAAAAATAAAAACAGCAACGCAAATGTTAGCGTTATTTCTATTGATTTGGCAATATAACGTTGCGATGGAATGGGTCGGCTTTACTTTCTTGTATATTGCGACTGCCTTGACGTTATGGTCAATGCTTGTTTATTTAAAAGTGGCTTGGCCTGCATTAAATAAGTCGAGCGCGACAGACGTTTAAGCTTCTCTTGGCCCTCATGCGCTAAAATATATATTGTATCGAGTTTTATTTTAGCGTGGCAGGCAGACATTTTATTTTTGTGCAAAGAAAGGGACTTATAGCAAAGAAATTAATTAAGTTTTCATGTATTGCGCAGGAAAAATTAACACTAGCAAGGCATGAGTTGTAGGAGATAGTTGTTCTCACTTCGAAACTCACAACGCAGGGTGGGATAATTTCAACAAGCAAGACGGGTAACCTTTTTAGTTCCTTTGGTATTAATATTGACAGGGCCCTTTAGGCCCCTTTATTTTTATTCTGATTTAGCCTCTCATCTACATGACTTCTTCTAGATATCATCATCAACTTACGATCCTCTTATCATTTTGTTATTAGAGGTCGCTTGTGCTATTACACTTCGTTACATAATAATGTTTAAAACATAATTCAAATCAACCTATTAGAGTTGATGTTTTTACTTGCAAGCTTAAAATGCACTGAACTTTATGTTTATACTTAAAAAGGGATATATTATGAAATTTAAAAAAAAGTTACTGGCTGTTGTTATCGCCTCTTCTTTTGTATTGTGCGCCTGTCATGAAAGTGAAGATAGCCAGGCTCCGGCCCTACCTAGCACGGAATTTAAAAATGTGATCGATAGGCAGGGTGATCCACGTTATTTATTTGATTATGACAGTGAGGATTATCAAAATTTAAAATATAATGCACTTATCGATAATGGCGCTTGGCATGGACACTTATTGCCAAAAGATGCAAGCGGTTACGGAGGATTCGGTGGCATTATGCAGGTGTCGCAAGAATATGCTAATTTCATGTCGGGTGAAAGTTTCGATAAGCTTACATTAAGTGATGCAGATACAGGCGAAGAGTTTGATTTGTCCACTGCAGATGCCAATATATACAGTATGCCTGGGGCATTAGTACAAGTTCTGACTACCGATAAAGTAAGCGTGCAAATGATATTACGCTTTGTGACAGATCGCACCTCTTTAGTTGAAACAACCATCACCAATTTAATGGATAAAAACACGTCTTTTGCATTAAGTTGGAGTGGGGATTTAGTGCAGGATTACTCTTCTCTTGGCGATGTTCAATCAGTTGAAAGTAAATATCCTGAATATAATCGACGTATGGCGACAATTGAGAATGGATTGAGCATTAAATTTGGTGAAATGAAAGATACTTGGACCATTCGTAACGATAGTGATGCAGAGTTTCTTATTAAACGCTCAATTGATAACGTTAACGTGGTAGATGGTAGGCATTTTGATGCTTCGGCAACACAATATATTCAAGGTAACACAAGCAGTACATTCTATACTACATACTCTAACTTACACAATAACGCTGAAGTGGTGCGAGAAAAACAAAAAATAATTGCTATCTTTGCCAATCCTCGTAGTTATATGCAAGCATCATCTGATCGCTGGGATAGTTATTTAGCGCATGGTTTGAGCAACAAAGATGCAAGCCCAGAGCAACAACGTGTGGCGGTTAAAGCGATGATGACGCTTAACGGTAATTGGCGATCTAAAGCGGGCGATATTAAGCAATCAACCGTAACACCTTCTGTCACTGCGCGTTATTTCTCAGGGGCAAATACGTGGCCGTGGGATACGTGGAAACAAGCTTATGCGATGGCGCATTTTAATCCCGATGTGGCGATGGATAATATCCGCACAGTTTTTCAAAATCAGATCCAAGATAATGACATTATTCGTCCACAAGATGCGGGTTATTTATTAGATGTCGCGACTTATACCTTACCGGAAAGCCGCGGTGGCGCGGGTTCGGAAAACTGGAATGAGCGTAATACGAAACCTTCTTTAGCAGCTTGGTCGGTGATGGAAGTTTATCATGCTCTGATCAAGGAGTTCGAACGCAAGGACGATGCACAAAAATGGATAGATGAAATGTATCCAAAACTTGTGGCATACCATGATTGGTGGCTTACAAATCGCGATCATAACCACAATGGCGTGCCTGAATTTGGTGCCGCCGTTGATCCCGCCCATAATACAGAGACGGGTGAGATGTATGTTTGGGTGGCGATGAACTCGGTTGAAGATGCAAATGCATTTGGTGATAGTGTGATAGGTAAGGATGAATCGTCAACGCCCACTTGGTATAAAATAAAAGGACTCAATAACTATAATACGATATTAGATGAAGGTAAATATACTGATATTAGCGTTGGCGCGCAGGTGGCGACAGGCTGGGAGTCTGGGGAAGATAATGCGGCACGCTTTGGTTTTATCACTGAGAAACAATTACAAGCGTATGCAGATAAAACATATGCTGGAGATTTAAAACGTGCACAAGCCGATTGGCAAGTGCGTTTTGCTGAAAATCGTGTGGGTGATACGGGCGCTTTACTGGGCTTCTCTATGCTGCAAGAGTCAGTCGATCAAGCTTCGTATATGTACAGTGATAATCAATATTTAGCCGAAATGGCCGAGTTAGTATCAACTGGCGTCGAGGGTAAAGCGCGTGCTAAAGAGTTTATAACGGGCGCTGAAAAAATAAAACATTATATCAACGAGTGTATGTTCGATACTGATTCAGGCTTCTTTTATGATATTAAATTAAATGTGCTATCAGATGGTACGACGCCTGCGCCATTAGCAAATGACTGTGCAGGTTTACCCATTGTTGCACGTGGTCGAGGTCCTGAAGGATGGAGTCCTTTATTTAATGGCGCTGCCACACAAGAGCATGCAGATTTGGTCGTTAAAACGATGCTTGATCCGGATGAGTTTGATAGTTCAACACACTTTCCGGGTGCTGGCATATCATTACCAACGGCGTCACAATCAAACCCTGCTTACGATCCCGAAATTTACTGGCGTGGCCGTGTTTGGTTAGATCAGTTCTATTTTGGCGTAAAAGGCATGGAAAGTTATGGATATGGCGATGATGCAAGACGGATAGCTGATGACTTGTTTGAAGATGCGCAAGGTATGATCGGTGATGGCGCAATTCGTGAGAATTACAACCCCGAAACAGGCGCGGTGCAAGGTGCCACGAATTTCTCGTGGAGTTCTGCGCATTTGTTTATGTTATATCGTGATTTTTTCTAGTGATGTCGATATGTTAGAAAGAAGGAAATATGTCATGTTGGCATTTTTTCTTCTTTTTAATACAAATCATCGGGCGCTGTTAGTGCCTGATGATTTGATTTAAACGCGAAAGGTCCCGTTTACTGCTTTGTATATTTAGGCTAATGCATCGTTTTCGTTTTCGTTTTTAATTTTAGTGGGTTACCTCTTTATTGTTTTCTAGCGCAAGCTAATGTTGGTGAAATATTAGTATTAAAGTTGATATTTTCTGTTTCTATCACATTTATTCTCATATTTCTGTTACGTAAACCACTGATCTCACATCAAGATATAGTGGGTGATAAAGTATCTTTCTCTGCACGATTTTTACAAGTTTAATTATGTGCGTTTCTAGGTGTTCATTTATTGGTGAGATCACAAATTGGCAAGTGCTGGCTGCGAGTTTGGCTTTTTTTATTGAAGCCTTTGAGATGCTGACTTGGTTAGTTTTAGTTGTATTTTTTTAGGATCACTTTTGTATCTCTGAAAAATTTTACTAAAAAGTGCTCACAATCAAAAACAATGCGCACGTTAGCAACGTTACTTATTAAAGCTCTGCGCTTAAAAAAAAGACAAGATAGGCACTTAACCCTAACACATTGCTTTATAACTCAACATTTCGTGCAAAAAAACAGCGAACAGTTAAAAATCATTAAAAGAGGGTTGACTCAGGAGCGAAAACCCTTAAAATGCGCCACATCGGAAAGGGAAATGTTTACATTAACTTTTTGGTAAGTCTAATATGAAGCGGCACTAGCTCAGTGGTAGAGCACAACCTTGCCAAGGTTGGGGTCAAGAGTTCGAGCCTCTTGTGCCGCTCCAATTAGATTAAAATTTTGGCGGAATGGCAGAGTGGCCATGCAGTGGATTGCAAATCCATCCATCTCGGTTCGACTCCGGGTTCCGCCTCCAATTTTAAAAGTTTTGCCCGGATGGTGGAATCGGTAGACACAAGGGATTTAAAATCCCTCGCCTTACGGGTGTGCGAGTTCAAGTCTCGCTCCGGGCACCAGTTTTAGAAAGCCTCGTATTTATACGAGGCTTTTTTTTGCTTAAAATTTAAGATAAGTTCGCTAGGCTTTGTTTTAATGATTGTATATTTGACGGATAGTTTGATGAACCGTTCTTAGGTGTGTTTTCAGTGCCAATAACGACGCGTACGAGGGTTTTTGTGCTTTTATGTGCATTGTGTGGATATGCAAAAATAATGCGTTAGAAACGTTGTATGTAGCGATGTACTGAACTCGTCTATGTTGTTGATTTCTTATTTTCTATTTTTAAGTGATCATGGATAGATACGATCTTGGGGACATCGTGCGACGTTATTTTGTCATGCGTCATGCGTCATAGCGAGAAGCATGAGAACGAAGGAAACTAAGAGAGTGCTAAGAAAGGGCTTGTTGTACAAATAAATGCTATTTGTACAACATTAATTCGTTCGGGTTATGACTCTAGCTCACCACAAAAACGATAACCTTCACCATGAATAGTGGCAATGATCTCTTTACCATTGGCAATACTTTCAAAATGTTTACGGATGCGGCGGATCGTCACATCAACGGTTCTATCGTGTGCTTTTAATTCGCGTCCTGTCATTTTCATCAGTAATTCTGCACGCGTTTGAATTTTACCTGGATTTTCGATGAAGTGTAAAATGGCACGAAACTCACTACGTGGTAGTTTAAAAACTTCGCCAGTAGGGCTTAGCAATGAACGGCTATCTATTTCAAGCGTCCAGCCATTAAATTTATAACTTTCTACTTTTTGACGGACCTCTTCAAAGTAAATGTTTTCTTGCATCGTACGTGTTAATAAATTTCGTGTGCGAATAGTAAGCTCACGAGGGTTGAAAGGCTTGGTGATATAATCATCCGCTCCAATCTCAAGACCTAATATTTTATCTACTTCGTTATCGCGACCCGTTAAAAATATTAATGCTATATTTTGATTTTCACGTAATTCACGGGCTAATAATAGTCCATTTTTACCGGGAAGATTAATATCCATTATGATCAAGTCAATATTGTTTTCTTTAATGATCTGATGCATTTCATCACCATCATTAGCTTCTAATACATTGTAACCTTCCGCTTTAAAAACACTTTTTAAAGTATTACGTGTCACTAATTCATCTTCAACAATGAGTATGTTGGCAGTAGACATGGGAAACTCCTATATTTTGAGTATATTTCATCCGTGTAGATGGATCTAAAAAAGTCAACGTATTACAAAACCCTTTTGCAAAGATCCTGTATTTGTGTAGATTTTATTTTGACTTTTAGAGGAAAATTAGGACAAATAAAGCTTAACACAGCGTTCTTCTTCTTTTTTTGTGCTATGACTATAAATAATTAACATTGAGATCACAACTATATTGGTAGCAAATGATCATCAAGATATCTATAAATTTGATATATATCAATGTAATAGTTCCTATTTTTAGTGGTTTTTTATATTTAATGTTAAATTTTAAAATAAAAAATAAAAGAAGCTGTCTTTCTCCCTTTTTTTAATTTAGGTTAGTAAATAAGCGTTTTATAATTTTCACTAAATAGTCTTTATTATATGTCAGTGTTTTATTTTTGATATTTTATTTTTTTGATGTTATTCAAGCGCTTATACACCCATCGCAAATAATATTAAATCGTTATTATGCAAATATGGCTGAGTAGATACGTTATTCAAAGCATGTAGTCGTGCTTTTATTTTTATATGCAGGAGAAACGATGCGAGTATTAAAGTTTGGTGGGACGTCATTAGCAAATGCAAAATGTTTTGAAAAAGTGGCTGATATTGTTATTGCGCAACAAAAAAAGTCGCAAGTCGCTTTAGTGTTATCTGCGCCAGCTGGCGTAACTAATAATTTACTTTCTATCGTTGAAAAAATGAGCACAGGTAGATCTGCTCAACGTCATGTTGTTGATATTCATAAGATATTCACCTCTTTGCTGAAAGGTTTAAAAGCAAGCAATCCGAAATATAATGCGTCAATCTTGAAAAAAATATTTTCGGAAGAACTTAAAAAGTTAAGTAATTTATTAGAAGGCGTGCGCTTACTCGGGCAATGCCCTGCCTCTGTGGAAGCTAAAATTCTTTGTAAAGGGGAATTGCTGAGTGTGATTTGCATGCAAGAATTATTGCTCAGTAAAGGTTATTTAGTAAAACAATTTCAAGCAGAGCAAAGCTTTATCTCCATTAAAGGCGGGTATCTTGAAGCGCAAATTGATATTAATCTCTCTTGTCAGCGCTTTGCTTCGATGGCCTTGTCTGACGATACTATTCATATTATGCCTGGCTTTACGGCGGGTAATGAGAAAGGCGAAACCGTGGTGTTGGGGCGTAATGGCTCTGATTATTCCGCTGCCGTGTTAGCCGTTTGTTTAAAAGCACAATGTTGTGAAATTTGGACTGATGTCGATGGTATTTATAACTGCGATCCTCGTGCAGTACAAAATGCCACATTGCTTAGCGCTTTAAGTTATGCCGAAGCGATGGAACTCTCCTATTTTGGGGCAAAGGTCTTACACCCTAAAACCATCGCACCCATAGCGCAGCACCATATTCCTTGTTTGATAAAAAACACCCATCACCCAGAAGCTCCGGGGACGTTAATTGGTGGTGAGCAAAGTACGTCAGATTTAGAAGTGAAAGGGATCTCTGATTTAACGGACTTAAGTGTACTGAGTATTTCAGGTCCGGGTATGAAAGGCATTGTGGGTATGGCAGGGCGAATTTTTAGCACTGTATCGCGCGCCGGGATCTCTATTATTTTGATCACACAATCGTCTTCAGAATATAGTTTAAGTTTTTGTATTCACAGTATCGACGTGGATACAACATTAAAGGCGTTAAAAGAAGAGTTTAACCTTGAGTTTGACAATAACTTATTAGAGCCAATCGATGTCATTAAAGAGCAGGCTATTATCTCTTTAGTGGGTGATGGTATGCGTAAAGCAAAAGGCGTTGCAGCTCGATTTTTAACCGCACTGACACAAGCCTCTATTAATATTACCGCGATAGCACAAGGCTCATCTGAGCGTTCTATTTCAGTGGTCGTCGCAGAGAAAAAGGCCTTGCGAGCCGTACAAGCTTGCCATCAAAGCTTTTTTTGTAATGTCCAATATATTGATATTTTCCTCATTGGTTGTGGGGGGGTTGGTAGTGCGTTAATTGAACAAGTACATCGTCAACAACTGCGTTTAGCGAGTCGAAATATTCAAATACGTGTTTGTGCAATTGCTAATAGTCGCGTTATGTTACTTGATGAGAAAGGCATAGATTTACAAGGTTGGAGCGCCCAACTGACACAGTCGATACAGCCTTTAGCGTTAGATAAAATGCAAGCATTGGTCAATGATTCGCAAATTTGTAATCCAGTGATTGTTGATTGTACGAGTAGCGAACAAGTAGCGGATACTTATATTGATTTTCTAAATGCGGGATTTCATGTGGTGACGGCGAATAAAAAGGCCAATACCAGTAGCATGGATTATTATCTGGCCTTGCGTAGCACCGCGCTTAAGCAACGTCGTAAATTTCTTTATGATACCAATGTTGCAGCCGGTTTACCTGTCATTGAAAACATGCAAAATTTATTTAATGCGGGCGATCAACTGCTTAAGTTTAGTGGCATATTATCGGGTTCATTGTCCTTTATTTTTGGTCAGTTAGATGCCGGTTTAGATTTTTCAGCCGTGACGCGAAAAGCGCGTGATATCGGCTTTACTGAGCCAGATCCTCGTGAAGACTTAAGTGGCTTAGATGTGGCGCGTAAATTACTCATTTTAGCGCGTGAGTCTGGCATGCAAATCGGCCTTGACGATATAGATGTGCAATCTGCATTGCCACCGGATTTTGATATCAGTGGTTCAACGGATGAATTTATGGCGCGCTTAGATGATGCCAATGCTTATTTTAAAAAGTGGCAACAAGAAGCCGCTTCAAAAGGACAAGTACTGCGTTATGTCGGCAGTATTGAGCACGGTAAATGTAAATGTAGCATACAGGCGGTTGATGCGGACGACCCTTTAAATAAAGTCAAAGAAGGGGAGAATGCCCTCGCTTTTTATAGTCAATATTATCAGCCTCTTCCCTTAGTTTTAAGAGGTTACGGTGCGGGAGCTAAAGTGACAGCTGCTGGGTTATTTGCTGATATTTTACGCACGCTAAACTGGAAAAAGGAGATTTAATATGTCTATTGTAGTTTATGCGCCCGCATCAAGTGCCAATATAAGTGTGGGTTTTGATGCGTTAGGTGCTGCGATGACGCCAATAAATGCAACGCATTTAGGTGACAGAGTACAAATAGGCTCTGCTGAGGTTGCCTTTGATTTCTCATCAATCGGGCCATTTGCACATAAATTGCCACAACCCCCACAGCAAAATATTGTGGTTGATTGTTATGAGGCATTTAAAGAGGCTTTACTTGCGACGGACGTAACGTTATTACCTGTTTCAATGGTGCTCGAAAAAAACTTGCCGGTGGGCAGTGGGCTCGGTTCAAGTTCGAGTTCAATTGTGGCCGCCTTAGTCGCACTCAATGCTTGGCATAAGTACCCGCTAGATGAGATAACGCTACTCGGGTTAATGGGGGCGATGGAAGGTAAAATTAGTGGTGGCGTTCATTATGATAATGTGGCGCCGTCATATCTTGGTGGAATGCAACTGATGATCATGGAAAATAATGTGATCAGTCAAAAAATACCGTCTTTTAAAGATTGGTATTGGGTACTTGCTTATCCGGGTACCTCTATATCAACCGCGGGTGCGCGCGATATTTTACCGAAACAATACTCACTTGCGGATACATTAACCTATGGCAGACGTTTAAGTGCGTTTGTGCATGCGAGTTATACGCAGCAAGCTTCCATGGCTGCAAAACTGTTGCAAGAAGATGTCATTGCAGAAAACTATCGCGCCCAACTTATCCCGGGTTTTCTTGCTGCGAAAACATTTTCAAAGCGTTGTGGGGCACTCGCCATGGGGATATCAGGATCGGGGCCGACTATTTTTAGTGTCTTTAATGATATTAAAAAAGCACAGGAAATGGAGCAGTGGTTAATTAACAATTTCCTTCAAAATGAAGAAGGTTTTTGTCATGTTTGTCAGCTTGACGAACAAGGCGCACATGTATTCGAAGGGAAATTATGAAACTATATAATATTAAAGACAGATCAGAGCAAGTTAATTTTGAGCAAGCATTAAAGCAAGGACTGGGCCGCTATCAAGGTTTGTTTTTTCCTGATTCAATTAAAAAACTCGATAACTTAGCCTCTTTGTTACGCATGGAGTTAGTGCCTCGTTCAAGTGCAATATTAGCGCATATGTTGGGCGGTGAAGTCAGTAAAGATGTTTTAGATGCGATATTAGAAAAAGCCTTTACCTTCCCCGCACCGGTCGTCAAAGTGAGTGAAAATATTCATGCCTTAGAGCTTTTCCATGGGCCGACACTTGCTTTTAAAGATTTTGGTGGGCGCTTTATGGCGCAGTGTTTAGCCCAATTTAATGCGGGTAAAAAAACCACTATATTAACGGCGACATCGGGTGATACAGGGGCTGCTGTCGCACATGCGTTTTTTGAAATGGAAAATGTAAATGTGGTGATCTTATATCCCAAAGGTAAAATCAGTGTGATGCAAGAGAAGCTGTTTTGTACTTTGGGTAAAAATATTACAACATTGGCAATAGAGGGTACGTTTGATGATTGCCAAGCAATAGTGAAACAGGCCTTTGATGATCAAGAATTACGTGAAGCAATCGCCTTAAATTCTGCAAATTCGATTAATATTAGCCGAATATTGGCCCAAATTTGTTATTATTTTGAAGCGTTTGCGCAATTAGATGCGAAGCAACGTGAAAACCTAGTAATATCGGTGCCCAGTGGTAATTTTGGCGATTTAACGGCAGGTTTGCTTGCTAAAGCATTAGGCTTAC
The DNA here is from genome assembly GCF_000153405.2 of Psychromonas sp. CNPT3. Lineage (NCBI taxonomy): Bacteria > Pseudomonadati > Pseudomonadota > Gammaproteobacteria > Alteromonadales > Psychromonadaceae > Psychromonas > Psychromonas sp. CNPT3. Next base: position 913,737 of record NC_020802.1, read on the forward strand.
CGGTAAAACGTTTTATCGCTGCTACAAACAGTAATGATACGGTGCCACGTTATTTAAAAACAAAATCGTGGACGCCACGACAAACATTGGCAACGTTATCAAATGCAATGGATGTCAGCGCGCCTAATAACTGGCCTCGGATTGAAGAATTATTTAATGTGCAGGGTTGGCCTTTAGAGTGCTTAGGTTATGGCGTGACAACAGATTCTCAAACTATCGATGCGTTACGTGAGTTAGATGCGTTAGGTTATTTATGTGAGCCTCATGGCGCAATCGCGTACGCGGAGCTAACAAAACAGTTGCAACCCGGAGAAACAGGGTTATTCTTATGTACCGCACACCCTGCGAAATTCAAAGAGAGCGTTGAAGATATTTTAGGCAATCATGTCGAGCTTCCCGAAGCCTTAGCGTCATGTGCGGATCTTCCTTTATTGTCTCAAGACTTTGGTGCTGATTTTAGTGCGATACGTGAATTTTTAATGGCGATGTAAAATATTAAAGAGTAGATTATAAAAAGAGCGAATAATATCTTATTCGCTCTTTTTTTGGAGTAAAAATGAGTAAAGTATTAAAAGATCTATTAAAACAATTAAGCTTAGAGAAATTAGAAGAAAATTTATTTAGGGGGGAAAGCCAAGATTTAGGTTTAGGCATTGTTTTTGGTGGACAAGTGATGGGACAAGCACTTTGCGCTGCAAAAGAAACGGTGCGTAGCGAGCAGCAAGTGCATTCTTTCCATTCTTATTTTTTACTCTCTGGACAAGTTGATAAACCCATCGTTTACGATGTTGAGCGTATCCGAGATGGAAAGTCGTTGTCAATCCGCCGGGTTAGGGCGATTCAAAATGGTAACGTATTATTTTATATGACCGCTTCTTTTAAAGAAAAGGAGAGTGGTTTTGAGCATCAAGATGTGATGCCTGATGTCCCTAAACCGGAAAGTCTTATTTCGGAACAAGATATGGCTTTAATGCATTCTGATCTTTTGCCTGAGGGGATTTGTGAGAAATTAGTCGCGGAAAAGCCGATTGAAATGCGTCCTGTCACTTTTGTTCATCCTATCGAACCTGTGAGTTCACCTGCGAAGCGTTTTGTTTGGTTTAAAGCCAATGGTAAAATGCCAGAAGATTTGTGTGTGCATCGCTATTTATTAGCTTACGCGTCTGATTTTAATTTTCTTCCTACGGCGTTACAACCCCACGGCATTGCTTTTTTTGATCCTAATATGCAGGTGGTAACGATAGATCACGCCATGTGGTTCCATCATGATTTTAGTTTAGATCAGTGGCTTTTGTATGCGGTTGAAAGCACGGTTGCTTCAGATGGACGAGGACTCGTCCGTGGACAGTTTTTCACGCAAGAAGGCTTGTTGGTCGCATCAACCATTCAAGAAGGTTTGATCCGTAAGAGAAATAAGAAAAGTAGCGTTGACGCCTAATTTTATTTTTAAGTTAAAAAAAGAAGCCGATGGCTTCTTTTTTTTTGCTCTCATAAAATAGGGAACAATAGAATCATTTGAGCATTACATTTTTTCTGTAAATGTACGCGTTAGTACATCTTGTTGTTGCTCTGGCGTTAATGAGTTAAAACGCACTGCATATCCAGAAACACGAATAGTTAATTGTGGGTAGTTTTCTGGGTGCTTGATAGCATCTTCTAACGTTTCACGACGTAAAACATTCACGTTTAAGTGTTGACCACCTTCTTGTGCCGCAGGTGCTTGAATCGCAATTTCTTTATATTCAATGTGTCCAAGATCTTTGATAGCAATAACTTGATCTTCTACATAAGCATTGTCTTTAACACATAAGCAACGTGCTTTAGAATTTGCTTCATCTAATAACCAAAATGAATTAAGCAGAGAAGGATTTTCAGATTTAGTGATTTGAATACCAAAAGCCATAATAAGCTCCTTTTAAAAGTAAAAGATAAAATATGTCATTTAGTTACAAGCATGTAAATAATTTAAACATATAGGTCTATATAATAAATCTGAATTTATTATATGGCGTGATTGAATTGATGTAAATCAATAATCACATATTATTTTTGTGGGATTTGTGGCTTTTTATTGAGCAGTATCAATGCAAATTTTAAATGTGCAATTATACGGGATTTTGTGTTTGTTTTATTAGGATCATTATTTATTTTAGCTGCTTTTTGTTAATATGATGTTGATAACTGAAAAAGAGTGTCTGCAGACGTATTCTTTTATAATAAGAGAAAAAGGAGAGTAAGGTGAATTGGGATGATTTTATTAAGCAACAAAGTAGTCTTGCTTATTACCAAGATTTACACGTGTTTTTAAAGCAGCAGGAAGCACTTGAAAAAAGTATTTTTCCTGACAAAGAATTACGCTTTAATGCGTTAACGTTGACACCTTTAGATAAAATTCGCGTGGTTATTTTAGGCCAAGATCCATATCATGGTGAAGGGCAGGCGCACGGACTGAGTTTTTCGGTACCTGAAAACGTGAAGATTCCACCCTCGTTACGTAATATTTATAAAGAATTAGAAAGCAGTATAAGTGGCTTTGAAGTTCCCTTATCAGGTGATTTGACGCATTGGGCGAAGCAAGGCGTATTATTACTTAATGCCGTGCTGAGTGTTGAAAAATCAAAGGCAGGTAGTCATGCTAAAAAAGGCTGGGAAGTATTTACCGATAATATCATCCGAGAAATTAATGACTCTCAATGTGGTGTGATATTTTTACTCTGGGGAAATTATGCGCAACAAAAAGCCGCTTTGATTGATCCCATAAAGCATCATATTTTAACATCAAGTCATCCATCTCCTTTATCTGCTTATCGAGGTTTTTTAGGTTGTCAGCATTTTAAGCAAGTGAATGAATTATTGAGTACGCAAAACAAAGATCCTATACATTGGTAAAAATAAAAAGCCCTCATGAAGAGGGCTTAAAAAAGTCTAATATCGTCTCTTCTTCACGTTTTATGAAGGGATCACATATTGGCTCATCCAACTCTCAAGTATTAAAGCCGCTGAAACGCTGTCTATCTTGCCTTTATCTAGCGCTTTATAGCCACCGAGTTCAAAGATAAATTCTTTGGCACTGGCGGTGGTTAAACGTTCATCTTGTAATGCGATTTTAACGCCAAAACGGCCATGTAAACGATTTGCAAATTTTTTGGCGCGTTGGGTAATGTATTGCTCTGTGCCATCCATATTAAGAGGTAAACCGATGATAAGCATATCGGGTTGCCATTCTTTAATAAGTTGTTCTAAATTATCCCAATTAGGAATTCCATTTTGCGCTTTAATTGCCAGTAGAGGCTGAGCGGTCATTGTGATCATTTGCCCTGTCGCAATACCGATACTTTTGCTACCAAAATCAAATCCCATCAGAGATTTTAGGGGTTTTTCTAACTCTTTTTCTATCATGCGTGTCCTGTTGTGCTACTTAACTGCTCTGGCGAGATACCTAAACGGCGTAATGATTCTGTCCAGCGTAGCTCGACGGGGATATCAAAAATAATATCATTTTCGCTCTTTATCGTGAGCCAATGATTGTCTTGCATTTCTTGCTCTAATTGACCTGAGCTCCAACTTGAATAGCCGAGCGTGACCATGTAATTATCGGGCGCGCGATCGGTGCCCAATATAGATAAAACAGCATTAGAATTAGACATTAATAAATCGTCATTTAATTGCGTACTTTGCGAGCTATCAGCAATGGGGCTATGCAATACAAATCCGCGTTCAAGCTCTAAGGGGCCACCGAGATAGACGGATTGCGTCAGCGGGGGCTGCGGTTGATGTTTGATAGTATCAACATTTTTGAGTAAGTCTTGTATGCTCAATTTCACCGGGAAATTAATAATAAAGCCCATTGCACCTTGCGCGTCATGTTCACAAAGATAGACAACAGACTGTTTAAAGTAAGGATCTGTTAATGTGGGCATCGCAATTAAAAAATGATCTTTAAGCGTACTTAAAATCGTTGTTTTTTGGCTGCTTACATGCAGATCTGTCCTGCTATTCTGTGTGTTTTTATCTTTCATATGAGCCCCTTATAAGGTGCAATATGTTAATGAGTACTTTAATACAAAAAGAACTAAAAAGTGATCCGTCTAGCTTTAAAAATTATCCCTACCTGCGTTGTAAGTTTTGAAGTGAGAACAACTATCTCCTACAACTCACGCCTTGTTAGTGCTAATTTTTCTTGCGTAATATACGACCACTTAATTAATTCCATTGCTATAAGTATGGCAAAAAAATAACAAGTTATCGTACTCGTTTTTCAATCGCATCCATTAATTTACCTGCAATATTTGTTCCGTAAGCTTTATCTATCTCTTGAATGCAGGTTGGGCTGGTGACATTTATCTCCGTAATTTTATCCCCAATCACATCGAGACCAACAAAAATAAGGCCTTTTTCTTTTAATTTAGGGCCGATAGAGTTGGCGATATGCCAATCGGATTCAGACAATGGCTGCGCTACGCCACGTCCTCCCGCAGCTAAGTTTCCACGTGTTTCACCTTTTGCTGGAATACGCGCAAGTGCATAAGGCATTGGCTCACCATCAACAATTAAGATGCGTTTATCCCCTTGTGTAATTTCGGGAATAAAAGCCTGTGCCATACAATAACGACTTTCATGCTCAGTCAGTGTTTCGATGATCACACCTAAATTCGCATCATTTTCTTTAATTCGGAAAATAGATGCGCCACCCATACCATCGAGCGGTTTTAAAATAACATCACGATGTTTTTGATGAAATTCACGGATTTTTTTAGCATTACGAGTCACTAATGTTTCAGGTGTAAATTCATTAAACCACGCAGTAAATAACTTTTCATTTGCATCGCGTAAACTTTGAGGTTTGTTGACGATCAAACAGCCTTCTTCTTCTGCGCGTTCCAGTAAATAGGTCGCATAAATATATTCAGTATCAAACGGTGGATCTATACGCATGAGCAGAGCATCTAAATCAGCAAGAGGGTGGTCAATAGGAGCCTCTAATTGATAAAAATCATTTTCTTTACGTTGTACGCTGAGCTTTTTACTCTCTACAAAACAGCGTCCATTTTCTAAGTACAGATCTTTCATGGTGATATAGTAAAGTTCCCAACCACGTGACTGCGCTTCTAAAAGCATGGCAAAACTTGAATCTTTATGAATGTTTATATTTTCGATGGGATCCATCAAAATACCAATTTTAATGCTCATATATGTTCCTTTTTTTCAAATTTAGGCTAAATCGCCAAAACGAAATTGTAATGCGCTAATAGCAGTTAGTGTTGCTGTTTCTGTGCGTAATACGCGTGGGCCTAATAATGTTTCGGTAAAATTAAGTGTTTTGGTTAAATTAATTTCGCCATCACTTAAGCCACCTTCAGGGCCGATCAGTAGGCGTATATTACTGATATTATCGGGCAATGTTTTAATGCTTAACAATGCGCGCGGGTGCAGAGTGAGCTGCAGGGCATCTGTTGATTGTGTACACCATTGTTGCATCTGTTGTGGCGGGTGCACAATGGGAACGATATTTCGTCCTGATTGTTCGCAAGCTGCGATAGCTATTTTTTGCCATTGTTGGTGTTTTTTGGCCATACGTTCGACATTTACTTTTACGCCACAACGCTCACTAAGCAGAGGCGTTATCTCATTAACACCAAGCTCTACGGACTTTTGAATAATAAACTCCATGCGTTCACCACGGGAGATAACTTGCCCTAAATGCAAATGCAGTGGGCTTTCATTGTCTGTTTGCGTAAAAGCCGTTATTTTCACCGTGCAACTGCGTTTTTTTACGTTTATTAAGGTGGCGGTAAATTGTCCACCTAAGCCATTAAAAAGAATGATATTAAGGCCTTCTTTAAGACGCAAAACATGTATATGTTGAGCGACATTGTCTGCAAGTTCAAACTCGTTATGGAGACTAAAAGATTGCGGATCGTAAAATCTAGGATAGCGCATAATTGAATGTCTATTTATTGATGGTAAAAGATGATTATAAATGAAAATAGGCGATAAATTTTTTTTATTTATAATACGGGTGAATAATTTTAACTGCAAAATGCTAAGCTATTAGTCAATGTATCGTTGCATACTCACATGCATCCAGCAATATGAGCCCTGTGCACAGGATGCTCGAATAGTATTGGTGCGTTGCAACCAATGCAAAGGCAATACGATTAACAAGCGGTGCGCCTTGAATTGTTATAGCAAAGGAATTAATTAAGCTTCCATGTATTGCGCAGGAAAAATTAACACTAGCAATGCGGATCTCCTTTTCAGTTCCTTTGGTATTATCATCAAAGAGGCGGAGAAAGCAGATGAGAGAACATGGGTATATGTGCATTTAAAAAAGGGATAAATAAAAATAATTTCAAGAGTCCCTTTTGTGAGTAACAACCAACTATTTAGAAATAAGGATGTTTAATTAATGGTCTTAAGCCGTGAAGAGCAAATCGAGTTAACACGCATCGCAATAAAAGCAGGACAAATACTGCTGCAACACGGCGCCGAAAGCCGCTTAGTGGAGCAAACTACGCAGCGCATAGGCATTGCCTTAGGCGCATCGAGTATCGAACTTTCGGTAAGCTCTGATGCGATTGTTTTGACCAGTTTATTTGGTGAAGATTGTGTCACCACAACACGTCGTTGCTATGATCGAGGCATTAATATGCAAATGGTCTGTGAAGTGCAACGTATTTGTTTGATGTTAGAAAAAAAATTGTTAGATATTAGTCAAGTAAAAGAGCGTTTAAATCGTTTAAAGCCTTATAAATACAATCGTTATTTGGTGATTTTTATGATTGGTTTATCGTGTTCAAGCTTTAGTCATTTTTTTGGTGGCGACTGGCAGGTTTATCTGACGACTTTTTTCGCATCAAGTATCGCTATGTTTTTTCGTCAAGAGTTGGCAGCCCGGCACCACAATCCTTTTGTGATTTTTGCTATCTCTGCTTTTTCAGCAACCTCGATTGCAAGTCTGGGTGTTTTTTTTGAATTTGGAGAGAAACCTCAAATTGCAATGGCCGCCTCCGTGTTACTTTTAGTGCCAGGGTTTCCCTTTATAAATGCGGTTTCTGATGTCCTTAAAGGTTATATTAATACGGGAATAGCGCGCTGGGTCTTTGCTACATTACTTACAATAAGCGTCTCTTTTGGGATTGTTATCTCAATGCTACTAACCGGCGTATCAGGGTGGATCCACTAATGGAGTTATTTACATTATTTATAATCGATGCTTGGTTTGCATGGATCCCTGCCGTTGGTTTTGCCATGGTCTTTAATGTCCCCCGGAAAATGCTTATTTATTGTGCCATTGGTGGCGCGTTTGCGCACAGTTTACGTTTTTTATTAATGACATCGGGCGTGCCCATTGAAGGCGCTACATTTTTAGCCTCAAGTGCCATGGGATTTTTAGGTTTATATTGGTCGCGTAAGCATCTTATACCTCGGCCTGTATTTACAGTTGCCTCCGTGATCCCTATGATCCCGGGTGGTTTTGCATTTACGACAGTGATAGGCTTGATGGAACTTAATTCATCAGGTTATAGTCCCGAAATAATGGCAATCATTACTGAAAACGGGCTACGCACGCTGTTTATTTTAAGCGCATTAAGTTTTGGTCTTGCTCTACCGTCCATTTTGATTTACCGCGGCAGGCCAATAGTATAAACTGCGCCTCATTAATATTGAGGATATCAAGATGTCAGATAAATTTTTCTTTAAAGGTAGAAAAACGAAGAAACCTAAGCACACTAGCTGTGGTTTTAATACGAAGCGCGAACTTAAATCAGGTAGTGAAGATGCGCCATTACAATTGAGTGTGCAAACACAAGAGCGTAAAGAAGAAGTGTTATTACTGCTAAAAGAGCATGAACTCTTTGCAAGTATTGAAGTGAATGCTGATAGGGATGAAAATATTGAGCCGTTACATTATTTTTTAAATAAGCCCCAAACAGTGAGCGTGCAAGCTACGCCAAAACGTAATGCACTTTGCCCTTGTGGTAGCGGTAAAAAATATAAAAAATGTTGTGCTTAAGCGCATTATTAATATCGTATAAAAAAAGAGATCTGTCATACCGACGAGATCTCTTTTTTTTACTTTTTTTTGTCGAACTCTTTTATTAGCCTTGCTCGAGTAAACTGCGTAAATCAATGAGGGCAGCATTGGCGCGCGATACATAATTTGCCATTACTAATGAATGATTCGCTAATAGACCAAAACCATCACCATTAAGTACCATAGGGCTCCAAAGGGTTTCTTGCGTACCTTCAAGATCGCGTATGATTTGTTTTAAACTTACCTGTGCATTTTTCTTTTTGAGTACATCCGCAAAATCAATTTCAGCCGCTTTTAAAAATTGTAAAATTGCCCAAGTCGCGCCTTTACTTTCATAAAAAACATCATCAATTTTTAACCAATCTGTTTTAATTTGTGCATTTGTAGCGGTTTTTGTGGATTGCTTCGCGCTCGGATCGCCAGCTAAAGAAATATCGTATTGGTCTTGGCCAACACTGGCACTTAAATGTTGGGAAATAGAGCCTAAACGTTTCTCAACTTTGCGTAACCAATCGGCTAAGTTATCCGCACGGGTATAAAATTGAGCATTAGGTGCTTCATGGGTAACCAACTGTGAGCGGTAGTGTTTTAGGGCTTTTATGGCATCTTTATATTCACCTTCGGCGCTTGGAAATAGCCAACTTTTATGTGAAATATTTAATTTGCTCTGCGCTTTTTCTAAATCTTTATTGACGCTAGATTGCGATTGTGAACGGCTAAAGTCCAAACGCATGACCAAGGCTAAATCGCGTACTTGTTCTAAAACACCGTATTCAAATGCGGGCATATTGTCCATCATTAAGCTCGGTGGCATCATGTCATTACTTAAAAAACCACCGGGCTTCTCAAGTAACCACTCTGTGACATCAATTAAAGTCGAGACGGTCGTGTAGCCTACAACAATCGTTTGCTGCTCCTGTTTTGCTGTTTGTTTGGTTTTTTCAAAAACATTATAAGCATCAGGCATTTGTCCCCACCAAATGGAGATAGCAAAAAGAGTAAAGGCAATAATGACAGTCACACTGAGGATCGATTTTTTTCCTAACATAATTTTTATGCACCATTTTAATAAAGGATTAACTTAGCATAACAAAAGCATGAAATATTATGCATCAATTAAGTAAATATTTTGTTAATCTGAGCAAAAAATTATAAGGAATAAGATGAAGATATCAATGATCGCTGCCATGGCTGCGGATAGAGTGATTGGTTTAGACAATAAAATGCCTTGGCATTTACCGGCTGATCTGGCATTTTTTAAAAAAGTGACATTAGGAAAACCGGTGATCATGGGTAGAAAAACCTATCAATCGATAGGATTTCCATTACCGGGGCGACAAAATATCGTACTTAGCCGAGATACCACGTTGCGTATAGAAGGGGTGGTGTGTGTACAAAGCATGACGCAAGCATTAGCACTTGTTGAAGATGCAACTGAGGTTATGATCATTGGTGGAGCGAGTCTCTATGAAAAATATTTAGAACAAGTTGATTGCCTTTATTTAACCTTTATTGAGCTTAAAGTCGCCGGTGATACTTATTTTCCTGATTATGAAAAACAAGGGTCGTGGAAGGAAGTAGCACGTGATGTGCATTTGAAAGATACTAAAAACGGCTATAACTATCAATTTGTGACGTTCGAGCGAGTATAATGCTTTTGCAACGCATTTTTAGCTAGATTGATGCGGGGCATGAAAATAGTTTTTTATCGTGCCAGCGTAGCATGCTTAAATACCCACCCCAAACGCAGCCAGTATCTAACGCGTAGATGTTAGTTTTGGTTACCTTGCCCTGTAAGGCTGCCCAGTGTCCGAATATAATGCTATTACTTTGGCTATGCTCGTTAAGTTCATACCAAGGTTTAAGCTCGTGAGCATTATTTTTTTCAGGAGGGAGCTTATTTTTAAAGTCAAGACTGCCATTAAGGTAACAGTAGCGCATACGTGTAAAAACACTGATAATAAAGCGGATGCGAGCATCCCCTTGTAATGTTGCAGACCATTTACTGGGTGCATTACCATACATAGTTTGCAGTACATGTTTAAAATCATCCGCACAAAGCGCATGTTGCGCTTCTGTCGCTAACTTTTCCGCTTCATGGGTAGACCATTGCGGTAATATACCCGCATGCACCATCATAAAATTAAATTTGGGATGGCGCAGTAACAGTGGCTGTTTACGTAACCAATCTAATAATTCATGACAATCGGGTGCATTTAAAATAGCATCCACGTTATCTTGTGGTGTTGCACTTTGCACGCCTTGCCATATCGCCAGTAAATGTAGATCGTGATTACCTAATATTATTTTTGCGGCATTGCCAAGGTTTTTGACAAAGCGCAATGTCGAAAGAGAGTCTGGGCCACGTGCAACAAGGTCGCCCGTTAGCCATAATTCATCTTCTTTTTTATTAAAATTAGCCAGCACTAAAAGCTGCTTTAATTCATTAAAACAGCCATGTACATCACCGACGATATAAGTTGCCATTATATTGCAGCTTTCTCTTTACGATCGGTTACATAGTTTGCTAAGCGCACATATTCTTCAACGCTCACATTCTCAGCGCGTTTAGTATGATCAACATTTAACAATTGTAATTCTTCAACGCTTAATAATTCACGTAGTCCATTACGAATCGTTTTACGACGTTGATTAAAGGCCATAGAGCAGACTTGATTCAACGCTTTTAAGCTTTTAGCAACAAAAGGAGGCACGTCATAAGGCTCTAAACGTACAACCGCAGAGTCAACCTTAGGTGCTGGAATAAAAGCACTCGGTGGCACTTCAAGCACTGGGATTATTTTGCAATAATACTGTGCCATCACCGTTAGTCTGCCGTAAGCTTTACAGTTAGGTCCGGCGCAAAGACGGTTAACCACTTCTTTTTGCAACATAAAATGCATATCTTTAATTTTATCTGCGTACTCAAAAAGATGGAACATTAAAGGCGTTGATATATTGTAAGGTAAATTACCAAACACGCGCAGCTGCTTCTCTTTACTTGCAAGTAGACTAAAATCAAACTGCAATGCATCTGCTTGGGTAATATTTAGTTTTTTAGAAAGCGTCGGGTGCTTAGCAAGACGATCTGCAAGATCGCGATCTAATTCAATCACATGAAGCGTTTTTACGTGCTCTGCAACAGGCTCGGTTAAAGCGCCGAGTCCAGGCCCAATTTCAACAATATTATCATCATATTGTGGTGAAATTGCCGCCACAATAGAGTCGATGATGTAATCATCGTGTAAAAAGTTTTGTCCAAAACGCTTACGTGCGGTGTGGCCTAAATGGGTTTTATTATTCATGTTTTACTCTTGTTACTTGATTTTATGCGCTTTAGAATACTCTAAATAGTGACGCTATGGATTTATTTTTTTTGTTGTGTTTTGTACCATTCTAATGGCTTCATTCAGAGCACAAAACAAGCTGTTTGCATCAGCAAGACCGCTTCCTGCAATATCTAACGCGGTGCCATGATCAACTGATGTGCGAATGTAAGGTAAGCCCAGTGTGATATTAACGGCCTTACCAAAACCTTTATACTTTAAAACAGGTAGACCCTGATCATGGTACATTGCAAGTACCACATCTGCATCTTTTAAATATTTTTCTTGAAATAAGGTGTCAGCAGGTAAAGGACCGATTAAATCAATGCCCTGTTGACGTAACTGCTGTAATGCAGGCTCTATTATTTTAATTTCTTCCGTGCCCATATGTCCATTCTCACCCGCGTGAGGATTTAAACCACACACATAAATACGCGGTTTTTTTATACCATATTTAATTTTAAGTTCACGTTGTAAAATATGAATAATATGGGTTAAGCGCTCTTTGGTGATGGCATCTGCAATGTCTCTTAGCGGTAAGTGTGTGGTGACTAATGCGACGCGTAAGCCTTCTGTTGCCAGCATCATGACCACTAACTCAGTATTTGATTGCTGCGCAAAAAACTCAGTGTGGCCACTAAAAGCAATGCCAGCATCATTAATAATGCCTTTATGTACAGGGCCAGTTACTAAGGCTGAAAACGCACCCGACAGGCACCCATCATTTGCAAAAGACAACATATCAAGCACGTATTGCGCGTTTTCTTTATCAAGTTGTCCCGTCTTAACTTCTTTTTTTAAAGGGACATGGGCAACATATAATTGACCCAACCCTAATGTTTCTAAGGGCGTATTTAAGGCATAATCAATGAGTTCAATCTGATTATTTAATTGCTTGATACGTATTGCTAATAAATTTTTATCACAACAAATTACGATAGGCAATGACCATGTTTGGCTAGCCAGTGCTTGTACAATATCCATACCAATACCGCTTGGCTCGCCAGCGGTAATAATGATCGGTGCAAATTTTATGCTGTTCATTTTTTTTGCGCCGCGTTTGGCTTATCATTAACTATCTTAATATAAGCTTCTTGACGGATCTCATTCATCCAGGCATACACCTCAGCTGGAAAACGTTGCTTATATAAAATAGAGTAGGCTTTTTGTTTACTGGCTTTTTCAGTGGTATCAGCTTGACGTTTTTCTAATACTTCAAGGATATGCCAGCCATGCATCGTATGAAAGGGTTTACTTATCTCACCAATACGTAATGACTGCGCTCTGTCTCTAAATTCAGGTACATACATATTGGGATCTGCCCAGCCTAAATTACCGCCTTTTACTGCTGATCCAGGATCTTGTGAGTGCGCGCGCGCAAGCTCTGCAAAGTTTGCTTTACCCTCTAATATTTCTTGGCGATAGGTGTTGAGTAATAATTTTGCTTTTTTATCACTTAAAATAATATTAGATTTAATTAAAATATGGCGTGCATTGACTTCCAGTGTAGTGGTGTTTTTTATGCCTTTTTTATCAGAAACTTGAATGATACTTAAACCTAGTCGCGTTTTAAAAGGGCCAAGAATATCGCCTTTTTTCGTTTTTAATTCATCAAACTTATCTGCAAATAAACTGGGGATCTCATCGACTGTTCGCCATCCCCAATCGCCGCCGTCTAATGCTTTAGGGCCTTGAGAATATTGACGCGCTAAGCTACTTGCACTTTCACCTTGTGCTAAGCGTTGCATTATTTTTTTTGCTTGTTGCTGTGCGTGTAAAGGGGCATTTGGATCTGTTTTTAAGAGAATGTGAATAAAATGGAACTGCGTATTTTTTTTACCGTCTTTATTTAAACGTTGCACCATTAAATTTATTTCTTGTTCAGAAATGTTAAGGCGTTGACGCACTTGCATTTGACGTATTTCATTGATGGTGAGTTCATTACGAACGCTATCAGAAAAAGCTTGATAACTCTGACCTTTTCGAGAGAGTTCTTGCTGATATTGGGCAATGTTCTTACCCTCTTTTTTTAATATCTGCTGGATGGTTTGATCCACTTGCGCGTTATCAAGGCGCAGACCCATGCGCTCTGCTACTTGTAGCTGTAAGCTGTCATTGATTAATTTATCGAGAATTTGTTGACGCAACTTTTGCTTAGATGGCAGTGCTTGTTGCATTTTTAAATAACGCGCGCGAATATCTTTTTCCATGCGCTTAACATCACTGCTTAAGATCACTTCTTGATTAACAATCGCTTCAATTTGATCTAGATGCTCAGTGCTAGCGACAACGGTGCCACTCAGAAGTATTGTGCAGATCATTGTCACGATTAGGGATTGTATCGATCTCATTTTATATCCATTATTGTAAGTAAAAAGGGCGGCCATAATCAAATAGACTTTCATCTCCATCGGAGTATCCGACGCCACCGAGGCCCATTAGTTCAAAAGTAAGGCTAAAATTTTGTTCGGTTGTATAGTTGTCATTGATGGAAGACAATGGGCCATAATAAGGCGACATGTGCTCTTCATAACTTAAGCCAATTGCCCAGCAACACGATTGATATTTTAGACCCACAATACTTTCAAAAGAGGTATCGTATTCTAAATCATAATAGTAACTGGCGAAAGTGGTCCACTGCGCATTAATAGACCAATTTATTTTAGTGCCTAGTTGGTTGACTTGTAAGTCCTCATTATCGGTTGGTGCAATATAACGGTAATTGAGCTGCGCATAGGTATTATAGAACCAGCGTTTTTCAAAGGTGCTATTAGCGCGCTTGATAATATTATTTTCACTGTCCCATTCTAAGCCACTGTGTAAGAAGTATTTCCCTGCAAAATTAACATCAAATTCGCCAATAATAGAAGAGCTACTGGTGCTTACCCGCGTTTTATCGGGTAATGTTACATCAGACTCCGTAATATAGTAATTTTGACCAATGGCAAAGCGCATTTTCTCTTGCCCCTGCGCATTAAGAAAGCTCGATGATACCCCGAGAGTGAGCTGGTTTGCATCACTAATGCGATCATAGCCGGAGAATTTGTTATCGCGGAAAAGCCCATAATAATCTTGTTGCATTAAGGTTGTATCATAGAGGCCAATGGCAGATTGATCTTGATAAGGCACATATAAGTATTGTATTTGTGGCACCAGCGTTTGTCGATAATCGCTGTTTAAAAAAGTAAAATCGCGTTCAAAATTCACCCCTGAATTTATTTTAAAAGACGGAATAGCGCGTAGCACTTGACTTTCTAAGTCACGATACCAAGAATATTTTTGAGAGAGCGTTGGGATATCTTGCTCATAAAGACTCAGCATATATTTTAACTCGGTATTGATAAATATTGAGTCATAATATAAGGGTAATGATAATTTAGGCTCGATATGAACACGCGTACCGGTATAGACGTTTTCATCATCATGGGTAAAGCGTGAAATTTCGGAATACAAATCAAGTTGTAAACTTTTCCAATTCAAAGGTTGGTATAAATTAAAAGAAAGTTTTGGTAACACTTTATGCGGGCTATCGCCGTTACCTAAAATTTGGAAATTACGAACTTCAAGCTCACTGTTCCAGTTTTTGGTGCGATAGCTTAAATTGGCGGTTTGTAGTAATTGGTTATCACTGCGTTCACCATAAGGGGTATCAATATCACTAAAATAAGAATCATCACTGACGCTTGAATAAGTGGCGTTGAAATTCCAATTTTTAGCAAAACTAACGTTATGATCCCAGTGGTATAGGTAACGTTTATCATCGGTTATTTTATCATTAGCTAAATATTCAGCTTGAAACTTACCACCACCAATATCAAATAAGTAGCGATACTCTGCAGAGAGTAGCGTGCCCCTTTTTTGCATACTTTTCGCCGTAATAGTGGCGTCCATATTCGGGGCTATATTGATATATAAAGGTTGAGAGATGGTAAAACCATTATTAGTCGACAGATCAAAAGAGGGAAAAAGCAAGCCTGTTTTACGCTTATCACTCGTAGGGTAAGTAATATAAGGGAAATAAAAGACTGGCACATCTTTAATGCGCAGCACTGCGTTATAGGCGCTACCGACTTCCTCTTTATTATCAATATAGAGGGTTGTTGCGCTTAATGACCAAGTGTTATCTTCGGGTGGGCACGCGCTGTATGTCGAGTCATTAAGTTCGTATAAATCTTGTCCGTTATCGAAAATGCGCGCAGCGTCACCTCGGCCATTACGTCCATGAAATTGATAATTACTTTGATAAAAAGAGGTTTGATTAGTCTGCATTTCAGTGGCAATGCGTTTTGCATGCAAGGTGACGTTACCATTGACAAATTTTACATCCCCCTCTGCAATGGCGCGTTTGTCTTTTACAAAATAAGTTAATTTATTTGAAGATAAAAATTTATCGTCATGTGTTAGCTCTACATCATCACGATAAACAAGTTTATCGGTTAAACCAAATAAATTGAAGGCACTGATATTAACCGGTAATTGATTCGCGGGTGTCGTTGAGGTGTTAGGGATCACCGCGGGAACATTTCGATAGCATTGGTTGAAAAATTCAAGGGTCGAACGCGAGCTTGTAGCGCGAATGGAGGCGGTTTGCTCTTTATTTTTTTCATGGTTTTCTGGCGTGACAGATAAAGTGGCTGCATTGAGCGTTAAAAAGGGGGACAAAATAATAAATAAAGCGAAAAATTTAAACATTAATTACTCACTGAAACGCCATAAAAAAGAATACATGATGCTTGAAAAATAGAAAACAGAAAGTGCTATCATAAAGCAAACTCTCGGGTGCTCCAATCTTTGTTAACAAATATTCGATTAAATGTCGTTAATTGTGTAAAAAATTGGTAAAAAGACAAATAGTTAGTCAATATACGCTTAATTCATATTAGAACAGAAGGTTTTTAGCATTATGCGAATTTGGGGAAAGATACTCGGCGCTTTTTTTGGTTTTATGTTTGGTCATATTTTCGGGATGTTATTAGGTATTTGGTTAGGGCACCGTTTTGATCGTGCGACGGCGATTAATTTTGATATGCAAAATGGCTTATTTTCGAATACCAATAATAGTCGTGCTCGGCAAAAAATATTTTTTGATACGACCTTTTCGGTAATGGGCCACATGGCCAAATCGAAAGGTCAAGTCACCACCACAGACATTCAAGTTGCCAATGCATACATGGATCAAATGCGCCTGCAAGGTGAGATGCGCGCACAAGCAAAAGCGTCTTTTGCCTTTGGTAAAAACGATAATTTCCCGTTGCAGGAGACGTTGTCTGAATTTGCACAAATGGTGCGAGGTGATCGTAATGTGTTGCAAATGTTTTTGGGGATCCAAATCCAAGTGGCATTTTCAGATGGCGCGATTGATGAAAGTGAAAAAGCGATCCTATACATTATTGCAGAGCAATTAGGCTTTTCACGTTTTGAATTAGATCGTTTACTGCAAATGGTCGAAGGCCAACAACACTATCATCAAGGTCAACGCCAGCAACAATCGCAACAAAGTAGCAGTGATTCCTATAAAATATTGGGTGTTGATGAAAATGTGAGTGACAAAGAGCTTAAACGTGCTTATCGCAAATTAATGAGTCAAAATCACCCAGATAAACTGGCATCGAAAGGTTTACCTGAAGAGATGATGAACTTAGCCAAAGAAAAAACACAAGACATTCAAAAAGCGTATGAATTACTGCGTAAAACTCGCCAGATAAAATAAACGCGAGAGATAATACACCGCCTAGCGAGGTATAAACGCTCCAAATTTTGTCTTTAAAAGATAATAATATAGGACTTATATTATTATCTTTTTTTTGTCTGCTTTTTGAAATGGCATCGAGTCGATGAAAAAGTGAATTTACGATTAATTTTGGTCTTTGTTATATATTTCTTTAAATATACAAACGCCTTCTTTATGATGAAGGCAACTTTTGATATCAATATCAGCTTTAATATCAATACAGATTTTAAGCACAATACCGTTTTTAATTACAATACAACGTTTAATCAAAATACAATTTCTAGTATCAATATACTAATATTGCTACTTTTTTAAATTTCCACATCGGAGCTATCTTATGTCTACATTTGCACTTGCGTTTGGTACGGCCACAAAAAACCGTCAAAACAAAATCATAGAAGTCTTTTATCCTTATCCATTGCTTGCTCCAAGTGATGATTTAGTCGCGATAGTTGGCGCGCTTAGCGGTTATCAAGGCGGTAATGTAACGCTTGAAATAAGTCCTGAAGTAGCAGAGCAACTAAGTGCTGCCTTTAATGGCGCAGATGAAACAAGTAATGCTGACTTTGCTGTGGCAGCTGCTAAATCAACTCAGCCATTAGTGTTAACTATCTTAGAGACGGACGATGCACCAGCAAGTGTGGCGCAGGGGTTTTTAAAGTTACAGCTTATTTCTCATCGTTTAGTAAAACCGCATGCACTGAGCTTAGACGGCATATTTTCTGTATTACATAATATTGCTTGGACAAATAAAGGCCCTATTGATTTACCTGAGCTTGCAGAGCGTCAAATTGAAGCACGTTTAAACGGGGATGTTATCAGCGTTGATTGTGTGGATAAATTCCCTAAAATGGTGGATTACATTGTGCCAGAAGGTGTGCGTATTGCCGATACGTCTCGCGTGCGATTGGGCGCTTATGTGGGTAAGGGCACTACTGTGATGCATGAAGGTTTTATTAACTTTAATGCAGGAACCACCGGCGTTAGTATGGTTGAAGGGCGTATTTCATCAGGGGTTATGGTCGGTGAAGGCTCTGATATTGGTGGCGGTGCATCTATCATGGGTACGTTAAGTGGTGGCGGTAAAGTGGTCGTTAAAATAGGTGAGAATAGCTTATTGGGCGCTAATGCGGGCCTTGGGTTTCCTTTGGGCGACCGTTGTACTATTGAATCGGGCTTATACGTTACTGCGGGATCTAAAGTTAAATTACTTGATAAATCAGGCGCACAAATTGAGATTGTTAAAGCGCGTGACCTTGCGGGGCAAAACGATCTTCTTTTCCGTCGTAATTCCATCACTGGTCAAATTGAATGTTTAGCGAATAAGAGTGCGGTGGAACTAAATAGTATGCTGCATTCAAATTAATTGGTAGCATCGGCAAAACAAGAAAAAAGGCGATGATATCGCCTTTTTTCTTATCTAAAAGATGCCCTTATTGTCAGAGATAGTCAAAAGATGACTAACGTCTTTAAATACTGGCACCCGTTTATGAGAAGTTACCGTTACTCTATATAAGTTATGTTTTCTGGGCGACTTTATTACCTAAAATACCGCCCGTAATTAAGAAGACTAAGAAGATCCAACCTGATAATGATAAATTAGCAATCGGAGTATAAAGGGCGCCTACATTACAGCCATTCGCAAAACGAGTTCCTAACCCCATCAACAAACCACCCATTGCAAATAACATGAGGTGTTTTGCTGAATAGCTAGATTTAAAGCTAAACCGCCCCATCAGTAATACACAAATAAGAGTCCCCATCACAATACCAACATTTTGCACGGTGATTTGATGTTCAAAAAAAGGCGTTGTAAACATGCCAATAGGACGATCAGCAAAATTGGCAACACTCTCCACAGAAACGCCTAATAACATCATCCCTTTACCAAACCAGATACCATAAGGTGTTGATGCTCCCCAGCCCATTTGTGTTGTTGCTAACATTAATGTAAACAAAACAATGATCATCACAGCGCCTGTTTGCATTGACCACGGCGCGACAAACAATTTTTCGTAAGTTTCACAACAGAGCAATTTAAAAGGTTTAATTTGCTCTGTTTTTTCAGTTTGAGCTAATTTTTCCTGCTCTACTTCAGAATCTATACCGTAGAATGTGCCAGAAGCACGGCGCTTACTTTCATATTTTTTCGACAGGTAAATAACAATAGAAGCAAATAAAATGGTCAGTAAAATAGCACCAAGGTAAGCATATAACCCACTGCCAAAAAGATCGGGCATAAAGACTCCTTTACTTACAAAGCTACTACTTGAAAACAGTGTATCTTTGATCATTGGTAAACTACTTTGTAAGGGAAAACCAAGGTAAACACCCATAGCAAAAAAGACCAGTGTGATCCCTGCGCGAGGTAAGTCAGTCACCAAATCAGTCATCACTCCAGAGGCACAACATGATGAAAAACTCATACCAAAGCCAAACATCAAACCACCAACCACTAAGCCTAAGTTGATAGGGTTGATCCACAAATCGTAATGACTTAACTCACCGTTTAATAAAAATCCCGCATTAATGATTGCCGTTATAACAAACATAAACATTAATACAATCATCAACTTTGTAGAGCCACCGTTATAAGCTCGATTAACACTACCCGCAAAACCAAGGAAACCACGTGTGAGTGCATAACCTAAGCCGAGGCCTAATAATAGGCGGAAAAACAGTGCATCTGTTTTTAATAACATGGCACCAAAAACAACAACGCTTAAGGCAACAAATGCACCTAATATATTCTGAGTTTTATTCATTTTTTATCCAATATCTATAATGATACTCATGTTATCTCAATCTACTTTGTCAGATATAAATAAGGAAATCAGAGTAAGGCACAGATGAGGTAATTGTTATTTTAATTTTAGATTGTTACAACGTAGGGCTAATTTTCAAGCTTGCGCCCCGTAGGAAAAGGCAATTTACACCAATCTGCGTTGTTATAAAATTTCTATATAAAATAGCGATAGTTCAATTTTATGCCTAGTATCTTGGAACAATTTTCCTTGCTGACTGTGTACCTTGAAGCATCATGAGTATGTATCTAAAAATGACCTCATTAGGAGATCATTTATCTATTTATGTCACGACATTTTTAGTCGAAGTTATAATCAGTTACAATGGGTGTACGCTTTAATGTTTTATCATTAAAGTACTCATAGAAACAAAGTCCCATGAAACCACCGGATACATTATAAACATCGGTAAAGCCCATATTTTGCAGTGCAAGTACCGCATTATAACTACGCTGACCACTACGGCAGTGCAGATAGAGTGGTTTATCTTTAGGAAGTTCATCAGTACGCTGACGAATTTCACTCAATGGTATATTAATTGCACCTTTAATATGACTTTGTGCAAATTCACTTTCTTCACGTACATCAACAATACATGCACCACTTTCAACAAGTGGCCGGATATTGCTACCGTGTACTTGTTTAAAGTCACTGTTCATTAAATTGGTTGCTACATAACCTGCAAAGTTAACAATGTCTTTTGCAGTACCAAATGGCGGTGCATAACAAAGCTCTAAATCTTTCAAGTCGTAAATCGTGCCACCGAACTTGATCACCGTTGCAATCACATCAATACGTTTGTCGATGTTACCTTTACCAATCGCTTGTGCGCCTAGAATGCGCCCAGTTGGCACTTCATAGACTAATTTAAAGTGTGCAACCGCACCAAATGGCATTAAACCAACTTTGTCATTAGGAATAATGTTAACCGTGTTGTAACAGAGATTAAGCCCTAATGCTTTGATCATCCCCTCGTTTAAACCCGTAGAAGCTGCGTTATAATCAAATACCTTGATCACGGATGAACCAATATAACCACGGTTATCTATTGCCATACCATTAATATGATCAGCAACAGCACGCGCTTGTTTTTGAGCAGGACCTGCTAGGGGTAATTGGAAGTAATCATTATATAAATAGCTATAAACCTCAATCACATCACCCACTGCATAAATATCTGCATCGTTCGTTTGGTAATTTTGATTGACTTTCATCGCCCCCGTTTTACCCAGATCAAGTCCTGCTTGTTTTGCTAAATCTGTTTCAGGTCTTACACCAATTGCCATTACAACAACATCGGTATCCACCTCTTTGCCTGAACTAAGGATTATTTTATTTTCTGAAAAGCGCTCAACCTTATCATTAACAATCAAGTTTACACCATGATCATGTAACTCTTTATGAAGGATCTGTACCATATCGTAATCAAACGGTTTCATAATCTGTGGCATCGCTTCAATCAACGTAACGTTGTATCCCGCCTCTTTTAAGTTTTCAGCCGTTTCAACACCAATAAAGCCACCACCAATCACACTGATATTTTTAGTATCACCTTTTTTGATAAATTTATTTAAACGATCAATATCCACCACATTGCGAATTGAAAAAGTATTTACTTTTTCAATGCCTGGAATAGGGGGCACAATAGGTTTAGCACCAGGGGAAAGAATCAATTTATCATAATGTTCATTGTATTCTTCTCCTGTTTCAACATTTTTCACTAAAATTGTTTTAGCCGCGCGATCAATGGAGACGACTTCACTAGCAACACGCGCATCAATATTGTATTGATCCGCAAACTGCTTCGGGCTCATTAATACGAGCTCTTCTGCTGTAGCAACAACACCACTTAGGTGATACGGTAAACAACAGTTTGAAAAAGAGACATGTGGGCCTTTTTCAAACATGATAATAGTGTCTTCTTCACTATGACGACGACAACGTGCTGCCGTTGAAGCACCTCCAGCAACACCACCAACAATTAATATTTTTTTGTTCATAATAGATCCTTAAGATTTAAGATTTGACGTTTTTTTATAAATAAAGAGTGCCATTGCCAGTAAATTTATAAAACCAACAATAAACATTAATAAATTGGATGCTTCAAAAATAAGTTCAAAATGGGTCACACTTAAGGCCCCAGAGAGAGAAATTAATAATATATAAGTAATAATGATCCCATTTTCAGAAAGTTTTAAACTGGTATTCACATAATGAAATGAGCCTAAAATAGTGGTAAATCCAGAAACAATAAAAAACAGTAATACGACCACTAACCCCGCATAACCTGTCACAGAAAACACCGTGAAGATATAACCACTGATGCGCTCAAAACCACTTGCAGACAGTGCGACTGATTCGATATGAGTTTGTCCATAAGCAAAGATATAACTGGTAATAATAACGGCAATAAAGATACTGATTAATGTCGAAATAGTTTGGATAAGTGCCTCTCGACGAGGTGAGTTTTCTCTGTCTGAGCTAGATAATGCACTCGTACCTAATGAGGTTTCACTAATTTGAATAATTCGTTGAAAAGCGATAATTAACCCGAGTGGCAAACCAATGGCAACCGTTGAAAGGCTCATTATTTGTGACGTTATCTGTTTAAAGTACTCACCAATAAAATAACTGGTTTGATAAACAAAAAGCAAAAAAAACAGCAGGTAGGCAATGATAATAAAGAAAATGAGTGACGAAAGGGTATTAATAAATAGCTGGTGGCTTTTGGTAATAATGACCATAGTAGCTAAAATAATAATGGGCAATACGATATAAAGTAGCGCATTACTCGGGCTAAATGAATAGTCTAGATAGGTTTCTGATACGTATCGCACCACCGTTTGCACACCTGTCAACTGAAATCCAACAAACCCAAAGGCATAGAGAGCAACTAAACCTACGGCATAAATAGTTGCTGATTTTTCATTTAGATGGGTAGCAATAAAATCCCGTGGTGATTGTTGGCAAATTTGAGTAAACAACACTTCTGAATAAGTGATAGGGACCAAAAACAAAATACCTACAAACACCCAAAAAACAACACCGACGCCCGTACTCACTCCGTCTATACTACTTTCCCACATAGCAGCAAGCACACCAATAATTGCTCCCGTACCCACTTTAGAGGCTAATGAAATAGATAAAGCCCCTTTTATTTTATTAAATTCCCACAGCGTAGCGTCAGGTCTGCTCAGGCTTGCATGGTTTTTTATCATTTTAATATTGATAAATAAGCCTAATAAAATAAGCAGTGGTAGAAAAAACTCCCACAAAATTTCACTTGATAAATTAATAGCTGTCGCGATCATTTATTTACTCTTTTTTCATTCAACATCAACGCGATAACAGATAAATTTAAAAAGTTATAACAACAATTGTCTTAGGTGTATACTAACCGGAAGTACCTACAGGTGGGTATTGTCTGTCAGTATGAGTCATAAACGATCATGAATGTTGATCTAGTACAATAAATGGTTTTTTAAACAAAAAAACGACTAGGGGCTGTTGACATTTGTTTGTATTTTGTTCAAAGAAGTGTTTTATGAGTGGAAGTGGAGGGCTATCTCGTATCATTTACTTCGCTAAAAACAACGAGATCACCATGCCCGATTAATGCTCTCTGATGAACGATGCTCGAAGTTAAAAGCCATTTTTCTTGAAGATATAGTGATAACAAGTCTGAACATCGACAAACGATGGAAGGTATTCTTTGGTGGGATAAGATAAGCCGGACATCCACCTCTTTAACCTTATGCTTTCATCAAAAAATAAATTTACAATATAATAATCAAGTGAACGCAGCGAAGTCAAAAATAGAAGGGGAATATCTTGTTTCCTGTATGAGTGATAACTATTAATTAAGCCTAAGTTTAGATGGCACCTTTTTATTATCTAAAAGATGCCATTAAGTTTAAGTTTTAGGAAAAACTTGTTTGAAGGGTTTAACGGTTACGCATGCGTAAACCCCAGCTTTTTGATAGGGATCCGCATCAGCCCAAGCTTGCGCTTCACTTAAAGAGTTAAATTCTGCTATCACCGTTGAGCCGCTAAAACCGGCATCACCTGGGTCGCTTTTATCAATGGCAGGGTTAGGGCCAGCTATTAATAATCGGCCTTGTTGCTGCAATGTTTCTAAGCGTGCAAGGTGAGCCTCACGCGTCGCAACGCGTAATGCTAAACTGTTTTTTACATCTTCGGAAAAAATAACATATAACATATTTACTCCTTTGGGGGACTGATATCAGAGGCTTCATCTTTTTTAGCTTGTGGCAGGTATTTATAAATATAAACACCACTTAATACGGTAAAAATCAAGGTTGCACCGAGTAGACCAAACACTTTGAAATTAACCCAAATCTCTTGAGATAAATTAAAAGCAACATAAAGGTTAAGGACACTAAGCACGATGAAAAATAGCATCCATGCGCTATTTAATGTGTTCCACACTTTATCTGGTAGGATCAACTCTTTACCTAACATTTGTTTTAATGCAGGTTTTTTAAATATAAATTGAGTGACAAAAAGGGCAATGGCAAATAAGCCATACACAGCAGTTACTTTCCATTTAATAAAAACATCATCGTGTAGTATTAAGGTGAGTGAGCCGAAAACTAAGATCATGGCGAGAGTGATGATCTGCATTTTATCTGTTTTTTTGCCATTTTGAAAATAACTCAAAATAAAACTCAGTGTCATCGTGATCATTAATGCGGCGGTTGCCGTATATATATCACTCATCTTATAAACAATAAAAAAGACTATCAGGGGAATAAATTCGCGTAATTGTTTCATTTTTCTCTCTTTGGTTTAATCAAATGGCAGTGTAGTGTCGATGCTGATTTTATAGTTGACTGATTAACTCAACAACTGTCTCTCTTTATACGGGGGTTAGTAGATGATGTAAATGTTTCCTCTCGTTTATTAAATACACAATATAAAAAATTAGCGTATTTTGTTCAAAAGCATGTGCGCTGCCGCGTCACATGCTTCTTTAAGCCCTTAATGTTTTAATTAAAGGTAGCAGCTTTCATCTCTTTAATAAAGGTATGCATCTCACTGAGTAATTTATTTTGATGTTGTAGATTATTGGCGATGATCTTGACGACAGCAGATCCAGAGATCGCGCCAGCGGCCCCTGATGTGATTGCTTCTTTTACTTGTTGAGGCGTCGATATCCCAAAGCCAAGCAGCGGCGGAGGCGCGTTATATTGATGCAATGTATTTAGCATGTTTTCAACGGGCATACCCGCTTTTGCATCGCTTCCCGTGACGCCCGCACGGCTTAGTAAATAGGTATAGCCTTGGCTGTGCTCTGCCACATTTTTAAGCGTCTCTGTATCGCCGTTTGGTGGCGCAATAAAAATTTGCTGCAAGCCATATTTTTTTGCGGCGCGACGGTAAGGAGCACTTTCATGTAACGGTACATCGGCAATTAAGATGGAATCTACGCCCGCATTTTTAGCGCGCTCATAAAAGTTTTCGATACCATTACGATAAACTAAATTGACATATAGGAGTAAACCAATCGGAATGTCGGGATGTAATGCGCGTATTTCTTTAATGATAGCAAAGCAGGTATCTGGCGTTGCGCCTGCGCTTAAAGCGCGAATAGATGCATTTTGGATAACGACGCCATCGGCGACAGGATCTGAAAAGGGGATCCCTAGCTCAAGCGCATCAGCACCCGCTGTAATTAAGGTGTTAATTATTTCTAAAGAGCGCGCTTGATCAGGATCTCCAATGGTAACAAAAGGCACAAAAGCCCCTTGTTTTTTAGCCTTGAGGTTATTAAAGAGTGTTGCATAACGGTTATTCATGACAGAATTCCTTTTTCTTCAAAAATTTTAGCGACGTTAAAAATATCTTTATCACCACGGCCGGATAAATTAACAATGATCACCTGATCTTTATCCTCATTTTCAATGATTTTTAAAGCATGTGCCAAAGCATGTGCGGATTCAAGTGCGCAAATAATGCCCTCTTGTTTCGCGAGTGCGTGAAAGGCGTCTAATGCTTCGGCGTCGGTAGCATTAACATAGCTTGCTCTGCCGGTTTCGGCTAAATGCGCATGCTGAGGCCCTACTGATGGGAAATCGAGTCCGGCAGAAATAGAATAAGACTCTTCAACTTGGCCATGCTCATCTTGCATCATTAAAGAGTGCATTCCAAAAAAGATACCTTTTGAGCCATGCTTAATAGGGCAGCCATGCTTGCCCGTTTTTACGCCTAAGCCACCAGGCTCAACGCCGATAAGCTCGACGCTTTCATCTTCAATGAAATCATTAAAAATACCAATAGCATTAGAGCCACCACCCACACAGGCAATGACTTTATGTGGCAGAATACCTTCTTTTTTCAGGCACTGCTGCTTAGCCTCTTCACCAATTATTTTTTGAAACTCACGCACGATAGTTGGAAAAGGATGCGGCCCAGCGGCGGTGCCCAATAGATAATGCGTGTCGTCAAAACTGCCTGCCCAATCACGTAATGCTTCATTACAGGCATCTTTTAAGGTGCCAGCGCCGGAGCTTACCGATATTACTTCTGCGCCCATTAAACGCATCCGAAAAACATTGGGTTTTTGGCGTTCGATATCGACGGCGCCCATATAAACTTTACATTCAAGGTTTAATAAAGCGCAAGCTAAGGCCGTTGCAACGCCATGCTGGCCCGCACCGGTTTCGGCAATTATTTTATGTTTTCCCATGCGCTTAGCCAGTAAGGCTTGGCCTAACACCTGATTCGTTTTATGCGCGCCACCGTGCAATAAGTCCTCACGTTTTAAATATAATTTGGTTTTTTTACCCTTGGTTAAATTACGACATAAAGTCAGCGGGGTAGGTCTGCCTGCGTATTCGGTTAATAGTTCAGATAATTCGGCAATAAAGTCAGGATCTTGTTGGGCGCTAATAAATTCATTTTCTAATTGTTTAAGTGCTGGGACTAAAATTTGTGGTACATACATACCGCCAAATTGTCCAAAATAGGGATTTAATTTTTGCATTTGTATTACCTTAAATAAAAGAGTGAGTTATGAGAGTCGAATTAGCGCCGGTATTGCTTTAATTGTGTAAAGGCTTGCATCATTAATGGTCTGTTTTTTTCACCGGGGCGTGTTTCAACACCAGAGTTAAAATCAAGTCCAGAAAACCCCATAGAAGCCGCCTCTTTAGCGTTGTCAGGTGTTAATCCACCGGCTAAAATACATTGATTTTTTTTGATTGGCAGGGCGTTTAATAGATCCCAGTTAAAGGTTTTACCACACCCCCCTTGCTGCGTTCCAATACGCGTATCTAACAGGTGTTTATCAACATCATAAGCACTAAAGTCAGGCAGAGAGTTACTGATCCCATGTGCTTTCCAAATGTTACATTGCGCGGGTAACTGCGATCTAAGCGCGTTTATGTAAGTTGCATCTTCATCGCCGTGCAGTTGCACAACGCGTAAGTTTAATTGCTTAACAATATCAATGATGATCGTTATTTCTGCATTTTGAAAGACGCCAACGTAGTGTAGTGGCGCGCCATTCATGACTAAACGGGCCTCATTGAGAGTGACATAACGAGGCGACTTTTTAACAAAAATTAATCCACCATAAATAGCGCCTGCTTGATAGGCGTCTGCTGCATGGCGAGCATGCTTGAGTCCACACACTTTGTTTTCGCCTAAAATTAGTTTACGACAGGCAAAATCAATATTATCTTGCGCCATTAACGTACTGCCGATTAAAAATCCATGAGCGTATTGGCTAAGTTTCACAATTTGGCTGTGATCTTGTATACCCGATTCGCTGATAATGATCCTATCCTCGGGAATATTCAGGGCGAGTGTTTGAGTGCGTTGTAAATCAATGCTCATGTCACGCAGATCTCGATTATTAATGCCAATGACTTTTGCATTAAGGGCGACGGCGCGCTGGCGCTCACTCTCATTACTTATTTCGGTGAGTACGCCCATGTTAAAGCGCTGCGCGAGATCGCTAAGCGTTTGATACGTTTCGTCATCGAGCACCGATAGCATTAATAATACGGCGTCGGCGTGGTAATGGCGCGCCAAGTAAATTTGGTAACTGTCGACAATAAAGTCTTTGCATAAAACGGGTTGCTTTAAAACGTCACGTACTTTTTTTATATATTCAAGGTTGCCTTGAAAATACTTTTCATCACATAAAACAGAAATGGCACTGGCGTAAGGCGCGTATTGACGCGCGATATGTTGCACATCAAAATCAGCGCGTAATAAGCCTTTTGAAGGCGATGCTTTTTTGCACTCGAGGATAAAAACGCTGTCAGTTTGGGTTAATGCCTGATAAAAATCGCGATCACTATTGACGAGTGTCTCTTTAAAGCTTTGTAGTGGCTCCGCTATTTTACGCGCTTTAACCCAAAGGATTTTATCTTTAACAATGTCACCTAAAATCGTATCTTGTAAACAGCTGTTTTGTAAAGGATTGTCAGTTAGCATTGGCTCATCTCCGCAAGTTGTTTTATGAGTTGCAGTGGTTTGCCACTTTGCATACTTTTAAGCGCCATTTGAGTGCCACTTTTAAAGTCATTAGCAAGGCCATTAATGACCAATAATGCAGAGGTGTTAACCGCAACGGCAGCTTGTTGTGCGGGGGTGCCTTGGCCTTCTAAAATACGTTCAATGATCTCTTTGTTTTGTGTTGGCGTGCCACCTAATATTGCCTCAAGGGGATAATTTTTCACCCCAAAATCGTCGGCTGAGAGTGTATATTCAATAATTTCACCGCGCACCAGTTCGGCAACTTGCGTTTCGCCATGTAATGCGATTTCATCAAGGCCACTGCCAAATACCACCATCACACGTTGCATGCCCAGTTGCTGTTGCACCTTTGCCATCGGTAGCAGTAAATTTGGCGCGTAAACACCCAGTAATGCCGTACTCGGACGGGCGGGGTTAATAAGGGGGCCTAATAAATTAAAAATAGATCGTGTTGCCAGTGCTTTGCGTACGGGGGCCGCAAAGCGCATGCCCGCATGATATGCTGGCGCAAAGAGAAAACAGATGTTGAGGGCATCTAAACATTGGCGCGCACGTTGCGCTGACATATCAACATTCACCCCAAAGGCGCTTAATAGGTCGGACGATCCCGATTTACTCGAAACGCTACGGCTACCGTGTTTGCAAACCTTTAAACCGCAAGCTGCTGCTACAAAGGCGCTGGCAGTGGAAATGTTAATGGTGCCAAGGCCATCACCTCCGGTGCCGACAATATCAGTACAAGGCTCAGTTGGCCGTGGAAACGCTTTGGCATTCGCTATCAATGCACTCGCCGCGCCACTTAACTCAGCAATGCTTTCACCCTTTATTTTTAATGCGGTGAGTGCTGAAGCTAATACGATGGGATCAATTTCACCTTTAACGACTTGGCTGAAGAAATCATGACTTTGCGCTTGAGTCAGGGAATTGCCTGCATATAACTGCTCTAATATCTGCATTTAATGCGCTCCTTCTTGGAGTAAAAAATGTAAGCTATTTTGTAATAGCTGTGCACCTTCACAGGTTAAAATAGATTCTGGATGAAACTGGAAACCTAGCACGCGATCTTTGGCGTGATAAACGCCCATGCACATCCCGTTAAAATCAGCAATCACTTCAAGTTCATCAGGAATGTCAGTACCCACTAACGAGTGATAACGTGCCACGCAAAGTGGCAGAGGAAGGTTTGCAAACATACGATTGTTACAATGCTGTATCAATGAGGATTTACCGTGCACAATTTCAGCGCTTTTAATTATGCGTCCACCGTATTGCTCAATTAAAGCTTGGTGGCCCAAACAAATACCAAGCATGGGAATATTGCCGCGACATAATTTAATCAACTCTATTAAGCAACCAGCATCACTTGGCGCGCCGGGCCCAGGTGATAAAACAAGTAAAACATTATCAGGGCAGTCATCCATGTGTTTTTTTATTTTCTGGGCACTTTGGTTATTACGGAAAATTTTCACCGGGTGACCGAGCGCTTTAAACTGATCCACTAAATTGTAAGTAAAAGAGTCAAAGTTATCGAGAAAATATAAGGTGCTTTTAGGGGATGTTTGCATCAAATTATACCTCTACATCATTAAGGGTGACACCATGAGCTTGTGCAATAGCGCTTAATACGGCTGCCGCTTTATGGCGGGTTTCATCCGCTTCAAGCGTAGGGTCGGAGTCAAAGACAACGCCAGCACCGGCTTGCGCTTGTGCAATATCATCCTTAACAAACGCCGAGCGAATAACAATGCAGGTATCCATATCCCCTTGACCATTAATATAGCCTACTGCGCCTCCATAACTGCCTCTGCGTTTTTTCTCAACGCTACGCACCAGATCCGATGCGCGAATTTTAGGGGCGCCAACTAAAGTGCCCATGTTCATGCTCGCTTGATACGCATGTAAGGCATCTAAATCGGTGCGCAATTTACCCACAACACGAGAGACTAAGTGCATCACATGGCTGTAACGATCGACTTTTAACAGCTCTGCGACATGGCGCGTTCCCGGTATGCTGATGCGGGCAACATCATTGCGCGCTAAATCTACCAGCATTAAATGCTCGGCCGTTTCTTTTTTATCTAAGCGTAAATCTAATTCTAAACGGCTATCTAAATCTTTATTGATGGAACCATCGGGGTTAAAGCCTCGCCTGCGTGTCCCTGCAATAGGATATATTTCGACATCATTACTGTCTTTTGTATATTTTAATGCGCTTTCAGGAGATGCGCCAAAGAGGGTGAACTCACTGTCTTTTAGATAAAACATATAGGGGCTAGGATTAGTTTCTTTTAGTTTTGCATAAGCGCCCATGGGATTGGGGCAATGCAGATAAAAACTGCGTGAAGGCACGACTTGGAAAATATCACCATTTATAATGTGTTGTTTAAGATCTGTGACAATTTTTTTGTATTTTTGGTCGCTGACATCGGTACTTATTTTCCCTTGTAATGGGATAACCGGCATTTCTTGCGCTTTAAAGTCAGCGCAAATAGTTTGCAATTCACAGAGGCGAGCCTGAATGCGCCGTTCATTTTCATCACTGTATAGCCCACCAAAAACGGAGCCTAAAATTTCACATGTTTTATTTTGATGATCTTGAATAAGGAGTGTTTCAGCCACATAAAAAACAAAATCGGGGCAAATGTTGGTACTTTCTGTGACGTCGATTAACTGCTCAAAAGTGCCAATAAAATCATAAGCAAAAATACCACCCAAAAAAAGTGCTTGAGGGTGTTGGCTACGCACTCTTATTTTTTCGAGTATACAGCGTAGGGCGTCCATAGGAGATGCACTTTTTAAACGTTGTTCTTCATCGATATCCGCATCTGCTTTTGGAAATATAACGCAAAGTTTTCGGGCGCTTTGGCTAATAATGTATTGGATTGAAAACTGAGGGGTGATAAAAACCAGCAAATCTTTGCCATTATCAGTTAAGGCTTCAAAAGTGACTTGTAACCCCTGGCAGGTTATTTTCAAACAGGCATCGAGTAACATAATACTTTTTAAATGTGCTTTGGTGGAGATTTCTGCAGAATCAAACAACAAATTATTATGTGTGTTTTTCGTTAACACTTGAAAAAGGGGTAATGATTTTGGTACGTAGCGGCTTTCAACATGAAAGCTTTTTAAAACACCAATGGGGTGTAATGTATTCATTTTTATATCCTTTAAATCTTAGCGTATTAATAAATTTCGACTTTTATTGCTGAATATTTATTATCGCCAATATCGAAAAAGGATCTTATTACTGATGTTCATATTTATTCCCATTATTTTTTTAAACGCCAAATACAAAAAAAGCCCGCAATTTGCGAGCTTTTAAATTTGGTTTTGGAAAATTTTATACACAAAAACCTCATTGCTCGCGAAGGGAGAATAAGTGCCACCAATAAAGAGTAAGAGTAATTGTATTAAAAATCATATATCATGCATTCCATAAAAATTATGCTTCTATCCTTTGCGATAAGCGCATTAATGTCAAGGTTATTTTTAGGAAATATATGTTAATTGATTTACATTCGCATAGCACTGCATCAGATGGTCAATTAACGCCACAAGAATTAGTGATCAGAGCTGCTAATCGACAAGTTGATATATTAGCGCTGACCGATCACGATACTATCGATGGTTTAGCGCCCGCACATAAAGCCATTGCTGATTTAGGCTTGAAAATAAAACTTATCAATGGCATAGAAATTACCACCAATTGGTTAAATCATGAAATTCATGTGGTCGGTGTTAATATCGATGTACAACATCAAGCATTATCAGAACTTATTTTATTACAAAAAGAAAAGCGCGAGATCCGCGCTTTAGAAATGGGCAGACGTCTTGCTAAAGCGAATATTGAAGGTGTTTATGAAGGCGCTAAAGCGTTAGCGGGAGAGGGCGCCATTACGCGCGCTCATTTTGCTCGCTATTTAGTAGAGCAAGGCGTAGCGCCTACTTTTGTCAAAGTATTTGATAAGTATTTGAGCCGTGGCAATATTGGTTATGTCCCACATAATTGGGTCGATATGCACCTTGCAATTGAGGCAATACATAATGCGGGTGGACAAGCTATTTTAGCGCATCCGGATCAATATAAATTATCCAATAAATGGATGCGCCGATTATTTACTGAATTTAAACTTGCTGGTGGCGATGCAATGGAAGTCGCACGCGGGCAACAATCACCACAAATGCGTTTACAATTGGCGATGTGGAGTAAAGAATATGGATTACTGGCATCTCAAGGTAGTGATTTTCATTTTGTAGGTCGTTGGAGAGATCTGGGTAAAGGTTTACACTTACCCGAGATCGCAATACCAGTATGGCAAGATTGGGCGGTAGTTGATGCCCTTAAAGAGAAGAAATCATGAGTCAATTTTTATATGTACACCCTGAAAACCCACAAGTTCGTTTTTTGAAAAAAGCGGTCGAAACATTAAAAAATAATGGCGTGATCATTTACCCGACCGATTCGGGTTATGCACTGGGTTGTTTAATGGATAATAAACAAGGTCTTGAACGTATTCGCCACTTACGCGACCTTGATAAAAAACATAATTTCACTTTATTGTGTCGGGACCTGTCTGAAATATCGACATTTGCACGGATTGATAATCAAGCCTATCGTATGTTAAAAAAGAACACCCCCGGCGCATATACCTTTATTTTTAAATCAACGAAAGAGTTACCAAAACGTTTAATGAATCCCAGTAAACGTACCATTGGTATTCGCATTCCGGATAATATTATTGCACTTGCATTATTAGAATTGTTGGGCGAGCCTTTAATGACGACCAGTTTAATTTTACCGGGCAATGATAGTACAGAGTATGATCCCGAAGAAATACGCGACCAATTAGAAAATCAGGTCGATTTAATTTTAAATGGCGGTTATTTAGGCGAGTCGCCAACGACGGTCATTGATTTTTCAGAAGACAGTATTGCTATTATGCGCGAAGGTGCTGGGGATATTAGTCCGTTTCAATAGAATTTAAGTACATTATTTATAAAAGTGCTAGATGTTTTGCCATGCATAACAAATGACACAAAAAGTGAGATGTTAACGGAAATAGCGACAAGCTGTATTCCATGCAAAGTAGGGATACAAGCGATAATGCAAGTATCAGTTGGCATAATGAGAATTACCCAAGGGAGAGAATGATGAGTGAAAAGTTACAAAAAGTATTAGCACGATCTGGTCTAGGTTCACGTCGCAAGATGGAAACAGTGATCCAAGAAGGACGCGTTAGTGTAGATGGACAGGTTGTTGGCCTTGGTACGCGTGTTACTGTAGAGCAAATATTGCGTGTTGACGGTCATACGGTTAAATATATTACGGAAGAGAATACAATTTGTCGTATTCTGGCGTACAACAAGCCGGAAGGTGAAGTGTGTACTCGCAGTGATGAAGCGGGCAGAAAAACAGTATTTGAACGTCTACCACGTTTAAATGGTGCGCGCTGGATCTCGATTGGTCGTTTAGATATTAATACATCAGGATTATTGTTATTTACCACTGACGGTGAATTTGCGAATCGAATGATGCACCCAAGCCGTGAAGTTGAGCGTGAATATGCCGTGCGTATCTTTGGAAACGTCGATGATGCGATGCTTAACCGTTTACGTATGGGCGTAAAACTTGAAGATGGTGAGGCTAAATTCCTTTCTATTAAAGAGTCTGGTAAAGAAGCGGGTGGAGAGGGTATTAACCGCTGGTATCATGTGGTATTAACGGAAGGCCGTACACGTGAAGTGCGTCGTTTATGGGAAAGCCAAGGCGTACAGGTAAGTCGTTTAATGCGTGTTCGTTATGGGCACCTGCATTTAGACAAGCAACTTCCACAAGGTGGCTGGATAGAGCTGAACCTAAAAGAAGTCAATTACTTTAGAAAATTAGTCGATTTGTCGAAAGAAACGGAAACTAAAGTACGTGTTGATGACAATAAAACTAAAAATACGCAAGCACGTATCAGACGCGCAGTGAAAAAACACACTCAGCACCGTAAAGCAGGAGTGCGTCGTCGCAGTACGGCAAGAACGCGTCACTAAAATAAAAGTGTCATTTTATTTTAGTTTTTATAAAAAGCAAAGTCAGTGAACTTTGCTTTTTTTTTATTTTTTTTTGGGGCTGGGAATGCTCGAGAGAAGATTTTGTTTGATAAAAAACATATAACGGCATAAAAAATATCATTTTTATTTCTTGTCTGCATAATAAGTGTTAAGTTTATAGGCCCATTTAATTTATCTTAGTAGAGACGTATGATCAAAAAGTGTTTATTTCCTGCCGCTGGATACGGTACCCGTTTTTTACCTGCCACAAAATCTATGCCCAAAGAAATGATGCCGATTGTTAATAAGCCTTTAATTGAATTTGGCGTTGATGAAGCGCTCGAAGCTGGGATGACAGGCATGTGTATTGTCACTGGTCGTGGTAAGCATTCATTAAGTGATCATTTTGATATTAATTATGAACTTGAACATCAAATTAGTGGCACCCCTAAAGAAGATAAATTACAAGATATCCGCGCGATCATGGAGCAAGCAAGTTTTACTTATATTCGCCAGCGTCAAATGAAAGGTCTCGGCCATGCTATTTTAACCGGACAACAATTGATCGGTGATGAGGCTTTTGCCGTTGTCTTAGCGGATGATCTGTGCGTAAAAGATGGTGCGGAGCAGGGCGTTTTATCGCAAATGGTCGCTTTATATGAGAAACATAAGTGCTCTATTGTGGCGGTAGAAGAAGTGCCTGAAAATGAAACGCATAAATATGGTGTTATCAAAGGGAGTTTAATTGAAGACAACCTTTACCGTGTTGATGATATGGTTGAAAAACCAGAGCCGGGAACGGCGCCAAGTAATATGGCTATCATTGGTCGTTATATTTTAACGCCGGATATATTTGAAATATTAAAAAATACAGCGCCCGGCAAGGGTGGTGAGATTCAAATCACCGATGCACTTTTAGAGCAAGCCCAAAAGGGACGTGTATTAGCTTATAAATTTAAAGGGAAACGTTTTGATTGTGGCAGTGTACCCGGATTTATTGAGGCAACAAATTACGTTTATGAAAATCTTTATCGCGAATAAAAAGATTTAAGATAGATGATAACGCGTTAAATATTCACCGACATTAGTGAATATTAACGCTGTTATTATTATAAATAAAGGAGTGAGGCGTTTAACAATACACTCAGCGTTTTTATCTCTCACATCATTTCTTTTTCTCACTTTTTTTCTTATCTCTTAAATCATGATATATCATTGCCCGCGTAGTGCTCTCTCTCGTACAAAATAACGTTATATTCTGTAATAGTTTATGATTTTTTCAATTAATTTTTATATAATCAAAAAACAGTTGTCACCCTATTTCCATTGAAATTGTGATCTTTGGCTGGGTTTTAGTTAAAAGTTTGTGACTTTAAAGAGTGGTGACCCAATTTTATACAGAGTTAATAATACCAAAGGAACTAAAAAGGTGCTCCGTCTTGCTTGTTGAAATTATCCCACCCTGCGTTGTGAGTTTTGAAGTGAGAACAACTATCTCCTACAACTCATGCCTTGCTAGTGTTAATTTTTCCTGCGCAACACATGAAAACTTAATTAATTCCTTGGGTATAAATGAGGATTAAAACGTAAAAATGAAAACGTTATTACTAAAAAACATATTTGAGTTTATGCGCGGACTTGCTTTAATATTTTTATTTACAGCGATAGGAAAAGCTATTGCTGCGCAATTGCCGATGCCATTTCCGGGTAGTATCATCGCCTTGATCTTACTGTTTTTAGCTTTAAGCTCGGGAATAGTAAAACTGCAATGGATAGTGATGAGTGCTAATGTATTTTTGAAATATATGGTTATTTTATTTGTGCCCTTAGCCGTTGGACTCATTAATTATTTTGATGTGATCTTAGAGAATTGGGTGGTGATTGTTTTTTCAATCGTATTTACTACGTCATTTATTCTTATTAGTGTGGGTCATTTATTTCAGTTTTTAGATGCTAAGCGAGGTCGTTAAAATGTGGCTTTATTTTGCGTTACCCGTAACGATTGGCGTTTTTTTCATCAGTAAATATATTTATGCATTAAAGCCTATTGCGTTGTTACACCCTTTTTTATTGACGGTCATATTTTTTATATTAATACACGTTTTAGGTGATTTATCCTACGGCCAGTATTCTCAAGGCACCAGTATATTAACGCAGTTACTTGAGCCTGCCGTTGTTGCACTTGCAGTGCCTCTTTTTTCGGCGAGGCATTTGATCAAAGAAAAATTTAAAATAATTATGCTGAGTTGTTTATTAGCCGTTTTAATTGGCTTTATTTTCGCTTTCTACCTTCTGCCTTTATTAGGTGCCAATGCGCAGCTGGCGGCAACGCTTGCACCGCAATCGATAACGACGCCTATCGCAGTACAAGTCAGTGCAAGTTTAAAGGGGATTGTGTCATTAACGGCTGCTATCGTTGTCTTTGTGGGATTATTTGGTGCGACGTTTGGTTTGCCTTTACTGCAATTGGCGGGCGTAAAAAACAAGCAGGCAAAGGGGATTGCTATTGGCTGTGCATCACATGTACTGGGCACTGCTAAGGCGTTAGAAGGCGATCAAGAAATTGGTGCATTCTCATCACTTGCTTTGATCGTATGCGCCATATTAACGGCGATATTTATGCCTATTTTATATCACTTATGCATCGTATAGCCCGTAATAATCATTAAGCTTAGAGTGACAGATAAATAACGATTATTGCCTTATCTTATATAGGTATATAGGTATATAGGTATATAGGTATATAGCGGAATTTAGCGCATAAAAAAACCGACAATAATGTCGGTTTTTTTAGATCTCTCTTTTTTAATCGGGCGCGTAACCTGTCGGTGAAAGTGCTCTACCATCGAGCTCTACTTTACCTTTATTAATATTTAAACGTCCGCATAAAAACCATTGTGCACTCAGAGGATAAATTAAATGCTCTTGTGTTCGCACACGAGCGCTTAATTCATCTACATTATCGTCATCAAAAACAGGTACTTTCGCTTGCAA
Source organism: Psychromonas sp. CNPT3 (assembly GCF_000153405.2). Lineage (NCBI taxonomy): Bacteria > Pseudomonadati > Pseudomonadota > Gammaproteobacteria > Alteromonadales > Psychromonadaceae > Psychromonas > Psychromonas sp. CNPT3. Next base: position 951,177 of record NC_020802.1, read on the forward strand.
TACAATCGGGCCATTATCCAGATCTTGGGTAACAAAATGAACCGTTGCACCGTGCTCTTTATCTGCATTATCAAGGGCGCGTTGATGGGTATTAATACCTTGATATTTAGGCAGTAAAGAAGGATGAATATTTAGCATTTTATGCCCATATTGGTGCACAAAAGGTGCACCAAGAATACGCATAAACCCAGCCAATAAAATCAGATCAGCTTGCTGTTTTTCAATTTCAATACTCAATAGCGCATCATAGTCAGCTTGTGTTATTTGCGCATTACTGCGGATAACCAACTGCTTAATATTTGCGTCTTTTGCGCGTTGTAGTCCATAAGCGTCAGCATTATTACTGATGACTAATACGATTTCCGATGCATCTTTAGCGTCTTTAGGATGATGTAATTTATCAATGAGAGCTTGAAGATTACTGCCATCACCAGAAATAAGCACAATAATTTTTTTGGTCTGCATGGGTTAGTTTATCTCAACTTGTGAATTTTCATCTGTTACATCCGCAATGTAACCTAATAACCACGCTTTTTCGCCTTGCTCATTTAATATTTTAATGGCTTTTTCTTTTTCACTGTCAGGTACGACAATAACGAGTCCAACACCACAGTTAAATGTGCGATACATTTCGTTTTCAGTGACGTTGCCACTTTTTTGTAGCCAAGTGAATATTTCAGGCCATTGCCAACTTGCACCATCAATCACGGCTTTACTGCCTTTAGGTAGTGCGCGTGGAATATTTTCCCAAAAACCACCACCGGTGATATGTGAAATAGCATGTACAGGGCAATTTTTAATTAACTCAAGTGTCGATTTAACATAAATTTTAGTGGGTGTTAATAAGGTATCACCTAATGTTGAACCTGCAAAAGGTGCATTGGTATCTGCCTTAGAGACTTCTAAAATTTTGCGAATAAGGGAATAACCGTTCGAGTGTGGGCCACTTGATGCTAATGCGATAAGCGCATCACCACTGGCAACTTTAGTGCCATCAATGACTTCAGATTTTTCAACAATACCGACACAAAAACCTGCAATGTCGTAATCATCATTCGCGTACATACCGGGCATTTCTGCTGTTTCACCGCCAATTAAAGAACAATTAGCGAGTAAACAACCCTCACCAATGCCAGTGACGACAGCAGCTGCCACGTCTACGTCTAACTTTCCCGTTGCATAATAATCAAGGAAGAAAAGAGGCTCTGCACCTTGTACTATTAAATCATTGACGCACATGGCGACTAAATCGATACCGACGGTATCATGTTTTTTAAGATCGATAGCCAAGCGTAATTTAGTGCCTACACCATCCGTACCGGCTACCAGAAGAGGTTCTTTATAGCCTGCTGGAATTTGGCATAATGCGCCAAACCCTCCGAGACCTCCCATTACTTCTGGGCGTTTAGTTCGTTTTGCTACACCTTTAATTCGTTCAACTAATGCTGTACCGGCGTCAATATCAACACCCGCGTCTTTATAGCTTAAAGAGGTTTTTTCGTTGCTCACTTGCAATCCTCGCAAAATTAAGTGAAAAGCGCTTATCGCTTTTATTTGAGTTGTAAAACTAAGCGCATTTTAACAGCAATCCCGTTAGGATCTAATGATTTATGAGCAGATCCCTTGATTTGTGACAAATATTTTAATGGAATCTGTTTTTGATTGTTTTTTATACTAAAAAATAAGATAGTGAGGGATATCAGCAATTATATTCTTTAATGTTCATTATCATCTTGCAATAGATAAATATCTGCTTATGATCGAGATCCATTATTTTATAGGGGGCAGCATGAAGTTATTCTCAGTTAAACAATTGTTTTTGATCTTGATAGTGATTTTTTGTGGTTCGGCTACTGGGTCGCAACTTTCAAATCCTTATCAAGGCAAAATAGTTGTACGACAAGGACAAGAGGAATCTACATTAAAAATACTTGCCTTACAGCAAGTGTTTGTGAAAGTGTCAGGTAATAAAGAGGTCAACCATTTACCCGGTAGTAAGCTTTCATTAAAAGACATCAACGCGATGCTTGCGCAGTTCTCCTATTATAAAGGTAAAAAACACACTTATTTTATTGCAAACTTTGATGAGCAAAAAATTAATAGAGTACTGAGTTCCTTGCAACAACCTATTTGGGGTAAAACGCGTCCGACTACCTTGATATGGCTTATAAAAACGGATCAATCAGGGCGCCTGTTAGTGTCCGACAGTTATTTGCAACGACGTGCTGATAGCACGCTGTCAGAAACAATACAGCAAGAGCAACTGGCGCGAGGCATCCCTCTGCAATTTCCTTTAATGGACTTGGAGGATAACCTCGCTATCTCACTGAGCGATGTTTCTGGACGTTTTTATAATATACTTGCTCGTGCATCGACGCGTTATCAAGTGGCAAATATCGTCAGTGCAGACTTGCGTCAAATTAATGCAACTCAATGGCAATTATCTTGGCAACTTTTTAGTACCTCAAAAAATAAAGTATTACTATCGAGTGTGAAAAAGGGCGAAAAAGCAGAGGTTATCCAACAAATGTTGGACGCTATTAGTGACTATTATGCGCGTCAATATGCTATTTTAGAAAATACGGATGAAAAATTTTATCAGCGCATTTATATTAAAGGTATTAATTCGTTAACGAGGTTAACAAAAATGCACCAACTACTCTCTGATATGCCATCTATTTCGTCTTATCAGATATTAAGTGTTAAGCATAATTTAGTGAGTCTTAAAGTTAAAATTAAAGGTGGGCTACAGAGTTTTGCAAATGCCTTTGCGATACAGCCACATTTACGCCCAATGCCAGCAGAAAGTAAACCTTTTTACTTTGATTGGCACTAAGGAGAGCTATGCCTCAGGATGAATTACGTTTTCAGTATCCCTTACTGGCATTAAAATTTCCAGATGATGAAACTTTTGCGAGTTTTTATCCGGGAAAAAATGCCAGTTTATTAACGCAATTAAAAAATAGTGCGGTAGGTCTTGGTGAGCCTGTTCTTTATATGTGGGGTGATGCAGGTAGTGGTCGCTCTCATTTATTGCATGCATTGTGTAGTGAGGTTGATGAGCGTGGGGAAAGTGTATCTTATATACCACTGCATCATCATCAAGGTATGAGTTTAGATATTTTTGAAAATATGGAATCAGTGACATTAGTTTGTATTGATAACATAGATGCTATTGCGGGTAATGCGGAGTGGGAAAAAGCCCTTTTTGACTTTTATAATCGCTGGTTAGATAATAAAGAAAATCGTCCAACAGGGGCAAGTTTAGTGCTCAGTGCGATGCATTTACCCAAGCAAATTGGTATTGAGTTAAAAGATCTTGTATCACGTTTTGAATGGGGAGCTTGTTATCACCTTGAGCCTCTTAATGATGAAGAAAAATTAGGTGCGCTGCAGCTTAGAGCACAATTAAAAGGCATGAAATTACCCGTTGATGTAGGCCGTTTTTTACTGAATAGGCTTTCTCGAGAGATGGATACATTACTAGATACTTTAGATCGCTTGGATAATGCGTCACTTGAAGCAAAACGCAAATTAACGATCCCCTTTGTTAAAGAGGTGCTTGATTTGTAATTTAGGCGTATATGAAGAAGAGGATGGCGGGCCAATCGATTTATCTGCTCTATGTTAAATCGACGTGGCCACGAATAAAGGGTAAAACGATCTCTTACATCCTATTGTTAATGCTTGCTTTTCTTTTTTTTGCGAATACTTAAACCTAATTCAATACCTCGATATTTGGCAAAATAGATACATCCCCATAAAAATAGACTCGAAAAAAACAACTCTATACTAGCAAGCAGTACTTCTGAGGGTTCGCTGTAAAGTATGATGGTACTGTGCATGATGTAGATCAGTGCGATGAACCCACACCAAGCAAAAGTATAAGGATCCTTTCTTAAAATACCTCGCAAAGGGAATAGCAGGGGGATAAGCCAGATACTTGTAATCAGCCAAGGGTTGATATTGAATCCTGGTGGCGATAAATAAAGATGCCATAAGGGGACAAGTAAGAGTAATGAAAAATAACCTATTTGTGCAATGATCTGATAAAAATGTGTTTTTTTGGCGATCGGTTGTGTGCTCATTAAAGAATTTCCAGTACAGATTCTGGTGGGCGACCGATACGCGCTTGGTTATTTGCCAATACGATAGGGCGCTCTATCAGCCTAGGGTTATTGCACATAGCCTCAAGTAATGCATCTTCATCGCTACTATCGCTCAATGCCAATACTTTGTATATATCTTCTTTGTAGCGTATTAATTGGTGCGCTGAGCTGTAACCGAGTAAACCTATAATATGCAGTAATTGCGATTTCGTCGGCGCCTCTTTTAAGTACTCGATGACAGTAACCTTATTCTGTTGGTTACTAATAAGCGCGAGTGTTGCACGACTTTTGGTACATTGCGGATTATGGTAGATTGTAATATCTGTCATCTTGATTCCTTTTATTGTGCCGGCCATGTGGCGATATATTCGTCTAAATAGGTGATGTCGATTTTGGTCTCAGAAATAACTTTACCGCGAATTGAAAATCCGCCTTTATGCATTGCTGATTTACTGCCTGTCAAAAGAGGGTGCCAGACGGGTAATGGTTTATCTTCCACAAGGCGGCGATATGCACAACTTTTTGGCAACCAATGAAATTGCTCAATATCATCCAAAGAAACTTTAACACAGTCTTTTACGTATTTAAAACGTTGCGGGTAGTGACGGCATTGACATGTTTTAGTGTGCAACAGTTTACAAGCTACATTGGTAAAATGTAGCTCTTCTGTCTCATCATCAATAATTTTATTTAAACAGCACTTCCCGCAACCATCACAAAGAGATTCCCACTCTTGTGCGTTCATTTGTGATAATGTTTTTTCTTCCCAAAAATGACTCATTTTTATTTATTACTCGTGATCGGTGCACTAATGCGTGGGTTATTAATTCGTTCGGCAAGGTAGCTAACTGCGCTTGCAAAGTAATATGAGCGGTTCCAGTGCATTAACACTTTATAATTGTTATAGATAAGATAGACTCTGTCGCCATTTTCATCAGGTTTGATCACGGATGCTTGTAATGACACTTTAGGTAATGCACCACCTTCAAAGCGACGAACACCGAGTTGTTGCCATTGCTGCAAACTTTTTTCTGTTTTTAAACCAAAGAGTGTCTGATCAAAATTCGTCGGTAGTTTAACTTGTCGACCCCACGTTTCAGATCCTTCCCAACCTTCCATTTTAAGATAATTAGCGGCGGAAGCAAAAACATCGCCAAGATTTGACCAAATATCTTTTTTCCCATCACCATCATGATCAACCGCATAATGCAGGTATGAGGTAGGCATAAATTGTACTTGTCCCATTGCGCCTGCCCAAGATCCTAAAAAATTCTCTTGTTCAATATAACCGGCTTCTAAAATAGAGAGGGCTGCAAACAGTTGTTTTTTAAATAAAGCTTCACGGCGACCTTCGTAGGCCATCGTGGACAAGGATGAAATAACATCGTGGCGTCCAGTGATACGTCCGAAGTTACTTTCAATACCCCATAGAGATACGATAAAACGAGGTTGCACGTTATATTTTTTTCCAATCTCATTCAATAAAGTGTAATTGTCACGATAAGCATTACGCGCGCGTTTTACTTTCCACTCGGGTACTGCCTTACTTAGGTAGTCATCCAAGCTTAATTTAAATTGTGGTTGCTGCTTGTCGGAGGTCACGCTACGTTTTAAAAACTTAACGTTATGAAAGGCATTATTGACAATATCGCTATCGATACCTTTAGTGATGGCCTCTTTTTTTAGGGTGTTAATGTAATCATTAAAAGGTAGCTTTTCAGCGTAGGCAAAATTACTGAATATTGTAGAGCTGAGTAAGACACTCAATATCGCTTGTAGAGGTTTTTTGCTCGGTAATACCATGTTAGTTTCCTTTTTGGTCAAGCCACTCTTTATGTTCTTTTAAATTATCAATCGGAGGCGGAGGAAGTTGTAAGTAATAGCCATGTAATAGTATCGCTTTGATCACTTTATCTGCTTCTATCATAGCGAGTTGACTGCCACTTTTTAAATTCATCATAGAAATTAATTTGGGTGGACCGAAGGTTTCAAGTAAGGCCTTGGGCAAACTAGAAAATTCATCTCTTTTTGAGATAAAAAGATAAGTTTGTGATTTTCTAATACTTTTGTATACTGCACATAACATAATACGAATGCAACCCTTTACTTGCCTAATGTGAATGCAAACTATAACATGTATTCAGGTTTAATTTTTAGAGAAACTCACTGATTTTTAAGTCAATTCAATAAAAGGTTAAAAATAGGATAGTTATGGCATTAAAATCATTAAATTTTGCACTACTCGTGGTCAATGTGAAGTGCGCAGAGCTCATAGATTTAGCGGATGAGCTAAATCAAAAACGCTTAATGGCACCTGATTTTTTTAGCTATGCGCCAGTGGTTGTAGCGCTTGATAATAATAATTTAGAAATTGACTTTTTAGAGTTAAAAAAAGTAGTCGCGGCTCAAAGGTTTATTTTAGTTGGGATCTCTGGAGATTTGAGTGCAACACAAAAATCTAATGCTCAAACTCAAGGGATTTCAATATTAAGAAGCTCATCGCATTCTTTTAAGAAAAAAGAAAAAATTCGAGAGAATGAGACTTTGAATATAAAGCCAAAAACAGAAAGTATTGAACAAGAAATGATCAATACGCAAGTTAAAACAAAAATACATAATGGCAGAGTACGATCTGGGCAACAAATTTACGCAAAAGAATGTGATTTGATTATCAATGGTGATGTTGGTGCTGGAGCTGAAGTGATTGCTGATGGTAATATTCATATATATGGCGCATTACGAGGTAAAGCGTTAGCCGGTGCGATGGGAGAAAAAACAGTGTCTATTTTCTGTCAAACTTTTTCCCCAGAATTGGTTTCTATTGCGGGCGTGTATAAATTAAGTGATGCTCTACCGGTTGAATTTTCCGGAAAAAGTTGTGTCGTCTCAATGCAAGATGAACAACTTGTATTAACCAGTTTAAATAAAGTAAATTAGGTAAGGGAAAATAATGGCAAAAGTAATTGTCGTCACTTCAGGAAAAGGTGGCGTAGGCAAAACGACGAGCAGTGCAGCAATTGGAACGGGTCTTGCTATGTCAGGCGCAAAAACGGTGATCATTGATTTTGATATTGGTCTACGAAATTTAGATTTGATCATGGGTTGTGAGCGTCGTGTTGTTTATGATTTGATCAATGTGATCAATGGCGAATCAAATTTACAACAAGCGTTAGTAAAAGATAAACGCATCGATAATCTCTTTATACTCCCAGCTTCACAAACACGCAATAAAGATGCGTTAAGTAAAGAAGGGGTTGAGCGCGTTATCCAAGCATTGAAAGCAGATGGTTTTGAATATATTATTTGTGATTCACCAGCAGGAATAGAGCAGGGTGCAATGATGGCGCTTTATTTTGCAGATGAAGCGATTGTAACGACCAACCCTGAAGTTTCATCCGTACGCGATTCTGATCGCATTACCGGCATGTTATCAAGTAAATCTCGACGCTCTGAATTAGAGTTAAACCCGGTAAAAGTGCATTTGCTTATTACGCGTTATTGCCCAGAGCGCGTCGAGAAAGAAGAGATGTTAAGTATCGATGATATCAATGATATTTTAGGTATTGATTTGTTAGGCGTGATACCCGAGTCACAAGATGTGCTTAATGCCTCTAATTTGGGTGAACCCGTTATTCTAAATCCTAATTGTGATGCCGGTAAAGCTTACCAAGATGCAGTGGATCGTTTACTGGGTATCGAGCGTGAATTTCGTTTTGTTACTTATACAAAAAAAGGCTTCTTAAGCCGTTTATTTGGAGCCTAAAATGGGATTACTCAGTTATTTTCGTCACGAAAAGCCGAAAAAAGGCAGTGCTAAACAAGCGAAGGATCGTTTGCAAATCATTGTTGCGCATGAACATTCAAATTCAATTTCTCCCGATTATTTACCGGCGTTGCAAAAAGAAATTGTTGATGTGATCCGTAAATATATGGATATTACAGCGGATGATGTAAAATGTGAGTTTAGTAATAAGGGTGATGATGTTTCTGTCTTAGAAGTGAATGTTGCCATGCCTAAAAATTATTAATAGGTTGTTTGTTTAAAGTAGTACTCAGGATCGCACGCTTTTGAGATCCTGAGTGTTATGATTATTTTTGTGTATTAAGAACAATACGATAAATAATAATAGGTTGTAGTGGTTTATCACGACTGTTCGTTGCAACAAGCGCTATCTCATCAACAATATCCATTCCCGTCACCACTTTCCCAAATACGCTATATCCCCATTTATTCATTGCGCCATCTAGAAATAAATTATCTTTATGATTAATAAAAAACTGGCGTTTAGCTGAGTGTGGCGCATTGGTTCTTGCCATAGCAAGCGTGCCTCTTAAGTTGCTTAGTCCATTATGCGATTCATTTTCAATGGCGCCATTAGTTTGCATTTTTTGTCCATTCGCTAAAAAACCACCACCTTGGATCATGAAACCATTGATAACTCTATGAAAAACACTGTTTTTATAGTTATCTTTTTTAATGTAAGCTAAAAAATTCGCCACAGAGATAGGGGCTTTTTTAGCAAATAAAGTGATCTCAATATTACCTTTTGATGTCTCAATCGTGACATTAGAGGGGCTCTGTGCGAATAAGGCACTACTTGTGATCAACAATAAAAAAGGGATCAGTAATTTCATTATATCTTCCTATATGGGCGTATTTAAAAGGCGTAGTTTAGCATTAAGTTCAGTATCTTGAGTGATGCTATTTAATAAAGTCGTGAGCTGCGTATTTAAGTTAGTGGTTAAATCATTAACATCGGCTTTAAAGGCGCCTTCTTGAGAGTAATTTTGGCTAAACATTTTACTAAAATGCTTTTGCTGCGTACTTAAACTTATTTTTATCTGGATTTGGCCACTTTGAGTATAACTGAAGGTATTTTGTTGTACGTTAGTGAGTAGTTTAATGAGGTGTATCTCTATTTTGGGGGCGCTATCGTTTGCATCTTTAATGTTTAATTGTTGTTTTTCCCAGGCGTTTTGTAAGCGCGTTTTAATTAACATCAGTGTACTGTTCTTTTCATTAATTAATGTTGCGACATCATCCCCATCACTAATGGCAATTAAATAATGTGCAATGCGTCTATCCATGGCCGTTAACTGCCACGTCATATTGCTTTGTAATGATGTTGTAGGCGCGTTTATAGTGGGTAGTTGTAATGCGACACTATTTTGCGGTTGAGAGCTACAGGCGGATAAAATAAACACACTTGTTGCAGAAAGCAGGTTTTTGAATCTACGTTGCACTTTGTGTGTGCTTGGTTGGTTATTTAGGTGAGCACAAGAGAGGGAGAGAAACATGATAAAGCACCTTTTAGTATAAATATAAAAACTAATTTTAATCAAAAAAATCCAAAATAGCGAAATAATAGTATTAAAAAAGAAAATAAGATGTGAAATAGGGGTTATTTTTTTCTTATAAGTATGATCAAAGTCCTTTTTTTGTTTTTCTACTTTTATATTAAATAAATTATTAAATAAATTAATTAGTTTGATTTTTAAGCATGGCAAGGTGATGTTTCTCTTTGAAAATTGCTTGTAAAATAAGTTTAGGGGCTAGCAGCAATGATGTACTCTCACTTAGCGAAGGTTATCCACTTTTTCTGTGGATAACTCTGTGGGAACTTTTATTATAAAGTCCTGCAAGGCTGATGAGCGCTCGCATTCGATTAGATCGGTGCAAAAACAAACAAATAATTAAACGTTGTAAAAACAATGAGTTACTAATGTCAAGTGAGGCTGGTTTCTATTTGGTTTGATTTTTTATCATATTTTAACGGCCGATTAAATGTCAATCTATAATGTGTATTATTTTTGTCAAATAAGAAATAAATGCATTGACAATCACAAATTAATCACTCAGAAACTTGGTTTTTACCACTAAAGTACACTGCACTTTAAGCAAGAAAAAGAAAGCTTTTTATTTTGACTTAGATGTGTTTATTTTTTCTAGATCTGATGGAGAAAAGACAATTAACCCACAATAAGTATTTTTTTTGTCCTTTTATTCTTTTATCCTATTTGTGTTCGCGACGTTTATAGACTTGTTATTTAAAAATACGTTAGAGTACTTATCTTTTTAGTTATCGATTGAGAGTGATAACAGTAAAGTGATGGGTGATTAGATGTAGTGGATTTTTAGCTTATTCAAAGAAGCGGTGTCCAATTGTTCTTGCTGCTTTTGCATCTTGAAGTATCATAGATCTCGATTTTTATTTTGCCTTGGACGCGATGTTTAAACATATTAGCTTTAGATGTTTGAGCGGATATGTGCTTCCTCGACTATTCAACGTGTGATTTTTTTGAAAGGGAGCATTTTATCTGTTGCATGAGGTGGTGACATTGAAACTGCCCGTAAAGAGCACGTAAAATTGAACACATCATTACGGTTATAATACACAACGCAGCATCACTCTATGCGCGGTTAGGATGATAGGCCAAGTCTCTTTGGTTTACTGCTTTACATACTTGAGGTATCGATGCGATATGCAAAAAAAATTCGAATTACATGCTAAATTCTCACCGGCTGGCGATCAGCCCCAAGCTATCGAGTCTTTGGTGGCAGGTATTGAAGATGGGGTGGCTTTTCAAACGTTATTAGGTGTTACCGGCTCCGGTAAAACGTTTACGCTTGCTAATACCATTGCGCAGTTAAATCGTCCGACCTTAATTTTGGCGCCCAATAAAACATTAGCAGCCCAGCTTTATGGTGAAATGAAAGCTTTTTTCCCTAATAATGCCGTTGAATACTTTGTGTCTTATTATGATTATTATCAGCCAGAGGCATATGTACCGAGCACAGACTCCTTTATAGAAAAAGATGCTGCCATTAATGCACATATTGAGCAAATGCGTCTGTCTGCAACCAAAGCCTTATTAGAGCGTACTGATGTGGTGTTAGTTGCCTCTGTTTCCGCAATTTATGGTCTTGGCGATCCCAAAGCTTATTTAAAAATGATGTTACATTTAAGTGTGGGGGAATTTATTTCGAGTCGTGAAATTTTACAGCGTTTAGTGGACTTGCAATATTCGAGAAATGACACGGAATTAAGTCGAGGTACTTTTAGAGTCCGCGGTGAGATCATTGATATTTTCCCTGCTGATTCAGAAATAGAAGCGTTACGTATTGAACTGTTTGATGATGAAGTTGAAAACATCAGTGTGTTTGATCCCTTAACCGGACAAACGTTAGATAAGCTCGCACGGGTAACCATTTATCCTAAAACGCATTACGTTACCCCTAGAGAGCAAATTATAAAAGCGATTAAGAGTATAAAAGAGGAACTCGTTGAGCGTAAAAAAAGTTTTTTAAGCAATAATAAATTAATTGAAGAGCAACGTATCTCTGAGCGCACCTTATTTGATATTGAAATGATGACCGAGCTGGGTTATTGCTCGGGTATTGAAAATTATTCTCGTTACCTTTCTGGGCGAGATCAGGGCGCAGCACCACCGACGCTTTTTGATTATTTCCCTGCGAAAAGTTTGCTTATTATTGATGAAAGCCACGTGACCATCCCTCAAATTGGCGCGATGTATAAAGGCGATCGCAGTCGCAAAGAAAACCTAGTGAATTATGGTTTCCGTTTACCATCTGCGCTGGATAATCGACCGTTAAAATTTAGTGAATTTGAAAAGTTGGCGGCGCAAACAATTTATGTGTCGGCCACGCCTGCTGATTATGAAATTGAAAAATCAAAGGGGGATATTGTGCGCCAAGTTATCCGCCCAACAGGGCTTTTAGATCCCTTGATTGAGGTGCGTGACGTACATACGCAAGTCGATGACTTATTATCTGAAATTAATTTACGCGTGCCTTTAAAAGAGCGTGTTTTAGTGACAACGCTGACTAAACGAATGGCAGAGGATTTAACGGATTACTTAACAGAGCATGGCGTAAAAGTGCGTTATTTACATTCGGATGTGGATACGGTTGAGCGCATTGAAATTATTCGCGATCTAAGGTTAGGCATTTTTGATGTTTTAATCGGTATTAATTTACTGCGTGAAGGCTTAGATATTCCTGAAGTCTCATTAGTGGCAATATTGGACGCCGATAAAGAAGGTTTTTTACGATCGGAGCGCTCTTTAATTCAAACAATGGGAAGGGCTGCCCGCCATCTTAAAGGCAAGGCGATATTATATGCAGCTAAAGTCACTAAATCGATGCAAAAGGCAATACATATCACGACGCAGCGCCGAGAATTACAGCATCAATATAATATTGATAATAATATTGTGCCACAAGGATTAAATAAAGCGGTTGATGATATATTGCAATTGGGAAAACGTAGCCCTAAAAAGTCGCGAAAGGGAACATCTGAACTGTGGAAAAAAGAAGCAACGCCAGTGGCTAACGAGAAAACGTTGCTAAAACAAATGGTACGTTTAGAAAAACAGATGTTTGTGCACGCAAAAGATTTGGAGTTTGAAAAAGCCGCGCAACTGCGCGATGAAATTAGTGAATTACAGGCGCAATTAATTTTAATCTCTTAATGCGACACAATCTTGCATTAAATCCATGCGTCATCTGATGAAAAATTAGTAAGTCAGATACGGATAGCCCTTTTGGGCGCTCATTTGAATAGCAGTGTCACGTTGCAACCGATAAAGAGGGGTAGTTCTTACAAGGGTTGCACTTTTAGATAGATGCCATATTCGCGAGTGCCCAATAAAGCATCGAGTATATGCAAATACCGCGTTAAATAATTTTAACGCCCTCTTTTTCAAGCATGCTAATAAGAGAGATGAGGGGTAAACCAATTAAGCTGTTGGGATCTTTACCTTCTAAACGCTCGAACAGAGCAATGCCATAGCCTTCACTTTTGAAACTGCCCGCACATTGGTAAGGTTGTTCTTGATGCAGGTAATTGGTTATCATCTCATCAGTGAGGGGCCTAAAAGTCACCACAAAAGATTCGACGAGAGATTGTACCTGCTGCGTTTTTGTATTGAGTAGCGCAAGGCCAGTATAAAATGTAATTTTCTTGGCACTGGCCGCTTTTAACTGTAAGAATGCATGTTCAAAATCACCCGGTTTACCCAAGATCTCGCCATTATTTACACATACTTGATCTGAGCCAATAATCAAAGCATGCTTAAATTCGCTCGCGCAGGCTTGTGCCTTTTCAATGGCTAAGCGTTCTACGAGTTGTTTTGCGGTTTCATTTTCTAAGGGGCTTTCATCAATGTTAGGTTTTGTGGTCACGAAAGGGCAGTTTAATTTTTCAAATAACTGTTTACGAAAAGGTGACGTTGATGCTAAGACAATTTTAAGCATAAATAAGTACTCGTTATGGGATAGTATTATTATTTTATGGGCAAAAAAATAATAATACTAATCTAATTGATAAAATTGTTTCTTTTTCTTTGACTATCGACTTCCCTATCTATATTATTCGCCTCATGCAAAAGGTTAAACTACCGATTAGCGTTGATCCGGTTAAAGCTGCTCAAAAAGGTTTGCAAATAGAATCTCTATTACCCAAATCTTTGATGAAACGTTTCGCTGAATCAACAATCAGTATTCAATCTGATATCAACACCGCATTTTCATTTGATATTGACCAACAAAAGTTGCGAATATTTCATGGGAAAGTCAGTGTTGCAGTAGAGCTTTCTTGTCAACGGTGCAATGAGCCTATGCTTTATCAGTGCGAAGCTGAATTTACGTATTGTCCAGTTCATAATGAAGAGCAGGAAAATAATTTACCAGACGTGTATGAACCCATTTATTATGATCAAAATGGGGAGGTAAATCTTCATCAAATAGTTGAAGATGAGCTGATATTGAGTCTTCCTCAAATTGCAAAGCATGCAATAAAAGATTGTAATCAAAGTAAACTTGTTGTTAGCTTTGGTGAGATTGAAGAAGAAGAAGCACAACGTCCCAACCCATTTGATGCTCTAGCTCAACTAAAGCGCAAATAACAAGTAGGAATTTTAACATGGCAGTACAAAAAAGTCGTAAAACTCGTTCAAAACGTGGTATGCGTCGTTCTCATGATGCACTAAGTGCTCCAGCACAACTAACAGTTGATGCTACATCTGGTGAAACTCATCGTCGTCATCACATGACTGCAGATGGTTTCTATAAAGGCAAAAAAGTAATCGAACTATAAGTTCGCTTTGCGTAAACTTCATGTTGCGCTAGATGCCATGGGGGGCGATCTCGGCCCCCATATTTCTATTTTAGCCGCGGTTAAATCCTTACAACTTAATCCTTCACTTTTTTTAACGTTAGTTGGCCAGCGCGCCATTATAATACCCCTCTTAAAAAAACATCATCTATTAACGCATGAGCGTTTATTATTTTTGCATGCTGAACATGCAATTTCAATGTCTGACGATCCTATTTATGTACTGCGCCATATGCGTAATACTTCCATGCATGTTGCTTTAGAATTAGTCGCAAAAGGGCAAGCTGATGCCTGCGTGAGTGCGGGTAATACCGGTGCATTAATGTTACTTGCTAAGCAGTCATTGAAAATGTTAGAGGGTATCTCTCGGCCTGCACTGGTGACAGGATTACCTCGCAAGGGGCGAGGACACACCTACTTATTAGATTTAGGTGCCACATTGCAATGTGATAGTGATACATTATTTAATTTTGCTATCATGGGCAGTGAGTTATGTGCACAAGTTGAGCAGATAAAAAAACCTGCGGTTGCACTACTTAATGTGGGACGAGAAAAAAACAAAGGAAGCGACGTTATTAAACGCGCGGCTATGTTACTAGAGCAAACAGAACATATTAATTACATTGGCTTTATTGAAGCGAATGAACTTTTTTCTAGCCCTGCGGATGTGGTAGTGACGGATGGCTTTAGTGGTAATATTGCCTTAAAAAGCTATGAGGGAATGGGCGTTGTCTTTTTGCGCCAATTAAAAGAAGCAGTAAATTCTAACCTATACAGTAAGTTATTAGGTAAACTGTTAAATCCCATATTGAAAAAGCATTTTAAACATTTACACCCAGATATGTATAATGGCGCTAGTTTAATTGGTCTGCGAGGCATTGTTGTCAAAAGTCATGGCAGTGCGAATGAAGTTGCATTGAGTTATGCGATTGAGCAGGCTATCAAAGAGATCCAGTGGCAGATCCCGACAACAATAGCGAATAAATTAGAAACAGTTTTATTAGAGCGAGATTTTTTATTACATGAACAGTAAAATTACAGGTACAGGTAGTTATTTACCGATCGCGATACGTAGTAACAGTGATTTAGAGAAAATGGTAGAGACCAGCGATGAATGGATCACGACACGTACGGGAATTAAAGAACGCCATATTGCCAATAAAGACGAAACGATTGCGTTTATGGGCAAAGAAGCGGGTTTAAAAGCATTGCAAGCGGCTGATCTCGAGGCCAGTGATTTAGATTTAATTATTGTAGCAACAACCAGTAATCATAATGCTTTCCCATCGGCTGCGTGTGAAGTGCAGAATTTTTTAGGTATTTATAATATCCCCGCTTTTGATGTGTCAGCTGCGTGTGCAGGCTTTGCTTATGCACTGAGTATTGCTGATAACTTTATTAAAGCCGGCAGTGCAAAGCATATTTTAGTCATTGGCGCTGATACGCTAGCGGCTACCTGCGATCCTTCTGATAGAGGGACTATTATCTTATTTGGTGATGGCGCCGGTGCGGTGATTGTCAGTGCGAGTGAAGAAATAGGCATTATATCAACACACATTAATGCCGATGGACGTTTTGGTGAATTATTAAAATTACCCAATGCATCGCGCGACCCTAAAGAGGCGGATAAAAACGCATACTTAACAATGTCGGGTAATGAAGTGTTTAAAGTGGCGGTGAAAAAATTAAGCCAAGTGGTCGTTGAAACGTTAGCTGCTAATAATATTGCCAAAGAAGATCTCGATTGGCTAGTGCCACACCAAGCCAACAAACGCATAATTAGTGCAACGGCTAAAAAACTAGGCATGTCGATGGATCAAGTTATTTTAACATTAGAGTCGCACGGAAATACATCAGCAGCCTCTGTGCCACTCGCTTTTGATGAAGGCATTCGCTCAGGTAAAATTAAAGCCGGTCATCTCGTTTTATTAGAAGCATTTGGCGGTGGCTTTACTTGGGGCAGCGCACTTATTCGCATGTGATCTCAATAAAAATATTTTAAAACAGGAATTTATTCCTGTTTTTTATTTTAAGGAATAAATTTATGACAAACTTTACATTTACTTTCCCCGGACAAGGATCCCAAAGTTTGGGTATGCTCAGTGAGCTTGCGCAAAAATATCCTTCTGTTTTGGCAACATATCAAGAAGCGACAGACGTACTTGGTTATGATTTGTGGCAATTAGTACAACAAGGCCCGGTCGAAGCCTTAAATCAAACTGATAAAACGCAGCCAGCATTATTGGCAGCTTCGGTTGCTATTTGGCGTGTTTGGGCAGAGCAAGGTGGACCATTACCCTCGATTATTGCTGGGCATAGTTTAGGTGAGTACTCTGCACTAGTATGTGCCGGTGTGATGGACTTTAAAGATGCGATTAAATTAGTTGAATTACGTGGTCAATTAATGCAACAAGCGGTACCTGCTGGTGTGGGGGCAATGTATGCGATTATTGGTCTTGATGATGAGAAAGTTGCATTAGCGTGTACACAGGCCTGTGAAAACGAAGTTGTGGCGCCAGTGAATTTTAATTCACCAGGGCAAGTGGTTATTGCTGGCAATAAAGCTGCCGTTGAGCGTGCTGGCGTGTTATGTAAAGAGGCTGGCGCAAAACGCGCATTACCTTTACCTGTTTCTGTACCATCACATTGTGCGTTAATGAAGCCGGCGGCTGATAAATTAGCCATTGCATTAAAAAATATCGAATTTAAAACGCCTAAAATAGCAGTAATTAACAATGTAGATGTTGCAACAGAAACGGATGCTGATAAAATTAAAGATGCATTAGTGCGCCAATTATACTGCCCAGTACAATGGACTCGTATTATTAAAACAATGGCAGAGCAAGGTATTTCGATGCAAATTGAAGCGGGCCCTGGCAAAGTATTAAGTGGTTTAGTTCGCCGTATTGATAAAAGTTTTACGGCGCAATTCATTAATGATGCAAATTCATTAGAAGCAACATTAAGTGCAGTACAAGGGGAATAATCATGACAATGAAAGATCAAGTAGTATTAGTAACAGGCGCAAGCCGTGGTATTGGCCGTGCTATCGCTGAAAAGTTTGTCTCTCTAGGAGCAACGGTATTAGGCACTGCAACCAGTGAAAAAGGCGCTACTGCTATTAGTGAATATTTAGGCGATTCAGGTAAAGGTTTTGTCTTAAACGTAACCGACAATGATTCTATTGCAGCCCTTTTTGCTGTTATTAAAAAAGATTATATCGGCGTTGATATTTTGGTTAATAATGCGGGTATTACGCGTGATAATTTATTAATGCGCATGAAAGATGACGAATGGAATGATATTATCGATACAAACCTAACGCCAATTTTTAAAATGAGCAAAGCGGTGATGCGCCCTATGATGAAAAAACGCGCGGGACGCATTATTAATATTGGCTCTGTTGTCGGCACTATGGGTAATGCAGGGCAAGCGAATTATGCAGCCGCTAAAGCGGGCGTGATTGGTTTTACAAAATCGCTTGCACGTGAAATTGCAAGTCGTGGTATTACGGTTAATACAGTCGCACCTGGGTTTATTGAAACAGATATGACCAAAGCATTAACGGATGAGCAACGCGAAAAGACGCTTGCCAATGTACCGGCAGGACGTTTAGGTTTTGCCAGTGAAATCGCTGCCACTGTTGCTTTTTTAGCCTCTGATGGCGCAGCTTACATTACCGGTGAAACTATCCATGTAAATGGTGGTATGTACATGGTTTAATTGATAAACCTGAATTTTTTTTGGATAGGTGATTAGTGGGCAAAAGGGATGAATTGATGCCTTTTTCCATGCTAATATATTGAGATCTCTTTTCTTTATCGCGAAAAGGCGTTAGACTTCACTTTATCTAATGAAATTTGATTTTCATCTGTTTATTGAAATAAATCTGAGTATAACTGGTCTAACCAGTGATAGAATACTTGAATATTAAGCGTGATAGAATAAACTATCGCAATTAACGCATTAGCGTATCTACAAAGGAAAATAAAAATGAGCAATATCGAAGAACGCGTAAAAAACATCATCGTAGAGCAACTGGGTGTACAACTAAATGAAGTAGTTAACTCAGCTTCTTTCGTTGACGACTTAGGTGCCGATTCTTTAGATACGGTTGAATTAGTAATGGCTCTTGAAGAAGAGTTCGATACTGAGATCCCAGATGATGAAGCTGAAAAAATCACTACGGTTCAATCAGCTATCGATTACGTTCAAAAAAGCGCATAAGCGTTACTTTGTACGAGATTAATTTTTAAAGGCGGTCTTTGACCGTCTTTTCTGTTTATCTAGATAATGGTTTTATACGCATAAAGTAATTATTTAGATAAATTGTATTGTAGGAGATATAAAGTGTCAAAACGCAGAGTTGTGATCACGGGTTTAGGCTTATTAACACCGGTTGGTAATTCAGTTGAAGAGTCTTGGGATGCTATCAAGGCAGGTAAAAGTGGTATTGCAAATATTGAACACTTTGATACTGAGAAATATGCTTGTAAATTCGCAGGTTTAATCAAAAACTTTAATGTTGAAGACTATATGAGTAAAAAAGATTCACGTAAAATGGATACTTTTATTCAGTATGGCGTAGTCGCTGCTGCTCAAGCACTTGAAGATTCAGGCCTTGTTGTAACGGCTGATAATGCTGAGCGTATCGGCGTTGCTATTGGCTCTGGGATCGGGGGCATTTCCACGATTGAAACCAATGTTCGTAATATAGAAAAAAGTGGCCCACGTAAAATTAGTCCTTTTTTCATTCCCGCTACGATCATCAATATGATCTCTGGGCATGTGTCTATTAATCATGGTCTAAAAGGCCCTAATATTGCGATAACGACGGCTTGTACAACAGGTACACATAGTATCGGTATGGGCGCGCGCATGATCCAATATGGTGATGCAGATGTGATGTTAGTGGGCGGTGCTGAAAAAGCGTCGAGCGAACTCGGTATGGGCGGTTTTGCTGCTGCTCGTGCATTATCTACACGTAATGATTCACCTGAAACGGCGAGTCGTCCTTGGGATAAATCGCGTGATGGTTTTGTATTAGGCGATGGGGCTGGCGTACTTGTACTTGAAGAGTATGAACATGCAGTCGCACGTGGCGCTAAAATTTACGCTGAATTCGTTGGTTTTGGTATGAGTGGCGATGCATTTCATATGACGTCACCACCTGCAAGTGGTGAAGGTGCTGCACTTTCAATGAAAAATGCATTAAAAGACGCACATATTGAACCAAGTCAAATTCAATATATCAATGCACATGGTACCTCTACACCCGCGGGCGATATTGCTGAAACGCAAGCTGTTAAAAGTATCTGGGGTGCTGCTGCTAAAGATGTCATGATGAGTTCAACAAAATCAATGACAGGGCACTTGTTAGGAGCTGCTGGCGCAATTGAAGCTGTATTTTGTATTCTTGCTCTGCGCGACCAATTAGCGCCACCTACTATTAACTTAGTGAACCCAAGTGAAGGTTGTGATCTTGATTATGTCACTGACGGCAAAGCGCGTCCTGCACATATCGAATACACGCTTTCAAATTCATTTGGATTTGGTGGTACGAACGGTTCATTAATTTTCAAACGTATCTAATTTTTATATCGAGGCATAGCGGTTTAAAGAACATTTTAAGCGCTATATTTTGATTTAAAAAGGGGTATAAAAAAAGCCCGATTTCAAATCGGGCTTTTTTATAGCTAAATAAAAGACATCTTATGTTAATTAACGGCATAGAAGAAAATCAGATCAGTGCATTAGATCGTGGTCTGGCTTATGCAGATGGATTGTTTTCAACGATAAAAGTACAATATGGGCAATTATGCCTATGGGACTTGCACTTACAGCGCTTACAACTCGGCGCTCAAAAATTATTTTTTCCAAAGGTCGACTGGATCGCATTAACGGCGGAAGTTGATAGCGTCGCAAGATCGTTAAAAAGTAGCGCTCACGCGGTAATAAAAGTGATTTTAACGCGGGGTAATACGGTGCGAGGCTACAGTACTTTACCTTGCACAGACGTTTTACGTATCGTCAGTTCAAGTGCCTTTCCTGAGCATTACCTGCAATGGCAGAAACGTGGTATCGCATTGATCCAATGCCAGACGCGTTTAGGTCGCCAGCAACAATTAGCAGGACTCAAAACATTAAATCGTTTAGAGCAAGTGTTAATAAAACATGAATTAGAGAGTAAGCATGCACTAGAAGGCCTTGTTTGTGATGAATTCGAGCATGTTATTGAAGCCTGTAGTGCCAATGTTTTTTTATATTTAGATAATAACTGGGTAACCCCCCGTTTAGATTATTGCGGCGTTGCCGGCGTGCAGCGTCGACACATCATGCAGGCAGCCCTTGCGAATGGTATGATTATCGTCGAGCAAGAGGTCAGTATCAAGGATGTTTATCGCGCGCAGGCGCTTTGTTTAAGTAATGCATTAATGGGGATTGTCCCAGTAACGCAATATAATGAGCACAGTTATAATGCGAAGCATTTTAAATTAAGTGCACAGTTGCAAGTACTTATTGATTATTAGTGTGAAAGAGGCAAACCGAATGTGTTTAAAAAAAGTCGCAATTACGATCAGCATTATGATTATATTAACGTTGGGGACGCTTATCTATGTGCAGCAGCAACTAACGGAATATTTGAAAACCCCTTTGATAGATAAAACGCAGCTGTTTGTTGTTAAACCAGGTAGTAATTTTACGCGATTAGGTCAAAAGTTTTTTGATGCGGGGATCATCCCAAATCTAGGATGGTGGCGTTTACTTGCAAAACGTTATCCTGAGTTAACAGCTATAAAATCAGGCACTTACCAGCTTCGAGAAGGCTCTAATTTATTAGATATCCTAACCTTAATTAATAAAGGTAAAGAATACCAATACAAAGTTACCTTTGTCGAAGGGAGCACTTTTAAAGACTGGTTAGTGAGTTTACAAAAAGAATCTTCTTTACGGCCATTACAAAAAACAGAAAGTGAAATCATTGCTGCGCTTAACATCCCCCATAAAAAACTAGAGGGTTTACTATTTCCAGAAACCTACCATTACAATGCGAATATGAGCGCTTACAAGATCATAAAAAAAGCGTATCTGCATCAGCAAAACATATTGGCGCGGTTGTGGGCTGAGCGTGATAAAGATTTACCTTATAAAACGCCTTACGAGGCGTTGATCATGGCCTCTATTATTGAAAAAGAGAGTAACTTAGCGAGTGACAGAAACAAAATATCCTCTGTTTTTGTTAACCGTTTACGTTTAGGTATGCGTTTGCAAACTGATCCTACTGTCATTTATGGCATGGGGGATAATTATAAAGGGCGAATTTACCGTAAGCATTTACGTGAAAAAACGCGGTATAACACATATGTCATCAAAGGATTACCGCCTACGCCCATCGCAATGCCAAGTGAAGCAGCTTTATATGCAACCTTACATCCAGCGAAAACAAAGTACCTTTATTTTGTGAGTAAAGGTGACGGTACGTCTTATTTCTCAAAGAATTTAAAAGAGCATGTGCGTGCAGTTAGAAAATATATTTTAGGAAAGTAACATGTCAGCTCAGAAGAAATTAGAAAATAAATTTATTGTGATCGAAGGGTTAGAAGGTGCTGGGAAAACCACCGCGATACGCTATATCGGTAACTGGCTTGCAGAGCAGGGAGTGCCTACGTCTAAAATGACTTACACGCGTGAGCCTGGAGGCACTAAACTGGGCGAATATATGCGTGATATTATTAAAATGGATCTTAATGATGAAAGCCTCGATGATAAAGCTGAATTATTATTGATGTACGCCTCAAGAGTGCAATTGGTTGAAGCGGTTATTAAACCCGCTTTGGCACAAGGGCACATTGTTATTGGTGACCGGCATAATTACTCGTCTCTTGCGTATCAAGGTGGCGGGCGCGGTTTAGATATGCATTTTATCCACTCATTAAAGCAATTGTCACTGGGGGATTTTAAAGCGGACTTTACGCTATATTTGGACATTGATCCCGCTCTTGGATTACAACGTGCGCGTGGACGAGGTGAGTTAGACAGAATTGAGCGTCTTGCCATTGATTTTTTTGAGCGGACACGTCAAGTGTTCTTAAATTTGGTGGCTGATGATGAAAGTGCTGTCACGATTGATGCATCAAAAACACCTGCGCAAGTAGAGAAAGCTATTTTTAAGCAATTAGATAATTGGTTAGTGAGTTTAAAATAAATGCAAAAGAAAGAAGTTTCAACCCCATGGCTCAGCCCTGTATTTAATGAATTATTAAAAACCTATCAGCAAGGGCGCCTTGCCCATGGTTTATTATTTACCGGCAGTGTGGGCTTAGGAAAATATAAGTTGGCATCACAATTATCTGTTTATCTATTATGTTCAGATAAACAGGCGAACGGGGCCTGTGGACATTGCCATTCTTGTCGATTATTTAGTGCGGGAAATCACTTAGATTTTTATATATTAAAAAGCGAAAATAACAAAGCCATTGGCATTGATGAAGTGCGCGCCTTGATTAATATGCTTAATGAGCGCCCGCATTTAGGTGATAATAAAGTCGTACTCATTAAAGATAGCGCTTTACTGAGTAAAGCAGCTGCCAATGCGTTACTTAAAACGTTAGAAGAGCCACAAGGCAATAGTTACCTGATTTTACTCGCTGATACGCATCACCAATTAATGCCAACATTATTAAGTCGCGTATTACATCAGCATATACATACGCCAAATGATGCGCAATTATTAAGCTGGCTAGATGAGCAAAATGTACAAGTGACTGATTTAGGTGTATTGCGTCAATTTCAAAGTTGCCCGTTAGTGCTGCTTAATTATTTACAAGAATTGCAAGCTGGGTTGGCGGTTGATGAACGCAGAGATTGTGTTGAAGGCCTCTTTAAAATGTTAGTAGATGCATCATCACTCTTTGATTTTAGTGCTTTTCTCAGTAAAGTGCCTCATGCACGCTTACAGCTATTATTTTTTCTGTTACATGAGATCCAAAAAATAAAATTAAACCCTCAAGGCCTGTATGAAGACGCGATTTACGCGTTTGCTCGGCCTCAGCTTGATATTTGGTGTGCACAAATTAGTCTGAGTAGTTTACGTGATTTATCCGCGAAACTTTTAAAAACACGAAACTTGATACGTGACCAAAAAGCATTAAAGAAAGAGCTATTGATCAATGCATTATTAATAGAAATAAAAAATGAATTTAAGGAAAAACATTTATGTTAGTTGACTCTCATTGTCATTTGGACCGTCTTGATTACGACGCACGGCATAAAGATTTAACGGATGTTATCAATAAAGCCCAAGCACAAGGGGTGAATTATTTCCTCAGTGTGTGCGTGACGCTTGAAGATTACCCAAGCATGGCGCAGTTAATATCGGGCCATAAAAATATTTTCAGTACCTGTGGCGTGCATCCTTTGTACCCGGGTGACGAACTCGATGAAGCGCTTTTATTAGAATATGCTAGCGCTAATAACGTCGTCGCTATCGGTGAAACGGGGTTAGATTTTTTTTACTCTCCGGAAACCAAAGAGTGGCAAATAGATACGTTTCGCAAACAAATTCGAGTTGCAATTAAACTCAATAAACCTTTAATTATTCATACTCGTGACGCACGCCAAGAAACCTTATCTATTTTAAAAGAAGAGGGAGCTGAGAAAGTAGGGGGCGTTTTACATTGCTTTACTGAATCGCTTGCTATGGCCGAAGAGGCGATGAAAATGGGTTTTTATATCTCAGTCTCAGGTATTGCAACCTTTAAAAATGCCACGGAGTTGCAAGAGGTGATACGGGCTATTCCTTTAAACCGATTGTTAGTAGAAACAGACTCTCCCTATTTGGCACCTGTGCCACATCGTGGCAAACAAAATGAGCCTGCATTTACGCGTGATGTTGCAAAATTTGTGGCGAATTTAAAACATGTATCATTGGAGGAGTTAGCGAAAATTACGACGCAGAACTTCTTTAGTTTGTTTAAAGGGGCGTATAAATAGTTCTGGGTATATATTCTTGTAATAGTGGCCTTTCTCGGTTTAAGTATCATGATACTTAAACCGAGAAAGGCTTTTTCGTTATTAATCGATAGATTTTAGTGTTGCGATCAATAATTTCCAATATTTATCAACACTGTCAATATGTACTTTTTCATCTGGGCTATGTGGGAATTTGATCGTAGGACCAAAAGATATCATATCTAAGTGCGGATATTTCTCACTAAAAAGTCCACACTCAAGTCCTGCATGGATAACCATTGTTTTGGGCTTATTATCAAAGAGCTTGATATATTGTGCTTCCATTATTTTGTAGATTTTGGACTCAACATTTGGTTTCCAACCTGGGTAATTACCGTCTTTACGCACTTTTCCTAAATGAGCTTGAAAATGCTGACTGATCTGCTCTGCTATTTTTTGTTTTTCATCTTCAACTTGTGAGCGTACTAAGACTTGTAGTTCAAAACGCAGGTTAGTCTTATTTTGCTCCAACACACCGAGGTTGCTCGATGATTGTACAACATTAGAAAAATTATCATCCATAGACACGATCCCATTTGGGCATGAGAAAAGACAGTCTAAGAGATTTTTTTGGCTACTGTTTGTCAATATAGAAGTCGGTAAAAGGGTGCTTTTGATTTGCAATGATAAGGTGTCTTCTGCATTTTTAAATTCGCTCACTAATTGCTGATTTAATGTCGCTATCAGTGTTTCTAAACTGTTTTGGTACTGCTTATCACACACAATAATAGTGCTGGCTTCACGTGGAATAGCATTACGTAAACTACCGCCTTGCAGTGTCGATAAATGGAAGGGAATGGCTGCTAGGTTATTTAATACAGAGACAAGTACTTTAACTGCATTGGCGCGCCCAAGGTTAATATCACAACCGGAGTGACCACCTTTAAGACCTGTTAAAGTAATTTCGTAAGCACTATCAGTCGGTTCTACTTCCATTTTTTCATAATGCATGTTCACATTGACATTAATACCACCGGCACAACCTACGTATAATTCACCTTCTTGCTCAGAGTCTGTATTGATTAAAATGGAGCCTTGTAGTGCACCACTTTTAAGTCCAAAAGCGCCTACCATTCCCGTTTCTTCATCGGTTGTTAATAAGACTTCTAACGGACCATGCTGCAACGTATTGTCGGCTAGAACTGCCAAGCAAGATGCCATGCCAATACCGTTATCGGCACCTAATGTGGTGTCATTTGCATGTAGCCACTCGCCATCAATGTGCGTCTGAATGGGATCAACTAAAAAGTCATGTTCAGTATTACTGTTTTTTTGAGGGACCATATCTAAGTGCGCTTGTAAAATGATGGCACTTTTATTTTCAAAGCCTGCGCTCGCAGGTTTTTTTAAAATCAAATTACCGACTTCATCTTTAACACATTCTATGTTTTTTTCTTGTGCCCAGTTTATTATCCATTGTCTTAATTTTTCATCGTGCTTAGAAGGGTGTGGGATAGCGCAGATGTCGGCAAAATAAGACCAAATTTCAGATGCGTGTTTTGATTGTAATGTTTGCATAAAATAACCTTTTGATAAAACTGCAATGAGTATCGTTTTGGTTACATCGAACCCATCAAAAAATAATACCCGCATATTCTCGGGGTATTTGCGTGTGCGCCTTAAATGAGGCGTCTATCGCCTCTTAAAACAGGTATGGCCGTTGATTTTAATACCATTTACTTAAAATTACCAGTAGCTAATAAGAGTAAATGTTTGCGTTAGTATCTTTTTAATCGCTTCCCTAAACTGTTAAAGAGGCTTTATAAATGCCTTTAAAGGGCGTTAAATTACTTAATGGCTTTGAGGGTTGCCAGTAGTAATTGCCAATATTTATCGACACTGGCAATATTTACTTTTTCATCAGGGCTGTGTGGAAAGTTGATGGTAGGCCCAAAAGATATCATATCTAATTGCGGATAGTTCTCAATAAACAAACCACATTCAAGGCCAGCATGAATGATCATTGTTTCTGGTTTTTTATCAAAAAGAGCAATATATTGTGCTTCCATTAAACGATAGATAGCTGAGTCTATATTTGGCATCCAACCCGGGTAATCTTGTTCTTTACGCGCATCTACGCCACGTTTTTTAAAGTTTTGGTATATGATCTCTGCTAATATTTGTTTTTCAGTTTCAACTTGAGAGCGGATCAACACTTCGATTTCAAAAAACTGTTTACTGTGATGCTGATTTAGCACGCCAAAGTTACTTGAACTTTGAATAACATCTGCGAAATTTTTGTCCATGCTATAAATACCATCTAAGCACTGCACAATCGCATCTAAAATGTTCTTTTTAGAGATAGAGCTTAATGCGACGTCTGGAAGTGCTACCTTTTTAAGGCTTAGCGCAATACCACTTTCACTGTGTTTAAATTGTGTTGTTAATTCTTTTTCTTTATTTTCAAGATAGGTTTTTAGTGCGACTTCATCATTTTCAGAGCAAACAATAATGGCTTTGGCGTCACGCGCGATAGCATTACATAAACTACCGCCCTGTAAGGTAGCAAGATCCCATGAGATCCCCTCGATATTATTTAAAAGCTCACCTAATACTAAAATCGCATTGGCACGTTGCAGATGAATATCGCAACCCGAATGACCGCCTTTGAGTCCATCAAGACTTATTTCGAAAGCTTGTGACTCTGCTTTACAAGGCGCTGTAGTATAATCAAAACTGACGTTAATATTGATGGCACCAGCACAACCTACATATAATTCACCTTCTTGCTCTGAGTCAGTATTAAGTAAAATCTTGCCCTGTAGTGTACCTTTTTGTAAGCCTTCTGCGCCGGCCATTGTTGTTTCTTCATCAACGGTAAGTAAGACTTCTAATGGGCCGTGTTGTATTGAGTTATCCGCGAGAACCGCTAAACAAGAGGCAAGGCCAACGCCATTATCTGCACCTAATGTGGTGTTGTCTGCATGTAGCCATTCACCTTTACGGATGGGTTTTATAGGGTCGACTAAAAAGTCATGCTCTATATGGGTGTTTTTTTGAGGCACCATATCTAAATGTGCTTGTAAGATCACAGGGGTTCTGTTTTCAAATCCAGTACTGGCCGGCTTTCTTAATATTAAATTACCAACTTCATCTTCCCTGCAATCAATATTTTTATCTACCGCCCAAGCGCTGATCCATGCTTTTAACTTCTCTTCATGTTTTGAAGGATGGGGAATAGAGCAAATAATGGCGAAATAAGACCAAACATCTGCAGCTAATGTTGACTGTAAACTTTGCATAATAAAAAACCTTATAATAAACGGAGGACGTGAAAGCACATTATATCAAATAGGCTATGTAGGTTTTAAATTTGGATCCCATTATGATCAAATGCTTATGGGAATGTGTGGAAGTTAATAGGGTTGCATTGGATTTAAGATCTTTTTTTTTTACAGAGGGGGAATAGGTAATAAAGAGATGTATTTTAGAAAAAATTAAGCAATAAAACAGACCGTAAAAGGTTGGTTATTTAATGCACATTGCGGGATTTATTTAATCTGTTCCTAGTAATAATTTTAAAATACGTAGTTACAAGGTATTACGCTTGCTTTTTAATCTAAATGGATGTTCCAAAGGTTATTCCATTAAATAAAGCACCGAAAAATGAAATAATGTTAGGTAATTGTTAATAAGATCTATAAGCTGTTGCGAATTTGCCAAATTTTATGATATTTGGCGGAAAAAAAAGCTTCCGCTAAGTACCGTAAACTTTATTTTTATTGTTTACTTTTCAAACTGTTTTTGATGTGAAATGAAAAGGTTTGAATAGTTTAAAGGAGGTTATCTTGAGTCATTCGGCTGTTTTGATATTAGAAGATGGAACTGTTTTTAAAGGCGTTGCAATTGGCGCTGAGGGTTACTGTGTTGGTGAAGTTGTTTTTAATACTTCGATGACAGGTTACCAAGAAATATTAACGGATCCTTCTTATTCCCGCCAAATAGTAACATTAACTTACCCCCATGTCGGTAACACCGGCATCAACGATGAAGATCAAGAATCAGAGGCAATTCACGCATGTGGACTCGTGATCAGAGATTTACCTTTACTGGTCAGTAATTTCCGCAGTCAAATGTGCTTAAGTACTTATCTTAAACAGCATAATATTGTTGCAATAGCGGAAATAGACACACGAAAACTCACTCGCTTATTAGCATTAAAAGGGGCTCTTTCGGGATGTATCGTGGCAGGAGATGATATTGACGTTGAGGCTGCATTAAAAAAAGCACAGCAGTTCCCTGGGCTTAAAGGTATGGATCTTGCGCAACATGTGAGCACCAAAGAGAGTTATCAATGGCGACAAGGTAGCTGGACATTAACCCAAGGTTTACCGGAAGATAGCACTGACAGTCTTTATCATGTGGTCGCTTTTGATTATGGCGTTAAGCGTAATATTTTACGTATGCTTGTTGATAGAGGTTGCTCTGTGACGGTAGTCCCCGCTAAAACATCCGCCAGTGCGGTTTTAGCTTTAGCCCCTGATGGCATATTTTTATCCAATGGACCGGGCGATCCTGCCCCGTGTGATTATGCGATAGATGCGATTTCTGAACTGTTAAAAACAAATATACCTATCTTTGGCATTTGTTTAGGGCATCAATTACTGGCGTTAGCCAGTGGCGCTAAAACCGTTAAGATGAAATTCGGACATCATGGTGCGAATCATCCGGTACAAGATTTAAAAACTAAAAAAGTAATGATCACCAGTCAAAATCATGGCTTTGCAGTCGATGAAAAAAGCTTACCAGATAATATGTGTGCCACGCATATTTCTTTGTTTGATGGATCGTTACAGGGAATAATGCGCACCGATAAACCTGCGTTTAGTTTCCAAGGACACCCCGAAGCAAGCCCCGGCCCTAATGATGCGGGCCCTTTATTTAATCATTTTATTACCTTGATCCAGCAATATAAAAAACAACAATAAAAAATTCAATAAAAGGTAAAAATAGCTATGCCAAAACGTAATGATTTAAAAAGTATTTTAATTATCGGAGCAGGGCCCATTATTATCGGCCAAGCTTGTGAGTTTGACTATTCGGGCGCGCAGGCGTGTAAAGCTTTAAAAGAAGAAGGTTACCGCGTTATTTTAGTTAACTCTAATCCGGCAACGATCATGACAGATCCTGAGCTTGCAGACGCGACATACATTGAGCCTATTCATTGGAAAGTGGTTGAAAAAATTATCGCCAAAGAGCGTCCTTGCGCTATTTTACCGACGATGGGCGGACAAACCGCCTTAAACTGCGCCTTAGAGTTAGAACAAAAAGGCGTATTAAAAAAATATAATGTAGAAATGATCGGGGCGACGGCAGATGCCATTGATAAAGCCGAAGATCGTAGCCGTTTTGATGCTGCCATGAAAAGCATTGGTTTAGAATGTCCACGCGCAGGTATTGCGCATAATATGCAAGAAGCGTACGGCGTTTTAGATATGGTCGGTTTTCCTTGTATTATCCGTCCTTCTTTTACTATGGGAGGCACCGGTGGCGGTATTGCTTATAATAAAGAAGAGTTTGAAGATATTTGTAGCAATGGATTATCGCTTTCACCCACCCATGAATTACTGATTGATGAGTCATTGATTGGCTGGAAAGAATACGAAATGGAAGTGGTACGCGATAGCAATGATAACTGTATTATTGTGTGCTGCATTGAAAATATCGATCCGATGGGGATCCATACGGGCGACTCTATTACGGTTGCACCGGCGCAAACATTAACCGATAAAGAATATCAAATAATGCGTAATGCCTCATTGGCCGTGTTACGTGAAATTGGTGTTGAAACCGGCGGGTCAAACGTACAGTTTGGTATTAATCCTGTCGATGGGCGCATGGTGTTAATTGAAATGAACCCTCGGGTCTCTCGTTCATCTGCTTTAGCGTCTAAGGCAACGGGGTTTCCG
This sequence comes from Psychromonas sp. CNPT3, assembly GCF_000153405.2. Lineage (NCBI taxonomy): Bacteria > Pseudomonadati > Pseudomonadota > Gammaproteobacteria > Alteromonadales > Psychromonadaceae > Psychromonas > Psychromonas sp. CNPT3. Next base: position 981,342 of record NC_020802.1, read on the forward strand.
ATTGCTAAAATTGCCGCTAAATTAGCCATTGGTTATACGCTTGATGAATTACAAAATGATATCACAGGCGGGAAAACGCCGGCCTCCTTTGAACCAACGATAGATTATGTCGTGACAAAAATACCGCGTTTTAATTTTGAAAAATTTGCCAATGCCAATGACCGTTTAAGTACGCAAATGAAATCGGTGGGAGAGGTGATGTCGATTGGACGTAACCTACAAGAGTCATTGCAAAAAGCATTGCGAGGCTTGGAAGTCGGGGCGGATGGTTTTACGCCGATTGTTGATTTAAACGATCCATGTGCACGCGAGAAAGTGACCTATGAACTGCGTGAAGCGGGTGGAGAACGTATTTGGTATATCGGGGATGCGTTTCGTTTAGGTATGAGTATTGATGATATTTATGCGTTAACAATGATTGATAAATGGTTCTTGGCACAAATTGAAGATTTAATTTTAGAAGAACAAAAAGTATTGGAAAAGGGTATAAAAGGGCTAGATAAAACCTACCTTAGAGCGTTAAAACGTAAGGGATTTGCAGACAGTCGTTTAGCCACCATTTTAGATGTTGCTGAAAGTGATATACGTAAATTAAGACATAATTTTAATTTACATCCTGTGTATAAACGCGTTGATACTTGTGCAGCTGAATTTTCATCGGATACGGCTTATATGTATTCAACTTATGATGAAGAATGCGAAGCAAAACCGACCCAAAATAAAAAAATAATGATCTTAGGCGGAGGACCAAATCGTATCGGTCAAGGTATCGAGTTTGATTATTGCTGCGTGCATGCAGCAATGGCGCTACGTGCGGATGGCTTTGAAACCATTATGGTCAATTGTAATCCAGAAACGGTCTCTACCGATTATGATATATCGGATCGTTTATATTTCGAGTCCATTACGTTAGAAGATGTGCTGGAGATTGTACGTATTGAAAAACCACAAGGTGTGATCGTGCAATACGGAGGACAAACACCGCTTAAACTTGCACGCGCACTTGAAGAGCAAGGCGTACCTATTATAGGCACTTCGCCTGATGCTATTGATTGCGCTGAAGATCGCGAGCGATTTCAAAAGATAGTACAAGGTTTAGGATTAAAGCAACCCGATAATGATACGGTACTTTCTTTAGATGGCGCGCTACTGGTTGCAAAACGCATCGGTTATCCGTTAGTCGTGCGACCTTCTTATGTATTAGGTGGCCGGGCGATGGAGATTGTTTATGATGATGTCGATTTAACGCGCTATTTCTCTGAGGTTGTGGATGCATCGAATACTTCTCCTATCTTATTAGATCGCTTTTTAGACGATGCGATTGAAGTCGATATTGATGCCATTTGTGATGGAACCGACGTTGTGATTGGTGGCATTATGGAGCATATCGAGCAAGCGGGCGTGCATTCAGGTGATTCAGCATGTTCATTACCTGCTCATACGCTAAGCCAAGAAATACAAGATGAGATGCGTGTTTATATTAAAGCGTTAGCATTAGAGCTTGGTGTTATTGGTTTAATGAATACGCAGCTTGCAGTCAAAGACAATGAAATCTACATGATTGAGGTGAATCCACGCGCGGCGCGCACCGTGCCTTTTGTGTCTAAAGCGACGGGCGTGCCGATTGCTAAAATCGCAGCCCGCGTGATGACAGGTAAGAGCTTGAAGTCGATGGGCATTTGTAAAGAGATCATCCCGCCGTATTACAGTGTAAAAGAAGTCGTTTTACCTTTTAATAAGTTTCCAGGATCAGATCCTATCTTAGGTCCTGAAATGCATTCAACGGGTGAGGTTATGGGCGTTGGGAAAACGTTCAGTGAGGCTTATGCCAAAGCGGAGTTAGGCTCTAAAAAAGCACTGCCACGTATTGGCCGAGCGCTATTGTCGGTGCGTAATAGTGATAAGAAAAAGGTGGCCGAAGTGGCAAGTAAACTGATTGCCTTAGGTTATTGTCTCGATGCAACACATGGCACCATGATCGTGCTGCAAGAGGCGGGCATAACGGCGCGCTTAGTCAATAAAGTGCATGAAGGGCGACCACATATTCTCGATCATATTAAAAATGGTGAATATACTTATCTGGTAAACACGACAGAAGGGCGTCTTGCGATTGAAGACTCTCGTCAGTTACGCCGCGCAGCGTTACGTTATCAGGTTGATTACACGACGACGCTAAAAGGGGCGATGGCAACGTGCCTAGCACATGATTACGATCCCACTGCTGAGTATGCAACGGTTATTTCAGTGCAACAACTGCATCAACAATTATCGCGTTAATTTTTAAATAAATGCGAGAAAAGCCTGTACTTGTGCAGGCTTTTTTATGCCTGCATTAACCCACTCGCGCACTTGTTTTTGTTGAAATTTTTTTTTTGATAGTGAAATCGATAATTTAAGGTATAGAATGGAAGGCAAATGAAAATTTACTGTGTTTTATATGAAGGGCGTTCTAATGACACTGAGTGTATGGTTAACTTTTTTAGTAGCAACCAGTTTGTTTAGTATGGTACCAGGGGCTGGGATGATATCCACGGTGAGTAATGCCCTTAATGGAGGCGTGCGCCGTGCTGCCATTAATTTAATTGGCTTACAGTTAGCGATTATTGTGCACTTGTCTGTTGTGGTTATCGGTCTTGGCGCTTTATTTTCCTCTTCACCCATTGCCTTTGATTTATTAAAATATATGGGGGCTGCATATTTAGGGTACTTAGGGATACAGCGATTTTTGACAGCGGTTACGGTACAAGATGAAATGCCATTAGCGAGCGCTAAAGTAAATTATTGGCAATTAATAAGAGAAGGTTTTTTTATTAATTTAATGAATCCTAAATCAGTTATTTTTTTAACGGCTTTTTTACCTTCTTTTTTAAATATGAATATGCCATTAAACACGCAGTATCTAATACTGGGTGTAACCGTGGTAGTGATGGATGTTGTGGTGATGTTAAATTATGCCTATTTAGCTAATATATGCCGTAAATATTTAATTAATGAACGATTTTTATTGATGCAAAATCGTGTGTTTGGTGTTCTTTTTATTTTAATGGGTATTTTTTTAGTCGCATTAAAGCATTAAAGACCACCTATAAGGTGGTCTTTCATTAATCTATTAATTACATCGCTTGACGGAATATTTCGATAATTTCTTCATTAGATGCTTGTACTGGGTTAGTAAAACCACATACGTCTTTTAATGCATTGCTACTGAGTACATCAAAGTCACTTTCTTGCACGCCAAGTTCGCTAAGACCCGTTGGGATATTAACATCTTTTGATAATTTTCTGATAGCCTGAAGCGCTGCTTCGGCGCCTTGCTGAGGGGATAGTTGACTCACATCAACCCCCATGGCTTGTGCCACATCTCTTAAACGCTCAGGTACAACACGGGCATTAAAGCTTTGTACATGTGGCAGTAATACTGCATTACAAACACCATGTGGCAGATCATAAAATCCACCTAACTGATGCGCCATGGCATGTACATAACCAAGTGATGCATTATTAAATGCCATACCCGCCATAAATTGTGCATACGCCATTTTCTCACGCGCTTCAATATTCTGGCCATCGTTGACCGCTGTACGTAAGTGTTTCTCTATCATTTCAATTGCTTTTATTGCTACGGCATCTGTTAATGGCGTTGCAATGGTTGATACATAAGCTTCGATTGCATGTGTTAACGCATCCATACCCGTAGCCGCCGTTAATGCAGCAGGTTTATTTACCATTAATTCAGGATCGTTTACAGAGATAAGTGGCGTAACATGTTTATCAACAATGGCCATTTTAATATGCGTTACTTCATCGGTAATAATACAAAAACGTGTTATTTCAGAAGCCGTTCCTGCTGTGGTATTAATTGAAATAAGAGGCAGTTGAGGTTTAGGCGATTTATCAAGACCTTCATAATCTGAAATTGTTCCTCCATTACTGGCAAGCAAAGCAATCCCTTTAGCGCAATCATGAGGAGAGCCACCACCGAGAGAGATCACAAAATCACAGTTATTTTCTTTAAGCATTTTCAAACCATCTTCAACATTTTTAATGGTTGGATTCGGGTTTGTGCCATCAAAAATAACCGTTTTCACATTTTTTTCAGTTAATAGGTCAGCAACTTTTTTTATCATACCTATTTTATTGAGGACTTTATCACTCACAATTAAGCCTTTTTTAAAGCCTTGTGCCTGAATAGTCGATACCGCTTCTTTTAAGCAACCTGCACCCATTAAATTGATACTTGGCATGAAAAATACTGAACTCATAAAGGTAATTCCTTGTTTATAGTAATAAATTTTAGATGACGAGTGTATGTGTGGCGGGGTTGAAATAACGTGATTTAGAGCATGCCACATAAAATACCGCTTTTTTTTTATGGTTACTCACAAAATGTGTGGTTTTTTTTGACTCTGCCCTAAGGGTAGGATGTATTGTTTTTTTGTTGGTTTTAGACTTACAAAAGTAAGGTGAAGGACATCACTGCGCGAGCGTGATTTATGTGTTTCATTATTTGTATGTGTAAAATAAACAGCGTAAATAGTGAGTAGTACGAGGCTTTAAATAATTAACTTTTGTATTAACACGTAAGTTTTACGCTTTACTTAAAAACAGATATAAAGGCTATTTTATGCAAAAATTAAAACGATTTATTCTCTCTTTCTCTTTTTTTAGTCTGGCAATGTCAAGCATGGCGGCGCAGAGCATAGAGATGCAAGTTTATAAATCCCCCCATTGTGGTTGTTGTAGTGCTTGGGTTACGAAAATGCAAGAGGCAGGGTTTAGTGTCACTGTGATAGATCAAAATAATAATAATAAACTACGTCAGCAAAAACATATCCCGAATCAATTAGCGTCGTGCCATACGGCTTTAGTAGAAGGCTATGCCATTGAAGGACATGTGCCGAGTGCAGATATTGCGCGTTTATTAAAAGAGAAACCAAGCATTGCAGGTTTAGCAGTGCCGGGAATGCCAGCCTCAGCGCCAGGTATGGATATACCTGGAGATACAACGCCTTATCAGGTGGTTGCCTTTAAAAAAGAGGGGGATATGTCTGTTTATAACCGTTATTAATGGAAGATGACTTTGCTTTTTTGCGTTTAAAGTAAACGGGCAAAGTCATTGGAATGTATTAAAGGTTTAAACGATTACGTTTTTTTCGTTTAGACCATTTTTTGACAATATTTAAGCGCCATAAAAGGCGCACTGTAATATAGCCCATTAACGCACAACTCGCGCCTAAGATTAAACAGCCCACAATTAATGCGGGGGCGATTGTGCCCAAGGCCGACAGTAACCATTCAAAAGACAGTGTAAAATGAAAGTCCATCACCGGTTGCTGTAAAATCATTGCCCCTAAACGATATGCGCCATAAAAAAGAGGGGGCATAGTGATGGGATTTGATAGCCAAACGAGAGCGACTGACAGTGGTAAATTAACTGAAAACATAATGGCTATTATGGCAGCGACAAGCATTTGAAAAGGGATGGGCATCCAAGCACAAAACAAACCAATGGCAACGGCGCCGGCAGCACTGCGACGGTTCAAAATCCACAAGTTTTGGTTGTGTAAGGTTTTACCTAAGTATTTTAGCTGAGGGTGTTTTTTTAGGGTCTCTGGCTCAGGGATAAAACGTTGAATTAATTTTTTGGACATATAATTAAGATCTGTTATCAATGAAATAGGAAATGTGATCATCCATGCGTCTTACTTTGTTGCTATTAATCACGGTGTTTATATCAACTATTTTTTGGCCTGAATTATTAAGCGGAGGCCATTTACTTTTTTGTGTGCTACTGACATTCATTTTTCTGAGCACTGCGCATCTGCGCGTGTTTGCACTTATCCCTTTCGCATTAATATATTTTAATATTTATGCGCTTCTAACATTAACAGGGCAACCCTTTATATTTACAGGTGGGCACCAAGGCGCTTTATCACAACGCTTAAACGATAAACAAGACCATAACATAGTTGTTCGTGTTAATTCACTAATTAGTCAGAAAAATCAAGGATATTTTCGGGCTACGTTACTTGAAATCGACGCTAAACCCCTGTCTTTTTCGCCTCAATTAGAAATGCGCTGGTATAAACCGACCTTAAAAATACAAGCTGGTGAAGTACACCGTTTTCAAGGGCGCCTTAAAACACTTAATAAGCGTTTAAACCCAGGGACATTTGATCGACAAAAATGGCAATATTCACATCATATTGCTTATCAATTTTCAATAAAAAAACATTTATCAGTACAATCAACAGATCTATCTTTACGTGGAAAACTATATCAAAGCATGCAGGGTTTGACGCAAGGTTATCGTTATCAAGGTGTTATTTTAGCGCTTTCCTTTGCAGATAAAAGTTTATTGAGTGTGATACAAAAAGAGCAAATAAGAGAATGGGGGGTAGCACATCTTTTTGTGATTTCAGGATTACATATCGGGTTATTGTTTAGTGCTGTCTTTTTTATGATGTCGCGTTTTCATGTGTTTTTACTCGGTTGGGCGCATTGGCATGTGGCAAGCGTACTGGCACTGAGCGTCGCTTGCTTTTATGCATATTTAGCGGGTTTTTCTTTGCCAACGCAGCGCGCTTTATTGTTACTCTTTTTAAGTGTTGGCATTTTATCAATGCGTCGACAGTGCTCTTTATTGGATATTGTGCCTTTATTGTTATGCATTTTATTGATAAACGATCCGCTTGCGGTATTGAGTATGAGTTTATGGTTATCTTATGGTGCTATCTGTATTATTTTTCTATTTTGTTGGCGTTTTCCTGCGTATTTTAAAAGGCCAAAAAAATCTGGTGTCTTGCGCCGGGTTGGGCATTACTTTAAATTGTTACTCGGCGTGCAGTTTGCCATCACAGCGTTAATGATCCCCTTACAAATACATTATTTTTCAGCGTTAAGTGTAGGAGGGATGCTGATGAATTTATTTGCGATCCCTGTTTTTTCATTGTGCGTGATCCCACTGATACTGCTAGCTTTGTTTTGTAGTTTAGGATCGATACCGGTTGCGACTGTCTTGATATCTGTCGTTGATACGTTATTGGGTTATTTCTTTTTTTTATTAGACAATCTGCCTGCCTACTATTTTTACTTTTCTGCACAGCAATCGGCAATGATTTTATCGCTGTTTACACTTTTTTTTGTTAGTTGGGTGATAACGTGGCACGGTGTTTACGCCCTCACTGCACGCTTTGTCGTTTGCAGTTTATTGATCTTGATGATCTCTGACTATCTGCAAAAAAAACAAGATGCACAAACGTGGTATGTCGAAGTTATTGATGTAGGACAAGGCTTATCGGTACTGATCCGCACCAGAGATCAACATCTACTTTATGATACTGGCGCACGTTATCGCTCGGGTTTTAGTATGGCTAAAAGCGAAGTTTTACCTTATTTACGCCATGTCGGAGTGACATCTTTAGCGTATCTCGTCATCAGTCACAGTGATAACGATCATGCGGGAGGGGCTGAGATAATTAATACGGCGCTACGCCCTAAAGTGATAAAATTAGGGGAGCCCTTACGAAAATTACACTTTATGCAGGCGCAATATTGTCAGGCAGGGCAACAGTGGCGATTAGGGCATTTAACGGTGAGTGTGTTATCGCCCTTTGAGCGCCTAAAAAATAGTAACAATAATTCGTGTGTGTTACGTATATCAGATGGAAAACGAGCTGTTTTACTCAGTGGTGATATTAATAAGAAACAAGAAGCGCTTATCGTACAACGCTTTGCATCGCAATTAAGTAGTCAGATATTAATTGCGCCCCATCATGGTAGTAAATCATCCTCGAGCTCACTTTGGATAGCGAATGTTGATCCAAAATGGGTGGTATTTAGTACAGGAACGATGAATCATTGGGGTTTTCCTGCTCAAGAGGTGAGCGATCGCTATACAAAACAGTCTGTTATTGTTGTTAATAGTGGCAAAAATGGATTTATTCGCTTTAAAATTAATCGACAGGGTATTAAGATGCAAACAATTAGAGAAGATCTTGCTGCTTATTGGTATCATCTTTCTTCTTTTCGATAATCAATTTCTCTTGGTGTGTGCATGGATAATAATTTAGACAGTGGTTGGCCCGTACTTAAACGTTTAATTGGGTACGTAAAAAGCTATAAGTTAGCACTCTTTGTCGCAATCATCGGCATGGTGGGTTATGCTGCGGTAGATACCGCGCTTATTTGGTCATTACAACCCTTATTAGATAATGGCTTCTCAGGGCGAGATCCGAGTATTTTAAAAATGATGCCCTATTTTGTGGTGATTGTGATCGCCTTTCGTGGCCTGTTTGCTTTTTTAAGCTCTTATTGCATGGCTTGGGTGGGTAATAATGTGGTCATGACATTACAACAACAATTATTTAGTCAGTTAATGGCGCTACCTATTAGCTTTTTTGATAAAACCAATACGGGTGATTTGATCTCTAAAATCACTTATGATGCCAATCAGGTGTCTAATGCAGCCAGTAATGCATTGGTTAAAATTTTCCGTGAAGGGGCTTTGTTGATAGGCCTTATTGTTATGATGTTCTATCAAAGTTGGCAATTGTCGTTAGTATTTTTTGTTATCGCCCCGATTGTCGGGATAGCTATCAGTATTGTGAGTAAACGCTTTAGAAAAATAGGCCGTGGCATACAAGATGCAATGGGGCTTATTACGACCTCGTCTGAGCAAATGCTCAAAGGTCATAAAGAAGTTTTGATGTTTGGTGGACAAAAAGTAGAAGCGAGTAAATTTGCAAAGGTGAGCAATTCTGTGCGTCAGCAAAATATGAAAATGGTGAGTGCTAATGCTATCAGTGTTCCTATTATTCAGACGATTGCTTCTTTTGCTTTAGCCTTCGTGCTTTTTCTTGCTACCTATCCTGAGATCATGGACTCGCTCTCTGCCGGTAAGTTTGTGGTGATCATCAGCGCCATGCTGGGATTGATGAAACCGATAAAAAATATTACACAAGTTAATAATGAAATTCAACGAGGCATATCTGCGAGTCGCAGTTTGTTTGCAATATTAGATACGTTAGCTGCTAAAGATGAAGGCACTAAAGTCTTGACGCGTGCTAAAGGCGATATTGAACTTAAGAATGTTATATTTACTTACCCAAGTGCGGAAAAACCTGCGTTAAAAGGAATTTCGTTTAAGCTTCAGGCGGGGCAGACCTTTGCCTTAGTTGGGCGATCTGGTTCGGGAAAATCGACCATAGCGAACTTACTGACACGATTTTATGATGTAAACAGTGGCCAAGTTTGTTTAGATGGTGAAAATATTGAAAATTATACCTTAGCGTCACTGCGCGATCAGGTCGCGGTAGTTTCACAAAGTGTGCATCTCTTTAATGACACCATTGCCAATAATATTGCCTATGCGGTTGCTGATAAATACAGTCGAGACGATATTATTAAGGCTGCGACGACGGCAAATGCAATGGAATTTATTAATGGTTTTACAGAGGGACTCGATACGGTGGTGGGTGAAAATGGCGCGTTGCTATCGGGCGGTCAACGTCAACGTATCGCAATTGCGCGCGCACTACTGCGTGATGCCCCTATTTTGATTTTAGATGAAGCCACCTCTGCACTCGATACTGAATCTGAGCGTCATATTCAAAGTGCATTAGAGGAATTACAAAAAAATAGAACCTCAATCGTGATAGCGCATCGCTTATCTACAATTGAAAAGGCAGATAAAATATTAGTGATTGATAATGGCGAAGTGGTTGAATCTGGAACCCATCAAGAATTACTTGATAAAAAAGCGATTTATCATTCACTTAATACTCTGCAATCATCGGGTGCACTGTAATGTATTTTTGGTACCGACCGGTAAAAGCGTGGATGTGGATTTTATATCCATTTTCAATATTATTGCGCGTGATCAGTGCCATTAGATGTCATTTATATAAAAAGAACATTCTAAAAAGCACAAAAATATCATTGCCTATTATCGTAGTTGGTAATATCTCGGTGGGCGGAAATGGCAAAACACCTTTTGTTATCTGGCTTTGTGAATTATTGCAAAAACAAGGTTATAAACCGGGTATTATTAGTCGGGGTTATGGCGGTAAAAGTGCGAATTACCCTCTGCTTCTTACGGATGCAACATTAGGCTCTGAATCTGGCGATGAGCCTTTGATGATTTTTAAACGCTTACGGGTGCCGATTGTCGTCGACCCCTCACGTGTACAAGCAGCCCTTCATTTACAACGCAATGCGGATGTGGATATTATTATCACCGATGATGGCCTGCAACATTATGCATTACAGCGTGATATAGAAATTGTTATTGTTGACGGGAAACGGCGATTTGGTAATCAGCATATCATGCCAGTGGGGCCCCTTCGAGAGCCTTTGTCACGTTTAAATTCGGTGGATTTTATTATTAATAATGGCGCTGAGCATGAGGGAGAGATCAGTATGTATCTTGCCCCTTTAGCATGTAAAGCGGTCGATGGACGTGAGGCGCAGTTACATCATCAAGGCGCTGTTAATGCGTGTGCTGGCATTGGTTATCCGCAACGTTTCTTTGATACGTTAGAGGCGCAAAACTTCCAATTAAATCAAGTACAGTATTTTAGTGATCATCATACTTACAAGCCAAAAGATTTTACTCAATTTGATAAGCAGACACCATTGCTGATGACCGAAAAAGATGCGGTGAAATGCGCTGCATTTGCACCAGAAAATTGGTGGTATTTACCGATATCTGCGCAGTTACCGGGATCCTTTGAAAAACAATTATTACAAAAAATTAAGGCGTTACAATGATAGATATAAAGTTATTAGATATTATCGCATGCCCTGTTTGTAAGGGAAAACTGTCGTTTAAAAAAGACAGTAATGAATTAATTTGCAAGTTTGATCATTTAGCATTTCCGGTTATTGATGGTATTGCTGCGTTATTACGCAGTAAAGCCCGTGTTATTACTTCGGATGAGGAGTTGTAATGTCTTTTATCGTGGTGATCCCGGCGCGTTATCATTCAACACGTTTACCGGCGAAACCGTTAGCCGATATTTTAGGTAAAACGATGGTTGTCCGTGTAGCGGAGCAAGCTTTAAAAAGTGGAGCAACACGCGTGATAGTGGCAACGGATGATACGCGTATCGCGCAGGCGTTAACGGGTATCGACAATGTTGAAGTCTGCATGACATCGGCTGATCACCAATCGGGTACGGATAGGCTCGCTGAAGTATGTGCGCAGTATCAGTTTGCTGATGAGGATATTATTGTTAATGTCCAAGGTGATGAACCCTTGATCCCGCCTGCCATTATTGAGCAGGTAGCCCATAATTTAAAAAACAACCCGAGTGCGAGCGTGGCGACATTAAGCGCCGCTATCGATGATCCAAGTGATGTCTTTAATCGTAATGTCGTGAAAGTAGTGGCAGATAAAACGGGGATGGCTCTGTACTTTAGCCGGGCAACGATCCCTTGGGATAGAGATAATTTTAGTTCGGATGAAAATAGCGCGGTGGATCCCGCCTTACAACGTCATATTGGGATCTATGCTTATCGAGTGGGTTTTTTGAAGCAATATGCGACGCTTAGCATATCGCCATTAGAAAGCTTAGAAAAACTTGAACAGTTACGCGTGCTATGGCATGGTTTTAAAATCCATGTTCAAGAAGCGAATGTTATCCCGCCTGCAGGCGTCGATACGCGTGAGGATTTACAACAAGTTATTGATTATTTGCGTCAGCAAGGGACACAATGAAAATTAAACTATTATTAATATTTTGCTTGGGCTTTATGCTAAGTGCTTGCACAGATGAGCGCCAAGAAATATTACTCAGTAATATTCAAAGTTCTGAATATTTATTGAAAGTGTTAGGCAGTGATTTAGATAATAACCATATTCGTAATGCAATTTTATTACGTGAATATGCAAAAATACTTTCCACTAAACGCCCAGAACTTAAGAGATTACTCACCCAGCTAAGTGCGGATGCCTCAACGCGAGGAACATTATATTCCGGATTAGTGCAACGTCTTAAAACATTAAAAGAACAACCTAATGCGATTGGCGATATTGAAGCGCAGTTATTTGAAAGTGAAAGCTTAATGGCTGCGACTGATCCTAATCTTTTTAATGATGCACTTTCAGATCCTATCAATGTAATTGCGGATATGTCAGAGGGGACTTTAGCGCGCGTTAATGCGGTTAGCCAAGCGCTTAGTTTACAAGCTAACGGGGCCGAAGATAATGGCGCGGGAAGTCAGCTTGTTGGTAACCCTGGATATGGGCAGTGGCAAAATAACAGCAGTGGCATGTCATTCTGGCATTGGTATGGAATGTACTCTATGTTCACGGCACTTTCGCCAAATCGAATTCGTTATGATCGTTGGTCGTCTCGTCGAGACTATAGTTATTATAATGACGTGGGTAGAGATCGTTATACCTCGCCAAGTAATGTTAAAAAACAAGATAATTTAGCGACCAAAACAAAAAAACAGTTTACGAGTAATGGGAACTTCAAAAGTCCTTATGCTAAATCAAGAATGGGGGCGAGTAGTATGTCTGCTTCTAGTCAAACAGCACAACGAGCAAGTTCTTTTTCGGGGAAATCAAGTTATTCGAAAAGCAAAGCTTCCAGTAGTTTTAGAAATAGTAATTCAACGACGTCACGTGGAACTAATCGTGGTAAATAAGGTTTAAATATGAATGAATTAATATCAACATTAGAGCACAGTGGCTCTTTAGCTACTTATTTATTGATAGATATGGCAGTAGCCATTATTTTATTAGCGGGTATGCGTTTTACGATGGGGCTGATAGGGCGTGTTGATACCAATGATGAGTTAGCGATAAAAGATAACTTTGCATATGGTATCAGTATGGCTGGTGGCGTTACTGCGATGGGTATTGCCCTGAGTGGCGCTATCACGGGTGAGCTTGCAGGCTCGTATACGATTGAATTTATCGGTATGTTTTCTTATGGTTTAATGGCGCTTATTTTGATCAAAGCGGGTCGTTATATTCATGATAAATTTGCGTTACCAGACTTAGATAAAGAAGCTTTGATTTTAAACCGTAATATTTCAGTTTCCATCGTGGATGCCGCGTCTGTTATTGCGACCGCGATTGTGGTGCGTGCTTCTTTGATTTGGGTTGATGGTTTAGATATCAATACCTTTATTGCGATTATAATGGCCTGGATAGTGTCACAAATCATGCTTATATTGATCACGAGAATTTTTGAATGGCAGTTTAGTCGTCATAACGGTATTACTTTTCAAGCTACGCTTGAAGGTGGGCAAGTGGCTTTAGCTATTCGTTATGCGGGTTATCTTATTTCTACCGCCATGTCGGTGACTGCTGCCAGTTATTTTATTGAATTTAATATGTACAACTTGTGGGACGGCATTATTCAGTGGACAGTCATGAGTGTTATTTTAATGATAAGCTTAACGCTACTTACAACTGTCGCAAAATTCATCGTTCTTTGGGGTATTAACCGCCGCGTTGAAGTTGAAGATCAAGAAAATATTGGTATTGCTATCATTGAACTCGCAACCTCTTTTGCGATTGCATTATTGTTAATGTCGTTAATGAGTTAAGTTGTTTCCATAAAAATAAAAAAAGGCGATCCTAATTGGTCGCCTTTTTTGTGCAGAGAATATAGATGCTTAATAGTAAAAAAATAAAATTATTAATTGATGATAGTTTACTTATTTTGATCATGGCGACCTTGGCCTGTTGTGGGCTGATTTATGAATATCTTTTATCACATTACTCTGCACGGATTTTGGGTAGTGTAGAAACGGTGATCTATGCGATCATCGGTATTATGATTGTGTCGATGGGCCTTGGGGCTTTTGCTGCTAAAAGAGTAAAAGATGCTTTTCAAGGCTTTGTGATCTTAGAGTTATTAGTGGCTTTTATCGGCTGTAGTGCGACCTTATTTATCGCCTCTATTATTGGTTTCACACAAACATTACCACAATTAATCGCCAATACTTATCAGATACCAATGGATGTTTTACCTCGAGGGGGCTGGCTCTCTCGCCTTACTTGGCTTAGCACGCAACTCCCTTATATCTTTGCGTTTATTTTAGGCTTTTTTATTGGGATGGAAATTCCTTTAATTGCGCGTATTCGAGAGCGTATTTATGGGCAACATTTAGCGCATAATGCAGGGACCATTTATGGAGCCGATTATATTGGGGCTGGTGTAGGGGCTGCAATTTGGGTGGTGTTTATGCTTAAAATTGAGATAAGCCAAGCGGCTGCTCTAACGGCGAGTTTAAACTTAGTTGCGGGATTTATCTTTTTAGTACGTTTTAGACGTTATTTGAAACATGTCAGGTGTATTTTACTGGGGCATTTTAGCTTGTTATTGCTTGTTATCGCTGTTTTTGAATTTGGTGGGGGATGGCAAAAGCAGATGCAAGATATGTTATATCTCGATAAAGTGGTATATCAAACACAAACACCTTATCAAAACTTAGTGTTTACGGAGCGTAAACTCGGTGGAAATTTAGATCCAATATATAACTTCTATATTAATGGGCGTTTACAATTTTCGAGTTTAGATGAAAAGATTTATCATGAATTTTTAGTGCATCCTGCGATGCAAGCTTCTAATTTGCATGATAATATTTTAATCATTGGTGGCGGAGATGGACTCGCGTTACGTGAAGTTTTAAAATGGCAGCCTAAAAGTGTCACCCTTATTGATTTAGACCCGAATCTTGTTGCTTTATTTAAGTATCCTGAAGATAAATTACCGCCTTATTTGGCCCGTGAAATTAAAATGTTAACTCAAAATAGTTTTAGCGATCCTCGGGTAAGCGTGCATCATGAAGATGCGTTTATTGGAATAGACCGGTTACTACAAGAAAAACAAGTATTTGATACTATCATTGTGGATCTTCCCGATCCGAGTCATCCTGACTTAAATAAATTATACAGTGTGAACTTCTATTATCGTTTAAACCATTTACTCAACGCAGATGGTGTGATGGTGGTGCAATCAACCTCTCCTTTTCATGCTAAAAATGCGTTTGTGTCCATTGCTAAAACGGTTAAAAAAGCACATTTTAAATTTGTAGAGCAGTACCATGAAAATATACCTTCTTTTGGTGAGTGGGGCTGGACGATAGCGACTAAGCAAGCGAAACCTGTGAGTAGTCGCTTACAAAATTTAGATAAAATAAAGGTGCCGACCACTTGGCTAACGCCGGATTTATTACAAAGCTCTTTTGTTTTTAATAAAGATTATTATAAAAACACGGAAAAAGTTAAAGTTAATTATTTAGGCTCTAATCAGCTTTATTTTTACCATCAAACGGCTTGGGAGCGTGAAACAGAGTTTTCTGATTAAGTAAAAAATAAAACATTTTATGTTGTCGCGCCATGACCGGGTCAGATAGATAAATACTGGGCCATGGCGCGAATAAAATACCCTACCAGCCATTTTATTCTTATATCCCAATATCCCTTCAATATGTAACTTCAGCAAGCCAGACTAGGCTTAACTTCTTGGCATAAAATGGAATGCTAGGAGTTCTATGTTTCTGGTTTATAACAACACATTAACAATAAAGCTAAGTTAAAGTTGCATTGACCTTTTGGGCTGCTGCATAAAAGGCTGCTTAGAGCCGCTCCCATAAAAAAGGGACAAGGGCGACATGTGAACGGTTACGATCAGAACGTGAGAAAGCAGAGGAGATAACATGGGTATATACTTAAAATATGGCGAGAAATTGGAGAAATTTTGATTAATTATTTATGTAACATAGCCAGTGTAAGCTTCAATTAAATATTAGCATAGACAACTTTAGCTTTTGTATTAGTTGATAAATGTGCGATATTGATAGGCTGAAGGGGCTTAAATTAATAAATATATTAATGATTAACAAATTCGGCTATAATTTGCGCCCAATAAATTAAGTGCCTAAAAGGAATTATAACTCGTGTTTGAATTTCCAAAATTCAGTAAAAATAGTGTTAAAAATG
Source organism: Psychromonas sp. CNPT3 (assembly GCF_000153405.2). Classification (NCBI taxonomy): domain Bacteria; kingdom Pseudomonadati; phylum Pseudomonadota; class Gammaproteobacteria; order Alteromonadales; family Psychromonadaceae; genus Psychromonas; species Psychromonas sp. CNPT3. The sequence goes on from NC_020802.1 coordinate 997,306, forward strand.
ATGTTCTTTCCGGAATGACAGTCGCATTAGCGTTGGTGCCAGAAGCGGTTGCTTTTGCTTTTGTTGCCGGTGTTGATCCTATGGTAGGCTTATATGCAGCCTTCATGGTTGGTTTGGTTACCGCTATATTCGGTGGTCGTCCAGGGATGATTTCGGGCGCAACGGGTGCGATGGCAGTGGTCATGGTATCGCTTGTTGCAGAGCATGGCGTTCAATATCTTTTTGCAGCCGTTATTGTTGCGGGTGTGTTACAGGTTTTCTTCGGTATTTGTCGTTTCGGTAAATTCATTCGTATGGTGCCCCATTCCGTTATGATTGGTTTTGTTAATGGGCTTGCCATCGTTATTTTCTTAGCGCAATTAGGTCAATTTAAAATTAAAAATGCAATGGGCGAATTAGAGTGGCTTCAAGGTGAAGCGCTTTATATTATGTTGGGTTTGGTGCTGTTAACCATGGCTATCATTTATTTATTACCTAAATTAACGACAGCAGTACCCTCAACGCTGGTTGCAATTACGGTCGTGACATTACTTGTTTATTTCGTTCCAGCCTTTGACACGCGCACCGTGGTTGACTTTTTACGCGCAATGACGGGTGATGAAAATGCAACGATAGCGGGGAACTTACCTACCTTTGCTATACCTGCCGTCCCATTTTCTTTAGAAACACTCTATATTATCTTACCTTATTCATGCATTTTAGCTGCTGTCGGCTTAATTGAATCATTATTAACACTGACAGTGGTTGATGAAATGACAGGTACTCGTGGGCGCGCTAATAAAGAGTGTATCGCACAAGGTGCATCGAATATGCTAAATGGTGTGTTTGGTGGTATGGGTGGTTGCGCAATGATTGGCCAATCCATGATCAATATAAATTCAGGTGGACGTGGCCGTTTATCTGGAATAACGGCAGCTCTTGTATTACTTGCGTTTATCTTATTCGCTTCTGCATTAATTGAAATGGTACCTTTAGCTGCGTTAGTTGGTGTTATGTTCATTGTTGTACTGGGTACCTTTGAGTGGGCGTCTTTTAAAATGATGCGTAATGTCCCGAAAAAAGATGCGTTTGTGATTGTATTGGTGAGCGCTGTCACCGTCTTTACTGATTTAGCAATAGCTGTCTTTATCGGCGTAATTGTATCTGCGTTGGTATTCGCTTGGGAGCATGCGCGTCATATCCATGCTGTCGAAACTAAAAATGCAGAAGGCACAGAAAAAGTCTATTCAATAACGGGACCTTTATTCTTTGGGTCGACAAGTAATTTCTTAGATTTATTTGATATACAAAATGATCCTCGCCATATCGTCGTTGATTTTGCACAGTCGCATGTTTATGATCACTCGGCCATTGAAGCTATCAGTGTGTTAACAGATCGCTATACACGCGAAGGTAAAAAAGTACATATACGCCATCTAAGTAAAGATTGCCGTAAATTGTTGCATAAAGCGGGTGTGTTGGTAGAAATCAATATTATTGAAGATCCTTCTTATAAAGTAGCATCGGATACATTGGCATAAAATATTGATGCGCACCAATATGGTGGGCATCATGGTTAATAAAAAAGAACGCATAGGATTTATAACCGTTAGCATTAAAGTGCAAAATTGAGAACGTCGTAAGGTAAAGTCTTTGTGTCAGAAAGTGCAGAGTTATCAAAGCTTGATGACTCAAATAATAGCCTTACGACAAATAAAGCACTTTTGATGATAAAAAGTAAAAAAGGAACAGGAACTTTCTTTGCAAGTTTAATAGAAATTGCGGAAGAACAAAGTATTGGTTTTTTGAGTGTAATATTCTTAGATAAAGTATTTAAGGGCTGAGCTTAAGAGTCAATACATTAAAGTACAAAAAGAGCGCTGACACAAAAAAATATAATAAAGGTCAGCGAATAAGAAATTTAATAATATATATCCATTCCTTTTATTGGTTGAGGTAAAAAATGATTAAGAAAATTGGTATTCTAACAAGCGGTGGCGATGCGCCAGGAATGAATCCTGCTATTCGAGCAGTGGTACGTACTTGCTTAACGAACGGCATTGAAGTTTATGGTATTTATGATGGTTATGCCGGATTACATGCAAATAAAATTGAAAAATTAGAGCGTCACAGTGTATCTGATATTATCAACCGTGGTGGTACCTTCTTAGGTAGTGCACGTTTCCCTGAATTTAAAAACATTGAAGTGCGCACTAAAGCATTGAAAAACCTTGAAAAACACGGAATAGATGCCTTAGTTGTTATCGGTGGTGATGGCTCTTATATGGGCGCTAAAAAAATCAGTGAAATGGGTTTCCCTTGTATCGCACTACCTGGCACGATTGATAATGATATCGCGGGTACGGATTACACCATTGGTTTTATGACTTGTTTAAATACTATTATGGATGCGGTAGATAGACTGCGTGATACATCATCATCGCATAATCGTATTTCTATTGTTGAGATCATGGGCCGATATTGTGGTGATTTAACACTTTGGGCTGCGATTGCCGGTGGTAGTGAATATGTTATCGTCCCTGAAAAAGGCTTTGATGAAAATGAGCTTTTAGAGCAAATTGCACATGGTGAAGCAAAAGGTAAAAAACATGCGATCATCGCGATCACTGAGCATATTACCGATGTTGATAAATTAGCTAAACGTATTGAAGCTAAAACAGGCCGTGAAACACGTGCAACTATCTTAGGTCATATTCAACGTGGTGGATCTCCGACTGCATTTGATCGTATTTTAGCAAGTCGTATGGGTGCATTTTCGGTTGAGTTATTACTACAAGGCGAAAGCGCACGTTGTATCGGCATTCAAAATGGCGAAATGGTACATCATGATATCATTGAGTGTTTAGAAGATATGAAACGCCCATTCCGTCAAGATTTATTTGATTTATCACATTCACTTTTCTAAAAAATAATATTAGAAAAGATAATAAAACCTGCCGTTGGTAGGTTTTTTTTTATCTAAAAGAGAGGATTGCGATGCACACTCAATATCAAAAACTACAACAGCTTTATCGGCATGAAGAGATCCAATCACTTTGTGTCGATAAAGATTTTATGTTTGCCTTTATTATTGCGATGGCATCGAGCAAAGATGAAATAGAGTTGCAACAATGGATCAACATGCTGCGTAAAGATCAGTGCGATCCTGTTTTTTCAACGACCGAGTTGGCAACGCAGTTTGCACAGGTCATACTGGCTATTTTTTCCTGTGCGCAAGGCTGTTTTCAAAACAATACGCCATTAGCTTTAAATAGTGAGTGTTGGCTTGATGATAAACAGCAATTAAGGCCGATAGCCAGTGCGTTTGCCTTAGGGTATATAGATGCTTTAGAATTTATTAATACGCTTTGTGATGACGCCACTACGAACGAAACGACGGCAAACTTACAACAAACGTGTTTTTTACTTTTAAGCAAACTTGCATACCCAGACACTCTCGACGTAGCACTGCGTACTTTATTTTTAGATTTACCCGAATATGATGAAATATTGCGCTGTTTACCGACGTTATTAACAACTTATGGTTTCCAATGTCATTATGAATAATTTTAATTTGTATTTCTCTTTAGTATATGAAAATGAAGAATTTATTGTGATCAACAAAAAAGAAAATATTAACTTTCACAGTGAAGATGGTGAATTTGGTGTTGTTGTCGCAGCTGAAAAAGCATTAAATATAAAACTCTATAGCGTGCATCGTCTCGATAAAATGACCTCGGGTTTATTACTGCTTGCAAAATCATCACACATAGCAGCCCATTTATCTGCCTTATTTAAAGCGCACCAAGTGCAAAAATATTATATTGCTATCACAGATAAAAAGCCTAAAAAGAAGCAAGGGTTGATCCAGGGTGGGATGCAAAAATCGCGTCGGTCGATGTGGAAGCTAACAAAAACCAAAGAAAATTTGGCGATCACTCAGTTTTTTAGTTTCACGCTGGGTGCCGGTAAACGTTTATTTATCATTAAGCCGAAAACGGGAAAAACCCACCAAATACGTGTTGCATTAAAAAGCATCGGCAGTGCGATATGTGGTGACCCATTGTATGGCGAAAAAACAAAGCAGTACGACCGAGGTTATCTACATGCCTATCAACTTGAATTTACATTATTAGATAAAAAGTATGAGTTTCAGGTATTGCCCTGTAGTGGTGAATTATTTAAAGAGGGGGCTTGTGTTGAATTATTAACCCAACATAAGAGCATGGCATCTTTATGTTGGCCAAAATGCTAGCCCCGTTATGCATTATCAGGACTAGCGAGCATTTAAGTGGACTTATACCAAAGGAACTAAAAAGGTTACCCGTCTTGCTTGTTGAAATTATCCCACCCAGCGTTGTGAGTTTTGAAGTGAGAACAACTATCTCCTACAACTCACGCCTTGCTAGTGTTAATTTTTCCTGCGCAAGACATGGAAGCTATATTAATTCCTTTGGTATTAGTCTGCAAATTCAGTCCAAATAGGCGCATGATCAGAGGGCTTTTCAATGCCACGTAATTCGTAATCAATACCACTGTTCAGGGTGTTATCTGCGATCTTTTGCGTGGCAAGAATGACATCAATACGCAGACCTCGATTATCATCAAAACCACGAGATCGATAATCAAACCAGCTATATTGGTCACTGACTTCTGGGTGTAACAAGCGGAAGGTATCGGTAAATCCAAAATCCATTAGTTTTTTTAGCCATTGACGCTCTTCGGGTTGAAAACTACATTTTTTAGTTTTTAGCCAGCGCTTTGCATTAATCTCTCCAATGCCAATATCTAAATCAAGCGGAGAGATATTAATGTCTCCCATTATAATTACATTATCTTCGGCGCAATGATGACTTTCAAGGTAGGTATTGAGATCTTTATAAAATTGACGTTTATAAGGATATTTTATTTCATGAGTTTGGCTTTCTCCTTGCGGGAAATAACCATTTAATATTGTTGTTTTTTCACCGTTAGCATCTTCAAAAGTAACCATGATCATGCGTTTTTGATGCTCATCATCGTCAGTAGGAAAACCATATTGTACTGAAACAGGCTCTTTTTTACATAACATAGCCACGCCATAATGTGCTTTTTGACCATGGTAATAAACGTGATATCCCATTTTTTCAACGGCTTCAAGCGGAAACATATCATTATGTACTTTGATTTCTTGTAAGCCGATAACATCAGGTTGATGTTTATCGATAATGGCTTGTAGTTGATGTAGACGCGCACGAAGCCCGTTAATGTTGAAGGAGATAACTTTCATAAAAAGCCTTAATTGGAAATAAAATAATTAAGGCTGAATGTAACTTGCTGGCTTTAATAACTCAAGGATTAACTTAATGTTGAAAGGATACGTTGTAAATGATCGGCACTTTCAATGCCACTGTCGGTTAAGTAACCGCCATCATTTTGAGAGATAAGACCTTTTTCAAAGAGCGATTTAGCTGCTTTAATAACATTAGCATCTGCATCTTGATGGATTTTAATGCCTTTTAATTGCGATTGTGTTGGGAATTTTGCGAGTAATTTCATCTCTTCAAATAGAGCATCAGAGTAATCTTTAATCATGCTATCTCACTTATAATAATCAGAGGAGCCTTCATCATAATTATTTATATTAGGATTGCAACTTAATCGGTGAGCAAGGGGAGTTAGATCAACATTATCTATAGAAATCAAAAAGCCACGTGATCAAACGTGGCTTTTTATACACAAAATATTGTGACTAAATAGCTTGTGTGTAGTTAGAAAAATTTAGATATGATGCTTGCGGATCACATTTAACATTTCTCTTAATAGTTTTGGATTCGCCGCCACTACATTGCCTGATTTCATGTGATCATTGCCACCGTTAAAATCAGTCATCATTGCGCCAGACTCTTTCAATAATAATTCGCCAGCTGCAATATCCCAAGGTTTTAAACCAAATTCCCAGAAACCGTCCATACGACCTGCTGCAACATATGCAAGATCAAGCGCTGGGCTACCACTACGGCGCATATCAGCCACAGTCATAAAGAAGTCTTTAAAGATTTCAAGGTATGTTTCAGTGTGGTGTTTTTGTTTAAACGGGAAACCAGTTGCAATAAGAGTACCGTTAAGTTTATTAACGAGGCTTGTACGTGTGCGGTAACCATTAATTTGTGAGCTTTGACCTTTTACTGCCGAGAATAATTCATTACGGATAGGATCAAATACAACAGCGACTTCGGTGCGACCTTTTACTTTTAATGCGATAGAGACGCAAAAGTGAGGGATACCGTGAATAAAGTTTGTTGTGCCATCTAATGGGTCAATAATCCATTGGTGATCTTTATCTTTACCTTCAAGAGCACCTGATTCTTCACAGATAAAACTATGATCGGGATAAGCTTTTTGTAATGTACCAATTATTGCAATTTCGGCTTCTTTATCAACACTACTGACATAGTCATTTAACGATTTTTCTTCAACTTCGACGGCTTCTAGATTTTCATAGCCTTTTACGATTACTTTACCTGCATTGCGGGCAGCACGGATCGCAATATTTAACATTGGATGCATTGGGGATCACCATTAGATTAGATTTTAAAAGAACGTGAAGGACTAACCTTCGGCGCAAAATTATACACAGATCATCTCATTGTGCAAATTTTTATCGCATCAGATCTATTTTTTTTGTGTTGTGAACTCTGTTAAACTGTACTTATTATTTTATTAATTCATATAGCAAGGAATATTCATGTTAGATAACGTACGCATCATCCTTATTGGAACCTCGCATCCTGGTAATATTGGCAGTGCAGCACGCGCGATGAAAACAATGGGTTTATCTAATTTGGTGTTAGTTGCACCTGAATGTGAGGTAGATGGAAAATCAATAGCGCTTTCTGCAGGTGCCAGTGACGTATTAAAAAATCATCAACGTTTTGCAACGCTCGAAGAAGCGATTGCCGATTGTGGTTTAGTTATCGGTGCGAGTGCGCGTCCACGCACGTTAGATTGGCCGATGTTAGATCCGAGAGAAATGGGTGAAAAAGCGGTTATTGAAGGGGCTAAGTATCCCGTTGCAATCGTATTTGGTCGTGAAAACAGTGGCCTAACTAATGATGAATTACATAAATGCCATTTCCATGTATTTATCCCTGCGAACCCTGAATACAGTTCACTTAATCTTGCTATGGCAGTGCAGACATTATCTTATGAAATTCGCATGTCCTTTTTGGCCAGCCACGCGAAGGTTGAGTTAGAAGAAGAATACCCTTTATCTGAAGAATTAGAGGGAATGTTTAATCATCTACAAGAAACACTAGAAGATACACGCTTTATAGTACCGGCTCATCCGGGTTTGGTAATGACAAAGTTACGTCGTTTCTTTAACCGCGCCCGTCCTGAAGTTGTCGAATTACGCATGTGGCGTGGCGTTTTTAGCAGTATTCAAAAATCATTGATCAGCGCCCGAAAGGAAGATCCGAGCCAAGAAAAATAAAACCTATTCTGAATGTGGTTTTTTAGTTGACTAATTTAGTAGGGTATTTATAATTCATATATAAGATCCGTTAAATGGAAGGTAATACAGTTACTTTCTCAACTTAATATAAGTGAAGTATATGAAATTAACCTCAAAAGGCCGTTATGCGGTTACTGCAATGTTAGATGTTGCACTTAAAGAGCATAATGGACCTGTACCGCTTGCAGATATCTCTATGCGCCAAGGAATATCGCTTTCGTATTTAGAACAATTGTTTTCTAAATTACGAAAAAACGAACTAGTATGTAGTGTGCGCGGACCTGGTGGCGGTTATAAACTTGGCAAATTACGCAGTGAAATTTCAGTCGCAATGATTATTGCGGCGGTTAATGAATCGGTCGACGTGCGTAAATGTAGCGGTAAAGAAGGTTGCCAAGAGCATGGTGTTAAATGTTTAACACATTCACTTTGGGAACAGTTAAGTCTGCGCATTAGTACTTTTTTAGATGGTATTACGTTAGAAGAGCTAATGAGTTCAGAGCATGTGAAACTTGTTTCTGATATTCAAAATAACAAATATAAAGAGACTGCGAAGTTACAACTAAGACAGTATTAGTTTGTATTTATGTTGCAGTGGAGGAAAAAATGAAATTACCTATTTATCTTGATTATTCGGCTACAACCCCTGTAGATCCCCGTGTTGCAAATGTAATGATGAAATATTTAACCATGGATGGCGATTTTGGTAACCCAGCATCGCGCTCACATCGTTTTGGTTGGCAAGCAGAAGAAGCCGTTGATATTGCGCGTGGACAAGTAGCTGATCTTATCAATGCGGATCCCCGTGAGATTGTATTCACATCAGGTGCGACAGAGTCTGATAACCTTGCGATTAAAGGGATTGCCCATTTTTATGGGAAAAAAGGTAAACATATTATTACCTCTAAGACTGAGCATAAAGCGGTACTTGATCCTTGCCGCCAATTAGAGCGTGAAGGTTACCAAGTGACTTATTTAGAGCCTGGTAGTGATGGCATTATAACCCCAGAGCAACTCAAAGATGCATTGCGTGAAGATACTATCTTAGTGAGTTTAATGCATGTCAATAATGAAATCGGCGTGATCCAAGATATTGGCGCCTTTGGTGAGCTTTGCCGTGCCAACAAAACATTTTTACATGTCGATGCTGCGCAAAGTGCGGGAAAAGTGTTAATTGACGTAGAGGCCATGAAAATTGATCTCATTTCTTTTTCTGCACATAAAGTATATGGACCTAAAGGTATTGGTGCGCTGTATGTTTCGCGTAAACCGCGTGTACGTTTAGAAGCCCAAATGCACGGTGGTGGTCATGAGCGTGGAATGCGTAGTGGCACGTTAGCAACGCATCAAATTGCAGCCATGGGTGAAGCTTTCCGCATTGCAAAAGAAGAGATGCAAGAAGAAAATGTACGCTTATTAGCACTACGCACACGTCTGTTAGATGGCGTAAAGCACATGGAAGAAGTTTATATAAATGGATCTATGGAGCACCGCGTCGCCGGTAATATTAATATTAGTTTCAACTATGTTGAAGGTGAATCGTTATTAATGGCCCTCAAGGACTTAGCTGTTTCATCAGGTAGTGCATGTACATCAGCAAGTTTAGAGCCATCATATGTTTTACGCGCGATTGGGCGTGATGATGAGCTTGCACATAGTTCTATTCGTTTTAGTATTGGCCGTTTTACGACGGCTGAAGATATCGATTATGCGATAAAAATTATTTGTGAAAACATTGGTAAATTACGTGCTATGTCCCCGTTATGGGATATGTTCAAAGACGGCATTGATATTAAAAGTATTGACTGGGCTCACCACTAGAAAGTTGACCAAATGCTATTTAGGTCGTTTTTTGTGCACGTTCGCATGAAAGATCACCTTTGTAGCAACCCAGCATAGAAAAGTGTAAAAAATTAATTAAGATAAGGATAAGATCATGGCTTATAGCGAAAAAGTAATAGATCATTATGAAAACCCACGTAATGTTGGTTCTTTTGATGATAAAGATGATAAAAGTATCGCTACAGGAATGGTAGGCGCACCGGCTTGTGGTGATGTAATGAAATTACAGCTGAAAATCAATAAAGATGGCATCATTGAAGATGCTAAATTTAAAACCTATGGTTGTGGTAGTGCGATTGCTTCTAGCTCATTAGTGACAGAATGGGTTAAAGGGAAAACGCTTGAAGAAGCTGGCGCTATTACTAACACCGAGATCACCGCAGAGCTTGCGTTACCTCCGGTAAAAATTCATTGTTCAATACTCGCTGAAGATGCAATTAAAGCTGCTATTGCTGATTATAGAAGTAAAAATAGTTAAGCACCGTATTAAGTTAAGCACCGTATTAAGTTAAGCACAGTATTAAGTTAAGGAGTTTATTTTGGCCATTACAATAACCGAGCCGGCTGCGAAACATGTTGCCAATTTTTTAGTAAATCGCGGTAAGGGCATTGGTTTACGTTTAGGCGTAAAAACCTCTGGTTGCTCCGGTATGGCGTATGTGCTTGAATTTGTTGACGTACTTAATGAAGACGATGAAGTATTTATTGATAAAGGTGTTTCTATTATTGTTGATAAAAAAAGCCTCGTTTACCTAAATGGTACTGAACTTGATTTTGTAAAAAATGGCCTTAATGAAGGTTTTGAGTTTAACAACCCTAATATCGATGGCGAGTGTGGTTGTGGCGAGAGTTTTAGCGTTTAATACGTAATATATCAAAAAGAAGCATGTATAACATGCTTCTTTTTTTGCTTTATTTTATTAGGATGCCATTTTGAATTATTTTGAACTTTTTTCATTAGTACCTCACTTTTCTATCGACCTTTCTTTACTTGCCAACACCTATCGCGATTTACAAAAGCAATACCATCCCGATAAATTTGTGATGGCGGGCGATAGTGAACGTTTAATTGCGATGCAAAAAAGCACCGAAATTAATGACGCGTATCAAACCTTAAAAACCAGTTGTTTACGCGCACAATACTTATTGCTTCTTGCTGGTATGGATATCGAACTAGAGCAACGTACATTGCAAGATACCGCTTTTTTAATAGAGCAGATGCAGTGGCGAGAAAAGCTTGAAGAATTTAGGGTGGAAGACGAAGATGAAATCGCTGATTTCGAAAAAATGATCATACAGAAAATTGATGATTTAGAATCAGATTTTGAAACAAACCGTCAAAAAAATGCATTAGAAGAAAGTGCAGAATGTGTGAGAAAATTAAAATTTATGCTTAAATTACAAATTGAATTAGAGCAAGTAGAAGAAAAACTCTTCGATTGAGTCAATACAGACAAAGGTAAGATTTCTTATGGCATTACTCCAAATAGCAGAGCCCGATCAATCCGCTGCGCCCCATCAACATAAACTTGCCGTCGGTATCGATTTAGGCACAACCAATTCGTTAGTTGCCAGTGTACAAAGTGGTGTTGCGGGTACGTTATTAGATGAAAATGGGCAAGATATGTTGCCTTCCATTGTGCATTATGCAGAGCAAGGTCACGTGCTTATCGGACTTGATGCAAAACCTTTTCTTAATACAGATCCCTTAAATACATTAGTATCCGTTAAGCGCTTAATGGGTAAAGCATTAGTCGATTTAAAGGCCGATACCATGGCTTATGATTTAAGTGCGCATGACAGCGGTCTGGTACAAATAGAAACACGTATTGGCGCTGTTAATGCGGTGCAGGCTTCAAGTGAAATTTTAAAAAAATTAAAAATGCGCGCTATTGAAACATTACAAGGTGAGTTATCGGGCGTGGTGATAACGGTCCCTGCCTATTTTGATGATGCACAGCGCCAAGGCACTAAAGATGCTGCTCGTTTAGCGGGATTACACGTACTGCGTTTACTCAATGAGCCGACGGCGGCAGCAATTGCATATGGTCTTGATTCTGGAAAAGAAGGGATCATTGCTGTTTACGATCTTGGCGGTGGCACCTTCGATATTTCAATATTACGCTTACAAAAAGGTGTTTTTGAAGTGCTGGCGACCGGTGGTGATGCAGCGCTTGGCGGTGATGATTTTGATGCCATTATTGTGCAATGGATAAAAGAGCAGAGTCATATTTCTCAACCATTAAGTGCCGTAGAATTACAACAATTACGTCAAATAGCCTGCCTCGCTAAGCAAAATTTGAGCGCTGAAAAGAGCACTAAAATAGAGCTCAAGAGTTTAAATGTGAGTTTAAATTTAAGCCGAGAAACGTTAACGGCGTTAATTGAGCCTCTTGTTAAAAAAACACTCCGAGCATGTAAACGCGCGGTAAAAGATGCGCAAATAAACGTAACAGATATTGTTGAAGTGGTGATGGTTGGTGGTTCGACTCGCGTGCCTTTAGTGCGTGAAAAAGTCAGTGCTTATTTTGAGCAAGATGTCTTAACGTCGATTGATCCCGATAAAGTGGTGGCGATAGGTGCTGCCATTCAAGCCGATATTTTAGTGGGTAATAAACCCGATACTGAGATGCTATTGCTGGACGTTTTACCTTTATCATTGGGTTTAGAAACCATGGGGGAATTAGTTGAAAAAGTGATCCCTCGTAATTCAACCATTCCTGTTGCACGTGCTCAAGAGTTTACGACCTTTAAAGATGGGCAGACTGCAATGCTTATCCATGTCTTACAAGGTGAGCGTGAACAAGTGAAAGATTGTCGTTCTTTAGCGCGTTTTGAGCTTACAAATATTCCGCCAATGGCGGCCGGTGCCGCCCATATTCGAGTTACATTTCAGGTCGATGCAGATGGTTTATTAAGCGTCACTGCGATGGAAAAATCGTCTGCAGTACAGGCTAAAATAGAGGTGAAGCCCTCTTATGGGTTAAGTGATAATGAAGTGATGCAAATGTTACAGGCTTCACAAACATTTGCAGAGCAAGATCTGACGACGCGTATGTTAGTTGAAGAGCAGGTTGAAGTGCGCCGCGTCATTGAAAACTTAACGGCCGCATTAAAAAAAGATGGTGCGCAATTATTAAGCCCGAAGGAATATGACGAGATTACGCTAAGTATGCAAGCGCTATCTGGTATCGCGCAGAAGGCCGATGTAAAGGCGATTAAAGTCGCTTTGAAAGACATTGATAAATTAACAGATCATTACGCATCATTACGTATGGATGCATCGATTAAACAAGCTTTAACAGGACAGTCTGTTGATAATATATAGAAAAAAGGGTCAATTATGCCAAAAGTAATTTTTTTACCACATGAAGAATTGTGTCCAGATGGACTCGTCATCGATGCAAAAGAGGGTGATACGATTTTAGATCTCGCCTTAAAACATAATATTGGTATTGAACATGCATGTGAAAAATCATGTGCTTGTACAACGTGTCATATCATTGTACGCGAGGGATTTGATTCATTAGTTGAAAGCGATGAATTAGAAGATGATATGTTAGATAAAGCATGGGGTCTTGAGGCGGAATCCCGCTTAGGTTGCCAAGCGTGTGTTAAAGATGAAGATTTAGTGATTGAAATTCCTAAATATACGCTTAACATCGTATCAGAGAACCATTAATAATAATAAGTGTTATTGCTTTATAGGTGATAGTATTCTCGTTTTATAGGCTATAGTTTAGAGTATCTTAGGAGGTTAACATGCCAATTAAATGGATTGATTCTTTAGATCTCACGCTTGCTTTAATGGAAAAATACCCACAACAAGATCCGCATACCCTGCATTTTGTTGAATTACGAGCATGGATCCTCGCGTTACCTGAATTTGATGATGATATCGATCATTGCAGTGAGAGAATTCTTGAGGCCGTGCAGCAATGTTGGATAGATGAACTCTAAAATATATATCGCATAAAAAACGTAAGCTTCGGCTTACGTTTTTTTTTGTTTTAAGATCAATTCGCGCCTTCAAAAAAGTTCTACATCATAAAAAATGGAATGTATTAAGGTCAATATATTATATTTAGAATGCTTCGCTACAGATTTCCTTTTTTTGTCTAAACTTTAAACGTGCTTTGGGTTTTATACACCTCTATAGAAGTAAAAAGTGCTTATCTATGTAGGTATATTGTTAAATAATCAGGCTGTTTCTTCAGCAATATCCTTTTGTTTAAAAGTGCAATATCTAATTAAATCAACAACTAATTAGCATTCAAATCTAAAAGATAATCAATATCATCAACTTGCAATTAATTTCAAGTGTGATCTAGATCAAGTTATTTGATTTTATTTGAATGTTAGATACAAATTTGTGACTTGTGTTAAATTTATGTTATTTTTTCAGGGGCTAAATTAGATAAGTCATATTTGTAATGCTACGGTGAGATCCTTTTTGAATTTATCACCTTTCAAAAAGAACGACGGACGTAAAACTTAAATCGGAGTTTATATATGCTTAGACAGAAAAAAAGTAAGATCACACAGGCGTTATTGCTTGCTACGGGGTTATCATTTGCATCTGCATCTATGTTGGTTACTGCTGCTAATGTGCCTGAAGGCGTTAAACTTGCAAGTAAACAAGAGCTCGTTCGCGGTAATGGGACTGAAGTTGCTTCACTTGATCCACAAAAATCTGAAGGTGTTCCAGAATCAAATATTATTCGTGATCTTTTAGAAGGTCTCGTGAATCAAGACGAAAATGGTAAAATAATTGCAGGTGTCGCAACCTCTTGGGAAACTAAAGATAATCAAACTTTTGTTTTTCATCTTCGCCATGATGCAAAATGGTCAAATGGCGACCCTGTCACTGCACATGATTTCGTTTATAGCTTTCAGCGCGCCGTTGATCCTAACACTGCCTCTCCTTATTCATGGTATGTAGAAATGACGACCATGCTAAATGCCAGTGCTATTATTTCGGGTGAAAAAGACAAGAGCAGTTTAGGCGTAAAAGCCATTGATGATTTTACACTTGAAGTAAATTTAGCATCAAAAGTGCCGTATTTTGTGATGATGATGGCGCACACGACAATGAAACCTGTTCATAAAGCGACGGTGGAAAAGTTTGCTGAAAAATGGACTAAGCCTGAAAACTTTGTCGGTAATGGTGCCTTTGTACTTAAAAAATGGGTGGTGAATGAGCGTATTGAACTCGTTCCAAATAAACAGTATTGGGATAATTCAAAAACTGTCTTAACGAAAGTGAGTTATTTACCCATTGAAAACCAAGTCGCAGAAATGAATCGATTCTTATCGGGTGAATTAGATTTAACCAATGAAATACCGAATGAGCATTTTAAACGTCTACAAAAAAAGCATCCCGATGAATTGAGAGTGCAAGGTAATTTATGTACTTATTACTATAACTTCAATACACATAAAGCGCCTTTCGATGATATACGCGTGCGTAAAGCCATCTCCTATGCAATCGATCGTCATGTCGTTGCCAATATATTGTTAGGGCAAGGTCAAAAACCTGCTTATTTCTTAACACCTGAAATCGTCAGTGGTTTCTCTCCTGAATTACCTGCCTATGCGAAATTAACCCAAAAAGAGCGTAATCAAAAGGCCAAAGAACTCTTGGCAGCTGCTGGTTATAATAGCTCTAATCCGTTGAAGTTTAGCTTGTTATATAACACCAGTGAAAATCATAAAAAACTAGCGGTTGCCATTGGCTCTATGTGGAAAAAAACATTAGGTGTGCAAGTGACGTTAGAGAACCAAGAATGGAAAACCTATCTTGAAAGTAAAAAACAAGGTGATTTCCAAGTGGCTCGTGCAGGTTGGTGTGGTGATTATAACGAGGCATCATCGTTTACTTCGTTAATGGAAGGAAAAAACACAACCGGTGGGATCCATTATAAGAGTAGTGCTTACGACAAGCTTATCAAAGAAGGGGTGCAAGCAACGTCTGCAGCTGTTCGGATGAAATCGTATTATGCACAAGAGGCTTTATTAGCAAAAGACATGCCGATAGCGCCTATTTATCAATATGTTAAAGCACGCTTGGTGAACCCTCATGTGGGTGGTTATGCGGGCAATAATGCAGAAGATAAACTTTATTCAAAAGATATGTACATTATCGCTGAGTAAGCTAGCTTGAGAGGCTTCGGCCTCTTTTTATTTTTATTTAGCCCTTAGGGGCTATTAATGCCAAAGGAACTAAAAAAGTGATCCGTCTTGCCTGTGAAATTATCCCTACCTGCGTTGTGAGTTTTGAAGTGAGAGTCACTATCTCCTGCAACTCACGCTTTGCTAATGTTAATTTCTCCTGCGCAACTCATGATCACCCCATTAATTCCATTGGTATAAAGAGAGTGGATCATGCTTAAATTCATATTCAAACGGATCCTTGAGGCAATACCAACGATGTTGATATTGATCACTGTGTCTTTCTTTTTAATGCGTTTTGCTCCGGGTAGTCCTTTTTCGAGTGAACGTACCTTACCGCCTAAAGTCATGCAAAATATCAATGAAAAATATGGATTAGATAAGCCTGTTTTCGAACAATACACAACCTATTTAGTGAATGTGTTACAAGGTGATTTAGGGCCTTCTTTTAAATATAAAGATTTTACCGTTAATGAACTCGTGGCCGATGCATTACCTGTTTCTGCTAAAATTGGTGCTTTTGCTTTTATCTTTGCGACCTTTTTTGGGGTGGCAATTGGCACATTGGCTGCGCTACGGCACAATACGTGGCTTGATTATGGGGTAATGTCGACTGCCATGCTTGGCATTGTGATGCCCTCGTTTGTACTCGCGCCCGTACTTATCTATATATTTTCTATCAATTTAGGCTGGTTCCCCGCGGGAGGCTGGCTTGATGGCTCACTTAAATACATGGTCTTACCCGTATTGGGCATGTCGATGATGTACGTGGCAACTTTTGCGCGTATTACGCGTGGCAGTATGATTGAAGTGCTTAATAGTAATTTTATCCGCACCGCTCGCTCTAAAGGTCTCAGTTATTCCTATATCGTGATACACCATGCTTTGAAACCGGCATTGTTGCCTGTCGTTTCATATATGGGGCCTGCATTTGTCGGTATTATCACCGGATCGGTCGTGATTGAAACGATATTTGGTCTGCCAGGTATTGGTAAATTATTTGTTAATGCCGCCTTTAATCGTGATTACTCATTGGTGATGGGGATCACTATCTTGATAGGTTTCCTCTTTATTATTTTTAATGCCATTGTTGATATATTGTTGGCATATGTTGATCCAAAAATTCGCTATTAAGAGAGGGGTCTTATGTTTTTTAAAAGAAAAAATTCACAAATATTAAATACAATGGCAGATAACTTAGAAATCGAAGGGCGCAGTTTATGGCAAGATGCGCGTATTCGTTTTATGCGCAATAAAGCTGCGATGATAAGTTTAGTGCTTTTAGTGATGATCACGCTGTCGGTAATTTTTGTGCCGATGTTATCTGAATTTGCTTTTGATGATACGGATTGGTACGCCTTACATGAAGCGCCTTCTTGGACGCATTTATTTGGAACGGACAGTTTAGGTCGAGATCTTTTTGTGCGCACCTTTATTGGTGGGCGAATTTCATTAATGGTGGGGGTGTTAGGCGCGCTAGTTGCAGTCATTATTGGTACGGTTTATGGCGCCGCTTCTGGATTTTTAGGCGGTAAAGTCGATCGCGCTATGATGCGCTTTTTAGAAATATTATATTCTATTCCCTTTATGTTCTTAGTGATCGTTTTGGTGACTTTTTTTGGTCGTAATATTATTTTGATTTTTGTCGCTATTGGGGCGATTGCTTGGCTTGATATGGCGCGTATTGTGCGCGGACAAACATTGAGTTTACGATCTAAAGAGTTCATAGAAGCTGCGCACGTTTCAGGGGTAAGTAAATGGAATATTATTCGTCGTCATATTATTCCTAACGTACTTGGTATTGTGGCGGTTTATTCAACCCTATTAGTCCCGAGTATGATTTTAACGGAATCCTTTTTAAGTTTCTTAGGACTCGGCGTGCAAGAGCCAATGACCAGTTGGGGGGCATTATTACAAGAAGGCTCACAAACGATGGAAATTGCTATTTGGCAGTTGGCTTTTCCCGCTTTTTTCATGGTGATCACACTCTTTTGCTTTAACTATATTGGCGATGGTTTACGTGATGCGTTAGATCCAAAAGATAGATAAGGAAACGATAATGAGTTTATTAGAAGTGCAAGATCTGCGCGTTGAGTTTGAAACTCAAGATGGCACGGTAACTGCCGTGAATGATTTAAACTTTACATTAGAGGCGGGTGAAACGCTGGGCATTGTTGGTGAATCAGGCTCTGGAAAATCGCAAACCGTTTTCGCCTTAATGGGACTACTTGCTAAAAATGGGATCATTTCCGGTAGCGCAAAGTTTGAAGGTAAAGAAATTTTAAACTTACCGGAAAAAGAATTAAATAAAGTACGTGCTGAGCAAATCGCGATGATATTCCAAGATCCGATGACATCGCTTAATCCTTATATGAAAGTGAGCGCACAAATGATGGAAGTGCTTATCTTACATAAAGGAATGAATAAAAAAGAAGCGTTTGAAGAATCCGTTAAAATGCTCGAAGCGGTAAAAATACCGGAAGCGAGAATACGTATAGATATGTATCCGCATGAGTTTTCAGGCGGAATGCGCCAACGCGTTATGATCGCCATGGCATTATTATGTCGCCCGAAATTATTGATTGCCGATGAGCCGACCACGGCACTTGACGTTACTATCCAAGCGCAAATAATGGATTTATTAAATGAATTAAAACACCAATTTAATACGGCTATTATCATGATCACGCATGACTTAGGGGTTGTTGCTGGGAGCTGCGATAAAGTGCTGGTGATGTATGCTGGGCGCACTATGGAATACGGCAGTGTCGAGGATATCTTTTATGATCCCGCGCACCCTTATTCTGAAGGATTACTCAGAGCTATCCCTCGCTTTGATGTTGAAGAAGATATTTTACCTACCATACCGGGCGATCCTCCTAATTTATTAAATTTACCGACGGGCTGTCCGTACCAAGATCGTTGCCATCGTGTGATGCAGAGATGTACGCAAGAATCACCTGCATTAATTAATTTTATGCAAGGGCGCTCAAGGGCTTGTTTTTCTGATAAGGGATCATGGACATGAGTACAGATAAAAAATTAATACTGGAAGTAACCGACCTAAAAGTACATTTTAGTATTCCCTCTAAGTCGATGTTGCCTTGGGCTAAACCGTCCATGTTAAAAGCGGTCGATGGTGTCAGCTTTAAACTCTATGAAGGTGAGACATTAGGGGTGGTCGGTGAGTCTGGTTGCGGTAAATCAACCTTAGCGCGCGCGATTATTGGTCTTGTAGAGACGACGCAAGGCAGTGTTGTTTGGATGGGAGAGGATCTGCTTAAGCTGAAAAGTGAAGCGATGCGTTTAAAGCGTAAAGAGATCCAAATGATTTTTCAAGATCCTTTAGCCTCTTTAAATCCACGCATGAGTGTGGGCGATATTATTGGTGAGCCTTTACGTACCTTTCACCCTGAACTCAGTAAAGTTGAAGTACAAGAGCAGGTGAAAGAGATGATGAATAAAGTGGGATTATTGGCTAATGTCATTAATCGTTACCCTCATGAGTTCTCTGGTGGGCAATGTCAGCGTATCGGGATTGCACGCGCACTGATATTAAAACCTAAGATGATCATTTGTGATGAGCCCGTGTCTGCTTTGGATGTATCTATCCAAGCACAAGTGGTTAACTTACTAAAGCAGTTACAAAAAGATTTGGGTTTAAGTCTTATTTTTATTGCGCATGATTTAGCGGTAGTTAAACATATTTCAGATCGCGTTTTAGTCATGTATTTAGGCAATGAAGTGGAATTTTCTGAATGCAAAAGCCTTTTTGCCGAGCCTCGTCATCCTTATACTAAAGCCTTAATGTCGGCGGTGCCTATTCCGGATCCGAAACTTGAGCGCAATAAAAAAATTGAGATGCTAGAAGGGGAGTTACCTTCACCGATTAATCCACCTTCGGGTTGTGTTTTTCGTACACGTTGCCCGATTGCGGTTGCGCGCTGCGCACAGGAGAAACCGCTCTTTAAGGGGAAAGAAAGTCACAGTGTGGCGTGTTTACTTGCCCCATAAATAAGTGTAAAAAAGGATGCGTTAAGCATCCTTTTTTACACAGTGTTTACGCTGAGGGCTCAATCTGTATTTAGAAACGTGCGTTAACAATAGGGAATACAGGGAAATCTTTACTCACAAAAGTACCCGATGCATCGTAATTAATTAATCCAATTTGTATGCCTTTATTAATATGCTCGGTGGCATTAACGAAACCAAGTTGTAGTCCATTTAATGTGCCTGCATAATTAAACCCACCAAATTGTAAACCTTTAAAATTGTTTTTAGTGTAATTAACAAGGCCCATTACGGCGCCTTTACCAGTATTATCGTGCCAGTTAATGAAGCTAAATGAGGCACCGGTAAAATTATTTTTAACGCGTTGTGCGCCAAAAAAATCAATACTTAAACCGGTAAAATCGTTAATTTCAGATAATCCAAAGAGGCTGATATCAAGTCCTTTTACAGTCTCCGTTTTCCCATAGAGTAACGATACGCGAGCGCCTTCAACATTACCAGCAGGTAAGTTTAAGTCTGGCATGGAAAGTTGAACGGGCTGAGCTGCTATGGCTGGAAAAGACAATAAAGCACAAGCTGCGAACACAGGTAATATTTTTTTCATGGTGATCTCCAAAAAAATAACAACAGAAGTCGACTATTATAAAAAAATAAAAAAACAAAATCAAAATATAACTTTGACTTTGTGAACTATAAGTCAAATGCAGAGCGTTTTGTTATTCCTTTTTTATTTTTCTTTTGTTTTTTGTTTTCGCCTATATTCAATATATCATCGGCAAAATAAATACTCATAGAGTGTATTTTGGAACCCTTGGTAAAGGATTCGTTATTGGTTGATTTAAGCGTATGTGATGTTGTTTTCTGTGCTTTGTTGTAACGTATAACAATAAGAGAGTTCTTCTATGCACATGCATCAAATTGTGTAAAAATGCTTTTATATGATTTTTTAAGTTTTAAGTATTAGGTAATAGGTAATAGATGATGGATATTCATATTATTAAAAGTGAGTTATTAGAAGCCGAAAAAGTATTACAGGCCTTTTTAGCTTCGGATGAAAATCTACACAACATTGAAAAAGCGGCCACATTATTAGCGGATGCGTTTAAAGCGGAAGGTAAAGTGCTTGCGTGTGGTAATGGTGGATCTCATTGTGATGCAATGCATTTTTCGGAAGAGTTAACGGGGCGTTATCGTGAGCATCGTCCGTCTTATCCTGCGATTGCGATTTCAGATGCAAGTCATATGTCTTGTGTGGGTAATGATTATGGTTTTGAATATATTTTTTCGCGTTATTTAGAGGGTGTTGGTCGTAAAGGTGATGTATTATTTTGCCTATCAACCAGTGGTAATTCGGCCAATATATTAAACGCGATAGAGGTTGCTAAAAATAAAGGTATTAAGATAATCGCCTTAACAGGCAAAGACGGCGGTAAAATGGCGGGCCTTGCTGATGTGGAAATTAGAGTGCCTCATTTTGGTTTTGCCGATAGAATTCAAGAGATACATATTAAAATAATTCATATTTTAATATTGCTAATCGAAAAGAAAATGGCGTAGTTTTAATATGTGTGAATTATTGGGAATGAGTGCCAACGTACCGACTGATATCTGCTTTAGCTTTAGTGGATTACTTAAGCGTGGCGGAGAAACTGGCCCGCATAAAGATGGCTGGGGGATCACCTTTTACGAAGGTAAAGGTTGTCGTAGCTTTAAAGATCCACAGCCGAGCAGTCGCTCACGTATCGCCCAATTGGTAAAAAATTATCCCATAAAAAGTAAAGTGGTGATAAGTCATATCCGCCAAGCAAATAGAGGAGGCGTTAGTTTAGAAAATACGCATCCTTTTACGCGGCAGTTATGGGGGCAAAATTGGACCTATGCACATAATGGGCAACTTACGGATCATGAGAAGTTACCCTTAGGAAGAACGCTTCCTATCGGGGAAACGGACAGTGAGTATGCTTTTTGTTGGATCATTGAACAATTATATCAAACATATAATGAAGCCCCAAAAGATATGCTGTTGGTGTTTAAAGAAATTGCCTCTTATGCACATAAATTACGGCAGCTGGGTGTGTTTAATATGTTATTGACCAATGGTGAGTATATGATGTGTTACTGCACCAATAATTTACATTGGATCACCCGTTGCGCTCCGTTTGGGCAAGCGCAACTGATTGATGCTGATATGGTCGTTGATTTCCAAAAAGAAACCACCCATAAAGATGTGGTGACGTTAATCGCAACGCGTCCACTCACCTCGAACGAACAGTGGAATAAAATGCACTCGGGTGAATTTTGCGTCTTTCACTTAGGCAAGCGCATTTTATAAGAAAGAAAATATTAGCTTGCCTCAGGTTTTGTCTACTTCGCAAACGCATCAATAATAGGGCAGGTGGCATTCGCATTGCCCTGACATTGCTGAGTTAGTTTTTTTAGACTCACTAATAAAAGCTGTTGTTGCTCGATACGTGCTTCTAATTCTTCTATTTTCTGCAAAGCAATTTTTTTAACATCACTACTACTGCGATTTTTATTCTCCGAAAGAGCCAATAAGGCTCTGCTCTCTTGTAATGTAAACCCCGCTTCTTTGGTACTTTTAATAAAATGTAATTGTTGTAATAAGCTATTGGTGTAATAACGATAACCATTGCTACTTCTCGGTACATTTTGTAAAAGGCCAATTTGTTCATAGTGGCGGATTGATTTAATTGATAACCCTGTTTTTTGAGCGCTCTGACTAATGGATAACATTATGTTAATTCCTTAATTTTCATCTTGTTTAAGAGTAATGAATTACTTAAGACCGTAATACTTGATAATGCCATGGCGGCGCCTGCAAGCGCGGGGCTTAAGTAACCAAAAGCGGCTGCTGGGATCGCAAGGCTATTAAAAATAAACGCCCAAAATAAATTTTGGTTTATTTTTATCCAAGTGGCTTTTGAGATATCTATTGCCACGGCAACTAAACGAGGATCGTTACGCATCAGCGTTATCGATGCGGTTTCTTTGGCAGCATCGCTCCCTGTCCCCATCGCAATACTAATATCGGCTTGTGCTAACGCGGGGGCATCGTTAACACCATCACCGAGCATCGCAACAACATTGCCACGCTGTAATTCGATCAGTTTTTCTAATTTTTGTTGTGGGGATAACTCTGAAAAGGCTGCGTTTATCTGTAATTCTTTGGCAATAGCCTGTACGACACTCTGTTTATCACCACTGAGCAATACAGTATTAAGCTGACGCTTTTGTAATGCTCGGATCGCCTCTATGCTGGTTTTTCGTAAGGCATCATTAATACAAATATAACCTAAAAACTGTTCATTAACCGCTAGATAAACCACACTATCGAGATCGTTTATGGCTAATTTTTGTGGGATTTCGACATTAAAACGGTGCATCATTTTTAAATTTCCCGCAATAAAAGGACTGTCTTTAGGATCGATTAGTTGTGCATATAAACCCTCTCCATGTACCGCTTTTATATTTTTTACAAGAGAGGCTTCAATCTGGTTTTTTTGAGCGTATTGTTTGATGGCATGGGCAATAGGGTGTTGGCTACCTTGTTGTAATGCGAGCAATTGACTGAGCATGGCGTTTGGCGCTGCATTTTCACTGTGCACTTTAGTGATAGTGCCTTCACCTTGGGTTAAGGTGCCTGTTTTATCAAAGACAATGGTGCTGATTTTATGGGCTTGTTGCAGTGTTTTTATGTCCTTAATTAAAATGCCGTTACGGGCAGCAAGGCCTGTCCCAACTAATACAGCCGTCGGTGTTGCAAGGCCTAAGGCGCACGGGCAGGCAATCACTAAAACGGCAATACTACTGAGTAAAGCTTGTTCAAAGTCACCACTGATAAAGTACCAAGCACAGAAAGTAACGATTGAGATAAGCAGAACAACGGGAACAAAAATAGCACTGATTTTATCGACAACTTGTAAAATGGGCGCTTTGCTCATTTGCGCTTGTTCAACTAAAGCAATAATACGATTTAAACGTGTGCCTTCACCTACATTTAATGTTTTGATAAGTAGCACGCCATCGGCGTTTAAACTACCTGCAATAACGTGTTTATTTTTATCTTTAAAAAGAGGCTTACTTTCACCCGTGAGTAAAGACTCATCAAGGTAGCTTTGCCCTTCGATAACAATACCATCAACGGGGACTTTCTCCGCAATACGGATCTGCACAATATCACCAATTTGGACATCATCAATATCGACATCTACAAATTTTTTACCTTTTTTTACAGATGCGGTGTCAGGGCGCAATGCCATTAAGGCGGTGATGGCATTGC
This sequence comes from Psychromonas sp. CNPT3, assembly GCF_000153405.2. NCBI lineage: Bacteria > Pseudomonadati > Pseudomonadota > Gammaproteobacteria > Alteromonadales > Psychromonadaceae > Psychromonas > Psychromonas sp. CNPT3. The sequence goes on from NC_020802.1 coordinate 1,021,104, forward strand.
TGGTATTTTTTTTAGCATGGCTTTCTAAGTATTTCCCTAAGGTGACTAATGTGATCACTAGGCTGCTTGATTCAAAATATAACGCATGTTCAATGCCACTCAGCAGTAAGTATAAACTGTAAAAGTAAGCCGCACTGGTGCCGAGACAGATCAATACATCCATATTAGCGGCGCCATTTTTAAGACTGTGATATGCCCCTTTATAAAAGCGTGCGCCAATAAAAAATTGTGTGATAGTTGCTAAAAAAACAGCAAGCCAGGGAGATAATAAAAGATCTGTTTTATTGAGAGACATTAGCAGCATATTGATCATAAAAGGTGCACTTAATAGGAGTGCAAAAATAAGGTAATATTGTTTTTTGGTGTTTTCTGCTTTCTGTTTCTTTAATTTTAGGGCTTGTTGTTGTTTATTATTTTGCTTTAGCAGCCGAGTGAGGACATAACCACATTGTTGGCTTAAAGTGCTAATTTGTGCCTTTTGAATAGAGCCCTGTATGCATTGTAATTGTATTTTTTGGCTTGCAAAGTTACTGCGCACATTAAAAGTAAAGGGATGTTTATTAAATGCTTTTTCTGTTCGAGCGGAGCAGCTACTGCAGTTCCAACCACTGACCTCAAAGGTGAGGGTTTCGGTGTCTGTTTGATAGCCTTTTTTCTCCAGTAAACAGAGGATGTCGTTGAGCGTTGCTTGGTCTTTTTGATCGGGCTTAAAATTAATTTGGGCTCGCTCTAAGGCAAAATTTACCTCACAAGTAATACCGCTCAATGCGTTTAAAGCGGTTTCTAAATGCGTTGCACATGCTGCACAGTTCATGCCGTATACAGGTAGTTTTAAGAGCTCAGAATGCATTTTAATTTCTCCATTAATGGACAGTTTTAAAAGTATAACCCTTACCCATAGGTTAAGGTCAATGCCGAGATATAAAATTAATGCTTATTCCCTTTTTATGAGTTGCGCGCACCCGGACTCTTTTGTATCCCACCCCAAAAGGTAAGCCAAAGGGTACTCTTTGCTCTTGCACCTCTGTTGCTATTATATTTATTATCGGTCTTTGGTATCTCTGCGCTCGTTTGATCAAGGTTTACAATAGGGGATGACTACTGTATATATAATCAGTTTGATGTGGTAGAGATGAACACGGGGGATTGATCAATTGGCGGAATTAGAGCAACAACGGAAAATTATTCATATTGATATGGATTGCTTTTATGCTGCGGTTGAAATGCGCGATCATCCACAATATAGAGATATCGCGCTGGCAATTGGAGGGCGAGTGGATAGGCGTAGTGTCTTATCAACCTGTAATTATTTGGCGCGTCAGTTTGGTGTGCATTCCGCGATGCCGAGTTTTAAAGCAAAGCAGTTGTGTCCAGATCTAGTGATCATTGCCGGGCGAATGGATGTTTATACGCAAGTATCGAAACAAATCAGAGAAATATTTTATCGTTATACAGATATAGTCGAACCTTTATCATTAGATGAAGCCTTTTTAGATGTGAGTGATTGTAAATTGTTTAAAGGCTCAGCTACCTATATAGCAATGGATATCCGCAGGGCTATTTTTGACGAATTACAGTTAACTGCATCAGCCGGCGTTGCGCCGGTGAAGTTTCTGGCAAAAATAGCATCAGATGAAAATAAACCCAATGGGTTATGCGTTATCACGCCACAACAAGTCCCTGAGTTTGTTAAAACCTTAGCCTTAAAAAAAATACCAGGGGTAGGGCGAGTCGCGCAACAAAAACTCGCACAGAGAGGCTTATTTAGCTGCGCGGATGTACAAAATTATCCACCACAAGAGTTACTTTTAGAGTTTGGAAAGCTAGGCCAAAACTTATTAAATTATTGCCACGGTATCGATGCTCGTACCGTTATCTCTAATCGGCAAAGAAAATCATTAGCAGTAGAGCATACCTTTCGTTACGATATTGGGCCGAAGGCCGCGCGCAATGAGAAATTACCGCTTTTTTATAAAGAGCTAAACCTGCGATTAGAGGCTATTTTAAAAGAGCATATTATAACCAAAGTGGGCGTTAAAGTTAAGTTTATGGACTTTACGACTAAAAATATTGAGCGTAAAGCTTCACATATTTCATTATCATTATTAGAAGATATACTCGATTATTTATTGTCTCAAAGCATGGAGAAGCCCATCCGTTTATTGGGTATTTCTGTGGCCATTGAAAAACGTAATAAAGCCGAAAATCAAGCGCAACAATTAAGTTTACTGGGAGTCTAAAATGGGAAAAGTCGTGGTGATCACGGGAGCAAGCTCTGGGCTCGGTGAAGAGTTTGCATATCAATTGGCGGAGCAGGGCGCATCATTATTATTAATTGCACGGCGCAGCTCAAAATTGCAGTCAATCGCACAACAAATAATGACGAAATATGCACATGTTAAAGTATATGTCTTAGTGTTAGATTTAAGTGTTGATGATGCATCTGAGCACGTTTTAAATTATATAGAAACGCACCAATTATCCTTACAAGGACTGATTAATAATGCAGGATTTGGCGCGCGAGGTTATTTTGAAAGTTTAGAGTTAACGCTTCAACAGCAGATGTTACAGGTCAATATTCATATTTTAATGAGCCTGACGCATTGCTTGATAGCGCAACTAAAGAGCCAAGAAAATGCTTTTATTATTAATGTTGCATCAACAGCCGCCTTCCAAGCCGGTCCCAATTTGGCGGTGTATTACGCCAGTAAGGCGTTTGTTTTATCTTTTTCACAGGCACTTTATGAAGAGTTAAAAGGCGATATCAAAATCAGCGCCCTATGCCCGGGTGCGACGCGCACTGAATTTGCAGATATTGCGGGAATGTCGGATCTATTGCTTTTTAAATTGCGAGTGATGAAAAAAGAGGATGTGGTGCGTTACGCGCTTAAATACCGACACAAAGCTATCGTTATTCCCGGATTAATGAACAAAATTGGGGCGAGTCTCGCCCAAATATTACCGGCATCTTGGGTACGTAAAATCGCTTTTCAAATACAAAAATGAGGTGATGATTAGTCACCTTTTTTTATCCTGCAATTAAATTTTTAATACCATCATAAATAAATTGGATAGCAAGGGCCGCTAATATCACGCCAAAGAATCGTTTTAATATCTCATCACCGGTGCGCCCAATTATTTTTTTCAAATAGGTAGAAAATAACATGAGTACTAAGGTTAGGCCAAGTACGGTGGATATCGCTAATCCTACGGCAATACTCGCTTGCATTTCGGTGCTGTGTGAAAACAGTAATAATGACAGCGTTAAGGTACCTGGGCCTGCTAAAAGGGGAATGGTCATTGGAAACACTGAAATATCTTCTAATGTGCCACTATTGGTCGTTTTGGTGTTTTGAGTGATCATTTGAAAAGAGGTATAAAAGAGTAAACAGCCCCCTGCAATACGCAATGAATTAATATTAATACTTAAATGTGAGAAAAGCGCTTCACCATAATTACCAAAAAGGATCAAAATGGTGGCGCTCATAAGGACGGCTTTCACCGCCATAAAATTACGAACACGTGGCTCATGCATGGTGCTTAAAGAATTAAATATTAGTGAACTTCCGATAGGATCAATAATAATAAATAGTGCTGTTAATGCATGTAAATAAACCGTCATGTCCATAAATATACTCGTATTAAAAAATAAGGTGCGCCACACCCGCAATAACAGGTAGGGTGACTAAAGTGCGTAGTATAAACACAATAAAGAGCTCTGCAATATTAATCGGAATTTTACTGCCTAATAAAAGAGCGCCAACTTCACTCATATAGATAAGCTGAGTGACTGACATCGCAGCAATAATAAAACGCGTCATATCAGAGCTAATGGAGGAGGCTAAAATCGAGGGAATAAACATATCAGCAAAGCCCACTACAATTGTTTTTGAGGCGAGTTCAGCTTCTGGAATATGTAACAATTCTAAAAAGGGAATAAAAGGGTAACCTAAATAATCAAAAAGAGGCGTGTATTCTGCGAGCATCAGCGCGACAGTGCCCACCCCCATCACCACAGGTAAAACACCAAAAATCATATCAACAGCATTTTTTAGGCCATCTTTAAGTGTTTCTTTTACACCGTTAGCGTGCTGCGCTTTATTGAGTGCTTGTTCGAGTCCCCAAGAAAAAACAGAGTGGCCTTTAGGGGTCATTTCACTGTCTTTACATGGCTTAGAGCCATCAATGTAAATATCTTTTTTCCAACATAACGGTGGCAATTTAGGCACAATAATAGCGGCCACAATACCGGCTAAACAAACGGCAAAGTAGAAAGGTACAAAAAGGTGCTCTAAACCAACTTGTGCAATGACCACGAGTGAAAACGTAATTGAAACCGCTGAGAACGTTGTACCAATAACGGCTGCTTCTCGTTGCGTATAAAATTTTGCTTCGTATTGTTTATTGGTTAATAAAATACCCACGCTACCATCACCGAGCCAAGAGGCTAAACAGTCAATCGCACTGCGTCCGGGTAGGTTAAACACGGGGCGCATGACTTTTGTGAGTAATGTTCCAAATAATTCTAATAAACCAAAATTGAGTAACAAGGGCAAAAGCATTCCTGCAAAAAAGAACACACAAAAAAGAACCGGCAGTAAGTCATTTAATACAAGTCCGCCAGTACCCGAAGAGTAAATAGCCTCAGGTCCCACAGTATATAAACTCAGAAGAACAAAAATCGCACCGAGAATGCGGATAAAAAACCAAACGGGGGTGATTTTAAAAAGGGCGGAGAAAAAAGGGCTTTTTTCAATGCAGTCAATTTTAAAAAATCGACATGCAGTGGTCACCAGAGCGCTCGAAACAATGACGCACATGATAATATAAACTAAAGAATCTGCTAATAGGGATTGTAATGCTTTGGAGATGATGGCGATGGGAATGGTGAGTGAGCCTTGAAAGTGTATCGGCGTCATAAATAGCAATAAACCAAGTAGTGACGGTAGAAGGAATGTGAGGCATGTTTTTATATCGTATTTTTTCATATTAAGCTCGTTAATAACCTTAATTATCTCTTTTTTTTCAGTGAATGTCGTTTACAATTAGGCGCTAAGAATACTTGTTTTTAAGTGCCAAGTAAACGTCAAATGCATGCTCAGTGCACATTCTCTGCATAAATATGCACTTTTTGAATGAGTTCGTATTTTTGACTGTTTTACATAGGTCTTAAATTTGCACTATGCTAAAGAAGATAAGTTAGGAGCCAATAACGATGAATAACGATTTATTAGTTCAATCTGCTTCATATTTGAAAAAAGCAGTACCCTTAATGATGAAATATAAAGTACCAACGACCCCGCTTAACTATTCGTTATGGTATACCTATGTATCTGACGAGTTCCCTGAGCTCAATAGTCAATTGGATAAATTGCTTTTAGATCATGAAATATGCCCACCCGTGCAGGCCGAGTCCTTATATCGCGAATTTGTGGCGAGTGAAATAGAATCAGACACTTGGAACATACGTCAAAGTGTTGAAAAAATGTTGATACAATTAGATCAATCATTAAAAGATACGCGTGTAGACACCTCTAAGTTTCAAAAAACATTTGCGAAAAATTTTGAAGAAATGGGGCGTATTGAAGATGAGGGTTGGTCTGTTGATGAAGTGGTTGTGTTGATGAAAAAATTGATGGTAGATTCACAAGAGATGCATCGATCGACACAATTTTTTAGCCATAGTTTAAGCTCTGCTCAAGACGAAATCGGCTCATTAAAAAAAGCATTAGAAAAAAGTCAACGCCAAGCATTATACGATTCATTAACCGGGTTGTTAAATCGGTATGCCTTTGATACGGAACTTTCGACTTTTTTAAGTACAAAAGCCGATGGATTATGTCTTATTTTAGCGGATATTGATCATTTCAAAAAGTTTAACGATCAATGGGGGCACTTGTTGGGTGACCAAGTACTTAAAGCGGTAGGCCGAAAATTTAATGAAAGTATGCGTGATGGTACGACGGCGTATCGATTTGGGGGTGAGGAGTTTGTTATTTTATTGCCGAAAACAAATCTACGTTTGGCGCGCCACTTTGCGGAATCATTACGCCGATTGATAGAAAAATTGAACTTAAAAGATAAACGCAGTGGGCAAATGATCGATAACATCTCGGCGTCTTTTGGCGTGGTTGAATTTCAAAAAGGTGAGTCATTAACCTCATTTATCGCGCGTGCGGATACTTTTCTTTATGAAGCAAAACGTTTAGGGCGTAATCGTGTTCTTCCGATGTAGAGGTATACTCATGATACTTCAAGACGAAAAGTCAACAAGCAAGCTAGATTGGACTTGTTTTTTGGGACGCTAGCTTGAAGGGAATGGATGCTTGTTAATGAGCTATCTTCGCCAGTGCTAATAAAGCATAAAGGTCTAAGTAATGATAAATAAGATCACGTTAAACGATAAGTTGATAGCGCCGAGTAAAATAGTGTGTATCGGGCGTAATTATTATGCGCATATTGAAGAGTTAAAAAATGAAGTGCCAGAAGAAATGGTGATCTTTTTAAAACCAAATTCAGCGATCAGTGAGCATCTATCTTGTGCTGGAAATGAAGAGATACATTACGAAGCGGAGCTGGCTTTTTTGATCCAAGGCGGGAAAATACATGCGCTTGGTTTTGGTCTGGATTTAACGAAGCGTCACTTACAAAACAGACTCAAAGAAAAAGGTTTACCGTGGGAGCGCGCAAAAGCCTTTGATGGTTCTGCTGTTTTTAGTCACTTTATCGAATTTAATGGCGACATTAATAAATTATCTTTAGTATTGAGCATAAATCAGCGCCAAGTGCAGCAAGGCTGCGTCGCATCGATGATTTATAAACCCGCACAGATTTTAAAGGAAGTGGGGCTGTTTATGTCGATGTGTGATGGCGACATCCTCATGAGCGGAACACCAAAAGGGGTGGGTAAGATAAATTCCGGCGATTATTTTGAAGCTACTGTTTTTGCAGGTGAAAAGTGTATTATTGATGCAAAGTGGCAGGTCCCTTAAGTGCTTTTTAGCATAAGATATTTATCCTAAATTAAAATGTTTTTTCTCTTTTTTATGTAAATGTTGCAAAAAAATAGCAAGCATTTTCTTTGCTATTTTTCGTCCAAACTGCAACAGTACTAGCCTTATCCCTCTGATTTAAGTAATATCTTGCATATTCTTTTTTTGTAACCAATTTAATAAATTGTTATTGCTTACTTCACAGACGAGATGAAACTAATGCAGCACCTTGATGAAATCGTTGCTAATGCGCAACAACAAATAGAAAATGCCATAGATGGCAATCAGTTAGAAGAGATCCGCTTACAATATTTAGGTAAGAAGGGTCTTATGACTGAGCAAATGAAAGGCTTAGGGAAATTACCTGCAGAAGAAAAACCGGCTGCGGGACAAAAAATTAATAAAGCGAAACAAGCAATCCAGGCTGTTTTAGTTACACGTAAAAAGTTTTTTGAAAATGCAGTTTTAAATGCTAAATTGGCAGAAGAAACAATAGACGTCACCTTACCAGGTCGTGGTGCATTACTTGGTAACATTCATCCTGTCACGCGAACTACAGAGCGTATTGTTGAATTTTTTAGTGAGCTTGGTTTTGAAGTTAAAAACGGGCCTGAAGTTGAAGATACATACCATAACTTTGATGCCTTAAATATTCCAGAGCATCATCCTGCACGTGCAGATCACGATACTTTCTACTTTAGTCCTGAACTGGTATTACGCACACAAACATCTGGCGTACAAATCCGTACGATGGAAAAACAACAACCACCGGTACGCATTATTTCTCCGGGTCGTGTATATCGTAATGATTATGATCAAACTCACACACCAATGTTTCATCAAGTTGAAGGCTTAATGATTGCTGAAAACGTTAGTTTTGCGCAATTAAAAGGTATTTTAAATGATTTCTTACACAACTTCTTCGAAGAAGATTTAGAAATTCGTTTCCGTCCTTCATATTTCCCCTTTACAGAGCCGTCTGCTGAAGTCGATGTAAAAGGAAAAAATGGTTGGTTAGAAGTGTTAGGTTGTGGCATGGTCCACCCAAGCGTATTAACATCAATGGGCATTGATCCTGAAAAATATTCGGGCTTTGCTTTTGGCATGGGTATTGAGCGTCTAACGATGTTGCGTTATGGCGTAAACGATTTACGTTCTTTCTTTGAAAACGATCTTCGTTTCCTCAAGCAATTTAAATAAGGGTTAAAAATAATGAAATTTAGTGAAGCTTGGTTACGCGAGTGGGTTAACCCAGAAATTAGCTCTGCAGAATTACAACATCAAATAACAATGGCAGGCTTAGAAGTTGACGGAGTCGAAGACGTTGCGGGTCAATTTAGTGATGTTTATGTTGGCGAAGTGGTCGAATGTGGACCCCATCCAGATGCGGACAAATTACAACTGACTAAAATTGACATCGGTGCAGAAGCATTAGTAGATATTGTTTGTGGCGCAAAGAATTGCCGTTTAGGCCTTAAAGTCGCTGTTGCTATTGTTGGCGCTATTTTACCCGGTGATTTTGAAATTAAAGCTGCCACATTACGTGGGCAGCCATCAAATGGCATGCTGTGTAGTGAAGCTGAGCTGGGTATGGCGGATAGTGCCGAAGGTATTATTGAATTATCTGTCGATGCACCGATTGGTCAAAGTGTCCGTGCTTACTTAAATTTAGATGACGTCACCATTGACGTTGACTTAACAGCAAACCGTGCCGATTGTTTGGGTATTGCCGGACTTGCGAGAGAGGTTGGTGTACTTAATAGTATTTCTGTTAGCGCGCCAAGATGGGCAGATGTTGCGGTGACACTAAGTGATAAAATGAGTGTTAACCTACAAGCAAAAGAAGCATGCCCGCGTTATCTTGCGCGTGTGATCAAAGGCATTAATGCAAGCGTTGCGACGCCATTGTGGATGGTTGAAAAATTACGCCGCTGTGGTGTGCGTAGTGTGGACGCTGTGGTTGATATTACTCAGTTCGTTTTATTAGAGCTAGGTCAACCGATGCACGCTTTCGATTTAGAAAAAATCGATACCGGTATTGAAGTGCGTTTAGCAAGACAAGATGAAAAATTAACCTTGTTAGATGGTAAAGAAGTCATTTTGAATCGTGATACGTTAGTGATTGCAGATCAATCTAAAGTATTGGCAATGGCCGGTATTTTTGGTGGCAAAGACTCTGGTGTACAACTAAGTAGCACTGATATCTTATTAGAAAGTGCCTTTTTTGCTCCCCTTTCTATCGCAGGTCGTGCACGCAGTTATGGGTTACATACGGATGCGTCACATCGTTATGAACGTGGTGTAGATCCTGTTCTACAATATACTGCCATGCAACGTGCAACGCAGCTATTGGTTGATATTTGTGGTGGTGAAGTAGGACCTATCAAAGAAGCGTTAAGCAGTGAGGATCTCCCTGTTCAATCGAAAATAACGTTACGCCGCAGTAAATTAGATAGTTTAATTGGGCATGTTATTGACACTGAGCGCGTTACCGATATTCTTTCTCGTTTAGGCTGTGATGTGCATTACAAGGATGATGCTTGGAATGTGGTTGCACCTACTTATCGTTTTGATATGAAAATTGAAGAAGATTTGATTGAAGAGGTGGCACGTGTTTATGGTTATGACAATATTCCGAATATAGCACCACAAGCTGCATTAGTGATGCCTGCGCATAATGAAGCGCGTTTAGCATTATCAAATATTCGTAACGTATTAGTCGGACGTGAATTTAACGAAGCTATCACCTATAGCTTTGTGGATCCAGAAAAACAGCTTATTTTACATCCTGATGCAGACGCCTTGATTTTACCAAACCCAATATCAAAAGATATGTCAGCAATGCGTGTGAGTTTATGGACGGGTTTATTAGAAAGTGTGTCTAAAAATCAAAAGCGTCAGCAATCACGAGTGCGTCTTTTTGAAACGGGTTTACGTTTCATTAAAGATGAAGAGGCCGAAAATGGTATTGCTCAGCAAGAGATGTTATCCGCTGTGATCATTGGTAATGTCAATGAGCAACATTGGGACATTACAGAGCGTAGCGTTGATTTCTTTGATTTAAAAGCAGACTTAGAAGCACTATTAGCACTTTGTAGTGATGACGCTAGTTTTGAGTTTATCGCAGAGAAGCACAGCGCATTACATCCGGGTCAATCAGCCGGTATTTACCGTAATGGTAAAAACATTGGTTATATTGGTGCATTGCATCCAAACCATGTTAAGGCATTTTCAATCAAAGGCACTGCGATTATCTTTGAAATCGAATTAGACGCGATAAGCCTACGTAAATTGCCTGTAGCAGGTAGCCTATCTAAGTTTCCAGCTAACAATCGCGACCTCGCTTTTGTCGTTGATGAAAAATTAAATGCGGGTAAGGTCTTAAAATTCATAGAAAAAATTGGCGGAATACATTTAGTAGGCCTAAACTTATTTGACGTATACCAAGGACAAGGCGTTGCGGAAGGCAAGAAAAGTTTAGCTATCGGTTTGGTTTTACAAGATACTACTCGTACTTTAGAAGAAGCTGAAATTGCTGATCTTGTGTATAATATTGTTGACGCAGTTTCTTTAGAATTTAATGCATCTTTGAGAGATTAAATAATATGGCACTGACTAAAGCAGAAATATCAATTCACCTATCTGACACAATTGGTTTAAGTAAACGTGAAGCAAAGGAATTTGTGGAGTCGTTTTTTGAAGAGATAAAAGCAACACTTGAAAGTGGTGAAGCGGTTAAAATATCCGGTTTTGGTGGTTTTGAACTGAAAGATAAGGGCGAACGCCCAGGTCGAAACCCTAAAACAGGAGAAGATATTCCGATTGCAGCACGTAGAGTGGTTACTTTTAGAGCGGGCCAAAAGTTAAAGGAGTTAGTTGAAACTAACTTACCTAAGACTGATGAAAAACTTTAGTCTTTGGTATTAAAAAAAGTCGCTTAGCGACTTTTTTTTTGCTTTTTTTTTAGCTGGAATAACACAGAAATAATCATGGATATTAAGGGTATGAAAAATTATAAAAAGATCGTTGTATTAACCGGTGCAGGTATTTCTGCTGAATCTGGTGTGCGCACTTTTCGCGCGCAGGATGGCCTTTGGGAAGATCACCGCGTTGAGGACGTGGCAACATTAGAGGGCTACCTCAAAAACCCTCAATTTGTGCTTAATTTTTATAATAATATTCGTCAGAAATATTGTTTGGAGAATATTAAGGCCAATACTGCGCATCAAGCCCTTGCAAAATTAGAACAAGAGTTCTCTGGCGATTTTTTATTGATCACTCAAAACATCGATAATCTGCATGAACAAGCCGGGTCTAAGAATATTATCCATATGCATGGTGAACTACTCAAAGCGCGTTGCACGCACTGTATGCAGGTGTTTGATTGGGATAAAGAGATGCATGTGCATGATATTTGTCAGAATTGCCAGACTAAAGGCTCTATGCGCCCAAATATTGTTTGGTTTGGCGAGATCCCTTTCGAAATGGATACTATTTACGATGCTTTGTTTGAGGCAGATCTGTTTATTGCAATAGGGACATCGGGTCATGTGTATCCGGCAGCCGGATTTGCAGAAGAAGCAAAGCAAGCAGGGGCCTACTCGATAGAGCTAAATGTTACAGCAAGTCAGCAGCAGAGTAATTTTGATAAAATTATACTCGAAAAGGCAAGTATTTCTGTTCCTTTGCTAGTTGATGCCATCGTTGCGAAATAAACTTGAAAAGCTAAGGGAACCCCCTACAATAGTGCGCTCTATTATGTATCAATTAGGATCATTAATTTCTTATGAAGAAAAAATATTTTATCCTTGGTGGTGATATTAAAAAATCATTAACACAGGGCTATGAGCTTGATTTAAAACCGTTATTTAAAGATGCGTTTGTGATCACTCGTAAAAATTATCTGCCTATGTTTATTGCTTGCCTGTTTACTTTTATTATTATCGGCACCGCTTATGTGTTGCTATATAAATACTCAGAGAGCGAAGACAGTAGTTTGATGATCATTAATTATGTCATTACCTTATTGATTGCACCGCCACTTGTGACAGGCTTGCAAATGATGGGCGTTAATCACTCTATCGGCTTGAGAAGTAAAATGACCGATGTCTTTAATTTCTTTAATTTGCTCTTTAAGCTGTCTTTGGCAACGATGATCATTAGTGTATTAAGTAATGGTGTGAGTCTTGTGCTCGGGAATGTGATGGGATCATTAGGCCTACAATTTTCTATTGTGGTACTGCTTTATTTGAATATGGCATTCAGCTTGGTTTATCCGCTCATCGCGGAAAAGAAAATGTCGCCACAAGTCGCCTTAAAAATATCCTTTAAGTTGGTGCATAAAAATCTACGTCAATTTACCTTTATGTTTGTTATTTTGGGGGTTTTGTTCTTTATTGCACTTCTGCCATCAGGATTGGGTTTATTGTTTTATATTCCATTTTATTTTAATTTAATGGGTCTTGTGTATCGCAAAACGTGTGGTGTCGGGGTGGTTGCTGTCGATGAATCTGATAATGATGAATCTGATGATGATGAAAATAAGGATGACGGAGTGGATATTGAGCCCCGTAAAACGCCCGATAATACACAAAACATCGATTTTGAAGCCTAGTTAAGGAGTTCCCTGATGCGCGCATTGGTTATATTAGTCATGATTTTTAGTGTAAGTAATGCGTTTGCTGCGCCACTAAAGCTCAATTACTCGTTATTTTTTGGCTATATGAAAACGACGTTTAAGTTAGATCATAAGTTTGTTAGTACTGTTTTTTATTTACGCGATGTTGAGCACGCTACGAATTGTCAAATTCAAAAGGCGGAAATGGTGGTCGATAATAAACACAAAGCGATTGGCTTTACGCAAGATGGGCAATTAATGCCTTTCTTTTCAGATCAATGGCGTAAAGATGGCGCCATGATAGAAGTCACGCTTAAAGAAGCACAACAATGCGCCTTAGTCGTACAAACGATGGCAAAAACCGAGGCGCTTCAGGACTTAGACTACGCGCGCTTAAAAGATATCCGCTCGCAGCTTGAAAGTACTTATAAAAAGAATGCGGGCATGATTGGGAAATATTTTGTACCTGAATTTTTAGGGGTGCGTTTACAATTAGGCTCAGTGTTAAGCGCATCAGAGCGACAACGCTTAAGCGCGCAGATGCAACTTGCTGAAGATGGTGCATTATTGATGAGTAATGCCTCTATTGAGATCGTCGACGCTACAACACCGATAAACCTCAATATTGTTGGCATCTTGCCGTGGATAGCGCATTAATGTTGTTAAGCCCCGATGAAAGAAAGTGGCTCTCTGAGCTGTGCCACCTTAAAATCATCAGCGTGCAAAAAGTAGCACATGCGATTACTAATCGGGTTTTTGTGCTTCATTGCATTGATAATAAAAAATTTATATTTAAGCGTTTAAATGTACAAGCCCGCACGGCTACGCAAAGGGCGTGTGAGTATCAATTGCAACAACTGCTAAGTAAGCTGAATTTAACACCCAAAGTGATCGCCATAAAAGGATCATATAAATTACAAGCGTTTATTGCGGGAGAGACGCCCAAAGAGGTCAATACAGACTCTTTAACCCTATTGGCAACCCAACTCTCTATTATTCATCAAATACCTACGAAAATCGCGCCACTTCAATGTTTAGCCTCAGAATTAAAAGACTTAAAAAAGCATTCAGATCGGTATGTTGATGAAAAAGAGCATGCTTTTTATAGGCAACTGGCCACTGATTTAGACCACAGTTCAGCAAAAGATACATTATGCCATGGCGACCTTTCACTTTTAAATATAGTAAAAACAGCATCAGGAGAGGTGCAAATATTAGATTGGGAATATGCTGTCTTGGCGTGTAGTGCCTATGATCTTGCTTCGTGTTGTTGTATTAATCAGCTAAACGAGGCAGATGAAAATTATCTGCTTGATCATTATTATGATTTATATGCAGAGCATTTAGTGATCGACAAAGAAAAATTAAAGAAAGAGTATGTACAATATTTATCTCTTTTTCGTTATATTAATAAATTATGGACAGACCATTTTGACAAAGGAAGTAACAGTGAGATTTAATGATAAAAAACTGATCATGTTTGATCTAGACGGCACGTTAATCGACAGTGCCCCGGATTTAGCCCTTGCGATAAATCACATGTTAGTCGCATTAAAGCGTGATATTTTTAGCCAAGATATTATTCGGTCGTGGGTGGGCAATGGCGCTCAAATATTGGTTAAACGTGCTTTATTAGGGAAAATGGATCACTCTGAAGATTTAGATAGTGCGCTATTAGAGGAAGCGGTTTCTATTTTCCTCGATTTTTATAAAAATAATTTATGTGTTGAAACCGTGACTTATCCTCATGTTCGTGCGACATTAAAAATACTTAAGGCACAAGGTTATCGTTTAGCGATTGTTACGAATAAACCTTTTGCTTTTATCGAGCCTATTTTAAAAGGCTTACAGCTAGAAGGTATTTTTGAACTTTGTGTGGGTGGCGATACATTAAGTGTGCGCAAACCTGATCCGCAACATTTATTATATGTTTGTGAAAAACTCGGCGTAAGTTACCAGCAGTGCGTCATGGTTGGCGATTCGCGTAACGACATATTAGCGGCTAATGCAGCTAATATGCAAAGTATTGGTTTAACGTATGGTTATAATTATGGCGAAGACATTTCGCTGCATAAACCCGATGCGGTTTGCAGTGATTTTGCAGATATGATTGCCATGTTAGCTGAAAAAAATGAATATGAATTGATCGATTAATCGAGAATATAACGTGAAGATAGCAATTATTGGTGGTGGTATTGCGGGTGCATCGATTGCACTTTATTTGAGTCAGAGAGGCTTGAATAATATTACATTATTTGAAAAAGGCGAAAGCCTTGTTAATGGTCCACCCATTTGTCATTTGCATGCTGGGGGCAACCTGTATCGAGAAATCGATCAACAACAGTGTTTGACCCTATTAAAGCAGTCGATCGATTTATTACGATTTTATCCTCACGCGATAGATTACCGCCCCACGGTGATAGCGTTGCCTAAAACTGATCCAGGCTCTCCTGAGCAGTTAACAGAACGCTTGCTTGTACTGCGCTCTGAATATGCAAAACTGATAGAGCAAGATCCTAAAAATAAAGTGTTAGGTGAGAGCAAAGACTATTTTTGTTTTTATTCACTCGCTCAAATTATGCAGTTACGACAAAGAGATAATGTTGTGCATCCCAAAACGAATAATGAATGGATGATCCCCGTCGCTAAACACTTAGATTTGGATAAATTACAGTTTCCATTGTTATTAGTACAAGAATACGGTTTAAACTTATTCCGTTTAGCAGCCAGTGTGACCCTTTCTCTTGAGAAAATGCAACAGTGCCAATTATTATTTAAGCATCAAGTTAAAAACATTCAAAAATTGCCAGCAGGCTGGTCAATCCATTACCAAAGTGCATCAGGTGGCAGTTCGGATACCTTTGATTATTTGATCAATGCAGCCGGTTTTCGCAGTGGCGAAATAGATGATTTAATTAACGTTAAACGTCAACGCTTGGTCGAGTTCAAAGCCGCCTATGTTACAAAATGGGAGAATTGTGATGCAACGTGGCCAGAAATTATTTTTGTGGGTGAGCGTGGTACGCCACAAGGTATGGCGCAATTTACGCCATACGCCCAAGGTTATTTTCAATTACATGGCATGACAGAAGATATTACACTCTTTAAAGATGGCCTGGTAAAAAGCAGTCCTTTGAGCGCTCAGCCAAAATTACCGGCTCATTTTATTAAAAAAATAGAGCGTGATTGGGATGATGCATTAGTGCGTCAGCGTAGTCAGCGTGCGATTGCGCATATTAGCCAATATATCCCCGAGTTTAGTAACGCAACACTCGGTAGTAAACCTTTATTTGGTGCCCAACAAATACCAGGTGAGGATGCCTCCTTACGCGCCAGTGACACCTCTTTTGTTGGCGCAAATTATGCGCGTTGTGAAGTGGTTAAAGCGTCTTCTGTGTTAACGGCAGCTAAAGTGATATTTGGGCATATACAGACGTTAAACAGTCCGCAATACTTAATGCAAACATCAACTCAAGACGACATTTATCTCTCAGCTCAAGATGTCACTCAATTGGCCCAAAAATTAGCGCACGCAAGAGGGTATCCGGCTGCGCTTGCACAAGTTAATAGCAATGAAATTAATTAGCTCTCATGCATTGCGCAGGAGAAATTAGCACTATCAGGGCGCGAGTTGTTCTTACTGCAAAACTCACAACACAGGTCGGGATAATTTCAACCAGCAAGACAGATCACATTTTTAGTTTCTTTGCTCGGATCACCTGCTCAACTGAGATAAGCCTCAGGCCCCGCACGGAATCATTCAGCATCAGCTCATCATTAATGGACTGGGGTGACTGCTAAATAAACTGGCATGTAAGCCGAGTGCATGACTATCTGTTAAGCTTGAAATATGATCGGCAATCACCCGTTTTTCTCTTGCAGCATCGCCATCTTGCGCTAGCCAGTTTGTTTTGGTTGGCTCAGGAAGAAAGCGTAAAGCACCGGCATGAAATGCTTGAAATAACTCCATTACTATCTGTTGGCCTCGATATTCTACGATTTGTAAATCTGGTTTTTTGATCACATAATTCAAAACAAAGTGCTTTAATATTTCGAGAACATTAAACATAATGGGTTTCAAATAGGCATTGTATGCAAGTAAGGGCTCGGTAAAAGAGGCTTTTACTGGGCGGATCTCACAAGATGTGATCAATGCATTAACTAAAGCGCCAATGGCATCTTTACGTTCGTACTGGGCAGATGAAAAAAGATCTTTACTGAGTTTTTTCAGGTTTAGATATCTATCGATGTCGTGAATTGTTTGTAACTGAGCAATCACGTGATCGTGCCACAAGGATTGGTCAATGATACCCATCGCAATCGCATCTTCTAAATCATGTACGCCATACGCGATATCATCTGCAATTTCCATAATAGAGCAATCAAGCGACTTATAGAGTGATTTTTTATGCTTTTTGATGTCATCTTGCGGGCGTAATGTTTGAAAAAGTGCTTTATCGTTAGGCGATAAGGGACTTAAGGTTGCGTTTAATAAGAGACTATCATGATTGTAAATACCCTTAGCAGGGAGCCATTGCTCACTTTTTAGTTCGCGAAAGCTAAGGGACGTCGAATTTGGATACGGCGCACTTAACGTGTCTAAAAAAATAGGATATTTTAAAATGCCGAGTAGGCTACGCCGCGTTAAGTTCATACCATTATATTGCGTATAAGGTTCAAGTTGCGTTAAGATCCTAAACGTTTGCGCATTACCTTCAAACCCACCTGCATCTGCCATCATATAATTTAGCGCAGTCTCGCCACCATGGCCAAAAGGTGGATGGCCGATATCGTGACTTAAGCAGATAGTTTCCATGAGATCGTGACTGGGCAGTAAAGGCATAAATTCATTTTGTAAAACAGATAAATGCGCCACTATCCCAGAGCCTATTTGTGCTACTTCAAGGGAATGCGTTAAACGAGTACGATAAAAATCACTGCGTCCATTGTTGTGAATTTGCGTTTTAGATTGTAAACGCCTAAATGCAGCCGAATGTAATACGCGCGCTTTATCTCTTTGGTAAGGATCTCGTTGATCCATGCGGCGCTCTTTATTAGGCTCGCCCGCGAGACGTTGTTGCCAAACAGGGTTAATTTCTTGAAAGGGAGGTTGCGCTTGTATGGACATAATTACCTACAATATCATTAACAAATAATATTGATGGTACTGCAATTTTGTATAAATTTCCTGTCGCTTTATTGAATTTAGGTTTTGTTATGTGCAGGTCAGCACATTTTGACTACCGATATAGAGCGGTGATACTTCAATATGCAAAATAAAAACGTCGTATGTGGACAAAGTGTTAGCGTATAGGTGAATAGATAACAGGTTAAAGGGACGCTTTACAATCACGGAGGTGTTTACTTTATCACTTACCCTTTTGTATCAGTCGCTAAGGGCTATTTAATGTTATTTTGTCGAGTATTGTCTTGCTGTTCGAGCGCGTGCGGGAGAAAACATAGGAGATAAAATAGAAATAAAGAAAAAGGAAAACCAATAGCCCGAAAAACTTGTGGGCACATTCAGACTATTGGCGCTCAAATAGGATGAGCAAAACTAGTGTATATCTGGCATACAGTGCGATATTAACACTGGGAAAATGAGATATAGTATATCTTGTAGCTTGTGCGTTTTATTATAGACAGCTAATTATTTTATGACGTGAGGTGTTCGTGATTTTGATATAAAAAAGAAAGATTAGGCAAAGATTATTCTGAAAAGAGACTTTGATCGATGCGCCTGTAAAAAGTAAACCAGTGCTTTAAGTGATACATAAATGGCACCTTAAATAATTTATTCCTGCATTCCTCTTTTTGGCACTATGCAACAGCGCTAAGAGTGGGTAAAATGTGCACTCTAAATAAAGTTGCTTTGTGAAAACTCACCCTCTGATAGGAGATGCACATGTTTAACCGTGATATGAATATTGCTGATTATGATCCAGAATTATGGAAATCAATGACCGATGAAGTTGAGCGTCAAGAAGAGCACATCGAGTTGATTGCCTCAGAAAATTATACAAGCCCTCGTGTAATGCAAGCACAAGGTAGTCAATTGACTAATAAATATGCAGAAGGTTACCCTGGCAAACGCTATTATGGGGGATGTGAGTTCGTAGATGTCGCTGAGTCAT
This sequence comes from Psychromonas sp. CNPT3, assembly GCF_000153405.2. NCBI lineage: Bacteria > Pseudomonadati > Pseudomonadota > Gammaproteobacteria > Alteromonadales > Psychromonadaceae > Psychromonas > Psychromonas sp. CNPT3. The sequence continues at coordinate 1,039,847 of NC_020802.1, forward strand.
TAGCCATTGAACGTGCTAAATCACTTTTTGGTGCTGATTATGCAAATGTTCAACCACATGCAGGCTCTCAAGCAAACAGTGCTGTTTATGCCGCATTATGTAATGTTGGCGATACTATATTAGGCATGAGTTTGGCCGATGGTGGACATTTAACACATGGCTCTTCCGTTAGTTTTTCAGGAAAAGTCTACAATGCAATACAATATGGTATTGATCCTGAGACAGGTATCTTAGATTATGCACAAGTAGAGCGTTTAGCGCTTGAACATAAACCTAAAATGATTGTGGCTGGATTTTCAGCTTATTCAGGTATTGTTGATTGGGCAAAGTTTCGTGAAATCGCCGACAAAGTAGGTGCTTACCTGTTTGTTGATATGGCACATGTTGCAGGTTTAGTGGCAACGGGTTTATACCCTAATCCAATCCCTTTTGCAGATGTCGTGACAACCACAACGCATAAAACATTAGGCGGCCCTCGTGGTGGTTTAATTTTGGCTAAAGCCAATGCAGAAATTGAGAAAAAATTAAACTCAGCTGTTTTCCCAGGTGGTCAAGGTGGCCCTCTTATGCATATTATCGCAGCTAAAGCGGTATCATTTAAAGAATGTGCTGAGCCTGAGTTTAAAGTTTACCAACAACAAGTATTAGATAATGCGCAAGCGATGGTAAAAGAGTTCCAACAACGCGGTTATAAAATTGTATCTAATGGCACGCAAAATCACCTGTTTTTGGTGGATTTGATTGCGCAGGATGTGACGGGTAAAGAAGCCGATGCAGCCCTTGGAAAAGCACACATTACGGTAAATAAAAACTCAGTACCTAACGATCCACGCTCTCCTTTTGTGACATCTGGTTTACGTATTGGGACGCCGGCTTTAACGCGTCGTGGCGCAACGGTTGCTGATGCAAGTGAATTAGCAAATTGGATGTGTGATATTTTGGATGCATTAAAAGATGCACCAAAACTTGAAAAAGTGATCGCTGAAGTCAAAGTAAAAGTGGCAACTTTTTGTAAAGCAAACCCTGTTTACCAAAAATAGGCGGAGCTTTATACCTGCATAATAAAGGATATTTATGTTGGTGCCATATAAAGAATGATAATGAAAAAACTGCACACTGTGTGGTTTTTTTATTTATATTTGTAAGAGCAAGGAATGAAACTATGTATTGTCCTTTTTGTAGTGCGCAAGATACGAAAGTAATTGATTCTCGTCTGGTTGCCGCAGGAGCCCAAGTACGTCGACGTCGCGCGTGTAACGAATGTAATGAACGTTTTACCACGTTTGAAACAGCAGAATTAGTATTACCTCATCTGATCAAATCGGATGGTCGCCGAGAACCTTTTAATGAAGGTAAGTTGCTGGTGGGTATTCACCGCGCATTAGAAAAAAGACCAGTGAGTATGGAAGATATCGAGGTGAGTTTAAATCAATTAAAATCGACATTACGTGCGACGGGCGAGCGAGAAGTGACCTCAAAAATGGTCGGCGAATTAGTCATGGATTTACTTAAAGGTCTGGATAAAATAGCCTATATTCGTTTTGCATCGGTATATCGTTCTTTTGAAGATGTAAAAGAGTTTGGTGAAGAAATCGCCAAATTGGAAAAATAAAATAGCGTCAAAGATATTAAAAAGCACTTTATGTGCTTATAAATATCTTAAGTCTCTTTCCCGATAACTCATATTATTAAGGCATAAATGACGACAGTCTGTTTTTCAGAGCAAGATAAAGAGTATATGTCTCGCGCCCTTGAATTAGCAAAAAAAGGACGTTTCACTAGCGCGCCAAATCCGAATGTGGGCTGCGTTATTGTGTTAGACGATATCGTTGTAGGCACCGGCTTTCATTTTAAGGCGGGCCAAGGGCATGCGGAAGTATACGCATTGGCGATGGCTGGCAGCAAAGCGCAGAGCAGCACATGCTATGTGACACTCGAGCCATGTTCGCATTTTGGGCGAACACCGCCTTGTGCGCTAGCCTTAATCAAGGCGGGCGTAAAACGCGTGTGTGTGGCGATGCGCGACCCTAATCCTCAAGTTGCAGGACAAGGCATTAAACTTTTACAAGATGCTGGCATAGAGGTGAGCGTTGGCCTGTTAGAGCCACAAGCTAAGCAGTTAAATTTAGGCTTTATTAATAGAATGTTACATAAACGAGCCCGTGTCACGCTTAAGCTAGGTGCAAGTTTAGATGGTAAAACAGCCCTTAAAAATGGAAAAAGTCAATGGATCACCGGATCGCAATCTCGTTGTGATGTGCAACATTTTCGCGCTCAGCAAAGTGCCATATTAAGCTCCGCATCGACCGTATTAGCCGATGATCCCAGTTTAAACGTTCGTTTTGAAGAACTTCAACAGTCAATGTACTTTAAAGGTGAGATCAGCGCAGAGCAACTGCGTCAACCTTTACGCATTATTTTAGACAGCCGAAATAAATTAACCGGTCAAGAAAAGATATTTTCATTACCGGGAGATATCATTTTGGTGGCATTACAACTGCGCCATGATTTATCAGATTTTAAAGGGGTTGCACAAGTGCAATCGGTCGTCTGCCCGGCAGATGAAGCTGGAAATATTGATTTACGCTCACTACTTAAATTACTAAACCGCTATGAGCTCAATGATATCTGGTTAGAAGTGGGGGCTACGCTTGCCGGCGCCTTTTTTAAAGCGCAGTTGGTTGATCAATTCATTTTGTATCAAGCGCCTAAATTAATGGGTGCACAAGCGCGAAGTTTAGTTAATTTAGATGATTTTTCAACGATGGATGACGTGCTACAATTAACGCTCCAAGAGGTTACCGTGATCGGTAATGATATTCGCATTATTAGCAATCGAGATTAATATGTTTACAGGTATTATTGAAGCAGTGGGAACTATCTCTGCCATTAAGCATCATGCACATGATATGACAATCAGTGTTGATAGTGGAACGTTAGATTTAAGCGATGTTAAGTTAGGGGATAGTATTGCGCATAATGGGGTCTGTCTCACCATTACGGCCTTACATAAAAATGGCTATGATGTGGATATTTCGAATGAAACGATCTCACGCAGTGGTTTTGCCTCCATCAAAATAGGTTTTAAAGTCAATTTAGAGAAAGCGATGCAAATGAGTTCGCGTTTTGGCGGGCATATTGTAAGTGGCCATGTAGATGGTGTTGGTGAAATAACATCGATGACAAGAGTGGGTAGTGCGATTGAATATTGGATAAAAGCACCATTAGATCTCGCAAAATATATCGCAGAAAAAGGTTCAATTACCATTGACGGTATTAGTCTAACAACGAATGCGATTGATAATAGCGCTTTTAAACTAACCATCATACCGCATACTATTGCGCAAACTACGATGCAAGATTATCAGGTAGGCACGTTGGTTAATTTAGAAGTCGATGTGATTGCTCGTTATTTAGAGCGCTTGATCAGTAGCAACCAAAACGTTGAAACTGAAAAAGAATCTACAATGGACTTACTGGCTCGTAGTGGATTTTTTACGGGATAAACAAAGATATTTATTTGTAGAATCGCTTTTTTATGTAAAATAATGGCATATTATATAACGTGGTTAAATGGGCATTATCAAAGGCTGTAAAATGTTTTTTTGGTTTTTTAGCTTTTACGCCTAAAGTGATTGATTAGATCATGCATATTTGCCGTTTATAGATAAAAAAAATGTGTTAGAATGCACAAAATATTGTAATAAGGGTCGAAAATGAAAATAATTGAAGGTGGCTTAGCTGCACCAGATGCGAAAATCGCAATTGTGATCTCTCGTTTTAACAGCTTTATTAATGAGCAGTTATTAGCAGGGGCAATCGATACCCTTAAGCGTACCGGTCAAGTACAAGATGATAATATTACAGTAGTGCGTTTACCCGGGGCTGTTGAATTACCGCTGGTGGCTAAACGTGTTGCAGCATCAAAAAAATATGATGCGATTATAGCATTAGGCACCGTTATTCGTGGTGGTACGCCACACTTTGAATTTGTGGCTAATGAATGTAATAAAGGTCTTGCACAAGTATCTCTTGAGTTTGATATTCCAGTTGCTTTCGGTGTGTTAACAACCGATTCAATTGATCAAGCGATTGAGCGTGCAGGAACAAAAATGGGCAATAAAGGCAGTGAAGCTGCATTAAGTGCTTTAGAAATGATTAATGTAATAGCGGAATTAGGATAATGAAAATGAAACCGGCAGAGCGTCGTCGCGCACGTCAATTTGCAGTGCAAGCTGTGTACCAATGGCAAATCACCAAAGGGCCAGTGGGTCAAATAATAGAGCAATTTTCTGTTGATCAAGATTTTTCAAAAACAGATGTGCCTTATTTTAAGGAATTACTTGCAGGTGTTGTGAGTCGAATTGAAACAATAGATGAAAAATTATCGCCTTATCTATCACGTAAGATTGGTGATGTTGATATGGTTGATATTGCCATTTTACGTTTAGCAATGTTCGAACTCAGTTACCGTACTGATGTACCCCATAAAGTAGTTCTAAATGAAGCCATTGAACTGGCGAAGGATTTTGCTACTGACGAATCTTATAAATTTGTTAATGGTGTATTGGATAAAGCATTGCGTAGTTTAAAATTACGCGGTGAATAATAAGCCTAATTATCGTTAGGTATAAAACGAATTAAAATCCAGTTGTCATCGACACTGGATTTTTTGTCGTTTAGGCGTAGTGATCGTATTTTTTTAGAGAGGAAGAACAATGAATAAGAGTTTAATGACCAATATTATAGCAGCGGTTATTTTAATCGTAGGGTTATGTTTAACGGAAACGGAATTTTCGAATATATTGATCATGGTGGGGTTATTTGCACTTTCGGGCGCACTTACAAACTGGTTAGCGGTGTTTATGCTTTTTGAAAAAATACCTTTTTTATATGGATCTGGCGTGGTGCCGGCGCATTTTAAAGAATTTAAAGCGGGTATACGCACATTAATGATGGATCAATTTTTTACACGTCAAAATGTAGAGCGTTTTTTAAGTACGGGATCGTTGTCAATGACACACCTTGATTTGGCACCGGTGATCGAAAAAGTAGACTTGAATCCGACTTATGATGGCCTGGTGACGGTGATCATGGAATCCTCTTTTGGTGGCATGCTTGGTATGTTTGGTGGTGAAGAAGCATTAGTGCCTCTTCGTGAACCCTTTATAAAACATATGCGTAGTTCTATCATTGATTTAACCCAAGATGATAAATTTATGGAACTCGTTAAATCTGAAATTAAACAACCCGATATGATGCAAGATATTTTAATGCAAATTGAGCAGATCATAGAGCAACGTTTAAACGAGTTAACGCCACAACTAGTAAAAGAGATCATCCAAACCATGATCCGCGCGCACTTAGGTTGGTTAGTTGTTTGGGGCGGGATCTTTGGTGGCTTAATTGGTTTATTAAGCGCATTTGTAATTTGAATAAGAATGTCGATATCCATGTGACTTCAGATGTTAGAAGCTAAGCCTAATTTGGCTTGCTGATTTGTCATGACGTCTCATGGGTACATCTTCAAGTCAGTTTTAATTGCGCTTTAAAACGTTCTTTAAAGCGATTAAATTTAGGCGCAATAACCGCAGTACAATAAAGTTGCTCTGGGTTACGTAAAAAATACCCTTGGTGATGATCTTCTGCCAAGTAAAAATCTAAAAAGGCTGTAACTTCAGTGACAATCGGCGCATCAAAAACCTTGTCTGTTTGCAATTGTAAAATAAATGCATTGGCTATTTTTTGTTGTTCTAAATCATGAAAAAAGATAGCTGAGCGATATTGGCTACCAATATCGGCTCCTTGTCTATTTAGTTGCGATGCATCATGCAGACTAAAAAAAATGAGTAGCAGCTCAGTGTAACTAATTTTTGTACTATCATAAGTAACTTGTACGGCTTCTGCATGGCCGGTTTTTCCGGTACATATTTGTTCATATGTTGGCTCTATTATGTCGCCTCCCGTATAACCTGATCTTGCTTCTATCACGCCATTTAAGTGATTAAATGATGCTTCAATGCACCAAAAGCATCCTCCCGCAAACGTCGCTTTTAAAATACTCATATTTTAGCCTCTTAATTGATGTGAAAATGTAATGGATTTAGGGTAATAATAAGTGTTACAAAAAATGTTAATATCATGTTATAACGTTATGGTAGCATTTGTTATATATGCTTATATATGTGAATAAAACGAAATCCCTAGGATTTACAATATACGAGTATGCACTATACTCAATAGTTTAAAGTAAAGTGGATGTAAGTTAATAAGCGATTTATACTGACTTATAAGAACCTTTCCGAGTATTATATTATATTAAAGATAGGTATTATCTTTAAAGCTCCCCAACCTGTTGATTTCAGTGGTTAATGTTAAAAAACATCTTTGTTTGTTACATTAGTAGATACGCAAATAAAAGCAAAAGGAAGACATCATGGCTAAAAACACAACTAACACTAATGATAATAAAGAAAATTTAGCATCAGAGGAGAAGTTGAGCATCAATGAAGCAACGCTTAACGAGCAAGATCCTATGTTAGATGTTAATGCGCAATTAATTGATGAAATTGAGGCGATCCAAGATCTTATTGAAAAAGATGATGCTTTAATTGATGATGTTGAAACGGCTGCTGGTGATGAGGGGGCGGGCGGTCATTCTGAGCCGATCACTTTTTTGCGTGATGCAAACGAAACATTAGCGTCTTCAGAATTTCAAACTGAGGGTTTCTTAACGCAGACCAACACCCCAATATTTGATGAGAATAGAGAAGGCTTTCAAGCGTTAGTTGGGCCTCAGTTAAGCGTTGAAAATGGCTCAATGGATGAAGATGCGGGTAGTTTAACCCTTTCTTACAGTGCGACAGATCTTGATGGATTTATCGTATCAACGGTCGCGAGTGTACCGGCTGAGCAAGGCACGGTAGTCGTTAATACTGATGGGACTTATACCTTTACGCCGAGTAAAGATTTTAATGGTGATGCAATTATCACCATAACGACAACAGATAATGATGGCGCGACGGCGACGACTACCTCAACAGTAACGGTTAACCCTGTTAATGATGATAGCGTCGTGGTTAATGATATTGCGAGTGTGGATGAGGATGGCTCTGTTGCGATAGATGTACTTGCCAATGATACTGATATTGATGGTAATGATGCGACGGTTGATACCTTTACCCAAGGTGCGAATGGCACGGTTGCATTAAACAGCGATGGCACCTTAGAATACACCCCAAACCCTGATTTTAATGGCACCGATAGTTTTACCTACACCAATACAGAGGGCAATACCGCGACGGTCAACGTAACAGTAAACCCTGTTAATGATGAGACTGTGATCGTAGATGACAGTGCGAGCGTGGATGAAGATGGCTCTGTTGCGATAGATGTACTTGCCAATGATACTGATATTGATGGCAATAATGCGACGGTTGATACCTTTACGCAAGGTGCCAATGGGTCGGTTACATTAAATAGTGATGGCACCTTAGAATACAAACCTAATGCTGATTTTAATGGCACCGATAGTTTTACCTACACCAATACAGAGGGCAATACCGCGACGGTCAACGTAACAGTAAACCCTGTTAATGATGAGACTGTGATCGTAGATGACAGTGTGAGCGTGGATGAAGATGGCACTGTTGCGATAGATGTACTTGCCAATGATACTGATATTGATGGCAATAATGCGACGGTTGATACCTTTACGCAAGGTGCGAATGGGTCGGTTACATTAAATAGTGATGGCACCTTAGAATACAAACCTAATGCTGATTTTAATGGCACCGATAGTTTTACCTACACCAATACAGAAGGCAATACCGCGACGGTTAACGTAACAGTAAACCCTGTTAATGATGACACTGTGATCGTAGATGATAGTGCGAGCGTGGATGAAGATGGCACGGTTGCGATTGATGTACTTGCCAATGATACTGATATTGATGGCAATAATGCGACGGTGGATACCTTTACGCAAGGTGCTAATGGGTCGGTTACATTAAACGCGGACGGTACGTTGCAATATACACCAGCTGCAAATTATCATGGTCCTGATAGTTTTACGTACACGAATACAGAAGGAAATACTGCGACCGTTAATATTACGGTTAATGATATTAATGACGCCCCTGAAATTGAATCTAAAGACGGTGAAATAGTTCACAAACAAGGACCTGTTACTGTTACTTTTACGGCGACGGATATTGATGGCACGATCGTAAGTACCGTTGCCACTGTTGATCCAAGCGAAGGTACTGTTGTCGTTAATAGTAATGGAACTTATACCTTTACACCGGCAGAAGATTTTAATGGTGATGCGACTATTACCTTAACGACGACAGATGATGACGGTGCAACGGCAACGACTACCTCAACGGTAACCGTTATTCCCGTGAATTCTCCGCCCGTATTATCTGCTAATGACGGCACCATGGACGAAGATGATGGCAGTATTAGCATATCTTTTACTGCTTATGATGTTGATGGCACGATCATCTCGACGGTTGTGAGCGTTGATCCTGCGCAAGGTACGGTTGTTCTAGGTAATGATGGTACTTCCTATATATTTACCCCTGCGGAAAACTTTAATGGCGATGCGACCATTACAATTAGCAGTACGGATGATGATGGTGATACGTCAACGACAACGTCAACAGTAACAGTTAACCCTGTTAATGATGATAGCGTAGTGGTTAATGATATTGCGAGTGTTAACGAAGATGGCAGTGTGTCGATTGATGTACTGGCCAATGATACCGATATAGATGGCAATAATGCGACGATTGATGTATTTACCCAAGGTGTGAATGGCACGGTTGCATTAAACAGCGACGGCACCTTAGAATATACGCCGAATGCTGATTTTAATGGCACCGATAGTTTTACCTACACCAATTCAGAAGGCAATACTGCGACGGTCAATGTAACGGTTAACCCTGTTAATGATGATAGCGTAGTGGTTAATGATATCGCGAGTGTGGACGAAGATGGCAGTGTGTCTATTAATGTACTGGCCAATGATACCGATATTGATGGTAATGATGCGACCCTTGATACCTTTACGCAAGGCGCGCATGGGTCGGTAGCACTAAACGCGGATGGCACCTTAGAATATACGCCAAATGCTGATTTTAATGGCACCGATAGTTTTACCTACACCAATTCAGAAGGCAATACTGCGACGGTCAATGTAACGGTTAACCCTGTTAATGATGATAGCGTCATTGTCAATGATATTGCGAGTGTGGATGAAGATGGCAGTGTGTCGATTGATGTACTGGCCAATGATACTGATATTGATGGTAATGATGCGACGCTTGATACTTATACTCAAGGCGCAAATGGATCGGTAAAGTTAAACAGCGATGGCACGCTGCAATATACGCCAAACCCTGATTTTAATGGCACCGATAGTTTTACCTACACCAATACAGAAGGTAATACTGCGACGGTCAACGTAACGGTTAACCCTGTTAATGATGATAGCGTAGTGGTTAATGATATTGCGAGTGTTAACGAAGATGGCAGTGTGTCGATTGATGTACTGGCCAATGATACCGATATAGATGGCAATAATGCGACGATTGATGTATTTACCCAAGGTGTGAATGGCACGGTTGCATTAAACAGCGACGGCACCTTAGAATATACGCCGAATGCTGATTTTAATGGCACCGATAGTTTTACCTACACCAATTCAGAAGGCAATACTGCGACGGTCAATGTAACGGTTAACCCTGTTAATGATGATAGCGTAGTGGTTAATGATATCGCGAGTGTGGACGAAGATGGCAGTGTGTCTATTAATGTACTGGCCAATGATACCGATATTGATGGTAATGATGCGACCCTTGATACCTTTACGCAAGGCGCGCATGGGTCGGTAGCACTAAACGCGGATGGCACCTTAGAATATACGCCAAATGCTGATTTTAATGGCACCGATAGTTTTACCTACACCAATTCAGAAGGCAATACTGCGACGGTTAACGTAACAGTAAACCCAGTTAATGATGACACTGTGATCGTAGATGATAGTGCAAGCGTAGATGAAGATGGCACGGTTGCGATTGATGTACTGGCAAATGATACCGATATAGATGGTAATGATGCGACGCTTGATACCTTTACTCAAGGTGCGAATGGTATTGTTACATTAAATACTGACGGTACGTTGCAATATACGCCTAATGAAAATTATCATGGTCCTGATAGCTTCACCTACACCAATTCAGAAGGCAAGACAGCAACCGTTAATATTACGGTTAATGATATTAATGATGGACCTCAAATTGAATCTACAGACGGTGAAATAGGTCACAAACAAGGTACTATCACGGTCACTTTTACGGCGACGGATATTGATGGCACGATAGAAAGCACCGTTGCCAGCGTTGATCCAAGTGAAGGGACCGTTGTAGTTAATAATGACGGAACTTATACCTTTACACCTGCAGAAGATTTTAATGGTGATGCGACTATTACCTTAACGACAACTGATGATGATGGTGCAACGGCAACGACTACCTCAACAGTAACCGTTATTCCTGTGAACTCTCCTCCCGTTTTATCTGTCGATGACGGCACAATGGATGAAGATGACGGTAGTATTAGTGTCTCTTTTAATGTTTATGACGTAGATGGCACGATCACATCGACAGTTGTGAGCGTTGATCCTGCACAAGGAACGGTTGTTCTGAGTAGTGATGGCACTTCGTATGTATTTACGCCTGCGGAAAACTTTAATGGTGATGCGACCATCACTATCAGCAGTACAGACGACGATGGTGATATGACAACGAAGACGTCAACAGTAACAGTAAATCCTGTTAATGATGATAGCGTAGTAGTTAATGATATTGCGAGTGTGGACGAAGATGGCAGTATTTCTATTAATGTACTGGCCAATGACACCGATATAGATGGTAATGATGCGACGGTTGATACCTTTACGCAAGGTGCGAATGGGTCGGTAGCATTAAACGCTGATGGCACATTAGAATATACGCCTAATGCTGATTTTAATGGCACCGATAGTTTTACTTACACCAATTCAGAAGGCAATACCGCGACGGTCAACGTAACAGTAAACCCTGTTAATGATGAGACTGCTATCGAAAATGATAGTGCGATTGTGGATGAAGATGGCACCGTTAGTATTAATGTACTGGCCAATGACATCGATATTGATGGTAATGATGCGACGATCGCCAGCTATACACAAGGTGCTAATGGCAGCGTCGCGATCAATGCAGACGGTACGCTAGAATATACCCCTTATGTGAATTTCCATGGTGAAGACAGTTTCACTTACACTAATTCAGAAGGTAAAACAGCGACAGTTAATGTGACGGTTAATGATATTAACGATGTTCCTGAAATCATGATAAATAACGGCACGGTTGCGGAGGACACGCCTGAAGGGGTTGAAGTTCCATATAACATCCGAGATATTGACGGTACTATCACGTCAATAACAGCAAGTGTTGACCCATCAGAAGGGTCCGTTGTTATCAATGAAACGGAGGGAACCTATACATTTATTCCTGCAGAAAACTTTAATGGCGAAGCAACTATTACGGTAAGCATTACCGATGATGATGGTGCAATCACAAGTATTGAATCAACGGTAACCGTCACACCTGTCAATGACGCTACCGTCATTGCAGATGATAATGCTAGCGTGGATGAAGATGGCAGTGTGTCTATTGATGTATTTGCTAATGACGTGGATATTGATGGTAATAATGCAACGCTTGCCAGTTATACACAACCTGAACACGGTATCGTTTCGGTGAATTCTAATGGCACGTTCGAATATACCCCTAATCTCAATTACCATGGTGAAGACAGTTTCACCTACACCAATTCAGAAGGCAATACCGCGACGGTCAACGTAACGGTTGATCCTGTTAATGATGAGACGGTTATCGCAGATGATACTGCGATTGTGGATGAAGATGGCACCGTTAGTATTAATGTACTGGCCAATGACACCGATATTGATGGTAATGATGCAACGATAGTTCGCTACACACAAGGTGCTAATGGCAGCGTCGCGGTCAATGCAGACGGTACGCTAGAATATACCCCTTATGTGAATTTCCATGGTGAAGACAGTTTCACTTACACTAATTCAGAAGGCAAAACAGCGACTGTGACTGTGACTGTTAATGATATTAACGATGTCCCAGAAATATTGATAAATAATGGCACAGTTGCGGAGGACACGCCTGAAGGGGTTGAAGTTGCATATAACATCCGAGATATTGACGGTACTATCACGTCAATAACGGCAAGTGTTGACCCTTCAGAAGGGTCCGTTGTTATTAATGAAACGGAGGGAACCTATACCTTTATTCCTGCAGAAAACTTTAATGGTGAAGCAACTATTACGGTAAGTATTACCGATGATGATGGTGCAACAACAGAGATAGAATCAACAGTGACAGTTACCCCTGTTAATGATGCACCTGACGCAATAGATGATACACAAACTACTTATGATACAAGCATAAGCTTAGATCAAGCGCCCGAATATGGGGTTGTTGAAGTTGAAATCGAGGGAAATTGGGTTGCGATGCAACTGGGCGAAAAATACCCAGAAGATACGAATGTCCGTTTTGTTCCTGATACAGAGGCCATTGAGAGTATAACCAAAGATATTGGTGTAGGCTCTTTCGATCATGTTTTAGATAGTGATTTTAGTCAATGGGGAACACCGGTACCGGGCGATGCAAGTAAAATAATTTTTGATGCCGGTAATGGTGTATTTATCACAACGTCTATATCTGAAGGTTCACTCGTTGCTTATAATAGTGAAGGTACTCATGTTGGTTTAGGAATTGGTAATGCATCTGCAAATGGGATCAATGGTAATGAAACATTACTGATTGAAATACAGGGCGAGTATGTCAATGAAGTAAGCTTAACATTAGGAGGCTTAGGCACTTGGTTTGATGAATCAAGTGATAATGCGACAGAAGTTGTTATTACTGCTTATTTTGCAGATGGTAGCTCAGAGCAACAATCAGGATACAGGCAGAGTGGTGAACATAGCGATGTCTATGTATTTAATTCAGATAAACCTATCGTCTCTTTTGAGTTATCAACGCAAGGCGGAAACGGCTCATATGTAGTGCAAAATATGACATTATCTTCTACTTTAACGGATGAAATACATATCTCGACGGGTAATGCGGATGGTAGTACGAGTCAAAGTGTTATTGAATTAGATTTAAATAATAATGAATCATCGGTGAATGTCTCTTTAAATGATCAGATAAAAGATGCAATTACTGATCCCAATAAAGGTGACATTGTCGTCAATGAAGATGAGAATATTACTATCGATGTCCTCGAAAATGATACCGATGTGGATGGTGATAAACTTACTATCACGCATATTCAAGGACAAGAAGTGTCCGAAGATGGCCAATCGGTAGAGATTATTAAAGAGGGTCAAATAGTAGGTACTGCAAAATTAGTTGATGGAAAAATTCAATTTTTCCCTGCACAATATTTAAGTTTAGGTGAAGAGGAAACGGTTGCTATTGAGTACACTATTTCTGACGGACAATTATCAGATTCTGCTAAGGTTATCATCCAGGTAACCGGAGAAAATGATGCAACGCTACTAAACGTACAAGAAGCACATGGTAATGAAGATAACGAAATACCTTTAAATATTAATGTTGAGACAATCGATAGTAGCAGTCGTGTAACAAGTATTAATATTGGGGATATCCCCGTGGGTGCGGTGTTATTAAGCGCGGGCGTTATCATTAATATTACAGATGGCAATGCGACGCTAAGTCCCGAGCAATTAACCGATCTTAAAATCATACCGCCAAAAAATAGCGATCAAGATTTTGATTTGAGTATTACGTCAACGAGCATTAATGCTCAAAATGAAGAAACGACTCAACAAGTGCAACTACATGTTGAAGTACAGGCCGTTGTAGATGCTCCAAACCTAGAAACAAGCATCAGTGATGCACATATCTCGTTACTTAACGGCAGTGATTTAAACTCAGAAACGTTTGATTATCAAACCTATACAGAGGCCCTTGCAAGCGCTGATAATGTATTTATAGCAGCCCAAGAAAATGATGCTATTTATGGAAGCTCTGAATTTGACACTGTTATTTTTAGTGGTAATGCCAGTGATTACACTATTAATGCAAATGATTTTGCTACAAACAATGGCCATCTTAATATTGTTGATCATTTAGGTAATGACTCATCCGGTTCGGGTGATAATTTATACAATATTGATCGATTAGTATTTGCTGATGGTGTTTATCTGGTGCAAGCCGATGGATCGTTTATTGCGGAAGGCATTTCGGTTGTAGAGTATGACGTTGATATTAATGCGTCTTTAAATGATCTTGACGGCAGCGAATCGATGATCATCGAGATCCATGACGTACCAGACGCAGCCATCGTTATTGGAGCGACAAAATCAGAAGAGGGTGTTTGGGTAATTAAAATAGACGAAGGTCAGTCTGATTTTGATGGCGTTGTAAGCATCCGTTTACCTGAAGATCAAAATAATATGTTCACGCTTGATATAAAAGTCACCGCGACCGAGCAAAATGACAATGAAAATGGACAAAATACAACTAGCACCACACAGAGTGTTACGGGTACACCAATTATAGTCGAGGAAACGGTTAATTTAGTTATTTCTGAGCCTGAAATAGCGGAAACAAATTTAATTTTAGTACTAGATATTTCAGGAAGTATGAATGGGTCTATAGAGGGAAGTGACCAAAACAGATTAGATTTTGCAAAAACTGCATTAAGTAATTTATTAGAAATACAAAATACGTTGGGCGTTGTTAATGTAAATTTAGTGGCCTTTGAAAATAATATCTTTAGCTCACATTGGGTCACTTTAGATGGTGGACCAGAAGGCTTAGCGTCAATATTGCAGTATATTGAGAACTTAAATGCGGATGCCTATGGTGGCACAAACTACCAAGATGCATTAAAAACGGTAATGTCTGAATTTGAACAAGGTGTCGCTAGTGGCGATATTGATGTTAGTAAAGATACGAATATTGTCTTTTTAAGTGATGGTAAGCCTGGACAGTCAATTATCAATAATCCAGTTGAACAAGAATGGAATGATTTTACGTCGAATTACAACATAGACAGTATTAATACGGTTGGGATACAAATATCGGCGGGTGATCAAGTTTTAGTGATAGATGAGTTATCAGTGATATCACCAGAAAATGCACCCGTGTTACTTGATGATCCTGCAAAACTATCTGACTTATTAGAAGTACTACTGACGCCTTCTGTCGATGGCGATTTTATCTCTTCAATTAATGATTCATTAAATGTGGAAATCAGTTCCGTTATTATTGGTGATAAAACCTATAGTTTTGATGGAACGCGAATTTATGAAGGTGGTAATGTATTTAGTGAGGGTCACAGTGCTACATTGAGCACCGCTAATGGCACTTTAGTTATTAACTTTGATAATGGTAATTATAGTTTTACAGCGAATAATGTAAGCACCGATCAGCATGAAAAAATATTGATTAATTTTGTAGATACGAATCAAAATAGCGCACAAACGACGTTAAATATTGAAGTGAAAAGTTCAATATATAATGTTTCTCATACTTTTGAGAGTGAGTTGGATGGTAATTTTTCTGTTGAGATCGCTGATGGTGATTACAAAAATAGTAACATTACGGCAACTGATGATAGCGATCATAAAATAGAAGCATTCGAAGGCGATGATACATTACACGGTAAAGGCGGTAATGATCAATTAGATGGTGGTGCAGGTAATGACATTATATATGGCGGAGCTGGCGACGACCTATTAATTGGCGACTCTGAGCGATATGGTTTTGTTGCCGGCGATGACTTCCTTTCCGGGGGAGAGGGCAATGATCAATTAATTGCTGGTGATGGTAATGATACATTAGAGGGCGGTGTCGGTAATGATTTATTACAAGGTGGCCGTGGTGATGATGTTTTAGCGGGCGATGCGGGTGCGGATATTTTAATCGGTGGTAATGGTGCTGACGTACTTACTGGCGGTCAAGGAAATGACCTACTGATTGGTGGTACTGGAATCGATACCTTTGTTTGGAATGATGGAGACAGTGGAACCGATCTTATCCAAGACTTTAATGTAGCAGAAGGGGATAAACTCGACCTTAGTGAATTGCTCCATGTTGAAGCCGGTCATAATATCGACGATTATTTAAACTTTACTTTTGATGGTCATAATACCAGTATTGAGATTTTCAGTAATGGCAATGCAGAGCACGATGGCGCAAGTGCAGATCAAATGATCATTCTTGAGAACGTCGATCTTGTGCAGGGGCAAAGTGATGTCATCATTGTGAATAACTTACTCAACGCAGAGGCGGGCAGTGCTTTAATACTATCCGATAATATTGCATTAGATCCGACGGGAATGATCCTTGATATCACCGAGGAACAGATATAAGAGGTACTCTAAAAAACGCATATTATAAAAATATAATGAAAAAGTCTCTTTAATCACAGAGACTTTTTCTATGTCTATGATAAAATATATTTTTTTTGTATATGTAACAGGTTGTATATCTAAATTTCATAAAAAAATAATAAATTAAAGAGTCAAAAGACAAGATATCTCTATTTTATCTTTATAATAGTTAACTACTATCAGTAGCTCACATAATATTTTGTAACAGTCGACTTCTTCGGGAAAGTAAATGAATAAACAATGGGCCATCCAATCGTCAGAAAACCTCAATCAAGATCCCTTGCTTGATTGTTTAGTCTTATTAAGTGAACATTTTGGTGCCCCTTGCTCTGCAGAGGCGTTATCTGCTGGATTACCACTAACGGGCAGTGTTCTCTCTCCTGAGTTATTACCACAAGCCGCCATGCGCGCTGGACTGAGTGCAAAACTGACGCGTAAAAGTTTAAATAATATCCCTGCTATGTTATTGCCTTGTATTATTTTATTAAAAGATCAAAAAGCGTGTGTATTACAAGAATTAGATATAAAAAATAACAAAGCGATCCTTTCATTACCAGAAACAGGGGGTGAAGAACGTGTCAGTATAGAAGACTTAGAATCAACATATGTAGGTTATTTATTCCTCATAAAGCAAAAATATCATGGCGATCGAACGTTTGATGTGCATATTAATGCGACAGAAAAACATTGGTTGTGGGATCATATCAAAGCCTCTTCTTCTATTTATCGAGATGTGATCATCGCGTCTATTTTAATTAATATTTTTGCGTTAGTATCGCCTCTTTTTGTGATGAATATTTACGATAAAGTGGTCCCTAACATGGCATTTGAAAGCCTGTGGGTGCTTGCTATCGGAGGTACTATTGCTTATATATTCGATCTTATATTAAAGCAATTACGTAGCTATTTAATTGATATGGCAGGTAAAAAAATAGATATTCAAGTCTCTTCTAAATTGTTTGCAAAAGTGATTGGTATTCCTTTGGATAAACAAGCCCCCAGTGTTGGTGGTATGGCAAGACAACTGGGCGAATTTGATAGTGTGCGTGAGTTTTTATCCTCTGCGACATTAACCGCATTAGTGGATCTACCTTTTTCGTTGTTTTTTATCTTTATTATTTATTTAGTCGCGGGAGATTTAGCGGTTTTCCCTGTTCTTGCTACCTTTATGATTTTAGGTTATGCCCTATACGTACAACCTAAACTGCGTATCGCCATTGAAGAATGTAATAAATTTTCAGGCCTACGCCATGGGCATTTAATTGAAAGCTTATCATCACTTGAATCGATTAAAGCTAACGGTGCAGAAGGTATTATTCAAAATTCATGGCAACAGATGTTAGGCCATACTGCCAATTGGCAATTAAAGACAAAAACGATCACTAACTCGGTTGCCAATGTTTCTGGATTTCTTGTGCAATTTACGGTAATAGCGGTCATCGTTTTAGGGGTTTACCGCGTATCTGAAGGCTTGATCTCGATGGGTGGTATTATTGCTGCTGTTATGCTTTCTAGTCGCGCCGTAGGGCCGATGGCAAAAGTGGCATCATTAATGACGCGTTATAATCAAACGTTAAGCTCATTACGCCAACTCGACGGTATTATGGATCAAGAGGGCGAATTTGAAAATAAAGGGCATTTATCGAGTGTAAAAAAACTCTCCGGGCACATTGTTTTTGAACATGTTAGTTTTCAGTATCCGAATATTGAAAAATCTGCGATTTATCCATTATCGATAAAAGTAGAGCCGGGTGAACGCATTGCTATATTAGGGCGTAATGGCTCAGGGAAAACCACCCTCGCCAAACTGTTGTTGGGTTTATACCATCCAACGCAAGGCAGCATTCGCTATGATGGTTTGCATCAAGGGCAGTTACACCCAAGCGATTTACGCCGTAACTTTGGTTATTTACCACAAGACATCGTGTTATTTCATGGTTCAATCAAAGATAATATTTTGTTTGGGACGAAACAAGTTACAGAATATCAATTGATAAGAGCGGTACAACTTTCTGGTGTCAGTATGTTTACTGATTTAGAATCAGAAGGATTAGATCAACAAGTGGGAGAAGGTGGTAAATCACTTTCTCGCGGTCAACGTCAAGCGGTTGCTTTAGCGCGTGCGATTTTAAACGATCCGCAAATATTGTTATTAGATGAGCCAACCGCAAGTTTAGATGCGCGTGCAGAAAAACAATTTATGTCATCGATGGCAAAAACAGCAAAACATAGAACGCTCTTTTTAATTACCCATAAAATGCATTTATTGCAGTTAGTGGATCGTATTATTATTTTAGAAAGAGGTCATATTGTGGCAGATGGTCCTAAAGACGTTATTTTAGAAAAATTAAAAAATGGGGCAATTAAGATGGATGCCAAAAAATGAAGATAAATAAAGATGACTTAGAAATGGTCGATGATGTTTACGGTGCGATTTTAACACAAGCGCCGAGTGTGCATCGTTATACCATTTGGTCGCTAGCCGCCTTGTTTGTGTGTTTCTTTATCTGGGCTTATTTCGCTAAATTAGATAGGATCACGCGCGGTGAAGGAAAAGTTATCCCTTCCTCTCACATTCAAGTGATCCAAAGTTTAGATGGTGGGATATTACAAGAGCTTTATGTAAAAGAAGGTATGCGAGTGATCAAAGGGCAATCGTTAGCGCGTATTGATGATACGCGTTTTCGATCAGATCTTGCCCAACAAGACAGAGAAGTGGATGCTTTACGCGCTAATATTATTCGCTTACGCAGTGAATTAAGCAGTATTTTAGTCGCGGATGTAAAAAAATGGCAGTTACAAATAAAAATTGATAAACGTATTTTAATTTTTCCGGTTGATTTGACGAAAAAATCACCTACATTAATAGAGCGCCAACAACAAGAATATAATGGACGTATTAATACACTCATTAATCAAATTGCGATTCAAGCGCAACAAATAAAACAACGTGGGCAAGAAGTTAAAGAGTTAACTTCAAAAATATACACACTACAGACCAGTTTAAAATATGCCAATAGAGAGCTAAAATTAACACGGCCATTGGCTAAAAAAAATATAGTACCATTAGTTGAACTCTTAAAATTAGAGCGCAATGCAAATGATATTGGAGGAGAGCTAAGAGCATTAAGGATCTCCAAGCCAAAACTTCAGGCTGCCTTTGAAGAAGCGATATTAAAACGCCGTGAAGCTGCGCTTAAATATCGTAGCGAAGCGCGCGCGAAACTGAACGAATTACAATCTATTTTTTCACAGATAACTGAAGCGCAAATAGGTGTTAAAGATAAAGTCACTAAAGCGTTGATAACTTCACCCGTGATAGGAACCATTAAAACAATACATATTAGAACCTTAGGTGGCGTTGTTAAACCGGGTGATGTATTGCTAGAAATTGTTCCAACAGAAGATAAATTATTAATTGAAGCTAAAATATTACCGAAAGACATTGCATTTATTCATCTTGGCCTGCGCGCTCGAGTAAAAGTTACGGCTTATGACTTTACGCGCTATGGCGGTTTAGATGGGGTTGTGGAGCACATAAGTGCAGATACAACACAAGATAAAGACGGTAATAGCTTTTATATTATTCGAGTGCGTACCCAAGATTCAGCGATAATCGGTAAAAAGGGTGAAAATATGCCGATCATCCCAGGAATGTTGACCACCGTCGATGTCATTATAAGTAAAAGAAGCGTTTTAGATTACATTTTAAACCCTATTTTACGTGCTAGAGAAGTTGCGTTACGAGAATATTAAAGACAAAGCAAAGGCTGTTAGCCAAACTTTAAATTTAAAATACAAATTACTAAAATAAAAATAAGGAAGTCCACATGAAAGCTTTTACACTAAAAGTTGGTAAGTATCATGCTCTGAGTCTGGTGCTATCAGCTGCATTATTACCTTGCAGTGTTTATAGCCAATCACTTGAACAAGCGGTGGCATATACGCTAGACACCAACCCCGAATTACGCGTTGCTTATACTCGGTTTAAAGTGAATGAGAAAAAGGTGGAGCAAGCCGAAGCCGGATATTTACCGACTATTGATTTAACGGGGGGGATTGGTTATGAATATACCGACAGTCCAGGTACTCGTCGTGACGGTAACGATAATACGGAAGAGCTTATGCGCCGCGAGCTGGGCATTAGTTTAAAGCAAAATATATTTAGTGGTTTCCATACTCAAAGTGAAGTTGAACGTACAAGTTATGCAACCAGTGCTGAGCAATGGCGTTTGCACAGTAAGGCTGAAGATCTGGCTTTACAAGTGAGTAAAGTTTATGTGGATCTTATTAAAGATAATGCCTTAGTTGCGCTATCTGAAAAATACTTAGTCTCACATGAAGAAATTCATGAAATGATAAAGTTACGTACAGAGTCAGGCTTTAGTAGTTCCGCTGACTTGTCGCAGATCAATGGGCGTCTTGCAAAAGCGCATTCTATTGTTATTGCGGCTAAGAATAATGCACTTGACAGTAAAACAAGCTTTTATCGTTTAATAGGTCAAAAGCCAGAGAATTTAGTTATTCCTATGCCGGATGCCTCTAAACTACCGAAAACGCAAGCACAAGGCTTGCAGTTAGCGCTTGATAACCATCCGACTATCCGTGCGGCTGGCAATGATATTCATTCAGCTAAAGCGCAATATGAGTCTTCAAAATCATCTTATTACCCGAATGTCTCATTAGAATTAAATGCAAACTTTAATGATGATTTAGACGGTGAAGATGGCACTGGAGCGAGAGATGTTGGCGGTGAGAATAATGAATTCCAAGCGATGTTACGCTTCTCTTATAATCTATACTCTGGTGGAAAAGATAAAGCTTATTCTAAAGAAACAGCTTATAAAAAGAGTGAAGCATACGAACTTAACCGCAATGTGCAACGTCAAGTCAAAGAAGGTTTCATTCTTTCTTGGGATGCCTTTGAGCAGTTAAACTTGCAAAAGAAATACATCAAAATGCATGTTATTTCTGCGAAAGATACACAATCTGATTACGCTGAGCAATTTAAAATTGGGCAACGTAGCTTACTGGATTTATTAGATACACAAAATGAGCTTTATCAATCACGTCGTGACTTTTTAGAAGCTGAATTCTCAGAAATAACCGCGCAATACCGCATACTGAATGCAATGGGGTTATTGGTTGATACCTTAAAAGTAACTCGCCCTAAATCATGGCAAGGTGAAGAGCAATTCGCGGGAGGAGTTGAATTATGAAACTATTTTTAATAATGCTATTAACCTTTTTTGTATCGGCCTGTTCATTACAAGCGATTGATATGGCAAAAGAGCCAACTGAGCAAAAGTTTGATTTAAGCGATGAAGAAGCGGATGGCGTGATCTTAGCAAGAGATAACTGCCCTGGCTCTGTGCTGGGTGCCGATATCAATAATAATGGTTGTGGACTTACAACCGCCGTTAAAGTGCGCGCTCAGTTAATGATCAACTTTGAAACAGACTCGTATGTTGTTAGCAGTAATTATCTTCCTAAGATTGAGCATTTATCTCAATTTATGCATGAATACCCACAAACAACCGTGACCATAGAAGGGCATACAAGTCATCGTGGCACGGCGTCTTACAATAAAATATTATCGCAGCAACGTGCGGATATGATCAAGAAAATATTGATTGAGGAATATCAGGTTGAAGCTTCGCGTATTACAGCAATTGGTTATGGCTTTGATCAATTATTACTGGAAGGCGATGATGAATATGTGCATGCGCGTAATCGCCGCATTGTGGCTGAAATTAGCAGTGAGAAGCATATTTCAGATATGAAATGGACAATTTATACGGTGGATCAAAGTATTGAATAATTTCATTCGTAATGCAGACTAAATTATTCCGTAAATCATTGATAATCGGAGTTATATTGTGTTTACTCCCTTTTTCAATGTTATTGTTCTCTGCGCAGAGTTCAACTTCTTTAGATGAAGTAAAAATAACGCGTGCGTTAAAACAAAATTACGGTGAGAGAGCAGCTAAACGAGGACGGGCTTGGTTTTCTGTGATGGCCCGCTCTAAGCATCTTGAAAATATAGAAAAATTAAAAAACATTAACCAATTTTTTAATTTATTATATTTTGTGGATGATATTAAACTGTGGGGAAAGAGCAATTATTGGGCAACCCCCATTGAGTTCTTAGGTGTAAATGGTGGCGACTGTGAAGATTTTGCGATTGCGAAATATTTTAGTTTATTGGCTATCGGTATCCCCGATGAAAAGATGCGCATCACCATGGTAAAAGCGTTACGCTTAGATCAGTACCATATGGTGGTATCGTATTATGAAACACCGGGATCTATCCCTCTTATTCTTGACAATTTAGATGGGCGTATCAAAAAAGCAAATTTACGTAAAGATTTGATCCCTATTTATAGTTTTAACGGTAAACAGCTTTGGCTAAATAAAGAGAAAGGACGTGGGGTGTTAGTGGGGAAATCTCAACGCCTCAAACTCTGGAAAAATTTGAATCAACGAATGGGGCTTTCAAAAATGAGACAGCCTAAATTAAACTTGGAGTAAGAAAAACATGACCCTGTTTAAGCAGATAAATTCACTATTATTAGGATTATTTTTGGTAATAATGCTTAGTTTAGTGTTTTTTCAATTTACTGAAACAAAATCGTTTATGAAAGATCAGATGGGATCTGATTTAGCTAATGTAAGTACGTCATTAAGTTTAATGTTAAAGCCACACCTTGAAACGGGTGATACTGTGATGGTTGAAACGTTAGTTAATGTGATATTTGAAGGTGGTTTTTATAAACGTGTTGAACTTACTTGGCTTGCCGATAATAAGAAGCAGGTGTGGGAAAATGACGTTACCATTGAAGGGGTTCCACAATGGTTTATTAACTTAGATTTATTTGAAACGCAATATACAGAAACAACGATTAATTCGGGCTGGTTACAGCTTGCAACACTTAGAATCGACTCTAATCCGGGCATTGGTTATCAAGAGCTATGGCGTATTATGAGTGATACGTTAATTGTTTTAAGTATCTTATTTTTGATCTCTTTAGTGGTATTACAAATACGTTTAAAACGTATTTTAAAACCGTTACACGAAGTGGCGGTGCACGCGAAAGACATTGCGGAGCGAAAATTTCATCCAGATATGGCATTGCCATCTACGACGGAGCTTTCAGAGGTAGTGGGTGCTATAAATTCTATGTCCAGTCAGCTTAAATTGGTTTTTAATGCCTTAGATAATGAAGTAGATACTCTTAAAAAAGATAAATTATGCGATCCTGTTTCACAATTACCTAACCGTTTATATTTAACGGGTCAGTTAAATAGTTGGTTGGATACACCTGACTTTGGTGGGTTGTTATTAGCGAATTTTGAATGGATCGAAGATATTCATAACCGCTTTGGTTTTCAAGTGCGCGATGAAACCATTCGTTTATTAGCAAAAAACTTACAAGCGACATTGCCACAATTAAATGAAACAGTGATTGCTCGGATCTCAAATACAGAATTTGCATTTTTGATCTTACAAGCAGATAAAGAGCAGATCACGGTTTATTTACAAGCTCTGATCAGAGTTATCAATCAAGAAATATTAAATGCAGGCTGTGAAGCGAATAGTCGTTTCTCAATTGGTGTAGTGGAAAGACAAGATCCCGTTAATCGCGTGGAGTTTTTATCTCAAGCCGATAATGCATTACAACATGCGATAAACAATAATAAAGTGAGCCATTGGTTCCATCTTGATATGCAACAAGATATGAGCCGCGAACAATGGCGCGCGTTATTAACGACCGCCATGAAAGACAAGGAATTTATATTCCAATGGCAACCAATACACCACACTCTAACGGGTGGGGTTATGCACCGTGAAATCTATTGTCGCCTAAAAATTAATAATAAAATTGAGCGTGCGGGGGTATTTATGCCTTATATTGCACGTTTAGGATTAGGCTCTGAGCTTGATGAAAACTTATTAGAATGCATTGCATTAGATAAATTGTTAATGCGCCAAAAAGAGCCAATTGCTATCAATTTATCGCGAGAAAGTTTGGTCAGCTTAGAATTCCATCAATGGTTAAAACATTACTTAGCGCGATCAACTAATCCAGGTCAATTGCATTTTGAGCTACCAGAAGCTGGGATCACGGCCAATATAAGCGTGTGTCGAGAGCTTTGTGATGTTATTACACAAGGTGGTGCACAATTTGGTATTGATAACTGTGGGAGACAGATGGGCTCGTTAAGTTACCTACAGCAGTTAAAACCTTATTATATAAAACTCGATCTTTCGTTATCGTGTTATGACTCTCAAGAGCAAGAGCATAATCAACAGAATTTTGAGTTATGTCGTGCTTTAGTTAATATTGCGAGAGGTTTAAATATTAAGGTGATCTTAACCGGCATTGAAAATAACGATCATTTAGTGGCCATTAAGTCGTTACGTGCGGACGGATATCAAGGTTATATTAGCTCTCCTGTCGATGTTAGATAAACATATCGGGAAGCGATAAAGCGCTTATAAAATTTTAAAGTGATTGATATTCAATCACTTTTTTTTTGGGCGTTGATTAATAGTTTCAATTTACTTTTTGGCGTATCACGACGCTAATCTCGTGTATTTAGTTTTAAAGACTGCGCGACAGATGTGCTAAAAAGAAGATAGTGATGCTGAGTAATACACGGCAAAAAGAGATAATAGAGAGTCTCGCTGTGAGTCTGATGGATTGTTTGTGTGTTTTTGCGGGGATCATGGCTGAAAAAGGGGCTGTTGAGTGGCAAAAATTGCCGATACTAAGGCGTTACCTGTATTTTACGCCTAAGCGTAAGATACAAGCATCAATTTAAGTCTTATCATCTCAATAGATCATTATTGCGCGTCGATGATTGGTTGCGCATTCTCTGTTTCATTTTGTAGCGCTTCTATATTTGCACGCTCAGCTTTTGAAATGTATTTTTCTTTACTAAGGGGGCTTTTCTTCGCATTCATTTTTTTAATGCGAGATTTTAGTATTTTATTGAGTTTCTTTTTGCGGTTCATAATTTTTCCTAAAAACAGATAAGGCGCTATTGTAAATACGCTTGTTTAGAAAAACAAGCGTTACCCGATTTGATTTTATTAACGTGCTTTCTCTAATTTATCTTTATCCTTTAATAATGATGAATTATCAAGTATTTGCTGCATTTTATTACGCGGATCAAGGTTCATCACATCTTTAATTTTACTGTGTGTATCATTCACACTTTGTAATGCATCGGTCACACCTTTTAGCGCATTCATGCTGGGATCACTACTATTACTGGCAACAGTTTGTGTGTCACCACCTTTAGAGGGCGCGCCAAATAACGAGGGTGTTGTTGACTTCTCATCGGCTTTAGCGGCTGTAAGCTCGGCTTCAGCAATTAAACGTTCTTCATCAGTAGGGGCCACATACGTTGCACTATCTTGGCCGGCAATGCCTGCCATCAGTGCCATAGATATCTCCCCCCCTAATGCGCTAAATTGTTTTTGCATGCTGTCTTTCATTGAGCTTTGAAGCATTTTCTGTGGGGATAAACCCGAATCTAATATATTAGCAGGTGAGAAATCAAAACCAATATCCATGCCCTTATCACTGGCAAGGCCTGCAAGGCTCAAAGTATCAGACGCTTTATTATTAGGACGACTTGCCAGATCATTTGCTTGGTCTGTGTCCAATACATTATTGATAACGCCTTTTAGTTTATCTTTAAAGGAAGCGCTACTATCCGCTGTTTCGGCAACAGGTGAAGACGCATTTTTTACGTTATTTAGTTGTTTGTGTACCATGTTAATTGCACTTAAAATAGCCATATAATTACCTTTAAAAGTCGTCTTTAATGATGGGAGTGACAATGTCTCTAATTTGAACATTTGCCATGTCAGATACGTTTTTAGTGCTTAAAATCGCGCGATCTGATTGTACGGATAGCACGCTTAGGGTGATATCTTCTCTTTTTAAGAGGGGCCCTTGTGATAGCCCATCTTGATGTAATACATATCGTTGTCTGATCAGTTGAAATTTATCACCACGGCGCACGCCATTTTTAGCGCCAATATTGATAACAACCTTATTGTCATAGGTCGCGACAATAGAGGAGAGGGTCGCCTCGCAGTACAGCGCATCATTCACATCTTGTACCACTTGTGTGTTGATATCATTAATACTTTGACCGTATTCAGAGGACCA
Source organism: Psychromonas sp. CNPT3 (assembly GCF_000153405.2). Taxonomy (NCBI): domain Bacteria; kingdom Pseudomonadati; phylum Pseudomonadota; class Gammaproteobacteria; order Alteromonadales; family Psychromonadaceae; genus Psychromonas; species Psychromonas sp. CNPT3. Next base: position 1,066,544 of record NC_020802.1, read on the forward strand.
AAAAAGATTGGTTTTAACATCAAATTGACGTGTAAACTGAAAATCCCAAGGCGAGACCACCGAATAACTGCGTCTGAATATTGTTTCTTTATTGATCGCATCAATGACATATATTTGTAATCGATAATTACGCATGCGCGTACTCGATGTTTCAATGCCTAATATTGAGGACGTTTCTTTATAAAAAGACATGTCTTCTATGCGTCCAAATAAAATATATTGCACATCGTATTGTGTCGCTAGATCACGTGATAAATTAAGCATTTTACTTTCGATATCATAATAACGCGTACTATTTGATGTCAAAGGGCGCGTCATTAAATAGCGTGTATCTATTTGATAAGCTCTGTCATGAAAACGATTAAAGATACGTTCGGTTATCTCTTCATCGAGTGCATATAAACCGCCTAATTGCGCTTGCTGCCGATTTTCTAATTGAATAGGGCCAACAAAAAGCGTTTTAGAATAGCCGTCCCTTTGGCAATTACTCAGTAAATAAATATCGGCTGAAACAGTCACTAGGATCTCTTTCTTTTTAATGGTTTCTGCCAATAATCGCATATCATGTATTTCACCATTAGTGCGCACGGTGAGTTGCTGCGCTTCAAGCACGCCAGACTGTACGATTTGCAATGAGCGTACGCTTGCCCCTCCTTGGTACATTAAAGAGAGCAGGGCGTCTTGTATTGCGAGTTTGCGTGCTTGTTCAATGTTTCCTTTATAGATAGGCGCTTTGCCTTCACCCTCAAACCAGACGGCTTGTACTGAGCATGAAAATAGCATCAATATGCAGAGTGTTTTGATTGAATGCGATTTTATTGAGAGCAACATCGTCAAACTCCTTAAATTGGCCATAAGCTACTGCTAAAGAAAGAAGACAACCAACCTTGTGTTTGTATATCTGCGTGATCGCCAGTGCCACTAAATTCAATGCGACTATTTGCGACTTGATAAGATTCAACAGAATTTTTTTCAGTGATATCAGATGGGCGGACGATACCGGTAAAGCGAATGTATTCTTTGCCATTATTAATCACCAGCCATTTTTCGCCACGTACTTTTAAATTGCCGTTATTGAGGATCTCAACGATAGAGACAGTGATGCGAGCTGTTAGGCTGTGGCTTTGTGCGCTATCGGCTGCACCATCAAAATCTTGGCCTTGTTTCATGCCAAGTTCAACAACTTTACCATTGACTGTCATTGGCCCTCCAGGTACTTGAATGGGATCTAATTTGTAATTGGTAGCGCTGGCAAGTGTGGAGGTGGCAGATTTTGTTGCTACCGCTTTTTCTTTTAATAAGACGGTGATGGAATCACCGAGTTGAAAAGTGGTTTCATAATTATATAAATCATGTGCGGTTTCGCTGTTAAATAATGAGCCTGTGACAAGTATGGCTTCAGCATTACGGCTAGGATCAATGGGCGCATAATAGGGATCATCGGCAGTGGGAGAGTGATCTTCCGTACTACTGGTCACTTGACGCTGTGATTTATCTTCTTTTTGTTGTACTTTTTTGCCAACGGCATTAATGGGATCCATTAATGAAGTACAACCCCACATAAGAACGATGCTGATAGCAATAACAAGTTTTTTTATCATTTTTTATTCCATTTTTTGTCACTATATTGGCGCAGACAAACCGTATTTTAGTATGCTCATTTGCGTATGAATATAATGCAAATAACATGCCAATATGGAACTTAAATAGGTGGCGTGCTAGGGTGCTGGGGGAAATGAGTAAAAAAACCGTGTTTTTTTAGGCCAGTTAGAATTTAAAATAAAAAGGGGCTAGGTCGTAAAAAACAGATGTTACAGGACGAAATCTTAACATTTAGCGTCAAAGCGCTGATAGCATAAGCGCAGAGTAAAGTGCACCCTAAAAACGGGCGTTTCTCAGGTGCACTTAAAACTCACAAAAAATCGTGTCAGTATTTTGTGAGTTTATTATTTAGCGTGGCTCAAATTTTATTGAGCAGCTTCTCTTGCTGCAATAAAGTCTAATGCACGTGAAATACGCACAAGACTGCGCTCTTTACCTATTAAGCGTAGCGTCACATCTAATGAAGGTGATTGACCTGCACCGGTGATCGCAACACGTAAAGGCATACCGACTTTACCCATACCAACTTCAAGTTCGTCTGCTGTTTTTTGGATCAAGTCGTGTAACGTCTCATCACACCAGTCGTTACAGTCTTGTAGTTTTTGTTGAACTAATTGTAAAGCGCCTTTAGCGACAGGGCGAAGGTGTTTTTTAGCCGCCGTTGCATCAAACTCTTTGTACTCTTCAAAAAAGTAACGGCTTGAACTTGCTAAATCAACTAATGTTTTAGCGCGCTCTGCGAGTGCAGTGACAACATCGCTAAGTGCAGGGCCATTCGTCATGTCAATGTTTTGTGTTTGCATATGCCATTGTAAGTGCTCAGCAACATAGGCAGGATCAAGCGTTTTAATGTAATGCTGGTTCAGCCAAATTAACTTGTCATTGTTAAAAGCAGAAGGTGCTTTATTAACACGGTCTAAGGTAAATAGCTCAATCATTTCAGCTTCAGAGAATATCTCTTGGTCGCCATGAGACCAACCTAAGCGTACTAAATAGTTTTTTAGGGCCTCAGGTAAGTAACCGTCATCACGGAACTGCATAACCGATACAGCGCCATGACGTTTAGAAAGTTTAGCGCCATCATCACCTAAAATCATTGCCACATGTGCATATTCAGGGATCGGTGCGCCTAAAGCTTTAAGGATATTAATTTGACGAGGGGTATTGTTAATATGATCTTCACCACGGACGACGTGTGTGATCTGCATATCCCAGTCATCAACAACCACACAGAAATTATAAGTCGGTGTTGAATCAGTACGCTGAATAATTAAATCATCCAACTCTGTATTTGAAAACTCAATATGGTCGCGCACGTGATCATCAAATGCAACACTGCCTTCTTTTGGGTTTTTAAAACGAATAACAAAAGGAAGATCATTTTCTTGAGGCTCTAAATCACGGCATTTACCATCATAGCGAGGCGCTTCACCGGCAGCTTCTTGTTTTTCACGTAAATCATTGACACGCTCTTTAGAGCAGTAACATTTGTAGGCTTTCTTCTCATCTAAAAGTTTTTGGATCAAGTCTTTATAACGGTCAAAACGTTTAGTTTGATAAAAAGGGCCTTCATCCCATGTTAAGCCCATCCAAGTCATGCCTTCTAAAATGGCATCAACGGCTTCTTGTGTAGAGCGTTCAATATCTGTGTCTTCAATACGAAGTACAAATTTACCACCTTTGCTTTTGGCATATAACCAAGAAAAAAGGGCAGTACGAGCACCACCTACGTGTAAAAATCCAGTTGGACTAGGGGCAAAACGAGTTTTAACGGTCATTCGAAAGTTCCTTTAATATACTGAGGAAGATAAAAAAACATATTTTAACTAATAGTTTTGTAATTACATTAATTATTTTACGTAAATTCATAACAAATAAAGAAAAGTAATAATATTTGAGCAGACATCGCTTACCCTTTGTACGGTTAAGCAATAAATGCAATATTTATGATAAAAAGCCTTGACTGAAAAAGGGCTGTCCCTATAATACGCCACACAAACGAGATATCGGTAACGTTATTAAGTTTAATTTTAAAGATGGGCGATTAGCTCAGTTGGGAGAGCACCGCCCTTACAAGGCGGGGGTCAGTGGTTCAAGCCCACTATCGCCTACCATCTTTAACTTCTTTAGCGTAGAAGTAAAATAAGCTTAAATTTAAAGATGGGCGATTAGCTCAGTTGGGAGAGCACCGCCCTTACAAGGCGGGGGTCAGTGGTTCAAGCCCACTATCGCCTACCATCTTTAACTTCTTTAGCGTAGAAGTAAAATAAGCTTAAATTTAAAGATGGGCGATTAGCTCAGTTGGGAGAGCACCGCCCTTACAAGGCGGGGGTCAGTGGTTCAAGCCCACTATCGCCTACCATCTTTGACTTCTTTAGCGTAGAAGTAAAACAAGCTTAAATTTAAAGATGGGCGATTAGCTCAGTTGGGAGAGCACCGCCCTTACAAGGCGGGGGTCAGTGGTTCAAGCCCACTATCGCCTACCATCTTTGACTTCTTTTAACATAGAAGTAAAACAAGTTTAAATTTAAAGATGGGCGATTAGCTCAGTTGGGAGAGCACCGCCCTTACAAGGCGGGGGTCAGTGGTTCAAGCCCACTATCGCCTACCATCTTTAAAAATAATTACGGACGCGAGATGGAGCAGTATGGTAGCTCGTCGGGCTCATAACCCGAAGGTCGTAGGTTCAAATCCTGCTCTCGCAACCAATTCAAAGAAAGATAAAAATCAAAAATATTATTAGAAAATAAAACCCCAAAAGCAAATTCCAAAACCGAAACCAAATCTAAACAAAGAAAACCAAATAAAAAAGATCCAAGAAACCTCATCGGGCTCAGCTATTTATAAACCCTAGCGAAGGTCGTAGGTTCAAATCCTGCTCTCGCAACCAATTCAAAACAAAAAATATTATTAGAAAATCAAACCTTAAAAGAAAACCCCAAAATAAAGAAAACCAAAGAAAAAAGATCTAAGAAACTCAAAAAACCTCATCGGGCTCAGCTATTCATAAACCCTAGCGAAGGTCATAGGTTCAAATCCTGCTCTCGCAACCAATTCAAAGAAAGATAAAAATCAAAAATATTATTAGAAAATCAAACCCCAAAAGAAAATTCCAAAACCGAAACCAAATCTTAGAAAGTCAAAAACCAAATATAAACAAAGAAAACCAAAGAAAAAAGATCCAAGAAACCTCCTCGGGCTCCGCTATTCATAAACCATGGCGAAGGTCATAGGTTCAAATCCTGCTCTCGCAACCAATTTTCAGAAAAACCAAAATCAACTCCTTACTAATTAATTGTGTTTATATGCAGGTGTAATTCGTTTTGTCGTTTTGAGCAAAGGATCTCGTCATAAAAGAGCACACCATGTAACACTTTCCCCATAAAGATTTTTTAACTCATTGTAAAAAAGTAGAAAAATTATTTTATTTTTATCTCTAGGGATCTCTATAAGTTAAAAGCTCAACTTTTACATGAAGTATTCTCACTTACACGCCACTAGAGCTATGTTAACTCACTGTTTATATTTGATTTTTGTGTTATAAAGTAAATTATTAATTAATTATTAGATGTGTATTAGTAAGAATGCAGTCTAATACACTGTTAGGCTTCTCAGGATGTAGTGAATGGAATGGATCATAGAATTAATTTATAAAGTACCTAATGTTATGTGGAGCGCAATCACAGCTTCTTTTCTAACATTTTTAGGTGTGTTTTGGACAAATAGAGGCAATGAAAAACGCCAAACAGCATTACTTGATCACGAAAAACAAAAATATCAATCAGAACAAAGATTAGCTTTAAAAAAAGAAGTCTTTTTAGATGTTGCCAGATCGTTTGCAGATGTATTAGAAATAATACCTAATTTTATGAACTTAGATTTCACAAAAAAAAATATTGAAACAAAAATGGCAGACCATAGTGGTATTGTTGCTAAGTCCTATTTAGTAGCTAAAGAAAGTTCGGTTGTAACTATTTTGAATTATTCAGCAGAAACGGCTGAAGTTTTCATTAAATTAATGAAGGATCGAGCTGTAGTTTTAGATCATAAAAAAGCTATTGAAATTTACCAATCAATTATAGATTCTGCAAAAAATGAAAAAGATAGAATAATATCAATAATGAAAGAGTTAAATATTCAAGGCGATAATAATCAAGCAACTTTTGATTATTTAAATAAAAGTTATGAAGCGCAAGAGGCTATTATTAAACGCAATATTGAAAGCTTAGATGAGCAGAAATTAATTTTAGAGCCTTTACATTTGGTATTTTCAAAAAAATGTATGAATGATCACAGTCGCCTATTGTCACTGTTACCCCCTATGATCATAGCTCTCCGAGGAGAGCTTGAAAATGATAATGCTCCTAAAGTATTTATAGATGCTTTAAATGAGAATATTCAAAGAATGAATGTCGTATTTGATAGTTTATTTGAGAGTAACGAAGCCTAACAAGCGCATAAAATCAGATTCGCAACGTGATCACATTGGTTACAAAATAATAAGACGCAACTAATGTGCCATCATTGTTAACTGTTTATGCGGGCGTTATACGTTTAGGGAGGTTTGATGAACGGAATCTGCGCATTATGTAAAAAATCGGCAAAGCTTAAAGATAGTCACTTTATGCCTAAAGCTGTTTACCGATCAATTAGTAAAGGTTTTCCTGAGCATGGTCAAAATATTGTTTGGATCACAGGTTCCGATAAATCAGCTGCTTACACAGACAAACAAGCTAAAAAGCATTTACTATGTGAAAGTTGCGAATTGAAATTCTCTAAAAATGGAGAAGATAAAGTAATCCATTTTATGGCTCGTCCTAACGGCTTTAAACTAGCTACAAAGATAAAGAAATTTAAAAAACGGTCTAATATAAAAGATGACACATGGTATTTCCCATCAAGTGACGAAATAGCCAAAAGTTTCATGTATTTTGCTATCAGTATTGCTTGGCGATTATCCGCGACAGATTGGAGTGCTTTCGGAATTCCTGAAACAAAGAATTCAATTCGTGAAGAGAGTATGAGTGCCTTTTCAGATTTTCTATTAGGAAATACAGATCTTCCTACAAATACTTACCTAGCTGTATATGTTGATAATCAAATAGTAGATACACCATCAATGGGCTTTCCAACTGTTAAAAACCATGAGGGCTACCAACATATAGTGTTCAACATTCCAGGCATAAAACTAAGCCTATTAGCAGGCAACAATCCAGGTGCGGGAATTCGAGAAGCATTCTCTCCCACTAACGTTTATTTTGTTAGCAGTAGCTTAAAGACTCACCCCGATTATCATTTTATGGTTAACTTTATAAAAAATGAATCTGTTGCTAAAGGGCGTTTACTGAAAGAGCGTAGAAAAAACGTATAACAAGCTGTTTAACAAGGACAAAATACAGTTGGCTTTTGCTCCTTCGACGCTTATTCTAGCCAACTATATTTAGCCTGTTAACAGGGCGTTATGAATACCTTGGATTCTGCAATGAATGGTGCACCTTTGAAAGTTGAACATCCCAGAGATTTTTTCGCTAGAGCGGAAGTTTTAAGCGGGACTTATTTTGACATTACAGAAAAAGAATATTGCGAAAGCCTGAGAATAAGCAATATCAATATAGAAGGGTTAAGTGATGAAGATAAATACCTTTTAAATGGTAAATCGACTGAATCAAAAATAAAAGCAATCGTATTTGCTGCAATGTGTGTTGAAGCTGCAATAAATGATTATGCAGGATCGCAGCTTGGAGATAAATACTATCAGCAACACTTAGTTAACTTAGATGTAGTTTCAAAATGGGTTGTTATTCCTCTGTTAATTTGTGGGAACTCTTTAGATAAATCAGGACCAGCTTTTGCTAGCCTTAAGAAATTGATAAAAGCCCGCAATAATCTTATCCATAATAAATCATTTGAAATGGATGCATCTGATCCGATAGCGCTTGTACATAAATTAGATAAGCGAGAGTTAGAATTCGAAGATGATTTTACTAATTCACTTCGAACATTATATTTATTGAGTATGGAAATAAGTTATGTTGTAGGTAATTATCATAATCCAATTAGAATATTCAACGATAAAACAAATCCATTTCAAGAAGTACCAAGTTTAGCTAAACCTTTATTTACAGCTTGTCAGAAAACTGTGAGTGAAATTCATAACAAGGCAATTAAACGGAACTAAAACAGTGGGTTAGGTTTCGCTTTGCTACACATTATAACCCACTATTTTAGTCCGCTTATTGCGGCGTTATATTGTATGGTGCAGTTCGGATATTGTGTGTAGAAATAAGCATCCTTTGTCATTCATGATGTTCGAGTTCATCGAGGGATCTAAGCCGAAATGAGCACATTTATGTTTATTGTATTTACGGCTTAATCGCGTATAAAAGTCGGCTTAAATTTGTATAGTAAAAGTGTACTTAAGCTGGGTATTACATTATTTTAACTCGTTAATTTTCATCTGAAATAGAGGGTTTAAAAGGAGCAACGCAGCAATATACTCATAAGTTGTTTAATTATTTGTTTTGTTATCGTACTCGCAGGAGCCTATCTGCGGAGTTTAAAGCAAATAATTAAGTTGCTTTAGCTTGGTTAGTTTCTTTTCAATGCAATCAAGTAAAGTGTGTTTTTAAACGTAACTTGTTCAAAAACAAGTCATAAAAAATAACAAGTTGCTTAACTCGGACGCAAAACGCTTTGTCATCATTTTTGCAAAAGAACAAACCGCAAAAATAAAGCCAAACCTATGCGTCGGTTAGCAATGCGTTATACTTCTAGGAGTTATTCGTGTCTAAAATTGAACATTTAAATATTACTATTCCAAATATAGATAAAGCGATTAAATTCATTAAAATCATCGCGCCTGATTTTAAAGTAAGAAAAAATGTGAAATCGTCGACTAGTTATCTATAGGTAATGATGCTTGTTATTTTGCTCTTCAAGAACCTCATTTAAATAGTGAACCTGAAAAACCACGCAAAACCTACGCGCCAGTTATTAAGGCGTTAAATTTCATTCAGTGTTGTTGGTGTGAAACACGTTTGATAATTTTTTATTAAGTGATGTAAAGTAAGGAAAATTACATAAACTGAGGCTTTGCTCTATGGCAGGAAAATCACCGAAAGGACCTGGTTATATCTACATTTTTGTGAATGAGACTAATCCGAATGAAGTCAAGATTGGATTATCTATAAATCCTGTAGCTAGGCGGAAACAATTACACTCAACTGGTACTGCAAAACCCATGTATATTCACTCCGTATGGGAAGTGCCAAATATGAAAGAAGCAGAAACAATTGCGCATGAAGTCATGAAAGGTCACCGCGTTAACCCAAAGCGTGAGTTTTTTCACTTAGTTCCAGAAGAAGCCGCATTAGACCTAGAAACTCCTCACCAGCATTTTGGTGGCCATGACCTTGCTGACGAATATATTTATACTATTGCTGGGTTAATAGAAGATGCGTGGGAGTATTGTGATATTGACTATACACAAGTAAAAGGCAATACGTACTACTAAATAGGCGTTCACACCAACGCGGATATTAAATGTTCGCAATTTTGCCAGACAGTTCGCCTAAAACTGAAATTTAACAAGTCATTTAAACGGAACAAAAACAGTTGGCCATCGCTCCGAGATTATAGCCAACCATTTTTCTCCGCTTAATGAGGCGTTGAGGCTGTAGAATTTATCCCCAAAGAGCGTTTCACGCTCTTTTTCCAATTAAGTCTAATTGTATATAAAATGTACTTGTTTGTGTTGATCGTCTGTGATCTAATAGTTATTATTCGCTCAGAGTTAAATGTGATGGCTAACTATAAACCTGATATGTCCTGTCAAAGTAAATTCATTCCTATTGATTTCTCACGACAAATTATTCCTGGTACGTTTGAATATGCACTGTCTCATATTGTTGATAATCATCTCGATTTAAGCACTTTTGATAGCTGGTACAATAATGATCGTCGTGGTGCAGCCGCCTATCCGCCTTCCGTTATGTTAAAAATTATTCTCTTTGGTTATTCAAGAGGTTTAGTCAGTAGTCGACGTATTGCTGAGGCTTGTGAAACCAATATTACTTTTATGAGTTTATCTGGTGATGTTCAGCCTCATTACACTTCTATTGCTAGCTTTGTCGCTAAAATGAAAGATAAAATCGAACCTATTTTTACTCAAGTATTGATGATATGTGATAAAGAGGGACTGATTGGTCGTAATATATTTGCTATTGATGGTTGTAAGATAAAGTCGAATGCGAGTAAAGAATGGAGTGGTACATTCGCAGAGTTAACTCGAAAACAACACAAATTAAGCCAAGCGAGTAAACGTATTATTGAACGCCATCAAGCGCAAGATGGTTTAAGTGAAGATGAAGTCGTACATGACTTAAAACAGAAAGAAAAGCTCGATAAAAGCGCAGATAAAATTAGAGACTTTTTAGCGACTAATAAAGAAAAATTAGGTAGCCGTAAAACGCCAGTGAAAAGTAATATAACCGATCCCGACAGTGCCAAGATGACTACCAGTAAGGGAACTATTCAAGGTTATAACGGTATTGCAATTAACGATGATAAACACCAGATTATTTTACAAGCACAAGTATGGGGCTCCGTTGGAGAGCAACAAACCTTAAAACCCGCCATTGAACAACTACAAAAGCAACTTAAAAAACTGGGTACTCCTGATACGTTTAAGCAAGCCAAATTTACCGCAGACAGTGGATTTCACAGTGAAGTAAACCTTGAGTTTATGGCTACAACGGGCTTGGATGCGTATATGGCAGATACCGCGTTTCGAAGTCGAAACCCACTATTTCAAGAAAGTAAAACCTATCAAACAGAGCAAGAAAAACGCCGTTTGAAACGCAATAAAGGGCGTGAAAGATTATTTAAGAGTATTGATTTTTATTTTGATGAGAATGCTTTAACAAGTCGGTGCCCAGCCGGTAAAGAGATGTGGTTAAGTGTCAAAAATATTACAACGGCAGGCCGACAATATGTGCGGTTCTCTGGTTACTTAAAAAATTGCCGAGTTTGCCCACTGCAATCTCAATGCATGCGAAAAACGCCGAGCAAACAAGGTAGACAAGTTCAGTTTGAAATCAATAAGATGACTAAACCTATCTCGTATACCGATAAAATGCGCGTGAAAATAGACAGTAGCGCAGGTCGGCGACAATACAGTAAACGGTTAGGTGCGATAGAGCCTGTATTTGGCAATATTACGGTCAATAAAGGCATGAATAAATTCACACTACGCGGTCAAGATAAAGTGAATACTCAATGGCAGATGTATTGTCTTGTGCATAATATAGAGAAGTTAAGAAATAGCCTACATTAGCGACAGGGGGCGAAGCCCTAACGTAAAACAATCCACCTACACGCCTCAATAAACCGATTTACCACTCAACTTAACCAATCTATTACTAAAAAGAGAATCATTTATTGAATATCAAGTATATGTAAATTACAGTAGTTTTAATTTCACTAGAGTGGACTGGGAATGAGTTATTCTACAGCCTCGTTATACAAATAGTCGTACTCTTCAGAATTAAGGATAATTAACGAATGCAACACGCTAAATGTACAAGTGATGGTAAAGTATGGGAGGCATTGCCTTTTTCTCAACTTGAACCAAGCATCTTGGATTCAAAGCGGTTGAGTTTATTATGCGCAGAGTGTGGTGAGTTCGCTTGGTTTCGAAAAGAAAGCCGTCACGGACATCCTGCTCATTTTTGTGCTAGACATGACTCTGAATGTAATTTAAAAATCGAATATATAACTTCTGATGAACATAGAGATAATGCAATTACAGAAGAGGATCAAGTTGCAGCGGGAGATACAATTATTGTCCGCTTAGATCAAGAAGAAGGTGGGAAAGTTGAAGTTAAAGATGTTTTAGCCCCTCCTAGAGAAGGATATGGAGAAGGTGGCCGTACCTTTATCATTAAAGGGAAAAATCGAGAATCTAACCAACAATTTACTTTGAGACGTATTCTCCATAGGCTTGTCCAAAGTCCTACATTTCGCAACTCAAATAGCAAAATTGTCTTTTATAAAAATGCTGAAGAAATTATGTTGAGTGGGCAAGTTTTAGATATTGTATGCGGTTTCAAAGATATAACTAAAAATCAACACGACAATAAAATCATGTTCTATTGGGGGCCCATTGCATCAGCAAAAAAATCCTCTAATGGTATAGTATGGCTTAATTCAGGAGGCCAATATAGATCTGTAAGTGTTGCTATTTTTAACGATATAGTAGAAGAGTTTCTATCTTTATTTGATGTGGATGAATTAGAGGATTTAGCTGGTGCGTATGTACTTGTCGCAGGTCGCTGTCACTTCACCGGAAATGGGGAAGGAAAGCCTGTAATTTGGTGTGGTACTTCGAAATATATATTTGTTCGTAAATATAGATCTAATAATTTTCAAGTGTAAATTTGTATAACAAGTTGATTAACTGGACAAAAAACAGTGCGCTGTTTTCGCTACGCTCAAGTCTAGCACAATATTTTTAGCCAGTTACAACGGCGTTAGACCCCAGTGTAGCATATAGTATCATTAACAATTTAAGGTCGATTACAGAGAATGAGTGAATCACTTTTTAAGTTTTTCCCATATAAGGCACATGATTTAGACGCAATTGCAAATAACTATTTGTGGTTCAGTCATTATTCTAAATTTAATGACCCATTTGAAGATGTGTTTATTAAAAATGCTTTTGATTATAAGAAACTAGAATTTAACGAAATTACGGCTATTAATTTTTATAAAGATCTACACAGGGGGCGTATTCCGCTAACACAAGTAGAACAGTCAATTCTTGAGATGAAGTTTAAAGGAACGTTTGAAGCGGAATACAATCGTTTAATTTCAGTAACCTTTTTGGGAGCAAAAAAACGATTTGAGGACTTTGTGGATAACTATAAGGCGTGTTGTTTTGCTCGAAATAATGAATATGGTGATGTATTAAAGAATCGACTTATGTGGTCACATTATGCAGACGGTTTAAGAGGGTTCTGCATTGAGTTTAATAAAAAAATGCTCATGAAAGGGATAACTGAAAATTTAGGTGAAGAAATTTTTTTTAGTGAAATGAAGTACGGGCAGTTGAAGAAATTTTCATTTGAAGAATTAGCCATCAATTCTGCTAGAAATATAAATTCAGGCACTAATGTGTTTTCTATAGGTGATATTGCGTCTTTAAAATCCGAAGAGTGGGCATATGAAAGTGAATTTAGGCTTCTGACGGAGTTATGTAGTGAAGTTAAAATTCCTATAGAGTCAATTGCATCTATTACAGTCGGGGTAAAGATGTCACACACAAAATCAACTACTTTAAAGTCAATCTTACAAGGTATCCCAAAACTAAAATGTTCATTATATGAAGCGTATATTGATAAGGATACTTTTGAAATTGAAAAAAAATATATATGTGAAATTCAATAAAAGGGTCTAACAAGACGCTTAAACGGGGGAAGATCACGTGTTTTGGCTTTGCTTAGTTTTTGCAAAAGAAAAGGCGTAAAAACTGCTTCATGCCCAAGCCGTTGTAGTGGGCGTTATATGATGAAAGGAGTTACTCATTGAGCGAATGGGATAGTGTGGCAGAAAATGTTGACTTCAATCTTGAAATATCAGCTGATCACTTTGCAAGAACTGTATCTCAAGAAGCTAAAGTTCTTGATTTTGGTTGCGGTTATGGTCGTATTGCAAATCAACTCTATCATTTAGGTTATCGTCATTTAGTTGGGGTAGACTCCTCAATAAAAATGATACATAGGGGCTTAATTGAGTTCCCACATCTAGATTTACGACATCTTTCAGGCTCGATACTGCCGTTTGCAGATAATGAGTTTGACTCAATAATAACGTGTGCTGTTTTCACATGTATCCCTAACCAAGATGTTCGCAAGAATATATTGATAGAACTTCGTCGAGTACTAAAGCCTAATGGTGTTCTTTATTTAGCTGAATTTTGTTCTGAACAAAGTATGAGATTCACCTCCAGTGCAGGAGTTCCGATGTGGCACAGTCAACAAAGGGAACTTAAGATCATACTAGACGGGTTCAATATCGAGCAGTCTCAGGTAGTTGAAAGTTCAACAATGTCAGGACATGCTAGCCATGCCAGTCACATATTTGCACGTAAAATCATATAACAAGACTCTAAATCAAAATTAACCAAGGCTGTCATGGAATTTTCTGTGCAAATCGCCGGACAGCACATGGTTCACTAATTAGAGGGGCGTTAATTTTACTCAAGGAGAGAGTTATCGAATACGCGGAGAGTTCTCAAAAATGGAAAAGTTTAGGAGAATAGTCCTATTTCTTTTACTCGGTATATTGGGTCTTATCATTAACGAAAAATGGTATCTCCCTTTTATTAATGGGTATGTTGATACGGCCCATTGCCATACTCTGCTTGGGTATTCAGGGATTTCTGTAATGTGGTATTCGATATTTGTTGGTTTGCCTCTATTCATTGCTCTTATGATCGGTATCGTCTCAGTTCCAATTGGTTATAAGGGATTTATTGAAAAACAGTTTCCGCCGAAAGGGATGAAGGTGTATAAACCCACTAAAATACTCAGGGGTTGGAAAGCTAATGTAAAGTCAATGTTACATCTACTTTTTCCTGCCTGTTTGATTCTATTTTCTGTATGGGGATATTTTCAAGTTGATAAAATGCCTCACGACGTCCCCGAAGATTTTGACTATATCGTATGTCAAAGCTAACAAGAACCTCAACCAGACTCATTTTTTAATAAAAACAAGGGCGCAAAACTTGCGCCAGCACGCCACTGGTCGGTTGGTGTTAGCTGAATACTGGGAATTTTAATCATGATCACAATTAGAAATTTCGAAACTAAGGATGTTGCTATTACATGGGATCTTAAGTTCAATACTATTAGATGCATTAATATCCGAGATCATACAGTTGATCAAACCAAAGTGTGGGCTCCTGATGATCAGGATATGAATTTATGGCAGAAACGCGTAAGTGAAATGAATCCTTTCATAGCCGAATTGAATGGTAAAGTTGTTGGGTTCGCTGACTTACAGAATGATGGGTATATTGATCACTTCTTCTGCCACTCAGAATATCAAGGTTTGGGTGTGGGTAGAGCATTGATGGAACATATTCTAGCCATTGGAAATTTAAAAGGAATTTCACGATTTTATTCTGAAGTGAGTATTACTGCCCGCTCATTCTACGAGCATCTTGGTTTCAAAGTTGTTAATGAACAGCAAGTAAAAATTAAAGATCAACAACTGACTAACTTCCTAATGGAGAAAGTCAGCTAACAAGCAATTTAAATGTAGCTAAAACAGTTGGCTCAGTTTCGCTTTGCTCTACATTTTAGCCAACAATTTTAGTCCGCTTAATGAGGGCGTTATATATCTAGATGAGTATGCAATTTGCAGAGCGATTTAAGTTTTCGAGTTGGCCTAATAAAGATATCCAAAATGTAGCGTCTGGTATTTATGCTATTTGGAATATCTGGTAGAGAAATAGAAGTTTGCTTTAATTACTCGACTACACTCTATAAGGAGATGGATCACTTTATAGGGAAATTGACATGAAAAATATATTACCGCCTATTTTATTTCTTATTTTTGTAGTTGTTATGGGGGTTATTTGCTGGATGATGGGATCACCACATAACATATCAGGTTATTATACAATGATAGGTTTGCCATTCGTTATTATTGGATTTCTTCTTACGTTGGTAGGCAAAAGTTTGTTTAAAAGATTAGGCACCAATATTATGACCTTTGACAAGCCAGATCTATTGGTCATGGAAGGTGTATTCAACTACAGCAGAAATCCTATGTATCTTGGTTTTGTTATCGCCTTGTTTGGGTTTTCCTTGCTAATGGGAGGCGCTATCTCATCCTTTTTTCTTGTTGGTTTGTTTTTTATTATTACCGATAGATGGTATATAGCGTTTGAAGAGCAAGCAATGATAAGTAAATTTGGTTTGCAATATGAAGAATATTGTCACAAAGTTAGACGGTGGATTTAAAAACGCATAACAAGCGACTAAATGCAGATCCCGCATACAGTCGCATTTTTTGCTAAGGATGCCAGCAAAAAAAAGCGCCAGCATTAACTGGCGCTTAGTGGGACGTTATACCGATTTGTTATAGTAATTATGCAAGAAGCCCAAGCATAGATAAAGTTTGGAAAACCACCACGCTAATAGCAAAGATAAGAACCACTAGCATGCGCAGATGACCACCAGAAACCGCAAAATCAGTATCCGGTAGTTTCTTACGCGCCTGGTATGCCAACGCAACAGGCGTAAATAAGGCAAATACAGCAGCAGCAAAACCAGCATAACCAATCGCATAAATAAATCCATTGGGAAATAATACGCCCCCAATCATAGGTGGTAAAAAGGTTAACAGCGCTATTTTACTACGTCCGCTCAGACTGTTATCCATTTTCAATAAATCAGTTAAAAAGTCAAACAAACCAAGTGCTACGCCTAAAAATGAAGTCGCCACAGCAAAATTGGCAAACAGTTGTAACATGACAGCAAGTGTTGGTCCTGATCCCGTTGATTCTAACGCAGAAACCAACGCCCCCATGTTTCCACCCGCAGCCATAACTGTCGCAAAACCTTCTCTGCCAATCGCAGTAAAGCTTGCCAATAACCATACAAGGTAGATAGCTATCGCGAGCAAACTTCCGTAACGAATTGAGTTAACTACTTTCTTGCTGTCTTTTCGGTAATACTTAACAAGGCTAGGAATATTCGAGTGAAAACCGAAACAGACCATTAATGCAGGAATAGCAGCCCAGCTATACTGTAAACGTTCGCTCATTTCTGCAAAGGGCTGTAACTGTGAAAAGTCAGCATTATTCAATAAACCAAACATGGCAATACAGAAGGTGATCACCATGCCGCCAAGCATTGCAGAAGTAAAACGATCGACTGCGCGCGTACTCAAACTAACAATGAGTCCCAGTAAAACAGCAAAAATAAAACTACTAGCTGACTGGCTAATACTAATACCTAATCCGGACTGCAAGCTATGCTCAAGCATCGAACCACCGCCTGATATATACGCATAAATCAGAATATAACTAACAAATAGTACCGATAAACCATTAATTAAACGTAGTGCTGGCGATAATAATGTCTTGGTCATGGTGTCGAAGTTCACACCATGTTTAAATTTTTGATTCGCTTCCAGTAAATATAACGCCGAGCTATACATGCAATACCAAGAGACAACAAGAAACAACACTGCCCAGCCAAACCACATATTAGAAGTAAGCACAGGCAATGAAAACATGCCGGCACCGATACTGGTACCGGTAATAATAAATATTCCACCTAAAGAAGATATTTCCTTATCTTGAGTAGATGTCGTTAACTCTTCAGTTAGTACCTCAGACATAAATTTATTCCTTAATTAATAATGTTTGTAATAATTTTTTTTCAGTACTGCTCATTGATTTCAAATTATTTGAGCCACGCGTAATAGTCGCAATACTTATTGAATGTGCTTTAGCTATTTCACGTTGTGATTTTTTGCCGAGTAGCAGTTCTTTATAAACCAAGATGCGCCCGTTAATTGCATTAAGTTCTTCAGCAGAAAGCAGCAAAGGAACAAGTGTTGCTAAATCTTCCGCTCCCCCCACATCATCCAATAATTTAGTGAACATTTGAATCTCCTAGACACACTTTATGTAATGGCGTAACAGTACAGCAGTACAGTTGATTAGATCAAGTGTTATTTACAAAAAATCAGCACTAGAAAGGCATAAAAGCAGGATATCCGTAAACTTTAAACTAAATCCTATCAGCCAAGTTGAACGTGCCGATGTAGTGCTTAGCTAGATTTTGAGTGTTTTTTCTACGTTAAATGCACATAATTTTATCAAAGTAGATGTTACAAGATTGGGGGGGGGCCCAATTTCACTGATTTTATGTTCTTATCTGAAAATTAAAGCTCAAGGCTAAAGACCTGACATTCGCATGTTCCGTTTGTTTTTATTGTAAATATTTGAGGGCGTCTTTCTTGTGGAAACACGGAATTTTTCCGTCTAATAATATGTTATATGTATATGGAGTTGCTTCGTTATATGAAAATCCATAAAGGTGATATTGCGATAGATATGCTAGAAGATTATATTGATCTATTTAAGGCTAAGCATTTTCATTCTTGCTTACATTTGTCTGCTGCTGCATCAGAATTACTTTCAGGGTTATGCCAAATCAATAAATTTTAAAGTGCTTAAGGAAATTTAAAATTAATGCTTAAAGACGTTTATGAGTCAGATAACAATTTTTTTATAAGTCTAAAGCCGCATTAAAAAGTTTCAATTATTCAAAGAATACTATTAAGCATATAAATGGCGAAAATGATCAATTTGCTTATATTTCAGCTGAAATGTATATTAAATAGTGTCAAAGAATGTTGCAAAAAAAATAAGGCGCAACTAATGTGCCCGTATTGCTTACTGTTTATGTGGGCGTTCGGTGCCCAAAAGGCTGGTAACATGAAAATAATTTTTATACTAATTTATATGTCATGGGTGATGGCAATCAGTGGCTGTACAAAGGACACTCGATTGGATCCTGATGTAGCAGCAATCACAGTGGGTGACTGGTATCGGCCTGCGGTACTCGTTACATGGCAATGGCAACTAACAGATCGCATTAATACTTCATATTCGGTTGAAATATATGATGTTGACCTTTTCAATACCCCTTTATCAACAGTTCAAAAACTTCAAGCATCAGGGAAAAAAGTTATATGTTATTTCTCTGCAGGTTCGTATGAAAATTTTCGTGAAGATAAAGGCCTTTTTCTCTCTGAAGGGCTAGGGAATACTCTTGACGGCTGGGAGAATGAGCGTTGGTTGGATATTCGCTTATCCAATGTCCATACTATTATGAAATTTCGTTTAGATTTAGCCAAAGAAAAAGGATGTGATGGGGTTGAACCTGACAATATGGATGGGTACACCAACAACTCAGGTTTCAATTTAACTGCCGCAGATCAGCTAGCATATAATAAATTTATTGCTAATGAGGCACATAAAAGAGAATTGTCTGTTGGTTTAAAGAACGATCTTGATCAAATTATAGAGCTTGTAGACTATTATGATTTCTCTGTAAATGAGCAATGCTTTGAATTCGAGGAGTGCTACACACTCTTGCCATTTATAAACAATGACAAGCCGGTCTTGAATGCTGAGTACTTAAAAAAATATATGGCTGATGAATTAGAGAGAAGTGCTCTATGTACTGAATCAGTGAACAATCAATTTAGTACACTAATTCTACCACTAAATTTAGATGATGAATTCAGGTTTAGTTGTCTATAAACACCTAACATTATTATGAGGTTACCAATGAAAGAAATAATTCGAATTAATCATGTTGGCTTAAGAGTAAAGAATTTAGATTGCACACGCGTGTTTTATGAAAAACTAGGTTTTGTATTTTTAGTGGGTCCAGTTGGGCCAGAGCCTGTTGCTATAATGGAACATCCTTCGGGAATAAATATAAATTTCATTCTCAATGCAAATACCGATGACGCTGAAAATATTCTCATGGATATTCCCCAAAAGTATACGGGTTATACTCATATAGCACTGCAAGTATCTGACTCAATATCCGCCGCTAATACGGTTGAAGGTTTGGGTCTGATTATTACTGAAAAAGTAGAATATGAAGGTGCAAAATTCTTTTTTATTAGAGATCCTGACGGCAATGTCATTGAGTTTCATCAGCCTGCCGTCAACGAATAAGTTGATGAACTGATGCGCTGTTTTCGTTACGATGAAGTCTAGCGTTCGGTTTTTAGCCCGTTAATAAAGCGTAATAACACTTAAATTTTTTCATCATAATTAACCTTAAAAAATAGAGTATTAATATATGTTTAGTCATGTAATGTTAGGAACTGATAATGTTGAAGAGTCAAAGAAATTTTATGACTCTATTATGAAGGTTTTAGGATATAGCGAGGGAGTAATAGATCCTAAAGGACGTTGTATGTATCGAAGTGAGTCTGCTGTGTTTTTATTAACTAAACCTATTAATGGAGAACTCGCTAGCCATGGAAACGGTATGACAATAGGGTTCTCGGCTTCAACGCCTGAGCTTGTAGATAGGTGGCATGAAACGGGCGTTAATAACGGAGGAACAACGTGTGAAGAGCCCCCTGGCATTCGAGGCTCTGGAGCAAGGAAATTATATTTAGCATATTTACGAGATCCATCCGGTAATAAAATATGTGCGACCCATATTATTATTAATGAAAGCTGATCTTGTTATAGCAAGCTGTTAAACGCAGACGTGTAAACGGTTGCCAATATTTTTGCAAAAGAGAAAGTACGCAAAAATACTAGCAACCTATACGGCGGTTAACAGGGTGTTATACCAAAAGGTGATATTAATGGAAAATTACATTTTATTTATCGCTATTGCTTCGGCAACTATTTTAAGCCCAGGGCCTGGCGTTGTTTTTACGATAACAAATTCAATCAAAGATGGATTTTTAGGGGCTATTTCGGGCGTATTGGGTGTGGCTATTGGGATGCTCTGTATCGCTGCAATATCTGCGACTAGCCTTGCCACAATCCTTTCTACTTCTGCTTTCGCTTTTACTATTTTAAAATATATCGGTTCAGCCTACCTTATCTATTTGGGTATCAAAATGTGGCGATCTTCTTCAAACTTTAGTATCAGCAATAACAACCATGCTAAAAGTAACAAGAAAAAATTTACTGAAGGATTTTTTATTACATTATTGAATCCAAAGGCTATTTTCTTTTTTATGGCGCTTTTTCCTCACTTCATAAATCCCAATGAAGCCTATATATTTCAGTTTCTCTTATTAGCGATAACATTTAGCGTGTTAGTGGTAATCATTCACTTTAGCTATTCATTTTTTGCTAAATCTGCAAGGTCTAAGTTATCAACGCCAAAAGGAAGCCGCGTATTAAGCAAAACGAGTGGTACCTTTTACATGCTTTTTGGTGCTGGACTCGCCATAGCGAATAAATAGGTACAACAAGGTAATTAAACGCAATTAACACAGTAGGTTTTGTGTCGACCCACATTTTAACCCACGGTTTGAGTGCGCTTATTGCAGCATTATACTGAAGAGAGTCTATTCTATGCATGAACCCAACCCATTTAGGATCATGAGATTTGCAACATCGAAAGATCTCAGTGAGTGGCTCAAGAATAATCACGCTACGGAAAGTGAATTATGGGTAAAAATATTCAAGAAAAAAACTGGAATTCAAAGTGTTACTTGGAATGAGATAGTAATAGAGGTTTTATGCTGGGGTTGGATTGATGGTGTAAAAAAATCAATTGATGATCAAGCCTATTTTCAGCGCATAACGCCAAGAACAGCACGAAGTAACTGGTCGAAAAGGAACACTGAACATGTAGAACGTTTGATAAGAGAAGGCCGGATGCAGGGATCTGGGTTTGTGCATGTTCGTGCAGCGAAAGCTGACGGGCGTTGGAAAAATGCTTATGTTGTAAGCGAAATGGAAGTGCCCATAGATTTCTTAGCTGCATTGGAAAATCAGCCGAAAGGAAAACAGTTTTTTGAAAAACTTAATAAATCAAGTCGTTATGTTATAGCTTACGGATTAACAAGTGCAAAAAAACCTGAAACCCGAGAAAGGCGATTTGTTAAGTACATGGCGATGCTTGTTCATGAGGAAAAGCCTAAATAAGAGGCCTTCGTTATAAGAAATGACTCAAAGGGTGCTAAACAGTTGCCTAGCTTCGTTTCTCTCAATTTTAATTAACTATTTTTCACCTGTTATCTAGGTGTTCTGCTCTCAAGGAAATTTTATGATTTATTCAACAACGGAAACCATTCCAGGAAAAGAAATCACCGAAATATTAGGTGTTGTAACGGGTAACGTAGTGCAATCGAAACATATAGGCCGTGACATTATGGCAAGTTTAAAAAGTATTATTGGTGGTGAAATCCGAGGCTATACAGAAATGTTAACCGAGGCGAGAGATATTGCTGTTCAACGTTTAATTGAAAATGCCAATCAAAAAGGTGCTGATGCTGTTGTTGGAATTCGCTTTACCACAAGTGCGATCATGGATGGCTCTTGTGAGTTAATGGTTTTCGGCACGGCTGTTAAATTAAGAACGAACGCATAACTGTTGGCGGCGTTCATTCTTTGTTAGTTTAGCCAACAATTATTCGCCACTTATGGGGCGTTATATCATTCGGAGTATTAACTATGAGTCCTATTAAACATGGATTATCTATTGGTATTGAACGAGTTGGTGAAAATTTATTTCTTTCGTTAAAAGGTGTCGGGAAGCTTACGCATGCAGACTATGAAATATTTACACCTTTGATAGATTCAGCTTTAGCTTCAGTAAAGGAGCCCAAAGTGGATGTGTTAATAGACGGTACGGAATTAGAGGGCTGGGAGTTAAGGGCTGCTTGGGATGATTTTAAGCTCGGCCTTAAACATAACAATGAGTTCAACAAGATAGCAATATACGGAAATAAAAACTGGCAAGAAATAGCAGCTAAAGTCGGTTCTTGGTTTCTGTCCGGTGAAGTTAAGTATTTTGAAAACCTAACGAATGCCACGTTGTGGTTGAAAAAATAATAAAAGTAGGACTATTAAGCATTGGCTCGGTTCCGCTTCGCTTCTTATTTTTACCAATAATTAAAAACCTCTTAATGGGGCATTAGACTTGCAATGGTCTAACATTTTTAAAAACGAGTTGTTTAGGAGAAATAATATGAAATATTTAACGCTATTAATTGGCTTGTTAACAATATCTTCTTTTTCTTATGGTGCAGGATTGCCCATATCAACATCACCTGATGGTGCAAGTGTTTATATAATATCCCCTGAAAATGGTGAAATAGTTGGTGAATTGTTGACAGTTAAATTTGGCTTGCAAGGCATGGGGATATCTCCAGCAGGTTTAGATAAAGCAAACACAGGGCATCATCATTTAATAATAGATGGCAAAAAACTTCCTGATTTTGATAAAGCTATGGGAAGTGAAGTTGTGCATTTTGGTGGAGGACAGACCCAAAAAACTATTAAACTATCAAAAGGAAAACACACATTACAGTTAATTTTAGGAAACTATTTACACGTTCCTCATAACCCTCCAGTTGTATCAGAAAAAATAACTGTTTATGTAAAATAGTATAACAAATCATTCCAGCGGACTGTGATCCGCCAGTTCGCTGAATTCAAGCGTTATGCTTTCAGTGGGCACTAATATTTATCGATGTTGAGGTTTTATGAATGAAAGAAATGAGGCATTCGATGCCCTAAAGGGGTTACTAATAGTTTTTGTTATATTAGGTCATGTACTGTTGGGGAGTATCTCAGGAAATCTAGGAAGAGAAATAATTTATTTTTTCCATATGCCATTGTTCTTGGCCGTCACTGGTTATTTCGTAAAGGATACCTTACTCAAACGGCCGTCACTTGATATTCTAAGGCAATATACACATAGAATGTTAATTCCTTTTATTGTTGCATTTATTTTCTATACTACTGTGACTGTATCTTCCTATGGGTCTGTAACTTTTGAACAGGCGATAACTAAACTTATTTACCCTTATTATCATCTTTGGTACATCCCAGCGGTTATGATTTTTATTTATTATATTAAAATATTAGAATCAATCCCCAAAATAGCTTCAATGTTAGTGTTAGCGTTTTTTTTATTTTTGGCTATATTTTTTGCGGACCATGATCAATATACCTACGATATCACTGTATATAAGTTGCTTGGCGACAAAAGATTTTATTACTTCTTTATATATTTTTATGCAGGGTATTACCTTTCATCAAGACAATTAAATATTAATAAAGATATAGCATTAGTGTCATTCGTTATCGGTTTATTGTGCTACGGATATTCTGAGAATACGTTATTAATTGGTTTAGGTAAAAGCGTTTCAAATATTAGTATGATACTATTTTTACTATCATCCATAAAATTCACTGCCTATAAAAGTAGTTTTCTCGGGGCAGTTGGAAAGGTTTCACTACCGATATACTTATGGCATGTGTACCCGCTAATGATTCTAAAAAAACTATCTATATCTACATTAGAATACTATTTACTCTCCGCTTTTATCTTTGTATCTTTTATCTGCATACTTGTAAAGCTTGAGGGTAAAAACGAATTACTCGATAAGTACCTATATGGGGCAGTTCAAAGCAGAACAACACGCCCTGAGGTAGACCACAAGTAAAAATCAGCTGTTTATTGCAAATTTTAACAGAGGTGAACCTCTTCTTTTTAACGCGTCTAAATATTTAGATCCGTCATATGGCGTGTTGGTTTTCCTTTGTTTTTTTGCTGTGCATAATATGCCTTTTCCCCAAAGGAATAACGGATTGAAAATCCGGCGCATTCAACAAAAGTTTGTCTTAAAAATATCGGGTAACTATATCTCCAAGGCATCCTCATTTATTACCACTACGCTCAATAACGGGGAGGGAATTTCTACGTATATTTTCAGTTCAGAGGCATCATAGTAACGTCATTACAATGGAATCTTTATCTGAACAATTTATTGCTTTATAGCAGAGCGTATGTAAGAACCTTCACTATACTTTGGTATTAGTTATGATCTGTATATAGATAATGAGAAGGACTCAATTTTCATCTTTCACGAAAATTGGAGATCAGAACAAGATCTAAATACTAATTTAGAGTCTTCACATATTAAAGAGTGTTTTGGCGTTATTGGCGAGAGGTTAGATTCTGTCGAAATATCAAAGATCACTAAAGTCAGTGTTTAAAAATAACTAACCAGAACTTTAAACGGAAAAATACAACAGGCTGTTTTCACATTTTTTCAACATTTAGCCTCTATATTTTGCTGCTTAAATAGGCGTTATAAGTGTTCTCAAACATAGTTTAAAGGCAGACATGAAATGTTCAGTATTCATAGCAACGAGTGCAGATGGTTATATCGCCACACTGGATGGTGGCGTGGACTGGTTGCATACAGCAGGAAACCTAGATGCGGATATAAGCAACGATGATATGGGGTTTCATGATTTTATGGGATCGGTTGACTGTATGATCATGGGCCGTAAATGCATGGAGATGATTTCCCAGATGAATTTAACCCCAGAGCAATGGCCGTATGGGAAAATGCCAATTTATGTTCTTAGCAAGACACTTAAAGACGCGCCGTATAACCTCCAAGGTAAAGTTGAGATGTACTCGGGTGAGATTAAACTGCTCATTAGAACGTTTGAAGAAAAAGGATATAAGAGTGCATATATTGATGGTGGCTTTACCATTACATCATTCTTAAATCATGGTCTCATTAATGAAATTATACTTACTAAAATACCTGTCTTATTAGGTGAAGGAACACCGCTTTTTGGTAATGTAAACAAAAAATTAAAATTAGAAAAGACTGAAGTAAAGTCGTTTAAAAATGACTTCTACCAAGTAAAATATGGCGTAAATTACTTATAATAAGGCGCAGCAAACCGTCTGGTGCTGATCTGCACATTTAAAAAGGATACGAAGATTGAAACTTATACCGATACTATTTTGTATTCTATTTTCAGGGAATTTAATGGCAGAAGGCAGGTTCTTAAATTATCAAGATGCACACCCGCAGGCGCTCATAAGTATTGAGAAGGCTTCTCTTCAAACAATCAACGACTTTAAAGAATATGGAATTAAAGAGTTTGGATATGATGAGGCGTCAATAAAAATATTGAGCGACATTATAACCACAGAGAGAACTCACTATTCTGAAAATGCAAAAAAAATACTGCCAAACATTTGGGGGGCCTATTTAGGAAATACCATCATCAAAAATTTTGGCGGAAAGTGGGTGAAATATGACAATCAGTACGTCGTAATAGTGGGAGTGGAAAAACCACATATATGTTTTCCTATTCAGAAGGTGCATAAGCATATATTAAATGGAAAGATCGATTCGATATATGCTTTTTATCTCTCTACCAGAAAGATAAACGAAGAGTTAAGTACTGAGTAATACCAAAGGAATTAATTTAGCTTCCATGTATTGCGCAGAAAAAATTAACACTAGCAAGGCGTGAGTTGCAGGAGATAGTTGTTCTCACTTCAAAACTCACAACGCAGCTAGAGATAATTTCAACAAGCAAGACGGGTAACCTTTTTAGTTCCTTCGGTATAAGATGGTGTATAACAAGCTCATGAAGTCAGGTTCGTAACGCGGTCTCATTCATTGCAAAAACAAAAGACGCAATAAATTTATCACCGTTTATGGGGGCGTTAGGCATTCATCATATACATCGGTATTTGGTGTTTCTCATTAAGGAACAAGATGTCTCTATTAATCGCAATGGTATCGTTCTCGTTGGCAATGTCAATTTCACCTGGACCAGTAAACATGGTGATTGTTTCTTCGGGTGCAAGTTACGGTATTCGCAAAACGTTTTCTTTCGTTTCGGGTGCTACGATTGGTTTTACATTATTACTGCTATTTATTGGTTTAGGTTTTTATAAGGTTATTGATCTGTATCCATCTATTCTCAAATATTTAGCGATAGCAGGCTCTATATTCATTATGTATATGGGTTATTTTCTTGCTTCATCAAAACCCGAACTAGATATAAAAAAAGAGAAACAGCCCACTTTTATTCAAGGTTTTCTATTACAGTGGTTAAACCCTAAAGCATGGATTGCATGTGTTGCAGGTGTTTCATTGTTTTCAGTACCTAATGATAACGGAGTGTTTTTAACCTTTTCATTTATCTATTTTGTCGTTTGCTATTTCTCATTATTGGCTTGGTCTGTATTAGGAAGCAAGGTGACAATATTTTTAAATAGTGAATTTAGATTAAAGGCATTCAATATTTTAATGGGGGGGTTATTAATGGTAACCGCCTGTTTTTTGCTTTATTCACAGTTTATATAATTAACAAAAAGCTCAATAGAATGGCTTTGTTGTCGTATTTTTGCATCAAAGCCGTAAAAATTACGCCAGTAAGCCAGCGCTAGATTGGCGTTATGCTCTCAAGGAAATTTTATGATTTATTCAACAACGGAAACCATTCCAGGAAAAGAAATCACCGAAATATTAGGTGTTGTAACGGGTAACGTAGTGCAATCGAAACATATAGGCCGTGACATTATGGCAAGTTTAAAAAGTATTATTGGTGGTGAAATCCGAGGCTATACAGAAATGTTAACCGAGGCGAGAGATATTGCTGTTCAACGTTTAATTGAAAATGCCAATCAAAAAGGTGCTGATGCTGTTGTTGGAATTCGCTTTACCACAAGTGCGATCATGGATGGCTCTTGTGAGTTAATGGTTTTCGGCACGGCTGTTAAATTAAGAACGAACGCATAACTGTTGGCGGCGTTCATTCTTTGTTAGTTTAGCCAACAATTATTCGCCACTTATGGGGCGTTATATCATTCGGAGTATTAACTATGAGTCCTATTAAACATGGATTATCTATTGGTATTGAACGAGTTGGTGAAAATTTATTTCTTTCGTTAAAAGGTGTCGGGAAGCTTACGCATGCAGACTATGAAATATTTACACCTTTGATAGATTCAGCTTTAGCTTCAGTAAAGGAGCCCAAAGTGGATGTGTTAATAGACGGTACGGAATTAGAGGGCTGGGAGTTAAGGGCTGCTTGGGATGATTTTAAGCTCGGCCTTAAACATAACAATGAGTTCAACAAGATAGCAATATACGGAAATAAAAACTGGCAAGAAATAGCAGCTAAAGTCGGTTCTTGGTTTCTGTCCGGTGAAGTTAAGTATTTTGAAAACCTAACGAATGCAACGTTGTGGTTGAAAAAATAATATAACCATAATTTTAGATGGGAAAAATACAGTTGTCGCGTTTTTTGAAAAAGGAGAACTTCTACAGCTTCGTGATAGGGTTGTTGAAAAGTCGCTCTGTTGTATATGTAGGTATTTATACTTAATAAAAGTGGTTCTAGCACTATTTGACTCTAAAAATGGTCATCAAAAAAATCGATGACCTTTAATTAGTTAATTAACTGAAGAAGTACTTGTGATTTTTTTCGCAGCCTTTGCTGCTTTCTTTTCTTTTGGTGTTAAAAGTGCTTTCTTTTTAGTATTTTTTTTACTGTCTTGGCCTTTACTCATGATACTTTCCTTTTTGAGATAAACTATTAAGCCTAAGTCAGTTTGAGCCAACCTAAGAACTGGGCTTACGCAGTGACGTTGTGGGTCAAAGTGTAACAATATCAGTATGACTCGAAGAATGAGCAATTGATAGGAATAGCTAACATTAACCGATTATTATTTTTGGTTGCTGTATATTATTAGCGCATATTATGTATCGCTCTATAACAATGCACTTAAACCGTGGGTTACGGTTCGTTTGTTTGCTATTTTAGCCCACTAGTGTGAGTGTTTTTTGGGGATAGTCCGTGATCGAAGCTTTTATCGTATTTATTCTGATTTACGTCGTTTTTTCTTTGTTCGCGTGGATCAATGCAAAAAGAAGACGTGCTCTTTATTGGAGTGATATTTGTCCGCCTGTTGTTTTACCTCTCTTTTGGGTTGCGGTTACAGCGACAGGATATGGGCATCAAAGTTTAAGCCATATTATTGAAGTTCCAATTGTTCTTATCGTGAGTCTTTTACTTTTAAATATTCGCGTTTTTGTCATTGATCGCTATAAGAAAAATTACAAAGTTAATTCATATATCATGCTTGGCTTTGGCTTTATAGTGGTTTTATTGTTACGTTCTTTTATGCCATATTTGGCAGAGTGATCGCAATATAACAAGCTCATGAAGTCAGGTGCGCAACAACTTTTGGCATTCGCCACGGGTTAGGTGGAAGTTAGGCGTTTTATAATGAATGAAGCTTTGAAAGTATCAATAACTAAAGGTTTTAAAAATACTCTTTTAGGATTTGTGAGAATAAGAAAAAACCTAGACGTCACTCATTTTTCAGATATTGAAACGGAGGCGTTTATAGAAGAAATTCTGTTATCAACGCCACTTGAAGATATAGAAACGAAGGGTAAAAATCATTATTTTAGATGTGTTGAGAAAAATGCAATTTTAACGGTTAACGCTCATCGTTTGACTATCATCACAGCAAAGACAATTAACAATAGTTTACGGACAAAAAAGGTGACTTAAACGGACGATGAACAGTTGCCTAGCACTTGTTTATCATGCCTTTTAGCCAACAATTTCGCGCAGCTTAATAAGACAAATTTAATCTTGATCTGATTTGGCTATTTACGCTGTTAGCATTAAAAACGGAGGTCATAATTATGTACTTAGGAAAGATCCCGAATATCACACAAGATGATCCTGACGTTATCGCTAAATTACAAACATTTATAGAGTCGTGCGTTGATGAATTTAGCGCCGGCTTGATTGGTGATTTGTCGCATATAAACTTGGGGGCTGAGTGTTCTGCGGGTATTAATGTTGAAGGCCTACATAAAATTACCGAGGGAGAGTATCAACTTAATTATTCTTATACCTGGTTTATTTATAATGGCTGTGCAGACATGGATGAGTCGGATAGTGTAGAAGGTGCTACTGTTATTTACATGAGTGATGACGGGGACATTGACATTAAACTTCTTGAAGTTGAAGCGCGAAATACAATCGATGAATTTTAGTGCTGAAAAACAATAGGCTCCACTCTCTAATCTAACCTGATTTGGATAATGCGCTGTTATGCGCTACGGAGAATATCGATGATGACTCAGCATGAAAAATTAAATTATGTAGAATTTCCCGCTAAAGATATTGTGGCGACAAAGCTATTCTTTCAAAAAGCATTTGCTTGGACATTTGAAGATTTTGGCCCCGATTATACTGCCTTTACGGATCAAGGTCTTGATGGTGGATTTTACAAATCCGATCTAATATCAGCACAAAATAAGGGTTCTGCTCTCCTTATTTTACTGAGTAACAACCTTAAAGAAACACAAGTAAATGTTGAGTTGGCGGGTGGTAAAATAACACAGTCTATATTTTCATTTCCGGGCGGTAGTCGTTTTCACTTTACAGAGCCAAGTGGTAACGAATTCGCTGTCTGGTGCAAAATCAAGGCATAGCAAGTCGCTCGAGATCATTCATACTACCCATCTGTTTTACAGGTGCATGCAATAAAAAGTTGCTTCATTTTTGTTTGGTGCTGCAATTACTTCGTAATAAATGCTTAACGCGCCAGCTTAGGTAACTTAAATTAATGTTTGATGTCAGCTATAAGAACGAGCGTTTTCCCCTCCAAAATCAGCAGGCCCGATTGTACTTGACTTATAGGCTTGAAATTGAAAAACAGTTATTATACATTGATGTTTTATAATAATATCTAACAACGCCGAAGCGCTCCTTTTTAGTTACCATTTTGGGGCGAACTCGAATAGTGTTTCGGTGGTGTAACTAATGAAAATAGCGTAACCATTAACAATGCTTACGTCTTGAACAGTTATCTTCGTGAGTGCAGGATAATACTAAAATAACTAAAAAAGTGATCAGTATTACTTGTTAAAATTATCCCTCCCTGCGTTGTAAATTTTGAAGTGAGAACAACTCTCTCCGGCAACGTACGCCTGATGAGTGCTGATTTTCCTGCGTAATACAGGGAAGCTTAATTAATTTCATTGCTATAAATAACAGTGTCCGATCCGCGTATTAAAATTTATATTTACGAACCTTGGTATAAAAACTATGACAAACCGACAGCATCAGAAAACCTCTTCGACGATATCAACGCTCAAAGATCTTGCGAAATTTGTAAACTATTCCCTAATGGAATCGCTCCACAGTGATCCTGACGCGACAATCGACGGTGAAGATCGCGCGCCACGACAAGTTTTCTCTGGCCATTATGTCCCTGTCAAACCTACTCCAATTACAGATCCTGAGTATGTTGTGCACAGTAAAACCTTTTTTGCAGAGCTTGGCTTCACTGACAGTTTGGCTACGTCCTCGGACTTCGTTCGTATGTTCTCTGGCGATCTATCTCAGGTTCCTGAGTCGATGCGTAAGATTGGTTGGGCAACGGGGTATGCTCTTTCAATCTACGGCACTGAATACATTCAGCAGTGTCCATTTAAAACCGGCAACGGGTATGGAGATGGTCGTGCAATTTCTGTGCTTGAGGCTGTTATTAACGGCCAACGTTGGGAAATGCAACTAAAAGGCGCGGGTCGCACGCCATATTGTCGTGGCGCCGACGGTCGCGCTGTCTTGAGGTCGAGTATTCGCGAGTTCTTAGCGCAAGAGCACATGCACGCATTGGGCGTGCCGACATCACGATCTTTAAGTTTGTACGTTTCAAAAACGGAAAAGGTAAATCGACCGTGGTATTCGGATGGCTCGCACTCGGAGGATCCTGACATGCTTATCTCTGAAGCCGTCGCTATCTCGACACGTGTCGCTCCGTCGTTCATTCGTGTCGGTCAGCTCGAACTTTTTGCTCGCCGGGCGCGTAGAAATGAACACCCGAAAGCGATGCAAGAACTCGAAATGATAGTGTTGCACTTGATTGATCGTGAGTACGCTGACGTTATCGATAGGCAGTTAACTACGCCAGAAAAAGTGCTAATGCTAGCGCGCGAGTTTCGTTCCCGCCTCACATCACTTATTGCTAACTGGATCCGTGTCGGTTTCTGTCAGGGTAATTTCAACAGTGATAATTGCGCAGTGGGTGGCTTTACACTTGATTATGGCCCCTTTGGCTTTTGTGATGTGTTTAATGCGCATTATCAGCCTTGGACAGGTGGTGGTTATCACTTCTCGTTCATGAACCAACCAAGCGCCGCACAAAAAAACTTTGACATGTTTTGCTCAGCGTTACGACCGTTGTTGGTATCATATCAAAACGATTTACAAGAACTCGACGAGATCCAAAGAGCGTTTTCGAGCGTCATGCAAACAAAAATGCACACGATGTGGGCAGCAAAGCTGGGTTTGAGCTCGCTACAAACTGCGTCTCATAAGGCACTTTGTAACGAATTACGTATTGAGCTAGAAACGCTCATGATGCAAACACCGATTGATTACACTATTTTCTTTCGCGAGCTCTCATCGATACCCCGCGACATTGGTCCACTCAAAAAAAGCTTCTACAATAACGCTGCGCAGGGTGCAGATGCAAAAGAGAGGGACAAGCGCTGGGAAGAGTGGCTAGAAAAATGGAAGATGCTCATTAACAGTTGCTATGATGCGAATGTTACATCAGCCCAATCCATGGATGAAATTTCGATTGCGATGAAGCTCGTCAACCCAAAATACATTTTGCGAGAGTGGTTTTTGGTGCCGGCTTATCAGCAAGCAACTGCTGGCGATCACGCTCTCATTCGAGAGCTACAAGAGGTGATGACACAACCCTATGCCGAGCAGTCAAAGGATGTGGAAGATAAATTTTATAGGTTGAAACCACTTGAGTTCTTTGACGTGGGGGGATTATCGCATCTCAGTTGCTCATCGTGATCTTTTTAGGCGCGTTACTTGGTGCGCCTTAGCGCTGACTCGTTCACTGTAAACGGAGCAATCTGCTAATATCCATATTAACAATGATTGTTTTAGTTTGCTTGAGCGAGGCGTTAACGAGTGAGATAAATAGGGACGTTGATGGCGATCACGGTTAAGGCAATATAAGGTTATACGATTTTCTATCGCTCTTTGGATGCACACGCTATGATTAATGGATACTGCAGTTATGAAATCAGGATGAAATCATGCTAATGCTAATAATTATTTTTTTAATATTATCTTCGCCACTCGCTTTGGCTTTTGTTTATGCAAAATTTAAAAAATTGCCTGTTGATATTAATAAATATGCTTGTTGGGGTTTAGGTCTGGCATTTATATTTTTCTTTATCGGTCATATCGTAAAAACGGATGGAATGGTTGAGATGCTTCCTCCGTGGCTACCTTTAAAAGTGACATTAATATATTTTACGGGTGTTATCGAATTATTAGTGGGCATCGCTCTGTTCATACCCAAGTGGCAGACTTTGGCTGCAAAAGTGGGGATCTTTCTTTTTGTGATTTTCTTTCCCGCTAATATATACGCAGCTTTAAATAGTGTTGGGCTTGGTGGGCATCAGTTGGGCCCGGTATATTTACTGATACGAGCGCCATTGCAAATGTTATTGATTGCATGGGCGTACTTTCTTTGTGTAAAAAAACAGGATCACAAAACAAACAAGCATACGTAAATGCTTAGCCAAGCATTAATTCCTTTGGTATTAGGTATTAGGTATTATCTGTTTTGCAAAGCAGGAGGTCTTAAATGGAGATGATGGTAAAGAAAAAATTTGAAACCTATCCCAAACACATTGCCGTTTTACTTGGTAATATACGTGATCTGATTTTGAGTGTTGCTAAAAAAGATGATCGTATTAAGATAACTGAAACGTTAAAGTGGGGTGAGCCGAGTTATATTTCAAACATTGGTACGACGATCCGATTTGATTGGAAAGCTAAATCGCCACAACAATACTGTGTTTATTTTAATTGTAAAACATCCTTGATTGAAACCTTTAAAGAAGTATATGGCGATACATTTATCTATGACGGTCACCGCGCTATTATTTTTAAAATAAATCAAGAGCTACCATTAAAAGAGTTATCTCATTGTATTTCGATGTCATTACGTTACAAAAAAATCAAACATTTGAATCTGCTGGGTGCATAGATATATAACACTAAATTTAAAATGACCGGCTACACACATAGGAAACGTTTCTAGTATGTCTGAACTTAACACGTTATATTCTAAAATGTGGACCGACTCTATTGATAAATTTAATACCAATACTTGTGTCGTCGACCCGTTAATTCACTATCCTGCTGATTTGCGGCGTGGCATTACAATATTGTCTTATTTTGATCAGTCAGTTGGCGTTAATATTTCTAATTTCTTAGCGGAATTAAAAACGATTGAACCCCATCAGTATTACTATCCCCAAAATGAATTGCACCTGACCATCCTTTCAATTATTAGCTGTATCACAGGGTTTAAACTATCAGATATTGAGGTAGAGGCGTATTGCGATGTATTTAAAGAAACGCTTAAAAATATGGGTGGATTTAAAGTTCAATATAAAGGAATTACGACCTCATCTTCTTGCATTTTAATTCAAGGCTTTCCTGATATTAAACAGTTAAAACACCTAAGAGATTCATTACGGATAAACTTTAAAAAAGCAAAACTGCAATCAACTATTGATTCAAGATATAAAATAATAACGGCGCATAGTACGGTTATGAGGTGCTTAACGCCCTTTGAAAATAGCCATAACCTTGTGAATATATTGCATAAATACAAAAATCATGACTTTGGTACACTCGACGTTAATTCATTAGAGCTTGTTTTTAATAATTGGTATCAAAACTTAGGCATAACTAAGCATTTATCGCGTGTTGAACTTAAGACTCGCGCTATAGTCGTATAATTGCAAAGGAACTAAAAAACAGATCCGTCTTGCTTGTTAACATTATCCCTACCAGCGTAGACATGAACTTAATTAATTCCATTGCTATGAGTAGCCATTTTAAAAACCAATAATGGGTTTTAAGCGCGGTGTTATATTATAAATTTATCCGGTGAGGTTTTATGAAAACAATTGGTCTTTTGGGTGGAATGAGTTGGGAAAGTAGTGTTGGGTACTATCAAGCAATCAATCAAGGTGTCAAAGCGTCACTTGGCGGTTTACATTGTGCAAAAATTGCAATGTATAGTGTTGATTTTGATCCGATTGCAAAATTACAGCATAGTGGAGATTGGGAAGGTACCGCAAAAATACTTATTGAGGGGGCGAAGAGTGTTCAAGCCGCCGGTGCAGATTTTTTACTTATATGCACAAATACAATGCATAAAGTCGCCCCACAAATAGAAGCCGCTATCGATATTCCATTGTTGCATATTGCAGATGCGACGGCCGACGTTCTTGTCAAAAAAGGGATCAAAAAGGTAGGGCTGTTGGGCACTGCTTTTACGATGGAGCAAGACTTTTATAAGGGGAGGTTGCAGAACAATTCTGGTTTAACGGTTATCGTCCCGGATGAAGCGGATAGAAAAATTGTGCATAATGTTATCTATAAAGAACTTTGCTTAGGCAAAGCGATGCCGGCCTCTAAAATAGAATACTTAAGAATTATCGAGTCTTTAGCTGCGCAAGGCGCTGAAGCGGTTATTCTTGGTTGTACTGAAATTGGCATGCTGGTGGATCAATCTGATACCGAGATAACACTGTTAGATACAACAACTATTCATGCTCAAAAAGCGGTTGAGTGGGCAATATAACACGCTCCGAAAACAGTGGAAGGAATCTAGCAATCAGTTATATTGTTGATTGTTTCTGCTTTTAATGGGCACTTGTTGAATATTTTATAGCGCTTACTATTGCTTACCATTGCTTACAAAAAGCCATGAATTTTTTTATCAGTGGGCTTTGGTATTTATTTTTATGGATGACTAAATAAAAGGTGCGTGGCATTTTAACCGGTGTTTGAATTAAACTTACCCTACCTGCTGCGATAGCATGCTCGGCTGCAAGGGTAGATAAGCATCCTAAACCTAGCCCTGCGGATACACTGTTAATGAGCGCCTCCGTTGAATTTAATTGTAATGCTAAATGCCATTGTTTAAGCGTTGGCGCTAATGTATTAATAAAGCACTGTCTTGAGCCTGATCCTAATTCTCTTAACACCCAGTCACTATTTTCTAAATCACTGCTTTTAATGTTTGTTAGCTTTGTTAAAGGGTGATCATTGGCGCTAATAAGACACATTTCATCGCTGCTAAAAGGAAGAAAAATAAGATCATTATGCTGGACTTTACTTTCGATCAGCGCTAAATCGAGTTCAAAGTCGAGTAGTTTTTGACAAATGTTTGTTGAATTGGAAATAGATAGGTGCTGAGAAAAATGCTGTGTTTGTTGCCTAAATTGACTTATCAAGTAAGGGCTGATGTGATTGCCAATCGTATTGCTACTGCCAATTTTTAATTGACCTGTTAAGGGATGATCATCACTAAACAAATGCTTAATATCCATTGCTCTACGCAGTAACTCATCTGCTAAAGGTCGTAACTTCTTACCTTCTTGATTGAGTATGAGCCTTTTATTAACCCGATCAAATAAAGGCTGGCCTAACTGTTTTTCAAGCTCTGAAAGTGCCATGCTAACCGCTGCTTTTGACATAAATAGGTGCTTAGCCGCCGCAGTTAGCGTGGTATGTTGGCTGATTGTATTAAATACACTCAGTTGTTTGAATGATATATTTGGGATCATGATTTCACACCTAATAGGTTATAATATGACACACGAAAGTTGTTCAGTTAATTTTAACTATTATTCATTATAATTGGATATAAGTAAACGTTATGCAAGGGTAAAATAAACTTAATATGAAAGCATTTCAATAAATCTGATTTAAAGTATTAAGTGAGAATACGATGATAAAAAAAATAAAAATTAAATTAAGCTCGGTGCCCACACCCATGGCCGGATTAGCTTTGGGTATTGCAAGCTTAGGTTGGAGTTGGGAAAATATCGCTCATTTACATGGCGTAGGGCAATGGACGAGCGCAATGATCGCGAGTGTGTTGTTAATTATTTTAGCTCTCAAATTTTTATTACTTCCCTCTACATTAAAAGAAGATCTGAGTCATCCCGTGATTGGTAGCGTGATCCCGACATTCACCATGGCGATAATGATCGTTTCCAATTCGTTAGGGCAGTTTTTTCCCCGAGCGGGAGATATATTATGGCTATGTGCGATTGGGCTACATATCGTCTTTTTAATGAGTTTCATTTATTATCGCGCTAAGTCGTTTGAACTGCATGATCTGCTACCAAGTTGGTTTGTGCCTCCCGTTGGAATTATTGTGGCGAGCGTTTCTTTTTCAGGTGATCCTCAATTATATTGGGTAGCGCATAGTGCACTCATTTTTGGAATGCTTGCTTATGCCGTTATGTTACCAATTATGCTTTACCGTTTTATTTTTACATTTAATATTGCGGATAGCGCTAAGCCGACATTGGCGATATTAGCCGCGCCTGCGAGCTTATCTTTAGCGGGGTACTTCACACTGACAACCGATCCTTCTCCCATGATCATTGCTTTATTGTTTGGTATCGCGGTGTTGATGACGAGTGTTACGTATTTAGCATTATTGAAGTTATTGAGGCTACCATTTAGTCCGGGTTATGCCGCTTTTACCTTCCCTTTAGTGATTGGTGCAACCGCATTATTTAAGATGGTAGCTTGGATGCAAAGTAAAGAAATGCTCATTGAATATATCCAGCAGATAAGACTGTTAGCGATAGGGGAACTCTTTATTGCGACCATTATTGTTATTTATGTTGCGATCAGGTATTTATATTTTTATCGGCCTAAGGCTACACCTCTCATTATTTGAAAAGATTTTGAAAGAGGCATTAATATCAGGTTACTATTCATTAAACGCGGTAAATATAATAATAATCGTTAGCATCACCTCGTATTATTTTTAATTTATCGCGATCTCCAAGCAGATTGATAATTAACTTCTATAATTATAAAAATTTGTAACATTATGTTACCTATACTATTAATTTAAATTTTACCTTCTAATAAAAAAGAGAATGCATATGAATAAAGTGATATTAATTATACTTGCGATACTACTACCACCTGTTGCTGTTTTCATGAAAAGTGGGGTAGGTAAAGATCTTCTTATTAATATCGTATTGTGCTTATTATTTCTATTTCCGGGTATTATCCACGCGGTGTGGATATCAACAAAATAAGTGTTTATTTCACTTTTAAGCTAATAAAAACAAGTCGATATATAAAGGGAAATAATGA
Organism: Psychromonas sp. CNPT3; assembly: GCF_000153405.2. Lineage (NCBI taxonomy): Bacteria > Pseudomonadati > Pseudomonadota > Gammaproteobacteria > Alteromonadales > Psychromonadaceae > Psychromonas > Psychromonas sp. CNPT3. The sequence continues at coordinate 1,103,979 of NC_020802.1, forward strand.
ACTTAATTTATCCCGATAATATATACGTCTATGTTAGGTTGTCAGATGCCACATGTAGAAATTAAATATTCAGATAACGTGGAGATAAATACGAATGATATCTTCGATCTCATCGAAGATATCATTAATAAAAAAGATCCCAGTGCGGGAGAATGTAAGTCAAGAGCTTACCCTTGCGCAGAGTATAAATACTCCCATATCCTAGTCATTGTCTCGTTATTAACGAAGCCACACAGAGATGAAAAATTCACGCATCAATTAAGCCATGAACTTGAGCTGGCAATTAAAAATCATCTTAAACAAAGCGTGTATTTTTCGCTGAGTATCGAATACAGCTTAGCTTATTACACCACTAATATTCATCTTGTAGAGGGTGATATATTGAGAGACATTACTCATACTAAAAAACTTAAAAAGTGATCCGTATTATTTGTTGAAGTTATCCCTCCCTGCGTAAAACAGGATGACGAAATTCATTCCACTGCTATAACTCGCGATAATATGGGCGCTATATATGGATCGTGAATTTAGAAGCGCTGCATATAATCAAATAAAACGTTATTGTCCGTCCTAATAAGGGAATTATCTAAATGATTAAATCTGAAGCTAAATGTCTTTGTGGCGCGGTAAAAATTACCGCTGAGGAAATTGATCCCATGTTTACCGTTTGTCATTGTCAATCGTGTCGAACTTGGGGAGGCGCCCCCTTTTTTGCGGTTAAATGTGGCACAAAAGTCAAAATTGAAGGCATAGACAAGGTCAAAATGTATGAATCGTCATCTTGGGCATCTCGGGGTTTTTGCATCGAATGCGGAACGCATTTATTTTATAAGCTCAAAGAAAGCGGTGAATATAATATGCCTGTCGGTCTTTTTTCAAGCTTGAAAGGCTTAAAAATGGATATACAATATTTTAGTGATGTTCGCCCTAGTTATTATTGTTTTTCAAATGAAACAAAAGAGATAACAACGGCTGAAATTATGGCTTTTTTTGCCTCTAAAATGTGATAGAAACTCTTTATAATCATCAAGGCATCAAAATAAATAATGAAAAACCCCATCTAACCTATGCACAAATAATGATAATGTATTATTTATCATTATTTGTGTGAAAGTAGCAAAAAAATGGTTACACGTTATCTTCATATCTTATTATTTAATACAAAAAAATAACGGCCACGGCACAATGTCGCCTTAATCCCACTCATTTAAAATACGCTGTCATATTGGTGAAATATATATTCTTTATCATAATGTTTTTTAACTGAAGAGTATTAATAATGAAAAAAACACTGCTTGCTACTATTATTATCTCCTTATTAACAACTGGTTGTGATAGCTCAAACGACACCGAGCCAATGCCAACGCCAACGATTAAAACCACGGAGTTAACCGTGCTTACGGCAAATGTTTGGAATGAATTAAGCCATGACTATAACGATGCAATCGAAAATCCTGAAGGCAAAATCGCCTATCTACTTGCTGTTGATGAAATGAAAAATGCAAAGGCCGATATAATATTACTTCAAGAATCGGGTGGAACAAGTGCGCGTTTAGCTGAAGATTTAAATATGTATTTATGGCAAGGCTCTGATGTAATAGCCGACACCGCTATTCTCTCTAAATACCCTATCATGGAGGTATTTGACAATACATCAAGTCTGAACAGTAAAGATGAGTCTGACACTGCACGTCGCGCAAATGTAGGGGTTAAACTTGATGTCAACGGGCGTGATGTTGTTGTTTGGTCTAATCATTTAGATTATACGCACTATATTAATTATGATGCGCGTGGGGGAGATGGGGTGACTTGGAGTGCTCGATTTGGCTGCGTACAAGTGACCGATACTGATGAGCTATATCGTAAAAACATGGCATCGAAACGTCCGGCACAAATTCAGTATGTGATTGATAATGTCAAACCGTTGATCCATTCAGACACGCTTATTATTGTGGGCGGCGATTTTAATGAGCCCTCAGGGCTTGATTGGACGGATGCGACTGAAAGTATGTTTGATCATAAAGGGGTGAGCTTTAATTATGAAAGCAATAAACGTTTATTAAATGCAGGGTTAACGGATACTTATCGAGAAATTTATCCTGATCCAGTGACCCATCCTGGTATTACTTGGCCCTATAACAATGAAGATAGTTGGATGGATACAAAGAGTTATCTCCGTCAATGTGGGCGCTATCTTGATGATCGAGATCGTATTGATTTTATTTATTATAATGCGCAAGCAACAGGTGTTAAGTTATCTGCGAGCACCGTAGTCGGCCCTTATAGTAAGGAATTTTTTAAGCCTGTTGATGATAATGATTATAGTCAATTACAAGATATACATGAGGGGCTTAACATTGATGAGGATGGAAAATCACATTACAGTAAACGCCAATGGCCGTCTGATCACTTATGGTATAAAAGCGTGTTCTCGCTACAAACACAAGCGATATCGACAACGAAGATACAATATTTTACCCCTCAATTTGAGCATGTGACTTATGAAAAACAAGATCATGATATTAAAATATCCTTTAATCTCACGCATCTTGATTTATGGAATAACGAAATGAATTATATTTTTGAGCTCACGCCTCGTTATCAACATGCAACATTTGATAATAACTTACAAACTCAGCCCTTGAGAGAAAAACCATTGGCTGAAGATGTGGTGAATATAATGCTTAATGAGGATTCGTTAAATCGTTTAATAAAAGATAAAGCAGATTTGCAGATCCGTTACACGGTATCTGAAAATGTGGATGGTTATCATAAAATTTATGCAGTAAAAACTATCCCTCTTTCCACTTTGATAGCACTGTAACAGAAATGATCCCAGTATCTATAATATTGGGATCATTGTTGTGTTGTTACAATGAAAATCCATAAATTTAGTTTCATATCAACAATGGCTTATTTTATTATATTGCACATTTAATTAATTTCGTGACGCACTTAAAGTACGCTGTCATCATATTGAAATATGCAGTCTTTATTATTTTGTTTTATTTTAAAATAATGAGAATTAACTGTGAAAAAGACACTTGTAGCAACGATAATTATCTCTCTATTAATGACGGGCTGTGATAGTTCAAGCGAGACTAATGGCTCCCACAAAGATGAACCGCCAACTCTGGAACACAAAACATTCACGGTACTCACTGCAAATGTTTGGAATGAATTAAGCCATGACGCTAAGGATGCAGTTGAAAATCCAGATGGGAAAATCGCCTACCTACTTGCTGTTGATGAAATGAAAAATTCAAAAGCTGATGTCATTTTACTTCAAGAGTCTGGAGGAACAAGTGCGCGTTTAGCTGAAGATTTGAATATGTACTTATGGCAAGGCTCTGATTTTATACCCGATACGGCTATCCTTTCTAAGTATCCTATTACTGAAGTCTTTGATAATGAAAACAAAAGTATTAGCCGAGACGATCTGAGTCGAGGTAACCGAGAAAATGTAGGGGTAAAACTGAGTGTAGATGGTCGAGATGTCATAGTTTGGGCGAATCATTTAGATTATACGCATTATGTTAATTATGAAGCGCGTGGTGGAAACGGCATGACTTGGAAAGCGCGAAAAAATTGCCTTGCTATTACCGATACGGATGAACTTGATCGTAAAGAGATGGCATCAGAGCGACCGGCTCAAATTTCCCGTGTGATTGAGAATGTTAAACCTTTCATTGATTCTGATACCCTGGTTATTATTGGGGGTGATTTTAATGAATCGTCGGGGGTTGATTGGACTGCCGAGACGACAGATATGTTTGATCATAAAGGTGTTATTTATGATTACGAAACGCATAAACGCTTATTAAATGCAGGGCTCACTGATAGTTATCGAGAAATTTATGGCGATCCCGTCTCTCATCCAGGTATCACTTGGCCGTATAATAATGAAGACAGTTATACGGATGCGCGGAGTTATATCCTTGAATGTGGCCGCGCGCTTGATGATAGAGATCGTATCGATTTTATTTATTATAACGCACAAGTAGCAGGTGTCACATTATCTCATGTTGCTGTGGTAGGGCCTTATAGTAAAGAGTTTTTTAAATCGGTTGATGGTGTTGATTATAGTCAATTAGAAGATGTACATGATGGTGCTTACATTGATGAGGGTGGTAACTCGCATTATACAAAACGTCAATGGCCGTCAGATCACTTATGGTATAAATCTGTCTTTAGTCTGCAGACAGAAGGCGCAACAACTGTAAATCCCCACTATTTTACCCCGCTATTTGAGCGGGTTAAATATGAAAAACAAGGTAATGACATTCAAATATCATTTAATTTAACGCACCTTGATTTATGGGAAAATGAGATCAAGTATATTTTAGAAATAACACCGCGTTATCAACATGCAATACTGGGTAAAAACTTGCAAAAACAGGCACTTCTTGAAAAACCCTTGGCAGATGAACGCATTAATATGTTGATCACTGAGGACACGCTAGCGCGCTTAAGAAAAGAAGGTCAAGATTTGCAGATCCGCTACACCTCATCTTCTCTTATCGGTGCTTATCATAAAATGTATGCAGTAAAAACAATCCCTCTAGATATATTGAACGCACTGTAGTTAATATGATATTAATACGATTTTTGGTCGCAACACTTTAAAATCGCTATTATTAAACGTCAAAAAGTGAGCGATAAATTAGCGCGCTTTTTGACATTGTTGGGGCTTTTTAGAGATAGGCATGGCATTCATTGATGATTTATCGGTATATTTGAATGTTTTTCATAAAGAATAAACATTACAGAATGATACTCATAATAGATGATTGCTAACGTTTCAATGGCGTAATATTTTTAACGCAGCGTGATATTAAAAATTAAAGATCAGATGCCAATGCCACTTCATTTTTTATGCACAGCGTCATCGTAAGTTCTGAAACTGATTTACCATCAATGCGATAACAATCTGCCATTTCAGCAATGATTTTGAAGCCACATTTCAAATATAAGTTCTTAGCTGGGAGGTTGTTTGCAAGGACATTTAAATCAAGCCAATCAATACTGTTAGTCTCCTTACAAAAGGTGATGATTAATTCGATTAGTTTTACGCCGAAGCCTTGTTTTCTTACGCTGCTATCCACACCTATACCTAACAATACGTGATGGGAATTGTTTGAATGGCGCAAATCGATGTGACCCAAAATATGGCCTTGAGCGTCTTTTAGCAACCAAAGTTTTCGCCAACCTGTTTTACCCACTTTATATTTAAAACCATCTCTAAACTTACCGCGAAGTCGTTCTGATACTTGGCTATGCTGTTTGGAAATAGGCTGAAAAATGGGAGTGTCGTCGGCCGCATTATCTAAAAGTTGTACCTCTAAATACTCAAAGAAGAGCTCTAAGTCCGTTATTTGTGCCTCTACTATTTCCATGTGTACTCCTGAATTTATAACAAGTGCTTTAATTTGATGCGCCATAAGGGACGTCTCATCGGTAGATCGTATCGCTTAACTTTATCATAGGATTGAGAGTTGAGACTTATGGTTTTTACAAATTCCGCAAGCGTTTAGACTATAAATAAAATGGTTAATTAACAAAGAGAGCTAACACTTTAAAAATATCTCTGTCGAATTGATTTTACTCGGAGCACTTCAGTGAAAATTGGAAATTACGAAAAGGATTTGATTAATGCATTGAAAGAGATCCTGTATTTAGAGCAAGAAAGGGGAGGGGGCATTAACAAAAAAGAGTGAAATCTAAGTCATTTAACGAGGCGATAGCGTCTTTTAATTGTTTTTTTTGAGAAAAAGGCGTAAAACATTGCCAAACCGATGCTCACTTATGGTGGCCGTAAATGGCATATCAATCAATGGGATACTAATATGAAAATTTATAAATTCTTGACGTTAGCTTCAATCTTTCTCGTTTCTGCTTGTGTCAGCACCCCTAAGGATGATGCGGATATAAAGCAATCGGCTACGCCGCCAGCATTAGCGCTTACAATATCTCATTATCGATGTGAAAGTGGTGCATCTATTATGGCAAGTTACCCCTCTTTTGATTCGGCTAACATACAATATAAAGGACGTCGCTATCACTTGGAAATCGCAGTTTCTGCGAGTGGCGCACGTTATGTGGGTGGTAACTTGGAATGGTGGACAAAAGGCTCTGCTCACGGATCTGAGGCTTCTCTTTTTGAGCATGTCGAGGATGGGACCTCAGGTGACAGACTTGAATTTTGCACTGAATTATAAGCGCATTTTATTGATATAAAAAATGCCTCAGATGAGGCTTCTTTTAGCTTGGACCTCGACTCAGACATTACTTTGGTGTGTTTCTGTCTTTTTAGTTGTAACTTGCGGCAGTGCTCGCTACGCTGGCACATTAATAGTTAAGTATAATAGTGAGCAGAAATAAGGGTATATTTGACGATATAATGGGCTTTTAATGCGATAAAGCATAGACAGGATCATAACGAGATGGTTGTTGAACAAAAAAAATCTAATTCAAGTGATTGGGTTGGTAGTAAAACGGTCCAAATCACCGATAACATTGAGCATATCAGTTTTGATACGTGGTTGTTATATCCCTGTATAGACAAGCCTCAGAGCGTAGATGTTGGGCCTTATTGCATCAATGTATGCGCTGATGGGCGCATAGCAAAAGGAGAATTCCCCTTAGTTATCATCTCGCATGGTAGTGGGGGATCGCACTTACTTTATCGCTTAATAGCACTGCATTTAGTGAAAAATGGCTATATTGTCGCTATGCTCAAACATCACGCTAATAATCGAGATGACAATTCACTTGCGGAGCAGGATAAAAATCTAACGTTACGTACAAGGCATATCCGCTATGTTATTGATACGTTGCTTAGCGATGAACAGTGGATGGACGTTATAAACCCTCGTAAAATTTTTATGATTGGTCATTCGATGGGAGGCTGCACCGCACTTGCTCTTGCTGGGGCGACCCCTTGGTCTCAACATCGATTAAAAATCGACGTTTCTAATGATAAACGGATCCGGGCATTGGTGTTATTGGCACCGGCTAGCGCATGGTATCAGCATCCAAATTCCTTTGTTAATGTCAATCTACCCATGTTAATTTTTTCAGCTGAGCACGATGTGATCACGCCCTTTTGGCAAGCGGATTTAATAAAACAAAAGGTTAGTAACAGCGCGCTTGTTGATTTAAAAGTCATCAAAAATGCAGGGCATTTCTCATTTATTTCGCCTTTTCCTGCGGGGATGGTCAATAAAAACTTTGCAGCATCACAAGATCCTGAAGGCTTTGATCGCAACGCTTTTCATGATGACTTGAAAAAAGAGATCTCTGCCTTTTTTAATAACCAACTAAATACAACCCACTCTGTTATTAAAGATTAAAACGCCATTCTTTTATGTGTCATGATTGTTGTCTGTCACTGTCTTTATCTGTTGGGATCTTCATGAAAATAATATCTACAAATATTTCAAAAGTAAAAACCATTATTCACAATGGCAAAGAAATACGAACCGGCATCTTTAAAGAGCCAACGTCTGAGGAAGTGGTTATTGGTCAATTGAACATAAAAGGTGATGAGCAGGCCGATCTTATTCATCACGGTGGTGAGCATAAGGCTGTGTACGCATTTTGCTCTTCTCATTATGCTTATTGGCAAAAAGTGCTAGGTATTGATAATTTATCGAGTGGTATATTTGGTGAGAATTTTACCATATCAAATTTATCAGAAGCGCATCTAAACATTGGCGACCAGTTGCGCATAGGAACTGCGTTGCTCGAAGTTAGCCAGCCAAGAGTGCCGTGTTTCAAACTGGCTATTGCACTTGATAATAAAAACATACTGAAACTTTTTACGCAAAACTACTGTACGGGTGTTTATTTTAGAGTGTTAGAGGCGGGGGTTGCAAAAACCGGTGATAGCGTCGTAATTGAAAAAAAATCGACACACGGGATCTCCATTAAAACGCTTTTTCAGGCGTACTTTGATAGTAAGTTTGTAGACTCAAAACATATATTTACAAAAGCCTTAGCGTTAAAAGAACTGGCGCCAGAATGGAAAGAGAAGCTAAAAAAACGATTAGCTTAAAGCGGGATCTTAACTGCGCACTAAAAGAGAAATACGTAGCTTTAGGCAGATGTTTTTGCGTGTTAAGATAAGTGTTTTGCCCTTAAGTTTATGATATTGTTTAATATATTAATTTGTAGGGCATAAGCTCGGACGCGTCATATAAAACATTAAATGAGCAGAAACTGAGGGGGTAAGCACACCCCGACAATTCATCAAAGACAATAATAAGTTTGATAACTTGGGGATGGCGTAATAGGTAATGGTTGGATCTAAAAAGAGAGGAATAAATGAGATCGCAAGGTAAAATTTTAAACTGGAATGATGATAAAGGCTTTGGATTTGTGGTTTCAAATGCGGGCGGTGTAAGCGCTTTCGTACATATAAAATCTTTTCAAGTAAATGCGCGTCGCCCCGTTAATGGTGATGTTATTACCTATGAACTCGTACAGGGAAATGACCAACGCTATCAAGCCAAACAGGTCAAGTTTTTAAATGACGCGGTTAATACACGTAACAAAACAAGCTCTGTCGGTACTGTATTTACCCTTATGTTTTATCTTGGGCTGTTTTTATCGGTGCTCATCGGAAAATTACCCTTTATCATATTAGGCCTCTCTGTTTTTATGAGTTTGCTAACTTTCATTGCTTATGCCTTTGATAAATCAGCTGCACAAAAGGGACGTTGGCGAACACAAGAAAATACATTACATTTATTTTCTTTACTTGGTGGTTGGCCAGGGGCCTTTGCTGCGCAAAAGAAATTGCATCATAAATCAAGTAAGCAAGCTTTCAAGCGAGTATATGGCATCACTGTCGTTTTGAATGTAGGGGTTTTATTTTGGCTACAAACGGCAACAGGGGCAAACGCTCTGCATCAAGTATTGATGCTACTACGCAAGATCAGTTCTTATTAGTTGTATATTAATACGCCTTTAATTACAGGCGAAAGAATCAAAGGGATCCTATGAGTCATTGTTCAGAGTTCGCTATTTTTAAAGTCTCTAAAAAAAACATCCCAAGAGTTATCGCCTTGAGTTTATTGATTATTCAAGAAATAAATGCCTCGGAGAAAGTGGTTATCGCTCATGAAATTTTACAAAAAACAGATCAAGAAGAAGAGTTATGCTGGCATCTTACTTGGGTGAATCAAGAGGCGGTGGCATTGATCGCTAAAAAATGGTCATCTTTTCCCAGTAGTAAAGAGTTAGAGTCGCTGGTGGGCGAAAAACTTTATTACGGCCATTTTATACGTATGTAATAAATGCAAAGGAGGTGCAATGAATATTAAAATTAGGCAGATTGAAGATAAAGATATTCGCGGTTTTTACGATGCGTTATGTCGCGTTGCAAACGAAGGGATATATTTACTAACACATCAAGCGCCAGCTTATGAAAAAATGCAACGTTTTGTACGGGAAAATATTGCAAACAATCATTCTCAATATGTGGCAGTGCTCAATGAGCAGATTATAGGTTGGGCGGATATTATTCCCTTAACACGAGAAACGATGCACCATGTCGGACATCTTGGCATGGGTGTTACCTTAGATTTTAGAGGACAAGGTGTGGGATCTGCTTTGTTAGAGAAAAGCATCGCGCATGCTTGGAAGCAAAACTTAAAACGCCTCGAACTAGAAGTCTTTTCGGATAATGAAATCGCCATTAATTTATATAAAAAATACGGATTTAAAATCGAAGGGGTAAAAAAACAGGCTAGATTGTTTAAAAATAAGTACCAAGATATTACCCTCATGGCGCAGTGTCAGCTTTGAATCTTCTGATTTGTTAAGCATACGTTATGAGTTATTCTTTTAAAAATACACAAGATCAGCTTTTATTATTAACGGTGTCATTGTTAATAATAATAATAGAGATGAGGAGTCTCATGTTTGAATTAAAAACCATCGCTCTTTTTGCGATCACCGCTATTGCTGAAATAGTGGGGTGTTATTTGTCGTATCTTTGGTTAAAGCAAGATAAGAGTATATTGCTCCTTATTCCTGCCGCCATCAGTTTATCTCTCTTTGCTTGGTTACTTTCGCTTCATCCTACTGCGACGGGGCGTGTTTATGCAGCATATGGTGGCGTCTATATTTTTGTTTCCATACTCTGGTTGTGGGGCGTTGATGGTGTTAAACCAACTTGGTGGGATCTTGCTGGTGGCTTAATGGCCTTAATTGGAATGGCCATTATTATGTTTGGGCCTAAACACGTTTAACGGCAATGACGCATAAAATAGGCCATTAACTGCGGATATTTTATGCGAAGCTCTGTTTCTAACAGAAAGTGGATAAGTGTTCGCCTTGTTTAATTTCGGTTTCAGGCTGAATGCACTCGAGAATGTTAACGATGTAGAGTATCCTATCGCCTTTTGAATTTTCTATTGTTGTTGTATATGATCATTAATGTAAAAAACTTACTCGTTGACGAAATTCTATGCTCTAATTGTCAGGCATGTTGCTGTAGCTCCGAAGTCATGATATTGACTGATACCGGTGTGCCTCATCGGCATATTTATGTCGATGAAAATGGCAGTGAGTCTATGTTGCGTTTAGACGACGGCTGGTGCTCGGCGTTAGATAGGAACACGCTACGTTGCTCTATTTATGAATATCGACCTTGGATCTGCCGAGAATTTGAGATGGGATCTTATGAATGTGCACAGGAGCGCATAGAAAAAATGTAGTTTACTTCTATCGGCATAAACATGCCTTATTTTTCTCTTTTAGCACTCCAGCTCCTCTCTGCAGCAAAAAATTCTTTTTTTGTCATGTCATTATAGGTCATGCACTTATCTAAAATCTTATAAACAGGGCGCGTCTCCGTTAGTAAATACTTTTTTATTTCAGGATCTCAACGAATCTGGTCTTTAAATTTTAGTGATTTGCATCGCATTTTGAATGGCTATGCTAAGGTTAATATATCGTTAGATTAGATTTTTGACGACGAACTTCTTCTTCATAATATGGATTATTGCATACCAGCACTCATTACTGGGGTCAATAAGAGATGGATTTGAGAGTAATAGCTCATGAAATTAAAAAGCCTATTAATGCACTTTAGAAGTGCTCTGGAATTAACAGATCCCTCCTGTTTTAAGGGGACATGCTTATCGGTAAATTATTTTCCTTATGCGTGTTGTGATCATACATCCCTCCTGTTAGCTGCTTATTTAGCGAATAACTCTTTTCCTGGCGCTTATATCATTCGTGGGATTGAGGGCGGAGATCACCATGAGTTAAACAGTCATGTTTGGCTAGAGCTTGATGGCTTAAAAATAGATATCACCGCGGATCAGTTTAATCGATATGGTTATGAAAATGCGCCTGTTATTGTTGAAAAAACCAATGTTTTCTTATCATCTTTTGGCGCTCATAATATGGGATTGGGTGATTTTAGAGAGTTCTTACTTTTGCACCATGCGTCGCCACTAATGGATGATTTCACGTTAAGTTACCGAACGATCACCTCTATTATTAGACAGCATTCATAATGATTGCTGCTTTAAAGAGGAGGGGAACTGTTTACCGGTGAATATAAAAAGCTATCGGTTTGTTTTAGGTAGCATAAAAATAAAGTCTGCTATTAACCCTCTCGCATTTTAGATAATTCATGTATCCCTTTGTTTGATAAATACTTTATAGAAAAAGGGAGGATGTTATTAAAAAGAGAAGGATCATTTATAAATCATTGAATAACGGGCAATAGATACAGGTATAATGCTCGAAGTTGTTATATTATTGCACCAAGGTTAGTGTCTACTTACATGCAAAGGAAAGCTCATTGCTACAGAGTATGATACTAATGATGGTATAAGAAAATTATATTTTTAAGTTGTTTTACAGTAGAGATAACAAGGTATATTAGGAGATAAAATGAAAACATTAATAACGGCTTTGCTCTTTAGTTTTTTTGTGGCAGGTTGCTCGAATTCTAAAAACATTGAATTTGAAGGTTTTTTTACATATGGACATGAAGTTTCAGTATTTCAAAACTGTAATGATTCTAAATTATATTGGTTAAATGGACTCGATATGCAAAATATAGAGCAAGCCTCTTTAAGCCTTGCTAGAACAAAAAAATCGCCTTATCAGCCAGTTTACATTAAATTTTTAGGCTCATATGAAGATCGCGAAATGATTGGCTTTGAAGATAACTATGATGGATTGATTTATTTAGATAAGTTACTCACAGAAACTGGAAAAGCACCTTTAGATTGTAAATAAAGCGTTATGATAAACTGTCAGTGTTAATAAGGCTAAAGCCAGTGATGCTGACAGATTTATAGTTGCTCGGTTTAACTTTAGGGCGTCTAGAATAGTATTTTTAATATAAAAAGAGTCATAAATATGCAAAAAAATAGGTGGATTTTACTACTGTGCTTATTATCGGGTTGTGCAAATTATAGTGCTAGTAACACCGATACCGATACTTATAATGATACCAGTACATCAGAAAAGTTAATGACAGTGGATGTTGGCGCGCATAAAGTGGCGTGTTTTGGTGTTGGGCCTATGCAGTGTTTAGTCGTGGATGATTTATTATTTTATTCAAAAATTCAAGGCTTTAATTTTGAAGAAGGCTACAACTATCAGCTTAAAATAAAACGTATTACCGTGTTTACTCAATATACGGTGCCAGCAGATGCTAGCCTATATGAATACCACCTTATAAAAGTGCTAAGTAAGACAAAACAGATGTCATTATTAATAAATGAGAAGATATGATCCTTTAACCCTGATATTTAAAAGTAAAAATAGGGTGCTGGTGGACGTTAAACTTAAATAATGAGTACACACAGTGCTTTACTGCGATATGGTTTAAAAGTTACCTTAAATAATAAAAAAGAGCGCATTAAATGAGAGAAAGCTTACGAGCAAAAATAATTAAAGTGTGTGATGAAAAAATACAGAAAAAAGGCGCTAATGTGGGTTTATCTTTTTATGCTTTTTTTGCCAATAAAAATGATGATCCGGCGCTTTTAATGGAAGTTGCACAGTGGTGGATCATGACTCATCAATTGGATCACTTTGAAAAAGCATTGAAAATAAAACAAATGTTACAATGAATAAGAACGTCAGTATGCGTGCTAATGAAGCCTTACCTCAGGTGTAAAATCAGATTTCCTATCTTTCCCTCGTTATCAAAGGCCTATAATAAAAAATCTGTATTGTTAACTTAAAAATCCATTCAGGGTAAGCGCATTTACAAGGGCGCCTTGTCCTTATTATTTTTGCCTTGTGTTGGTGTTTAACTTGCTTAAAGCAACGTTTAGGCATTGCAGATGAGGATCTCTGATAAATTTTTAAATGACTAAACAAATTTAAAGGTCATTGTTTCCTCACTTATCTGGTACATGGCCTATAGTTTACTTTTAACAGAATAATAATAATAATAATAAAGATAAATATAATAGGGAATATCGTATTCCGTCTCACTTCTAACATAAAAAGTATCACATACACATCACTTAAAAAAGTTAACTAGATGTTTATTATGGTTTTTTATGCTATAAAGCCATCATAACAAGTAAATGTTAGATAACTATCCAAATGGAGTTGTAAATATGAAAGGTAAGATCCTTGAGTTTAATGAAGAAAGTCGTTCAGGTGTTATTTCTGGAGAAGATGGAAATAGATATAACTTTCAAGTGACTGAATGGAAAGGTAACGCATTACCTAAGGCCGGTAATAAAGTTGATTTTTCGATTAAAGGTGATGACGCAGAAGCTATTTATGCTGATACAGTCACTAATTCTGGTTCATCTAAAAAAATTGGCGCTGCATTGTTTGCGTTTTTCCTAGGCGTATTCGGCGCACATAAGTTTTATTTAGGTTACACCAAACAAGGTGTGATCATGTTACTTACGTTTTTGTTTGGTTTTATCCTCTTAGGTTTACCTTCAATGGTTATCGGCGTGATTGCATTTATTGAATTTATTCTTTATTTAGTGAAATCAGACGAAGAATTTGAAGAAACATATGTTGTAGGTAAAAAACCTTGGTTCTGATTGAATGTTAAGCATATTGGTTTCAATATGCTTAACGGGTAAGAGGGTTTTGATTTATACCCATGAACTCAAGCGCTGATCTGAAAGAAAAAGGCACTTAAATTAAGTGCCTTTTTTTATGTATAAAGGAAAATGACTTTTAGTTCGGGTTCTCAGAGCTTATTGCTCACTCTCCTGTTTTTCTAACAAGGCTTCTCCCTTCTCAAACTTGAAGATCCTCCACCAAGTCCACGCTTTCATCTCCCTTTTGTGATTTTTCATATTGATTGTATTTCCACCATGCGTAGCCAAGGAAAATAACAATACCACCTACATTATAAAAAATAATAGTGAGAATATCTGCGCCAGTAGGGAAGGTCGATGCGAAGAAACCAATCGTAAAAATAACGATCAAAATAGAAACTGTGCTGATGCCAACTCTGCGTGATCCCATTCTAAACTCACGAGGTAGATGATCTAATTTCACGCGTAAATTTAAGTATGCAATCATAATAAATAAAGGCGGTAACATTGAGGCCGCCGCCGTCATATTAATAATGGTACTCATAAGCTCTTGCACTGTGTCAGAGGCTAAGCTTGGAATAAACATAAGTGGAATAACAATTAAGAATTGGATCCATGCTGCACGTGCGGGTACGCCATGCTTATTTAATTTAACGGTTTTTTCACCAAAGATACCTTTTGGTATTTCAGCAAAAAATATCTTAACTGGCGTGGCTGTCCACATCAAAAGAGACCCAAGCATGGCGGTGAAAGATACAATGCCGACAAAACGATTCATGAGTATTTCAGACCACCCAAAATGTCTGGCCAGGCCTTCAAATACTTGCACAGATCCTCCCGTGAAATGTAACTCATCACGAGAAACAAAGACATTAGCGACAATAGAGCCCACGGAATAAAGCACACCAATAAAAATACCGGCTACGATAATCACTTTAACGAAAGACTTATGCCCCCCCTTTATGTCATTTACATATACCGCAACCGATTCAGCGCCACCTGCAGCCATAAATATCCAGGTGATGATCCCTAAAAAGGCCCAATTAAACGTTGGGGTCATTGCTTCAATCGAGATAGGATCGGCTGGTTGAATACCTCCCAATAAAGCGCCCCCTGCAAGAAGAATATAAGATAAAGTCAGGAGTAACATCAATGATGAGGTAACGGTAATGATAGGGCCCAATAATTTGGCGCCATTTGTAGAGACATAAGTTGCTATCGCAAAGAGTACTGTACTAAAAACCGCCGTGGTGAAAGGGGTAAACATGTACTCATAACCAAGAAAAGCATAAGAGGCATAAGCGATAACTTTGGGTAAAAGGGAGGTAAAAAAGAATAAGTTAACAAACCAATAAGTGTAGGCGGTCATAAATGCCCAGCGTCCACCTAATGAACTTTTTACCCATGCATAAACGCCGGCTTCAGATGTCTTATTGAGAGAGACAAATTCGGCAACAATCAAACAAAAAGGAATAAAATAAAAGATAGTTGCAATAAAAAACATGGGCGCAGAAGATAAGCCAATTTGAATGTTATTCATCACGATATTATTAAAACTGAACACAGCCGCAAAGGTCATAGACAGCAATGCAAATTTTCCAATCGTACTTTTTCTTTTGATTTGAGACATTAGATACCCCTTTGAAAATTTATTAAGGACGGATTTTGGCGTAGAGGAAAAATCCTTATTAAGTTGATCTAATACCAAAGGAACTAAAAAGGTTACCCGTCTTGCTTGTTGAAATTATCCCTACCTGCGTTGTGAGTTTTGAAGTGAGAACAACTATCTCCTACAACTCCCGCCTTGCTAGTGTTAATTTTTCCTACGCAATACATGAAAACTTAATTAATTCCTTTGGTATAACTAAAGATGTTATTTATTTAAAAAGTTGTCATCTTCTCTGAGCGCAGCACGCGATAAGCTTTGTTTGGCTATTTTTGGTGACTGAGAAGAGGAAAAGTATGTGCGTGCTGGCATACAGTTCTCTTTTAAACGGAAGACGTTTTCCTTTTTATTCATGCGATATCCTCTTGATAAAGTCGACTTAACATTATTAAAAAACAGTGTATTTTATGAAGTGGGAGTTTAACTAAAGTTTTACTAAAACAAATGGGTAAGGTTGTTTATTTTTAACTGGCGCATATATTATGAGCAAGATTGTGATCGAGCTTGAATAAAAAGCATACAAATTAATTTTTAAGGGAAAGTCAAAAAGTGAAGAAAGTACAGATATTTTAAAAAAGGATAAATAGCATCACCTATGCTTTATCGTGGGTGATGCTATGCGTAACGTGCTCGTTTTACTATTATTTTGTGGTGTTACGTAGACGTAGATCGCTTGGAATATAGACGCGTAGCGGGATTTTTCGATTATCACGCTGGCGCTCTATTAATAAATTAACCCCTTGACTGCCCATTAATTCTGAATGAATACGCACGGTTGATAACGAAGGGAAAGTAAATTGCGCGGTAGGAATATCATTAACACTGATCAATGCAATATCATCCGGTATTGATAACCCTTGCTCATGAATAGCACGTAAAACACCGATAGCAATGGAAT
Source organism: Psychromonas sp. CNPT3 (assembly GCF_000153405.2). NCBI lineage: Bacteria > Pseudomonadati > Pseudomonadota > Gammaproteobacteria > Alteromonadales > Psychromonadaceae > Psychromonas > Psychromonas sp. CNPT3. Next base: position 1,120,594 of record NC_020802.1, read on the forward strand.
CTGAGGCGATAAAAAAGGCTTTTGGGTGATCTGTTTTTAGCATCTCTTTGGCTAATTGATAGCCGGATAAACTAGAAAAATCACCGCAGTATAAATCATTTTTAAATACGACACCTTTTAATTTTCCATATTCATAAAATGCCTTTTCCCGAATGTCTGGAATCTCTTGATTGTCACGGCCACCAATAAACCCTATTCTATTATATGATTGATTTATAAAGAAATTAACGACCTCTTTGCTTATTTTAATGAGGTCAATATCTACAGAATCAAAGTCTTGATCATGATCGGTATAATCAATGTAGACAATATTTTTACAACGTTTTTTAAGTGCTTTTAAGGTGTCTTTTGTTTGCCTGCCAATTAATAAAACACCATCAAGGTGCTTTTCATGAATATCTAAATTAGCTTCATAACTATTGGTTAAGGTAATATTAAATTTAGCACATTGAATTTCAATACCATGACGGATAGCGAGATAATAAGGATCATTTATTTCTATATCTTGTTTATAACAATATAAAGCTAAAAAATTTAAGGGCGGTTTTGTGTTGGTGGGTAATGAGGCTGCTAATTTTCGGGTACGACTTGTTTTATACTCTAGTTTTTCTGCTATTTCAAAAATACGACGTCGCGTTTCTTCTTTAACGCTGAGTGTCGGATCTTCGTTTAATACGCGAGATACGGTTGCCAGTGAAACCTTCGCTTCACCTGCAATTTTCTTTAATGTAGCCACTTATTCCCCAGTTATCTATTTTATATGTGTATATATTACTGAATTATTTAGCGCTTTAATACTCTAATGTTTTTTACTAAAACTTAGGGGGTTAACGTGCCATTATTAGTGTTATAGGTTGTGTCTTTTAAGTTTTCATTAAAATTATGAACAATAAATAATCAAGTATATACTCTTTTATGATGAAATATCGATACTGTAATATATTGTTTTTCCTGTAACGTGTTTATTTATATTATAAATAAATTAACAAGCCCTAAAAGGCTAGCACATTTATAAGGATCTGCCGTGAGGAATGAATGTTTCGCTAAAAAAATTGATTTTACAGGCTACGCTTTTACTTTAGTAAACATTTACTTGACCCTTAAATATTTGCTGATAATGTAACCGTTAAAATAAAACAAACCTGAGGAAAAAGTGAAATGGAAACAATTGCCTATACGGACTTTGCCAAATTAGAAATGTGTGTTGGAAAGATCACCGATGTAAAACGTCATGAAAATGCAGATAAGTTGTACATTGTGCAAATAGATGTGGGTGATAAGCATTTACAAACGGTGACGAGCCTAGTGCCGTATTATACGCAAGAGCAGTTACTCGGAAAACAAGTCGTTGTATTGTGTAATTTAGCGAAGATGAAAATGCGTGGCGAAACATCGGAATGTATGTTGCTCTGCGCAGAAACAGAAGATGGCTCAGAAAGTGTGTTATTAACGCCTGAACGTATGATGCCTGTTGGCGTGAAAATCGTTTAAGAGTAAGTGCTTTTAGTCACTTAAACACTATCACTGCATTTTATATTGTCGCTGATGGCTGGCTTGTTCAATTAAAAGAGCGTAATCATATAAACGCATGGGAGGGACCCTATGTTTATAAGATGGATTTTCACCTTGATGGCGCATATTTTTAGGTAAAAATAGATCGCTATTAATTGTCTAAAATTAAAGACGTAAGATCACAAAAAGTATCATTAATATCCAATCTTTTGGAGTTTGTTTTTTGGTTATTTATTTTTCTGGCATGTTATGGTCGGTTGTTAATGAATGAGCCCCTTTATATGTTTGGATCCTCCCCATACCCCTCCTTTTAAGTATGATAGACGGTTTTTTGGGTACTTACGTGGCTCTTCTTATCGTTTACATCTCCGTTTTGAGCATATCGATGAAACGGGCTTGCAATGGATAGGCGTTGCGCGAGCTTATTCTGAAAAAACAATATTATTTTTGCAGAGCAGATGCTTATCTTACAAAAATCACTGCATATTTAACGTTATCATGGCTGTTTATGTTACCTGTATGCTCATTGTATTTTTTATAAATCGTTGTAGCTTGCTGATTTTACACCTTGAGGTAACATGGTCGCGCAGATTATAAATGTGGCACTGCGTAGATGACATCTTTTGAGATGAGTGTTGTGCAGTGTAAAGGGAAGTGGGTGTAATAGGGAGACAGAATGTTAAAAAAGATCCTAATTTATAGTGTATTAATAGCGTCTAGTTTTTTTATGGGGACGCAGTGGATGCAATTTCAATACGATGATATTTGTTTAGATTTAGGTGGCGGTAAAAACCCTCAAGGCTCGCCTATTTGCGTGTTATTCCTTGAAAGTCCTCCTTTTGAGGAATAACCTCAATATTTTGAGCACATCAGTGGCCTGATGCGCTTTTTTGTTTTTATTGAGAAGGAAAAAGAGTTTAATATTTAGCCAATCACACGTCAGATAAGCATGATGATAAGTGCATATCTGAGAAGGCGGGGCTGTGATTTGGGGGCAGACTGATCTCTATTATTGCGAAGGAAAACGTTTTTTACGGCGCAACAATAGAAATATAGTGGCTTATTGACTCAGCACTTGTATTTTTTGGTTACTGATATCACCTTCTTTAAAGACCACAAACGCACGTCGATTTGACGCGTTGGCAAGGGCATTATGCTTGACGTCAATGGGCTTACTTTCGCCAAAAGAGGTGACTTCCCAGATAAATTGACTCGCATCGAGTTTATTGCGTAAGTATTTTTCAACCGCGCGCGCCCGAAAGGTCGCTAATGCCTGATTATAATCGGCTGCACCTTGTATATCGGTGTGCCCTGCAATTAATATGCGCCCGTTTAAGCCGGCTAGTTTGTTTATAAACGCATCTAACGTTTTTTTATCTTTTTCGGCCAGCTGTGATTTATCAAATTCAAAATGTGAGGCAACCGTTGCGTATATTTTCCGTTTTAAATCAGTGATCGCACACGCAGGATCCTCGTTTTTAAGGGTGCTTTCTTCAAAGATGAGATAGGCGCGTCGGTTGGCAGCATTTGCCGCTAATGTTTTTTGGGTGCTCAGTGGCTTTGTTTCGCCATAATATTTAATTTCCCAATCATAGTTTTTGACCTCGAGCTGTTTACTCAAATAATCTTTTATCGTCTGTGCGCGTTGCGCTGAAAGGTGCACATTGTATTTTAGAGATCCTTGTACGTCGGTATGCCCAACAATCGCAATGCGACCTTTTAAGTCTTTAATTTCACGAATAAACAGATCAATTGAAGCCTGATCTGAGGCTTGCAGATCATATTTATCAAATTTAAAGTGTTCAACGCTTGCCATATGAATGGCACGTTGTGGTAATAAGCATTCACTGATCAAAAACTTTTGTACTTCATTCTCGTATTTATTAATGTTTTCTTGGCTGACGTAAGTGTCTGTACTACAAGCAAATACAGAAAACAGACTGGCTATCAGCAGGGCATATGTTTTTTTATTCATGGGTTAACCTTTTATATTTTGCCGATCAGATTAAGAAAGACACCTTGTGCATCATAATCATCATCATTGGTTAAATTGTCATCAAATGCAGAGAAGTTATAGCCTACACCGACTTTAAAGTTAGCTGATATATATTTATTAAAAGAGATAAGGGCGCCTTGCTCTAGCTCCTCATTGAGGGTGTCGCCTTTCCAATGGTACTCGGTGCTAATATCCCAGTCTTTCATAATGCGGTAAGAGGCGCTTAAGCCCACTAAGTAAATTTGGCTATTTACATAAAATGAGGCATTAGAGGCGCGTTGATAAGCCTCAAATTTATCTTTGTAAGCGTATTTTACGCCAAAGTCCCAGTGCGCATCCATGGAGTATATTGCTTCGGTCTCAATGATATGGCTCTTTTCATCGCTATAATCGACATCTCGATATAAGTTATCAAAATCAACAAGATAAGTATAACGGGCCAAAAAGTTTAAGTTATCATTGTAAATAGGGCGATAAGCCAGTCCAATACTTGATTCAATAAAGCGCTCTAAGAGGGCGTTTTCAATACTATTGACCGCTTTAGAGTAATCAAATTTAGCAAATAAAGTATATTCATCACTTAAATGGTGCGTATAACTGTTGGTGGTGACCCATTGCTCAATTTTTTCATTTGTCGCCTGTGCATCATCACGGCGGTATTCTATTTTATGCTTAAGGCTGACAGTGTCTAAGTCGATGCTGATATTAAAGCTAATCGCTTGGCGGAAAACCACACCTGTGATGCTGTTTTGAGGATCATCATTGTAGTCAATTTCACCTTGTTGATAGGCAATGCCCATATCGACATCATCGTTTAAATCATAATCAAAGCCAAACGAGTCAAGTTGACCTTTACCATTACGCTCGCGGGTAAATTGGTTTTCTTGATAGAAGTCGAGGGTTTGCGTTAAGGTCACGCGTTGACCTAACGTGACGTTGTTTTGCTGCTCTGCGCTGTCATTGAGATAGGTCACATAGGTTGAATAATTTCGGGTGACGTCATAAGTTAAGCTTGCATCAGTAGCATCACCTCGGTCGCCATCGGTGTAGGCTGCCGATAAACTTAAATCATCAAATATTTGAACTTCACCACCGAGGGTCAGACTGTCATTTTGTTCATAATTTTCATTGCTGTGCAGGGTTTTTTGGCCTTTAAGGTAAAGACTGTTGTCATTATCCCAAAGGTATTCAAATTTTGCGCCAGCGAGGCTACCATTACCGGATTCATTTTCAGCGTTCAGCTCGGTAATATTTTTACCGGCTATCGACACTTGAATATTATCATTGAGCATCCATGCACCTTCAATTTCGGCGCTACTGGTGTCTGTCTTTAAGGTGCCATCGAGTTCTTTTTCTTGTAATTTAGAGAGACGAGTAGAAAGTTGAATGTCATCGCTCACTTGTAAACGTAGCTGCGCGCCGTAAGAGGTTTGCTCTACATCATCATTTTGGCTGGCAGATGAGTAGCCGGCATCTTTGGTTTTATACCACGCTTTAATATCATTGCCGATAGCGCCAAACCAATTTGGATTTAAGTCATAAAGACTGGCCACACCCACAAGTTGTAAGATATTACCGCTGCGCTCCTGCGTACTTGCAGAGCCCACTTGTGAAAAGCTAAGGCCACCATCATAGGAGACAAAATTACTGTCGGTTTGCGATCCCTCAGAATGGGCAACTTCCGCTTTGAAGTAACTGCCTTCGGTGGCGCGTAGGGTTAAATCGGTGCTGTATAATTGATGGTCTTGATTATCTTTTTGCTCACTAATATAACTGGCACCCAATCCAATATTATCATTTACCCAGCCTTTAACGCGTCCGCCATAGGTGGCGTTTTCAGTCGATTCTGTGCCTTTAGGGACATACTCATAATCGACGGCAAGATAATTACTATAACCATCACGAGGGTCATCATTGATAATGGAAGAAAACGCTTCATTCACAATATCAGACAGTGGCTTTGTTAAAATGATCCGCCCTTGGTAAGCATCAATCGTATAATCACTGCCGGCTTGTAAGGTGATCTCTTTTTCAACGAAACCGGTGTCTTTATCCATTAATTTAACACTGACTTTATCACTGCCAGTGACCACTTCACCATGCTTTAAAAAGTACAACGAGCCACCGGTGCCTAAAAACTCTTCGTGTGAGTATAGCGTTTCTGAATTGGCGGCAAAGCCTACGATATTTAAACGGTCTGCGCCAAACTCGGTGGTTTCTCGGGTGCGATAATCGGTTTTAAAACCATATAAACTGCGGTTGTAATCGGCGTTGTCAGTGCCTGTGATCCCGGTGTTATAGTTACCCCAGAGCATTTCTGATTTATCATATTGTACGTTTAAGTAGAGTTTTCCTTGGGTATTCACCCATTTTTTTATGTTGGCGTTATCGCCATAATTACCGTACATCATTTCATCATCGCCATCGACAATATCAAAGACGCTACGTGTATCTTGCGCTGAGAAAAGCCCGTTAAACATATCTTTTATATTGCTTTCTTGGGTGTCGATGTGAGTGATAATACGTAATTTATCACCAAATTTACCAAGGCCAAAGTAGGCTAAACGGCCTTGATTATAAATATTATCGGTGTATTGGTCATCGACACTGAGCGCACTATTGTCGCTACTGACAAAGTTTTTACCGATGTATAAATCGGCTAAACCTGCTTGCGCGTAATATGTTTCGGGAATGCGCGCATACAGAGAAAAACGGCGTTTACTGCCATCTTTAAAAATGACAGTGGTCGGGAAGCGATAACTGTCGGTGGGTAAAAACAGCTCTGCATAGAGCTTATTGTCTTCAACATCAAACTCATCATCACCGATGTGTACGCTTTCAACCCCTTTTAAGCCGGAGCCGATAAATTTTATTAGCCCCGATGAAGTCGGGATATTATGACGCTTAAGTTGGGCTTTGCCGTAATGTTGACCGGCATCTTCATCATTAGTATTTTTATCAATGCTGACTTGTTTATCGCCATTAACTAAATCAATAACACCTAATGTAGTGATGTCCATATTGTTGTCTTTGTCCCACACTTTAAGGCGGAATAAGAGTTGCTCACCACGTTTAAAGGCATAATCTTTGACCTTTGATTGCCCATCCCAATCAATATTACTGCTGTTTGATAAACTGTCACCACGCTGTATGACCAAGGGCTCACTCAGGTGTCTATCATTTCCACGGTAAATCTCGAGTTGCCAATGATGAATGTAATAACTAAAGTTGGTGTCGAGGTTAAAGCTTAATGGGTTGAGTAATTTCCCCTGCTTAACTTCAACTTCGTCACTGACGCTAAGGCTCAGCACCGGATCAAAACGGCTAATGTCACGGCTTGCCCAAATGGCGCCTTCTTTTAAATAAATACGTGAACTTTCACTTTGCGTTTGCGCTTGTTGTTTCAGATCCGTGCTGTTTGAGCCTAGCTTTTTTAAATGTTTGCTCTCATCTGCAAGCGCGAGGCTCGGCATTAAACACAATATAAACACAAATGTTTTTTGTTTCATTAATCGCTTCATTATCATTCTACTTGATGGAATATTTATCATAAAATCAAAGGCTCTGCATTATTTTTTGTGTACACTAAAATTAAATTTAGTCAGCTTGTTGGGTGAGATCCTAAGCACTTTAGGGTTCTCGCTGATAACGTGCATACCGGTGGGTAAAGAGTCCGTGTCGAGTTTGATTAATGTTTGTGTGCCTTTTTTATTGAGCACCCATTGATCTGGCAAGTGATAACGGCCATATTCATCGGTTTCAATGGTAATACCATCGACGCTTAATAATTTGATCCCCGGAATACCATCTTCATAAAGGCCGATATTTTCAATTTTAATTTCCCATAAGTACGTTTTGCCATCGGCATAAAGACTGCGGGTGATATTAAGGTTTTCAGCCCGGAGCCCTTTCGCTTTGTCGCCACTGTGGTTTATGGTGATGTTATTATCTTTGCTAAAGGTGATATGGCTGCCTGCATTACTGTTGATGCTAAATGCAAAATAATCGGGTGTTAGGGTGTTAAAGCTCACAATAATGGTATTGCTTTGACTCAAGGTGCGATTTTGAGATAACCCCATTAAGCGCGAAATCTTCAGATCATCAATAATGTCATCTTGACTGATCACTTTATTATCGCGGGTGAGGGTGGTTGAGCCACTAATATAAGTGTCTGCAGCTAAATCGACGTGCACGATAATGCCCGTTGCGGTTGCATCTGCTTGATAACCGTCTTGGTTATGATCTTCAAATACTTTACCAATGACAGACGCCGTATCAAATACTTTATCAGGTGCAATTTCAACACTTGCACTGCTTAAATTTGAAACCGTGCTTAATGCGCCACTGGAACGTGTATTAACCACTGCACGTGCATATGCGGTGTTAATGTATTTTCCGAACGTGGTGCCGACTGATGCGCGCAGAAGGTAACGCACACGTACTTTATCGTGCATATTATTGCCAGCACTACTGATCAATAGGTCGCCAATATTAAAGTGTAATACATTGCTGATACTCGGATCGGTATAAGAGATAACATCGTCGCTATTGTCCAAAATGCCATCTTCACCACTGTGCGTTATCTCTGCTGAATCGGGGACATATTGAAAGCCTGATGGGTAGCGATCTTCCAGCACCACGCCCTTAAATTCTGATTCATTGTTGTTTTCAATGAGCACCTCATATTCCACTACTTCGCCCACTTGGATAATATCTTTTAAGGCGCGTTTAGTGACTAATAATTGGCCTTCATTATCCGCGTATTTTTTGACATGGACGCTGACACTTGCTCTTGCCGTTTCACCCGTTGGCGCAAGCGCATTAAAGGTGTTGGTGATATTATCATTTATGCCTTTATTAATACTGCCGATCACTGTTATCAAAAAGGAATTCGTAGCAGACGCTTTTAAGGTTTGTGTGGTATTTAAATCGACGTTATTTTGTGTAGCAATGATTTTTCCACTGGGCATCTCTTTTATGATGGTTATCCAATCTGTAAATAATGGTGTGCCGGCAGCATTTTGTAATGCTGAGATCTCATCGGTTAATAATATTGCAGATGCATCGTTTGAGCCCCGATTATAAGCATTTAACGTATAGGTTAGTTGGAGATCTGTATTGATATATTCTTTTTTATCTGCAATCTTAGTAACCACAAGAACGATACCCGCGGGTTGTAGTAGGGCACTTTCCGTTATCTCATTATTATTTTTAGTCATGTTGGCATTATTAATAATGGGGCCAATGGCATCGGCATTGACTCTGCCTGTTAAGGTAAATTTAATGCGAGCATTGGGCGCTAAGTCGATATTGATATCGAGCGCATCTGCAATATCAACCGTCTCAATAATACTGGTGTCATATTTGTCATTAGAGATCTTGTAACTGATATCAAAATCACTAAATGCGGCTTCTTCTTTTCCCGACAAAGTGTTGACGGTTAATTCATCCATCAAATCAACGATATTAATACCACGTGCAAAGCTATTGGCATTATTGGTTAAGGTTAAGAAGAAACTGGCTTCTTCGTTGGCAGTATAAATGCCTTCTTTGGTGCCATCTGCAACGCTTTTGACAAAGGTAACGTTTTGAATCGCAGGCAGTAAGAAAGCGCTTCGAGATACCGTTAGGTTATTAAACTCTAAACTCGCGTTGTTATTGACTCTTCCCACGGCTTTTTTATTGACCAGACCACTGATGGTGAATTCAACCGTATCATTGGGCGCCAGTGTGATGTTGACATCAAGATCGGCATTATTAGCCTCAAAGTCGCTGATGATGGTTTTAACATCACCGGTTTTACTTTTTATATTCCATGTATCAAATGCCGGCTCTGTCTTGGCATCGATCGTATTAACGCGCAGGCCAGAGATAATGTCTTTAAGTTTAATATCACTCGCGTAACTATTGCTGTCATTTTTTATCGTTAAAATATAATCTGAGGGCTCACCCGGTGTATAAAAAAGAACCGGTGCGCTTTTGGTAAAGATAAGTCCGGGTATACGGGCAATACTTTTAGCTTGTGCGCTTGATGTCTGACCATCAAATTGTACGGTGACTTCATTGATGACATCACCATAAATATCTTCTAATAAGTCCGCACTGGCCGTGATCGTTAATGTGTCATTGGGCGAAATATCAATATAACCATCGATGTCACCTTTATGATTAAGTGGCATAAGGGTATTTCCGGTTGCGGAAATCGCTTGAATTTTTAATGAGTCTGCTTTAAACGCGAGGCTTGTTTTACCGAAAACATTAGCGCTTTCGATTAAAGAGAAAAGGTCGGTGATATGTACATCTTTTGCCCATGCACCTGTTGAGTTTACGATGTTGATGACATAAGTTAATTTATCGCCAGATTCATACTCGCTTTTATCAACTACTTTTGTCACTGTTACATTCGCTTTTTCAGGTCGATATGTTGCAAAGGCGCTTTGCTTTGTTCCCTTATCATCTTCAACGTCAACCGTATTCGTAATGTCGCCCATGGTTTTTGCATTCACTTTTGCCTGGAAATGCAATTTTATTTTTTGATGTGGGGCAATATTATAGCGCGCGTTAAATCCATTGGCGTCGTTCTGTGAGAACAGTTGCTGCGTTAAATTAGTATTATCACCCTCGATAATGATGGTTGGTGTATCCCAGATGTCAAAGACTTGTCCGGGTAACGTTTGGCCCGCAAAATCAGAACGAATAGATGATACAAGATCAGAAATAAGGACATTGGTTAAGTAACCGTCACCGACGTTAGACACTTGTACATCAAAACCAATGACTTCATTGGGTAAATAGGTATCGGTGGCTTTAGTTATTGTTTTTTCTACTTCTAATGTGCCATTAACCGGCACAATATTACCAAAGTCTAATTTGTAGTTACGGCCATTGATGGTCGCTATATTGGTAAATTTACCGATAGCATCACTGCGAATATTTCCTGTGATTTTTATTTCCACTTTCGTAAAATCAGTATCACTACGTGACGCCGCCATTTTTATCTGTGCATTGATGTCTCCTGATAACGGTAATGTACTGATGTCGGTGTATGTTTGTTGACTATCACTGGTGGCATCGGAGATAACGTTGGACTCAATCGTCCAATTTTCGAGTGCTGTTTGTTCTGTTCCGTCTGCGGTTTCGACCAGAAACATTGAAATTGGATCAATCACACTAACAATGGTATTCACCTCCGAGGTATTGGAGATGGTGATACTATAAGTTATTTTTTGACCGGGGATATAAGACTCGGTATCGGAGGTCTTATTAGCGTGAATACTTGCCGTACCTTCGCTGAGCGTGATGGTATTAGAAGGTTTTGAATTGATTTTTGCGGTGTTTAGAATGTCACCCGTTGCGCGTGCAGAAACCGTTCCAAGCATTTCAAAAATTATTTTATCGCCAGGCATAAGATCAAGGCGAGCATCTAAATCGACGCGCCCCTCAAAGTTACCATTAATTGAATAACGTGCATCATCGGGACTTTCAATCACACTGACACTATTGGAGGTAAACGCATTGACGTTATCATTTACTTTAATTTTACTGATAAAATCTTCGATGTGGATATCATTTGCAATGCCGTCACCGTTATTACTCACTATGAGTTGGTATGTGACTTGACCTTCTGGATTATAATTACAGTTTTTACCGGTGCTTGATGGGAAAGTACATGTACCGCTTTCTGCTGTGGTTGATGCGACGCTCTTCTCAAAGCTTATAAGCGCAGGTGCGGGCGGTATTTTCGCTGTTTGAGCATTGTGATTATCGGCATAAGCCACATTCGCATCAATATCGCCTAGCGCATCTTCTCGAATATTGGCTTTGATGAGAAAGATAATATTTTCTTCGGGTGCGATATCGACACCTGCACTTGGATCTAATATTAAATCGGCATTGTTGAGATAATCAAGGGCTAAAGTATCGACCTTACTATCAAGACCGGTTGTGATCACATTGGTGATATTAAAATCAGTAAAGGCACTGACAATGCTGCCTCCAATAACTTCGACGTGCACGCCAGAGATAATATCGCGTAATAAGATATTATCGAACCAAACGGCATTTTTATTATCCACGATCACTTCATAGATAACTTCATCACCGGGCAGGTAATAGTTTTGTGCACTAGTATAAGGGCGCCCGCCAATAGATATTATTTTTTTATCAATACTGACGTCATGTGCAAGTGGTTTTATCGTTGAGCTAGCAAATGTTTTATTATCATATTTTGGACTAATTTTTACATTTTCTAATGTGTCTGGGCGGATGTCGGACTGCATCACAAAGTCTATCCAGCCACCGGCTGCAATGGAAAGGTAAGGCAGGTCGATATCTTTATTATTGCCATCGACGAAGTTGCCAATAGAGGTCATTGATTCATTAGATTGGCTTACTTTTAATGTCCAACTGTCATAAACGGGCGCTTGTGTATTATCAATTTGGCCACTTGTTATTTGTGCCAGTTTAACCTTTAGCTTAGAGAAGGCTTCCGTTAATGCTTTGCCGTATTCAAGGCCTTGTCCTTTATTTTCTAAACGCAGATGATAGACTACTTTTTCACCGTCTATGGTGTGATCATAAATCGTTTTTTCGATGCTTAGGCTATCATCGGTATACGCTTTATGCATTTTTTTAATGTTGGCTAAAAGCATATGTGAGCGTGCGGAGCTACTTTTATAGCGTGAGTCGATAGTGACACTATTAATAAAATCGCCGACCACATTTTCTTTAATGTGCGCTTTAATGGTGTAGGTTAAAAAAGAGTCTCCACTAGAGGCGTTTTTGGCTGCCAGATCAAAATTGGTATTGAGATCATTATCAGCCGAATAACTACCCGCATCTGTAATGCCACTATTATCTTTTTCAGCTGTTATGGTCCAATGATCAAAAGCAGGGCAGGGTGTTGTTTGTCCGTTGCTTAAAGAGTAACAAGCGCTCATCACGCTGCCAATGTCGTCTTTAATTGACAGGTTATCTAAATGTACATCTTGCTCATTACGTAATTTTATCTGATATTCAACATAACCATCGGGTTTATAGCCACCGAGGCCACTGGCTAACTTTGTGACACCATCTGGCTCATAATAGGCAATGATTTCTTTTTTATAAGTGAATTTTTGTGGTGCTGGTTTAGAGATATTACTCACTAGGTTCGCATTTACGGTAAGATTATTGACAATATTACCAATGGCCTTTGGATGTACGGTTGCTTCAATAAAATATTGTAGTTTACTGTCTTTGCCCAGTGAAAAATGTGTGTTGAGATCTTGGTCGTCAGCGTAAGTTCCCGCACTTGAATTCATATCGGCTAGAGAGTCAGTGATTTTGTCGGTAATAGTCCAACCTGATGGGAATGCTTTGTCGTTATTACCATCAATTAAATCGACTGTGATCTTCGATAATTCATCTAAAATTGGAATGTTATAAGCATTACCTCCGCCGGTGTTTTTAACCGTTAAAATATAATTTAATGGCTGATCTGGCAGATAATTTTTTTCTTGTGTTGTTTTAAAGAAGCTTAGGTGAGGAGGTGCCGATTCAACCGTAATACCCCCAATCGTAATATCACCAACAGCGTCATTACGCACTGTGCCAATGACTTGGTAAGTCACCGAGTCACCACTGGCAATATCGATAATGGTGTTAATGTTTTGATTGTTTTCAACGGTGCCATCGCTACGTCCATCGGTTGTACCGTCTCCACCATGCGTGCTGATTTTAGACACATCGACACTAAAGACATCTTTAAACGGATGTTGTGAGCTACCATTCATTAATAAAACGCGTACATCCGTAATATTTTCTTTAACCGTGCGATCATTCGTATAACCTGTTTTAGAGGCATATGTGACGCGGTAAGTCAGGGTGTCGCCTGGGCCATAATATTTATTGGGTTTACCGTTGACCAATAAAACTTTCGTGATACTTAAATGATTGGTCGCTAGGTTAATTTCATGCAGTGACTCTTTTGATAATTGGTTACTGTCCGCATAGTCTTTATAAACAAAGGCGGTATTACTGATGATCCGGCTGAGAGTATTACCCTCTTTCATGCCCACAAAATTATCTTTTACATGCACTTTGATTTTAAATATTTTATTTTCACCCGGGCTTAAGGTTAACTTAATGCCCAAGTTTTTCGCTGGGTAAATAAAATCATCGTTCGTTTTAGGGCCAAAAGATGACTCGCCAGGGAGTTTTATTTGCCAAGAATCAAACGGAGATTGATCTTCTAAATTGGGATAATGTTTATCTTTACTATTTGCGAGTACCCCTTTGATTTCGGTTAGCATATCAGTGACTGTTAAATTTTCTTCAGTAGTCGTCTCACTGTTATTAACAATCATAATTGAGTAGATAAGATCTTCGCCCGGGATCATGCGCGTTTGATCTGCTACTTTCAAAATGGAGACGTTTAATTTACTTAACGCATCTCCCTTGCCCACACTTGCTGTTGAAGAGTGATGTGTATTGTTTAACGGATCATAGATTTTAACCGTATTAGTAATGTTGTCAGCCACATAATCATTTTTTACGATGCCGGTGACGGTATAGGCGACAAAACCGAGTCCACCATAAGTGCCCGTTTTACCATCGGCGGGATCAAGATCAACAACGGTTGCAATATTTTGGCCATTTTGTAGTGTATTTGTGGTATCAAAATTAGAGCCTGTGCGCGGATGTGTATCTGTCTTACCTTCTAAAGTCCAGTTAGGCTCAAAAATATTAAGCGCCGTAATATTATCGGTTACTTGCACATTATTCGCGTAGCCTTGGCCACTATTAAACACATAAATATCAAAAGAAAGCTTCTGTCCGGGTGTAAAATTATCAAAGCTGGTCGTTTTAAGGACGGTCACGCGCGGTGGTTTAGGCGTGATAGAGGCATCTGCGTTGAGCGTGCCATGCGGGCTTTGCATTTCAAGCGTTGCATGGTTAGTAAAAGTCCCCCAAATAATTTTGCTCTCATCAGAGCGGTCAATCTTAGCAATAATAGTGTAGGTTATTTGTATATTGGCAGGGATCTGTATTGTTGTATTTATATTTGTATCATCATCAAAAACGCCCGTACTGGCGGCCGCTATCAGCTTTGCTTGTTGCGCGCTACTAAGACCTGAAGGATCTAACACTTTTACGTCGACGCTTGTTGTCCATGCATTAAAGGCCGGTATTTTGCCTCCTGCATGCAGTATTTCAGCCTCAATATCGGTTAAGGTATCGATTAATTTAACATCGATAGCAAAGCCAGCTTGTTTTTTGTTTTTAATCAATAACTTGTAGGTTACGGTTGTTGAGCCTTTTGAGTAATAGCTATTATTAGTATTATTAAGAAGATCATTTACCTGTGCAGATTTTGCGAAGCTTACGTCCGGATCATAAGGGTAGGCCATACGGTTGGCGGTTAAACTATTATTAATGCGTACATTATTATCGATAGTGCCATTTGCAGTGGCAGTGATATGAACTTTAATGCGATAAGTAATAATGGTATGTGCTTCAATGGAAGCATATACATCAAATTTATCAGGGCTTTGTAGTGTTCCATTGATACCTGTAACGGTGGACTGAGTGGGCGAGCCATCAATATGTTCACTGCTTGCTGTCACTTCCCAAGAGTCATATGCGGGAATTTGAGCACCATTAATATCAGTGACCATGATAGCGCCAAGATCATCAAAAACACGAATATTATCGGCAATGCCATCGCCAGTATTACCCACTTTTACGGTATATATCAAAGTGCTTCCGGGCGCATATTTTTCGATATTAACGTCTTTGATAATCGACAAATTAAAGTCTGGCATATCAAGGCCCGTACCGGTTTCACTGATATTATCATTACAAGCGGGGTCGTTATCGACAATATGGCCAATATTTGTGGTGCTGACGGTAGCGGTCAATTTATATTTGATCTCTTTACCGGGGGCGATATCTACAGAAATTTGTAGGTCGCCCGTTTGAGGTACATTATAAGAAAATTGACCGGGATCACTTCCCTGCGCGCCATTACCCTTGATCACTTCTAATTTCCAACTTGAAAAAGCAGGGCCATCGGGCGCGTTATTTGATTGCTCGCTTTTTATACAGGTTAAGTTGTCCGTCAACTGTAAATTATTCGCAAAATATCTATCAGAGGTGTTTTTGACGCTAATGTTATAAACAATATCCCCCCCTGGAACATACTCGCCTTGCAACGTCGATTTTGTTATTTGTATTTCAGGATCAGTTTCATCAAGAACGGTGGCAGCGATAAGATCTTCTGATATTTTATTCTCATCTTTTTTTATTTCATTACTATCAAATATTCTTGCTGTTACGCCCTTAATATCGCCGATACTCACCGGACTTATGTTGGCACTTATCTCGTATTCTATTTTTTCGCCCGGGTAGATAGAAACCAGATCATCAAATATTTTGTCTGTTTGGGCTCCTGATATTTGTAACTCAGAGGTGGAGTGGCTGCCAATATTGACGACTGAAAAGGCCCAAGTACTATTAACGGGGCCGAGTTGATCGCTGGAGTTATTGTTATTAAGATCTAAATCATTGGCATTATTAGTGATTAAATCAGCAATGTTATGGCGCACATGATATTGGCTGACAATGTTATTACTGGTATTGCTAATGGTCAGTGTCATGCTCATTGCTGAGTCAACATAATATGGGCTACTACTGTTATATTTATGCTGCGTTATTTCCAAGTAGCCAATGGCGGGTGGAATGCTTGATTTTATTGATTTTTTTATGCTTCGATCGGTCTCACTGCTCAGTGAAAGATTAATATCCCCCACTAAATTATCAGTGATGGTCGTTTGTATGGTGTAGGTTAATGTATCGCCAGTGGCAATGATTGCTTTTTCAATCTGCAGATCATCACTACTTAAACTATTACCTACATTACTGTCGGCGTTATTTTTTTTTGCGCTAATACTGACCTGACTAAAAGCGGGGATCGCGGTGCCATCGATACTTTCAACAAGTAAAGACATAAAGTCTTGTTGCAAGGATAAATGCTGAATTTTATCTGAGCCGGTATTTTTAACTTTTAATGTGTAAGTGAGGCTGTTATTAATTTGATATTCACTTTTATCTGCGATTAAGCTAAGCGAATACTTATAAACAGGGGCTTTAACAATGGGAGCATTATTTTGGATATCATCGCTATCTGATGTCACCTTGACGCTGAGAGTATCGATGGGGACTAATAGTTCATCGCTTACCACTGCTGTTACTGTGTAGGTTAACGTGCCATTTGCACGTAACTGCGCGTTACTGACTAATAAGTCGCCACTGCCTACAAAGTCTCCTTTATTTGATAATAAAGAGGCTTGTCCTAAAATTTTACTGCTTACAAAAACGTTTTGATTGTTAGATTGAAGAGATGTGAAGTCTGCATTAACAGAGATATTGCGGATCCGACGACTACTGTTATTTTTAATTTTTATCTGATAAACCAAGGGCGCATTATTTTCATAGGTGCTTTGATCAACTTGAATATCGATAGACAGGTCGCTTGCAAGTGCTTGTAATGAAAATAAACTTAGTATGCAACTTATGAATGTTACAAAGAGAATTCGATATGAATATGAAAATAATTTGATCACAATACGTTTATCCATTTAAGCTGAAAATTTGTTATAAAGGTTTACATACGATTTTTAAAATATTCAAGTTAAAACACCTGTGCTGATATTATCATCGCGTGTTGTAAATTCCATGCTCAACCCGACAGGTGTAGGTAAAGAAATAATAAGAATGAACTTCAATGTTGAATTTATATTTACGAATATAATGGTCTATATTTTTATAGTGTAAACTTTGATAGTCAATATTTTATAAAATAAAAGCACATGGTTCAAGAGGGAATGCCCTGTCCTGATTGTTGTTGTCTTTTTTGTGATCTATATTAGATATTTTTAACGTTAGAGAAAAATAGGCGTTTTTGCACAACAGTGATCTTGGCTACAAAGTTAATCTTTTAGATCTGTGATATTAATTATTTTGAGTGCTTTTATATGCAGAAAAAGGGGGAAGGGGTCAGATTTAAAACTTACTTTTCTTGTTTTTTTAGTGGATTATCGTTATTTAGAACTATTGTTAAGAATCTGCTTGTACAAAAAAGGGATCCGTATTTTTTAGGATCTTTAATCGGTTTTTAGTATCGGACTTTTAGCGGTCGCATTGATTTACTATGCTTGGGTTAAGGGGGAAAAAGAAAAAGAGAGTTGCTAGGAATTGACTTAAATTATTCTTCAGAATACATTTAGAAGGGTATTATTGTGACCTTTTTTTAGACATTTAAACGCCAAAAGTAACAAAGTAATAGTAGCGTATGGTATCTTTATATTAGATGATAAAGTACACTGAATCTTAAGCTTGGTGGCTTATGGTCGGCCATAAATCAGTCAATCGAAATGAGTCGAGCTACATTGCGTATTTTTTTATATTCTCCGTTATATATTTTATATAATATTCACTTTTTAAGTGCAGTTACTTTTGTAAAATATTTTCATCATATCTAAGTGATCTTATCTAATCTTATCTTGGTGTCTTAGCGAGGATTGGGGTTAGATGCATTGATAGCATTCATTACTTGCGGTGTTTCTGTTATTTTTAGCAACGCATATTGACTGCGCCACGCGTGGTCAAATAACGTCTCTAAAACGCTGACGACTCGGCGTTCCATAATAAGGATGTCTTTGAGCTGCTGTTTATCCCCTTTTCATTATTTTATGATATATGGCATTAGTGCACTTTATTCTTTGATGTTTTTATTGAGTAATTTAAATGATAAACTCGTTTAGAGCGGGATATTTGTAAGCTACGTGCGTGGATCAAATAATGGTCAATAAACAGCCCCAAACAACATTAATGGCGTGTCACTTCGCCATGTAAAAATCTTCAGATCCAGATCCAGCGACTAAAATGGTTGCATATGAATATTTCCCCTTCACCCAGTAAATGCTGATAACAAGGCGCACTAATCATAAAACATCATGTAAAAACAGGCTATTGGTAGGTAATAAAAATAAAGAAAAGCCTAAAAAGGTCCCAATTAGCGTTTCCCATAAACGTTGACTCGCTTTAGTTAATACATATCCCATGTAAGACTCGGGGCCCATTACCACAATAATGGTTATCTCTGCGCATCTGGAATACAGAAAATTAAAAATAGGGACAATAAGCAAAGCTATCGCACAAGCAATCACGAGCGTAAAATATGTAATACGCGTTGATGACGAATAACAAAATGAGCGGATAAGCGTATCGGTATCTCTTTAGGAATGGATAAAAGAGCAAGTTGCTCTTTTATCGTATTTTATAAAAAGTAAAAATAAATTTGTATGTTGACTCGCCGTTATTTATAAGCAGGGGAGTTATTCATGGGCATAGAGCGCATCGATTGCACCCTGTTGAATTTGTTTTTCAATCTTTTTCAAACAAACTTGAATTGTCTTAAAGACAAGCGCTAAATTATCGTAACATTGTGCTTCGTTGTGGCCATATGCAAAAAAAGTTAATTGTATTTGTTGGCCTATACCACCACTGTCAATCCCATTACCAAGGGCAAGGTAACAAGTGGGTGATGGAGACACACAAATTGCGCCTGCGGGAAAATCGGTTTGTTCGCGGCTGATGTGCTCTAACAAAGATTGTATTAACCAATCACAACTTTTTTGTTGACAGTTTTCTGCAATATCTCGAAATAAAATCATTAATCGTGCACTACAACGCTTTTGATAAGGGTAGTTTTTATCGGTGTTTTTTTCACAAGCATTAAAAGTGCAATCATTACTTTCGAGTGATGATGTGGCGCCATTGATCCATTCTAATAATTGATAAAATGTTTCTGTAAAAGCCACGCCATTAAAAGGTTGAAAATCTTCTAAATGACTGCGAATTAAATCGGGCTGCGTTTTAAAATCGATATAAATATTGTTAGAGTCATTTTCCATGCTCGTCCATGGGTGAGAGCGTAATGTACTGACATCGAGTTGTTCTGAAAAGAAAGCGTGCACGAGAATACCTTTAACAGAGAAGTGGCTCATTGAGCGTGATAATAAGGTGATCATGGTAACAGTAATCAAGTAAATTAAACACACAGAGCAATATAATTTAATAAAGCCATGTACCTAAACATGATTTATTAGGTCCAGCTTGGAGAAGTGTTCATGCGTCGTAATTGTTAAGGGTGAACCCAATTTTCAAGGGGTGTAACGCAAATCGGGGCTCCAAAGAACACGGTGAACTTATCTTTGTTGTTATTATATCAACATAAAAAGACGACATCTCGTCTTTTTATGTTGATGGTTTTTAATTTAGTACTGGAGTCAGCTGTTCGTTGCTTTGTTTTTTACTTTGGTTGTTACTGTGAGAGGGCAAACGTATGCTTAATGACATCACAAGCGATATTATCAAAAGTACGAGCATGACGTTAAACGTTGCTGCGTAGCCACCAAAAGCTGAAGCGATAATCGAGCCTATTAAGCTGCCAATTCCAAAACCTAAATAAATTAGCCCATAGTTTTGCGTTAAGTTATTAATTCCAAAAAAGTCACTGACTAATGAGGGAAATACAGTGATAGTGCCTCCAAAACTTAAGGCAATACAGGCGATAGCAAAGTAAAAATAAGTACTATTAGTGGGATGTGCAATAAGCGTGGAAACGCCTATCAAACAAATAATGAGCGCGATGGAAACCACGTGAATACTGGCTATTTTATCGGATAAAACGCCTAAAATTAAACGTCCACTTAAATTGGCGACCGCGATGATAGCAACCGATGATGCAGCTGCCACCATAGAGAGATGTACATAATTTTCACCGACATCTTTAGCGACACCTATGACGTATAAACCACTCATACAAACGCTTAAGAAAATAAGGGCTAACATCCAAAATTGAGGAAACTTAACGGCCTCTGCTAAGCTATAATCTTTTACTATATTAGTATTATTTTTAATTTCAACTTTTGGTGCATCGTGCATCATAAGTCCACCAATGACCACCATGATCATCGCGATCATTCCCCAATAAATGAAAGTGCTCTCTAAAGTGCCAGTGCGCAGTAAATACATATTAATAAATTTAAAACCAAGGCTTCCTAATCCATAAGCGCCAATGGCACAGGCAGAAACAAGTCCTTTCCTATTAGGGAAAAATTTAACGGTATTAGAAAGGCACATAAGATAAGCACACCCCCCTGTAAAGCCTACGGATGCACCTGCAAAAATATAAAGTAAGGTTAAATTGGAAGCATAAGCACTTAAAAAGAGACTAAGACCAAATAATAGACCGGCGACGACAGTCACTTTACGAACCCCAAAGCGTGCTTGTAGTTTACCGGCAAGCGATGAGCCTATGGCCAGTGAAATACTCAAAATACCAAAAGAAAAGGCAACATTGCTGACAGATTCCGATAATTTAGTGGCAATGGCAGCATTAAATAAGCTCCAGGTATAAACGGATCCTAGTGCAAATTCAGTCAATATGGTCCCTAAAAGGGTTAAGTAGCGAATTCTATTTGCAGGCATAACATGGATCTCCAATAATGATTAAATACGATAAAAAAACCTATTTTGGATAGGTATATAATCAACATACAGGGAGATTAAAAGAACACAATAGTGTTATAAAACAATAAAATGAAGTGCAAAATGCTGGCGCGAATTGCACTGTAGGGCGATGAATTACAAATTCATTAAGGCTTTAAATGTTTTTAAGTTGCCTCGGCTAACGGGAATTTTTGTTGAGATAGTAGAGAGTTTAAGCATATAAGTGCTATTTACCCAAGGGATGATCTCTTGAATTTTCTGCAGATTGACACAATAGGATCTGTGGACGCGAAAAAAATCGTCATTAGGCAGTCGATTCATTAATTCATTGAGCGTAAAGGGTACTGTAAATTCCCCTTTTTCAGTAAATACATGGGTGATCTTGTCATTAGCAAGGGCATAACAGATATCATTAAAAGGCGTAATAAAAATACGATTATTATGATACAAGTTAAGTGTTTTTGCTGAAAAGGGTAGGGAAACCTCAGCGGAGGGAGAGGACTGCTGCTGACGCTCTAACTTTTGCAGTACGCCCATTACGCGTTGTTCACTTAATGGTTTTAAAAGGTAATCAAATGCCTCTAAAGCAAAAGCATCCACCGCAAAATCCTTACAGGCCGTTGTAAATACAATCTGTGGTTTTTGTGAAAACTGATGAATATTTTTAGCTAATAACATGCCATCGATAGAGGGAATATTAATGTCTAAAAAAACAATATCAACACGCTGAGTTTGTAAAAATTTAAACGCTTCAAGGCCATCTTCAAAACAGGCTTTTATTTTAATTTGGCTGTGTTTTTCGATCAAATAGATGAGTTCTTCTTGAGCAAGGTATTCATCTTCAACTATTAATGCGCTTAACATAGCACCTCTTTATTTAAGTAAAACATCATTTCTGTTCCTGGGTTTAAACGCTTCACATGTAAGCCTTCACCATATAATAAAAGCAAGCGTTGATGTACATTGGTCAAACCAATATGATTTGTTTCGATACTGCCATTGTACAATTTATCGATAACGGATTGTTCAATACCGACGCCAGTATCGGTGATTGTTACCTTGATTTTCGCGCCATGTTTTTTAATTAAAATACAAAGCTTAGCGGGTTTTGTGGAGGGTTGGATCCCATGTAGAATCGCATTTTCGACTAAAGGTTGTAGTAGCAGGCAAGGCACCATGAAATGCACATCATCGATATCAAAGCTGACATTGAGCTTTTTACCAAAACGGGCTTTTTCAATGGCAATATAACTGCGTACTTGCTGTAATGCTTTTTGAATATCAATGAGGTCGGTATCTTGCTCTAAATTATAACGGAGAAAATCAGCAAGTTCGGTAATTAACAGGCGCGCCTGTTCGGGACGAATACGAATTAAGGTTGAAATCGCACTCAGTGCGTTGAATAAAAAATGTGGGTTTATTTTACTTTGTAACGCCGAAAACTCCGCTTGTGAGGCCATCATTTTTAGTTCTTCGACACGAGATATCTCCATCTGCGTTGAAATGAGTTGTGATAAACCAGTCGCCATCTCGCGCAAAGCGGGCTTGATACAATAAGCCTTGCGATAAAATATTTTTAATGTACCACTGACTTTTCCATTTTCCCAAAGCGGGATGATGAGTAGCGAATGAAACGCTTGTGTTTTTAAATTATTACTAATAATTTGTTTGCCGCTGTCAACGGCTTGTTGCGTCATTTTCCCAATTTTACGCTCGCTATTAAAATAATGCTCTGCGCCGACGCCTGTATAAGCAAGTACTCCGAGAGTATCGGTGATGGCGACGACATCAGCTTGTGTTTCTTGGCGAATAATATTGCAGACACTGGTTAATGCTTCTCGGGTGTTTTTTCGAAAATAGGGCAGGGTTTTATTGGCGATATCTAAGGCCAACTTGGCTTGTTTGGCCGCCACTAAATTGGTTTCTTCATCCAAATATTGCACTAACAGTATGAGTATGCCAATGCTCAGAGAGCCTACTATCATCGGGAAACTAATATGTGAAATGATGTTATAAGCAAGGGCTTTATCTGCTGCCAGAAACACAATTAATATCATGGTGGCTATTTCACAAAAGACGGCGCTTAAACACCCCCATAGCGCATAATTTTTTTTAGGAATTTTAAAATAGATAGCTGTCGCTAATAAACCTGCACTCATACTGGTTATCAAACAAGGAAGGGATGTTGGGCCATTAATATCAATTAAATAGCGATGTATACCCGAAATGATACCTGCTGGGATCCCCACCCAAGGACCAAATAATATACCACCACTGATAATGGCAACAATGCGTACATTAACTAAGGATCCGTCTACATCAATACCCGTGTATGTACTAAAGACGGCAAATAAAGTAAATAATAATGACAATAAGGCGGTTTCGATAGGTCGGCGCTGCTGTTTTTGGATGATGTGCTGAAAGGGGCGCGCACGCGTCAGTAAAAAAAGCGCCATTAACATTAAGGATGCTCGTTCAAAAACGCCTAAAAGCATTATAAATTCTTGATGATACACGCGTTATCTCTGCATTTAAAAAAGTGTGTATATTGTATGTGTTGAGTCACTTGAAAGCTAGCTAAGGATTGGCTGTACTTTAATGATTAAAGTAATATTTTTATTAAAAACCAATCGTTTTCCGTCTACTAAAGGTATAAAAGGTGAAATATGTTTTGTCATTTAAGCATGTAATGAATAATGAGACTCACTGCGTTTATTTTTAAATTAAACATAAAATGAAGATCTGTAAAACGTGAACTTAATCGTCTTAAAATATGAAATAGAGCGTGTTATGTCTATTTTTTATACATAAAAATACGTTACTGTCAGCCTGTCTTTTGGTAAAGATAAAATTCTTATAATGTTAAGGAAATAACGATGTTAAAAAACAAGGTAAGTTTAGTCGCTTTAGCAGTCATTGCTGCGAGCGTTATGACAGGATGTTCTAGTAGTTCGTTGAGTACGAAAACAGAAGCGCCCGCGCAGCAAATGCGCAGTATTTTTGATGCTTATAGCACCTCAAAAAGTAATGTAGACACCTCTACATTCGGAATATTAACGGATCAAATGGCGTCAGTGGCACAAAATCTAGATGCGCAATACTTAAATGAGATTAATGCATTAGATAGAAGTTCATTATCGACAGCCGATAAAATTTATTATGATATTTTTGTTTTTGAAAGGAAAATCGCATTACAAGGTGCAGCCTTCCCGAATGCAAGATTTGGTGCCTTTACGATGCCTCTTTCACATTTTAACAATGTATTAGCGGATAATGCCCAAGAAATTGGTGCAACCAAAGGATCCTTAGATGAATATAAGAAAAATCTGAATGAGATCAAAGAATATAGCTCTTGGGTACGTGGTGTTAGCGCTCAATTTGCATTAGGTGAAGTACAAGGCATTGAATTGCCTAAAATTTTAGTGGCACGTTTTATTGAAAGCTTAGATTCTAATTTCACTAAAGATGATTTCCAAATTTTAAAAGCAGGGTTAAAAGATCTTCAAAGCAAACCATTACTTTACCCTAAAGAATTTGTGACAAGCTATGCGGATGCTATTGCGCAATCAGAGCAAGCGTTAGATACCTTTATGACATTCTTACAAACCAAAGCGTTAAAAAGTGCGCGCGGTGAAGGTACAGAAAGTGATAATAATATCGGTTGGGGTGCATTGCCAAATGGTCAAGCTTGGTATAAATGGCACATGGATAGAAACAGTACGACGGGTAAATCTGCTGATGAATTACACAGTATCGGATTGGATTTAGTCGCGAATGCAAAATCAGAAATGATCCGTGTGGCAAAATTTGTGGCTGAGCAAAGAACGTTACCTGTCAAAGCGATGTATAAAGGGGCAAATGACAGTAAAGCAAAACTAAGATCGTTTAACTGGATAGATAAAAATAATGCCGATAAAGTAGATTTGGTTGAATTTTTTGCTTACTTAAATACAGAACAATTCTTTTATGGTCGTGATGGTCAAAACAACCCAGGCGATTTATACAAAGAAAATTGTAAGCAAGCATCACACGTTGCGGCCTGTCAATTTGCATTAAAAGATTATAATAAATTTAAAGTGGATGCGAATAAAGTCGTAAAAGGTTACTTCAATCCGATTAAATCAGAGTATCAAATCGTTCCAACGCCAAAAGCCGATGAAGCTTACGCGGGTGTTGCCTCTAATGAGGGTGAGCTATTTATATTAAATACGCATCCTGGTTTAAGCTTACAAAAATGGAATATCTCTACTTTATTATTACATGAAGCAACACCGGGTCATCACTTCCAATATGCTTATGCATTAGAGTACCCACCGGTTGATAAACCACAGTATCTAAAAGATATTAATTATACGGCTTATGAAGAAGGCTGGGCGCTATATACTGAATGGTTAGGCATTCCTATGGGCATTTACGGTGAGCTAAATAATGACGGCAAACCGACCTTTAAAAATGCAAACGGTATGTGTACTGACGTACAAGATTTTGCCGATTTCCAAGGTGGTATCTACAGTAATACGGCAGAATGTAATGCGTTACAATATTTTGGTAGCTTGAATGAAGCACAACTACGTAATATGCGTTTAGTGGTTGATACTGGTATTCATGCCAAAGGTTGGAGCATTAAAGAAGTTAAACAATATCTACATGCAAACTCTGCATTAGGTACGGGTGATATTAATTCAGAAAGTTATCGTTATGCGGCTTATGTGGGCCAAGCGGTTTCTTATAAATCTGGGTTTATTGTTATTCATGCGCTTGTATTAAAAGCACAAGCAGAATTAGGTGATGCATTTAAATGGGCTGATTTCCATGATCAGATCTTAAAATATGGTGCGCAACCTATGGAAGTATTAGAAGCGTCTATTAATAGCTGGATTGCAGCACAAAGTGAAAAATAAATAGACACTTTTTATCAGCCCGCTAATGGCATTAGGTGTTAGCGGGTTTTTTTATGTGTCCAGAAAAACGTTTTTGAGCTTCCCTTCTATTTAAGTACTTGATTAAATTTTACTTAATATCAAATATTTGTTGAACTCTGTCACAAAAAGTATTATAAAAATTATATCTTATACATTATTCCAATGGAATTAATAAAGCTTCCATGTATTACGCAGGAAAAATTAGCCCGACTAAGGCGTGCGACAGTTGTTCTCTCTTTACAACTCACAACGCAGCGAGGGATAATTTTAATAAGCAAGATGGATCCCTTTTTTTAGTTCTTTTGGTATTAGACGTCACCTTGGAGTTCTTTTACATGAAAATCGCCATGTTCAGTACACGTAGTTATGATATTAACCATTTTGATCCTTTACTTAAGGATCAAACTGAAATGCAGTTTGAATACTTTGATACACAGCTTAATATGCACACCGTACAATTAGCCCAAGGTGCCGATGCCGTGTGTGTGTTTGTAAATGATGATTTATCAGCGCCGGTGTTAAACAAGCTTTGTGAATTAGGTATTAAAATTATTGCACTGCGTTGCGCGGGCTTTAATAATGTTGACCTTTATGTTGCCAAAGAAAACAATATGACAGTGGTGCGTGTGCCTGCCTATTCTCCAGAGGCGGTTGCGGAGCACAGTGTGGCATTAATAATGACGCTTAATCGCCGTATACATAAAGCGTATCAGCGTACTCGTGATGCTAACTTTTCACTTGACGGCTTAGTGGGTTTTAATCTTTTTGGCAAAAGCGTCGGCGTGATTGGTACGGGAAAAATTGGCGTGGCGTTCATTAAAATTCTAAAAGGATTTGGTTGTCATGTTTTAGCTTATGATCCGTACCCCTCTGATTTTGCAAAACAGGCTGGCGCGGACTATGTTGAACTCGATGAACTTTTCAAACGCAGTGATATTATCAGTTTGCATTGCCCGTTAACCGACTCTAACCATCACTTAATGGATCGTAACTCTTTTGCTAAAATGAAAGATGGCGTGATGCTTATCAATACCAGTCGCGGTGGCTTATTAAATGCAGATGACGCGATTCAAGCGCTTAAAAGTGGGCGTATCGGATCATTAGGCTTAGATGTTTATGAGGAAGAAGAGTTACTGTTTTTTGGCGACCACTCTAATGAAACGATCACAGATGATACTTTCCGCCGTTTATCTGCCTGCCATAATGTTATTTTCACTGGCCATCAAGCGTTCCTTACGACAGAAGCATTAAGTAACATCGCCGAGGTAACTTTGCTGAATTTATCACAGGCGGATCAAGGCCTACAAACAGAAAATGATGTTTTATAAGTGATAAATAAAGCGTGTAAACGCTTTATTTAAGGAGGGCATCAACGCATGCATTGAATATAATGCTGCAGACGCTCTCCGGGTACTGAGCTTTGCGTAGAGACGGCAATTGCTGACCACTGCGCGCCTTGGCTCATTGCCTGTAATATATCATCACCTTGCAATAATGCGTCAATCACACCGGCAGCAAAAGCATCTCCCGCACCGGTTGTATCAATCACTTCTGCTTTTATGGCCGCAATATGTTGAATGTGTGTTGCGTTATAAACATGTGCGCCTTTTTCGCCATCGGTGACAATAAAATAACGTAACTCAGGGCCTGCTATTTTCTGTGCAAATTGCCAAAATGCGGAGGTATCCTCTTGCTGTTTATTGAGATCCGATAAGGATGCAATCAAAATATGGCAAGGTCTTACACTGGCATCTTTTGGGAGTTGTGCAACCACTAAACAGGTGTTTAATGCTTCAGCGCTCCATGATGCAGCGCCGAGCGCAGATGAATTAATATAGAGCGCTTGCCACTGCGTAAAATCAGGTGCATGCCCTAGTGTAAATGTGGGGCGTTGCGGGCGAATAATCGTTCGCTCTGCATCAGGGGTCATCAGTAATAATAGCTCTGGGGTGGCCAAATCATTACGCTGTAATAAATGACAATCTAGGCCCCGTAAACTTGCTTCTGCCAATAGCCAATCTGCTGTTTCATCATTACCAATTTGACTGACCAAGGTGACCCTGTGATCTGCAAAAAGCAGCCCCATACCCGTATTCGCACCACCTCCACCTAAACGTCTTCCCATATCTTGGTAGTGATGGCGTCCGCCTGTTGTTAGGGGGCTGTCGAGTTGTAAAATACGATCGCAGTTAAGATTTGCGATAAGTAAAATATTGGCCATTGCACCGTTCCTATTTTATAAAATGTGAACATTAAAATATTAATACAATAAAAAAGTCAGTGTATGCATAACATAACACTGACTTTTAAATTTAAAGTAAACCTTGTTTACTAAATATTATTAGATAATACGTTGTCCGGGTTGCGCGCCATCATCAGGTGTTAATAAATAGATGTCTTTACCGCCGGGACCTGCTGCGAGTACCATGCCTTCAGATAAACCAAATTTCATTTGGCGTGGTTTTAGGTTGGCAACCATGACTGTCAGTTTTCCTTCTAAATCTTCAGGGTTACATGCTGATTTGATACCTGAAAAAACAGTACGCGTTTCAGTGCCTAAATCTAAAGTAAGTTTCAGTAATTTATTCGCCTTCGGTACGTGCTCCGCTTTAATGATGCGGGCAACGCGTAAATCGACTTTAGCAAAGGTATCAAAATCAATCTCAGCACATAAAGGCTCTTTTTCTAACTCAGATTGTGCGCTCTCATCTACTTTAGCAACGGCCGCTATTTCAATGTTTTCTTTAGAGGCGTCTACCATCGCGTCTACTTTTTTGATGTCGATGCGCTGGAAAAGGGCTTTGAATTTATTGATTTTATGGCCAGAAAGTGGTGTTTTAATCACTTCCCAATCTAGCGTTTCTGCCAAAAACTCTTCACTACGAGCGGTCAATTTTGGCATGACAGGTTTTAAATAAGTCATTAGAACGCGGAACAAGTTAATACCCATAGAGCATATTTCTTGCACTTCAATGTCTTTATCTGCCTCTTTTGCCAATGCCCAAGGTGCTTTCTCATCAATATATTTATTCGCTTTGTCAGCTAATGCCATGATCTCACGAATAGCGCGTGCAAACTCTCGTTTTTCAAAGAGAGAGGCAATAGACTCGCCAGCATCAATAAACTCTTGATACAATGCGGGCTCTGCAATTTTGACAGATAGCTCACCGTTGTATTTTTTAGCGATGAAGCCTGCTGTACGTGAGGCTAAGTTTACTAATTTATTGACCACATCAGAATTTACGCGTTGCATAAAGTCATCTAAATTTAAGTCTAAATCATCAATTTTACTGGTTAATTTAGCTGCATAATAATAACGTAGGCATTCAGGATCTAAATGCTCAAGATAGGTGCTAGCTTTAATAAAGGTGCCTTTAGATTTTGACATTTTTGCACCGTTGACCGTGACATAACCATGTACGTGAACGGCGGTAGGTTTTCTAAAGCCACTGCCTTCAAGCACTGCAGGCCAAAATAGGCTGTGGAAATTGACGATATCTTTACCGATAAAGTGGTACAACTCAGTGCTACTGTTTTTGTTCCAGTATTCATCAAAGTCCAGATCATCACGGCGATCACAAAGATTTTTAAAGCTTCCCATGTAACCAATCGGCGCATCTAGCCAAACATAAAAATATTTACCCGGTGCATTTGGGATCTCAAAACCAAAGTATGGGGCATCGCGAGTGATATCCCATTGTTTTAAACCAAATTCAAACCATTCTGCGACTTTATTCGCCATTTCAATTTGGAGAGCTCCAGAGCGTGTCCATGTTTTTAGCATGTCTTCAAATTGTGGTAAGTCGAAGAAAAAATGCTCTGTTTCTTTCATTATCGGTGTTGCACCTGAAACAGCCGATTTAGGGTTGATCATTTCAGTGGGGCTATATGTTGCGCCACAACTGTCACAGTTATCACCGTATTGATCTTCAGATTTACATTTAGGGCAGGTGCCTTTTACAAAGCGATCCGGTAAAAACATCTCTTTTTCAGGATCGAAAAGTTGCTCAATCGTTTTTGTTTTAATAAAACCATTTTTATGCAATGTATTATAAATATGAGTGGAAAGCGTTTTATTTTCTTCAGAGTGTGTGGAATGATAATTATCAAAACTAATATCAAAATCATTAAAATCTTTAATGTGTAATGCTTTGATCTCACTGATCATTTGCTCTGGTGTAATGCCCATTGCATTGGCTTTAAGCATGATCGGTGTGCCATGTGCATCATCAGCACAGATAAAACTTACGTTATTGCCACGTAAACGCTGAAAACGAACCCAGATATCTGCTTGGACATGCTCTAACATATGCCCTAAATGAATGGGACCATTCGCGTAGGGGAGGGCGCAGGTCACAAGGATTTTACGATCTTGATTTTGCATTTTATATATAATTCCTTTGCAGTTATCTAAAAATTTTTAAAGTGTAATTCTACCCAATTACGGCCACAAATCCCACTCTTAAATTAAGGATGAAATGATAAGAGGGTTTGTTACACTCTCTGCATCTGTTTTTTATTGTTTGGAGCGATCATGTTTTTTAAAAAGAAGAGTCAATTTGATAAAATTATTAAAATTTTAACAGAAGTCTCAACCTATCCGGTGTTGCAAAAATTAGTGGCTGAAAAACGTATTTCATTTTCAGAAGAAAGCCATACTCTCACGCTTAACTTACCTTTTTATGCGCCACAATGGTTAGAAAAGTTACAACATGACTCGCTAGTACCTCTTGCCTCGTTATTTTCACAACCTCTGCAATGGCAAGTGAGTGAAAATGTGCTCGCATTGCAAAAAAACACGCAAAAAACGTGTATGACAAAAATCAAAAATATTATTGTAGTGGCCTCAGGAAAAGGCGGCGTCGGTAAATCGACTGTCAGTGTTAACTTGGCTTTAGCGCTGTCAAAAAATGGCGCAAAAGTGGGCATGCTAGATGCTGATATTTATGGCCCCTCTTTACCGACGTTACTCGGCGTTAAAGATGCACAGCCAAGCAGTAGCAATGGAAAATTAATGAACCCGATACATGCACACGGTTTAGTGTGTAATAGCATTGGTTTTTTAGTCAAAGATGCAGAAGCGATGATTTGGCGTGGCCCAATGGCAAGTAAGGCATTGCAACAGGTACTTAATGAAACGGACTGGCCAGAGCTTGATTACTTAATTGTCGATATGCCACCGGGCACCGGCGATATCCAATTAACCATGTCGCAAAATGTGCCCGTAAGTAGCGCTGTGATTGTGACAACGGCGCAAGATGTTGCACTCATTGATGCACAAAAAGGGGTGGCGATGTTTAATAAAGTCGATACTCATATATCTGGTGTTATTGAGAACATGAGTGTGCATACCTGCTCTAAATGTGGACATAATGAGGCTATTTTTGGCAGTGGCGGCGGTGCGAAACTGGCGGCTCAATTTTCATTACCGTTCTTAGGCGTTTTACCCTTACATATTAATTACCGCATCGACAGTGATGAAGGGATCCCAACATTAGTTAAAAATGAGCATGCGCATTTAGTACAGCCCTATTTTGAGTTGGCCGAGACATTAGTGATGCGTTTGTATTGCGACTTGCAAGCTGCCAGTCAAAGTATCTCGATCATGCAGGTAAAACCTTAATAGGTGAGTAAATACCCAAGGCGCTAAAAAGTGTGTGCTAATAAAAACAGGCCCTCAGCGACGCTATCACCGACGTTATCTACGCTGGGATAGCGCCATTTTTAATGACAAATTTCACCTCTGTGTATTCTGGTTAGTAGGGGAGTCTAAGCACATTCGCTTGGGCTCTTCTACGTTATTTTTACGGCTTTTCATAAATAATCTGACTTCATTTTTACTTTTTGTAACATGACTTTATTGATCGTAGATAAAGCGTTTCGATGAGCGATATGTCATCGATGAGCGTTTAAGTCAAAGCCTGTTTTTTGCTCAATCAATGCAATGGCATTGAGAATATAATGCTGCATTTTACTGAGTAAGGGGGGAGTTAAAAGGGTTTGTTTTACAAGGTGGCGCTATACATTGTTGATTTATACCCAAATAGTTTAGCAATGTATTATTGTAAAATTAACTCATTGAATATTTATTGGCAGGCCCTCGCGTGCATTTTCGACTGGCTTTCTGCTTCTATTTTGCTAAGAAGTGTTATTTCAAATTTTATGCCAATTATTTAATAAGCACTATATACCGGCACGATAATGCTAAAATATAAGACCTGATCCTGTTATTTTTCTTTTTTTATGGGGTTGATCACAAAAAAACAACCTTTCCCATGTGAATTTTTGATTAGTCATATGCGCATTTATTTGTATAATCCATTTCCGGCTGAAACCTATGGTTCTTCGCTATCATTAATGCTAGCTGTTACACGGATAAAGACCCCCCACGGAGTTGGACTCGCTAGCATTTTGTAAGTTTTAAGGTAAATCTATTACTTGCTTTTATGGCCGGACAGTATGACATTTTACCAAAGTGTCTGCACTTAACGAGTTTGACATTAAGTCCTCTTGTTACCTTTGAGCGCCATAACTCAAGTGATCCTCACCTTAAACTTATCCTATGTAATACTAAATTGGATATATAATGCAGTTGTTAATAAGTTTTGTTGGGATATTGTTTCTTGTCTTTTGTGGGTGGATTTGTTCTGAAAACCGCCAAGCCATTAAATGGCGAACTGTCATCGGCGCATTTTTTCTACAAGCGGGTTTTGCCGCGTTGGTACTGTACGTACCAATGGGACAACAAGTACTTGGTGCAGTTAGCCAAGGCGTCGCATCAATGCTGGGCTTTGCAAATGAAGGTATCAGCTTCCTCTTTGGTGATCTGGCGAATACGGGTTTCATATTTGCTATTCGCGTACTTCCTTTAATTATCTTTATCAGTGCCTTAATTTCAATGCTCTATTATTTGGGGATCATGCAGGTTGTTATCAAGATAATTGGTGGTGGCTTGCAGAAACTCCTTGGCATCAGTCGCGCTGAATCACTTGTTGCAACGGGTAATATCTTTTTAAGTCAGGGTGAATCTCCGTTACTCGTAAAACCCTTCTTATCTAAAATGACGCGATCTGAACTTTTCGCTGTGATGACAGGTGGCATGGCCTCTGTTGCAGGTAGTGTATTAGGTGGGTATGCAGGCTTAGGTGTAGAGCTGAAGTACCTGATCGCCGCCAGCTTTATGGCTGCGCCCGGCAGTTTAATGATGGCAAAATTATTGGTGCCAGAGATAGGCACTCCACACTTCCAGACCGATGTTGAGATGGATAAAAGTGAACATAGCAACTTAATTGATGCGTTAGCCTCTGGTGCGATGAATGGTATGCGCGTAGCGGTTGCCATCGGCACCATGTTAATTGCCTTTATCAGTGTGATAGCGATGTTTAATGCAGGTATTGGTGTGGTCGGCTTATGGTTTAATTTTGAAGGGGTTACTTTTCAAAGCCTACTCGGTTACCTTTTTGCTCCTATCGCCTTTATTATTGGCGTACCTGCTAATGAAATGCTGCAAGCAGGTGGTTTTATCGGTCAAAAAGTTATCCTCAACGAATTCGTTGCGTTTATGGATTTTGCGTCAGTAAAAGAGCAACTTTCCAATCATTCGCAAGTAATTATTACGTTCGCCTTATGTGGCTTTGCCAATATTGGCTCAATCGCTATCCAACTAGGCAGCATTGGTGTTATGGCGCCAGAGCGTCGTAAAGAGGTTGCAAACCTCGGCTTTAAAGCGGTACTTGCAGCAACACTTGCTAATTTAATGAGTGCTACGCTCGCCGGAATATTTATCAGCTTCTGATGGATATGACAGGTTAAAAGCGTTTTAGGTCATACAACTGCATTGGCTTAAAATAAATTAGTAATAAAGTAGAAAAGGTAGCGCATCTCAGGATGCTCTGCCTTTTTTTTATCGTATTTTTTAAGGTTACATGTTCTCGGTTTTGCCCGTTCACCAGAGCAGATCACTGCGTTTATTTAAGAGGTGAAAGGGTACTTTTTAGTGGTAATAAGAGGAGTGGTAAAGCTGAGTTATCATTAGCAGTAATACTGTGTCAGATTTGCTTCAAGAAGGTAGTGAAGCAATGGATTGATTAAAATTAAGATTGCTGAATTAGTTAATGCTGATGCAGTAATTTCTATCTTATCTTTATTAACGTCGACGGCGGCGCTATCAGGTCCTCTAATTTATATGGTAAGTTTGATGTCTCAGTTGTTGAATATTGTCTAATAAGTGAAATATATGGAAATTACTCTGACTTATTATAAGTAAAATTTAAAGGAGTTGGTTGTGTGGATGAATGAAAATAATAGATATATTAATATCCTAGAGGATAACGTTCTTTTTTTGGTTAAGAAGAAAATACCAAAAGGAAATGGAAAATTTAGGGATATATTTGTTGGTAATGAAGAAACTAAAATTTTTTTTAAAAAAGTAATGAATTTTTTAGAAAAAAAATACAGCGATATTTTGTCTAAAAACCAGTGTTCGCATGGTTTTAGAAAGAAAAGATCTGCTATATCAAATGCAATGTGTCATATGAAGCTAGAAAGAGGATATATTCTGTCTATTGATATAAAAGATTTTTTTTCATCAATTAAAAAGGATATGCTAAGAGATATAATAAGTAAAAAAATTTTAGATGTCTGTTTTATAGATGATGTTCTTCCACAAGGTTTGTCGACGAGTCCTGTTATCTCAAATATTGTAATGTGTAACATAGATCATGTTATTGAAAAGCAACTGAATAGTCTTGGTATTAAATTGGATGTAAATTTTTGCTATTCTAGATATGTAGATGATTTAACAATAAGCATATATAGCGATAATGTAGATGATTGTTTTTTAAAAATTCAAAAAAAAGTGCATGAAATGATTAAAAACATACTAATATTTTATGGTTTCTATTTGAATGAAAGTAAAACAAAATATGGTAATTTAAATGATAACTTTCATGTTACAGGCATATCATTAGTTAATCATGGAGAGCCTACAAGAAAAACAAAAAGAAAATTAAGAGCCGCACTATATCAAAAAAATTATAAATCTATTATAGGTTTAATAAATTGGATGGAAAGTGTTGGAGAGTCCCCTGCTAATAAAATATTAGCAGGGGTAGCAACTACGGAACCCATTACTCCCCCGTTAGGGGGTATGGCGTGATTACACTAATTTTAAAGCGGACGATACATCTCGCTTCTACCTCTAAAAGGTAGCATAACAAAGCTAGTCGCGTATTTATCCTACGTGACAAAATTTTTTTGTCAAATTATATGGTGATTTATGGGTGACTGGGAAGATTATTTTGGCTCTTCTGGAATGGAACCAGATTTTATATGTCCTTGGGATGAGTCGGGTTGGAATGACGATGATTCCGATTATGTTCAAGAGAGAAATAATCGTATATTTCGATACCAAAAGTTT
Organism: Psychromonas sp. CNPT3; assembly: GCF_000153405.2. NCBI lineage: Bacteria > Pseudomonadati > Pseudomonadota > Gammaproteobacteria > Alteromonadales > Psychromonadaceae > Psychromonas > Psychromonas sp. CNPT3. Next base: position 1,155,998 of record NC_020802.1, read on the forward strand.
TGTAGAGATAGATTTTCATTTACTAAAACACTGATATCCTCTTTAAGGTTGAATGATGTTGTAACATGCAGTTTTTGTTTGAAATATTTTTCTATTTGTTTATCTACAAATAATACAGATTCGGTTACAGAATTTAGATTTACTGGTGAAAAAGATATGAAAGAGAATATTTTAATCTTATTGCTCTTAATAAAATCAAAAGAGGATATTCACAGTTTTGGTTTTGAAGAGATAGATGGTGAATATGTTAATCCAAACTTAAAATCAAAAGTAACTATTAATGAAGCTGGTGATAGGTACATGAAAAAGTGCTTTGGTAAAGAGACCCTGTAAATAATTCTGTGTAATTACCATTTTACAGGTGGCGCTTTAAACGGTCTTCAAACTCAATTATAAACCGATTCATAGCAGCTCTCCAGTTGTGAATCGGTTTTGACCATTTTTTTGATGCAGATCTAACCGCTAAGTAAATGACTTTCTTATGTCCTTAGGATAATGGTAGAACATATTTAAGTTATGCCAATTATTATACCAGGATTTCCATATCTGAGGGTACTGTTCATCCCATTTCCCTTTAATCATGAGCAGATCACTCCCTAACATTCCCTTGTCATTTATGCGTTGTATTTAGTCGTGAAATTAAGGTTTGTGATCACTATGATTATTTAAGTAGTGAATATGTGTGCTGATACTCTGACCTCATTAACGATGTAAATCTAGTGTGGCGCTACAGAACGTTTTATGCAGAGAGACAACGGCTCTTTCTGTGATCATCGATGTTACTTATTAGTTTAGTTGGGATGGCTAAGGAAGGACTCTCTGATTTATAGTTAAATATGTTTAAATTCAATTGGTTGGTGTTTCTTCATTCTTTACTAAGACCTTGTTGCAATAAATTACATAAAGTTACAACAATATTGTAATTACAATAGTGCTGTAATCGGTTACATTGCTTGTGTTCTAAAAAGGAGAAGAGCTATGAATAAATTAACTAAACACGATACTATTTTATGGATTAACCATGCGATTGCTTACTTCAAGTCTATAGAGAAAAACCAAAAAGATCTTGCTAAAGAACTTGGAATTGAAGAAGCTCGGATCAGTGAAATGAAGATAGGTAAAGGGACTATTTTACCTAGTTTGATGACAAATATTGTCGATCTATGCGGCGCTCCCCGGAGGAACCCTGGAAGGTATGAAGAGGTTGAACTTTATGATGATTTAGATTCTTTCTTTGATAGTTATATTGATGTCACGGAGGATAGGTTCTATAGGAAAATATTAAAGATCTTCAAGAATAAAGAGTATATAAAAATTATTATTCATAATATATTTTCTGAAGAATTTCGCAATGAGAATAATAAGTTAGAGGAGACCGATTATTTAGCTTTAAAACAGATAAATGAGATAATTAAGAATACAGAATTTATAGATATATGCTCAAAATGTCAAAAGAACTTATTTGAGCTAACTGGATTTTACAATTTTGCGTGGGCTAATAGAAAAGGTACATATAGAGATAAAGAACATCTGGAGATAGATGGTTTTTGTGTAAGAAGTCGAGGTGATTTTCATTTTTTGTACCTGCTCTGGCTGGTCGTTGAAAAGTATCCAGACTTTAAATTGGGTGGAAAAAACAATGTAAATACCCCTCCTTATAAGGAGTTAACTCCTATTGTATTAACTGGGAATAGGCTTTTGATTGGCACTCGTGATACGAATAATTTTAGGACTAGGATTAATAAAGAAATTGAAGGGAAATTCGGGTGTTCATATCGATACCCTAAACTTTTTGACTATGATTCTCCTTTTGAAAAATTCAAATTGAATAACAAAATAGAGCCTGCTCCTGATGCCTGGTTTGAGGTTATATATGAAGTTTATCTTAGTGAAAACATGAATTACCATCTGTTAATTCATCTATCCTTTGACAGTGTTGAGCAATCTATTATTGATGCTGAATTTAACGATAATGAATTCATCGTAAAACCTGCTGACAGAGTTGTTGTTATCCACAACATTAACTCATTAGATTTATTTAGGAAAATAGAAGAAATAAGAAAATGGATTGGACTTCCAAAAGATAATAATTACATATTAAAACAGCAGATAGCTAAGGCAGGTGGTTACGTTCCCGGAGCTAGAGTTCTAATTTAACGCATCCCTAACCTAACCATAAATCATAGATAGCTAGGTCGATATCATCATATTGATCTAGCTGATTTTCATCAACGATCACTACGCATACTCCTCCTGTTTACATTTGTTGTTGTAGGGCCTGTCCTCTGCTTGTATTAGACTTAAAATTTAAGCTTATACGACGTCGACGCTAGATATTTAAGACGTGACTCTAAATACGGATGCTCAGTGCCTAACTAAGGTTGAAAATGTAGTGTGGCGGTAACTTTATTAGAAAGTTTGATTGCATTGGTGGCAAGGATTTTTTAGTGATGATAGTGGGTGCGGTAAAGTTAATTTGCTCATAGCAGGAAGATATTCAGAATGCAAATACAAGGAGTGTTAATACCTGTTTATGGGTGTTTGGATAGAGTGTCTGATTACGTAGGAAACTGTGCTTAATAACGAAAGGTATAAAAGTGGTGGAGCTATGCGGGATCGAACCGCAGACCTCTTCGCTGCCAGCGAAGCGCTCTCCCAGCTGAGCTATAGCCCCATATCAAAGATATAGATGTTCCCGAAGGACAAGCGCAGTCTAAGGGGTTTGGGTTTTATTGTCAATTCAATATGTTAGTATTTTTTGAAAATATAAAAGCGCTTGATCAAGATGCTTTTACATTATCTATCTTGAGTAAGTATTTATGTTTTTTTCATTTTTTATTGCATGAAACGTAATTACTGTTACATTATTGGCATGCAAATTATTTATATATCATTATTCAATGTTTTTTCTTGGTGGCGCTCTTCGTTATAGAGCGGCGCTGAATTACATCTATTCAAAACCGTCGGCAGACTGGCTATGAATATATGTGTATGTCTCCGATGGATCATTTTTTAAGGAGTCATATTTTGAAAAACCAAACACCCCGTCATACTTCAGCAATCCATACTTCAGTTAGGCACTCTTCTGATAAAATTCTTACCGGCGACAGAGCGACAGGGCCGTTACACATCGGCCATTTTGTCGGCTCACTGCAACAACGCGTCATACTACAAGAGCAATATCAACAAACGATATTAGTCGCAGATATGCAAGGTTTAACCGATAACGGTTATCACCCTGAAAAAGTATCCTCAAATATTTTAAATGTGGTTGCAGATTACCTGTGTGTCGGTATTGATCCCTTAAAAACAACGATCTGTTTACAATCTGCTATCCCTGCGCTTGCAGAATTAACCATGTACTATGCAAATTTGGTGAGTGTGGCAAGGTTACAGAGAAACCCCACGGTAAAAAGCGAAATTGCCAATAAATCATTTGGGCAGTCTATCCCCGCTGGGTTTTTGACTTACCCTATTAGTCAAGCTGCGGATATTACCGCGTTTAATGGCACGCTTATTCCGGTCGGTGAAGATCAATTACCCCTTCTTGAGCAAACCAATGAGATCGTGCGTAAAATCAATGCTATTGCGGGTGAAAACATTTTAAGTGAGTGCCGCGCATTACTGAGTAAAGTGCCTCGTTTACCGGGGGCTGATGGTAAAAATAAAATGTCCAAATCAATGCATAATAGCCTGTTACTCAGTGCCAGTGAGAAGGACATCTCGCGCGTTGTTAAAGCGATGTATACCGATCCTAAGCATATTAATATAAATGATGCCGGCCAAGTAGAAGGCAATGTGGTCTTTACGTATTTAGATGCGTTTCATACGGATTGTGAATATGTTGAAAATTTAAAAAGGCAGTATCGTGCTGGTGGACTTGGAGACGGGAAAACGAAAAAAATACTTGAAGAATGTTTGCAAGATTTATTGCGTCCAATGCGTGAACGTCGCCTTGTGTTGATGAATGATAAGGCGCAATTGTTAGAGATATTAAAGCAAGGTACTGCGCGCTCCCAAGAGGAGGCAAATCAAGTACTGCACCGCGTTAAAGGCGCATTTGGGTTAAATTTGTTTTAATATTTTACCCATAAAAAAAGGTCTCTATAAAAGAGACCTTTTTATTGTTTTTTAATGCGTTATTTAGCGTTTCGTCCGCGTGATATTTTAGCCATCACCCAAAAAAGGCGGCTCAATTAACGCCTGTTTTCACTTATAAAACATACTCAAGAATAGCGCGTGATTGTTTTAAATCAATGCTACCATGCTCACCTAAAGCGACCATCTTATGTGCTTCAAGACTGCTTAATATGGTCTCAACTGATGCGGCATCTAACGATACATCTGCAAGTGATGTCGGTACATCCATACTCTTAAAGAAGTCGATAGTTTTACTGATAGCCAAATCAATACGATCTTGTGTGCTACCACTTTTGATATCAAAAATACGCTCAGCATATTGTAATAATTTTGCTTCTTTAAGGTGGCGTTGATTATGCATTACTGACGGTAAAATAATACTTAAACTACGCGCATGATCAATGCCAAAGTTACCGGTTAACTCATGGCCAATCATATGTGATGCCCAATCTTGTGGTACACCGACACCTAAAATGCCACTAAGTGCTTGTGTTGCTGTCCACATGATATTTGAGCGAACCTCTAAATCATCTGGCGTCGCAAGCACTTTAGGACCTTCTTCGATTAAATTAAGTAACAAACCTTCAGAAAATCTGTCTTGTACTTTAGCATTAACCGGGTAAGTCATGTATTGCTCCATCACGTGAACAAAGGCATCAACAACACCATTTGCACTTTGACGTGGCGATAAACTAAGCGTGGTCTTTGGATCTAATACAGCAAAAATAGGGCGTACAAACGGGCTCATAAACGCTAACTTATTATGCTCACGTGTCACCACCGCGCCACAGTTACTTTCCGTGCCTGTCGCAGGAAGCGTTAACACACAAGAAAGTGGCAGTGCGCTTAACACAGGAGACTGCTTAGATAAAATATCCCAAGGATCGTCACCTTCAAAACAAGCCGCTGCAGCCATAAATTTAGTGCCATCAACAACAGAGCCACCACCGACAGCCAATAAGTAATCAAATTTTTGCTCTTTGATTTTAGCAACACCTAACATTAAGGTTGCATATTTAGGGTTGGCTTCAATGCCTGAAAACTCATCCCAATTGTGATCTTTTAGTGCGCTTTTAACTTGATCGTAAACGCCATTCTTTTTGATTGAGCCACCACCATAGGTGACTAATATTTTTTTATCTTTAGGAATATTGGCAATGGCACTGATTTGGTCGTTACCAAAATAAATACAGGTACTATTATGATATGTAAAATTGTTCATTAGGATCCTCGTTGTTTGATCATAAAAAGAGTTAAAGGGTGCTATTTTGTGCTTCTAATAAATCGGCTTTATTAAAAGAGGCATGTGTTTTTAACAATGCGTCATAGCGTTTAATGTGTTCAAAATTATCTAAAGTGAGGCTGTTACTTAATATTTCAACAATAAATGACATCATAATATCTGCGCCGCTTAAGCGTTCACCAACAAGGTAAGTTTTACCTTCAAGTGATGCATTAAAATAAGAGATAACTTTTTCAGTTTCAATATCTACATAAGTATTTAGAAAACGTGTTTCACAGCCATCTTTTTGTAAAAACATTTTCATTAAGAGAGGTAAAATGGCTGAACTTTCTGCAAAATGTAACCACTGTATGTATTCAATATACTCTTTTGAATCGCGTTGTGGGGCTAATTTTCCGTTGCCATAACGTGTAATTAAGTATTCTGTGATAGCGCCCGATTCTGCGATCATTTGTCCGTTATCTTCAAGCACTGGTGATTTACCAAGCGCATGGATCTTTTTTAAACTTGCCGGTGCTAAGAAAGAGTCTTTATCTCTTTGATAAGAAACAATTTCATATTCAACGCCGAGTTCTTCTAATAACCAAATAATACGTTTTGAGCGTGATTTGTTTAGGTGGTGTAAAGTGATCATTTTTTATCCTCAATGCTTATAAGTTAGGTGTATTTACTTGAATGACTAATTTTCCAAAGTTTTTACCTTCTAACAAACCAATAAAGGCTTGCGGTGCATTTTCAAGTCCATCGATAAGATGTTCACGATAATGTATTTTTCCTTCGCTTAGCCATTGCGTCATTTCTGCTGCAAATTCATCATAACGATGTGCGTAATCATCAAAAATAATAAAGCCTTGCATTTTGATGCGTTTGACTAAAATAGTACCCATTAATAATGAAAGGCGATCGGGACCTTGATCTAATGCCGTTGCATTATATTGTGAAATAAGGCCACAAACGGGGATGCGTGCGCCCGTATTGAGTAAAGGCAGTACGGCATCAAAGACTTTACCGCCGACATTTTCATAATAGATATCAATGCCGTTATGGCAAGCTAGTGCTAATTTTTGAGCAAATTCTGGATCGTGATGATCTAAGCAATCATCAAATCCTAAAACATTTTTAACATAGTCACATTTTTCACTGCCACCGGCGACGCCGATAACGCGGCAACCTTTTAGTTTGCCGATTTGACCAACGGTTGCACCGACTGGGCCACTCGCAGCCGCGACAACTAAGGTATCCCCTGATTTAGGCTGACCAATATCGAGAAGCCCCATATAAGCGGTAAAGCCTGGCATACCCATGATGCCCAGTGCATGAGATGGGTTTTGTGGTGATTGGCCTAAAGGCACTAATCCGTCACCATTAGAAACGCTAAAGTCTTGCCATCCAGAGTAGGCTAGCACCCAGTCACCGGTTTTAAATTGGCTATTTTTAGAGGCGTCTACTTGGCATACCGTCGCACCGACCATGACATCATTAATGGCAACGGGATCAGCATAAGAGGCTGCATCACTCATTCTGCCTCGCATATACGGGTCGAGAGATAAATAGATACTGCGTAACAAAACCTCTCCGTCTTTGATGCTTGGTTTTGCGCTTGATTTTAAATTAAAATCAGTTAATTTAGGCGCGCCAATAGGGCGTGCGTTTAAAAGAACTTGCCTGTTTTGATGATTGCTCATGGTTAACCCTTATCTTCTATTAATATACAATTAGACTGGTCGTCTAGTCTGCTGTTGTAAAAAATCACGCCATGTAGGCATGATTTTGGTGTTTAAAAATGTGCTTTATTATTTAAAATATCTTTAGTGAAGCGCATTGTTTGTTCTAAACCATGGCTGTCTTTACTGAGTTTGCACAGTAAACTTGCGCCTATCCATAGGTTATAGAGTAGCTCTGCACATTGACTTGCTTCTTTTACCGCAATGGATTTATCTTTTATGCCCGCTTCAATGCATAAACTTAAACTTGCAATGATCTTTTTTGCACCTGCCAATAAGGCGATGCGCATGGACTCGGAAAGATCAGATACTTCAGCGCTTAATTTAACGACAAGACAGGTATGTACTACCCCTTGTGTATTTTGAGCATCAATCCAGCGTTGCCAATAAGCAATAAGTTTATCAAAGGCGCTGCCATTAGGCGTATCAAAAAAGGCCGTTAGTTCAATGTCGTATTGTGCAAAATAATCCTGAATAAGGGCTTCGCCAAAAAGTTCTTTCGATTTAAAGTAATGATAAAAAGATCCTTTGGGTACTTCTGCGTGCTTGAGTATTTGCGCGAGACCTACATTAGAAAAACCCTGCCTTGCTATCAATTGATAACCACAGTCTAAAATATGTTGTCGTGTTGTATTGCTTTCTATTTTCATGAGCCCATCATAAAACAAAATAGACCAGTCGTCTAGTGGCAATGAGTGGAAAATTATAAATAAGAAAATAAAGTAAAAACGTTAAAGAGGTTACGCGTAATAAAGAGCCCGTAACGTCAAGTGCCACTTGATGTCAGTGCTACTTTTTATATCACGTTACCTGTGTCTCTTTTATTCGTCGTAGCCTCACAAGATGCGCGTATTCGACTTTTATTGTTTGTAAATTTAAGTTTTTATAGGGGCCTGCGCCTGTAAAAAAGGTAATAAAAGTAAGCCAATGATCACCGCTGCACAAGAGATCACCGTGAAAAATCCTGCCCAGTGATATTGTTGCAGTATTAAGGCTAAAGGATACCCTGCAAGCGCTGCGCCCATATAGGCGAATAAGCCCACAAATCCGGTGGCCGCACCCGCTGAATTTTTGTGTGAGCATTCGGCTGCAGCCATACCGATGAGCATTTGCGGCCCAAATACAAAAAATCCAATCGTAAAAAAACAGGCAGCTTGTAAAATAAAAGTACTTGATGGGATAAGCCAAAGTGCACCGACGGCTAAAAAGATGCCAATAGAAAAGATTAAATTCATTGGGCCTCGGTTACCTTTAAAAATAAGATCTGATCCCCATCCTGCCACGAGAGAGCCAATAAAACCACCGACCTCAAACAACGATAATGCGGTATTCGCGGTGATCAAGTCATAATTAAAGACTTCAGTCAGGTATAAATTCCCCCAGTCATTAATGGCAATACGTACGATATAAACCAACAGATAGCTAAACGCAAGTAACCAAATATACTTATTTGTTAATACGTATTTTTTTAAGATCTGTTGCGAAGTCAGGTTTAATCCTTCATTCTCATGACGTAGTTCAAGTTTGTCGTTACGCCACTTCCCAATACTTGGGAGACCGAGTGAAGCGGGTTTATCGCGTAAACGCCAACATAAAAAAACACCACCAAAAATAGCGCAGATACCGGGGAAGATAAGGGCATAACGCCAGCTATAATGCAGCGTGATAAAGCCAACCAATAAAGGGATCAAAGCGCCCCCCACATTATGCGCGGTATTCCATATCGCCCACCAAAACCCGCGTTCAGATCGAGAGTACCAAGTGCTGAGTAACTTAGCGCAAGGAGGCCATCCCCAGCCTTGAAAGAGCGCATTTAAGATCCATAGTGAAGTAAACGCTAAAACACTACTCGAAAAACCAAATAAAATGTTGGTGATACCGGTGAGGATCAAGCCGACGCCCATAAAATAACGCGAGTTGCTTTGATCGCATAAAATCCCCGAAAAGAATTTAGAGGCGCCATAAGTGAGATAGAAAAGGGTCCCCATCATACCGATATCTGTTTTATCAAGGCCTAAATCGGCAATCATTGCAGGCATCGCATAATTAAAACTTTTACGCGTTAAATAAAACATCGCATAACCCACATACATGGTTAGCATTAAATGTAAGCGCCAGTAACGATAAGTCTCATCTATTTTTTGTTTATCTTGTAACGGTGCGCTTGTCTTCTCTTTACTTAAAAAATCAATCATAAATTATGTCTTATTCTGTTAATTAAAGTGCCAACTTTTATAGTAAGGGCAATGTTATGTTTAGTTGGGTACCTTTGTTAGCGCTTGATATCAATTCAAATTTACCCCCAAGCACCTGTACGCGCTCTTTTATCCCTTGTAATCCCAAACCCTTTTCGAGGTTGTCGGGATCAAAGCCAATGCCGTTATCTCGAATATTCAGATGAGCTTCAAGGTCAAACCTAAAGTCAATATTCACCTCACTGGCATGTGCATACTTAATAATGTTGTTAAGTGCTTCTTGGCATATTCGATATAGGGTGACCTGCGTGGTATCGCATTTTTGGGGATCTTTTAGGTTTTTTTCCTGCCATGAAATATGGGTTTTAATACCATGCTCATTGCATTGCATTTCTCTGAGCAATTGATAAATTGCATCTTTTAGTCCTAAATCGTCTAATGTTTTAGGACGTAAACGCACCAGTAAGTCTTTCGTTGTGTCATAAATATTAAGGGAAAGTTGCTCTATCATGCGAGCGCATTGTGCGCTAATCGGCGTTTTTTCTACGCGATCAATAATGCTTGCTTGGGTGCGAATAGCGGTAATGTTTTGGCCGATTTCATCGTGTAACTCGCGCGCTATTTCACGGCGAATACTCTCTTCTGTTTTTACTAACTGACGTGATAACGTGTGATTTCGGGTGAGTTCATGACGCAGTTTATTATTGAGCTCATGTTGCCTTTCAATGCCCATCCCTAGGAGTATCCCCGTTAAACTTTGCGCTGAAAGAGACAATAATAAATCGGTTATTTGCAAGTCGCTGACACCATTTCTAGCTGCAATCAGTGCAATACTGTTTAACAGCGTGGCCAATAACGCACCTTTCCAACCATAACGAAAAGCAAAGATAATGATCGGGATCGCTAAACAAAAGGGGGCAAATTGACGCAATTCAATGGGTAGTTTTACTTGTATGATGATGTTGAGTATAAAAATACTGGCATAAAAAATAATGCGACGACTGTGCAAGGTGATGGGGGTGTTAAGTAAATCAACATTTAAAGGCTCCCACTTGTTTTGAAATAGGTAACTCCAAATCAAATAACAACTCGGCACTATCATCAAAGAGCCGGTGATAGTTAACAAAAAAGTCATCCCCGGATCATGATCAAACGCCAGCATGATCAAGGTATTTAAAGTCGCAATAAGAACCACTAAGACGCCCATAATACTAAGACGTTGCCATTGTTCTCCGACATAATGTTTTTTGGCGATATAGATAATGGGTAAACTTAATAAACTCAGTAGAAACATCATTTGCCATTGAGGCAGGTTCAATACCGTTGCTAACGCGATCATTAATAGCCATTCACTTAAATAGATAGCAGGCCAAAAACGCATCGGCGAGTGTAAAGTTAAACCTAAGCGCAGCGCAAAGGGGAAAAGTAAAATCGCTTGTTCGGGCGCTAAGATAAAAGCATATGAAAGCACCCAAAGGCAAAACCAAGTACAACTAAAAAAGAGGCTGGCGCCAATGCTGGCAATCAGGTATGAGCGCATTACAACGGCTCATTATTAAAATACTTGGCTAAAGCAACATTATTTTTAACGTGTAATTTTTGCATGGCATTGGCGCGGTGCACGTGTATTGTTTTTGGGCTTAGATTAAGCATATCTGCAATGGTCTTTATTTCTAAGCCATTGGCAAGAAGGCGACTAATTTGATCTTCGCGCTTGGTTAATTGATTAATAGCAAGTGGCGCAGCAACGGCTGATTTTAATTTAGCTGCTAATTCAGGCGTTAAGTAAACCTTTCCTGTAGCGACTTCGCGCACCGCCTGTATTAACTCATCAGGGCTACAACGTTTACTGAGATAGCCAAGCGCACCGAGTTGCAAGGACTTTTCAATAATCGCCACTGAATCGTGCACACTTAACATGATACAAGCAAGTCCCGAGGGTAAGTCTTCAAGAAGAGATAAGCCACTTTCATCGGGCATCGAGATATCAATAATACAGACATGTGCTTGAATGCCGGGTAGACCCTGGCGTGCTTGGGCTGCACTTGAGAACTCCGCCACAATTTTAATATCTGTTTCTAGGGATAATAATTGTGCAAATCCCGAGCGAACAATGACGTGATCGTCAATTAATGCAACATTGATCATATAGAAAGTGCTCTTTACAATAATAAAGAGGCGATTGTAACCTGTGCAAGCAGGATCACAATTAAAATAGAACAAGAAAAGGTCTGATTGTTAGATATAAGATATTGAATTTTATTGTTTTTTGAAGGATAAGAAAGTAGATATGGGGTGCTGCAGTGTTTTTGAAGAAAAAAGAGCGGGAGATCCTCCCGCTCTTTTTTTTATATGATTTGTTTTATTTTTATTGTTTGCGTTTTATCCGCCATTTTGTGCTTTACAGGGGGACTATCACATTGGCTACTCAACGAGCAGCCGATGCATTTAACGCCTCTGCGTTTATCGGCAACAATTTTACTAATGGAAAGCGCTAAAATTAAACCAATAACAAATAAAACAATAATATTGAGCATGAAAAATCCTAAGCGTTAGCCATTTTTAAAGTGATCTCAGCCTGTTTGTCGCCTTTTCTTACCAAGTGGAAAAGACAACCCACAAGTAATGAACAACCAATAAAGCCATAAACAAAGCCATCACCGACTAAGCCTGTGGTTATTAACGTTCCGACTTGATAAGTGATAAATGCTGCAAAATAGCCCATTCCGAATTGGAATGCGACGCCACCCCATAACCATTTTTTATCTTCCATTTCCGCATTCATTGCGCCAATGGCCGCAAAGCAAGGGGGAGTGAAAAGGTTAAAAATTAAGTAGGATAAAGCGGCCACAGAGGACAGTCCCATAATACTGGCAACATCTGAACTACCACCTACAAGCGCTAACTCATCAGTATCAATAAAGTTGGTGATGCTGTAAACCACTGCCAATGTGCCGACAACGTTTTCTTTGGCGATAAAACCTGTGATAGCAGCTGCTGCTAATTGCCATACCCCAAATCCAAGAGGGATAAGCACAAAAGCAAAAGGTGAAGAAATACTGGCTAAAATACTGGTGCTTTGCGCGCCCTGTGCAACGACTTCAAACTGCCAAGTGAACGTTTGCATTATTTGCACGGCAGCATTACATAATAAAATGATAGTACCAGCTTTTATAATGAACGCTTTTGCACGAGACAACGTTGAGGTTACGGCTCTTTGAATACTTGGGAAACGATATTCAGGTAATTCCATAACGAAAAATGAACGCGCATGTTTTTCACCGGTAATACGTACCACCAATAAAGCGCCTAAAATAATAATGCCAATACCCATAAAGTACATTAAGGTGCCGACCCATGCGGCGTCATTAAAAAACACACCCGCAAATAAAGCGATAACCGGTAGTTTTGCACCACAAGGCATAAAGGGCGCTAACATGGCAGTTGTTCTACGTTGTCTTTCGTTTTTGATGGTACGCGTTGCCATAATACCGGGAATTGAGCAACCTGTACCAATGACCATCGGGATAATAGACTTGCCTGATAAACCGACGCGTTTGAAATAACGATCCATAACGACGGCAACACGTGCCATATAACCACAATCTTCTAGCATAGCAAGCAAGAAAAAGAGCACCATAATAAGCGGTAAGAAGCCGACCACCGCGCCGACACCACCAATAATACCATCTAATAATAATGCGCTTAAAACGGGTGAAACATCACTGCCGAGTAAGCCCTCGACCAAACCATAAAAAGCATCAATCCAGCCCCCAAGAATTTCGGCTAAAATAGGACCTAAATGCGTTTGCGAAATAGAAAATACAGCCCACATGATCACGGCAAAGATAGGTAGCCCCAGCCATTTATGCGCCACAATGCGATCAACTGCATCTTGTGTGGTTTGCTGGTTGCTTTTGTTTTTTCTGTTTTCGATTTTATTAACAAGTTGTTTTACAAAGTCAAAGCGTTTGATATCAGATGCTTTAATGGCATCAGCATCATTTAAGTTGATATCTCCCATTTTAAATGGCGCGTCTTGTGTTCCATTCTTAATGATCACTACTTTTTCAAGAAGCGCTTCAAGACCATGACCACTATTTTTTGTTGCGGTCACTTCAATCACCGGGCAACCAAGCGTTTTGCTTAATACTTCAATATCAATGATTGTTTTTTTCTTTTTGGTTAAATCGCTTTTATTAAGGGCAACAACCACCGGAATACCAAGCTCTAGTAATTGCGTGGTGAAAAACAAACTACGACTTAAGTTAGTGGCATCGACAATATTAATGATCACTGCGGGTTGTTCATTCTTAACGAAGTCGCGAGTGATCACTTCTTCTGATGAAAAAGGAGACATAGAATATGCTCCTGGTAAATCAACGGCGGTAATAGCGACATTTGATTTATTAAGCGTTTTTTTGACTAAACCTTCTTTTTTATTGACGGTAACGCCTGCCCAATTCCCGACGTGTGCCGTTTTGCCTGTCAACGCGTTAAATAAAGTTGTCTTCCCACTATTGGGATTACCAGCTAATGCGATTTTCAAAAAATTCTCCTAATTAAAATGATAAGTTTTCTCCGTAAAGGAAATAACTTCGGTCCTGTTTTTATAATTTTAAGGGTGTTACGGTAAAAAAAGTCTGCTACGTGCTTACAAAAGCACTGCAGCTGCGAGTTCACTGTCGATACTGTAGCGAGCATCTTTAAGTGTGATCACAAAGTTTTCGGCAAGGATAGAAATAATAGTGATGGTTTCGCCTTTGAAACAGCCCAATGTAAATAGAAAGTCAACAATATCTTTGTCGTCTGCGATGACATCTTTGATCATGTATTCTTTATTGATTTCTGCTTGAGATAAATTTTTTGGCACTATTAAATACTCTTCTTTAAGCGATACGGAGGATGTCATTAGATTATTAAACGTTGCACAATTCATGGCTTTTTTTCCTCGAGATAAAATAAATTCTTATCAATAAATTTAGTCGGTTTTAATAATGAGTCTGTATTAAAAAAACGATCACATCTTGGTAACATGACATTTTTTTTAAAGGTTTATTTTTAGATTTAATTCGACTAATGCATAAAACGTAAAATAATCAGGTCGATTTATGACGCTTAAGTAATGGTTGTTTATTTTCATCAGTGTATGCATAGGCATACGCTCTAATAAGAATGAAACGTTAAAATCGTTTAATAACCACAACTAAATTATTGATATAAAGCTAAATCTAAATGAAAATGATTCGTGTTGCAAGTTCTATTTTTATCTTTAAGTGTCTATTTGTTAACAACTTATTTACATTTAACATTAATAAATAGGGTTATAGGTTACCCGTGGAGGAGGGTGTGTTTATTTTTCTTAAAAAAGGCAAATAAAACACCTTTAATTTTTAAGGTTTTAAGGGGGGGATATTTTTTAGTCTGATCAAAAAAGGTGTTTAATAGGTAATTTCAAAAAATAAACAAGATTTTACAATTCTAATTTTTAGCTGTTATTTCTAAAAATAAAGACAATATTAAGGCCGAGAATAAAGAAGGGGATATTAAGTAAATAGAAATAAATGAGATCAAGGTGAGAACGGTGAACATGTGTTAGTTGCATTTTTAATTGGTTAATTTCCCTGTTTTTAGTGCGGAGAGAGTACTGATTAAAGATATATTCGCTTTTAAAAAACAAGTAATGACATCTCACTTTAACTTGGATGTCATTGATAATATTTGTTTTTATTGTTAATTTTAAGTGTTTTTAATGAGACGCAATGGAAATTTACTATTTAGTAATGCGTCTTTTTAGTTTAAGGAATTACCTTGGTTTTTGTTGGTAGGCGCAGATAATTGATGCAACAATCACTACTATTTTATTGATGAAAAGGATTTTAATAATGAAAGAGATAGCATTTCGTTGGATAGACAAGTATTTAATTAATTTAAGCATTCAAGAAAAATTTTACTTATTATTTTTATTACCCTTACTGGCCATCGTACTGGTGATTGCCTTATTAACCTATACTGCTAATGCACACATGCAAGGCTTGTTAACATCAAATATGCACAGCTTAGAGTTGCTTATTAACAACAGTGAGTTAAGCGCTGACAAAGTAAATAATATTTTAGCCAAAGAGGGCATTTTTTCTGTTTATCAAACAGGGAATTCTACTCTTTCTGCCCAATATACGCCGACGTTCATCTCGATCTTATCGTTACAAACCCTTCTTATTATCAGCGCACTACTCTGCACATTGTCTGTGTTGATGTATTACATGATGAGTTTTATTGGTGGTGCTATGTTTTCAATTAATAAAGCCTTACATCTTTTAGCTAAGGGTGATCTAGTGGCGCGCCTTAATTATTTTAAAGTGCGCGATGAATTTAGCTCTATTGCGATAAATATAGATGCCGTTGCTGATCGTGAACAAAAACTGGTCTTGGCAATCAGGGGATCGGTCAGTTTGATGCAATCGATAAGCTTAGAGTTAAATACATCCTCTCAAAAGAGCTATGACTTGTCGAAACAGCAACAAGTCAATTTAGATGCATTAGCAACTGCGAGTGAGCAGATGTTGGCGCGTATTGGAAATGTGACGGATTTAGCGCTCGAATCGAGTTTAAAAAGTGATGAAGTACATAAAGTGGCACAACTTGGACAAGTTAAAGTAGAAGAAACGTTACATTATATATCTAGCTTAAATACTGATATTCATTTAGCTGCCTCCGCGGTAAATGAACTTGAGAGCAATGCACTTGAAATCGATACGGTGCTGAGCACCATTCGCTCTATCTCAGAGCAAACAAATTTACTCGCTTTAAATGCCGCTATTGAGGCAGCTCGAGCGGGAGAGCAAGGCCGAGGGTTTGCAATAGTGGCCAATGAGGTGCGTGCACTTGCTGGGCGTACACAAGAGGCGACGATTAAAATTCAGAGTATGATTGAAGCCTTACAGAAAAACACTAAATCGTTAACATCATTAATGAACAATACGGTGACTAACACCCAAAAAGGCTTAGATTTAATGCAGGATGTGAATGTTAAAATTGATGATTTATCAGATAAAAATAAAGTGCTTTCTACAAGTAGTGGGCAAATAGCCGAATACGCACAAGAGCAGAGTAACGTGGCTGAAAATATAGCATTGAGTGTTGAGTCTATTCGCGAACAAGCAAGTGATGTTAATGAACTACTGCAATCAGGCAATCATAATATTGACGCGTTAAGTACGCAGCGCGAAAGATTAGAGGCGCTATTAATGGGACTCAAAGCCTAATATCACTTTTACCTTTGTATATGCCTCTGAGTGTATATAGCGGTGAGATATAAAGATGCAAAATTAGCAAGCCAGATTGAGCTTATCTTTTAGGCATAAAATTTTAAAACAGTTATTTTACTTGATGTTTTATAGCAATATGTCAAAAACAAAATGCGTTTAATTTGGTTTGCTTTTTGGAGTGCAATTGAAAATATTTTTTGTATGTTGCAATGCCTAAAAGGGTTGCGCCTTGCACTGCGATCTTAACCCAGCCTGATAAAGCCTTTTATAAACACCGACTTTAAAACCTATTTTATTAAAATAAGCCTGCACTTTAGCTAAGATAAAGAGGTTGGAAATTTTTGTGTTCATCGCGCTAAAAAATGCGATCAATTACGCTACTGACTCTTTTTATCCTCTCTCTTTTTTATTCCCTTTAATCTCTCAGACAAGCTCTACCTAGACAACTTATCACTTGAACAATTTATCAACTCAAACAAGGTATAAATCATATAAGGGTGATATTTATGTTGATCATTTTCTTCGAATTTATAGAGACGACAAGTCACTGAAAATGTTTTTTTTATATATTTGTGTTTTATATTTTCTTTATTTTGTTTCCTTTCTTTTGTTGTGATGTTTATCTTAAAAGTTTCACTTTCTTTCATGTATGGTTGTTTTCCTTTTTAAGTTCACACTGTGGAGAGCCCTATGGCTGATAATGTGCAACCTGTCGCTTTTCATATGATGGCAAAACCAAGTAGTTTTCATTGCAATTTAAAGTGCGATTATTGTTTTTACTTAGAAAAAGATGGGGTCGTTAACGAGACTAGCGAGACGAAAAACAGTAGCAGTGACAATATGTCTAATGGCATGTTAGAGCGTTATATTGAGGATTACATTCACTCCCATCAAGGCGATGACGTTGATTTTTCTTGGCAAGGTGGGGAGCCAACGTTAGCAGGATTAGATTTCTATCGACGCGCGGTAAAATATCAACAAAAACATGCACAGGGTAAAACGATCACCAATAGTTTTCAGACCAATGCCGTGGCGATTAATCGGCAATGGGCGCGTTTTTTTGCGCAGAATAAATTTTTAATTGGCGTTTCCATTGAAGGTATCGCTGAAGTCCATGATAAATACCGTATCTCGGTTAACGGAAAGCCAACCTTTGAGCGCGTTAAACGCGCCATTGAACTTTTAAAAGAATATAAGGTTGAGTTTAATACGCTTACCGTGATCAACGATCAAAACTGGCAACGTGGCAAAGAAACGTACATTGCGTTAAAGGCGCTCGGAGCAACACATATGCAATTTATCCCGATTGTTGAAGTGCAAGCGAGTTGTCAGGATTTAAAAGCGGCGCATTACTCCCCACATAAAGACGTAAAATTCGCCCCATTTTCTGTGCCTGCAGAGGGCTATGGTTTATTTATGATGGACGTTTTTAATGAATGGGTACAAAAAGATGTCGGTAATGTTTTTGTGCGTATGTTTGATAGTATTCTTGCGGGTTGGATGGGCTACCCCGCATCGACCTGTGTGCAGTCGTATGAGTGTGGTCAAGCGATGGTGATTGAAGCTAACGGGGATGTCTATTCTTGTGATCATTATGTGTATCCTGCGAATAAGTTAGGCAATATCAAGCAAATAAACTTGGCTAAAATGGCAAGCTCTGAGCAGCAGAAAACGTTTGGGGTCGCAAAATCAAAAGAGCTAACACAAAATTGTGAGCAGTGTGATGTATACCGACTTTGTTATGGGGGGTGTCCTAAACACCGCCTTATCACTTTGCCTGGTGAGCAGTATAAGCACAATTATTTATGCGCCTCTTATAAAAAAATATTTAATCAAACCGCGCCTGCGATGCATATGATGTCGCAAGCGATTGAGCAAGGTGGCATGGCAATGGACGCGATGCCGATGATAAATAAACACCTGTATCAAGATGCTTCAGGTACGAAATCAGTAAGCTAAATTGAGCCTTACGTCTTAGCCCAAAAGGGATCCTACATTGACGTTGCATTACAAGATGCTAACGAGGCGTTTAGTGCTGGTCTGATAAGGGGCTTGAGGTTACATGGAGAGATACAATAGAGTGCTTTAGGCGTTCATAACATATATGAGAGTGTTTGATGTTATGTCTTCGCATATTTTAATGATCTAAGGCGCTCCATAAAAGGTAAAGGAATATTCAATCAAAGGAGTAAAAAATGATCTTATCTTCAACGAAGAAGACGCTACTGGCGAGCTTAGTAGCAGCTGCCTGCTTGGGCGCGCCGGCAACTTATGCCGCCAATCATGATACGAGTCAGCCTAATGTGCTACTTGTTATTATGGATGATTTAGGGACAGGGCAACTTAATTTTACATTAGATAGTTTGAATAAATCAGAACTGGCTAAACGTGATGTGCCAGTGCGCTATCAAGGTAACTTAGACAAAATGATTGATGCAGCGCGGCGCGCTATGCCCAATGTTGAAAAGTTAGCTGCGACAGGGGTTAAAATGACCAATGCTTTTGTGGCGCATCCTGTTTGTGGGCCATCACGTGCAGGTATTTTTACCGGGCGTCATCCCACCAGTTTTGGGACCTATAGTAATGATGATGCAAAACTGGGTATTCCTTTAGACATTAAATTATTACCGGAACTTTTCCAAAGTAATGGTTACCGCACCGCAACTATTGGTAAATGGCATAATTCGAAAATCCAAGGTAAAAATCGCGTCGCTAAAGATTCACAAACACGTGATTATCACGATAATCAAATTACACTGATCCCAAAAGGTTATGCACCTAATGAGCGTGGCTTTGATTACTCATATAGTTATTATGCCTCAGGGGCTGCATTGTGGGATTCTCCTGCTATCTGGCAGAATTCTAAAAACATATCTGCACCGGGTTATTTAACTCACCATTTAACCAATGAAACATTAAAATTTATTGAGCAGAGTGGTGATAAACCCTTCTTTATTAACTTATCTTATAGCGTGCCACATATCCCTCTTGAAGAGGCGTCACCGGCTAAATATATGGATAAATTTAATACCGGAAACGTTGAAGCCGATAAATATTTTGCTGCGATTAATGCTGCCGATGAAGGTTTAGGCATTATCATGGCGGATTTAGAGAAGAAAGGGGAGTTAGATAACACCATTATATTTTTCTTATCGGATAATGGTGCTGTGCATGAATCTCCTATGCCAATGAATGGTATGGACAGAGGTTTTAAAGGACAAATGTATAATGGAGGCGTGCGAGTTCCCTTTATTGTCTCTTGGCCTAAACATATCCCTGCGGGTACGCAAAGCAGTACACTTATTTCGGCTTTAGATATTTTACCTACGGCTCTGGCCTCTGCTGGGATTAAAATTCCAACTGCCATGCAAGTTGATGGTAAAGATATTATGCCAATCCTTGAAGGTAAAACGAATGTGTCTGCGCACCAATACTTATATTGGGCAGGTCCTGGCGCGAGGCATTATAGTGAAGAAAACAATGAATTTTGGTATGGATACTGGAAATGGATCACTTATGAAGCCGATACTATCCCTAAAAACCCTAATTTAGAAAAACTATCAAAAGGCTCTTGGGCTATTCGCGATCAAGATTGGGCATTGTATTTTTATGATGATGGATCAAATAAAGTAAAACTATTCAATGATAAAAAAGATCCTGCTGAATCTATTGATTTAGCGAAAAAATACCCGGCTAAAGTGAAAGAGATGAAAGATGCCTTTTACAATTGGATCAAAGATAAACCAAAACCAGTTGCGTGGGGTCAAGATCGTTACCAAATATTAACCGAGTCAGCAAAAGATTAATAACACATAATATTAGCTTTAAAAGCCACCTGTATTTGGACTCGTGGCTTTTTTATTTTCAAAATAGACGTATTGAAGCAAAGAGATCATAAGCTGACGATCACTCATTTTTGTATCGTTTTCGGGCCAAAACTTGCTTCGGTGTCGCAGATTTTAGGCTCGCACATCGGCTACGTGTTAAAGCCTGATAATAAAGCTTTAAAGGTGAAGGTAATAGAAATTTCTCTGTTATTCACGCGCATTTTTGCTCAAATGTGCGCGAAGGGCCTTAGATAAAAAAAGCCTTATCAAGAAGAATCGTGATGTTTATTTGATTGCTTATAAAATATGTTATTTCTAGCATTGTTATCTGTGCTCTTCCCCTGTAGTCTAGCCTTTTTTTTAGGCTAAGCATTTAGCGAGCCTAGTTATACCTATGCTACTTCAAGATGTGATTCGATGGACTCTCGTTCGAAAGCATATTGGCATTTCATGGGTATAGATCTTCTATATAAAGGATATTCTGGATATGAGCAATAAGCTGATCCTCGTACTGAACTGTGGTAGTTCATCTTTAAAATTTGCAATTATTGACACAATAAGTGGCGATGAAAAACTAACGGGTCTTGCTGAGTGCCTGCATTTAGAGAATGCTTCGATTAAATGGAAATTAAACGGCGCTAAAGGCAGTGCAGATTTAGGTAATGGAAGTGCACATCAAGAAGCATTAGATTTTATTGTTAATGATATTCTGGGCACAGAAACTGAGCTTAAAGCAAGCTTACATGGTATTGGTCACCGTATCGTACATGGAGGTGAAAAATTCACTTCGTCTGTATTGATCTGTGATGAAGTTTTACGTGGCATTGATGAATGTAAAGCGCTTGCGCCATTGCATAATCCTGCACATATCGTGGGTATTAAAGCTGCGCAACATGCATTCCCATCTTTACCAAATGTAGCTGTTTTTGATACTGCATTCCACCAAAGTATGCCTGAAGTCGCTTATTTATATGCTTTACCTTATAAACTATATAAAGAAAATGGTATTCGTCGTTACGGTATGCATGGAACAAGTCATTACTTCATCAGTGTTGAAGTGGCTAAAAAACTAGGCAAACCATTAAATGAGTTAAATATTATTAACTGTCATTTAGGTAACGGTGGCTCTGTTTGTGCAATAAAAAATGGTAAATCAGTAGATACATCAATGGGTATGACACCACTTGAAGGTTTAGTGATGGGTACACGTTGTGGTGATATTGATCCTGCTATCATTTTCCATCTTCATGATGAGTTAGGTTACAGCCTAAATGAAATCAATACGATGTTAACTAAAGAATCTGGTTTATTGGGCTTAACAGAAAAAAGCAGTGATTGCCGTTTTGTTGAAGATAATTACGCAACAGATACTGCCGCTAAACGTGCAATGGACTTGTATTGTTACCGTCTTGCTAAATACATCGCAAGCTACACAGCTGCACTTGATGGTCGTCTGGATGCGCTTATCTTTACCGGTGGCATTGGTGAAAACTCAGCGCCAATTCGTGCGATGACATTAGATCGTTTAAGTTTACTTGGCTTTAAAGTTGATAATGACGCTAACCTGAAATACCGCTTCGGTAAAGAAGGCGTGATCAGTGCAAAAGACAGCACACTTGCAATGGTAGTATCAACAAATGAAGAATGGGTTATCGCAGAAGATACACTTGCTTTAACAAGCTAAGTTAACTCCCTCTTTAATAAAAAAAACCAGCGTAATGCTGGTTTTTTTGTTTTAAGCAAAAGGTCGGGCATTTCTTTTTACATAAAGGATATCGATTTTACCAAATCAGATCATCGGGTACGGCAAATTCTGCATACGGATCATCTTCATCAAGTTGTGACGCTTCTATTTTTTCATGTAAAGAGACCAGTACCGAACTATCAATTTCACGTAGTGTTTCAGCCGCCTCTTTATGGATCAGATAAAATGCATCGTTGAGGACACAAATTGCCAAAGCACCATTTATTAATGCTTGTTGTGTACTATTATTAATCGCAATGCGTTTTACTTTATTTTGGTAAGTAAAATGGTAATCAAGCTCACCTTGGTAATTCTTTTCACAGTGCTGAGCTATCATCTGTATTAATTTTCCATGCGCAGCCCTTGCATCTAAATCAGCTTGTTGTTGGCGATTTTTTTCTAAATCTTGGTTTTTTTGTTGCTCTTTTTGTTGTTCGAGTGACACTTGTAATTCAGAGACTTGTACGGTGCCTTTTTTCTTTTTTTGTTTGGCTTTTCGGCGTTTCTCTGTTTGTGCTTGTTTTGCTTTTTGTTTATTAATTAAACCAGATTTCATCAATTGTTCTTGTAAAGATGCCATATATAACCTTTGCGCAATATAAAAAATCTATTTTACAGGTAAAGATAATTTAAGGGTAGAGCCTTTGCGCTAAGACGACTTATTTACGCCTAAAAATCGACAAATGCCAAAAATTGATTAAGCTATACAGAGATAAAAAGAGGGGATGTCTATGAATAACTTACACATTGCACAATATATGATTGGTAAAAGTTTATTTTTTAAAAAAGAGATGACTATCGCGTCTGCGGTTGAGATTTTATTAGCGAATCCTCAAATCGGAGGCCCTGTTTTAGATGATGTCGGTCATGTGATCGGCTGGTTATCGGAACAAGACTGTTTAGCTAAAATGCTCGAAGCCAGTTATCACTGTGAACTCGTTGCGTTGGTAGAAGATGTGATGTTTAAAGAGGTGTTGATTGTAAAATCGGATATGAATGTGTTCGATTTAGGACAAGTCATGTTAAAAAATAAACCTAAAATTTATCCAATAGTCGATGAAAATAATCTGTTTATTGGCTTAATATCACGTAAACATGTCTTAAAAGCTATTAGTCAACAATTAGAAGATTGTTGAGAGCGTTAACGTTTGTGCTTGCCAGCAACCTAATTTAAGCGCACTTTTTTGATATAGCTTGAGCTGTTTTATAAAATCAGCTCGGCTACTCGCTTGTACGCCTAAGCTGCGATCAGACAAAAGTGTTTAAATAGTACAAAAAATGTTCAAGTATTATATTCCCTACCGCGTTCGATATTTTTAACGAAAGACGATAAAAAGGACTTTATTATGATAAATATTATAAAATTAATGTCAGTAGGCTTTTTGTTTTTAACGCTATCTGCATGTTTTAATGACACAACTTATAGTGTTCGATATTACGTAGAGCACGAAGAGGAAACGTTCGAAACCATTTATAAAGGTTGTGAGGGCTTATCTCGTAAGAATTGCGATAATGCAAAAAAAGCAGCCTCTGAAATACAAAACTTAAAAACGTTCGGTCGTTATTCTAAAAACTACTTGAAATATGAACAATAAAAAGCCCTTAATAATTTAAGGATAAATTATGTTACTGCTATTTTTTAAATGACACTAGCAACATAAAAAACGTCTCTTAAAGCTCTCAGTCAACAATTAGAAGATGGTTGAGAGCGTTAACGTTTGTGCTTGCCAGCAACCCAATTTAAGCGCATTTTTTTGATATAGCTTGAGCTGTTTTATAAAATCAGCTCGGCTACTTGCTTGTACGCCTAAGCTTGCTAAATGTGGTGTTAGCATTTGGCAATCAATCAGTTTGCCGTTGGCTGCATGAAAATGCTGATGTAACGCAATAAAGGCCATTTTTGAGGCATTTTCGCTACGACTGAACATCGATTCCCCGCAAAAAATTTGGCCTAGGCCAATACCATAGAGTCCGCCGACTAATTCATTACCCCTAAAAACTTCTACAGAGTGTGCCCAACCTTGTTGATGCAATTGCAGATAGGCATCGATCATCTCTGCCGTTATCCAAGTGCCCGGTTGGCCTTTACGTGGCGCTGCGCAGGCATGGATCACCTCTGAAAAGTGTTTATTGATACTCAGCGTATAATTTTCTTTGCGTATCAGGCGGCGCATACTTTTACTAATATGTACTTTACCGGCAAGGATCGTTGCGCGTTCATTCGGGCTCCACCAAAGTAGTGGCTCTCCCTCATTATACCAAGGGAAAATACCGCGTTGATAAGCATTTATAATACGTAATGGGTGCAAATCACCACCGATGGCTAATAAGCCCTCAGGATCTTCTAATGCATGGCTGACGTTGGGGAAAAGAGTGGGGTCATTGGTTAGGGTTGTTAAATGATTTTTCATTTTCTTTCTTTTAAATAAAAAAGCCAGTGTAAACACTGGCTCAATAGGATCAAGTTTTAATTAATATTAATTAAGGTTAATTAATTGCAACGATCCGTCACATTATCAAATTTTTGATCGATAAGTCCGGTATAAAGTTGGCGAGGACGACCTATTTTTTGTCCGGGTTGATCGAGCATTTCTTTCCAATGAGATATCCAGCCGATGGTCCGAGAGATAGCAAAAATCACGGTAAACATAGAGCTTGGGATACCAATAGCACGTAAAACAATACCGGAATAAAAATCAACATTAGGATAAAGTTTTTTCTCGATGAAATAGGGATCTTCAAGCGCAATGCGCTCAAGTTCCATCGCCACATCAAGGAGTGGATCTTTTATTTTAAGATCGCTTAATACCGCGTGGCAGGTCTTACGCATAACCGTTGCTCTAGGATCGTGACTTTTATAAACGCGATGACCAAAACCCATTAAGCGGAATGGGTCGTCTTTGTCTTTAGCACGAGCCACGAACTCAGGAATACGATCAACGGTGCCAATTTCTTCGAGCATTTCTAGACACGCTTCATTGGCGCCACCATGTGCAGGGCCCCAAAGAGAGGCAATCCCAGCTGCAATACATGCAAAAGGATTTGCGCCTGACGATCCGGCTAAGCGCACGGTTGAGGTTGAGGCATTTTGCTCATGATCTGCATGTAAAATAAATATTTTATCCATTGCGCGCTCAAGAACAGGATTGACGACATACTCTTCACACGGCACGGCAAACATCATTTTCAAAAAGTTACCCGCATAAGAAAGAGAGTTATCTGGGTAAATAAAAGGTTGTCCTTGCGAGTATTTATAGCTCATCGCAGCCAAAGTTGGCATTTTTGATATCAAGCGATAGGCTGCGATTTCACGATGTGATTCATTATTTATATCTAAAGAGTCATGGTAAAAGGCGGAAAGGGCGCCAACAACACCCACCATTAATGCCATCGGGTGTGAATCACGGCGAAAACCGGAATAAAGCTTAACAAGTTGCTCATGCAACATCGTATGTCGTAGTACAGTGCGATGAAAATCATCAAACTGTTTTTTATCGGGTAAAGTACCATTTAAAAGAAGATAACAGACTTCTAAATAATCTGATTTTTCGGCAAGTTGCTCAATCGGGTAACCTCGATATTGCAAAATTCCGGCGTCTCCATCGATATAAGTGATGCTTGATTGGCATGATGCAGTGGCAAGAAACCCTGGATCATAAGTAAAATAACCTGTTTTTCCTAATGCGCGAATATCAATAACATCATTACCCGCAGTGCCCTTGAGTATAGGAAGCTCAATAGGCTCTTGGCCTGGTAAATGTAATATTGCTTTTTGATCTGACATTGTATGCTCCATTGCAGTTTCAAATATAAAATTATAAATGCAATGTGTTTAACAACATTGCATTTATAACTCTGCTAAATTCTACTATATATATTTACAGCCTTAAAAGTGGCTTGTCAATTTTAACATCACAACAATTGGCTGTGATGTTTTTTTGTCTTTTTTTGTTTTGTCTTGTGGCTAACGTTAATTCGTTAAATGTACTTATAAACAGTAGCTTTACTGTGATTAATTGCATGGTGAAATATGTAAACTACATCACAAATTTGACTTTATCTTCTATCTACATCACAAATATCATCTTGTCCGATCACATATTGTTAACATTGCACTTACAATAAGAGCGTTATCTAACCCTTCCTTATTCGCTATTTATAAAGAGAGAAATTGTGCATAAAAACCGACCTAAAAATTTAGATCTCGCCACGGTCAAATTTCCTATCACGGCAACAGCTTCAATATTGCACCGTGTCTCGGGCATTATTGTTTTTATTAGTTTAGCGATATTTATGTTCTTGTTAAATCTTTCACTCAGTAGTGCACTTGGATTCCATCAGGTACTTGGCTATTTTGATAACCTATTTATTGAATTTATAATGTGGGGCGCTTTAACCGGGCTCGCTTACCACATGGTGTTTGGTGTGCGTCATATGATCCAAGATCTTGGATTTTGGGAAGAGATGGAAAGTGCATCAACAAGCGCACGTTATGGTTTTGTATTAACGTTTATCCTATCAGTGTTGGCGGGAGTTTTAGTATGGTAAAGGTAGCGGGAACGTTTGGACGCAGTGGCGTTCATGATTATATTTTATTACGTGCAAGCGCAGTTATTTTACTCGCTTACATACTTTATATTGTTGGCTTTATTGCCTTTAATGATGTGAACTATTTAGTGTGGAGAAGCTTCTTCTCTTCACTCTGTACACAGGTTTTTTCATTATTTGCACTGCTTAGTATGTTGGTCCATGCCTGGATTGGTCTCTGGCAGATATTAACCGATTATATAAAATGTACGCGTTTACGTGGCACATTACAGTTTCTTTTAACATCCGTAGCATTTATTTATGTTTTTTCTGGCTTTGTAATTTTGTGGGGTATTTAAGGTGACATTACCTATCCGAGAGTTTGATGCAATTGTAATTGGTGCAGGTGGTGCTGGTATGCGCACTGCACTTTCTATTTCTGAACAAGGTAAAACCTGTGCTCTAATTACCAAGGTTTTTCCAACGCGATCACATACTGTGTCTGCCCAAGGTGGCATCACTGTTGCGCTAGGCAATGCGCATGAAGATGATTGGCAGTGGCATATGTACGATACGGTCAAGGGCTCTGATTATATTGGAGATCAAGATGCGATTGAGTTCATGTGTAAAAGTGGCCCAGAGGTGGTACGTGAGCTCGAAAATATGGGACTGCCTTTTTCACGTTTTGAGGATGGCAGTGTTTATCAGCGTCCTTTTGGTGGTCAGTCTAAAGCGTTTGGTGGGGAGCAAGCTGCACGTACGGCGGCCGCCGCCGATAGAACCGGTCATGCATTACTGCATACGCTTTATCAGCAAAATATTAAAAATAAAACCACAATATTTTCAGAGTGGTATGCACTTGATATTGTCAAAAATGATGATGGCGTAGTCGTCGGTTGTACTGCGATAGATATTGAATCGGGTGAAATTGTTTTCTTTAAAGCACAAGCGACTGTTTTTGCAACGGGTGGTGCGGGGCGTATTTATGCCTCAACAACGAATGCACACATTAATACTGGCGATGGTATTGGTATGGCGATACGCGCTGGCGTACCGGTGCAAGATATGGAAATGTGGCAGTTTCATCCAACCGGGATTGCGGGCGCAGGCGTGCTTGTTACCGAAGGTTGTCGTGGTGAGGGGGGTTATCTTTTAAATAAAGATGGCGAGCGTTTTATGGAACGTTATGCACCGAATGCCAAAGATTTAGCCGGACGTGATGTGGTTGCACGATCTATTATGATTGAAATTCGTGAAGGACGAGGTTGTGAAGGACCTTGGGGTCTACACGTTAAATTAAAATTAGATCATCTCGGTGAAGAACTATTAGAGTCAAAATTACCGGGGATTTGTGAGTTATCACGCACCTTTGCACATGTTGATCCCGTTAAAGAGCCTATTCCCGTTATTCCAACATGTCATTACATGATGGGTGGTTTACCCACCACGATAAATGGTCAGGTACTTAAAGTTGACGAAAATGGTAAAGACATCGATATGCCGGGACTCTTTGCCGTTGGCGAAATTGCCTGTGTATCCGTGCATGGAGCGAATCGTTTAGGGGGTAACTCGTTATTAGATTTAGTGGTATTTGGACGCGCGACAGGGCAACACTTAGGAAAAGTTCTAAGCCAAGAAAATACGGCTAAAGAGGCAACACAAGAAAATATTGATGCATCATTGGCGCGATTAAATCGTTGGGAACATGGCGATGGCACGGAATGCCCTGAGCAGATACGTAAAGATTTACAGCAATGTATGCAAAATAATTTTTCAGTGTTTCGAGAAGGTGATGCGATGGCAACCGGTCTTGAAGAACTTAAAGTATTACGTAAACGCTTACAAAATGCCGTATTAAATGATCACAGTAAAGAATTTAATACCGCGCGTATTGAATGTTTGGAGTTGGATAATTTGATGGAAACGGCTTACGCTACGGCGGTAGCTGCTAACTTTAGAACCGAGAGTCGAGGCGCACATAGTCGTTTTGATTTTCCGGATAGAGATGATAAGACGTGGTTATGTCATAGCTTATATGATCCCGTGCAGGACAAAATGAGTAAACGAGCGGTGAATATGTCGCCCGTATTACGTGAAGCATTTCCACCTAAAGCACGTGTTTACTAAAAGGCTCTTTTATGATGAATGTCAAATTTTCAATTTATCGTTATAACCCAGATATTGATAATGCGCCGTATATGCAAGATCTTTCTTTAGAGGTTGAGCCTGGAAACGATATGATGGTGCTCGATGCACTTATCTTACTCAAAGAAGCAGATGCATCATTAAGTTTTCGACGCTCTTGTCGAGAAGGTGTGTGTGGCTCGGATGGTTTAAATATTAATGGTAAAAATGCGCTAGCATGTATTACGCCTCTTTCGGATTTACTTAATGCGGGGAAAATAGTGATCCGCCCGTTACCGGGATTACCGGTTATCCGCGACTTGGTCATTGATATGACGCAATTTTATACACAGTATGAAAAAGTAAAACCGTATCTGATCAGCGATGGGGCCTTGCCGCCAGCGGGTGAATTTAAGCAATCACCAGAGCAACGTAAAGAGCTAGATGGTTTATACGAATGCATTTTATGTGCTTGTTGCTCAACCTCTTGCCCTTCATTTTGGTGGAATCCAGATAAATTTATTGGTCCAGCAGGATTACTTGCCGCCTATCGCTTTTTAATTGATAGTCGAGATACAGCAACAGAGTCTCGTTTAGCAGATTTAGACGATGCATTTAGTGTATTTCGTTGTCATGGGATCATGAATTGTGTCAGTGTTTGTCCTAAAGGTTTGAACCCAACAAAAGCCATTGGTAAAATTAAATCAATGTTATTACAACGCGCTATATAAAAAATCAGTCGCTTAGTGTATTTATGTACTAAGCTACTATTTCATTTATTCAAGAAGACATGACGGCTATATTAAGGAACGTTAATGGCAAACAATGTGATGCAAGATTGGTTAGCCTCCTCGCATCTTTATGGGGCAAATTCGACCTATATTGAAGCACTTTATGAATCTTATTTAGAAAACCCGAACGACGTTGATGAACATTGGCGCGCGGTGTTTACTGCCTTACCGAAAGTGAATGATTTACCCGAAGAAGCACATTCAAAAATTCGTCAGCAAATGCTTATGGCGGCAAGACAACCAAAATATCTGCAGCAAACGTCACAAGTTGAGCATAACGATACGAAGCAAGTGCGAGTGTTACAATTAATTGGTGCTTATCGAAATAGGGGCCATGAAGTTGCTAAGCTTGATCCGCTCGGCTTAGTTGAAAATGCAAAGGTTAAAGATTTAGACCCTTTTTATCATGAGCTAGAAGGCGAAGATTTCGACGCGAGCTTTAATGTTGGCTCTTATGTTGCTGGCAATGAGAGAATGATACTAAAAGATCTTTTAACCTCATTAAAATCTACATATTGTGGCACGTTGGGCGTGGAATACATGCATATTACCGACAGTGCAGAGAAGCGTTGGATACAAAAAAGAATAGAATCTTGTGAGAGTAAACCGTCTTTTAGCGATGTAGCCAAATTACGGTTCTTAGAAGAGTTAACGGCAGCCGAAGGATTAGAGCGTTACATTGGATCTAAGTTTCCGGGTGCAAAACGCTTTTCACTTGAAGGCGGAGACGCTTTTATTCTCATGCTAAAAGAGCTCATCCGTCGTGGTGGCGAGCAAGGCGTGCAAGAAGTGGTACTGGGCATGGCGCATCGTGGCCGCTTAAATGTACTGGTCAATGTTTTAGGTAAAAAACCCAGTGATTTATTCGATGAATTTTCGGGTAAAAAAAGTAAATATGATGGTTCGAGTGATGTAAAATATCACCAAGGTTTTAGCAGTGACTTTAAAACCCCTAAAGGCAATGTACATTTGTCGCTTGCCTTTAACCCTTCCCATCTAGAAATAGTCAACCCTGTGGTATTGGGATCGGTACGTGCGCGCCAAGAACGCTTAAAGAGCATCGGTGAAAGTGTATTGCCTATTACGGTGCATGGTGATTCTGCTATCTCTGGGCAGGGCGTGGTACAAGAAACCTTTAATATGTCACAAACCCGCGCTTTTAAAGTCAATGGCACTATCCGTATTGTGATTAATAATCAGATAGGATTTACAACGTCAAATCCAGAAGATATGCGCTCTACACGTTATTGCACAGATATTGCAAAAATGGTGCAAGCGCCCATTTTCCATGTCAATTCAGATGATCCCGAAGCGGTTATTTTAGCCACTCAAATTGCTTTAGATTTTCGTAATACCTTCAAACGAGATGTGGTTATTGATCTTGTTTGTTATCGTCGTCATGGTCACAATGAAGCCGACGAGCCAAATGCAACACAACCCTTAATGTATCAAAAAATCAAAAAACATATTACGCCAAGAGAGCTCTATGCACGTCAGCTTGAAAGCGAAGGGGTAATAAAAAGTGGTTATGCGAAGCAATTAGTCACCGATTATAGAGATGCATTAGATAACGGCGAATGTGTTGTTAAAGAATGGCAAAAAATCAAAAGAGACAGTGTCAACTGGGCGCCTTATTTAAAGCATGATTGGGATTCTCCTTATGATGCAACATTCCCTAAAGCAAGGTTAATGGAGCTAGCACAATCTATTAGTGTTTATCCTGAGACACATGTGCCACACGGGCGTGTTAAAAAGATATACGAAGGTCGCCAATTAATGGCAAAAGGTGAAAAACTCTGTGATTGGGGGTTTGCTGAAAATCTGGCTTATGCCACTTTGCTTGATACTCAATTTAATATTCGCTTAGTCGGACAAGACTCTGGACGGGGAACTTTCTTCCATCGCCATGCTGTGATCCATGAACAAAAGCACGGTGATACTTATCTTCCGTTACAAAATATTTCTGAAGATCAGGGCCATTTTGATGTTTATGACTCCGTGTTATCAGAAGTTGCGGTGCTTGCTTTTGAATATGGTTATTCAACAGGGGCGCCTAAAGGTCTTTGTATTTGGGAAGCACAATTTGGCGATTTTGCCAATGGTGCGCAAGTGGTCTTTGACCAATTCTTATCCTCTGGAGAGCAAAAATGGGGGCGCATGTGTGGCCTGACGGTTATGCTGCCACATGGTTATGAGGGGCAAGGTCCAGAGCATTCTTCTGCGCGCTTAGAGCGTTATTTACAACTGTGTGCAGAGCATAATATGCAAGTGTGTATTCCATCGACGCCTGCGCAGGTTTATCATATGCTGCGTAGACAAGTGGTGCGTTCAATGCGCCGTCCGTTGATAGTCATGTCACCTAAATCACTGTTACGTCATCCTTTAGCGGTTTCAAGCTTAGATGAATTAGCTCACGGCACCTTCCAAAATGCCATTGCTGAGGTTGATCCTCTCAATGGACAGAGTGTGACGCGTGTGGTGCTGTGTAGTGGTAAAGTTTATTATGAATTATTGGAAAAACGTCGGAGCCAAAAGCTTAACCATATTGCAATTATTCGTATCGAGCAGTTGTATCCTTTCCCAGCACAGGAGGTCTCCGCGATATTAGAAGAATATCAACATGTGAAAACCTTTATCTGGTGTCAAGAAGAGCCACAAAATCAAGGCGCTTGGTATTGTAGTCAGCATCATATCCGCAGCGTTTTACCTTCGGGTGCAACACTGACGTATGCGGGGCGAGATGCATCAGCTTCCACTGCGGTGGGGTATATGTCTCTGCATATTAAGCAACAAACAAAACTAGTAGATAATGCACTGGGGTTAACTCAATAACCTCTTTATACGTATAAATTATGACTGTAGGGCGTGAATTATGATTGATATTTTAGTACCAGAACTACCAGAATCAGTTGCAGATGCCGGTGTGGCAACATGGCTAAAAGCGGCCGGTGATTTTGTTGAACGTGATGAAGTGTTAGTGGAAATAGAAACTGATAAAGTGGTATTAGAAGTACCTGCAACGGCGTCAGGTATTTTAAAAGAGATATTAGAAGAAGAGGGCGCGACGGTGCTTTCTAAACAAGTGTTAGGGAGACTTGAAGAGGGAGATGCTTCTTCTGCGTCAACGCCTGCGAGCGCTGAGTCTGCATCCGTTGCACAAAAAAATGATGCTGTTATTGATGCAAGCCCTTCTGTACGACGTTTATTACAAGATAAAGGCATTGATGCGAGCCTTATCAAAGGCACCGGTAAAGGTGGCATGATCTTACGTGAAGATGTGGAAAAATACAGCAGTACGGATAAGACCGTTGTAGATACTCCTAAAACGGCAGATATTGTGACGGCAGTGGCTGCGCGTAGCGATAAAAGAGTGGCGATGACGCGTTTACGTAAACGCGTTGCAGAGCGTTTGCTCGAAGCTAAAAATAGCACTGCAATGTTAACCACTTTTAATGAAGTTAACATGCAACCTATTATGGCGTTGCGTAAGCAGTATCAAGAAATTTTTGAAAAGAAACATGGTGTGCGTTTAGGCTTTATGTCTTTTTATATCAAAGCGGTAACAGAAGCATTAAAACGCTACCCTGAAGTCAATGCTGCCATTGATGGCGAAGATATTGTGTACCATAACTTTTTTGACATTAGTATTGCGGTATCGACACCTCGTGGATTAGTGACGCCGGTTTTACGTGACACCGATACACTTGGGCTTGCTGATATTGAAAAAGGCATTAAAGCGTTGGCTATTAAAGGTCGAGATGGAAAATTAACCGTGGATGAAATGACCGGAGGTAACTTTACCATTACTAATGGCGGTGTCTTTGGATCGTTACTCTCTACACCGATTATTAATCCCCCACAAGCTGCGATTTTAGGTATGCATAAAATCGAAGAGCGCCCGATGGCAATTAATGGCGAAGTGGTTATATTACCGATGATGTATTTGGCTTTGTCATATGATCATCGTTTAATTGACGGTAAAGAGTCCGTTGGATTTTTAGTGACAATCAAAGAGTTACTCGAAGATCCTACGCGCTTATTATTGGATATATAAGCCGATTTTTCGCGTCGAGCTGAGGCGTTTGCTCTACGCGAAAAACGTGATGCAGTACCGTTTTACCTAGCAGCCTGTTAATGGCTATTAATTTAACTCAATAAGTGGAAATGAATCATGAATTTGCATGAATATCAGGCAAAGAAACTGTTTACAGAATATGGTCTTCCTGTTCCCAAAGGGATTGCATGTGACAGTGCGGAACAAGCCGTAGACGCGGCTACAACATTAGGTGGGGATAAATGGGTTATCAAATGCCAAGTGCATGCCGGTGGCCGTGGTAAAGCCGGAGGCGTTAAGCTGGTTAAAAATAAAAATGAATTACGTGAGTTTGCACATCAATGGTTAGGTAAAAACCTGATCACTTATCAAACGGATGAAAAAGGTCAGCCGGTCAATAAACTATTGGTTGAAAGGTGTAGTGATATTGCGAATGAACTGTATCTCGGTGCAGTGATCGACAGAGCATCTCGACGCGTGACATTTATGGCATCGACCGAAGGTGGTGTTGAAATTGAGAGTGTTGCAGAGCAAACGCCAGAACTTATTCATACTGTTATGATTGACCCTTTAGTGGGGGCTCAAGCTTATCAAGGCCGAGAACTTGCTTTTAAACTCGGTCTGTCAGGTAAACAAATAGGCCAATTTACAAAGATTTTTTTAGGTCTATCTAAAATGTTCCATGAAAAAGATCTCGCTTTATTGGAAATTAATCCGTTGGTGGTTACCGCTACTGATGATTTAATTTGTTTAGATGGCAAAGTGACGATTGACTCAAATGCGATGTACCGTCAAAAAGCATTATTTGATATGAACGATACTTCGCAAGAAGATGCGCGTGAAATTCACGCTGCGCAATGGGAATTAAACTATGTTGCGCTAGATGGCAATATTGGTTGTATGGTAAATGGTGCTGGGCTTGCAATGGGCACGATGGATATCGTGCAACTGCATGGCGGAAAACCGGCAAACTTCTTGGACGTGGGCGGCGGTGCAACGAAAGAACGTGTGACGGAAGCCTTTAAAATCATTTTAAGTGATACAAAAGTAGAAGCCGTATTAGTGAATATCTTTGGTGGTATTGTGCGTTGTGACTTGATTGCTGATGGTGTTATTGGTGCGGTGCAAGAAGTGGGTGTTTCTGTGCCTGTTATTGTTCGCCTCGAAGGTAATAACGCTGAGCTTGGTCGTAAGATCTTAGCAGAATCAGATCTGAATATTATTGCAGCAACATCATTAACAGATGCAGCCGAGCAAGCTGTCAAAGCCGTAGGTGGGTAATTATGAGCATTTTAATTAACAAAGATACAAAAGTCATTTGTCAGGGCTTCACTGGCGGACAAGGCACTTTTCATTCAGAACAAGCTATTGATTATGGAACACAAATGGTAGGGGGCGTGTCCCCCGGTAAAGGCGGACAAACGCACCTTGGATTACCTGTTTTTAATACCGTACGTGAAGCTATTGATGCGACAGGGGCAACGGCGACCGTTATATATGTTCCAGCACCTTTTTGTAAAGATGCGATATTAGAAGCGATTGATGCCGGTATTTCTCTGATTGTGACCATCACTGAAGGCATGCCAACGTTGGATATGTTAGAAGTCAAAGTGAAGTTAGATCAAGCTGGCGTGGTAATGATTGGTCCAAACTGCCCAGGTGTTATTACGCCTGATGAATGTAAGATTGGTATTATGCCAGGACATATTCATAAAAAAGGTAAAGTGGGAATTGTCTCGCGCTCGGGCACCCTAACCTATGAAGCGGTGAAGCAAACCACGGATGAAGGTTTTGGTCAGTCTACCTGTGTGGGTATTGGTGGCGATCCGATTCCAGGTGCAAGCTTTATTGATATATTGGCGCTATTTGAAGCAGATCCTGAAACAGAAGCGATTGTGATGATTGGTGAAATTGGGGGAACCGCAGAAGAGGAAGCTGCCGCTTTTATTAAACAACATGTCACTAAACCCGTTGTCTCTTATATTGCAGGCGTGACAGCGCCAGAAGGTAAGCGTATGGGCCATGCCGGCGCCATTATTGCAGGTGGTAAAGGTACGGCTGAAGATAAGTTTCGTGCATTAGAAGATGCGGGCGTTAAAACAACCAAATCATTGGCGGAAATTGGTAAAGCCTTGCGTGAAGTGACAGGCTGGAAAACGCTTTCATCAGAGTCAGAATTGGTGTTGTAAAACAAGTTAAATAGGCAAAGCCAATTTAGATTTGTATCCATATAAAAGCCTTGTGACGCAACTGTTGCAAGGCTTTTTTATTGTCTATTAAATAAGGATCTTAAATAAGCGTATTAAAGATTAGTGAATAAAACTTCCAAACGTAGCGTAAAAGTCGCTTCTTTAGTGGGCCTCGTTATATCCTCGTGTTGCCATTTTAAAGATGGCGTTAAGGTATAAAAAAACCATTTTCTAAAAACATTATGACGATAACTGACACTGAGATAATGCTCTGTTATCTGCTGCTGGGGCCTTGTTTTCATGTGCAAGTGAGCATGATAATTTATCGCCTTCGTACTCGATATATACTGATATAAAGTGGCTTCACTGCTCAGTTTTATGCCGACTTCATTCTTTTTTATCTGCACTTCATGCGACCAACGTAATAAAAAAAGAGGATCAATTGAAAAATCAATATCAAATTGGCTACTGGCGGCGTTGATGCGTCGTCTTTGTTGCAGTTTTTGGGTAAAACTGAGTACGACGCGTGCATGCACTGGATAGCTATATCGATAGCGAAAGCCAATGCTTGGGTGCGCTGTGACTTTAACATTGAAACTGGTGCGCTCTTGGGCTATCCAATCATAACGTAAAGCCAGCTGGCTATTGTCTTGATCTGCGTTTGTGGTGGGGCTATCCAAAGGTGAGATATAAGAGCCAATCAGCAGTTTTAATTTATGGTTTAACTTCGGCAAATGTAAGTGTGCGTTTAACTTCATTTGTTGTTTAATTTCACCTTGCTCTGTCAGGGATAAATCATCATACCAGCGAAGGATCGTACCGGCACGCGCATCTTCAAGGCTACGTTTATCGGCAAAAAAATTATCAAACCAAGCTGCGGGTTGGCAAAATTTTTTATTAAAATAGTGATAAGTGTTATCGATTAGCGAGGTATTTACTTTATGCTCGACACAGGGCTCACTGTGCTTCGCAAATAGAGTCGGAGCGGAGAATAATAGGATGATTATAAATAACAAAGAGTGGCGCATAAGGGCCTCGCTTACGTTACCGCGTCTCTTTAGAGTTTAGTTGAGTGTTGGAACATTTGATACGGTGCATCATAAAAGGAAAAGGTGCTGATTAAAAAGCAGAGGTGCTTCCTATCATTACGGCATCTTTTTATTGTTTCGTCTCGGAGGATTTTAGCGCTTTGTGAAACAGACTTAATTTAAGGGGAGGTGCGATCAATACAAGTCTCATCATCAGTGATGAGGCTTGTATTGTGCGACAGAATAAAAGAATTTATTCTTCGTCTTCTGCGTATTCTGCGTCTGCTACTTCTTCCGCATCTAAAGCTGCGAAGTGTGCATCTTGTTTTGCTTTATAAGCAACAGCAGCTGCTTCTTTTTCTGTTTTCGCTTTTTCAGCTAAGTCATTACGTACAATGCGTTTGTCTGCTTTACGTTTATTACCTACTTGCAAATTTTCTAAAAATTGTGCGAGTGTTTCTTTTGCCCATTCAGTGGCAAGCGCTTCACTGCTAAAACCTTTCTTTTGTTTTGATACGCTGGTTCTACGAGCGCTAACACGACGCGTGATCGTTGCATTCCAAACATCACCATCTTGCATTACTTGGAATTCGAATTTATTAGTTTGTGCCATTATTGTTGTATCCTAGTGATTCATTCTTGTACATTTTAGCATGAAAGATGCTAATTATTTGTTTTTTAAATTTGGCCAGTTAAACGTATCTGCTTCTGGCGCTTTCTGGGGTGTATTGTTTTTTTTCTGTTCAATTAAATTGCGGACCAGCTTTTTTGTGGCTGGGTGGTGCGCATGAAATGTTTTCAGATATAAAATTTCAACTTTAGTGCGCGCCCACGGCGTCTTACGCAAAAAAGTTAAACTTGATTTTAAACGTGGATGATTAATAAAACAATTAATATTTAACGTCTCTCCCATTGTTTTCCAACCTAATGTCTTTTCTAATAAGGTTAAAATTTCAGCGAGTTTGACACCATGTAAGGGATCGTGATGCATTTTACGGCCTTTATATTGATAATAACCCATTGTAGCAAAATTTAGAGGCTTGTAAGACTTTTATTAAAACAACAGATATTGTCAGAATAAATTAAAGGTCATGTACATGAGATCTAGATCACACTATGATTTCCGGTTTATATAGTAAAAAGTGAGCAATTATAGTTACTATGGCAGGGTCTATATTTTAGGTATGTACTTGGTTTATTTGAAATATAATTGTTTATTCAAGGATGAATAACGTGCATGTTATTTGCTTTGAATGTTATTGATAGTTTGAACAGGAACTTTTTATGCATTTTCTCAACCGGATCTCTATGCGCAATACATTAGTCATTGCAATGTTAAGCGCAGTTCTCATCTCGACATGTATTGTTGGCTTTGTAGGGCATACAAAAGCCAAAGAGTTATTAGTCTCTCGATTACAACAATCGGATCTTCCTAATCTGTTACAACGTGTTCGTAATGCGGTAGATGGCGACATCTTACAGATGAAAGTGTTAACAACAAGTATTGCACAAAATCCTTTTTTATTACGTTGGCTAGATAAAGGCGCGCCGAGCGAAGATGCAGCAACTGTGGTTTCGATGTTAAAAAATATTGCACAAGATAATGGTTTAAGTAATGTTTCTTTTGCCGATAGAAGCACTGCAAAATATTGGAATCAAGATGGATTCTTACGTGCTCTTAAAAGAGATGCCGCCGATGGATGGTTTTTCAAGTTTAAAGACAGTGGCAATACTGAATTAGTGAGCACTTATATTTATCCCGATGGTAATGTAGATGTCTTTGTTAATTATCAAGATCTTAATGGTAATGGATTATCGGGTGTCTCTAAATCTTTCAATGAGATGGTTGATTATCTCAATAGTTTCCAGATTGAGAAAAGTGGCTTTGTTTATTTAGTTGATCCAAGCGGTATGGTAAAAATTCATCATGATAAAGCACTAACCGAAAAATCAAATTTATCGATGTTATACCCAAAAATTAACGCCCAACAATTATTAAATGCAAAAAACTTTGCTTTTCAAGAAACCGATACACTTATCATTGCCAGTAGTTATATTCCGAGCTTAGATTGGTATGTAATAGCAGAAGTACCTAAATCTGAATTATATGCCGGCTTAAATGAGTCGCGTAATTTTATGATCATGTGGGTTATTATTGTTTTGATACTGTTTTCATTACTGAGTTTTGTGATGGCAAACCGTTTAACTAAACCAATTAATAATTTAGGAACATTGTTTGAAACATTGGGCCAAGGTGATGCTGATTTAAGTTATCGTTTAGAAGAAACAGGTAATGTTGAACTGGTAAGACTCGCACGAGGTTTTAATGATTTTATTAATAATATTAATGAAGTTGTTAAAGATGTTTCATTAACCTCAACAGAAGTTCATAAAGGCGCTATAGAAGTGTCAGATGGTGCGGATAAGTCTAAATTAGATGCGCAAGAGCAACGCGATTTAACCACACAAGTGGCAACTGCCATCAGCGAACTAGGCTCAACCATCACAGAAATCGCCAGCAATGCAACCCATGCGGCTGATGCGACCAATGAAGCAAGTGCACAGGCAAAAAATGCACAATTAGTGGTTCAAGAATCAACGCTTAGCATTGATAAAATGGCTACTAAAATGGAAGATGTCTCGACCATTATTTCTTCATTAGCAGAGAAAAGTAATGCGATAGGCAGTGTGTTAGAAGTTATCCGTGGTATTTCAGAGCAGACAAACTTATTGGCATTAAATGCGGCCATAGAGGCTGCTCGCGCTGGAGAGCAAGGACGAGGTTTTGCGGTCGTAGCAGATGAAGTGCGTAATTTAGCACAACGTACCAATCAGTCGACGGATGAAATAAACCAAATGATCCAATCATTACAGGCCGATTCAATGTTGGCAGTTGATGGCGTAAGTGAGAGTAAAGAGATATCTGCCATTGGTGTTGATGCGGCTAAACGTACTAGCGAGGCGCTGGGCGAAATCGTTGAAAACATTCAAGCATTATCTGATTTGAATACGCAAGTCGCCACGGCGACCGAAGAGCAATCCGTGGTTATTTCAGAGATAAATGTACATGTACATGCTATCAATGATAATACAGAAAATGGCGCGCTAACGGCAGATAATATGGCTGATTCAAGTACGCAGTTAAGCCGACTCGCTGAAAAATTAGATAAGTTGGTTGCTCGCTTTAAAATTTAATACGCTAACAACAGGTTAAAATAGGCCGTTACACTCTGTGTAACGGCCTATTTTTTTATGTGTCATACCGGCTCTGTCGCAAAGTTGACTAAATAAACCAATATTTTGATAATGTTTTGATATTTCAAGAGGCATCATGATACGATAATTTTTCAGGACGACATTATCCATCAGGTATTACCATGATGGCACTGCGTTATTATCTTGCCTACAAACTCAGTTATCGTGAAATAGAAGGGATATTTACTGAGCGAAATATTCATTTTGACCACTCAACGTTAAACCGTTGGGTTATCAAATATGCGCCTCAACTTGAAGCCCGCTTTAGAAAAAGAAAGCGTCGAGTGGCTAGGTCATGGCAAATGGATGAAACGTATATCAAAATAAAAGGTAAGTGGGTCTATTACTATTGTGCGGTCGATAAGCATGGCGCCATCATTGATTTTTATTTGAGTGAACATCGTGATGAGCCCGCAGCACGGGCATTCTTTGAAAAAGCGATAGGCAGCAGTGGATTGCCAGATAAAGTTGTTATTGACCAAAGTGGCTCTAATATCGCTGTGCTAGATACCATCAATGTACGTCTTTGGTTGTCTGGATATATGCTTTCAATGATTGAAGTGCTCACGGTTAAATACCTCAATAATATAGTTGAGCAAAGCCATCGAAAAGTGAAAGGTAAAATGCATCAATGCTTAGGATGGAAGTCTTGGATTGGTGCAGAATCAACATTAGCTGGTATTGAGCTTTGCTCCATGATGAAGCAAGGACAGCGTCATCACTCATAAGGGATGACGCCATGGGAGCAATTTTATTCTTTAGCTGCATAATTGTATATGAGGAAAAGAGCCTCTTTAATTTAGAACGCACAATCTGTGTTTGCGACAGAACCCACATAATCCGCTACGGCATCAGTTTATCACGTATTATTGTTGAAGCTGAAGGCGAATCCTCCCCTGTCGCGAGCAATAAAACGGCGATAGATCGTGCAGGAAATAGACGAGTATAAATCAAGTTTGAAAAAATAATCACTGAAGAAGTGATAAATAATGGAGGTAATGGACAATGATTCGCGACTTAAAGTACGTGTTATTTTTTTTAGCCTTATTAATGCTTTCTGCATGTAATAATGGAGATAAAGGTCTTATTGGAGGGCCTGAATTAGAGGTGGATGTTATTGCATTGCAAGTAACTCCGGCCAAAGTTTATATTGCGGCAGGGTTGTCTCAGCAGTATAAAGCCATTGCTATTAAGTCAAATGGCTCAACCAAAGATGTCACCACTCACCACTCACTATCGTGGAGCAGTAGTGATACTACTATCGCGACGATAGATATTGAAACCGGGCTTGTTACTAGTGTAATGTCGGGTAAAGTGACTATTACAGCATCGGGTATGGTTAATGGGGTTGAGCTTAATCAAACAGCAATATTAACTGTTACTGATGCTACAGTGGTACCTGGTGGAGTAGTAGTAACCTCGGATGCAGAGTATATGGCGTCTGGTTTTTCAATGGAGTTTACTGCCACCGCTACCTTATCAGATGGTACAACCTACACTGGCTTAGGGGATGGCAGTGAGGGGCACTGGACTATTGTCTCTCAACCTGGCACGAAGGCCTCTATTGATACCAATACGGGAATACTCCGCACCAATGAAGTGGATTCAGTGGGCGAGATTACTGTGCAGTTTAAGGGCACATCTGCTGCGTGGGGCGGAACTGCAGAGAAAACCATAACTGTTACTGATGCTACAGTGCTTGGAGTAGTAGTAACCTCGGATACAGAGCATATAGCGTCTGGTTTTTCAATTGCTTTTACTGCCACAGCTACCTTATCAGATGGTACAACCTATACTGACTTAGGGGATGGCAGTGAGGGGAACTGGACTATTGTCTCTCAAACTGGCACGAAGGCCTCTATTGATACCAATACGGGAATACTCCGCACCACTGAAGTGGATTCAGTGGGCGAGATTACTGTACAGTTTAAGGGCACATCTGCTGCGTGGGGCGGAACCGCAGAGAAAACCATAACTGTTACTGATGCTACAGTGCTTGGAGTAGTAGTAACCTCGGATGTAGGCAACGTTACCATTGCAGGATTTTCTGTTGGTCTTACTGCCACTGTAACATTTTCTGATGATTCCACACATATTGTTACGCAGGATGGTAGCGAAGCGAGGTGGCTTATTCCTCCTTTTCCTAATGCTGCTTTTTATCACATTGATACCAACACTGGTGTGCTGACTACTACAGCTAACTCAGCAGGGATCTTATTGCAGGTTCAGGTTGTAGTCGTCTCTGGTAATAATAATTACTATGGCAGTTTCGGCATGACGGTTATGGATGCTGTTGTGACGTCAGTTACAGTTACATCCGATGAGGATAATGTGGTTGCTGGCTTATCACTAGACTTTTCGGCAATAGCCAACTTGTCTAATGATACTGATGTGGGTGTAGGGGATGGCCTCAATGGGGACTGGAGCATTGTTTCTCAACCTGGTAAAAATGCAACCATAGACACTAAAACTGGAGTATTAACCACTGGGTTGGATTCAGTGGGCGATATTACGGTGCAGCTTAAAGGAACATCAGAAGCTTGGCGTGGTACTGCTAATAAAACCATTACGGTAAATGATGCATTATAGTCGCATTAGATAGAAGTGGCATCTATTGAACAATACCCGTGAGCGCAATCTCGCTCGTTCACGGGCGGGTTAGCGATTAAAGCTAATTTTTCTTTAATGCTTTAGAGGTTTTAATTGCTCTTTCTGACGGTGGAACTTGTTGGTTTTCGATGTATTTTTTCACTACATCTAAACTCGCGCCACCACAAGATACCACACAGTACGATGGGGCTTTGTTGCAATACTAAATCCACTTTGTCTTTTTGATACAGTTAAGCAACTCGGTAGCTATTAGGCATCCCGAGGTGTGTAAACTTATTTAATATCGATGCCCCTAGCAAATTAAGTTACCGTGAAATAGAAGAGATATTCGCAGAGCGTAACATTCACTTTGACCACTCAACGTTAAACCGTTGGGTTATCAAATATGCACCTCAACTTGAAGCCCGCTTTAGAAAAAGAAAGCGTCGAGTGGCTAGGTCATGGCGAATGGATGAAACGTATATCAAAATAAAAGGTAAGTGGGTCTATTACTATTGTGCGGTCGATAAGCATGGCGCCATCATTGATTTTTATTTGAGTGAACATCGTGATGAGCCCGCAGCACGGGCATTCTTTGAAAAAGCGATAGGCAGCAGTGGATTGCCAGATAAAGTTGTTATTGACCAAAGTGGCTCTAATATCGCTGTGCTAGATACCATCAATGTACGTCTTTGGTTGTCTGGATATATGCTTTCAATGATTGAAGTGCTCACGGTTAAATACCTCAATAATATAGTTGAGCAAAGCCATCGAAAAGTGAAAGGTAAAATGCATCAATGCTTAGGATGGAAGTCTTGAATTGGTGCAGAATCAACATTAGCTGGTATTGAGCTTTGCTCCATGATGAAGCAAGGACAGATGATTCACTCAGAAGGGATGACACCATGGGATAAATTTTATTCTTTAGCTGCATAATTGTATATGAGGAAAAGAGTCTCTTTAATTTAGAACGCACAATCTGTGTTTGCGATAGAACCCTAATAACACGTTAAAATAGGCCGTTACACTCTGTGTAACGGCCTGTTTTTTTATGTGTCATACCGGCTATTTATTGAACCTCACAACATTGTGATGTACGGGTGTAATAATAAAAGGAGTTTATATATGTGTCACCTCAAAATGCCTTATCGGAGAAATCTAAAGGGCTATTCACTGTTTATAAGGCACAATACATCAGTTGTATGCAGTGATAGGCGTAAAGGGGAGCTATTTTAACTCAACTTTGTCGCCATGGTTTTATAAAACATTAATGCAGGGAACTCGGTTCCGATTTATGTCGAGGCGCTAAAATAAATTTTCTGGGTTGACTGATAGAGCGAGGCTAGGATCATTTAATAAATGGACGTGGAGCACAGGTTTGGTCAAAGGGGGGAGGAGGATCTCGATATATTGTTAAAACAGATCGAGATCAGCCGAGTTTATTTCATTTCTTGCTCAAGTAACCACATGCGAAATATTTTACGCTCTTTTTGTGAGGCTTGATTGTAAATATCGATTAATAGTGCACTTTTATCTTTGCTCATTAAGTTTAAGTTGGATTGTATTGCGTTTGCCGTGCTTAACGTTGTTGCTTTTGCCACTAAATTTACGCTGTTTTTATTATTGTAAATGTTTATTAATTTTTCAACGTTAGCATAGGGTAAGAATCCAGTGCCTTGTAAAGTATCTGCATTTTTTATTTTTTTCTCACCAAGATCATTGATAACTAACCATTGCAAACCATCTTTGACGGCAGCTTTTGCTTTGTAAGCAACATTTAAGTCTTTTAATGTAATTTCTGTGTCGCCTTTTACATCAATGTTAAAGATATGTGGCTTACTTTCAATGAGATCGTCATTACTGTTTACCTTATGACTGGCAGTGAAGCGCACAACAACTTGATGCATGCCATCGGTTAGCGTTATACCTTTATCGGAGAAGAAATTATGTTTAATTTTAGTGCTATCAACCGCTAAAATACTCACACCACGTGTGCCGATTAGTTGGGCTGCTTGGGTGCATGGGATCATGGAGAGAGACAATAATAGGATCAGGGCTTTCATGTTATTTCCTTTAAATACAAAAGTGATAAGAAAAAATACAGAAAAGGGAGAATTTATTCAAGTTTAAGTTTTGTTATTATTGCACTAAGTCGCAGCTTCTCAATAAATGCCTCTTTTTCAGTTATACCAAAGGAATGAATTTAGTGCTCATGTATTGC
This sequence comes from Psychromonas sp. CNPT3, assembly GCF_000153405.2. NCBI lineage: Bacteria > Pseudomonadati > Pseudomonadota > Gammaproteobacteria > Alteromonadales > Psychromonadaceae > Psychromonas > Psychromonas sp. CNPT3. Next base: position 1,200,917 of record NC_020802.1, read on the forward strand.
GCAGGGAAAATTAACACTAGCAAGGCTGATTTGTAGGAGAGTGTTGTTCTCACTTCAAAATCACAACGCAGGGTGGGATAATTTCAACAAGCAAGACGGGTAACCTTTTTAGTTCCTTTGGTATTACTGTTATTAGCCTCTATTTTTGTTACTATTTGGCGCTATAAAGAGTGACTCTATCTTATTGAGATAAGAGATTAGTAAAGGATCAAAAATGGATAAGCAAAAAGATCCACTTTACGGTGTAAAGTTGGAAGTTCTATTGAACGAAATAGGCGAACATTATGGTTGGCAGTGTTTAAGTGAAGTGTTAAATATTGAACGTTTATCATTTCATACCGGGTTAAAATCAACCATGAAATTTTTGCGTAAGCATGAATGGGCGAAACATAAAGTAGAAGACTTTTATTTATATGAATATAAAACATTCGCTTGGCCTGATGATAAATTATTAGCAAACCCTCCCAGAGATCGTTCGTTATTTACGTTGTCAGATCGCGTCGAGCCAGCAGAGATAACGGAAGAAACCGCTAGTCGTATCGAACATGCCTCACTATTAAGAAGTGCGAAGCAACACAAAAAAGAAAGTACCGATAAACGCCAAGAACCACTTTATGATACAAGCAATCCTTGGAATCAATAAAAATCAGCGTGGTAGCATTTAAATAAAGGAATGAACATGGCGTTAAAACCAACGATCTATAAAATGAGCGTGAATCGCTCAGATCTCAATAACGATATTTATGATGCATTTAATTTTACACTTGCCCAGCATCCCTCTGAAAATTTAGAACGCATGATGGCGCGTGTCGTGGCGTATAGTTTGCAATACCAAGAGTTTTTGGCTTTTAGTAAAGGATTATTTAGTGTCGATGATCCGGATATTTGGGCTAAAAATTTAGCGGATGAATTATTAGTGTGGATTGATATGGGCGAGCCTGCGTTTGAGCGTATTAAAAAAGCCAGTCGCAGAGCTAAATCAGTGAGCATTTATACTTTTAATAGTAAATCAGATGTTTGGTGGAAACAAAGCCAAAAAGATTTTGCAAAATTAAAAAATGTGGATGTATACCAATTTGAATTTACACAAATTCAAGCCTTAGCATTATTAGTACAGCGCTCTATGGAAATTTCAATCACCCTCTCAGGAGAAACTTGCTACATTGCGACTGAGAAAGGTGAATGTGAAGTTAATTGTATTGTTTTGCAAAGTGCGCAATAAGATGAAAATCGTTGCGTTTTTTGCTATGCTCTTGCCCCTTATTTTATTAACCAACAACAGTGATATAACATGAAATTTATTGTCAAATTCTTCCCTGAAATCATGATGAAAAGTAAGCCCGTTCGTAAGCGCTTTAGTAAAATGTTACAAGGTAACATTCGTAATGTATTGCGCCATATAGAGGGTGATGTCAAAGTGATCTTGGAGTGGGATAAGATCATTGTGCGTACGGACGATGAAAGTGCAAAAAACAAAGAAAACTTAATTTATACTTTGGCGAGTACGCCAGGTATTGCACATTTTCTTGAAGTAAAAGAGACTTCTTTTACAGAATTACACGATGCTTATGAGCAAACCAAAGAACATATTGGTGATTTATTAACGGGTAAGACCTTTTGTGTGCGCGTGAAACGTATCGGTAAACATGATTTTTCTTCAACTGAAGCAGAGCGTTATATTGGTGGCGGCTTAAATCAATTTACGGAAGCGGCTGGCGTGAAATTAAAAAATCCAGATGTGACTATTCAGTTAGAAATCAATAATGATAAACTTTTCTTTATCGACAAACGTCATGCAGGCTTAGGCGGATTTCCTTTAGGTACACAAGAGTCCGTATTATCTTTGATCTCAGGTGGTTTTGATTCGGGTGTCTCAAGTTATCAATTTATTAAACGTGGCTCTCGCGTGCATTACTGTTTCTTTAATCTAGGTGGCGCGGCTCATGAGATTGGCGTGAAGCAAGTTGCTTACCGTTTATGGGAACGTTTTGGATCTTCGCATAAAGTTAAATTTATCTCTATCCCTTTTGAGCCGGTTGTGGCTGAGATATTAGAAAAAGTAGAAAATGGTCAAATGGGGGTTGTCTTAAAACGTATGATGATGCGTGCGGGAACATTAGTTGCTGAGCGTCTTGATATTGAATCATTAGTGACAGGCGAAGCATTAGGTCAAGTTTCAAGCCAAACATTACGTAATCTATCTGTTATCGATAAAGTAACTGATATGCTTATTTTACGTCCTCTTATCGTGACAGATAAACAAGATATTATCGATTGTGCTCGCGTAATTGGTACTGCTGAGCTTTCTGAGACTATTCCTGAATATTGTGGCGTTATCTCCCAGCGTCCAACCGTTAAAGCGGTTATGAGTAAAATTGAAAAAGAGGAAGCTAAATTTGATCTTTCTCTTATTCAAAAAGTGGTTGAGGAAGCGAATGTTATCGATATTCGTGATATTGCTAAAGCCGCCAATGCAGAAGTAGTTGAAGTTGAGTCTGTTTCTGCGTTTAAAGATAACGAGGTCATTTTAGATATTCGCTCTGCAGAAGAGAAAGAAGGCGCGCCTTTATTAATAGAAGGGGTGCAGGTTGAACATATGCCTTTCTTCAAATTGGGCTCTCAATTTGAAACGTTAGCACAAGATAAGACTTATTTATTATATTGCGATCGTGGCGTGATGAGTCAGCTGCAAGCATTATATTTAAAAGAATCTGGATTTAATAACGTCAAAGTTTACCGTCCTTAATAGAACGGTTTTTGCAGATTGAGAAACGGCGCTTAGGCGCCGTTTTTTTGTTTTTAGATAAGGGTTAAAAGATATCGCATTTTTTGGTATGTTTGTTTTAAGCTCAGTTGCAAGGCGCCTAAATATTCATGCCAAGCTATCGTTGTATGGCGAAGAGCGAGACTGCTGGGGAGCTTTCTATAACTTGGCAATACAGTTTTACTATAAGGCGCCAAATAATGCGCAGGAGCCGGAATGGGGCTTAGGCCTTGCGCTTTAAATAAAGACAGGGCTCTTGGCATATGCGTCGCGGAAGTGACAAGTGCCGCCTTTTTCCCGCGGATTATTTTTTGCATGGCAGCAATTTCATCATCGGTATCTTTGGCTTCATCAATACGTATAATATGATTGAGCGGAATAGCAAATTGTAGTGCCAACTCTTCAAGTAGTTGTGCATGTGATTTCTCATCACCAAAACTTCCCCCTGATACAATTAAAGTAGCATTAGGATTCGCTTGGTAAAGGCGCAATGCTTCGATAAAGCGGCTTAACGCCGTTGCAGAGAGTTGCCCCGTGATAGGTAAAGTGGCATCAAAGGTGCCACTTGAGCCGAGTAATAAAATATAATCTAAGTCTTGCGCGGTATCTGTTTCTAGCATAGCCACATTTTCACGCTCTAAAGTTTGTACAAAAGACGCCGAAAAAGGGCGATAAGAGGCCACAAAAAGAAAAACAAAACTGACTATTAAGAGAAACTTAGCCATTTTTTGTTTTTTTGTAAAAAAGAGTAAGATAAGGGCCATCAAAAAAAGACAAAAGAAAAAGGGCAGTGGCATGAGTAGGGTGCCTACCCATTTTTTAAGAATAAATAACATCATTAATATTAAACATTTATTGTCGGGAAGATAAAGACATATTATCAGGTGGTAGGCTTTGATAGATCATAATTTTGATGGCATAGCGCACAAATTTTTAAAAAACATTTATGGCACCACAAAAGGGAAGATCCGCACTGCGGTTGTGTGGCAAGCGATTTTAGATTGTTTGGCGCTTTTACCTCAAAGACCACTGCGTATCTTAGATGCAGGAGGTGGATGTGGGTTTTTGGCACAAAAATTAGCGGCAATGGGCCATCAGGTGGTGCTCTGTGATATATCAAAAGTATTATTAGATGAAGCTAAAAAACAAATGCAGGGCAAAGATTTTGCAAAAAATGTACACATAATACATTGTCCGATTCAACAATTATCCGAGCATGTCGACGCTGATTTTGATTTGATCTTAAATCATGCGGTTTTAGAATGGTTAGAGTGTCCCAAACAAACGTTGCAGGGATTATTAACATTATTAAATGTTAATGGGGTGATGTCGTTAATGTTTTATAATAAAGACGCGCAACGATTTCATAATTTGCTTTGTGCCAATTTTGATTTTGTTGAGCGGGGAATGTTACGAAAAAAAGTGGTACGTTTAACGCCGACACACCCACTTTTAGAAAAAGATGTGCAGAGTTGGTTAAAAGAAGTCAATTTTTATGTTTTACAAAAAACGGGGGTGCGTATTATTCATGATTATTTAAAAGATCCTACGCAAAGCGTGCATAAATACGCACAATTACTTGCCATGGAGCAAAAATATAATCAACAAGAGCCTTATGCTTCACTCGGGCGTTATACTCATTTAATGATTAAGGCAACACAGTGACTGATTTTTATTTTCGATTAAATATTTCTTATCAAGCCTTTGAACAATTATATCGTACGCCAAATACAGTGATAAAGGTACGTGAGGAAGCAGGACGTATGCTACAGATCCCAGCGATGCGTTTTGTTCCTTTCTTTTCACAATTAGGGGTGAGAGGGCGTTTTCAATTAACATTGACAGACAATAACAAATTTGAAAAATTAGTATTGTTAGAGCAATAAGAAAAAAATGCCTAGGAAAAAGGGGGATACCTAGGCATGTAAAGCATCATGGCTTCTGTTTATAACAATAATCAATATTTTAAAAAAAGAAAGTAAATTGCTGATTATTTAGTAAAAATATTGTTGTCGCGAATGAGTTCTCTTGGCAGGTTATTCTTAATGCGATTATTAAGGACCTTACCAAACCCAATGACGGTATTGCGGTAACTCAGTAAAACCTCTCCACTGCGTATCTCACTGTGCAACTCACGAATATCGCGACCTTGATAGAAGGTTTGCGCTTGCTCTGCATTAAGTATTAATACATTTTTTGTGGCTTGTGCGCCAAAGCAGGTTAAAAACTCATGCATACTTTTAAAGCCACTTTTACGTCCAGAGCCAAATTCTTCGGCGATTTTAATCCCCAAACGTGAAAAGCGGATCTTGGGGATCAATGCTTTGATAGGATCAGGGAATAACCAAAATTCTTGATCGCGTTGATACAACATGCCCGTAATGTTGGTAATACCAAATTGCGTCTCAAAATACTCATAAAGCTCGGCTTCTTTTTGTCTGGTTGGGCGAATAAAAGGGAATTTACCTAAGCGTTTTTTAACGCTAGGTGCAGTGGTTTTTCCTACTTTACGTATGGCTGCTACAAAAAAGCCTTCCGTATCATAAATTTGAGGCCAAACATGTAAGAAGCCTTCTGTGGTCGCTGCTTTATCAGCTCCCTTAAATAAATCACTCAGGTTTAAAAATTCAACACAATCAGTAAAGCGCTCTTTAAGTGCGTGGCAAATATCTTGATTTTCTTCAAGGCTTAAGGTGCAGGTAGAGTAAACTAAAATGCCGTCTTCTTTGAGCGCGTAAAACGCACTTTCAATAAGCGCTTGTTGCGTTAAAGCAATACTTTCAATAGAGCTTTGGCTCCAGTTCTTCATCGCATGTTTATCTTTACGCACAGTGCCTTCACCTGAGCACGGTGCATCGAGTAAAATAGCGTCAAAGGTGTTTTCGAGCCAAGAGCCAAAAATTTTGCCATCAAAATGTGTTAATGCCACATTTTTAATGCCGCAACGTTGCATATTTGCATGCAGTATTTTAACGCGACTTGCGGAATACTCATTGGCGATAAGCAAGCCTTGATTGTTCATTTGAGCTGCCAATTGTGTGGTTTTTGAACCGGGGGCTGCTGCCATATCAAGGATGGTTGAGTGTTCATCGGTTTTGAAAAAATGCGATAAGGCGCTCACGGGTAGCATTGAGCTGGCTTCTTGTAAGTAACAAAGGCCGGATAAATGCTCAAAACTATTACCCAACGGAGTGAGTTGCTCTCCTGCATCTATCCAAAAGCCTTCGGTGCACCAAGGAATGGAAGATAACTGCCAATTGTGCTCGCTAGCCAGTAATTTAAAATCATCAATACTAATTTTTAATGTATTCACGCGAACCGCGGGGCGAAGCGGGCGCTGACAGGCATCTAAGAAATCTGATAATGCGAGTGTTTTAGGTAAAATGTCCGACATTTTATTAATAAACTCGGGCGGGAGAAGAGTACGGTTATCCATTAAAGATCCTTAAAAAAACACACACAAAAAAGTGTGTGTTTTATAGCATACTCTGAGTTCAAAAATCTATTTTTTTGGGATCGATAATTTCCAATCAAACCATTCATCTTCTATCTCTAACGCTAGGGTGAAAGACATGTTTTTGCTCGCTTGTGGCTGTAAAGCCGTATTATCGTTGGTGCTCATATTGATGCCTCCTTTAATTAAAGAGGTTAATGAGGTGGCTTTAAGCGTTGCACCACTGATCCCGACATCTAAATTAAAACCAGACGCAGGCCAAAAAATAGAATTACGACGAATGAGTCGCTGATAGTTAGGATAAATGTTTAATGTTATCTCAACGCCACTGGCATCCGCATTTAATTGTTTGTTGATAACCTCACCAATGACAATTTGGCGATGATAGACGGGGCTACCTATGTCAGTAGAGCCCGCATTGTTGGCTTGTAAAATGATTGTTAAGCCTTGTTTATTAGCGGCTAGCATCGGCTCTTTTAATTCACCTTTAAATCGCGTCGTGATACCGCCACTTCCGGGGGTAACATTAATATAAGCGCCACTGACTAACGTGGATAAGTTTTTAGCACCTGAAAGAGATATCTCACTGCTCACAATCCAAAAACGGCTATTTTTACGCAGCACTTTGGCTGTAAACGGCGCGTCTATATTCGCAATGGCTTGAATTTCATTATTTTTATTTAAACTTAATTTAATTACCTCACCAATAACAAGACCCTTCAATCTTAATTTGTTACCTACTTTTAAGTTTTTAGCATTGCCAAAAATAAGCGTAATTGATTTTGCCGGATGTGTCGCTTGTTGGTAAGTTTCAAAAAGTTTATAAGCGCCATTTTTAAAACGGTTATCAATGCTGTTTTCACCTTGGTCGACGGAAATGCCTCCACTGGTGATGGCTTGTAGGGATTCTGCCTGCATTTTTATACCTTGCAAATCGGCAGAAAAATTAAAGCCACTGACGTTCCAAAAAACACTTTTAGTATTGATCAGATGTTTATATTGGCCTTTGATCGTTAAATGCGTACGTATTAAACCCGAATCATCAAAATCAAAAGAGCGGATCTCACCAATGGGAAATTTATGATAATAAACGGGGGATCCTACATTTAGTGCCGGTAGTTTGCTGCTTAATAAGCTGATTTTTAAGGGGGTGGTAAATACATTTTTACCTATTTTTGCTATTGCTTTCGAGGGATATAGACGAAAGGATTGTTGCTTCGAGAGTAAAGAGCTTGGGGCGTTGGTTTTAATAGGCTTTTTATTATACAAACCGATGCCACCACTGATAATATTTTCAAAAGGGCTCGATTGTAACTCAATACCGGTGAGTGACATTTTTAAATTTACGCCACTTAATAAGTAAAACTGGCTTTGTTTATTAATAAGATAACTAAATTTAGCCTCTATTTTCATCAAGGCTTCAATAAACTTTCCTGATGAGGATAAATTCAAACTGTCTATTTTACCAATTGTTATCCCTTGGTATACAATCGCATCGCCACGGTTAAGGCCTGTCGCGTCCTTAGTGAGTAAGCGTAAATTCAGAGATGGAGTGAGAGGGCGATGTTCAATATCCACAATAAACTGTTTTTGAGGGAGATCATTACGCTTTGTTGTTGGTGCAAAACCAATATAGTTACCACTAATGAGGTTGCCAATATTCTTAATTTTAGTTAAAGAGAGAGACGTCGTTTCTAACCAAAACTGTGCATTTTGAGTCATCAGAGTCGCAAATTCTGCAGAGATACTGGCTGTTGCACTAAAATAATCTTTATCTTGTATGTATTTTATTGCTGTTAGGTGGCCGATACTGTGGCCTTTAAAGCGGATCTCTGCACCGTTAGCTAAGTTTTCTGTGGATTTTAAAATAAGTGTAATACTGATACCTTTTTGGCTGTTTTTAAAGTTATCAAATAAAACAAAGGTTTTGTTGGTTTTGAGTGGCGCGCCATTAGAGGGTGAATTAAAACTTATTCCGCCTGCGATTAAAGCGCTGATACTGTCTATTTTAAGATCCAGACCACTGCGTGAAAGATTGGCATTAAGACCGCTTATATTCCAGAACTTACTATTTTCATGTAACAGGTGACTGTATTTCTTATCAATAAACGCACTAATGTTAACCTGTTTGCCATCAATGGATAATTGCGTTTTGATCACTTCACCGACTTTTATCTTTTTATAAAATAAAGGGGTTGCGACGCCAATGGAATTAGCTTGTTTGGTTTTTAAATTAACCAGTAAAGCGCCATCGGGTATCGATACTGGAGGCTCAGTAACCGCTTTAAAATCACTTTCACTATCACCCTTTCCGGGATGTAAATTAATATAACTGCCTGAGAAAAGTGTGTCTAACCCTGAAATGGTGGTTAAAGAGGCTTGTGGAGACACTAACCAAAACTGTGTTTTTTCACGAAGCATAAAAGTCGCGTGTGACTCGATCGTTGCAATAATATTGACACCACTGCTACTGTCTAATTCTATTTTTTTCACCGTACCGACAATCACGCCTTTATAACGGATGCGTGTTTTATCCACAATAATGCCTTCCGCATTACTGAAATGTATTTTAATGCTTTCATTGGCATTGGTGATGTTTTTTAGGAGGATCCATCCGCCTAAGATCGCAGCGACAATAGGTAAAAACCAAATGGGCGAAAAAGCGCGGGTTTTTACTATACTGGCTTGGTTGTTTAATGCTCCATCATTCATTATTTTGTGCATCCCAAATTAAACGTGTATCAAAACTATTGGCAGCTAAAAGCGTACAAAGCACCACTAAGGTAAAAGAGGATGCCGCAATACCGGGGTAAACAGAAAGTAAATTCCCTTTATCAAAAACGGCAACCATGAGCGAGATCACAAAAAGGTCTAAAACGGACCACTTTCCGACCCACTCAATAAAAGAAAATGCGATAAATTGTTTTTTAGGATCGAGTTTATATTTAAAGTGAACGGCAATTGTGATGGCCGCTAAACCGATTATTTTTAAAATAGGCACCACAATTGATGCAATAAAAACAATGCAGGCAATGATTTTCATATCACTGTCAATAAGGCTTAAAATGCCGGAAAAAATAGTATCAGGATAAAGTGTTGAATTTTTTAATAAGTAGGTAATAGGGTAAATATTAGCAGGGATCAAAAACATGACGGCAGTGAGCAAAAGGGCCCATGTTTTTTGTAGGCTATTTTTTTTGCGTAATGAGATAGGATTTGAACAATTGGGACAAATATCGGGATGTTGCTTTTGGTTACTGTTTTTAAAACACACACGGCAAAGCTGTATCCCTTGCTGTAAACCTGTTTTTCCTGCTTTGGCTGTCTCACTCATGATAATACTGTTTCCAATAATGACGATAACTGTAATTACTTAAAATAAGCATATCGACCCATAGAAGGGCCATAAAAAAATAAAAACCTAATCCAAAGTAAAGGTCGGTGTAAGCGATAAGTTTAAAAACGGTTACCATCAAACTCACCATGTACACTTCAAGCATTGACCAATGCGAAAGCATGCGTGTTATTTTTAATATCTTTGGTAGGCAGGCTATGCGTAGGTTATAGGTAAAGCAAGTGCTACTGATTGCAATACAGATGATAAGTAAGGTCGGGGCTATCACTGCGCAAAACAGAACAATAAACGCGACGATAGGCGCATTATGTACCATCATAAAGGCACCTTGTAATAGACTGGTTTCTTCTGTTATTCCGAGTAAATGAATCGAAAGGAGCGGTAAATTAAAGGCCGGGATTGCCAGAAGTAGTGCGCAGATACATAATGCGAGCATCTTAGAGAAGCTATAATGAGAGTGCTTATCAAGGACGTGTTGACAGCGACTGCATTTTGCTGCCTGACCTGCATGCAGGGGCGGAATATGTGATGTCATATCACAATATGGGCAGATCAGGGTTCGCATAAAATGGCGTTACTCCAAAAGGATTTGCACCACAATAGCAAAAAAAAACTAAAGTTGCATTCTTGGTATAAATATTCTACTGTATATAAAACCATGAATGCAAAAGGGGCCAACGTGGCTGTTATCATTAAATATATAGTTGAAAGAAAAGGTGTTGAAAAAATGACCTTTAGTAGTAAGAAAGAGGCGGATGCCTATGATAAAATGCTGGATAGTGCAGATCAATTAGCTGCATTTTTAGCACAAAGTTCAGTGACACTCGATGAAGTGCAACTTGAAGAGTTAGGCTTATATTTAGCCAGTAATAAAGAGGTAGTACAAAGCCTGTTTAAAGGTAACGATTACGAGACTCAAGATAAAGAGCCTCAAGATTAGTTATATTCCCATGACAGCTCAATTTGACTTGGCCTTTGGCGCGAGTGTGAAAATACGACTTCTGCGCAGGAGCCTATAAAAAATAGGTTTCCTAACAAGGGTCCCACTTTGAACGGGGGATCTCTCTGCTTTTCGAGCAAGTGCGAGATAAGTATTATGAGGTAACATGTCTATATACCCGTTATCATTTCAAATACAAAAAACCGTAAGTCGTTAAGGGAACAAATTCTAGCATGAAGAGATAACGCCGTACCTTGATGCATACTTAACTCACGGCCTGCCTTTATGAGCATGCGCTCAAAAAAACAATACAGTGTATCAACTTTTGGACGTGTTCCCCATCATCATGTCGCGCTTTGTCTTAGTCTCCTCGCTAACCATTAATCAATGCATTTTTATTGGTTTATAGGTAGATAGAAAAAATGTTTAAACTGTGACATTGCAAATTGACACTATTCCTTTAAAATAGCCTCTTCGTTTTATTCAAATTATCGTGACTTCTCACGACACATCTTTAAATGTGCTTTGAAAATATAAATTTATACATATGCTTCTTGGTTTGAAGCATCACTGTGAAGGATATAATACATGCCAATAATAACGCTTCCTGACGGTAATCAACGTCAATATGATAATTCAACATCTATCTTAGAAATCGCGGCCGATATCGGACCGGGTCTTGCGAAAGCTTGCATTGCGGGGCGTGTCAACGGCACCCTAGTAGATGCTTGTGATGTGATCACGACCGATGCGGACATTGCAATTATTACGGCTAAAGATGACGAAGGCTTAGAAATATTACGTCACTCTTGCGCACATTTGTTGGGGCATGCCATCAAACAGCTTTATCCAAATGCTAAAATGGCAATTGGACCAACCATTGATAATGGCTTTTATTATGATATCGATGTAGATGTTGCTATTAATGATGAAGAATTAGCAAAAATTGAAAAACGCATGAATCTATTGGTTAAAACCAATTATAAAGTGGTTAAGAAAAATGTATCGGTTGCTGAAGCCATTGCACTTTTTAAAGAGCGTGATGAGCCTTATAAATTAGAGATCCTTGAAGGCATTGATAAAGATGACCGTCCTGGGCTTTACCACCATGAAGAATATATTGATATGTGTCGTGGTCCGCACGTACCAATGATGAAATTTAGTCAATATTTTAAACTGATGAAAGTTGCCGGTGCTTATTGGCGTGGTAATTCAGATAATAAAATGTTGCAACGTATATATGGCACCGCATGGGCTGATAAAAAACAATTAAAAGCGTATTTAAAACGTTTGGAAGAAGCCGCTAAACGCGATCATCGTAAAATAGGTAAACAGTTGGATCTTTACCATATGCAAGATGAAGCGCCAGGTATGGTTTTTTGGCACGCCAATGGTTGGACTATTTACCGCGAGTTAGAAAAATATATTCGTGAGCAAACAGAAGAGTATGGTTATCAAGAAGTCAAAGCGCCACAGATTTTAGATCGCTCATTATGGGAAAAATCAGGACATTGGGCCAAATATAAAGACAATATGTTTTGTACTTGTTCAGAAAATCGTGATTATGCCATTAAGCCTATGAATTGCCCTGGTCATGTTCAAATATTTAACCAAGGCTTAAAATCGTATCGTGATCTGCCTTTACGTATGTCTGAGTTTGGTTCTTGTCACCGTAATGAGCCCTCTGGATCGTTACACGGCTTAATGCGTGTACGTGCCTTTACACAAGATGATGCACATATTTTCTGTACTGAAGCGCAAATATTAGATGAAGTTTCATCATGTATTAAAATGGTCTTTGAATGTTATAAAACATTTGGCTTTGAAAATATCGATGTTAAATTGTCAACACGCCCAGAACAACGCGTGGGTGATGATGCTACATGGGATAAAGCCGAGGCTGCTTTAGCGGATGCTTTAACTAAAAATGACGTGGAATTTTCATGGTTACCAGGCGAAGGTGCTTTTTATGGTCCTAAAATTGAATTTACCTTACATGATTGTTTGGGTAGAGCTTGGCAATGTGGTACTATCCAATTAGATTTTTCAATGCCGGGTCGTTTAGACGCGACATTTGTTGGTGAAGATAATGAACGCCATACTCCTGTTATGATACATCGTGCTATTTTAGGTTCATTAGAGCGTTGGATCGGTATTTTGACAGAAGAATACGCGGGCATATTCCCTACATGGCTATCACCACAACAAGTTGTTGTGATGAATATTACAGATAAACAGTCTGAATATGTGGCTGAAGTTGTAACTAAATTGAAAAAATCGGGTATTCGTGTCATTTCTGACTTGAGAAATGAGAAGATAGGCTTTAAAATCCGTGAACATACTTTAAAACGTGTTCCTTATTTATTGGTTGTTGGCGACAAAGAAGTTGAAGCCCGCGAACTCTCGATTAGAACACGCAAAGGTGATGATTTAGGTAAGTTTAAAATCGATGATTTTATTACTTACATTAAAGAAGAAATTGTCACACGTCGTTAATTTTTTTTGGAGGAAGTTGTTATAAAAGGTGCAAGAAAATCCCCACAGCAGGGTAATAAACATCGTTTGAACGAAGAGATAACTGGTCACGAAGTTCGTTTATCAGACTCGGAAGGCAAACCCGTAGGTGTAGTTTCGCTTGAAGAAGCTAAGAATTTAGCTTTTGATCAAAATTTGGATCTCGTAGAGATCAGTCCAAATGCGGAGCCACCTGTTTGTCGTATCATGAATTATGGCAAATTTCTCTATGAGAAAAGCAAATCCGCTAAAGAACAGCGGAAAAAACAAGTTCAAGTCCAGCTGAAGGAAATAAAATTCCGTCCTGGAACTGATGAAGGCGATTATCAGGTAAAACTACGCAACCTGACTCGCTTTTTAACTGAGGGCAACAAGGCTAAAGTAACACTACGTTATCGTGGTCGTGAAATGGCGCACCAGTCACTTGGATTAAATCTACTAAACCGTATTAAAGCGGACTTAGCAGAGATATCTAATGTCGAATCTTTCCCGAAAATGGAAGGTCGTCAAATGGTGATGGTACTTGGCCCTAAACGTGCTAGCTAAGGCAACAAGTAGTGGTTCGCCACTCGCCTTACTGGTTAATATTAACTTAGAACAATGCGGAGTTCGCAATGCCTAAAATGAAAACTAACAAAGGTGCTGCAAAGCGCTTTAAAAAGACTGCTTCTGGTGGTTTTAAGCGTAAGCAATCACACTTACGTCATATCCTTACTAAGAAATCTACTAAGCGTAAGCGTCATTTACGCTCTAAGAGCATGGTCTCTAAAGTAGATGTTGCAAGTGTAATCAGAATGTTACCATTCGCTTAAGTAAGTAAGGAATAATAAAATGCCAAGAGTTAAACGTGGTGTACAAGCTCGTGCACGTCATAAGAAAGTCTTAAAACAAGCTAAAGGTTATTACGGTGCTCGTTCACGTGTATATCGTGTAGCAGTACAAGCAGTAACTAAAGCTGGTCAATACGCTTACCGTGACCGTCGTCAACGTAAACGTGTTTTCCGTCAACTATGGATCGCACGTATTAATGCTGCGTCTCGTATTAGTGGATTGTCTTACAGCCGTTTCATCAATGGTCTTAAAAAGGCTTCTGTTGAGATCGATCGTAAGATCCTTGCTGATATCGCTGTATTTGATAAAGCAACATTCGCACATTTAGTTGAAGTTGCTAAAAAAGCGCTTGCTTAAGTTTTTATAACTTAGCAGATCTTAAAAAGAGACATTATGTCTCTTTTTTTTTGTCTAAAAAGAGGGGGGATCTCTATCTGCCTTTTTTATTTCTTATAATAAATTATATTCTCAGCTTAATATCTCGTTTTAATTTCCCTCATTTTATATACCCCTTTTTATGCACCTTCAAACTCTATTTTCTTTGCTTATAGCAAAGGAACTAAAAAGGTTACCCGTCTTGCTGGTTGAAATTATCCCACCCTGCGTTGTGAGTTTTGAAGTGAGAACAACACTCTCCTACAACTCACGCCTTGCTAGTGTTAATTTTTCCTGCGCAATACATGAAAACTAAATTAATTCCTTTGGTATTAGTTACGCTCGAAGAGGTCGCTTAATCTTTTCTTTGCCTATTTAGAGAGCTTGCCGTTGAAATAGAGATCATATTTGGTAGCTCAATCTATGTTGTTAAGCTTTATTGCTGCGCCAGAAGATGTTTTTGTGATAAATAAAGGTGGCGTTGGAACTAATGTAAAAAACAGTGGTCTGCATTGTGTAGCTAACACGATAGGCTTAAAGTCTATGAATAAAAACAATAATAAATCGACAATATCTTATTACAGTGCATCTTATGTAATAGGGAAGTTGCACGCTAAAGTAGTTGCGGTATACTGTTGCGTTTTATGATACGGATGTAAATAATGAAAGTAGCAGACTTTTCTTTTCAATTACCCGAGCAGTTAATTGCGCGCTATCCAACACCTGAGCGTAGTGCAAGTCGATTACTCTCTTTAGAGGGTAATAGTGGACAATTACAACATCTGCATTTTCACAATATATTAGATCTTATTAAAAAAGATGATTTGTTGATTTTTAATGATACGCGCGTGATCCCCGCACGTTTATTTGGTATTAAAGCCGAAACCGGCGGTAAAATAGAGGTGTTAGTGGAGCGTGTTTTAGATGAGAAACGCTTCCTCGCGCATGTGCGTAGTTCGAAATCACCAAAGCCAGGTTGTAAATTGTTGTTAGAAAATAGCATTGATGCCGTCATGGTGAAACGTGAGGGGCCTCTTTTTGAAATTCAGATAGATCATCCAACCTCAGTGCTTGAGGTGTTAGAAAGCATTGGTCATATGCCTTTACCTCCTTATATTGACAGACCCGATGAGGATGCAGATAAAGAGCGTTATCAGACGGTTTATAATAAAAATCCGGGCGCCGTTGCAGCGCCTACCGCAGGCTTACACTTTGATCAAGCGATCTTAGATAAACTACAGGCAAAAGGCATCGATTTTGCTTTTGTTACGTTGCATGTGGGGGCGGGAACCTTTCAGCCTGTAAAAGTAGATAATATTTTAGATCATAAGATGCACAGTGAATTAGCCCAAGTATCACAACAAGTGATTGATAAAATAATAGCAGCTAAAGCACGTGGTGGACGTATTATTGCGGTTGGCACAACGTCTGTACGCTCTATCGAAAGTGCGGCGAAAGCAAGTATTGGCCAAGGTCTCGCATTAGCGCCTTACTGCGCAGAGACAGATATATTTATTTACCCCGGTTATAAATTTCAACTAATAGATGCCATGTTGACGAATTTCCATTTATCCGAATCAACCTTATTGATGTTGGTAAGCGCCTTTGCGGGCAAAGACAATATTGATAACGCATATCAACAGGCAATTAAAGAAGAATATCGATTTTTTAGTTATGGCGATGCAATGTTCATTACTAAAAAAGATTAAGCAATGCATTTAATGTGAGTGTTTTTGTGATTGTTTTTTTTTGTGCATATGCGCATTGAAAACAACAAAAGAAACACTTAAAAAGTGCATAGAAGTACACAATAGGTCGGACTGTTTTTCTGACGAGGAATAAAATAAAAATGAAAATGAAGTATGAATTATTAGGCACTGATGGTGGCGCACGTCGTGGTCGTTTGACTTTTGAACGAGGCAGTGTTGAAACTCCCGCATTTATGCCGGTTGGTACTTACGGTACGGTAAAAGCGATGACCCCGGAAGAGGTGCATGCAACAGGCGCTGAAATTTTACTCGGTAACACCTTTCACTTATGGTTGCGCCCGGGCCAAAAAGTTATCAAAGCACACGGTGATTTACATGACTTTATGCAATGGAAAGGGCCTATCTTAACAGATTCAGGTGGTTTTCAAGTATTTAGCTTAGGCAAAATGCGTAAAATTCAAGAAGAAGGTGTGTATTTCCGTAGTCCTGTTAATGGCGATAAAGTCTTTTTATCTCCAGAAGTGTCTATGGATATTCAACATGATCTTGGATCAGATATCGTGATGATTTTTGACGAGTGTACTGCGTATCCGGCAACTGAAACTGAAGCAGATGAGTCGATGCAATTATCATTGCGTTGGGCAAAACGTAGTCGTCAGCGCTTTAATGAATTAGAAAATCCTAATGCATTATTTGGTATTATTCAAGGTGGTTGTTATGAGCATCTTCGTGATGTTTCACTAGCGGGTCTTGAAGAAATAGGCTTTGATGGTTACGCTGTCGGTGGACTTGCTGTTGGGGAGCCCAAAGAAGATATGCACCGAATTTTAGAGCATATTACGCCACAGATACCGACGGATAAACCGCGTTATTTGATGGGCGTTGGTAAACCAGAAGATTTGGTTGAAGGTGTGCGTCGTGGTATTGATATGTTTGATTGTGTTATGCCAACACGTAATGCACGTAATGGACATCTTTTTACAACGGATGGTGTGGTTAAAATTCGCAATGCAAAACATCGTGAAGATACCAGTACACTAGACAGTGATTGTGATTGTTACACGTGTCTAAATTATTCCCGCTCTTATTTGTATCATCTTGATAAATGTGGTGAAATATTAGGTGCACGTCTAAACACTATTCATAATTTACGTTATTATCAACGCTTAATGAAAGGTTTGCGTGATGCCATCACAGAAGGTACATTAGAGTCCTTCGTTGATGAGTTTTATAAACGTATCGGTAAAGAAAAAGTGCCACTTCTTGATGCTGAACTCAAAAACTCATAAAGAGTGTCGAGTTCAACAGAAAAATGCATATGATCAACAGTTTTATTAATTTTTAATTTTACAAAAGGATAAAAAATGAGTTTATTTATTTCTCAAGCACAAGCAGCAACGGAAGGGCCCGCTACACAGAGCAGTTTTTCTTTTATTTTCATGATGGTGATTTTTGCAGCCATTTTTTACTTTATGATTTATCGTCCACAAGCTAAACGTACTAAGCAACATAAAAGCTTAATGGAAAGTTTGAGTAAAGGAGATGAAGTATTAACACAAGGCGGTTTAATTGGTCGTGTGACTAAAGTAAATGTTGAAAGTGGCTACCTTCAATTAGAACTAAACGAAAACAATGTTATTTCTATTAAAAGAGATTTCATCAGTGCTGTTTTACCAAAAGGCACGCTTAAATCTATTTAAGCGTCGATGGCGAAGTTGAAAGACTTCGTCTTTATTTTCCTTTGAGCCATTATTAAAGGACGTTATTGTGTTAAATAAATTCCCTATGTGGAAATATATACTTCTCTGTTTTGTTATCGTCGTCAGTTTTCTCTATGCGGCGCCTAACCTTTATGGTGAAGATCCTGCGGTTCAAGTTTCTGCAACCCGCGGTGCAAAAGTTGAAAATCAGACCTTTGAAAGAGTGAATTCGTTATTACAAGAGAACAATATTACAGCCAAAAGCAGTAAACTTGAAAATGGACAAATTTTGATCCGTCTTTCTTCAAGTACCGATCAGCTAATGGCACGTGATATCATTAAAAATGAACTTAAACATGGTTTCATTACGGCTTTAAATTTAGCCCCTGCAACCCCTGCTTGGTTATCTGCTATTGGCGCTACTCCCCTTAAATTGGGCTTAGATTTACGTGGTGGCGTACACTTCTTAATGGAAGTAGATATGGACGAAGCGGTTAATAAATCACAAGTACAAATGGTACAAGATTTACGATCTGAGCTTCGTGAGCAAAAAATTCGTTTTCGTGGGATCCGTGAAGCAAAAAATACAAGTGCCGTTATCATACGCTTTGTTAATGAAGAGATGCTTGATCAAGCAATACAACATTTAAAGCCTATTAATCCAGGTTACGCGTTTACCGATGAACAAGTAAAAAATGAATTTGTATTGAAAATCGAGATGACAGATGAAAAGTTACGCGCTATAAAAGAAGATGCGTTACAACAAAATCTAGGTATCTTACGTAATCGTGTTAATGAACTGGGTGTTGCCGAGCCATTAGTGCAACGTCAAGGTAGTGACCGCATTGTGGTTGAATTACCGGGTATTCAAGATACTGCGCGTGCCAAAGAGATTTTAGGGGCAACAGCCACACTTGAATTCCACGCGGTTGATTCAACTACGGATATAAATGATGCACTTTCTGGACGTTTACCTGCATCATCTATTATTCACAAAACACGCTCAGGACGACCGGTTGTTATCAAGAAAAAGATCATCTTAACCGGTAATCATATCGTCGATGCACAATCAAGTAATGATGAATATGGGCGTCCTCAGGTTAGTATTTCTTTAGACTCCCAAGGTGGCAGTAAGATGTCGCGCTTTACTAAGCATAATATTGGTAAACCGATGGCAACCTTATTCATCGAATACTTGCCAACGGGTAAGAAAAAAGCCAATGGTAAAGTGATTATTGAGAAACGAGAAGAGATTGCGAATGTGGCAACTATCCAAGCTCAACTTGGACGTAGCTTCCGTATCACGGGACTTGATAATGCAGCCGAAGCACATAATTTAGCTTTATTATTACGTGCGGGTGCGTTGATTGCGCCGATTCAAATCGTTGAAGAGCGTACGATTGGGCCGAGCTTAGGCGAGCAAAATATTGGTAATGGCATTAAAGCGATGGCGTATGGCTTATTTGCGGTCTGCCTCTTTATGTTGATTTATTATCGTAAATTCGGCGCTGTAGCCAACTGTGTGTTAATTTTTAATATCGTGATGATCATAGGCTTAATGTCGATGCTACCCGGGGCGACGTTAACCTTGCCTGGTATTGCTGGTATTGTCTTGACGGTAGGGATGGCGGTGGATGCCAATGTGTTGATTTTCGAACGTATTCGTGAAGAATTACTCGAGGGAAAATCAGTGCAAAGAGCAATCCATGAAGGGTATGCTAATGCATTTTCAACCATTGCTGATGCCAACATTACAACCTTTATTACCGCTGTGATCTTATTTGCTGTCGGTACAGGTTCAATCAAAGGTTTTGCTGTGACACTTATGATCGGGATCGCGACATCGATGTTTACATCTATTTTCGGTACTCGTGCGATTGTTAATGCCCTTTGGGGTGGTCGTAATGATATTAAAAAGCTATCAATATAAGCTTAAGGATTAATTATGTTACAGATATTTCAGCCTAAAAATACGATCCACTTTATGCGTTATTCTAAACGCACAACGGTGCTTTCTTTTGTTTTAATGGCAGCTTCAATTTTAACTTTAAGTATTAATTGGTTAAATTGGGGACTTGATTTTACCGGTGGTACTTTGATTGAGGTTGGTTTTGAACAGTCAGTCAATTTACCTGAAGTACGTACTGTATTAGGTGAAGCGCAGTACTCAGGTGCTATTGTGCAATATTTTGGCAGTAGCCATGATATTTTAATACGCTTAGCTTCTGAAGAAGGTGTAAAAGGCTCAGTCATTGGCTCTAAAATTCTGCATGCTTTACAAGGTGCTGACTTTGGTCAAGTAGATATGCGCCGTATTGAGTTTGTTGGCCCTAACGTAGGTGCTGAACTTGCAGAGAACGGAGCTCTGGCAATGATCATTGCCTTACTTTGTATTTTAGCTTATGTCAGTTTGCGTTTTGAATGGCGACTTGCGACGGGCGCGGTATTATCGTTAGTACATGATATTTTGATAACGTTAGGTATCTTCTCTTTCTTCCAGTTAGAGTTTGATCTAACGGTATTGGCTGCATTATTAGCAATCATTGGTTATTCGCTTAATGACACCATTGTAGTTTTCGATAGGATCCGTGAAAACTTCCGCAAGTTAGTGACGGCAAGTTCAGTCGATGTGGTAGATATTTCTATCACACAAACACTGAGTCGAACATTGATCTCGTCATTAACGACGCTATTGGTTTTGATTTCACTCTTCTTAGTTGGTGGTGAATTGATCCATGGATTCGCAACCGCATTACTTATCGGCATTGTGGTGGGTACTTATTCATCTATCTATGTTGCGAGTGCAGTCGCGATTAAATTGGGCACGTCACGTGTACATATGATCCCCGTTGTTGTTGAAAAAGAAGGTGCGGATCAAGATCCTATCATGTAGGCTCGGATCAAATTTTAGATACATTACGGGTTATATACTTAGCCTATAAAAATGAAAGCGCGATACTGCAAAGTATCGCGTTTTTTTATATAAAAAAAAGATGCTATTATATTCACTGTTGTCATCTTTATGAGAGACATTCATATTTTTATGAAAGTTAGCTTAGACTTTACTTTATGTAGGTTATAGTTCACTCTGAGTCTTCTTAAGTTACTTATCTGCCTAGGTTTATCTATGAAAAAAATGCTTTTTATATTTTTTTATCTGACGTCTTTTCTTTTATTAAGTGCTTGCGAGAGCTTACCTTTATCTAAAATTGAAGCGCAACGTGATCGTCAGATGTTTGTTTTTCCGATGGCAAGTGCAGTACAGGTTGCTTATCAAGATGAGGTGAAACTATTACGTTTTAATAAATTACTTAGCTCAGAAAATGAATCTACTAATAAGGAGCGTGCGCTTCTTTTTTATGAGCGTGGTTTGCTGTATGACAAAATGGGTTTAAGTGCACACAGTCGCTATGATTTTACACAAGCTATCAACAGTGATCCAACTTTAGCACCTGCTTATAATTCATTAGGTTTATACTTATTACTTGCACAGTCTTATGATGAGGCTTTTGATGCCTTTGATAGTGCACTTGATCTCTCAAATCAGACGCTATCTTATGGTTATTTAAATCGTGCGATTGCACTCTATGAAGTGCAACGTTATGGCTTAGCAAGTAACGATATTAATACCTTTTATGCGTTAGATAAAAACGATCCTTATCGTATTTTATGGCGTTATATTATTAACAGTGCAACGGATCAAGCAACGGCATTAACTACATTACAACGTACATCATTACAGCCTAAAGACACTAGTTATATCTGGAATATCATTGATGTGTTTGCAAAAAGGAAAACAGAAGGAGAGTTATTACTTAATGTTTTTTCTGGAATAAAAAATAACAAGGCACTTGCCGAGCGTCTCTGTGAAGTTTATTTTTATCTCGCACATTGGCATAAAAGTAATGGAGAGATAGATAAAGCCATCTATTATTTTAAAATGAGTACTGCCACTAATATTCATGAGTTTATTGAATATAAATATGCATTGATTGAACTGGTTACTATTCAAACGCAATTAAAAATACAACGCCGAGAAAATAAATAGCATCCTGGAGCCCTAATTAAAATTTTTAAGAGACATGGCTATCTAGTGTTTTTTATAAGTTAATTATTAAATATCGCTGATTTTGGAAAGGTTACAGAAGATTATTGATAAGAGTCATTAAAGCGAGAAGTTATTGTAGAGGCGTCAAGATAAAGTATCTCTTTATTATCTTAACGCCTTGGTAATTATTGCGTAAATATCCAATAATCACTTTGTAGGCCAACTTGTTTATGTTGTTGGCGTTTATTAGGTGGTAATACGATAGAAATACCCAATCTTTGTTTTGTCGCATCTTTTTCTAAGAAGAATTTTTTTATCTGCAAATCATCTTTTTTATCTGTTGTTATTAATTGTACTTTAATATTTTTTGTTTGTAATTGATCCGGTTGTAACTCTTCTAAGCCTAATGTAGGGATAACAATAGGGTGATTGCTTTTGTTCACTAGAGAATAAATGGTATGTCTCAACGTCGTCGGTTCATTAAATTGTGTCACTGTATCGATAAAATACTGGCTTCGTTGGATAGCACTTGTACTTATATTTAGGCCATTGAAGAATTCATAATCTTTAATCGAAGGCATATCTGAATTCGATAATTCATCGGGGGTCGTGATCATATCTAACTCAGTTGAGCCAAGGCGAGTGTTATGTATAAATGTTGCAGCGCTTAATATTCCAGAATATTGAGAATAGTAATTACCATTTTTTAATTCATTGGGGGATATTTGAATGTCTTGAGACAATGCTGCAACAGAAAGGCTATCCCATGGATAACTGTATTGACCATGTTTAATTGTAATCGTTATTGGCGTAGTGATCTGATTGATGGAATATGGAAACAAAGTATTATTAGCAGATTCTACGGGTGAGCTTGTTGATTTTTCTACAAATAGATAATCACTTAAGATATCTGTATTATAGGCGCGAATTAAGATGGCCTCATTAACATAGTGAGTTACTTCTTGTTTAGGACTTATTTGTTTTATGATAGATGCGCTTTGTGAATTGAAACTATAGCTATTAACGGCTATCTCTTTCGGTATAAAACTGAGATGTTTCGTTTTTATTTCTTGCTTATTAGCCGTTTCAGTATAACAAGTTGGACTGCCAGAATTACGCCCTATTTCAATAAGTAAATCACTGACGAGCGCCTTTTGAATTGAAAGAACCTTATAATAAGGATCACTATTACTTGGTGAGTCTATGATAGATAAATAACCATTATTCGGGATGATTGCCTTATCAAAAGATAGCCTTCCTTTTTTTGTTACCTTTAAGTTTTGTTGAAAGATACCTTGTGCATCATAAATATTAACGCGAACATCGTAGGCTATATTTGCATATAAGTATTGTGTATTGTTTGGATCCTTAAATTCTTCCTGCAAAAAATTTGTACAGCTACTTTTCTTGTATTTACTAATATTTTGAAAATTAATAAATGATAAAGTGGTCAGTTTTTTAACTGCAGTCGTATTATTATCATTGTCACTATCGGCCCCACAGCCAAAGAGTGCAGTACTTATAAAAAGGGAAAGTACGGAGTGTTTTAAAAGATGCATGCAAGTTCCTTATTGACTAATATCTTTATAAATCAAAACTTAGTTTAACAAAAACAGATCTGCTCATATATAAAAATATAATTTAAGAGTGAATAATATGAAGACAATAAGGTTTATATGATTTTAAAAGATAAAACATCAATTAAAATGTGGTTTTATTGATATTTAGTTGTGCATATCGATAGTTATTGAGTGTTTTTATTAAGTAAGTTGTATTCTTAATGTATAATGCTTTTATGCGCTAATAGTGTAGTTCTGGTGTAGTCCGTTAATAAAATTGTATTATTTACCAAATTTACATTATGCGTAAAATAAAAATATAGAGTATGTTTATAGCTCTGACTATTTATCTCGATTAAGGTTATAAAATGTTAAATAATAAGACGGTTTTGATCACGGGCGGAACGGGATCTTTTGGTCAACGTTTTATCGCCACCATTTTAACGCGCTATAAAGATGTTAAAAAAATCATTATTTATTCACGTGATGAATTAAAACAATCGCTTATTCAGAAAAACTATCCCCGTGCACAATATCCTCAATTACGTTTTTTTATTGGCGATGTTCGCGATCGTGATCGTCTTGTTCAAGCATGTGAAGGGGTGGATGTGATCATTCACGCAGCTGCCATGAAACAAGTTGATACGGCAGAATATAATCCGAGTGAATGCATTCGCACCAATGTGGACGGTGCTGAAAATGTCATTTATGCCGCATTGCATTGTCACGTTAAAGATGTCATTGCGCTTTCTACCGATAAAGCTTGTGCGCCGATCAGTTTATATGGCGCGACCAAATTAACCTCAGATAAATTATTTGCGGCCGCTAATAATATTCGTGGCACCAAAGATATTCGTTTTAGTATTGTTCGTTATGGCAATGTAATGGGCTCTAGAGGCTCTGTGATCCCGTTTTTTATTGAGCAACGTGAGACAGGGATCCTGCCTATTACTCATAAAGATATGACGCGTTTTAATATTTCTTTGCAAGCAGGAGTCGATCTGGTGATGTTTGCTATCAAACATCATTTAGGTGGAGAAATTTTTGTACCTAAAATATCCTCGTATAAAATATTGGATATGGCGGCTGCCATTGCACCTGAATGTGATATCAAAATCGTAGGTATTCGCCCTGGTGAAAAATTACATGAAGAGATGATCACCGCATCTGATTCAATTCAGACCATTGATATCGGTGAGTATTATGCCATTTTACCCTCAGTTTCTTATATGTACTCGACGGATGATTATATAGAGCATCACCATGCGACTCGGGTGGCATTAGGTTTCTCTTATAACTCGGAAGAAAATAGCCAATATGAGACAATTACGTCATTACGAGAGTTAATTGTGCAACATGTTGATGCGGATTTTCAAGTGTTATGAGCATCCCCTATGGAAAACAAGATATCAACGACGAAGATATTGCCGCGGTCATTGCCGTATTGCAATCTGATTTTCTGACGCAAGGCCCACAGGTCCCTCTTTTTGAAGGCGCAATCAAAGAAGCCGTCAATGCGCAATATGCGATAGCAGTAAACTCGGCAACATCTGCTTTGCATATTGCATGTTTAGCCTTGGGGGTTGGTAAAGGGGATCTTGTGTGGACGACTCCAATCAGTTTTGTTGCCTCTGCTAATTGCGCATTATATTGCGGTGCAAGTGTTGATTTTGTTGATATTGATGCCAATACCTATAATTTAAGTGCACAACATTTACAGCAAAAACTAGAATATGCGCGGGTGCATGGATTAGCCTTACCGAAAGTTGTGATCCCTGTGCATTTGTCGGGTCAATCTTGCGCTATGCAAAAAATTCATCATTTAGGCCAAGAATATGGATTTTCTATTATTGAAGATGCCTCGCATGCAATCGGGGGGCATTATCAAGGAAATAATATAGGTGCTTGTCAGTTCTCTGATATCACTATTTTTAGTTTTCATCCAGTAAAAATAATTACTACGGCAGAGGGGGGCGTCGCGACAACCAATAACGCGTCATTAGCCCAAAAAATGACGTTATTACGTAGCCATGGTATCACCCGCGATCCAAGCCTGATGAATCATTCAAGTGAGGATAATTGCTACTACGAGCAAATCTGTTTGGGTTTTAATTATCGTATGACCGAAATGCAGGCCGCCTTAGGGGTGAGTCAGATGCACCGTTTACAATCCTTTGTTAGTGAGAGAAATAGGTTAGCGATACGCTACGATCGCTTATTAGAGGCTCTACCGGTGCAACTTCCACAGCAAATGGCAGAGACGTATTCAAGTCGGCACTTATATATTATTCGTTTACGCTTAGATAAAATCAGTTTAACAGCCAAAGCGGTTTTTTTATTATTAAGAGAAAAAGGCATCGGCGTAAATTTACATTATTTCCCCATTCATATGCAGCCTTATTACCAAAAGCTAGGTTTTATCACCGGGAAACTGCCTGAAGCTGAATTGTATTATAAAAATGCACTTAGCTTACCTTTATTTCATAAGATGACACTTGCTGAGCAAGATAAAGTGATCGAAGTGTTATCTGAGGTATTGCTCTCATGATGCGCGTCGCAATTATACCTGCACGTGGGGGCAGTAAAAGAATTCCGAGAAAAAACATTAAAATGTTTCATGGTAAACCGATCATCGCGTATTCCATTGAAGCTGCTCTTAAAGCAAATTGCTTTGAACGTGTAATTGTGTCAACGGATGATAAAGAGGTCGCGCAGATTGCACTCGCTTATGGTGCTGAGGTGCCTTTTATGAGGCCTGCAGAGATTGCAGATGATCATGCGACGACGATGGATGTTTTACAACATGCTATAAAATCATTACAAGATCAAGGTAGCACTCCGACGCATATTTGTTGTATTTACGCTACCGCACCTTTTATTTCAAGTGTAAATCTTGAGCGTGCATTTACATTGCTCAAACAAAAGCAATGTAATTATGTCTATAGTGCGACGCCGTTTTGTTTTCCGATCCAACGGGCAATTAGGATAAATTCAGAGGGTGAAAGTAGCATGTTTAACCCTGAAAATGCGAACACACGCTCCCAAGATTTAGAGCCAGCATATCATGATGCGGGGCAATTTTATTGGGGCCTTTTCGATGCTTTTATACAGGCAAAAAATATATTTTCCGATCATGCTTTTATCTTTAAACTCGCCCCTGAAGAAGTACAAGATATTGATACGTTTGCTGACTGGTCATATGCTGAGATCTTGTATGAAATATTAAATAGGCCTAAATAGTGCAAGTGGTATTTCGCGTTGATGCGAGCCATATAATAGGTAGTGGTCATGTGATGCGATGCATTACGCTGGCGATAAAACTAAGGCAACGATCACCTGTTCAGTGTTTATTTATTTGCCGCGATCATGAGGGGAATATGGCCTCATATATTGAGGCGCAAGGCTTTAATGTTGCTTTATTAGAAAATAATCCGAACGTAAAAAATAATCCTCTTTATTTATCATGGCTTGCAAGTACGCAGGCTGAGGATGCTATGCAAACATTAGCAACGTTAAAAAAACATAATATAAAAAAAATGACGCTGTTAGTGGTAGATCATTATTCATTAGATAGTGTTTGGGAAAGCCAATTTCAAGGGTGTAGCAAACAACTTTTAGTGATCGATGATCTCGCTGACAGGCAACACCAATGCGATATGCTTTTAGATCAAAATATAGTGCCATCATACCTTACGCGTTATCAGCCCTTATTACCCAAACATTGTAAGACATTCCTCGGGCTCAATTACGCCTTATTACGTGAAGACTTTTATCACTACAAAAAAAAAGTAAAAGTGCGGACAGAGCTACAGCGTTTATTTGTTTTTTTTGGTGGTGTAGATAAAGATAATATGACGTTAACATGTTTAAAGGCAATCTCTTCTCAATTACCGTTATTGGACATTGTGCGGGTTATTGTTGGGAGTGCTAACCCTCATAAAAGAGAGATTGAAGATTTTTGTAAAGACTATGAAAATTGTTTTTATGCCGAGCAAGTCTCAAATATGGCTGAGTTGATGCTGAATTCTGATCTGGCAATGGGGGCTGGCGGGACAACCACCGCAGAGCGTATTTTTCTGGGATTACCGTGTTTAGTGTACGCTATTGCAGATAATCAATACTTAATATCAAAGTCTTTAGGCGCGCTGGGTTGGATTGATTTTATGGGTAAGATGCAACGCTTTGAGGCTCATAAACTACAAGATATATTATCTGCATATTTATCGGCTCCCTCCTTAATTGAACGTAAATCAACCCAGCTATTAAGTGCAACGCAAGATCATGTTGAACATTTCATCGCGCAAATACTCAAAGCTGACAACAGCCGTAAGCATTTAATATGATGTGTTTTCCAATGGTTATCAATCAAAACTTAAATTCAAACTTTAATATAAACTTATATCAAAATAATAAGAGCTAGCCTATGCAAACGAAAATAAAAGATAAATTAAATATTCCCGAATTTATTAGCATTGATGGCACAAAGATAGGGGCGCAGTATCCCCCTTATATTATTGCAGAACTATCGGCGAATCATAATGGGGATATTAAGCGCGCGTTTAAAATTTTAGAAATGGCCAAAGAATGTGGTGCCAATGCACTAAAATTACAAACCTATACACCAGACACCATCACCATTGATTGTGCACGTAGTGACTTTTGTATTGAGGATGGATTATGGGCAGGGCGAACGCTCCATGATTTATATAAAGAGGCGCATATGCCGTGGGATTGGCACCAAGCCTTATTTGAGCGCGCCGCACAATTAGGCATTACTATTTTTAGCTCGCCATTTGATTTTAGTGCGGTAGATTTGCTTGAAAAACTTGGCGCGCCAGCTTATAAAATAGCCTCTTTTGAAGCGATAGATTTAGCGTTGATCCGTTATGTGGCTAAAACGGGAAAACCGCTAATAATATCAACGGGCATGGCAGATCAACAAGAGATACAAGAAGCGGTGGATGCTGCGCGCGCCGCTGGCTGCAACGAGCTTATCCTTTTGCATTGTGTGAGTGGATATCCCACACCTGCACGAGATCAAAACTTAAAGACATTAGTAGATATGAGCGCGCGCTATGATGCGTTAATTGGATTATCTGATCATAGTATTGATAATGTTTCAGCTATCACTAGTATCGCTCTAGGTGCTTGTATTATTGAAAAACATGTCACTTTAGATAGAAGTGCAGGCGGCCCGGATGATAGTTTTTCGTTACAAAAAGAGGAGCTAACGGCGCTTTGTAGAGATACTAAAATTGCATGGAGTGCATTGGGCGCAGTAAATTATCAGTGTAAGGATAGTGAAAAGAGCAATAAAATGTTTAGGCGCTCGCTATATGTTGTTAAAGATATCGAAAAAGGGGCTTTATTCACGGCGGATAATGTAAAAAGTATTCGACCCGGTTATGGCATTGGCCCTAAACACATCGATAGTGTGTTAGGTAAAACAGCCAAACTTAAATTATTAAAAGGTACTGCTTTTTCAATGGACTTTATTGCTTAGTTATACCAAAGGAACTAAAAAGGCTACCCGTCTTGCTTGTTGAAATTATCCCTACCTGCGTTGTGAGTTTTGAAGTGAGAACAACTATCTCCTACAACTCTCGCCTTGCTAGTGTTAATTTTTCCTGCGCAATACATGAAAACTTAATTAATTCCTTTGGTATTATTCTCAATAAAGCGTTTTTTGTTCGATAAAAAAGGAGGCCTATTAGCCTCCTTTTTTTATAATGATATTTTTATTGTTCGTCTAAAAAACGCTCTGCATCAAGGGCTGCCATACAACCCGTTCCTGCTGAAGTGATTGCTTGACGGTAGATATGATCGCTTACATCACCGGCTGCAAAAACACCTTTAATATTAGTTTGTGTCGCGTTGCCTGCACTGCCTGTTTGCACTTTTAGGTAACCATGGTTCATGTCGAGTTGGTCAACAAACATATCTGTATTAGGTTTATGGCCAATCGCAATAAAGACGCCCATGACGCTTAGCTCTTCTGTTTTACCTGAAAGGGTATCTTTAAGGCGTAAACCCGTAACACCCATTTCATCACCCAAAACTTCATCAAGAGTGCGATCTGTATGTAAAATGATATTACCGTTAGCGACTTTATCGTTTAGTCTATCAAGTAAAATCTTTTCAGATCTAAAGCCGGTACGGCGGTGAATAAGATGCACTTCAGATGCAATGTTAGATAAATATAATGCTTCTTCAACCGCAGTATTACCCCCTCCAACGACGGCAACTTTTTGACCACGATAGAAAAAACCATCACAAGTAGCACAAGCCGAAACACCTTTACCTTTAAAGGCTTCTTCTGAGTCTAGGCCTAAGTAACGCGCTGATGCGCCCGTTGCAATGATCAATGCATCACAGGTATAGGTTTTGTCACCTTTTAATGTGAAAGGGCGTTCGCTTAATTCGACTTCATGAATATGATCAACAAGGATCTCTGTATCAAAACGTAATGCATGCTCTTTCATGCTATCCATTAAACCAGGGCCCGTCATATCGTGGCTGCCACCAGGCCAATTTTCAACTTCCATGGTGGTCGTTAATTGACCGCCCGGTTGCATGCCGGTAATAATAACAGGTTTAAGATTTGCACGGGCCGCGTAAACAGCTGCCGTATAACCCGCAGGGCCAGATCCTAAAATAATTAGTTTGTGATGTTGAACTTCGCTCATAGGGTTACCTTGAAAAATCATTATTTAAACGTCTATGATAAACCGAGTGCATAGAAATAGCAGTATAAAAAAACGGATATTCCAATGGAATATCCGTTTTATTTGATAGGTAAAAACGATTGATAAGTTTAGCCTCTCATCTTGAAGAACAGAGAAAGGCTATTTTTTCATTTTTACAATACGGCTTTCACGGTAACGCTACTTGCTTTTGCACTTGCAAATTGACTACCCGCTTGTTGCGTTGATTTTGCAATACTGATACGCGTTGTGGCTGCTTCAATTTTAAGCGGTGCACTAAGATCTAGCTCAGAGCTTACTGTTTTCTTCATTTGTGCGGTGACAGATTTTTTTGCACTGCTTGTTGTGCCAATACGTTTCTTGGTAATGACAGCCACTTCAGGCGCAGCAACAACTTCAGGTGTGGCAACAACTTCAGGTGTGGCAACAACTTCAGGTGTGGCAACAACTTCAGATGCAGCAACCACTTCAGGTGCGGCAACAACTTCTGGTGTGGCAACAACTTCAGGTGTGGCAACCACTGCAGGTGCAGCAACAACTTCAGGTGTGGCAACCACTTCAGGTGCGGCAACCACTTCAGGTGCGGCAACAACTTCAGGTGCAACAACCACTTCAGGTGCAGCAACGACAGCTTCAGGCACAGCAACTACTTCAGGCGTTACATTAACGTCAGGTAGTATTTGTGGTGCTTGAGTTGGCGTTTCATCGTTACGCATCTCTTCTACGTCTTGAGCCATTGTGACATGATCATCAAGAGTTGAGATATCAGTTGCAACAGGCGCCGCAACATTAAGCGCAGCTTCTGTTTGATTGTCAGGGTAACGACTGCTCACAGGATCGGTCGTTAATGCACTTTCATCGCTGATATTCCCAGGAATAGCTTCACTAATACTACGTTTTTTACGTTGTCCGTTGTTACGTAAGTAACGTGAACGACGATTTGGCATTTTAACGCCATTTTGCTCAGTAAGATCAGGTGCAGTGTTAACACTACTCTCTATTGTTACATTCTCTGTCGCAGTCTGTTGACTCGCTTCAGTTTCAATAATTACGGCTACGTTTTCAACTTCAGGCGTAATGACAGGCTCTTGTTGAATACGTACTTTTTTACGTAAATTACGACGTTTACGACGCACGGCAACAACGCCATCTTGCTCTATAGCTTCTATTGGAGCTTGTGGTTTGCGAGGTGCTTTCTTAATACGATCATTATCACGCGGTTTTTGCACTCGGCGACTATTATTCTCTTCGCTTGGTTTTTGAACATCATCATTAGAGCGTTCATTGTCGTTTTTATTACGCGTGCGCGTATTACGATTACGATTGCGATTACGATTGTTGTTATTACGTGGACGAGGTTTCTCTTCTACTTTAGGCTCTGCAGTTTCTGGCGAAGCACTAAACAATGCGCCAATAGATGCAAAAATCTTAGAGAGTAGAGACGTTGGCTTTTCAGTACTTTGTGTACTTTGTACCGCTTTCTCTGTGCTATTTTTATGTTTTTGTTTCGGGCTGTTTTTAGGGCGCGAGAAACCACTTAAAATAGGCTCATCTTCTTTTTGTTGCTCATTTTTTACGACATTAGGCACATAGACCTGATGTTGTTTTTGTAGCGCATCATAGTTGATTTCAGTTTGGTTATCATTACGCGTACGTTTGATTTCAAAATGAGGTGTGAGTAAGTTTGCATCTGGAATAATGAAAATTTCACAGTTATGGCGTTGTTCTATTTTGAAAATAGAGCTACGTTTTTCATTTAGTAAGTAGGCAGCGACTGCAACAGGTACCGTTGCTTGGATCTGCACGGTATTTTCTTTTAAGCCTTCTTCTTCAATCAGACGTAAAATAGCTAAGGCTAAAGATTCATTATCACGAATAGTACCTTGACCATGACAACGAGGACAAACACGCGAAGCAGATTCACCAAGTGATGGGCGAATACGCTGACGAGACATTTCCATTAGTCCAAAACGAGAGATGCGTCCTAATTGTATACGCGCTCTATCTTGACGAACAGATTCACGCATGCGATTTTCAACTTCACGTTGATGGCGAGCGGGCGTCATATCGATAAAATCGATAACGACAAGGCCACCTAAGTCGCGTAAACGTAATTGTCTCGCTATTTCTTCAGCTGCTTCTAAATTGGTATTAAAGGCCGTTTCTTCGATATCACCACCACGTGTTGCGCGTGCAGAGTTAATATCAATAGAGGTAAGCGCTTCGGTTGGGTCGATAACAATTGAACCACCAGAAGGTAGACGTACTTCACGTTGGAAAGCTGACTCAATTTGGCTTTCTACTTGATAGTAGGTAAACAGTGGGATCTCACCTTGGTATAATTTAAGGCGATCAATATAATCGGGGCGTACCATTTCAATGTGTTTTTTAGCTTGTTCAAAGGTTTTTGCATGATCAATGACGATTTCACCAATATCACGGCGTAAATAATCACGAATAGAGCGCACAATGACATTACTTTCACGGTGAATTAAAAAAGGTGCCGATTTAGATTTTGATGCTTCATCAATGGCGTGCCAATGATTAACCAGTACATTAAGATCCCATTCTAATTCTTCAGCTGTTTTACCAACACCGGCTGTGCGTACAATTAAACCCATGCCATTAGGCAGTTTAAGATGGCTAAGTGCTTCTTTTAGTTGTGTGCGTTCATCACCTTCAATGCGACGAGATATTCCGCCTGCACGTGGGTTATTCGGCATTAAAACAAGGTAGCTACCCGCCAGACTAATAAAAGTCGTTAAGGCTGCGCCTTTATTACCGCGCTCTTCTTTTTCAATTTGTATAATAACTTCCTGACCTTCTTTGATCACCTCTTTAATATTTGGGCGACCTTTAAAGGAGTAACCGTTAGGGAAGTAATTACGAGATATTTCTTTTAAAGGTAAAAAACCATGACGATCTGCACCGTAGTCAACAAAAGCGGCTTCAAGACTCGGCTCTACTCTTGTTATTTTTCCTTTATAGATATTTGCTTTTTTTTGTTCGTGACCAGGACTTTCAATATCAAGATCATAAAGTTGTTGTCCATCAACAAGGGCAACGCGCAACTCTTCTGATTGAGTTGCATTAATTAACATTCTTTTCATTTTTATCGACTCTTATATTTTATTTTTATGTTGGTTCATTGTTGCACTTGACCTCGGGTCTGATGACACAGTCTCTCGACTGGGAATATAAAAGAGGTGCATTATTACAAAGTACAAAAAATCTCACTTGCTTCGTCTTAGTATAAAGTAGACGAATAATTGCAATGAGGGAAAAGCTACAACATACTATTTTGATTATTTTAATTATTTTGATTATTTTATGTGCTTCTACGACGCATATTGAACATGTAGGTTCAAAGCGGATCGGAAGCTTTTTAATTATCTCATTAATCAGGACAAAATCGCAATATAAATTTTTACATATATCCGTGTTAGTCGTGATAAACTTAACGAATGGAACAAATAAATCACTCAGTACGCATGCTTGAGATATCTCAAGAGAATGCCAAACAACGCATCGATAATTTTCTGCGCTTACATCTTAAAGGTGTCCCTAAAAGTTTGATCTACCGGATCATACGTAAGGGAGAAGTGCGTGTTAATAAAAAACGCATCAAGCCAGACTATAAATTACAACCCGGCGACATTGTGCGCATCCCTCCGGTGAAAGTGTCAGCGGAAAATCCGCTACCTTCCCCGAAGTTAAATGCAATAGCGCAGCTCGAATCACGTATTGTCTATGAAGATGATGCTTTACTTATTTTAAATAAACCTTCAGGCATTGCGGTGCATGGTGGTAGTGGGCTTAGTTTTGGCGCGATCGAAGGATTACGCGCCTTGCGCCCAGATGCACGATTTTTGGAATTAGTACATCGCCTAGATAAAGCAACGTCAGGGTGCTTACTGATTGCTAAAAAACGCAGTATGTTACGTGCGTTGCATGAGCAATTACGTAACAAAACCATGAATAAGCAGTATTTAGCGTTAGTAAAAGGCTCGTGGGATAAAAAAGATCGTAGTGTTAAAGAGCCTTTACTTAAAGATTCGCAAAATTCAGTTGTTAAAGTCAGTGCATTAGGTAAACAAGCGGAAACCCGCTTTAAAATAATGCAACGTTATCACGGTGCTACTTTAGTCGAAGCGAGCCCTGTTACCGGAAGAACACACCAAATTCGAGTACACTGTGCATGTAAAGGGCATAACATTGCGGGAGATGATCGCTATGGTGCGCCTGAATTTAGTAAAAAAATGCAAGCGTTAGGATTAAATCGTTTATTTTTACATGCCGCACACATTACTTTTTATCATCCTGTTTTAGAGAAAAAAATGACGGTAAGTGCACCTCTTTGTGCGCCTTTGGCAGCATTGCTTGAAAAATTAGATCGTAGTTAAGCTAATTTTCTCAGCGATAAAATCGTCTTTTATCATTAAGGAATAGCCATGCAATATAAACTGATTATTTTTGATTGGGATGGTACGTTAATGAACTCAATTGAAAAAATAGTATGTTGCATGCAAGCCGCTGCGCGTCAAGCGCAGTTAAGCGTCCCTTCACAAACATTGCTACGTAATAGCATTGGTTTGAGTTTAGACGCTGCTTTTTCGTCGTTATTTAACAATGGCACGCAGGCGCAACTTTTATTGTTTAAAAAGCATTATCGGCATCAATATACCCAAATAAATAAGATGCAGACCCCTTTTTATAAAGGGATTAAAGCTTATTTACACACATTATCAAAGCAAGGCTATCTGCTTGCTATTGCCACGGGTAAAAGCCGTCAAGGTTTGCAACACCAACTAGATTTACACCATCTGCAAGATGTTTTTCAGTGTACTTATTGTGCACAAGAGAGTGCATCAAAACCCCATCCTTTAATGCTACAGAAAATATTAAACGATCTTAATGTCGATGTCGCGGATGCGCTAATGATAGGTGATGCCAGTTTTGATCTGCAAATGGCGCGTAATGCGGGTATGGATTGCATTGCGGTGAACTATGGCGCGCAATCGGCGCACGCGCTTAGCGCCTTTAAGCCATTGGCTATTTTAGATTGCTTACCCACACAATTAGGAAAATACATTTAAGTGTTTAGTCAATATATAAAATTAACAGGACGAGGCGAAAAAGGGCGACGCTCTTTAACTCAAAAAGAAGCATATGATGCCCTGTCATCTTATTTAAGGGGTGAGGCTGAGATATTACAGCTTGCTGTATTGCTGATGTTACAGCGTGTGCGTTGTGAAACGCCGCAAGAAGTAGCCGGTTATGTCGAGGCTTTACGTGAAAAAATAGAGGCGCCGTGGCAACAACTTAATGTTGATTTAGATTGGCCGTGTTATGCAGGTAAAAAACGTCAGCCACCTTGGCTTTTGTTAGCTGCCAAAGTGTTGGCTCAAAACGGGGTACGTATTTTATTGCATGGGTTTAATGGCATTGATAGTTTAAAGTTTCAAATTGAGGAAGCCTGTCCGTTACTGCAAATACCCATGGCGCAGAGCGCTCAACAAGCCGATGAGCATTTACAAGCGCAAGGTCTTTGTTATGTGCCATTATCTGCCTATTGTAGTGAACTTATTCCGCTTTTAGAGTTACGTGAAAAAGTGGGGTTACGCACCCCGTTAAATACGGTCGCACGATCACTTAATCCGAGTAATGCCCCCTTTGCATTGCATGGCGTTTTTCATAAAGGCTATGAACAACTGCATGCGCAAGCAGCTTTATTAACGGGCGAGACGAATATGATCGCGTTTAAAGGTGAGGGCGGTGAAAGTGAAGTGAATCCTCGGGTGAGTTTACGCGTTTGTGGGGTGCAAGATAACCAATATATTGAGCAGGAATGGCCGACTTATTTAGAAAAAGCAAGTGGCGCGCATACTGAGATCTCCGCGCACTATTTACAACAAGTTTGGTCTGCTGAAATTATGGATGAATATGCAGATGCTGCTATTATTTGCACTATTGCGCTGATATTACAGCAACAATCGCCGGCTCACTCGCAGCAAGCATGCCTGAGCCGCGCGCAACAAATGTGGTTAAAGAGAGAGATAAAATGAGCGAACAAACGAACATTACTACCCACACCCAAAATTGGGTAAGCCGAGTAATTGTAAAATATAACATTTGCCCCTTTGCGCGTCGTGAAGTTGAGCTGGGTAGTATTCGTTATGTTGAAATTAATGCCTCGAAGAAAAAACAGATATTAGAAAAGTTAATAGAAGAATGTGAGTTTTTAGATGCAAATAGTACGGTTGAAACGACCTTGTTTATTATTCCTGAAGGCTTATTGTTGTTTTATGACTTTTTAGATCTCCTTGATCTCGCGAATGATTTACTCTTTGAGCAAGGCTATGAAGGGGTGTATCAACTGGCAAGTTTTCACCCTGATTATTGTTTTGATGGTATTGATGCCGATGATGCCTCTAATTATACTAATCGCTCACCTTATCCAACATTACATATTATTCGTGAGAGTAGCATGGAGATTGCATTAAAAAACCACGCGGATGCGGATGCTATTCCTGAGCGTAATATTGAATTTACGCGTAAAAAAGGTGGCGCTTTTTTTGCTGACTTATTATCGGGTTGTTGTAAATAAGCGCAGTAAGTGTGGGGGATATCAAATAAAAAAGGGATTTTAAAAACCCCTTTTTTTGTGTGTTACGTTTAGTCGATACCCATGAGAGCTCTGATGCTTTATCTGACGAGCGTGAAGATAGCAATTCATTTCCTTTTCATTGTTGATGCGCACAAGTGATATTCGAGGTGGTGGCCCAAAGGGATCGCCAAATTGAACTTCTCTTTGATGTGAGTTGTTGTTATAAAACATTAATGTAGCATAACTATGTTTCAATGTTATGCCTAGAAGCTAAGCCCAATCTGGCTTGCTGACTTTGCATCTGAAGTATCATAGGTATATATTAATAACAGGGAAATAAATTAACACTTAAGGAGTAGTAAATGGCTAAGTTTCAGTTCTTTGTAAAACCCAACGATGAGCGTAAAAATTTTACTTATTTAGAGATGAAAACACCTTCATTTATAGCAGAAAGAGAGCAATTATTAAGTATGGGGTTTGAGGTGCGCGATGATTGCATTCATGCAGATTCAGCTGCCTCAGCCGTAGAGAAGTTTCGCTCTGATTATATTTATGCGATTGAAGAATATAATAATTCAACGCCCATTGGCGCGTTAACACAGAGTGTTATTTATACTTATCAATATATTAGAGATAAATTTCAAAAGAAGTAGAAGCCGTTATGAAACCGAAGAGTACATTGTCTCATGTGCTGTTAATCTGCGGATCAGGCGCGACTGAGAGAGCACTTCGTCTGCATTATTGTAAACCTCAATTTAACCCGTTATCCCTTCAGCTTTACGCGAGAATTTGTTCACCTCTCGACTCTCTAATGTTACACCTTGATGTCACCTAGGTAAGCCACTCTTATCTCGGCTTTTAAATGCTACTACATCGACTTTCCATGATGGTGTTTCGACTGCCTTGTAAACGTTGTATCATCTTGCTACGCTGGCATTCCCATGCACTGACAGGGTAGGTTTTATCCCATGCGGTCATTAATTTTCTTTGTGATTTACTCATATTATAATGCGGGTAAGCATTATCCATATATAAATAAGTACGCGCTATTTTGCCACGAGCTTGCTCTGGCGGCTCTGCTTTTCGATTGCTTATTTTCATTTGGCAACTGCCAAACATACTTTTCGTCTGCGCTAACATCTGAAAATTATAATTACTGCGCATGGCATTAACCGCACCGATAGCCGGATATAAATTATACATGTCTGCTTGCATATAACGGTACTGTGCATCTACTTTATTAGCACATCTTCGTCCTTTATAGGCTTTACCTTTACTACTCACACACATTTTGTCACCACTACGCCAAGCGCTGAAAGTGCGTCCAAAATTTTCTGCGGGGACAACATGCTCCCATTCAATGCGTTTTGCACGTTTGATATGTTTAGTGGTCTGAAAACCTTTAAGAGGTATTACATTCTTTTTTGCATCAAAACGGGCGTTACAATAGATAGTGGTACGGTGCTTGGGGTAGACTTTTTTCTCTAATATTTTTTTTGCTTTTGAAAAAGAAGAAATGCTTTCATTGGCGCAATATGCACTAATAGGTAATAAAGTTAAAAGTAGTGTGAATATGAATTTTATGTGCGAACGTGGTGCCATGTGATCCCTTAAATAAATAGATATTGGCCAGTATTTAGGGCTTAAAATACTTAGGCATACAATATCACTCCTGTTTTAACGACACCTTACACTAATGAGCAGGCATAAAAAAGCCTGTACAAGTACAGGCTTTAACAAAGTTAAACTAGCGTGTCTTATTTAGAAATAAGAGCAACTAGATCAAGAACTTTGTTTGAGTAACCGATTTCGTTATCGTACCAAGATACAACTTTAACGAATTTGTCAGTTAGAGCAAGACCCGCTTTAGCATCAAATACTGAAGTTTGAACTTCACCGATGAAATCTTGAGAAACAACAGCATCTTCAGTGTAACCAAGAACGCCAGCGTATTCATTTTCAGAAGCACGTTTCATTTCAGCACAGATTTCTTCATATGTAGCAGCAGTTTTAAGGTTAACTGTAAGGTCAACAACAGAAACGTTAGCAGTTGGAACGCGGAAAGCCATACCAGTTAGAAGACCGTTAAGAGCAGGAATTACTTTACCTACTGCTTTAGCAGCACCCGTTGAAGATGGGATGATGTTTTGAGAAGCACCACGACCACCGCGCCAATCTTTCATAGAAGGACCGTCAACTGTTTTTTGAGTTGCAGTAGTTGCATGAACAGTAGTCATAAGACCAGATTCAATGCCCCATTTATCGTTAAGAACTTTAGCGATAGGTGCAAGACAGTTAGTAGTACAAGAAGCGTTAGAAACGATATCTTGACCAGCATATTCAGATGCATTTACACCCATAACGAACATTGGAACGTCGCCAGAAGGACCAGTA
The DNA here is from genome assembly GCF_000153405.2 of Psychromonas sp. CNPT3. Lineage (NCBI taxonomy): Bacteria > Pseudomonadati > Pseudomonadota > Gammaproteobacteria > Alteromonadales > Psychromonadaceae > Psychromonas > Psychromonas sp. CNPT3. Next base: position 1,239,871 of record NC_020802.1, read on the forward strand.
AGAACAACTTTTTTAGCGCCAGCTGTAATGTGTTTACGAGCTGTTGCATCTGTAAGGAAAAGACCTGTTGCTTCAGCAACAACTTCAACGCCAGCTTCTGCCCATTTTAGATCTTCAGGGTTACGCTCAGCAGTAACGCGAACAGTTGTTCCGTTTACTACTAAATTACCATCTTTAACTTCAACAGTACCGTTAAAACGACCATGAGTTGAGTCGTATTTAAGCATGTATGCCATGTATTCAACGTCGATCAAGTCATTGATTGCAACAACTTCCACATCAGAACGCTCACAAGCAGCACGAAATACGAAACGTCCGATACGACCAAAGCCGTTGATACCGATTTTAATTGTCATTATTTTATCCTTTTGGATGGTTTGATTTTAAAACTTATGATCATTATAGGAGCCAAAAACTCCAATAACTTGATATTGGTCAAGTTAATTGTTTTGATTTTCATTTTTAACGAAAAAAACGATTAAATTTAACATTATTTAAGCGTTTGTATGAAAATAAAACAATCAATCATGTAATTTAATTACAGCGATATATTATGTGCTAATGCACAGAAAAGAAAGTAAAACACCGATATAACTGTAAATTCATTGCAAACGCCAGAAATAGCGCTACGGTTTTCAGTATTGCGTCATTTTAAAACGACAAAAAAATCATTTTTGTCGTTTTAAGTAAAAAAAAAGTAATTTACACGGCGTTTGTTAATCTATCAGCTGATCAATGTACTTAAAAGGTCACTCGCGCCGGGTTGTATCTCTTTACCAGCCGGATCGGTTATCGCCGATTCAATACAGAACATGGTTAAGTAGCCATTGTCTGGCATATCTACAAACGCCTTTGCCCCTTTTATCCAAGGCGACCATAAAACATTAGAATCATTACCTGTATTACGGATAGTTAATTTACGCTGTAATGTTTTATCGGTTAATAGAATGTCGTGCGTCGATTTTTTGTAAATACGATCAATAGCGCCATCAATACTTAAGGTGCCTTGTTCTGAGTGCAAATCTCCGCCTTGTAGTGAGTCTTTGTAAACAGAGTTAAGGCCACTGATAAGGCAACCCTCAGGCGCACCAATATTTAAGTAGGTATGGAGCGCGCCACGATAAGTAAAGGCACTTTCAGAGCAGTTAGTGCTGATCAGCTCTAATTTTAATTGCGTATCTAAGGTTACTTTTAGGCGTAGTTCAAACTTAAAGGGCCAGAGTTTAAGTGTCTCTGCATTGTCTTTTAAAAGGAATTCAAGTGTGACGCCTTGCTCTGATTCATTGACGCTGAGCATGTCCCACTTTTGGGTGCGAGCAAAGCCATGAGCAGGTAAATCTGCCCCTAATTCCTCACCCGCAGGGCCAAACCAAGGCCAACAAATAGGCACGCCACCCCGAATGGCTTTACCATCTTGATATAACGCACTTTTGCTTAACCAAATAATAGGGGCCTCATTAGGGCGCTGGAAATGTACAAGGTGCGCGCCATGTAAGGCAAAAGCCGCACTTAATTTAGGATGTTCAATCACAATAAAATCATAACCATTGCTATCCTGCTTTACGGATACACTGGGTGATAAAGTGGATTTTTTTTGTAGATGAAGATGTGAGATCATAATTTTACCTGTATTTTAAACAAAAATAGATGCGTCATTTTAAATGGCGACAGACTATGTATATCCATGTTACTTCAAGATGCATATGCGCCAATGAGGATCCATTGATGTGCGTTTAATTCTAAAGGGTACTCGCTATATGTTTTCATTTCATGGCAAGACGCTAAGCCAAATCACGCTTGCTGATATCGCACACTTGAAGTGTCAGGGGTATAAAATATAGGAAAAAAAATTTTTCGCAAAGGTTGTTTGCAGCTTCATTGTGATAAATCATTAAAGTCGTATTTTTATAGGGTACAGCAGAGAATATTGCTATTTACACTTAGGTTAATGCAAGGGGGTTAGTACAAGAGTATTATCCTACTCAATCGGATAGTCCTCTAATGCATAACATGTGATTAATGATACTTACTTTTATCTCATAGCGAGACGGTAGTGTTGAGCTGACGCTTGATCTCCCGTAAGAGGGAAGTTACCTTCAATATTATAAAACAGCCACGTAGCGGCATTGCGCGGTGGCGATTTTACATTAAGAAACCAACCCTCTAGAGAGGATGATTTTTTAGCGACAGTTTATACTTACTTTTTAGATGCATTAAGGTTGAATTGACCTTGCTCTAATAATAATAAATATTTATTCGCTTTTTCTTGTAACTTATCTTGATGCTTTATTTTTCGACTAGTATTACGTAGTCCTCGGTTTAATATGAGTTCAAAGTCGACATTGTATTGCTCATCACTATCTACATTGTTCAAAATATAAGCCCAAATATAAGCTTGTTCAAATTGCTTGTTGCTATAGTAAATAGTCATAATATAGGAAAATACATCGATAGAAATATCATCTAAAGAGTGGCTTTGTTGTAACACGCGATAAAAGAGTTTTAATGCCTTTTGAGGTTTTCTTTTATAATAAAAAGTTGCGAGTTTAGTTAATAAAGAAATATCATTTAAGTTGGGATCATTGGCGGCTTTTAAAAACACTTTTTTAGCTGATACATCTTTATAGCGGGTCCATAAATAATAGGCAAGGTGAGGATCCTTTGTGCCTTTACTATTTATTAGCTCTTCTTCTATTAACTTTTGAGTGTGTAAGTAATTTTCAATACGCTGCGTTTTTCGCTCTTTACGTTTAGAGAATTCAATAAAAAGGCGAGGTTCAAGGCACGATTCATAGCCTTCTAATGCCTCTAAAAGAGGGGATGAGCTTTTGCTTTCGGGATCTAGCTCTTTGTAATATAGGGCGCGAATGAGAGATGTCCGTTTATAGCGACAGTCACCAATATCATGAAATTGTTCACATAATTCGGGGCTAGCATTACAAATGCTAAGTAGATCATCTTTTTTTTCAGGTAAACACGCAAATAATAAAAGTGTCGTTGCTAATGTTAACCATAGTTTCAAAGTCGGTGGTATCATTATTGTTAATAGTCCTTTAAAGAAAAAATCCTTCAATCTAATACTAGGTTATCTTAATATAATTCGGGTGCATATATAATGCTAAATATAAATGAGTATGCAAAAACACTGTCACCATCACTTTTTCTTCAGTTAAAAGAAGCGGTTGAGATAGGGAAGTGGAAAAATGGTGAGAGTCTAACAGACGCTCAAAAAGAACATACATTACAACTCGTGATCACATATCAGAGTTTATATAATCACTCTCCAGAGCATTTTAGCATTGCTAAAGGTGGCGAATTATATATGGAGAAAAAATCCATATTACGTAAGCAGTTTTCGCCAGCGCAAACCATTGATGTACAAGAAAAATAATAACGCACACAAATAAAAGCATAAGAGCAAAGATATAATTTTAGCGCTTATGCATTTATTTGTGTGCGGAGAATTAAACGGTCACTATTTTACAGGTGTTAGTGGAGCCAGCGTGATTATCGTCGCCATGGGTTATCAATATCAAATCACCTTCCTTTATAAAGTTTGCATCTTTTAGCGTTTTAATCGCATTTTTAATAAACTGAACGCTGTCGGTTGTTGATGAGACAAACTTCACGGGTGTAACGCCTCGGTACAATGCGCAATAATTTAATGTTTGCTGATTGCTTGAAAGCGCATAAATAGGTAAGCCGGAACTTAATCGTGACATTAATAGAGGCGTACTGCCTGATTCTGTTAATGCGACAATGGCTTTGACGCCTTTAGTATGGTTTGCTGCAAACATCGTGGTCATTGCTAGCGCTTCACTGGGATCCTCAAAAGTATGATCCATGCGGTGATTAGACACATTAATACTCGGGTGTTTTTCGGCGCCTAAGCAGACATCGCTCATGGCAAGCACGGTTTCAATTGGATAATGTCCGGCAGCTGTTTCTGCCGAGAGCATAACCGCATCGGTACCATCTAATACCGCATTGGCAACATCCATTACTTCTGCGCGCGTTGGCATTGGAGAGTTGATCATCGACTCCATCATTTGTGTTGCAGTGATCACCACGCGGTTTAAACGTCGCGCCATACGGATCATGTTTTTTTGTACGCCGACTAAGCGTGCATCGCCAATTTCAACGCCGAGGTCGCCACGTGCGACCATCACTACATCAGAGGCAAGAATAATGTCTTGTAAGGCCTCTTCGGTTGCCACTGCCTCAGCACGTTCAACCTTAGCGACAATTTTTGCATTACAACCTGCTTCTTCTGCTAACTGGCGAGCATAACGAATATCAGCGCCGTTACGCGGAAACGAGATAGCCAGATAATCACAGCCAATTTGTGCAGCGGTTAATATATCGCGTTTATCTTTTTCGGTAAGGGCCGGGGCGGAGAGGCCGCCACCTTTTAAGTTGATGCCTTTATTATTGGATAAGGGACCACCAATAATGACGCGTGTTTTTACTTGATGCTCTGTTGTCTCAATGACTTCTAATTGTACGCGTCCGTCATCAAGCATTAAAATATTGCCTTTTTTGACTTCTTGAGGCAATGTTTTGTAATCTAAACCGACACAACTTTCATCTCCTTGACCTTTTTCAAAGAGACTATCTAACGTAAAGGTATCACCTATTTTTAAAATGATTTTATTGTCTTTAAAGCTAGAGATGCGGATCTTAGGGCCTTGTAAATCCCCCATAATAGCGACTTCTTTGCCTAATCGTTCTGCTATTTCACGCACTTCTTGGGCGCGGCGAATATGATCAATGCTTTCACCGTGTGAAAAATTCATGCGCACCATATTAGCGCCTGCGATAATTAATTTTTCTAAATTGTTATCACGATCTGTCGCGGGGCCGAGTGTGGTGACTATTTTTGTACGTCTTGTCATAGAGATCCCTTTCAGAATAGAGTTATTGATCAATTATATTAAAGCGAGAATCCGTGATCCCTTTTTTGACGCGTTTTAAATTTTCTCTAAATTTCGAACCGCGTCGCAGCGTAAAGCCGGTGGCAAGTACATCGATTAAAACCAGTTGAGCAATACGAGATGCCATTGGCATGTAAATATCGGTGTCTTCCGGCACGCTCATAGAGAGAACCAAGTTACTTTCATGGGCGAGGGGGGAGTTTAAAGCAGTTAAGGAGATAACAAAAGCATCATTTTCACGGGCTAAATGTGCGACTTCAACTAATGCTTTAGTACGACCCGTATGTGAAATAAAGACAATGACATCACCTTCGCCACTATTAATGCAGCTCATCTTTTGCATTAAAATATCATCAAAGCAAGAAACGGGAATATTAAAACGGAAAAATTTATTCAAAGCATCATGTGCGACTGACGATGATGCCCCTAAACCAAAAAAAGATATCTTATTGGCCTGTGTTAATACATCCACTGCGCGATTCACTAAGTTGGTGTCTAAGGTATTTTTTGCAACATCCAAGCACGCCATGGTAGATTCAAATATTTTAGCTGTGTAAGCTTCTGGTCCATCATTCTCATCTACATTACGATTAACATAAGGCGTACCATTGACCAAACTCTGTGCAAGATGGAGTTTAAAATCCGGAAAGCCTTTGGTATCTAAACGTCGACAAAAACGATTAACAGTCGGTTCACTGACTTCTGCCATTTTTGCAAGGGTTGCTATGCTCGAGCGTATTGCCACTTGCGGAGAAGCAATGATGACTTCCGCCACTTTTCTTTCGGATTTACTAAAGGTATCTAGATTTTTTTGAATGAGCTCTAAAGTATTCATTGCTTTTCACTGTAATTAATAAATTTAAGTTAAACTGAACGTCAACGTGTAATGTAAGTTAGGGATAAAAGCGCAGAATCATTTGAAACTATTTTGACTCGATGAAAATAAATTACAATAAGACATTGATAAATGAGGACGCATTATAAGTAAAAGGGCAGAAGGTGTCATTTTATTACATAAAAAAGCTGTTTTAGATCAATTTCGACGTGGCTTTATTACAAAAATGAGATGCGACCGACACTTTTAATCTGTTCATTTTAAATTAAGGAGAAAATGTATGCTTGCTGTAGTGGGTGATATTGGTGGGACAAATATCCGTTTAGCGGTTTGTGATCTTAAAAGTGGCGAATTAAGTCAATTAAAAGAGTTTGCGTGTGCGCAGTTTAGGACGATTGATGCTGCACTTGTTCAGTATTTTTCATCGCTGAAAAGAGATGTTAAATACTTATGCTTAGGTATAGCATGCTCTGTTGAAGATGATCTGGTGATCATGACTAATTTTAGTTGGCAGTTCTCTAAAAAAGCATTACAAGAAACATTACAACTTAACGCCTTATATTTACTCAATGATTATACCGCTATCTCACTTGCCGTGCCTTTTTTAAAAGACAACGAACAGTTAAAAATCGGTGGAGGAGAGATCAAAGAAGGTGGCACTAAAGTTGTGTTTGGACCCGGCACTGGTCTTGGCGTTGCGCATTTGATCCACGTTAACAATAAGTGGTTAAGTTTAGAGGGTGAGGGCGGGCATGTAAGTTTAGCTGCAAACAGTCGTCAGCAGGCTGATATATTATTGTTATTACAAGATCAATACGGGCACGTTTCAGCTGAGCGTGTTTTATCAGGGCCCGGTTTTGTGAACCTTTATGAGAGTTTATGTCGCTTAGCGGGTAAACCGCCGCAGTATCAAGAGCCTCAGCAAATAACAAAAGCAGCGCTTAGTAGCGAGTGCCCACTGGCGATGCGTAGTTTAGATGTTTTTTGTCAAATAATGGGTTCTTTCGCGGGTAATTTAGCGCTTAATCTTGCGTGCTCGGGGGGCGTTTATATTGCGGGGGGAATTGTGCCTCGTTTTAGTGACTTTTTTGCAGAGAGTGATTTTAGGGAATATTTTGAAGAAAAAGGTCGCTTTAAAGGTTATTTAACGACGATCCCAACTTTTATCATCACTCATGAATATCCTGGATTATTGGGGGCGAGTGTTTATTTACGCCAAGAAATATTAGAATAACGATAAAAACTATATTAGTAGTTGATTTAATAGAGTGAGTTCATTATGATGCGCCTCGCTCTAGCAACTATTGTTAGAAATTAAAGGTGACGTGTCCGAGTGGCTTAAAGAGCACGCCTGGAAAGTGTGTGTGTACGGTAACGTACCGAGAGTTCAAATCTCTTACAAGAGCAATTCTCTACGCGATAAAATATTGATTGTAAATGGTTATGCAGTAATGCAAACTTGCAGTGTGATCATAAAGCATCTTAAAAGTAAGCGCAATTTCACAGTGCTTTAGTGCTAAATAAAAAATTCAGGAAAGTTCGGATAATGGTATTCCACCACCTTGGAAAGGTGGCGCTCTAACGGGCATAAGGGTTCGAGTCCCTTACTTTCCACCACATTAAAAGCTCCTGCTAGTTAACCCTAGCAGGAGCTTTTTGCTATCTAGAGTTCTTGATCTGCTATATTTTCATCACCTTGCAACTTAGCTATCGCCTCAGTCCTTAGGCATTCCCAAGCATCAACAGGATACATCTTGTCCCATGCCGTCATTAATTGTTTCTGTTGTCTGCTCATGCTGTATCTGCTGCCTTTGTAGCTTTTACCTTTGCTACTAATACCAAAGTTCTCTGCGGGTACTACATGTTCCCATTCTAACTTTTTAGTGTCAGCATCATGGCTAAAAAAGGTAACTCTGCTAACTAAGACTCAAGTCAAGAAAGTAAAAACATGTGATAAAGAATTTAATCATGATGTCATTGATACCACTCTTGTACATGTTGATAAAAAGATAATGAGTACGCCTATCATCGATCCGAGTATTTAAAGCCTTGATCGAGTTAATGTGCTGGTGGTCAGATCATATGGAGAGCAGTGCGAAAGGTAGCTTGAGTGTTACTGCGGGTATTCAAAAAAGCTAAAGTTGGACATCAGTGTTAGCGTTATTGCTCCATTTTATAGTGATATCCATTAGGTTTTGTAGGAAAGTGAGGGCTTTTAGCTGAAACCCTCACTATCATTTATGCCCGATCTGTTTTTTAAAATAGATTTACAAGATCACTATTTGAATGTCGTACTTAAGGCTCTTATTTCATGGGCACACTTATTAACATTTATCCCATTAGTATTAACTTGTTGAGATATGATTGTATTTTGACGTGAAATCTCGTCAATAGTATGGACGCTTTGAGATACTTGATCTGCAACCACACTTTGCTCTTCTGTTGCCGTTGCAATTTGAGCTGTAATGTTGCTGATCTCATTCATTCTCTCCATAATTTGATCCATCGCCTGTTTAGCTTCAATAGATTCATGAGAGCACTGTTCCGCTTTATCTTTACTGGTGAGCATGACATGACTCCAGTGCTTTAAGGTTGTTTGCAGTTCAATAACCGATTTTTGTATGTGCACCGTCGCGTCTTGCGTTCTACTTGCTAACGTTCGAACTTCGTCAGCTACAACCGCAAATCCGCGTCCTTGTTCACCTGCGCGAGCCGCTTCAATAGCAGCGTTTAAAGCGAGCAAATTTGTTTGATCGGCGATACCTTGAATTTCAGTCATTATTGTTGAGATATTATCGGCATCAACAACAAGTTTAGTCGCACTAACCGCCGCACTTTCAACGTCAGACGTTAATTCAGAAATTTTATTTTGTGTGGCATCGAGAATGGTGACTGCTTGTTGGCATGACTGTTGAACACCTTGGACCTGATCATGTGCCCCCGTGGTATTCTGGCTCACCTCTATAATCGTTGCACTCATTTGGGCAATGGCTGTTGCAAGTTGGGTTAAATGCGCGTTTTCTTCTACAAGACCTTCCATAGATAGCTTCGATGAGTTTTCAAGCTCACTTGCTAAGGAAGCTAAGTTTTCCCCCATATCTTTACTACGTCCGAGTACTGTTCTTACTTTCGCATTCAGCATAGCTATCGGGTAATTTGCAATGGCAACTAACCCTTTGCCAGAAAAAATATAACGGGAGGGGCTATCAATGGTTCTTTTAAGTTGATTTATAAACTTGGGTAAGCGAAATAATTCTTCATAAAAAATAAGGGATAACCCGACAAAGATAAAAGTAGGTAGAAGCATATATAGAGACAGGCTATTAGCTAAAAACCAGATAATGATATGGCTAGCAAAAAATAAGGCGACGGCCAGCGCGCGTTTTAAAGTGAAGTTAGCATGGAAGTCGTGTATTTTTTTTCCGTTGTTTAAATCATTATAAAGTTGTTGTGCATCTTGCTTTTGTTTTAACGTGGGGCGAGCTCGTACCGATTGGTAGCCGATTATATTATCATTTTTTTCATATATAGGGGTGACGTAAGCGTCCACCCAGTAATAATCGCCATTCTTGCATCTGTTTTTTACCATGCCTCGCCATGACTCGCCATCTTTTAATTTTTGCCACATGTCCTTAAAAGCAGCCGCTGGCATATCGGGGTGTCGGACAATATTATGTGGTTGGCCTTTTAGTTCATCAAGTGTGTAACCGGCTATCTTACAGAAGCTGTCGTTAACATAGGTGATGGTGCCTTTTAGATCGGTGACGGATAAAAGTTGTTCTGATGCTGGGAAATCAACTTCCGTATTAGTAATGCTACCGCGTGTTTCTCTCATGATAATTCCTTTTTAGCATGATTTAACTTTAGGTTGATCTTAATTCTATTTACTTCATTTTTGTTAATTTGTAATAGTTAACTAATTTTGGTGATAGTTAATGTTGCGTTGGACTATTTCATGACTGACGAATATTTACATCTTCAACTCTCATGATTTTTAGCGAGTGTTGAAATCGCGTTTAGAATGCGATTTTCAAGAAGGTTATGAAAGGTTAAAACCTCCATTGAGAGTTTATTGTTTATTGTTATAAATTTAGCAGACATTTATTTTTAATCAATAAAGTCAAAATGTTTTATTTCCCTCTTACATGAGAGGTTATTTTAGAATCCAAGGCTGTTTATCAGAGACTTATCAATATGTTTAAACAAGAGGAAGACTCTTTAATCGAAGGTTTTTCAAAATGAGATATCAGATTGGATTGCCCATTGATGAACCCGCCTAAACCTAACGCCTACAAAGACATTCCGAAGCAATTGTATGTTCCTCCTCGCGTTGCATAGATAGAAGTGGTAGTTGAGGACCTGATGTTTTCGGTCATAGCAAAACAGATATTTGTAAATAGATAAGGATATACCCTAAGCAATATGGGTTCGAGTACCAGTAGAATAGAATAAATTTTATCCCTAAATTCAAATAGGGATACGTCCAACTTGTATTAGAGCAATACTATATGTTTCTAGGATATCTAGGCCTTAATAGCTTCGTTTGTTTGCCGTTAAGTTTAGAAGTATTTAGCGTTTAGTTTGAAGAGGAGATTTATCAGGCGACATTGACCGGGTTAAAAGAAAGCCATTTTAATTTTAAAATGTACAACTAATGACTTAGATCGTTTCTCTTCCGATATATCGTTGATGCTCAATGACTAAAAGTTTTGCGTATTTTTCTAAGGTGAATAGGGTCGAGTTAGACATTTTTTGAGGTTGAAGTTTGCTGACAAAAATAATCAGAATTATAAAACAATGCGACTTAGTTATTCACCTGTCCACTTTTCTTACTTTTACATCCTCTGTTGTTAGAAAATTTGATCGCTAAGATATTTATTTTTATTTTTATCCTAAATTCTGTATAGACCTCAAATATATTGCAAAAATACACCGAATCTTATGCCTTATTTGCTAATGTGGATATAAGGTTAAAGGTTGAACTGTGACCTTTAACCTTTAACCATTAACCATTAATCTTTAATCTTTAATCTTTATAAACAAGGGATTTATTACATATGTATTCCGCTATTACCCTTAAATATTCAAGTCGTCATCATTTAACGCCAACGAAGTTAGATGATAAGTGCCGACAGACTAAAAAATGTTTTATCTCTTCATTAGGCCTCGCTTTTAATTTTAATGAAATTAAAAAGCAGGCTTTGTTTTCTTCTGTCTTATTTTTACTTGCAGTGCCTGCTTACGCACAAGTAGAGAACTCGACTAGCCACGAATTTAGCGACTATAGTGATACTCGTCAAAATAATGCCCATGCTTATGTCGGTTTACGAGGAGGAGGCACTTATTTTGAAGGTGCGTGTTCCAGCAACGGTTCAGAATGCAATGATAATACCTTCGGTTATGGTTTATATGGTGGTTATCAATTTATATCGTGGTTTGCACTTGAGGGTGCCGTCACTCATTATGGCACACCAGATGCGAGTTATGGGCTGAAGAATATCAGCGCTGAAGTTTTAGGTAGTGAACTGACGGGGGTATTCTCTTATGATCTTTCTGAATCCTTTGATGCTTACGCTAGGGTCGGTGTGGCTTATCAAAATATAGAGAAAAACAGTACGGGAGGATCCGAATTAACGTCCAATGAATGGGGAATGCTTTCTGCTCTGGGAGTCGATTACCGCGTGTCTCAAAACTGGTCACTTCGTGGTGAATATCAGTTTATAGATGGGATCGGCAATAGCGAATTGATGAAATCTGACATGCACTTCCTATCGCTAGGTTTAACCTATCATTTTGGGCAAGAAAAGGCATTAATAGTAGCAACGACTGCGCTTGCCGTAGCGACTCCTCCAATGGTTATAACGGATAAAGTTATCACTACCAAAAGTACATCACAAACCCTTTCCGGGCTTTATTTTAACTCTTCAAAAATAAAAACAAGCCCTGAACTCACCAATGTAGTCGTGCAATTACTACAAACCAAAGAGGGAGATATTGAAGTGATAGGGCATACGGATAGCCTAGGATCGAAGAAGTATAATCAATGGCTATCAGAAAAACGAGCACAAGTGGTAGCGGATTATTTAGTGAAAGAAGGTGTTGATCCGTCACGCATTATTGTTAAAGGAGAGGGGGAGTCTTCCTTTGTCTCTAGTAATGAAACCGCCGAAGGTCGCGCTAAAAATAGACGTGTAAAAATAAAGTATTAAAAAGTAATTATCAAAAAGACTCTGGTTGAGGGTTTAATTGATAATGCTAAAGCACAACCCCAAACACTAGCTGAGAAATTAAAATGAAAAAATATATATTCCTTATATTATGGTCAACAGTCGTGCTACTAACAGGTTGTAACAATGGAGATGAAGGTCTTTTAGATAATGACTCTGATTTTCAAGAGCCCGTTTATCAACTAATAATAACAGCTACAGACGACTATTTACCTATCGGATTTACAATGCAGATGCAGGTTGAGGCATTACGAAGCGATAATACTGTGATAGAAATACGAGACACCTCGACATTAAAATGGAGCTCATCTGATGAAAGTGTCGCGGTAGTTAATGAATTTGGAGTGATCACGGCCAAAGGAGAAGGGCCTGTTACAATTACTGCAACAGGTATGTATAAAGATGAAACTTACTCGGACACTGCGTATATTCTTATTACAAACTCGGAAATAAATACAATCATTGTAACGCCGGATAATGCAAATATCCCGGCAGGTTTTAGTCAACAGTTTAAGGCGGTAGCCACGTTTACTGATGGAACCAAGAATATTGATATTACTAATAATAAAAATCTCACCTGGTCGGTTTCTGAAGGCAGTCAATTTGTTGAAATTGATGAAAATGGGCGTGCGGTCGCTATTAGCACAGGAAGTGGCACCATCACGGCCACCGGGAAATTTAGCGCTAAAATAATTGTCACTAATGTTACGATTTCTATAAACACAGTAACAATTATTGAGTTGATAGTTACTCCGAAGGATGCTGCAATCTCAGCGGGTTTAAGCGTACAATTTAAAGCTGAAGTTATATTTTCGGATGATTCAACACCTTTAAATGTGACGGAGGATAGGCATATTACGTGGTCAGTTACTAAAGGCAAAGAGTTCGCCAAAATTGATAAAAAAGGCCATGTGACAGGCATTCGTACTGGTGATGCTATCATTACGGCCACAGGGGAATTTTACAATGACACAACAATTCGCAATGTTAACCTTCATGTAAATGACGCTGAAGTGACAGGGTTGGTTGTAACGCCGACAGATGGTGTCGTGTTGGTAAAATCAACGTTACAATTTAATGCCAAAGCTACCTATTCTGACGGTTCTTCATCGACAGACGTCACTGAAAGTTCGGATGTCACATGGTCTGTTTCTGCAGGCAGTTCGTTTGTTGAAATTGATGATAACGGCCTTGCTACCAGCTTCGAGGAGGGTAACGCAACCATCACCGCAACTGGAAATATTAATGGGAGAGTAGTGGATGATAGTGTCTCTCTTGATATATTCCCTAGATTATTAGCGCCTATCATTCCCGCTGCCCGTGATAAAATAATAGAGCCATCAGAGCTGTTCAGCTCTATTGGTTTAATGATTCAAGTACGAGGATGGCAACCCGCTCTTAAAGCTAATGATGAAATAGAGGTGCATGTTTATACTGACGGGTGTGGATCAGCAGGATCTGCATGTACACCTGTCGATGATTTTGTTTTTTGTACATTTGATGGAAGCAGTGATACAACTCAATCAACCGTAAACGCATGTATGAGTGTAGAGGAGACGAGCCCACTGGCTAATAAAAAAGAAACCGCTATACATTTTTATTATATTATAAATGGTGATCCTAATATTGCGTCTGAGATCACAGATACACTTTTGGAAACAATCTAAATGTGACCATGACCATTGGACTTTCCAATGGTCATCTGCATTCTCTGCACCTGACTTTTTTGTTAGTGAAACGCTGATTAAAATCTCTTTTATACAGGTTACGACCACCTCTCGTTTTTGTATAACGGATGAAAACCCGAGTGTAAACCGCAATCTGTTTTTTCAGCCTATAAACTTATTAGACAATAGTCCAAGCGCATAAGCCGAGAAGTATGAAATTAGAGAGCAGAGCAATCAGGTAAAAATAGCTTCTTGGGCTTGGGTTTTGTTCTGTCGAGATAGCGTAATAGAGAGCCATGTGTATTATTCTTGATATTGCCATGCTCCAAATTAGAACGCCTGTCCAAAAGATATCAGCTCCGGTTAAAATAGCTAAAAAGGAAGCACCTAGCATTAGCGTCAGGTTTTCTTGTGAATTAGCAAAAGTTCTATGTGCGCGAAAAACGAATGAAGAGTGACTTAAAGATAGGTCTATTTTTCCGGGTATCGCACCCGGTTGTGATGCTTTGGATTTCGCAGCCACGAGGCTTTGAACTATGACAGTTAATAGGATCGTCAATATACCTAAAAAAGCGACTGAATAAGAATCTAACATGAATATATACTCCTTTAATGAATGTTGCCTAATGCTAAGCTTAGAAGGAAAATGAAGCATAGCATTAGTTTGTCCCTAGCCACACTTTGTTGGTTTATTGGTAAGCAACTTCAGTTGTAATAGCGACACAACCATTACCACCGGGCAATAGCACTTTATTTAGCGCGCCTGTTGGGTTTTTCAAAATTAAAAGACCTGCTAACTCTCCTGAATACTTCCATTTTTTGAATGTTGTTTCTCGTGCAACACTGCATGACTTATCTATGTAGAAAACGGTAGTATAGGAACCATCACATTGCCCTGTTTTTCTTAATAATGAACTTTGATACACCTTCCTCCATATTTTGACAGGTGGTGGATCCTCTCGATTAGCCTGTTGCGTAATAGAGTATCTGTGTCTGCGCGCGACTGACAGGAACATTGCTTCAAATAAAAATAATTTGCTCATTTTTTATCATTTAAAGCAATGTTATAACGTTTCTAATCTGACGTTATGATCTTGTTATTAACTTCAGTTATTAATCATTTACTATTGCCCGGATTTTTGATTCAAGATCCTTAATAATATTGACTAAGTTAACCTTATTTCCATTATTTGGTTTTATTATGATATTAGAGATAGATAGTACTTTAGACCCATTACGATATGGAACCATTTTCACACTAACGTATGCCTCATAGGCTTTACTGACGATGTGATAAGGTTTTTTATGGTTTTTCGGTAATAGGCGGTCAAAATTTGATTTTATTGACTCTGCAGAGTAATTCGAATTTACCTCAAAAGGGTGTTTAATAATGGGCTGCAATAAGTACAGCTCAATATTAAAATTGGGTAAAGGAAACGGGAATACAAGACCTTCTTGATATGACTTACTCTCGTAAGGTTTAAAATTAAGGATCACAGTATCCCCCTCTACTTTAGAGGTGTAATTTACATTATACATTATACCTGATCCCGCAATTCCATTATGAGTTCTTCTATGCACGAGGAATGATGAATGGTTTATTGGAGTTAGATATAATTTTTGTTGTTCTTTTGCGTCCCATCTTCCGTGTATATATGAGAGAAAAGTCATTCCGTTAATGCCTTCGTTTGTATTAAAATAATTTTTGGGTGCAATATAAGTTACAGATATAAAATCAACAGGTTGATATTCTTCGGGTAATTCAAGAGGGACAACCTCTATTGTTTTACAACCGGACATAATGAAAGCACTTAATGCTATTACCATAAATTTGTTTTTCATTTAATTCTCCATAATTAAAGTGATTAACAATGGTTCTAAAAACTAACGCTTAAATAAAAGTATTAAACTAAACTTTTTGTAAAATCATTATTTATTAAGACTAGCATAGAAATTTTTTTTTAAAATGAACGGAAGATAACGCCATAACGGGGTAAAATTAAGGCCTAAGCAATGTCCATCTGACTATACGAAATACTACCAATAAGTGTAGAGTGATTAAGAATTAAAGGTAGTAAGGGCCAGTTATGGTCAAGCTGGTATGTAAATTTCATTAGCTCATTAGACGATGATAATTATTACTAATGTTTTTGTGCGTTTGAGGGAGTAAATATTATAAATGCTTCTGTAATGTGGTAGACCACGGTCTAGAGACTACATTTTCATGATTTACGAATGTTGAGTGCTATTAATAAATAAAGTGGTTTTTTTTATATTGTTACTTTGAAAAGTGGGGAATATGTGCGGGTTTTTTTATCGTATCCTCAAAAGTGCTGTTAGCATAACGCTTTTTATTTAACTTTTTTAATATCAACAGGTTATTGGTAATTTACTGCCACCTTCGTTATCTCCTTATATAGCATTTTTTGAACATTCTGATTTTAGTGCGCCTGTTTTTCATGGGAGATGATGTGTTGAATTGGATCCTTTTACCCAATGTATATTTTTCATAGCAAGCTACAGCGTATAATTCATTATCATTGAATGAATCGATTAGAAACAAGATATCAGTTGTCGCTATTTTAAATTGAGCGAGTAGATCTGAGTAGTTCCACTCTCTATATTCATAATAGAAACGTTGAGCCAATTCCCCTCGTACATTGCATTTATAATTAGTTTCAGGAAAGTCTACGCATTGACCCGATCCTTTGAGTCGGTGCCACTTCAAAGCAAGTTTCATCCACCCAATAAGATAGGCAAGCGTATCACAGGCGCTTATCAAAGATTAGCTTAAGGATTTGATGTGATCCTTGCTTATTTTTTGGCTGATGTCACTGGCGACTCCATTTATATACACAATATAAACATTGAATAATGTGGCGCCTTAGTTACTTTTTATTATCTTTTCAATCAATGCGATAGTGTTGAAAATCTGACTTATGCTCATGTTATATGTGATCACGCATGTTTAGATTCTAATAATTCACGTAGTGCTTGTGGTAAAAAGCTTCTTGCTTTTGACGTTATTACTAATTCATTTTTTTGCCAAAGAACACCCAGATAAATAAAGAATAATCCAATGAGCGTTAAAGTGATCGGAAATAACCAGCTATCTTTAAATAGATCTGAGGCTAAATAACCGATATACCCCGAGCAACCTAGAGCTCCAAATATAACAAATACTCTCCTGACAATGAGAACACCGGTAAAAATCATTAATAGATTGATCATAAAATAGATAAACTTAGATAATTCGCTGTCAGAGTGCTGGAGTGATATTCCTACCCAAAAAGAAATCACGCCAAAAAGATATATCCAAAATGCATAATCAGCTTTTTTATAAGATCTAATATCAATCCAAAAAGCGAGCGCTATCATGAGTAGTCCCGAGTAGATAGAAACTAATTTTCTTAGCTCCCAGTTATAATCGCCCCCATTAATCATGACGGTACTGTCCATTGTTAAATACCAAAGAGTGACGGCAATGGGCATGATTAAAAATGGGTATTTATATTTCCATGCAATAATAATCCCTACTGCTAGGGTGCTTAACTCCATGTAAAGCCAATGCCATTTGATATATTGATAGTATTCACGGTAAACACTGTCATCTGGCCAAACGCCTAAAGCTTGTTGTAAGCCATACACTGCCAAGGGTGTTAATGCGATAACAAAGGTCCCACAGATCCCCGCTGGGATAGCTAACCCTTTAGATTTGAAAATATTGGTAAGTTTCAATCCAACCGAACCATAAAAGAGAGAAATAAAAACAATGCCTATTCCTCCGAACGACTCCCAGCCTAAGTTCATAAAAAGGGTCATTGCTCCGATGGCAATCATTCCTCCTATATAATAAAGAACATGTGTAAAATCAAACTTAGGAGATGTATTTGGTTGTTTCTTCAAAAATTCAATTAATTTTTTAGACTGCTCAAATGAAAGGATCTTTTCATTGACAGCATCCTCAATATTTTTCTTAGTAAAGTTCAATTAAGACTCCTTTCTATGGAGAGCATTTAACGAGTCTGTAGAATTTCTCTTTTTAAGAAACCTAGCCTCTGGACAATCACTTAACGGTTTCAAATGGAATTATAAGCGCCAAGAATTAAGCTAACGATAAATCCAACAAGGGCGTATATAACAACGGCATCCAAAATCGTATCATTTTTTTCCAAGTAATTTCCAGTTACATTTTAGCTCACATTTGGGACGTTAAATCCACTGCGATCCACATATACTGATATTTAAAAAATAATTATCTTTTGAATGATAGATTGGATAAGTTGAGTCATAAATTGATTTTTTGAGGCGGGTAGGGGGATTAGGTTACGTTAGAGATACCTGATCCCTCCTTTTTTAACAGATATTATCGCTATCTCGTAGTAAAGCTTAGATTGAACCGCATTAACGTTGAAATCATTTATATACGTTTAAGATCTTCTTAGATTGTTGTACTTTGGCAGAAGACACCTTATCTTTAGTTCGATTTGGTGTCTGTTAAAGCGGAGATGCCGTGTCTACGTTAAGAATATTGAATTGGAAATTACTCTTTAAGCACCATATCGATACACATTACAGCCGCTAGAATTAGCTTTCTAACGTCATCATTTTCAGGAACATTATCTGATATTTCTAACATATAATTATCCGCACTCGTAAACATTTCACGCCCTAATCCTGCCCATTTTTTGGATACATGTGCTAATTCTTTACCATTCTCTCTAAAGTAAAAGTCCCAGCCAGTCCATTTACCCTCAAGTTTACACATGACTTGATCATGCTTATCTAAAACATCAAACTTCCCGCCAATAGAAAAAAATTTTTGTGAAAAACTACCGATCACTTCATTATTTGAATCTTTGACGACGACTTTAGATAAGAATAATGATATTCCGCGTTGAATACGGACAATAGGTTTACCGTCTGGAGTTCTGATATGTATATCAAATGGTGTCATACGCTTGTAGTCAGTAAATCGTAATAATTTAGTAAAAAAGCCAAGTGACGGCTCTCTACATTCCATTATTATTTCACCTGTATCAGGAGAATAAATATCAAAGTTATTGGCAGCTTTAAAAAAACCGACATGCTCTTTAATTAGAAATAAATTACGATCCGTTACACTATCCATGTTTAAATATCCTTGATATATTCAGGCTTAAAGTTGAAACATAACACCCGCGTAAGCGGTGAGAGATTGGTGACACTTATTTTTGCGTGTTTTTATAAAAAATGCGACATGATTTTGAATCCGCTTTGAAGCGCAGTTAGTTGCACAGCAAACAGATAATATATCTAATTAATTGATTTTACATAGATAACTTCACAATGACTACCCAAGCGCTAGTATTTGGTAATGTTAAGTTTGATAATGAGAGTGAAACAATCCTGTCATGTGAGAGATATCTAGATACCTTCACATTTTGACGGTATTGAAGTTCGAGTGCTCGGTCCTCGTACTTTTTGTCATCAATGGCTGACGAACATCGTGTAACCCAAGCATCTAAGGTGTATTGAATATGGCGCATTAAGTATGAACGCCTTAACTCAAATAATTATTCCTGGGTCTATGAGTCGATTGAATATGGGGAGTTTGCACTTTACATGGAAGGCGCTGCTATTAAGGTCGATTACTGTGCCGTGCATTCACCTGAGTACCTCGCTGAATTAGACTAATTTATACTCGTTAGAGTGGATCCTATTACGTTATTGAATCAGTTATAATTCGGCCATACCCATACCCATACCCATACCTATCAAGTGATAGCAACCCTATATCAGTTTCGCCATAAAAATAAATAGGAAAGCAACCTAGGGTTATATTATGAGAAAATCAGTTCAAAATAAAAGATCTGATCATTTATGTTTTAGTCATCATTGAAAATAGACTGATACGGAAAGAGGGGCGAGTACTAACTGATCAATAAACTACTGACTAATCGCCTTGGTGTGTGTGTTGTTTTTTTTGCTTTGCCTAAACGTACAAGCATCTGCACGGTTTGCTCGGCTTTTATATTAAAGCGTTGTTTAAATTGTGCTTGTAGGGGCAACATATCATCATACTCTTGTAATATTTGACTCATAGGATGTTGCGCTAGACCCATTGCTGTCGTTGTTAAATTTAAACGACAATAATCACGACCTACTTTAACTTGTTGTAGGCGGCTATTTCCTTTTGTGGTTATCCAAGCAAAAGTGCTACTAGATCCACTGATAGAGCGTGTTATATCAACACTTTGTTTACTAAAATTACTGGGATCCTTTTCGGTTTCTTTTCTATCTAAAAATAAAGTTTCAAGCATAAATTTTTTAATCCCGGTCACGCCGGAATGTTCAAGGCCAAAACCGTCTCTATATTGTTGCACCTCCTGATCGTTAAAACGAAACATTTTGATGGTCTCTAAATCTCGCGCTTTATTCGCTACCTCAATCACCATGGCTTCCGTTAATCGGTGTTGTAAATAACGGTTATCTGATTTTGAATCATGAATTGTCAAACTTGACTGCGTTTTCATAAACAGCATTTGCAACTGATATTTTTGATCGGGAGTTAAGCGACTATTATCGTATTCACGTTTGTTAGATTGGCGCGTCAGTATGTAATTAAAGAGCGGATCAATATCTATTTTTATGTGCTTAGTTAATACAATTCTGGCAATGGGTTTACTTTTTAACACTGTGTTTTTGTATTCGCCTTGTGGAAAATACTCAATCTCAGCGTGATAACCTAAACCCGTTGCTGCAATGCTCAACATTTCTAAAAAACAGCCTTGACCAATATGGATTTGTCGATAAAACGGATCTGTTTCGGGTAATAAACGCGTTTGATCTATATACAGATCAAAACTTTTAGGATGATTAACCTTAATTAACCAAGGCTGTTTATTGTGAGGGTTAGGGCAAAGGATCGCATATGCGAGTACCTTTAAATAGATATCCGACTTACTGTCATCAGGCCCATCCCAACCGTAATCAATGCTATCATTATTTGTGGCGTAACGACTTAATGTACTAGTTAAAGTCGCGACAGCAAGCCCAACGCCCATAACGCGAATAAAATTTCGACGTTCCATAAATTACTCCCAATATTAATTTACATTCCTTGGAATATAAATTAATATTCTTTGGAATGTTTGTCAAGTCTTACGTTAAGGAAGTGCAGTGAACATACGCCAACAGAATGAACTACGTTTAATGATTGTAAATGGTATTATTCAACAACTAATGGATACGAGAACGAATAAGCTATTTAAAAATTTTGAAATTAGTAAATCAGAATTTTCTTTGCTTTGTCACTTTAGTCACAAGCCTGAGCGTAGTTGGATTATTTCTGAATTAGTGGAGGTGATGGAAATGAACCAACCCGGCATTAGTAAATTGGTCGCGGCGTTAAGCGAAAACGCCATGTTATGTGCTAAAACGGATAAGTTTGATAAACGTAAACGTCATATAAGCATCACTTCAAAAGGGTTACAAATATGCAAGGATGTCATGCAAAAACTGAAGCCTGATATAAATTTATATTTTGCTGATTGGCAAGATCAGGAAGTACTTCAGATGCTAAAGTATAGCGAGAAATTGATGCTATGGTTGGATAACAACAAGATAAGAACATTGTAAACTTTTGATCAAAGAAACGATGATCATCATGGTTATTGTTTAGGGAC
This sequence comes from Psychromonas sp. CNPT3, assembly GCF_000153405.2. Lineage (NCBI taxonomy): Bacteria > Pseudomonadati > Pseudomonadota > Gammaproteobacteria > Alteromonadales > Psychromonadaceae > Psychromonas > Psychromonas sp. CNPT3. The sequence continues at coordinate 1,261,201 of NC_020802.1, forward strand.
TTGGTTGATAAAATCTAGAGAAAAATTGATTTCACTCCTTATGTAAGAGAAACGATCGATAATAAGGTGAGAAAAATTGAATAATTAAACCGTAAAAGTGACACATGTTTAATTATTCAATAGACAGGATATTAGGTATCTGATGAAACTAGGCGCTCTTTTTTTAGTCGTTGTCGTAAAATCAATTGTGCAAATAACCAACCGGAAGCTGCGATAACAGCCATTAATATAAATAAATTATGAAATCCTTGCGCGCCGGGGGATGCATCTAAAATGCGACCTGCAACGGGCGCAAAAAAGATATCAGGGGTAAAACCTATCACTGAAATAATACCGACAGCCGTACCGGTCACTCTACCCGCAAGCTTACTTTCGGCTAATAGGGCGAAATAAACCCCTCGAATAGCAAATACTAATAAAAAAGTTAACGTGATATTAATTTCAAGTAAATAATTGGCAGAGTCATTGTTAAAGAAGGCAAAGCATAAATAACATAAAGTGAGTAAAACAAACCCCCAAGAAATAACGCGATCTGCACGTAGTTTATCAGCAAGAACACCTGCAAGTAGAGCTGCTATCGGCCGAATATAAGAAGCATTGGTGACTAATGATGCAGACTCTATATCTGACATCCCTAATACATTGGTTGCGTAAAGACCAAAATAATCGATGCTTTTATAAGTACAATAGGCCGCCAGTACAATAAATGATTGTAACCAAACGTTAGGATCCTTGAGCGTTTGTTTTACACCTGCAACTATGTCAAATTTACGATCTTTAGTTATTTCTTGGATTGTATCGGATGTACTGGATATATCACTCGGTATAACGGCTCTAAGTAAAATGGCAGCCAAAAAAGTTAACACTGAGTAAAAAATAATAACGGAGGTTAAACCGTCAATTTGATTAGCCCGTGTCATTACCTCTGTATTGATAGGCATTGCTTTGCTGAGTAAAAAGACCGCAACACTTGCGACGCCTGCTGCAACTAAACCTCGACCGCCATCAAGAACCCCAAAAGCTTTGCCTTGGGATGTTTCACCGCCCCATTGGCGGGTGACTTTTATCATGGGAGCCCAAAATAATAAAATAGTGGTGATGCCCCAGTAGCCATACAGTAAGGCAAGTCCATTTATATCGGGGATTTGAACAAAGTACAGCCCACCTAGTGCTGTTGCAAATAATGAAAAGCACATTAAATCTCTGCCAGAGAAACGATCTGCAATAGCGCCCCCTGGGAAATAAGCCAGCATGGCCATCACCCCATAGAGTCCAAAAACATCGCCTAATTGCGTATTTGTCAGTGAAAAAGCATCGAGCAATGTGGGTCTAAAAAAACGAGCAACATGAAAAGGTAAACTAAAAATAATCTCCCCTGCGAATACGATGCAAAATATAATGAGTAATCGATGGGATGGGCTAATAATTTTATTCATGGAATTTCGGTTTAGTGATTAATAATAGTCAGCAATATATAGATAAAGGGTAGGATCCGCTAGGAAAAACTAAAATAAAGATATATAAGCTAATAAGGGGGGAGCTAGGCGTCTACTCTTAACAAAATGCCGCGTTGTATTCTAAGTATTGTGGGCTTTAAAATATTTATTACTATATTTTAGCGTTTATGTTTTTGACGAGAAGCCTGCCAATAGAGGGTGACTTTGAACATTTAAAGTGATACGAGAGCATAAAATGAGCTATGAAAGGATCACTTTATATCTTTTTGAAATTTAGATATATCATCTTATGGATACGATTATGAATCGTTACATTACATAAGCGTATATCTATTTATATTGTCAACTTTAGATAGGTGTTTCTCCTACTTATTTTATTAACGTACTTTTAAATGGGCTAAGATCCCGAGTATTCTTAACCAGTCAATACCAAAACTGGAATCGTGATTTCCGAATACCTTATCTACCATAGGGACCTTTTCCGGAGTGACGATATCTGAATATGCAGCAGGACCAGTGTTAATGTTTCTGATATTGCTCAGTTTGTCCATCAGAGTAACCTTCAAGGCTATATTTATTGTCCTGTAAAGAACAACAGCCCCTAAACGGCTACGGCAGGATAACACCAATATAAGGACTCCCATAAACCTTTGATGGGATGGTATGTTTAATTAAGATCCTCCTTGTTGCGCGGTTAGGTGACAGAATTTCGTGATGACAAAAAATGAAACTCTTAACGGATCATGTATAAAAAAATAAGGTGGGACGTTGATTGTATATGGGTTTTAATTTATTCTATTCGTTTATTTTAATGTAAGGATCGGAAAGTGCGAAATATAATTGTTATTGTTATTTTATGCTTATTATTGTCCATGGGATTAGGGTTCGATGTAGAACTTAATTATAAACATAATTTATCGGTATGTGCTTTGCTGATTTCATTGTTTTTATTGTCTGGTAATAAAAACATCAAACTGTACTTTATATTGCCTCTTTTAGTTTTACCCGTGATCTATTTCACAACAGGAATGGTATATGGCCGATTAAATAATGGGATTTTGATGTCGTTGTTTGAAACGAACATAAGAGAATCTTTAGAGTTTATTACCGTGATCCCAATGTTGTTTATATTCTTAAATATATTATTACTGATAGTATTAATTTTGTATGTCGGTTATGTGGAGTTTAAGTTTAATAAAAGATTAATATATGTCGGCTTAGTGCTATTTGTGATATCTCCAGTCGGTGACTTCTATAAAAAAGTATCACCACTTTCAGCCTTAAAGGAGAGTGAAACACTTAAAGAAAGCCTATTAATCAAGCCTAGTTGGGACATTACCGCTAACCACAGTAAGTATGATGATTATGTATTAATTATAGGTGAAAGCATGCGTAAAGATTACATGTCTGCTTATGGTTACGCATTAAATACGACGCCTTTTTTAAAAAAGACGAATGGTTTTTTCCTTGATGGCTATCTTTCTACCTCTCCTAATACGACGACGTCATTACCAAGAACATTGTCGATAAGTGATTTTAAAAATGTGGAGATCAATAATACTATTATTACATTAGCAAATAAATCTGGATTCGATACGACATGGATTTCGAATCAAGGTTTTGTTGGTGAATTTGATACTGCCATATCGATGGTTGCGCAACGGAGTAAGAATAAGTTCTTTTTAAAGCTAGGTGGATCTAAGAGTAGGAATATTAATGATGCTGCTATTTTACCCATATTCGCAAAAGAGTTGAATAAACAAACAACAAAGAAGCGTTTGTTTGTTTTACATTTAATGGGATCCCATCCTAATTTTTGTAAACGAATAAAAAAAGATATTTATAATTTAGATAACCAGCAATTGTCATGTTATCTGTCTAGTTATACTGCTACAGATAATGTAATTAAAAATGTGATCAATAAGTTAAAAGAGCGCAAGCGTAGTTATTCGTTAATATATTTCTCTGATCATGGGCTAAATGAGAGCGGCACAGAACAAGACTCCCAGCTACATATTGGTAATAAACATTTATCTAATTATAGTATTCCATTTATTAGGTTATCGAGTGATGATACAAGAAGAATAACGGTAAAAAATAACGTGAGTGCCTTTCATTTTTTATCTATTTTTTCAGATTGGATAGGTGTTAAAACAAAGCAAATACCTGATTTTGACATAGCTAAAAAAGAAAAATACGTGTATGTCTTTGACTGGAATAAAATGATTGAAGTGAATACATTACTATTAGATCCGACTATTGTTGTCCCAATAAAGTAATGAGGGCGTGGAGGTGGGCCTGGTCTTTAATCTTGATATGCTCAGTTAAAGTGAATCAGATTAGCCATTGAATCTATTATGATTAGCCCATTTTGATCAGTGTGCCATTGGCATTTTAGACGAAACGATGTCTGCTGATCATACTCCCGTTATTTTATAGATCTCTCGTGATTGTATTTCTTAAATATTTTAGATCTGAGGCTATGCATCGAATATTAAGATAAGTTATCCGCAAGAAAATCGACTAATAATCTTATTTTTGAGCAAAGATGTCGGTTATGTGGGTAGACAGCCCAGATTGATTCATCAGGCTCTTGGCAATGCTCTAATATACTCATTAAAGTGCCACTATCTAAATGTTTCTGCACGTAACAGTCGGGTAATTGGACAATACCTTGCGATTTTAAGGCTGCATCTGCTAAGCCCCAACCACTGTTATAACGTAAGTTCCCTTTTACTCTGATCTTCTTTTCAATCCCATTTTCTTTAAAGTGCCAATGATCAAGTACGCCCATTAAGCAGTTATGTTGATTCAGATCTAACAATGAGAGGGGAGTACCATATTTCTCTAAATAAAAGGGTGAGGCGCAAACGTAATTACTTCGGACACTCAATTTTTTAGCCATCATTGTAGAATCACTTAATTTACCAATACGAATGGCTAAATCATAACCATCCCCGACCAGATCAACTTGCTGGTTCCCTAAGTAGGCAAAAACCTCAATATCGGGATAGAGCAACATAAAATCATTTACGAGTGGTAATATTTGTTGTTCACCATAAGAGACAGGGGCTGTTAGCTTGATCATTCCTCGTGGTCGATCTTGAAGATTGGAGATAGCGCGTTTGGCGTCTTCTAAACCATTTAATAAAAGACGACAGTGTTGATAAAAAATATGTCCTTCTTGGGTTAAGGATATTTTCCGAGTGGTACGGTAAAAAAGTTTTATGTTTAATCTGTTTTCTAATGCACTAACCTGACGGCTTACTTGTGCTGTTGATATTGACATTCTTCTTGCCGCTTTTGTAAAGCTTTCTGTCTCAGAAACATATACAAATTCATTGATCCCTTCCCATTTCATCGCGTTTACCTAGATATATAAATATAAACGTAGATATAGCATATTTTTAAGGAGAAATTAAGGCCATTTTGGTAATAGTCTTTTACGTAAACTCAGCCTTATCATACGCATCAAATCAATTAAACTCTGCGCATTGTTTACAAGCAATTTTTCTTAGCGTATTGCAAAGTTACGTCTTAATTTGTAACACACCTATACACCTTAACGTAAGAGTTAGATCAGATGACAAATAAAACAGAAAATAAAGTCGTAGTAAATGTAAATATTCACCCTCAGATCGATAAAGGCATGTCACCTACATTAAATGATTTTAAAGGTGGCGAATTAAAATGTCATTGCAAATCAAATGCAGTTACGGTACAGATCATTGGACAAATTGCGCATAATCATGCATGTGGTTGTTCTAAGTGTTGGAAACCGGAAGGCGCTCTTTTCTCGCTGGTAGCCGTCGTTTCAAAAGATAACGTAAAGGTAACAAGTAATGTAGATAAGCTGAAAGTGATAGATGAAAGTGCTGCCATTAAACGCTTTGCTTGTACTGATTGTGGTGTACATATGTATGGGCGTATCGACAATACAGGGCATCCATTTTTTGGGCTAGATTTTATTCATACTGAATTATCGGCTCAAACGGGTTGGGCTGCACCTGAATTCGCTGCATTTGTATCATCAATTATTGAAACAGGTACAGATCCTAAAGATATGACTGCAATACGTCAGACATTAACATCACAAGGATTACTTCCTTATGATTGTCTTTCACCTGTATTGATGGATGCAATAGCGACACATATCGCCAGTAATTAATAAATAGTCACTGCTGTTAAGCCCTCTTTTTGTCTCCTCATTTTAAAATGGGTGAGATGAAAGGGGGCTTTTTTGATAAAGGAAAGTATAAAATAGCAAAGAATAATACGCTCTCATCGAGGCAAAAAGAGAGATGAGAGCATTTTTAGATGTGTCGAATGTTATCAGGAGAAATAACATTCGACATTTTTTATTTTAAGTTTCGTAAATAGCGATACACACTGTGTATTGATATATCTAAGCTTTTAGCCACGTAGATAATGCTATCTTTTAAGTCAAAGATACCAAGTTCATGTAAAGATATGACTATTTCACGATTTTTTTTCTTCATGGGAATGTTGTTATTTTCGATGACTTTAGTCTGTATACTTTTAATGGAACTCTGCATAAATTCATTGTGATCAAGCGCGAAAGTCTCTGGAGAGTGTTCACCTTGATTCATTGACATCACATCCGGTAATAAAGCGCGCATTACCGATTGAAAGGGCGCATCAAGATTGCTATTTATACATAATAAGCCGATAGCTTGATTTTGGGGGTTACGAATAACGGTCGTAATGGATCGTAACATTTTACCATCGGGGGATTTAGTTAAATAAGAGGCGGATACGTCATGTCCTTCATTTAGTTTTAGTAACGCTAAATTAGTGATTGGCGAGCCGACTTCTCTGCCGGTAATATTTCCATTTGCGATCTTTATAATGGATGCATTACGTACATCAAGTGTATGTAGTAACACTTCAGTATGTTCTCCAAACATTACAGCAATGCCATCAACTATATTTTTCATGGCATTTAATATATCGATATCACTTTGGGTTAGTTGATGCACTCTTTTATGTTCCTCTACACGATAAACCACCTACTATAGGGTGGTTTATTATTGACTTCAATAAATAAACAATAAAATAGATAAAGTAGTTATTTTATTTGATTTTATTGGTTATTTTCCGGACATAATATCAATGATCACGGTATCAGTACTCTGCATTCCATTGCTTATTAATTTTCCTAAATTAACAATAGTTTGTTCTACATTTTGTCCTACGATACCTTGATCGTTAGCTTCTGTTGAATTAATGGCTAAAAGAGCGCCGTAAATAGCACTACTTGTTGATGTTTTTACTTTCATCGCACAAGTCGATTTAGCACCATCACAAATCATGCCCGTACAATCACCGAGTACATTTTGGATCGCATAGCTACATTGTTCGAAACTACCACCCATTAAGTAGACCATTGCCATGGAGGCTGCCGAACTAGTGGCGCTATTACCACAAAAAGCAGAGAGGGGTGGGTAATGAGATTTAATATAAATCGCGCCTAAATGGCTGAGTATTAATGCTCTGGCAAGTTTCTCTTCATCGACATTACAATGCTTCGCCATAATAACGACAGGTAATGTGGCTGCTATCCCTTGGTTGCCACTACCATAATTACTCATAGCGGGTAAGGTCGCGCCACCCATTCTGGCGTCGGATGCTGCTGTTGTTTCCATTAATATATTATTAATTAAACCTTCTGATATAAATCCATCTTGCATACTTTTTTTAATGATCCCGCCGAGGTTTAAGCCATATTGTTTATTTAAACCTTCATTTGCTAATGCAGAATTTAATTTAGCAGCTTCTAAAATGAATTTGATATCAGAAAAAGGCGCGTGCATTGAAAAGTCATAAATCTTTTCAATATTAATATCGATAGAATCAAATATTGAAGCTTTAGATGAACTGTTATTGGGGGCTGAAAAAATAATGTCATCATTGAATTTTTTGCTGGTAACGTGGGTATGTGCACCACTAATTTCAACACTGGCAACATTTCCATCTGCTTCGAGCTCAACATAACAATAGATGAATTCATTAACGTCAATACGCTCTACGGTTACTTTTTTTGCATCGATTAGGCGCTGAGCTTTGTCGACATCTTGCATTGTTATTTTTTTCAATACTTCTAAGTCAGCAAGAGGGTCTCCTGCGATTGCGCCAACAGCCGCTGCTATATGTAAACCAATTTTACCTGTCCCAGGAACAAAGACACCCATTGAATTTTTATATAGATTATCAGATACCTTAACGGTGATCTTTTCAGGTGTTTTATTTAATATTTTTGTCGCTACTGCGCAAGCATAGGCGACGGATATTGGTTCAGTGCAACCGAGTGCAGGCTTCACGACAGAATTTAAAATATTTATATATTGTTGCCATTGAGTTTTCATTTGGATCCCCTCGATCTTATTTATTTACAATAAGCGATAGCTTCGATTTCTATTTTAACACCTAGTGGTAAATCTTTAACCGCAAAACAACTACGCGCAGGACAATCTGTTTTAAAAAAGTCACTATATACGTTATTAAAGGCGGCAAAGTCATTAATATCTGAAAGATAACACGTCGTTTTTAAAACGGTTTCTAAGCTTCCTCCACCTGCTTCAACGACCGCTTTTAAGTTCTTTATGGATTGTTGAGATTGCTCAGTGATACCACCATTAACGACGCCCCCTTTTTCTTTGCAGATTGGAAGCTGACCCGAGGTGAAAATCAAATTAGAAAATTGATTGGCATGAGAGTATGGGCCGATAGCGTCAGGCGCGGTGTTTGCTGTAATAATTTTTTTCATGTTATTTCCTATATAAAGAATCGTAATAACGAAACACTACTACTTACAAATAAATTTGCAAGATAGATTCAAATATTTTTATCAATAGTGTGCATGGGTTAATGTAAAGAGGTGAAAATTAGAAATAAAATCCATTTCATAAAAGACTTAAATGAAGATATATGATGATTTTATTGTATATATTTAGTTAAACACATATAAAACGAAGTAATTAAAATGATTTTGTTTTATGTATGGTGTTGTTTTGAATGAAAAATGTCGATTCCAAATCGTATTGGGCATATTAATTTAAAATATTTTCTTTATAAATGACAGTGCGTGGTTGTTATATAAATATATTAAAAATATAACGTTATCAGCGCTGCAAAACTTGCAAAAATATTTGAAAGTTGTGTTGTTGTTTTGTGGAATGAATTTATATTCACTTTCAACAACAATATTAAATATTAATTTAACCGGAGATAATTATGGATAATACGCGTACGGTTTCTAAGCAACCGTTATATGTTAAAGCTAATATGACTGAGCAAGAATGGAAGACAGCCATCAAATTCGATAGTGTGGATATCGGATGGATAGTGATGAGTATTGGTATGGCCATTGGTGCGGGTATTGTATTTTTACCTATTCAAGTCGGCATCATGGGATTATGGGTGTTTTTACTCTCTTCTGTACTTGGTTATCCGGCGATGTATTTATTTCAAAAATTATTCATAAATACTTTGGCAGAATCAAAGGAATGTACTGATTATCCAGGCGTTATTACCGGTTATTTAGGCAAAAACTGGGGGATGGTGTTGGGGATCTTGTATTTTGTGATGTTAGTTATTTGGGTCTTGATATATTCATTGGCGATAACCAATGATAGTTCTTCTTACTTGCATACATTCGGGATCACTGAGGGCCATTTAAACGATAATATATTTTATGGGCTTGGGTTAATTTGTATTTTGGCATTTATCGGCACCAAGGGTGAAAAGTTATTATTTAAGTTGTCAGGCTTTATGGCGGTAACGGTACTTTCGCTGGTGGGGGTTATGGGTGTGTTACTGATGTCTCGATGGAATTTAGATAATGTTCCACCCATGGGAGATATGATGCCAATGATTAAAGATGCGATTATTACATTGCCCTTTACATTAACCTCTATTCTTTTTATTCAATCACTTAGCCCTATGGTTATTTCATATCGCTCGCATGAAAAATCGATTGAAGTGGCTCGTTACAAATCATCTCGTGCTATGACAATTGCCTTTATTATTCTTTTTGTCATCGTTTTCTTTTTCGCCGTATCATTTACCTTGGCGATAACCCAAGAGCAAGCGAGAGAAGCAATGCATCAAAATATCTCATCATTGGCTATCATTGCGCATTACTTCCCGGGTAGTTGGGCGACGATCACGGGCATTGTCATTAATATTTTTGCTATTGTGACTTCATTTTTTGGTGTGTTTCTTGCTTTTCAAGAGGCTTGTCGTGGCATCGCGATGAATGTGTTACGCCGTTACATGGATGAATCAAAAATAGATAAGAAAATAATGAACAAACTTATTACTGTCTTCATTATTTTATTATCATGGCTCGCTATCGTACTTAATGCGCCTATTTTATCTTTTACATCTATCTGTAGCCCTGTATTTGGCTTGGTGGGTTGTCTCATTCCTTCTTATTTGGTTTATAAGGTGCCACACTTAAATAAATATAAAGGTAAGGCGACTAACCTGATCATTATTACGGGTGTTTTATTATGTATTTCTCCCTTATTGACCTTTTTATAATGAGTAGATCCAACGCATAAATAAAAAACCAGACCTGTTGAAGCAACATAATGTAGCGTCAATAGGTCTGGTTTTTTATGTTATAGAATGCTAAAAACATCAGATCTTTAGCCTGCAATTTCACTGGCTTTCGGCTCTTAGTTAAGTGAAGAATATTCGCTATTGCAGAGGTTAAGAGTTGCAATGATGAGTTGAGTGCCAAATCAAATATAGAGATAAACTTAAGCGCGATACAAGGTATATCTACAGGGCTAACAAATATCAAAGAGGATCACATTATTAATGTCTGAGGGAAAAGATTTAAAGATGTGCTCCCTTTATCCCTTGAGCAGAATATCTCCGTTATACCTATCGGTCACGATCAAACCCTTTAAAAATGAAAGCCTAACCTTTATATGTTAGTTGCTTTAATTTCAGCTTTATTTGAGTGTGAACAGCTCGCTTAATGTACTTTATAATGTTGTACATTCATATTTATCACGAGTGCCATCATCAACACTCAAGAAACTAGCCGATTTCAAGACGCCCGCTCTATAAAATAAACCTCACAAACGTTACGAGATGGAATTAATTGTTAATTACCTGTTAAATAAAAATCTTTCTTTATCAGTGTGTTGTGATCAAATCTTTAAAGTGGTTAAATGTAACTATATAATATAAGTCATACCTTAAAGCGTTGATGTAGATCAACATTTAAAATTTAATTAATAGTAATGTTGCGAACTCAATAATGCATCGCTGTCGTGGTACGTAGGTGTAGCAGTTAATGTGTGAGTTGGTGGTTATCTTTTTTTTGATGTTTTTTAGTTTAAATAACGTCAAAAATGGCATTCGAAATGGATTTTATAGCAGCATATGAAAAAAGATCGAAATTCATTGCAAATAATGCGTGATACCGTACATGCGCTCATGATGCGTGAGATCAAAACCCGATTTGGCTCTAACCGCTTAGGTTATTTTTGGGCGATAGCGGAGCCGATAGCCGCCGTTGCGGTGATGGGGCTTATTTTTTCATTATTAGGTCGGCACAGTGTTGCAAATGTCCCTGTGGTTTTATTTTTATTTGCGGCGATGCTTCCTTTTAACTTGTTTCAGAACTTAATGAATCAGCTTTCTTCTGCTGTTGACGCGAATAAAGCGTTAATGGCTTATCGGCAAGTTTCAGCAATAGATCCCGTTATCACTCGCATAATCATTGAGCTAGCTACTTATCTTGTTGTGTATTTTATTATTTTTTCTTTTTTAGCTTGGTTTGGCTTTAACGTTTTACCGGATGACATATTGAAGGTTTTGGCCGCAAGTGCGCTATTAGCCTTATTGGCCATTGGCTTTGGCTTAATGCTATGTGTGGGGATGTCGTATTGGCAAGATTGTAAAAAATTTACTGGCATTATTACACGCCCATTAATGTATATTTCTGGGGTTTTGTATTGCGCCACTATGGTGCCTGCTAAATATTGGTACTTGTTAGATTGGAACCCCATTTTTCATGCAATGGAATTAAGTCGAGATGCTTTTTTTAGTAGTTATGTGACTCCGATAGGTAGCTGGGGATACTTAAGTTTGTGCTCTCTAGTGAGTTTCAGTTTAGGCATTACCACATTTTATTTGAATAGACTGAGATTTATTACAACATGATCCATTTAGAAAATTTAAGCAAATATTACGCCACTAAGCAGGGGCGTCATTATGTATTTAAAAACGTCAATATTAGCCTGCCGACAGATCGTAATATCGCTATTTTAGGGCCAAACGGTGTGGGGAAATCAACCTTGATCCGCATGATGGGCGGGGCTGATATGCCAAATCGAGGGCGTATACATTCTAAAAAGAACATTTCATGGCCACTTGGCTTGCAAGGGGGTTTACAAGGCTCAATGAGTGCGCGTGAAAATGTGCGTTTTGTCGCGCGTATTCATGGTTATAAAAACACCAAAAATATTGAGCAACAAGTTGAAGACTTTGCTGAAATTGGCAAGTTTTTTGATGAGCCGGTTAAAACATATTCGAGTGGAATGAAGTCGCGTATTACATTCGGTTTAACGATGGGGTTTGATTTTGATTTTGATGTGTTACTGATTGATGAGTTAGGTGCAGTGGGGGATGCTAACTTTCGCAAAAAAAGTGAAAAATTATTATTAGCTAAATATGATAAAACCAAATTAATCATGGTGAATCACTCAATAGGCGAGCTTAAAAAGTTTTGTGACTCAGGAGTGCTTATTCACAAGCAAAATTTGGTTTTTTTTGAAAACTTAGAGTGTGCCATAAAAGCGTATCAGGATATTTATGTCAAATAATAAAAGCGCACTACAAGCGGTAACGCCACAAATAATAAAGAAAAAAGAAATAAGAAAACTGACATCATCACAGCGGAAAGTGAGAAAGTTTAAACGGGATCCAAGGTCGTTTTTAGTGGATTCAAAAGCTTACATTAAAGCCCGAAAAGCTGCATATTTAGCGAGAGCAAAGGTGGGTTCATTTTCTTTCGTAATTTTAGTTTCATTATTAGTGGTCATTTACTTTAGCTTAATAGCGTCTCCACGTTATGTTAGCCAATCGCAATTTGTTATTAAGCAGGCATCGGGTAAAGGGATCCAACTTGGCGGGTTAATGGCGCTAGGTGGCTCATCATCTTCGACGCAAGATGCACTTATTTTACAGGGTTATATTTTGTCACAAGGTATGGCCTTAGCATTAGATGAAAAAATAGGCCTAAAAGCGCATTACCAACAAGACGACTGGGATCGGTTAAGCCGTTTAGAAGCGGATAGCACACAAGAGGCTTATGTTGAATATTATCAAAAGCATGTATCTGTCAATTATGATGCGATGTCGGAAATTTTGCTGGTAGAGGTACAAAGCTTTGACGCGGATTATTCGTTATTGGTGGCGCAAACATTATTAAGTATTAGCAAAAAATTCATTAATAGTTTGGCGGATGACATGACGCAACAACATTTAAGCTATGCCAAACAGGATGTACAAAGAGCTTATAACGAATTAAAAAAGCAACAAATAAACTTAATAGACTTTCAAAATAAAAATTCACTTTATAACCCCGAGTTACAAAGTATGGCGTTATTTACTGCCGTTAATAAAATAGAGTCTTCTTTGATAGAAAAGAGTACGCAATTAAAATCATTGCAAGCTTATTTAGGTAATGATGCCTCGGAGATAAAAGCGCTCGGTTATCAAATAGCGGCGCTTAAAACACAGTTAAAAGAAGAAAAGTTACGACTGACTAATGGAAACATGCAGTCATTAAATAAAATTAGCTTTGATTTCAAAGAGTTAGAGCTTAACGTTGTTTTTGCGGGCGATCTTTATAAATCGGCCTTAACAAGTTTAGAGTTGACGCGTACCGAAGCCTTTAAAAATCTTAAATATTTGTTAGTGGTTGTTAAGCCGAGGTTAGCAGAGGAGCAAAAATATCCGCGCAGATTGTACAGTATTTTCACCTGGTTTACCGTTCTCTTGCTTATCTACCTCGTTGGGCGATTAGTACTGGCCATTGTGAAAGAGCACCGAGAATAAATGCTCTGTTGCCATGATGCTCGGTGCGGTTAAATCAGGCACTGAGTTGTATTTTAATTTAATTTTGACCCTTTAAAAGTGATCAACTATGGACGTTATGAGAGATATTTTAAGCCGGATGCTTTTTAAAAAAACAATGTTGCTTTGTGTGTTACTGACACTAAGCGCATGCACTAGTGGGCCTCGTATCGTCAGAGCCTCTTTACCTTTGGTAAGCGCGTCTATTATCCCCCCCTATAAACAAGAAATACCTGAAAAATATTGGGTTATTTTATCTGATAGCCGTCAATCGAATGTATTACTTGAGTCGCAGAAAGTAGCCCTTAATGACATATATATATCTGCGTTGGGGCAATCATGTCGAACATTGATATTTGAAAGTAAGAATAAAATGACAAAAAAACGCATTGCGTGTGAAAATTCTTTTTTTGATAAAAAGAATAAAGAAAAAAAAGGCTGGTTTCTTGAGAAGATGATCGTTGACTCTACTCGTTACGTGGAGTTATTAAAATGAAGATAAAAACAGTTATTTGCTTGTTTCTTTTTGTGATATCTCCACCAATATTGGCGGCATTCGAGCCTAGCGCGGTTGATGCTTTAGGTGCTAATAAAATAACCTCTATTCCTGAAATAAAATCGGCTGAGGCTAAGAAAATATCACCGATAGGCGTTTACAATCAGCAAGCAAGACGTAGCGTTTTACTGCCTGGTGAAGTTGATATTCGGCAGTTATTGCCTTCATCTGCTGAGGCCTTACCGCCACCTTACGGAGCAAATTTATTCGCGGGGGGCTATGAGTCTGAAAGAGCGGATGGACTTAATGATAATTACTTGATAGCCGCGGGTGATAAAATTAATATTTGGATCTGGGGAGCGATTAGTTATTCAGATCTGGTTACCGTTGATAATCAAGGCAATATATTTATCCCTAAAATTGGGCCAATCAATGTATTAGGTGTAAAAGCCAGCAACGTTAATAAATTAGTCAGCACAAAAATCAAATCTATTTATACCAATAACATTAATGTATACGTTAATTTATTGACCTCAACGCCTGTCAGTGTGTATTTGTCTGGGCCGGTGATCAGACCTGGGCAATACGCAGGAATGGCATCAGACAGTTTATTATATTTTTTAAAACGAGCGGGGGGTATCGATTCAGAGCGAGGTAGTTATCGTGAGATCTTAGTGTTAAGAAATAATAAGATCATTGCCAACATTGATTTGTATGAGTTTGTACAAAAGGGAACATTACCAAATATAAACTTTAAAGATAAAGACATTATTTTAGTAAAACCGCAAAAATCTGCGATCAATGTTTCAGGTGCAGTGCGTAACCCCTTTCGCTTCGAGTTAGAGCATAAAATATCGACGGGAAGAGAGCTTGCTGGTTATGCAAGACCATTCGCTAAAATTAGCCATGTTGGCGTTTTTGGCGATCGTAAAGGTGGCCCTTTCAGTGTCTATTTGACAGTTAAAAACTTTCAAAATTTTGAATTGAAAGATGGCGATAGTGTTGTTTTTAATGCAGATCTGCATACACAAGTCATTGATGTAAAAATCTCAGGCAGTTATATGGGACCTTCGTATTTTGTCGTGAACAATACGACCAGACTTCATGATCTGTTGAGCCGAATTCCAATCAACCCGGAACTAACCGATTATAAATCAATTTATATCCTACGTAAAAGTGTAGCGCAACGTCAAAAACAGTTGCTTAACGACTCATTAGATAGGCTCGAGCGAAGTATTTATACTGCGCCGATCTCTTCAGATAGTGCGGCTTCTATTCGCGCTAAAGAAGCTGAGATGGTAATGCGATTTGTTGAAAAAGCGAGAAAAATCGAGCCACTCGGTAAAGTCATCGTCTCTGATAATGGTATTACCGCAAACATCTTATTAGAAAAAGGTGATCAAGTGGTCATCCCGCATTATACAGATCTGATCCAAGTCGCGGGAGAAGTTTTGATGCCACAAGCGGTTGTCTTTAATAAAGATGCAAGAATTGATGATTACATAGCATGGGCGGGAGGCTTTACCAACAGGGCGGAAGATCACAAAATATCAATAGTAAGAGCCAATGGCATTGTCGTTTTTGATCCTAATGCACAAATTAGGCCCGGAGATCAGATCATTGTAATTCCGAAAGTAGAAGCTAAAACCATGCAGACGGTCAAAGACATTACACAAATTATGTACCAGATTGCAATTGCCGCGAATGTGGTGCTGAAGTGAGTAGAATAATATTTTTAATGTTATCTGATATCCCTCTTTTAATTCGTCATAAGCAAGTATTTATGGTGTTCATCTAGATGAGAATAGGATTAATTTCAGACCCTTTTACGCAGGTAGCATTTGAATATGAAGATGCGATAGAACTCATATTATTATCACCCAAATATTGGCGTTTACAATTATTAACAAGCCAAATTGACATCTTGTTTGTTGAGTCCTGCTGGCAAGGATATCAGGGACTTTGGAAACACAAAGTTGCAAATTATAGGGATAGGGATAGGGATCTAACACTTAGTAAAATAACTGCATATTGTAAGCGGAAAAAAATATTAACTGTATTTTGGAATAAAGAAGATCCCATTCATTACAACAGATTTTGTCATAATTTGTCATTGTTTGACGTTTGTCTTACAACTGAGGCGAGTTTGATTTCACAGTATAAAAGACAATTTATACATCTTAAATCAGTTGAATTATTACCTTTTTTCTTTCAACCTAAAATTCATAATCCAGAAATGGGAGAAAGGATCAAGGAGCTAGATAATCGGATACTATTTTGTGGTGGTTTATATCAGCAAGAGTTTCCTGAACGAGCAGAGCGTTTAAAGATGGTTGCTAAAGGGCTCAATAAACAAAAACTAGTTGTCTTTGATCGATTTACAGAGGGGCACAATGGGTGGGGAAATAGCTCTCAGATAGAGCGATGGGAAAGTTTCATATATACAGATTCAAAAAAACATTATCAATCTGGTCGTTTACATATCAATGTAAATACCTGTGATGGTTCAAAAACCATGTATAGCCGACGTTTAATTGAATTATTAGCATGTCAGGCCTCGGTAATAGATATAACAAAATTTAAAAAAAATGGCGTATTGAGTACTTTTGTACAACAAGTTAGTACAGAGAAAGAATTTCAGAGCGCCATATTAAAAGAAGCACCTCATCCTGACTATCAATATCTAAAGGATAACTATTCAGTCAGTTGTGTCGTCAAAATGTTACAAAACTTCTTAAATTAAGGAAAATATTATGAAAGTCTTGCTTGTTTTTGGAACGCGTCCTGAAGCGATTAAAATGTGCCCAGTGATTGAGGCTATGAAATTAAATCCAATGATTGAACCGATAGTTTGTGTCACGGGACAACATCGTCAAATGTTAGATCAAGTTTTGGATCTATTCAATATTAAGCCTGATTATGATTTAGACATTATGAAACCTGATCAAGATTTAACAGATATTACAACTACTATTTTACAAAAATTAAAACCAGTTTTGATGGAAGTTAAGCCAGATCGTGTATTAGTGCATGGCGATACTGCGACATCGTTTGCTACTACATTGGCTGCTTATTATCAGCAGATCCCAATTGGGCATGTGGAGGCAGGGCTTCGAACGGGTAATCTTTATTCACCTTGGCCAGAAGAAGGTATGCGTCGTTTGACAGCAAGTCTGGCGGATCAACATTATACACCGACAGTTCGATCACTAAAAAACCTACTAATAGAAAATATTGAGCCTGAAAATATTTTTGTTACAGGGAACTCTGTCATTGATGCACTGCTGATGGTATCGAAACGTTTAGATAGCAACCCGAATATGATGAGTGAGTTTACTAATAAGTTTTCATATATTGATTTTTCTAAAAAATTAATTTTAGTGACTGGGCATCGACGTGAAAACCACGGAGAAGGCTTAGAAAACATTTGTAAAGCAATTTCGGAGTTAGCTAAACGAGATGATGTGCAAATTATTTATCCAGTGCATCTAAATCCAAATGTGCAAGGGCCTGTAAATAGAAACTTAAAAGGTTTAGATAATGTGTTTTTAATAGAGCCACAAGACTATCTACCTTTTGTATTCCTCATGAAGCAAAGTTACATTATTTTAACAGATTCTGGTGGTATTCAAGAAGAAGCACCGACTCTTGGTAAGCCTGTTTTATGTATGAGGGAGACGACTGAGCGTCCGCAAGCAGTAAAAGCCGGTACCGTTAAATTAGTTGGAACGAGTGCAGAAGTGATCATTGCGGAAACAAATAATTTACTTGATAACGACCAAGCATATAAAAGGATGAGTCGAGCCATTAATCCTTATGGTGACGGTACTACCAGTCAACAGATTATTAGTGCCATTCTCACTAAAGAGTATGTAGAAAGTTGATAACGAGAAAGTTTTATGAGTATTAAAACGATATTTATAAAATTAATAAAATGGAATTCCTTTCGATTTTAGGTATTGAATAAGATTGAAAGATTGCAAAATAAAAAAACAGGAAGTTATATGAATATTAATACTATTTCAGTTGTAGGGTTAGGTTACATTGGTTTACCAACCGCAGCTGTTATTGCAAGTAATGGAATAAGAGTTAAAGGCATTGATGTCAATCAACACGTTATTGATATTATTAATCAAGGTAAAATCCATATCGTTGAGCCGGGGCTAGAAGAATTGGTTAAATCCGTTGTAGCAGAAGGCTATCTAACGGCACATACAGAGCCACAATCTGCCGATGCATTTTTAATTGCGGTACCTACACCATTTAAAGGTGCTGATCATGAACCGGATCTTAAATATATTGAAGCTGCATCAAAAGCATTAGCATCACAATTGGTTAAAGGTAATTTAGTGATATTGGAGTCAACATCTCCTGTTGGTGCAACAGAAAAAATGGCAGCTTGGCTTGCTGAAGCGCGACCTGAATTAAGCTTTCCACATACGGTGAAAGAAGGTCAAGTTGCAGATATTTTAGTTGCATATTGTCCCGAGCGAGTATTACCTGGACAAGTGATCCGAGAACTCGTTGAAAATGATCGTGTTATTGGTGGTATGGATGAAGCAAGCACGAAAGCAGCAACTTTAGTTTACAAATCTTTTGTGCATAAAGGTAACTGTATTGCAACAACAGCACGTACTGCTGAAATGGTAAAGTTAACTGAAAATGCGAGTCGTGATTCACAAATCGCTTTTGCTAATGAATTATCTATGATTTGTGACAAGCAAGGGATTAATGTTTGGGAATTAATTGAGTTGGCAAACTTACACCCTAGAGTTAACATTTTGCAACCAGGTGCGGGTGTTGGTGGGCATTGTATTGCAGTTGATCCTTGGTTTATTGTCAATCAAAACCCAGAAGAAGCCAAACTTATCCATCAAGCACGGTTAACCAATGACGCGAAACCTCTTTGGGTAATTAACAAAATAGAAGAGGCTATTAGCAATATGGTTAAACCAAAAATCGCGTGTTTAGGTCTCGCATTTAAGCCTGATATCGACGATCTTCGTGAAAGCCCTGCATTAAATATCATCAAAAACTTAGTTATGAGTGGTTTCGATATTCTTGCCGTTGAACCAAATATTGATGTTCTGCCTACAAAACTCTGTGATTTAGGAAACATTAAATTGACAGATTTACATTCTGCACTAGTTGATGCAGATTTAATAGTCATATTGGTTAAACATCAAGAGTTCATCAACTTAAAGAGTGGTAGTAAAATTCTAGATTTTGTAAATTGTTGAGAATGATTATGGATAATAATAACTTAGATAAATTAAAAAATGATTATATTGAAGCAATAACTGTTTCTGAAAAAAGATTGATTAGCTTTATTGGTATGGAAGCTCTTTATAAAAATCAATTAATACACAATGCAAAATTGATTAAAAAAAATGAAAATTTATATAAAGATCTTGATAAATATAAAACAAATTTTATGGGGATGGATAGTAGAAATAAGAGTTTACAGTCAGAGTTGGAAAGGATGAAAGAAACAGTAGGAAGTATAAAAAATACACTTTCATTTCGCTGGGGTAATAGGTTAGTTAATTCTACGGAATCTTTTATCGTATTTTTAAAGCTTCCTTTTCACTTATACAAAGAATATAAAGACTTTAAATGTAAAAGAAAGATTATTGTGAAGCAATTATCAAGAATAGTTGTTAAAAGAAGCGAAAAAAATAAGCTAGTCCTTCCAATAAATTTAAACGAATTAAAAGTAGCCTCCATCATGGATGAATTTACTTTTAACTCGTTTAAGTATGAATGTAATTTGCTACAGCTTACTCCTAAAACCTGGCGGGGGGAGTTGGAAAAATTTCAACCTAACTTACTTTTTATTGAATCAGCTTGGAAAGGAAAAGATGATTTATGGATAAAAAAAGTTAGTAATTGTGAATCTGAACTGGTTGAATTAGTACAATACTGTCATGAAAATAAAATACATACTATATTTTGGAATAAAGAGGATCCAGTACACTTTGATACTTTTTCTTCAGTAGCAAAAATTGTTGATCATGTATTTACGACAGATATTGATTGTGTACCTAGATACAAAAAAATTGTTAACCATAATAATGTTAATTTCCTTCCTTTTGCTGCGCAACCTATGAAGCATAATCCAATAGAAATATATAAAAGAAAAGATGCATTTAACTTTGCTGGTTCTTATTATCTTCGTTATCCGGAAAGGCAGAGAGACTTTTCATCTTTAATAAGTGCGGTGAAAAAGTTCAAGCCTGTAGATATTTACGATCGTAATTTTGATAATTCGCATAAAAATTATTTATTCCCAGATAGCTATCAATCAATGATCTTGGGTAAATTACCTTTTGAAGAAATAGATAAAGCATATAAAGGTTATCGTTATGGCATCAATATGAATACGATAAAACAATCTCAATCAATGTTTGCAAGACGAGTATTCGAGCTTCTTGCTTCTAATACTATAGTTGTGAGTAATTACTCCAGAGGCATGCGATTATTATTTGGTGATTTAGTGCTATCCTCGGACAATAGTAATCAAATAGAAATCATGCTAAAAAAAATATGTGATGATGGAAGTTATTATAAAAAGTTAAGGTTACTTGGTTTAAGAAAAGTTATGTCAGAGCATACTTATGCAGATAGGCTTGCATTTATACTTTCTAAAATAAATAACTTTGACTTTAAAAAAACATTACCATTTGTATATTTATATGCAAATGTAGATAATAAAGAAGAATTTGATAGTGTTATAAATTCATTTAAAAAGCAAACGTATTCAAATAAAAAATTGATTGTATGCCAATCGTTCAAAAGTGACTTGCAACTAGAGCATGTTATTATAAAATCGAAAATTTCAGATTGCCTAAAATATCTTCAGATGATCCAAGAAGAAGGTGCTTTATTTGGGGTTTTAGAGCCAAAAGATTATTATGGTAAGAGTTATCTGGTTGACTTGGTCTCCGCAACTATTTATGGAGATTATCCAGCTTTTGGTAAAGGGTGTTTTTACGAGTATAAGCAATCTATTATATTGAATGGCGATGGCCGACAATATAAGGCTACAACTAATTTGGATATTCGTTCTTCCTTAGTTAAATTGAAACAATTCAATAAAAAATATTTACAGAATTTTTTAAATAATAAATACTCGATTTCAGATATTGAAATGCTTGCAATAGATGAATTTAACTATTGTAAGAATGGAGCTAATGCTAATAAAACGTCATTAAATAAAGTAGAGGATTTAATATTAGTCGATCAAGGTGTATCTTTTATTGAAAAGCTTGCAAAAATTTCGGATGGGCTTCAGCCGAGAGAAAAAAAGATTAAGAGTGATTCATCTTTGCCATCGTTTAGTGCTGAAAAATTATTTAATTTATTTGCCAAACCCATATCTAGTAAAATAAAAATAAACTTTATAGATAATAAAATGAGAATTATTACAAAATTAGGTAATAGTAATCATACGTATATATACACTAAAAAATCTTTTGGCCGTGAAGAGCTAAATATGATAATTAATAGTCAATTCACATTACTTTGTAAATCTTCTTTAGAAAATATGTATACAGTATTTGAATTTCAAGATAAAGATGGAAAAAAAATATCTCATAGTATAAATCCGATTGGAGATACACATACGATAGCAATACCTGTCGAATGCAGATATATTCGACTTGGATTGAAATTGGTTGGAAATGGAACTGTGGCTATATCTAAACTTATTCTTGGGAGCCATGGCGAATTACCATTTTCTATTGTTGGGAAATCTAAAAAATTAGTTTTAACTAAACAATATCCATCTTATAACGATATATATAAATATGGTTTCTTACATAGCAGAGTTAGAGCGTATAAAAAGGAAGGTTTGTTAGTCGATGTATTTCGGATTAATGATCAATCTCAACTGCCATATAGAGAATTTGAAAACATAGATATAGCAACGGGGAATGCTGCTCTGCTAAATGATACACTTAATACAGGTCAGTACGATCATGTTCTTGTGCATTTGATGGATGAGAAAATGTGGAATGTTCTTGAAAAACATATTGACAAAGTTAAAGTGACGGTTTGGTTACATGGTGCTGAAATCCAAGATTGGACTCGTAGAAAATTTGATTTGGAGGATTTAACTAAGGAAGAAATAGCTAGGAAAAAAAAATTATGTGCTAGTAGGTTAATTTTTTGGAAGAAATTAATTCGAGAGAATCATAAAAATGTGCATTTCGTCTTTGTTTCAAATACTTTTCGTAAAGAAGTTGAAGTTGATTTAGACTTACAACTTGATAAAAATATGTATTCAGTTATTCATAATTATGTGGATGAAGATATTTTTAGATATTTCCCAAAAGAGAAAAAAGATAGATTGAAAATTTTTTCAGTTAGATCTTTTGCTTCAAAAAAGTATGGAAATGATTTAACGACTCAAGCAATAGAGATGCTTTCTAAGGAAAAATTTTTTAATGAATTAGAGTTTCTCATTATTGGTGATGGCCCTTGCTTTAAGAAAGATACTCAAGCGTTAGAAAAATTTGAAAATGTTAAAATTGAACAAAAATTTTTGACACATGCGGAAATTGCGGAAATTCAGAAAAAGCATGGAATATTTATGAATCCAACCCGATGGGATTCTCAAGGTGTTTCAAGAGATGAAGCAATGTCTTCTGGGTTGGTTGTTGTTACAAACAACGTTGCAGCCATACCTGAGTTTGTCGATAACTCTTGTGGTATGGTTGTTGCTTCAGAAGACTATATTGGCATGGCTAAAGCTATAAATACTCTATATTATAATCCGGATAAATTTTTGACGCTATCAATCGCTGCTAATGAGAGAGTCGTGGAGAACTTAAATCTAGAAAAAACTATTTTGGAAGAGATAAAAATAATTAGTTAATTTCTGCATATTTGTTTTAATAAATCAAAGCAGTTTTATTAAGGTGATTCTAAGTGCTAGAAATATAGATAAAAAATGCCATATATTAGACTTCCAGAAATTGGAAGTCATCCCTGACATTTGGAGGCGGTTATTTTTCCTCTCAATTATAATGAAGATCTTACGATGTATAAAATACAACCTGATAAATTCTCCAAACATGAAAGCATGTATATTATTATATTCAACTTTGTAATGCTTATATTAAAGGAATAAAATAATAGATTTCATTTTCTCTGCTCTAAAAAATAATCCCCCCCGTGTTCTTATAGATGTATTTATTAACAAATTAAAGGTGCTTTTAAGGTTTATTTGTGTCATTAAGTTGATGACTGTGGAGTTAAGCTACTCATTACTGAATTCAAAAAAGGTTTAATAAATGTATGGAAAATAATAATAAAAATGACAAATTACATGTTATTAGGTATAGAGGTTGCCAACCTTTAAGTACAACTAAAGAAGGTAAGTTATTCAAGTTTGTAATACCCTATGATCACAAATGTAAATTAACCATTCATGTCGAGTCTAATAATAAAGAACCGCATAATGCGTGTTTAATTTCAATTGAATCTCATAGCTTAGATATGAAATCTTTTGCCTTTCAAAATGGATTTAGTATCTCTAAACATATTGGTATTTATAAATATTTAAAGTTTAATGCTATTAATGAAGTGGAGATTATTGCAGAGAAATTTGATCATGATATATCTGTTCGTATAATACGCTGGAGTACAGATACAAAAAATATCGTCATTAAGAGATTTGATGTTAAATTTGAATCACCAAAGCAAACGCACTCTGAAGCTATAAAATGGTTAGAGCATGATTATTTTGTAGTAGGAAAAAGCTCTAACCATACAAGAGCATTAGATATATTACGCAATGAATTTAAGTTTGGATCTTTCCCTATCACTTCATTACCCCTAGATTCGATATGGAGTGCTAACCCCTTTAATGATCGCAATTGGCAGTGGCGTCTCCATCAGTTAGAATTTTCAAAATACTTACTAGAAGCCCATGTTGCAACAGGAGATACAAAATACATATCTAAATTAGAAGAGCTAATAAAGTCGTGGGTTAATAACAATAAAGTCGAACCTTATCCATCCGAGTTTAGTTGGCATGACCATTCGTCTGCAATACGACTTAATAATTTAATTAAATCTTGGTTATATTTTAATAAAATGGGTTGGAATAACATTTGTTCGATAATTGAGAAAGTATCTGTTCAACATTGTCTGTTTTTAGCTCAAGAGAAATTTTATAGTAAACATACTAATCATGGATTTGATCAGTCGTTGTCATTGTATTTTGGGGCATTAGTTTTTCTTTCTTGGGAGCAACAACATAATTTAGTAGCACTAGCGCTGAGTCGAATTAAAGATGAACTTGAGTTTGCCTTTACCGTTGAAGGCGTTCATGTAGAAAATAGCCCTGGTTACCATGCTCATATGTTGTGTGAAATCATTAGAATAAAGAATATATTCCAATTTACGGATATTTTATTCTTTAATTATCTCAATAGCATATTGGAAAGTGGTATTGATTACCTTATTCATATGAACACTCCAAACGGAAAAATTTCACTTTTGGGTGATAGCGAAGAATTATCATTGAATAATCTTTTATTGAAAGCAGAGACCAAAAATATAGAACAACTCAAGTATATAATGACTAAAGGTCAAGATGGCGTTGTACCCGTACAAAAAAACTATATTGCAGTTAATGCGGGTTATGCCGTGTATAGAAATACATGGCGTTTTAATGATCTCGCTCAAATCCACTTAATATTAAAGTGTGGTTATTTGAGTAATTATCATCGACAAGATGATGATCTCAATATTTTGTTACATGCTTATGGTGAAGATTGGTTTATTGATTCAGGTTTGTACAAGCATGATCATCAGGACGAAATTCGTGACTATATGCGAGGCCCTTTTGCTCATAACATACCGATACCCAAAGGTTCAAAAACGTTACGAAAGATTAAACAAATTGGAGTTAATTGTAAATTTGAGCGTCATAATGTCAATGATCAGGCGTTTTGTGTAAATGCTACCACGAGTATGTTTGACGGATTTATAGTGAAACGGGTTGTTGAAGTGACTGCTAATAATGAGATTAATATTATCGATAGTGTGAGTTCAGGTGAGGTAAGTGATAGTTCTTATGTAACTTTATTTCATTTCCCAAAGGATAAAGTGATTGATAACTCAGATAAAAATCGAATTGTTATTAAATCTTCTTTGGGTAAATCTATGTTTATTGATTGTACCGCTAAAGGGCTTTTTGAAGTAAGAGTTACGAAAGGTAAAGATAAAGAATATCCAAGCTTTACTTCAAAAAAATATGGAGAATTAGAGGAATCATATTGCATTAGTTTTCACATTGAGAGTGGAAGTTCAGAATATCGCATTAGTTTTGACTAAAGAGAATAAGTACATGAAAAAACTAAGAAAGTGGTTTTCTTTTTCATATTTTTTACTAAAGGATTTAAGGGGCTCTTTCGGTCCAAATTTTTATTGTCGATTAGCCAAAAAGAGGGTAAAAAGGCACTGCATTCGTCAACCTCTAAGGTTATTAATGCGATGGTCCCCGACAGAAAGAGAGGAATTAGCCTTCCTTGAGATGTTGGAATTTAAGTGTTCTGTTTTAGATGATTTATTTAGCTTACCGGAATATCGAAAAAATAAACGAGATCAAGTATTTAATTGTCGAGTATTAATGGCGTTGCATAACTCTGCTCCTTATGATGTTGCAGGCTATTGGCAAAGAACTTCTGGTAATTTGAGAGCAATGAAATTGAACAATATAGAGGCCATTTGTGCTACAAGGCCTGGTTATTTTTTTGATTCTAAGCTGGATCCGGACAATAAAAATTTCAATTTTGAATTTATTGAAGATCATTGTTTTTATCGTTTAAGTAGTGAATTCCCCTCATATACACAGATGAGTGATTCGAAATATATTAAAAATTATGGCGCTCAATTAGCTGTGATTGCAAAGCAGAAAAACTGTAGTGTCATTCATGGGCACTCTAATTTCTTAAATGGTTTAGCTGCAATTGATGGGGCTCGAAGAGCTGGTGTCTATTCCATCTATGAAGCTCGAGGTTTTTGGCATATAACGGGGTTGGCTAAAAACCCTACATATGCGAAAACGGATCAGTTTGAATATGAATCAAAAATGGAAATTTTGGCTTTGGAACAATCAGATCGCGTTGTGACGTTATCGGGCGCAATGAAAGATTTAATTGTAAGTTGGGGTATCAATGTAGATAAAATCCATGTTATCCCTAATGGAGTCGATGTAGAACAATTTAAGCCTCAAATGGTTGACCAAATATTAAGATCTCGTTGGGGATTCAATCGTTTTGTTATTGGCTTTATTGGTTCATTAACACTGTATGAAGGTTTAGCTGATCTTATAACGACTGTGATCCAGCTGAATCAACAAGGCTTCCCTGTTAGTTTGGTGGTGGCGGGTTCTGGACCTATTGAAATAGATTTACAATTATTAGCACAGGGTCACATCTACATTCATCTGGTAGGCTCTATTGAGCATGAGCATGTGAAACGTTGGTATAGTAGCTTTGATTTATGTGCTTATCCACGTACTGATGATGTGGTGTGTCGTTATGTGCCTCCAATGAAAGTGTTAGAAGCAATGGCGATGGAAATTCCTGTGATAGTGTCTGATTTAGCTCCTTTAAAGGAAATGGTACGTCACAATCAAACGGGCCTTATTTGTCAACCGAGTCATATCAATTCTTTAACTGAAACTATCATCTTTGCGTTCAATCATCGAGATCAACTCATTCAGTTAGGTAAAAATGGAAGAGTATGGGTATCAAAGCATCGTACTTGGTCAAAAAATGCAGAACGTTATCAAGCTATGTATCAATCATTAGGAAAAAACGTTTAATGCCATGTTGTGATCTTTTTTGTAAAGGAGATAAGTTTAATGACTGAGTCGAAATGTCACATGATTTTAGTTGGAAATTCTAGAAATGAATTTTAACATTTCTTTCATTATTCCTTATAGTAACCGTCACTTTTTAACTAATGATGATCGATTAATAAAGTTAGTTAAAATGTTAGTTAAGGTGCCATGCTGTGAAGTGGTAATAGATTTTCAAGGTGAAATTGATAATAAATTAGTTGATTTAGCTATTATTTATAATCAATTAAATATTGTTGTAAGTCAAAATAACACAAGCCATATATACTCTCCAGGGCAGGCTAGAAACCGGGCAGTGGCAAAAGCATCAGGTGAGTATCTTTTTTTTATAGATGCAGATTTACTTTGCCAACCTTGTTTATTAAGTTATTTACTTGAACGTAGTAGGTACTTATCCAGTATAGGAAAGCAAGCTTTTGAAATGTTTCCTTGTTTTTATTTGACAGAAAAAGAAACTAAGAAATCAAATGTATATTTCGAAAAGTATTTAAAATCTTATTTAAGCGGAGAAATTGATCTGGTTGAAAATATTGCTCTTGCAAGTAGCTGTTTATTAGTAAATAGAGAGTGGTTCATCGCGCTAGGAGGTTTTGATGTTGATTTTATTGGGCATGGAGGAGAAGATTTAACATTAATACATCAATTGGCTTTACATTACCCCATCGCTCCATTACCGAATGATTATTCTGATAATATCAAATCTCAGTTTCCTGGTTGCTATCAAGGGTTCAGGCGTTATTTTAGTTTATACGCATTAGCGCATTTATTTGCTGGTCGTTTTTTTGTTCACTGTTGGCATCCAAGGCCATTGACCAATGCCTATCATAAAAAACGTGAGAGTAATGATTTATTATTAGTTGATAAATTAAACGATTGTTCTACTCATTTCCCTATTGTGAATAATAAGAGTGTAAAATTACTACAAAAAAATTGTTTAGTAGATCCTCTTTTATTATCTAATTTCAAAAAAAATTATCGCGACTGGTTAAGTTCAGTTCAAGAGAAATATGATTATCCTGTCGGACAGTTTCCAGGGTTATTTAACTGGGCGGATGGAGTAAAGAAAAGATCATCGATGAAACGGAAGTTTCGGAAACTATACTTAAATCCGAGATTATTTTTTATTGATATGTTTAAGCTATAAAAAACAGCATGATAAATGCGAGGATCCTTTAAAAAAATTATTTTTTTGATGACTAATAGTCAAATGTGAAGGATAAGTGATTTATTACTACTCTATAGAAATCGTTATGAATAGATCCTTAAAATTATTTTTACTCTCTATTAACTCTATTTTAGATCCGATTTTTTAGGAAGAAAGTCTTGAATAAAAAGGGATGTAAAAGGTTTTGTAGGGATATTTTTGATTGTTAGGAAATGAAATGAAGGAATCATTGATATCGCTCATTATTTTGATGAGTAGTTGATTTATTTTATAGTAAATATGTTACATTTAGTAGGTTGTTTTTAGTTATATATGTGATTTAAAAGAGAAATTATTATAAGGCGTGTTATTGACACCTTTTTATATACTAAATTAATATGCACCTTAAATGGATTTTAAATGCAGAATAAAAATAATATATGGACGTATTCGAAGGGTATTGAAAAGGGGGCTTCTCTCGCACTTTTTTTAGAGTCCCCGATAAAAAAAATTAATCGCATTCACAAAATATATCCGACCGATAGTATTGTGGGCTGGGGTAATAAAACTAATACCCATAAAGCAAAACTGCTTGCTCAGAAATTAAAGGCCCAATATATTCATCTTGAAGATGGCTTCATCGGTTATTTGGGTCACCCCAATGACAACTGCAAACGATTGTCATTGATTCAAGATAAGACGGGCATTTATTACGATGCCACGAAAACAAATGATCTCGAATCATTATGCCTATCCGTTACTCATTGGATCTCCCCTGAACTTGAAATGCGAGCTGAAAAATTACGCTCTAAAATCATCCGCTTTGGTATCTCTAAATATAACCATCAGCGTGAAAACTTACCCGCTTGGCTGATCGATCAAGATGCACACAGTGCGATATTAGTGGTGGATCAAACCGCGGGAGATATGTCGGTTGAATATGGTTTAGGCACCTCACAAACATTTAAAAATATGATAAAAGATGCGTTAAGGGATCACCCTAAACAGCTTATCATTGTCAAAACACATCCCGATGTCATTAAGGGTAAGAAAAAAGGTTATCTTGATATTCAAGATTGCACCCACCCACGCGTGCGCTTACTCGCCGTCGATTGTTCCCTAAAAGCACTTTTTAATAAAGTCGAACGCGTTTATACGGTAACGTCACAATTGGGTTTTGAAGGGCTTCTTTATCATATTCCCGTGCATTGTTATGGGTTGCCTTTTTATGCAGGTTGGGGGCTAACACAGGATAAACAAATTTGTGAACGTCGTAATATATGCTTAACACTCAATCAATTGATATGTGCCTCATTAATAAAATACCCAACCTATTTAGATCCTCAAAGACAAAAGCTTTGTGACGTTGAAACGATTGTGGATTGGTTAGCGTTGCAAATGGGTGATCAAGATAAAGCGGTAAATATTTGTTATGCCTTTGGTTTTTCACTCTGGAAACGCGCTTTTATTAAGCAGTTTGTGGGGCGTATGGCAAAGAAAATCATTTTTATTAAGAGTAAAGATAAGTTAATAAATTTAGTCTCAAAAAATAAAAATGTAGCTGTTTTAGTGTGGGGAGCCAACCATAGTTCTTGGATAATAAAATTAAAACAGTCTTGCTCGGTATGGTTTATTGAAGATGGTTTTATTCGCTCAATAGGCTTGGGAGCCGACTTATGCCGACCATCCTCTTTGGTTATCGACAAGCAAAGTATGTATTACGTACCCGATAGGCCCTCTGACATTATCGACATTCTTAATACAATAGCATTAACGTCAGAACAAACGTTACGTGCTAAGAGACTAACAAAATCAGTCATTAAACACGCATTAAGTAAATATAATGTGGGTCAAAAAGAGTTAAACGAAAATACGATTAACACCTTGGATCCATTACGTAAATTGTCTGTTAGCCAGCAAGAGATTATTTTGGTGCCGGGCCAATTTGAACAAGATCAATCTATTGCCAATAGCCGAGGAAAAATTAAAAGTAATTTATCTTTATTACAGCAAGTGCGTATTGATCACCCGGATGCTTTTATTATTTTTAAGGAGCATCCTGACTTGTATTCCGGTGTAAGGCCTGGGGCATTAGGTCAAAAGACTGCGATGACAGTTGCGAATATGTATCTTAGTGATGTGGATATTAGCGTGGTAATTGATTTATGTGATCGCGTTTGTACTTTAACGTCGTTAACCGGTTTTGAGGCGTTATTAAGAGGCAAAAAAGTCAGCACTTATGGCTCGCCTTTTTATGCGGGTTGGGGGATGACAGATGATCACTTAGCCTTTGCTGAGCGTAAGAGTCATTTAACGTTAGATCAGCTTGTTTATTCTACTTTGGTTTTATATCCCCGTTATGTTGATTGGACAACCGGATCATTAACGTCACCCGAAAGAGTCATTGAGTTATTAATAAAGCAGCGTGAGATCAACGATCTTAAAAGTAAAAAAGGGCAGAGCCTAAATAGCCCTTGGCACGCACGTTTTATGCGTAAATTAAAGTATTTTTATGAAGCAAGTCGTTTTTGAAAACGATCCTTTTATGTCAATTTTTAAGAGTTATATTTTGAATCATAATATTTTGTTTTTACAGGGGCCTTTAGGTCCTTTTTTTAAAAAGTTTGCTCGTTATGCCTCAGATCAAGGACATCGTACTTATAAAATAAATTTTAATGGGGGCGATAAATATTATGCTTGGGCAGATCAACAAGTTGATTATATTGATACAAGTGAAATGTGGCATGCTTATTTAAGTGAATTTATTAAAGCTCGCCATATTGACATGGTAATGGTCTATGGCGATTGCCGTTTTTATCATAGCGTTGCCAGGAAAGTCGCACGGGAGTTGGGTGTTAATTTTTGGGCGATGGAAGAAGGTTATCTACGTGCCGGTTTTGTTACGTTTGAAAAAAATGGTTGTAATGCAAACTCTCCCTTATTTAACAATTTTAAAAATCTAAAAAGTGTAAAAGAGCAGGAAATAAAGAGTTCACTAAACGTTGGTGCAACCTTTTCTCGACGTTTCTGGTTTGCGACTTGTTATTATATTATTTTGCATCTATCAAAAAACATTTTCCCTCATTATCTGCATCATCGCCCTTGGACGACAATACAAGAGGCAATGTATTGGGTAAAAGGTTTTGTACAGCATGGAATATCAAAATTAACAGATCCCAAACGCTACAAAGCATTTATTAAACAATATGATCAACAATTTTTTCTCTTGCCACTACAAGTGGAAGTAGACTTTCAACTGAGAGAGCATTCACCTTTCAATTCAGTTGAGCAGGTGATATCAGAAGTATTGCGTTCATTCTCTCTGTATGCGCTACCCCAGCAAGCGTTGCTTATTAAGCATCACCCTCAAAACCGTGGTTTTGTAAATTATGGGAAATTAATCAGTAAACTGGTGGATGAATTAAATCTCGGCGATCGTGTGCTCTATGGGCATGATTTTAATTTACCCGATGTATACCATCATGCGCGTGGTGTCGTAACCGTCAATAGTACCGTCGGTATGTCGGCGCTATTACATAATTTGCCAACCATTGTACTGGGCAAGGCGATTTATGACATCACGGATATCACTTATCCTCGTACTTTAGCGTATTTTTGGCAGGACGATTTTTCAATGGATAGAATATTATTCTCTAAATTTAGAACTTATCTTTGTCATAATAGCCAACAATCGGGTGATTTTTATAAGCAATCAGAAGGGTTAATAGAAAATCTCCTTGCACATTGCTTAAACCAAAAAGAAGACGTCACGGTATTCGAGTATAAGCATGTAGAATTATTGATTGAAAGTGAAGTGACGGTATAGATATTTGATTGGGGATCTTACTAATTTTACGTTAAGTTAAAGGGAGTCATGTTATTCCTTTTAGGTGGTTTTATTTAGTACTCGATGAGCATTAAATAAAACATAAAACGCGAAAGTTATCAGAGCCATACAATAAAATATAAATGCTTATTATCGTAAAATCATACTGATATATTATTTGAACAAAGGAATGATCATGACTTTTGAATCGTTAATAGGGTTTGCGGGAATTGTCTTTGTGATAGCCATTATTCCAGGACCCAATGCTTTATTGGTACTTTATACTGCATTAACAAAAAATCGTACAATGGCTTTGGCTAATGTTGGTGGTGTGGCACTCGGTTTTATTTTCCATGCACTTATTTCAGCTTTTGGCTTGAGTATACTTATCGCTCAATCGAGTGTGGCATTTATGATGTTAAAGTGGATAGGGGTGGTATATCTAGTTTGGTTAGGCTTGAGTAATATCAAGGCGGGTTTAAGTTTAAAAACACTCAAGATACCAGAAAGTGGCAATATTAATAATATAATGAGTCATTTTATTAAAGGTCTGTTAACCAATATACTCAATCCGAAAATCATTTTATTTTATCTGTCTATTTTCCCTCAATTTGTGAGTAAAGATGCTGTGTTCAGAGAAAGTATTTTACTGGGTGGCGTACAAGCTCTTGTAGTATCCGCATGGTTTTTAGTTGTGATATTACTGGCTCGGCATTTTAAAGTGTTTTTAACAAATTCCAATAATGCTCGTTGGCTTAATTTTCTTTCAGGCGGGATTTTTATTGCTTTTAGTGCAAGATTAGCGACGGCTAAGCTATAAAATGAGAAGGGATCTAAGTTGATCCTTATTAATTTATATCAAGAAACAAGGTATTAGAGCCTCTTTTAACATCCTACTTAGTCCGATTTATATTTTATTGGGATCATAACTCTTCATATATAGGTTTAAATATTCACCAGACAGAATATTTAAAACCACTCCTCATATGTTACGGCCAGCTTATAAATAGTTAGTTATATTTAAAGGGGGCTCTCCTCTTTTATCTTTTTTAAATGCACCGTTCATAAACACAAATTAAAAAGAGAATTAAGGAATGACACGATAAAAACATTAAATAATGAAATTGACATTTTCACGCCAAAAGAATGCGATTTATATATATAACATATATGGAGCGTATAGTGGGTATAGTAAAAATATCGGATGGATCACATGACGAAATTAGAAAAGCGAGTAATGTCATGTCTCGATCTATCAATTCTCAAGCGGAGTTTTGGATAAAAACAGGCATGCTTGCCGAGTTAAATCCAACACTTACTTTTCATGAGATTATTAAGAAGCAATGATTAAAAGAAACATTGACGCTTGCAGAGGCGATTGATGACTAAAGTGATAATAAAAACGGACGCGCAAATCACCCTTATGAGAGAAGCGGGTAAACTTTTAGCGCAAGTATTTAAAATGTTAGATGAATTTATATGCGTAGGGCGAACCACGCTAGAAATTGATAATAAAGTGGAAGATTATATTGTTAATGTATTAAATTCACGTCCGGCGAGTAAAGGACAATATGGTTATCAGTTTTCACTTAATTCTTCGATTAACGAAGTGGTTTGTCATGGGACCCCTAGTGAGACGCATCGTTTAAAAGCTAAAGATATTGTAAATATAGATATTACTTTAGAAAAAGATGGGTTTATCAGTGATTCAAGTAAAATGTATACGTTTGAAGCTACTAGCCCTGCCGCACTGCGTTTAGTTAACACGACTTATGAGGCAATGTGTGCAGGCATTAAGGTGGTTAAACCTAATGCTACACTTGGTGATGCCGGTTATAGCGTCGTGCGTGAATATTGTGGGCATGGTATTGGCAGAGAAATGCATGAAGATCCACAAGTACTTCATTATGGAAAGCGCAACACAGGCTTAGTGCTTGAGGCTGGAATGATTTTTACCATCGAGCCAATGATCAATCAAGGCAAACATAAAATCAAAACGAAAAAAGATGGTTGGACTGTTATTACGCGTGATAAAAAGTTATCGGCGCAGTGGGAGCACACTATTTTAGTGACGCAATCGGGGTTTGAGGTATTAACGCTTCGACAAGAAGAGTTAGGATCGGCCTTAAATATTTAAGCTCTGATGATAAAAAGAATGCTAGCTATAAGTTTTAAGCGCTAATACGTATTTAAAATATGAGAGGTATCCCTGTTATGAATATAATTTTAGTGGCTGATATTTTTGGGAAAACGCCTGCGCTGATTGCGTTAAGTGACGCACTAGGGGCAAGCAATATATTAGATCCCTATGCTGGCGTAAATATGGATTTTAAAAGTGAAGCCGAGGCTTATTCTTATTTTATGGCGCATGTGGGACTTGACGTGTATTTTTCTAAGTTAGTCAAAATAACCGCCTCATTGACGTCACCGAGTGTATTAGTCGGGTTTAGTGTCGGCGCTTCGTTGATTTGGAGGTTATCTGAAAGACTCTCACTGAACAATATACATGTAGGGATCTGTTATTATGGATCTCAAATTAGGCATTATAAAGAGATAAACCCGGCGTTTAATATTGAGCTTATCTTTCCTGAAAAAGAAATTCATTTTGACGTCTTAAAGTTACAAAAGATCTTATCCCTAAAGCCCAAGGTTAAAATCATAAAGGTAAATTATTTACATGGCTTTATGAATACACATTCAATTAATTATCATCATTTTGCATATATTAAGCAGCTAAATTGGCTACGCGCAAAAAATATAAATTAATATTCAATATTGATTTATTAAAAGAGCATAGCGCTATTTGGTTTCGTCATGACAAGGGCCTTAACAAAACTGACCTTATGCATGCTTAGAGGTTAGCGTATGCAGTCGCTGAGAAAATGCATTTAGGTGCGAGCTTGATCTCTTTTCTTTAACCGCCACTCTTGCACCATGTAATATCAAGGGATCTAAAAACGTTAAGCCGGTGTCTTTTGCCATTCGTTTAAGGGGAGTCAATAATTCTACAAGCGAGAAGCCATCCTCTTGATAAGAAGAAACAGGGCTGCCAGTACTTTATACCAAAGGAACTAAAAAGGTGCTCCGTCTTGCTTGTTGAAATTATCCCTACCAGCGTTGTGAGTTTTGAAGTGAGAACAACTATCTCCTACAACTCATGCCTTGCTAGTGTTAATTTTTCCTGCGCAATACATGAAAACTTAATTAATTCCTTTGGTATCATGCAAAGTAGTGATTTTCCGTGTAATTTATTCCCTTTTGAGCCGTAAGCAAAGCCATATTCTAAAACACTGTCTTGCCATTGTTTTAGAAGTGCAGGTGTTGAATACCAGTAAAGCGGAAACAAAAAAACAATCACATCATGTGCTAACAATCTTTGCTGCTCTTTTTTGATATTGATTTTAAAATCTGGATATTCTTTATATAAATCAACGCTTGTTATGTTTTTGGTGAGTGTTGCGACCTTAAATAATGCATTATTTATAGTTGATGTTTCAATATTCGGGTGTGCAAGGAGCACTAATACCTTTTTCATAGAGAATTCCTCTGTTTAATGTTCAATTGTGGCTATTTTTTTCATATAGCCACTCAGTGAATTAGACTAAAAATAAAGAGATCTTAGTTAGTTGGATGATACATTTTTGTAGAGAGAGCAATTCTATTCCAAGCATTGATCGTTACAATCTGCATAATGCATTGTGCCAGTCCATTTTCGCCTAAATATTTAAGCGCGTTAGAGTAGGTCGCGTCAGTGACCCCTTTTTCTGATATCAATGTGACCTCTTCAGTTAACGCCAGTACAGCGCGCTCTTTTTCGCTAAATAAAGGTGATTCTTGCCAAGCGGTTAAAGCATATAAACGTTGCTCTGTTTCGCCATTGCTTCGGGCTTGCTCAGTATGCATTTGAATGCAATAAGCACATTTATTAATGATCGATGCTTTTACTTTGATAAGCTCTTTAAGAGAGGGCTCAATATCTGTTGTTGCTAAATATTGCTCTAGTGCAATCATTGGTTTGTATGATGCTGGCTCAAGTTGGTCGACTCTGATCCTATCTTGCATGGTGTTTCCTTTTTTGTGTGGGTGGAGAAGTTGTAAAGATTGTATATAAGTCGAATAAAAATTAGAATACTCAACTAATGCATATCAGTTTTGCGTTTTACGCAAAGGAAAGAGGGGCGTCGTTATGTTAGATTTGATCCGTGTATTTATACAAACTGTCGATTCAGGTAGTTTTACGAAAGCGGGGGCCGTGTTAAACATGGTGCCGTCATCAATTGCTCGTAATATAGATAATTTAGAAAAAGAGCTGGGTGTTACTCTTTTTAAACGCAGTACACGTCAGCTATTAATAACCGAAGATGGCCAACAATTTCTAGGTGGAGCAACCAAGCTTTTACAAGATGCTGATAATTTAGTTGCCTCAATGTCGAAAATTAATCGGGAGCCAGAAGGGATCTTAAAGATATCCGTATTTGAAAGTTTTGGTCGGCAATGTATCTCACCTATTCTTCCCGAGTTTTTACAACGTTATCCGAAAGTACAAGTGGAAATTGAATTAGATAATCAAATGATCGATTTGAATAGCGAGAATGTGGATATCGGGATCCGTATCGGCAGGCCCGCAGACTCATGTTTACATGCAAGAATGCTACTGACAAATCATACCCTATTGTGCGCTTCTGCCGATTATTTAGAGAAATATGGCACACCCAAAACGCCAAAAGATCTTATCCATCATAATTGTCTATTGCTCGCAAATGACAAGCAACGGACTTATTGGTATTTTAATAAGAACAAACAACATTTAAAAATTCCAGTACGTGGAAATTTACGCAGTAAAGGTGGAACGCCATTACTTGAAGCTGCTATCTATGGGGGAGGGATTGTACAAATGTCTCGTTGGATGATGACGCCATTGATAGCCTCAGGAAAAGTGATCGTATGTCTTGCTGATTGGAAAGCGTCTTTATATGAAGGCTCAAGTGCAGAGATTTATGCGGTGTACCATGGCAGTAAGTACCCAAGACCCGCATTACGTGCTTTTCTCGATTTCTTGATGGAGAAAGTAAACGATAAAACCCTATGACGTTTAATTTGCGTTGTCTTGTCATGACGGCAGTGGCATAAATAATTAGCCTGATCTGTTTAAAATTAAAGCGCTTATCCTGTCACTAGGCACTGCATTTTATGCGTCAGCCATTAATAAGTGATTTAGCCATCTTGATTTTAAATCCAATTAAAAAGCTTTAAGCATCAGACAGATGCCCCCTAATTGAATATACTAAGTCGGAGAAAATGCGGTTTATAAATTTTCACGGCAATGCGTGAGTTGTAGGAGAGTGTTGTTCTCACTTCAAAACGCACAACGCAGGGTGGGATAATTTCAACAAGCAAGATGGGTAACCTTTTTAGTTCCTTTGGTATAAGTCTGAGAAATGATTATTTTAGGTTATGACGCCATGATGGCGATTAAATGAGTAGAGTATTCTTTTGAAAATATTAATTACGGGTACGGCAGGCCGGGTTGGGCGCGCTATATATATTAAGCTAATGAAATACCATGAGGTTGTTGGTGTTGATTTAACGCCATGCTCCACGGTGGATCACATTGGGGATATTCGAGATAAAGCCTTAATGAGTAAAGCGCTCCATGGCGTCGACGTTATCGTGCACTGCGCAGCATTACACGCTCCACATGTGGGTATCTTTAGTGATGCTCAATTTGTAAGTATTAATGAAGATGCAACGCAAAACTTAGCGTTACAAGCCATACAGCAGGGTATTAAACACTTTGTATTTACCAGTACAACGGCGTTGTATGGGTATGCTTCAACACCCGAAGGTATGGCTGGGTGGATTGATGAAAGTGTGCTTCCAAAGCCTAAATCGATATATCACCGCACGAAGATTAATGCGGAAAAAAAGCTTGAAAACATTTCAAATCATTTTAATTTCCCCATTACTGTATTACAAATGTCGCGCTGTTTTCCTGAGCCGGTTGATATGATGTGCGTTTATCGCTTAACGCGAGGCATTGATGCGCGCGATGTTGCCAGTGCGCATTTATGCGCGATTGAAAAACGTTTAAATGGCTTTAATCGTTTTATCATCTCAGGAAAAACGCCTTTTGATCCGTCATGTTGCCGGGCCTTATTAGAAAACGCATCACCTGTCATTGGAGAGTATGCCAGTGATTTGGCCACTGAGTTTTTAAAGCGAGGCTGGGATGTGCCCAAAAGTTTAGATCGTGTTTATGACTCAAGGGCCGCCCAACGCGCGCTAGATTGGCAACCGTCACATGGATTTGAGAGTGTATTAGCGATGTATGACAGTGAACTGGCGGAAGTATTACCGGTCAGAAAATAGAGTTATAACGTTACTACAATGTTAGGTATGGAAGATAGTGTACATTCTAATATTGCGATGATGGGATCTCAGGATCCACTTTATTTTAGAATTTTTAATATCAAGGGTTATAGATAAGTGGATTTAAAGGCTGGAGAATTAAAGAAGCTCTCTTTAGAAGAGAGCGCAAAGGAACACGCTCTCTTCTAAATCTAAGATATTATGAAGGGATCAATATTTTAGTGACATTTTTTAAATATATTTTCAGCTTTTGCAAAATCATCTAAAGTATCAATTTCAATCCATTTTAATCCAGTAATATCTAAGATATTGAAGATAACATTTTTGGCAATAAGTCGTTCATATGCTGCTTCGTAATACTCTTGATGATGTTTTTCATCGCTCATCATCTCTTTTAATTCTGAAAACAAGCGTTTTGCAGTACTATTACTTATTTTTTCAATACCAATAGACTCGCCGATAGCATCTTTAGGGGCGACATCTTTACTGGCTTTAAGAACCTGATTTTTATCATTGATGATAATTTTTATTTCTTCTGCATCTAGATTTATCTGGGTATCAACACATAAGCAATTTTCATATTCAGATGCGATGAGTTGTTTAAGGATCTCAATATCAAAAACCACATCCGCATCAAATTTTATAAAAGAAGAATCCTTAACGAGCTCTTCTGCCAGCATTAAAGAGTAACCTGTATTCGTTTTGGTATAAAATTCATTGGTAATAAAATGCGCATTTAAACTCGGGAAATTCTTATTTATAAAATCTTTAATATCATTTTCTAAATAGCCAAGAATAAATACAATCTCAGTAATACCACATTTGACTATATTAGAAACCATCATTTCTAATATAGTGTATTCACCTATTTTTAATAAACTTTTAGGGCAGTTATTCGTTAAGGGTCTTATTCTTGAGCCAATACCGGCAGCTAAAATAATGGCTTTCAGGTTTTTATTATTATCTTTCATAGTTATCAATAAATCTTTTGTTAAATATACTTGTTGATAGGAAATAAGACGGCATTTTAGAATGGCGTCTTATTTGGTTATTTGGTTATTTATATTGTTTTCTAACTCTTGGCCTCGTTGTAGTCCTCGATATAAGCCATAAAATATCTGACTGAGGGCAAAGATCCAAAGCATGGGGGTAAGTAGATTAAAGATCAAAGAAAACGATAACATAAAGATAAAAACGCCTTCATTAAAAGATAGGATTTTTTTCTGCTCTTTAATAAACCAACATAAATTATCGAGGAAACTAAATTCAATACCAGCAACATTATTTTGTTGCACTTTATTTTTAGACAGAGAGTCTAAATAGTGGCAATCCTCCTCCATGTGTGTGTAGATCGTGATGTATTTTACATAGCCTCGTAAAGAGTAAAATGCGATCCCTAATAAAGCTAAACAAATAGGAAGAACACTTTCTGATTGTGCATAGGCAGCGAATCCCACTGAGCCGAACCACATAGTGACCTGAATTTGATCTGTTAATTTATCGTAATAGGCTCCCGATGCAGAAGTCGTTTTTCGATAGCGAGCCATTTGTCCGTCCATACAATCAAAAACATGGCTTAGGGTAATTAAAATAGCGGCAATAATAAAATTTTGCATGCCTCCAACAAGGATAAAGACACATGAAAGGATAGCGGTTAAAAATGAAATTAAAGTGATTCGATTAGGTGTTAAAAATTTCATGTCGACCACAATATAATTGAGTAATATTGCTAATGGAGACGTTACAAAAGAGGACCACCACTCATCATCTTTAGTTTTGGTTGCCCATAATGTTTTTAATTTAGTGTTCATAAAGCAATCTCTCTTTTTTCATCATTTATAATAATCAAATTATCTTTATATTTGTTTTTGTGGGTTAATAAGTGATCCACTTCAATATTTAATAGATCATGCAATATGAGTTTTAAACAATTTAAAAAATATTGTATGTCATGAAGCGATAGCTCTCCAATATTGCCGACTTGAAAAACTTTACCTAAGAAACAGCCTTTCCCTTCATAAATAATAATAGATTTATCGCGTAGTTTTTCCCGCAGAATGCTTACATCTATATTAGACGGGACACAAACCGTTGTTAACATTGAGCACATTTGTTGGGGCTCAATTAAAAATTTCAGCCCTAACTTAGTAATGCCTCGTCGTAAAATATTCGCTTTATTTCTGATATCTTTATAATAATTGTTGATACCTCGATCAATAAGGTTGGATAAGGCTTGATCTAATGCATAAAAAAGATGCACCGCTGGTGTATTGGGTGTTTGTGACCAATTACACATAAAACGGTAAAAAGTATATAAGTTAAGGTATGTGGTTTTAGCGGGTAAATCTTTTAGCTTTTCAAACTCTGTTGTTTTACCGATGACAAATGATAAGCCTGAATATGACGCGATAGCTTTAGAGCTTGAGCTGGAAATAAAGGCAATATTGCATTTATCCATCTCAATAATTTCTACACCGGCACTGCTGACGCAATCGACAAAAAAAGTGATGCCGTATTTTTTAGTGAGCTTACCAATATCAGATAATGAATTTAACATCCCTGAACTGGTCTCATGGTGAACCATTGCAATAATATCAATCTTATTGTTAGATAAATAATCTTCTATGATGTTTAAATCAAGGGATTTCCCCCAGGGGAATGACAATATATGAGTGTTTTTATTGTGAATTTTAGATATGTTATTCAATCGTTCGCCAAATTCACCATTAGATAATATAAGGATATGTTGATCACTCACAATGGATGACAATATAGATTCATTGGCAGCCGTTCCTGATCCGGTAATAATCACGGCGCGATAATTATTATGATCTACATCGAAAATATGTAACAGTTTAGTCTCAATACTATTGAGTAAAGTTTCAAACTCCACTTCACGATGACAAATATCTTTTTTAATGATAGCCATTTTCACATTACTGGCTAAATTGACTGGGCCTGGTGTAAATAATAAATCTTTTTCCATTTTATGATCACGCCTATTAATATTTAATCGCCTATTCCTTAAAATTGCTTGATCAGTTTTACGTTATTTATTGCTGATAAAAGAAGAAAAGTGATAAATAAAATTAATGTAAAATACTTACAGGTTATAACGTAGTTCATTAAAACTTTCATTTTTTGATAAGAATCATCCCTAGAATTTATTCGGGGCGATCGTCTAATTCAGGTTTCGGGTGAGTGTTACTGTTTTAGGTGTTTATTTGAAATGAAACGTACTTTTTGGGGGAGGTACCCATGCAATTTGAAAAGAGATTACTCCATATGATCTTTGCTAGCAAGAGATATTAACACTATCCATGTCAAATATAGATGAATAATAAAGCGTATTATCAACGCCTTGTCTTTTGGTTTTTATTATTTTTTTTTGTTGTTTATTTGTTTTGATAAAAGATTTTTTGTTTTTTGTTATATTAATAATTCCATATTCATAAGTCTTATCTATTTTAATAAAAACAGGGTGTATTTAAAGGTTAAATGTCACATGTAAGAGACTGATTTAATTTGTTTATAGTATTATTGTGTTAAATTCCAATCGCTTTATGGAATAGATCGTTTGATGGGTTGTGTCTGTTTTATTCTCAATGTCTCATTTTGATTATAAAGATAAGAGCAAAGGAATTGCTTTGTTATTAATATCACTATTAATAACGTGAATGTTTTGAAGAGGGAAAATCATGCAGAATATAAAAGATTTTGATTTACACTTACTTGATTTATTTGTCACCATTGTTGAGTTAGGCGGGTTTTCAGCTGCGCAATCAAAACTAAATATGCACCAGTCAACGATCAGTACCAAAATGACGACGCTAGAAGTGCGTTTAGGGATGACCTTATGTCATCGAGGGCGTCGGGGTTTTTATTTGACCAATGATGGTGAGAACGTTTATAAACTCTGCCTAAAAATATTTAATGAAATTGCCTCGTTTGAAGAAGCATTGAATAATATTAGAAACATATCCAACGGGCATATTATATTAACCTTAACCGATAATATTGCGACAAATCCTAATTGTAAAATCAAAGATGCCATCAAGTCTTTTTCTAATCTTTACCCAAAAATAACCATGAAAACAGATGTATTTGATTCGTTTCAAATTGAAATGATGCTATTAGACGAGCGTATAGAGCTTGGCGTGACATCTTCAGAAATAAGAAAAAAAGGTTTAACGTATCTCTCTTTATTTGATGAAACACAATCACTTTACTGCGCCGCCATGCATCCTGTATTAGACGTTAAAGGTAAATTAAGCGCAAAAAAGATGGCTGCTTTTAATTTAATTGATCGTGGTGTTTCGCATAAAATAACGCCATTAACTAATCTAAATAAAGGCGAAAATGTTGCCACTAGTGTCAATATGGAAGCGACCGTGCATTTGATTTTATCGGGGAATTTTATTGGCTATCTGCCCGATCATTTTGCAGACATTTGGGTATCAAAAGGCGAAATGATAAAAATTAATGCGCCGGATTTAGATTATACCGCAGCCTTTCATCTCACACTTTTAACCTCTAAAGAATTATCATTAGCCGCACGAAAACTAAAAGATCTTATTATTAAGGCGCATACAATATAAAGGCTTGATTGCTATTAGATCATTACATCGAATTTGAACAATGTAAGCATATAAAACGAGATATTTTACATTTACTAAAAAAAACTTAATGTGAATAAAATATCAGATAATGGAGTTTTATATGCATAAGTCACCTTGCATTAATATAGATTTGGGTATTATTAAATCCAATACACAATCGTTAATTAAAGAATGTAAAAAACATGGCGTGATCCCCTGTGGTATCGCCAAGCTTGCCTGCGCAGAGCCAAAAGTAGAGCAAGCTTTAATTGATGCTG
The DNA here is from genome assembly GCF_000153405.2 of Psychromonas sp. CNPT3. Classification (NCBI taxonomy): domain Bacteria; kingdom Pseudomonadati; phylum Pseudomonadota; class Gammaproteobacteria; order Alteromonadales; family Psychromonadaceae; genus Psychromonas; species Psychromonas sp. CNPT3. Next base: position 1,304,366 of record NC_020802.1, read on the forward strand.
GCATTCATCTTATTGCCGATCCCCGCATTGTTAACCTTAAAAAAATTAAACACTTAAACTGCATAAAAATGCTGCTAAGAATGCCTTCTTTGAGCGAAATTGAGGATGTGATCACATACTCTGACATCTCCTTAAATACGGAAATAGTCACGCTAAAAGCGTTATCTGTTGCCGCTATCAAGCAACATAAAATTCATAAAATCATTATTATGCATGATCTTGGAGACCTTCGAGAGGGCGCATTTTATGAGCAAGAAACATTAACCTTAGCAGAGCAGTGTATGCAGCTTAAAGGCCTTGAACTTGTTGGTCTTGGCAGTAATTTGGCGTGCTATGGCGGTGTTGAACCTACGTTTGAAAATCAAACTCAATTGTTACAGATTGCTAAAAAAATTGAAAATAAAAATGCCATTAAATTAACTTACATTTCGGGTGCAAGTTCAGCCGCTTTGCCTTTAATGCTCAGTGGTAAATTACCCAAAGGTATTAACCAATTAAGGTTAGGTGCTTCCTTATTAATGGGCATCGGACTAAATGATGATGTTATCCCCAATACCCAACAAGATGCTTTTACGCTGAGCGCTGAAATCATTGAAATTAAAATAAAACCATCTGTTCCGCTCAATTCAACAGCAAAAGATGCCTTTGGTCATAAACCTGTTTTTGTTGATAGGGGCAACCGAAAACGCGCTATTTGCGCACTGGGGAAACAAGATATCGATTTCTCTCAATTATTTTTAAAAGATAAAAATATTATGCTGATTGGCGGAAGTAGCGACCACTTGATTTTAGATATTACCGATGTAGAGCCCGCCCTACAGATAGGAGACAGTGTTGATTTTACACTTTCCTATAGCGGTATTTTACAGTGTATGACATCAGAATATGTGCATAAGAATTTTTGTTAAAGAATAAATTTAAAAAAAACAATCAACTTTAGATGAGGTTAGACTATGTTCAAAATAAAAAAGTTTCCTAATACGTTTACGATATTATTTGTTTTAATTGGTTTTTTTGCGCTACTCACTTATATATTGCCTGCGGGGGAATATGTACGCGAGATGAACGAAAGTTTAGGCCGTGAAGTGCCAATACCTAATTCATTTACAATCATTGAATCTTCACCGCAAGGTTTTTTTCAGACATTAATGGCGCCTATATCCGGCTTTTATGATCCCTCATCTGGGATGATTGGCGCGGTGGATGTGAGCTTGTTTATATTAATGGTAGGTGGGTTTTTAGGTATTATCACTAAAACGGGTGCAATTGATACCGGCCTTGCACGGATAATGGACCGATTAAAAGGCAAAGAGCTTTATATGATCCCGTTATTGATGTTTCTCTTTGCGATTGGAGGCACCACTTATGGGATGGCAGAAGAATCGTTAGCTTTTTATGGATTGATGATCCCGCTATTTATGGCTGCCAGGTTTGATCCCTTAGTGGCGGTATCGGTGATTTTTGTTGGCACGGGTGTCGGCACCTTGGGTTCAACTATTAATCCTTTTGGTACGGTGATAGCCTCAAGTGCTGCCAGTATCGATTTTTTAAGTGGTATTAGTTTACGTCTTTGTATTCTTGTCATCGCACTTATTGTCAGCTGTGCGTACATCATGCATTACGCGCGTAAAATTCAAAAAGATCCCCGCGCATCACTGCTTTATCACCTTAAAGAATCAAACGAAAAACACTTCTTTGCGAATAAAGCAAGCAATCCCAACGTGCTATTAACAACCTCGCAAAAAGGTGTGCTTATTTTATTTGTAACCACCTTTGCCATTATGATTTACGGTGTTTCTATCTTGGGCTGGTGGATGGGTGAAATGGCCACTTTATTTATTTTCATGGGGATTTTATGTGGAATAGTGGGGCGTTTAAAAGAAGATGAGTTAATTAATTCCTTTATCGCCGGCGCCGCTGATTTAATTGGTGTTGCATTAATTGTTGGTGTGGCACGTGGCATTGTTGTGGTGATGGAAGCCGGGCATATTACCGATACAATTTTGCATTATGCAGAAGCGTTTGTGCAAGGTAAAAGCTCCATCTTATTTATTAATATGATTTACCTAATAGAGATGATGTTATCTTTTATTGTTCCTTCAACGTCGGGTCTTGCTGTAATGAGTATGCCTGTTTTAGCGCCATTGGCTGATTTTGCAGGCACAGGCAGAGAGCTTGTTGTTACCGCATTTATGAGTGGTATTGGTACGGTTTTATTTGTCACGCCGACCTATGGTGTGTTAATGGGTGGCCTTGCTATCGCGCGTATTCCTTATATCACTTGGCTCAAATTTATTGCGCCATTAGTTGGATTTTTCATCGTGATGAACTGCATTATTTTATCATTAGGGGTAACGGTATTTGCTTAATATGAAACCTCGATATAAGTACTCGATACTTGGTTAATGATTAACAAGTTATGGTTAAAAGTAGGTTTAAAGGCTCTTTGTCTGTGCAGAGGGCCTTTTTATATATCAAAGGAGAATCTTTGTAACCTATTAGCTCTTTAAAAAAGAAGATGAGAGCAAAATGCTTTGCTGATGTTATTGTCTGTTTACATTAAGATGCAATACACTTGAAGACATTTATGCGTCATTTGTCATCAATAAGGCGCTAATTGCTATTTATTGTTCTGCTCACTATCGAGCTTCATTATTTTATCTTTATCCTAGGAAATATTTATGAAAAATAAATGCCCTAAATTATTCAATATTTTAATGCACGCTATGCTGGGATTATTATTTGTCGGGGTATCGACGCCGGCCTTTGCGACCTCTGATTGCGATCAGTTTAAAGGATGTGAAAAAAAATACTGCGCCATTGAAAAGCAACTCAGTATTGCAACGGAAAAAGGTAATGAACGCAGAGCAGATGGACTCCTTAAAGCCTTGGGTAATGCTAAATCATATTGTACGCATCAAGGGTTAAAGGATGATGTGACGTCTAAAATAGACGCGATTAACATTAAGATCAGTACTTATGATATTAACCTTAAAAAGGCCAGAGAATACGAAAGAGAGGATAAAGTACGTAAGTATCAATATAAAATTAAAGAAGCCAAAATCAAACGTCAGTATCTACAAAATACATTATCAAACCTCGAATAAATTGCTTGAATTCTTATTAACAAACTTAGCGTTACTTGTATGGAAAATAAAGATAAGGCTCTAATATATTCAATCAGAGCCTTATCTTTATATTAAGATTTTTTAAGTTTACCTACAATATAAAGCAGGCGTTTAGTGAGCGCGTTACATTTTAAGTGCCTTTGTTATTTTTACGCGAGGCAATTAAGGAATGTATAAAGGCAAGTGCAATAAATCCGGCTCCAATGAGGCCGGTAAGAATTTCGGGTACATGAATGAATGTTTTCAAAAACATGATGATAGCAAGGGCAATAACCGCATAGAATGCACCATGTTGTAAGTATTGATATTCTTCTAAAACATTATTTTCAACAAACATGATCGTTAAAGAACGTACGAACATCGCGCCAATACCAAGCCCCGTGGCAATAATTAATAAGTTAGTTGTGATAGCAAAGGCGCCAATGACGCCATCAAAACTAAAGGATGCATCGAGAAGCTCTAAGTAGAGAAACATACCTAAACTGCTTTTGGCAACAACGACTGTGCCATTACATGAGGCGCGCCGATCTTCTCTTTTTTCCATTTGCGCCGAGATTTTATGGATCAATGTAAATGCAACGATACCACTGGCACCAGAGGCGATAAATGAATATTGATCCGCATCGGGTAAGTAGAGCCCTGCTATCAAAAGAATACCTAAAACGGTAAAAATAGGCGCTGAAAACTTCAATTTACCAATATGTAAAAGAGGGCGTTCAATAATACCTATCCAATGTTCTGTTTTATCTTCATTTAAAAAGAAATCTAAACCCACCAATAAGAGAAAGGATCCACCAAACCCCATCAAAGAGATATGCGCACTCTGCATTAAAACTTGGTACTGGGAAGGGGAGTTGATAGCGATGAGTATGGCAGACCAAGGCGAGACGCCTGCGACGACAGAGACGACAGCAACAGGGAATATCACGCGCATGCCAAAAACAGAAATTAAAATTCCCCAAGTAAGAAAGCGTTTTCGCCATAACGCATCCATCTTTTTAAGTACCGTGGCGTTAACGACCGCATTATCAAAAGAAAGAGAAATTTCGAGGACAGATAATACAAAAATAAGAAAGAGCGCTTCAAAACCACCGATCAAATATCCAAGTAAAGCGCCTATGAATGTGACTAAAAAACTACCTCTAAAAAACCGTAAGTTACGCATTGATAAGACCTTCTCTTTTTAATTGTTCTCAAAAATATAGGTATTGAATATATCAATTCAGAACGCAGGGCTCAATAACAAAAATCAAATTTTTATCGAGGTGGTGCCGTGTTGGTGTTGAGATTAATGTCATAAAAATGATTCGGTTTATTCTAAAGGGAGGGAGAGGCTTATAGGATAATTTTTAGAGACGTTATCAATAAGCCAATTATATTTATTTTCGAATGAGTTTATTTATGATATTTCTTGTGTTTCTTTATATCTAAAGCACGAGGTTATATGATCGTTAACCATGCCAACCGCTTGCATATAAGCATAACAAATAGTCGGACCAACAAATTTTAAACCTTTCTCTTTAAGACCAATGCTCATTTTTTTAGAGACCTCTGACATGGAGGGGACATCTTCAATGCAAGTCCATTGATTATTAATGGCCTTACCCCCGACAAAGGACCAAATGTAGCGATCGAAGCTACCGTACTCTTGTTGAATCTCTAAAAAACGTTTTGCATTTTCGATACAAGCATTAATTTTCATCTTATTTCTAACTATTTCTGCATTATGACGTAAAATTTCGACTTTTTTTGTACCGTAGAGTGCGATTTTATTCACATCAAAGTTGTCAAAAGCTTTTAAGTAACCCTCGCGTTTTTTGAGAATAGTTAGCCAGCTTAAGCCCGATTGAGCGCCCTCAAGAATAAGCATCTCAAACAACATACGGTCGTCATGTATGGGAACTCCCCATTCTTCATCGTGATAATGTATTTCTAAAGAGGAGGTATTTGCCCAGTCACATCGTTTCATTAAATATAATTTCCTTAGCGCTTAATTCGATAGCGTCACTTAAAAGGTCACGGATAAACTCTCGTCATTATCTATCATCTTTTAAGTATCTAATATAAGTCTTTAATGAGCAGGTTATGGAATTAACCTTCAATTTAATGCTCATGCTTACGTTATGTGTATCTTACTGCTTTTTGAAGAGTTAAAAGTCGATAGGCTCTTACTTTTAAATTATATTTTTTTTATTTTAATGAGAAAAAGTGACACTGTAAGTTATTTTATATAGCATCATTTATTCATTGTTAAAAACAAACCCAAGAGTACAATGTAAGCTTATTCCTTTGCGTATTTGTTCTTAATATGTGTTGCTTATCTCATCACGAAATTTTATAACAAAAAAAACTCCCTGTGTATCATGTTTTTATATGATGCATTTTTATTAATAAATACTTGGCCTAAATACGAAAACACTTACCTGTTTATCTACTTTAGTTCATTAAATCGTGCCCCAATATACCTTTGTTTTAAGATGAAAATTAGGATCATAACCTGTACAGGTATAAATGATCTTAGCGGAGAGAATAGGTATCAGTCACATTATAATTTGTTTTAGGACGTAGTTTATGGCAAAAAAGTTACATTTTATGACCTCTATTTTTTACCATCCCGCTGTTAATTTTAGTAGTCGTGTTTCGACCCTGTTTTTTTTGATTTTTGGCGCAGGTTGGTTAACAGATCATCTCATGTTCTCTGTGATAGCTGCCTCTGCGATACCTGCTGCCTTAATTAGTGGCATTGACCAACCCAATAAGGATTGTTGTAAACACCTGCTTATATTGTCATTGGCTTGGGGGCTTGCCATATTAAGCAGTTACACCTTAATGCGATCAGACCTTCCTATTTGGCTCGTTTTCTTTCTTTGCGGTTTTGTATTTTCATTAGGGGCATTAAATGGTGAGTTTTGGAATCGTTTAGGATCGTCTTGTTTATTTATATTAGTGATGGTCTTTTTTCTTTTTTCAAAGCAAAGTCCAACATATCAATACGCCTTGTTAGTGCTTGGTCCCGCATTATTTAGCCTTTTAAGCTGGTTATGGTTTTCAATTTGGCGACATATCGTATTACGATCTGCCCTAAGTACGATCTATGTCGCGTTAGCCGATTATATCTATTTACGCCAATGTGCATTATTGGGTGAGTCGTTGATTAAAATAAAGTTAAATAAACAAAAACATCTGTTAGTGGGGTTGATCTCACAGGCATTTCAATCCTCATCATTAACTAAAAAAGAAGATCCTGCATTAATCAAATCATTATATGTGGCCAATGAGATGTTTGAGTTGGCACTTACAGGTCATTCGATGCATCCAGATTTACACAAAAAATTTAAAGATCCTATTTGTAGCACACTACTTGTAAATTGGAGTGATGCTTTGCAACAACGATTACGATCGCTTGCTATCGCCGTAAAATATAAAAGAACACCTTCGTCACAGACTCCTATTATTGAAGCCGCCCAGCGCCTAGTGCATCAAGTTGTTGTGCCAGAGTATATTCATTTACAATTTTGGGGACGAAGTATTTTACTGCTTAGCAAGTTAGTGGATATCAATGAACCCCGCTATCTTTGCGCTAAAGATATTGAAGTTTCATCACAATCATGGCACTGGCCAACATGGGATCTTAACCTTTTAAAATATGCCGGGCGTATTGCATTGATGTTGGCACTGGGTGCAGATATTGCACAATATTTTGAATTATTGCGTCCAGATTGGGTTGTTTTATGTATTTTAATGGTAATAAAATCGGATTTTTTAGCAACGCGTAGCCGTATTTTTGAGCGCTGTCTGGGCACTTTGTATGGTTTAGCATTTGCCGTTATTTGGATTGAACTCGGCGTGAGTGATCCTGTTTTGATTGTGCTGATGATTGTTTTATTACCCATTTCATTCTTTCTTTATATGATCAATTATATGTTTTTTATGGCGGGGATCAGTGCATTTATTGTATTAGTGTTTGAATTGATATTGCACCAAGGCTTATCTTTTGTATTGCCTCGTTTACTCGATACCCTTATAGGGGCGAGTATTGTTTATCTTGGCTATAGCCTATTATGGCCACAATGGAGAGGCAAAGAAATTCATCATAAAAGCATCGAATCGATTCAAGCAGTGGGGGGTATTTTAGCGTTTACTTTTAATTCATTACGGCGTGATGCTGCGCAAGAGGTTGATAAAAAAGAATTAACGCAGGTTAGACGCAATATGTTTATGAGCGAGCATGCCTGGGAGCTGGTGTTAAAGGAAATGCAGCAAGAGCCCGTGCACACGCATATGCAAAGTGACTATTATGAGCAATTATTACAATTACATCGGCAATTAGTACATTATTTAACGGTACTGAGTGTTCTCATCAGAGAAGGTGCTCGCTATAAAAAATTAGGGATATTTCAACAAGAAGTACAACAGGCGGTTGATGCTTTAATTGTGCTTCTTCGCACTAAAAAAGAGACCGAGTTTCCTTCTTTTAGTCAGGATCATGATAGGTATTATGACGCGGAAAGTATGGATCAAAATGGTGTTCGTTCGTTGTTGTTTTTATCTGTCAGCACTTTAAAAAAAATGCATGAAATAAGTTTAAAGCACTTATGCCCTAATATTATTAAAGAGTGACATTAAAATAAAAGGCATAAGTGTTTGATGCTTGTTAAAACGGGCTTTCTTTCTGTTAAGAGTTAGCCATAAAGGTTCCGATAACGAAAAACACCATCCCTATTAATTGTATAAAGAAAGGTTTTTTAGCCACTGGCCAGTGCACAACAGTAAAAATAAACGTAACCGGCATTAAAAATAGACACAAGAGGCCCCAAACCAGACTCATTTTAAAGGCTTGGATCACAAGTAGTATTCCACCAATAATACATATAATGAAGCCAATGCTCATTATTATTTCTGCCATGTTACTTCCTCATTTAGACGTAGTTTAAAAGCGCGGATCATCTTTACAAGGAAGACTATTAGGCTCTGCTACTATTTTTACATTGGGGCAGTTTTCAATAAAATAGAGAGCTTCATCTTGCGAGTTCATTTGTGTGCAATATTGACGATCATCACACGTAAATTGAACGTTATCTTTCTTTAAAAAATGCTCTACTTTACCTTTTAATTGAGTGACCAAATCATTGACGCCTGACTTTTCTTCTGTGGGGTAGAACTTCCAAAGAGTGGTGGCCAGGAGGATCAAAAAGATAAGTTTTTTCATAAGTTGCTCGTGCCTGTAAGTGTATGAAACTTGACCGTATATATTACATCATATATTTATCTTTGGAAGTGTAAATTTAGAGTATGTGCTCGTGTTAGCCTGAGCATTAAAAATAGTCAATAAAATCATAATGCTACTGTTTTGTGGTGAAAACACTTTGCGGGAAATGGCCATCATAGCGTTTGTTTTCGGTGCCTGTTGGGTGTTTGTAAACAAAGTGGCGGAAGGAAATTATGCCTGTTCTATGCGCTTAATATCGCCCTTATTTATCAAACAAATACACTTTTTATATTGTTATGCTTTAAAAATAAGCGATAAAAACATCAGTGTGTTGTGGGTTGCTCTTTTAATATAATTTGTTATTATGCGCTTCGATAGTCGGGGGGCCCAAAAGGCTGAGATCGTAGAAACGAGACCCGTTGAACCTGATCCAATTAATATTGGCGGAGGGAACTATGCATCTTGTTAGATCTCTTGGGTGTTTACCTTGATTTTTACCTGCATGCCTTAAGTTCCTTGTGTCAACACAAGGCGCTCTTATGATAAATACAACGTCCCCCAGAAAACATTCCCTCATTCCGATTGTACTTACCATTGCTGGCTCTGATAGTGGAGGTGGTGCGGGTATTCAAGCTGATATTAAAAGTATTTCTGCAACAGGTAGCTATGCGTGCTCAGTGATCACGGCTATCACGGCGCAAAACACACTGGGCGTGACAGCAATATTTCCTATCCCGCTTGAGCATATTGAAAAACAATTAGATGCTGTTTTTAGTGACTTAAATATAATCGCCGTCAAAGTGGGCATGTTAGCGGATAGTGATATTATTGCGCTGGTGGCGCGGAAAATAAAGCAATATAGACCTATTTTCGTGGTTGTTGATCCTGTGATGGTTGCCAGCAGTGGTGATTTATTATTAAAAAAATCGGCTATTAATACACTTAAAACACAATTATTACCGCTTGCAGACATAGTCACCCCCAATTTACCAGAGGCTGCCGCCTTACTTAATATCTCTTATGATCCCGCTATTGATGCGATGCAAGCCATGATCCCCGCGCTCAGCCAATTAGATACCTCTGCAGTACTTCTGAAAGGCGGGCATAACACCTCAAATACAAGCAGTGATGATATTCTCATCATCAACAACGACACTAAGATTTTTCGCGCACCGCGAACCCATACTAAAAATACACACGGGACAGGTTGCACCTTATCATCGGCGATTGCCTCTTATTTAGCGCAAGGCGATAGCTTAGAAAAAGCGGTGCAAAATGCTAAAGATTATGTCTCATTGGCGATAGCGCATGCGGATAAATTAGACATTGGTAAGGGAAGCGGGCCAGTACATCATTTTTTTAATTTACCCTTGTCAGAGCTTTAATCATGTCGATAAAAATACAGGGCAGTCGGCCAATTAATATCAATATTAGTGATGGATATTTACGTTATTACAAAAGTGACAATGCCACGTTGTCGGGATTGAATATGTGTATTCCCGCTCAATCGTGGACATGTCTTCTGGGGAAAAGTGGCTGTGGTAAGAGCTCTTTACTGCGCTATATCGCGGGCCTACTTGAAAAAACAGTGCATTGGCAAGGACAATTACAAACGGATCCCGAGTGTCAGTTAGACAATGAAGTGGCGTATATGGCGCAGCAAGATCTATTGATGCCTTGGTTATCTGTTTTAGATAATGTGCTCCTTAGTACTCAGTTTTTAAAAACATCCAAAAAAGAGCAAAAAATCCGCGCATTATCTTTATTAGAGAGCGTTGGGCTTGCGCATCAAGAGGCGTTATTTCCGCAGCAACTCTCTGGCGGTATGCGCCAACGCGTCGCATTAGCACGCACCTTAATGCAAGATAAACCCATTGTTTTAATGGATGAGCCTTTTTCATCTCTTGATGCAGTGACACGATACCGATTACAAAATCTTGCCATAAAATTATTAAAAGATAAAACCGTTTTACTGATAACCCATGATCCGCAAGAAGCGATCCGTTTAGCTGACAAGCTTTATATTATGCAGGGTCGTCCGGCTTTTGTGACCGCTTTAGATGTTCCCTCATCAAAGACGCCGCGTCTATTTGATGCGCAGTGCGCAACCTTGCAGCAACAAATTATGATCTGTTTAGAGAATGATAATGAATAATATATCTGCACCACCTCAAGGCGTTAAAAGATCAAGAAATATGTTTGCCGCTGCCTTTCGTTTTTTGATAAGTGCCTTGGTGATCTTATCGATATGGCAAGCTGCGGTACTCTTTTTTGCCTTACCCAATTTTATTTTACCAAGCCCGTTGGCGGTGTTTGAGCGCTTATGTTTTCGTTATGACGTTTTACTGAGACATGCGTGGATAACGTTTATCGAGATCGTGCTCGGGTTAGGCTTAGGTTTGTCTATGGGGATGTTATTTGCCCTGCAAATGTTGTTATTTAAGCCTTTAAAACGTTGGCTGATGCCAATATTAATTGCCAGTCAGGCGTTTCCTGTTTTTGCTATCGCCCCCATTTTGATGCTTTGGTTGGGGTATGGCATCGCCTCTAAAGTGGTGATGGCCGCCTTAATTATTTTTTTCCCTATCTGCACCTGTTGTTATGACGGACTACGTAATACCCCGCAAGGTTATTTAGATCTGGTAAAAACCATGGGCGCCAGTAAATGGCAAGTATTACGTTATATCCAGTTACCCGCATCACTGCCGACACTTGCATCCGGTATTCGTGTGGCGGTGGTGATAGCACCTATCGGCGCTGTTGCAGGAGAGTGGGTTGGCTCGAGTGAAGGCTTGGGGTATCTCATGTTACAGGCAAATGCGCGCATGCTTATTGATGAAATGTTTGCTGCGCTATTTATTTTATCGGCTTTGTCAGTGGGGCTTTATTTTTTAACAGATATCTTGTTAAGAAAGCTCATTCATTGGCAAGACTGATGTTACTGCGCTCCTTTGGGGCGTTTTTTAAAAGGAAGTAAGATGAACAATAAAATGAAACTCTGCGTATTGGCTTTAGTGCTGAGTGTGTTTTCACTTAATAGCTACGCACAAAAAATGACATTAATGCTGGACTGGTTCGTTAATCCAAATCACGGCCCCATTATTATTGCGCAACAACATGGCTATTTTAAAGCGCAGGGCTTAAGCGTGGATATTCAAGAGCCTGCGGATCCGTCAATGCCCCCTAAATTAGTGGCCGCTAATAAAGTGGATATGGCGGTGTCTTATCAGCCGAGTTTAATTATTGATGTTGCTGCAGGCTTACCCTTGATCCGCAGTGCGACACTAATTGCCACACCATTAAATACACTAATAGTACTTGATGATAATAAAATCAATACGTTAGCGGATTTAAAAGGTAAAAAAATTGGTGTGTCAATCAGTGGTTCTGAAGATGCAAGCATTAAAGCAATGCTCGAGGGCCAAGGTTTAAAGTTTAGCGATGTACAACTTATTAATGTGGGTTGGGCGTTATCATCATCACTCGCATCAGGAAAAGTCGATGCAATTTGGGGTGGATACCGTAACTTTGAGATGAATCAATTAACGCTTGAAGGTTTTGCGAATAAAGGTTTTTATCCAGAAGAAAATGGCGTGCCTATTTTTGATGAGCTTGTATTTATTGCTAATTCAAAAACCTATGACAAACAAAAAATTCGTGCGTTTAATAAGGCGTTAGAGCAGGCGACAACTTATATTCTTAACCATCCAGATGCAGCATGGAAAGAATTTGTTTCTTATGCGCCGGACACTTTAAATAATGAATTAAATAAACGCGCATGGAAGGCAACGTTAAGCCGCTTTGCACTGCGTCCGAGTGCGATTGATTTAGGGCGTTATGATAATTATGCTGCCTTTATGTATGCTAACAAAATCATTAAAGTGCTACCAAAAGCCAAAGATTATATGCCTGATTTTCAATAAGAGAGCAAAATATGCGCTATCAAGATTTAATTAAAGCCTGTGAGCAAGATTGGGCTGCTTATACCGAACATGAATTTGTGCGTTTATTGGCAACGGGGGAGTTGCCTCAGCCATGTTATTTACATTATCTTAAGCAGGACTTCTTATTTCTAAAACAATATGCGCGGGCTTATGCGTTGGCAATCTATAAAGCGCGTACCTTAGCTGAAATGCGTCAATTTTTGCCCAGTGTACAAGCGCTTTTACAAGAAGAAATCTCCCATCATGTGCGTTATTGCAATGATTGGGGACTCACTGAGTTAGATTTAGAAGCGCAAACCGAAGAAGTCGGTACGGTTGCATATACGCGTTATGTTTTAGATACGGGGATGAGCGGTGATGTTGTGCAATTGTATACGGCCTTAGCACCTTGTTTTATTGGCTATGCGCAAATAGGGCGAGCACTGGTAATGGATAAAAGGACATTGAAAGAGGGTAATCCATATACAAGTTGGATAGACTTGTATTCGGGTGATGATCTGCAGCAGTCAACGCTTGAAAGTCAGCAATATTTAGACGTGTTATTAGCCGATATTGATGTGCACAGTGCGCAAGGTAAAACGTTAATTGAAGTGTTTCGAAATGCGACGCGTATGGAAATCGCATTTTGGGAGCAAAGTTTAAAGATACGGGACCTTAATGCGGACAATCAAGGGGCAGTGTAATGCGTTTAAAAACAGAAAAAATAGTGCAGGCATTAGCGTTGCTGCGCGCGAAAAAACCATTAGTACTTAACATCACCAATTATGTGGTGATGAATAATACCGCTAATGCGTTACTGGCAATCGGCGCATCTCCCATTATGGCGCACTCTCGCGCTGAGATGATTGAGATGGTGGGGATTGCAGGGGCTGTTGTGATCAACATCGGAACAATAGATGAAGACGGGCTAAAGCGTATGTTATTTGCCGTGCAACAAGCGAACATTGCAGATAAATGGGTGGTACTTGATCCTGTCGGCTGTGGTGCGAGTGTTTTTCGCACTCAAAGTGCGAGGCAAATAGTGCGTTTAGCGAATAAACTGATTATTCGCGCTAATGCGTCAGAAATCATTGCCCTTGCGGGTTATCCTGTAAGCAGTAAAGGCGTTGATTCTGTGCATGTGAGTCTTGATGCGAGAAGTGCAGCCCTCGAGCTAATTGCAAGTTATGCGTGCCAAGTGGTGATCTCTGGTGAAACAGACGTGATCTTAGATGGCGCAAATGAAACGTACTTACGTAATGGCGCTGCTATGATGGCATCGGTCACGGGGATGGGGTGCACGTTATCAGCATTAACCGGTGCGTTTGCAGCCATTGGCGAAACAACGGGGCTGGCAGCGACGGCTATTTTAGGTGTCGCAGGTGAAATAGCGGCTATGTCATCTAAAGGGCCGGGTAGTTTACAAGTTAACTTGTTAGATGAATTGTATGCATTAGATGCACAAAAAATAGGTGAGTATTTAAAAATAAGCTAATTTTTTAAAGCTTAGATTCAAATAATAAGAAAAAGCGCATTGTGAATTATTTTCACAGTGCGCTTTTTTTATGCTTAATTAAGCCATTTTTTAGGATATAAGGCGCTTCCTGCAATGACAATAAATAGCACTAAATAAATAATAAAGCTGACAATCAACCATTGTGGCATGGTGTAGCCTAAAAATTGCCAAACAATATTGGCGCAATCACCGGTGGGGTTAAATAACCAGGGGAACCATAAATGTAATGGCGCCCAATTTGGAAAGTCAGGTAAAAAAGCGCAAACGGCAAAAGGTGATGGGTCGAGTTGATATTTTGTATGCTCTAATGCTAATTGTAAGCCCCAATATGCACTGATCAGCCAGCTCGAAAATGCTATTAAGCGCAGTAATAAAAATTGTGGGGCGATGGCGCCAATGAGTCCAGTGACAATAAGGCCTATCATAGCGAGGCGCTCGTAAACACACATAACACAAGGCTCTAAGTGCATAACATGTTGAAAAAACAAGGCGCAGAGTTCAAGTGTGAGCGCACTGCTTGCAAGTAATAGCCATGGCCAACGCTGTTTTGATAAATTTTTTAAGATTAAAAACACAATTTTTCCTTACACGGGAGTTTATACAAATTTTATAACATGGCTAAGCATGTGATCACAAATGAAATTTGTATCATTGGCGTATCTGTTGTTTAATAAAACGCCCTAATGATGCGAGATAAGGGCACTAAATAAGCATTAAAATCGAATCAGTCTTTATTTTTAGTTAAAAGATAAAAAACGAGGTGTTTCTACAAATGTTGACTGTGTTATTATATCTTTGTATTCCTTTGATCTATTTTGTTATTTATACTTCTTAACAAGGGTTGCGCCTTGAAGGACTATCGAGCGAGTGCCGAATAAGCATTTTTAGGTAACATGGGTATAAATTAAAGATATCAAGCTTACAGGTTGTATTGTTAATGAATAAGTATATAGCGAATAATAACATGATAATGAAAGCAAAAGGGCCTGCTGATGTCGCAGAGCAATACCTTATTGAGTCAATATGGAATGGCTCTATTGCAGTTAATTCAGTTTTACCGGCAGAGCGTTTATTGGCGGATAAAATAGGCGTAACACGTACAACATTGCGTGAAGTCTTACAGCGCCTAGCAAAAGATGGTTGGATCACTATTCACCATGGTAAGCCGACTAAAGTGAATGATTTCTGGGAAACATCAGGTCTCAACATATTAAGCACTCTCACACGTTTAGACGTCAGTAGACGCAGTGATTTTATTGATCAATTAATGTCAGTACGCACCAATATTAGTACTATTATATTGCGTATGGCAGCTAAAAATAATAAGAACAATGTATTAGCGTACTTGGAGAATGTCCCGTCGATTGATGCCAGCAGTGAAGAATTTACAGAGTTTGATTATCGCTTTTATCACAATGTGGCGGTGTCTTCTAATAATATGATCTATGTTTTGATTTTAAATGGCTTACAAGATTTATACCGTAAGGTAGGTGTTTTTTATTTTTCAAATACCGAAGCCCGCTCGATTGCCTTAACGTTTTATGCGGATATTAAAGCCGTATTAGAAAAAGGTGAGTTACAACCCATAATGCAAATAGTGCGAGATTCCGCATTCGCAAGTGGTAAAATATGGTTACGCTTACGTCACCAGTTACCCGTAGACTTTCTAGATTGACTTAAAATACAAGGTATTGTTTTGTTTAAAAAAAATATAATTAATCGTCTCTCCGGTATTCAAAAACTTTTTGAAGTCGGTATTATCCTGACTTTTTTTGTGGCAATTTTTATTACACTGTCTCTTATGACCTTCTCTCCTTCCGATCCGAGTTGGTCGCAACAACATTGGGTTGCTGCCATTGACAATAGTTGTGGCCCTGTGGGGGCGTGGACTGCTGATATTTTATTTTATGCCTTCGGTTTACTCGCTTATTTATTGCCGATAGTGATTGTTTTATTGGCATGGACTATTTTATGGAAACCTAAATTTAATTTAGACATAGATTTTTTAAATGCAGGTTTACGTATTATCGGTTTTATTTTTACTGTTTTTAGCTTGTCAGCCCTTGCCTCATTAAATTTTAATGATTTTAATTATTATCCTTCTGGTGGCTTAATTGGCGATATCATCGCACAAAGTATGCTCGGATTTTTTAGTTTACTGGCAGTTAACCTTATATTATTAACCTTACTTATATCAGGATCTACTTTATTGTTTGGTTTTTCATGGCTGACGCTTATTGATAGTTTAGGTGCGGGCACGATTGCCTCTGGTTATTTCTTATTGGCACTGCCGACACACTGGCACAACTTTACGCAGGCGCGCGACCAAAGACCCAAAGCGTCTTTATTTAGTGATAAGAAAGTGTTACTTAAAAAATTAACGCGTAAGAAAAAAACAGAGATTAATCGAGATGATGTCCCAATGGCAGAACAAGGGCCAGTGTTTAGCGCTACAGTGCCAGATTTTACAGCGTCTGAGCCTGATTTCTTAACACAACCCGTGTTTGATGAGCCAATCCCTAATATCGTATTTACAGAAACGCCGATGCAAAGTGTGCCCGATGGCGAAGAGGTTCTTATTGATTTTAGTGAAGCGAGCACCGAGAAAGTACCTGATTTTTCACATTTACCTGCGCATGCAAGACCCTTTATCGCGCATAAAAAAGATTTGTCGATTGGTGATTTCCCCAGTATTGATTTATTAGATAAAGTCACTAAAAAAGAGCACCAAGTTTCACAAGAAGAACTCGACAGTGCGGCGCGATTAGTTGAAGCTAAACTGCTTGAATTTAAAATTAAAGCAGAAGTGGTGAATGTACTTCCTGGACCGGTTATTACACGCTTTGAATTGGCGCTTTCACCGGGTATGAAAGTGAGTGCGGTGACCGCTTTAGAAAAAGATTTAGCACGGGCTCTTTCAGCCATTAGCGTGCGCGTGGTGGATCAAATTCCAGGTAAATCAGTGATCGCATTAGAGTTGCCAAATAAATATCGTGAAATTGTTTATGCCTCACAAGTACTCGGTAGTGAAGCGTTTAAGAACGCAAAATCGCCGTTAAGTATCGTACTTGGCGCAGATATATCGGGTGAACCTGTGGTGGTTGATCTGGCTAAAATGCCTCATTTATTGGTGGCAGGGACGACGGGCTCAGGAAAATCGGTTGGTGTAAACTGTATGTTGATCAGTTTATTGTATAAGTCATCACCGGAAGATGTGCGCCTGATTTTAATCGATCCTAAAATGCTGGAGTTAAGTGTTTATGAAGGGATCCCGCATTTGTTAACCGAAGTTGTGACAGACATGAAAGATGCAGCCAATGCTCTGCGCTGGTGTGTGGGTGAGATGGAGCGTCGTTATCGTTTGCTTTCAGCGGTTGGCGTGCGCACATTAGCCGGTTACAACGCGCAAGTATTAGAAGCTATTGAAAAAGGGGAACCCATGTTAGATCCATTGTGGAAGCCCGGCGATAGCATGGATGAAACGGCGCCAGCATTACAAAAACTGCCTAATATCGTGGTCGTTGTTGATGAATTTGCGGATATGATGATGATTGTGGGTAAAAAATGTGAAGAGCTAATCACACGTATTGCGCAAAAAGCAAGGGCCGCTGGGATCCATCTTATTTTAGCAACGCAACGACCATCAGTGGATGTTATTACAGGCCTTATCAAGGCAAATATTCCCACCCGTATTGCATTTCAAGTCTCGAGTAAAATTGACTCGCGTACGATTTTAGGCATGCAGGGGGCTGAGACATTACTCGGTCACGGTGATATGTTATATCTACCGCCAGGAACAGGCGTTGCAACACGCGTACATGGCGCTTTTGTTGACGATCATGAAGTGCATAAAGTGGTTGCGGATTGGAAAAAACGTGGCGCACCTAATTATGTGAAAGATATTTTAGAAGGTGAAATGAGCCTTGATACTATGCTACCGGGTGAAGAGGGCGATACAGAAAATGAAATCGATGCCTTGTTTGATGAGGTTGTCGCTTTTATTAGTGAAACCCGTAAAGTGTCTATTTCTAGCATTCAACGTAAATTTAGAATTGGTTATAACCGTTCGGCGCGTATTGTCGATCAACTGCAAGCACAAGGTGTGATCACGCCACCATCAGGGGCAAATAGCAGTCGTGAAGTATTGGCTGCTCCCCCAATAAAGGATTAAAAATGAAAAAAGTTATTTTAGTATTATTGTCTTTCTTGTTTTTTAGCATAACCCCTGCGCATGCGGATGACAGCCAAATATTACAAGAGAAATTGGCGAAGTTAAAAATAATTAATGCGCATTTTTCTCAAGTTGTAAGCAATGCGGATGGAAAAGTTATCAATGAAAGTATTGGTACGTTAAGCGTATTACGTCCGGGTAAATTCATTTGGCATGTGACGGCGCCTGATGAGCAAATGATTGTCTCTAATGGTTTGCTCATGTGGATATACGATCCTTTTATCGAGCAAGTGACAATATTAAACCTTGATGACACGATCACCGAGACGCCGTTTGTATTACTTGCTGGCAATGCAAGTGAGCAGTGGAAATATTACAATGTAGTTCAAAAAGGTGACCAATTTACGCTTACCTCAAACCGCGATACGGACAGTGAACGCTATTTTATTTTTGAGTTTTCAAAATCAGGTGAAATAAGTAAATTTATGATCGTTGATGAGCAAGGTCAACGTAGTGCCTTCACTTTAGTGCCGTTTGCATTAAAGGCACCATTAAACGTCAGTATGTTTGAGTTTATTATTCCGGATAACGTTGAAGTGGATGATCAGAGTTAATGCAAGATCTCTTTGATATTAGCAATGAATTTCAACCCTTGGCTGCACGTATGCGCCCGAAAAACTTTGATCAATATATAGGTCAAACACATATTGTGGGTGTGGGTAAACCACTGCGCAAAGCGCTAGAAGCAGGTGCTGCTCACTCGATGATTTTATGGGGGCCACCAGGCACCGGTAAAACGACCTTGGCGGAGCTTATCGCCCATTATTGTGATGCGCATGTTGAGCGTTTATCGGCGGTAACAGCGGGCATAAAAGATATACGCGCAGCCATTGAAATCGGTAAACAAAATCAAAGTAGAGGGATGCGCACATTATTATTTGTGGATGAAGTGCATCGTTTTAATAAAACCCAACAAGATGCGTTTCTGCCTTTTATTGAAGATGGCACTTTGTTATTTATTGGGGCGACCACAGAGAACCCCTCATTTGAGTTAAATAATGCATTGCTTTCACGGGCGCGTGTCTATCTACTAAAAAAACTCAGTGAAGATGAAATTGTCGAGGTTATTGACCAAGCTTGCCATGCTCAAGACGGACTGAAAGCGCATAACCTACATTTTGCACAAGGCGTTAAAGAGAAACTGGCATTATTGGTACAAGGTGATGCACGTAAAGCGCTTAATTATTTAGAACTACTGAGTGATATGGCCATTGAAGGCGAGATCAGTTTAGATTTATTAATGCAAATAGCGGGTCGAGAAGGGGTTTCTTTTGATAAAAAAGGCGATCTTTTTTATGATTTAATTTCAGCCTTTCATAAATCAGTGCGGGGATCAGATGTTGATGGCGCGTTATATTGGTATGCACGTATGCTTGGTGGTGGTTGCGATCCTTTATATGTAGCGAGGCGTTTGCTCGCCATCGCCTCTGAAGATATTGGTAATGCAGATCCTCGGGCGATGCAAATCGCTATCAATGCTTGGGATTGTTTCACCCGTGTTGGTCCTTATGAAGGTGAGCGCGCGATAGCGCAAGCAATAGTCTATTGTGCGAGCGCCCCTAAAAGTAATGCCGTTTATGTGGCTTTTGCTAAAGCAAAGCAGTGTGTTCAGGAGATGCCTGATTTTGAAGTACCTATGCATTTACGTAATGCTCCCACACAATTAATGCAAGATTTAGGGCATAACAAAGGCTACCGTTATGCTCATGATGAAATCGGCGCGTTTGCTGCCGGTGAAGTCTATTTACCCGTTGAATTGCAAGGCACGCGTTTTTATACGCCAAGTGATCGCGGTTTTGAAAAGCAGATCAGTCAAAAATTAGATTATCTGCAACAACTAAATCAACAGAGTGATAAGAAACGTTATGAATAATATGTTCGCCAATATCGCACTTGTTGCTTGTGGAGGAGCATTTGGTGCTACTTTACGTTATTTAATCGGGTTTGGCATGATAAGCCTCTTTGGAAAAGGTTTTCCATTTGCTACACTGACCGTTAATATATTAGGTTCGCTAAGCATGGGATGTATCTTTATGTTTATGCAACAAAATAATTCCATTGCCTCATCATATTGGTGGCCTTTAATTGGGGTTGGTTTTTTAGGGGCATTGACCACATTTTCAACATTCTCAATGGATAGCTTGTTGTTATTACAACAAGGCGCATTAATAAAAGCGATGCTGAATGTTGCTCTAAATGTTGTCGTGTGTATTTTAGCCGCTTATGTCGGTACGCTATTAGTTTTAAAAAGTTAGGGAAATAAAATGCTAGATCCAAAATTGTTACGTAATAATATTGAGGAAACTGCGCAGTTATTAGCAGGTCGTGGTTTTATCTTAGATGTTGATTTGATCAACGAGTTAGAAGAAAAACGTAAAGCATTACAAATTCAAACCGAAGATCTACAAGCGGAGCGTAATAGTCGCTCCAAAGAGATTGGCCAAGCTGCGAAACGCGGTGAAGATATTACAGAATTGCGTGCGCAAATGGCTGAATTTGGCGCGCAATTAGATGCAACCAAAGAGACCTTTAATCAACTTGTAGAACAAATTCAAGAGATTGCTTATACGATCCCGAATTTACCTCTGAGTGATGTGCCTGTCGGTAAAAATGAAGATGATAATATTGAGATATCAACATGGGGAACGCCTAAAACATTTTCATTTGCAGTAAAAGATCATGTTGACTTGGGTGAAGCGCTTGGCGGTTTAGACTTTAAATCCGCAGTTAAAATCAGTGGCTCTCGCTTTATTATCATGCAAGGACAAATTGCGAAATTACACCGTGCACTGGGTCAATATATGCTTAACTTGCATACCAATGAGCATGGTTATACAGAAACGTACGTGCCATTGTTAGTGAATGCTGCGAGTTTATATGCGACTACGCAATTGCCTAAATTTGGTGATGATCTGTTTAATACTAAACCTGCGACCGAAGAAGGCGTTGTCATGTCTTTGATCCCTTCAGCTGAAGTGCCATTGACTAATTTAAGTCGTGACGTGATTTTTGATGAAAGTGAATTACCGATCAAAATCACTGCGCAAACCGCTTGTTTTCGTAGTGAAGCTGGCTCTTATGGGCGCGATACTCGCGGTCTTATTCGCCAACATCAATTTGAAAAAGTTGAGTTAGTGCAATTTGTGCAACCAGAGAAAAGTGCGGCTGCATTAGAAGAGCTAACGGCACATGCTGAGCAAGTACTTAGAAACTTAGAGCTTCCTTACCGTAAAGTGATTTTATGTACGGGTGATATGGGCTTTAGTGCGAGTAAAACATACGATCTTGAAGTATGGCTTCCAGCACAAAATACTTATCGTGAAATTTCATCGTGCTCGAATGTCGGTGATTTCCAAGCGCGCCGTTTACAAGCACGTTTTCGCCCAACCGGGCAGAAAAAAGCAGAGCTTATTCATACACTCAATGGATCAGGTCTTGCAGTAGGACGCACCTTAGTTGCGGTACTTGAGAACTATCAACTTGAAGATGGACGTATTGAGATCCCTGCGGTACTACAACATTACATGGGTGGATTGACGCACATTGGCTAATATATTAGGCGTGTTTGTCAGAACATCATAAAAAAAGGAGCTTAGGCTCCTTTTTTATTACTTAAAATACAGACGAAAGACAGAAACTTAAGCGTCGTCGTTATAGTCACTTAAGACTAAGTTTGCCGCTGCAAAGGCCGCATCTTCACGTGTTTTATCATCTAAGGCGCTATTGTTTGCAATGTTGTCTAATGTTTTGATAGCGCATGTTACAGCTTTAGGGATATAAGCTGCATCACCACTGCCAATTGCATTGATAAAACTTTTGGTCTTAGTGCAGTATGGGTACATAGTAAACTCTCGATTATCTGAAAAAACCAGTATAACGCGTTATTGCGCGCAATAGACAAAACACTGAGTATTAGATTGGCGTGTTAATTGATTTAGCGCATCTTGAGTGCTTTTATCACAGTGATTAAGCCAAGTGACGACGGCTGCATAATTATTATTAGCAAGCACGGTGTGAAGGAGTGACTGCGTATCGCCAATTTGCTGTTGCGTCAATGTAATGATCCGGCTTTTTGAAATGCCAGATTGCTGAAAAAAAGACAAATTAGGTTTTCCGGGAGGAGCAATAAATAAAATCCAACGCGCATCTTCACTTTCTTGAATATGTGTTAATAAATTTTGGTAATTATTCACGTTATAACTTAAATGTACGTTACTTTTAGTTTGGGTAACGTTATCTAATTTTAAATTGTTTAAAGTGAATGGTGCGCGTTTATGCATTGCAGTAACTACCATAATAAAACCCCTGTAAATAAAACCACTGTATAAGTTAACAGTACTTTTGTTTGGGATGATTTTCAACCTTTATTTTATATTTATTCAATAGGGATAGTTTTTCAGATTGAAAAGACCAAGACGTGAATCATAATAATACTTATAGATATTACTAATCATTATTCGGGGGATATCCGAGTATACGTACTTCACCACTAGGCTCAATAATAATTTCTACTTCATTGAGTGCTTTTGATCTCTTTTGTATTTGTGAATTTTCGGGGTAAATTAGCTCTTGATTTTCTGATCCATACCATTGGTTGTGGGTATTTCTGTGTTGTTCTTGATATCGACCGGTCACAAGTAAATCCACATCAGCTTCTAATACAGGCCAGAGTTTTTGTAACTCAAGTTCTGCCTTGGTATATCCGGTATACAACATTATTGTTAAGGATGTGTGCCGTTTTATTTTGTGGATTAACCATAGGGTGTTTTCAACTTGCTCTAGAGGCTCTCCACCTAATAGTGTGATCCCTTCAATGTCATGCTCTGCTATAATTTGAGCCAGCAGCGTTTCGCGATCCATTAATTCGTTCGCTTTAAATGACCACATTTGTTT
This sequence comes from Psychromonas sp. CNPT3, assembly GCF_000153405.2. Classification (NCBI taxonomy): domain Bacteria; kingdom Pseudomonadati; phylum Pseudomonadota; class Gammaproteobacteria; order Alteromonadales; family Psychromonadaceae; genus Psychromonas; species Psychromonas sp. CNPT3. The sequence goes on from NC_020802.1 coordinate 1,327,266, forward strand.
ATTCCAACAGCCTTTACAAGCGAGCGAACATCCTTGTAGCCACACCGCAAATCGCCTGCCTGGGCCATATATATGGGTGGCAGGTTCAATGTGAGAAATATTAAACTGGGTACCGTGTGAATTCTTCATATTATACTGATCGGGTTAGTACCAGCTGGATTTTTCCTTTGATGTTTTTTTCTTTTATGCTGTAACCTTGGGCCTTTGCTTGGGTAATTGCCTGTAGGCGGGTCGCCGCTACTCGTTCAATTCTATCTTGTTCAATGCGTTGACGTTCAATCTCTGCAATATTATCGAGATGTACCTGATAGCAGTCTTGATAGGCACCATTCAACACGTTTAAAAAGCGGCTGACGGATTGATACTGTTTGTGCACAGAAGATACAATGCTAGTGGCTAGTTCATCCTGATCATGTTGCAGTTGCCAGACATCACCATTAAAACGAAATAGCTGTAAGCCGTTATAATCTCGTCTGTTGGTGATGATGTCGCCAATAACAACATTGGATCGCTGTCGGAAATTATTAATATTTTCAGCTGTTATTGAAACTGGCTCTGCTTTTAATGTTACTAGCGCCGAAAATAGTACCACTTCAATAGTAAAAGGGGTGGTTGTTTTGATGACTGCACTCATTGCTTAATTCCTTAGCTTAATCGTTTCATGACACTGAACCGCTTGTTGCTGGTGATACTCATCGGTGGTTTTGACCTGAATCAGTCCGGTCGTATCTCTTAAAAGCTCTTCAAGTGCTTTTAAGCAGGCCTCGCCTTTGAATCCGCTTGTTTTTGCAGTTATCGCACCTTCTTCATCGATGGTTAATGTGATTTGTTGCTCAGGCATTATGAGTCTCTCTTGCTTGTTGTGGCGCGCAAAGCTTAGCATTTAGACGCTCTGCTTCCTGCTGTGCCTGCTCTAATGAATCAAGTGATAATAAGGTGAGATAGCGTTTGTCGTTTGCTTCAAATAACTTCAACTCATCAGTAATTGGCAGGGTTTCATCTGGCCAACCGATATGTGGAGCTTTGTTTTTGTTTTTCTTGTTACCTAGTTGCTTGCTCAGTTCATCGCTTTCATTGGTATTGCGATAATAGAATGAAGAACCGTGTTTATTAAGTAATTCTAGGGCAATGTTCTTGTCATTAAGGGCATTATCTAGTTTCTTTTGTGCTAAACCTAAATCACGTGTCACCTTGTTGCTGAGTTGAGTGTGAGTTTCTAGTACTTTCTTTAATGATTTATTAGTGTTGCTTGTTAGCCACTTAGTTAACGCACTAGGTTCAACAGAATAGATTTCAATAATTTCTTGTTGTTGTCCATTAAGAGTTTGAGCACATTGCGTTTTCCAGTAAGTAATGAATAACTCTTCATTACTTAAGATCTGTTGCTGGTATTGTTCTTTTTGATTTTCTTGGTCATCTTTTGATGCTTCTTGACTGCGGTTTGAGTGTTCAATTTTCTTTAATCGTACGGAATGCAGCACTAATAGCTCTGCTAATTTCGGGTTACTTTTTCTGTTGCTCTTGAGCCATTGACTTGCCTGTTGCAGCGACATTGCCACTAGTTTTTTATTATCTTGAGTTAGCTGTAGAGTATGCTTTTCAAAGGCATTATCTCGACTTGCGATAAACTCATCATAGGCTTGGGTATATTTTACTTTTTTCTCTTTGTTGAGAGTATTTACGCTGCTTTTCTCTTGTGAATATAGCGCTTCTTTATGTTGTAAGCTCTTTGCTAATTGCTCTTTTTTGTCATGCCATTGTTTTTCTAACTTGGCTTTGTCTATCGCTTGGTTGGTGGCTTCATCATCTTGAGATAGCTGGTTAAAACAGTCAATGTAGTTGTTTTTTTGTTCTGCTCGTTCGGCAGGTGTTACTGTGAACATGTCTGGTTGTCTAAGCTCAAAAATACTCTTTTTTAGTTTCTTATGTTTGTGTTGCTGGCCAAGTGAAAAGCTACTGAAAAAAGAAAAAATTGATTGTGATACCGATGTGCGTTTTTTATCAAGTTTATCAAGTTTGACATCAAGATCTGCTAGTGCCGTTAGCCAGTTGTTATTTGCGCTGTCCCAGCGGTTATATAGCGGTGCCTTAATGGCACCTTGCGGGCAATAAGGAGGGTGACGTTGCACGCTATAATTAATGTTTTTTGCCAGAAATTCACGAGTAAACTCGGTGTCTGAACTGGTTAAGTCTTCAATGTTATCATTTAAAAAACTATTGATGCTGTCAGTGTAAACTGGTTCAAGATTAAGATCTAAAGATTCCTCACATTGATAAACACGGTTTGCTTCATCAACAAACATAAAATGTGAATTTAACTGATCAACAGAACATGATCTATTAAGTTGCCATTGTGCAGCTTTAAATGCTTGATTTAGGCTGTTGGTTAGTTCATCCGATTGCTGGTTATCTAGCTTGAGGCACCAATTTACCTCCTGATTTTTCGCGTTATCTGGAATGAACCAGCAGCCACTGGTTGTTGAAACTATGTTGGGACTGTTGAAGTCTGTGAGTGCCACATTTTTATTATCATTAACTAATGACTCAGCTAACTCAGCCTTGTTAAGGTCTAGAAGGTTGGTAGTTGCCCGTAATAGTTTGTTTGATAATGTGATATCTAAATCATGGTGATTGAGTTGGCAGAATTTTATGTCATTTGCTTGAGTGAAATTACCGTCTAATTGTTCTGGCAAGTGATATTGATGATTAACAACGATGGTGCCTGCCGGATTTGCTACTGCTTTGTCTGATTGCTCACCTTGTTTTATGACTTGTTTCTCACTTTTATCCCAAAATAAATGGCAAAAGCTACGATAAGCATCTTGGACTTGAACTGCTGTTAATATAATAAAGAAATTGTCATCGTCGTCATTATTGGTAAAAATGAACGATGAATTTAAGATATGACCAACAGGTGAAAATGTCGCGTGATCGCTAATTAGCAGCGCACCTTGCTGTGGTTCTCCAGTACGGATTAGGCAACGACTGGATAACGTACTAATGGCTTCTTTATTTTTATGCTCATTTCCTAAATACAGATAAATTCTGATCCCTTTATCTGCTGCATTTTGTAGTGCGGTAATGATGGCAACGTTAGTTAATTGATCTGCTGCGAGTAGTAAGGTCAGTCGTGTATTATTTATTAGAATAATAATTTCTTGTTGTTCTGCGGCTGCAACAAATGAAGGAAAGCGAAGGTTGTCTTCGACTGCACAGCCCTGATCGATAAATATAGGTGTTAATAATTGATCGTGATAACTCTTAGTAAACAATTCTGGTTGCATTTCTAGTGTATTCATTATGCTGTTACCTCAAGTGTGTGGTGAGCTAAAGTACGCTGTAAATACTCTGGAAGTTGCTCAATAGACATGGGAGTGAAAGTTGGATAGCCGTGAGCGTAATAAGCGGAACCATCGTTTGTTAAAAAATCCAAGCTAACGGTGCATTTCCAAGCGGTAATGTCGTTATCCGATTGAAATATCCAGTAGCGATCATGATTGTCGGCGCGTTTAGAAAAAGATTCTATATTCCACTGTTCAGGTAAGTTGTTCGATAGCGCAGCTGCGTCATTTAATGCTGTGAAAATGGTTATATCTGCATTGCTTAATGGTTTTGTAATTTCGCAAAGCAGAGACTGTTGACGGTTTGTCCTTAGATAGCGATCTGAATAAATAAATTTGGTACAGGGCTTATCTAACGAGAGTTTTTTAATGAGTTGCTCAATATCGATTTGTTCTTTATCGATTAATGTTAGTGGCTGCGCAGTAACAGTGGACAAGCTTGGAGTTAAATCGTTGATTGCTGCACAGTGCCAGTAGGCACGAGGATTCTTTTCTTTAGGTAAAACCGCAATAAGGTTATTGCCCGATAAAGGCTCTAGCTTACATTGCTTAAGTGCTGGCTGATCTAGCCATGATAGTTGTTCAGCTTGCGCAATTTCAGTTTCTTTAAAGCTGCTAGCATGATAGCGCTCTAGCCAGGCAATGTGCCATTTTGTGGCTTCTGCTAGAATTGGCTCAACTGGCAGGTGTTTAATATCAACATGGTCAAAGTGTCCATGTGGAGTCGCCATATCAAATGCAGGGTAATTATTTAAGCTAAATCGACTCAGCATTCCCTGATGTTGTTTAGTTAGATTAAACGGAATACTAACTCGCTGAACATGCTGCTGCCAGTGGCCGTCAAGGTGTGTTGCCAATGATGAAAAAATAGCAGGAGCTTTTGATAAATATTCGCTCTGTTGGTATTCGAAATCGACTCGACTTGCGTGTTTTAAATCATGCCCGGATAAAATATTTAATGGGCCTTTAAGTGTTATATTTGAGCTGTCTAAAGTAAGTTCCCAAGTTAAGTTAAGCGTTTTATTGTCGGTGGCACCACAGATAACCTCTGGTAATATAGAGACAATATCCTCTGAATTTAATCTGTTGCTGGTGTTTTTTTTGCTACCCGAAAATTTAACTGCTAGGGTTTTATGATTATTGTCCTGCAAACTAATAGCAAAGGCAGATTGCGCTGCATCTCGACCTTTATACAAGATCTTCTGTTTTGGCTCTTTAAAGGCGTTATCACGTTGGATTAATAAAGCTCTGGTACCTAACAGCGGATCGTTATCGCTATACCAAATATGATAAAGCCCGCGCTCACTAATTGGCATTTTCCCCGAGGTGCACACCCGCTTAGCTTTATCTGTTAATGTGTTGTCGTTGTTGAGCAAGCCTTCCATTTTTAAATATGATGTCAATCTTAGCGGTAAATTTCTAGGGTTAGCTTGCGCCTGATTGAGCAGGCTAACGATGTCAGTTCTTTTTTGTAGTAAACAAATAGTCGCGATAACCGGATAGCGTTTAACATTGAGTTGGCGTGATAAACGCACTGAAAATTCTTGGGTATTCTTATTCTTCGCTGAACCATTATTTGGTTGTTGTGTTTTGGCTACATGATACTTTTTTTTATTTTGAGGGGCGCCATTTTTTTTATTAGCTACGCTAGACTTTAATTTTCCAAGATCGTCAAAACCGCTGGTTGTTTTTTTAGCTCTGTTGTTTGATTGATTCATTTTAAATATTCCTTAGCGTATCGTCAGGCATGTTTTAGTTAGTTGCTTTAATTCTGGAGAGCGCGAACGTGAAAAGTAACTGAGTTGGCCGACAATCGCTAACTGGTATCTTGCTCGGGTAATGGCTACGTTTAAGCGATTAGGTGCATCGAGAAAGCCATCTCGTGTTGTGTTGACCATGCTTAGCATGACAAAATCCGCCTCTTGTCCTTGAAAGTAATCCACCGTGGCCAATTTGATCTGAATGCCAAGGTAATCAAATTTGGCATAGGAACTTTTATTGCCAGTGAGCTGTTGCAGCGCTTCTCGTAGTGCTTTTTCTTGGCCTTTGTAAAAGGTTAGAATTGCCATATCATAAGGTTCATTTTTTCTGTTTTTGACCTTTCCTTGTGCCCATTTACAAAAACGTTCAATTTCATCGATAATACGATTTACTTCATTGCGGTTGGCATTTTTAAATACGCTTCCCGTTACATCAATCCAGACATTATGCTTGGCAAACCTTGGATAATCCCACTGTCGTGCGTTACTGACTTGGTTACCATCAAATAGCGAACGATTTTGATAAAATTGTTCGCGTGGATAAGCAGAAATATCGGGATGCATCCGATGCTGATAGGTTAATGTCGTATGGCGCTGTAATTTTTCCGTGCGATGAAAACCTTGGTTTAAGGTGGTCGCTGAATCAACTTTACGTTTTACTAAACCGTCACCGGATAACGCTTCTAAGATCGAAGGAAATGCGATGTTCTTAAGTCCGTGCACCCGGCCAAGTACGTTAATTGCGGCTGGGAGCAGCCTATTAATGTCTTTTTCATATCTATCTGCATTTTTATTTTTTGACAAGCGTAACCAATATACTCGCTCTAAACGCCAGCACAGCTCTTCGGCCCAGTTAGTTTCTTGAAATCGGCTTAAATATGCTTGGTTTATTTCGGTCGATGTTTTTTTATGCTCTTTTCTGAAATTAACACTTTGCTTGTTTTTGTAATTGGTATTATGAATAAATGCATGGCGATTCGATTGCCAGTCGTCACTCAACATAATTGCATCAACGGGTAGGCAATGCTCCAAAGTGCTTAATGCGGTAGAGGCAATAAAACAGATGTTATGTTGATACAGCGCAATTGGATTTTTTAGGATCTGGGCTGGACCATAAATATTTAGACTTTCATTTGGTCTCTCGCCAATCAGTAATAAATTATTGAGTTGCTCGCAGCTGTGGGATCTCGCTTTTATTTCGTTACCTAACGCTTGTAATACTCCAAGTGAAACAGGAACGATTAGTTGGTTGTTATAGAGATCATTTCGATCACCTCTTAATTCTTCGAGTAAGAAACACGCTTGTTGGATGTCAGGTGATAGTAACTTGGGCGCTTGGTAGTTAGATGATTTCTCATGGCCACGACCCGGTTTTAACATGAGCTGTTGTAGATTACATACAATTTGTTCACGATCGGTAAACGGTGACAATTGCTTGACATCACCCACCAATACAAAGCTTTTAGCGTATTGTGCCGGTACTAAAAACTCTTGGAAGGTTGTTTTACTGCACTCATCAATAATCATGACATCAAACGGTGCTGTACCATTATCTAATGAGACTGCTCGTTCTCTAAATAGTTTTAAAATACCAATTGTCGTTCCGCAAACCAAATTAGACGAGTCGACTAATATTTGATCGGAAATGTTGTCTGATAACTCTTTGTTTATGCTGATTAGTTGATTGTCATATTGAAAATGTTCAACATTTGTTGCTTTACTTTCATCGCCAATACGCAGTGGGAATATTTCATCAAGCAGGTTATTTTCTTCAACCCGTTCTAATACATTATTAATCGCTGCGTGAGTTGAAGCGCTTAGTAATATACGCTTGCCTTGGCGCACTAATTGAACAATTAATTCTAAGATGGTAGTGGTTTTACCTGTCCCTGGCGGGCCGTCTAAGATAGTAAAATCACTAGATCCTAAAGCTTTGGTGACAAATTCGCGTTGCTCCTTACAGCCATCAAAATTAGGATCACTTAATACTTTCCAGTCTATTGGTTTGGCGTAGAGAGTTAGGAGTGGCCACTGGACGTTATCACGGTTTTGCAACAGCTTAATTAGTGTTGCTTGTCCTGCCGTTGGGCGCAGAATTAAATTATTAATCGCATCTCGCTGTTTTTTTAGTTGCGATGTATCTACCTGAACTCGTAAGGTCGATTTATCTGCTATTTGAGGATATACAGACTTATGTTTATCGGCGTTAGTTGCTAATAATAACTGACGTTCTTCAGGCTTTGATTTTATGACCTTGTAACCTGGATCTCGATTGCTATTCTTATTTTTCTCACCATGATGAATATTGACGTAATCTTCAAAGAAATAATCTAAAACGGATTTGCCGCTATCATCAGAATTTTCGGGTTCAATGAGTTGGATCCAGTGTTCTTTTATTTTCTCTTTGTTTATTGTTAACTCGAGTTGGGGGTATTCGCTACAAACAATGTCACTAATCGCTTGTTGATCTGACAGTTGTGCTTGCAGGCTAAACCCTGATATTTTTTTGTAACTAATCTTCCACTGTTGCTCTACTAATGGTTTGTCGTCATGACTAAAGTGACTTGCTGATAATTTACTTAATGAGTCTTGTGTTATATCAGTGATGGTCGCATTGTTTATAATCGGCTTTTTGCGGTTAAATACCAACCAGCTATTACCCGATTGAATCGGATTTAGTTTTTCTAATTGCGTAAGAGCGCATGCGCTCATGATAATAAAATTACGTTCAATATCGTCAACAGTTAGTTTAGATGTTGGGGTGATTAGTCCTGATATTGTGACTGTATTATTTTTTGCGGTCGCTGAATATAAACAACCATCGACTTTAACGCTATTTAGCGTGCTTAGATCGAGGCTTAGAGGCTGCAGTGCTAATTGGTAGCCAGACCATGTGATCGCTTTTATTTCCGCTAGTTCAGGCAGGAAAAGTTTGTATTTTCCACCACTTTGCACGAAGTCATTTGCTGTTATATCAAATGACTGCCGTTCTCTGCCTTTGCCGACGGTAATTGTATCATCAGGATCTGGCATAAAATCATCATCAAGTGATGTACCGTCGACCTCTTCAGTGATCTCATACCAGCCAATGTTATTATCTTTAATCTTAACCACAGACGTTGGAGTAATTTGATAAATTTTTTGTTGTGGTATTAGTTGATAGCTCTCATAGGCTAAGGGTTTCCAGTGGCAGCTAACCTGCTTGCCTTCTAATGCTTTTATGCTGTTTTCTAGATAATGCATAAAGGGTGTTAATGTGTCTTTTGCACCTTTTGATAACTCAGCAGCATCGATGCAGCTGCTGTTCCCAAGGGCCGAAAAAAAAGGGTTTTCCATAACGACTTCTACTTCCATTGTTACTTATATAAAGGGATTTTCGCCTTCTTGCTTTAAACGTACCTGACTTGATGACTTTTTATTATCTAATGGTTCTGGTTTTTTACTGCTAGCTGGAACAGCACGTCCTTTTGCCCACTTTCTGGTGTTATCAATAATTTCGTGCATCGTTAACGACAATGGGGAGGTGTTTTGAATCGCAGTTTTTAAATAGTCGAATGCTAATGGTCGTCCTGCATCAAAGGATAAAAACATAGCCTCTTTGACTGCTTCTTCAAGTTCTGCACCCGTAAATCCTTGGCTTATTTCGCCCAATTTCTGAATATCATCAGATGAAAAATCATCGAGGCGATCTCGATTTTTTAGATGGATATTGAGGATTTCTATCCGATCAGTTTCGACCGGTAAATCAACAAAGAAAATTTCATCGACGCGGCCTTTTCTTAGTAATTCAGGCGGTAATTGTGCAATGTTATTAGCGGTTGCAACAACGAAAACGGGTTTCTCTTTTTCTTGCATCCAAGTTAAGAAGCTCCCTAGTACACGCGCTGTTGTACCGCCATCACTTGAGCCTGAGCTCTGCATGCCAGACAGACCTTTTTCTATTTCATCAACCCATAGAATACTCGGCGATAGAGTTTCAGCTAGCTGTAATGCTTGGCGCATATTCTCTTCAGATTGACCAACTATACCGCCATATATTTTACCCATGTCGAGTCTTAATAGTGGCAACTGCCAAGCGTTAGCCACTGCTTTTGCGGCTAAACTTTTACCCGTACCCGGTAAACCTAGTAGTAAAACACCTCGTGGTGTTTCTAGGCCATAGTCTTTTGCATCTTCACTAAAGGACTGTTTACGACGATTTAGCCATGATTTTAAATTATCAAGGCCTCCAATATCATCAAGTGTAGCTTTAGGATGAAAGTATTCTAGATGCCCACTTTTTCTTATTACCTGTTCTTTTTGACTAACAATTAAAGGTATTTCTGCGTTGGTTAAGCGTTTTTTTGCACAGGCTGCTTTGGAAAAAGCAAGCTGCGCTTCACTAGTAGAAAGGCCTAGAGCCGCTTCTAATAATTGTTGTGTTGGACTAAAATCACGATCATCTAAATTAAAACGTTGCTTTGCTTGAAGAGCTAATTTTTCTAAATCGAAAATATCAGGCAATGGCATCATCATGACTTGAACTTCTTTTTCAAGTTCAGCTGGAAGCTGAGGATAAGGCTGAGATAAAATGAGTGTGCAGTTGCTGATCGTACCCATTGAAACTGAGATGGCAAAATTTCTTAATCGGTTAATTTGTTGATGTTCATGTTCTTGTAAATTAGGGTGAAAATCTTCAATTAAAAATATGCTGTTTTGCAGTGAAATTTCATCGTCATCGTCATCATTGAACAGTTCCAATATTTCATGGGGTTGTTTATAGTTATTAGTTAATGATTGATAGGATGAATCGATATACTCTCGTAACCCATTGCTTCTATCCCAAATATAGACTGATGCACTGAGTGCACTGGCAACCTTAAATATTTCCGCTCGAATCCGTAATGTCTCATGGCTAATAATCTGAATAATAGGTGCGCCAGCCTGAATATTTAATTTAAGTTGAGAGCTAAAATCTGTAGGGTTCAATTTATATCCTTATTTTGAAAGTAAAAGGAACTTAGTGCAGTCAATATATCACAATAAATTGTAAATGATGTTTTTTTTGTCTAAACATTATTTTAATGAATGTTACAAAGGAATACTCAGAGATTTTGATTTTAGATCAAACTGTTAATGAATTTTATAGTTAGTAAGTATTTTAATGTTATATAAGATATAAAGGTAGGTAAATTGTTTTATAGGCACATTATAATTAATTTTGAAATCATAATGTGCCTATTAAATCGTAGTTTATAAAAACACTTAAATATCGGAATAAGTATTTGATGTTTTAATTCGATATTACTTTAAAGATTCCTTTTTTTAAATATCAATATAATATGTTTATCTTACTCACAACAGCTTTGGCATCTAATACGGCTTGCTCAGTCGTGCTAGCTCGCGTAATGGCAACGCCTAAGCGCCGTGAACCATTTATCTCAGGTTTAGCAAAGAGACGAATTTGCGCACCGGGCGCCTCATTTAACGCCTCTTTAATATGAGAAAAACGGATATCTTGAGACTTTCCTTGGCCTAAAATAACGCAAGATGCGCTCGGCCCATATTGCGCTATTTTACCAATGGGCAAGCCTAAAATGGCGCGCACGTGCAGAGCAAACTCTGAGCTATCTTGTGAAAGTAAAGTCACCAATCCAGTATCATGCGGACGTGGTGATACTTCATTAAAGTAAACATGCTCACCTTTAATGAAAAACTCCATACCAAATAAGCCATAACCACCGAGCTCAGTCACTACTTTTCTGGCTATGTCTTGGGCTTTTTTAAGGGCTTGTTCAGGCATTTTCTGTGGCTGCCAAGACTCGCGATAATCGCCTTTTTCTTGGCGATGACCAATTGGCGCACAAAAATGTATTCCATCGACGGCGCAAATGGTCAGTAGGGTGATTTCATAATCAAAATCAATGAAACCTTCGAGGATCACACGGCCCGCGCCACTGCGCCCTGCCTCTTGAGAGTGTTGCCACGCATTATCTACATCGGCATGTGTGCGTATGACGCTTTGGCCTTTACCGGAGCTACTCATCACAGGTTTGATGACGCAAGGCAGACCAATGTTGTCGATAGCATCAATAAATTGCGCTTTATTATCAACAAAAATATAAGGGGTAGTTGGAATAAGAAGTTGCTCTGCGACTAAGCGCCTTATACCTTCTCTGTCCATGGTAAGTTTGGTAGCACGCGCTGAGGGGATAACATTAAAACCTTGTTGTTCGAGTTGAACAAGGGTGTCTGTGGCAATGGCTTCGACTTCGGGGATAATAAAGTCGGGTTTTTCGTGACGGATGATCTCTTCTAGTTTAGCTGCATCAAGCATGGAAACAACGTAATGATGATGGGCTATTTGCATTGCTGGCGCATTTTCGTAACTGTCGGCAGCAATTACCTCAATGCCGAAACGCTGTAGCTCGATGGCAATCTCTTTACCAAGTTCACCGGATCCAAGTAATAAAGCTTTTGTTGCACTTTTAGACTTGGCACTACCAAAAATAGAAACACTCATATTATTCAACTCTCGTGATTAAAAGGGGGATCTTGGCGTGATAATAACAGAGAAGTGTCTATTTTGAGAAGAAAAAAGCCGATGTAAAATGTTGGAAGAGACCTCCCATATTTGACATCGGCTTTTTAAAAGAGAGGTTTATAAGCTTAATTCACCACCTAAAGCTTCTATAATGGCCGGTACGAGTTGTTTTATTTCACCGGTCATCAATGCAAAATCCGCATCAAATCGGGCTGCAAAATCATCTTTATCGATATCTTCATTTTGCTCTTGAAGTACATCAGAAAATTTAAGACGTTTAAGAGCAAACTCCTCACCAAGCAGAAAAGAGATACTATCAGCCCAATTTAAAGCAAGTTTGGTGACGAATTTGTCAGCCGCCAAATGATTTTTGATTTCATCAGATAATAAATCTTGCTGTTTACAGCGAATAATACCACCGCCCTCTAGAGCTGAGCAGAGCTCCGCTTCATTTTCTAAGCTAAAGTGTGTGGGAATATTGCCTTCATTTAACCAGTCCGTCATGATCACATCGGCTTGATTTTTTAATTGGATAGGCACAACGGGTAGACTGCCTAACGTTTTACGCAATAAAGAGATCAACTCTTCGGCTTTACGTGTACTTGATGCATCGACATAAAGCATATTAGTTTCGGGATCTATCCATGCAAAGGTTTGCGACGTGCGACTAAAAGCGCGTGGCAGAAGTTGCATGATAATATCTTCTTTTAAACTGTCTTTTTCTTTTTTCTTTAATGCTCTGCCTTGCTCATTTTCGATAGCTTCGACACGTTCATTGAGTTGATCTTTGATAACGCCTGCAGGAAGCATTTTCTCTTCTTTTTTTAGGCAGACCAAAATTTGTTTATTAGCAAGGTGAGTGTACATAGAGCCTGCTTTACCCATAGGAAAAACCCACCCAAGTTTAGAAACGTCTTGGCTAGAGCAGGATTTGAATTTGAATTCTTCTAAATTGCGCTCTAGGGCGTCGACATCTTGCTCCATGGGACGAGTAAAACGATAAACTTGTAGGTTTTTGAAAAACATGAAAATACACCTTTAATATAAAACAGAAGCTAGAGTTTAAATGAAATAAAAAAAAGTGTTTACCTCTTTTTCAAAAAAGACGCATTTAGATCAAAAGAAATGTCTAATTTAGGTTTAACTGATATCAGAAAGTCTTGAAAACGATTAGATGTTAAATCTATTTTATTATCTGCTGATGTTAGCTAAACATGCTTGATCAGGCTCTCTCTAAAATAGCGTTAAGGCAAAATGATGGTACTGCGATTGAAGTTGCATTGACGTTACCATTAAGGGGCTAAAAATTGAATTCATCTTGTCGTTGGCTATTTTGATAAAGCATCGTATATAAAATACAGTTATAAAGTAATCAAAGCAGGAGAAACGCGTTTCAATTAATGCCAAGATACTAGGCCCAATTAGGCTTGCTGATTTTGCATCTTGAGGTAACATGGTTATATACACCGATCAATAAAAGCAGTGTGTTTATGTGTCTGCATGGCAGGTGCCAATAATAAACGCGTAGCTATAAATAAGGGCCTTCGAATGAAAAACAAAAAACTTGCAAATAAATTAGACCAACTGTTAGAAATTCATCAATTTAAAGATTATTGTCCGAATGGCCTGCAAATAGAGGGCAAAGAAGAAGTGCAAAAAATCATTTTAGGGGTGACTGCAAATCAAGCCTTAATTGATATTGCAGTGGCGCAAAAAGCGGATGCTATTTTAGTACATCATGGTTTTTTTTGGCGCGGAGAATCTGAAAACATTGTTGGCATGAAGTATAAACGCATTAAAGCATTAATTGAAAATGGCATTAATTTATATGCGTATCATTTACCATTAGATGTACATAGCGAACTTGGTAATAATACCCAGTTAGCTAAATTATTAGGGATCACGGATCGTCGCCCTCTAGAGCCTTGGAATAAACGCAGTGTCGGGCGAGTTGGTAAATTTTCAGAGGCGTTAACTGGCGATCAATTAAGTGCGCGTATTGAGCGCGCTCTACAGCGTAGCCCATTACATATTGATGGTGGGAAGAGTGAAATTAAAACGGTGGCATGGTGCACTGGCGGAGGGCAAGACTTAATCACGATCGCAGCCGAGCAGGGCATCGATGCTTTTATTAGTGGTGAAATATCGGAGCGTACGGTGCATATAGCGCGAGAAATGGGGATCCATTACTATGCAGCAGGGCATCATGCAACAGAGCGTTATGGCGTACAAGCTTTGGGTGAATGGTTACATAAAGAGTTAGATTTAGAGGTTACTTTTATCGATATTGATAACCCGGTGTAGGTTTTGTACGTTTATGAAGCAGAAAAGACAAGTACTGAGGATAATTTCATTTTACATTGATATAAAATAGAATTTTTACTCTGCCTTCGCTTTTGTGTATATGCTAGGATCTCGCTCTGTTTAAAAATCATTATGAGCGAGCCGTAAGATATGAAGTTTCCAGGACAACGTAAGTCAAAGCATTATTTCCCCGTTAACAGCCGAGATCCTTTACTCGCTCAACTTCATCCACGGCCCAAGCACGGCGCAACTTATATCGCAGGTATTGACCAAATATTAGTGGATATTGAAGCGAAAGTCAGTGATGAGCTTTTACAGCGCTACGCGTTGCCTGAAGGTAACTCAACATTGATAGATGATGCGCGGGCACATGCATTATACACTGAGCTAAATGAAAGCAATATGATCAGTGATGAATTTGCCGGCGGGACGATTGGTAATACTCTGCATAATTATTCGGTATTAGCCGACGATAAATCTGTTTTATTTGGCGCGATGAGTAAAAATATTGAAGTAGGGAGTTATTCCTATCGTTATCTTTGTGATACGTCGTCGAAAGTAGATCTCAATTATCTACAACCCGTAATGGGAGCCGTGGGCCGTTGTTTTACTTTAATTTCTGAAAGCGGTGAGCGCACCTTTGCGATTAGTAAAGGGGTGATGGATCAATTAAGCACGCAATACATCAATAAAGAAGTCATACAAGGCGCCTCTGCTTTGATCTTAACTGCTTATTTAATGCGTACTAATAAAGGCGATACGATAACGCAAGCGACGTTAAAAGCCATTGAATATGCAAAAGAAGCGAATGTACCTGTGGTATTAACATTAGGGACACGTTTTTTAATTGAGCAAGATCCGACTTGGTGGAAAAACTTCATTAAAGAAAACGTCACGATATTGGCAATGAATGAAGATGAAGGAGAAGCATTAACTGGCTTCCCGGATCCATTACTTGCATCGCAAGCCGCCCTTGATTTGTGTGACATGGTATTAACCACGGCAGGGCCGTTAGGATTATATACGGCAGGTTATACAGAAGAGAGCCAAAAGCGCGAAACTACACATCCTTTATTGCCCGGACAAATCCCCGAGTTTAATCGCTATGAATTTTCACGTCCCAAGTTAAAAAGTGTCTGTGAAAATCCATTAAAAGTGTATGCGCATATTTCACCTTACATGGGTGGCCCTGAAAAAATCAGTAATACGAATGGTGCGGGTGATGCTGCGTTGGCTGCATTATTACATGATTTAGCATCAAATAGTTTCCATAAACAAAATGTGCCAGGATCGAGTAAGCATTTAAACAATGGTATTTGTTATTCTTCTTTTTCTCAAATCTGTAAATATGCCAATCGGGTGGCTTATGAGGTATTAGCGCAACATAGTCCTCGATTATCGCGTGGATTACCAGAGCGCGAAGATAGTTTAGAAGAGTCTTACTGGGAAAGATAACAATATTTATTGATACTTTAAGCGAATGTTTTACAAGGTTTTAACAAATAAGAGTGAAACTGATCCCCATGTTGAACTTTAAATAAGCAAAGCGTTTATTAATTATGCATACAGTAAGAAAAGTGCAAATAAGGTTTGACGTGTGGGGTTCAACTCAGTAATATTCGCCTCGTTGACAAGGCAAAGCGATTTGCTCGATGGCAAGTTTTAACTAACTTAGTTAAAACTTGTATAAGTAGTAGAATAACTTAACAATTAGTTATATTATTACTCAATATCTTTTGTTGATATGAAATATTCGGTGATTAGCGCAGCTTGGTAGCGCACCTGGTTTGGGACCAGGGGGTCAAAGGTTCGAATCCTTTATCACCGACCACATTTTTATGATATGTTTTTAATGTATCATTATCCAGGTTATGCGCCCTTAGCTCAGCTGGATAGAGCAACGGCCTTCTAAGCCGTAGGCCACAGGTTCGAATCCTGTAGGGCGTACCATTATTAAAGATATTATGGCGGATGTAGCTCAGTTGGTAGAGCCCCGGATTGTGATTCCGGTTGTCGCGAGTTCAAGCCTCGTCATTCGCCCCATCTTTTTTAATGTTGTTTTAAAGTTTGAATCGTTGCGGAAGTGGCGGAATTGGTAGACGCGCTAGATTTAGGTTCTAGTATCGTAAGATGTGAGAGTTCAAGTCTCTCTTTCCGCACCATTTAAACTAAAGATTTACAGCAGTATCTCGGTGATTAGCGCAGCTTGGTAGCGCACCTGGTTTGGGACCAGGGGGTCAAAGGTTCGAATCCTTTATCACCGACCACATTCAACCCACTCAGCATTTATGTTGAGTGGGTTTTTTTATACCTAAATATTTTTTACATCTAAATGACAGTGTGTATATAAAAAAGACAAAGGGGCGGATCCTTATCACCGACCACATTCAACCCACTCAACATTTATGTTGAGTGGGTTTTTTTATACCTAAATATTTTTTACATCTAAATGACAGTGTGTATATAAAAAAGACAAAGGGGCGGATCCTTATCACCGACCACATTCAACCCACTCAGCATTTATGTTGAGTGGGTTTTTTTATACCTAAATATTTTTTACATCTAAATGACAGTGTGTATATAAAAAAGACAAAGGGGCGGATCCTTATCACCGACCACATTCAACCCACTCAACATTTATGTTGAGTGGGTTTTTTTATGCCTAAATATTTTTTACATCTAAATGACAGTGTGTATATAAAAAAGACAAAGGGGCGGATCCTTATCACCGTTCCCATTTCGCCTACTTAGCATTTATGTTGAGTGGGTTTTTTTATACCTAAATATTTTTTACATCTAAATGACAGTGTGTATATAAAAAAGACAAAGGGGCGGATCCTTATCACCGTTCCCATTTCGCCTACTTAGCATTTATGTTGAGTGGGTTTTTTTATGCCTAAATATTTTTTACATCTAAATGACAGTGTGTATATAAAAAAGACAAAGGGGCGGATCCTTATCACCGACCACATTCAACCCACTCAGCATTTATGTTGAGTGGGTTTTTTTATACCTAAATATTTTTTACATCTAAATGACAGTGTGTATATAAAAAAGACAAAGGGGCGGATCCTTATCACCGACCACATTCAACCCACTCAGCATTTATGTTGAGTGGGTTTTTTTATACCTAAATATTTTTTACATCTAAATGACAGTGTGTATATAAAAAAGACAAAGGGGCGGATCCTTATCACCGACCCCATTTCGCCTACTTAGTATTTATGTTGAGTGGGTTTTTTTATATCTAAATATTTTTTACATCTAAATGACAGTGTGTATATAAAAAAGACAAAGGGGCGGATCCTTATCACCGACCACATTCAACCCACTCAGCATTTATGTTGAGTGGGTTTTTTATGCCTAAATATTTTTTACATCTAAATGACAGTGTGTATATAAAAAAGACAAAGGGGCGGATCCTTTATCACCGACCACATTCAACCTACTTAGCATTTATGTTGAGTGGGTTTTTTTATGCCTAAATATTTTTTACATCTAAATGACAGTGTGTATATAAAAAAGACAAAGGGGCGGATCCTTATCACCGACCACATTCAACCCACTCAGCATTTATGTTGAGTGGGTTTTTTTATACCTAAATATTTTTTACATCTAAATGACAGTGTGTATATAAAAAAGACAAAGGGGCGGATCCTTATCACCGTTCCCATTTCGCCTACTTAGTATTTATGTTGAGTGAGTTTTTTTATGCCTACTTAGTATTTATGTGAGTGGTTTTTTATATCTAAATGACAGTGTGTATATAAAAAAGACAAAGGGGCGGATCCTTATCACCGTTCCCATTTCGCCTACTTAGTATTTATGTTGAGTGGGTTTTTTTATATCTAAATGACAGTGTGTATATAAAAAAGACAAAGGGACGGATCCTTATTACCTAGCGCATTCAGCCTGCCTAGTACTTATATTAAGTGGATTTTTTAGGCTTAAATATTGAGGCCTTTTTGCTGTATATGCTTGCTATATTCAGAGCTAAAAACGATAACTATTATCTATTTTTGTCTAAAGCATTAGATGCAAAGCCTCCTTTATTTTTAAAAAATGATAAAAAAAAGCATTTATGTTAACTGTGTAGCGTTATTTTTATTTTTTTAGCATATAATCCCTGAAAATGTAAACGTTTACATTGCATGAAAAGGTCTTTAAAAGGCATCTTTTTAAAGGAATTAAACATAAAAAGGGGTTGTCATGAAAATATTAGTCACGGGTGGATTGGGGTACATAGGTAGCTTAACCTGCATTGCGCTAATTGAAGCCGGTTTTGAGCCAATTATCGTTGATAATTTATGTAACAGTAAAGTACAAGTATTAACGCGTATTGAAGCGTTGACCGGGGTGCTTCCCATTTTTTACCAAGGTGACATTCGCGACGCCAAATTTATAAAAAGTGTTTTTAATGCTCAGAAAATAGTCTCGGTGATCCATTTTGCTGGCCTTAAATCGGTTGGAGAGTCGGTTAGTCTGCCTCTTAAATATTATGACAATAACGTTAATGGCTCTTTAGTTCTTTTTAATGCAATGCACGAAGCGGGAGTTAAAAGTGTGGTCTTTAGCTCATCGGCGACGGTTTATGGCGAGCCTGAAGTGATGCCAATTACGGAAGATACGCCAACGGGTGCAACAACCAATCCTTATGGGCGCAGTAAATATATCATTGAAGGTATGCTTCAAGACTTATTTAAAGCGCAACCGGATTGGTGTATTACTATTTTACGTTATTTTAACCCTGTTGGCGCTCATCCATCGGGCACGATGGGGGAAGATCCTCAAGGCATTCCGAATAATTTAATGCCTTTTATCGCTCAGGTTGCCGTTGGTCGTCGTGAGGTTTTATCTGTTTTTGGAGATGATTACGCCACAGAAGATGGGACAGGCGTACGCGATTACATCCATGTGATGGATTTGGCCCAAGGACATCTTGCTGCGCTTAAAGCCGTATCAACAAAGCCTGGCGTACATATCTTTAATTTAGGCACGGGTAAAGGTTGCAGCGTTCTACAAATGATCAAAGCCTTTTCAGATGCGTGTAAAAAAGATATCGCTTATAAAATTTGCCCACGTAGAGCAGGTGACATTGCCCAGTGCTGGGCAAGTACCGATAAAGCCGAGCGCGAATTAAATTGGAAGGCAACGCGCACATTACTGGATATGACAACAGACACTTGGCATTGGCAAGAAAAAAATCCACAGGGCTATGTTTAAATTCTATTTTTTAATCATCTCAAATAATCACTAAATTAATCGTCGAGAAAAATAATGACTAATATCACCTTTGATCCTACTGAGCATGCTCATCGTCGCTATAACCCATTAACAGGGCAGTGGATTTTAGTTTCACCGCATAGAGCAAAACGTCCTTGGAGTGGTCAAGATGAAACGCCGAGTATCGAAACATTACCCCATTATGTTGAAGATTGTTTTTTATGCCCAAGCAATAAACGTATTTCTGGGGAAATAAATCCAGATTATAAAGGGACGTATATATTTACCAATGATTTTGGCGCATTGATGCCAATCTCTCCTGATGCGCCTAAATCAAATGATTGTTTATTTCAGTCTCAAGGTGTTCGCGGTTTAAGCCGGGTAATTTGTTATTCACCGGATCATTCTAAAACGCTTCCAGAGCTTTCATTGGCAAGTATTGGTACGTTGATCGATACATGGAATGCGCAAATTGAGAGTTTAGGAAAAGACTATATCTGGGTACAAGCTTTTGAAAATAAAGGCACAACAATGGGCTGTTCGCAACCTCATCCGCATGGTCAAATATGGGCAAATAATTTTTTACCCAATGAAGTTGAGCGTAAGGATAAGCTACTACAGGCTTATTATGATGAAAAAGGCACGAGCCTTTTAGTCGATTACGTGAAAGCTGAATTACAACATAAAAAACGGATAGTCGTTGAAACTGAGCATTGGGTTGCACTTGTTCCTTATTGGGCGGCTTGGCCATTTGAAACCATGCTCTTACCTAAAACACATATTAGGCGCATGAGTGAGCTAACGCCGGCGCAGCGTGATGATCTTGGCGTTGCACTTAAAAAGCTTACGT
The DNA here is from genome assembly GCF_000153405.2 of Psychromonas sp. CNPT3. NCBI lineage: Bacteria > Pseudomonadati > Pseudomonadota > Gammaproteobacteria > Alteromonadales > Psychromonadaceae > Psychromonas > Psychromonas sp. CNPT3. The sequence continues at coordinate 1,347,267 of NC_020802.1, forward strand.
GTCGTTATGATAATTTATTTCAATGTTCATTCCCTTATTCGATGGGCTGGCATTACGCGCCATTTTTTGAACAAGGTAAAGATATTGAGCATTGGCAGTTACATGCCTTATTTTATCCCCCTTTACTGCGCTCTGCGAGTGTTCGAAAATTTATGGTGGGTTATGAAATGTTGGCGGAAAGCCAGCGCGACCTTACAGCTGAGCAAGCGGCTCAAAAGCTACGAGATGTCAGTGATATTCACTATAAAGACACATCCCCTAAATGATCTTTTTTAATGATAGGTATAAAAAAATATGAATACATTAGCAGAGCAAGTAAAAACTAAATTTAATGCGCTATTCGCATATGCACCTAGCCATATCATACAGGCACCTGGCAGAGTGAATATTATTGGTGAGCATACCGATTATAATGATGGCTTTGTTTTACCGTGCGCCATTGATTTTAAAACGGTAGTCGCAGCCTCTAAACGTGATGACAATATAGTACGGGTTATTGCACTCGATTATGACGCACAACAAGATGAGTTTTCATTAGATGAAGAGATCTCATTTGAGCCGGATCTTATGTGGGCTAATTATATTCGTGGCGTGATCAAATGCTTACAAAGCCGTGGCTATCAATTTCAAGGTGTTGATCTTGTCGTCAGTGGTAATGTGCCTCAAGGGGCTGGATTAAGCTCTTCAGCGGCTCTTGAAGTAGTTATTGGTGCCACATTTAATACTTTATATGATTTAAACATGAGCACGGCAGAGATAGCGTTAAATGGTCAACAAGCTGAAAATGAGTTTGTGGGCTGTAATTGTGGGATCATGGATCAATTGATTTCAGCGCAAGGTAAAATCGATCATGCGCTATTAATTGATTGTCGCTCGTTGCAAACAACGGCCGTTTCAATGCCCAAAGATATTGCAATCATGATCATTAATAGTAATAAAACACGTGGGCTGGTGGACAGTGAATACAATACGCGTCGCCTGCAATGTGAACAAGCAGCGTCGTTTTTTGGCGTTAAAGCGTTACGTGATGTTTCAATGCAACAATTTGAGCAACGTGCTGCGGGCCTTGATGATGTTACGGCGAAACGTGCGCGCCATGTGATCAGTGAAAATGCTCGCACGCAAGAGGCAGCTAAAGCCTTGATAGCGGGGGATCTGCGTTTATTAGGAAAATTAATGCAAGATTCACATATCTCAATGCGCGATGATTTTGAAATTACCGTAAAAGAAATTGATCTGATTGTCGATATTGTAAAAAAAGAAATGGGAGATCAAGGTGGTGTGCGTATGACAGGGGGCGGTTTTGGTGGCTGCGTCGTGGCTTTAGTACCGCCTGCATTGGTTGAGCCGATAAAAGCTGCGTTGGCATTAAACTATGAGAGTGCAACAGGACTTAAAGAATGCGTTTATGTGTGTAAAGCACAAGCGGGCGTTAGTACGCTATAAATAAGTAATAAGAAAGCCGGGTTAACTCGGCTTTGTTATTTATAAAGTGAGATTTAAAATGTTAAAAATAAGTCGATCAGAAAAATTACTACAAAGCATGTGCGAAGAGGTCGCAAGTGATGGTGAAGTTGCACAACTTTTTGTATTGAAAAATAAGCAGGGAATGCAAGTTACCTTGATGGATATCGGGGCCACTTGGTTGAGTTGTGAATTATTAGTGGATGATGATTTTCGAGAAATATTATTAGGGGTTAATACATTTTCTGAGCATTGCGCTCAACAAGCGTACTTAGGCGCGACCATCGGCCGATATGCCAATCGCATTCATAAAGGTCAATTTACAATTGGCACGCAGCAATATCAGCTGGATCTGAATCAGCAAGGCAACACATTGCATGGTGGCACACTTGGTTTTGATAAATTACGCTGGCAGGTAAAGAGTGTAAGTGAACAAGAGGTTATTTTTACACTGCTTTCAAAAGATGGCGATCAAGGTTTTCCGGGGACACTCAATGCGCAAGTGCGCTATCACTTAAGTGCGGATAATAGTTTAACGATAGAGTACCAAGCGCGCGTCGATAAAGCGTGCCCCGTGAATTTAACCAATCATGCTTATTTTAATTTAGATGGCAGCTGCCCGGGCCAAAATTGTTTAACCCATAAAATGAAAATTAATGCGGATCAATACGCGCCAGTCGATAACAGTGGCATCCCTTTAGGGGTCTTTTCAAAAGTAGAAAATAGCAGTTTTGATTTTAGAGCCTATAAAAATATTGGTGCGGATTTTATGGCAGATGCTGAGCAAAAAAAGGTGGCAGGCTATGATCATAGCTTTATTTTAAATCGCTCTTCTTCAACATTAAATGAAAATGTGGTTGAAGTTGTATCGAGTGATGAAAAAGTCAGGCTCTGTGTGTCGACGACGCAGCCGAGTGTGCATCTTTATACGGGTAATTATTTATCGGGTATTGTGAATCCTGCGGGAGTCGAGTATCAAAATCAAGCGGGGTTTGCACTCGAAGCGCAGTTTTTAGCGGATGCGCCCAATCATCCAGAGTGGCCCTTGGGGGATCCTATCTTATATCCTGGTGAGTTATACCAACAAAAGACGTTATTTAGCTTACATTTTTAAGCTTAACTTTATCAATAGTGCGTCGACGGGTGCACTCAATCCTCCTTTGTTTTTTCTTCTCTTTTTAAACGTAATATATCCTATTTAAGTGGCATGACGTCTTTGACTTTTTATCTTAAGTTTATCTGCTACTACCTCTCTTATTTATGACGATATCTTGCATCTGTTTTTTAGATCTTATTTCATCGCCTAAAAAATACGCAAACATTTCCCCTTATTTATCTCAATATTTAACGTGTTTGTTTTTTCACGTGAGATACCTCTCATCTTTTATTCAAAACAGGTGCAAGCGCTTTTAAATTGTTATACTTTTGTTATCGAAACGTTTGCGCAAACGTTTCGATGGCATTTTTTAAGAAGAAATAGAGATTATACTCATAAAATAAATGAACAATTAAGGTGATCAGTATGAAAAAAACCGCGCTTTTAAACCCTGAACTATCCTATTTGATAGCGTCGCTCGGACATTTTGATGAGGTGACAGTCTGTGATGCAGGTTTACCTATTCCAAGTACGACGCAACGTATTGATTTAGCATTAACACATGGTGTGCCCGCGTTTATAACGACGGTACAGGTTTTATTAAGTGAAATGCAGATCACCGGTGTGTTATTGGCGAGTGAGTTTAAAACGGTGAGCCCACAATTACATCAGGCATTATTAGATTTATTGGCTGAGCATGAAAATGTCGATGTGCAGTACATAAGTCATGAAAATTTCAAGTTACGTACGGCTAAGAGTAAAGCCGTTGTGCGCACCGGAGAATGCACCGCTTATGCGAATGTCATTTTCCAATCTGGCGTGGTGTTTTAATTACAAGGGAATGAGGCAATACATGAGACAAGCAATACTTTCGTTAAATAATATTCATAAATCATTTCCCGGTGTTAAGGCGCTTGATAACGCCTGTCTAAATGTATATGCCGGAAAGGTAATGGCATTACTCGGTGAGAACGGTGCAGGTAAGTCGACACTCATGAAAGTATTAACCGGCATTTATCAATTAGACAGTGGAACAATTTGTTATGCCGATAAGGACGTTAACTTTGCAGGTCCTCGTGACTCTCAGTTAGCCGGGATCAGCATTATACACCAAGAGTTAAACCTTATTGCAGAGCTCAGTATTGCCGAAAACATTTTTTTAGGCAGAGAAATTACCCATGCATGGGGCGCGATTGATTGGAAAAGCATGTATGCACAGGCAGATGCTTTATTACAACGCTTAAATATTAATTATTCTTCTTCTAAGTTACTGGGAGAGTTAAGTTTAGGCGAGCAACAAATGGTTGAAATAGCTAAAGCGTTATCGTTTAAAGCTAAAGTTATCATTATGGATGAGCCAACAGATGCCTTGACGGAGACGGAAACGCAATCTCTGTTTAAAGTCATCAATGAATTACGCGCTGAGGGTTATGGCATTGTTTATATTTCACATCGTTTAAAAGAGATTTTTGAGATTTGTGATGATATTACGATTTTACGTGATGGTAAGTTTATTGCCCAAGAAAAAGTGGCTGATATTGATGAAGATAGACTGATTGAATTAATGGTAGGGCGTAAATTAGAAGAGCAGTATCCGCGTATTGCAGTGCAACATGAGGGAATTTGTTTAGACGTTAAAAATCTCTCGGGAGAGGGAATTGAAAATATTAGTTTTACCTTAAAAGAAGGTGAAATCCTCGGGATATCGGGGCTTATGGGAGCGGGACGAACCGAACTCATGAAAATGATTTATGGCGCGTTGAAACGTCAACAAGGTGAATTGTTTTTACACGGTAAAAAAATAGATCCAAAAACACCGGCACAAGCATTGGCATTAGGCATTGCGTATATTTCAGAAGATCGTAAAGCGGAAGGCTTGATCTTAGGCTTATCAGTGCAAGAAAATATGTCGCTGTGTGCGCTCGAGCTATTTTCAAAAGGCTGGCAGTTAGATCACGCAGCAGAGGCGATGGCCGTTGATGATTTTATTAAGTTATTTAATATAAAAACGCCAAGTCGCAAGCAAATTATTGGACATTTGTCGGGGGGGAATCAACAAAAAGTGGCTATCGCGAAAGGGCTTTTAACCCGGCCTAAAGTCTTAATATTAGATGAGCCAACGCGGGGCGTTGATGTGGGAGCCAAAAAAGAAATATACCAATTGATCAATAAATTTAAAGCACAAGGGATGAGCATTATTTTAGTCTCATCAGAAATGCCCGAAGTATTGGGAATGAGTGACCGTATTTTAGTGATGCACCAAGGAAAAATCAGTGGTGAATTTAGCGCGAAAGATGCAGATCAAGAAAAACTAATGGCTTGTGCTATTGGTAAAAACAGGGAGGAAATAAGCATATGAATGAGCAACAATTAGGTAAAGAAGTAAAACATAAAAGAAGATGTGGTCTGAGTAAAGCGTGGCTAATTGAACAAAAATCATTGATAGCCCTTATTTTATTGATAGTGATCGTGTCTTTTTTAAATGAATATTTTTTTACACTCAATAATATTTTGAATATTCTTCGTCAAACCTCTGTCATCGCTATTCTCGCAGCCGGCATGACGTTAGTTATTTTAACCGCGGGCATAGATTTAAGTGTTGGCTCTATTTTAGCATTGTGTGGCGCATTCTCAGCAACGATGATAGGGCTTGAAATATCTGTTTTCATTGCGGTTCCTGTCTCTCTTTTTGCAGGTTTAGTACTTGGATCGATGACCGGGATGATCATTGCTAAAGGCAAAGTACAAGCCTTTATTGCAACGTTAGTGACGATGACCTTATTACGAGGCGTCACTATGGTGTATACCGATGGACGTCCTATTTCAACAGGATTTACGGATGTAGCTGACGTGTTTTCATTGTTTGGTACGGGTTACTTCCTATCGATCCCAATCCCTGTTTGGTTGATGGCTTTGGTTTTTTTAAGTATTTGGTATTTACTAAACCACACCCGCTTCGGCCGTTATATTTATGCGTTAGGCGGTAATGAATCTGCCACGCAGTTATCCGGTATCAATGTTGCCAAAGTAAAAGTAGGGGTTTATGCCATTTGTGGGTTATTGGCAGCCTTAGCGGGCATTATTATTACTTCACGACTTTCATCTGCACAACCGACAGCAGGGATGGGCTATGAATTAGATGCTATTGCTGCCGTCGTGTTAGGGGGTACAAGTTTAGCAGGAGGTAAGGGACGCATCATGGGCACCTTAGTTGGCGCACTGATTATTGGCGTATTAAATAATGCGCTGAATTTACTCGATGTGTCATCTTATTACCAAATGATTGTTAAAGCGGTGGTCATATTATTAGCCGTGTTGGTCGACAATAAAGAAAAATAATTTACGTACGCAGGAGATCGTTGATCTCATTTATCTATAAATAAAAGGACTATCAGATGAAAACAATTACAACTTTAGTGGCTGCAGCGGTTATTTCAGCATCTTTCTCGGCGACGGTAATGGCGCAAGATACGCTTGCACTGGTTGTGTCGACATTGAACAATCCATTTTTTGTGAGCATGAAAGAGGGCGCAGAGAAAAAAGCGTCTGAACTCGGTTATAAAATAATTGTATTGGACTCGCAAAACGATCCAAGTAAAGAGCTTGCTAACGTAGAAGATCTTGTGGTGCGCGGTGTACAAGCTATTTTAATTAACCCAACAGACTCCGATGCTGTGTCGAATGCAATACGCGTTGCAAATCGCGCTAACATTCCGGTTATTACCTTAGATAGAGGCGCGTCTCGTGGTGAGGTTGTGAGCCATATTGCTTCAGATAATGTGGCTGGTGGCGCATTAGCGGGTAAATATATTAGTGATAAATTGGGTGAAAATGTGAAAGTTATCCAGCTTGAAGGTATTGCGGGGACGTCTGCTGCTCGTGAGCGTGGTGAAGGTTTTATGCAAGCTGTTAAAAGTGAAAATATGCAGCTATTGGCAAGCCAACCTGCTGACTTTGATCGCACAAAAGGCTTAAACGTAATGGAAAACCTTTTAGCATCGAAACCAGATGTACAAGCGGTGTTTGCACAAAACGATGAAATGGCATTGGGTGCAGTGCGCGCAGTACAAGCGTCAGGTAAAGATATTATGATAGTCGGCTTTGATGGAACCCAAGATGGTTTGGCTGCGGTTAAACGTGGTTTACTCAGTGCAACGATTGCCCAGCAACCGGCTTTAATTGGTGAAATTGGCGTGAGTACTGCCGTTGCTGTATTAGCGGGTAAAAGTGTAGAAAAAAATATCCCAGTGGCTTTAATGATGGTTGTTAAATAACCTTTTTTACGGCAAAGGGGGGTTGTTTGCCCTTTGCCGTTTTTTATAACGGGAAATTAACTAAGGAATAAAGGATGCATAAATTAGTAGTATTAGGCAGCGTCAATGCGGATCATGTACTTTGTGTTCCCTCTTTCCCTCGCCCGGGTGAGACGTTACATGGGCATAGTTATGCGGTTATCCCTGGAGGTAAAGGTGCAAATCAAGCGGTAGCTGCTGCTCGCTCGGGGGCTAATGTTAGTTTTATTGCTTGTGTAGGAGATGATCCCTTTGGACTTAATATCCGTCAAAGTTTTGCCTCTGATAATATTAATGTTGATGCGGTGATGATTGAAAAAGATTGCCCTACGGGTATCGCAATGATCCAAGTGGCCGATACCGGTGAAAATAGTATTTGTATTTCAGCAGAGGCAAATGCGCGTTTAGATGTTAATAAGATTCGTCCGCATCAAGCCTTAATAGAGCAAGCAGACATGCTACTCATGCAGTTAGAGACGCCCCTTGAAGGCGTTCTTTGGGCAGCCGGCATTGCGCAAAAATCTTCAACCAAAGTGGTCTTAAATCCGGCGCCCGCCATCGCATTAAAAGACGAATTATTAGCGCTTATTGATATCATCACTCCCAATGAAACGGAAGTTGAAATATTAACCGGTATTGCGGTGAATGATGCAGCCTCTGCGCAAAAAGCGGCAAGCTACTTACATGTGAAAGGGATAGGCACTGTGCTCATCACTTTAGGTAAAGAAGGTGTTTGGTTAAGTGATAAAAAAACAACACAACAAATTAAAGGCTTTATCGTAAAAGCCATTGATACTACGGCAGCTGGCGATACTTTTAATGGCGCATTACTGGCGCGCTTACTCGAAGGCGAAACATTAAAAGACGCGATTTATTTTGCACATGCAGCAGCTGCTATCACGGTGACGGGCAAGGGCGCACAAACGTCTATTCCTTCGCGCGCACAGATAGATGCGTTTTTACTCTTACATCAACCTATTGCAGATTAATTTTTTTACGCGCTGAAGCTTATTGATCTTATTGAGGTTATAAGCTACGCGCGTAAGTCGTAAAAAGGGTGTTTTTTTATGTGTCTTGCTTTTGATCAGGTTTGTAAGTGTTTGATCATGCTAAAATAGCAACATGAATGACAGTTTAAATTGCTCTTAATCTGTTTGAAAATCAATCTCAGTACGTATTATAAACAGTAAGCTTTGGCGTGCAGATCCTTATGTAAGTGAGACAAAATGGCAACAATCAAAGATGTGGCAAAATACGCACAGGTTTCAACGTCAACGGTGAGTCATGTGCTTAATAAAACCCGATATGTCAGCCCTGATATTACGGCGCGCGTTATGCTGGGCGTCGAAACCTTAAATTATACGCCCTCGGCACTTGCTCGTAGCTTAAAGTTAAAAAACACACGTACCTTAGGTATGTTGGTTACCACTTCAACCAATCCTTTTTTTGCGGAAGTCGTAAAGGGAGTGGAAAGACGTTGTTATGAAGAGGGCTATAGCTTACTTTTATGTAATACGGAAGGTGATAGCGAACGTCTGAGTTGTAACATTGATATGTTATTACAAAAAAAAGTGGATGGTTTATTACTCATGAGTGGTGATCTTTCTTGTCAAAAAGTCGATATTTTTGCAAAACATGCCACTATTCCAACCGTGGTACTCGATTTAGGTGAGCCTAATTTTCCCTGTGATAAAATTCAAGATAATTCGTTTTTAGGCGGGTATTTAGCCACTCAACACTTTATCGAAAAAGGCCATACGCAGATTGCATGTATTACGGGGTTTTTAAATAAACAAGCGTCAAAAATGCGTTTACTTGGCTATAAAAAAGCGATGCAAGAAGCGCGCTTAGACATTAAGTCTCGTTGGATTGTTTCTGCTGATTTTGAGTGTGCTGGTGGCATGCAAGCGTTCGATAAAATATATAACAGTGGCACATTACCGAGTGCCATTTTTGTGTGTAACGATATGATGGCGATGGGCGTTATTAGCGCTGCGTCGAAACGTGGACTGCGCGTGCCCGATGATCTTTCTATTATTGGTTATGATGATATCCAGTTGGCTGAATTTCTTATTCCCCCTTTAACGACTATTCATCAAGCAAAATTTAACTTAGGTCGTCAGGCGTTTAATACCTTACTCGATAAAATAAAAACACAGCGTAGTGAAGATGTGGACATAGACTTAGAGCCTATATTGATAACGCGCAGTAGCGTCAAAGATATGCGCTAAAATGAGTGAACCCATGACGACTCGAGGTTACTCATGGGTTTGTTGATGTTTTATTTTTTCGATACTTACCATGTGTTAAGACCAATACCATTAACAGACCGGTAATGATGTAAAATAAACCGAGTCTTTGTTGATCATAAACCAAATTTTTTATTAAAAAAGCCCCCAGAGTACCCGCAAGACACATCTGCACCGCCCCAGAAAAAGCCGACACCGCGCCCACTTGTTTCGTGTGTGGGGCCAATAATAGGCTTATTGAAATGGGGAAACTGATCCCTTGTGCAATAGCAAGTAATGTAAAGCCAGTAACAAGGGTAAACACACTGCTTTGGGTCAGCATTAAAAATGCGCCTGCGAGCAGCATAATGCAGGCCGCAAGAAGAATTAACGTCAACGAAGAAAAATATTTATTCAACGTATTAAGTAATAAACTGCCAATGAGCAAACCCATTGAGGGGATTATCATCACCTGCCCATACTCTGCGCTACTTAAATGCTCACCATTTTGTAATAAAAAAGGCAGCAAGGAAATAGACACTAAAGTAGCCAAATACGAGATCCAGTTGTAGCTCGCAGCGCTCACTACTTGATAATTTTTTGCGAGATAATAATAATTTTTAAGGGTTTGTAGTACCTTAAATTTGCTAACAGCATAAGGCATTGTTTCGGGTAAAACAAAATAGCCAAGTACAAAGATAGCCAAAAGATAAATAAGCACAAAAGAAAAAACAGCTGGCCAGCCTAATTGAAAAGCAACCCAGCCGCCTACAACGGGGGCTAAAATCGGTAAAATTGATGCGGTCACCGAAAGATAAGACATTGCTTGCGTCAGTTGCATGCCGTGATAACTATCACGAATAACACTGCGTCCAAGTACGGATGCACTCCCTGCTCCTAAACCTTGCAGTAAACGTCCGAAAATTAATAGGTTAAAATTATTTGCACTTAAAACACAAAGCAATGTGCCCAGTAGATAAATACCTTGTCCAAGTAAAAAAACCGGTCGCCGGCCGATAGCATCTGAAAAAGGCCCATAAAAAAGTTGCGAGGCACCAAAGCCTAAGAGATAAAAGGTGACAATAAATTGTGTGTTAGTCGCGGATATGTTTAAGTCTTGGCTGATAAGTGGCAGGGAAGGTAGGTAGATACTGACACCAACTTGCCCGGTTGCAATGATCATCATTGCTAACGCGAGAGGCAGTTTTTTGAAGAGGTGCTTTTTTGTTGGCATAAAAGGCAGTTTACGTGTTATTCAATCAAAAGGTAAGGTGTATTTTTGAGCGGTCTGTGGAAATAGATTTTTTGCTAAGGATCTTTGTTTAAAAAATTATACGCATAAAGATAGCTTTACCCCTAAAAATGCATTCATCAGTCGTAAGCTTGGATATTTAGAGCGCTCAACATATTCATTATTGTAAAGCATCAATTTAAGCCACTATAATTCTGCGAGAAGTAGTGATCCGTAGGCTTACTCATATTGCCTTTGGATCATAACGGAAAGTTATCGGTAGATCCGCTCCGCCCAACGAGCAAGACCGGAGGTAACACTGCCAAAGTGATCGCCGATGACTAATTGTGCCTGAGGATATTGAGCTTGAATAATATCTTGTAAGACTTTTATTTTTGCAGTGCCACCGGTAATAAAGATAATATCAGGCTGACATTGCGCTGAGTCTACCGCTTGTTGCATTAACTTTATAATATTACGCAGTAAATGTTGGTTGGCATCTTTTAATAGCGGTAAATCTATGATGCAATTTAGATTGTCTTCTAAATAATGTAAATCGATGCTCTGCGTCGTGCTTGCACTTAATTTTATCTTCGCTTGCTCTGCACTGTTCACTAATTGATATGTCATGCGCTCTTGTTGTAAGAGAAGCAAGCGTTGTAATTTTTCCGGCTGGCGGGTATCACGCATCATTTCCATTATAAAGCGTTTGTTTTGCGCACTGTAAAAGTGTGTTTGAGCCACAATATCATTGATAGAAACGGCATTACGATAACATTGTGTCGGCATCGGTTTACCGTTTTTAAGTAAACTCGTTAAACCCAGCTCTGGCATGATCCCTTTTAATGCTAAGTTAATATCGAAATCATTACCACCAATGCGTTCGCCTGAGTGACTTAAAAGGTGGCTACTACGATCGGTCATTAAACTTAATTTAGGTGACATTAACATCATGGAGCAGTCACTTGTCCCGCCACCAATATCGACCACTAAAACACGTTTTTCAGTCTGCAATGAGGCTTCAAATTCATAGCCTGCAGCAACGGGTTCAAATAAAAACTCAACGTCTTTAAAACCAACGCGTTTGGCAGCATTGCTTAGGATTGTTAGGGCTTGAGCATTACTTTTGTCACCATTGATGCCTTTAAAATTAACCGGTTTACCAATGACAGTTTGTGTTATTTGGCGTTGTAGTTTTTGCTCTGTTAGTTGTTTTACATTGGCCATCATGGTTGCCACAATGTCTTCAAAGAGCTGAATTTGTTGTGTTGTTAAGCCACTAAACCCTAAAAAAGACTTCGGCGATTTTATATAATAGCCTTCATCAGGCGCCTCTAAATAAGATTGTAATGCTTTTTTACCAAAAAATATTTCACTTTCAATCGCATCTTCGCGTAATTCATTTAAGCAAACTTGGCCTTTATTTAATGCAGACTTTCGATCTAATTGAAATTTATTTTGTTGCTCTTCTGGCAAATGTTGATGTAACCAGTTTACAATCATCTCGCGTGCAGGAGCATATAACGTTGAGGGAATATAATTTCCATGCTCACCCAGTTGGACTAATTTCGGTTGCGAATTTTCCATGACAGCGACAGCACAATTTGATGTACCATAATCAAAACCAATCATATTACTTCTTTCTCTTCTCTACATTTTTTTAAGGCGCGTAGCATACTGATTAACGCATTTATATACAACAGATAACGTAATAAATACCTTGTGCATAACACTTATTTATACCCTAAGTCGTTAATTTAAAGCCTCTATTAATGCTTTAATATCTTTTAGAGGGTGAATAGATTGGCCTGCTTTAACATATTGTTGCATCGACTTGTGGTAGGCGACAGCGGGAATAAAGATATGTTTAATACCATGACTGAGCGCTTCTCTGACGCGCGGAACAATTTGTGGGATCTGGCGTAATTCCCCCGTCAAGGCAAGCTCTCCAATAAACACAGCATCTTCGGGAAGTGGTTTTGAGTTGATAGAACTGAGTAGGGCTGCTGTTACTGCCATATCGGTCGATGTTTCAGAGTCCGCCATTTTTAGTCCGCCAACCAAGCTAATGTTAATATCATAGTAGGTAGAAATACCACCATGTTTCTTAAGAACGGCGGTGATCAATGACAAACGACTATAGGAAACCCCGATACAGTTACGAATGGACTTCTCTCCTTCTACATCCGTTGCCAGCGCTTGAATTTCAATGAGCAGATTACGTGAGCCATCTTTGATAACGGCAATGGCAGAGCCTTCAAAATGCTCTTCACTGCCGGAAAGAAAAAGGCGACTCGGATTATCAACAGAATGCATCCCAAATTCGGTCATTTGAAAAATACCGACTTGCTCGGTGTCACCAAAACGATTTTTGTCTGCGCGTAAAATACGCACGGAGGCATCATTAACTTCAATATGGATTGCGGTATCAATGATATGTTTTAGTGTTTGTGGTCCTGCCATTTGAGAGTTTTTATTCACTTGGCCTACTAATATTAGGGTGATCCCGTGTTGCTTACATAAACGGTTTAATATTTTAGCGCAGGTTTTTACTTGTGTTATCCCGCCGGCGGTGCCGTCAACGCTGTTTGATTCAAAGGCTTGGATAGAATCGGCAATTAAAAATCGCACATTGTTATCAAGGCATTGATTGACAATATCTTCAATACAATCGGTATCTGAAAGGAGAAAATTAAGCTCATTAAAATTTAATTTTAAACGCTCTGTTGCACGTTTTGCCCACTGACTTAAGCTTTCTTCGGCGGTGACATAAAGGGTTACCATCGTTTGTGACATAATTTGGGCGACTTTAGTCAGCAAGGTTGTTTTACCAGAGCCGGGATCGCCACTGATCAAAACGACCGACCCCAATGTGATGCCTCCACCTAAGACGCGATCTAATTCACTCAAACCGGTACTGACGCGAGCAGCCTGTTCAATTTTAACACTGTCCATACGCTGTACACCTTGGCTATTGATACCGGTATAGCTCGTGTTTTTTGTACGTGAAATGGCAGCATTAAGTGAGCGAGAGGTGCTCGATACCGCAGCTTCTCTAAATTCTGTTATGGTATTCCACGCCTTACACTCACTGCACTGTCCCTGCCATTTTGTAAAGTCTGCGCCACAGTCACTGCAGACATATGCGATTTTAATTTTTGCTTTGGCCATTTTTCTTCTTCTTATGCATCATCGATAGTGTTATTAAAAATATGTAGTGCGTCTTTTACATCGCTAAATGAGTAGCCACGTGCGATTAAAAATCGCGTCGCTTTATCTTTTTGTTTTTGTTCATTAAGGCGCATATGAAATTTCTTTTGTAGTAAGAGAAGCGCTTCACTTTTAGCGTCGTATTCCTCTCGTGAGTAGTTTTCATTATATGTGTCTATTACAATAAAAATATCATCAAAACAGTATCCTTTACCTTGTAAAAAAAGCATCGCTTTTTGTTTTAGATGAGTATTAAACAAGGGTTTTTTATATTTTTGAGTGAGTAGATCTAAGGCTTGTTTCTGGTAGTCAAAGTCGTCAAGGTGCGTGAGCTCTGCGCTTTTTATATCGAGACCTTTTAGCTTTAAACCTTGGGTAATACGTTGTGGCCCTAAACGTTTATTTTGTGCGCTACGTATGTAATTTTTAATAAATCGTTCATCATCAAGGTAATGATAATTAAAACATTCTTCGATCACTGCATCGATCCAATCTTGCTTCTCTGTTTTTCGAGCCAACTTCAGACGGAGCTCATATTCGCTGTGATCTCGACGACTTAAATGCCAAAAAGCGCTGCGCTTTACGCCCGCAATATCGGTGGCTTTTTTTATCGGTTTATTAAAAGACATACCTTTTTTCTACTTTAAACAAATACTGTTATTATGAACAGTATTTGTGAATAAAGCCAATGCTATTATGTACAAATTTTATTTCTCACTATCATTTTTGTTATTTTTTTTTTATACTGCGCGTTTTTTAGCACCATAAAAGGTTCCATAATGCTATTAACGCCTTATTATCATCAAGAAAATGCAGTGATCCGTATTTCGGCATTGCAAGCGAGTCGCTTTGCTAAAGTTGAGTGTTCAGACTTTAACCCTATCCATGATCCAGACAATAAACGTTTCTGTGTTCCAGGGGATCTTTTATTTTCTCTGGCATTGCATTTTTATGGGATCAGTGAGTCGATGCGTTTTTCTTTTTCTAGCATGGTAAGTGCGGATATGGGATTGATTTTTCCGGATACAAAGAGTGATGTCATCGTGATCACAAATGAAGCGGGTAAAGCGGTATTAGAGATTGTGCGCAGTGGTGCTATCAACAAAACGCCTGCTTTTATTGAATCAATGATAAAAAATTATGTTTCGTTTTCGGGACAAAATTTTCCAAGTTTACTCATGCCTTTAATGAAAGAGCATCAAGTGATGTTTAATCCAGCTAGACCGTTGGTTATGTATAACAGTATGAGTTTCCATTTTGATGATTTAGTGAATTTAGACACTGATAAAGAGATGCAACTAAAATTAGAAAGTACGGAAATGCAAGTAGATGGTAAACGTGCTAATAATTTCTTAAACTTCACGCTTTTTTCTGACCAACAAAAAATTGGATCAGGTGTTAAAAAATTAATAGTAGCAGGGTTGAAAGCTTATGATCATAAAGCGATCACAGACTTTGCTGACGCGTATGAAGCGGGGCGTAATAATTTTTGATCCTTATTTAACAAAATCTGCGCAGTCGTTTTTACCCTGATAAATATCAACATGGATGTTGAATGTTTCTCTCTTCGTAAAATAATGAATATACCCACCCATGATATTTCAAGATGCAACCGCGTTATTCTACCTTGATATTTATTGCATTCGATGAAAAGGGAATAAGCATTTACAAAGGTGATGCTTGACCTGTTCTCGTTCGAGTGGCAGAGAATGTATTTGAGGCAACATGGCTAAATACTTATGTCATAAAAGAATAAATGCGACATTTTTTGCATTGACGTAACATCCTCGCTATACTACGCGTTGCAATTTTTTTAAACATAGCGGGTTCCCTCACCCCGCGGTTATAAGTACATAAAAAGGTCACAATATGTTATCACTTTCGACACAGCAAATGCGCCGTGCACTTTTCGTGCTGGTTACATTTCATATCTTTATTATCTGCGCTAGTAATTATTTGGTACAGATCCCTTTAGAAATTTTTGGCTTTCATAATACATGGGGAGCCTTTAGCTTTCCTTTTGTTTATTTAGCCACTGATCTTACCGTGCGTATTTTTGGTCAAAGTAGTGCGCGTAAAATCATTTTAAAAGCCATGCTACCTGCATTATTACTTTCTTATTTGATGGGTGTTATTTTTCATCAAGGTGGGTATTTAGGGCTTGATGCATTACAAACCTTTAATAGCTTTGTATTTCGCATCTCTTTTGCAAGTTTTATTGCTTATTTGATTGGTCAATTAATGGATATTACGGTGTTTGCTAAATTAAGAGCAACGCGCTCTTGGTGGGTAGCTCCGGCAGCCTCAACATTATTAGGTAACTCTATTGATACGCTGGTATTCTTTAGCGTGGCATTTTACGGATCGACTGATATGTTCATGGCAACGCATTGGCCTGAAATCGCATTCTTTGATTATATGTTTAAAGTGGTGGTCAGTTTAGCGCTGTTTTTACCTATTTATGGCATGTTATTAAAATATCTTGAGCAACGTTTACTGAGTCCCTCTCTCTCTGAAGCTCTGCGTAAAACCAAAAACATATAAACTTAACGCGTAAAAAAGCACCGAAGAGGAGAGGTCTTCCGTGCTTTTACTTCAGCGTACCACTATTTATAAAATTCACTGAGCACTTGGTGCATATAGAAATGATCTAATGTGCCTTGTAGCTCCCTTATACTATGCATTGCTAGCATTGCATTACCGACATCAATTGTTTCTATGCCGAGTGTTGCTGATACTGTGGGTCCTATCGTACTGCCCGAGGGAAGATCAGATCGGTTTGCCATTTTTTGATAAGGTACTTTTGCCTTATCACAAAGTTGAATAAATTTCGCGCTGCTACTCGCTGTGGTTGCGTAGCGGAAATTCGCACTCATTTTGATAACGGGACCTTGATTTAAACAAGGCGCATAAGCGGGATCGTGTTTTTCTACAAAGTTGGCATGTAATGCATGGGCGCCATCACAGCTAATAAAGAAACTTTTATGGCGTGCGCGCAGATCATCTTCTAACGTGCCATCTAATGAGAAGTTAATGCGTTTTAATAAGGCATCTAAATAATTTGAATCTGCCCCCATCATGGTTTGACTGCCAATTTCTTCACTGTCAAAGAAGACCGCGATATTAGTACTTATCGGCGATGTGGCGGTTAAGAAACTGCTATAAATAGCATGGCACATGGCAAGGTTATCAAGGCGACTGGTGGCTATCATGTCTTTATCTAAACCGATAAAAGCCCCTTTTTGGCAATCATAAAAGAACAAGTCCATTTCAATAATAGCGTCGCTATCTAAGTTCATTTCATTCGCGACCATCGATTTCAAGTAGGTTTTTTCATCGACATCTTGAGCGCTTGCAAATAAAATCACGGCAAGTTGTGTTTGCTTATTATATTCAATGCCTTTATTTGTTTCACGGTTTAAATGAATAGCTAAGTTTGGAACGATGCCAATAGGGCGTTTAAAATCAATTAACCGACTTTCGATGCCTTGCGCTGTTTTTATTGAAACACGTCCCGCTAACGATAAATCTCTATCAAGCCAAGTGCTATTGATGGCGCCACCATATGTTTCAATACTGACTTTTAAACAACCGGCTACTTTTTGCAATGCTTCATTTTTAAGCTTCAAATGTGGGCTATCGGTATGTGCACCGGCTAAATGAAAACCACTGTCTTGAGGTTTTTTTGATCCTAAATGAAAAGCAATTAAGGCACTTTCATTACGGGTAATATAATATTTCCCACCGAGCGTAATATTCCAGATATCTCCTTCATTAAGATGTTGATATCCTTGATTTTCTAATTTTCGCATGATATTTTTAACGGCAAAGTAGGAAACAGGGCTTAAATCAATGAAATCGATTAATTTGTCTGCTAATATTGATGATTGTTTATTCATGTGATCTCTTTTATAAGAATAATAGTGTGAATTCGGTTGATCATAGATTGATTGTATCTGCTTGATAATATTTAACCACATTTTTACAGTGGATCTGTGTGAGATCCGTAATTTATCTACTCTGGAGAGAAAATGGATCTTTTAAATGCAGCGGGAGATAAAATCTGGTTAGATAGGGGGTTTCATTTTGGAGATGAGTTTTTCTCGCAGCTAGATTTCATCAAACAATTACCTAAAGGCCACAAAAAAAGAGATGGCTCTGAAGCGCAATGTAATGTGTTTTATCAAGATATTATGAATTATGGTTTTTTAGATATTCACAATTATTTGATTGCATCGGGCCGTGTCGATTTGGCAGCTAAAAATCTAAATGAAATCAACAGACTGGCCCTTGACCCGCTGACAGGGTTGCAAAAGAAAGAGTTTTTAAAGCGTAAATTACAACGCTTTGGAAATGAAGTTTACCAATGCCAAAGTGATGATTTTGCCTTGGTGATGTGTGATATTGATCACTTTAAAAAGGTGAATGACACTTATGGACATGCGGTAGGTGACGATACGTTAACATTATTTGGGCGCATTTTATCCAAAGGTCTACGCCCTTGTGATGTGGCTTATCGCTATGGGGGTGAAGAGTTTCTTATTATTCTACCTAATACCAATCTTGAAGGTGCACTCGCAGCCGCTGAACGCATGCGTCTGTTAATACACAATACCTTGAAACTGGGCCATTATGGGTTAAATCATATTGCTGCTTATCAATTAGACGACAGTGAGTTGACGTTAGAAACGACCGATGAAGATATGAATAATACTTTTTTTTTAGCGCAAAAGATAAGTTGTAGCTTTGGGGTGGCGAGTTACACAGAATGTGAATATTCCAGTGAGCTCCTTTTTCAGCGCGCGGATAAATGTTTATACTCGGCTAAAAAAAGTGGCCGAAATTGTGTGGCATTTGAATAAAGGTCTTTGTATTATTGGGCCTTTATGGACGCGTAAGATAATCGTTTTGAACACCTAAAAATAAACATTAAAAACAGGTGCATTATTAAATAGAGGGTACTAATATAGGCGTCATTAAAGACAGTCGTTATATTTTTACTTTTCTTATCCCTTCGTAAAAAGTAAACTCATCTTGTACTTCTCTTTTCTCTACAGATAAAAAGTAAAAGTATGTATCTGAATATGCTCTGTGCAGGGCCTTTTCGTTTTATCCCTATGTAGTATAAGTTATACTGCGCACCTTAAAAATAAATTTGAGAAGATAAATGGCAAAACGTGATCATTATGAAGTATTGGGCATTAATAAAAGTGCAACTGACAAAGAAATAAAAAGAGCTTATAAAAAATTGGCTATGAAATTTCATCCCGATCGTAATCCAGGAAACCCTGTTGCAGAAGAGAACTTCCGCGAAGTAAAATCGGCTTATGAAATTCTTCATGATGAAGATAAAAGAGATCAATACGATCATTATGGTCATGCTGCTTTTGATGGTCAAGGTGGTGGCAGAGGTCAAGGTTTTGGTGGATCAAGCCGTGGGTTTGAAGATATTTTTGGAAGTATGTACGAACAGCGAGAACAACCTCGTTATCAACCACAGCCTGAAGTGGGATCTGACATCATATTAAGTCTCGAAATCTCTTTAGAGCAAGCTATCAATGGTTGTGAGCAAGAGGTGAAATTGCCGAATAATCCAGAACCTTTATTAGTCACTGTCCCTGCAGGTGTTGCTCATGGGCAACATGTCAAAGTGCAAGGTAAAGGTAATCCAGGCACATTAGGTGCTGCTCGAGGCAATCTGCTAGTGCAAGTGACCTTGTTAGAGGACGACGTTTTTCGCCGTGAAGGACTAGACTTATATTGCTTTATTACGCCTTCATTTCCATTAGCTGCATTAGGTGGCACTTTAAAAGTCCCGACATTCACTGGCTTTATTAATATTAAAATACCGGCTGGTACACAAGTGGGTAGAAAATTTAGAATTAAAGGCAAAGGCATCAAAGCGATGCAAACAACGGAAGTGGGTGATCTTATCTATGAAGTACAGATCAAGACTCCTTTGAGTTTGAGCGCTGAGCAAGAAACGCTTCTTAAAGCATTAGCTGAAATTCTTTAATGAATGAAAAACTTGCGCTGATTGTTGCGACCTTTTTATGGGGTAGCTCATTTATTGCATTAAAATATGTCATACAAATTTATGATCCTACATTTGTGATTTTTTTGCGCATGTTGATCGTTTTGTGTATTTGTGTATTTTTATGGCGTTGGGTTAAGCGTTTTAAATATCAAAAAGGCGATTATAAATATTTGCTGTCAATGTCATTGGCAGAGCCAGCTTTATATTTTTTATTTGAAGGTTTTGCAATGCAAAATACGTCTGCATCACAAGCGGGTATTTTAGTTTCTTGCTTGCCTTTGTTAGTGGCTTTTCTTGCATTCTATTTGCTAAAAGAGCAACTTTCTAAAGCCATACTGATTGGGTTTACGGTGTGCTTATCGGGTAGTTTATTGCTGACTTTTTTATCACCGAGTTCAGCGCAAGCACCAAACCCTTGGCTAGGTAATGGATTAGAGTTTTTAGCAATGATTTGTGCAGCTTACTATACTATTAGTGTTAAACATTTAGCCGGGCGCTATTCACCTTTATCATTGATAGGATTACAAGGTTTAAGCGGCACTCTTTTCTTTGCGCCATTTGTTTATTTTAATGGGCTACCTGAGGTTTATAATAGTGATGCGTTATTGAGTATTTTATACTTAGGCGCTGTTGTGACGGTGGGAGCATATGGTTTATATAATTATGCTTTAATTAAAGTGTCGGTATTAACCGCCGCCGCATTTTCCAATTTGATCCCTATTTTCACCTTGTTTTTATCGGCGCTTATTCTTGGCGAACGCTTGAATAATGTGCAGTGGTTAAGTATTAGTATTGTTTTTATTGGTATCGCAATAAGTCAGAAACACAGTACTAAAAAAAGAGAGCCTGCAGGTGAGGAGATCTCTTCGATATAAATTCTCTTAGTTATTAAGCAGAATGTTTTTCATCTGTTTTTTGCTTATTTTTTACTTATTTTAGTGTGTTATTTTTTAATCAACAAGGAACTGAGCATGCAAGGCGAGCTTTATTTTATTTATGATCTGTACTGCCCATGGAGTTATGCAAGTACTGCATTAATTAAACGTATTCAAAAAAAATATACACAACTTGAAATACATCTGTGTCATTGTGATCATTATGATGGTACTAGCAGTGCGGGATATGACCAAGTGCAACGTGTTAAAGCAGAAACTAACATGCGTTTTTCTGCAGAATATTTACGTTTTGTCGATAGTCCTAAAAAAAGTACCGTGTTAATGAACTTTATGACATGGGTACAAGAGAAACAGCCTAAAAAAGCGTTAGAAATATTAAGTGCATTACAAGACATGCATTTTGTCGATGGCATGATATTAGGCTCTAAGCGTGATTTTAATTTTATCATCGAAGACTTTAAGTTATCTCCCCCTAATAAAGTATTTCAAGATAAGTTAACGAATGAATCGGAATATGCCTTATCCGAATTACAAGAACTACAAGAATTTATGGGGACCAACGCATTTCCCGCGCTTCTATTATGTGTTGATGATAATGCGGTATTACTTGATCATGCGCGTTATTTAAACGATGAAAATGCAATGATAACGTATATTGAAACCTTGTTAGAGAGTAAATAATGGCTTTGAAGTGGGATCAAAAAGACAAATTAGCTTGGTTTTTAAAACAAAAAATTCAACGTAACTACCAAGTTGATATTGTAAATAGGCTACAAACATTTGCGGCTGATAATGCTGATTTTATGCTTTGTGAGTATGCGAAGCTTGATCATGCTGAGCTTGCGCCTCAATTAAATTATCCGTTGTACTTATTAAAAAGTAAAAATTGGCAAGCGCATAAGCCGTCCGTTTTAATTACGGCAGGCGTACATGGTTATGAAACAAGTGGCATATTAGGCGCGATAGATTTTTTAGAAACGCAGGCGTCACGCTACAATAAAAACTTTAATATTGTTGTTGTACCTTGTGTTAGTCCTTGGGGTTATGAAACGATTAATCGCTGGGATCCCGAAACGATAGATCCTAATCGTTCGTTTTCAAAAAACGGAAAATCACAAGGCTCTCTCGCATTAATGCAGGCCATTGCCGATTTACAAACAACATGGTTGGTACATTTTGATTTACATGAAACAACCAACAGTGATGAGCATGAGTTTAGACCCGCTCTGGCTGCGCGTGATGGTTTAAGTTATATAGAAAGTCATATACCGGATGGTTTTTATTTGGTAGGTGATACTGAAAATCCTCAGCCTGATTTTCAAAAAGCGATGATAGATGCAGTGCAAAAAGTGACGCATATTGCACCTGCCGATGCACAAGGTCGTATCATTGGTGAGCCCATCACTCAAAAGGGGGTAATAAACTACGCCTGTGAAAAATTAGCACTATGTACGGGTTTTACAAAAGCGACGTTTAATAGCACAACAGAAGTTTACCCTGACAGTAACCGTATCTGCTCTGCAACATGTATTAAAGCACAAGTTGTTGCCATTCAATCGGGACTTGAGTACCTGCTAAAGATAAAGTAAATATTTCTTTATCGCGTCTTTTTTATCAGCAATGGTATTACTTTAGAGAGTAGTGACTTTGCTGATAAAGTGGTCTAAAACTTGCTTGTTAAATAACGGTGTACGCTTATTATTTAAAAGGCCAAGTTTATGACTGCAAATATATCCAATACTCTGCATTCTCCCTTACAAAATTCTTATAGTCATGAGATAAAATCTCAAGATCCGGCGATTATTGCCGGTATCAGTCGTGCTGACGCAACCTTGCTGACAAAAGAGGGCAAAGACGCAAGCATCGATCCCAATGTCAGTTTTTCTGATCGCGCCGTTAAAATTCAAAATATATCTAAAGAGTTCTTCTCAAAAGGGGGGCTGGCATTAAGTGATATTTCTAAATATATACAACGTTTAGAAGATGATGGTTTTTTAAGTGCCTCTCAAGCGCAAAAACTCATGGATGCAAATGAGGATAAAGAAGAAAAGCTGAGTCATAGCACAGCAAAAATTGTTGATTTCTTAAGTGACTTTAAAGAAAAAGTAGAAGCTAAAAATAAACAAGATCCCTTAATTAAAATTCTGACGAAAGCACAAAGTATGGTTGAAAACTTAAGTGAGATGAAGGGAAAAACAACGGCTGAAAATGTAAAGGGCACGTTGTTTGAATTACAGTCTTATTTAAACAGTGACCAAGCAAAAACATGGGATGACGCCTCATTAAAATCATTACAGGATGTCAAAAGTATTTTATCAGTGACGGATCAATTAGCGTTAAATCCAAGTGGCTCTAAGGTTGCTAATCATTATTTACAATTTTCAAAAGAGGCTATGTAGTCTTTATATACTCAGATGCTTGGCTGCGCTACAACCAATGAAAAGGGTATACAATGATTTCACCTTGAATTTCTATCCTTGCGATTAACAATGGGTAAGACGAAAGCATCTGGGAGCATCCGCTTTTAGTTATTGCCCTGTTAAGCTAAACAGAGTGCTAATTTTACCATTTTTAGCCACGCCCTTAAAAGAAGGGTGGAGCATAAATAGCTGTTTATTTTGCACTGCATAATGTTGTAGAAGTTGTGCTTTTAAAATTCGGATCCGCGCCTGTGCTAATTCTGTTAGTGCCAGTGAATTTACTTTTTGTATATTCACTAAATGGGCGTATAAGGCTTCTTTATATTTTTGTTGTTGTATTAGTTTTGTTGATTTAGCCAAGTCATTTTTTTCAAGTTGGCTTTCAATCTCATCGATACTATCAGAGGCATCTGCCACACTGAGTAGATCTTCTAAAATATCAATTTTATCCTCAATATCTTCATTGTAAAAATTTTCTGTGCGCAATTTTTTATTGAGGATCTGCATTTTTAGTGTTTTTGTCTCTTTCTTTACATCTATATTAACACGTACTTCTAATATTAATTGAGGGCGTTTTTTTAAAATGTCAGCAATATTCTTTAAATTTTCATTTTGCCGATCATTAAGTTTACTTTCTCCTAGCCTAAAATCAATATGACTTAATTGCTCAGCATCCGCACCGATGATCGTAGAAAAAAGAGCAAAAGGAGAGCTTACTGCTTTTAGAAAAACATTTTTTAATGCGCTCATTACCAACCCACTGATTTTAAAGTCAGGGGAGTCTAGATTGCCTTTTGTGGGTAAATTAATATCGATAATGCCATCTTTATCTTTAAACAAAGCAAGGGCTAATTTTATAGGGAGATCGACGGCCTCATCACTATTTACAGCATCTCCGAGCTCGAATTGCTCTAAAATCAAACGATTACTCGCATCTAATTTTCGTTTAACTATTTTATACTTAAGCTTTAAATTAAGTTTTCCTTTATCGATGACATAACCTGCATAACGACCAGAATAAGGCGTGAAAGTAGTGAGTTCAATATTGCTAAAATCGAGTTTAATATTGGTATATAAATCATTACTTAACGGATTCATTTCGCCTTGTATCTGCATTTTCCCATATTCATCAATACGCCCTTTAATATTAATATTTGCACGGCTTAAATGCTCTGATGACATGCCGTGGATATCACCATTTATTTTTTCTATGCGCGTAGAAAAAGCGGGAAGTAAGGAGAGATCCGCAAAATAACCATTACCATTTTTGATGATTATTTTTTTAATAGCAAGGGGAAGAGGCGTGGATTTTCTTCGATTAGTCTTTTTATTGGGAAGTGAGGATGAAATCAGTAATTCATTTATATTAAGGTGCCTTTTGGCATCGACAATGAGGCGTAAATAAGGGCTCTGAATGTCAATCGTATCAATATTTATACGTAAGGGCTGAAAGTCGAGTTGTATCGATTCAACGTTGATACTCTGCCAGCCGATAAGGCGCTTATTGTATTTTTTATCAGACATATTAAAGTCATTTATTTTGATTTTACCTTTAAATTTACCGCTGATTTTAGCGTTTTTATCTTGTTGTAGTGCTAATGCCCCAGAAAGCCATAATTTCCCACTTTTTAAATTAACATGGGCAATCGAGGCTAAATAAGGCTGTATCAAAGGTAAATGCAACGCATTAAAGCTAAGATCGGCTTTTAATTTAAAAGGTGCTAAATTTAATTGCCCTGTAATATAGCTTTTCTTCGATTTTTCAATAAGATAAGAAAGATGAAATGTACTTTTCTGACTTAAGTCTTGACTGAGATCTGACATATTTAGGGTGATATCTCGAATATTTATCTTGTTTTTCGGTTTTTCATCATTAAATTTTAAGTGTGAATTTTGTAGAACGATCTCATCAATGTTCCATTGGAAATTGCTTTTTGTGGTTTGTATTTTGGATTTATCTGTTTTGGTTTTTTGCTTAAAAGCATCAAGTAATGTCAGTTGGCCTTTTTTATTGCGGGTTAATTGTAGATCAAGTGCATCTATCTTTATTTTTTTGATATCTAATATTTGTTTTTCTAAATCGTAACGAAAAGGGCCAATCAATATCTGCTTAATTTTTGTAAATGTTTTTTGTTGTTTTTTATCAGCGAGTTCGATATTTTTTAGGGTAATAAAACTATTTTTAAGTTGTAATTGCAAGCGATCATCTTGCGATTTTACTTTATATAGGGTCTTCAAATCTATTTCGCTGTGTTGTAGTTTATACGGCATAAACTCTTGAATATAAGGCCAAAATTTAGCTGCTTGTATGCCTTTTAAGGTCAAAAATCCCTGTGAAGAAAAAGGTTGAAGACTGATATCTCCTTGCCAATCAATGCTTTCACCTGGCGCGATGGAGAGTGCTAATTTATAATTTCCTTTAGTGTCTTTACGGGTAGAGAAATCATGTAATGTAAAATTAATGGGCAATATTTTAAAAGAAAGACGTTTATTAACACGGTGATCATCGATAGACAATTGCCCATTTTTAAGTTGAATTAAATCAAATAATAAAGGAGGTATAATTTGTTTTTTGTTATTTTCGTCTTCTGATTTCTGACTTTTTTCATTATTTATTAAGGCTTGCTGAAAGTTATTATTACCCTTTTTATCAATAATGAGATGAATGGCGGGATCAATCAGGCGTACATCTGCAAAACTAAAAGCGCCTTCAAATAAAGATCGCAGTTCAAAATCGATGCTTAATTTAGTAAAGGAAAGTTGAGGTCTTTTGAGTTTATTTTCAATCGATAATTCTTCGATATCTAGACGTAAAAGAAAGGGATTAAAAGCAATGTTTTTAATCGTTGTGTTCCAGCCTAAATTCAGCTGTACTTGCTCGATCAATGTATTTTTAAGGATGCGTGGCAGGATAAAAAAACCACTGAGGCTATAACCCATTAACAATAAAAAAAGCCAAAAATAGACGGAGCGGTAATAGTGGTGAGTAAATAGCTTCGCAGTCTTATTCACGTGTGTGCCTTTAATTTTAAGGGGAGCAATAAGGTGAAGGAAAATAAGAGGCATGGTGCATAAAGCGCACGAATGCGGTTATTTACCTTAATAATATAGGCGAGAGTATAACGGAAGATAAATCATTTAAACAGATGTGATGGAAAATATGTTGTTGTGAATACAACGTTAAGAAACTTACAGAAAAACTGTTTCTTAACGTTTATTTTTAGTTTTTACTCGGGTAAGACCGCATTATGATAAACATTTTGCACATCATCACAATCATCGAGCATAGCCATAAATTTTTCAAACTTTTCTACATGTTCCGCATCAATGTCAGCATCTGTTTGTGGCACAAAAGTGACTTCTTCAATATCTAATTCAAGATCAGGGTAGCTTTCATGCAGAGCACTTTTTGCTTTGAAAAATTCGGTATGTGGACAAAATACGCTGATGATCCCATTGTCCAATTCTACATCGGTAACATCCACATCAGCCATCATTAAGTCTTCTAATACGGCTTCATCGTTGCTTCCTTTGAAAACAAAAACAGCTTGATGTTCAAATAAGTGAGCCGCACTGCCAGGCGATCCAATTTTAGCGCCAGTTTTAACGAAACAGTTACGTACATCTGTCCATGTACGTTTGTTGTTATCGGTTAAGCAATCGACGATAACCGAACATCCACCGGGACCAAAGCCTTCATAAGTTGCACGCTCATAATCTTCACCAGCACCACTTTGTGCTTTTTCAAGTGCACGATCGATAACATGACTCGGCACTTGATCTTTTTTTGCACTGTCAATTAAACGACGTAAGCTCAAATTACCTTCAGGATCAAACCCTCCGTTTTTAGCACAGACATAAAGTTCTTTTGAATATTTAGAATAAACTTTTGTTTTTGCGCCAGCCGTTTTTGCCATTGACTCTTTACGGTTTTGATATGCTCTTCCCATGGGGTGGACTCTTTATGGTTAGTGATTTAAAAATAATGGCAAGAATATTACTCTTATGTCAGTGAATAGGCTAGTCAAGGAGGGGAAAAAGTCGGCTTAGCGATTGTTTTAAGGCTTAAGCAGTCTCTTAACTACAAGAGAATGCTCATTATTATGATTTTATGGCTTTAAATATGGCTCAGCTGTGATCATTTTATTTTCCACACCCACTTTAGTGGGTCCATAATTTCGAATAGAGCGAAATTTTTTATCACCAATACAAATAATAACGTCATCAAACATTTTTTTAGTGATAACAACATGTGTTTGTGCAAAGTAAAGTGTGACATCTTCTACCGTTTTGAGTCCTTTTTGTTGTAGTTCATGCAACTCATTATTTAATTCGAGCATGGTTAATGCGATACGTTTTAACATTGTTTTTTGTTTATCAGACGGCGCTGCTGATTTCACTTTTGTTTGTAAGAGACGAATGTCTTGTAATTTCGTTTGCAGTTGTTGCTGTGTTTCTTTTATTTTATGTTGTAAGTCGATTAATTGAGGATAGGGGCCAGTTAAGTCAATGACGGTTTTAGATCCGGCTAGCGCGCCTAATTCGGTAGTGCAAAGACTTTTTTGGGCTGCCAGGTAACCGCCAATAATTCTGCCTTTTGTGGCACTTTCATTGTGAACTTTAATATGCGCACCACACAGAACATGGCAATGTAATAATTGTTTTTTTATATTAAGATCTTGGCCGGTGACTATTTTGCTATATTGACTGAAAGTAGCGGTCAGTGTGCCATCGCATTGTACAGAGCAAGAGAATTCATGGCTATCACTGTTAATTTGTCGGCCTACGATACCGTTAGCAACGGTTAAGTCACCGCCACATTTTATGGTGGCTGAATCGACAAAACCTGCAACCGTGATATCTCCCGTGGAGGTGACTTGCATGCCTTCACAAATATCACCTTCAATGATCACATTACCTTTGTATTTAACGTGCCCATAATTCACATCAACGCGTTTAATGATGAGTACATCATCTACTTCCATGCCGTTGTTTAATGATTTGGGAATGCCTGCAAGGGTGGCGACCAGTAAATTTTCATCGCTATCACTAAGGGCTGTATTCTTACCTATTTCAAAATTAAGCTCTTTACCTGCGACATGAGCAATATTACTACCATTCACATTACAACCGTCTTCCCCCTCTTGATGAGGAATTTTTTGCATAAGAGTATCGCCTGGGATAACGGTAAGCAATTGGCCAAGATCGCGCATATCTACGTTACCATTTTCTAATTTCTTAGGCTTAAACAAGCGTTCTTTAGGTGTTTCAACTAAGGCTTTAAAGTGCGTGTTTGTGCCTTGTATCGGCGGTTTTCCTTTGGCAACGATCCTTTTAGTACAGTGGCCCGGTTTGCGCGATGCAGACAGTGTAATTATTTGTTCTAAGGCTAATGGTTGCAGTCCATAGCTAATATCTGCTTTTGTGATGCATTCTTGTAATTGCTCTAAGGTCGCGGCTTTTCCACCAAACGCGGAGGTGATTTGGGCTTCGACAAACATTTTTAAAGGATCAATACTAAGGATTAATTTTGCATCTAATTGCTCTGCGATGATAATACGTTGGTTCGCATTGTTTGTTGATATATCCTGCTTACGCTGGTTAAAAGCTTTGGCGGCTTTTTTGATACCATCAGCATCTACTTTCAAATGGGAAAATTGCGAGGTTAAAAAAAGAGTATGGATCATGGCAGCACTAATATCTTCAGGCAATGTTTGCACTTTGATAAACAGTGATTTTTTCTCTGTTGAAAAATGTAAAAGTTCAATATGTAGGGGGTTTTTACTATCCATGTAATCACTCTCAACGTAAGTATAAGACTTAAGAATAGTATAATTGAAGATAGAATGCATTGATTTTAGATGGAAATGTTCTCTTCTTAACAAAACAAAAAAATTTATTAAAAAATTATTATTTTGTTTATATTTTTTTAAGGAAACAAGTATGGGCTTGGTTATAAATTACAACGGGTGGGGTGCCTATGCGAATCGCATATAATAAGGTAAAATTAATACCTGTTAATTTTAAAAGAAGTCCCTAAAGTGATGTCCGATTGTCAAAATGTAGAGCTTAAATACCTGTGTGCTTATTCACCTTCAGTACAGGCTAAAATCCGAGAGATGTTAGACAAAAACACTTTAGGGTCTTTTCTCCTTAAAAAGTATCCACAGATCCACACCATTAATAATGATCGGCAATTACGTGAATATGTGATGGCATTAAAAAATAAGTATTTAAAAAAATCAGATCCGCTGAGTAAAATTATTTATGATCCTAAAATACATGTGTTAAATAATGCGTTGGGCTTACATACGTTTGTGTCACGGGTGCAAGGAAGTAAACTCAAACGCAAAAACGAGATCCGAATTAGTGAAGTTTTTAAAGAGGGACCAGAAGCCTTTTTGCAAATGATAGTAGTACACGAATTAAGTCATCTCCGATTTAAGGCCCACGATAAGGCCTTTTATCATCTTTGTGAACATATGTTAGCGGATTATCATCAACGAGAGTTTGAAATGCGCCTGTATTTAACGCAGCTTGAATTAGTCGGTAAGATTTATTAAACCCATGCAGGTAAAAAGCACGTTACTTACTTGGATTTTTATTCAGAGATTTTTTTAAGTGTTGCATGCCTTCAGAAATGTTAATGAGAGGATGATAACCTAGGTCTTTTTTGGCGTTGCTAATATTAAAATAATGGCTAGTAGAAAGTTGCTTCGCCACAAAACGAGTGAGCATGGGCTCTTGTTGCTTGTTTAAACAAAAGTAGACGCATTCTAGTATTGCCCCAAAGACGTAAGCAAGTGATGCGGGCACGCGCTCTGTCACTTTAGGTAAATGCTGGCAGGCAAGTATTTTGTTAAGCATATCCGCCATAAAAATGGGCTCATCATCGCTGATAAAATATACTTTCCCGGCGCATTTAGGCTGGGGTTTATGGAGCTCAAGTGCACTTAAAAGATGTGCATAAACAGCATTGTCAATATAAGTGGTGTCGACTAACTTATCTGTTTTTCCCAGTAACTTTAAACGTCCAGCTTTAGCGCGTGCAAGGACGCGCGGGACTAAATGTCTATCGCCTGGGCCCCAAATCAAATGCGGACGCAACGCTACCGTTTTTAATTGTGTTTGATCGCAATCTAAGATCTGTTTTTCTGCAATTGATTTTGATAAGGCGTAATAATTTAAAAATGTTTTAGCGTAAGGCGCCGATTCATCAATGCCTTCTTCGTCAACTCCCGAAAAAGTCACACTCGGGGTGCTGGTATAAATCAGTTTATTAATGCCATGAACTTTACAGGCATTAATAATATTTTCAGTTCCTGTTACGTTACTTTGAAAATAACTTTTTTTGCTACCCCAAACACCTGCCTTTGAGGCCACATGAAAGACAATGTCGCATCCTGACATCGCCTTTAATAAAGCCTGCTCATCATTTAAATCACCTTGATACATTGTCACACCAAGCGCTTCTAAATCGGGATAATAAGCGCGAGCAAAGCCTACCACTGGTATGTTGTGTAAGCGTAAATGCGTACATAAGGCTTTGCCTAAAAAACCGCCAGCACCGGTGACAAATACACATTTAACATGCGCCTTTAATGAACTCAGAACGGCTTGTTGCGTAAGAGGTAATTTTGTAAAAAACACATTATTATGCTCGGTCATCTTAATGCTCTTTGTTATTTTGCAAAGGATATTTAAGCTGCGCCCATAGTGCTAGTTTTTCACGGTAGATTTTAGCATTATGGCGAATATCCATGGGAAAAGATTTATGGATCAAAAATCGTGTAATACCTTGTGTGATTTGATGTTGCTGCGCTAGAGCCTGCAAGTCATTGAATAGACTCTGGGTGTTTTTTAAAGAGGGATTTTGAAGTTCAACGCAGAGCAACGCTTCATTACTATCACCCACACGGATAGACACTAACGCACTGCGCTTGATCGTTATGTGTGTATTAAAAATGCGCTCACAAGGGATAGAAAAATAACATTTAGATTGGCCTTGGTAATGACTTTCTACACGGTGTGCTTTACGTCCACACATCCACAGCATGCCTTCATCATCAAGATAACCTAAATCGCCCATACGGTGACGAATATCATTTTTATCTGGGATTTTTGCAAGTAAAGTTGCATTTTGGCGCTGATAATAAGCTCGGCTAACTTGTTTGCCTTGTACAACAATTTCGCCAATTTCATAGGGTGCTAAACATAAATTATCATGCCAATGATCTATTGGATCTTCACTGATTTTAATGATGGCAAGCGTTGTATTTTTTATCGGTGAGCCTACACAGATACCTTTACCATTTTCGGTGCTCTTTTCTGTGGTTACTAATTTATTGCTATTTATTTTTGTGATCGGTAAAGATTCTGTCGCGCCATAAGAGCTAATAATTTGCGTTTCTTTATTTAGAATACGAGAAAATTGTTGTATTGAGGAAATTGTTGCGGGCGCGCCCGCAGATATAACGCGTTTAAGGCTCGTTAATACAATATTTTGTTTGCAGCCAGCTTTGCCTAAACGTTCAATTAATGCGGGATTTGCAAATAAATTGGTACATTTATATTTGTTAATGGCAGCAAACAAATAATCGGGATTGGCTTTAATCGGTTTACTCGCATCCATTGCGGGAATAATAGATGCCATGCCTAATGCGGGGCCAAATAAAGAAAATAGCGGGAAGGTCGCAAGGTCGCGTTCACCATGTTCAATGTGGTAATCATGACGTAGAATATCTATCTGCGTTTCAAACATGCTATGGCTATAAACAACCCCTTTAGGGCTACCCGTGCTACCACTTGTAAAAAGGATCGCTGCCATCGCATGCTCATCTAATGTTTGCATTTTAAAAGGCGCTGGCATCGGGTATTTTTTTAATAACGCCGTAATGCTTTGTATGCCAAAACAGGAAAAAGGAGACACACTAAAATAATGTTGGAGAGTGTTTTTTCCCCAACCAAATAACATCCGCGCAATATGTGCTTTGCTGATGCCAATAAAAGCGCTTGGGCAAGCTTCGATAAAGCATTGTTTTAGATTTTTTATGCCCATACCAGGATCGACTAAAATGGGGATCATTCCGGCTTTAAACAAAGCAAAAGTAATACTAAAAAAGTCTAAACTTGGGGTGACCATTAAAACAACTTTATCACCGGGTTTTAAACCTTGCTGTGTTAATGCATAGGCTATTTGGTCGCTTTTTTTATGTAAAGTTGCAAAAGTTAGTTCTTGATAAGTGAGGCCTTTAACGCTTTTTTTTTGTACGGCAACCGCAAGATCATTGGGAAATTTTTTGGCCGCCAAGGTGAGGTGACGGCAAAGGTTTGCTTCTCTAATTTTGTTCATAAATTATTTATTTTGTTTAATAAACTCTGTTATTAATGGAATAACTTCAGCGCTTGCATCCTCTAAAATATAATGCCCACAGTCCGTAAATTCATTAACTTGTGCGTGTGGCATTTTTTCTTTCCACAGTGCTAAAAAGTGTGCATCAAAGACAAAATCTTGGCTACCCCAGCAAATAAGCGTAGGTGTGTCTTTAAACTGGCTTACACTGGCGCTGATTCTTGATACTAAAGCATAACTTTTATCACTTTCGCTCAAGGGAATGTCTTGAATAAAACGCAAGGTAGAAATGCGGTTTTTCCAAGAATTAAAAGGCATCACATAGGCTTCTCTGACGTCTTTCGTCATGGGTTTACGTTTAACGCCAATGTATGAAGCAACGGCAGAAAAAGCATTTAAACCACGGACTAATAATGTACCTAAACATGTATTTCGGCAAATATACAGTGCGAGAGGTAGTTTTTTAGTGCTTGGAAGATGGAAGGCACTGGTATTTAAAATCACTAAACGTTTAATGCGATCTGGATGACGCTCCGCATAACCCATTCCAATCATTCCGCCCCAATCATGTACAACCAGGGTAATATTTTCATTAATATTAAGTGAGTCAAGTAACGCCTCTAAATCATCAATGCGGCTCTTTAAGCAGTAATCATAATCATCATCACCGGGTTTCGATGAGAAACCACAACCGATATGATCGGGAACAATACATTGATTTTCATGGCGTAATGCTTGTACTAAGTTACGATAATAAAAAGACCAACTAGGATTGCCATGGATCATGACGACAGGCTCTCCCTGTCCTTCATTCACATAATGATACTTTTGTCCGTTGCGCTCTAAATAATTACGCTGAAAGGGAAATAAACTATCTATATTGTTATGCATATTCATTACCATTTTAATCCTAACATCATGCAGTTAAGACCACTGCCTATTCCTAAGAAACTGACGTTGTCACCTTTTTTCAAAAAACCTTGCTCATTCGCAATAGCTGCCGTAATAGGTAAAGAAACCGTACCCATATTGCCGAGATAAGGAAATGTAGGGAACTCTTTACTTTCAGGTATTTGTAAGGTGCTTAACACTTGTTTTTGATTAGATGAGCCAACTTGATGACAAATTACCTTATCGACATCGTCTATTGTCCAATCGCGTTGTTGTAAAAAATGTTGCCATGTTTCATTGGCAAGTTTAACGCCTTCTTTAAGTAAAGGTACTGCGTTGGTGCGCATAAACTCTTGCTGTAATTTAAGCCCTATTTTTTGGACTCCCCACTGACAAAGATCATGATGCTCAGGAGCACTTAAATGACTTGCACCTAATAGTTGGTGTTGGCATTGATTTTTTAATTGGAAACTGCCATCGGTTAACAGAACGGCTGTTGCACCGGAGCCTCCGGTTAACGTTGCCAAAGATTGTGCAAAGTTTTGAATACTTGGATTTTTAAGCATGCTATCGATAGTGATATCTACGATGTGTCGAGCTGATTCGCATGAGACAACTAAGCCTGCTTTTATTTGGCCTAATTCTATGCGATTGGCAATATCTAAAATACCTGATAAAACACCTAAACATGCATTGCTAATATCGTAAATAGCGGTACTACGATTAACGCCTAATGCAGATGCGATGCGGCAAGCGGTCGCGGGTTCGTGTTGGTCCCGACATACGCCGGTATAGACAACTGCGCCGATGTCATTAATATCAATGCCTGTTTCGACCATGCTTTTTTTCGCCGCCATAATGGCGCCATCAGATAAACGATGATCTTCAGGCCACCAACGACGCTCGATAATGCCAGTTAATGCCGCTAATTGTCCCATTGGAATATGTAATTTTTTATACAGGGGGGCAAGGCGTGATTCTAATTCACTACTTTTAATAACGGTAGGTGCTAACTCATAAGCTAGGCTATTGATAAAAACGCGGGAATATTTCATTAAGCAATTCTGTTTCTCATCTGTAACACATAAAAAGAGTAAACATTATGCGTTTGCTCTAAATCGAGTGCGTAGACTAACGCAATTATCTGTTTTAAAAAAGAGTTAAGCGAAAAGAATACTCTTTTTTGCCGGGCCATTACCGTGAAACCACATCAATTGTTTGTTTTTTGTTCATTTTTTAGTTTCTTACCTTTTCGTAAATAGCTTAGCCATTGTCGATCAATTTGCATTGATTCTAGTATTTTTAGGCTTAAAGGCAAAGGCTCTGCATTAATTTGGCTTGCTAGTAGTTCACTTAATATTGGCGCACTGACTAGGCCTCTTGATCCTAACCCACTTAAAATAAACAAATTTTCATGTGGTTTGGCACTTTTTATTTTATGATCTTGTGCTTTGTTTTCATTTAGTTCACGTGTTAATGAATAATTTGCAATACTACCAACATAAGGGAAATGATCGCGAGTTGTGCAACGTATTCCCACATGTGCCTCTTTATGATCAATATTAATCGCTTTTATCCAGGATTTTTGACGCAGTGATTTTTCCAATTTTTTCTTGTTTTCTTGTTGCTCTGAAGCCATAAAATTTACATTGTTTTGATGGCGTTTAAAGGTGGCTCCCATGCAATGTTTTTGCCCATTAGCAGGGGTTAGGTAGCCCGCATGGCAGAGTGTTACGCGTAGGTTTTTTAATTTTTCTGTTGGGTCAATATGGGTGACTTGGCCTCGAGCTGCTGAAAAGGGTAAAGCAAAGCATTGTTTAAAATCGAGAGTTTGCATGGCGCAAGCTAAAATAAGCAAAGGATGGCTCGTTGTTTTATGAGTAAAGTGTAATTGCCAACTATTATCTTTTTTTGTGAAGGATTGTAATTTATGTTGTAGCTTGATGGTCACATTACCCTGCGAGCATGCTTGTTTAAAAATAGCATTTACCAATTGCTTGGGGCTAAGCCAGCCCCCTAACGGGTAGAAAAGGGCGTCTTGATCAATCTTTAATGCTGCAATGTTATTGGTTTTTTTTGCATCTACGTAGTGTACTAATTCTTCTGGTAAGTTGGCATTACGTATTTTTTCTAACTTGGTGCTTGCTTGCTTATCATAATAGAGTTGTAACAATCCGTTAAAATCATGATCTATTGGGTTGTTTTTATGAATATTCTCAACGTAATTACGCGCATATAAAAAGGCATTAGAAAATAACTGACTCAAAGAGTTGTGGCTGTGATTTAATAAAGGATAAAGTGCCCCTTGAGCATTACCTGATGCGCCACACCCTAACGTTTCATCTTGGCAATATAAGGTGACATGATAGCCTCGACGAACGAGAGCTAGCGTTAAACATGCACTACTAATTCCCCCTCCAACAATAGCGACCTCTTTTTTATCTATTTGTGCATTTACGTGCCAAGCGGGGTGTTGGTTCGATGTTAAAGAGGGACGTTGATATTCACCAATGAGCATCTCTCTCTTTTTTCCATAACCTTTGCGTTTACGCATTATAAAGCCCGCATCTTGTAAGGATCTACGTACAAAACCTGCAGCGGTAAATGTTGCTAATGTCGCTTTATCTTTACAACTATTGGCAATAAGATGAAACAGTTCACTGTCCCACATATCTGGATTTTTAAGAGGCGAAAACCCATCTAGATACCAGCAATCAAAGAGTCCCGAAGGTGCAATGCAAAGCGTTGGCAATTGAGATTTAACATCGCCGAGCCAAAGATCTAAGGTAATATTTTTAAAATGAATACGATGGCAACCGGATAAAGCGAGTGGATATTGTTTTATTAAAGGTTGAATAAAGTCAGATAAGGTTGGCCAGCGTTGTAGTGCTTTAGTGAGATCGGATTTGCTTAGTGGATACTTTTCAAAGCTACTAAAAAAGAGGTGTTTTAAAGGCGATTTTGGATTT
This sequence comes from Psychromonas sp. CNPT3, assembly GCF_000153405.2. Lineage (NCBI taxonomy): Bacteria > Pseudomonadati > Pseudomonadota > Gammaproteobacteria > Alteromonadales > Psychromonadaceae > Psychromonas > Psychromonas sp. CNPT3. Next base: position 1,383,353 of record NC_020802.1, read on the forward strand.
TTGTCTAAAAATGTTTGAAAATAAAGACAACTGATAAGGAAGTTTAAACCACTACCAAAGCCGGTTTCTGCAATACAAAAGTGGCTTTGCGTGGATATTTCCCAGCGCGATATTAAATCATTACCCTGTAAAAAAACGTAAGTAGACTCGTCAATTCCTTGATCAGTGTTAAAATATACGTCATCAAAGTGAGGTGAAAAGGGCTCTTGCTGATCAGACCAGTGGATTTGAGCATGCTTAATTAGTGTGTTTTTGCCTTCAGACAAGATATATTTCCTATTCTATGCGATGATATTTTTATATTTGAAATCAATGAGCTTGAATGTAATTATTTTAGCCATTGTATGACTAGTTCCCCAAGCAATAAAGGTTTAATGATGAAAAGAGCAGTAATAACAGGTATGGGTATTGTTTCTAGTATTGGTAACAATAAAGAAGAAGTTTTAGCTTCCCTTAAAAGTGGTCAATCTGGCATTACATTTTCTGAGCAATTTGCTGAGATGAAAATGCGTAGCCAAGTTTGGGGCGCGGTTGATATTGTGCCTAAAGATCATATCGATCGTAAAGCGTTGCGTTTTATGGGCGATGCTGCTGCATATACTTATATTGCAATGCAACAAGCGATTGATGATGCGGGTTTGACTGACGATCAAGTATCTAATGAGCGAACGGGTATCGTGGCAGGATCAGGTGGGGCATCTTCGCTTAACCAAGTTGCAGCTGCTGAAATCATGAAAACAAAAGGCGTACGCCGAGTGGGCCCTTATATGGTGCCTCGCACGATGGCGAGCACAACCTCTGCTTGTTTAGCGACACCTTTTAAAATTAAAGGCATCAACTATTCAATGAGCAGTGCATGTGCAACCAGTGCGCATTGTATTGGTCACGCATGGGAACAAATCCAACTTGGAAAACAAGATATTGTTTTTGCCGGTGGCGGTGAAGAACTAGATTGGACAATGGCCTGTGAGTTTGATGCAATGGGTGCATTATCAAGTAAATACAACGACACACCAGAAAAAGCATCACGTACTTATGATGCTGCACGCGATGGTTTTGTTATCGCTGGTGGTGGCGGTATGGTTGTTGTTGAAGAATTAGAGCATGCACTTGCACGTGGTGCAAAAATCTATGCTGAAATCGTTGGCTATGGCGCAACCTCTGATGGTTATGACATGGTTGCACCCTCTGGTGAAGGTGCTGTTCGCTGTATGCGTCAGGCATTAGCGACAGTCGATGGTAAAGTTGATTACTTAAATACGCATGGTACATCAACACCCGTTGGTGATACTAAAGAGCTCGGCGCTATTAATGAAGTGTTTGGTTTAGATGCACCTAAAATCAGTGCAACAAAATCACAAACTGGCCATTCTTTAGGTGCTGCGGGTGTACATGAAGCCATTTTCTCAATGATCATGATGGAGCATAACTTTATATCCCCATCAATTAACATTGATGTATTGGATGAATTAGCGGTTAATTTACCCATTGTGAAAAATAAATCGATTGAAGCAAAACTCAATATAGTGATGTCGAATAGTTTTGGTTTCGGTGGAACAAACGCAACTTTAGTGTTTAAACGCTTTACTAAATAAAGTGTTTGTTAGAGTTGGAAAAATAAGGAGCTTAAGGCTCCTTTTTAGGTTTTAATCGTATTGGAGATGTCTCGGTGAATATTTATATTGATGAAAATATTCCTTATGCGCGTGATTTTTTTTCAGATCATGGTAATTTACATTTTTTCTCAGGAAGAGATGTGTGTGCAGAGCAATTAAAGAATGCTGATATTTTATTAGTGCGCTCTATTACGCAAGTTAATGAAGCATTATTACATCTCAATACGTGTTTACAATTTGTGGGTACAGCAACTATTGGCACCGACCATATTGATTTAAGTTATTTACAATCAAGAAAAATAAGGTTTAGTAGTGCGCCAGGTTGCAACAAAGTATCTGTGGCTGAATATATATTGAGCAGTTTATTTGTATTAGCAGAGCAACAACAATTTGAACTTGCCGATAAAAGTGTGGCGATTGTTGGGGCGGGTAATACCGGTAGCGCTGTTTATCAGCGGCTTAATGCTTTAGGGCTTCGCTGTAAATTATATGATCCTCCTTTAGAAGTGGCGGGAGACACTCGCAAATTTTGTGGTTTTGATGAGGTATTAAAGGCGGATATCATCAGCTTGCATGTACCTAAAATCAAAGAGGGTAAGTTCCCTACCTTGCATATGTTTGATCGCCGCGTGTTGCAAAAACTAAATACAAAACAAATATTGTTAAATGCATCCCGCGGTGAAATTATCGACAATGATGCGTTACTTACTTTAGCTAAAAAAGGACTGATGCCAACATTGGTGTTAGATGTCTGGGAAAATGAGCCAAAAATTAATAAAGCATTATTAAATTATGTACAAATTGCCACACCACACATAGCAGGTTATAGTTTAGATGGTAAAGCGCGTGGAACCGAAATGTTATATCAGGCTTTTTGTCAGCATTTTTCGTTAATAGTTCAACATTGTGCCTCGCATTTTTTAGTACCCGCACAGATAACAAAAGTGGCTTTAACTCGGAAACTCGATTTATCTTTATGTAAAACATTAATGCATCTTGTTTATGATGTGCGTCGAGATGATGCGTTATTTCGACAAATGATTGATCAAACGGATGGTTTTGATACTATGCGCAAAAATTATAATGAACGTCGCGAATTATCGACGTTAAAAATAGATTCAGAGTTTGAACAAACACAATTATTACAATCACTTGGCTTACAAAGCTAATGTATAGTAGATAAAGGAATAAAATGAAATCAGAATACAATATCGCGCTTATTGGCGATTTAAACGGTGCAATTGAAGCAACGTTAGATTTATTAACACAACGTGACTTTCCAGTGGCAAAAATATTCCCTTTATCAGAAGGTGAGAGTGACAATGCGTCCGTTATGTTTTCTGGGAAACCCGTAGACGTATTAGAGATTGATGGTTTTGATTGGCAAAAAATAGATATCGCCTTCTTTTTTACGGATATTGAAACGACTAATAAATGGGCGCCATTAGCGAGCGAACATTGTGTTGTTATCGATAATAGTGGTGCGTTTTTAAGTGATGAAAATGTGCCCTTGATACAAGTAGACGTTAATGAAACTGGGTTTTCAAGTTTCAGTGCCAGTAATAAAATCAGTATTCCGAGCAGTGAATCTGCACAATTATGTTTAGCTCTGAAACAATTACACCAAGAAATTGGTTTAGTGCGAATTAGTGTTTCAAGTTATCAATCGGTGTCTGTTGCGGGTAAAGCCGGCGTTACGACGCTTGCAGGTGAAACAGCGCGTTTATTAAATGCCAAAAGTATTGAAACAAAATTATTTCCACAACAAACTGCTTTTAATGTTTTCCCTCAAGTGGGTGAGTTTAATGATGATGGGCACAGTTTAAGTGAAGTACGCTTAGTTAATGAAGTACGTCGCTTATTAAACGATCCGAGTATTTTGATTGCCAGTACGCAAGTTGTTGTACCGATGTTTTATGGGTGTGCACAATCAGTGCATGTACAAACACACTATCCGGTTGATCTAGAAGAGGTGGCACAATCTTTGCATCATAGTGAAGGGATAACATTAGTTAAATCAGTGTGTGATTACCCAAGTATTATTACAGATGTAGTGGGTAATGATAGTGTTCAAATAGGGCGATTACGTCAAGATCTATGCGATGCAAGTGGCTTAAACCTTTGGATCTGTGCAGATAATGTTTACTTTGGTGTCGCGTCTAATGCAATCAAAGTAGCAGAAAAATTGATTGGAAGTCATATTTAGAATACTTTATAAAATTAACTGCTTAATTATAGTGGGCTAGATCTCAATTCTAGCCTTACTTTTTTTGGATATCAATTTAGCTAGTTTATTATTGAGAATTATCTCACAGCTTCCATAAGGAACAATCATGAAGCGCTTTCTTCTTTCGATTATTTTTTGCTCTCCTTTATTATTATCGGCGCCTTCCAGTTTCTCGATTACTTTAATTGGCCCAAATGGAGAACGACCTCTTTCTACAGAGCAATATGGGCCTATCAGTAATGTAGAAACACTTTGGGCGGTAGCATCTAAATTGCGCCCCAATAAAAGTGTGAGTGTATTGCAAACTTTAGCTGCAATTTATAAGCTAAATCCGAATGCATTTGCTGACGGCAATATTAATCAAATTCTGCCACAGTCAATTATTATGATCCCAAGTTTGGAGATGATATCAGCACAAACAAATCGTGAAGCGTCTCGCCTACTTAATAAATACAGTGTAAAAAGATCGTCACCTACCGTGATCAAAAAAAGTATTGCTCCAATTGTTGTTATCAAAGAAGAAAAAATAAAAATAGTAAAAAATACATTACCAATTCAAGCACCCATAAAGCCTCAAATTCAGCCGTTACCTATTAAAAAAGAAATCGTAAAACCACTCGTACAAAATACTGCTAAATCAGCTGAAGCATTAGCTCTTATTGAAAGTTTACAGACAGAATTAGAAATAATTAATGAAGAATTTTTGTTAAGTGAAGAAGCAAATCAAAGACTTAAGTTAAAATTGCAACCGATGTATGATCAAATGAACACTTTGATTGAGCAGATAGAAACAGATAAAATACTTGTACAAGAAAAACAAGATAAAATTAATGATTTAGAAGAACAACTCGCCGCAAAAGTTGAATCTGCTTTTAGTGGTGATGGTATATTAAATGAGATATTACGTTTTATAACATCATCATTAGCACACTTACTCATGGTGATCATCTCCCCCGTTTTATTATTGCTCGCAGGTCTCGTTTTAATGATGCGTTTGCGTAATAAGAAAGAGTTAGCCCAAGAAGAGCAAGAATTAGCAGAATCCACTGCGACATTAATGGAGACATCTGAAGGATTATTTGATGAATTATTGACCGACGATGATGATGATGCCGAAGACAATATTGAACTTGATTTTACAAAGGATGCAAAAATAAATGAGGACAATAGCACAGAAGAAAATAACAAAGATGTTGCATTGTCGGATAGTAGCGAAACAGACGTTGATGTCGTAGATTTAAGTGCTGATGATGAGGTTGAAGAGCCGAAGCAAGAAACGAGTGAAGTAAAAGTCGAAGAAGATTTGATTGATGAAATTGATTTTGATGGAAGTGAAGTAGAAACCTCAGAAGATGATCCGTTTGGGATTGGAGCTCTGGTCGATTTAGAAGAAGAAGAGCCCATTTCAGCTGCAGATCAAGCAAACTTGGATCTGGCTGCTGAATGGGAAGCTCAAATATCAGAAGATCCGGCTCCAACAGATTCACTTATCGATGACATCTTTGGTGATGATGTAAAAAAGTCTGAAGGTAGTGAACTTGGAAATTCAGCGTTAAAGGAAGCTGATGAGTCACTTGAGCAAACTGCCGCCACTAAAAAAGATGCTGAAAAACCTGTTGAACTGAATGAAGATGTCGATGCTGATACAAGTGACGATTTGATCTTATCTGAAGATGCAAGCGAATTAAGGCTTACTGATAGCGAGCAAGACGCAATATCCTCCGAAGCGCAAGACTTGGCAACTTTAGAGGCTCTGACTAATGATTTAGGTTTTGAAGAGTTTGCAGAACCGAAGCAATTAAGTGCAGATGAAACGGTCGATTCAAAAACACTTGAATCTGAAGATATTGTCACAGAGTCTGTGCTAGCTGATCCCCTTGATATTGAAGCCCTTGCTGGGAAAGACAAAACAAAGGATCTCAGTTTAGAAGCGTTAGCAGCATCAGACGAAGTTTCGGCTGAAGAGCCAGTTACAACTTCAACAGAAGAAGAAACAAATGAGCTGAGTTTAGAAGAGTTAGTTTCATCAGAAGAAGTTGAATCTGAGGTTTCTGCGGAAGAGCCCGTTACAACTGAAACAGAAGAAGACACAAGTGAGCTCAGTTTAGATGAGTTAGTTTCATCAGAAGAAGTTGATGTCGACATGCCTGCTTCTAATGAAGCGCAAGATATGGCAGAACTTGAAGCCTTAACCAATGCATTAAGCAGTGATGATGTTGAGTCGGAAAGTGATCTCAGTTTAGAAGAGTTAGTTGCATCAGAAGAAGTTGAACCTGAGGTTTCTGCTGAAGAGCCCGTTACAACTGAAACAGAAGAAGACACAAGTGAGCTCAGTTTAGATGAGTTAGTTTCATCAGAAGAAGTTGATGTCGACATGCCTGCTTCTAATGACGCGCAAGATATGGCAGAACTTGAAGCCTTAACCAATGCATTAAGCAGTGATGATATTGAGTCGGAAAGTGATCTCAGTTTAGAAGAGTTAGTTGCATCAGAAGAAGTTGAACCTGAGATCTCTATTGAAGAGCCAGTTACAACTTCAACAGAAGAACAGGCAACTGAAGTAGAAGAAGACACAAGTGAGCTCAGTTTAGAAGAGTTAGTAGCATCGGATGAAGTTGAACCTGAGATCTCTATTGAAGAGCCAGTTACAACTGCAACAGAAGAAGAAACAAGAGAACTCAGTTTAGAAGAGTTAGTTGCAACAGACGAAGTTGAAGTTTCGGCTGAAGAGCCAGTTACAACGGACACAGAAGAACAGTCAACTGCAACAGAAGATGAAACAGGTGATCTTAGTTTAGAAGAGTTAGTTACATCAGAAGAAGTTGAAGCTGAGGTTTCTGCTGAAGAGCCAGTTACAACTGCAACAGAAGAAGAAACAAGTGAACTTAGTTTAGAAGAGTTAGTTGCATCCGAAGAAGTTGAACCTGAGATCTCTATTGAAGAGCCAGTTATAACTGAAACAGAAGAACAGGCAACTGCAACAGAAGATGAAACAGGTGAGCTTAGTTTAGAAGAGTTAGTAGCAACAGACGAAGTTGAAGTTTCGGCTGAAGAGCCAGTTACAACAGATACAGAAGATGAAACAAGTGAACTTAGTTTAGAAGAGCTAGTTGCAACCGACGAAGTTGAACCTGAGATCTCTATTGAAGAGCCAGTTATAACTGAAACAGAAGAACAGGCAACTGCAACAGAAGATGAAACAGGTGAGCTTAGTTTAGAAGAGTTAGTAGCAACAGACGAAGTTGAAGTTTCGGCTGAAGAGCCAGTTACAACAGATACAGAAGAACAGGCACCTGAAATAGAAAAAGACACAAGTGAGCTCAGTTTAGAAGAGTTGGTTGTATCAGACGAAGTTGATGTCGAGTCGGAAAGTGATCTTAGTTTAGAAGAGGTAGTGGCATCGGATGAAGTTGAAGTTTCAGCTGAAGAGCCTGTTACAACAGACACAGAAGAAGAAAAAACTGCAGTAGAAGAAGACACAAGTGAGCTTAGTTTAGAAGAGTTAGTAGCATCAGACGAAGTTGAACCTGAGATCTCTATTGAAGAGCCAGTTACAACAGACACAGAAGAAGACACAAGTGAGCTTAGTTTAGAAGAGTTAGTGGCATCGGATGAAGTTGAAGTTTCGGCTGAAGAGCCAGTTACAACGGAAACAGAAGATGAAACAAGTGAGCTTAGTTTAGAAGAGTTAGTAGCAACAGACGAAGTTGAAGTTTCTGCTGAAGAGCCAGTTATAACTGACACAGAAGAACGGGCAACTGCAACAGAAGAAGATACAAGTGAGCTCAGTTTAGAAGAGTTGGTTTCATCAGACGAAGTTGAACCTGAGATCTCTATTGAAGAGCCAGTTACAACTTCAACAGAAGAACAGGCAACTGAAGTAGAAGAAGACACAAGTGAGCTCAGTTTAGAAGAGTTAGTTGCAACTGACGAAGTTGAATCTGAGATCTCTATTGAAGAGCCAGTTACAACGGCAACAGAAGAAGAAACAAGTGAGCTTAGTTTAGAAGAGTTAGTAGCATCAGATGAAGTTGAACCTGAGATCTCTATTGAAGAGCCAGTTACAACGGAAACAGAAGATGAAACAAGTGAGCTTAGTTTAGAAGAGTTAGTTGCAACAGACGAAGTTGAACCTGAGATCTCTATTGAAGAGCCAGTTATAACTGACACAGAAGAACAGGCAACTGCAACAGAAGATGAAACAGGTGAGCTTAGTTTAGAAGAGTTAGTGGCATCGGATGAAGTTGAAGTTTCGGCTGAAGAGCCAGTTACAACAGATACAGAAGATGAAACAAGTGAACTTAGTTTAGAAGAGCTAGTTGCAACCGACGAAGTTGAACCTGAGATCTCTATCGAAGAGCCAGTTATAACTGAAACAGAAGAACAGGCAACTACAACAGAAGATGAAACAGGTGAGCTTAGTTTAGAAGAGTTAGTAGCATCGGATGAAGTTGAAGCTGATATCTCTATTGAAGAGCCAGTTACAACTGAAATAGAAGAACAGGCAACTGCAACAGAAGAAGTTGATGTCGAGTCGGAAAGTGATCTTAGTTTAGAAGAGGTAGTGGCATCGGATGAAGTTGAAGTTTCAGCTGAAGAGCCTGTTACAACAGACACAGAAGAAGAAACAACTGCAGTAGAAGAAGACACAAGTGAGCTTGGTTTAGAAGAGTTAGTAGCATCAGACGAAGTTGAAGCTGAGATCTCTATTGAAGAGCCAGTTACAACTTCAACAGAAGAACAGGCAACTGCAGTAGAAGAAGACACAAGTGAGCTTGGTTTAGAAGAGTTAGTAGCATCAGACGAAGTTGAAGCTGAGATCTCTATTGAAGAGCCAGTTACAACTTCAACAGAAGAACAGGCAACTGCAACAGAAGAAGACACAAGTGAGCTCAGTTTAGAAGAGTTAGTAGCATCAGATGAAGTTGAACCGGAGATCTCTATTGAAGAGCCAGTTACAACGGAAACAGAAGATGAAACAAGTGAGCTTAGTTTAGAAGAGTTAGTAGCATCAGACGAAGTTGATGTCGACATGCCAGCTTCTAATGATGCGCAAGATATGGCAGAACTTGAAGCCTTAACCAATGCATTAAGTGATGATGTTGAGTCGGTAAGTGATCTCAGTTTAGACGAGTTAGTTGCTTTGGAAGAAGTTGGAGCTGAGGTGTTTTCTGAAGAGTCTATTACCGCAGAAACTGAAGAAGAGACAAATGAGCTTAGTTTAGAAGAGTTAGTCGCTTTGGAAGACGTTGAAGCAGAGGTCTTTTCTGAAGAGTCTATTACGCCAGAGGCTAAAAAAGAGACAAATGAGCTCAGTTTAGAAAAGTTAGCTGTTACTGAAAAGGAACTTCGCATAGAAGAGCTTGCAATGAGTGATGCGCAAGACCTAGCTACACTTGAAGCGTTAACTAATGAGCTTAGCCTTGAAGAGTTTTCTGAGACTTCAGTTACAACGGACAAAGAGACAAACGAGCTTAGTTTAGAAGAAATTGTGGAACCTCCTTTGAGGGCCGCTACTGTTGAAACTCATGCACAAGAAAAGAGCATAAAAGAGTTAACAGAAGAGCTTTTTGGCCTGGATACAGTCGTAGCGACAGATATGCAAGAGGCTGTTGATGAAAGTTTGAATGATAATAATTTATTAGCAGAACAATTGAGTAAAAATGCATTTAAGGAAAATACATCTTTACCAAAAGTTGAGCCAATAGGAGACAAAAATAATTTTATCGATATAGAAACATTATTAGAAGATAGTAATAAAAAGAGTAGTGAAGAGCCTTATACAGAATTAGATTTGGATTTTTCTTTAGATGGTTTCCCTGATGTTGTAAATAGTGACACGGGCGTTGATGTTGATAATGATGATAATGGTCTCGATGCGCAACTGGATTTGGCGCGTGCTTATTTAGAAATAGATGATAAGGCAGGGGCTAAAAAAATATTATTATCATTACAAGAATGCTCTGATAAAAAGAAAAAAAAGGAAATAGCTAAATTACTTTCTTTGTTAACTTAATAAGGGCTATTGGTATAATTATTAAGTGATCGTTTTATAGTTCGAAAAGTAGAGTAGAGGTACGTGTATTCTCTACTCCTTCAATTTAATTCCCAGAAAGCTAAAATATTGCATGCATGAGCCATTGCAATAATACAGTATGCTTGGTTTGTTTAGAGAGTAACGAAATGATGAGACCACTCATATTAGATGTAAAAGGTTGTGAGTTAGATATATTAGACAGAGAAATTCTTGCACATCCGTTAGTCGCAGGGGTTATTTTATTTACGCGAAATTTTTATGATATTAAACAATTAAAATCATTGGTTGCACAAATCCGCTTAGCGGCTAAGTATGATATTTTAATTGCGGTTGATCATGAAGGGGGGCGAGTACAACGCTTTAAACATGAATTTACAGTATTACCTTCGGCGGGCTCGCTACTTGCACTAAACTCCCCAAAGAAAGCTTTAGAATTGGCTTTTAGCAGTGCTTATATTATGGCAAGTGAATTAATCGCTTGTGATATTGATTTAAGCTTTGCACCGGTACTTGATCTTAATGGTATCTCAGATGTGATTGGGCAGCGTGCATTTTCTGCCTCTCCACAGGATGTCACTACACTTGCGCGGGCTTATATTCAAGGCATGAAACAAGCTGGCATGGCTTGTACGGCCAAACATTTTCCTGGTCATGGCAGTGTTAAAGCCGACTCGCATATATCTTTACCCGTTGATTCACGTACAAAAGACGAGATTTTCAGTGCAGATATTTTACCTTTTAAGCTGTTAATTGAAGAAGGGATCTTAGATGCGATGATGCCATCTCATGTATTATACCCACAGTGTGACTCACAACCGGCGGGTTTTTCGACATATTGGTTACAGACTATCTTGCGTCAAAAATTAAACTTTAAAGGTGTGATCATTAGTGATGATCTCTCTATGCACGGAGCCAGTTTTATGGGTGATCATGTCGATCGCGCGCGCAGTGCGATCGATGCTGGTTGCGATTTAATATTAGCGTGCAATGATATTGATGCTGCTGTTTCTATTTTAGATAACTTGCAAGTGACTAATAAAAGTGAGATGTTTGCTATAGAGCGTTTATCTTATAAAAAGAGTAAACAAAAAAACAACTTAAAAAATGACACTATATGGCAAAAACATCATTATAATTTAGAGTCTTTTAAGGCATCAATGTAGATGTGAATGAATGCACTTATTACAGTTAAAAATAAAACAATAGAATAAAGAGAGGTAATTTTAATGATTATTTATCTACACGGTTTCGATGCGACAAGCCCAGGCAACCATGAAAAAGTAATGCAATTGAAGTTTATCGATACAGATGTACGTTTTGTTCATTACAGCACCGTGCATCCTAAATATGATATGAGTTATATTTTGGGAGAAGTACATAAACATATACAAAGTAGCGATGATCAACACCCCTTAATTTGTGGTGTCGGTTTAGGCGGTTTTTGGAGTGAACGCATTGGGTTTTTGTGTGGTATAAAGCAAGTTATTTTTAATCCCAATTTATACCCTGAAGACAATATGGTCGGAAAAATAGAATGGCCAGAAGAATATTTAGATATTAAAAGTAAATGTGTCGCTGACTTTCGCAAAAAAAATACGCATCAATGCTTATGTATTTTATCCACTGTCGATAATAAAACCTCTATTAAGCTAGATGATCATGAGCTATCGGCTTATTATCCCATGATATTAGATACGCAGCAGGGACATAAATTTAAAGATATCTCTGAGCACCTACAAAGTATAAAAACATTTAAGTTAGCTAAAAAATAAAGGTAAGGTCTTTTAAGTTAGCCTATCTCATCTTCATCCGCGTAGATATATATCCCAGATACTCCCGAGGCGTTGCATTTTTTGGGACTTTTAACAGCACTTTAGCGTTGCAATCGATGAAAAGTTATTCCTTTAAGTAATATTCCGCCTATAACTATATCCTAAAATTTCTAAAAATTACCTTGAGGTAACAAGGATATAAGCCTGTCATAGCCTATTTCGAGTAGATTCTTTCTTCAAAGTTATCTGTTTTCGATGTTTTTTCCTGATCAGATGAAAAAGCATTGCATTTATAAGTGTATTACATTATTTTGTGATCTAGATTAAAGTTTTCTAAAAAAGTTTATTTTTGTTAACGTTTTATGGAATGTTAATGAAAGTAAATTTAATTTAAGGGTGTTCGATGATAAATATTGTAATTGTAGGTGGTGGTGCAGGTGGACTTGAACTGGCAACGACATTGGGTAATAAATTAGGTAAAAAAGGCAAAGCAAAAGTGACGCTGGTTGATAAAAACAGAACGCACTTATGGAAACCTTTATTACATGAAGTTGCAGCTGGCTCATTAGATGATGGGGTTGATGCTTTAAGCTATCCCGCACATGCTAAAAACCATTCCTTTAATTTCAAGTTAGGTAAACTTAAAAACATCGATAGGCAGAGTAAGCAGATCCTTATTGCAGAATTAATTGATGAAGATGATGGCAAGGTTATTTTGCCAGAAAGCCAACTAAAGTATGATATTTTAGTGATGGCATTGGGAAGTGTGAGTAATGACTTTAATACTAAAGGTGTTAGTGAGCATTGTATTTTCTTAGATACTCCCCAACAAGCGAAGAAATTTCATCATCGGATGTTAAATAAATATTTACAATTGTGTATGCAAGAAACGAAGCAAGTAAGTGTTGCCATCGTAGGAGCTGGCGCAACGGGTGTTGAACTCTCTGCTGAGTTATTTAATGCACTAGAGCAAGTATCAAGCTATGGTTTTGAGCATATTAACCCTAAAGATTTAAAAGTAAGCCTTGTTGAAGCGGGTGAGAAAATACTGCCAGCATTGCCTGAGCGTATATCCATGTCTGCGCATCAAGAATTGTCTAAATTGGGTGTTTCTGTACGTACTTCTACGATGGTTGTTGAAGCAACAGAAAAAGGCTTACTGACTAAATCAGGTGAATTTATTGAAGCAGATCTTATCGTTTGGGCTGCTGGCATTAAAGCGCCTAATTTCTTAAAAGATATAGCAGGGCTTGAGACAAATAGAATTAATCAATTAATCGTTAGACCGACGTTACAAACCTCACTGGATGATGCTATTTATGCGATTGGTGATTGTGCAAGTTGCGCCTTAGCAAAAGGTGGTTTTGTACCTCCGCGCGCTCAATCTGCCCATCAAATGGCATCGCTTGTTGCTAAAAATATTATAGCGTCTTTAAAATCTAAAGCATTGGTTGAATATAAATATACCGATTATGGCTCGTTAGTGTCTCTGAGTAATTACAGCACAGTAGGTAGCTTAATGGGCAATTTGATGAAAGGCTCAATGAAAATTGAAGGGCGTATTGCGCGTTTGGTTTATATCTCGTTATATCGTATGCACCAAGTTGCTTTACATGGTTATTTCCGCACCATATTAATCACGGTAGTGGGAAGAATAAATCGTGTATTACGACCGAGATTGAAACTGCATTAGAAAATAGATGACTTATCTTTTTAGATAAATCGAAAAGAGAAAGAGAAGCGGATTTTTATGTTTTTCTTTCTCTTTTTGCATTTTAAGTGTAAAGCGACGGCGTATATTATTTCCTTCAGTTTCTTATTTGATTATTTAACTGCATATTGATTTTTAAGTAACTGTATCACTTTAAATAACCAGCTTATCAATTTCGCTACGTTGTCATTATGTTAATAAAATACACTTTATGTAACATATAAATATTTAAGTGACTAGGGATGTTTTATCGAAATGTGCTTAAGCTTTAACCTTGATCTATAAAGCGTGTATATCATTACAAAAATGAGTACTTTATATTTACTAAATTAATATTCTGGTGATAATAAAATTTGATCCTTAACTTTAAAGGCCACATATGCACAATACCGATAAAAATGTCCTGCCCACAAATACGCGAGAGTGGTTTTTTAATCGTAAAAATATAATTATTATTTTTGATATTATATTATTTGCTGTCTTATATCGTTTTTTACCCTTTGAGAGCGATGTCGTATTAGGTTTAAGTTTACTTATTTTTATCGCTATTTTATGGTTAACAGAAGCCTTGCACATTAGTATTACCGCCTTGCTGGTGCCGGTATTAGCGATTGTTTTTGGTGTGTTTGATACACAAACTGCACTAAGTAGTTTTTCCAATCCCATTATTTTTCTGTTTTTAGGCGGATTTGCGCTGGCAGCTGCTATGCATCGTCAAGCCTTAGATCAAGCAATAGCAGATAAAGTTTTAGTGCTGGCCAAAGGTAAGATGAGCACCGCCGTCTTCATGTTATTTGGCGTGACGGCAGGACTGTCTATGTGGATAAGCAATACTGCAACTACTGCGATGATGTTACCCCTGGTATTAGGTGTTTTAAGTAAAGTAAATAAAAAGAGCGGACATAATACCTATGTTTTTGTTCTTTTAGGGATCGCCTATTGTGCCAGTATTGGTGGCATCGCAACGATTGTGGGTAGTCCTCCGAATGCCATTGCAGCGGTAGAGGCGAAGCTTAATTTTATAGAGTGGATGTCTTTTGGTGTCCCTATCTCTTTAATATTATTACCCCTTACTCTGACTGTTTTGTATTTTTTATTGCGTCCAGATCTGAGTGATGTTTTTGAATTAGATCATACCCCCATTTCTTGGGATAAAGGAAAAGTGGTTACCCTTGCTATTTTTGCTTTAACAGTATTTTTATGGATATTTAGTAAACCTATTAATAATATGTTGGGTGGCTTTTCAAAATTTGATACTTTAGTGGCATTACTTGCCATTATCTTACTCAGTTTTGCCCGCGTAGTTCATTGGAAAGACATAGAAAAAACAACGGATTGGGGCGTGTTACTGCTTTTTGGTGGTGGAATATGTCTGAGTAATATTCTTAAAGTAACGGGCACTAGTGTTTTTTTAGCGGAGCAGTTAAGTAGCTTATTATCAACAGTCGGTTTATTTGTAACAATATTAGCCATCCTTACCTTTGTGGTGTTTTTGACCGAAGTTGCGAGTAATACAGCCTGTGCTGCACTCCTCATTCCTGTTTTTGCAGGTGTCGCACATGAGCTTGGTATATCCCCTGTTATATTATCTGCCATTATTGCTATCTCGGCCTCATGTGCATTTATGTTACCTGTAGCAACGCCCCCGAATGCTTTGGTTTTTGCGACCGGTTATATTAAGCAAAAAGAAATGATGCGTGTAGGGCTGTACTTAAATGTGATGTGTATTGTGGTATTAAGTGTATTTGCACGTATATTCTGGTTATAAGTACGAAGGTGGGGCTGTATTTTCTAGCGGATAAAAGATGCTAGAAAATACAGCAAACTATTAATGGTTAATAATGCACATGGAGCAGTAAGCATAACGGCTTTGAGGATCATTCATGCGTGTAAAAATCTCTGTTTGGCTTTGTAGGCTTTGCAGTGTTTTTAATATTGGGCTGTTAAGTAACGGTTGAGGCGTTATTAACTGTACACCTTGAGCAAAAACATCATTAAACATCTGTTCAACAGGGGATAATTTCATTTGAATAGATTTAACCTGATAACTATCAAGTTTTGCCAATTGTGCTGCTTTTTTGATGGCATCTTCTAAATTTCCGAGCTGATCAACCAGTCCTAATCGTTTTGCATCAGTGCCTGTCCACACGCGTCCTTGGGCTATCTTATCAACGTCTTCTACTGACATATGTCGACCTTCACTGACTACCGTTAAAAATTGTTGGTAGCCGTGTTCGATTGCCATTTGTAGTAAATCGGCAATATCTTTATCAAGGGCACGTGTCGGATCTAAACCTGAAAGTGGGGCTGTGCCAACCCCATCATTGTAAATACCCAGTTTGTTAAGCGCCTTTTCTGCGCTGGCATAAAGTGCAAAAATACCAATAGATCCCGTTAACGTTGTTGGATAAGCGACGATATGATCGGCCGCCGAGGCAATCCAATAACCACCCGAGGCGCTGACACTTGCCATAGAGATAACGACTTTTTTACCTGATTTTTTTAATGCTAACACTTTTTGACGAATCTTTTCAGAGGCTGTGGCGCTACCACCGGGACTATCTAAGCGAATAACAACGGCTTTAACGCGTTTGTTGTCCAATGCATCTTGTAATAACTGACTAAAGCTTTGGCCTGCCATCACGCTATTATTAGATTCTCCATTAATTATTTCACCACTTCCGTGGATCAAAGCAATGATATCTTCTTGATTCGTTTCTGCGTTGTTACTGATAACGTGTTGTTGGTAAACTTCATAATCCAAGAATGTTAATTTATTGCCCGCCTGCTTAGCGTCTTTTTTAAGTGCGTTTAAAACATCATCCGTGCTGGTTAAGTCATCGACGAGGCCGACTTGTAATGCATAAAGCGCGCTATCACCTTTGGCTTTTTTGAAGGCTATTTTAAGTGCTGCGATTTTTGGCGAGATAGATTGAGCATTAATTTTTTTATTGTCTTTACGCTGACTGAGCACGGTTTGAATATAAGTTTGCCATAATTGTCCTAACCAACGCTCATTTGCGTCTTTACTTTGTGCGGACATATGATTTTGAGTAAAAGGTTCAACAAAAGATTTATAAGTACCCACTTTAAAAATATGTGGTGTGATCAATAATTTATCGAGTGCGTCTTTGAAATATAGACGGTAAACCGAAAACCCCGGAAGATAGACAATGCCCTGTGGATCCAGCGCAATATTATCGGCATAACTGGCTAATAAGTATTGAATTTGCGAATAATTATCTGCGCTAGCAATAACGGGTTTATTACTGGTTTTAAACTGATTTAAGGCTGCGCCAATATCCATAATTTGATTAAGGCTTGCAGATTGAAGATCATCAAGTTGCAGTAGGATTGCTGTTATTTTAGGATCGTTTTGAGCGTGATGAATGCTGTTTATGATGTCATCAACTTGATACTCTTGCTGTGTTTGTTCAGAGGAAAACAGTTGCTTAGATATTTCATCGCTGAATTCTTTTGGCGTTTTCTGCTCCACAATCCGCCCAGAAAAATTAAGGGTTAAAATACTATTGTTATTAATTTCAGCTTCGTTTGGGCTTTGATTTAAAAGAAACAATAAACCGATGATGACGAGTATAAAAATACTGTTTAAAAAAAACAGACGAGTAATGTTGATGATTTTAGCGATATATTGAAATGCAGTGCATAACGTTTTCATGATGACATATCCTTAAAATAAAAAAGCACTGTATATTGCTATGCAGTGCTTTTAAAATAAATGTCCAAAGAGGATTTAGAAGTTATCGGTGTCGACAAAAAGGCCCACTTTTAAATCTTCAGCGCGGTAGATAACTTTACCATCGACTTCTACGGTACCATCTGCAATACCCATCACTAAACGGCGCATGATCACGCGTTTCATCGTAATACGATAAGTGACTTTTTTTGCAGTCGGCAGAACCTGACCTGTAAATTTAACATTACCGACACCTAAAGCGCGTCCTTTACCCGGACCACCACTCCAACCAAGGAAGAAACCAACAAGTTGCCACATCGCATCTAAGCCTAGGCAACCTGGCATAACAGGGTCGCCAGGGAAATGGCATTCAAAAAACCATAGTGCTTTATCAATATCAAGTTCGGCAACGATTTCACCTTTACCAAATTCACCGCCATCACTGGTGATGGTGATAATACGATCTAGCATTAACATTTTATCGATAGGTAAAAGACAGTTGCCTTTACCAAATAATTCACCATGGCCACATTTTACTAAATCGGCTTTTTCGTAAGCATTAATGCCTAATTCTTTCTGTGATATAGTTTTTGTCATGATCTCTTTTCTTTATTAAGGGTAAAAAATAATGTGTTGTACTTTATAGGACAGGCAATCAACAATCAACGAAATAGTGATATACAGCGAGATAACAGGCTTTTTCCACTGTCATCTAAATCATTTTTTTGTAAAAAATCAATGCGTTGATTGATCAATGATAGCACGTCCTTAAAGCTACATTGCAAAGCATAAGGAAAGGCTTCTTCACAATGTGAAATAGGGTAGATATTAATCTTCTTCTGTTTAATTAATTGTAACGTTTGTGGATCGAGAGTTAAATTTATTTGATTAGCGCGCGGTATTAAAATGCAAACACTGCTGTCTAATAGACCTAAGTCAAAGAGGCGGGTGACCGCTTGTATTTTTTGGTTGATGCCACCAATAGGTAACACATTACCATGTTGATCGAGCGCTCCCGTTACAAATAAATCTTGTTTGATAGGTTGTAGAGCGTAACAAGAGGTGACGGCAAGTAAGGTCGCAAGAGATGCACTGTCGCCGTCACTTTCTTGATAAGATTGTTCAAAGACCACATTACATGAAAGAGGGAAATTCTGCACATGTGTAAAGAAGTGATTAACATAGCCTTGTACGACTAAAAAACTTTTAGCATGAATATTCCCGGCAAGCTCCACTTTGCGCTCTACATCTACAATTTCGCCATCACCGATCATTTCACTGGCTGAAAGTCGAAATATCTCACCAAATTCCGTGGGGTAACCCAATAATTCAACGACGGCAAGTCCGTTGATTTGTCCAATCACGCTTTCTGCTAATTGTATGTTGACTTGTTTTTCAACGAGAGCCTGTTCACTAAAATCTTGAGCAAGAGATCGCGGTTTCATTTGTATGTCAAAAGCTTGTTGTAAATGTGTCGCCTCTAATGGCTGGTTTTTTGGCGCAAAAATTTGTGCGTAGCGCAGTAACTCTTCTATAAAAGCCGGTGAAAATAATAACTTTTTTTGATGCTCAGTTGCTTGACTCAGGTAGTTAAATAACAAAGAAAATGCCGGATCGGTTAACGGCTGTAATTTTAAATCGTTTATTAGTTGCTGACAATAAATTTTAAGAGCATGAATATTTTTATCATTGACGGCAATAGAGCCGGATAACTCGGTAAAAAGTGCATCGACTTGATGATACTCTGGATCGAGAAGTTGTAATTCATCTAACTGATAGCGTGTACAGACCAAAACGATTTTGGTCTGTATTTTTTTAACCGGCGCATCGCTATAGCTACCTTTATATTTATTGGCATTAACGGCAGAAGTGGGGGGTAATGTTTTATTAATCAAAAAAGATTTAAGCAAAAACCACAGTTCAGGAGACGAAAGCAGAGGGCTTATATGTAAGGTTAAAATACCCGAATCAAGTTTTTCTATTACGCCGGGTTGGAAGTCAAAACTATCTTGCTTCGTTAAGTTAAGGCGTCCAAAAAGCGTTTGTTGGTTGTAATTTTGTAATGCTAGCGATTTAGTGTTATCGGGGTAGCTACCTTTGAGAACCGCGAGGGCCGCCTGCCAATGCGTCGCATTTAGGAATAATAAAGGATGAGGCAGTTGCAAGAAATGTTTGATAACTTGCGTGACGATCGGAAAAAGAGATAACCACGTTGCATTTGAAGCGGGCGATTGGTTAAGTACCGCACTAAAATCAACGCTACATTTAGAAACGCAAAGGGGTTTCGCTAATACTGCGTTGGCGGGTATAGGCTCAGAAATTAAATTTGTTGTCGGCAATGTGATAACTCTAAAAGGCTGATTAAGTGAGACATTATAAGGCTTGCAGGGAAGGATGCAATCAGTATGCTCTAAATACTGATTATTATGCAGGTTGCATCGCTGTGCATGATCGTTTTTCTTTTATGATTGTTAACACTTATAGAAGGTATTGCTTAAAGTGTTGTTTATTATATTTTTCAGCGCAGTGCTGGCAACGTTGTTGTGTTGCATCTTCTTTTAATCTTTCTAATTCAATCTCTTCTTCGCAATCGGAGCATAAACCAAACATACCGAGATGTAAGTTACTTAATGCAGCATCAATTTTTTTAAGGCTTTTAATTTTATCTTTAAGGGCTTTAAGATCGATATCTTTACTGATCAAAATGAGATCTTCACAAGAAAATAAAGCCAGTTCTTTTTCTGTTTTAGTGCAATCTGAGCTAGGCAATGTAATTAATAAATCAATTATATTGAGCCGCTGTAAATTTAGACGTATTAATAGGCCATGTTTAAATGTGGCGAGCTGGCTTTCGTTAAGTGGTGACATTGTGTGATCTCAGAATGAACAGATCACTTATCATAGAGCGTCATTACTGACGTTCTATGATTTAAGTCAAAGAGTAGCGGTTATAATTAATGGATATGTAAAGAGTTGATATGGATCAGCGTTATGAGAGTAATTAATACCCATTTCTGGGTATTAAAGTTGTTACCATTTTTTCTTGTCTTGGAAGATAACATCAAGATCATTTTGTTTTTCGGCGTCACGATCTTTAATGGCTTGCAGTTCTTTATCGTTTGTTTCAAGAAGCGCTGCTTTTATTTCCGATTTTAGCTCTAATAATTGCGTTTGTTTAGCACTCAGATAACTGTCTTTATCGGTAATTGAAGACAATATTTTGATTAATTTATTAATCATTTGATTGGCGCTACCGTATTGTTTGTTTTCTTTAGATTCTAGAATACGTTTTAAGCTATTTTCGATGTTGATTTTTAATTGCATCATTTCTAAACGGTGATCTTCAGCAACAAAAATTTCGGTGCTGATTTTACCCTTTGCATGCTCAGAGCGAATAACCGCACGGATTTTTTTAGTGACTTGTAATAAGGCAAGGGCTTCTTTGTCATTTTTCGGTGCTCTAAAAACACTCTCATCTGGAGGAGTGTAATTACTGCGTAATTGCTGAATTTGTGCATCTGTATTAGATAGGTGGCTTTTAATGGCTCCTGCATGCTCAGAAGATGTTGATAACATGAGTATAAGAGCATTTTTGATGCGATGTTGTAAAATAAGCAATAATGATTTGCTAAAAGGCATACGTGTCGCATTTAAAAGCAACTCATCAACTTCAGTAATCACGGCGCGCTGTTTACTGATGGCGAGACGACGTTCAGTTTCTATTTTTTGCTTATATTGTTGCACTATGTTGTAGCCGATCACAACAAAGAGTAGTAAACCCACTAAGGAAAAAATAATTGTAAATAACATAAAATCTCAAAATAAAAAAGGAATAGGAGCTATATTACGGTAAAAATTCAACGAATTAAATAAAATTAATTACGTTAATATATTATGTGTATACCGCCGTAGCATTTCAAGTGCTTTATTCAGGTAAAAACAGGCTAAATATACCGCCACCTTGCTCTTTGTTTTTTAATGTAATGTAGCCTTCTAAGTTTTTGTTTTTATGTTCGGCTGCAATGCGTTGTGCAAATAAAAGCCCCAAGCCACTTCGTCCTGTGGATGCATTAAAAGGCATGTTTTCAAAGTCATTAAAGCGTAGCATATTCTCTGGATAACCTTCGCCATCATCTTCAATTTCAATAACAATATAAGGTGTTTTAATAAAAGCACGTAAGGTAATACGTTGATGACTATAACGTAATGCATTAATAAAAATATCACTGAGTAAATAGGTGATAAGATCACTGTCAAAGTAAGCATTAAGATCATCATCAACACAAAGGATAATTTTTTTGTGTTGGCTATTGATAGAGAGTCTGTTTCTTTCCATGACATCTTCTAAAATGTCACGAATGGAATTTTCTTCAATAAAGACCGGTAATTGTTGTTTTTCGTCTCGATATAAAGCCAGTAATTGGATCAATGTGCTATTAATACGTGTCGCTTGATAATGTAAGGCCGCAAAATCTTGATGCTGCGCGACGGTTAAGTTATCTGCGAGATTAAGGTTTTCAATCGATTGTAATAAAATAAACAATGAGTTTTTCATGTCATGTGTGGTGGTCGCTAAAATGGTATTAAAATCTAAGTGCTTGGTTTTAGTCATTACACAGTCCATTGGCATACTTTAAGCCGATTAAATTTTGAGTATAGGTTAATATCTTTTTATTTTTAATAATAAAGAGAAAAACAAAAGAGATCATGCCTCTATTCTTAAACAGGGAAGCACAATGGGCAAGTGATAAAGTGGACAATGCGAGGCAGATCGCTTTTATCGCTATTATAACCGAATAAAATCAATAGAAATATTAATCCTCAGAACCATCCATACGCGTTAAAATGGGCAGTATCTTCGCTATCTTATCTAAGCATTCTTGATATTCGTCCAATGCTTTGGAGTCAGCCACTAAACCACCTCCTGCCCAACAGTAGATCGACTGTTGATGACAAAGTAGGGTACGAATAGCGATGTTCATATCCATGTCACCATTGGCGTTAATATAACCAATGCTGCCACAATAAATTTCACGTCGCGAAGGTTCAAGCTCGGCAATTATTTGCATGGCGCGAATTTTTGGCGCCCCAGTGATAGAGCCACCCGGAAAGCACGATCTCAATAAATCTTCTGTGCAGTGTTGCGCGCTAAGCGTGCCCTCAACGGTGCTTACCAAATGATGCACGGCAGGAAAGCTTTCGATATCAAATAATTTAGGGACCTTAACCGTGCCGGGATCTGATACTTTTCCAATGTCGTTACGCAGTAAATCAACAATCATTAAATTTTCAGCCCGATCTTTGCTGGCAGATTGCAACGCCTGCCGACTGGCTTCATCTTGCGCTTTATCTTTATAACGAGGACGGGTGCCTTTAATGGGCTTAGTTTGAATATGTTGTCCTTGTAAACGCAAAAAACGCTCTGGCGATAAAGACAAAATACAGTGGGTTGGATAACGCAAAAAAGCCCCAAAAGGTGGGCGGTTTTGTGTTAATAATTGTGTGTAGGCTTGATATTCGTCACCTTGATAGGTGGCTTGAAAACGTTGTGCGAGATTTACTTGGTAACAGTCACCACTTAAAATATATTGGTGTACACGCTCAAATTTTTTAATATAAGTTTGTTTATCCATATTAGCAGCCCATTGTTGTGTGAGCTTAAAAGAGATGGCCTTTGTTTTGCTTTGTATTTTGTTGATCAACCAGTCATGTCGGTTTTGCCACATCTGCTCTAAAGGCAAGGCGCTAATATTATTATTCACTAATAAAAACAAATGCTGAGTTTGGGTGTTTTGCAAAATAGCCCAATCATAAAATCCAAACTGCATGTCTGGGATATCTAATGTAGGTGTATTATCAACGCCTCGCAAACTTTCGATTTGGTAGCCTAATTCATAATTAATAGAGCCCAGAGCGCCCCCTGAAAAAGGAAAATCGGGGAGTACTTCATTATGTTTAAATAACGATTTCCTTAATAAGTTTAATTGCTTAAAGGGATCGCCGGCACTAGACGTTTTGTTATCAGCTTGTACAATAGTGCTAATGCCTTGTTGCGTTAAAAAAGTGGCAATGGGATCGCAACTGAAAATAGACCAGTGACTATCGCAGTGCTTTGTATCCTCAGATTGTAAATAAATACTCCAAGGTAGGGCGCTTAATACCGATTTTAAGTGCTCAAATGTTGGGCCGTTGAAAGCGATAGGCTTGATCAGTATATGTTGGGTCGTTTGGATCATGGTATTTTGACTCTATGCACATTTTTGCAACAAATGAGTGGTAGATAATGCACAGAAGACTAACATCCTCTGTAGTAGATATCAGCTACTTATACCAAAAGAGTTAAAAAAGTGATCTGTCTTACTTGTTAAAATTATCTCTACCCGCGTTGTAAGTTTTGAAGTGAGAACAACTATCTCCTGCAACTCACGCCTTGTTAGTGCTAATTTTTCCTGCGTAATACATGGAAACTTAATTAATTCCCTTGGTATTATACCAAAAGAGTTAAAAAAGTGGTCCGTCTTACGTGTTGAAATTATCCCTACCAGCGTTGTAAGTTTTGAAGTGAGAACAACTATCTCCTGCAACTCACGCCTTGTTAGTGCTAATTTTTCCTGCGTAATACATGGAAGCTTAATTCATTCCAGTGCTATTAGTTATATTTTTTAGGTGATAATGATCCTCGTTAATGATTTTTTGTACATCAGGCGCAGTAAGCCTGCTTGATGAGCATATTGTATTATACTTACAAACACACAAAAGGGATGCGTATGCATTGCAGCCTGTTTCTTTTAACCCCTTATCGACAAATAAAAAGTTGGAGTTCTAATGGTCCTCATTAAAGAGCAAGATTTTGTAAACAGTGTTGCCAATGCCTTACAGTTTATCTCTTACTATCATCCCCTTGACTTTATTGAGGCGATGAATAGCGCTTATTTAAAAGAGCAGAACCCGGCAGCTAAAGATGCTATCGCGCAAATCCTCATTAATTCGCGAATGGCAGCTGAAGGTAAACGTCCTATTTGTCAAGATACAGGGATCGTCACTGTCTTTGTTAAAATTGGTATGCAAGTTTCATTTTCGGGTGAGCTAACAGTGCAAGAATTAGTAGATGCTGGCGTACGAAAAGCCTACTTAGATCCAAGTAATCCACTGCGCGCCTCTATTGTTAGCGATCCAGCGGGTGCTCGTAAAAATACTAAGGATAATACGCCATCCGTGGTGCATGTTGAGATGGTGCGTGGTAACACTGTTGAGATAATGATTGCAGCCAAAGGCGGCGGCTCTGAAAATAAAGCGAAAATGGTGATGTTAAACCCATCTGATGATATTGCGCAGTGGGTTGAAAAAACAGTGCCGAGTATGGGGGCTGGTTGGTGTCCACCAGGTATGCTCGGTATCGGTATCGGCGGCACGGTTGAAAAAGCCGCCATAATGGCAAAAGAGTCATTAATGGAGCCGGTTGATATTTTTGAATTACAAGAAAAACAGTTGCAGCCCGGTGTCATATTGACGACCGATGAAAAATTACGTTTAGATATATATGCACGGGTAAATCAATTGGGTATTGGTGCACAAGGCCTTGGAGGACTAACCACAGTATTGGATATAAAAATTAAAAGTTGTCCCACTCATGCAGCCTCTAAACCGGTGGTGATGATCCCAAATTGTGCAGCAACAAGACATACGCATTTTGTGTTAGATGGGCAAGGTGAAGCGGAATTTACCCCGCCTAAATTAAGTGATTGGCCAGAAATAACAAGAGATGTTGGCACCAACGTACGCCGCGTTAATGTGAACAATTTACAAAAGTCGGATATAAGCGAATGGAAAAGTGGCGATACATTGCTTCTTTCGGGTAACATTTTAACCGGCCGAGATGCTGCTCACAAACGTATTAAAAGCTTAATGGATTCAGGGGAAGGTTTGCCAGAAGGTGTTGATTTTAATGGGCGATTTATTTATTACGTGGGACCTGTCGATGCAGTTCGCGATGAAGTAGTGGGGCCCGCAGGGCCGACAACGGCAACTCGCATGGATAAATATACCGATTTCATGCTTGAAGAAATGGGGCTCCTGGGCATGATTGGGAAATCTGAGCGTGGCCAAGAAACCGTCGACTCCATTGCAAAAAACAAGTCAGTTTATTTAATGGCCGTGGGTGGCGCTGCCTTTTTAGTGGCAAAAGCGATAAAAAAATCGCGCGTTGTCGCCTTTGCTGATCTGGGTATGGAAGCCATTTATGAATTTGAAATAGAAGATATGCCGGTAACGGTTGCGGTTGACAGCGATGGAAATAATGTACATGCCTTTGGGCCTGCAATTTGGAAAGCGAAAATAGCAGATTTAAACCAAAAGATGTCATAAAACAGAAGTTTTTTATTTGCTCACTCCGATGGTGATGGTATAACTGGTCTTTAATGTTAGTCGTGGATAAAGCAAAGAAGGAATGATTATGTTTGAACAAGTGAGTATGGCGCCTGCAGATCCGATTTTAGGTTTAACGGATGCTTTCAAAAAAGATGATCGCGCAGGTAAAATTAATCTAGGTGTTGGTATTTATAAGAACGAAATGGGATTAACACCTATTTTAAAAACGGTCAAGGAAGCAGAGAAACGCTTACTGGCAAATGAAACGACTAAAAGTTATTTAAGCATTGAAGGTATTGCAGCCTATGGTACTGCCGTACAAAAATTGTTATTTGGTAAAGATGCTGAAATCATTAAATCTAACCGCGCGCGTACAGCGCAAGTACCTGGCGGTACAGGTGCGTTACGTACAGGTGCTGATTTTGCATTTAAAAAATTAGGCATCAAACGTATTTGGGTGAGCAATCCAACATGGGCAAATCATAGTAATATATTTAAAACAGCTGGCTTACAAGTCATGCAATATGATTATTATAATGCAGAAACGAAAGATATTGATTTTGATGCGATGATCGCATCATTACAAAAAGTGGATGCGGGAGATCTTGTGTTGTTTCATGGTTGTTGTCATAACCCGACGGGTATTGACCCTACATTGGAACAATGGGAAGAGCTTGCTAAATTAATTGCCGATTTAGGCGCCGTGCCTTTCTTTGATTTTGCGTATCAAGGTTTTGCTAAAGGGGTTCAAGAAGATGCACAAGGTTTACGCATTTTTGCCCAATATAATACAGAGCTTTTAGTTGCGAATTCTTTTTCTAAAAACTTTGGTTTGTATAACGAACGTGTGGGTGGTTTGACGATTGTTGCTGAAGATAATGTGATCGTCGAAGCGGCTTTTAGTCAAATAAAAACCGGTATTCGCTCTAATTATTCAAATCCGCCAGCACATGGTGCAGCGATTGTGACAACCATTTTAGAAGATGATGAACTTTATCTACAATGGGAAAAAGAAGTGGCGGATATGCGTGACCGCATTAAAGAAATGCGCGAATTATTTGTATTAACATTAAAAGAAAAAGGCATATCAGGCGATTATAGTTTTATTTCTCGTCAAAATGGTATGTTTTCTTTTTCCGGATTATCAAAAGAACAAGTGCAGCGTTTAAAAGATGAATTTGCAGTGTATATTGTTGGCTCAGGACGGATTTCTGTGGCGGGTATGACCAAAAACAATATGCAACCACTGTGTGATGCGCTTGCTAAAGTACTGTAAAATATAGTACTACGACAAACAAGGTGTTAATATCACCTTGTTTTCTTAAATAATTAACATAATGAGATATATGAGTAATCGTATTAAACAAGGTTTATCCTACCTAAACAACCTTAAAAAAATTCCGCTGGATGTTCAGTCGGTTGAGTGTTTGTTTGCGGCAAAAGCCTTTAAACATGAGCTATTAAGTCAAATAGAAAAAGCGCAGAAGCGTATCTATTTAGTGGCATTATATCTTGAGGCAGATACAGCGGGCGCAGAAATTTTATTGGCGCTCTATGAAGCGAAACGTCGTATACCTACATTAGACGTTGTCGTTTGCATTGATTACCACCGCGCTCAGCGTGGCTTGATTGGAGAAAAGGAGAGTAAATCAACCAATGCATCGTGGTATCAAGAAGTAGAAAAAATACATGATTTAGGGATTAAGATTGTAGGCATCCCGGTTAAACGCAAAGAAATATTTGGTGTGCAACACTTAAAAGGCTTTATCTTTGATGATAAGGTTTTATACAGTGGTGCGAGTTTTAATGATATTTATCTGCATCAAAATGATCGTTACCGTTACGATAGATACTGGCTTTTGAAAAATAAAACATTAGCCGATACGATGGTAGATTTCTTACAAAAAGAGATATTAAGCAGTGATGCTACCGCATTATTGAATGCACCTCGAATTACCCCCTTTAATGAATTAAAAAAAGCCCATAAGAAATTGGTGCGTAATTTACGTCAAAGCTATTTTCATTATGAAGGTGAAATGCTGACTGATACATTATCAGTGGCTCCCTTGTGCGGGCTTGGTGTTCGTCATAATGCGTTAAATCAAAGTATTCGTAAATTATTACAAAGCACACAAAAAGAATTGGTTTTATTTACGCCATACTTTAATTTCCCGGGTGCCATTGCACGTGATATTACCGATTTACTGCAACGCGGTGTTAAATTAACGATTGTAGTGGGTGACAAAACAGCCAATGACTTTTATATTCCTTTAGATAAACCCTTTCGTACTATTGGTGGGTTACCTTATCTTTATGAGTGTAATTTAAAACGCTTTGTGACTCAGCATCAAGCACGTATTAAAACGCAGCAGTTATCAATAAATTTATGGCGTCATGAAAACAACAGTTTCCATCTAAAAGGGCTGTACTGTGATCAGCGTTTTATTTTGCTAACGGGGCATAATTTAAATCCTCGAGCATGGCGTTTAGATGTTGAAAATGGTTTGTTAATTGATGATCCTAAACAACAATTGAAAACGTTAATGGATAAAGAGTTTGCTCAGATCATGGCGAATACTCGACGAATTCAGGACGTTGATGATATCGAGGGCTTACAAGATTACCCTGAGCATGTACGCAAGTTATTAGTGCGTCTGCGCCGCGTTAAGGCCGATAAATTGGTGAAAGGTATCATCTAATGTGGCTGTTGCTGGGTTACCTGTTGTTAGGTGCGGTTGCTGGATTAATGGCAGGCGTTTTTGGTTTAGGCGGGGGAATAATTATTGTTCCCGCTTTGATCATGACCTTTACTTATCTACATTTTCCGCCTGAAATATTAACCCATCTTGCGGTGGGCACTTCTCTTGCTTGTATTGTTTTTACCTCTTTAAGCACCATCTATGTACATCAACAAAAAAAAGCTATTTATTGGCCGTTAGTGCTTAAATTAAGTTTAGGTATGATTTTTGGCGGGCTGTTAGGGGCTTATTTTGCAGATTTTATGTCGGGTGAGTTATTACAACGTGTTTTCTCGTTATATGCTATTTGTGTTGCTGCGCAAATGTGGTTTTCATGGCGCCCTAAAGCGCAGTTACATTTACCTAAAACACCGGGTTGCGCTTTGATTGGAAGCCTTATTGGATGTGTTTCGGGATTGTTTGGTATCGCTGGTGGCTCATTAGTCGTACCTATCTTAGCCTTGTATCGCGTGCCGATTAAAAATGCGATTGCCACCTCCGCTGCCACCGGATTCCCAATTGCTTTGGCAGGGGCCTTTGGCTATTGGATGATGGGGCTTAATAATGCGTTATTGCCTGAATATAGCCAAGGTTATATTTATTGGCCTGCCTGTTTAGGTATTATTTTAAGCAGTACGTTTTTTGCTAAAGTAGGTGCACGTTTGGCGCATAGATTAGCCCCGGAAAAAGTACAAAAATTATTCTCTATTGTATTAGTTCTGATAGCTATGAAGCTGTTTATCTAACGTTTCTGTTGGTTAATTAGGCACTTGCACTAAAATGCTGAAATAGCAGTTGTATTCTCTGCGCCGATACGTATACTTCATCACATCAAGTCGCTAACGCAACTTGATGCAGTAACAATGGTAGGCTTCTTGGTGCCTCGCATTGATAACTTATTCACCTGGTCAGGGCCGGAAGGAAGCAGCCAGAGTAAGCCAATCAAGTGCCGAGGGTTCGCTGGGAAGTCTGCCACCCAAACATCTTCATAATTAATCATTCTTAGCATTCTCAAAAGGCCTAATAATGACTCAAGCTAAATTCGATACTACTTTTAAAACACATTACCTGCGACCTAAACATTGGGGCTCTTGGTTTTTATTGTTTTTACTTTTTATTTTTAGTTATATTCCGGTGCGTTTACGTGATCGTTTTGCCGGCTTTATTGCGTCTAAAATATACTCAAAAAAGTTTTTAAACAAACGTAAAAAAATTGCATTTATTAATATTGGTCTGTGCTTTCCAGAGTATACGGAGCAACAAAAAGATGAATTAATGCAAAAAAATATACGTGCATTATCACAAATAGCCCTTTCTTTGGGAGAACTTGCATTTCGTTCACGCCGGCATATATTAAACCGCGTTAATGTGATGGGAGAGCAACATATCATCGAGGCCGAACGTGCGGGCCAATCCATTATCTTTTTAGGGCCTCATTGCTATGGCCTTGATTATGCAGGAATTGGCGCGATCAACGCTGCAGGTTATTCGTTATCGAGTATGTTTAAAGATTATAACGATCCCATTTTCGATTGGTTTGTTACGCGTTACCGTACACGTTTTATCGGACTGACTGGCCGAGGCACTTTATATCATCGCAGTGCAGGTTTTAAACCGGTACTTAAAGATCTGCGTAATAAAATTCATTTTTATTACTTACCTGATGAAGATCATGGCAGAGAAAATAGCCTTTTCACCTCATTCTATGCAACACAAAAAGCGACGCTACCTGTATTAGGGCGGTTAACTAAACTCGGGCGCGCTGTGGTGATCCCTTTTTATACTTCATATAATGAAAAAACGGCGCAATACGATGTGTTTTTCCATGCGCCTTTAGAGGGCTTAGCCTCGGGTGATGAGTTACAAGATACACAAATCATGAGCGCAGCTATTGAACGCCTGATTGATGAAGATCGTAGTCAGTATATGTGGTCTCTTAAATTATTAAAAACGCGTCCTGAAGAGGGACTCGATATTTACAAATAATGCACGTCTAGCGATATCTATTGTCGCTAGGCATCACCACTCTTATTTCTATCCCTATCTATTCATATCGTCATTATCTTAAAGAGATAATATCAGCGCGCCAAATTGGAACCTTCTTCTGCTATTAAATTAAAATACGTGGATCCTACTTTGATGTTTTATAACGATGTTTTACGGAAAGTATCCATAACAAGGTGTTATGAACATTGTTTGTAACAAGGCTTAATAAAAACGTAGCGAGCGTTGTAACCAATGCAAAGGAAATGAGCCTTAACATTGGGTTGCCTAGGGCTACGCCAAGCGAAGCTTAATCGCGCATCTGATTTCTCTGATGCACTTTTTTAAAGGATCACTGCGCGTTAATTCGTTGCCCTTGCACGTGGATGCTATCATCACCTAATAAATAAAGGTAACTCGGCAAAATTTCAAACGCTGTTTTTAATGCATCTTTATCTTCTGCAGGATAAGCACTCGCGCGCATCGCGGTGCGTGTTGCGCCCGGATTAATGGCATTAAAACGTAATGTGCTGTTTTCATATTCATCGGCAAGTAGTTGCATCATGCCCTCTGTCGCAAACTTAGAGACGCAATAGGCTCCCCAATAAGCACGACCTTTATTACCCACGCCTGAGGTGGTAAAAATAATGGACGCATGAGGCGCTTGTTGTAATAAAGGTAATAACGACTTGGTTAGCAAAAAGGGCGCATTCACATTTACTTGCATTACGTTATCCCACATATCTTGCGGGATCTGCTCGAACGGGCCTAAGATACCTAATTGACTCGCATTGTGAACCAGTGCATCTAAGTGCCCATATTCACGTTTAATGGTGTCGGCTAAATCAATATAATGCTGCTCTGTTGCACCTTGTAAATCTAAAGGCAGTATGGATGCTTGTGCTTTATTTAAGGCTTCAATGCTGTCGTAAACGCTTTCAAGTTTACTCAGCGTTTTACCGAGCAAAATCACGGTTGCACCTAATTTTGCGCTCTCGATTGCGAGGCTTTTACCAATGCCATCACCCGCGCCCGTGATCAATATCGTTTTTCCAATTAGCAGATCATCTTTACTTTTATATGCTTTCATTAATGTTCTCTTTAGCCTTTTTAGAAAATAGAGACGAATATTAACTTTTTTTTTACAAAAAACTCAAACTCTTTTGTATCAAAGCGTAGTTTTTGTCATGATAGTCGTTATTATTTTTAATTTTTAGGTGATATTGTGGAATTTCTTTTTGATTTTGGTCTATTTTTAGCAAAAGCGGTAACGATTGTTGTCGCGATAATAGCCGTGATTGGTACGGTGGTCGCATTAGGCAGTAAGCAAAAAAGTAAAAAAGGAGATCTTGAAGTGATTGATCTCTCACAGCAACTTGAAGATACACAAAAGTGTCTTGAAGAGCAGTTATTATCGGATGCCGAGTTAAAGTCTCGTCATAAAGCGCAAAAGAAAGAAGCGAAGCTTAAAAAATCAACGTTGAAAAAAAGAGCGAAGAAAGGCGATTTTGAAGCACCAGAGGCGCAACTTTACGTTATCGACTTTAAAGGAAGTATTGATGCCAAAGAGGTATCTTCTTTACGTGAAGAGATCAGCGCCATTTTAAGCGTTGCAAGTGCACAAGATGAGGTTTTCGTACGTTTAGAGAGTGGCGGAGGTATGGTGCATGGTTATGGACTTGCAGCATCACAATTACAACGTTTAAAAGACAATAATATCTCTTTAACGATATCGGTGGATAAAGTGGCCGCCAGTGGTGGTTATATGATGGCCTGTATTGCTGATAAAATTATAGCTGCTCCCTTTGCCATTTTGGGATCTATTGGCGTTATCGCGCAGATCCCCAACTTTAATAAACTATTAAAAAAACACGACATTGAATTTGAACAATTGACGGCGGGGCAATATAAACGTACCTTGACCATGTTTGGTGAGAATGACGACTTAGGAAGAGATAAGTTTAAGCAGGAATTGCAAGAAACACATGATTTATTCAAACAGTTTGTCAGTCAACATCGTCCTAATTTAGACATGGAAAAGATTGCAACGGGCGAACATTGGTATGGTTTACAAGCTATCGAACTGGACTTAATTGATAAAATTCAGACCAGTGATGACTATCTAATGCAACAGTTAGGTAAGCGTCATGTGGTACAAATTAAGTACAGTAAGCATAAAAAACTAACCGAAAAATTTGGTCACGCAGCGAGCCTCGCATTGGAAAATAGTTTGTTAAAACTAATGCAAGTTAACCTAAAAAACTTCATCAAGTAACTGGCTATTTTTTAAACTAAAAGCCAAGCCAAGTAGTCTTTACTTGGCTTTTTCTATAAAAAGTAGCCATTATTGAAAATAAAAGTTGCTATTTTAGGGCTGTTTGGCGTATATAAAAAAGAATTACCTATTATATTTAATAGATGAATGAAAAATATATACCCTTTGTGGTATAACCCCTCCCATTATGACTATTAGGGTTACAAGAATTATGAGCAAATCTCTTGTTATTGTAGAATCACCTGCAAAAGCAAAAACCATCAATAAATATCTTGGTAATGATTTTATTGTAAAATCAAGTGTTGGGCATATTCGAGATCTACCAACGAGCGGTAGCGCATCGAAAAAGTTAGAAGCCAAGAAGAAAAAATCATTGGCTGGCATGACCCCCGCTAAAAAAGAAAAAGAGAAAGCCAAGCGCGCACAAGAAGCCTTGGTGACGCGTATGGGTATTGACCCAAATAATGATTGGAAAGCGCATTATGAGATTTTGCCGGGCAAAGAAAAAGTAGTCGCCGAATTGCAGAAACTTGCTAAAGATGCTCCAACTATCTATCTCGCAACCGATTTGGATAGAGAGGGAGAGGCAATCGCTTGGCATTTACGTGAGATTTTAGGTGGCGATGCAAGTAAATATCAACGTGTTGTTTTTAATGAGATCACAGAAAGTGCTATCAAAGAAGCCTTTAAAAATCCCACTGAATTAAATATTGATGGCGTCAATGCACAGCAAACACGTCGTTTTTTAGATAGACTTGTTGGTTTTATGGTGTCACCACTACTTTGGAAAAAAGTAGCGCGTGGATTATCGGCCGGGCGCGTGCAATCTGTTGCAGTGCGCTTATTGGTTGAACGTGAACGATTGATCAAGGCATTTGAACCTGATGAGTATTGGGATCTGCATGCGCAGACACAAACTCAAGATAAAACAGATTTACATTTAGAAGTTTTTAAAGAAGACGGTAAAGCATTTAAACCGACGACGCATACGCAAACGATGCACGCTTTTGATGTATTGAAAGACGCGAAATATCGTTTAGTGTCTCGTGAAGATAAGCCGACAAAAAGTAAAGCAAGTGCACCTTTTATCACCTCAACATTACAACAAGCAGCCAGTACTCGCTTAAGTTTTGGTGTAAAGAAAACCATGATGCTAGCGCAGCGTTTGTATGAAGCCGGTTATATTACCTATATGCGTACGGACTCTACAAATTTAAGTAAAGAAGCGGTAGCTTCTGCCCGCGATTATATTGCGAGCGAATTTGGCGCTAACTATCTACCTGAAAATGCGGTGGTATTTTCGAGTAAATCGGGTGCTCAAGAGGCGCATGAAGCGATACGCCCATCAGATGTAAATCAACTTTCTGCGTTATTAAACGGTGTCGATAAAGATGCGATGCGCCTTTATGATCTTATTTGGCGACAATTTCTTGCCTGTCAAATGTTACCCGCTCTTTATGATGCGAGTACGTTAGTGGTCGAAGCCGCTAATTATCAATTACGCGCTAAAGGCCGAACGTTGCGTTTTGCGGGTTGGACAAAAGCGCAGCCTGTCGCAAAAAGTAAAGTTGATGACGTGCACTTACCGGATATGAAAATAGGGGAATTGTTAAACCTTATTGAACTTGAGCCAAAACAACACTTTACAAAACCTGCTCCGCGTTTTACGGAAGCTGCATTAGTTAAAGAGCTTGAGAAAAAAGGCATTGGCCGTCCATCTACTTATGCGAGTATCATTTCTACGATACAAGATCGTGGCTACGTAAGAGTCGATAAACGTCGTTTTTATGCGGTGAAAATGGGCGAAATTGTCAGTGATCGTTTAAGTGAAAATTTTGTAGAATTAATGAGTTATGATTTTACTGCGCAAATGGAAGCAGATTTAGACGCCATTGCCGAAGGTAAAATGAATTGGAAAAAACAACTAGATCGCTTTTATAAAGGCTTAACCTCTTTACTCGATAAAGCGGGACTGCCTGAAGATGAGGGCGGCATGCGCCTTAATGAGCCGGTTGAGATCCCTGAAGTACATTGTCCAACCTGTGAACGTCCTATGGGTATTCGCACTGCATCAACGGGCGTGTTTTTAGGTTGCTCTGGTTATGCCTTGCCACCTAAAGAGCGTTGTAAGACGACAATCAATTTAGTGGATGGCGAAGAAGTTGAAGATCTGCTTCTTTGTGAAGATGCTGAGACAGTCGCATTAATGGCGAAAAAACGTTGCCCTAAATGTAATATGGCAATGGACAGCTACCTTATTGATGAAAAACGCAAATTACATGTGTGTGGTAATAACCCATTATGTGAAGGTCACCTTGTTGAAATGGGCGAGTTTAAAATCAAAGGTTATGACGGTCCGCTAGTTGAGTGTGATAAGTGTGGCAATGATATGCAGCTTAAAGATGGTCGCTTTGGTAAATATATGGGTTGCACTAATGAAGAGTGTAAAAATACCCGTAAAATATTACGCAGCGGTGAAGTTGCACCACCAAAAGAAGATCCTGTGCACTTAGAAGAGTTAAGTTGTGAGCAAAGTGATGCTTACTTTATCTTACGTGATGGCGCTGCCGGTCTCTTTATGGCCGCTAACACCTTCCCTCGCTCACGTGAAACTCGCGCCCCTAAAGTGGCAGAGTTAGTGCGCTTTAGAGATCGCATCTCTTCTAAATTTTATTATTTAGCCGATGCGCCACAAAAAGATCCTGCTGGTAATCTTGCTGTTATCCGTTACAGTCGTAAAAACAAAGAGCAGTACGTTATGACAGAAATCGATAAAAAAGCCACCGGATGGACGGCTAAATTTATTGATGGAAAATGGGTCGAAGAGCAAACTAAAAAACGCGTCGTGAAGAAAAAGAAAGACGCATAATCATTAAAGCAAGGGTTCCCCCCTTGCTTTTTTTTGATCTAAATTATGTGAAACGAGCGATATCGGATATACAAGTATTCACATTTAAACTCAGCTGGGTGGTTGTTGGATATCTTTGCTCAGTAGTGCATCTTTAAAAGCCGATAAACGACATTGCTAAAATAGAGCTTGGTGTTAATCATTGATAAATAACCTAAAGCGTTAAACTTAATGTGTTTGAAAGGTTTATTCTTTTTTGGTTTTTAGAGTGAAAATATATCCTTGCTGGCTTTGCATCTGCGATGATCCTCGGTATAATTTGTAAATTTTTAGGATAGAAGTAATGCGTATAGCACTGGGTATTGAATATGATGGTACTGCCTACTATGGATGGCAACGTCAAAAAGATGTTATTTCAGTACAAGAAGAGCTGGAAAAGGCGCTTTCTATTGTGGCTAACCATAGCGTAAGGGTCAATTGTGCTGGGCGAACGGATGCTGGCGTACATGGCACAGGGCAAGTAATACACTTTGATACGCAGGCTGTGCGTAATGACGTTGCTTGGACATTAGGGATCAATGCGAATTTACCCAAAGACATTGCCGTGCGTTGGTGCAAACATGTTGATGATAGTTTTCATGCGCGTTTTAGCGCAACTGCTCGCAGGTATCGTTATATTATTTATAATCACGTACTACGTCCCGGTATATTAAATAGCGGACTAAGTCATTATCATCATCTCTTAGATGCAGACAAAATGCATCAAGCGGGACAATTTATCGTGGGAACCCATGACTTCACCTCTTTTAGAGCATTACATTGCCAAGCAAATACCCCGGTACGCAGTATTCATAGTTTAAATGTCACGCGTCGTGCTGATTTTATTATTATTGATATTAAAGCCAATGCGTTTTTACATCATATGGTGCGTAACATAGCAGGTAGCTTAATTGAAATCGGGCAAGACAATCAAAAAGTGGATTGGTTAATGACCTTACTTGAGTATAAAAATAGGGCGAGAGCGGCTGCAACCGCTAAACCCGGTGGTTTATATTTAGTTGAAGTCGATTACCCGAGCCAATATGAAATACCGCGACCTGCATTAGGCCCATTATTTTTAGAGATGTGAATATGCAAAAAGATTTAACGCAGTGGTTAGATAAGATCATGAAATTGCATCCCTGTGAAATTGAGTTAGGACTTGAGCGTATTACGCAAGTGGGCGAACGTTTAAAGGTCATTAATTTTGATGCAAAAGTGATCACCGTTGCCGGTACCAATGGTAAAGGGACGACCTGTGCTTTTTTAGAAGAAATATTGAGTGAAGCGGGTTATAAAGTGGGCGTTTATAGCTCTCCTCATATTTTAGCCTATACTGAGCGACTACGGATAGCGCATAATGAGTTAACAGAGCAAGCGCATTGCTTAGCTTTTGAGCAAGTTGAAGCGCATCGAGGCGATATTTCATTAAGTTATTTCGAGTATGTTACTTTGGCGTGTTTAATTTTACTTAAGCAGGCGCAATGTGATTTTATTATTCTTGAGGTAGGTTTAGGTGGCCGCTTAGATGCCACTAATATGGTGAACTCTGATATTAGCGTGGTAACGACCATTGCGATTGATCATGTTGACTGGTTAGGTGATGATCGAGAGAAAATAGGATTTGAAAAAGCCGGTGTTTTTAGATCTCAAAAAATAGCGATTTGTGGCGAATTAGATGCGCCACAGTCATTGCGTGATCATGCTAAAAATATTGGATCTGAGATCCGTTATGCAGATGAAGATTTTAGTTACATTGAAAATCAAGATAGTTGGCAATGGTCCGGAAAAACAGGCTTGCAAGGTTTACAAAAAACATTAATGCCAATGCAAAATGCAAGTACGGCTTTAGCGGTTATTGAAGCATTACAATTGGGCATTAATGATGCCATTTTACGCAAAGCGATTGGCAGTGCGCATCTTGCAGGGCGATTGCAACGCGTCGCACAAGACTCTAATATTGAAACGTACCTTGATGTTGCGCATAACCCGGAGTCTGCGCAGTATTTAAGTGCACAAATAAAAAAAATAGTGCAAGAAAAAGCAATAGATTGCCGCGTCTTTGCTATTGTTGGTATGCTCGAAGATAAAGACATCGTAGGCACGTTTAATGCGTTTGCCGTGCAACTAGATGAATTACATATGATTTCATTAGATTGTCCTCGGGGAGCTTCAGCGCAAACATTGTTAACACATTTTGAGTCAAGTCAGTTAGAGAGTGCAACTGTAAATTGTCATAAAAATATTGAGCTTGCGTATCAAAGTGTGTTAAAAAGAGCACAAAAGACAGATCTTATTATAATTTTCGGATCCTTTTATACGGTTTCCGATTTTCTAACTTACAGACAAGGATAATTTGTGACTTCTCAGTTTAAAAATAGGCTAGTCGGCGTCACTATTTTAGTGGCCTCCGTGGTGATATTTTTACCGTCTATTATTGATGGAAAAAAAACGACTTATGAAGATGAATTTGTGTCGACACCCATCAAGCCTCCGTTTAAAAAGCATCGTCAAGAAATAGATACAAAACAAATGCAAGAGACGTTGAACGCTAACACTACGCAGGATGCGGAAAATAATAAAAGCGCAGAGCATTGGGAAATAATTGAGGTTGCAGCGCCACTGACTATTAGCAACGAGGATAAATCCAAGGTTAATAAAATTGTTAAGGTCGATAAAAAACCCATTAAAGTGCATAAAAAAGTCGTCGCGACGAAAAAAACAATTAAGGCTGCAAAAGTGGCGTGGACTATTCAACTGGGTGCTTTTCAAAATGCAGTTAATATCAATATTTTATTGAAAAAATTAAACAAAGCAGGCTTTCAAGCACATACGATACCAAGGTTTGTGGTCGATGGGCAGTTGACGCGTATCTTTGTGGGCCCACATGTATCAAAAGATGTTTTGAAACGTAAATTGCCGGCGCTTAGAAAGTTGACTAATCTACAAGGGAAATTGCTCCCATTTAATGCTGTTAACCCTTAAACTTGGGGTCGGTTAAATTAAAGTGTCGTCTTCGGCGCATCATCGTTAAAGGAACATCATGAATTGGATTGATATCGCCATTCTCGGCATAATAGGATTTTCTGCATTAATCAGTTTAATGCGTGGCTTCACTAAAGAAGCTATCTCTTTAGTAACTTGGTTTTGTGCTTTTTTTATTGCCAGTAATTTCTATCTTGAAGTGGCGGTTTATTTAACACAGTTACAAGATGCCATCGTACGTAATACGGTTGCCGTCGCCATTTTATTTATCTCGGTTTTATTATTAGGTGCACTTGTTAATTACATCGTGAACCGTTTAGTAGCGGTAACAGGACTGTCGGGGACCGATCGTTTATTAGGGGTTTTATTTGGTGCTATCAGAGGCGTTCTCGTCGTCAGTGCGCTACTCTTCTTTATTGATTCGTTTACCTCGTTTAATGAAGCACCTTGGTGGAAAAAGTCAGAACTCATCCCTGAATTTGGTATTATCATTGAGTGGTTTTTTGAGCATTTAGAGAGTTCATCAAGTTTTTTAAGTCAGTTTAATAAATAAAGAATAGAATAATAGAATAATAGAATAATAGAATGATGCTGCGTTTCCTTTTTCTTTGAAATGTGAAACTCAAAAGTAGCATCATTAGCGCTTTTAACTAAGACCGCGTAAGATAGGCCAATAAATTGCTGGAAAATTTTAGAATACTCTTTAAATGATACCAATGGAATGAATTAAGTGTTCATGTATTACTCAGGAAAAATTAGCGCTAACAAGGCGTGATTTATGACAACGCTGGTAGGGATAATTTTTCCAGCAAGACGGAACACTTTTATAACTCTTTTGGTATTAGTAGAAATTAATGACGCATTCAAGCGTACATCTCGATATATAAGCATGATCAACCAATTTTAATTTAAAAAATAAGTAGAATTGAAACATATATTAATGTTATTGCGACAAAGATCGATTCAGGCGCAATAACAGCAGAAAAGATTCATTAACTA
Organism: Psychromonas sp. CNPT3; assembly: GCF_000153405.2. Classification (NCBI taxonomy): domain Bacteria; kingdom Pseudomonadati; phylum Pseudomonadota; class Gammaproteobacteria; order Alteromonadales; family Psychromonadaceae; genus Psychromonas; species Psychromonas sp. CNPT3. Next base: position 1,422,647 of record NC_020802.1, read on the forward strand.
TCAAAAGAAAGGCGTGTATCTATGTGTGGAATTGTTGGTATTGTCGGCTCTACTCCTGTTAATCAGAGTATTTATGATGCGTTAACGGTATTACAACATCGGGGGCAAGATGCAGCGGGGATCGTGACTGTTGCAGGCAATAACTTTAAACAACGTAAGGCAAATGGTTTAGTCAAAGATGTGTTTGGCTCTAAACATATGCAACGATTACAAGGCAACATTGGCATTGGCCATGTCCGTTATCCTACCGCTGGCTGTGCAAGTGCCGCCGAAGCGCAACCTTTTTATGTTAATTCTCCGTGGGGATTATGTTTAGCACACAATGGTAATTTAACTAATGCGTGTGAATTACGTGATACCTTACGTCTTTCTCGTCGTCACCTTAATACCACCTCCGACTCTGAAATCCTATTAAACGTTTTTGCAGCTGAATTAGATCAATTTCCGGGTGATAGTTTGAGCCCTGAAAAAATCTTTGCTGCGGTAAGCGAAGTGCATAAAAAAGTGAAAGGCGCTTATGCCGTTGTCTCTTTAATGATTGGTCATGGCATGATTGCTTTTCGCGACCCTCATGGCATTCGTCCTCTCGTGTTAGGCTCTCGCACTACCGAAGAGGGGGATATTGAATATATTGTTGCCTCTGAAAGTGTTGGCCTCGATACCATTGGTTTTGAAGTGTTACGCGACGTTGAGCCAGGAGAAGCGATATTTATTACAGAAGATCGTCAATTATTTAGTAAAAAATGTGCGCCAAACAGTACATTGCATCCCTGCATTTTTGAATATGTTTATTTAGCGCGTCCAGACTCAAAATTAAATGGTATTTCTGTCTATGAAGCGCGCCTAGAAATGGGTAGAACGCTTGGCGCGAAAATTAAGCGTGAATGGAAGGATATTCAAATTGATGCCGTTATTCCTATTCCTGAAACATCGAACGAAATAGCGCATCAAATCGCTAATGAGTTAGGTTTACCATATCGCCAAGGTTTTGTGAAAAACCGTTATATTGGTCGTACCTTTATCATGCCAGGCCAAACTCAGCGCCGTAAAGCCGTTCGTCGTAAATTAAATGCAATTACAGCCGAGTTTAAAGATAAAGCCGTATTGTTGGTCGATGATTCAATTGTACGCGGTACAACCTCTGAGCAAATTGTTGAGATGGTACGTGAAGCGGGTGCTAAAAAAGTGTATTTTGCGTCTGCAGCCCCTCAAATTTGTCACCCTAATGTTTACGGTATTGATATGCCAAATGCCCGTGAACTCATTGCGTATAACCGAACGGTTGAACAGATCAGTGATTGCATTGGCTCTGATAAGTTAATTTATCAGGATCTTGAGGATTTAAAAGCGGCGGTTAAAAAACAAAATCCAAACGTTGATGGTTTTGAGTGTTCGGTTTTTGATGGTTACTATATTACGGAAGATATTGACCAAGCGTATTTTGATAGGTTATCTAAGTTGCGCAGTGAGCAACCTAAAAAAGTGAACGACTCTAAAGAAGAGACGTGTCTAGAAATTTATAACGAAGCTTAGAACGTTTAAGATTGAAAAGGCATAAAAAAACCACGTTAATTAACGTGGTTTTTTTTATCCAAAACTTCTTATCTATTTATCGTTTAGATTAAAAGTCTGCACTACCTGGCGCGCGAGGGAAGGCTATTACATCACGGATATTTTGTACACCGGTCACGTAAGAGACTAAACGTTCAAAACCTAAACCAAAGCCTGCATGAGGAACGGTGCCATACTTACGTAAGTCGCGGTACCAGCTGTAATCATCTTTATTAAGACCCATTTCAGCAAGGCGTTTATCAAGCGCTTCTAAATTCTCTTCACGTTGACTACCACCGATGATCTCACCAATACCCGGTGCGATAACATCCATTGCAGCCACTGTTTTACCGTCTGCATTTAATTTCATGTAGAAGGCTTTAATGTCTTTCGGATAATTTTGTAAAATGATTGGCGCTCCCACGTGCTTTTCAGCAAGGTAACGCTCATGCTCTGATTGTAAATCAACGCCCCATTTTACAGGGTACTCAAAATCTTGACCACAATTTTCTAAAATTTCAATCGCTTCGCTGTAATCCATACGCACAAAGTCAGAGTTGATCATGTTCTCTAATCGAGAGATAGCTTCTTTGTCCACACGTTGTGCAAAAAAGGCCATGTCATCCGCACGCTCTTCTAAGACGGCTTTAAATACATATTTAAGCATATCTTCAGCAAGTTGCGCGACGTCATTAAGATCAGCAAACGCGATTTCAGGCTCAACCATCCAAAATTCTGCAAGATGGCGTGTCGTATGTGAATTTTCAGCTCTGAAAGTAGGACCAAACGTATATACATTACTCAGCGCACAGGCATACGTTTCTGCATTTAATTGACCAGATACTGTCATAAAGGTTTCTTTACCAAAGAAATCTTGTTTGTAATCTACTTTACCGTCAGCTGTTTTTGGCAAGTTTTCTAAGTCTAGGGTGCTTACTCTAAACATTTCACCGGCACCTTCACAGTCACTACCTGTAATGATAGGGGTACTGATCCAATTAAAGCCACGCTCATAAAAGAAGTTATGGATTGCGTGTGATAAACAGTTACGTACACGGGTTACCGCGCCAAACATATTGGTACGTGGACGAAGATGTGCATGCTCACGCATATATTCAATACTATGACGTTTAGCAGACATAGGGTAAGTGTCAGGATCTTGTACAAAGCCAACGACCACAACTTTAGTTGCTTGGATCTCAAAGCTTTGGCCTTTACCTGGGCTTTCCACTAATTCGCCAGTAACTTCAACACTACAACCGGCCGTTAGGCTCAATACATCATTACTATAATTTTCAAGTGTAGCGGGTACAACGGCTTGGATAGGATCAAAACAAGAGCCATCATAGATAGCTAAAAAAGAGATCCCTGCTTTTGAATCACGACGAGTACGGATCCAACCTTTAACGGTAACTTGACTACCGATCGGTAATGTACTGTTGAAAATATCAACAATGGCTGTTTTTGACATGAGAGTGAGGCTCCATAAGCACAATTTGTACTGTTTTTTTATAAAAAATTAATAGAGGCATATCTTACCTAGGCGTGGGCGAGATACAAGCGTCTGCTTTGATGATATTGCATTTTTTAATGATTTAAGGGCACTTTTAACCTCAGGATAGAAAAGTGCGCTTATTTGTTGCTAATATGAGCAATTTTAACTGAGATCATTTTTCACTATTTTGTAATTTTTGTACGACGAAAAAGATAGCATCGCATAATTTTTTTAATGACACGTCATCAATAATATAGGCGGGCATAATATAAATAAGCTTACCAAAAGGACGGATCCAAACACCTTGCTCCACAAAGTGTTTTTGCACTTCTGCAACGTTAATAGATTGCTTTACTTGCACGACGCCAATCGCGCCCAGTACGCGAACCGATGCGACGTTTTCCAAGGTAAGGCAAGGTGTTAAGTAGTGTTTAAGTTGTGTACTTATATGCGCCACTTTTTCAAGCCAAGGTGCGCTCAGTAATTTTTCAATGTTGGCATTGGCAATAGCGCACGCCAGAGGGTTCGCCATAAACGTAGGACCATGCATAAAGACCCCGGCGCTACCTTGGCTGATAGTCGTGGCGATATGCTTTGTACATAGGGTGGCAGCAAGGCTCAAGTATCCGCCCGTTAATGCTTTACCTAAACATAAGATATCAGGACTTATTTGTGCATGCTCACAGGCAAACATTTTCCCAGTGCGTCCAAAGCCGGTCGCAATTTCATCACAGATTAATAAAACATTATATTGGTCGCATAATGCGCGCACCCCTTTTAAATATTCAGGGTGATAGAAGAACATGCCTCCGGCGCCTTGTACAATAGGCTCTAAAATAACGGCTGCGATATTCGCATGATGTTTACTTAGCATCTCGGCTATTGGGGCAAGGTCGCTTTCATCCCAAGGGTCGTCAAATGCAATTTTGGGTTGAGGCGCAAACAGTTGCTCGGTTAAAAAATGATGGTAAAGCTCATGCATCGCGCCTTTAGGATCTGTGACGCTCATGGCACCAAAGGTATCGCCATGGTAAGCATGGCGCAAACTCAAAAACTGCGAGCGCGGGCTTCCTTTAGCATGCCAATATTGTAATGCCATTTTAAGCGCGACTTCAACGCTGACACTGCCTGAATCACAAAAGAAAACCTTCTCAAGCTCTTTAGGCGTTATTTGTATGAGCTTTTTACCTAATTCGATAGCCGGCTCATGGGTTAACCCGCCAAACATCACATGCGCCATTTTATCTATCTGATTTTTTGCTGCGTCATTAAGCTCACTGACGTTATAACCAAATAGACAAGCCCACCATGATGACATGCCATCAATTAATTCTCGATCATGCTCAAGTTTTAGCGTGCATCCCGAAGCGCTAAGTACGCCATAGCAAGGTAGTGGGCTGTGCATCGAAGTATAGGGATGCCATAGATGTTCTTTATCAAAATCGAGATCTAATGTTTTATCGCTCATAATGTAATCACTTGTAAAGTAAAATCAACTAATAAGTTGACAGTGTATCTGTGAACCTTAAACTAACCAAATATATTTATAAGCATGAAGAGAAATATGAGCAATACAATGTCACTGCGCCACGATTGGAAAGTATCGGAAGTAGATAGCCTTTTTTCGATACCCTTTATGGATCTATTATTTGAAGCGCAAACCATACACCGAGCACATTTCCCTAAAAACGAAGTGCAGGTGAGTACCTTATTATCGATCAAAACGGGCGCTTGTCCGGAAGATTGTAAGTATTGCCCTCAAAGCGCACGTTATTCAACGGGACTCGCAAAAGAGTCCTTAATGGAAGTTGAAAAAGTATTACAAGCTGCGAAAGATGCCAAAGCCACTGGCTCTACACGATTTTGTATGGGGGCCGCTTGGAAAAACCCTAAAGCACGGGATATGCCTTATTTAGTGCAGATGATCCAAGAGGTGAAAGCCTTGGGCCTAGAGTCTTGTATGACGTTAGGGATGCTTAATAAAGGCCAAGCAACAGAGCTTGCGCAGGCAGGGCTTGATTATTACAACCATAACTTAGACACCTCTCCTGAGTATTATAAACAGATCATTACCACGCGCACTTATCAAGATAGGTTAGATACGTTAGATAATGTTCGCCATGCAGGTATGAAAGTGTGCAGTGGTGGCATTGTAGGCTTGGGAGAACAAAGCACAGATCGCTCTGCGCTGTTAGTGCAACTCGCCAACATGGCAATACATCCAGAGAGTGTACCCATTAATAAGCTCGTAAAAGTGGCCGGTACGCCCCTAGAAAATGTAGAGGACTTAGATGACTTTATCTTTATTAAAACTATCGCCATCGCACGCATAATGATGCCTAAATCGCATGTGCGTTTATCGGCAGGCCGTGATGATATGTCTGAACAAACACAAGCCTTGTGTTTTATGGCGGGTGCTAACTCTATCTTCTATGGTTGTAAGTTACTGACAACGGCGAACCCAGACGAAAACTCGGATATGCGTTTATTTAAAAAACTGGGCATTAATAAAGAAAAAGTACATTTTTCGCCTTTTGAGCAAGAGAAAAAAATAGATGCTGCTATTATTCGTTACCGCGAAAAAGATGAATTGTTTTATGATGCAACGGCAACACTATAATGGCATTTGATTTTATACAAAGTGCGTTAATGCAACGTAAGCAAGAAGGCCTATATCGGCAAACTAAAATCAGTGAAAATGCCCAAGGGCGATATATACAGATAGCAGGTCAACGTTACCTTAATTTTTCAAGTAATGACTACTTAGGTCTCGCGGGCGATCCCTTATTAATCAAAGCATGGCAAAAAGGCGCGCAACTCTTTGGCGTTGGTAGTGGGGGGTCGTACCTTGTCACCGGCTACCAACAAGCACATGCTGATTTGTGCGCGCAATTAAAGGATTGGCTAGGAGTGCCTGCCGTGGCTTTATTTAATTCAGGCTACTCGGCGAACCAAGCCATTATTAAATTGTTACTTAGTAAAAATGCATTATTAGTACAAGATAAACTTAACCATGCCTCTTTAATGGAGGCGGGTATGCTCAGTGATTGTAAAATGTTGCGTTTTAAACACAATGATATGGGCCATTTAAGCCAAATCTTGCAAAAAAATGTAAATAAAGACACCTTACTTATCAGTGAAGGTGTGTTTAGCATGGATGGTGATAGAGCGCCTATTAGTGATTTGTATCAACAGGCGAAGAGACGTAATGCTTGGCTTATGATAGATGACGCGCATGGCTTAGGTGTCTTAGGATCCCAAGGTAAAGGCAGTGTCGTAGAAGCCGGCCTTAGCAATGATATGCCACAGATTTATATGGCAACCTTTGGTAAAGCGCTGGGTGTGGGTGGCGCGTTTGTAGCAGGCTCTCAAGAGCTCATTGATTACATTACAAATTTCAGTAAACCTTATATCTATACAACCGGACTTCCTCCGGCGATGGCTTATGCCGTTATGTGTGCAGCTGACATGGTGTCCAAGGATAATTGGCGACGCGATAAGTTATTACATCTCATCGAAACATTTAAGCGTAGCGCATCTTTAAATGGCATTAGACTGGCGCCATCGTCTACCGCCATTCAACCTTTGATAATAGGTAGCGCAGACAAAGCTATACGCATCGCAACGCAGCTTAAACAGCTCGGTTTTTGGGTAACCGCTATTCGCCCTCCAACGGTGCCAATGGGCCAATCGAGATTACGCATTACATTAACTACAAGCCATGAAGTCAAAGATATTCAGGCATTGATGCAGTCCCTTTCTTTGGTATTACATGACAATAAATAAACAAGCTATCGCAGCCTCTTTTTCAAAAGCTGCCAGTAACTACGATCACTTTGCATCATTACAGCGCTGCATTGGCAAACAATTATTGGCAGACATGACGCAGCTTGAGGCTTCACATATTTTAGACATGGGCTGTGGTACTGGCTATTTTAGTGAGAAATTAGGTGCAAAATTCAAACAAAGGTATATTAATTGTTTAGATATTAGTGCTAACATGCTCTTGGAAGTAAAAAAAAGGTCACAGAATAAAGTTATCTGTGTGCAAGGCGATATTGATGCCTTACCTTTTAAAGACGCCTCTTTTGATTTAATTTATAGCAATTTAGTGGTGCAGTGGAGCGCTGATTTGTCTTTGTGTTTAGGGCAGGTTAAACGTTGTTTAAAAACGGGAGGAAAAGCGTACCTTTCAACATTATTAGAAGGCTCTTTGGGTGAATTAACACAAGCTTGGAAGTCTGTAGATAGCTTTGCGCACACTAATACCTTTATGAGCTTAGCGCGTTTACGTAAAGACCTAAAAACCGCGGGCTTTACGCAGGTTACATTAAGAGTGGAAACGCATACGTTGACCTATGAAAATGTATTACATGTTATGCGCGCATTGAAAGGGGTCGGTGCAAACCATGTGCATGGCCATCAAGGGAACACCTTAGGCGTAAAGTCGTTAATAAAAAAACTGCAAAAGGGTTATCAACCTTTTAAAAACAGCCAAGGGAAATATCCTTTAACTTATCAAGTGTGTTATATCGAGGTCGCTAAATGAAAGCTTATTTTATCACGGGCACAGATACCGAAGTAGGTAAAACACTGTGTAGTCGTGCGTTACTTTTAGCTGCTGCAAAACAAAACGTAAGTACGTTAGGGTATAAACCGATTGCAGCCGGATGCCAAGTGACCTCTTATGGCTTGCGTAATGAAGATGCATTACTTTTACAGCAAGCGAGTAGTATTAAACTTGCCTATGAATACATTAATCCTTTTGCTTTATATCAGCCTATTGCGCCACATATTGCCGCTAAATTAGAAGGTAAACCCGTTCACATTGACGATTTGTCCAAAGCCTTTAAAAAAGTTAAGCTGCAAGCCAAAGTGATTATTGTTGAGGGTGCTGGTGGATGGCGCTTGGCTGTTAATGATCATCAATTTTTATCTCAATGGGTACAACAAGAAAAATTACCCGTGATCTTAGTCGTGGCGATGAAGTTAGGCTGTTTAAATCATGCAATATTAACCTATGAGAGTATTTTAGCCGATGGTTTAAACGTCGTGGGTTGGATGGCTAATCAAATGCATACCGTGAAGATGCCATATTATCAACAAAATATAGATTTTCTTAAAGCGCATATCAAAGCGCCCATGATTGCTGAAATTCCTTATATGAGAAGCTCTAATATGGCTGATTTAGAGGGCCATGTAAATTTTGATTTCTTAAGCGAAGCCATAGAGGCATAATAGGCAAAGAGATAAGAATAAAAGATGCTTATCTATCAACGTCGTAGAGCAGACTAAATCGAATTATCGATATTAACATCAGTATATAAACCAGAGAGGGACAATTAGGTGCAAAAAAATATTATATTATTAGCGTTATCCGCATTGTTTATACAACCTACATGGGCAGAAAATGCTCCATTAGAAAAACTAACCGTTTACACGTATAACTCTTTTACTTCTGACTGGGGTCCTGGTCCTAAAATAGAGAAAGCCTTTGAAGAAAGTTGCAATTGTGATCTCGATTTTGTCAGCTTAGATGATGGTATCTCTGTTTTAAATCGTTTACGTTTAGAAGGTAATAATAGTCGCGCAGATATTATTTTAGGTCTAGATGATAGTTTAATGGCAGATGCTGAAAAAACCGGTTTATTAGCGAAGCATAATATGGACTTAACGAATATTAAAACAGCTAATAAGTGGACTGATCTTACGTTTGTTCCGTATGATCAAGGATATTTCGCCTTTGTTTATAATAAAGATAAGCTAAAAAATCCCCCTAAAAGTTTAAAAGAGCTGGTGGAGCGTAAGGATGATTTAAAAATTATCTATCAAGATCCACGTACTTCAACTCCCGGCTTAGGATTGTTGTTATGGATGAAGTCTGTTTATGGTGATTCAGTAAGCCGTGCATGGAAACAATTAGACAAAAAAACGGTTACGGTGACTAAAGGTTGGACAGAGAGTTACAGTATGTTTTTAAAAGGCGAAGCCGATATGGTGTTGTCTTATACAACATCGCCTGCTTACCATATTATCGTTGAAGGTAAAAACCAATATGTTGCCGCTGACTTTAGCGAAGGACATTATATGCAAACGGAAGTGGCTGCGATTGTTAAAAGTAGTCAGCATAAAAAATTGGCTGAAAAATTTATGCACTTTATGCTCAGTGATGAGTTTCAAGGTGAGATTGCAACGGGCAATTGGATGTACCCAGTAACAGACGTTGCTTTACCTGAACAATTTAGACAATTAACCGTGCCTAGCAAAGCATTATCCATTAAGAGTGAAGACGTTTCTACGCATCGCCGTGCTTGGACGCGTGAGTGGTTAAATGCGTTAACTGATTAATGTTACTTAAAAAAGTACAAATTCCCGGCCTATTATTGGCCGGTTTTATTAGTTTTTTTGTAGCAGGGGCGTTGATAGCCTTACTCGCTCATTCTACTACATTAAATGTGAGTGCACTCTGGCAGGATCCCTACTATCGACATATCACTACCTTTAGTTTTTATCAGGCTTTTTTATCCACATTACTGAGTGTTGTCTTAGCTATTCCTATCAGCCATGCATTATATCGGCGTGAATTTTGGGGAAAAGCATTATTATTAAAGCTCTTTGCAAGTACCTTAGTGCTCCCGGTGCTGGTGGCTATTTTTGGTTTGTTAAGTATTTATGGTAACAGTGGTTTATTGGCGCAATTATTAACAAAATTCCAAGCTTCATTGCCTTTTTCTATCTATGGATTAAAAGGCATATTACTGGCGCATGTTTTTTTCAACCTACCGTTTGCAACGCGTCTTTTTTTACAAGCCTTACAATCTATCCCTGAGCCGCAGCATAAGCTGGCAGCCCACCTCGGCATGACGCATTGGTTAAAATTTAAGTATTTAGAATGGCCACATATACGCGGGCAGCTTACTCACGTTGCAGGGCTTATTTTTATGCTTTGTTTCACCAGTTTTGCAACCGTGATGGCGATTGGCGGAGGCCCTAAGGCAACCACCATTGAATTGGCTATATATCAAGCAATCAAGTTTGATTTTGATTTGCAAAGTGGCGCATTGCTCGCGCTATGGCAAATGTCATTGTGCGCACTGCTTGCTTTTTTTATACAAAAAACAATGCGCAGTTCCCGACTGAGTGCCTCGTATACGAGCGTAAAAGTTTATTTATTTAGCGACCGAAAAAGGGATAAATGTTGGGATTTTTTCTGCATAACATTAGTGATCGCCTTTGTTATTCCTCCGCTTCTGATGGTGTTGGTTGCCGGTCTCAATGAAAAACTGCTTATTGTTTTAAGTGATTTTTATTTTTGGATGGCCTTTAAAAACTCAATGATCATTGCGATTTCTGCGGGTTTTCTTGCCCTTACTCTGGCCTTTTTTATATTACTTTGTAGCCGAGTTTGGCGCATGCGAGGCTTGCATTCCTATGCCGATAATATTGAGATATTGGCAACCATCATACTGGTGACGCCGGGCCTTGTGATCAGCACTGGATTATTTTTATTATTACGAGAATTTAATCATTATGCCATGCTCCCTTTGTTTATTGTTATTGTGGTCAATGCGTTAATGGCGTTACCCTTTGCGCTTAAAAATTTGGCGGAGCCGATGTTACATAACGCGCAAAAATATGACAAACTCTGTGCTAGCTTAGGTATCTTTTCAGGGTATCGTTTTTATCTTATTGAATGGAAAGCACTCAAAATACCGATAGTTCAAGCTTTTAGTCTTAGTTTTGCGCTTTCTATTGGTGATTTAAGTGCGATTGCGTTATTTGGAAATCGAGATTTTAGTACTTTACCCTTATATCTTTTTCAATTAATGGGCAGTTATCAGATGCAGTCTGCGGCCGTTGTTGCTTTGATTTTATTATTACTGAGTGTCGGAATATTTATACTGACCGAAAGAATATTTCACCTTAAAAGAGTCCAAAATGATTGATTTTTCACAGCTTCACTATGCTTACCAGCAACAATCTTTCTGCTTTGATCTACAGATTAAAAAGGGCAGTTTAGTCGCGATCTTAGGGGGGAGTGGGGCAGGAAAGAGTACACTACTTAGTTTGTTAGGCGGATTTATAGCACCAAAGCAAGGTGATATTTTGATCAATGGTCAATCAATGTTGCGTCTTGCACCACATCAACGGCCCTGTGCTATTTTATTTCAAGAGCATAATCTCTTTAACCATTTATCGGTGTATGACAATATTGCGTTAGGCTTACATCCGGGGTTAAAACTAAATAAACAGCAACAAGTGCAATTACAAGAGATCTCTGAGCAGGTTGAAGTTGCCTCTCTTCTTTCTCGTTTTCCAGATCAACTCTCAGGCGGGCAAAAACAGCGGGTGGCTTTAGCGCGTTGTTTTGTTCAAAATAAAAGTATTTTATTATTAGATGAGCCTTTTTCTGCCTTAGATCCGTTATTACGCATGGCAATGTTAGATCGCGTAAAGCATATGGCACACAATGAAAATATTACGGTATTAATGGTAACGCATCATATTTCAGACGCGCTCGCCGTGGCATCGGACTTTATTTTTATTGATGCAGGTAATGCCTTAAGTGTTGAGCCGATAACAAGCTTAAATAAAACACATGCGAATAAAAATTTAGTGGCATTTTTAAAGGCCGACAGTTATTAAGCTTGCTGTCTTTATTCATTTAGACTCATAATGAATACGCTGATTTAGCATATGCTTTCTCATGGGCCTAGGCATGGTGGCGTTGTAATTTTGCGTGAAATACAGCATATAAAATCCAAGTTAACCTCTCATTAAAACCCTCATATAAAAACCAAACTCACCGTGGTATTTGATGTTTTTCTTCTTTGTTCATGTACTTATCCTTATATATTGGCGTGCTTTGTATTTCAACAATAAAATTGTGTGATCTAGGTGCCGTTTCCTAAACGGCAGCGCTAAAACTAGGAAATCGTCTTAATTTCTTAATTTCTTTAAAGTGTATAGTGCCGATCAATAGTAATACCAAAGGAACTAAAAAGGTTATCCGTCTTGCTTGTTGAAATTATCCCACCCTGCGTTGTGAGTTTTGAAGTGAGAATAACTATCTCCTGCAAATCAGCCTTGCGAGTGTTAATTTTTCCTGCGCAATACATGAAAACTTAATTAATTCCTTTGGTATAAAAGGCGCGACAGAGCCTTATCGGTAGTAAAATTTTATACACACGAGAAGAAAACTTATGGAAATAGCAATACTAAAAAGAGTACGGATACCTCTACTCGATCTTACGTCTGCTGAACGCAGAAAAAAATGGTTATCACCTTTTTTAAAATCATACCTCGTTATTTTTGTGAGTTATATGGTGATGTATCTAGTGCGTAAAAACTTTAATGTTGCGCAAAACGATATGATCTCAGATTATGGCATGAGCTTAACCCAGCTAGGTACGATAGGGCTTGGTTTTTCTATTACTTACGGTATCGGTAAAACAGCGCTTAATTACTGGTCTGGCGGTAAAAACTCAAAAAACATGTTGCCGTTAGGTTTGTTACTTTCCGGTCTTTGTATTTTAGCGATGGGTTTCGTAATGGGGCCTGGTATCACGCAGTTTTATATGATGGTTGCACTTTATGCTGCCTCTGGTTTCTTCCAATCAGGAGGGGGCTCAAATTCTGTGGTGACGATCACCAACTGGACGCCTCGTAATAGACGTGGGTTAGGTGTTGGTTTTTGGAATATATCACATAATGTGGGTGGGGCTTTGGCCGCCGGTGTTGCTATGTTTGGTGCTGATTATTTCTTTGGCGGCGATGTTAAAGGGATGTTCATCTTCCCTGCTGTGATTGCCATTGTTATTGGTATTTTAGGGTTTTTCATGGGCAATGACAGTCCAGAAGCTTATGGATTAGGCACGGTCGAAGATATTTTTGAAGAGCCAATCTCAGAAGAAGATAATGCGGTTATTGAACAAAAATTAACAAAAATGGAAATATTTAAAAAATATGTTCTGTTTAATAAGATCATCTGGATCTTATGTTTTGCCAACGTCTTCTTATATGTTGTGCGCAGTGGTATTGATCAATGGTCTATGGTTTATGCACATCAAGTACTGGGCTTTAGTATTGAAGTTGCAAACTCCGGTTTTACTATGTTTGAAATCGGCGCATTAATGGGTACGTGTTTATGGGGCTTATTATCTGATTTATTTAATGGTCGTCGTGGCGTAGTCTCATGTTTTGCGCTTATTGGTGTGGTAATGACGCTTGGTTTCTACCAACATGCTGACACTATCTTTATGTATAAAGCGTCTCTTTTTGCGCTTGGATTCTTAGTGTTTGCACCGCAATTATTAATAGGCGTTGCGGCCATTGGTTTTGTGCCAAAACAAGGTCTTGCTGCAGCAGATGGTGTTAAAGGGACTTTTGCCTACTTAATTGGTGATTCATTTGCAAAAATTGGTTTAGGTTATATCGCCGAAGGTAATTCATTCATGGGTCTTGAAGGCTGGGCTGGTACGTTTGCGGCTATCGATGCAGCCGCTATTGCATGTTGCGTATTGATGGCGATAGTTGCCATTTTTGAAGAAATTAAGATCCGAAAACTAGCTAAAATATCTAAGAAACTACAACAAGAAAAGGTAATGATGTCTTAACAGTTCTCTTGTTGTAAGCGCATATAACCATAAAATGACAGCTCTCATCAATATAAACGATTGATGGGAGCTTTTTTATGCGATTAAGAACAAGATCATAAACTATTTTATATGCAGATAGCTTAGATAAGTCATAATGAAAAACGAGTATTGGAAAATACTTATCTACACATAATAAGGCTAAAGAGGGAGTCCTATGCAAAAAAAAATAAGCGTACTCGGTAGTGGTTGGCTTGGTTTGCCACTTGCTGAGTGCTTAATATCAAGAGGCTATGATGTAAAAGGCTCGACTCGCTCATCTGCGCGCTTTGATCTGTTACAACAAAAAGGGGTGCCAGCCTTTCTACTCGATATTAGCCAAGAAAAATATGATGCCGATGAATTTTTTAATGCAGATATTCTTATTGTTAATATTCCCTATAAAGGTATCGAAGCATTTGTAACGTTAACAAGCGCAATACAAAAAGCCAATATTAAGCATGTTATTTTTATCAGTGCCACGTCGGTGTATGCAAATAAAGAGGGGATGGTATCAGAAAATGATGCGCTTGTTCCTTGTGCTTTGGTAGATATCGAAAATTTATTTACAACAAATCAGTCTTTTGACACAACCATCATTCGATTTTCTGGCCTACTCGGTTATGGCCGAGATCCCGCGTTATTTTTTACAGGCGACCGATGCATTAAAAATCCAGCATCTAGTGTTAATATGATCCATCGAGATGATTGTATTAAAATTATATACTCGGTAATAGAGAGTAATGCATGGGGTGAAATCTATAATGCTTGCTCTGATACGCATCCATCAAGAAAACTGTTTTATTGTGCAGCCGCTAAAACATTGGCAATGCCAGCACCTAAATTTTTAGAACAGACTGACAATCACGATAAAGTGATCAGTAATCAAAAGATCAAGGTCGACTTAAATTATCGTTTCTTACACCCTAATTTACTGGGTTTTAAATTTTAAACACCTGAAAGGCAATGCTTATTAACAAGGGTTACGCCTTGTACCTTGATATTTCCCAGTGCCTGATAAATTCATTTTGAATCGTATTTAAGGGGTTATCTTCGCGCAATAAACCCTTAAATAAATGGCTAACGATACTCAGATGACGCCAACGACGTCTTTGCTGTGCGCTAATTGGATCCAGTAATTTGCGCCAGTACAAATTAAGTTATCATTAAAATCATATTTAGTACTGTGTAATGAGCCACTTTTTTCGCCATTGCCTATCCAAATATAAGCCCCGGGTACTTGTTGTAAAAATAATGAAAAGTCTTCAGCGCCCATACTTGCGGGAAGATCCGTATAGACGTTTTGTTTACCCGCAATCTGCACTGCCGCATTCTCACATTTTTTAGCATTCTCTTTTCTATTTAAGGTGGCAGGAAAACATTGTTGGTAATTAAGCGAAATCTCGACATCAAAAGCTATCGCCATTCCCTTACACATTCGTTGCATGGCATCTATTATCTGTTGTTGAATTTTTGATGAGAAGGTTCTAACAGTGCCTTGTGCATACGTTTTATCCGCAATAATATTAGAGGAGTCGCCACCTTTTAATTGAGTCACACTGATAACGGCCGCGTCAAAGGGGCTGATGTTTCGAGCGACAATGGTTTGTAATGCACCGACCAACTGAGATGCTGCGATAAGTGGATCTTTACATGTATTTGGTATCCCTGCATGTCCGCCTTGGCCACTAATAGTTATCTCAAAGGTATCCATTGATGCCATTACAGGCCCAGCATGTACCACAAAATGTCCACTTTTTATCCCTGGCCAATTATGTAACCCATAAACTTCAGTAAGCGGGAACCTTTGTAAGAAATTCTCTTCTAACATGACGCGCGCGCCGCCTGCATTTTCTTCAGCAGGTTGAAAAATAAAATATAAGGTTCCTTCAAAAGATCGCGTCTTACTTAAATAAATAGCAGCACTAAGGAGCATGGTAATATGTCCATCGTGGCCACAAGCATGCATTTTATGGGCATAACAAGAGCGATGCGCACATGTGTTTTTTTCCTGCATGGGTAACGCGTCCATGTCTGCTCGGAGTCCAACATGGCGAGTATCGGGGTTATTTCCTTTTAAAACCGCGACTATCCCTGTTTTTGCAAGCCCAGTTTGAATGTCATCCATCTCTAAAGACATTAATATTTCTAGAATTTTATCAGCCGTTCTTTTTTCTTCGTAGGCTAATTCGGGATGAGCATGAATATCTTGTCTAAATTCACGCATACGTTGCACGATAGGGTCTTTTTCATTGATATATTCAATCATTGATCTTCCTAAGTTGTTTTTTCGGCATCGTTGATAAGCGCGATTAAAAGCATCATTTAAATTTTGTATATCTCTTCTTCTCAAAGAGATATGTTTAAATCGGTGCAATCATAAAGAGGGTATTCTTAATATATACCTTTGATACTTCAAGATGTAAAGTCAGAAAAGAAAATCGGATTTAGCATACTGACATAACATTGAAACAGATCACCACGACATATATCTTTTATAAGCAAGAGGATAGTCTAATTTTAGAGACTCTTTAGGTGTTATCGAGGATCTAATGACTGCCTGATAAGGTATATAAGGTTATCATCTAAAATTATTCGTAATAAAAGAGGAAATGGCTTTAATATTATCCTTATCCTTATCCTTATCTTAAGATGAAGCGCGTGATATTAAAATAATGATAGATTTAACTATCCGCTATAACACTCTGCGGATTTATCCTGAAAATCACCACTTCGAAGCAAAAACATTGTCTAAAGCGATTGATCATAGGGCTAGTTTTAGGGTGTTCAGGCAAGATGGTTGCAAATATTCATTTGCTTAGCCTTTTGTAAGTTTTTTGCTGGGCTGTGCTTTTACTTATGCGTTATTAGGTTTCTATTTTACTTCTAAATTTATTTGGATATTTTCGTTACTTAGTTTTGGACGTTGGTTTGGTACTGAAAGGGGTTACGCATCGGGTTTGGGCACGTATTTTCTACGCTTTGTTTTCTGTGGCGTTGGACTCCTCATTATGAGTACTTTTGCATTTATAAAATGTAAAAATAAAAGTATATTTGTGTCGTCTACCCGTATAATCGGGGTATTGTATCTTTTTATTGCGTTATGGATCATGTCGATATTTGGTCATTATGACGATATTTATACTTGGGTGCTATTAGAGGAACTTCAAGTGTTGCAATGGTCGGTTTTATTTGTAATTGTTGCTCTGCTCTGTATTTTCAGGGTATTAAGTGCAAGGATGTAATGATGCGAGAATTTTGGTTCACTTTTATATTTATTAACGTATACCCGCTACTTTGATTTTTTCGGGAAACGTCACATAAATCCATTTTTTTACGATCTTAGCCCTTTTTTTTGGTACCTTGGCTCCCGCGCAGAAAAATATGGAATGCATATAAAAATGAGGAAAACACCTTTATTTGTTTTAGATTTACTGGTATTTAGGACTCTATCGTGATGGATATAACCTGGGGACAATTGCTTCTCTTTGCATGCGCATTAATAATACCTTACCTTATTAATGCTTATTTTGACTTACAATTATTACGTGTTTTTAATATCTCGATCTTGCGAATGAGCGCTCAATTATTCTTGGTAGGCTCATATTTAAAATTTTTATTTGTGTTGAATAATGCGTATATAAATATAGCTTGGCTATTGATGATGTTGTTAGTGGGTTGTAGTGCTATCGTATCAAATACCAAATATACGCGTAAAAAGATATTCTGGCCGGTATTGATCAGCCTCTGTGTTGCCTTGTTCCCCATCTTGTCATTATTGCTTATTGGCATATTAAAAGTAGAGCCTTTTTATAATGCACAATATTTGATCCCTTTAGCGGGAATGCTATTAGGTAACTGCTTAAGTGGGAATATTGTTGCCTTACAGCACTTATTTAATTCCTTTAAAGATAAAAAAGATCAATACGAAAGTGCATTGGCACTCGGCGCCAATTCTGTTCAGGCAAGCTTTGCTTTTGTGCAAGACGCCTTGCGCCAATCATTAGCCCCAATATTAGCGTCAATGGCAACAACGGGGTTAGTAACATTGCCGGGAATGATGACGGGCCAAATATTAAGTGGTAGTGATCCTATGCTTGCCATAAAGTATCAATTGCTGATCATGTTGGCTATTTTTGTGATGTTAAGTCTTTCTGTTGCATTGTGCTTATCGTTAACCGTGCGTTATAGCATTTATCAAAGGAACTAAAAAGTGATCCGTCTTGCTTGTTGAAATTATCTCCTATAACTCTCGCCTTGGCAGTGCTAATTGTCCGTCGCAATACATGATCACTTCATTAATTTTATTGTATGATCTTTTAAAAACAACAGAGATAACAATAAGATAAATTTAGGATAACGTTAATTAATCAGGCTATTTGTAGGCAATATTAATTACCCTTTAAACAATTTACCTGCTTTAGGCCAACAGGGCTTAGAGTGATTTAATTTAGATATAAGGAAATAGAATGTGTTCACCTCTTGTCTCTACGCAGTGGCTTGATCAGCATCTTTTTACAGAAGATCTGTTTATATTAGACGTTAGTATGAAAAATGTGATCGGAAAAGAAGCGCTGATATATGAAAAACCTCAGCATATTATAAAATCTTATAAAATAGATATCGATACGGAATTATCCGATCTTAATAGTGCAATGACGCACTGTTTTCCTACAAAAGAGCAATTGCAAAAATGTGCACAAAGGATCGGTTTTAATACTGAGAGTACATTAATAATTTATGATGATCAGGGCATTTACAGTGCGCCACGTGTGTGGTGGATTTTAACGTCTTTTGGCTATAAAAATGTTTTTATTCTCGATGGGGGCTTACCAAAATGGTTGGCAGAGGGCCGTGCAACCACGCAATCTCCACAGTTATGTACGCGCTTAAAATCGATAAAAAACAGCCCTAATGTGTTGGCTTTAAATTCACAGAGGATAGTTTCTACCGAGCAGGTTTCGTTGAATATCAGCACACAAAAGGCAACGCTAATTGATGTGCGCTCTGCCGATCGTTTTTTTGCGCGCGTGCCTGAGCCTCGAGAAGGGATGAGATGTGGGCATATTCCAAAATCTAAAAACATGCCTTTTAGCTTGGTTTTAAACGATATCCAATATCACTCTATTGCACATATAAAGCAGCAATTTGACGACTTAAATATTCTTCCCAACACGCCTTTAATAGTCTCGTGTGGCTCGGGTATTACGGCTTGTATTGTACTTGTGGCAGCTTTGCTGGCAGGTTTTAAAGAGGTGCAATTATACGATGGCTCTTGGGCTACGTGGGGCAAGGATCCTTCTCTTCCTATATCATGATCACAATTATAATATAAAAGAGGGCGTTATGATGAAACCTCTTTATATTAGACCTGTTTTAAAATTGACTTTAAACTCAATGGTATATAACATAAAACTAAATTTTTAGTGATGAAAAAGTCGTCTTTTTACAGTTGATCGTAAAGGATAAAAGGTTAATGATTTTGATCTGCTTAACAATAGACAATAATACAATTTTATAAAATATAAACGTTAGGGAAAATGTGATGTTAGAGTTTGTCATCAAGGGAGCTTTGGTTTCTGGTAGTTTGATCGTGGCGATTGGTAGTCAAAATGCATTTGTTTTAAGACAAGGCTTATTAAAAAACAATATTTTTTATGTTTGCTTATTATGCTTTACTTGTGATGTTATTTTAATGGGAATAGGGGTGTTGGGCTTAGGCCATTTTATTAGCACGTCTCCTACTTTAGGTAACGTCTTGGCCATAGGTGGCGCTATTTTCCTACTGTATTATGCACTGACGGCTTTTATTAGTTCATATAAAGGGACAAGTAGTTTAAATTTAACTGATTTAAGTGGCGAGGTAAAAGAAAAGCAATTGATCAAGGTTTTACTCTCCACGCTTGCGGTCACCTTGCTTAATCCTCAAGTTTATTTTGACACTGTGGTCGTTGTGGGTGGCGTTGCTGGCACCTTTAGTTATGATGAAAAAATAGCCTTTCTTACCGGTGCATTATTAATTTCATTTGTGTGGTTCTTTAGTCTAGGTTATGGCTCTCGCATACTCATTCCGCTTTTTAAAAAACCACATACATGGCGTATTTTTGATTTTATTATCGGTTGTATCATGCTTTTCATTGCGATCAGTCTGATTCAATATGTTATTTAGATAATATATTATGCTTTGATCCATAAAAAAACCCGTATAAAAATGTTCTTTATACGGGTTTTTAATGTCAGTTCATTAACATCAGCTCACTTTAAATTTCTTAACTAATTTATTTAATTGTGCATTAGCAATGGCTAAGTTTTTCGTACTATTGACATTAGATTCGCCATTTGATTTTAACTCTTGTACTGTTTGGTGGATATTTGACATATTAAGACTAACTTCTTCACTCACTGAGCTTTGCTGCTCAGATGCGGTCGCTATCTGCGTACTTAAATCATTGATACCAACGATATAGGAAGTTAGATTATCTAAGCTCTGATTTACTTTCTCTGTGTTTTTAGCGGTACGTTGACAACTCTCTTTGGTCAAGTCCATTGACGCAACTGCAATATTTGCATCAGATCTTAATATCGTCAATATGCTATTGATCTCCGCCGTACTACTTTGCGTTCTCGCTGCTAAAGATCGAACTTCATCTGCTACCACGGCAAAACCACGACCTTGCTCTCCGGCCCTTGCGGCTTCAATGGCTGCATTTAAGGCAAGTAAATTAGTTTGCTCTGCAATATCGCCAATGACACTTAGCACATTAATAATTTGTACGGTATTTTCGTTCATTTTATTAATATTTGCAGAAGCTGAATCTACCTCATCAACAAGCGCAAGCACACTGTTTGATGCATCTCCCACTATTTCCTTAGCAAGTAACGCTTCTTCATTAGCACTTTTGGTATTACTGGCTGTTTCACTTGCATCTTGTGCGACAGCGTCAGAGGTTGCACTCATTTCTGTAATGGAACTCACTACTTGCTCTGTTTCTGCTGCATGCACAGATAATGCTTTATGGTTTTGATCTGATTGCACATTAAGCTGCTCAATCGTCGCCGTGATTTTATTTGATGCCATGGCGATCTCTTTCATCATCGTTTGCAAATACATAATAAACTGATTAACAGACTGGCTAATGTCGCCTAACTCATCATCAGAGTCAATGGCAATACGCGACGTTAAATCTGCATCGCCTGTCGATAAAACATCAATTCGTGATTTTAAGAATACTAATTTCTGCATTATTTTATTGATAATAGTAACGGCAACAATAAAGAAGATTAGCATGAGAACAGAGGATGTAATGATGGTACTTTGAACCCTCTCTTCAAATATCTGCGTGGTTGCATCGGTTAATTTTCTTTCGGCTATAACAATATCTTTTTCATTAGCGCTGGTAATAATTGTCCAGCCCCATTCAGGGAAAATCTTTTTAGCATACACAATTTTATTTTCTAACATTTTGGTTTTAGAATTAAGCTCTGAAATTTTCATGAAATTTTCAGGCTTATTTTTAAGAGAGAGAGCAATATTTTTAGTATTTTCATTCACTTTCCCGACGAGAGTACTGTCAGGATGCGCTAAAATAATGCCATTATCATCTTGTACCCAAAAATGTCCGTTTTTACCATACTTTGCAGCAGTTAATGACGCTAAGGTAGAGACCAGTTTATCCGCTTGCAGGGTGCTAATGTATTCTCCGGTAGAAACGACGAGATCCAGAGGTTTAAAGTAAAAAGAAATCGTGATCTTACCTTCTGTTTTCCCCGTTACTGGGTTCAAAAAAGGATAACGAGTGAAAGCCATTTTTTTACTACCGGCCACTTTGGCATCTTTAATAATATTTTGTATGACATAGTCACCGTTTGCATCTTTGCGTAAATAGCCATTTGAACCCACTAATTTAATGTTACTACCCGATGCCTGACTAATGAAAGTTGTTGCATTATAGGCAAAGAAATAACGTCCATTATTCCAGCGATAGCTGTTAAGAAAAGCATTGATTGTTTTTGATGCTGCCTTTTTAGTCGAGCTGTTGTTATAAATTTGGGTAATGCTTTTTTTAAAATCACTCATTTCGGTGTGTAGAGACTTTTTAATACTTTCTGTGTTTGATTGGACATAGAAGTTATTAACACTGCGAGTCACTGTTTCGACTTGATTTTTTAAGCTTTCATTTACTACTTTAGAAAATTCATGTCTAACATTTTCTTTTTCTGTTGCTAATACAGTCGTTTCTGTTTCGAGCAAATTGACAATAAAAAAAACGCCAAATAATATCAAAGGAAAACATAATGTAATAATCAGTTTTGCTTTTATTGTGAATCTCATAAATGTGATCCTATAAATTGTGGATGTGGGTTGAAGTAGGAGTATAGGAGATGTTTTGAAATGATGTATTATTTATGTAATTGTTTATTAAAAGTTGTTACTCAAATCTAACTTTAGATGAAAATAAATCGAATATTAAGAGGGTAAGTAATGAATGTGGGTGTAACTTGTTGTTTTTTATGTTTGTTTTTTATTTCATAAAATTATTGTGCAATGTTAAATGTTAACTTATATTTCAATGTTGTTTTTTTAAAATAAACATCAAAATATAGGTTAAATTAAGTGAATTTTACTTTGTGTTTTTACATATAACTAATTTTAGTTAAAACGCAGATAAAGTAGATAAAAAGCAATAGAAGCAAATAAGATCCCAATGATTTTATTGGTATGCGCACTCTGCATAAATGACATTTTAATTTTGGAAGCAAGTAATGCTAAAGAGCTAAGATAACAAAAGCCGATCACATTTAAAATAAACCCTAAAACCAACGCTTGTTGCAACATCCCAGTAGAGGAGGTCGTTGTCACAAATTGAGGGATCAAAAAGAGAAAAAAGGTAAGTGCTTTGGGGTTAGACAAGTTACTCATGATAGCCGTGGTTACTATTTTTGATTTTTTGATACTGATATGTCCTTTGGGGGTACAAGGTTCACTGTGGTAAATCTGCCAGCCCATTCTTAATAAGTAAAGAGAGCTTGCGACTTGAATAAAAGTATTGACGGTTTCATTCATACTTAGAAAACCTGCGATCAATAACGAACTCACGATAGTTAAACTTAGCCCTCCAATTAAATTTCCGACTGCAACGAGTATCCCGGCTTTCCAGTTCAGTGTTTTAGTCATAGTGATGGTTAATAAACTGTCGACGCCAGGCATCATGACCAGAATAGTGACGGCGGTGATATAACTAAATAGAAGTTCTAGGGGAAACATAAAAGGTGCTCTTTAAAATAATTTTTTAGATCTGCATTATACGCAAAGCGTTAGAACTAAATAGAGTGCTTTAGGTTTATTTATGCGCTTAATAAGTACATTGATACGAGGGCTAATGCAGGGGTAATAAAAGGTAGAAGAGGCTAAAGTAAAAAATGCCGACCCTCTTTATATAAAGAGGGTCGGCTGATTTTTATTTTAATTTAAACTTACTGACTAATGAATTTAATTGTGAATTTGCCGTTGCTAGGTTTTGTGTACTATCAACATTGGCTTGTCCGTTTAAGGTTAAATCTTGCACGGTTTGATTAATATTAGACATATTACGACTTACTTCTTCATTTACTGAGCTTTGCTCTTCAGAAGCTGTCGCGATTTGTGTACTTAAATCATTAATTTCAACAATAAACGCGGTTAAATGATCGAGACTGACGGTGACTTTTTCGGTGTTTTTAGCGGTGCGTTGACAACTCTCTTTAGTGAGTTCCATCGATGCAACAGCAACAGTGGCGTCAGATCGTAACGTTGTCAAAATCGCATTTATTTCAGCCGTACTAGTTTGCGTTCTGGCAGCAAGCGAGCGCACTTCATCTGCAACAACGGCAAAACCTCTGCCTTGCTCCCCGGCGCGGGCAGCTTCAATCGCAGCGTTTAGGGCAAGTAAATTAGTTTGATCCGCAATATCTCCGATGACGCTCAAGACTTTGATTATTTGTAACGTATTTTCATTCATCTTATTGATGTTATCAGATGCAGAGTCAACTTCATCAACGAGAGAAAAGACACTGTTTGAAGCTTCTACAACAATTTCTTTTGCGAGTAAGGCTTCTTCGTTTGCTTTTTGTGTATTACTGGCCGTTTCATTGGCGCCTTGGGCAACCGTTTCTGATGTTGCACTCATTTCCGTAATGGCACTGACCACTTGCTCTGTTTCGGTTGCATGCACTAATAATGCTTTATTATTTTGTTCCGATTGAATATTAAGTTGTTCAATACTTTCGGTAATATTCTCAGAAGCTTGAGAAATATCTTGGATCATAGCTTGTAAGTAAATAATAAAGTTATTTACGGAAAGGCCAATATCTGCCAGCTCATCATTCGAGGTAATTTCGATACGAGACGTTAAGTCGGCTTCGCCGGTAGAGAGGGTATCTATACGCGTTTTTAATGTAATAAGACCTTTGACAATGTTACTGACGATAACAAAGGCAATACCAAAAAATACCAGCAGTAAAACGACCGAAATAATAATGGTACTTCGTACTTTATCGTTAAAAATATCTTTAGTCACGCTAGTTAATTTTTCTTCTGCATCGAGGATCTCGCTCTCATCTGCTGTTGTGACAATGGTCCAACCCCAATCTGGGAATATTTTTCTTGCGTAGGCAATTTTATTCTCAGTTTGTTTTGTTTTAGGGTTTATTACTTTTATTTTTATGCTGTTTTCTTTATTGTTTTTTAGTGATTGTACTATTTTCTTAGCGTTTTTACTGGCTTTACCAATAAAACTGGAAATAGGGTGGGCAAGAATATTACCCTTTTCATCTTGGATCCAAAAGTAGCCTTTTTTTCCATATCGAGCAGAGGTTAAGGACGCAAGGGCGATTTCACGTTTACTTTTTTGTAATGTGCGAATATATTCGCCAGTGGCAATGACCACATCTAAAGGTTTAAAGTAAAAAGAAACGGTGACTTTATTTTCTGCTTTTTCGGTCATGGGGTTTAAATAGGCATATTGCGTGAAGGCGATATCATCTTTTTTAGCTGCTGCAACAAGGGCTTGTACAAAATAACCCCCATCAGCATCTTTTTTATAATAATCACTTAACCCAACTAACATCGTATTACTACCATTAGCTCTACTCACATAAGAGCTTGCATCATAAGCCAAGAGGTAACGGCCATTATTCCAACGATACTGATTTAAAAAAGCAAAGATGATTGTTTCAGCCTCTTCTTTTGAGTCACTATTTTGATATATTTTTTCAATGGCGATCCTAAAGTCGAACATTTCATCTTTGAGGGAATTTTTAATCTGTTCTAATTGGGATTGTACATATAAAGCACTGACAGATCGCGTGACGGTATCAACCTGATTTTGAAGGTTTTTATTTAACATCTTAGTGAATTCTACTTTGACATTTTCTTTTTCAGCCATTAATACTATTTTTTCTGTATTAATCAGGTAAGTGATCGAAAAAATACCGAGTAATAACAAGGGCAAACATAAGGTAAGAATAAGTTTTACTCTTATTGTTAATTTCATAAATGTGATCCTTTAAATATTCCGACGCGGTGGATCTGCGCGCAGTGTAAGTGATGTATTGGGTACATTGTGTAAATTTACGTTAATTGAACTCAAGTTTCAATCTTTTAATGATAATGTTGTTGTATTTGAGATGTTTGTGTAATGCATTGATTAATAGGTAAAATAATTTGATGTATGTTGCAACAAAGTTAAATTTCCCACCTTAAATACATGTTTTTTGTAAGGGAATTAAAGGTTAAACGTTACAGAGTCTCGATAGGTTTATGAGGTTACATATATACTCTCGTAGTTGAAATTTAGGCGTTCAACATTCAAATTCAGATAATATAAATCATGAATTTAATTTTTATTTATACATGTAGCAGTTAGTGGGAAATTAATACCTTGGTTGATTATCAGATAGGCTAAAAAGGGGACTTAGGATTATTTTTTGCTTGGATAAAAGGATGAATAGATATCTGGATCCTGAAATAATAGGATGTGGCGCTTAATTGAAGGTTTTTAGCTGAATAGTCAAATAAGTATAGACAGCTTGATCCATACTTAATGACGTTAAACCGCTAAATAAGGATCCATATTGATGCTGATAATCTTAAGCGCTCAATAAATCATTCGATAATGGCTCTATGACAGTTAAAAATGATAAGGGCTTAGTGGATAGCTAAGCAACTTCAATATTGTTGGCCAGTTATATTTTAGTTGCTTATGAGCCGCGAAAATAATAAATCCAATTGAAGAAATTAAGAATATATTATTAAAAGTAAGTAAGAGAATTAATGATATGAACCCAAAAAGGTTTAAAGGTAATTTAGATTTAACGCTGAGTTTGCTGTGTAAAATCTACAGGTAACAACAGCCACACAAGGCTCAGATTTTACGTGACAGGATAAGTTACAAAGCGACAAGTTAGCAGTGTGAAATATATGACTAATAACAGCGTAACAAGTTTAGATTTTACGTAGAGCGGGAAAGGCTAAATATAAGAAGGTTAATTAACAATCAGAAAATCTAATCTGAGTGGTTTTTAGCATATAGATGACTTGCCTTCCTTCTAATACATGACTGCGCATAATGCATATTATGTTAAATAGACTAAGTGTGGATTGTTATCTCATATCTACGTTTAGCGCTTTATGTCCTTATTTAACATATTTTCTATTTAACATAAAATGTATAATATACTATTAACCTTCATGCGTTTTTCACGCTTTAAATGCAATGACTGATCCGTAATTTGTCTTTTAGTCATGCAATCTCAATGAGATAACTTGATACATATGCCAACCAATCATGTAACGATGCCGATTTAAAGCGATATCGTTACACTGGATCTGTTATATCATCGTAATCGAGACGATTTAACCCGCTCGGCTTCCATTTGCGACTTTTGTATCAGGGATAGCTAAGCATAGGCTTAAGTTATCGGCGTAACCGATATCAAATAACATGCCTTGTGATAATTCCCCTGCCATTTTTCTATCGGGAAGATTAACAACAAATAATGCTTGTTTGCCTTCAATATCATCAAGTCGTTCTTGTTTGATGCCCGAAAGTATTGAACGCGTATGATCGCCAAAATCGACCATTAACTTCATTAATTTATTTGATTTTTTAACCTCACTGATAGATATAATGGTACCTACACGAATATCTAGCTTTTCAAAATCTTCAAAACTAATCAATGCTTTAATTGGAGCTGGTTGCATCATTATTCCTTATTGTTTTTGAGTAAATAGCTGACTTATGACTCTAATCCATTAATTTTAACGCGATATATGGCACTAAGTTAAAGAGAATGATCCCAAGTTTATAATGCGCCAAAAATTTAAAATAAAGCGTGGGAAGCTCCGATGCTTTTATATCAAGTAACTGAGTATGGGTATGCATCGCAAACGAGCGAAAAAGGTAAATAAACAACACAGATAAAATTAAAAAACTAAGGTTTATGAGTGTGCACCAGCAGAAAAATGCTGTTATAAATTCTACATTTATCATGGTTAACTCTCCATAGAAGATTGAATCCGCAATATATGGGGGTAGTGTTATGCCCTACTGTTTAGTTATCTAGACGTTTTGTTGTTAACTAACGATTCAAAATATCGACGTAATTTATGAACACCCGACTTTGGCGCGCTCATATCCATAACTAATACGTTTAAGAAAAACTCAATAGGCCCATATTTAGCCGTACTAAATATCAATTTACACAGCTTTAATAATGCAACACGGATGAAATCTGGGATATAGGTGATTTTAACGGGCATCGACAGTACATCAAACGCAAGCGTAGCAAGCTCTGTTTGGGTGAAAACGTCTGGGCCCCCTACTGAAATTTGTTTTTGATCCTCTGTGATTGCATCAATACAAACTTGCGCTAAATCATCTCCATGGATGGGGTTTGACTTATATTGTCCTTTGCCAAATAAATAAATTCGGCCTTTTTTTGCCATATTATAAAATTCAGTCATATCAGAAAAGAACCCGGTTGGGCGCACTATGCAGTAGTCTAGACCTGAATTAATTAACGTGTTAACAAACTTTTCTTTGGCTTGGCAAATTTGTAAATTTTGTAACGCATCACCATTAAACACCGAGACATATATAAACTTTTTAACCGCACACCGTAGCGCTTCATTGAGGATGTTTAAGTTAGCTTGGTAATCAATATCCATATATGACAAGCCGTCTTGTTGCTTTGTGATCCCGAGCGTCGAGATAACAATATCAATATTGTCGCAGCAGTTTATTAAAGATGAAGTATTGGTCACATCGGCTTCAATAATCTCGATGGATTGCTGTAAATGTTGCAATTTGGAGGGGGTTCTCGCTAATGCAACGCATTGAAGGTTTCTTTCTATCAGGTTTTTTACGATGAACTTACCCAAATAACCGGTAGAGCCTACGACTAAGACGCGCATCATAATATTATCCTTAAAGTTTTGAATTATCATTTTATACGATTTACAAAAACAAGATCCCTTATGTGTAGCATACATCAAAGGGATTGTGATAAATATTAACTTGTATATGTTAAGCGCCCTGCTTATACCAAAGGAATTTTAAGTTATCATGTATTGCGCAGGAAAAATTAACACTAGCAATGCATGAGTTGTAGGAGAGTGTTGTTCTCACTTCAAAACTCACAACGCAGGGTGGGATAATTTCAACAAGCAAGACGGGTAACCTTTTTAGTTTATATTTTCCTTATTGATTTTCGCTATTAGTTACATTGAGCCACGACATAGCCTTAAAGAGTAAAGGTAGGCCGTAGCGCAAGGGTGCGAATCGATTAGATCACTTTTTCACCATTTTCTATGACTGCTTGACGGACTTTTTTAGTAAACGCGATAGCTTCAGTAATGATCTCTTTTTCGTTCACCGTGAGCATCTTACGATCTTCCATTATCAATTTTCCAGCGATGATAGAATGGCGTACATTTGCAGAGTTTGCGGAGTAAACTAAGACCGAATAAGGGTTGTACATTGGGATCATGTTTGGCGCTTTAGTATCAATGACGATCACATCTGCTAGTTTTCCAACTTCAAGAGAGCCAATTTTATCTTCCATATGTAGTGCTCTGGCAGCGCCCATTGTTGCCATATCGATAACTTTAATCGGTGGCATTGCGCCTCTATCATGGTTAACCAATTTATGTACTTTGGCAACTTGATTAAATTCATCAATGGTACTTAATGTATTGCCAGACATAGGACCGTCGGTACCTAAACCAATACGGACACCTTGATCGTACATCGCAAGCGCCGGCGACACACCTTTTGCAGATTTAATATTAGCACTCATATTATGTGCAACACCGGTACCCGCTTTTTTGACGAGTTCGATATCAGATGCGCTAACATTGATCATATGCGCAGCCACCAAACGTTCGTCGAGTGAGCCAATACTATGCATGTATTCCACCGGTGTTTTACCGTTGGCGCGTGCTGCTATTTTTTCATTTTCACGTTTTGATTCGGCGAGATGGATCAACACAGGCACATTGAGTTTTTTGGCTAACTTTGTTATCTGCTGTAAGACTTCCGTGCTGTTGGTATAAGGAGCATGTGGTGCAAATGCGGGAGTAATACGTGGATGGTTTTTATATTCTTCAATAAACTTAAGGGCGTATTGGATCCCCTCTTGGGCATTTTTTGCATCTGCAACAGGGAATTTGATCACGGTTTCGCCTAAAATAGCACGCATCCCTATTTTATCGACTGTTTTAGCGACTTCATCTTCAAAGTAGTACATGTCGCTATAAGTCGTGACACCACCTTTCACCATTTCAAGATTGCCTAAGTTAGCGCCAATGCGCACCATATTACGGCTAACAAGTTTTTTCTCTAAGGGGAAAATATAGCGATGTAAACGATTTGGCACATCATCTGCTAAAGAGCGAAATACCGTCATGGAGACATGGGTATGTGTATTAATTAAACCTGGCATCACGATGTCACCCGCAACATTTAGTATTTTATCGGCTTTGTATTGCTTGCTAATACTTGCATCACCCACGGCGATAATTTTATTATCTTTTATGACCACGGTGCCATGCTCATAAATCGTTTTATTATCATTCATGGTTAAGACGGTAGCATCGGTGATCATCAGATCAACGTTTTCAGTTGCATTAACGGACATTGCAAAGAGGATCGAAGTGGCAAGTAACGTTTTTTTTAAAAAGTGGCGCTTAGCAAACATGTTTAAATCTCAATGTTATACCAGAGGAATTCATTAAGTGATCATTTTAACAAGTAAGACGGATCTCTTTTTTAGTTCCTTTGGTCTTAGGTGTACAAGATAGAAATACTCTGCAAAGGAAATACGACGCTGAGCAGAGTGTCATTAATGTCTTCGCCATTAATTGATGTTTACAGATAAAAATATATCGTTGTAAAAAAGTTATGGCGAGTAATCATTTATAAACTAAGGGATCTCTGCGTTCATGTCTACGATGCACATGAATAATTATTAACTCTGTCTCATTAAAAAAACAGCGCTTATCTTAGGATCTAAATCTGCTTTATTTGTTCGCTTTTATTTGTATGCTATTGATACTATTTTAAAATCGTTCCAATAGAAGCCAGGGAGAAATGGGCCAATACATCAAATTACCAAGTGCAACAGTCCAGCTCGATTGTAGGCTAAAAGGCTTGTTTAAATGAGGGGGTTTAATCGAGCCTATCAGAATAGCATTGCGTAGGTCATCGCCAAAAATACGGTACTCCTGACCTTCTTTATCGATAAATACGGGATTAAGTACGGTTGAAAAATCAGGATGAGTGACTTCAATTCGCAGCATAGTCATGTGCGTATTTTTTGTTAGCAGAGCCAGTTTACTCTTCTCAAAATTCTTACGTAATATTTCGACATTAGAAGGCGCGATGAGTTGATAAACCGAGCTATCTGCGCTTTTAAGATAGGTCCAGCCCTTGTTGATTTCGAACTCTTTATTTAGATGCGGATAAAACAGTAGATTCGTCGGTTTATTCCAAAAAACCAAGGTACAAATAAGGGTTAAAAATAGGTTGATTAGCATTTTTGGTAATGACGGGCAACGATGTATTTTTATAAAATATAAGATGAGGAATGGGATCGCCAAGAAACAGCTTGAAAAGCCATTATTACAGGCACCACCTACAATAAAGATCATGCTGATGAGAACTAAAAGAATGTTATTAAGCGATTTGTAAAATCCGTTTATCAAAGTAGAAGCCCTATGCGTATCAAAAAACTAAAATAACGCTGTTTTATAACAAATAAATGAGTTGCAACTCAGAGAGATGGAGCATACCTTCCGTGTTGATATAAAAGACCTTTTAAATCAACACCACGTAGAATAATAGTTATTTACGCAGAAGATAAGGCTTTATAGCATAATATGAGAAAGGACGTACGAGGCATTAACTTTTATTGTGGAGAATATGAAATGATTTATATATTAAAGATGCAATACCGAGGAGCGTCCTCAGCATTGCTTGGTCTTAATTAACTATAAAAAGCTTCTACTTTGCCTTTTACGGTTAACATAAGGGGATGACCACGACGATCCATCGCTTTGTGCGAAGGAACTCTTACCCAACCTTCACTGATACAATATTCTTCTACATCAAAACGTTCTTTGCCGTTAAGTAAAATACCAATATTGTGCTCAAAAATTTCTTCCACGTGGTGTGGACTGCGGGGATCACTTGAAAGGCGATCTGGTAAAGTGGGTAGTGATGTAGTGTCGTTCATGTTCAAAACCTGTAGTTAATAGATAGTGCGCTATTGTAGACAATATATGTCTCACGCTCAAGAGTTGTTATGTCAGAAAGTCTGCTTTCGTCCATAACAGGATTTACGTTTCAACAAAAAACACCTATTTAAGTAAATAGGTGTTGATGTCATCACAACGGATGCGCCACAATGTAGGAGCATCGCGTGATAATGTTTAAGATAAGCTAAATAAATCTTTCTCTTTATGTTTGCTATTTTTCAGTGCTTGGCCTGCTTTTCTGTTTGCAGCGACTGCATTTTTATTCGCCGATACCGATTGTGCGTAAGAGGCTTTTGAGTGGTTTTCTGCATTTTGAGATGAGATAGCTTGTTGTCTTTGATACTCTTCTGTTTGTAATGCAGATTGTCGCGTTTCTTCCGCTTTTTGTTTTAGATCTAATTCAGTTTCTAATTTAGAAATATTAGATTTAAAGTTTTTTAATGCATCATTGCCTAACTGCGTTGCAATAAGTTGCATAACATCTTGCTGAGAAGATACTTTATGCAAACAATCTAATTCATTCCAGATCAGGGTGATGAAGTTATCGAGTGTCTCTTTAATATCAAACGCTAATAACGCTTTATGCGGTAAAATTTTATATATGAAGAAATTATTTGAATAAGTGCTGAAAGTACTCATAAAGGTTTGGTAGATAGCAACATTAGTTATCTTCTCGTCTGAGATCATATCAACCATATCAGAGTTGAAACAGTCGGAGTCGAGATACTTATTTATGATATGTGTTCTATCGATAGCATCATACTGAGCGTTAAAGAAAACATGTTTAACAATATAAATGTCATTATAACGTAATAACCAAGTGTAAATTTGCGCATCAGAGACTTTATTTTCTTGTATTAAGCCAAAGAGATGCTCCGCCACTACTGAGTTATAAATAAAGCCATTGTTAGTTAAATCAAAATAAGCTTCTATAAACTGCTCTATATTCTCCGGTGTTTGGTTCTCTTTTAAATAGGCGCCAAATAATTCCCCATAAAACGTAACTGGGATAATGCCATCTAATTTTCTTTTTTGTAAATCATAAAAAGAATCAGATATCGACTTTAAGTTAATGAAATCATTATTTATCATAAAGTTTTGAAGGTTTATGGTTTTTATTTTGAAGTCTGTATTTTCACTATCAAAGTCAGGCTCTATCGCTGAAAATTCTTTTAATAAGTCCGCCTGACGCTCAATCGACAAAACAAAGGTTTGATAAGTTGTATCATGCTGCGTAACGACATCTGCTACATCGTTATCTAATAACACACTCAATAACGGTCGAAATATATCAACGCTAAGTAAGGCAGATACCTTGTTGTTTTTATCAGAAATAAAGTTGTTTAGGGTTCGTAAATCATCCATCTTTAAGGGGGATGAGAGTAAATACGCTTCTAATTCTATGTTCGAGGGTAGCGCGTCTTTAAAGGGTGTTAACTCTGCAATGGCGAGCCTAAACTTGTCTGGCGTTGCAACAATGGCGTTGTTATCCATTGTGGTTGTAAAATCAAGCGCCATAAACGTATCAATATTTTTAAGCGCATTAAGTACTTTTGGTAAATCTGCGACTAATTTATTTGCCAGTAACGCGTTCAGATCTTTTATTTGAGCGTTGATTAGCAAGGGAATGATAGTATTTAACAGTTTAATGGCGGGTGCATTTTGATAAAAGAAAAGAAAGGCATCTCTTCTTTTCACATCTTTATATTTTACGTCAAGAATTAAATCATCTGTCCGCATTAATTTTTTAAAGAGAATGACGTCGGTTGTAATAAAACAGCCAATAGAGATTGAAGACTTAACTTTTATTTGAGGTAATAGTGTAAAAATATCCGATAACTCTAAAAGAGCCAGGTTTTCAGTGATCTCTTCTATGTCTTTATCTAAATCTCCTGAGTATTTAAATTTATCAGAAGGTAGTACAGGTTGTTGCCAATTCATTGATTTGTATAGAAAATAAAAACCATAATTCATGCTGACATATAAGAATATCGTTAAAATAGGCAAAGAGAGGATGAGTTGCTCTAGCATGGTCAAATCAAGGGGATCAAATAAAGTGATCAAAACGGCAAAAACAGGCGCCCAAAATTTAGGTGCGCCGATGCCTTTACTATTATTGACCAGTTTAACATCGTCTTTTTGCTTAAATTTATCAAACAGCGCTAAATATTCTTTTTTTTCCACTTTAAATTCCTTTTTTAGTTAATGACTTATCTCGAGTGCTAGCGTAAATCCCTTGCCATGGTACAGTGATTTATTCACCTTGGTTAGCGCTGAGATCATTAATGTTATCAACCAATTAGATAACAAAACAAATCAACTAGCAAGAATAAATCAACTTAAACGTGCGATCTAAGCCCGCCAAATGTTAGACAATAAAAAACCGCATGAAGATAACGACTAACGTCACCTTACTTAGCGGTTTTTTGACTGTGATGCGCCAAACTTAAACGATCACTTCACGTTTTGTTGTGCTTTCTTCTGCGCTTTTTCTGCGCGGCGCTCATTAATGACTTGTTTAACCGCCCCACCAATATGTGCTTCACCACGTTTCTCTGCTAATCCCATTTGACGCTCGCGCTCAGCAAAACGATTACGTTGTATATCTGTAACTTGATCATGACAACGATGACAGCTAAGGCCTTTAACATAATGCGGGCTTTGCATTTCGTCTTGAGTTAAAGGGTAACGACAAGCATAACACTGCCCACATTGCCCTTGTTTTAAATCGTGATCCACCGAGACTCTAGCATCAAATACAAAGCATTCGCCTTCCCACATACTTTCTTCTTTTTTGACTTCTTCAAGATATTTAAGAATACCACCCTCTAAGTGATAAACTTCTGAAAACCCCTGCTCTTTTAAGTAAGCCGTTGATTTTTCACAGCGGATCCCACCAGTACAGTACATTGCGACTTTTTTGTGTTTGTTTTTATCTAAATTATTCTTAACATACTCAGGAAATTCACGGAAAGTGGTGGTATGTGGATTAACGGCATTTTGAAATGTACCAATTTCAATTTCGTAATCATTACGCGTATCAATCAAGGTCACGTCGGGATCAGAAATAAGCGCATTCCAATCCTTGGGTTTAACATAAGTCCCCACCACTTGGTTAGGATCAATGCCTTCAACACCCAGTGTGACAATTTCTTTTTTGAGTTTTACTTTTGTACGTAGAAAAGGATTTTCATCATGGTAAGACTGCTTAAAAGAGATCTCTTCTAAATTTGGATATAGAGATAAGAAACTTAATACGGCGTCAATCCCCTTTTGAGGACCGGCAATCGTACCATTGATACCTTCGGCTGCGAGTAGCAAGGTACCGCGAACGTCTTGGCTTTGCATTTTCTGTAATAAAGGCGCACGTAACGCTTCAAACGTTTCTAAGCGGACGAACTTATATAATGCACAAACAGTGATTTTTACTGACATTTTCTATTCCTAGTGAGCGAACTAGATCGTAAATCTAGTGCTGTAGATAAAGGCTGAATGCTAACAGAAATATAAGCTTGATGCAGATAAATTGATCTATATCAATTTACCCATGTAAAAACAAAGGGTTTAAGTTGCGTTGAATTTATACGCGATAGGTTTTGATTTTTTGAAGAAGAGAGCCATTAGGGAATATCTATTTGATGGGATAATGAAGAAATAAAGGCAGAAAATGCTGATGAGTTCAGAGCTCTGTCGCGTTTCTTTTTATCGCATTTTTATACGCGACGTGAATAGCTATGTTTTTGATTAGTGACTTGTTGTTAGTGTGGGCTGTTAATAACCAAGATAAAATAAGATGAGTCGTTTCTCTTTTTGACATAAAAAAGCCCCGATAATATCGAGGCGCGATAACGAAAGCTATTTAAGTCGCTTTCTTTTTCATTGAAAAACCAATGCCGGCGAGTCCAAATGCAAGTAATAGTATCGCTGAAGGTTCAGGTACTTGTACCGTGCGTAAGTTATGTACACCTATGTATTGGTCACTAAATTGAATATATTTTATTTCATTGGTGTCACTGCTAAAACCAAGATCGAATCCTGAATTATTAGACTTATTAGTACGGAAGGTCAACGTATTCGTTTCCAATAAATTAAAGTTTGAATCAAAAACACTCATTTTAGCATTGCCAAACCAACCATCTATATAGTTTACAAAGGCTAATACTTCACTAACCGCGTTATCGAACTCTATCGTCATTGTTCCAAACGAAGTATTAAGACCAATCATATTCATGTTATTCCAGCGCCCATTACGTAAAAAACCATAATTACCATCATAACCATAAACAGATGACGAATAAGTCGAACTATAAGTTATACCACTTTCATGGATGGACCCAGATTTAGCGCCCGAAGAAAGGAAGTCATGCGTCGTATAACCGGAAGAAATACTCGTTATTAAAGTAGCATTTGCAGAGAAAGCAAACAAACAGGCGAGTAAACAAACAAACTTTTTCATTATATTTTCCTCATTATAAATAGATTTAACCAAGTAAGAGCAAGAACTGAGCCAAGCTTTTAGTGCATTGAATTATCAGTCTTATTTTTATATTGAGATTTGTGACAGGAAGAAAGTGTATAAAAAGTCGACATGTTTTTTGTGGGGTAGGAGCAAATATCCATCAGTGATAAGCAATATACTCATTGATGCACTAAACCCATAAAAAGAGAAAAGTACTTTTCAATCGGTAGAGTCAGATATTGTTAAGCCTTACATACAAGGATATCAATCACTTTGTCCACGATGTCGCCTGCATTGCTACGTCCTCTCTCTTTGTGCTGATACGTTTCGATAATGCTAAAACCGGATGAATGTAGTAACTTAATGGCTTTTAACGGATCATATAGTTCAAAACCATATTCAACAAACGCAAGATCCTTCATAAATTTACAATTACCGAAGGCAATGCACAATAAGCCGGATGGTTTCAGTACTCTTCGAATCTCTGCAAGATGCTCACTAGGATCGTCCCAAAAGTAAATAGTGTGAGCCGTAAATACTTTGTCGAATATGTGGCTTTCAAATGCTAACTGTTGAGAGTTGCCTTGTTGGAATTGAACGATCCCAATATTTATCAAGTGTTCATTGATACTCCGAGCCTCTACCACCATCTCTGCAGACCAATCGACACCCATATAGGTGATATCTTTGGCGACATTAATGATATCAGCGACGAATGTGCCATTACCTGGGCCAATTTCTAACACCGAGTCAGATGCCTTTAGTTGCAAAAGTCCGATGCATTTTTTATTAAGTGAATAGTTGGATATATTCATCTTTTTTGCAACGTCCGTTGCTTCTGCCCCACTGGGGCAACGCAACTGCGATGCTATTTCTTGTGGTTGCATATTTTCCCTTATCCCGACTTATTCTTTAATTAAGTACGGGCTCATCATCATGTAAACTCACCCATGCAGCCTTGTCTGTGGTGTAAACTTGTATCTGTGGCGCTAACACCTTCTTGTGGTTGCATATTTTCCCTTATCCCGACTTATTCTTTAATTAAGTACGGGCTCATCATCATGTAAACTCACCCATGCAGCCTTGTCTGTGGTGTAAACTTGTATCTGTGGCGCTAACACCTTCTTGTGGTTGCATATTTTCCCTTATCCCGACTTATTCTTTAATTAAGTACGGGCTCATCATCATGTAAACTCACCCATGCTGCCTTGTCTGCGGTGTAAACTTGTATCTGTGGCGCTAACACCTCTGAATAATTATCAATCGCGCCAAGGGGAATAACAAAGTGATCAGGAAAGTGCTTTCCATTCATTAAATAGGTAGAAGAGCCACAAAGAGAACAAAATGTTTTACTGGAGAGTTCACTCGCCTCATATTTAGAGAGATATTCTTTACCTGACGTTATTTCAAGTTGCTCCTGAGGGACAATAACCCATGAGCTATAATCCGATCCTTGTAATTTTCTACAATTTTGACAATGGCATTTAACAACCGTTTTAATCGGTAAAGTAAATTCCCACTTTACAGCCTTACAATGACAACTTCCTTTAACGGTACTCATAGTTCACTCCTCAGGTTTTAAAATATGGCGATCATTAACGAGCACGTCGGTTTGGCAGTGTTATTAGGTGTGTTATATTTTTGATGGATGAACGACGTGAAATTGCTCTAAAACTAGCATCATATCTGCACATGCGTCAATATTAAGCTCGGAACATTCGTTTACAAAGAAATCCCAGTGGGCTTTTCGCCACCATTTTAGTGTACGATCGCCCTCACCTTCTAGATAAGCAAATTCAGTGGATACGTCAGAATATTTACATTCTTTCACCGAATCAATTTCAACAATACAAATCGGATGGCCATTCCAGTCAGTGACAACCATCAAGTGGCCAATTTTGGGCATTGGCTCATTCGCAGCGCCATACCCATATTTCAGGCTACACGTCGCTGTTTTTTGGCCTTTACGGATCAACTCTGCACATAAATTGGCATTGTACTCATCAGCACAAAAGTAATCTGCGCTAAATGATTGATATCGTTGACGTTCAGATGCGCTTAATGATCCAAGGTATTGATTCAAATAGTTTTTGGCTTTTTCTTCCATGATATTAATTTTACTCGTTATTAAAATATAACCGCGATACGGCTACATGTGGATTAATATCACCTAACAATCACTGATGCGCGCTTCGTTAATGACTTGTTCTATTTACTAAGCTTAAAGCTATTTACATTAGACATTAATTGTTCTTTATTTAGCTCCCAGTCATCCTCGGTGCTTGTCGCGGTAGCTAAATAAATATGATCACCTTTTTTGAATGCTTTCGCGTACCAATGAAGACTTAAACTTTGCATTTTCCCCCTATATTCAAATGTAAGAGAGTTACCCTGTTCGTTTATATAGAGAACGGTTAATCCCCTCAATTTAAATTGACCTTCGGATAAGTCTTTGTATTCTTGCATTGTTCCTGAATAAGCTTGAACTTGAACGTTTACATTTGCCGAAAAACCATTCTTTGCAGGAAGAAGCATCTGAATTGGCTGAATTATTCCTAAGGTAGGACTGCTATCTAGGCTAGCAATTGAAAAACCTGCTTTTGGAAATTCTAAGGTTTCGGCATGAGCAAACGAAACGAGAAGGCTTGCTGCAAACAATATTCCTTTATTAATACGCATAAACTCTAAATTCCTTGTAAATATTACATTGTTAAGTTTCATTTTCATGCTCAGTTAGACTCCTCAGTTACCTCGAAATATAACGCTTTAATAACTGGCGCGTAGCTTTGGGGCCCTTTCTTTTGCAAAAACAATGAGAAAGCGTTATGTGTCAGATCATTCAACGACTTCATCTTTTATCGGGACAAATTTACTTAAAACGCTCTTTAACTCAGTTACTTTAATTTCAGTGCTGATTGTCATCAATGCGTACATTATAGTGACAACGCCCTGTAGCACGGTGCCAACCATGTTTGAATTCATGAAACTATAAACGGTAAATACCCCGAACATTAACGCTAAAAATGGAATAATATATTGCCCATAAGAAAAACTTAGTTTTTGACGACTTTGATCCCAAGATATTGATACTTTATTGGCAAAGCCTCCTAGCTTAACTTTAAACTTATCATTGCCATGTACGAATTCATATCCATTAGAACTTAGAGCCTTACCCAAATTTGATATATCCACTTTTAAATCCTTATTTACATTTTTTATGTGATCATTCTGCTTTGGATGAAAATCTTTTATGCCTTTATTTTTAATATGATCTTTTACATAAAAAATACTCATAACCAGAAAAAATTTATTGCGTCATTTATAGATGTATTTGAAAAGGTATATATGCAGCCCGCATAGCTAGATACGCAATAGCTAAAATAACAGCGCGGACTAAAATTTTCGATCATACGGTGCAGCGAAGCGGAATTGAGCAAGCTGTTGTAGTCCTGCTTTATGGTCTTGTTCACGGCTGAAAAGTCATGATGATTTCATTGCCGTTGTCTACAACACGGTTGAAACCAAAACTTTCATAAGATTTAATTGCCACATAATTGCTAGAGTAAACAGTTAACTCCAACGTGTTTGCACTGCAATTGAGCAATACTGATCCAGCTTTTGACAATAACCGTTGGCCCGTTGATTTGCCTCGAGCATTTGAGGTGACATACATTTGAACAATTTCTAATGAATTTTTTTTATCCCTTGGGATCAAACCGCATAAACCAATAAGATCTTGACCACTAAAAGCGCCAATCATTACGTAATTTTCGTTTTCGTCTTCAATCATGCGCTCAAAGAACAATTTAGGTAGTTTAGATTGTGTTTCGTGATCAGAGCCAAATAACTCTGCATGCATTTTAAGACTTTCAAGCCGTAACTCTCGATATTTGAGGCTGTCCTGTCGTTTTAGAATTTTGCAATGCACTTCCATACTACCTCGTAGTGAGTATAACGCCTTGTTAGTTGTTTATTCTAGTAATCTTTCTCATATAACTAGTCGGGCTTTCAACTACCATAAAACCAAACTTTTCGTATAAGCCTTGTGCATCACTTGTTCGTAATAGCCAATTAACAGTTTTTAAATATTGCCCCCATAAGTAATTAACCGAAACCTACTTGAACATTATTTATATAAACACCAAGTCATATAGAGTTATCAATAGATATTTGAACCGGTTCAAGTGTTCGTCCTTTTCCCCAATAAGATCTATTTGAAATGTGATCGTAAATTTTACTCACATCCAACTTATCTTTATCTAATGAGATCACCGGTACACTACTCAATTTTAAAACTCCATTAACTGCTATCGTTGCAATAAACGACTAAAAACGGTTGGCTATAATTTGTGATGAACTGAAATACTTTTTAATTTTTATCATACTCATTAAATTTATTAAACTTGATAATTGCGGTTAGCTCTTTACCGTATAAATGGCCTTTTTCGGAATAACGATCTAGCTTTGTCACAAGTATAAAGGGATCATTCGTTATCACTTTGGTTTGTCGAAATTCAGCAAAGGCACTACTTCTGGCTAATGTACGATAATAATCATATACAGCTTCTTCAACCGTGCGGTATTTCTTCAGCCAAATGGTTTTACCACTACGCTTTTGTAATGCCGCAATACGGGGTTCATTTTCATCAAAAGACCATACACCAAATATATTATTCGCTTCTCTAAAAAAACGAGAAGTAGCCCAAGAGCTTTCCATTGCAGCTTGTGCGATAGCAATGCTCCTGGGGTGTGGTTTTAGTGCCATGAGTAGATCACTATTTGTAGTCGCTTTATATTCAACTTTCAATTTTTCTATTTCATCATTGCTTTGCCCTGCATCTATTATTTCTTTAATTTCCACATATTGCTTCATCAAATTTGCATAGACATTATTAACGGCGGGAACGATTAACGATCTAAACCTTTCTTTTTTGTCTTGTACGGTCACGGGTGCCAATTCAGCTTCATTTTGAGTTATATAGAAAATGAGACTGGCTATACTCAACAGAAGAGCAATCACCATAGCTATTTTGGTTTGCTTAGCAAGTTGCACTGTTTATTCCTTTTTTATACGATAATGAATAATTAAGAATGTATTTAATGGACGCTAATTACACATCTAACAATTACTTATAGTTTATTTAATAGCACAAAAACACACCAATAAACAGTGCGTTGTTATTATTCGCCTATGTGTGAGTGATTATTTTTTGTGTTCGAAGTGAAATCTGTTGTTATAGCGGGATCTATAGAAGTACATATTTGATAAAAAGTATTGCTTGTTTACGGGGGGGCTTACACTTATTCAAATGTAAAAGTAATGCATTTACTGCGTTAAAAAACCTAAAAAGTCACATTATAAGGCAAATGAAAATTAGACTGTGTATATAGGTTAACTTCGGGGCGGGGGAAATGCAGAAACTACAGGAATTGAATACGGAAGTATCGCAACAGATACAGTAATAGTTAATATGAATAATATACTTAGGCGTTTTCCTAAGCGTATTTTTGTATAGAACGAATGACTATTCCATGAAAAGGATGCGCCCATTGAATGACTGGCTAACACCATATTCCGCGCCTTACCCGTTGCAATGCTTTGTTAGCTTGCAACCTTGCGAAAGATCCATTCTAACGGCCCTGTTTCAAAAAACTTAAGCCACGTGACACTAAATATCACCCCAAAAACACAGAATATCAATGCGCTAAGCAGTGAAAAGTTTATTGTCTGGTTTTCTAACCGTCCGATAGAGTCAAGGAGACCCATACCAATAATGACGTGGGCAACATACAAGGTTAAAGACACTTTCCCCGTTTGGCACAGCCATCTAATCATATTACTTTCCGAATATCTCTCTGAAAAGTAGAGGCAAGTAACCAGCGTCACAACGGCGGAGCTACCGGCAGAGATTATATATTGAGGTAACGGGGGGATGATGGATGTTGAAAATAAAAATGCCACTTCCTCTGGTGCCATTTCAAGCGCACTACCGTCACCGATAGCAGCTCTTATAAAATAAAAGCTACATTCGGTGATAATAAGGGTGATGAGTGACCCAATAAGCAGCCTTTTTCTCATAAATGCTTGCGATAAATCCAGCCTCCCTAGCCACATCCCAAATAATAAAAAGGTAGCCCAAGGAAACACTGGGTGAAAACCGTTAAATATTATATGCCTAACCATACCATCGAATGTCCAAAAATTTTCATAGGTTAATGTCACCCAATTCCAGTTCTGTTCATAGTTGAAAAACAGCATCAAAACGGGAAATGAGATCATGATCAGTGCCGATATAAATAACAGTACTTTGTCGTTAACCGTAAAGGTTACGGCCGCTATTAAGAAATAAAACCCGTAAAAATGGAGGATGTCAGCCTCCCATATTGGCGTAAAAAGAAGACCTATCGAAATCAGTAACAATCCTCGTTTTAGCAACGATAAACGACTCTTTAGTATAAAAAATCGTTCACCAGACGCCCTTGCTTTATTGGTTATAAATGTGACGCCAATACCTGCGAGAATGACGAATAATGCCGATGCTCGACCTTCAAAAAGCCCTGCGAAACTTAGCAATAGAGAATGACCCGTTTCAGGATCCATTGCGATTTTAAAGTTAACTATGATCATGGCGAATATTGCTAAAGCTCTGGCAAGATCAAACCCCGCTACTCTTTGGCTCATCGAAACTCCATTAAAAGCTAACGCCTCGTTAATCGAACTAAAATTATGGGTTGAAATATTGAGAAACGAAACATAATTAATAGTTTTAGTTTCGTTTAAACGCCTCGTGTATAAGCAACGAGCAGAATGACAAATTTGTCTTATTCGCCATTGTTCTTATTGCTTGATCCTATCTTAACTACGTTTAGGTTTTCATTAGATAATGCAAAGGCTGACTATAACTATATAACATAATGAAATTTTTATTATGTTTCAAATTAAAGGAAAGTAATGATTAAACATCAGGCTCATAACCAAATACTAAATACTAAGTGCGAAGCGCTCTAGCACTGATCTTATCTCATCGATTCTTGTAAATAGCCCTTTTTCCCCTTTGAAAACGGCATTAATGAAGAGAGCCCTTGTGTGAGTTTTGAAGTGAGAACAACTATCTCCTACCACTCATGCATTGCTAGTGTTAATTTTTCTTGCGCAATACATGAAAACTTAATTAATTCCTTTGGTATAAGAAACCTCTATATGCACGATGTTTCATTATTTTGTTATAAGTAATAAAGTAATGTATTTTTACTTATACTCTTTTTTACTCTACTTTAATGTGTATGTTAAACACACAATAAAGGATTTTAAATGTTGAATAAAAAGATTTTTTTTAGTTTGATTCTCTGCCAAAGTCTTTTTGTGCAAAGTATATTTGCGCAAAACATATTGGAAGGAGATAGATCGATTCCAATTGAATCAGCTAATGGAATGGTCGTAACGAGTCATTTTTTAGCGTCACAAGAAGCCCTTAACGTTCTAAAAAAAGGAGGAAATGCGATTGATGCTGCGGTAACGGCCGCGTTTGCTTTAGCTGTGACACAACCTCGATCTGGAAATATTGGTGGTGGCGGTTTTATGCTGATATCAAATGATAAAACCAATAAAGTGCTTGCGATTGATTATAGAGAAAAAGCCCCCGCTGCCGCTTATAAAGATATGTTTTTAGATAAGAATAAAAATGTCGATAAAAGTCTATCAAGATTTTCTCATCAATCTGCAGGTGTTCCAGGAACAGTCGCAGGACTAGCCTTAGCGTTAGAAAAGTTTGGAACAATCTCTTTGCAAGCTGCACTTGCCCCTGCCATTAAACTTGCCGAAAATGGTTTTGTCATTACGCCTAGATTCTTTAACGGTGTAAAATCAAAAGAGAAAAATTTAAAAAGATTTCCAGCAAGTGCAAAAATATTTTTTAAAAAGGATGGAAGCCCTTACAAAGTGGGTGAACTTTTTATTCAAAAAGATTTAGCCAATACACTTAAAAGAATTTCGAAGTATGGCGCTCGAGAATTTTATACAGGACAAACAGCTAAATATATCGTAGAAGATATGAAAGCGAATAATGGATTGATCACGATGGATGATTTGAAATCCTACAAAGCAAGTATTAGAGAGCCTGTTCATGGTACCTATAGATCTTATGATATTTATTCTATGTCTCCTCCGAGTTCAGGTGGCGCACATATAGTTCAAATATTAAATATTATGGAAAACTTTGATATTAAAGAGTCCGGACATAATAGCGCACAAACGATACATATTATGGCTGAATCGATGCGAAGAGCCTATGCAGATCGAGCAGAATATTTAGGTGATAGTGACTTTGTAAAAGTACCCCTTAAAGGTATTACTTCTAAAGCTTACGCGAAAGAATTATCCAAAAGCATAACGAATAAAGCGTCTGTATCAACAGAGATTAAAGCGGGAAATGCGCCCGGATATGAAAGCAATGAAACAACACATTTTTCAATTGCCGATAAATTTGGGAATGTAGTCTCTAATACTTATACCATTAACTTCTCTTACGGCTCGGGAATAATTGTAAACAAAGCCGGTTTTTTACTTAATAATGAAATGGATGA
Organism: Psychromonas sp. CNPT3; assembly: GCF_000153405.2. Taxonomy (NCBI): domain Bacteria; kingdom Pseudomonadati; phylum Pseudomonadota; class Gammaproteobacteria; order Alteromonadales; family Psychromonadaceae; genus Psychromonas; species Psychromonas sp. CNPT3. Next base: position 1,467,163 of record NC_020802.1, read on the forward strand.
CTTCTCGGCTAAACCAGGCGTTGAAAATGCTTATGGATTAATTGGAGGAGAAGCTAATAAAATAGAGCCTAATAAAAGAATGTTAAGCTCTATGTCCCCTACTATTGTTAAAAAGGATGGTAAAAACTTTTTAGTCACCGGAAGCCCGGGTGGTTCAAGAATTATTACTACCACTCTACAAGTTATTTCAAATGTAATTGATCATAATTTAAACATTCAAGCGGCTGTAAACGCACCAAGAATGCATCACCAATGGTTTCCAGATGAAATAAGAATAGAAGAAGGTTTCTCAAAAGATACTATTAAGCTACTAGAAGATAAAGGCCATAAAGTTGTTCAAAAACAAGCGATGGGAGCAATTCAAAGTATCATGATAAAAGATGGGAAATTCTATGGAGCGGCGGACCCTCGACGTTCTACCTCCAGTGCTTTAGGATATTAAAACGAATAGTTTTAGCGTTTTAACTTCTGTCTTTAAAAGTAAAAAACCACGCTCTTAGAGCGTGGTTTTATAACCTTATTAAGTGAATCTCGTTTAATCAACTTATAGTTTTTTGTTTACGCTAAAGCCTGAATTACAGCACTTGGGTTTTTAGATAAAACAGTGAGTAGAACAAGTGCAGGACCTCTAGGCGTTCTGTCTCCTCGTTCCCAATGTCTCAGAGTGCCTAAACTAATTCCAAAATTTGATGCGAACTCTGTTTGTGTCATATGTACATTTGATCGTATTGCTTTTACGTCAACGGGATCAAATTTATGAACAGTTGCATTCTTAATATTACCTTCGCTGAAGTCTACTGCTTCACTCAACCCCTGCTTAATACTTTCAAACATGCTACTCATTTTAGCCTCCATAATTCTTAACTAATGTTGAAGTGAATTTAGCTAGCAAATTACGTTCAGAATGAGATAAGTTAGCTTTTTCATTTTTTCCAAAAAGGGAAATAAGAAACAAAGGCATCGTTTCGTTATGAAAATAATATATCACTCTCACTCCACCGCTTTTTCCACTACCACTTTTAGCCCACCTTAGCTTTCTAATTCCTCCAGTGCAAAAAATGCGACAGTAAAATCCATCCAATTGAGGTTTTTGTTAGGCTACGCCGCCCACTAATTTTGAAGTAACTTTTTCTTTTCTTTTTGAAATTCAGCATCCGATAGCAAATTTCTTTTTCTTAGATCATCCAGTTTTAATAATTTACTATGTAGATCCGATTCATAGTTACTTTTATTTAGACTTTCAGAAATTTCAACTTTTTTTGTAATGTTCACATTTCGATTATGATCATAAATCATTGGTCTTTCTATATCTGGATCGCCAGGTTTTAAAGCCCTGAAAGTCAAAGCTGCACTAGGAGGATGACGACCGAGCGCCCCCTCTCTTGCTTTAAAAGTAATAGGAACCATCACCAGACTTTTTGACGTACAAAAAGCATTTGCCTTTTCATAAACAGCCTCCCGAACACCGGCTGAGGCAAAACCGGCACCACTAGCTGAAACCATATAAGTATCAGGTCCAGTAGCTATAACACTGGATGTGCTACAGCCACTCAATACTAACAACGATACTAAAATTGTAATTATTAATTTCACAAAACTCTCCGTAGTAGTCTAACTCCACAATAATCGGACTAAAATAGCGGGTTAAAATGTAGATCGAAGCGAAACCTAACCCACTGTTTTAGTTTCGTTTAATTGCCTTGTATGGATAGTAACCCCATCAAATGATTACCATTTAATCCTTTTAGGGTAATGTGAGACCCAAGCTTTGGCTGCAACCAAAGCTTTCTTATACAACAGTTCGATGAATGCCAGACTCCTCATTTGAGAGACCGCTAACAAGTATGAACGTTGCATAGGACTCCAAGCATTAAACTCGGATAGTCAACTGGGCCTCGAGCCCGAATAGTAAGGCGGAGTCAGCTTATTATGAATTGCACAAACAATCAAAAAGAAATCACCATCGGTGTCGACACAGGCAAGTTTCAACTCGATATTTGTATCAGACCACTCGATATTTACTTCACCGTCATTAATGATGATAAAGGCATTAAAGAAGCCATGAAAAAATAAAACCACATAAACCGACGCGTATTGTTATTGAAGCTACGGGTCGACTTGAACATGCGTTTATCATGGCATGCTCACAAGCAGAATTACCGTTTACAGTGGCAAATCCAGCCCATGTTAAAAAGTTTGCAGGCGCGATTGGTCGCAAGGCTAAAACAGACAAGCTTGATGCACAATTAATAGCCCATTACGGTGAAGCGATTAAACCACCGTTATCGACATTAAAGCCAGAAAACAAGCAGTTAATGAGCGATTTGTTATCTCGAAGAAGGCACTCCTGACCATGCAAACCATGGAGAAAAATCGCCTTCAGAGATATCGAATATGATCAAACCCATATTGACTGCTATTAAAAATCAGATAGAAAAAGTCGACGGTAAACTCAGTAAGCTGATTGAAAAGTGCGATGAATACAAAGCCAAAAATACCATCATTCAAAGTATGCCAGGCATCGGCCCTGTGGTTGCTTTTAACCTATTGAGTGACATGCCAGAGCTCGGTTATTTAACCAACAAAGAAGCCGCTTCGCTAATTGGAGTAGCGCCATTTAATAAAGAGAGTGGTAGTTATGAAGGTCAACGAAATATCCGTGGTGGTCGCCATAAAATAAGAACGGTGATGTACATGGCAATGATGTCAGCTATGCAATGTAATCCTGTTTTCAAAGCAACATATCAACGATTAGTTGCAGCTGGAAAACCAAAGAAAACAGCGATAATCGCCTGCGTTCGAAAGATGATTATTATACTAAATTCAATGGTAAGAGATGGTGCCATGTGGGATCCTGAAATGAATCCGAATTAAGAATTGACACCATAGTCTCTTCTTATAACTATTTAGGCGCACTTTTTAATGAGTTAATTAGGTAGGTATAGCTTAGCGACTTTGTTTTAGCTAGCACTAATGGATTAACATTAAAGCTTCCTTCATATCTAAGTCCTGTCACTTGATCATTATGGTTGACAATATTTGTATATTTGTTATTTAGCCTTATTCTATGTTCCTTAAGGTTGAATCCGTCAGCATCAACAAACTGTATTTTAATCCTATCATATTTATTCTTTTCTAACGCCGGCTTAAACCATTGAAAGTCGGACACCTCTGTAATTAGTTTCCCATTGCTGTCTTTCTTCTTAGATTCATAACCTTCAATATTTAAAATATAATAAACACGATCTTCTATTTGTTTTGTCGACACATCAAATTGAATTTTTTCTAGAAAATTTCCATCTATTTCAAGTAACTTGGTTTTTGGAAGTTCGTAATTGGCTAATTGTAATACTTTACCTTTTAATACTAATGAGAGCTCTCCTGTTTCATGGTTAATTAGGTAAGTCTTGTTCGAAACTTCTTTTATATCATAAACTTTATTACTTTCAGCTTGTTGACAACCTGATAGTCCGATAATTGCTACTAATAATATAAATTTTTTCATATAATTTAACTCCATATTAAATTTTACAAATATCATAATGACGTCTAATGCCAATCTAACCTGCAGCGTGCGGGCTCAGTTTTTTGCGTTACGTTACTAAAAAATGTGACGGCTTTAGCCGTCTGGTTTAGGTTCTTGTTAGATTTCTAGAGTTGTGACGATTCCGATTCTTGTTTTTCTCTAGTTTCCGCTCTACTTTTACGGTTAAATGCTTGTGTGAAGTTATCACTGATGTAATTCATCGACATATTAAAATTCATATGTGGTGCCTCAAGCGTTATTTCAATTGAACCATCTCTATATGTCACTTTCTTATTGCCTACAAAAGGAATTCGTTGACTAATTAGTTTATATTTTTTTCCGATAGAGCTATTAAGATAATTAAACTTATTTTTAGGAAAGGTGGTTAGAACCGCCTCCAACTTGCCATTAGCACTAAAAATAACAATTACCTCTTTCAGATCTGAAAATTTTATACTTGAAACAGGAATAGAATACATATTTCCATTCGTGTATTTATTAGTACCAGTATGTCTTACATTGTATTTTGATTTTAAGTTTTTTTCGGACATTACTCCTAATTCCATTCCAAAAATAGTAGTATTGGCAAAAACTGAAGAACTTAAAAGGAGAAGTGTTAAAGCGATGATTTTATTCATATGATATACCCTCGTTTTATTGGACCTATTACACAGCTATGCTGATATGGCTATTGCTCTGAATTAGAAATTTAGCTTTTATGTTCGCTTATGCTAAATAAGCAACTATCGAAAACTATAGTACAAATACAAAACTCCATTGGAGAAAATCTAACGCCCACAACAACGGCGCGGGCATGAAGCAGTTTTTGTTTTTTTTTTGCAAAAACTAAGCAAAGCTCAAACACGTGATCTCCTCCGATAAAACGGATACATTTTTTATCACGCAGCTAGCGCTTCATATTCTATTAGAGAACAATAGTTAATACCAGAATGCATCCTTCTCGCATTGTAGTATTTGTTAATGCAGCTCCCAAGTACTCCTCGTAATTCCATATTACTTTTAAATGTATTACCGCGAATAACTTCTGCTTTCATAGAATGAAAAAAAGATTCCATATGAGCATTATCGGTACATTTTCCCGCTCGACTTAAGCTATGGATTATTCCATTTCGCTTTAATGCTCTTTGATATACTTGACCTCGATATTCAACACCTCGATCTGTATGTATCATTAAACCTTTTGCGGGCTTTCGTTTTTTAATTGCATTTTGTAGCGTACGTTTAGTTACTTCCATTGTTCTATTTTTATCTAAACTCCAACTAATAATACGCCTTGAATATAAGTCCATAATTACTGATAAGTAACGCCACACACCTCTTACTTTTAAATAGGTCACATCAGCAACCCACACTTTATTAACGACCGTAGGTACATTACCGTCAGGTCGCAAGTTCTCACCAGTAGCAAGAAAACGTTTTAAACCCGCTGAGCGATGCGTCACTCGAATCACTCTAGCAACGAGATTAAGCCTATGATACAGCCGTTCTACGCGATTTTTACTGATCTTATAACCTAGCTTTTGTAATGTTTTAAAAATCCTAGGGCTTCCATAACGTCCCTTATGTTCATTGTATATGGCTTGGATTTTAACTGTTAATTCACGATCTTTAATTTCACGAGCACTGGGCTGACGCTTTCTCCAATCATAATAACCACTTTTAGAAACGCCAAGTAAGCGTAATAAAACGAGCACATTAACTTCTGCTCGGAGTTTTTCGATGAATCTATAACGCCCTGATGTTCCTCCGCAAGAAACCGTTGCCACTTTTTTAGGACGTACAACTCCTCCTTAAGTTGCTTATTTTCTCGCTCAAGATTTTTCTCTTTTGTCAGTGCTTTTTTAGTCAATGATTGACCCATTATCTTTTTACGTTTGTCTGCCACAATAATCCCTTCACGATATTCTTTTCGCCATCGAGACAGCATAAAGGGGTGAATGTCGAATTTTTCTGCGACAGCTTTTATAGTTATATCTGCAGTAAAACTTAATTGGACGACATTTACTTTGAAATCATTTGTATACTTCCAAGTTCTTCTTGGATTGTTGTACTTTGGCATAAGACACCTCATCTTTAATTAGATTTTGGTGTCCGTTAAAGCGGAGGAAGATCAGAGTCCGACTTTATTAGTTTGTTATACGGCATTGTAATCTACCAACTGTTGTCTGCTTGAGAAGCGGACATTAGTTCTTTGGTGGAACAGGATCAATCAGCCCTCGCTTACGCCAACGATTACCGTTAACCAAATCTTCAAATTGAACACCGTTCGATAGAGTTAGGTCATCTGCATGGTCAGTGACAATTATTTGCGGTGAAAAGCCATTAGAATTTTCAACTGTGTCGCAATAGATAGATAGCTGACTGAATAAGTTTTCAACAGCTATAATGTCTTCGTCAATCGCACGTTCATTCTCTGTTCGGAGGTCTTTATCTGCAATTTTTTGTTCCGTGAATGTTTCTGAATTATCTCGCTTAAAGTTCGGGAAATAGACTTGTGTAGGTTGATCCAAAAATAAAACAGACGGTATTGAACACTTATCACCAAGTTCGGCAAAGTATCGGTGAATAGCAAGGAACAAGGTGACATGGCAATATAGCCAGTTCGCACCACTACCCATTGATCTTAGATAAATTTTTTCACCGCTTATAGTTTTATGATAAAGATCGAACGTTTCGAAAGAGAAATGCAGGTTGATTGGTTGGTAGCTTTCTTCAAACTCGAAATGCATACCAATTTCTGCCATATACTTATTAACTTTTTCAGATGCGTCGGCCAGTCCTTTCTGAATATTATATTTTTTCAGTTTTTTATCGATATCTACCAGGTCTTGCTTGATAGTGCTAAAGCGATTTTCTAGCTCTGCATCATCTGCTAAGTTAAGTGTTTCTAACAACATAAATAAGCGCGCTTTAGTCATCAAAACGGCTTCGTAGAGGCTTTTTTGTTCAGCAAGCTGTTTTTCTGATTTTTCAATTTCCATAATTTGATTGTTCAGCATATTTACTTCTTTACTAAACAGCTCTATATCTCGTTTCACAGCAACTAATGTTGATTCAAACTTTGCCTTCATTGGCTTGGTATGTGCCAAACTACTAGATATTTTTGCAATAGCCCGTTGCAATTGTTCAGCACTATGCTTAAGGTGTTCCTGTTCTGTTTGGCAAAATGGACAAACCGACGTGGCAATCTGCACTTTCTCTGGCGACTTAAATTTCAGGCTGTTTTCAACGAAACGAACTTCTTCATCTATATGCTTATTTATCGATGTCGCTTGCCTTTGAAACTTTCTCAATTTCGCTGTTTTCGTAGCGAGTTCTCTTTTTAATTGGTTGTAACTTTGGGAAAGGGCATTTGAGTTATGTACTATATTTTCAGATACAATGAGCTTATCCAATCTATCCTTAGCGTCTTGAGGGTTACGAAGTACCTGTGGCGCAGAAACTGGCTCATCTTCGAACCCCATCATGGCATACAATTGAGTGAGCACAGGAGCAACACGTTGTTTCTGCTTTTCTGCAACCCGCTTATTGGCATCTTGTTCGCGCTTTAAGCTATTCAGTTCTGCGCGTAATCGTTCGCGCTCTTGTGATAGAATGAAAAAATCTTGATTTACCAAGCCAAGGAAGATCTTAGTGTGCTCTATTGCCTGATCCCGTTTGATCTTTTCGTCAAAGCGGTAAAATAATGCATGTTTATTCGCCACTAAATTCTGATGTTGAAGAATAAATGACATAAAACTTCTGATCGAAGGGGTAGCTAACTTTGCTTTGTTTCTTCTTTTTTCTCTCGCTGATAATGATTCATCAACATCATCAATGTCCAAAAAAAAGCTCCTCAGGTACTTTTTATACTTTCCCATCTCAATAAAATAACAGCTATCAAAGTAATTTTCTTGAATTTTACTGGGGAAATAGCCCTCTTCGCTATGAAAAAATGCTTTATTCTTAACATTAGGTCGCCTAGCAATAACCATATTTTGTTCATTTACTTGGAGGCACACATAGTAAATGGCTGCGCTGTCTGTGATAACCCCCTTAGGTACAGTGTCTTCACTGCTACCGAAACAGTAGTCGAAAATTTCTATTAGGGCGCTTTTCCCAGTCGAGGATTTACCAGTTACGACATTAAGTCCTTTATTGAAGCATACAGGATGCTTATTGCCGACTTTGTCGATGACTCCTATTTCATGAATTAATGTTTTCATCGCGGTTTGACTCCTAAAAACGCATATGTCTCAACCACAGAATGGCTGCTTATTAATTTACCTAGATTTACAGCATTTTTTTGTATAGCTGGAATGGTAACTGCATCAGATGAGTATCTTAGTGTTAGGTTTTCGTGATCAATCACTAACCAATCATTGATCAAACAATAACGGATACTTTGTTCGGTAAGACCTTTAAATTCATCCATTCGCTCTTGCAGATCATAAAGACTTGTTCTGTCATCGAAAATAGACCAAAGAGAACTTCTATTATTCGCATGTCTTAATTTATTGGCGAAAAAGGGATGACTACAAAGTGGAATGACGAGCTGTGCGAGCAAAAAATTATTTTCTAAATTTTCCAACGAGGAATAGAATGACGTTAGGTATTCACCGTATTTAAAGGGATTGTATTTCAGTTGATACAATGCATCTATAACACTACTCATTTCACAATCTTCCATTTCAAATTATTATTATTGTCATCCATTGCTTCATGAATAAGGCCATTTCTAAATACAAAATCAGGATTTTCGTATCCTTCTACGCCAAAAGGTTCTGCACTTATGAATTCATCATATAAATCTTTGGAGTTATTGAGTGAACACCCTGACTTGCGACATGCTGTGCTGTATTTTCGATTAAACGTTTTGATCAATTGTTCTCGATAACGAGTTGCTGTATTTCGGAATTGAGGAAAACCATTGAGTTCTTCATCTAACGAATTTATTAATTCAAGCCAGTTACCGATGGCTTCAGACAAGACATCTGGATACTCTATTTCATTTATTTTTTGAACAAAATGTGCATCTAAATGTTGCTCTAGTTCTTCGTCTGTAGCATCTCGTAAAATAAAAGTAGGAACTGTAAAAATACTTGGTCCAAATCTAGCAGTTAAGAATTCTCGTTTCTGATCAAAAGAACCTTTATCGATTACCCAACTTCTTTTATCTGCTTGCTCATATACAAAGCCAATCATTCCTTCGGCGAAAGCCTGTTGGTTAGCTTTCGGAATAAATCCATCTAAAGAACGGCAAAAGCCCTTTCTCAACTCTTCAGTATTATCAGCCTCAACATGAAGAACAACTTTAGTAAGCAACTCTTGTAATTGATCATCGCTTTTACTCATTACCATTTTTTGCAATTTAACAATGTTTTTTGGATTTTCAGTCTCTAGCTCTTCAGTCTTACGCTCACTATATATATCTTTAAGTGTTTTTAAACGTTGTACTGGTTCTTGGATATTCCAGTCCTTTAATCGGGTTGTTGAGCCGAAGGGTTGGGTAGTGTGTAGAACCAATGTACCATATTTTTTATGTTCAAATTTTGGATCAAACCAGTTTTTTAGTGTATTCCACAGGTTCTCATGGTGGTCGGTAAGGGGTTTAGAGTAGTCCTTAACTTCGATTTGAGTTGCTTTTTCAATATCATTACCAACCAAGCTAACATCACCATCTGTTTCAAACCAAACTGACTGTCCCTCTTGTAATGAGAAACATTTTTCTAGCCCAATTAGCATTTGATAGTGGAATGCTAAAGCAGTAGTTAGTGCAACATTTTTAGTTTGACCAGCGCTCATTATCGTTCCTTTGAGTCGAAAGCATACATTGGCAACATGCCATTTCTAGAGCCGTATAACGGCCTGTTAACAGGCAAAAAATAGTTGGTTAAAATCAGCAGCGAAGGAGCAAAAACCAACTGTTTTTTGTCCTTGTTTAACAGCTTGTTAGGCATTTTTTGCCAATTCGAATGCTTCTAGTAAAGGCAAGAGCTTGTCGTCTATTTTCTTTTCTCGATTACTAGTTCTAACACCATCTATAACATCGGTTGAATACCCTTTGATATATGTAGGCGGTAGATGTGCAGCTGCTCTCTCAAAATTGAAAACACATACTCCCTGAAACGTAGATTTATCATCATCTTTGTCACATGTATAGGTGTAGGTTAAAACACCATCAGTTTCATTAATAAAGGTAGCCTTAGAAATCCACTGGGCGTAAGACTCACCGTTTTCTTTAAAAGATTCACCACGAATAACAAGGTGATTTAAGGTTTGGTCGAAAGCTTCAACCGTTATAATCTTTTCATTGTTAGAACCTTTAAACTCACCAACCCAAGTTCCGTTAAGGAAAGTTGCACCTAACAAGTATTTTTTAAGCCACAACCAATTTCGAGCAAGACTCGATAATGTTTTGACAAATAAATTGTAAATACCAACAGTTGAAAGTAACGTTACAATTGGTTTAGCTACACCAAATTCATTGAGAAAAGGAGCAACATTCTCAATCATAAAATACATAACCATTACAGTAGCAACGGTCACATATAAATGGAATTTATGCTCAGAAGTCATGAGTGATCCTTAAATGCCTAAAGTGTATTAGACTGCATTCTTACTAATACACATCTAACAATTACTTATAGTTCATTTAATAACACAAAAACATATTAACAAACAGTGTGTTGGCTCTATTTGTTGATGTGTACGTGATATTTTTTTATGTTTAAAGTGAGTTCTGTTGTTATAGGGATCTCTATAAGTACATACTTGATAAAAATTATGATTTATTTACAGGGGGTTACACTTATTTTCATGTGGAAGTCATGCATCTATTGCACTAAAAAACCGAAAAAGTCACATTATAAGCCAAATGTAAATTAACCTGTATATACATACAGGTTAATTTTAGATCGTCAGAAATCATCACTTTTATACGCTATTCAATGATTTTGGGGATAGTTATCAGGCGAAAGTCGTTAGAAAGTATCTTTTATATTCATTTAGAGGGTGAAAATTGAATTTATTGACCCTCCCTGCCTGTTGTGATGAGGCTCTCGTAAACATAAGATTATGATAATGGTTGTCGCAACAGATTCTCAAAACTTTTATCGAGTCATCACACAAAAATGCACGCTGCTTGTAGAGCACTGACTTAAGCCAGTTAAAATAAGACTCTGACACAGATAAGCCACTCGCATTGTATCGGACTTTATTGCCGACCAAGCTCAAACATGTCCAATGGTTTGTTCTAGTTATATGAAATTTTTGAATGCCTCGCACTCTTTTGAAACCATAGTCGGTATAAATTCTGTTACTTCATAACTAGCTACATTAGCAATGTTAAATGGATCTTCTTTTATAATTGCATCCACTTCTGCTTTATTCGAAGCATTGACTAAAATTATTCCACCTATTCGGGGAACCTTTCTGCCCGAAGTAATGAATTTACCCAAGGTATAATATTTTCTAAGGTAGATGATATGATCTTCAATGTGCTTATCGACTTCCGATAATTCAGTTTTGTATGTTAATGAGACTATAAACATTTAATGTTCCATTTCCTATAACGGTAAGATCAGCGGATAAAATTGCGCCACTGCGCAATTTTTGTCCGCTGTATATTTCTTGTTATGCTATTTACAGTAAACCTTTGCATCTCTTGGCGTATAAATTCCGAATGTAACAAAACCTAAAAGGCCATTAATCAAAGTGTGCTGTGCTTCAACTTTGATTACATTTTCAGCTCCACCACAAACAGCAGCTGCATCAATGACTTTTTCTTGACCTAGGCCGCTAATAAAGAAATTTTGTGACTGTTGTGTGGTTGGGGTTTCACCATTCTCACCATTCTCTCCATTAATAGTAAATGTCTGAGCGGCACAACCACCTAACAATCCAATACATAATGCAAGACTTAATAGTTTAAATTTCATAATTTATCCTTAGATCTTAAAATAATAAATTCACCCTAGACTATCCGTGTGAATGCTTAAAAGCATAACAGTTTATTAGACTGTATCCTTACTAATACACATTATAGTTCACTTGGCAAAATAAAAAACATACTAATAAACAGCACCTTAGTGTTTGTTGTTGATGTGTTGTTGGTGTGTTGTAGATGTTTTTATGTTTAAGGTGAGCTCTGTGCTTATAGAAATCGCTATAAGCACAGGTTTTATAAAAGTATTCTTTATTTATAGTGTGTTACATGTATTGCTCTCAAAAATCGAAAAAGGCACATTAGATTTCAGATCGCCAGAAATCATCATTTTGATGCGCTATTAAATTATTTTTGGGAGAGTTATTGGGAAAGTTATAAGGTGAAAGTCAGTACAACGGACCTTTTATATTCATAAAGAGTGACGGTGAGATTGAATTTATTGACCCCCCTGCCTGTTGTGATGAGGTTCTCGTAAAAGTAAAATAACGATCATGATAATGATTATCGTTTGCATTTGATTTGTTTGCTTGTTAGTATTTTATTCTCTTTTACTTCCATAGGATCATTTCATGTTTAAATCGCTTTTTTTTAGCATGTCGCTTTGCGCTGTTATATTTACTAGCCCCCTACAAGCTAAAACAGATAGTCACAAGTTTAAAGTGATCACCACGTTCACTATTATTGCAGACATCGCCCAAAATGTGGCTGGAGATGCTGCGATTGTTGAGTCTATTACTAAAGCGAATGCTGAAATACACAACTATCAAGCGACACCGGGTGATTTGCGCCGAGCGCAGCACGCCGATTTAATTCTTTATAATGGACTCAATTTAGAGCGTTGGTTTGATAAGTTTTTTGTACATCTTAAAAGTGTGCCACGTGTTGTTGTGACTAAGGGCATAGAAGTCATGGGCATACATCAAGGCCCTTACGCCGGAAAACCGAATCCTCATGCATGGATGTCTGCACCTAACGCCCTTATTTATGTTGAAAATATCCGTAACGCGTTAGTTAAATACGATCCTAAAAACGCCTCTACTTATAACAAAAACGCACAAAAATATTCAGCGGAGATACTACGCGCTGTCGAGCCTTTTAAAGCTCAAATAGATAACTTACCGGCAAGTAAACGCTGGCTTGTTACCAGTGAAGGTGCATTTAGTTACCTTGCCCGTGATTATAATTTAAAAGAGTTATTTTTATGGCCGATTAATGCCGACTCTCAAGGTACACCACAACAAGTAAGGCATGTTATCGATATTATGCGCAAGGAGCATATTAACGCCATCTTTAGTGAAAGCACCGTTTCTGCAAAACCGGCCCAACAAGTTGCACGCGAAACAGGCTCTCATTATGCGGGCGTATTATATGTCGATTCTTTAAGTAATAAAGACGGCCCCGTTCCGACTTACATTGATTTACTCACCACGACGCTTAGCCAAATTGTAAAAGGGATCAAAAAATAATGCAGGGATTAACCGTAAATAATATAAGCGTAACCTACCGTAATGGTTTTAATGCATTAGAGAACGCAAGCTTTAGCCTGCCTAAAGGCTCGATCACTGCATTAGTGGGTATTAATGGCAGTGGGAAATCAACATTATTCAAATCTATTATGGGTTTTGTCTCCTTGAGTCAGGGTGAAGTGCTCATTCTTGATCTCCCTGTTAAAAAAGCATTAAAGCAAAACTTGGTGGCTTATGTGCCACAAAGTGAAGAGATTGACTGGAACTTTCCTATTTTAGTTGAAGATGTTGTCATGATGGGACGTTATGGTTTTATGGGGTTCTTGCGCCGTAGCTCGAAGAAAGATCATGAAATGGTAGAAGAAGCTTTGCAACGCGTGAATATGCAAGATTATCGTAAAAGGCAGATAGGTGAACTCTCTGGTGGGCAGAAAAAACGTATCTTTTTAGCACGCGCATTGGCGCAAGAGGGACAAGTCATTTTACTTGATGAACCTTTTACCGGCGTTGACGTAAAAACTGAAGATCAAATAATGGCACTGCTTCGCGAGTTACGCGATGAAGGCAAGGTTATTTTAGTCTCTACCCATAATTTGGGTAATGTGCCTGATTTTTGTGATCGCACTATTTTGATAAACCGTACGATTTTAGCCGCGGGTGAAACTAAAAAAGTCTTTACCCAAGAGAATTTACAAAAAGCGTTTGGCGGGACGTTACGCCACTTTGTTTTATCGGGTAGCGACCTGCATAACGATGATGATGCGCGCAAAGTGACCGTTTTATCCGATCATGAGCGCCCTGTTGTCCTTTATGGTGAAGATCAAGCCGGCCCCGCTTTAACGGAGAGACATAAATGCTAGATTATTTATTAGAGCCCTTTCAATACCATTATATGATCAATGCCATTTTTGTAAGTGCACTCGTGGGCGCCGTTTGTGCCTTTTTATCGGTGTATTTAATGCTTAAAGGTTGGTCTTTAATTGGTGATGCACTTTCTCACTCTATCGTACCCGGCGTGGCTGGGGCATATATGTTAGGTTTGCCCTTTTCTTTAGGCGCTTTCTTTTCAGGTGGGCTGGCTGCTACCACCATGTTATTTTTACAACGCCACTCAAAACTTAAAGAGGATGCCATTATAGGGCTGATTTTTACCTCTTTTTTTGGGTTAGGTTTGTTTATGGTTTCTTTGTCCCCTACTTCCGTCAACATTCAAACTATCGTCTTGGGTAATATCCTTGCGATCACGCCAGATGACACCATACAATTGATGATCATAGGCTTTGTTACTTTGCTGATTTTAACCTGCAAGTGGAAAGACTTTATGGTGTTGTTTTTTGATGAAAACCACGCAGTAAGCATTGGCCTTAACCCTACTTATTTAAAGATCCTCTTTTTCACCTTACTCAGCGCCTCAACCGTGGCAGCGTTACAAACCGTGGGTGCTTTTTTAGTGATTGCCATGGTGGTAACACCCGGTGCCAGCGCCTATTTACTGAGTGATAAATTTAGCCACGTTATTATCATCAGCGTTCTCATTGGTACGTTTAGCTCTTTATTTGGTGCTTATCTCAGTTATTTTGTCGATGGGGCGACCGGTGGCGTCATTATATTACTGCAAACACTCGTCTTTTTACTGTGTTTTGTTTTTGCGCCCAAACATGGGTTACTCGCAAGCAAAAGAAAATGTAAACAACATCATGTAAAAGAGGCACCCCATGCAGACACTCTTTGATTTACTGATTGAACCTTTTAGTTATAGCTTTATGCAACAAGGTTTTCTCATTGTTATTTTACTGGCCATTCCCAGCGCTTTATTGTCTTGTTTTTTAGTGCTCAAAGGATGGTCGTTAATGGGAGATGCTATTTCTCATTCTGTTTTGCCGGGGATCGTGATTGCTTACATGTTAGCTATTCCCTACGCCATTGGCGCCTTTATTGCGGGCATTACCTGCGCAATATCGACAGGGTATATTTGTGATAATAGCCGACTTAAAGAAGACACCGTGATGGGAATTGTCTTTTCTAGCATGTTTGCTTTAGGGCTTGTGATCATGACAAAAATCGAGTCTGACGTGCATCTTGATCGGATATTATTTGGCGACTTATTAGGGACAACTTGGCAAGATATTGGCGAAGTGGCTTGTATCAGCTTTATTGTTTCAGGTTTTATGATCATGAAAGGTAAAGACTTGCTGCTGTTTGTTTTTGACAAACAACACGCACAAGCGATTGGTTTACCCGTAAGGTTTTTACATTATGCGCTACTGACTGTTTTATCCTTAACGATCGTCTTCTCTTTAAAAGCGGTCGGCATGATTTTAGTTATCGCCTTATTAATTGCCCCAGGTAGTATCGCTTTTTTATTATCTAACAATTTTATGAGTATGTTAAAGCTCTCAATACTGATCTCATGTAGTTGCTCTTTTTTAGGTGTGTATATTAGTTTCTATCTTGATAGCGCCCCTGCTCCGACAATTATTATGATCATGAGTTTGCTGTTTATTATTGTTTTTATTATTACCAGTCAAACACAAAAACGCAGAGTCGCGGGTAATAGCAGAGGTTAATACCATGAGGCGCGTATTTTAACGAAATTGTCAGCAGATCCTTCGATCCCATGCAATGGTCGTTATTTGTCTTTTTATAAGCTCGGCAATAACAACCTAAGCGATGTTTTAGCATTAAACAGAGAAAGGTCTTAATAATGTCTTTCTCTGTGCGTGATGAGGTTTACAGGAGGAGTGTGATTGATATTTTTAAAACAAAGAAATGCTGTTGTTATTTTGAGCGTCACACTTCTCTTTTGATATTAGTTTAGTGAAATCGTTAATAAAATAAAAAGCACCGCGATAAATCGCACGACTCTGCTGATTTATCCGCGTTCTGGGCGAGTTAACTCACGCTCATCACAACAAACCTGTGGCTTACACCATCAACCCCACATAAAAAACGCGGGTTTTTTACCTGTTTTTATTGATATTTATCAAATATTTATTGAAATAATCGCTAAAATCGTACGCGTTTGTTTTTCTGAAATCTTGCTATGAGGCAGAGCAGTAAAGGCTTTTGCTCTTGTTTGTTGGTTTTTTGCCCGCTCTGTGTTGAAATCTGCTCCCTTATATCGCCTATCCCCAGAGTATTTGTCCTGTTTTTAATGCTTAATCGCTGAAAAACATAACATTTATAAGTATCTATTAGTTAATATTTATACCTATACCTTTATTTACACTTGTATTTTTAGCTTCTATTTTCGCAAGTTGCAAAGAAATCACCTTGAAATAACAGAGAGATAGATCCAAATATGTATAAAAATAGGGAATATTAAGCCTCTATTTGTGATCGCTCTCACTGACATTTATTTGTTTTTTATCTTCATTTTCACAAAATATGTTTGACTTAAAATAGCTAACATGGTTTTATCTTATAAGAAGGTAAATGTTTTGCCTTCAGCATCAATAGATAACGCTTACAATAATAAATAATGTATTATGATTTTATTCAAAGTGAGCGCAGAGAAAGCAGTAAAAAAATAATACTTTTTACGCCTTTCTTATATAAGCTTATCTTTTGATCACGATAATATGTTCCTATAGGCTGTTACTCTATTTATTTTAGATAATGTGACGAGTTATTAAGGGAAAAATAACTAACTGACACATAAACAACAAAAAGGAATAGGATAATATGAATCAAAAATTATCGACATTCGATATCATCGGATTAGGTTTTATGAGTTTTGCCTTCTTTTTAGGCGCAGGAAATATCATTTTTCCACCACTTGCGGGCTCTCTAGCAGGTGAAAATATCGTACTTGCTACACTCGGATTTTTAGTTACCGCAGTAGGTCTACCCCTCATTACATTAATAGCCGTGGCGAAAGCCGGTGGTGGTTTAACGACGATGGCAAAATATTTGCCTGCAAAAATTGCGACCTTACTTGCTTTAGTTATCTTTATTATTATCGGTCCAAGCTTTGCAACACCAAGAACCGCTTTAGTCGCGTTTGAAGTGGGTATTCGTCCTTTGATAAGCGATGCAAATGCAACGCATCTTGCTATCTTTTCAGTCTTATTCTTTATTGTTGTTGCTGGACTTTCTATTTCAACAGGCAAATTATTAGATATGGTTGGTAAAGTGATCACACCTTTACTTATCGTGTTATTAATTATTTTAGCCACGACTGTATTTATGAATCCTCTTGCTGATATTGGTCAAGCTTCTGCAGATTATGCTGCGACTCCTTTTGTTAAAGGCGTTCTTGAAGGCTATAACACAATGGATACGCTGGGCGCGCTTGTGTTTGGTATGTTGATTATTAATGTTATCAAATCAAAAGGTATCACTTCACGTACCGTGCAATATAAATACCTTGTCATTTCAGGTTTAATTGCTGCACTGGGCTTAACGTTTGTTTATGTTTCTCTTTTCTATCTTGGTGCTACAAGCCAAGGTGTTGCGATGAATGTTAGCAATGGTGGCGAGATTATTTCCCTTTATGTACAAGCTCTTTTTGGTGCACCGGGACAATACTTATTATCACTTGTTGTAGGTTTAGCTTGTTTAACTACCGCGGTTGGCCTAGTAAGTGCAATGTCTGACTTCTTAGTTGAGTTAAAGCCAAACTGGAACAGAAAAATGTTAGTTGTTGCCAATTGTATCTTATGTGCATTTGTTACCAACGTCGGCCTAAGTCAATTAATCACTCTTTCAATTCCGGTCTTATTTACCATTTATCCGGTTGCGATTGCATTAGTTGCGCTAACTTATGCGAAAGAGAAACTTGATAATAAACCTTTATCTTATGCTTTTGTTCTTAGTGTCTCTCTTGCTTTTGGCTTGTTAGATGGTATGAAAGTAACGGGCGTAAATGTAGATATGTTCTCATTCCTACCGATGTTTGATCAAGGTATGGCATGGTTATTACCAACTATCGTTGCACTCCTTATTGCAATGTTTGTTTTAAAAGCTAAAAAAGAGAAAACCTTAGTTTCTGCTTAATGCATTCAGGTTTATCTTCTTTATAAAAAATCCGCTCCGGCGGATTTTTTTTGTCTGCAATGATAATACCAAAGGAACTAAAAAGGTTACCCGTCTTGCTTGTTGAAATTATCCCACCCTGCGTTGTGAGTTTTGAAGTGAGAACAACACTCTCCTACAACACTCTCCTACAACTCTCGCCTTGCTAGTGTTAATTTTTCCTGCGCAATACATGAAAACTTAATTAATTCCTTTGGTATAAGCCTCTTATTATCTGTTATTATTCAAACGCAATTTGTACTATTTTGAAAATAACCTATAGGATGTTTTTATGAGTTTTGCCGACCAAGTTTTAGCCGTTAATAATGATCTGCCTATTCGCACCGACCAACCCGTCCATAATGGAAAAGTTCGCTCTGTATATTGGTTAACCGCAGCCGACAGCGCCCGCCTTATCAAAGAAAAAAATTATGATGTCGCAAGTGATGCTCCGTTAGCTATTATGGTGATCAGCGATCGCATTTCTGCTTTTGATTGTATCTGGCATGCTGAAAATAATCTGCAAGGTGTTCCTGGTAAAGGTGCCGCCTTAAATGCTATTTCGAGCCATTGGTTTAAATTATTCAAACAGCAAGGTTTAGCTGACAGTCATATCTTAGATATTCCTCATCCTTTAGTTTGGATAGTACAAAAAGCTAAACCGATCATGATCGAAGCTATCGCAAGACAATATATTACGGGGTCAATGTGGCGTGCATATAGCCAAGGCGAGCGTGAATTTTGTGGGATAAAGATCAACGATGGGTTGAAAAAAGATCAGAAGCTTGCAGAGTTATTGGTAACGCCTTCGACCAAAGGTATTTTAAAAGATATTCCCGGCGTCCCTGCCGTTGACGATGTGAATATCACGCGCAAAAATATCGAAGATAACTTTTTATCTTTTAACTTTACGCACGTAGAGCATATTGCGCAATATGAAAAATTATTACGTGAAGGCTTTAATGTTATCAGTGAGGCACTCGCTGATGTTAAACAAATATTTGTCGATACTAAATTTGAATTCGGTTATGTGACTGATAAAGCCGGCAATGAAAAAATTATTTATATGGATGAAGTTGGTACGCCAGACTCTTCGCGAATTTGGGATGAAGAGCAATACACACAAGGAAATATTGTTGAGAACTCTAAAGAAGATTTCAGACAGTTTTTGTTAAAACATTTCCCCGATGCCGATGTATTATTAAATAAAGATCGTATGCTTGAGCGCGCAGAGCTTGCTAAAAATAATGCGTTACCCGTTGATGCACTTATGAAAATTTCAGAAACATATTGTCAGATTGCAGAAAAAATTATTGGTGAAAAAATAGTAATCTCGAAAGATCCAAAAGCTGAAATAATTTTAATTTTAAAAGAACAATACCAATTGATTGATAGTATTAATTAATTGATCGTGAACGACTCTCTTTAATAAAAAAGATTTTGTTTTCGTAACAAGATCTTTTTACTTTTAAAAAGTAAAAAGCAAAAAAAACCAACGAAGAAATTCGTTGGTTTTTTTATTTAAGACGTCATATTTTTATTTATAATTTTTTACTTTGAACTTCATTTAATAATAATACTTGTCGTACTTTGTCTGTAATACTCAAATATATTTCAGTCACTAATGCATCTTTTAATGGTTTTTTATTTTCATCTAACCAAATGAGAGCACTACTGTCCGCGGTCGCTTCTCCGAGCTGAATATTATACTGAGCATTTTTTAATTCAAACGGATGTAAATTATTTTCTGCCCAATAATCATCACTCGGCGCACTGTATTTTAATAACATCGAGCCTAAGTTTTTATCACTCTTAATAATTTCAAAATTAAGTAAGGTCAATAATGATGGAAGCTCTTGCCACGTTTTTTCAAAACTTTCACTCACTAGCCAAGCCATTTGATGATTTTCATCAAAGCCAAGTTTAATCGGTAAAGGTTGCGAGCCTATATTTTGTAATGCGTGTTTTTCTTTTTGCTGATATGAAAAAAGTAACAAATCATTAATGAGTCGCGTTTCTATATTTTGTTTGTTTTTTTCGGTGAGTTTAAATTCTAAAAGCTCACTGTCATTTTTTTCTGAGTAACTCAGTAACCTAACCGTTAGGTTTACACGGTGTGATTGTTGCTCTGCACTGACTTTAATAGAAAAAGAAGAGGCTTTATTAATTGTATTTTTATTTAAAAAATTACCAAAACTTATTTCTTCTTTAATCTCGACGGGTTCAATCGTGTCACCGTTATTTTTGGCAAGTGTATAGGTTGCATTTTTAGAGATTAAAAAATCATTCAGCAGCGTCGAAACTTTTGACGTTAACTCTTGTTGTGATTGAAAATCATTAAACCAAATACGCGTACCTTGCGAATGATCTTTATCTTCGATGATCCCATCCATAATTTTAATTAATTGTGTGGGTGGGCGAATATCAACCGCGTCAGCGCGTAAACCATTATCTTTTTGATATTGGCTTAACTTAGGGATCACAAACAGATCGCGACTCTCATCTTGAGTATATCCTGTCGTAATATATTTAGTGTTGAGCGTAGATTCTTGATAATTAAAAGGACCATTCGCTTGCATACGTGTATCAAAACGCGCACAGCCAGTCATTGAAATCATGACCGCTATACTGAGTGTGATATGACTTTTTTTAAATTGTTTTATCATGAAATTAATTTAACTTCTGTTAAGGCATTTTCTAACGTCTGTTGATATTTTACATCGAGTATTGTCAAAGGTAATCTGCAATCTGCTGATGATATCAGGCCTAATTTTGCACAGGCCCATTTTACAGGGATAGGATTTGCTTCTATAAAAAGTGTGTCATACAAAGGTATTAATTGCGCATTAATCTTTAATGCTGCCTTAGTATCACCAGATATTGCAAGCTGACTCATTGTATTCATGAGTTGCGGTGCAATATTACAGCTCACTGAAATAACACCATCTCCGCCTTGTAACATAAAGTCACAGCACGTAGCATCATCACCGCTGTAGAGTAAAAAGTTTTCAGGTACTAATTTTTTAATGCTTAAAAGACGAGATAAATCACCGGTTGCTTCTTTAATACCAATAATATTATCTATTTTAGCCAAGCGGCCGATTGTTTCAGGCAATAAATCAACCGCTGTTCTTGCCGGCACATTGTAAAGTATTTGCGGTAATTTTGAGGACTGTGCAATGTGTTTAAAGTGCTGATAAAGCCCTTCTTGCGTCGGTTTATTATAATAAGGGGTCACGTTTAATCCGGCAACAATGCCGCTATTTTCTAAGCGCTGGCTCATTTCAATGGCAACCGCTGTTGAGTTAGCACCATTTCCGGCAATAACATCAATACGTCCCGCAGCATATTCAAGGGTTTTTAATACGACCTTAATATGTTCATCACAACTGAGCGTTGCAGATTCTCCCGTTGTTCCCATAGAAACGATGGCAGCAGTACCTGCTTTAATATGAAATTCGACAAGTTTTCTTAATGCAATAAAATCGATTTCACCACTTTCTTGCATAGGCGTCACAAGTGCGACGATACAGCCTGTTAGCATCTTAAGCTCCTCTTTAATATCTCCTTAATATTACTTTTGCAACGCATTAAAAACAAGGATTAAAATGAATAGATTTAACTTCTTTTTAATAAAAACAGCGGTTTATTAAAAAGCATAGCCATGTGCACCTAACATTGCCCCGCCAATAGCGATTAAGCTGATACTCAGTAAAATAATATGCATGATATGTAACTGATTAAATGTTTTTTGACTATCAATTAAGGCTTGTTTTTTAAACCAAGCATGTAAAAACAAGGGTTCAAATACAAACAGCACTAAACTGAACACCAACCAAACAAAAACCATTAAATGCATCCACCAAAAACGCAGTTCTAAAAAGCGATCCCAAATCTGCATAAACTCAATTAAATAAATGCCGGAGAAAAAAGTTAATAACGTGGTTATTTTGGCTTGTTTAGCAAACTTGCCTTCTAGTTTCTCAAATAAAAACATACGATCATCCACATCAGGCAATAACTTTAATGAGGGAATTAAAATCAATGTGACAAAGGATACCCCGCCAATCCATAACACTACCGCTAAAACATGTAATGCTCGTGCACCAAAATAAAGATCCATATGCTTAACTCATATCAAAAATATTATCCTAGCATTATACTCAAGTATTATCTTTGATCTTGCGACGCCTTTTATTTTGACTTATAGCAAAGGAATTAATGAAGTTTTCATGTATTGCGCAGAGAAAATTAACACTAGCAAGGCGAGAGTTGTAGGAGATAGTTGTTCTCACTTCAAAACTCACAACGCAGGTAGGGATAATTTCAACAAGCAAGATGGGTAACCTTTTTAATTCCTTTGGTATTAATACCAAAGGAATTAATGAAGTTTTCATGTATTGCGCAGGAAAAATTAACACTAGCAAGGCGAGAGTTGTAGGAGAGTGTTGTTATCACTTCAAAACTCACAACGCAGGGTGGGATAATTTCAACAAGCAAGACGGGTAACCTTTTTAGTTCCTTTGGTATTAACGAGCGTTTAGTGCGACGTCTAATACAAAATAAGCAAGGCAAGTGGGCTATCTGTTAGCTCATTTCTTATATTTAAGCGCTTCTTCTTGTTAGATCCAGAGGGGCCTGTATAATTTGGTTTTATTTATTATTATTATTAGGCAAACATGGCTCTTTTTTCTGAAGAAATGTACAAATTATTGGACCTCGCATTATCCGAACTTAACGCGTCTCATGAAAGCGGTCGCACCCCACAGAATGATCTCAATGAAGCTCATTACTTGGGCGCGTGGGTAACCACTGCAATGAAGAAAAAGCGTTTTGATTCTATTGTTTTAAGCTCGCTTAAAAATTGGCAAAGTAAAGCGCGTAGTTTAGGACGCAATGCAGGCCTTAAAGATCAATTTATTTACTTAGAGCGTTGTTATAGCCAGATCTTAGACTCAGATAAAAAGATACAAGCAGTGACGCGTGACCAGTTTGAAGCTTTTTATAAGACATTAAGTGCTGCACAATGGATGGTGACAACCGATACGGTTGTTGTCGATAAAATGAAATGTCATAGTTCAGGTGATTCATCACTTGTTGCTTGTAAAGCACAAATGGATACGCATTTTAATGAAAAAGGTGACTTAATTAAGCCGATCTCTTTTTATATTCGAGGCGATGTTCAAGAGGCAGTTAAACTGGCCTTTGCTGCAAATGTATTATTACATAAGAAAACGGATCATAAATCTAGAGTAAAATACCATGGTGAATACGTGGTTTACGTGCACAATGATGGTGAGTTTTTACCTGAATTCCCTTTATAAATACAATTAAGTGCGATTTAAAACGGATTGTTTTTAATCCTTTTTATCACACTTTTTATTAAGCACTTTTAACTTAATACCAAAGGAATTAATTAAGTTTTCATGTATTGCGCAGGAAAAATTAACGCTAGCAAGGCGTGAGTTGTAGGAGATAGTTGTTCTCACTTCAAAACTCACAACGCAGGTAGGGATAATTTCAACAAGCAAGACGGGTAACCTTTTTAGTTCCTTTGGTATTAGAGTGCTTGATAAGCCTTAATTATCTTTTCGACCTCTGCTCCCTTATTTTTTAACATGCGTTGATAATGTGCAATAGTTTGTTGCAAATAAAGCTGATGCATGGGTAAGTCCCCCTCCCACATCATTGATCCCACATTCACAATCGGCAGCTCTGCGCGTGATGACACGTGTAAGATCTCGTAATAACGTCCCTGCTCAAAAATTAATAATTCGTTAATTAATTTTAATTTATGTTTGATCAACGTCTCTCTGACTAAAAAATTATGATGCACAGGACAAATTAAAAATTCAATATTAAACTGTGCATTTAAGGGTAATAATGCCTCTAAAAAGGTACTTAATAACTGCCCTCCAACCCCCGCTATAATAATTAAATGCGTCTCTTTTAGGCTGGACTGTTGGTGATTTTTTAAGGGTAATTGACTCACATCGAGGCAATGCACTTGCCAGTCACTTACGCTACCCTGATAATAACGTTGCAGTTTTTTTTCTAATTTTTGCATTAAATTTTGGTTAATATCAACAAAGTGAACATGTTGGGCTTTATCTTTGCCGAGTAGCTTAAACCCCAGTTGTCCATGATCGCAGCAACAATCCCAAATATGCGTATAAGGCTGCTTTACTTGCTCAAAAATGCTTTGTAATCTTTTACTCAATTTCATGCATTATGATCCTGCAAACGTAAACTTAATGAAATACGCTTACGCTCACTGTCCACACTGAGTACTCTTACTTGCACAATTTGTCCGGTTTTTACCACTTCAAAGGGATCTTTTACAAATTTATTGGCAAGTTGGGATAAGTGAATAAGGCCATCTTGATGAACGCCAATATCGACAAACGCCCCGAAGCTGGTCACATTTGTGATCACGCCTTGAATTTCCATGTCCGTATAAAGATCGCTGATTTTATTGATCTCATCACTGTAACTTACCGTACAAAAATCAGGACGAGGATCACGCCGTGGCGCTGCTAATTCAGAGATAATTTGTTCAATAGATAAGCGCCCAAACTGCTCACTAATAAAGGTATCTATGTCTAACATTTTTAAGGCTTGGCTATTTTTTAGTAATGCTTTTACCGTGCAGTTTTGGTCGATGGCGATACGACTGACTAAGGCATAAGCCTCAGGATGAACCGCTGAATTATCTAAGGGATCAATGCCCTCAATAATGCGTAAAAAACCAGCAGCCTGCTGGTAGGCTTTAGCCCCTAAACGGGGAACTTTCATTAAACTACTGCGCGACGTAAACGGCCCATTCGTATCTCGATATTGCACAATGTTTTCAGCAATGCTTTTATTTAATCCAGCTATAAAGGTTAATAATTGCACCGACGCACGGTTAACATCAACGCCGATAGCATTAACACAATCTTCGACGACAACTTGTAGATTTTTTCCCAATTGAACCTGATTTAAATCATGCTGATATAAACCAACGCCGATAGCTTTTGCATCTATCTTCACTAATTCGGCTAACGGATCTTGTAACCTTCGAGCAATGGAAACCGCGCCTCGAATAGAGACATCTAATTGTGGAAATTCAATACACGCCAGTTCCGAGGCAGAATACACGGAGGCGCCCGCTTCACTGACCATCACACAAGGTAAATTTAGCGAGGCATCTTCTAAAACACTTTTTATAAAATCATCACTTTCGCGAGAAGCCGTGCCATTACCAATTGCAATTAATTGCACATGATACTTTTTAATAAATTCATCTACTTTTTTCTTTGCAGACTCGCTTTGGCGCTGCGGGGCATGAGGATAAATCGTCGCAAAATCGAGGAGTTTTCCGGTGCCACTGATCACCACAATTTTACAGCCACTTTTAAAGCCCGGATCTAACCCCAATATAATTTTTTCACCCGCGGGCGCTGCCATTAAAAGGTCTTTTAAATTGGTTGCAAAAAGTTGGCTGGCACGGCTATGCGCTTGCTCTTTTAAAAGAGAAAAAATCTGACGCTCGGTTTGTTTATTTAATTTTGTTTGCCACGCTTCTGAAATAATGCTTTTTCGCCAACTATTTTTACTTAAGCGCGCGAACGAAAAGCCTAAATGATCTGCGATCAGGTTTTCATAAACACTTTTTTTATCTGTGCTGTGCATATCAAAGTCTACTTTTAGGCGTAAAAACCCCTCGCTTTTAGCACGTAACAACGCAAGGTACCTATGTGCTGGCAGTGTTTTTAAACGTTCACTATAGTCAAAATAATCTTTAAATTTTTGTGCTTCTTGTTGTTTAGCTTTTATGACTGAGCTACTTAAAAGTCCCTTTCTGTGTAAGGTCTCTACAAGCTTATGACTTAGGCTGATATCTAAACTCAGTCTCTCTATTAATATGTCCGAGGCACCTTGTAAAACACTTTTCTCATCATTAAAACCCTGTTTTTTATTAATGTAGCGTTTTAATAAAGCATCGGCTTGCATGTCATCTTGGAACCATAATTTGTCTGCGAGTTCCATTAACCCTGCGTCCATCGCAATTTTTGCTTTACTGACACGTTTGCTTTTAAAGGGTTGATACAAGGTTTCTAGATCGCGTTTATTATCGATGTTAATAATTTGCGTTTTTAAGGCTGCACTCAATTTGTTTTGGGAGAGTAAACTTTTATAAATAGCCTCTTTACGCTCTGCTAAATCTCTTTGATAAAGTAAACTACTCTCAAGCTGGCGTAGCTGCGTATCGTCAAGACCATAGGTTGCCTCTTTACGATACCTCGCAATAAAAGGCACGGTATTACCGGCATCATAAAGTTGGATAAACGCATTGATTTGAGGAACACTAAGTTGCAATTGTCGATGTAGCGTTTGAGTAATAGCAGGCATAATAAAAAATTCTTTTATAAAAATAAATATATAGACCCATGATACTTCAAGCTACAAAATCAGCAACCCTACTTAGGCTTATATTCGAAGCATAAAGGTAAAAACAATTATTCTACATTGATGTTTTATAACCCTATTTTATAAGGAAATCGCCCTTAACAAGCGCTACGCCTTGAATTGCTATCTTCTGCAGTGCCACATGACGCATATTGAGGTAACATGGGTATGATCCCGCGTTATTAAGGAGTTATAAATGATCAATTTTGCTGTGATAGGAACTAATTGGATCACCGAGCGATTTATTAAGGCCACAAGCTGTGGTACAGATTTAATGTTAAACGCCGTATACTCAAGAGATCTTGCGCGCGCCCAAACCTTTGCCAAAAAATATCAACTGCAAAATAGTTTCGATGATTTACAAACGCTCGCTGAGCATAAAGACATTGAGGCTGTTTATATTGCGAGCCCCAATGCGCTACATTTTCCGCAAGCACTGCAAATGCTAAAGGCGGGTAAACATGTTATTTGTGAAAAGCCTCTGGCAACAACTCCCGAGCAAGTTGCGTGCTTATTTGCAACGGCCAAAGAAAATAATGTCATTATTTTTGAAGCCTATATGAGTGCTTATCTTCCCAATTTTTCACAAGTGCAAAAAAACTTAGAAAAAATAGCCCCCTTACGCAAAGCAAATTTACAATATTGCCAATACTCTTCCCGTTATCAACAATACCTTGACGGTAAAAATCCAAATACCTTTAATCCTGCTTATTCGAATGGATCTATCATGGATATTGGTTTTTATTGTGTTGCGTTTAGCGTTGCATTATTTGGTTTTCCGCAAAGCATTCAAGCAAATGCATTCTTATTAGATTCCGGTGTTGATGGCTGTGGCTCTGCATTATTACAATATAAAGATTTTTCAGTCACCATTGATCATTCTAAAATTAGTGACTCTGCGCTCGCAAGTGAAATTCAAGGCGAAAAGGGTAGCGTTGTTATTGAGCACATTGCTTTGTGCAACAAAGTTACATTACATCAAAATACAGCCGTTGATATTAGTGTTGAGCAAAGTGATCAGCACATGCTTTATGAAATCGACGTTTTTTGTCAACAAATACAAGCGGGCGTAATGGATGAGAAAATCAACCAACGTACGCTGGATTGTATTCGTGTGATCGCTGAAATTCGTCGCCAAACTAAGGTTAAGTTAAGTTGATCTCTTTGTGCATCGATGCAAGAGTCTATTCATAATAACAACCAAAAAAGCGTTTAAATAAAATAATAGAATGCTTTTTTTACATTATTTAAACATTCTAGTTATAAAAATAACGTTAAAGTAAGCGGGCTTTTTTGATCTAGACTCCTTTATACTGTACATTGCTGTGCAATTTAGAAATGTAACCCTTGGTAATGTGATCATGACATCAAAAACAAATAAAAAAATAACATTGTGCTGCGCCCTCGCCCTTGCCAGTAGCTCTTTTAATGCTTATGCCTCCGAAAACGAAAACGAAGTATCACAAATTGAAGTCCCTATTTATCAATCTAAGATAACCAATTCGAGTTGGGATGATAAAGATATTGATGCTAGTTTCTATGACAATCCTTTTCAAGTGTCACTTTTCAATGCTAAAAATGGTGAAGATAACGAACGTCTCATGGATCATACTTATACGGTGTTTGGTTTAGGCGTTGGCGTGATTGCAGCCTTAACGGTGATGCCCGAATCTATCACCAACTGGGATAAAACAGATGCCGATATTTTTAAAAAATGGTATGACCATGTCTCTGAAGGGCCAGTTTGGGATCGCGATCAAGCTTGGTTAAATTATGTTGCTCACCCTTACTTTGGCGGTGTTTTTTATCAATCGGCTCGTAAATCAGGATATAGACAATGGGATTCATTTCTTTATTCAGCCATGATGTCTACTTTTTATTGGGAATATGGGATTGAATCTTTTGCAGAAATTCCCTCTATTCAAGATCTTGTTGTAACACCTGTTATCGGTTGGGTCTATGGTGAATGGGCTTATCAAACAGAGCGCGATATTTGGCTCAATGGGGGTACTTTATTTGGGTCTGAAATATTAGGAAATACGTCATTGTTCTTATTAGATCCCGTTGACTCTATCGGACGTAATATAAATGCATTATTTGGGCGTGATCTGATTAAAGCGGGCACCGGCTATTTTACCTTTAACCAAGTTAAATTACCGTACGGTGGTGCGACTGAAAACCAAGTTGGCCTTAAATTAAGCTATAAATTTGGCGATGATAGTAGTAAAGCCTTACCAGAGATAAGTGCCAAAAAAGATGCGCGTGCAAAATCAACAATGAGTACGCAAAAAGATCCGATAGATACTGGAGTCGTGGGTATTTCAGCGGGCGCAACATGGGTAAACTTAAATGAAAAATGGGGATTACAAGATACCTTAGGCTCACAAATTTCCGTAGGCTTATATTTTAATCGCAGTTTTTCAAGTCGTTTAACCTATACCCGTGCAGATATGAAAAAGATTGCAACAAACAAAAGCGTGATTTATGAAAATTACGCCATTGATAGCCAATATTATTTTAATGCGCAGGAAAATTTCCGTCCGTTTGTGAGCGTGGGTTTTGGTGAAATGATGAGTGATGAAGAGCGAGATAATAAACGCTTTGCTATGAGTGCGGGGTTGGGCTTACACTATAAAATCACTAATAAATGGGCATTGCAAACAGATTGGCATCGTTATTACAGTACACGTACCAGCAGTTCAGAAGATCAATTTAGCACGCTGATACTGTATCGTTTTAGCAATGGCGAGCGAGGTTAATATAAAAACACGCTATTTTGGTAGATAAGTTTATTTTATCTACCAAAATATTGATTAATGATCTCTTCTAAATTATCTTCAAGTGTTTCTTCAAAATGTGCAAGATCCTCTCCAAAAATAGCAAAGTATTGCTCTGCTCGCTGCTGCGTCAATTTTTTAGACGCCACTTGGAACTCCATCTCAGCCAAGCTTTTATCGGTACGAGGGATAATGAGCCATTGTATATAGGGGCTTGCACACGCTTGTAACTGTATTTGTGCAAAGTCACAAAATTCACTGATATATTGACTGCCATCTGGCCCTAATGAGCCTGGCTCCATGCGAAAAATAACACACATTTTTTTGTCGTCTGCAATGCTATTTAGCACCATGTTTATCCTTATTACGAGTAAATTACAATCAAGCATAGAGCACTAAGTTTCAGCTAACAAAAAATATATCTCTATTTTATGTCCTACGTCTTATAATGATGTGCATTTTTAGGTTGAATAGAATATCAAATAAATTGAATCTTAACCTATAAAGAATCAAATGTAATTAACTGTTATTACACTTGTTTTTCTTTTATTGTATGGCAATGTGATTATTGTGTGAAGTAAGTCACATACAATAATATATGCACCATTTACTTTTAATTCGCTAGAGGCGTGATTATTCACGATACATACTATGCCAAATAATTTCCATTCCCCTATTATGAGCTTAATAAAGGCGACCGCACCCGAGCAATCTCAGGCCAAAACAATGGTTCAAGAAGTTGAAGATTATGGTCTGAGTAAAGTTAAAAAAAGCACCGCTAAATCTTTTTCATTGGCTGTGTTTGCTGGCGCTTTTATCGCAATTGCTTTTGTCTTTTATATTACGGTTACCACAGGTGCTCAATCTGCGCCTTGGGGACTTGTTCGCGTTGCAGGTGGTATTGCATTTAGCTTAGGCCTTATTCTTGTTGTATTGTGTGGTGGAGAGCTATTTACGAGCACAGTATTAAGCACCGTTGCTTGGGCCGAAGGTCTGGTGAGCACTAAAAAATTATTAGGATGCTGGGCGCGCGTTTATTTTGGTAATATGCTCGGCGCTGCCATCATGCTTCTTTTAGTTTTTAGTGCCAAAATGTATTTTCTTGATGGCGGGCAATGGGGCTTAAATGCGCTGTTAATTGCTCAACATAAATTACAGCACACATGGATCCAAGCATTTTCACTGGGTATCTTGTGTAATATTTTAGTGTGTTTAGGTATTTGGATGACCTTTAGTACGAAAGATATACTGGCCAAATCCATGCTTCTTATTTTGCCTGTTGCTATGTTTGTCGGCAGTGGTTTTGAGCATAGTATCGCTAACATGTTTATGGTGCCTTTAGGTATTATGATCCAAAACTTCAGTGAGCCTGCGTTCTTTATCAGTAATAATATTAGTAGTACACAATTTGCAGATCTCAATTGGTCTAACTTTTTATTGCATAACTTAATTCCGGTCACACTGGGTAATATCGTGGGTGGTGGCGTTCTGATTGGTCTGGCTTATTGGGTGATTGATAAATCGAGTGAGCCTAAAAAAAGTGAGCTAGTACGTGAAAATACACATGAAAATCGGCACGTTGAGATGCACGCAGAGCAAAAAAACACGCAAAAAACGCTTAATGATTTTTTAGTTAAAGATCTGATGCAAAGCAACCCATTAACGTTAACGGAACAACAGACGATATACCAAGCACTTAGCTTTATTGTTGATAATAAAATCAGCAGTGCACCCGTTCTCGATGAAAATAAACAGTTAGTTGGCTTTATTAGTGAGCAAGATATCTTAAGAGTATTATGGTCAAAACAATACTCAAACACCCTCAATGATAGGGTGACTGATGTCATGCAGACTGAGATGTTGACGGTCGATGCAATGCAACCTGTCAGTAGCTTACTTGAGTTTATGGTCGTTGATAAAGAAAAGTTATTTGCACTAAACGAGCCTAAAGCGCTCGGTGACACGCATTATCAAAACTATGAACAACGCTTAAAATCAGCAACCGTGCAGCGCCCCAGTTCTTATGCAGTGCTCCATGAAGGTCTGTTTTGTGGCGTTATCACGCGTCAAGATGTAGCCAAACAGCTTTGCCTACAATATAAAAATAATGCAACGAATAACGTTGTTTAAGTAAACTAACTTAACGCTTTAAACCCAGCAGGATAAGGTAAATTTAAGTAGGCCTTATCCTGTTTTTTTTCATGACGAGAAACCAAACGTTTGGCTTCTAATAAAATGCAATCACGTAACGGATTATCTCCTGCATCTTTATGCCAAACAAACGACAGACGATGACGTAAATTCAAATCGGGTGTGTTAAGCGCAACTAACTGCCCTTTTTCTAAGGCATCCACAATATCAAGATGCGGTAAACATCCCAAATATAAGCCATTGGCAACCAAGGCTTTTAATACTGATACATTTTCATAAGATTTCCAGACATCAATATGATCAATTAAACCATGCATTGCCCCTTCAAAAGTACAACGCGTTCCCGCACCGACTTCACGTAACACCCACTTTGCATGCTCTAGTTGTGATAAATTGACGCTTTCATTGTTTGCATAAGGATGAAAGGGACTACAAAAAATGATCAAATGATCATCCATTAATTTTTCTTGTAGTAGACGGCTATCGTCTAAGCGCCCTTCAATGATCCCCAATTCGCATTGGTGATTGAGCAAGGTTTGTATCACGTGATCTGTATTTTTTACTTTTAATTCAATACATAAGTTAGGGAAGTTTTCATCAATTTTACTGATAAGCTCCGGTAAAATATACTCAGCTGGCGTCTGACTCGCACAAATAGATAAATGCCCACTGATGATATGCTGATCGTGTAAACCAAATTCAATTTGCTGTGCATCTTGTAATAATTTTTTGGCTTTAGGTCGTAACCAACGTCCCCAATAACTTAATGTTAAGCGATTTCCTTGACGAATAAATAACTGTCTATCGAGTATATTTTCAAATTGAGAAAGAGACATACTCACCGCAGATTGTGTCATCGATAATTTTTTCGCTGCTGCGCTTACACTTTCTTGACTCGCCACCGCATCAAAAACGCTCAATTGTCTTAATGAATATTTCATTTTTCTCTCTCCAAAGGCTAAATATGCTCCTATTAAGTATCAATTATATTGAAACTTAATATTAATTGTATTTTAGGGTGATATAAAAGAAAAAGTTTGATTGATATCAAAAAATGAGAACTCAATGTTGTTTACTTTTTCTGTATGTTTTAATGGCTAGCGGTTATCGATGTGACATTATTCTTTGCCCAAAGAGAGGCTTTAGGGAGGTGGGACTGTAAGCGCAGAGGATATAAAAAAGGCATGCAATAAAACAAGTAAAGCTTATGTTTGTCGCATACCTTTTGTTGACTTATTCAAAGGCTCCAAATCAAATCAACGCTTCAAATCTTAGATTAGATTAGCGCTTCATCGCTATCAATCATCGGCTGCGCTTTCGACTTAGTAATAACGTATGCAGTGATCAATAGCATAGAAGCAATACCTATAATCGTTGCGATATCAATCGTTAAACCAAAGCCAAGGCTATCATTATTTAAAATGAAGGTGATAACCACTGTGGTCATAAACATCGCAGGAAGCGTCGCTATCCAATGTAATTTTTGATGACGAATAAGATAAGCGGACGCAGTCCAAAGCATCATCACTGCCGTTGTTTGATTGGCAAATCCAAAGTAGCGCCAAATAATACCAAAATCAACTTGCGTGAGGATCGCGCCAATCACAAACAAAGGTAAGGCCATGATAAGACGGTTGCGAATTAAGGTTTGATCGCTGTGAAAGAATTCCGCCATGATCAAACGGCTTGCTCTAAACGCAGTATCACCCGATGTGATAGGTAATATCACCACGCCTAAGAATGCAATAATACCGCCAACGCCACCTAATAGGCCAATTGAAGTATCATAAACAATGGCGCCAGGACCACCTGAATGTACGGCTGCAGATAAAGCGTCAACATTATCATAGAAAGACAAAGCAAGTGCACACCAAATAAGCGCTATCACCCCTTCACCTATCATGGCGCCATAAAATACAAAACGTCCATTTTCTTCATTTTCTAAACAACGCGCCATTAAAGGGGACTGCGTTGCATGGAATCCTGAGATTGCGCCACAGGCAATCGTAATGAACAAGGCAGGCCATAACGGTAAGTCATTAGGATTCATATTGGTAAACATCATGCTCATTTCATAATTACCCAGCAAAGAATGCTCAGTTGAAAAGGTTAATGCTACGATAAGGCCAACAGACATAAAGACTAATAAGGCGCCGAAAAACGGATAAAAACGACCAATTATTTTATCAATTGGCACAATAGTGGCAATTAAATAATAACTAAAGATAATAGCAACCATAACCAGCATCGGCATTGCTAAATCAGTTTGTTGATTGACTAAATTGGTGATCATACCTGCGGGAGCTGAGACAAAAACAACGCCGACTAATAGCAGTAACAACAAAGCAAAAACATTCATAAAATGTTTTGCATTGTTACCTAAATATTTACCCGTCATGTTTGGTACAGAAGCTCCACCATTACGAATAGAAAGCATACCCGCGAAATAATCGTGTACCCCTCCGGCAAAAATACAACCTAAAACGATCCAAAGCATGGCAGCCGGTCCGTAGAGCGCTCCCATAATAGGTCCAAAAATGGGGCCCACACCTGCGATGTTTAAGAGTTGAACCAAATATACCTTTTTCTTTGGCATTGGCACGTAATCAACCCCATCTTGTTTGCTATATGCGGGAGTTTGTCTGTCTTTTTTAATACCAAAGACTTTTTCAACAAACGCACCGTAAATAAAATAGCCACCTAATAACAGCATGATACAAAATAAAAACCACAACATATGAACTTCCTTTTTTATTAATGAAAGGCAGCTACTTGCAATTTATACTTATCATTTTATTAAAAAATATATAAGTAAATGCTCAGTGCTACATTCTCCTAACAAATAGGATACGCTTTGTTAACGATTAATCATGTGTTCTATATTGCAGTGGTCATATAGTCTTTTAAGTGGTTTATCAGAGAGATAAACGGTTAGCTTAAATGAAATAAGGCTTTGATCTCTTTTAAATAACGACGGCTGACCGGCACGACTCTTGCGCTATAAGTGAGGATCTCAGCTAACGCATTATCTAATATTTTTATTTCCCTAATGGCATCGGGATTCACTAAATATTGTCGATGACAACGGATCAATGTCGTTTTATCTTCTAATACTTTTAAACTTAGGACGCAGTTTAAGCTTTCATTTTGATGACTTTCAGGCGTACATAATAGATGAACGCCGCTATGGTCACTATGTGCCACTTCGATTTCAGCTATTTTTAATAATAAATAACGTTGATATCCTGCACACGGGATCTGGGTTAATAAAGCATGCTCAGGAAGACTCAGTGTTGTTGTGTTTTTCTTTTTAACTAAACGCTCGATAGTCTTTTGTAAACGATCTTGAGAAATTGGCTTTAATATATAATCAAAAGCATTACCTTCAAAAGCTTTAAGGGCATATTCATCATAAGCACTCACAAAAACGACCTCAGGCATCGTATCAGGGCTTAACATACTGAGCATTTCCATCCCGCTTATTTGGGGCATGGAGATATCAAGAAAAATGACATCGGGTTGTAACTGATTTACTTTTTGTAAACCTTCAATCGCATTCGCGCAGCACGCTTGCACCTCGACGGCATTACTTAATGTTAATAAGCTTGCCAATTCTTCACGCGCATAGCGCTCGTCATCAATAACAATGGCTTTAAGCATGTTTACCTCCATGTAATGGGAAAGTGATATTGGCCTTTGTCGTAATATTATCAATACAGCTCATATCAAGGCCATATTCATCACCAAAATGATATTTAAGACGTTTATCCACAATCTGCAAACCTAATCCAGTACTGTCACTGTCTTGGCGTTTATAATAATTGCCTGCGTTATCGATCACTTGTAACTCAACAATAGCGCCGTTTGGCGTCGCTTTTATACGCCCAATGACGCTGACTTTTCCTTGTTGCAGTAATGTTGACGTTCCATGTTTAATAGCATTTTCGACTAAGGGCTGCAATGTAAAAATAGGGATCATAATATCAAAAAGTGACCTATCTACGTCAATATGGATGCTTAATCGATCAGAAAAACGTGCCAGCTCAATACGTAAATAGGCATTCACATGCTCCAACTCTTCTTCTATGCGCACCCACTCCACTTTTTGTTTTAAATTACGTCGGAAAAATTGCGCCAAATGTTGAATAAGTTCTCGCGCCCCTTCCGGATCGCGCCTAATAACGGCATTAATAGTATTGAGCGCATTAAATAAGAAGTGTGGATCCACCTGTGCGCGCAGCAAACGCACTTCGGCTTGTGTTAATAAGGTTTGTTGCTCAATATAACGGCCGGTGAGTATTTGGTTTGATAGCAGTTTTGCTAAGCCTTCACCCAAGGAGCGATTCACCGATGAAAATATCTTTTTCTTTGCTTCATATAATTTTATCGTGCCCAATACTTTTTGCTCAGCGCCCATTAAAGGGATCACTAAAGAGGAGCCGAGTCGACAATTTTTATCTAACGAACATTGATAAGGCAACTGATAACCATCGGCATATATGATTTCGCCTTTTTTGATCGCCTGTTTAGTATAGTCTGAGGAGATAAGCGTACCAGGTAAATGATGATCGGCTGCGATACCAATAAAAGCTAATATCTTTTCACGATCGGTGATCGAAACAGCCCCCACCCCCGTTTCTTCATAAATTATCTGCGCAATTTTTTGACTACTTTGTGCATTAAAACCTTGGCTTAACACCCCTACCGAACGCTCTGCAATGGTTAATGCTTTACTTGAAAAAGCAGCTGAATATTTTTCATAAATTGTTTTTCTGTCAGCAATAATACTCATAAACAAAGCAGCCCCGGCAGCATTCGCGATGATCATGGGTAATGCAATACTGCGAACAAGATCTAAAGCATGGCTAAAAGGTTTCGCGATGAGCAAAATAATCGACATTTGCATGATTTCTGCCACGACTAACAAACACAAGGCGACATAAGGATTAAAAATATTATCAATTTGGCCTCTGCGCATATAATAACGGTGCATCAACCCGCCTAACAATCCCTCTGCCGTTGTCGAAATAGCGCATGATAAATCGGTAAAGCCTCCCATACTATAACGGTGGATCCCACCGGTTAAGCCTACCGCAAACCCAACTAATGGCCCGCCTAATAACCCCCCTATTACAGCCCCTATTGCGCGGGTATTGGCAATCGCGCTATCAATAGCAAGTCCAAAATAAGTCCCTAATATACAAAATAAACTAAAAACGAAATAACAGGCTAGACGTTGATAAGAATGTGCAGAAAGCGTTGTTAAGGGCATAAAGATAGGGGTTTTACTCAGTAAATAAGCAATGACTAAATACACACTGAGTTGCTGTAACAATAAAAAAATTAACGCCATAATATCCTAAAAATATAAAACACATAAATAAGAGCTTATATTACGCTTCCCAACATTAAGCGCAACAAAGCACCTCTTAGCTTGCGCTTTGATCGCGATAAATAGGCTTATTAACGCGCATTTAACATAAGATTTTCAATGCAAGTTTAAAGCCGCGAAGCAAAGTGACTGAGAAAGATAAATCCCAAAATAAGAGATGCACAAATAGACCTGCAATCGAGGCGCATTCCCTATATACTCACGCTCCTAATTAGATTATGAATAAAAGTGGTGATGGTATGAGTGTTGATGCAATAGGTTTATCTACAGAGTTGTTAAAAGCGGTTAAAGCATGTGGTTATAAAAATTTAACCCCTATCCAGCAACAAGCCATTCCACTCATTCGCTCAGGTTGTGATGTGCTGGCCAGCGCGCAAACGGGCACCGGAAAAACGGCTGCTTTTAGTTTGCCTATATTAGATTTATTGGCTAAATCAGCATCACAAAAAAAATCTAATAATCGCAGTGTTCGTGCATTGATTTTAAGCCCGACGCGTGAGCTTGCGATGCAAATAACGAAGAACATTCAAGAATATGCTCAGTTTATGGATATCACTTGTGGGCTTGTCTGCGGTGGTAAAAATATGGATACACAAGTTAAACTCCTTAAAGGTGGCGTCGATATTCTCGTTGCAACACCGGGGCGTTTAATTGAGCATATTAATGCGCGCAGTGTTGATTTATCACATGTAAAACATGTTGTATTAGATGAAGCCGATCGCATGTTGGATATGGGGTTCTTAACCGCTATTCAATCTCTGATAGAAACCATTAAACAAAAACATCAAACCTTAATGTTTTCAGCGACCTTTTCAAATAAAGTAAAAACACTGGCAAAACAGTTATTGCATACGCCGAAAACAATTGAAGTTTCGATGCAAAATTCTACGGCGGGTAAAATTAAGCAACAAGTTTACTGGGTTTCAGAAACACGTAAACGCGAATTATTATCTGAGCTTATCGGCGTTAAAAACTGGCGCCAAGTACTGGTCTTTGCCGGTACGAAAGCAAGTGCGGACTTGCTTGCTAAAGAGTTAAAGTTAGACGGCATTAAATGTGCGGTTTGCCATGGTGATAAAAACCAAGGTGCGCGTAATAAAGCCATTGAGAAATTTACAGAAGGCAGTGTACGCGTGCTTGTTGCGACAGATGTTGCTGCCCGTGGTCTTGATATTCCTAACTTACCTTATGTGGTGAACTTTCATCTGCCTTTCTTAGCGGAAGATTATATACATCGTATTGGGCGCACCGGCAGAGCAGGTAAAAAAGGGAATGCTATTTCTTTAGTCAGCCCTAAAGATGAACAATTTTTAGATAATATTGAAGAGCTCATTGGTCGTAAATTTGAACGTATCGTTTATCCTGGTTATGAAATGGATTTATCTTTACCAGAATCTTATGCCGATAGTGATACGAAAAAACTTAAGAAAAGCCGCTATAAAGCAATGCAAGAGCACAATCAGATGCTCGAGCGTAAGCAAGAAAAGAATAAGCCTGCTAATATTCGCCGCGAAAAAGCAAAGAGCAGAAAAAAACGTTAGAATGTTAAAATAGCATCACACAATGAGTACTCAGACTAAGCGTAGCTGAGTGCTCCATTTTTATACCCACGTTACTTAAAAATACGTTATCCCGCATCAAACACTTTCCAAGACAATACGTAACATCCGACAAAGACGACGCCCTTAGCGCGTGTAATCCCCCTTTTAACCCAGCTGTTTTTCACCTTCACGCTAGCATTTTACTACACCAGGACGTACTGATTTTTCCTTTTTAAATAGCCTCACGGCGTTTAAGGATCCCAATCAAATTCATAGTAAGCATCGATAGCTTGATATAATCCACTAGACGCTTCAATATAAAAACGATTAAACAGCTCATAACGTAAAGCTAATATTGAAAAGCTTTCAAAAACGCCAATCCCATAACTTATTTCAACACCCGGCGCAATTTCAGCGCTAATACCGACAGATTGTTGATCACCACTGCCCTGCGTAGACAACGACAGATCTTTTAATCCTAACGTATCGCCGATATCACTCATGACAGAGTCTGATTGTGAGGCGCCAAATGCAATTAACCAGGCTGCTAATTGATTATTTGAGCCTTTATCACTACCTGCATTTATAGATTTACCGCGGGTTAAATACGATAATGCTTCTTGTTGCGCCATTTCTGGTTTTGAAAAAATGGTTAACGTTAATGCATCGGGAGAGCCATTTAAACGTATTCCTGAAATGACATTATCTTGCGTTTTTTGAGGATCACGAATAGCCTCTATATCAATATATGGGGACTCGGGCGGCCCTTGAAATAATATGCTACTGTCTTGCAACTCGAGTTGTTGACCAAATGAGCGATAGCTACCACGCTCAAATTTTAATTTTCCATGCACTAACAGATCACTCGTTATCTCTTTTTTAACTAATAACTCGCCTTTAATAAAACTATCTAACCCCATTGCGATGAGGTGAAAATCATTACCTAGATCCACTTCTAAATTTAATGCTAATGGTAAAGTATCCGTTTCCTTAATGTCTATTTCATCGACAAACACCACATCTTTAGATGCAGAAACGGCACCCTTAGGTAATTCTTTAACGCGGATCTTTGCTCTATTGAGTAAAACATTTCCTTTAACATTTAATGTTTTATCAAACGTTAAATAAATATCAGGACTGAGTAACATGTTTATTTTTTTATGATCATAAAAAAATAATTTATGCGCATAAAAATGTAAGGCGCCTTGAAAACGATGTTGCCAATTTAAATCCCCCTTAAAATAGGCTTGTCCCGAAGGTAACTCTCGGATAGCTAGTTGCGACTTCTCTTTATTTATTTTGTCACCCAAGCGTTTAAAAGGAGCATCAATCACGCTAAATGTCTTTTTAAGCACTTTAAAAGGTAAACTTAACAAGCCTTTTTTTGCTACTTTTTCACTGCTTTTAAAGCTCCCTTGTATTTCTGCTTTTTTATTATCTAAACGAATAATGGTATTAAGTGCATTAAGCTTGATAGGTAGTAAAGACGATGTGATATCGGTATCTTGCAATACGATAAGGCCCTGTACATTCGGGAAATCAAGTGCACCTTGAATATTTACATCTGCTTTAATGGCGCCATTTAATTGCTCGAGATCAGGAATAAACGTTTTAAAGACAGATAAATTAGGCATTGAAAGCGCAATCGTCGCATTTATTTTAGGTTTGTCTTGGGAGTGCGCTAGGCTACCTTTCAACATTAAGTTAACTAGATGAGGTGAGTCTATTTGTAATAAAAAAGGACTTTTTTTGTTTTTTGAGTTTAATTGCAATCGAAAAGTATCAATCGCGTAAAGCCCTTTATTATAGA
Organism: Psychromonas sp. CNPT3; assembly: GCF_000153405.2. Lineage (NCBI taxonomy): Bacteria > Pseudomonadati > Pseudomonadota > Gammaproteobacteria > Alteromonadales > Psychromonadaceae > Psychromonas > Psychromonas sp. CNPT3. The sequence continues at coordinate 1,507,241 of NC_020802.1, forward strand.
CACCAGGCTTTGCTTCTACTTTTATCGAAGCGTTCTCTAAATGCATGTCGACATCAATTTTGGGGGGGCCGTTTTTATACCATAGGATCTTTGATTGTGCAAAAAGAGCCCCAAAGAAGCGCGCTTTAGGTTCTAAATAGGGATCCAATGCTTGTAACTTGATATTATCTAACGAAAGTTGAACCTCTCCACTTTCACCTGCATCTATTTTTTGAAAGCATAAACGGCCCATCTTGTTATTTTTAGCATCGGTACTTTGCCAACAATGCTCACTGAGTTGTATATTTTTGTTTTTAAGCTGCACATGGATAGGCGTTACTAAATTTATTTTTTGTTGTGCCTGCACTATCTTTATCGTCATTTTTTGTAAATTAGCAGACCAATTTTTTGCACTTTGAATGATATTTAACTGCGCCTGAGAGCTAAATTTTGGCGCCTTTATTTTTATCTTAATATCATGCTTCGCGATTTTTGTGTTTTTAATGTGTAAACGCACCGATCTGATTTTTTGATCTTCAAAAACAAAGCCTATCGCCTTTAAATCTAAATTTAATCCCATCGTGTCCGCTACAGTGACCTCACCATCAAGCCTTAGACTTTGTAATTTTGATTGTTGGTAGGCCAATTTACGCGCGTTAAGGTGCGCTTTAATTTTAATGTCGCTAGGCGAGCCAGTTACCTTAAACTTAGCGTTTATTTTGCCTTTTGCGTCTGCCAACAAGTTTTTCATGTCTTGTATGTCGACTTTAATGCTTAAATTGTTTTTTTCGCCGAGTCGGCCTTTTATCGAGATTTTATTTTTTTCATTAATAATATTAAAGGTTTCAATATTAGCGCCAGTGTCCTTATTCGCCGATAATTTTGCGTCTACTGAAAAATCACGTTGTAGATATTTACCTTCAAGCTGTAGTTTAGGAATAGAAACAGACCAGTTCGGTGCGCGATCATAATAAAACTGCGTTTGCATTGTTTGTTTTATCGAGCCAGAAACAATACTCTCGTCGCCTTTAATAAAGGCTTTTAATGCTAAGTTATCTAAGTTTAAATCACCTTGCCAATACAATTTATCCGACCAAGATAAATCACCCGAAAAGCGTGCAATGCCTTGGAGCGTCTTAAGCGTTAAACTTTCCAAGTTTAATTTTTTGAGATCACCTTGCACTTTTAATTGCACTTTACCGGGCGCAATATCCTGCCCTTGATAATCCGCATTAAACAATAACGTATAATCATTCAGGGCGCCCTGCGACTCTAGCTTTCCAAATTTAGATTGAAATTTAGGTGTGTCTGTTAATGGCCAATACAAATGTGTCCATTTTAGTTGCAGAGAATAAGGCATATTTTCAGTTAACAAATCAACTTCAGAAGATAACTCTAAGCGCATCTTTTTAGTTAAGAGCAATTTGCTTTTTAGCGCACTAAGATCGCCACTCACGTTGAGTTGATACTTTTGCCCTTTCAATAGCGCATGCGTATTTTGCATCTCTATTGTTTTTACCTTGCCCTTTATTTCTAACGCTAAAGGATAGTTATTATTAAAATCAATTTTACCTTGTAAGTCAAAGCTTGTCTCGGGCGTCTCAAAGGCTAAAGCCTTCACCTCTAAATGCGTATCAATAAAACTTAACTGCGTCTCAAAACGCTGCAAATTGAATATGTTTTTATCTTCTTGGACCACCTTAAGATCAAAAATAGCAATGGGATCAAGATATAAGTTAAAAGGTAAACGAATGGGGGTTAATTGGTTTTTGGCAATCAGCGGGGCGACCTCAGTAAAGACCAATTTCTTTTTGCCTGCTTTGAGCAATATAGGTGCAATGATCGTTGGCTTTGGTAGTTGCACAAATACCTTACGTAATGTGCTACTGATATAAACATTACTTTTTTGAGCGCGTACATCTAAAGCGAGATCGTCAAATGAAAAAGCAAAGTCGCCTTGGGTTACATTAATATCTTTTAAGTGGATATTAGATAAATGTATTTTAATCGGAAGAGACAACAAGGCCATGGGTTCATGCGTTTCTTCCTGCGCGACGGGGACACTATCATTGACCGGTAAATGTAAGTTAACCCCAATAATATTAACTTGCTGCATACAAATTTCTTGTACCAAGCAAGAATAACCAAAGACATAATTGAGTTTTTCAATATTTAGAGTGGTCGAATCATCTTGCCAAGAAATATTTTCAAAGGTAGGAGAAAAGAACACGCTACCTTGTGTTAATGGCAGTGAGAGCCTCGGCTCTATCGACTCGATAACACTGATGATAACTTTATTACCGGGATGCGTTAATAATAACAGAGCCAATATAACGCTCAGCCCCGCTAGTAATATCAATAAGCATTTTGTTATTTTTTTACACATTTTAAGGTTACATCGCATAATAGATATCATAATTCAGGCCCTATCATAAAATGTATTTTCCATGCGTTGTTACTCTGCGTTAAAGGCGCCGCCCAATAAAGGCGAATAGGCCCCACTAATGAGAGCCAAATAATACCCACACCCACACTCTGCGATATCGGTTCGGAGAAATCATTCGTTGCGGTGCCTGTATCGCTAAAAAAGGCGATTTTCCAGTTTTCAGCTATTGGCAATCTATATTCTAAACTTAACGTTGCTAAATATTTTGCGCCCATATACTCGCCCAGAGAGTCAGTCGGACTAATACTTTCATAATCAAAGCCTCGCACACTTTGGTCACCCCCACTAAAAAAGCGCATCGAAGAGGGGACGTCATTGAGGCTATCTGTAAAAATAGCGCCCAGTTCAACAGAGGTTATAAATTGATGTTGTTTATAACGATTAATAAACTTTCCTTGCGCATAAAGTTTAATGAGATTGGCGCTAGAAAGCCACGCTTTATGAGAAACTTCAATGGAGGCTAATAATTTACGTCCAGAGGTAACATTGATACCGCCTTCCGATTGCACATGACTATAACTAAATCCAGGCAAAATCAATTTACTATCAAAATATTGCTCGCCTTGTCGACCATATTCATGATCGAATTTTAACGACAAGGTGGATCGCCAATTATCTTTTGCGCGCCAATGGCGACTGATCCCAAATAAATAACGGTCGGTATCGGTATCATTTTGCTTTTCTGCTTTGTAGCCACCTTGTAATGAAAGATAATTATAAAGTGGATCTTGCAGAGGGATTTTATAGGTTAAAGAGGCTTCTTGTTGAAACCTTGACGCGATAATAGATGTCTCTAATGAATGCCCATATTGGTTTAACCAAGGGTGCTCCCAACGAAACTTTCCGCGTATGCCCTCATCTGTACTATAACCCCCACCGAGTTTAAATGAATTTTTAGGACGCATTTTCACAATCACATTAAGCGGGATCAAACGCCCTTTTTTTTGTTTAATATCGGGCAAGATCATTAAACGCGCGAAATAACCCGTCGCGGTGAGATCTTGACTGTATTCATTTAATGTCGAACTTAAAAAAGGATCCCCTGATTTGAAATTTTTCAAACGCTTTATTTGCTGCTTGGCTGAGACATCGCCATTAAATACCAGCTCACCAAATTGATAACGTATACCGCTATCAAACCAAAAATATAAGGTTGCTTCTGCTGTTTTACGTTTAACTTCAACGCGAGATTTTTTATAAAAAGCGTCAAAATAGCCCCTTTGTATGGCTAATTTTTTGAACAATGCTTTTGCTTGTGTGTAGTGCGCGTGATTTAAAGGGGAATTTATTTTAAGCGGGAAATCGTCAAGTATTTTTTGAAAGGCAGGATCTGTTTTCGCTTCGCCCGTTAAACGAATATCTAACGTCACTATGCGCGTTTGTTTGCCTTTATTAATGGTTAATAAAAGAGTCTGTTTTCCCGTTTCACCCGTTACTTTACTGCTCAGTGTAACTTGATAATAACCTAAAGCTTGCAGTGCTTCACGGGTGCTCTTCTCTACTTGTTGTAAATAAATACTGTTTTTGGCATTATTTGTTACGGGAAGTGTTTCTAAATAAAAGGTGACGTTAGCACTTTCATCTCGATCTAAACCTTCAATCTGAAAACTCACGTTCGCATAAGAAAAAGTACTAAAAAGTAGAACGCTCAATAAAAAATGAAAACGTAATAATTTCATAGTATATGCGTTGTTGAGGCTGCTGAGTACATTAATTATTTCAAACTCCCTTTCAAATAACATGCGCTTGTGATCCATATCGATAAGTTGCTTTAGTGCGCGCTATTATTATCTATTTATCATTAGATTTAAAGCCTTACGGCATATTATGCTTTCACCTTGTCAATAATGTTGCGTGCATCAATAAATTTAATAAAAAATATCTTCCGTTAAATCGGCAGCTGCGCATAACTTACTAATATCGGGAATACTAATACAACCCGCAGACTCAACAATTAACTGTTTATCTTTTAATCTTTTGATAACCCGTGACAACGTTTCAGGCGTCATTGCCAATTGTGTTGCCAGTAATTTTTTTGTTACCGACAAAAACACCTTGCCCTCTTTTTTTAACTGACATTTATAAATATCAGCAAGTTTCATCACCAATCTTTGATTTGCATTCACTTGCGTTAAAATATTTTGAGTCTCCATTAAATGGTGAATACGGTTACTCATAAAATGCATTACCTGCAAAGATAATTGCGAACAATGACTCACACATTGAAGCACATCTTTATAATATAAAGCGGAGATAACCGAATATTGATCTGCTTTGGCGTGCATGGGATAAATCCTTGGTTGCATAAAAATCGCCATTTCTGCAATCATATCACCGGGTAAAAAGACTGAAAATAATTTTTCATCACCGTTTGCCATCAGGCGATACAAGGATATTTTTCCTTTTTCAACGCGATACATGTTATCGGCGGGCGTCGCATGCTCAAAAAGCATGTCTCCACTTTGTAGCTCAATGGTTTTATTTTTGCTAAAAACCGCCTGCTTTTGTTGCTCATTAAACAAACATAAAATAGATGCCATCTCCTTCCTCACACACTTGATAATAATCAAGTAGCAGTTTACGGACTATCATCCATAATGCAAATGATAGCTAATATCAAACCACTTTGGAGAAATACAATGCAAGGACTCAGCCCCGTATTCAGATGGATAGCCGTTATCTCTTTTTTATGCTTACTGGTAATACTTATTTTAAATACCTAGGAAATCCCGACGATGCAAAAAAAATTGATGATGCCAGGGCAAACCCACGATATAAAAAAAATGCCAGGCCATTGGATTTTAGCGCAATTAGGCAAAAAAGCATGGTGGCCGGGAGGAAAAAAACTAACAGAAACCATGTTACAAGCTTACAGATAACACCTCTAGATAAGGTGCTTGAATTTGCGCCAGGATCAGGGTTTAGTGCCAAGCTTTTTTTAAAAAACAAACCTTGTTAAAAAACAAACCTAAAAGTTATATTGCAATAGAGCAAAACGCACAAGCGGTGCAGATTGTTAAACAATACCTACAAGGTGAAAATCAGGATTGTAAACTTGCGAACGGCCAAGAAACAGGACTCGAAAGTGGCTCTGCCCGTGGCTCAGCCATCATTCCTATTATTCTGGGTAGTGCGACGTTGACCGTTGAGTCTGACGTTAAAGAAGTCACTGCGGGAGCCTGAGTACATATACAAGAATTAAAAAGCTCGCATTGACGCGAGCTTTTTAGTTGATCACATTGCCGTTTTTAAGGCTTCAATGCGCAGCTCGAGCGGTGGATGAGACATAAATAAGCCCCCTTTGCGCTTACCTGAAATACCAAATGCCATCAGAGTACCCTCAAGTTTAGGCTCTGCGCTTTGCTGTAAGCGTTGCAGTGCTGCGATCATTTTCTCTTTACCGACCAATTTAGCAGCACCTGCATCAGCGCTGAACTCGCGGCGACGTGAAAAATACATCACAATGGTACTGGCTAAAATACCAAAAACCATCTCTAAAACAAATACGATAATAAAATAGGAGAAGCCATGCCCAGACGATTCATTTTCGTCATTAGAGCTTAAGAAGTTATCAATAATTCCCCCCACGATACGTGCAATAAAAATAACAAAGGTATTAACAACCCCTTGTATTAATGCCAGCGTCACCATATCGCCACTCGCGACATGACTGATTTCATGTGCCAGTACGGCCTCTGCCTCATCACGCGTCATCTGCTCGAGTAAACCAGAGCTAACAGCAACGAGCGCTTTGTTTTTATTCATACCGGTTGCAAACGCATTGATATCTGCGCTGTTATAAATCGCGACTTCTGGGCAGCTAATACCCGCTTTTTTTGCTTGTTGATTTACCGTTTTTAATAACCAAGATTCAGTTTCATTAGCGGGCGAGGTGATAACCACAGCGCCAGTACTGCGCTTTGCAATCCATTTTGACATAGCTAACGAAATAAAAGAGCCACCAAACCCAAAAACAATCGCTAAAACTAATAATCCGCCAACACTGCTTGAATTAAGCCCTAATACCGAAAATACAATGTTTAACACAATACCGAGTACTAATACGATCGCTAAATTCGTAATTAAAAACAGTCCAATTCGTTTCATTCAAACCTCATTAATAAATAAACTTATAATTAGACATAATATGGCAGTTTAGGTTTTTTGCAAGGTAAAAGTTGATCCAGAACAAGATTTCATTTATCTTGCGCTTTATTCATAAATAAAAAGGAAATAACGATGGCTTTAGCACGTGCAAGACATATTTTAGTAACTAGCTCTGAACTTTGTGAAGATCTTAAAAAACAAATTGAAGCAGGTAGCGACTTTACAAGTATCGCTCAAAAGCATTCAACTTGCCCATCTGGCGCAACCGGTGGTGATTTAGGTCAATTTGGACCAGGACAAATGGTACCTGAATTTGATAAAGTTGTTTTTAGTGCGCCGATTGGTGAAGTTCAAGGCCCTGTAAAAACACAATTTGGTTATCATTTGTTAGAAGTAACTGAGCGTGACGATTAATATTTATTATTAATGTTACTCAATATGCTTTAGGCCGAGATGCTAAGCCCAACGGGCTTATTAATCTTGTGTTTTAGGTATCATGAGTATATAAAAATGCACCTTATCAATAAGGTGCATTTTTTTAAATCGCATTTAATGCCGATGCTTCAGGTTGTAAACCTTGTTGCACAAACGTTGAAAAATAGTGAATAGAATGTTTGATTGCTGCAGGTAAGCTATCATGATCAATATTATCTAATAGATTTTTCACCTCTAAACCAAGCTCCGTATCACCTTGAATGGATAGACGGCGCTGAAAAAATAAAGTGTCAGGATCTTCCTTGCGCCCTGCAATTAAAATCAGTTCATTCACATTGGCTGCAAAAGTGACATCGACTTGAGGACAGTCTTCTTGAATCAACAATTGTCCCTCTGCCAAGCTTAAAAACCACGTAAGATGCAGATCTGTGATCTCTACTTTCAACCATTTACCTTCTAAAAATGCTAACTCATCATCTTCCATCGCCTCTTTAAAAAGATGCGCTAATAATTGTGCCAATAATTTCTTTTGTATAAAGAAGGGCAACAATGTACAGGGTAAGGCTAAGAACTCAGGAGCTTGCTTAACAGCATGTTGATGTAGTTTAAATAACGCCTTTTTTAACATTATATTTCTCGATAAATAAAAAATACCATTATAAAGAGGAAAGAATCATACAACCCTGCCCTACATCAATAAAAGTTTTACCATTTTTTTTACAATTGCATAACTTTAGTCGCGATGAGAATAATTATGGAACTTCTTTGCCCTGCGGGTAGCTTACCTGCACTGAAAATGGCCATTGACTGCGGTGCAGATGCCGTCTACGTCGGTTTAAAAGACGATACCAACGCCCGTCATTTTGCGGGATTAAATTTTAATGATAAAAAATTAATAAAAGGTGCGCAATACGTCAAAGATCATCATAAAAACTTACATGTCGCTATCAATACGTTCTCACATCCAGGCAATGAAGTGCGCTGGCAAAATGCGGTGGATAAATGCGTTGATTTAGGCGCCGATGTTGCCATTATTGCCGATATTGCCACGCTCGATTACGCCGTCAATAAACACCCTGATCTCGAATTACATTTGAGTGTGCAAGCGTCGGCAACGAATACCGCTGCCATTGATTTTTACCAGAAAAATTTCAATATTAAACGTGTCGTTTTACCGCGTGTACTGTCCATGCAACAAGTAAAACAGCTGTCTCGTAACACCGACATGGCCTTAGAGGTTTTTGCTTTTGGCAGTTTATGCATTATGGCTGAAGGTCGTTGTTATTTGTCCTCGTACTTTACCGGTGAGTCGCCAAATACGGTAGGCGCCTGCTCCCCTGCCAAATATGTTCGCTGGCAAGAGACAGATACAGGCCTAGAGTCGCGTTTAAATAATATTTTAATAGATCGTTACCAAGCAGATGAAAAAACCGGTTACCCCACCTTGTGTAAAGGTCGCTTTAATGTCGGAGGCAAGCTTTATCATGCCCTTGAAGAGCCAACCAGTTTAAATACGTTATCGATGTTACCTGAATTAATGCGCGCAAATATTAGCTCTGTAAAAATAGAAGGACGTCAGCGTAGCCCTGCTTATGTTGAGCAAATAACGCGTGTTTGGCGCGCTGCCATTGATGCATATCTTGCTGCTCCCGATAGCTATAAAGTGCAACCTGCTTGGGATCGCGTACTTGAGAACGTCTCCGAAGGTAATCAAACCACACTCGGCGCATATCATCGAAAATGGCAGTAAGGAATTAACATGAAATTATCATTAGGCCCTGTGCTCTATTATTGGCCCAAACAAAGTATTAACGATTTTTATGATCAAGCCGTCACTAGCGATGCAGATATCATATATTTAGGTGAAACGGTATGCAGTAAACGTAGAGAGCTAAAAACGCGCGACTGGATAGAGCTTGCAAAATCATTATCCCAACAAGGTAAAGAAGTGGTTTTATCGAGTATGGCGTTACTGGAAGCGCCATCGGAGATAAAAATATTACAACAGCTCTGTAATAATGGAGAGCTGAGTGTAGAGGCTAATGATGTGGGAGCCATTCAATTACTGCATGAACAAAAAGTGCCCTTTACCTGTGGTCCCGCCATTAATTGCTATAACGCATCAGTACTTAAATTATTTGTAAATAAAGGTATGCAACGCTGGGTAATGCCCGTTGAGCTTTCTCGAGACTGGCTAGTCAAAGTGGTTGAAGATTGTCTAACATTAGGTATTCGTGAACAATTTGAAATCGAAGTTTTCGCGCATGGTTTTATGCCTCTTGCGTATTCTGCAAGGTGCTTTACCGCCCGATCCGAAAACAAAGCCAAAGATGATTGTGAACTTTGCTGCATTAAATACCCGCAAGGCAGGCCGACAACGACACAAGAAGATCAGCAGGTTTTCATCCTTAATGGCATCCAAACGCAATCAGGATCTTGCTATAATTTGATCAACGATATGTCATCAATGCAGGGCTTAGTTGATATATTACGTATCAGTCCTTCATCAACCCAGGCATTTGAGGTGTTAAAACAATTTAGAGATGCCGTGACAGGCCATCATATCAAAGAGGCCCTGTCGCATCAGGAATGTAATGGTTTTTGGCATAAGATAGCGGGATTAGACACACTACGCTAAATGCGAAATAACACCAGATAGACCTGAATTAAGATAGGTGTTTTGTAATAAAATACCTATCTTAATGACTCCCACAAGGTTAGCGAATATATTCAAAGAGAGGTTTATATAAAAAACCCTGCACATAATCTACGCCAAGTTGCCTTGCAAAAAATAAGTCTTCTGTTGTTTCAACGCCCTCTAATATTACTTTTTTATTAGTGGCATGCGCATAGCCTACCATTGCTTTTACTAAAGGTAATAAGCTTTGATTTTTTTGTTCTTGGATCACATATTTATCGAGTTTAATAAAATCAACAAGTTGTATAACGGATGTCGATAACATAGAAAGGGGATCAAACAAGTCGTCGATGGCCGTATCAATACCATTATTCGATAAGTTATCAATCATTGCCAGACTAACGAGCGCATCTTTTATTTGTGAGTTTTCAATAAGTTCAACAATAATATTGGCTTTTTTGTAATCCTTAAACAGTACAACAAAGGGATTATCTTGGCCTAATTGATCGGATGCAGAATAAGAGTCTTGATCTAAGTTCACAAAAATATCCGTGCTATCAGGGGCATTGTCTAATTGTAATAGTTTTTGCTGGTATTCAACTTGAAATAAACTCAGAGGGTTTTTATGTAAGGAGGCATACACAATATCGGGAGCGATAGCTTGACCTTGTGCATCATAAAATCGAGATAAACACTCGTAAGCAAAAATATGACCATTTTTAACTTCAATAATTGGCTGATACTCTGCGCCAAAACGTTTTGCGTGTATTAAATCTAACAATTGGCACGCACTTAATTGTTGCATTTTATGCATTTACTTTGTCCCTAAAGCATTGGTTAGTAAGACTTTAATCCATTAAAGTTGATAAGTAAACATACTGGTTTAACTTTGATTAAAATTTAACTAAACCCTTATTGTTTTTATTTTCTTTATAATAAGTTCATACACTATTCAATCTAACCCAATCAAACTCAGTGCTTTTATATAAGCAAAAACAAACTGCCCTTCTTGTAGTTTAAGTTCAACTAAAGATTTATGGGTTATTTTTGCTAATAAGATTTGCTTATTAAGCGCTAACGCTAACATAACTTGCGTTGCAGATACATGCTCTATTTCTTTGATATGACACTGTAAGCAATTTTGTAGCGAACATCCTATTAATGGTTGCAACGCAATGATCACGTCCGTACTTTCTACTTTTATTTTAAGATCGCAGCCTAAAGGCTCTGTTTCCACATTTAAGAGTAATGTCTGTCCGTCTACTTGTGCTTTTAATAATGCGTTTTTTGGATCCCATTGCAGATTTGTAACACTTAATAATGCGCCAGAATGCATCAACTTTGACAAGCTCAAAGCGGGATCGATAAACAGCGCTTGAGGCGTCCCATACGCTTCTATTTTCCCTTGGTGGATAAGTAGCATATGCGATCCCAGATAAAACAGCTCAGCTAAGGAATGGGTAATATATAAGATAGGTATCTGTTTACTTACTTTCTTGATAAAGGGTAATAGTATTTTTTTACTGTGCGCGTCGAGTGAAGACAAAGGCTCGTCCATAATAAGCAACCGAGGCGCGGTAAGTACTGCGCGCGCAATCGCAATGCGCTGTTTTTGGCCACCCGAAAGCGTTTGCGCCGACGCCGTTAATAACGCTGTAAATTGTAATAAATCGGCCAGTTCATCTAAGGTATACAAGCTGTCTTTGTGGGCTGCCAAACTTAAGTTTTTTTGCACATTAAGATGCGGGAATAAACGTGGCTCTTGGAACACCATCCCGATACGTCGATTTTCTGTTTTTATAAATTTCGTTGGATCTTGCCAAATCTCGTCTTTAAAAACAACGTCACCGATAAAATCATTATCAAGGCCAATTAAGGCGCGCACCAATGAGGTTTTCCCTGCGCCCGAATCACCAAAAATAACGCAAACACCTTGTAAGTTAATCGCACTTTTAAAGTTAAAAAGCGTCGTTTTAGATAAGTTAAATTTAAGCATGATTTAAGCGCTTTTGACGTTTATGTAAAATGGCATAAATAAACATTAATAAAAACATTGAAAAGCCCAGTAATAATAAAGACAGAAAATGTGCCTGCTCATATTCTAAGGTTTCAACATGATCAAATAATGCAATGGATAACACTTGTGTTTCTCCGGGTATATTCCCGCCAATCATCAGCACCACCCCAAACTCACCAATGGTGTGCGCAAAGCCTAACGCACCGGCAATAATGAAACTGGGTAAGGTCATCGGAAAAACAACTTTATAGAAGGTTTTTTTCGCACTAAAGCCTAAGGTAGATGCCACCTCTAAATAGTTTTTATCTAAATTGATAAAGGCACTTTGCAAAGGTTGTACCACAAAAGGCAAAGAGTAAATAACGGAGGCAATTAACAATCCTGAAAAAGAAAATGCGAGGCCTGATCCCGTCATTTGTATCCAAAAGGCGCCAAAATAACTATCAGGTGAGAACGCCAGTAACAGATAAAACCCCAAAACAGTGGGCGGTAAAACTAACGGTAAAGCGACCAAAGATTCAATAAACGGTCGATAAATGCGAGAACTTCGCGCCAACCACCAAGCAAGCGGTGGCGAAATTAATAATAAAATGAACGTTGTTAATGATGCGAGTTTCAATGTTAAGTAAATCGCACTAATATCAAATTCTGTCAACATCGCTTATAAATACCCATGAGCACGGATCAATGCTTGTATGGCATCCGACCTTAAAAAGGCAACAAATTTTTGCACCTCGTGTTGCTTACTCTGTGCATGCGTTAATAATACACCTTGTTGTAATATGGGGGCATAAGATTGGGGCGCTAATACATAATAATGGGTTTTATTATTTTGCAATAAGAGAGAAAGTGCCACAAAACCCGCTTGTGCATTACCTGAATCAATAAATTGATAGGTTTGCGCAATATTACTGCCTTTTACATACGATAATTTCGACCATAACATGATACTTTCTAGCGTCTCTTTGGCCGCTTTTCCATAAGGTGCTAAGCGAGGATCCGCGATTGCGATGCGCCCTTTGGTCGTTAGTAGGGTATTTTTTAGCGTACTTTCATCCATAATACCTTGGTACTTAGGCGCCCAAAAGGCTAAACGACCCTGCGCATAAGTAAAACGAGATCCTAAAACCCCCTGTTTACTTTGTTCAATTAATTTAGCGCGTTTACTGTCTGCCGATAAAAACAAATCAAAAGGCGCGCCAAGCATGATTTGCCGATATAAAGTGCCCGTTGAAGCGCTCGATATTAATATTTTTTGGGAAGACACCTCACTGTAACGTGCAACGATCTCAGATAGCGTCACTTTAAAGTTACTGGCCGCACATATGTTAAGCGCAGCCTGAGTATTTGACATGAAAAGCAAACTGATTATTACCAATATAAAGCGCATTATAACTGCCATTTTTTTAAGGCGTTTTGATCGCTTTCACGAGCATCAACCCAGTAAGATTTACCTGCATTATTACGTTCTTTTTTCCAAAAAGGTACCGCTGCTTTTAAATGATCCATAATGTATTCACATGCAGCAAAGGCATCTCCACGATGTAAGCTTGCAATACCCACAAATACAATTTGATCTAATAATTGCAACTCACCCACTCGGTGGATAACGCGCACGTTTAAAATAGACCAACGCAAACTTGCCTGCGCCACGATCTCGTTTAAGACTTTCTCTGTCATTAACGGATAATGCTCCAAGGTCAATAAACTAATCTGCTCTCCTTGGTTAACATCGCGTACTAAGCCCGTAAAAGTAACAATCGCGCCCGTTTGACTTGCAGCGCGTAAATGCTCATATTCAACTTGCTGATTAAAGTCCTGAGTTTGTACTTTGATCATACTAGCCTCCGGTAACCGGTGGGAAAAAAGCAACTTCATCACCACGGCATAACGGCGTGCTCATATTGCCCATACTTTGATTAACGGCAACCATTAACGTCTGGCTTGATAAAATAGGTTGCCATTGCGTATTTTCGGCTTTTAAATGCGCGAGTAATATTGCGACCGTCATATTATCTTCATAAGGCATATTTAATGTGTCGGTACCTAATTGTTCACGTAATTGTGCAAAAAACAGAATGTTGATCATACTTACTCCTGCGCTTTAAAATGGCCAGATTTGCCACCTGTTTTTTCTAATAACTTCACATTCGAGATGATCATATCTTTTTGTAGCGCTTTACACATGTCATAAATAGTAAGGGCTGCCACAGAGGCTGCGGTTAACGCTTCCATCTCAACGCCTGTTTTGCCAGATAATTTACATAAACTGGTAATACGCACGCGATTAAATTCTGGCTCAGCAATTAATTCAACTTCTACTTTCGTCAGTGCAAGCGGATGGCATAACGGGATCAAATCAGCCGTTTTTTTAGCTGCCATAATACCCGCAATACGCGCCGTGGCAAAAACATCACCTTTATGGTGGTTACCATCGACAATTGCTTTTAATGTTGATGCCGACATTTCAATAAAGGCTTGTGCTCTTGCTTGACGCTCAGTGACGATCTTATGGGTGACATCAACCATATTTGCTTTGCCATCTTGGTTAATATGCGTAAACGGGTTTGTCATGGTGTTACCTTTTCTATCTATATGATTAAAAATAAAAACACAAATCCTTTTTAGGCTCTGTGTTTTTATCTGATATTTATTACTAAAAAACAAAACAGATGCGTGTGCCATCCTCGCGATTTTATTGACCTAAATGCGGCATAAAATTACACGGAGTGTGCGTTGAGTCCATTTGTTCTTTAATGATTTTTGTCCACGCGGTGCGGCACGCGCCCGTTGAACCCGGCATACAATAAATGACAGTATTATTTGCAAAACCCGCTAAAGCGCGACTTTGAATGGTTGATGAACCAATCTCAAGATACGACACATGGCGAAAAAGCTCACCAAAGCCTTCTACCGCTTTATCAAATAAAACACTCACCGCTTCAGGCGTCGTATCGCGTTGTGTAAAGCCTGTTCCGCCGGTGATCAATATCCCTTCTATATTTTCATCCGCAATCCAAGTTGCAACAATAGCTCTTATTTTATAAGGACAATCAATCACGATTTTTTTATCGCGTAATTCATGGCCGGCCTCGAGTAAAGACTCGACCAAATATTTTCCCGAGGTATCTGTCTCTTCATTGCGCGTATCAGATACGGTTAACACTGCCATTTTAGCACTTTTAAATTTACTGCTGCTCAGGTGACTCATTTCGGTTCCTTTGATTTTTTAATAGAGAATAAAGTGTTTTACAACGCTGCCATTGCTCAGGTGTATTGGTGTTTTGTAAATAGAAACGCTCTTCTTGGCTCGCACTTATTGGCGCGACCTTGAGTGTTCTTAATAAACTGTATAATGAACGCTGACGAGGATCGTTGCTGTCAACTAATCTCGAAAGTTCTTCTTTTAAAGGCATATTGAGAGGCAAGAAAAGAGGGAATAATGCATCCGCGCTATAAACGCCATGCGCACTGTTACTGGCTTTTTTTAATATTGCCTGACACGTTTGTACATTTAAAAGTGGCATATCAACGGCAATAACATACAGCGCATCGTAATCATAACACAATGCCTGCTCACAGGCATATAACGCCCCAATGGGCCCCATTTCCTTATGCACATCGCTAATACAGCGATATCCTGCATACGATCCACTGATAAAAACATCGGTTAGATTAAGAGATAATAGTAATTCCTGGGCGTGCTTTAACAATGTTTTTTGTGTTAATAAAAGCGAGGCTTTATCAATGCCCATACGACTTGATAACCCCCCTGCTAATACTACCCCTGCTATTTTCACACCTATTTTCCTTACAAAAAAAGGGGCCAAAGCCCCTTTTACTGGTTAACCCTTGAATAATATCGCTTACCAGCCTTTAATGCCACTCATATCAGGTAATCTATGTGCAATACCTTTATGGCAATCCACACAGGTTTTTTCACCCGACGCTAATGCGGTGGAGTGTTGTTTCACACTACGCCTGCCTTGCTCACTAAAGTCCATAAATTCAAATTGATGACAGTTACGACATTCTTGAGAATCATTTTTCTTCATTCGTTGCCATTCACGGTTAGCCAGATGGCTACGTCTCGCTTGGAACTTCTCTTTGGTGTCGATAGTACCAAGGGCAAAGGCTACAAGCTCTTTTGACGCTTGCACTTTACGTACTATTTTATCAGTCCAGTTATGTGGAACATGACAATCACTACAAATAGCGCGAACGCCTGAACGATTTGAATAATGGATAGTTTCTTGAATTTCTTCAACAATGGGCGCATGACAACTCGCACAAAAAGCTTCTGAGTTGGTTGCCTCCATGCCCATATTAAATCCGCCCCAGAAAATTATCCCGCCACTAAAGCCGAGTATTAAAATAAAACCCATGGCAGCAGTTGAAGGCGTGCGCATGATCAGCCATAAACGCTTTAATAAATTAAGCATCACATTTTGCTCCTTTATTGTAACGATTTAACCGGTTGGAAACTATTTTCCACTAACGGCTTTGCCGCCACTTGCGTGACATGACACTGCAAACAAAAATAACGACGCGGTGAAACATCAGATAACGTCATACCATCACGTGCCTGAAAATGTGTCACGCTCACTTTTGTTGCACCCATCTCGCCTGCATTTTTAAAACTATGACATGACAAACATTTGTTCACATTTAAGTTTACATGATAACCACGCGTTGTATGAGGGATCATCGGGGGTTGTTGTACGTAATTACGATCTATTAAAGGCTGATCTCTAGGTACTCTTTTCAACATCTCTGATTTATTAATCGCAGAGATCTCAACTTGCCCACGCAAAGATTTGACGCCTCCATTATTAGAGGTTAAATCACTCGTTTCACTGCTTACCGGCAAGGCCATAAACGTGATCATTGCCGCGCTACATATTGCCATTAATCGTTTTTTCATTTTTATCTCCACCTCATTCAGACTTTCGGCTCTACGCCCTATTTTGTCTTTCTTAACCAAAATAGGCGTAGTCATCGAAGTGCAAAACAGTCCTTATCTTTAGACTTGTTTCTTTGTTATTTTAACCGCACACTTTTTGTAATCCGTTTGTTTCGATAACGGATCAGTGGCATCAAGGGTGATTTTATTAACCAACTGTTTAGCATCAAACCACGGCATAAATACCAGACCTATCGGTGGACGATTACGTCCTCGTGTTTCAACGCGGGACGTTAACTCGCCACGTCGCGAGGCTAATATAATTTCATCACCACGGCGTAAACCACGTTTTTTTGCATCTTCAGGGTGCATAAATACCACTGCATCTGGGAAAGCGCGGTACAGTTCAGGTACGCGACGCGTCATTGAACCTGAATGCCAATGCTCTAATACACGGCCCGTACTTAACCAAAGGTCATATTCTTCATCCGGAGACTCTGCAGGTGGCTCATAAGGTAAAGCAAAGATGCGCGCGCGTTTATCTTTGTGTCCGTAAAATTGAAATTCTGATCCTTTTTCAACATAAGGATCAGATCCTTCACGAAAACGCCAAAGTGTCTCTTTGCCATTAACAACAGGCCAGCGTAGACCGCGCGCTTTGTGGTAATCATTAAAAGGCGCTAAATCATGTCCATGGCCACGACCAAAAGTCGCATACTCTTCAAAAAGACCTTTTTGAACATAAAAACCAAAATGCTTTGATTCATCATTTAACTTGTCTTCTGGCACTTCATCAATTGAAAACGCATTAACATTGCCATTTTCATAAAGCACTTCATACATTGTTTTACCTTTAACTGACGGCATTTTCGCTATCAGCTCAGCAGGCCAAACCTCTTCAATTTTAAAGCGCTTTGCAAATTCCATTAATTGCCAAAGATCCGACTGAGCCCCTTGAGGCGCTTTAACTTGCTGATACCAAAATTGTGTACGACGCTCTGCATTACCATAAGCGCCCTCTTTTTCTACCCACATAGCCGTCGGTAAAATAAGATCACCTAATTGCGCTGTCACCGTTGGATAAGGATCAGACACCACAATGAAATTGTCTGGATTACGATAACCTGGGATAACCTCTTCATTAATATTAGCGGCAGCTTGCACGTTATTATTACACATCACCCAATAGGCATTTAACTTACCATCTTTGAGCATGCGGTTCTGCTCGACGGCATGATAACCCGGTTTAGCCGGGATAGTACCTTCAGGTAGTTTCCATATTTTTTCAGCAATAGCGCGATGCTTCGGATTTTTAACCATTAAATCGGCAGGTAAACGATGTGAAAACGTGCCCACTTCACGCGCGGTGCCACAGGCAGAGGGTTGACCCGTTAATGAAAAAGGTCCACTGCCGGGTTTAGATATTTTACCCGTTAATAAATGGATATTATATACAAGGTTATTTGCCCATACGCCACGCGTATGTTGATTAAAGCCCATGGTCCAATATGACGTTACTTTAAGCTTTGGATCTGCATATACTTTTGCCAGTTCAATCAGTTTAGCTGCCGGTACGCCTGACATTTTTTCGGCATATTCAACATCAAAAGGTTCTACATATTTTTTATACTCACTAAAACTCATTGGCGAGGACGCGCCACTGTTAGGGTTTTTAGCTTTTTTCTGTAGAGGATCAGTATCTCGAAGGCCATAGCCAATATCGGTAACACCTTTACGGAAATTAATATGTTTTTTAACAAAGTCTTCATCAACACCATCATTTTGAATAATATAATTGGCGATGAAGTTTAAGATGGCAAGATCAGATTGTGGCGTAAAAATCATGCCATTATCTGCAAGTTCAAAAGAGCGATGCGTATAAGTAGATAACACATGTACACGAACATCCGGATGACTTAAGCGGCGATCAGTTAAACGCGACCAAAGAATAGGATGCATCTCGGCCATATTAGAGCCCCATAAGACAAACACATCTGCATTTTCAAGATCATCATAACAGCCCATCGGCTCATCAATACCAAAGGTACGCATAAAGCCACCCACAGCAGACGCCATACAGTGACGTGCATTAGGATCTAAGTTATTACTACGAAACCCTGCTTTCATTAGCTTTGAGGCGGCATAACCTTCCCATAACGTCCATTGGCCGGAGCCAAACATACCGACAGCTGTTGGGCCTTTTTCACGTAATGTTTTTTTAAACTTATCAGCCATTACATCAAAAGCGCGATCCCAAGAAACAGGCGCAAATTCACCATTTTTATCATAAACACCATTGCTCATGCGTAATAATGGCGTGGTTAAACGATCTTTGCCATACATTATTTTAGATAAGAAATAGCCTTTAACACAGTTAAGACCTTTGTTTACAGGGGACTCAGGATCTCCCTGCGTTGCCACTACTTTACCATTTTGAGTGCCGACAAGGACGCTACAACCTGTACCACAAAATCGGCATGGTGCTTTATCCCATTTTATTTTACTGTCATCTCGACTGGCAATTAAATTACTTGCTGAAACGGGTAGAGCTATCCCTGCAACGACAGCCGCTGAGGCCACCGCTTGCGCTTTCATAAATTCACGTCTGCTAAATTTCATATTATTTCCTTACTTTCTGGCGACTTTTCTTCTTCATATTCTATTTTTTCAAATTCATGGTAAACCAGCCCAGTATTGAGCACGCCATCGAGGTCATTAATGTTATCTATCACTTCCATTATTTCACGTTGGTGTGATGACTCTAATAACACGATGCCTTTACCTTGCTCAGAGATGGACACAACTTCTGCGCCACAAAAAGCGTTAATACTTTTTTTAATCGATTCGGACTTATGCGGTCGCATGTGTACAATTAAACTCGATATATGTAACTCTGCTTGTTGCATTTTTATTCCTTAATTATAATCGCCTGAGTAGGGCAAGGTGCAACGCAGCCACCACAACCATTACACAGGTCAAGATTAATAGTGGGTAGTGCACTGATCCCTAGTTGAAACGTTAATGCTTGCGCTTCACAACTATCACTGCAACTCCGACAATAAATATTTTTATTCGCTAAACAACTTTCACTGATCTGTGCTTTTTTAGACCACGCGGGTAAGCGAGTATCTAAAAACAGTGGCTGTGTGCATATATCTGCGCATTTTGAGCAAAACTCACATTCTCCTAAATTAAAATCTATTTTAGGATATCCTCCATCACCTTTTACAATGATCTGCGTTGGACAAGCACTTAAGCAATCACCACATTGTGTACATTGCTCAAAAAAAATATCGGCATCTTTTAGCCACGGCAGTAAATTATCTTTATTAATCTGTTTCTTAGGGCGCCATAAACTGCGTTTAGCACTGTTTATTTTTAACATCGAAGCCCCTTCATAAACGGAATGTTAATATAATACGTTGATTGTTAATGACTCTGAGTTCATAAAATATACCTCTTTAGGGTAAAAGAGGCCCTGACTTGATATATATCAAGGTAACTTTAAATATAAGTTATATTGGAGGTTTTGCGCTTGTCAGTGATAAGTTTTTTAGATAGGCGCATTTAAAATGGGGGTATGTTAATACCAAAGGAACTAAAAAGGTTACCCATCTTGCTTGTTGAAATTATCCCACCCGGCGTTGTGAGTTTTGAAGTGAGAACAACTACCTCCTACAACTCACACCTTGCTAGTGTTTATTTTTCCTTCGCAATACATGAAAACTTAATTAATTCCTTTGGTATAACTAAAATTATCAGTGTATATGCCACGGGTGTGGGAAAATACATACTATCGTTATGTTACTTCAAGGTTTTTTTTGCGCTGGCGAAGAGAGTAATTAAAGGCACAACCCGTGTTAAGGGTTATTTCCTTTCATCTGTTACTACGTAGAAGGTGTATTCAAACTGGCTCGCCACAGGGCAAGCCAATTGAACGTATCGGTGCAATGGCATGTTGCGCTAAAACGTCAATGCACAATCACTGTTTTCAAATTTAGGCGCAGAAGCTAAACACAATGAGGTCTTAAGTCTCATGGCAATCATTAGCCGCCAATAGAGGCAAGATGAGGCGTGCCTCCGGTTATCCCTTGTTGTAAATAATGGCTTATCTTTTTATCTTTAAGCGCATTACTAATGCGTTGTTTTAATGCTTCTTTATCGCAACTATTACCTAAAAGGTCGCGTAAATCCACCCCTTCTTCGCCAAATAAACAAAGATGCAAACGCCCAGTAGAGGAAACGCGTAAGCGATTACAACTTTTACAAAAATCTTTGCTATAAGGCATGATCAAACCAATTTCACCCTCATATTCAGGGTGCTTAAATACTTGGGCGGGGCCATCGTGACTTAAAGGCTGTTTTTGTTGCCACCCTTCTGCCAATAATCGCGCCTTTATTGATTCACCCGACAAATGATATTTATTAAAAAACGCATCATTATCATCTGTTTGCATTAACTCAATGAAGCGCAATTGAATTTTCTCTGTTTTTATCCAATTTAAAAATAAAGCCAGATCATTATCATTAACGCCCTTCATTAACACACTGTTCACTTTAACTTGTGCATAACCCGCTTTGAGACTTGCTTGTACGCCACGCATCACTTTTTGAAATATATTCTTGCCGGTGATCAAGTGAAAAGTATTGGCATCTAAGCTATCGACACTGATATTTATGGCAGACAATCCTGCATCAAACCAATCTTTAGCTTGTTTTTCAAGTTGAAACCCATTCGTCGTTGTCGCTACTTTTTCAATACCATCGACGCTTGCTACCGAAGCAATTATCTGCGTAAAATCTTTACGTAGACTAGGCTCCCCGCCTGTAATGCGGACTTTTTTTGTGCCGAGTTCAGCAAAGGCAATCACTAAATTGTTAATCTCTTGATGACTTAAAAACGATTTTTGATGACTACGTTGATAACCATCAGGCAAACAATAATTGCATTTGAAATTACATTCATCGGTGATCGATAAGCGTAAGTATTCAAACTTTCGTTCAAAATTATCAATAAGTTGTTGTTGCATTTAAGTTCCTTTAAAAAGAGGGAATAATGAATTAATCCCTTCCCTCATCATAGATCTAGGACCAATTGTATTTGAGGATCCCTTGATCTCTTCTATTTACTGATATTAGTGTACAGATCATATTAATTTCATACCACTAATGTAGCAATTATGTTACATTATTATAATTTTTGCATATGCTCTTATAGCCATGAAAATTAATCTACTATTTCGTTCTCATTCAATAACAAAAGTTATCTCAAACAGCTGTTTGGTGATCCTTCTTATCTCTGTTGTACACCTATTGGCGACTTTTAGTACGTTTGACAGTCACATTGCAGATACACGCAGTATCAGCAAGTTAGGTGAGTTTAAAATAAATACGTTTAAACTGCTCTATGCCTTACAAAACGATCCTGAAAAAACGCCGTTATTACTGGCCGAGATTGAAAATACAATCCGCCCGGCTAAACTATTAAAAAGTTCGTGGTTTAATACGCACTCTTTAAATGAAAATAGTGCACTATTACTTGCACGTTGGCAAAGCATCGAAGAAGCCTTTGCGCAGAATGACGTGGCAGGTGCACACGTAAAATTACTGTATTTCATAAAATCCATCAATAGAGTCATCGATCAATATCAAACGCTCGCAGATCAAAAAATGACCTTGGTACATCTCGCTGAATTCATCGCTTTTATGCTGCTTGCTTGCACTGGCTTATTTCTTTATTTTTATTCTAAAAACTATATTTCAGAGCCCATCAACCAATTGGCCAAAAACGTAGAAAGTATAAAAAAACACCAATATGATGTTAATTTTCCTCATTATAAAAATGAATTTGGCATATTAGCACAAGGTATGCGCGATATGTATGCTGAAATACAGCAACTAATATCACAAATGAAAACGCAAGTGCACCAAAAAACTCAAGAGCTAGAAAATGCAAACCAAACGATTGCTTTTTTACTTTCTATTTCACAGCAACTTGGTTCGGTTAAATTAACCTCTCCGGTGTTATATGACGCCCTTAATGCACTGGTAAAACAAGCGAATTTGAAAAGAGTCTGCATTGAATTAAACAATGGTACGTTTATTCAAAGTAAGTCTGGCTGTTCAGGCATAAATTGTCGCAATTCACGCTTCCCGATTGTCATTAATGGCAAACCCTATGGATTTTTAAACTACTATAGTGAAAATGAAAGTCCGGAACAACGCGCCCTCATTGAAAGCTTTAGTGTGCTGATTGCGCGAGCATTATGCCAGCAAGAAAATGTACAACAAACACAAAAAATACTGATCATGGAAGAGCGTAATATTATCGCACGTGAATTACATGACTCCATTGCCCAATCACTTTCATTTTTGAAAATACAATGCACTGTATTACATCAACAAGTACATCAAAAAGAGCAACAAAAAGCATTGCAAAGTATTCATCATATCGATGAAGCTATCAGTGATGCTTATGCGCAGCTACGCTCTTTACTTTCAACGTTTCGTCTCACTGCTACTCATTCTAATTTTAAAGAGGCGGTGCAAATGTTGATAAGCACCTTACAGAAACAAACCAGCGCGCAGATCACCCTAAAAGAATTCTCAACGCATTTTTACAGTGCTGCCAATCAGCAAATTCATTTGTTACAAATTGTGCGAGAAGCTATTATTAATGCAATCAAACACGCTGATTGCCAACATATTGATGTGTCATGTCTTCTCACCCCCGATAATAATATTTGGATAAGTATTATTGATGACGGTAAAGGCATCACAAATACCAGCGCCATCGAAAACCATTACGGCATTTCTATTATGGAGCAACGTAGCGATGAAATTGGGGCTACATTTTCGATATTGCCATTAGCCAGTGGTACGGAGGTGAAACTTATTTTCCCTTATAAAAAACAACACACTTACAAGGAATAAAAATGTCGAATGCTATACGCGTCATGATCATTGATGATCACCCTTTAATGCGTAAAGGGATAGCGCAATTGCTTAGTTTAGATAGTAAATTTGAAATCGTTGTCGAGGCAAAAAGTGGTGAAGAAGGCCTAGAATTTGCAAACCAATATCAGCTAGATCTCATCTTACTCGATTTTAATATGCAAGGGATATCCGGGCTTGAAACGCTGAAAAGATTACGTAGTCAGGGCCATTTAACTAAAATCATCATTTTAACCGTCTCAGATAATAAGCAAGATGTGATTGCCATGATAAATCATGGTGCTAACGGTTATTTCTTAAAAGATTCAGATGCCAGTTTATTACTCTCCAATATTAATAAAGTATTGGCCGGCGAACTGGTACTCAGTGATGACTTAATTAAATATCTTAATGATCTCGATGAAGAAGATAATATTCGTGAAAAATTAAACAACCTCACTAAACGCGAAAGACAGATTTTACAAGAGATTGCAAAAGGGCAAAGTAATAAAGAGATATCAATAAACTTACACATTTCAGAAGGTACCGTAAAAGTACATGTTAAAAGTTTATTAAAAAAATTACAGGCAAAATCACGTGTTGAAGCAGCGATTGTTTATTTACAACAACCTAAATAAAAAGCATATACGATGATCCGCCTATAGAAATTTGCTAAAATAATAAATTCGTTTATCTCAGTGGCCTACTTTTATGCTTTCAGACTCTTTAAAAAAACAGATCCGTCATAATTATGAGAAGATAACTCAAGCATTACCTAACTTTCAAAAACGGCAGGCGCAAAATTTTCTGATAGCCGAAATAGCAAAAGTATTGGCGGGTGAATACGATAAATCTCGACGTATTCTGGTTGCTGAAGCGGGTACAGGTATTGGTAAATCACTCGCATATATCTTAGCGGCCCTGCCAGTCGCTCAAAAAATGAAAAAAAAGTTGATCATCTCTACGGCAACGATTGCACTGCAAGAGCAATTAATGCATAAAGATTTACCTTTTTTTCTACGTCACAGCGATTATAAATTTGCATTTACATTGGCTAAAGGCAGACAACGTTATTGTTGTGAGCATAAGTTATTTACAGCGCAACAAGAAGATGCTCAACAAGCCATGTTTACCGAAAAGCCACACAGTGGCGATATGCATTTATTAAAAAAATTAAATGCAGCTTATCTTGCGGGTAAATGGCATGGCGATAGAGACAGTTGGCCGGAGCAGATCCCAAATCGTATTTGGCAAAATATTGTTGCCGATAAATTTAGCTGTAAACGCGCCCTCTCTCAACATCGACAATGTCCTTTCCACCGAGCGCGTGATGCGGTCAATAAAGCCGATGTGATCATTGTTAATCATGCCCTTTTACTCGCAGATCTTGAGCTTGGTGGGGGTATTATTTTACCTGAGCCCGAGCATTGCTTCTATATCTTAGATGAAGCGCATCATCTGCCTAAAATATCGCGTGATTTCTCAAGCGCGCAGGTCAATATTAAAAACAGTATTGATAATTTAAAGAAAACAAAATCACTCAAACAACATATTGATCGCCTTGTTAAACGCCAAACGGTCATAGGCCCCGGTTTAAATTTACTGGAAAGTGCCGTTGATTTAGAAGCACACTTAAAAGAAACCCAACAATTTTTTAAAATCAATCCTCAATTTCTCGGTGACACCAATCAATATCGATTTCCGCTTGGCGAGTTACCAGAGCCTTTATTAGATCTCATCTTAAACTTAAAAGAAGCCTCGAAGAAATGTTTAAGCGCGCTTAGAAAACTCTCTAATATTATTGATGAAGAGGTAAAAGATGACAACATTAAGCATTCAGAGGTCGAGCCTTTACTCATTGATATAGGCTCGTTCATACAACGCATCGAAAACATGAATAGTTTATGGCATATGTTAACCAAAGCGCGCAATGAAAAATATGCACCGATGGCGGCTTGGGTTGAAATAGAAAATGAGGAGATCTCTTTGCAAGCATCACCTCTAGAAGTCGGCGCTATTTTAGAACATATTTTTTGGTCTCAGGCCAGTGCTGTGATCTTGTGCTCAGCGACGTTAACCAGTTTAAATAGCTTTGCCTATTTTCAACGTCAAAGTGGCTTACGTGATGATGATGGCACACAATTCTTACGTTTAAAGTCCCCTTTTGATTATGAGAAGATCCCTTTAGTCATTGCCGATATGCAATATGATCCGACGCAGAAAAATTTTGATAGTGAATTGGTAGACAAAATAGATAATGCGATCATAGATAAAGAAGCGCATTTAGTGCTTTTTTCCTCTTATTGGCAAATGAATTTAGTTGCTCAAAAACTGCAGAAAAAATATAAATCAGCATTACTCGTACAAGGTGAATTATCTCGACGTTTATTAATAGAAACCCATAAGAAACGTTGCGACAAAGGCTTAACCAGTATCTTATTTGGCACTGCAAGTCTCTCTGAAGGCTTAGATTTACCAGGGCACTACTTAACTAATTTAATGATCACAAAACTGCCCTTTGCCGTGCCAAACTCACCCGTCGAAGAAGCACATTCTGAATGGATCCAATCGAAAGGAGGCAATCCCTTTATGCAATTGTCCGTCCCCGAAACCAGTAAAAAACTCATTCAGTCTTGTGGACGCTTAATTCGTAATGAAGCCGACACAGGAAAAATAATTATTTTTGATAAGCGCGTAAAAACAAAACGTTATGGCAAAGGTTTGTTAGATGCTTTGCCTCCCTTTAATATTCAATTTGAGGTAAAACATGACTGAATTACTCCTTGATCCTAGTAACCTCTTCTTATTAGCCTCGGTCGGTTTATTGGCAGGTTTTATTGATGCTATCGTTGGCGGTGGCGGGCTCCTTACCGTTCCCACATTACTCAGCTTAGGCTTATCACCCCATTTAACCTTAGGCACCAATAAACTGGCAGCCTCTTTTGGCTCAGCGACAGCCGCCTTTACTTATTTTAAAAAGAACTTATTTGATCCCGTTTTTTGGAAACATAGTTTCTATAGCTCATTAATTGGCGCATTAGCCGGCACGTTAGTTATTAATGCCATAGAGGCGCCTTGGTTAGATAAGTTTTTACCAGTGCTGATTTTTTGTGTGGCGTTATATACCTTATTCAATCGTTTACATGATATCGATAATCAAACGTTACCCGCAATAACACCCGACTTTAAATTTAAGCAAAAATGCCAAGCCTTTATTCTCGGCTTTTATGATGGTGTATCAGGCCCTGGTACCGGGGCTTTTTGGGTGATATCAAGTATGCGCCTTTATCAACTTAACATTTTATTAGCCAGTGGTTTGGCTAAAGCGATGAACTTTACCAGTAACATTACTGCATTATGTGTTTTCATCTACTTTGGGCAGGTCAACTGGATCATTGGTTTAACGATGGGGGGCTGTATCATGATTGGCTCTTATATTGGCGCACATTCCGCCATTCGTTTTGGGGGGAAATTCATACGCCCTATTTTCATCTGCGTCGTGTTGATAATGTCTCTTAAATTAGGATATAACGCATGGCTAGCATAAATAAAAGTTACCAAACATTACTCAGCCAACTGCAACAACAATTATTACAACTTAGCCAGCGCTGTAAGCCTTTAGACGCACACTTGAAACA
Source organism: Psychromonas sp. CNPT3 (assembly GCF_000153405.2). Taxonomy (NCBI): domain Bacteria; kingdom Pseudomonadati; phylum Pseudomonadota; class Gammaproteobacteria; order Alteromonadales; family Psychromonadaceae; genus Psychromonas; species Psychromonas sp. CNPT3. The sequence goes on from NC_020802.1 coordinate 1,534,337, forward strand.
AACTGAAAATCATTATTTTGCGTTTGAAGTGCATATGTTTAGCAAAAAAAGTTTAACCTTGATGGGTTACATCAAACAGATACAAACAACCTTAAAAAATCTTAATCTCATTATTAATAAACACTTGCCAGACTCATTGATAAATATTGAATGTGAACGTTTTATTGCACAGTATCAGCTGTTACTGCAATTGGTTATTTGTATCGAAAAAGGCGAAGAGAAAAAATTATATCACTCGTATTCAAACCCCAAAGAAAAGATTTACCAACAACTCAAAAAACAATATGACTACGAACAGCGTTTATTAAATATGATAGCAGAGCAAGAAGAGAAATTAGCAACCTCCCCTGCGTTTGACGCACCCGAAATTAGGTATAAAATAGATGCTCTGAAAGTGCGTTACCAAAAATGTAATGCCTTTACCCAAAATTTAGAATTTAAACTTGAGGCCATGCAAAATGAATAAAAACGTAAATGAAGCGCCAGAAAGTGTGAAAATCGCAGTCGATATCATTATGCTCTTAGAGCAAAATAAAGTGCCCACGTTGACGGCTGTTGAAGCACTTGAGATAGCTTTAAATGATTTTAAAAAAAAGCAAACGGCAAGCTAACAAAGTAGTAGCATCACCCAACGTGTATTGGGTGCTAACGTGATTGTTTAGAATAGGCTCTATCTATGTCTTGTTGTCTACTTTAAAAACATAAAAATTGTTGATGATCGTGATAAGTGATCGCCGTTTTTATGATGTTATCAACACGTGCTCGGGGTGGGCCCGTTTCTAACCAATGCAATAATTGCGTGATATTATTTGCATCTCCGTATAACAAGCACTCTACATCACCATTCTCTAAGTTTTTTGCGTGACCCGTGATAGCGTAACGTAGCGCTTCTTGTTGCGTAAAATAACGAAAACCAACACCTTGTACATGTCCTGATACAATCACTTTAAAAGCCAGTGTTTTCATCGCCCTTTATCCTTTGCCGCAAAGATAAGTAAAGAATAGAGCGAAATACCAAAGGAACTAAAAAGGTTACCCGTCTTACTTGTTAAAATTATGCCTACCTGCGTTGTGAGTTTTGAAGTGATAACAACTATCTCCTGCAACTCACGCCTTGCTAGTTCTAATTTTTCCAACGTAGTACATGAAGCTTAATTAATTCCATTGGTATAATACCCTATTCTTTTATTATCGGCTTATTGTTTACGCCACGTGGTGCCGTTAGCGCCATCTTCTAGCACAATATTTAATGCACTTAATTGCGCGCGTGCATCATCTGCACTCGCCCAATCTTTATTTGCACGTGCATCGTTACGTTGTTTTATCAGTAACTCTATTTTTTCGACTTCGGCGCTACTTTCATCACCTTGTAAGAAATCATCTGCTGATTGATCTAACAAACCTAACACATTACCAAGCGTGCGTAACAACAATGCTAATTCAGGAGCGCTTTTATCTGCGCTCAGTTTTGCCTTGTTTAAGGCTTTAGCAAGTTCAAATAATACAGCAAGGGCTTCAGGTGTATTAAAGTCATCATCCATCGCTTTACAAAAGGCTTGATAATGCGAATTATCTTTCGCAATAGGTGCATCACTGATATCGACATCACGAAGCGCGGTATATAAACGCTCAAGACTGGCGCGAGCTTGTTTTAAATTATCTTCAGAATAGTTCAACTGACTGCGGTAATGGCCTGATATTAGAAAGTAACGTACAGACTCAGCATCATAAGCTTCTAAAACATCTTTGATGGTGAAGAAATTATTAAGTGATTTTGACATCTTAACTTTATCAACTTGCACCATACCGGAATGCATCCAAGTATTCGCATAGGTCGCATCATGTGCACAGCAAGATTGCGCAATTTCATTCTCGTGATGCGGGAAGGTAAGATCTGATCCGCCACCGTGTATATCAAAGATAGGGCCTAAATGTTTAAAGCTCATTGCCGAACATTCAATATGCCAACCAGGGCGACCTGCCCCCCAAGGCGACTCCCAAGAAGGCTCGTTTTCTTTAGACATTTTCCAAAGCACAAAATCTAACGGATCATGTTTACTTTCTTCAACATCAACACGTGCCCCAGCCTGCAGCATATCTAAATTCTGGCCACTTAATTTACCGTAACCGTCAAAACTTGAAACAGAGAATAAAACATCTCCATTACTCGCAACATAAGCATGTTGTTTTTCGATAAGCGTTTTGATCATCGCAATCACATCAGGCATATGCTCCGTTACACGAGGCTCTAAATCAGGACGCAATATATTGAGTGCATCAAAGTCGCGATGCATGGCTTTGGTAAAACGCGCCGTCAATGCATCGCATGATTCATTATTTTCGTTCGCTCGTTTGATGATTTTATCATCGACATCGGTAATATTACGAATAAAGTTTAAATCGTAACCTTTAAAACGTAAATAACGCACAACGCTGTCGAAGGCAACAAACGTACGACCATGGCCAATATGGCAATTATCATAAATTGTCACACCACACACATACATACTCACTTTTCCGGCCACTAAGGGGGTGAATTCTTCTTTTTGTTTTGAGAGTGTGTTATATATTTTTAACATTATGCTTCCAATTTATGATCTTAAAGGCTTATTCTAAAACACTCTGCCGACAAATTCACCCTTTGTATTTAATCAAATTCGTTGTTAATGTATGATAGCTTCTTTTTATATCCACAGGATCGACAAATGATTACATTACATACAAATTTTGGTGACATTAAACTGGCATTAAATACAGAAAAAGCCCCTAAAACAGTGGCTAACTTCCTAAAATATGCAGCCTCTGGTCACTACGATAATACTATTTTCCATCGTGTGATTGCAGGTTTCATGATCCAAGGTGGTGGTTTTCAACCGGGTATGGAAGAAAAAGACACCAACAAACCAGTAAAAAATGAAGCAAGTAATGGTCTTTCAAATGTAAATTACTCAGTTGCAATGGCGCGTACCATGGAACCGCATTCAGCTTCTGCGCAGTTCTTTATCAATATCAATGATAATAAATTTCTTGATTTCAAATCTGAAACAACGGATGGTTGGGGCTACTGTGTATTTGCAGAAGTTGTTGAAGGTTTTGATATTGTTGACAAAATTAAAGATGTTGCGACAGGTAACTTTGGGTTCGTACATCAAGATGTACCTCTTGAAGATGTGTTACTGACACATGTGACTATCGCCTAATGCGCACGCTCTTTATTGCAGATCTGCATTTAAGTGAAACTAGCCCGCAATTAACACGCGCTTTCTTTACTTTTTTAGAGCAAGAAAATACGGATGTTGACGCCTTATATATTTTGGGCGACTTGTTTGAAGTGTGGATCGGTGATGATGAGCACACCCCTTTGATGGATGAGGTAGCACAAAAGTTATCTCAATATCATCAACGTTTTAATATCCCTATTTATTATATTCATGGTAATCGCGACTTTATGATCGGCAAACGTTATGCAAAACAGTCTTGCATGCAATTATTGCCCGAGCATTATGAAATTGATTTATATGCGCAAAGAGTTTTGATCATGCACGGTGATACGCTTTGCCTTGCGGATAAAAATTATCAGCGTTTACGAAAAATTATTCATAACCCTCTTTTACAGTTTATTTTTAATTGCCTACCGTTAAAGTTGCGCAAAAAAATTGGTTGGAAAATTCGCACCGCAAGCCAATCTAAAAAAGCATATAAAAAAGGTAATGTGATGGGGGTAACCGAATCTGAAGTGCAACGTTTATTGAACGTACACCAATGTACACTGCTTATTCACGGACATACTCATCAAGTGGGCAGTTATAGCGTACTTGGTGAAGGGGATAATAAATGCAGAATGGATGTTGGCGATTGGTTTAATGAATATAGTTTTATTGAAGCGACAGCCTCCTCAACGCAGATAATCTTCAGGCCCGTCTTACCTATTTAACATTAAATGGGGTGTGGCTCCTTTGAGCGACACCCAATTATCCCTCATTACGCTATTTTTCTTGTTTTTTATAATGATCACAGTCTTTTTCAAAGCACCGCTGGATAGACTCTCCCGTGTCATCAATCGCAACTGAACGTTTCTGTTTGCAAGATTTTACTGTTTCTTACTCATACCTAAAGAACTAAAAAAGTGATCCGTCTTGCTGGAAAAATAATCCCTACCTGCTAATACATGCAAGCTTAATTAAGTCCATTGCTATCATTAATTAACAGTGTCGACTTTATTTCCTTTTTATTTTCATTTTCAAAGCGCTGTAACGTAAAATCTAAAAATTTACGTAATCGTTTAGTCATTAATTTACGCTCTGGATAAATGAAATTAATCGGTACTTTTTCAGCATAAATATTAGGCAGTAGATGCTTTAATTTACCTTCTTTAATCAGATCTCGGCACAATAATTCAGACATATAAGCAATGCCCAGACCTTTAACACAGGCGTTTAAAGACGCGCTTAAAGTATTCACTTTAAATCGATAAGGTAACCCGGATAATACATGACCTCCGGTACCATGCTTCATGGTACTTAGCACAATTTGCTGATGCGGTGCTTTTAAATCTTTTAACGTCATGGGTTCATTATTGCGTTCTAAATACTCGGGACTGGCGATAAGTATCCGAGTGGCGTGATAAAAGACGCGAGCGATTAAAGATGAATCCTCGACATTACCGGCTTGAATAATAAAATCGACACCCTCACTAATAATATCTACTTTTCGATTCGATATTTCTAACTTGATAATTAACTCGGGATGTATTTTCATAAAGTCGGTAATGCACTCTCTCATCAAACTATTCTCAGCTTCAACGGGGATCACAATACTCATGGTGCCTCGAATAAAGTCATGGCTTTCCATGACGTCAATTTCGGCTTGATCAATTCGATCTAATATTTGAGAAGTCGACTGATAGAAATTGATACCTTCTTTGGTGAGCGTTAAATTCCGAGTAGAGCGAGTAAGCAATCGAGCCCCTAAATGATCTTCTAATTCCGCTATTTTCCGACTGACTGTCGACTTAGTGATACCTAAATTAATAGCCGCTTTAGTGAAACTATTACAGTTCACAACCTGAGTGAAAATAGTCAATGTATTTAAGTCAAAACCCATATTGATTGTTCCTTTGGTGCAACAGTCTTTTCATTTGTGGTGTATATATTATCAATGTACTGACGGTTATACTACTGAAATTGACCTACCTAGAGTATATTATGAGAAAAAAACATCAATTAGCGATGCCCTTATTTTTGGCAACATCAATACTGTCAGGCTGTAGCATGAGTCCTCCTGAAGCACCGGTTCAAAAAAAACTATTAACATCTCAACAAGTTAAACTTTCCAGCATAGAAATGAACGTAATACACGAACAATGGTGGGCTCAATTTAATGATCCTCAGCTCACTCAGTTGATTAACCTTGGTTTCAATAATAATTTAACGCTACAACAAGCTCAGCAAAAAGTAGAATTAGCGTCTCAACAAATTGCATTAGCGGAAGCCGGAAATCAAGTCAAGGTGAACTTAAATATAAGTGCGGGTGGTTTTGGTACGAACGCGGGATCTTTTAATCTCGATGGCGCAAAATATTCGGGTTTAGGAATGTTACTCCCTTCTTTTTCTTATCAATTTGATTTTTGGGGTAAGCATGACGCTATTATTGCGGCAGCAAGCAATCAAAAAAAATCAGTGCAAGCTAAACAAGAGCAAGCCAAACAGATTATTGCAGCCTCAATTACAAACAGTTATCTTTATTTACAAAGCAGCTATCAAATCGAAAAAAACCTTAATGTGTTACTCAATGAAATTGAGCAACAAAATATCGTCATAATAAAGCAGGTAAAAAGAGGACTTGCGGTCCCCTCAGATGAGCTTTTAAATCAAGGTGATATCGATACTTTATTGGCGCAAATTTCGACAGAAAAAACGCATCAAAAACTCGCTAAAAATCAACTGGCTTTATACCTTGGCACCACCCCTGATCAATTAATAAGTTTAGTGGCCCCAACAGCAAAACCTATCAAGCCTCTTAACAGCATAACGGCTGTTCCAATGAGTTTACTTGAACGACGATCCGATATTATCGCCAGTAAATGGCTGGTTGAAATGAGCCAACAACAAGTAACACAAGCAAAGTTAGCTTATTACCCAGACGTTAATTTAATGGCCGTGGGCGTTGTTCAAGCATTGACTAATTTAAATCCGAGTCGATTACTCATCGGCTCAGCGACAGCGGGAACAAACCTTCCCATTTACGATGGTGGTGTGAGAGACGCCAATTACACCTCTGCAAATATAAAATTTGACAGTGCAGTGCTTGATTATAACCAAACGGTGCTAACGGCGGTTAAGCAAGCATCAGATGCCATTATCAACCTCCAAGAAGCACATCGACAACTCGCTTTATCCACCTCTGCAGTCACTCATTACCAAGACGCATTTGAGCTTATCAATAAACGCTATAAACGTGGATTAATAAGCTTTTTCGAAATGAATGCAGCGCGAATGTTATGGCACAAGCAAGTGATTATAGAAGTGAATGCTGACGCTCACGTATTGCAAAATCAGCTGCAACTGATCAGTGCGTTAGGTGGAAGTTACACTCGATAATAACCTAAATTAAATGACTCCAAACAGTAAAAGAGATCCTAATGACAATCCAATCAACAAAAAAACGTAACATTCTTCTTAGCGTATTTATTTTATCGGTATTCACAGTAAGCGCAGGACTTTACCTAACCCTCCCCTCTAACGAACAAAGCACCGAAGACGCTTATGTCATGGGTAAAAAAGTGATCGTCACTTCGACACTCGCAGGCACCATTGGAAAAATAACGTCCGATGAAACCCAAACAGTACAACAAGGTACCACCTTAATATTACTGAGTAACAATGAAATATTAATCGCAACGCAAGCAGCAGAAGCCAATGTAGAAATAGCGTTACGACAAGTGAACAGTAATTACTTAAAAATAGACAAGTTAAGCGCACAAATATCCGCAGAAAAAATAAAATTATCTCAAGTAACCCAAGATTATAAGCGCCGTATAGGAGGAGATAAAGACGGCACTGTGTTACCCGAAGTACTTATGCACGCCAAAAAATCGGTCGCAATAACGAAAGCAAACCTTCGTGCTTTACATATGCAATTAGCTGCTGATAAAGCGTTATTGCCTGCCATAAATAAACTACAAACACCGCAAGTACAGCTGGCGATTTCGCAACTTCGCAAAATATATTTAGCAAAAGAAAATGCGTCTATTGTCGCCCCTATCAGTGGCGTTATCGCGAATAAATCGGCGTATATCGGCCAACAAATAAAACCAGGGCAACCCTTGATGACGATTGTTCCACTGCATAACCTTTGGATTGAAGCCAATTTTAAAGAAACTCAGCTGAAAAATATTCGTCCGGGTCAATCCGTTAATATTAGCTCCGACTTATACGGTGAAGAGCATAATTACAACGGTATCGTTGTGGGTATCCATGCAGGAACAGGTAACGTTTTCTCTGCCATCCCAGCTCAAAATGCCACGGGTAACTGGATAAAAATAATTCAACGTATTCCAGTGCGCATTTATATTAACCCCTCTCAACTCAAAGCGTTTCCTCTGCGCATTGGTATGTCAATGAAGGTCACGGTTAAGACCAATTCACAACCAAAAGGCAGTTTTGATGCCGATGCATTAATACACAATGAAAACATAATTGGATCATACCAACAAAAATTAGCACGCGTGGATACTAGGGTCGCGAAATTAATTAAAAAATTAGGTGTTTAGGTGAGTACTGAATCGCCTTTGCAAGGAATAAAGCTAATATTAATCACTCTCGCCACGTCTATGGCGACGTTTATGATGGTGTTAGATACTTCGATCGCCAACGTCGCTATCCCCACAATTTCAGGCAGTTTAGGGGTATCAACAAACCAAGGTATTTGGATCATTACCGCATTTGGTGCAGCTAACGCCATTTCTATGCCTATGACGGGGTTTTTAAGTAAACGATTTGGAGAAATTAAGTTATTTACGTTTGCGACCTTAGGTTTTGTGATCACCTCTTTTTTATGTGGCATGTCAAATAACATGGAAATGCTTCTCTTTTTTAGAGTATTACAAGGTGCCGTTTCAGGTTCGATTGCACCTTTATCACAGAGTATTCTGTTGCGTAATTTCCCCAGAGAAAAGCATGGTATGGCCATGGCTTTATGGTCGATGACAATCGTTGTTGCCCCTATCATGGGCCCTCTTTTAGGCGGTGTGCTGACAGATAATTATTCCTGGTCGTGGATTTTTTATATTAATATTCCCATTGGTATCATCGCCAGCGGTTTGGTTTTCTTTTTATTAAAAAACAGAGAATCAAAATCCGAAAAGGAGAATATAAACTACATTGGTATTGGTTTACTAGTGATCGCAGCTGGCAGTATTCAATTACTGTTCGATCTTGGAAAAGATGAGGATTGGTTCCAATCAAACTTAATAATCGGTCTCGCTATTATTGCTATTTTATCATGGGGTATTATGATCATATGGGAATCATATCATGAGAATCCCGTTGTTAATTTCCGATTTTTTAAGCAACGCAATTTTACTGTCGCCATCATTGTTATGTGCTTAGGCTTCATGGTTTATTTTGGCTCTACTCTGTTATTGCCACTTTGGTTGCAAGGCGTGATGGGTTATACCGCATCATGGTCTGGTTATGCGACCGCGCCAATCGGCATATTAGCCGTCATAAGTGCCCCCATAATCGGCAAGTTAATTCAAAAAGTAGATGTGCGCTATATTTTATCTTACGCATTTGTCGTCTTTGCGATCGTTGGTTTTTGGCGATCCAGCTATACTTTAGACGCTCCTTTTTCCTATATTATGATGCCACAGTTTATACTTGGCGCCGCTAATTTGGCTTTTTTTGTGCCTTTACAAAGTCTCGTTATTAATAGCGTCCCAAGGCATGAAATCGCCAATGCCGTTGCATTGTCGACCTTCTTTAGGACGCTGTGCGGTAGTTTGTCTTCTTCTCTCGTGACAACCATATGGGATGGACGAATGGAATTTCATCACGCAAGAATTGCAGAAGGATTTACGACATCAAATCAGGCGGCCGTTGAGTATATAGAAAAACTAGGTAATAATTTAACGGCAGTTAATGGCGTAATAACCCGGCAGGCCTATATGCTATCAACCAGTGAGATTTTTTGGGCATCCGGCATCATCTGTTTATTACTGATCCCTATCATTTGGCTCGCAAAACCAGTAAAGCATTGATTCTTGTAGCGAATAACCGACGACATCATAGGACTTTTGGTACGGGTATTCATCGCGATTTCGGTCGCTGAATTACCCGAAATACAATTAAGAAATACGAATATTGTAGTTCTAACTTTAATGGCCATTGGTATGGCGGTTGGCTTCGTTTATATGGGCAAACATTACGTTCAATGAGCTTAATATTTGGTGTTATTCGTTCGCCAATGAGTAATGAAAGACGGTTTCTTCACGGACAGTTTTATCAGTGGGCAGTTAACGTACTAGTGAAGGGATCATAAGTGTAGAGTGGATATTAGCGATTAGTTTGAGGAAGATTAGTTTAAGAAATATAGTTTTATTGAAGAAAGCACCGCGTCAACGAAAATAATATCCCGCCCTGCCTTATCCATTTAAACGTTATCTTATATAAAAAACCGATCCCTTAAAGATCGGTTTTTTTATTTGCGCATTATAATTTAGAAAAGTCTAAGGTAATATGCGCAGCTTCAATTAACAATGCATCTAATATTTCAAAATCTTCAGGAATATCATCAAGACTTTTAACTTGCTTTAAGCCTGCACGTTTTAATCGTTCATTGGTGCGCAATAAGGTTTTATTTTCATTTTCATCACGCTTTTTAATACGTACTTTTTCATCTAACGATATTGTTTTCTTGTTTTTTTCTATTTGATACTGCTTAATATCGTCTGCAATATAAGTGAATTCGATTTCTGTTTTAATACGCTGTTGATATTCACTTTTAAGTTGCGTGATTTTTTTCGTTAACGGCCCTAACGATTTGTAATGGGCAGCGCGAATATTATCCCAAGGTAACGCATTTTCTTCTAAGCTTTCACCGGTATCTTCCGGTGCAACGGCGCTTGGGAATGAGATATCGGGAGTAACCCCTTTATTTTGTGTGCTTCCGCCATTGATACGATAAAATTTTGCAATTGTATATTGCACCGAGCCAATAACGTCAGCATCTTGGTCATAAAAACGGGCAATGCGTCTGTGTTGTTGCACTGTGCCTTTACCAAAGCTTTGTTCACCTAGAATAATTGCGCGATCATAATCTTGTAAGGCGGCTGCAAAAATTTCAGAGGCTGACGCACTGTAACGATTTATCAAAATCGTTAACGGACCGTCATAACTGATTTTAGGATTTTTATCTTTATGTACAAATATTTCATTGCGACTATCGCGCACTTGTACAACAGGGCCAGTTTTAATAAATAGTCCGGTTAATAAGGTCGCTTCGCTTAATGCGCCACCGCCATTATTACGTAAATCGATGACGATGCCTTCGACATTTTTAGCTTTAAGTTTTTCTAATTCTTTATCGACATCAATGCTTAAGTTCATATAGAAGCTAGGAATACTGATCACACCGATATTTTTACCGTCAATAACTTCAATGCTCGATTTTGCTTCACGCTCTTCAAGATGAATCTTTTCGCGCACCAACTCAATGATACGATTTTTATCACCCGATTTACTTGCCAAGATCTCCAATAAAACTTTGGTGCCTTTTGGGCCTTTTATCAAATCGACAATATCATCAAGACGCCAACCAATCACATCAATCATGGCTGCACCATCTTGACCCACACTGATTATTTTATCATCTTTAAATATTTTTTTAGAACGATCCGCAGGTCCACCCGGCACTAAGCTACGGATAATAGTGTAATCATCTTGTAATTGTAATACAGCACCAATTCCCTCAAGAGAAAGGTTCATGTCCATATTAAAACGTTCGGCATTACGGGGAGATAGGTAACTAGTATGAGGCTCTATAGCGTGTGAATAGGCATTCATGAAACTTTGAAAAATATCTTCACTTTCGGTTTGCGAAAGGTGTTTAATGGCCATTTGATAACGTTTAGCGAGGGTCTTTTTGATCTCCTTCCACGTTTTATCGCTGAGTTTCAGCGTTAAAGCATCGTATTTTACTTTGTCTTGCCACAGTCGATCTAGGGTTGCTTTATCTTTCGCCCAAGGTGACTCAGTGCGATCAAATTGATACTTTTGATCGCTGTTAAACTGCATTTCGGTATCAAGTAACGTTAAGGCATAACTAAAGCGTTCATAACGGCGCTGTAAGTTTAATTGAAATATTTTATAAACATCATCTAATTGGCCCGTTTTCAAATTATCATCTAAAACATCTTGATACTTTTTGAGCGCATCAATATCGCCTTGAATGAAAAATTGTCGATTAAAATCTAACATTTTAATATAACGCGTAAAGACTTTTTCCGATAACGCATCATCCAACGGGATATATTTATAATGTGAGCGACTATAAAGGTCGCTCACTCTCTTCGCCACTTTACCATGTTGAGCTTGTTGCTCTAAATGGGGTATGTCTTTAAGCGCTATATTAGCTGGAATGCAAAAGGCACTGCCTACATATAACGAACCAATTAAACAAAAACTATGACGAAAAGTATATTTCATTAACGATCCTTTATTCGACGATCAAATGTTTAGCTTGCACTTTCACAACCATGCCTGAGTTTAATTGAACTTGAACGTCATCTTTCATCACTTCAATTACAGTGCCAGAAACAGGCACTTTACCTAACAATACTTTAACGACCTGTTGTACCGATAGCTCTGCATGTGTAGCAGGTTTGTAATTGCTCAAATCTTCAACAACTTCTTTTTTCACGGGGGCTGTTTTACGTTTTGGCACATGCACTTTTTTAGGTGCGCGTTTTTCGTTTTCTGTATTCGTTGTTTTTTTCTTGTTAGCAAAAACTTTATCTTTGCTTTCTTTTAACGTTTTAAGGGCGTGTTGTGCGTGCTCAAGAGACACGTCATCGCCTTCTACGCCGTCAAGATCAACACGTTTTACCGCTTCTTTAACGCAATGCAAGTAGCGCCAGCTTAATGTGTATTGGCGTAAAGCACCACGAAGCTGCGTTTTACTAACCCGAGATTCATCTTCTAAACGCGCGACAAGTTCTTGGAAAATTCCAATTTTTAATGGTTTAGCTGGCGTACTACCGGCCGTGAAACATAAAGGGAATTTCTCGGTGATAAAATTGATTATCTGTTTGTTGTTAGTAAATTTTTCTGTGTTTTCCATGGAGAACCTAATTAGTGATAACAATAAATGATGTTGTGCTCTAAATAACCGAAGTTGTTATTTTGACCATCATAATATAAAAATATTTTAATATTATAGTGATGCACTCAAGAAATGTGAAACTTAATTTGTTATTCTTTGCTATTTTTTAAATAGTTGCTTAAAAAACAGTCAACGTAAACAAATAAACAACACTATCGTTCTTTTATAAAATCGCGTAAACTTCAGCCCCGCTATTACGCGCCTGAACTTCCTGATTTAATTTCAAAAGAGAAATTTTATGAAACCAGAACTACTTTCCCCTGCCGGTACCCTTAAAAACATGCGTTATGCCTTTGCATATGGTGCAGATGCCGTTTATGCAGGCCAGCCACGCTACTCTTTACGCGTGCGTAATAATGAATTCAATTTAGAAAAATTGAAAATTGGTATTGATGAAGCGCATGCGCAAGGAAAGCATTTATTTGTGGTGTGTAATATTCAACCACATAATTCCAAATTAAAAACCTTTATTCGTGATATGACGCCAGTGATCGCGCTAAAACCGGATGCTTTGATCATGTCTGATCCGGGTTTGATCATGATGGTACGTGAAGCCTTCCCTGACATGACTATCCATTTAAGTGTCCAAGCCAATGCGGTCAATTGGGCAAGCGTTAAGTTTTGGGAAAGCCAAGGCATTAAACGCGTCATTTTATCACGTGAATTATCGTTAGACGAAATCGAAGATATTCGTCAACATTGTCCGGATATTGAGATTGAAGTTTTCGTACACGGTGCGTTGTGTATGGCATATTCTGGGCGTTGCCTATTATCGGGCTATATTAATAAGCGTGACCCTAATCAAGGGACTTGTACTAATTCATGCCGCTGGAAATATAATGCACATGAAGCCAAAGAAAATGAAACGGGTGATATCGTCGCTATTCAAGGTGTCGCGCCAACATTAGGCTTAGGTCAACCGACGGATAAAATATTCTTATTGCAAGAAGAAGGCCGTCCTAACGAATATATGCCTGCGTTTGAAGATGAGCACGGCACATATATCATGAACTCAAAAGACTTACGTGCTATCCAGCATGTTGAGCGCTTACTCGAAATTGGGGTTAACTCCTTTAAAATCGAAGGTCGTACCAAAAGTTTTTATTATTGTGCACGTACTGCGCAAGTTTATCGTAAAGCGATGGATGATGCGATTGCAGGCCGACCTTTTGATCCTAAATTAATGGGTACGCTTGAAAACTTAGCGCATCGCGGTTACACCGAAGGCTTCTTAAGTCGCCATACGCATGATAAATATCAAAACTATGATTATGGTTACTCTATCAGCGACACCCAACAGTTTGTGGGTGAAATGACAGGACGCCTTGCAAATGGTCTGGCCGAAGTGACGGTTAAAAACAAGTTTTTAGTCGGTGATACGTTAGAATTGATGACCCCACAAGGTAATATTAATTTTAAACTTGAAGAGTTACATAACCGCAAAGGTGAACTTGTTGATGTCGCGCCGGGATCGGGGCATGTACTTTATATCCCTGTACCTCAAGAAATTGACTTAAGCCACGCATTATTAATGCGCAATTTAAGTCCAGGCAGTAATACTCGCAACCCACACAAAAAATAATATGGCCTTATTAATCAAAGACAACTGCATTAATTGTGATATGTGCGATCCGGAATGTCCGAATGAAGCTATCACTTTTGGTGACGAAATTTATGAAATAAATGCAGCGTTATGCACAGAGTGCGTTGGTTTTTATGAAAAACCAACGTGTATTGCCGTATGCCCTATCAATTGTATTATTATTGACCCAGAGCATATTGAGAGTGCAGACGAATTATTAGATAAATTTGCACAATTACATGTTTAATAAAGGCTATTAATGGCAACACAGGCAAAATTTATACAAGGATCCATATTAAAGCATGTCATCACCATGACCAGTACTAATGCGATTGGTTTAAGTGCCTTGTTTATGGTTGATCTGATCAATATCTTTTTTATCAGCTCACTTGGAAATTCTGCCTTTACCGCTGCCATCGGTTACGCCAGCGCGTTATTATTTTTTAGTACCTCTTTAAGTATTGGTTTAGTAACGGTCAATAGCGCCATTATTTCAAAATTGATTGGCCAGCATAAATATCAACAAGCACGTCAATCTGTGAGTCACCTAAGCATTTACGCGTTAATCTTAAGTGCCTCAATCAGTTTACTTATTTGGCTTTTAGCGCCTACATTATTAGCCTTAATTGGCGCCCGCGGTGAAGAATTACATCGCGCTACACAATACATTCGCATCATTATTCCTTCTTTACCTATTTTAGCGTTAGCCATGCAAATGGGCGCGACGTTGCGCAGCCTAGGTAATGCTAAGCATGCGATGTACGTGACGCTTGGCGGTGGGCTCATTAATGCATTATTAGATCCTATCTTTATTTTTGTATTACACCTTGACTTGCGGGGCGCTGCCATCGCAACAGTGATTGCGCGCATTGCCACTTTAACCTTAGGGCTGTATTTTTTAATCAAAAAATACGACATGCTTGCCATGCCACATTGGGGCCGTTTCAAAAAAGAGATCAAACGTATTACCGCGATTGCACTGCCGGCGATGCTAACCCAAATTGCTACGCCATTAGGTAATATTTATGTGACTTACGAGGTCGCACACTTTGGCAGTAAATATGTAGCGGGTTGGGCAATCATTGGCCGTTTGATCCCCGTGGCGTTTAGTCTTTTATTTGCATTATCAGGCGCCATCGGCCCCATTATTGGTCAAAATTTTGGAGCGGGTAACTTTTTGCGAGTACGCGAAACGTTCACCCAATCCTTACGTTTGACGGTTGCCTACACCGCTTGTGTTGCTATACTTCTCGCCTTAGGCCAAGAAACCATTATTCGCGTTTTTCATGCGCAAAATGAAAGTGCAGAAATCATTCAAATCTTCTGCCAATATATTGGTATTACCTTTGTTTTTACAGGGTTTACCTTTGTTTGCATGGCTTTTTTAAATAACTTAGGTTATGCAAAATATGCCACGTTACTTAATGTGGGTAAAATGACCTTAGGCACAGTGCCTTTTGTCTCTTTAGGTGCTTTTTATTTTAATGCACCGGGTATACTCTATGGGCAAGCACTTGGTAGTATTATATTTGGTTTGTTAGCCTTATGCTTAACCTATACAATACTCAATTTAAGTGAACGAAAAACAAAGGGTATACACTAAATATGCCTCTGCGCACGGATGTGTCGCGATCTTGTTATTTAGCAAAATCTTCACTGTGTTTTTTACAATGGTCTTTATAAATGGAAACTAATCTCATGCGCATACTGCTTGTTTTTATTGCGTCTCTTTCTCTAAGCGCTTGTTATGAAAGCGGATCAGAGCAAAAAGATAGTTTAATATATTGCCCTGAAAATGCCCCGCTCTCTTTTAATCCACAGATAAATCATGATATTGCGACGCTCGATGCCAGTACCTATCAACTTTATAATCGTTTAATTAAAATCGATCCGATAAACCGCCGTTTTGTCGCTGATTTAGCAACAACATGGTCTTTAAGTGCTGACAAACTGACCTATACCTTTCATTTACGAAAAAAAGTACCGTTTCATCACAATGACGACTTTACGCCAAGTCGGTTTTTTAATGCGGATGATGTGTTGTTTAGCTTTAAACGTTTATTAGATGAAAGTGCACCCTATTATACGGTTAACCGCATGTTTTCTGATGATAGCTTTACCCAACCTTTACGCCATTTATTATACGATGTGCAAAAAGTAGATAAGCATACCGTCAAATTTATTTTAAAAAGACCCAATGTCACCTTGCTGGCAAATCTAGCGGCCTCTTATAGTGTGATTTTATCTGCACAATATGCGCAGCATCTCAGCGCGATAAATCAACAAGAGCGTATCGATCATTATCCGATCGGTACTGGTCCTTATCAATTTAAGAGTGCCACCCGAGATATTCAGCGCTATAGCGCTTTTAGTCGCTATTGGGGCGAAAAAGCCAGCATAAAAAACTTAATATATGAAGTGACGCCAAATCCGACCAAACGTTATACTAAGTTGTTATCGGGTGAATGTGATGTCATCACTTACCCCGCGCCAAGTCAATTAAAGACAATAAGTGCCAATAGAAACATCATTTTAAGCAGTCAGCCTACCGACAATCTTATTTATTTGGCATTTAATAGCCAGAAAATGCCTTTCAAAGAAAAACGTGTACGCCAAGCGATAAGCATGGCCATTGATAGAGAAACATTGGTTAATGCCCTGTTTTTTCAAAGTGCTACCTTGACCAATAGTTTGCTATCTGATCATTCATGGGCATTTGATCCGCGCGTCAGCGATATTGAGTTTAATTCTAAAAAAAGCCTACAAGCGTTACAACAAACCGATTTTGACTTCTCTAAAAAGTTGATCATATTAAGCGCGCGCAATGATGTTGCTTTTAGTCCTAACTTCCATAAGACCGCCGAGCTAGTGCAGGCTAATTTAGCGGAAATAGGCATTGAGAGTGAGATAATTTCACTTCCGAAGAGCGAACTAAAACCACGCCTTATCCGTGGCGATTATGATCTTTACCTCAGTGGTATCAATATACAAAGTAATGATCCCGATAGCTTATTTAGGCCCTTGCTCAGTTGTAGTAGCGGTATCTCAGAGGGTAACAGTAGCCATTGGTGCTCCAATAAAACAGAAAAATTAATCAACAAGGCGCGCTTACAAAGTCGTTTTACAAGGCGTATTCAAAGCTATTATCAACTGCAAGCGTTGATCCAAACGATGCGTCCTTACTTACCTATCGCCCATGTTTACCGCATGGATGCTTTTAAACTTAATATTAAAGGGCTACATGTAGATCCTTTGGCTGGCATTGATTTTCAACATGTCACTAAAATAGAAGAGCCGTAATATGTTTATTTATCTTTTACGCAGGTTAAACCTTATCGTGATCACGGCCTTTATTTTAACCGTGCTAACCTTCATTCTCGAGCACTGGCATAATGGTGCGTTGATGACGCAAAGCAACTATTTTGTTTCTTACTATCAATATATTGGTACGCTTATCGAGGGAAATTGGGGCTATTCCAATATGGATCAGTTACCCATTTTAGAGAAAGGTTTGGTGGCGTTTGCATCCACATTAGAGCTGTGTTTTTTAGCGTTTTTGAGCGCCAGTATTATTGCGATCCCATTAGGGATTTTAGCCGGGCTAGATCGTAACAGCCGTCTCGATTACATCATTATGAGTATTGTTTTGATAACCCTCGCGTTACCTGTTTTTTGGGTATCGATTGTGATGACAATGCTTCCTCATGCCATCGGCTTAAATTTACCCATTGATGGCAATATCAGCCCTATTTATGAAGTGCCCACACTGACAGGCTTTCTCCTTATCGATAGTCTTTTAAGTGCACAAACTTATCGCTTAGATGCTTTTTTTGATCATCTCGCACATTTAACCTTACCTGCAACGGTACTTTCTCTGTTTTTGATCACAGAAATCATTCGCTTAACGCGTCATTCTATTACTATGGTCATGCAAAAAAATTACATTAAATCCGCAAAAGCAAAAGGTTTAAGTCGTCTCAGTATTATTTTTAGGCATGTATTACAAAATGCCCTGCCTTCGATAATTCATCAATTATGGGTGCAAATAAGTACCATTATATCCTTTGCGATGGCCATTGAGATTGTCTTCTCTTTACCGGGTGCGGGAACGTGGTTATATAGAAGTATTAATCATGCAGATTACATTGCACTGCCCACTGCCATCTTAATTATTTCGGGATTTATTTTAATATCGAGTATCTTAGTCGATATCTTTCTAATGCTTATCTCACCGATTAAAAGAGAAACTTTATATGTTAGAAAATGATGAATTCGATGAACAAAAGATCCAATCGCCTTTACAATATATTTGGAGTATTTTTAAAGGTAAAAGCAGTGCTGTTATGGCGCTATGGGGGATCGTAATTTTACTTTTGGTAACGCTTTTAGCCGGTAATATTGCCCCTCACATTCCCTCTACACTCAACAGCGAATATTTATTGTTGCCCCCTTATTGGTTTGAAGGTGGGAGCACTGCGCATATATTAGGTACGGACGACTTAGGCCGAGACACCTTGGCTCGCCTTTTACAAGGGACGCAATTAACCTTAGGTGGTGCCTTATTAATTAGTGCATGTATCTTTATGTTAGGCACCCTCATTGGCGCAAGTGCAGCGCTGAGTAAAGGTTTAAAATCAAGCGTGTTATTACACCTTTTAGATGCCTTATTAACTTTGCCGACACTGTTGATGGCCTTGATTTTAATTGTGCTTTTTGGTGCCAGTTACAGTAACTGCTTATTGGCGGTATTACTGTCATTATTACCGCAGTTTATTCGGGGTATTTATCTGTGCATTGAGATTGAATTAAATAAACAATATATTATTGCCCTGCGCATGGACGGCGCGACTAATTTTCGTTTATTACGTTATGGTATCTTCCCAAATATATTAGAGCCCTTAACGACGATCAGCATTCGTATTTTTACCATGGCAGTACTTGAGATATCAACCTTAGGCTTCTTAGGCTTTGGGACGCAATTACCCAATGTAGAATTAGGCTCTCTTATCGCGGGCAGTCTTGATTTAATCTATTTAGCGCCCGCACTGGTGTTATTTCCGGGGATAACCATTTTTATTATCATTCTCGTTTTTAATGTTTTTGCAGAAGGCGTACGCCACTCTATTTTAGAAGGTGAAGAATAATGGCGTTACTTGATATTCGTAATCTGAGCATCGACATATCGACGGCACAAGGCAAGGTCCGTGTTATTGATAAATTTTCACTGACCATAGTAGATGGCTCCATTCATGCGCTTATTGGTGAGTCAGGATCGGGTAAAACCCTTATCGCAAAAGCGATATTGGGTTTGCATAATGATAGCTGGACGGTGACGGCAGATCGCCTGTTTTTAGGTAAAATAGATTTAACCAAACTTTCAAACCGAGAGCGACGTAAGATCATGGGTGAAGATATTGCAATGATCTTTCAGCATCCGCGCTCATACTTAGATCCCAGTAAAAAAATATTGATCCAAATGAAAGAAATTTTAACCGGGATCTCTTTAAAAAATAAATTTTTTGATCTTTTCAAATCCCGTAAAAAACAATCGAGCATGCCCCGCATTAAAGAATTATTGCATCGCGTAGGGATCCAAAATGATACCGAAATATTAAATAGCTATCCGCATGATTTATCCGAGGGTGTCTGTCAAAAACTCATGATAGCGATGGCCATTGCCAACAACCCACGCTTGCTCATTGCAGATGAGCCGGTCACCGCGATGGAGTCTGTCACCCAATCACAAATTTTGCGTTTGCTCTATAAACTCAATCAACTCAATAACACCACTATTTTACTGATGAGTAATAATTTTTCACACATCGGTGATTTTGCAGACTATATCTCTTTGATCTACTGTGGGCAGATGGTTGAATCTGGCAGTTATAAGCAAATAATCAGTACGGCAATGCATCCCTATACCGAAGCGATGATAAAAACGGTGCTCCATTTTGAAGAAGGCTTGAATCACAAGAGTCTCTTATATACGTTACCGGGCAATATCCCCTCTTCGAACCAATTACCAATTGGTTGTCGTTTAGGACCAAGGTGCCCTCGTGCGCAAAGAGAATGCGTACAAAAACCGCGAAGTTCACACTTTAAAGGACATATCGTTCGTTGCCACTTTCCGACTTTAAATGAAAATAAGAGTAAGAATGACAATACTTCTCCAAGTTAAAGATTTATGTAAAAACTACCGACGTAGCGCCGGTTTTTTTAGATCAACGATCCATAATGCTTATGGCCCCCTTAATTTCACCCTCGAAAAAGGTGAGACTTTATCTTTGGTTGGAGAGAGTGGATCAGGGAAAAGCTCTTTGGTTAAAAGTATTGCAGGCCTGAGAGCCCAAAGCTCTGGTGAAATTTATCTACATGGTCAGTCTCTCGAGGATATTTCACAGCAACAGCGCTGTCAGTCTATCCGCATGATTTTTCAAGATCCCAGTGACTCTTTGAACCCTAAGGCGACTATCCGCCGAATTTTAGGTGCACCACTGGAATTAAACAGTGATTTAAGTATGGCGGATCGCGATCAGCAGTTACAAGAAACATTGGATCTCGTCGGCTTACAAACAACTTACTTAGATTTCTATCCCAATATGTTATCCGCAATGCAGCAACATCAAGTCGCTATTGCCAGAGCGATGATTTTAAATCCGGATATTGTGGTTGCTGATGAAATTTTTGCAACGCTTGATATTTCATTGCGTTTTAAAATTGTTAATTTATTGCTGGATATCCAACGTAAAAAAGGCCTCAGTTACATCTTTGTGGCTCATAATATGAATTTAGTGCGTCATATGAGTGATCGCGTTATTGTGATGCATAAAGGTAAAATTATTGAAAATAATAGCAGTGAAGCCATCTTTAATGATCCACAAAATAGCATCACAAAATTCTTATTACAAAGCCATGCACCTGATTATAAAAAGTAATGATAAGTCTGCCATATCCCCTTGCGACCTCACTAAAATAATACGTCACGTGACAGACGCGAAAAGAAGAGGCATCAAAAGGGTAAACCAAATTGAAGTGTCATGACTCTAGACTCTCAGGCTAAGTCCTACTCGCTTTGCTTGTGTGGTGCTTTTGTTGTTAGAATGTCGTTTTTTATCAGCAGCAGGTACGCATGTCCGATTTACTTTCTCCAAAGCAAACATTCACCATTAAAAAGTTAAATAAAAATTTACGCCATTTATGCGGACAAGCTATCCGCGATCATAATATGATTGAAGATGGTGATAGAATAATGGTGTGCCTGTCAGGCGGGAAAGATAGCTTTACCATGCTCGATATTTTATTAGAACTGCGAGCTGCAGCGCCTATCAACTTTGATATTATTGCCATTAATTTAGATCAAAAACAGCCGGGGTTTCCCGAGCATGTATTACCTCAATACTTAACAGCATTAGGCGTTGAATATAGAATTATCGAAGAAAACACTTATGCGATTGTAAAAGAAAAAATAGAAGAAGGTAAAACGACCTGTAGTCTTTGTTCGCGTTTACGCCGTGGTATTCTTTATCGCACCGCCAAAGAAGTTGGCGCGACTAAAATTGCATTGGGTCATCACCGTGATGATATGTTAGCCACCATGATGCTCAATATGTTTTTTAATGGTAAGTTAAAATCAATGCCTCCTAAATTAGTTTCAGATAATGGCGAGCACGTGATCATTCGCCCCTTGGCTTATTGTAAAGAAAAAGAAATTGAAGCCTACGCCCGCCTTAAAAAATACCCTATTATTCCTTGTAACCTTTGTGGCTCACAGCCGAACCTGCAGCGCCAAGTCGTCAAAGAAATGTTAAACGACTGGGATGAAAAATATCAAGGCCGTTTAGAGTCGATGTTTACTGCCATGCAAAATGTGGTGCCGTCGCACCTTGCCGATAAAAACTTATTTGATTTTAAATCCATTAATAAGCAGTCAGGTGTGATAAATGGGGGCGATATTGGTTTTGATAAAGAAGAGTTTCAAGCAGGTAGCCCCCAAGAAACGGCGATAGCAACGCAATTTTATCAACAACAAGGCGCATTCGAAATTAAAGCGCTCGATTAGGTTTGTTTTAGATCATTATATTTGGCTTTTATGTAATTTTATTACATAAAAGCCAAAAAAAGGATGGGTTTCGACTCAGAGTCATTTATAATCAACGCAGTATTTTATTAAACATTAATGGAGAACACCATGAGAACACCACTTGTAATGGGTAACTGGAAATTAAACGGAACAAAAGCATCTGTAAAAAGCCTTATCGAAGGTCTTGAAGCTGCGGCTGATGCTGCAACAAATGTTGAAGTTGCTGTTTGTCCTCCCGCTATTTTTATGGAGCAAGTTGCAAATTTAACGGCTAACAACAGCATTAAATTTGGCGCACAAGATGTAAGCACACATATTGACGGTGCCTACACAGGTGAAACATCTCCTGTTATGGTTAAAGAGTTTGGCGCAACATATAGCTTAGTTGGTCACTCTGAGCGTCGTCAATACCACAATGAAACAAATGAAGTTGTTGCTGCTAAATTTGTTGCTATACAAGCACATGGTTTAGTACCTGTTCTTTGTATTGGTGAAACATTAGAAGAGCGCGAAAGCAATGTTACATCACAAGTTGTTGAAACTCAGCTTAAAGCTGTTATCGATGTTGCTGGTATTAATGCATTTGAAAACTGTGTTATTGCATATGAGCCTATCTGGGCAATCGGTACTGGTAAAGTTGCAACGTCTGCACAAGCACAAGAAGTACATGCACATATCCGTAACTGGTTAAAAGCACAAAGTGAAGTTGTTGCAGAAAAAGTACAAATCCTTTACGGCGGTAGTGTTAAAGCTGCATCTGCAAAAGAACTTTTTGCTCAAGCTGATATCGACGGTGGTTTAGTTGGTGGTGCTGCACTTATCATTACAGAATTTGTTGGTATTATCGAAGGCGCTAAATAAGCCTTCCTCTATTCTGTTAAAGGTGCTCATTGAGCACCTTTTTTTTGTAGTTTTTTTACAAAAACACATATTTACCGCCAAAATCTCAACTAGAAATAAAAACAAAAGCATAAAATTATAATAATATAACGCGTTTTGATATTTTTATTCTCCGACCTCTAACTACTTAAATTTATTCTCAAATATCGTCAAATCATCTATGCAAATAGCGTATTTAACGCTACTATCAAATAGGATTATTTTTTTAATAAACGTTTATTAATAACAATAATTCTATTACGATCATCACTGGAGAACATATGAATACCCCTTTAACGCAGAATTATACCCATACGCTTTCAGTTAATAAGGTGCTAAAAAACACCTATATTTTACTGGGCTTAACCTTAGCATTTTCAGCAATGACAGCGACGATCGCGACGCTTATCGGTATTGGTGCAGTGGCATCTTTAGTGTTAATGGTCATTGGATTTGCGCTATTATTTGTTGTATCTAAAACAGCTGATTCAAGTAAAGGCATTTTTTGGATATTTATGTTTACCGGCGTTCTTGGCGCATCTTTAGGTAATCTGCTTAATAATTACTTAGCGATGGAAAATGGTCCAGCCCTAATTTTACAAGCATTAGGCACCACAGCGCTTATCTTTTTTGCACTTTCAGCTTACGTACTAACCTCTAAAAAAGACTTCTCTTTCATGGGTGGATTTTTAATGGCGGGCATGATAGCCGTGGTTATTGCGATGATTGCTAATATCTTCTTACAGATCCCTCTTATGCAAGTGGTGATCAGTAGCGTCGTAGTATTAATTATGTCTGGTATGATCTTATTTGATACTAGCCGTATTATTAACGGCGGAGAAACAAACTATATCCGTGCGACTGTTTCTCTTTATCTTAATTTATATAATATGTTTATTCATCTTCTTGTACTTTTAAATATCGTAGATGATTAAACGCGCACTTTATAAATAAAAAAACGCACTCGGTGCGTTTTTTTTTGCGTTGAAAACGTGAGCGCTAAACCCTGTCCCTTTATCTTTTGTCGTGACTGACAAGGCGTGGGGTCAAGACGTTGAAAAGCCTTTACTTTTGCAACTACGAGCCTGCTTTCTTAAAACGCGAACCTTCTCTCTTAAGCGCTCCCCCTTCTTCTCATTATAATTAACTCGCATATCTTTCTTCGTATCAGAAACCCTTTGATCAAGTTTAGAGCACGAATACTCGTTAACGTCGAAATGACTTCCGGCAGTGACGGTCATTGGAACGATTAGAAAACCGAGTATTAAAATTGTTTTTTTAACATAATAAATCCTTTTATAGCGAAAAATAACACGTTATTTTTTGTGCGTTAAATGGCTTGTTATAAAGTTGGCTTAGATAAATTTAACCCTCACTTTTTGATTCTTTGTTTATAAATAGTATCGAAACTAGTTATATCAAATCACCTTGTAGGACTAACCCATTATTAGACAGCATTAGACTGCATTAGCATTAATACACATCCAATAATGACTTCTTAGTTTATTTGATAACACAAAAACATAGCAGCAAACAGAACACTGACATTTTTTCTTATGTATGTGTGATTTTTTTATGTTTAAATCGTGTTTTATTGTTATAGATACTTCTATAAATGAACGTTAATCTTTAATATCACAGGTTTACGCTAAGTTAAAGTGAGTGATATTATTCATCGCTATCAGAGTAAAGACATGGCCCCATAGGCCCATTCACTCAAGTTTGAAAATGCGCTAAGTCATTTATCTAAATATCATGCTCTTCTGCCCACTCTTTTAAGCGCGTTAAAATATCTAACGCAGTGCCACCGAACTCGGTGATCTCATAAGAAACAGCAATCGGCCTATCGCTGATCACTTTACGAGTCACCAAACCTTGGCTTTCCAATTCTTTCAGACGTTGATCTACCATTTTTTTACTCGCCCCACCGAGCATTCTTGCTAAATCATTAAATCTAACGGGACCATCTTGCAGATGCCAAAGTATCGAGGCTTTCCACTTTCCGCCCAAAATACGCATCCCACGCTCAACAGAGCAAGGTTCAACACAAGGATTTGTAACTTTTTTTTGACCGTTAGCCATTGTTTCTACTGTCGTTTTCATCTTACTCACCGTGGTTACTAAAAGTATACTGGTTGCTTTTATATCCCAGTGTATCAAAATATGCTAAATACACACATTTATATTTACAGCCAATGAGGAAGTCCCCCCTATGTCAACGTTAACGTCTTATGATCCCATCACCCGAGAAGCTATCGGTACCGTTGCAATAACAACGCCAGAACAAATACCGGCATTAGTCGCCTCCTCACGCAAAGCGCAGAAAAATTGGGGTGCATTATCATTAACTCAACGTCAGCAGTTAGTGACGCAGGCATACCAACATTTAGAGTCAGTACAAGATCAACTTGCGATATTGATCAGCCAAGAAATGGGAAAAGACTACCAACGCGCCACTTATGAAGCGGGCGGCACAATACAAAGTGGCGCTTACTTTGCACAAGAAATCGCAGAGGCATTGAGCACTGAAAAAGTCGATAGAAGCACTGAATTACAATATCGACCACTGGGTGTGGTCGCTGTCATTTCGCCTTGGAACTACCCATTAGCAATGGCGAATAATTTAATTATGCCGGCATTAATGGCAGGTAATAGTGTCGTTTTAAAACCGTCAGAAGAAACGCCACTTGTTGCTGAGCTTTTTGTAAATACGTTAAACGAAATTTTGCCTGAAAACGTATTACAACTTGCTCAAGGCGACAAACAGACGGGACAAGCATTGGTTAGCAGTGATATCAATATGGTTGCGTTTACAGGCTCGATGGCGACAGGTAAACATATTATGGCGAGTGCCGCGCCAGGTTTAAAACGTTTAGTCATGGAGCTTGGTGGTAATGATCCCATGATAGTGATGGCCAGCGCTAATATTGATGCTGCCGTACAATTTGCCGTTGGCAGCTCTTTTGAAAATGCGGGACAAATGTGTACATCAACAGAGCGTATTTATGTTGATGCACGTATTGCCGATGAGTTTGAGCGTAAAGTGGTTGCATTAGCGGGTCGTTATCAAGTGGGTCCATGGGATCAAGCTAACGTTAATATTGGTCCTATCGTTAACCAGAAGCAGCATGAAAATATAGTGGCACAATTAAAAGATGCAACGCAAAAAGGCGCGCAACTATTACTTGGGCGAGATGAGTATGCTTTGCCTTTTATTCAACCCACTGTGATCACAGGTATGACGCCGGATATGCTCTTAGAGCAAGTTGAAACGTTTGCCCCTGTTATTGCTATCAGTCACTTTAAATCCATTAATGAGGCCATTACGCGCGCAAATGATAGCCCTTACGGATTGGGTGCGGTTGTTTTCGGTGGTCAGGGTGCAAATTCTGTTGCTGAGCAACTTGAAGCTGGCATGGTTGCGGTCAATCAAGGCGTCGGTGGTGGTAATGCTCCTTGGGTGGGTGCGAAGCAAAGTGGCTTTGGTTTTCATGGCACGGCATCTGGGCATCGTCAGTTTGCACAAGTGCGCGTGATCAGTAAATAACAGCGTTTTATAAAAATAAGGATAATGTCAAATATCATGAATAAATCATCTCAACACAGTGATTATTTTGTTGCAGCCTATGAAGCTGGCGCAGAGCACCCAGCATTACCAACTTGGGCAAATAATAAGGCGAATATCGCTGAATTATCTGAAGCATCTACTCAAAAAGTCACTAAAAAAATAGTTTTGCAAGTACCTGGTGCATTTCAACTGCTCAATGTATTTTCAAAAAATGAGTGCGAACGCCTGATCACGTTAAGTGAATCAATGGGATACTTAGCAGATGCTGCCGTGTCACTGCCTCGGGATGTACGTCATAATGACAGTTTAACTTGGGTTGTGGATCAACAGACAGATAAGATCATGTGGGATCGGATCAAGCATTTAATGGTTGACGATCAAGGTATCTTCGAGGGGAAGCGAGCGCTGGGATTAAACGCCCGTTTTCGTTTTTATCGTTACAAAAAAGGCGATTATTTCAAACCGCATTCCGATGGCTCTTGGCCTGGTAGCCGAGTTATTAATGATCAGTTAGTTGCCGATGCTTATGGTGATCGCTTTAGTCAAATGACCTTTTTAATATTGCTAACGGACGACTTTGAAGGCGGTGCGACACGATTTTTAGTGAATGCAGACGACCCAAGCCAACCTGCACGTCGTGGTGATAATGTTAAAGAAATTGATGTCCGCACGCCAGCAGGCTCAGTACTTTGCTTTCCGCATGGAATGCATTATTTGCACTGTATACATAGTTCAGAGCCAATAAGCAAAGGGGTGAAATATATTATCCGCACGGATGTCTTATTTGAGTTGTAACAAACTGTATTTCTTTTCCAGCTAAGACGGATAAAGAAGGCAAGTTTAGGTCAGATAGATCAGGTTTTTAATCCTGATCCCTCTGACCTAAACACTTCATTTGATAAATAATTATCACGATGCTTTTTATAAATGAATCTTGCATGTGTTAAATAGATTAAAGATTAAAGATTCAAGATTAAAGACAGAACATCACGGCAACGAGTGCTACTAAGCCGGCCTATTCTTGGCCGGTTAATCATCCCAATACCATTAAATTTAGTTTTATTAATAATACAGCTAACGCCACAAACACTGGTGGCGTACTGGCACTTTTTTGTGCCTTTGTTTTTTGCAAAAAACAGGACAGTTTTAGCCGTCCAGTGATTTGACTTGTTAGCAATTATTTATATGCATAGCCACCGTTTGGCTTTACAAATGCGTTTGCTACATTATCAGCTTCATTTCGCTCTTCAGCCGAATCATGAGTACTCCATATACTTTTAATTAATTTATATGTCCCACGACCACCTTTATATTTAGATCCATAGCTAGTGCGAAAACCATTTCGATTAAGGTGTACAGCTAACTCTTCACCAGACATTACTTTGCCTTGATTACTTAGAAATGTAGCAAGATCCGAAATATATTTTTTTTTGATGTCCATATTCATATCCTAATTATTCGTAATGTAAATTTACAAGATTGCTAACAGTGTATTAGACTGCATTCTTACTAATACACATCTAACAATTACTTATAGTTCATTTAATAGCATAAAAATACACTAATAAACAGCATGTTGGCGTTATTCGTTAATGAGTGAGTGATATTTTTATATGTTTTAAGTGAGTTCTGTTGTTATAGGGGTCTCTATAAGTACAGATTTGATAAAAAGTATTGCTTTTTTACAGAGAGTTACACTTTTTTTGATGTGGAAGTAATGCATTTACTGCACTAAAAAAACAAAAAAATAACAATTTAAGACAAACGAAAATTAACCTGTATATAAACACAGGTTAATTTCAGAGCGCGTAAAATCATCACTTTTATGGCGTATTACATTATTTTTGGCGTGTTATAAGGCTAAAGTTGTTAGAAAGTGACTTTTTATATCTTAGATTCAAATAATAAGTGCATAACTTGAATAGGTGGGAAAAGTGGCCAGCTGAATATATGCTAATCGTTTTTTTCCAGCAAGGGATTGTATTCATGAAAACATATAAATATGAGCTAAGATGCCAGATTTGTGCTTTAAATAAAACAAAGTTGAGTCAAAATAAAATGGCGCGACAGTTAAACGCCAGCCAAGCTAATGGCTGAACATATGGTAACTGCACTTCAATGTTGAATCTGCCCCTTAAAATGTCACATCTTTAATTCATTTAAAAATGTGACGTTAAAATTGACTTTATAACACTGATTTTAGCTTACTAATCTGGAAGCAAAATCGCCGCGAAAGCACGGTCATTTCCAGTTATGGATTTAACATTATGGAGTTTTTCTTGCACGAAACTACTGTCCCCGCCATCGTCATCGTTACCCCATGTAACAACGTCGCCATTCTCTGTTATTGCGGCGAAAGCATGGTCCGTTGCAGAGATGGACACAATGTTATGAAGTTCAGATAGCACTAAACCGCTGTCCCCACCATAGCGAAAGGCTCCCCATGTAACAACGTTGCCATCCTCTGTTATTGCTGCGAAAGCACCGCTAGACGCAGATATAGATACAATATGATGAAGTTCTGTTTGCACTGAAGAGCTGTCACCACCATAGCGAGGCGTGCCCCATGTAACAACGTTGCCGTCCTCTGTTATTATGGCAAAAGCATAGTCTGTCGCAGATATGGCTGCAATCTTAGGAAGTCCAATTGGCGCGGAGCCGCCATAGTCAGCACTACCCCATGTAACAACATCGTCATCCTCTGTTATTGCAGCGAAAGCTCTGCCCGACGCAGATATGAATTTAATGTGATGAAGACTATCTTTCACTGAAGTACTGTTACCTCCCGAGTTAGGGTTGCCCCATGTAACAACGTCGCCATTCTCTGTTATTGCGGCGAAAGCATGATCCGTTGCAGAGATGGACACAATGTTATGAAGTTCAGATAGCACTGAACCGCCGTCACCCCCATAGCGAGAGGCTCCCCATGTAACAACGTTGCCATCCTCTGTTATTGCTGCGAAAGCGCCGTACGACGCAGATATGGCTGCAATCTTAGGAAGCCCAGTTGGCGCGGAGCCGCCATAATCTGCACTACCCCATGTAACAACGCTGGCATTCTTTGTTATTGCGGCAAAAGCATAGTTTGTCCCCGATATGGACACAATGTTCTGAAGTTTATCTTGCACTAAATCGCTGTCACCGCCTAAAGTTTCATCACCCCATGTAACAACGTTGTCATCCTCTGTTATGGCGGCGAAAGCACCGCCAGACACAGATATAGACACAATATGATGAAGTTCTTTTTGCACTGAAGAGCTGTCACCGCCATAACCATAGGCTTCGCCTCCCCATGTAACAGTAGATATAGGGTTGCCAACGCGAACTGTAATTGTGTCTATTTCATTCGCAAGAGTACCTTTGCCTGTGGCGGTGATCAAAAGTGTGCTTCCTGGCTCTATACCCGACGCATTCAACATCCCCTCATAAGTGATCGTAGCTTTGGGATCATTTGTGCTCCAATTAAGATAGAATATATCATCGTCACCATCGAGTGTTGAGAGCATTGAATCACTCAACTCAGCTTCAACCTCAAGTTGGGTTGGCGTGTCTATATCGAGAAATTGATCATCAGAGCTGTCCCCATCGATCTTGATGATCAACGAATTAACAGTAACGATTTCATCAGAAATTATCACTGTTATTGTATCCACTTCCCCCTTTAAAGTTCCTTTTCCGGTAGCGGTGATCACTATTTCCGTACCTGTGGGAATACTCGTGGTATGTAACATACCTTCATCCGTGATAGTGGCATTGGAATTATCGGTACTCCAATAAATATAAGCCGTATCATCGTCACCATCCAATGTTGACAGTGTAGAATCACTCAACGTTGCTTTAATTTCAAGCTGAGTTGGTATGCCTAAAATGACCGATTGGCCATCGGAACTATCTCCATCAATATTAATCATCAATGAACCGGCCATAATAATTTCATCAGAAATAATCACACGGATCGTGTCACTTTCACCATTCAGAGTCCTCTTTCCGGTGGCCGTGATCAAAATTTCAGTTCCCGGGATAATACCTGTCGTGTATAACATACCTTCGTCCGTGATAGTGGCATTGGTATTATTTGTGTTCCAATTAATATAGGTCGAATCATCTTCACCATCCAATGTAGACAGTGTTGAATCGCTCATAGTTGCTTTAACTTCAAGTTGAGTTGGTATACCTAAAATGACGGATTGGCCATCGGAACTATCACCGTCAATATTAATGATCAATGAACCTGCCACGACCACTTCATCAGAAATTATCACTGTTATAGTATCAACTTCTCCTTCAAGCTTTCCTTTTCCCTCGGTCGTTAATATAATTTCAGTACCCGGAGCAATACCAGTGGTATGCAGCATACCTTCCTCTGTTATCGTCGCGTTTGCATTATTCGTAGTCCAACTCAGATATGTAGCATCATCTTCGCTACTCAATGAGGATAACGTTGAATTGTCAGTAAAATGGGCTTTTACTTCCAGTTGCGTTGGAATTCCTAAAATGACGGATTGACCATCTGCAGTATTACCGTCAATATTAATAGTCAGTGAGCCTGATTCGACGACACTGTTTGTCACCTTCACATTACCCGAATCAGAAAATATTTTACCTTCGTGTTGACTCGTAGCCGTAATAACAGACGTTCCTTCTTTTATAGTGGTCACCAAACCCTTGGTGTTGACGGTTGCGACACTCACATCTGACGATGACCAAATTAAATCATATTCACCTGTTACATCAAGCACGCTGTCACTAATCAGCTCTACTTTGGCTTCCTTCTGCCTCGTAAACCCCGCTGGTAATATCGTATTTTTAGGCGTGACCACGAGTTTGATCTTTGTTTGAGATGTTTGTGTTGGAGCACTTAATAGACTAGTGTCACCATTATTACAGCCCGTTAATAATATGGAGAATGCACACAAGCATGCAAATATATATTTTTTCATAAAATTAATTCCTTATTTAGCAATTGATACTCACATCTCAAATGCCACTTTGACGATATTTTATAATTTAGATCTATGGCTGCTAGAGCATTAAGATCATGCGCGGATATTTTATCTCCTGATGAAAACTCTTTATCTATAAACTGATATCCCCCATACAAACCAAGCCCCAACGTTTTGTGATCACAAAACATGTCGTTATTGACACAAGAATTTTTAGCTTTGATCCTATTCGTTCCTTTAAATTTACAGTGTTCATGCTACTAGCTAATATATTCATGCTAATAAGACATGTAGAAGTTACAGTGATGAATTTATATTTTGCCATCTATACCCTTGAAAATTAATTGATATTTCTAATCTATATATTTATAAACCACTATTATCCTAGTTCGTTATTAAAAATAATTACGTAAATTACTTTAATTACTTAATTAAATTTGCTTTTTTTGAAGTTTGATCATCACAAAAAATAATTTAAGTGCTATTACGCTAATAATTTAATTGAAATCGCTATAACCACAGGATTTGTAAAAAGTATTATTTATTTACAAGGGGTAGACTTTTTTAAAATGGGGAGGTAATGCATTGACTGCATTAAAAAATTGAAAAAATCACAATTTAAGACAAACGTAAATTAACCAGCATGTATATGCAGGATAATTTTAGTCACGTAATATCATCACTTTTATGGCGTATTAAATTGTTTTTGGGAGTGTTATAAGATGAAAGTCGTTAGAAAGTGGATTTTCATTGATAGGGGGAAGTGACATTTAATTTATTGAAAATACAGCTAACGCTGCAAACACCGAAAGCTGTCCGCGTGATTTCCCTTATTATGTGAATTCTCGATTGAAGCGCCGAACTTTTGTACGCATATTTTTCATAGGTGATGACGTATTAAACTGGATCATGCGCCCTAAAGTCCATTGCTCATACCACGCAACGCCATACAACTCATGGTTACTTAAATTTGAAATAAGTAAAAGTATATCGCTAACCGTAGACTCTAACTCAACAAGTAGGTCATCGTATTTCCAATCACGATATTCTTTGTGAAAACAATCGGCAAGTAAGCCTAATTGATTCCACTTATAACCCGTTTCAGGAAAATCAACATGCTGGTTTTGAGATTTTAAGTGATGCCACTTTAGGACAAGCTTGCCCCATCCAATCAAGTAAGCAACCGTATCACTAACGCTAATGGTTGTACCTTTGATGTTTCCCTCTACACCCTTTTCACGCGTGTAGCTTTCTGGAATTGAACGATAATCAGCCATTAGCTTGAGAATAATTGAGCTTATGGCTAACTCCAATTCATCCTTATTTTTTGGTACAGAAGACAATATCGACCTCCATTCACATGACGCTTTTGTAACAGGCGAATTTTATGAAGCAGTTTGTGTGATACTGATGCGCAGTGGCAACACAAAAATGTTTAGCTAAAAGTTGTCCCCGTGGAAGCGCGTGTTATGTGCATTTCCAGTCGGAATAATATTTTAATAAATAGATCTTTAGAGCATCTCTTTTTGACGAGTACTTATCATCAATTTGATCTAAATAACCATCAATTAAGCTAATGACTTCATTATCGGAACATTCACGATACCAGCTACCAGATATTTTCAGATGACCTCCTCCACCTTGTAGTACCCATGAAGGATCATTGATTTTTATAAATTCAGAACTACGCTGACGTAAAATTCTATTATGCCTACCATTAAAAGAGATCACCGTATTCGGACTTAAAGCATCTAATTCTTGACTCGATAACCTATCATTTTCACTCCAGTAGAGCATTGGACATTGATAATTTTTCAATTTTTTATCAGGATTAATATCAGCTCCATCATTCATAGAAAATTTGTAATAGTTGGTTACTGAGATTGAGTTATGAATCTCAGTAAAACTACTCAATTTATCACCGAATTTTGCATGAATATATAGCCCTGCTATCGCAAGCATTACTTTATATGGTGCTATCCAAATGTTTGTATACTCACCAGCATCGAGCATCTGGCATACCTTTTCCCGTCTAGTTTTATTCAATAAACTGTCCCACGGTTCGGAGACGTTTTGCGCCATACCGTACATAATGATTTTGTACTTATCATATTCAGAACCAATATGAGGGATGTAAGGAGGAAATATATTTCCCATATGGTCTTTAGTGGATATAAGTTCATGGTAAGGTTTCAGGACTTCAGTATTGTACGCCTGAAAAATGTCTATTAAATTGTCCATGTTACTTCCATTTAGTGATTGCACATAATGCTTTGCTAACCGACGTAGAGGTTTGGCTTTATTTTTGCACTCTTTCTTTGGCAAAAACTGCGACAGCCGTTATGCGTCCAGTGATTTGACTTGTATGGATAATAACCCCCTAAAATGATTACCATTTAATCCTTTTAGGGTAATGTGAGACCCAAGCTTTGGCTGCAACCAAAGCTTTCTTATACAACAGTTCGATGAATGCCAGGCTCCTCATTTGAGAGACCGTTAACAAGAATGAACGTTGTACAAGACTCCAAGCATTAAAGTCGGACAGTCAACTGGGCCTCGAGCCCGAATAGCAAGGCGGAGTCAGCTTATTATGAATTGCACAAACAATCAAAAAGGCATTAAAGAAGCCATTAAAAAAATCAAACCACATAAACTGACGCGTATTGTTATTGAAGCTACGGGTCGACTTGAACATGCGTTTATCATTGTGCTCACAAGCAGAATT
The DNA here is from genome assembly GCF_000153405.2 of Psychromonas sp. CNPT3. Classification (NCBI taxonomy): domain Bacteria; kingdom Pseudomonadati; phylum Pseudomonadota; class Gammaproteobacteria; order Alteromonadales; family Psychromonadaceae; genus Psychromonas; species Psychromonas sp. CNPT3. The sequence continues at coordinate 1,568,495 of NC_020802.1, forward strand.
ACCGTTTACAGTGGCAAATCCAGCCCATGTTAAAAAGTTTGCAGGCGCGATTGGCCGCAAGGCTAAAACAGATAAACTTGATGCCCAATTAATTGCACATTATGGCGAAGCCATTAAACCAACCTTATCGACATTAAAGCCCGAAAACATGCAGTTAATGAGCGATTTATTATCTCGAAGAAGGCAACTCATGGCCATGCAAACCATGGAGAAAAATTGCCTTCAAATCATGCCAAAAGAGATCTCGAATATTATAAAACCCATATTGACTGCTATTAAAAATTAGATAGAAAAAGTCGACGGTAAACTCAGTAAGCTGATTGAAAAGTGCGATGAATACAAAGCCAAAAACACCATCATTCAAAGTATGCCAAGCATCGGTCTGTGGTTGCTTTTAACCTATTGAGTGACATGCCAGAGCTCGGTTATTTAACAAATAAAGAAGCAGCATTATTAATTGGTGTTGCACCATTCAATAAAGAAAGTGATAGTTATGAAGGTCAACGAAGAATACATGGTGGTCGCCATAAAATAAGAACGGTGATGTACATGGCAATGATGTCAGCAATGCAATACAATCCTGTTTTTAAAACTACATATCAGCGATTAGTTACAACAGGAAAACCGAAGAAAACAGCGATAATTGCCTGCGTTCGTAAGATGATTACCATACTAAATTCGATGGTGAGAGATGGTGCCATGTGGGATCCTGAAATAAATAAAAATTAGGAATTGACACCATAGTCACTTGTTATGTTTATAGGCTATTATCTCACTCGGCCAACACACTTATTACTTATATTCATTTTTTGGTCTTCTGATTTTGAGACAACTGAAAATACACCTTTCATGTCGTCAAGATTTAAACTGAATTTCATCTTTTTGTTGGGATTTCCCTGATTATCGTTAGAACCATAAGCAATACCATAGACATTTAACAATTCCCCTTCTTTTTCCATATAGTCTATACAGACAAGAGGTAAGCGTGGCTGTTTAATTTTAGTTAAAACTACAGGATCGTTAAATCCTGAAATTAAGACGACTGAAAATACAGGATTTATAGTTCCACGACCTCCAAAGCACTCTAAATCACCTTCCCAATAAACAACGTATTGATCATCAGATTCATCTATACCCTTTTCCCCTCTTGTCTTAACAACTTTATATGAATCATCATTAATTGAACACGCAACCGTTGAACTGAATTTTTTAACTAAATTAACAGCATCACGATTATCGAATGCAGTTACAGTATTTACAGCCGAAAGCATTAGAAAACCAATCATTATTTTTTTCATTTTATTGCTCTTTTTATATAAAAAACAGGGTATATTTAAACATAAACGTTTGCGTCCAAGTTAAGTAACTTGTTATGTTTAACGTACTTATTTATTTAACTATCTTTCTTTATTTGATTGAGACAGAACAGATGCAGCTAGCTCTTTAGTATTTTCATTATATTTTGCACTCTTGAGAACTTTTGATGCCAAAGTTTCAAGTTCAGCACCAGTTTGCTTCGTTTTAGATTTTTGAGATAAAGCTGAAGCAGCTAATTTTTTAGCTGTCTGCGAAGATTTATTATTTTGTAATATTTTCGCAGCCTTAGATGCAACTTTCTTAGATGTAGTTTTAGTATTTTTAGACATCATAACTCCATATGATTTGTAGATAACTTTAAAAAAAACTTCATTATTAGATAAAGCATCAAAACTATTTACCCAAACACACCTGCATGAATAAACTGTAATAATAAACATAACGCCCACTTAAGCGGACAAAAATTGTTGGCTATAATGTGAAGCGAAGCAAAACGTAGCCAACTGTTTTTGTTCCGTTTAAAGTGCTTGTTATGTGACGATTACCAACGACCTATAATTGGTTTGCTACCGCTTAAAGTTATTTGGTTTAACTGACCATGCCCATTAGTTATAGAAATGGATTTGTGCATTTTATTTGGTTTTTTATGAAACCAGCGGTTGCATATAACTACTAAATCGATAAAGGTGGAACTTGACTCAAGGTGTTTAGCTAATGATTTAGTAACATCCATATCAGGAATAACCAAGAAATCCCCAGAGTTTTTTATATAATCTGGTCCCTCCGCCATACTATCAAGTTTACTTTGCATCATTTTTCTTGGGATTGGCGCATCATATCCTTTAGAAAGCATAACATTTGGAAATTCTGGAGCCATAAAGTCAATTAACCAACCATCGGCCTCTATCCATGAATGAAACTCATCTTCGGATGATTTCAGCTGACCATCTACGATTGAGCCAAAACCTAAAATATTTTCCACACCTAGATGATAAGCGGCAAACCCTGAATAAACCTTTGCGTTTATTTTATAATGCTCATTCAGTATGTAAGCACCACAGTAATTGTAAAATAAACATGACTTATTGGTATCCGAGTTTTCACTTTTTAAAACGGCATGCGCAATACTATAAATTCTTTGATAATCAGAAAGTGTAATTAACAACCTAACCCCTCTTAAAGTCACATAACAGCGTATTAGACTGCATTCTTACTAATACACATCTAACAATTACTTATAGTTCATTTAATAACATAAAAACATATTAATAAACAGCATGTTGGCGTTATTTATTGATGAGTGAGTGATATTTTTTATGTTTAAAGTGAGTTCTGTTGTTATCGAGGTCTCTATAACAACAGATTTTACAAAAAGTATTGCTTATTTACAGAGGGTTATACGTTTTTGGATGTGGAAGTAATGCATCTATTGCACTAAAAAAACGAAAAAGTCATATTATAAGGCAAACGCAAATTAACCTGTGTATATACACATGTTAATTTTAGGTCGCGTAAAATCATCACTTTTATGGCGTATTACATTATTTTGGGAGTGTTATCAGACGAAAATCGTAAGAAAGTGGCTTTTTATCTTCATTGAGAGGGAAAGTGACATTGAATTTATTGAACTTTGGTTAATGAAGCTCGAGTATAAAGGGATCCTCGCGGGAGCTTTCTGCACTATTACGCCTCAGAGTATTGCCCCAAAAACACCTTTTGGGGAAATGTTATTTATTAGTTCATGAAGCAGCAGATGTGAATCGTACATCTCAAGGTTAAAGACATTACTATTAATGCTTCCTTATTATAACTCTGCTATTTGAGTCAATGTTTCAGGGTAGCGCTGAACTAATTTTAATAGCGTTATTGCTTGACCATTTGGTGCACTACGCCCTTGCTCCCAATTTTCTAATGTCCTTGATGATGTGTGCAGTAACTGCGCGAAGACACCTCGAGATAAGTTAAATTTTTCTCTTATCCCAATAATTTCAACGGGACTAATTCCAAGTCCACTACTTAAGGCAACTTTATGTGTTCGTAAAGTTAATTTACCTTCTGAGTGATTTTTAGCATCAACCAGCGCCGAGCTTAATTCTGAAAACAAGTCACGATTGTTCATTGCACCATACCTCCACAAACTTTTTCAATTGACGTTTTTGATCCATTGTTAAGTCAGACATTTCATTTTTAGCGTAAATGGTTAAAAGGTAAAAACGAAAATGTATATCAAAGTAATAATAGATCACTCGCGCCCCTCCCCTTTTTCCTTTCCCTTTACTAGCAACTCTAACTTTTCGTAGACCGCCTGTGCCTTGAATAACATCTCCAACGGCAGGATTGGCCATTAATTGAGTTTGAAATACTCTAAACTCATCATCTGACAAATAATTATCACGATGTTTTTCAAAAACCTTCGATTCTACAAATACATTTCTCATTTGATTAAGTGTACGCAAGTAGCGTATAGAATGCAAATGTCTGATAACCCTCAGGTGATACACTGCGCCCAACTATTGGGTACTACTTCCGGTTACCTGACAGCACTGACATTGCTAACTAGACTACATTCTGACTTATACAAAATGGAACGCAATGGAATCAAAATAAAACTCAAATACCGGCCAAGTTAGTTGACGTCTAATACCCCACTGATATTCTTCATAAACCACAAAAAACACAATTAGTTATATGAGCAATAATCAACTGTTTTTTGTCTAAGTTAATGCTTTGTTATAAGCACTTTAAATTGAATGCTGTTTGTATAACAAAAGCTTGGACTCTTCCAGTTGATTCAATAGAATTTCTTTCATTTTACTTTGAGTAATACCGATTTTGTTTTCTTTGAATCTTACTCCATTTACACGTATCAAAAACTCAGCATCTAAAGCTTCTTTAGCAATGAAGTCAGGAAATTCAAAAGATATACTGCATGTTCCACTATATTCGCTAAAATCAAATGTATAAGATGCTTCAATCTTATGTATTTGAATGTGCTTATGTAACTTCTTGTTTTTTATGAAAAAAGTGGAGTGTAGCTTTTTCCCTTGAATTACTAAATTTTTCACTTTTTCCTGCATCCAAGATATTTCATCGGGGAAATCCATGGATGAGTCAGGGCAAAAGCCCATATCTTTTGTATCTTTAAAAAACAATTCATTATTTAATTGTTTTTGGCTTAAGTCTTGAAGAAAGATAACCCGACTCGCATTCGTAAAGTCTCTAAAGCAAATCTTTTTTATTCTCTCAGTATCTTTTACACAACCAATTTCTTTTAATTTTTTAATAAAGTCAGAAGCTATTTTGTTTGCAACCTCTTTTGTTTCTTCCGAAGTATGTGAAAGACTTATATTAATGTCTAAAGTTTCGTCTTTTTTTCTAAATTTTACTTTTCCACTAAATTGAGATGTATTTTTATTCCAACTTTGAGTGTGATCATACCGCTCCACCCTAAAATCTAATTCAATATGATTCGGGTCATTATCTATCGTTTTAAAAGTTGGACTTCCTAACAATTTATAATTTGAAAATTCTTTTTTAACTACATTATTTATTTTGTAATTAGATGGGATTGCCGACATTAGATTAGAGCTATTCCTTTCACATTTTATAGATTGTGTTTGTCTTTTCGGGTTGGCTTCTTTTACTTTTAAATTCTCATCTAATTCAATTAATTCTAATGGCGTAATACCTGTACGAACTAATATCGGTATGTATGCAGTTTTGTCTTCCGTAGCAACAAAAACACCTCTTCTGCGAACTATTGTTCTTAGATCTGATTTTGCGAGTCCAGAATCATTTAAAAAGTCTCTTAAAGCATCTCCATATGGTAATAAATATTTCTTATTCATTAATTAAATTCCTGAAATCGTTGTTGTAAGACTTTACTGTTATATTAAGAGATTTACGTTTATCATTTTTTAAACGCTTAGCTCTTTTTAATATATGTTCATGTTTTATTACATCGTAATCAGGAAATAGAAAGACAAAGTCACCTGTAAAATCTAAAGATACATCACTGACTAAATATAATAATCTATTTATTGTTTCTTCTGAAAACTCATCTCGACTAGCCAAACAAAAAGAAACTTTTTGGTTAGACTTATCAATTAGTCTAAATGGAATAATATTGGAAGTTAGGTATTCTACTGGAAGAATACTTCCATATTTGTCAATATCTGGATCTTTATAATTCGATGAACTAAACGCATAATGAAAATAGTAATCATATTCATTAAAGTTATTCCGAATATAGCTTATTGAATTGTAAATAAATGCAGCTCTACTATTATCAACAACATGAATCGTTGAAAAATTCAGTGTTTTATCAAGGTTAATATTCGCAACTTTACTAACTATATCTTGTTCTGAGTCTTTATGATTCGACAACCAAAAAAGAACTCCTGTATCATTAGCACCATTAATACCTGACATTTCATAATCTTCATTATTTTGAGTTCTAAGGTCAGATTTCATGAAACATTCTACAGTTTCAGCTAAATCACGAAAATGTTCTTTGAATTTTGAAGTTGGATTCGCCGGATATGCACTATTCGTGTATTTTACTGACAATATAACGTTTTCGAGAGTAAAATCTTGTAACTGGGATCTTGATGAAAAGAAAATATCTATGCCATGTGTTGTTCTTTCTTTTTTTGCGCCTGAACGCTTATGTTTTTTAGTATGATGGCAACTAATAGATTCATCCTTTTGAAAGTGATACCACCCCATTATTGATAGTAATTCACAAACTAATTTTTCACCTTTCTCTCCAACTTTTCTTGAGAACTCTCCCATAAATATCCTTTTTTTGTTAGATTAATACGCTAACGATGTATTTAGTTAACAATGAGCAGTGTTTATAACCACTCTAAACTGCATTATTACTAATACACATCTAACGATTACTTCTTAGTCTATTTGATAACATAAAAACAACCCTACAAAAAGCATTGCCATGTTATTTGTTGATGTGTGAATGATTTTTTTATGTTTAAGTGGGGTTTTGTTGTTAGATATATGCAGATAAATACCAGAAGGGTAATATTCTTACTTATTTTCAATGAGTGTATTTTTTAAGGAGAAAGGCATCCATATGTGCCTTTTAATCTTCCTTTAGCATGGTAGTTTGAAAATATCCTGCCTTTTATTGATGAGGTTCGAGTGTAAAGGGATCTACGTGTGAGCTTGAATTTACACTCGTTACAATGACTGATATGACTCGAGGGAGGCTTTAACGATCGAGTGCATCATCAAAATTGGTTAACGTTACGACGTCACCCGCAATCATACTATCGATATGGATATCGCCAATCCGAACTCTTACTAACCTTAATGTCGCAAAGCCTACGGCTGCTGTCATTTTTCTTATCTGACGGTTTTTGCCTTCACATAAAGTGATAGATACCCAGCTAGTGGGACCATGGCGAGGATCTCTAATTTTACGCCCACGAGTTGGAAGCTTAGGCTCAACGTCTAACTTGAACGCTTTGCAAGGCAGGGTTAAATAAGTCGCGCCGTTAATAGCAATCTCTACACCCTTTTGTAACAGTGACATCGCTTGCGCGGTGATCTCGCCATCGACTTGTACGTAGTACTCTTTTTCGATGCCTTTACTTCGGATTTTATAGCTCATCATACCGTCGGTTGTGAGTAATAATAAGCCTTCGGAGTCGTGATCTAGCCGCCCTATCGCCATAATATTTTCGGGAAAGTTAAAGAGTTCACCGAGCAGGCTTTTCTTCTTTCTCTTTTCAGGTACAAACTGACTTAAAAAACCATATGGCTTAAATATTTTAAAATGCTGGTGAGTTTGCAGGGTTGCAACAATATCGGTTAAGCAGGTTTGGTCAGTGGTTGGCATTAAAAATGGGCCTTGATCTTAAAGTTTGAGTGATAGGGATTATACGGTTATATATGCACTTAGCCTATTAATGGCTAAGTGCACGTTTTTGTTAACAAGTCTTCTTTAAAAATACGCGCATTAATGTGCGTAGCCTAATTCTTTGGCCGGGACGATAGAGCTTGCTCGCCAAGCGGGATACAGTGTGGCTAACACGCTCATTGAAAAAGCTAAAATAGCAATGGTGAACACTTGTGAATAAATAAGCTCTGAGGGTAAAAAGTCGATAAAGTAGATATCACCCGAAAGGAATTTATGCCCCGTTACCGACTCTAACAGTATAATGATATCCGTTAAATTTAAGGCTAAATAAACGCCTGTTATCACCCCTAATAAGGTGCCAAATAAACCATTAAATGCACCCTGCACAATAAAGATAAAGCGTAACATCCATTTTGAAGCGCCCATGGTTTTTAAAATGGCAATATCAGCACGTTTGTCATTAACAGCCATCACTAAGGTCGATATAATATTAAAACACGCCACCGCAATGACTAATAACAACACGATATACATTAAGGTTTTAACCATTTTAATATCTTGATAAAATGAGCCTTGGGTGGTGATCCAACTGTTGATATATAAATATTCATTTAATTCATAGGCAACCTGCCGCGCTATTTTTTGCGCATCGAGGATTTTATTTACCCTAAATGCAATGGCATTGGCATTGTTTAATCCCAGTATTTTTTTAGCGTTATCAATATGAATAAAGGCCAACTTACTGTCTAATTGCCCACCCATTGAAAACAGTCCGACTAATTTAAACCTTATTTTACGTGGCGATTTTAAACGGTTTGAGGCGCCTTGTTGCGGTAACAACAGCAGTAATGAGTCGCCGACTTCTAATGCTAATTTTTTAGCGACACTTTTACCTAATATGATCGTATATTTATCTTTTTGAAGCAGTTGCCAGCCACCTTGTTCGATAAAACGCTCAATATGGGTCACCTTGCTTTCTGTTTCTGGGGTGATAGCGCGGATTTGCAACGCCTGCATTTTATTATTATGCTCGAGTAGTGCATCGAGTTTAATAAACGCACTGGCAGCTTCAACGCCTGGATTATTTTCCACTATGCTAAGGGATCGTTGTAAATGCTTAAAAGAGCCATCCACCGTGCTTAATTCACCGTGCGGTACCACTGACAATAACTGGTCGCGCAGTGCTTTTTCAAAGCCATTCATCGCAGACAAACCCACGATCAATGCCATCACACCTAACGCAATACCCAATATTGAGGCGATAGAAATAAAAGAAACAAACGTATTTTTATTCTTCACCATACTATAGCGGGTACCAATGAAGACTGATAAAGGTCTAAACATCGCGTTTACCTTGTAATATACCGTTAACCATTAGCTCGACTCTATCGAGTTTATTTGCCAGCGCTAAATCATGTGTGACCACCACAAAAGCAGTGCCTAATTCGGCATTTAAACTACGTAACAATTGATAAACGCTTTCGGCGCTTAGCGCGTCTAAATTTCCCGTTGGCTCATCCGCCAACACTAATTGAGGATCGTTGATAAGCGCGCGCGCAATTGCCACGCGTTGACGCTCGCCACCTGAGAGTTTTGCTGGTCGATAGTTAACGCGCGCCTCAAGGCCAACACGGTGTAACATATCTTGTGATTTTTGGGTCGCCTCTTTAATACTCATGCCTGCAATTAAAAGTGGCATGGCAACATTTTCTAAAGCCGAAAATTCAGAGAGTAAATGATGAAATTGATAAATAAAACCCAGTTGCTGATTGCGCCATTTCGCTTGTTTGTTATCTTTCCAATGATGAATATTTTGCCCTTGATAATAAACATCGCCTTGGCTTGGCTTATCTAATGCGCCAAGTAGATGCAGTAATGTACTTTTACCTGAGCCGGATGATCCGACTATCGCCAGTAACTCGCCTTGCTTTACGCTTAAATCAACGCCTTTTAAAACCTGAGAGCTAAAGCTTCCATCTTCATAGGTTTTAAAAAGTCCCTTACACACTAATAATTCTTCACTCATTGGTTGCTCATTCATCTCTTAATGCCTCAACTGGGCTCACTTTCCCAGCGCGATAAGCTGGGTATAAGGTCGCTAATAAACTTAATAACATGGCGCCACATAATATCATCCATATTTGTGCGCTCTGATGTTCAACGGGTAAATGACGGCTTTCACCAAACGCATTTTCAACTAAATGAATACCCAAAAAGCTAAGCACTTCATTGATATAATTACTGAGTAAAAGTCCTAAACCGGTACCTAGCAATGCGCCCCAAAGGCCACTCCAAGCTCCTTGAATAACAAAAATAAAGTTGATTTTAGTACGCGACAGGCCCAAGGTTTTTAAAATAGCGACTTCGGTTTTCTTGTCGTTAACGATCATCACTGATGACGATAAAATATTAAAGGCTGCCACCACAATAATTAAACACAGCAGTAACCAGATCATATTTTTTTCCATCTTCACCGCAGCAAATAACTCACCGTGCGTACTGCGCCAATCGGTTAACGCTAAAGAGGCGTCTAAGGTCGGTGGCGTCCACGACTCTATATCAAAAGGGTCGTTTAAATATAAACGTATGTCGGTAATATTATTTTTGGCAATGCGGATAAGTTTACTGGCATCGGTGGCGTGCATTAAAATTAAGTTTTGATCTACATCGGATCCCACACTGAAAAAGCCAGCAACCGTAAATTTACGTTCACTCGGAAGGCGCCCTAACGGCGTAAAACGGCTACCGCGCGCAGAAACAACGCGCACTTTGTCCCCTACATCAACGCTCAACAAACGCCCTAAACGATCGCCCATTAAAATACGATACTTTCCGGCTTCTAAACGAGATAATGTACCCGGCAACATACTGTTCATTAATACTTGGCTGCTATAACGTTGCGGGTAAATACCGTCAACATGCACGCCTTGGATATTTTTATTACTCAGAATAATAGCGTCACTAGACACCATAGGGTCGGCGGCGCGCACGTCAGGATTGTTTTCTAAAATAGGCAGTAAATACTCCCATTTCGTTAATAACTGTGCGTTATTACTCACGCTAACGTGTGGCACCGCACCTAATATGCGCGTTTTAAGCTCACTTTCAAAACCATTCATAACAGAAAGTACGGTTATCAATGCTAAGACGCCTAAGGTAATGCCCCCTGTTGAAAAAAGAGAAACAAAAGACACAAAGGCATTATTGCGTTTTGACTTGGTATAACGCAGTCCAATAAACAAACTCAGGGGATAAAACATAACGTCCTTTATACAAATAGATCAACTTTTAAAGTAAACTGGATTTTAAATGAAATATGTTTACATTAGCTTAACGCGAGCAATACACTGTTTGTGTTTAATTTTGCTACGCTCTAATTTTTGAAATTTTAGACTACAATAACTTTATAGTAGAATCATGGTATTATGACTTTCATTCTAATGTATCTTTAAAGGTCAAGATACAAAAACATAGCGATAAAGGATAGTAATGAACAACCAGCAATATTTTTTAGTAGACTATGCATTGGCCATTAATGTACAACCTCTTGCCGATACTGAGAGCGTTGCAGATGCAGCCCTTTTTGAACAACTGATCCCAGCCCCTTTTAAAATGGCCAGCGAGCTTGCAAGCATCGAAAGTAGCACCCTACACAGTTTGAAACTCAATAATGAAAGTACACAAGCGTTATTACATTATATTCAAGCACAAGATAAAAAAATCAATGCCCTACTGAGCTACGTACTGAGTCAGCAAGATGAGGCAACATGCCATTATAAAAGTACGGCCTTTAGTGCGGGCCAATGCCTCTTTGAGTGTACGCAAAATACCTTTGATCTCGATCAGAATGTTATTCTAAAAATATTTATTCCTGATGAGTCGGCTGCCGTTTTTTGTTATGCTAAAGTCTCTAAAATAGAGGAAAAAATCGTCACTCTTGAATATCTACAAATACGTGAAATTGATAGAGAATTACTGATCCGCGCGACCTTACATATTCAATCAAAACAACTAAAACTGCGTGCTGCCATACGCGATCAAGACCATTAAGCGACTCCAACATGACCCAATCTACACTGTTTGACTTTCCAGCACTTAAAAAGTGCAACGATCGGCTATTACTGGCTAATTTACAAGGCAGCACCGTATCGCTGGCCATTAGTGAATTAAGTAAACAAAAAAATAGCCCGCTCATTTTAATTGTTAATGACACGCCAAGTGCATTAAAACTAAAACAAGAATTGCATTTCTTTCTCGAAGATAGCATTGAGATCATTGATTTCCCCGATTGGGAAACGCTACCTTATGATCATTTTTCACCACATCAAGACATTATCTCTACGCGGATTGAAACGCTATATCGCCTTCCTGGGTTAAAAAAAGGCATTTTAATTGTCCCTATTAACACGTTGTTACTGCGTATTGCACCACCGAGTTATTTAAAAAAACACACGCTGATTGTAAAAACGGGTGAACAAGTTGAATTACAAGATTTACGTGCAGACTTAGAAAGCTCCGGCTATTACGCGGTAGAAAAAGTATTAGAGCATGGTGAGTTTTGCGCACGTGGATCGTTATTAGATATCTTCCCGATGGGCGCGTTAAAGCCTTACCGTATTGATTTCTTTGATGACGAAATAGACTCTATTCGCACCTTTGATCGTGAAACGCAGCGCTCTTTAGATATTATTAAAGAGATAAAGCTACTCCCAGCGCATGAGTTTTGTACTGATCATGAGGCCATTAAGCGCTTTAAAGAAAAATTTACTGAGCAATTTACATCGCCTCTGACGCAAGAAAAAGGCTCTATTTTTAGCACCATCAGTGACACTAATTTACCCGCCGGTATTGAGTATTACCTGCCACTGTTTTTTGAAAGTACCGCCACCCTTTTTGATTACTTCCCGAAAGAGTCAACGCTGCTTATCAGTGGCGACATTAATCAAGCGACCTTAGATTTTTGGGTTGGTTTAGAAAAACGTTATATCGATCGCAGTGTCGACTTGCACCGCCCATTACTTGAGCCTAATGCGCTGTATTTACGTCATGAGCAATGTTTTGAATTATTAAATGCATGGCCCCGCTATTATTTACAAAATACGCCCTGCCAAGTAAAAGCAGGACGCACAAATTTCTATGTCTCCTTATTACCTGATGTACAGGTAAACACTAAATTAAAAGATCCCTTATCTGCTATTCGTCAGTTTATTAGCGATTTTGATGGGCGCATTGTCTTTAGTGTTGAATCTGTGGGCCGTCAACAATCTTTACTTGAATTATTAGCCCCGTTAAAAATTAAAATCGCGTCTTGTGATAATTTCTCTGCGTTTATTAAAAGCAAAAAACAGATAGCTATCATCATCAGTTGTATTGAAAACAGTTTTATTTTAGCGCATAAAAAAATCGCGTTTATTACTGAAAATGAACTTCTGGGCTTTAAAATAACGCAGCGTCGTGGCAACACGGATCATCATGATGAGAACTACAGCAGCGAACATATTTTACGTAACCTAGAAGAGCTTAAAATAGGTCAGCCTGTGGTACATATTGATTATGGTATCGGCCGCTATTTAGGGTTACAAAATATTGAAAGCGCCGGTGCGATCACCGAATTTGTTGCCCTTGAATATTTACGTGGCGATAAACTCTATGTGCCAGTCAGTGCATTACAACTTATCAGTCGCTACAGTGGGCACGATGTCGAAAACATCAAACTCAGTAAACTGGGCACCGAAACATGGCAAAAATCCAAACAAAAAGCCGCTGAACGCGTCCGTGATGTGGCAGCCGAGTTACTTGATATCTACGCGCAGCGCGCCGCTAAGATTGGCTTTAAATATACACTCAATAAAAACAATTATGCCCTGTTTAAACAAGCTTTCCCGTTTGAAGAGACGCCGGACCAAAGTAATGCTATCAATGCCGTGCTTAACGATATGTGTAGCCGCCAACCGATGGATAGACTTATCTGTGGTGATGTAGGCTTTGGTAAAACAGAAGTTGCCATGCGCGCCACCTTCCTTGCCGTAGATAACACGCGCCAAGTCGCTATCCTTGTGCCCACAACGTTACTCGCGCAGCAACATTATGAGAATTTTAAAGATCGCTTTGCAAGTTGGCCGGTACGCGTTGAAGTGCTATCGCGTTTTAAAAGTGCAAAAGAGCAAAAACAAATATTATTGGAGTTACAAGAAGGTAAGATTGATATCTTAATTGGTACGCATAAACTACTCAGTAGCACTGTTGTTTATGCCGATCTTGGCTTATTGATCATTGATGAAGAGCATCGTTTTGGAGTGCGCCAAAAAGAAAAAATTAAAGCGCTGCGCGCCCAAATTGATATTTTAACGCTCACCGCAACCCCTATTCCACGGACCTTAAATATGTCCATGAATGGCATGCGCGACCTTTCTATCATTGCAACACCGCCCTCTAAACGCTTAGCGGTTAAAACCTTTGTAGAGCAAAAAACAGATGCACTGATAAGTGATGCTATCACGCGTGAGATCATGCGTGGTGGGCAAGTTTATTTCTTGCATAATAATGTTGAAACCATTAATAAAGCGGCGGCCGACATTGAAGCCTTAGTGCCTAGCGCCAAAGTGTCTGTGGCGCACGGACAAATGAATGAGCATCAACTCGAACGCATTATGAGTGATTTTTATCATCAACGTCAAAATGTACTGGTATGTACCACTATCATTGAAACGGGTATTGATATTCCCAGTGCCAATACCATCATCATTAATAGAGCGGATCATCTAGGGCTTGCACAATTACACCAATTGCGAGGCCGTGTGGGGCGCTCGCACCATCAAGCTTATGCCTATTTATTAACACCAACGCGAAAATTAATGAGCAAAGATGCTAAAAAACGTCTGGATGCTATCTCCTCTTTAAATACCTTAGGTGCAGGCTTTACGCTGGCAACCCACGATTTAGAAATACGTGGCGCGGGCGAACTCTTAGGCGATGAACAATCGGGACAAATTTCAAGTATTGGTTATAACTTATATATGGAAATGCTTGATCAAGCCGTTAACGCATTACAAAATGGTCAAGAAACAACGCTAGAGCAATTATTGTCAAGCCAAGCGGATGTCGAGTTACGCATTCCGGCGTTGATCCCCAGTGATTATATTATGGATGTTAATACACGCTTGTCTTTATATAAGCGTATTGCCAACAGCAAAGATAAACATCAGTTAAAAGAGCTCCAAATCGAACTCATTGATCGTTTCGGTTTACTGCCTGCAATCACTAAAAATCTTATTCATATCACCCAAATGAAACAACTGTGTAATAAATTAGGCATAAAACGCCTTGATGCACACGCCAAGGGTGGCAATATTATTTTTACCCAAAATACCAAAGTCGATCCCATGTTCTTAGTTTCTTTACTGCAAACACAAGCAAATACCTTTAAACTAGAAGGGCCGACAAAACTAAAATTTACACACCAACTCGAAGATACACAGCAACGCATTAACTGGATCACTCAGTTATTACACCGTTTTGTTGAACACTTGCTAAAATAAAGGATCATCTTTTGAACTATAAATATTTCCTTATGGCGTTTTTAATGCTTAATAGCCTTACGCTACATGCACAAACCCGCTGGTTTGAGGTTGAATTACTGCTCTTTGAACGTAATGTAAAACTTAGCGATCAAACAGAAAACCTAGGCCAAGATAATATTAAACTGGATTTCTCGCGCAGTATTCCGTTACTCAAAATACCGACGAATGTAGATTGCACACCCGGTCGCAGTTGCCTCGCGAAAAACATTTCAGTCTTAGTCAATAAAGCCAAATTTAACAGTGCGCAAACAGGTTTTGTTTTATTAAGTAATTCGCGCCTACAACTGGCAGCGCAGCGCCTAAGCCTTAAAAGACACTGGTTATTTAAACCCCTTTTACATGCGGTTTGGCGTATGCCGGTTTACAGTCGCAATAATACTCGCCCACTGCGCATTTTTGCGGGTAAAAACTTAGTCAGTGGCCAGAATGCCGACATTAAGTACCTCAATGACAAATGGGAAATTGATGGTAACCTTAAAATTTATTTAGCACATTACTTATACGTTGATAGCCAATTAATCATTCGTAAACGCGTAATGCAAGATATGCCAACGCCAGAGCAACAAGAAGAAAAGGCCGTACTCGACATTGTTAACAGTCAAAATGGGGTGCAAATCATTCGCCCGAGTGACGAGGTAGCGCCGGTGAAACAGGCACAACGAAGCGTGATAAAAGAAGTGCTATTTGATCAAAATAGACGCATGCGTAGCGGAGAGATCCATTACTTCGATCACCCATTAATGGGCATGCTTATCCAAATTAGAAAAATAAAAGCATAAAAAAAAAGTATAAAAAAAAGTCGGCAATATCATTGCCGACTTTTTTCTTCTCACGATCTAATACTTCACTACCTAATCTCTAAATATATAATACCTAATACCTAAATATCTAATCTCTAAATAGCGGGCGAGACGCCCTTTTTATTAAAGACCCTGTACGTATTGCGCATCTGTCGTGCACAGCACGCGCTCATCAAGCTCTTTTTTAGCGTCTTGTTTAGTCGCGCTATCTGCACTTATCAATGCATTAAATAGACGCATTAAATCCGCTTTCTCAACAGACTTTTTGTCGCCCATGCCAATATTGGTTAAATCAATAAAGAACTCATCAAACAACGAAGCTAATTCATCAATAACTTGCAGGTTTAAAAACTGCTCATTATTATAAATACTCGGATAACCGCCCTTTTGTTTATCAACCGCAAACGAGAAGCCTTTTACATTGGTGATCGTCGTGGCTTTTTCACATTTGAGCATACAACCATCTTCAATGGCCGCTTTTTTACAGCCCACCGTTTGTTGAAAGAAACACTGGCGACTGGTCATCATTAAAATGGGATGATAAATGCTATACAGCAATTTAAAATTCTTTGGTCTTTTAATATGTCGCAGTTGTAAATTATTAAGCTCATTTGATATAAACGCGCCACTGCAATCTAACTCTTCTTGTAAGGTCAGTAATGCATGAGAGTTAGTGGTGTTTAAAAATGGCCCCGCTATCCATTGAATACCCATCTTATTGGCAGCAAACGCCACGCCGGTATTATTTGAAACAATTTGTTTAGGCTTGACAACGTCAAGTAAACGCACCGCCTCAAGGTAATCTTTACCAATTAAAACAGCAGGGAACCAAGGGATCAAATGCGGGTGCTTTAAAAACACATCGATATAATAATTGTCATTTTTCTTAAAGCTTTCGGGCAATTTAAAATACATATCGACGCTACTTAACTCACTCAAGTAGATATCATCGACCGAGCTTATCAGCACTGAAAGTTTTGCTTTATTAAATACTTTTGGATGGTTTTCAAGCACCGGCAAGTTTACTGGCGCAATCAGTTTTACTTGGCCGTTGAGTAAGAAAGCCACTTCTTTTTTCATCACAGTCAGCTCTTTAAAGGGCACACTTAAACCTTCATCAAGGGCGCTACAATCGATATTATCGAGTAGATATGCGCCTTGTTTGAACGATTTAAAGCGTTTGTCTAATGCGCCCGCATCAATTGAGCTGTCAGATGCCTTAATTAATAAACTGCTTGAGCTTATTTGATGAGATTGCCCTGAAAAACAAATGCTCACTTTTAATGGTGCGTTTAATTGCCCTGAAAAATGCATGGTTAAGCTTGGTTTAGCAATGCTCAAATGCTTTATTTTAGCGGCAACATCCGCGCTGATAGCATTTTTTTGCTCCACTAAATCTGCCTGCACTTCTTGAATTTGCACAATTGAAATGGCATTTTTTTGAGCGTTAGCATGGGTAAAACTATTATCGCGAGGATTATCGATAAACATGTCTTTGGTCAAATTACCCTGTAAAAATGAATTGGTAAAATCACGGTTAAACACTTTATAAAGTGAACTGTTGTCTTCAATCAAAAGCCCTGTACTGACAAATTCATTCACTTGTTTACGCCAGCTATCCACCACCGTATGTACATATTGCGCGCCTTTAATGCGCCCTTCTATTTTGAGCGAATCAACTCCCGCATCCACTAATGCCGGCAAATCAAAATAGGCAGAGTTATCTTTTAAATTTAAAGGAAAACGGTTTCCAGCAGCGGTTAACTCATATTCATCGCGGCACGCTTGACTGCAACGGCCTCGGTTACCAGAGTTACCCACACTCACAGAGCTTGAATAACATTGCCCCGAAAAGGCAATACATAACGCGCCATGCACAAAGACTTCTGTTAACACTTGATGATCATGAGCAAGCGTCGTTAAGCTCTTAATTTCACCGATATTGAGTTCACGAGACAAGTTTGCACGGCTTGCGCCAATTTTAGCGAGGAATAATATTTGACCTTCATTATGCGTGGTCAATTGTGTTGAGGCGTGTACTAATAGGCTAGGGAAGTATTTTTTAACTAAATTAAACACACCTAAATCTTGCACAATAATGCCATCAATACGTGTATTCACTAATTTATTTAATAATTTAACAACGCCTTTGATTTCGTGCTCTAAAATGACCACGTTAAGGGTTAGAAACACCTCACATTCAAATTCATGAGCAAGGCGAATGATCCCTTGCAGCGCTTCAAATGAGATATTAGTCGCACGATCACGTGCATTAAACATATCTAGGCCACAATAGATGGCATTAGCACCGGCAATAATAGCAGCTTTTATTGCATCAACATCGCCACCGGGTGCTAATAACTCAATTTTCTTACTCATTTTAAACTCGCTCAATCACATTTTAATTTTGAGGCGAGTTTACCTGCATCATTGCAAGATTGATACAGATCATTTATTCCAAGGATTACTCGGATCATACGGCACTTCTTCTTGAGACGCTTTTGGTTTATTAGCACGGCGATCTTTAGGACGATCGTAATCATTGCGTGATGCTTGGTGTTTCTGACGCTTATCTTCACTATACTGTTGATGCGCTGACGCAGCTTTCGCTTGGGAGAGTTCAATAGACTCAACCGTAAGCTCCATTGGAGAGCGGGTCACAATATGTAACGAAAACCCACGTTCACGCGGCAGTAGATCAATTTCATGATCAAGCGGACGAGGCATACGTTTAAAACGTGATAAATAAAAATTCTCTATTTTAATACGCGCCCATTCGGTTTTTTTCAAAAACGTTAAACTACCTTCAATAGAAGGGTTCACTTTAAAGCAGTGAAAACGCATCGCTGTATAGAGAATGGTCCAACCATAGTATTCCACTAATTCTGTGAGTAACACTTCTGTTTTTAATCCATGTAATGGATTGTTCTTTTGTTCTTCAATATTCATTATTTTTCCTAAACATAAAATGCGTGATCAACGCTTAAAAGCGACCCGCTACTTTGTTTTATTTGCAGACATTCTCATGCGCGTTTACTTTAAACAAACAAGCAAATTAAACAAGGCGCGTAGTCTAACTAAAAAAAGCATCGATAGCATCTAACTCACAGTATATTTTTGTAAATTGACCGGAAGATCTACGCTTTGCATTTTTAATTGATTAATGCGCTGTAAATAAGCAGCCCCTTTGAGTAAATGCATCGCAACATCGACCGCACCGCGTTTTTTATAATCTTCTAAATAAGTGCCTTTTACCCATTGATTAAATGCACCAAGACTAGGCCCAGCCCAAATTTGATAATCCATTTCACGGCCTTTTTCACCTTCATTTGACCAGCGAGATGAAAGCCCTAAATACCAACGGAAAATTAATGCCATTTTACGTTTAGGGTGTTGCATCGCCCGTTCAAGCATTTGCGCGTCGCGCTCAGCAAAAAAGGATTGGGTGGTAGACCATACACTTTCTAAACTTTGCCTAAATATTTGTTTCTCTATTTGCTCACGCAGCGGCGCAGGGATCTCATCAATGCTATTGTAATTAACATATATCTCATAGAGTTTATTGGCGCGCATCGCAAACATAGAGCCACGTTTAACCACTTGTAACTTCACGCCCATTTCAAACATATCGGCAGCCGGCGCCATGGTCACGTCCGCCATTTCAACGTTAGATAATAATTTACGGGTATGCTCAGAGGCGCCTGCTTCAACGCACGCTTGATTTACCGAGCCAAGTACAATGTATGCGGCGCCCATATTAAAGGCGGCAAGCACCGCTTCTGGGGTTCCGATACCACCACCGGCACCCACACGTAGAAGGTCTGCATATTGATATTGTGTTTGTATTTCATCACGCAAGGCAATGATCGTCGGTAACAAGGTTAAAAAAGGACGATTATCAGTGTGTCCACCCGAATCGGCTTCTGCCGTAATGTCATCTGCCATCGGCACTTTTAACGCCAGTTCAGCTTGTAACGGCGTTATTTTATTTTGGCTTAATAATTTATCAAGTAACTTTTGAGGTGCAGGTTGCATAAAATGACGCGCTACTTCGGTGCGTGAAATTTTCGCGATCACTTTATTTTTGATGTGCACACTGCCGTCTGCATTTTGGCTTAAGCCTGCCACGCGGTACCAAACAATATGCTCGGTTAAACCTAAATAAGCAGAGGCTTCTACCGTTTCAACGCCCAATTTTAAAAACGTTTGCACGGCGCCACGCTCTAGCGCTTCTTCGGCAGGCGCGTGAATTAAATTAACCGCATAAGGCCCGTTTGGCAGTTGCGCTTGAATGCGTAAAATAGAGTCTTCAATGACCTGAGGGATAAGCCCAGCAGCACCAAAAGAGCAAAGCATCCCCGCTTTACCTAATGCCACCACTAATTCAACCGATGCAATGCCATTTGCCATGGCACCACCGTGATAGGCATATTTTACATTATGCTGCTTTTTAAATTGAGGATCGCCAAGATCGGTTGCCAGTAAGGCTTGCGCAAAAGCTTGCACCGGCACATCGCCGGTCATTGAGGTTTGTTGTAACACCCCTAAATCAGATCCCGATTGCGCAATATAAACAGGCTTATCTAAACACATTAACGCCTCTTTGATCTCGCTACTTTGAGTTTTTATCTGCGCGCTATCAACCTTCCAAGCCCAATCAATATTTTGCACTGCTAATTTTAAAACCGCCATATCTTCCCTTTGTTTTTTGAGAGCCAACACATCGCGCGCACATTGCAGCGCGATGTCTCACACTGTCTTATTTTATGCTTGTTCAATAATGCTCAGCACAATATCTTGCACACTATAAATACGCAAACCATCTTTCGATAAATTGGCATTACCCACTATACGTACTTCATTATCTGTTTTAATAATTTGTGTTATATGCACATCAACACTCATTTGTTTATTAAGTGGCGTGATCTGGCCACGATATTTCCATAAAACCTTGGTTAATGGCGTGCTAAAACGCGGATTTTTAAATTGCGCCCCTAAATCATTTTTAAGTGCATACGTTTGTAATAACTCAATGATAGCTTCAACCCCTAAAGAGCCCGGCATCACTGGATCTTGATGGAAATGATAACGGAAGAACCAATCATCCGCATCAATACAGCGTTCACCATAAATATAACCCAGTTGCTCACTGCCTCCGCCTTCAACAATCGACACTGTGTCTAAGAAGTTAAGCTGACCGCCCGCTAAACAATACTGTTTTTTATCGTCTGCAGGGTGATAAAAAGGTAAGGCTTTATTACTTAAATCAAATACTTCAATATCTTGTGCTGCACTTTTATGCTCAATAAACCAAGGCGTTTGTAATTCACCTTTATCCATACCTAATTGATTGGCGAGTGCGTCCGCACCAAAATAGCCGAACACCGCACTACCTTGATAGAATTTTACCTCATCAACAAAAAGATCAAAGGTAAAGCTTTGTACTATCATGCCCCCAGCCATCGTGGTGCTTAATAAGACAGATTTATTAACAATGGTTTTACCGCGTAAATCAATGTTAATAAGCAACTCACCATTGCCATCAAGATTGCGGAAAAACAGATCTTTTTCAGGATAAACAAGCGTTGTGCCCATATAGCCGGAAATAAAGCCATTGGGTTGCAATGCTATTTCCATTAAGAGTGAATAAGGGATCCAATCTTGCGCATTGTTTTTAGTAAAATACCACGCATCTGCCGGCACATAATATTCAGCCACACAACTGGCCGGTTTCTTTAAATCTAATCGCGTGCCTTGCACGTCAATAACCTGCGTGACAACTTGTAGGTCGCCACAAGGCGTGCGCGGTGGGATGCGTCCTTTATAAACATCAAAATCTTTACCAAAACATTGAGAGATATTACCCGTCGCAAATTCAAACATATGATAAGGCGTAAAAGGCACTGTATCTGGCGTTCTGTTTTGGCCTTTATGCATCGGCGCTGAAAAATGTTTCACCGGTAATACGCCTTTTTCACGGCGCGCATGCGTATCTGACTCGACGCGCATTAAAGGACGACTTGTATTTTTAAAGGGTTGCACGCCTCGCTCATCAAACGCGAGTAAGGGATCATCAATCGCCACCGGCGCTTTCACTAACGCTTTCTTGGTGCGCATTGCGCTCTGTGGTAATTGTAGCGGATAAGGTGAGTTGGCATCTTGCTCAACCATCTCAAGGCATAGGTTTTTAAAATCAACGACCACTTTCCCGTCTAATATAATATCAACATTAGCTTTGATAAACGGACGCGGTGACATGCCCATCGCGGTGACTTCAAGGCGATAGGTTAATGTATTAACTTGCGGGGTAACCTGACCACGACAACGCACTGTTTGCGCCTCGCCACGCATCGGCTGAAAACGCGCATTCTCTAAGTCTTTATGCATGCCAAGCCAAAGCATAAAGAACATCGCAACTTGGCCACAACCTTCTGACATCAATGAGCCTGCCATCACTTGATCGCCTTTAAAGTGACAAGGGAAATACCAATGCTTCGGATCAATATCTTTTTGACCTTCAATAACACCCAGTCCCCAATGCCCGCCATGCGCATCAATCTTAGTAATGCGCTCAATCATTAAGAATTTCTCAGAAGAGAATTTCAGTGACGGATTACGTCCCTGTTGATCATATTCAGATCCCATACAGGCACTGATGTTACCTTTGACCAATTGCATCATTTTTGCGCGATCATAATAAGTATTCTGATTTGGGATCAGCGCATTAAACGTCGATTTTTTCGCTGTGGCAAATTCACGTTTATCTTTGTCGTTATGTACCACACCCTTGCCATCTGCAAGCTCAGCATCGGTAAAGAAACCCGCACAACCATTGCGCATGATCAGTACTTTTTTGTCTCCGACATAACAATCGTAATGGAAAAAGAACAGCAATTGTTCGCCATTTTTTGCATACGAGTCAATATGGATCTCATAACGTAATGTTTCGCCGCCAAAAGACATCTCTTCTAAAAAGGTTAACTCACAATCCAGTAAACGATAAATACGCTCACTTTTATTTTGAAAATCAATACCAATGTAGGAGATCAACATCAAATCACATTGTCCCGACTCCACGGCAACAGACCAAGGGATCTGCCCATCAATTAAAAAGGGAGCATCGACTGGAATATCATATTCGGTAAACATCGATGATTTTTTATATTCATGTATTTGTGCGTCGAGTTTGGTTACCCGACTCACTAAAAGATAATCGGTGGTTGGCAAACGCACACGCCGTGCATAACTGTCGATAATTTTATATTCCGATCCAAATACCTTACTAATATCACCTTCTGCAAACTCAATAAGCGCAGCTTGATCATAAAGTACCTTCTCAGGCTGATTAAAGCGCTCAATAAGTTGTAATGGCGGATAATGATAAGCACTCAAAATCTCAGGTGCTGCGGTGAGAGTTGAAATCGTGGCAGCTTGATGATCGCCACTTAACGCGTTCACTTGTAATTTTATCATGGCGGCAATTTGCTCGCCCGCGACTTTTCGCGCCTCAATAAAAGCACGTTGCGCGTCTGCTTGTTGATATATTTCAGCACTGATCTTAGTTTTAACTTGCGACGTCATGGTAGCTTCCGGTGGAGTAAGGGTTAATGCGCTTAATGGCGCCTTTTTAGTGACTTTTAATAGGTCAATATCAACACGGTTAGATAGCGTGCTCGCGGGTTTATTTTGTAATTGTTGCTTAATAGTTTCAAAAACGCGCATTGAGCGCGCGTCAACAATCGTTTGTTTAATATCGGCGCCGCCAAGATAAATCGGTTTCACTAACGAAAATGCGCTTTTTTTACTGACAACATGCGCAAGTTTTCGCATAGGCTCTGCATTTGAAACAAGCAGATGCGCACAGCTCATATCATGACCTAAACCATTAATCGCGACCTGTTTTGCCTGTTTTGAATTCACTAAAAGCGCCGATTTTATTAAGCTAAACATACCTGATGCATTAAAAAGATGACCAATTTGACGCTTAACCGAATCGGGTTTAACGTGCGGGTAAAGTTGCGTAAAGGCTTCTGTCTCCGCAGCATTATCTGCTTCAAAACCACTGGCAAAGGCTTCCACATGATCTATCTCGTTGGCGCTGATGCTTGCTAATTGGCACGCCTTTGCGCTCGCTTTTTTGATGGCTTTGGCATCACTGCCGGGTGCAAAACTAATTGCGTCAAGTTGCGCGTAACGTGCATCATTGAGCTCACTACGACGTAATACAATGGCGCCCGCACCTTCACCGAGTAACCACTCTTTATTACGCAGCGGATCAGCATGGCTTGATGCATTTTCACTGACTGGGCCATAGCGCTGACGCAAACTGACATTTTCAAATGATCCCGCCAAATCAACACTGGCAATCAACACCGCTTCAACATCCGAGGTTGCAAATAAGCTTTGCGCAATTTGTAAGCAACGATAAACAGAGTTCTCTTCACTTGAAACCGTAAAAGCGGGCCCTGAAAAGTCCCACAATGCAGAGATACGCGACGCCATTAAGTTACCAATAAAACTCGTATATTGGTTTAACTGCGCTGGCGATGCAATGCTCTCTTTGGCAATATTAATAAGCTCTGCGCGTTGCAGCTCCGTTAATGTAATGCCCTGCTCTTTTAAGCTTTGCTCAATTTGCGTACTTAAATTAACGCGTCCACGATATTGATGAATATCGAGCTCCATGCCCATTGCCACGAGTACGGCAACATTACTCCCTTCTGTTAACGCCCCATCTTTGGCTGCATTATCAGCCACTTTCATCATCATTAATTGTTGCGGTATCAAACAATCTTGCGCATTAGGTGGCACTTTAAAACGTAAGAAGTCGATATCAAACTTTTCAATATAGCCACCTTTCGGCGCTTTCTTTAAGCCTAACGTACGCATCACTTGTGCGTCATTTTGTATGCCTTTCCAACGCTTCGGTGGTAATTCTATAAATGTGTTTTTATTGCTTTTGAGTAACGCGTCAAATGCCACAATCGAGTCAACACCCGAAAGTAAACAGTCCATGCCCACAATACTCATTAATGCACGTGGCTTAGGCTGATTAAAACGTTTAATAAAGGGTGCGTCTGCGCCCTCTAATACCAAATGTGCATTACTGCCCCCAAAACCAAAAACGCTCACGCCGGCAACGAGAGGCTTGCCATTTTTGCTTTCCCAGTTCACGGTATCCGTTGGGATTTGTGCTTGTGTTAAATAACCAAGCTTGGTTTTAATGGCATTTTTTAAACTGATCGTGGCAGGAATTTTACCCTTATTGAGCGCATAAATAGCTTTCGTCATGCCGGGCATGCCGGCAGCTGTCAATAAGTGTCCTAAGTTTGATTTGGCCGAGCCTAATAAAGGTTTAGTGTTATATTTAGAAAAGAAAACCTCCATTGAATTAAGCTCAACGTTATCGCCTTTTGGCGTCCCCGTCGTATGGCATTCGATATAGCCAACATCGCTCGGTGACACATTCGCATCCGCATAAGCGCGCTCATAAGCAAGTACCTGCCCTTTGCTACTCGGACTTAAAATAAACTCCCCTTTGCCATCATTAGATAAGGCGCCACCTTTAATAATAGCGTGAATAGTATCGCCATCACGCAGTGCGTCACTGTGGCGTTTTAACACCATCATGCCCGCGCCTTCGCCGGCAAAAAGGCCTTTTGAGGCACTATCAAACGGGGCGTGTTTATTATTATCTGGAAACGCTTGGAAAATAGAGAAGCCCATGTTCACAAACATAGGATCAGCCCCGGATACTGCGCCCGCAAGCATCATATCTGCCTCACCCGTATGCAGCATGTCACATGCAAGCTTCAAGCTATAACAAGATGATGCACAAGCGGCATCTAAAGAGAAATGCGCCCCACCTAAACCGGCTACTTTTGCCAATAATGCTGAGGGATAACCCGCGATCAATGCATTATCTGCTTCAATCTTTCTCGGCGCCGTGAAGTTTTTCAATTTAAAGTCACGGTGCGTAATGCTTTGCAGTGCTTGCTCTACGACGTGATGATAAAAAGGTAAAAACAGATGATTGGACGACCGCGTAGGAAACGATAAATTACCCAAGATCAGTCCACATTGTTGCAAACTCGCACTGCCCCAATAGCCCGCATTTTTTAAGGCCTGCTCGGTAACATATAAGCCCCATTTATTGAGTTCATCGAGTCCCATTAAGTAATCAGCATCAAAACCATGATCCACAAAGGAGGAAACATCAAAGTTAAAGTTACGAATATAACCACCGTACATACAATAAAATTTATCGACGTCACCTTTTTTACCCAAATATTCTAAGGGATCAACGCCCATCTCTTGCTCAGTGATCTTACTGCGTAGATCTTGCTTGTTTAATAACTGCTCCCAAAACGCATCCGGCTGACTGGATCCTGGGAAAAGATTTGCAATACCTACAATGGCTATGTTTTCCATAAATTCTCTCTTTTGTAACAGCAAATAGGCTTGTGTCTCTCACCTGTGTGGTCGACATCGAAGCACATTTTTTTTTATTATTTATTATTTAACATTTATTATTTAACATTTATTATTTAACATTTACTATTTAATTAATGACCCACTAAAAAAGCGATCAATGTTCAGGGTGACACCAAAACTTAATAATTTTGCCACCGCGCGCAGCAAAGTCAGATGCTGATCGGTGCCTTTTACGTTTACTGGCACACTGATATGTGCACTTTGTGTTTGCTCTTTTAATATTTTATCGGTCCAACCTGACAGCGAACGGCCCGCCCCCATCTCAATATAAACATTGACGTCTTTTTTCGCTAACGTATTAATTAATCGAGGAAAATCCACTGGCGAGCATAAACCCTTAGCGATGCTAATGGAAATTGCTTTTTGGTGCTGAGGGATAGGTAAATAACACGAACTAGATAACATCTTCGTGCTAATGCGCGCATTCACGGGCATCGAATATAACGCCAGCATCTCATCATATTGTAAAGTTGCCGGTGCGCAGTGAATTGCGTTTGTCATATTAAGCGCTATCGCGCGCACCCCTAAGCGTTTGCATAGCGCCAAACAATGCTCAGGAAAACCGGCTATCAACAGGCTCGAAGGCGTATTAATAATGGTAATATAGACGCGATCAGAGGCGTTAATGGCTGCGCTTACTTGTGCATGGTTACCTTTAATGGCATACGTTTCCCAAATTGGCGCCGCCTTTTCATCAATACTATCACTGAGTTTCCAGAGCTTACGTACGCTACGTAATTCATTAGATAATTGATGATTAAAGGTGTCTGAATGCGCTAAACGTGCACTCATATCGCCAGGGCGTTGCCAGCAACCAAGGGCTGCAAACATACTCACCTCACCCATACTGTAACCACAAGCATGGGTCGCTTTTACCTGTAAAACTTGCTCAAAAATAGCGGTCAAAACGCACGCATAGCCCACACCTGCTTCGGCAATGTTTGCCAATTCATTGCGTAAATCTAAATCTAATTTATTTAGCTCTGCAACGCTAAGCGCGCAGATACTGCGTGGATTTAATAACCGGTCTTTAAGCGCTTCACTAATATTGCTTGAAAGCGCTAAAACGTTAGGGTAAATCTCCGGAAACATTTGCAGTAACAAGGTGCCAAAACCAATATAGGTCGCACCAATACCGGGGTATAAAAAAGCGACATTTGCATTTTCATCCGGGGTGCTTGAAAAATAACTGCCCTTAGGGGTTTTCCACGGCGTTTTATTGATAAATGCTTGGCCAATACCACGTAATGCTAATGCTTTTTCTGCGCTCAATTGCGCCATTGAATCGGCAATTAACACTAAGGTATAACGCTGTTTTTGCAGTTGATAGCGACTATATAACTCACCCGCCAGGGCGTTAAAAGAGGCTAGCTGATTGAGTGCACTCGATGTATCAAGTGTCTTTAATTTATCTATTAATGCATCAACATTGTCTGCACTGATAATAAATAAGCGATTAGGTAAGTGACTATTAAAACCATTTTGATGCACTAAGCCATCTTCATGGGCGCTCATTATTAAATGCGTATACTGCGTCTCATCTAATAAACTCAGCGCATTATGGCGCACTTTATCAGCCTCGTTACTAAAGACGGGGGCAGCTTTTGCCAAAAAATAAAAAGGAGAGTCTTGCCAAGCAGCTAACGCGTTATCGATTGGCCCGTCCCAATTAACGATAGCCGGACGATAGCGTTGATATAAAGCCAGTGCGCTATGCATTAATGCCATCAGTTGCGATAAATCAGCATTGTCACCTAACACACTCTTTTGACAACTGATTGCCGTGTGCATTTTTTCGGTGTGCTGATATGCCTGCAAAATACCTTGTTGCTCGGCGTCTCTTAAACTTGTCTGCGAACAGGCAGAGACTTCCAGCGTACAAATATCCCGACTGTTTAAATCATTATGGCGCAGCGACGTTGTAATAATATTTTCGATATTATCACGCGATCCCCATGCCATATTATCAAGCGTTGCATAACAGGTGCAGGCAGACTCAAGGGCTACTTGTGTATTCATTAATAAGACGCAAGCGGCGCCTTGGCGTTTACTATAATGGCTAAAATCACGCGAAAAACTGATATTGGCAGGTGCATCGAGCGCCTCATCAATATCTGACATAGCAATGATCAAAACGCGACGCGTATTAAGCGCGCCTTTTTTTGTAATAGCCGATGCGCGTATTAACGCCTCGGTAAGCGTGCGCGTAGACTCAGTTTGCACATGTTGCTGCTTTATCAAAGTAGACAGAGGCTCACTAAATGTGCCAATCAGTAGCACCACGACTTGATCGCTTACTAATGCGTTGGCGCGCAGCACTTCATCTATCAAATCCAAAACAGCAGGCGCTGCATCCGTAACGGGCATATCGCCCTCAGGCAGCGTTAAACGCGTCCCGACATAAAGCGCGGTTGCAACATTATCAATGCCCGGAGCCCCCGTAAACGTGCTGGCAAAGCCAACCACGGATAAGGGTAAATGGATCACCTGCGCAGTCACTAAGGTGCTACCTTTTTAAACAAATCATTAAGGCTTTTATTGGCCGTCACTTGCACCCCTTTTAAAGATGCAAATACCTGCTTTTGCGCATCCATTAAGAGCACATCTGCACTGATTTTTTTATTACGCTTATTCTCTTGCACGCTCAGTAATAAGTAAAAAGGCGTATCCAACGGCGCTGGCGCATAAACTTGCCAATGCTGCGTTGCGGTTGGCAGAGAGCCTAAACCTAGCTCTTTACGCACCCAAACCAATAAAGCTTGATAAACCAAATCATTGGCAAAAATGTTAGATTTTTCAACATCAAAATCACCTTGTACTTGACGCACCGATGACGCTACCAAGCAACTGAGTAACAAGCCTTTTTCATCACACGCTAATACGCCTTTAATACCTTGTAAACTTGGCCCATGAAATAAGGTGCCATCATCGTATAAGGTATGTGTTTGCGCCGTTAGTGCCGGTAAATCTTGGCTGTAAACAGGTTGTTCTTTTTTGTTTTTCGTTAAGTGCAGTGTGGCGCCATAATGAGCAACGGATAGTCCCGCCTCATTTTTAGAGCTGATGCGCACGCTGACAAGCAGCTCATCTTGCTCGGCTTTAAGCGTTTTACACTCAATGCCATACTGCTCTTTTTGCGACCCATCAAAAATGATGCCTTTAAAGAGTTTATAATCTTGCAGCCCTGCATACTGATAGTCCGCATGCATACTTAAGACCGCCTCTTGCATCCAAGCAATAGCACAAACCGTAGGTAATACGGCATTTTGTGCGATTTTATGATCCTGTAAAAAAGGATTGTTAGCCACACTAATAGGTTTAACTAGGTGACTAACTTGTGGCTTTTTTACAGCGTTGTCGCTCTTTGGTGCGCCTGCCATATCATTGCCCACTAATATTTGTGGACTTCTATTTTCAATACAGGCCAGCTCATTCACTAATAACTGCGCGCCAGAGGCAACCGGAATAATATACACACCGCGTTTTTTAAACATTTCTTTTAGAGCAGGTGTCACCATGCCTCCATCCCAAGGGCCCCAGTTAAAACTTAACACTTGCGCTTTAGGGTATAAACTTTTAAAGCGATAAGCCGTTTTATTTAAAATGTCATTGGCAATGGCATAATCTGATTGGCCCGGATTACCGTAAAAACCGGCAGCCGATGAAAACAAGACCAGATGCTTGATCTTCGCAAGATCACAACAATTAAGTAAAGATCCTAAGCCTTGTATTTTAGTTGAATACACCGACTCAAAATCTTTTAATGTCTTTTGTTCAATCAGTTTATCCGCCAATACGCCAGCACCATGAATAATACCGCTAATATCTCCCCATAACTGGGTGATAGGCAGCACCGCATTTTCAACAGCGTCGCTATCGGTGACGTCCGCACTCACATATTCCACTAACGAGCCTAAAGCTTGTATGGCCTGTAATGTTTCTGAAATTTCACGTGATGACAATAGTGGTTTGATCAATTTATTTAACGCCATTGGCGTCGCTTTTACGCCACGTTCAATCAAAATTTGCATACCCGCTTTTTTCAAAGCAACCGGGTCGTTAATACCCTGCGCCCAAAGTGGCTCATTTGCATCATATTCAGATCGCCCTAATAATATAAATTTACATTGGTACTGCGCAGCAAGGCGGATAGCGCATTGCGCCGTCACCCCTTTCGCGCCACCGCTCACCAAAAACAAAGCGTCTTTATTAAGATGCGTTCCCGATGTTAATGCGTAACTGTCGGTTAGCTCTGAGCTTGGCGTTAAACGCCCTTTTTCATCAAAACCTACTTCAACAGGCATGACCGATTTATCATTAAATTCATTAAAAAGACAATTTGCGACTTTTTCAGGCGTCCAATCAGACGCGACATCAATGGCGCGGCAAAAAACATGTGGCCATTCTAAATGTAATGTCTTCACGAGTGCGCAAAGTCCGCCTTGCACCATATCTGCATCAACGGGCACATCTTTGAGCATGAATCGTCCACCTTGGCGCGTTAACACCAAAAACGATGAACGGACATCATTACTCTCTGCGTTTTTTCCTAAGCCACTTAATTTGGCCAATAAAAAGGCAAGTTGTAAGCCTTGTTTACTACGCTCAGGGTAAGTAATGCTAGGCACGCTCATTTTCGGATGTAAGTAAACAATACTATGCCAGCACTTTTGCACGCTTAAAATGCTCTGTAGCTCTGGCTCCGATAATGCGCTTAGGGTGACAATATTAATGTTTTCTGCAAATTTTCGCGTAGCATCCGCTTCAACCCAAGCTGCTTGTAATAATGTAATACTCCAACCTTGTTGCGCTAATTTATCCGCTAATAATGACGTATTTGGCTCTCCATCATCCACTAATAATAAATGCTGACCGTCTACTGAGGTTGCCTCATTAAATGCATCATCTATGTATTTCAGACTGACTATTCGACTTGGTGCGGGCACAAAATCGATATCAAACTTTTTTGGCGCTATTGCAACCGGCGTCGTTAGTGGTAATGTTTTTTCTATTGCTAGCACGTCTGTCGGCGCGGCAACCTCTTGCATATAATTTACAATCTCACCCAAGGTGCGAAGCTCTGCTAACGCCATTGCGTCAAGCTCCGGTAAATGAGTGATTTCATCTTGCACTGCGCCCAGTATTTCAACGCGTTTAATGGAATCAATCCCTAAGTCTGCTTCCATATCCATGTGCATCTCTAGCATCTCAGCGGGATAACCTGTTTTATCAGCTACTACGCTAAGCATCACTTTCTCAATGCTCTTAAGATCAAAGCTTGCAGTTGCGGCGGGGGTAGATGTAGATGCTGACATTTCGGCATTTTCAGTACTCGGCGCTTGTGCTTGCATATAACTTACAATTTCACCCAAGGTGCGAAGCTCTGCTAACGCCATTGCGTCAAGCTCCGGTAAGTTAGTGATTTCATCTTGCACTGCGCCCAGTATTTCAACGCGTTTAATCGAATCAATCCCTAAGTCTGCTTCCATGTCCATGTGCATCTCTAGCATCTCAACCGGATAACCGGTTTTATCAGCTACTACGCTGAGCATCACTTTTTCGATGCTTTTAAGATCAAAGCTTACCGTTACTGCTGGTGTAGATGTAGATGCTGACATTTCGGTATTTTCAGCACTTGCGCTCGGCGCTTGTGCTTGCATGTAACT
This sequence comes from Psychromonas sp. CNPT3, assembly GCF_000153405.2. Lineage (NCBI taxonomy): Bacteria > Pseudomonadati > Pseudomonadota > Gammaproteobacteria > Alteromonadales > Psychromonadaceae > Psychromonas > Psychromonas sp. CNPT3. The sequence continues at coordinate 1,600,233 of NC_020802.1, forward strand.
CACAATCTCGCCTAAGGTGCGAAGCTCTGCTAACGCCATTGCGTCAAGCTCCGGTAAGTTAGTGATTTCATCTTGCACTGCGCCCAGTATTTCAACGCGTTTAATCGAATCAATCCCTAAGTCTGCTTCCATGTCCATGTGCATCTCTAGCATCTCAACCGGATAACCGGTTTTATCTGCTACTACGCTGAGCATCACTTGCTCGATACTTTTAAGATCAAAGCTTTTAAGATCAACGCTTGCAGTTACCACTGGCGTTGCTGCTGGTGTAGATGTAGATGCTGGCATTTCGGCATTTTCAGTACTCGGCGCTTGTGCTTGCATGTAACTCACAATCTCGCCTAAGGTGCGAAGCTCTGCTAACGCCATTGCGTCAAGCTCCGGTAAGTTAGTGATTTCATCTTGCACTGCGCCCAGTATTTCAACGCGTTTAATGGAATCAATCCCTAAGTCTGCTTCCATATCCATGTGCATCTCTAGCATCTCAACCGGATAACCAGTTTTATCAGCGACTACGCTGAGCATCACTTGCTCGATGCTCTTAAGATCAAAGCTTTTAAGATCAACGCTTGCAGTTGCCACTGGCGTTGCTGCTGGTGTAGATGTAGATGTAGATGCTGGCATTTCAACACTCGGCGCTTGTGCTTGCATGTAACTTACAATTTCGCCTAAGGTGCGAAGCTCTGCTAACGCCATTGCGTCAAGCTCCGGTAAGTTAGTGATTTCATCTTGCACTGCGCCTAATATTTCAACGCGTTTAATTGAATCAATCCCTAAGTCTGCTTCCATATCCATGTGCATCTCTAGCATCTCAACCGGATAACCGGTTTTATCAGCTACTACGCTGAGCATCACTTGCTCGATGCTCTTAAGATCAAAGCTTGCAGATACCACTGGCGCGATCGTTGCTGTATTCGCTGATGCTGGCATTTCAGCACTCGGTGCTTGTGCTTGCATGTAACTCACAATCTCGCCTAAGGTGCGAAGCTCTGCTAACGCCATTGCGTCAAGCTCAGGTAAATTAGTGATTTCATCTTGCACTGCGCCGAGTATTTCAACGCGTTTAATAGAGTCAATCCCTAAGTCTGCTTCCATGTCCATGTGCATCTCTAGCATCTCAACCGGATAACCGGTTTTATCAGCCACAACACTAAGCATCACTTGCTCAATAGTTGAAATATTAATGCTATTTTCAATAATAGGTGCTTGAATCGGCGTTTGAATAGGTGCTTGTACTGGCGCAGGCGCTACAACACTTGGCATTGCCACTGGCGTAACAGGAACTGGCATTTTCTCTTGCATCACTACCGTCGATGCAATGTGTGGCTCAACAAGTTTCGCAGCTAAAGGCGCGCTCGAAGCACTGCTTGGCATCACGCGAGGGGTTTCGCAGGCGCGGCTTAGCATCTGACTCATGTTAGCCGTTTGATTATTTAAGTAGCTTTCATGTACGCGAAGCGTTTCTAGCTGAAACTGGTGATATAAACCCAATGTTTTATCTAAGCTTTCAGGCAACTCCGACTGACCGGCTTGACTGGCCAGTACATTTTGGAAGGTTTTAGCGTAATCTTTCGGACCTTGCATATAAGCTTCGTGCACATTGAGCAACTGCGTTTGATGCGCAACAAATTGTTGTACGCTACGCTCGATAGCAGAGCCTATATCAGCTGAACATGGCGCAAGTTGCCCTGCTGGTAATTCTCCACGCTCAACATAAACTATTTTTTCAACTTCCACGATCTTTTCAATGATCACTTCTTTGATCACTTCTTTTTCAATGATTTGAGGCTGCATCGAAGAAAGCGTCCAATCATCGTTAAGTGCATCAGAAAATGCTTTTTTAGTTTTAGGTGACACATAAGACGCACCGGTTAATTTCATCATTAACGGTGATTTTTTCGGCGCAATAAGCGGACGAGAAACCGCGCTATATGGGTCAATATCATTTAGCTCTAAGCCTAATACTGCAAGCTCAACCGCTGCGAGGCGCAACTGTATATCCGATGATTTTTTAGGGTTACTGTTTAATGCAATGCATTGCACGTCGTTTTGGTCTTCTAAAATATTAGCGACTAAACGGCTTAATACATTCTTAGGACCAAATTCAATAAAGATACGCCCACCTGCTGCATATAGATTCTCTATCTCTTCTTTAAAATGCACACTTTCTAAAATATGTTTTTTTAAGGCGCGCTTAATTTCAGCCCCTTTTGTAGGATGTGCTTGGGCACTTGCATTTGAAAACACAGGGATATTAGGCGCATGAAACTTCACGCTATCAATGACTTTAGCAAATGGTTTTTGCGCATGTTTTACTAAATCAGTATGAAATGCAGCAGATACTGGTAATTTTACAACTTTATAGCCTTCGCTTTGTAACTGCGTAAACGCAAGCGCTATGTCCGCCGTTGCGCCAGCAATAACCACTTGTTGTTTTGAATTATAATTAGCAATCGACACGCCTTTTATGCTTTCAATACTCTGCGCGACTTTAGCAGCGTCGCCCATGACAGCAAGCATCGTACCGGCATCAAAATCTTCATCATCCGGCGTTGCCATGGCAGCACCACGACTACGGGCAAGCAACATGTAATCATCATCTTCAATGACGCCGGCAGCCCAAAGCGCCGTTAATTCACCAAAACTATGGCCCGCAGCGAAATCTATTTTTAGTCCCGCTTGCTTTAAAATATTAAACAAGCCCATGCTAAAGGTGCCAATAGCAGGCTGTGCATTTTGTGTTAAACGTAACGTTTCTTCTTGTACTTGGCGCGCCTGCGCCGAAAATACAGGAATAGGAAATAATGTTTTCGATAATTGCGCTACACCTGCATCGGTAAATGAGGTATCCATTTTTGCGCTAGAGGCTAACATAGAGGGGAAGTTACAAGTTAAATCACGTCCCATATTAATGTATTGTGAGCCCTGGCCCGAAAATAGCGCCACGACATTGCCTTGTACATCCAGTCCACAATGACGGTAATAAAGCCCACTTTCTTTACGAAACTCTAAGACATCTGCCTTTTTAAGCTCAATAATAATAAGATTTAACGCAGCCAGCGCTTGCGTTGCATCTTTGGCGACAAACCCGCAACGCGCCTCGTTTTTTGGCACGGCTTTTACGGGGTTTTCAGTTAATAACACATTAAACGCATAGGCTTGTAAATCACTCTCTACATTTAATGCTTGCACATAAGCACTAAGCGACACAAGTAATGCGTTTTTATCCGTTGCACTGATCAAAATAGATTGAGGCACATGATTTAGACGATATTTACGATCGTGATGCGCCTTATATTCTTCTAATACGAAATGGAAGTTTGTGCCCCCAAAACCAAACGAACTTACCCCGGCAAGGCGTTTAATACCGTCCGCACGTGGCATCCAAGGACGCGTTTCGTTATTAATGTAAAAAGCTGACTTTTCAATCTCTAAATTAGGATTTGGTAAATCTACATTGATGGTTGCGGGTAACACTTTATGATGCAATGCCAATGACGCTTTAATAATACCCGCTGTACCCGCGGCTGCCTTAGTATGGCCAATTTGTGATTTGATCGTGCCCAATGCAATGTGTTGAGATCCGCCATCAGACTGACTAAACATCATTTTTAACGCAGAAAATTCCGCAGAATCACCGGCTTTAGTGCCCGTTCCATGCGCTTCAATAAGCCCACAAGTCATCGCATCAGCGCCCGCATCATTATAAGCGCGTTGTAACGCTTTAACTTGTCCAGAAGGACGTGGTGCGTAAATAGATTTGAAACGTCCATCAGATGAACTACCAATCCCTTTAATAACCGAATATATTTTATCGCCATCACGCTCAGCATCTTCTAAGCGTTTTAAAGCGATCATTCCTACGCCTTCACCAATCATCATACCGGATGAGTCTTTATCAAAAGGACGAATATCATCACCCTCTGTAAATGCCGGTGTTTTCGAAAAAGAAAGGTACATAAAAGGTGAGTTATCACAACACACACCACCTGAGATCATCATGTCAGAGCGATACTCTAACAGCTCTGAAACCGCCATTTTAATCGCTGCTAGCGATCCTGCACAGGCAGCATCGACGACGCAGTTCATACCACCAAAATCAAAACGGTTCGCAATACGCCCCGCTATCACATTGCCGAGCATGCCCGGAAATGAATTTTCTTGCCAAGGAATATACGCTTTTTTAAATTTAGACAATATCATCTCACGATCAGGTGCATTAACACCCGACGCTTTTAATACTTTATCTAAGATAGGGGTTTGTAAGCGAGCGGTTAGCTGTGAGCTTTGTTTTTGCCCACCACCCACACCAAGTGTGATACCAATTTTATCGCGATCATACGCTTTCTCATCGCTTATCCCTGCATCTGCAAGTACATCACGTGCCACGACTAATGACATTAATTGACTAATATCTGTTAATTCTAAAATGTTAGGCGGAAGACCAAACTCCATCGGATCAAAGTCAATGCCCGGTAAAAAACCACCGCGTTTACAGTATGTTTTATCTTCAGCACTTTTATCACTGGAGTAATAATCATCAACCGCCCATCTGTCTTCAGGGATATCCTTAATGCCATTGACTGAATTAACAATATTGTCCCAAAATTGGTCCAAATTTTTTGTTTCAGCAAAAACCGACGCCATACCGACAATAGCGATAGGACACTCTTGTAAGCGCGAGTTTAACTTTTTATCTTGCGCTGCATCCGTGATGTTTGAGTCTTTCTTGGTAGACATATTATTACTCCAGTTAAAATTTGTTTGCATTTTCGATTTCCGATTTATTATTATTTTTATCTGTTAATAACCGAAAACGACTTAAAAATTCATTATAGTTTTTGACCAATAAACGGCGTAGCTGATATGGCCCTTTAGTAAGTACATAGGTAATGTAACGCTGGGCAGCTTGGTATTCGTCACCGTTGTAATAGAGGTCAACATAGATCCAATGGCTGTGTAGATCATGGGCCATTAAAAATGAGATCTTGGTATCTTTGCTCGTATTTAAACAATCGGGAAGTGTGATCACATAAACTTGTACGACATCTTTTGCCGTTAATGTAGCAAGCGGTAACGTCGTATCATCCATCATTTGTTGACGCATTTGATTTAACACATCGCTCATTGCTTGCGGTGAAACAACCGAGTTGAACACCGTACTTGAGGTGCTTTCTTCAATACTGATAGGGGTATAAGAGGCGTCGTCTTGCTGCTCTTTTAAATTTTTCATATCCGTTAAACGCGAGACACCATGTCGCTTTAAGCAACGTTGCAAGCCCGCACGTGACGTATTGCTATTAATAAATGTTTTACATACATAGAGTAATTCATCTAAAGAAAGCTTTAAACGCAAGCGCAAATGCACAATAACGTACTGTTCAGGTAAACTTAACTTAGTATTGAGTTGCTTGGGGAGGTGAGAAACATCTTCTGTGCTGGCCCGCTTTCGCCATTTTCGCACCGTAGATTCTGATACTTTTAATAAGCGAGCGAGCACCGCAGTCGCTAAGTCAGAATGATGTATAAAGGCGCGCACTTCAGGGGTTGTCGTGGCGTTCTTATGCTGTTTTGTCATCGCATCTAGGCCCAAATTAAGTATAAAAGCACAGAGCTAAGCACTTATCTTCCGTTAGAAGCTCTTTTCGGAGAGTGTGTGGCTTAGATTAAATAAAGCAGAGATAAATGCATTGTTTTTATTACCCTCAGTAAGAGGTTAATACAACACGATAATATCAAAGAGTTATACTTTATCCTCAGCAATATACACAGGTATCACACCCTATACAATCAACCGATACTTTTATTTTTAATTTATTTGCGATAGCGCTTATTTATAAGCTGAAATGTTACATAAAAATCATAAAAGTGTTTAAAGACAAATTTAAAACACTTTTATTTAGCAGATGTGAAAAACACATCGAGAAGTGATACGACGTTTACTTTTCAGGTTTTTCAGGTTTTTCTTCGCGTACAAATTTTATATCTTTAAAGCCCATGCGTAAAAATTCAGTTTGACGATGGTTTTTTACAATCCCCTGCCCACGACAACTCATTTCAAGTTGCTTTTCTTGCGCTAAAAAAGCGGTTAAATCAATCCCTTCCGCATCCGCTACCGCTTCGTAAATATCGTGATACACGGCATATGTGAATAGTATTGTTTTACGTTCTTTTTTAAAAATATAAGTAACTTGACGTGACATTTTTGATCCTGTTTAAATTAATTAATCTTTCTTTCATACAATATTATTACATTAACATCGCACGATTTAGCGCCATATTCTAACGCATTTTCCATCTTGATGCTTTGTTCTTTTACACTTTACCATTAAGCGCTTAGCGCAGTGTTAAAATGCTAACAGCGATATAAAACTTTGATCACATGCCAGCCAAATTTAGTTTTTACTATTTGAGGCGTTAATATCTGCGCACTAAAACAAACTTTATCAAAAGCAGGTACCATACTGCCTTTTTTAAATTCACCCAAACTCCCCCCTTTTTTTGCAGAAGGACAACTTGAGTATTTTTTTGCTAACGTTTGAAATTTAGCGCCTTTTTTTAACTGCTGCATAATATCCTCAGCCAGCTCTCTATGTTTCACTAAAATATGTAATGCCGCTGCGGTATTGGCCATCCTTTCCTCTGCTTTACTGGTGTCTTTTAATAAAGGCAGATAATAACACAATCACGTTAAATAAAAGTGCAATCCTAAATGCCCTTACGTTTTATCTCGCTCACGGCTCTTAAAACAACAGATTATGTAATAGCCTTTAAGCGTTTTTATTACACTGAATTTAGGTTGATCTAGATCTCACTTTAACAAGGATAAAATACCTATACTGCATCGCTAATCATAGATACAAAGGATTTATATGAAAAATCGTTGGCAAATCGCTACCTCAGCTGGCGTCCTTGCGAGTGTTTGGTGTGGCGTTGCAGATCTTTTAAGTTTAGTAACTTGGATTGGTTTTCTCGGTTGCAGCACTTATTTTGCACAAACAAAAATAGGTTTAAAAGGGGTACTAATGAGTTGGCAAACCAACTTATCGGGTGTTTTTTGGGCTTGGCTTATTATTAGCGCGAGCAGTTACTTTGCATCCCCTTACTTCGGTTATTTATTTACCGGTTTAGCGACGGCCGCCATGTGCTTACAGGCAAGCAGTAAAAGGTTATCTTTTATTCCGGGCGCCTTTATTGGTTGTTGCACCACCTTTGCCCTTAATGCCGATATAGCGCAGATAATTCCCGCTTTAATGGGTGGCGCATTACTCGGTTATTTAATGACGCTCGGGACGCAGTTATTAATCAAATTAAGTGCACAAAAGAAAATGATCATGCTCACCAATATCGGTAAAAGTATTAAGAAGTCTATTGCTTAAGACATTATACCCTTCTAATAGCAATGGCATTAATTAAGCTTCCATGTATTACGCGAAAACTTAACACAGCAAGGTGTGATTTTCAGGAAATAGTTGTTCTCACTTTAAAACTTGCAAAGCATAAGGGATATTCGAGTTAGCGCCTAAAGGGATCGTTAACTTGAACTTATCTTTGTTGTTGAGGTGTTACTGAGGTGTTGTTTAGGTATTGTTATAAAAAAACATCAATATAGCGTAACTATTTTCAATAGTATGCCAAGAAGCTAAGCCAAATCTGGCTTGCTGATTTAGCCTCTCAAGTATCAGGGCTATCAATAGAAGTTAACGCTTTGTCTTGGGGCAGGGAAATAGACGCACAAAAAAGAGCAATACACGCGGGTGTATTGCTCTTTTTGTTTTTATGAAGGTGTGTGTAAGTAACGTTTGATTTTTGCAGTCGGCGTTTTAATAAAAGGCACAGTTTGCTCAATCACTTTACTGATTTTGGCATAGTTAGCTAACTGACTATTTGCAGTTATTTTTATCTCTTCAAGTAACGTGAGGATTGTTTTATGTAATGCAGAATCACTCGTTGTTTCAATATTATGAAACTCATCAAATTTATCGTAATCAAGAAATAGCTTCGCCACTATTTTGTCATTCTCTTCATAAACTAACGAATCACATACCAGTGGATTTTGATTCAATACCGCTTCCACTGATTCAGGATAAATATTCTCACCACTTGAACCGATGATCACATTTTTGCTACGTCCGTTAATATATAAGATACCGTTATCATCCATATAACCCAGATCGCCGGTATTTAACCAACCATCGGCATCAAGAACTTCAGCTGTACGTACGGTATCTTTATAATAGCCAAGCATGACATTCGGACCCCGAACATGTAGTTCACCATCGAGTTGGCTTTCATCTTCTTTACAAAAACGACACTCAATACCGGGTGCAATTATCCCGGTGCTGCCGACTTTTGTTTTATAAGGAATAGCGCCTGCTATGATAGGCGCAGTTTCCGTTAAACCGTAACCTATCGCATAAGGAAATTCAGCTTCAATTAAAAATTGCTCTACAAACGGCGATAACTTCGCGCCACCAATACCAAAGAATCGCATTTTACCGCCGAAACTTTGCATTAACTTTTTACCCGCTATTTTATGTAATCGTTTGCGAACAAAAGGCACATTTTCATAAAGATACTTCACAACTTTATTTTTATTAATGTTGGCTTGTACTTTCGATTTATAAATCTTTTCGATGACTAAGGGTACGCTGAGCATGCAACTCGGTTGCACTTTTGCCATCGCGGCTAAAATAATTTTAGGCGAGGGAATTTTATTTAGATAATAAATTGAGGCGCCATTAGCAAAAGGCACCAAGAATCCAACAGAACATTCAAACGTATGTGCTAACGGTAAAATAGATAAAAATTTATCAGCAGCGTTAATATCAACTAATGTCGCTGCTTGTTGTATTTGCGCGGTTAAATTATTATGACTCAGCATCACACCTTTAGATTGACCCGTTGTTCCCGAGGTATAAATGATAGCAGCAAGATCATCAGGGTGGATAACCAACGCTTTCTCTACGGTTTCTTTTGGTTTTTTTAATCCCTTTTTCATGGTTTCCATCAAAGATGGCTTAACAGGGTTTTTTACCACAAATAAACTTTCTGATGCATCCGTATCTTCAAAAAAGTCTAATGTTTCAACCGAAAATGAATATTCTAGCGCCGAACTAAAATCATCCTCACTTAACTTCGCGCGTTGTTTTTTAGACAAAAAGATTGCTTTAGCTTCAGAGTGCTTAATAATATGATGCACTTCATTACTATGAAAATCCGGCAAAATAGGCACTATAACAGCCCCCATTGTGGTCACAGCAAGGTACACAACGCCCCAGTTAGGCATATTTTCGCTACAAATTGCGACTTTATCACCCTGCGTTACGCCTAATGATTTAAACGTGGCTTGTAATGTCTGTATTTTTAGACTTGCTTCTTGGTAAGTCATATTGATATCTTTGATATTCGAAGCTAATAATTTATCTGCATACAATGAAAATGAATTTGTTGCTAACTCTAACAGCGTTTTAGTTTCAAGCTGTACTACCATCGGTGTTCCTTAATATCTATAACTATTTAATACCCTATTTCATTTGTATAACGACAAACATAAATGAAAATAAGAATCCATTCCTTCTTCTCTGCCAACAAAGATAAAGGTATTATTTATTTTAATTACCTACGTCAAAAACGTATAAATGATTTTCAATTAACGCATTATTATAGCGTAATTGACTTTTATAAGACAAATTTTAGCGCAAAAAACGCCAGATAGGCGCTATTTTGTAAAATTTATCCCCTTTTTACACAAAATTCAGCCTGAAAAACCTTTTTATAGGCTATCCGGGCTGAATTTAACGATCTGTTTTTCTTCTATTTCAAAAGAGAATGGTCTGCCGGTAAATGTTTTGAGATCCATAAGACTAACTTATGTCTTATGTTGGCTGTCGTTTCATCTTCTTTGTTTAACGCATTGATTAATTTATCTTGTACTAACAAACGATAAATAATTTCTTGTTTATCTTTTGCAGAAGTTGCGGTATCTATCCCCGTATACCCCTGATTTCGTGCGTACGCGATACCGAGTTTAAGAGCATGTTGCATTAACTGAGATTCATTTTTAATTTTTTTCATTTTATCCCTTATTTACATTTTTAAAAGGCTCTTAATTAACAACCCTTTTAATCTTCAATGATTTGTTATTGTTTATTTAATAAAGTAAATAATTGTTGTTCATCCATGATATTAATGTCTAATGCTTGTGCTTTTTCAAGTTTAGAGCCCGCTGCAGTCCCGGCGATTAATGTATTCGTTTTCTTAGAAACACTGCCCGAGACTTTTGCACCTAATGCTTGTAATTCCGATTTTATATCACTGCGAGAGATATTAGCAAATGATCCCGTAATAACAAACGTTTGTCCCACTAAAGTTTGCGTCGTACTTTCAACCGCTTGGATATCTGGCCAATGTACACCTGCCTCTAATAAGCGATTTACGACTTGCAGGTTACTCGGCTGACGGAAAAAATAATAAATATTTTTAGCGACAATATCGCCTACATCTGCCACCTCTTTTAACGCTTCTATACCCGCATCTTGTAATGCGCTTAAGTTTTTATAATGCATCGCCAGATTATTGGCTGTCGCTTCTCCGACTTCGCGGATCCCTAACGCATAAAGAAAACGCGATAGCGTCGTTTTTTTGCTTACTTGTAAACTGTTTAATACTTTTTTCGCCGATACACTGCCCATACGTGGCAATGTTGATATTTGCGCCAGTGTTAAATCAAAAAGTTGCGCAGGATCTTTAATTAAATCATGATCGACCAATAACGCCACTAACTTATTACCTAAGCCGTCAATGTCTAAGGCTTTACGCGACGCAAAATGTTTAATGGCCTCTTTACGCTGCGCTGCACAATACAAACCGCCCGTACAACGAATAGTCGCCTCGCCAACAATGCGCTCAAGTGCACTTGAACATACCGGGCAAACGCTTGGAAAATGAATTTCTTGGGTCTGGCTAAGGTCGCGGTTTTCTAATAATACGCGGGCCACTTGCGGTATCACATCTCCCGCACGGCGCACCACCACGTCATCACCAATTAAAATACCTAAGCGCGCTATTTCATCTTGATTATGCAAGGTCGCGTTAGAGACAGTCACCCCACCAACAAATACTGGCCGTAATTTAGCAACGGGGGTAATTGCGCCCGTGCGCCCAACTTGAAACTCTACATTTTCGACGCGCGTTATGGCCTCTTCGGCTGCAAACTTATAAGCACTCGCCCAACGAGGCGCGCGCGCCACAAATCCTAATTTATCTTGTAAATCAATATCATCTACTTTATAGACTACGCCATCAATGGCATAACCTAAGCTTTCACGTTGCGTCACGATATTACGGTAATACGCAAGACAAGCATCAAGCCCTTGTACACGTGATATTTCACTTGAAACAGGCAAGCCCCAACCTTTGAGTTGTTGCATACGCGCGTATTGTGAGTTTTCAAGGTCACCATCAAACACCCCCACCGCATAACAATAAAATGCCAAGGGACGACTTGCTGCTATTTTCGAGTCTAATTGGCGTAAACTGCCTGCAGCTGCATTGCGGGGATTAACAAAGGATTTTTCACCAAGTGCTTCTAAACGAGCATTTAATTTATCAAAACCCAATTGTGGCATAAAGACTTCACCGCGCACCTCAAGACGTTGGGGGATATTATCACCACGTAATCGAAGTGGGATATTAGAAATTGTTTTGACGTTAGCCGTCACATTTTCACCCGTGTGTCCATCACCGCGCGTCGCGGCCTGCACCAGTAAACCATGCTCATAGATAATGCTAACCGCTAAACCATCTAATTTAGGCTCGATACAAAAAGCGACTTCCTTTATGCTTTTATCGCTGGCGCGCTGTATAAACGCTTGTAGCGCCTCATCGTTAAACATATTATCTAAGCTTAACATCGGCATTTCATGGGCTACTTGCTCAAATTTAGACAGTGCCTGACCACCCACTTTTTGAGTTGGTGAATTTTCATGAAGAAGATGCGGATGTTCGCTTTCTATTGCTTTTAATTGTTGAAAAACAGCATCATACTGTGCATCAGAGATACTGGGTTCATCTAATACATAATATTGATAATTATACTCTTCTAATTGCTCAGTGAGCTTCTTTACCTGTAACGCAATTGCCATTCGAGATCCAATTTTAACAACAAAAAAAACCCCGTAAACGAGGTTTAAAAAAACTATTTTAGCATATAAATCTTACAAGTAATGCGCTAAACGCTCATGATAATTTCTAAATTCAGCTTCGGTTAATTTTTCACGTTGCGCATTTAATACTAAACAATCAAATTCTTCTGCCATTTGCTCTACCGCAATCAACATCAGATCAAACGCCTCTTTAACATTAATATCAGGATCTGGTGCACTCAAGAAGAAAGACACGCCTGGACAATCAAATTGTTTCATATTTATCGGATCAAAAGTGCCGGGTAGCATCATGTTGGCAATACTAAAGAGAACGGGGCCTGTTCCATCTGAATGTTGATGGCGATGAAAAAGAGACATTTCACCAAATCGGAATCCGGAGGTTAAAAAGAATTGCAATAAGGCATGACCGTATAAGAGTTGATCATCTTTTGCGACAACATTAAAAATAAACAGATCTTTTTCATCGATGCTTTTATTGTCGCGTTCGAGCGGTTTGGTTTCGACGCTATGTTCGCTTTGGCTATCAATCTCTATTAGCGATGCCTCAGAGCTTTCCTGAGCGTCCTCTTCTGATGGCGTATCTTGTATTGAACTTTCAGCACTAATCGATGTATACGTTTCTTCTTGAGGCTTCTCTTCGGCCTCACGTTGCGAGGCGACGCTTTCAACTTGCAAAGTATCTTCCGCCTGCTCAGAAAATTGTGTTTGCATTGTTTTTATTTGCGCGTCCTCGTCGAGAGCAAGCGTATCAAATTTAACACTTTCCACTTTTTCTGGATTTAAAACCACTGAAAAATCGATCTCGGCTACTTGTTCGCTCTCTTTTTCTTGGATGGAAAAGGCCAAATCTTCATTTTCGACTGCATCCTTAGCATCTAAAAGTTCGCTGTCTTCATGAAATAAATCAGCCTCTCTTGAAAATTGAGCCAAACTTCTTTTTTCTTTACGCCCTAATAAATATCCATGAATTAAAACGCCGGCAATAGCGACTAATCCGATAACAATTAAAATAGATTGAAAGTGCTGCATGATGATTTGCTCTTTTATTAGGGAATTAGAGCTAAATTACCTTGAAATACCCACACCGTCCAATACTTCACAAGTTTTTATTAAAAAACTGTTATCTATTTAGATAAACACGTTAAAATATCCTTAATTGACCTTTAAAAGAGAGATTTATGCTACCTAATTCGATTATTAAACAACCGCTGTCTGGCGTCGGCTATTTATTGAAAGGGCTAAAATTATTAAGCCATCGCAAATTACGCCTGTTTATTTTGATCCCTTTATCTATTAATCTACTTATTTTCAGTAGTGCATTTTGGTTTCTTTTTAGCGCAATTATGCAATGGATTGATAGTTATTTAACACAACTTCCAGATTTTTTAAATTGGCTTTCATATATAATTTGGCCATTCTTGATTTTATCTATTCTGTTTTCTTTTTCTTTCATCTTTTCAAGTGTCGCTAATTTTATCGCAGCACCCTTTAATGGTTTATTAGCAGAGAAAACAGAAATGCTATTAACCGGTAAAGAAATTAATAATGATGGATTAAAAGAATTATTCCAAGATTTACCGCGGATTTTTAAACGCGAGTTACAAAAATGGGCTTACTTTATACCGCGCTTAATCTTTTGTGCGGTGCTTTTCTTTATACCGGCTTTTGGCCCAGTGATCGCACCTTTTATTTGGTTTATTTTTGCAAGCTGGATGATGGTCATACAATATGCAGATTTCCCTTTTGATAACCACAAGATCCCTTTTGCAACGATGAAACTTGCATTGCGTCATCGATGGGGAAAAAACTTAACGTTTGGCATGCTAGTGAGCTTTTTTACCACCATACCTATTTTAAATTTTATTATTATGCCAATCGCCGTTTGTGGTGCGACAGCATTTTGGGTGGATATTTACAAACAAGAATTATGTAACAAGCAGGTAGTGGCACAAGGATAGATGCTATTGATACTGCAGATACAAAATCAGAGCGCCAAATTGGGCTTTGCGTATCTGCATAAATTTTAAAAAGATCTTATAGCAGAGGAATTAATTAAGCTTTCAGGTATTTCGCAGGAAAAGTTAACACTATCAATGCGTTAGTTTCAGGAGATAGTTGTTCTCACGTCAAAACTCACAACGCAGGTAGGGATAATTTCAACAAGCAAAACGGATCACTTATTTAGTTGCTTTGCTATGACAGGGATGTTCTATCAACATATTTGATAAAAACGTTAACGACAGGTCAACAACGAAGATGAAGCACGTTGCCCTCGGGCAGGCCCAGATAGAGTATATTGAGGTAACACGGGAATCAATAAACACAGAGAGTGAGCAATACGTAGGCCCTGTGTTTATTTTAAGATCTAGCGAGAGAGGTTGATCTTATACAGAAGAGAAGTCATAAAACGAAATGCAGAAATCCCTTCTTTTAAATAAAAATATCTAGATAGCAAAACGAGAGAGAGTACGCGCATCAAGTTTATCCGCGTAGGTTTCATAATCTAAACCCTTTTCAACAACATAAGTTGTTAATAACTCTTTTACTGTTTGTAATAATTCTTCGGGATCCCATACTTTTTCAAGAAAATAATCGATTCTTGCATTATTAATAGCGCGGATAGTATCCGCTTGAGTTGCAAGACCGGTGAGTAATAATTTTTTAGTACCTATAAAACGTGGATCCTCCTCAACATCAATCAATAAATCAACACCCGACTTTCCTGGCATTACATGATCAGAAATCAAAACGGCCACATGTTCTTGATTTGCATCTAACTCTTCAAGTAACTCTAAACACTCGAATGCAGACTCACAAGCTTCTAAATTTACAAAATCGCTAAAGTAATCAAGATCGCGTAATACTGAATCTAATACTTCACGATCATCATCAACACAGATAATATTAATTTTTTCCATAAAAAAACGTTCCAAAAAGGTTAATAGAATAGATTTCGAATTAATCGACAATATTTAGCATAGGCGATTAACGCAACAACACAAATTAATACCTGATTTTATTAAATGTTTTTAGTCACTTTATTTCATTTAATTAAAATATCTTTGTAATACAATACGTTACTGTAAATCAAGGTATTAACGTAACTTAATATAAATAAGGTTTATAAACATTAACGCTTATAAACCTTAATGTTCTCATTTTAACGTTGCAGAGCTTTACTTACTTTTTCAAATAAATCGAGCGCTAAGTCTTGGACATTTAAAAGTCTATTTAGTTGCTCTTTTATCAATTCTTTACGTTTTTCATCTAAACGCTGGAACTGAATAAGTGGCGTAATCAAACGCGCAGCCACTTGTGGGTTTTTGGTGTTTAACTGTATTAACAAATCCGTTAAGAAACGATAACCACTGCCATCAATCGCATGGAAGTAATACGCATTTCCTTGTGCGAAACCACCCACAAGTGAGCGTAAGCGGTTTGGATTACTCATATCAAAACTGCGATGTTCAAACAATGATTTTACTTTTTCAAGTACGCCTGCATCTTGATAAGTCGCTTGCAGTACAAACCACTTATCCATCACTAAACCGTTACTAAACCATTTATTATCAAAATCATTCATGACGGTTTCACGACATGCCAATTTTCCACTGTTAGCAGCCGCTAATGCGCTTAAATGATCGGTCATGTTATTAGCAGATTCAATTTGCTTTAACACTAATACATTAGCAAGTTTAGGATCGGCTAACGCAATATAAGATAACGCAGTACTTGCTAAATGACGCTTCGCAATATCTTCGGTTTTAATATTGTACGGCGCATTTAATTGCGAACGCTCATAAGCGTGCACAAATTCTTTTTGTAAACCGTGCGCTAAACTATGCAGCATAAATTCACGCGCTTGATGCAATAGGTCAATATCAACTGTTTTAAATAGCTCTAACGCCCCTACTTCACTAATAAATTCAAATATATTCGCTATCATGGCGGGATCTAATTGCGTATTAACTAATGTCACCTTAAAGGCGTCAACAAATAAAGGCGGTAAAGACATCTCTTTACCCGCTTGTAACGCGTATACGTTTGCCACTAAATATTTATTAAAGAGTGATTGTCCTGCATCCCAGCGAGAAAAATCATCACTTGCAAACTGCATGAGATGTAAGAAATTCTCATCGCTGTAAGCGTACTCATATTTAACGGGTGCAGAGAAACTTCTAAACAAAGAAGGCACTGGTTTCTCACTGATATTGTCAAACCTAAAGGTTTGCTCTTTTTGAGTCAAACTGATCACTTTATGTGTTTGCTGATAACCTAAATCAAAAGCAACACCCGCACTGTCTAATAATTCTATATCAATGGGGATATGCAACGCTTCTTTGTGCTTTTGATCTGCCGTCTCTAATGTTTTTTGTTTAAACGTAATTTGATAACATTTCTTACTCGCATCAAAATAATCCGATACATTAACCAAAGGTGTACCCGATTGGCTATACCAACGTTTAAAGAGCGTTAAGTCAATATTACTGGCATCGGTCATCGCAGCCACAAAATCATCACACGTTACCGCTTGTCCGTCATGGCGTTGCACATATAGTTGCATGCCTTGTTGGAATTTCTCTTCACCTAATAAGGTGTGCAGCATGCGGATAACTTCTGATCCTTTATCATAAACTGTCACGGTGTAAAAATTGTTCATCTCCATGACGGATGTGGGACGAATAGGATGAGACATTGGGCCCGCATCCTCTGCAAATTGGTGATTACGCATCACTTTTACATTGGCAATACGGTTTGCACTGCGACTACCCAGATCAGAGCTAAACTCTTGATCGCGAAAAACAGTCAAACCTTCTTTTAAGCTTAATTGGAACCAATCTCGACAAGTGATACGATTTCCCGTCCAATTATGGAAATATTCATGGCCAATCACCGCTTCAATACCTAAATAATCTTGATCGGTCGCACTTTGTGCATTTGCCAATACATATTTAGAATTGAAAATATTTAAACCTTTATTCTCCATCGCGCCCATATTGAAGAAATCAACCGCGACGATCATGTAAATATCAAGATCATATTCTAAATTAAAACGTGTTTCATCCCACTGCATCGCTTTTTTCAACGAGCGCATGGCATGCTCTGTTTTATCTAAATTGCCTTTGTCTACAAATAATGCCAGTTTCACGTCTCTGCCACTTTTTGTAGTAAACGTATCTTCTAAACAATCAAATTCACCCGCCACTAAGGCAAATAAATAGGCCGGTTTTGGGAAGGGATCTTGCCAACAAACAAAATGACGCCCATTCTCAAGGTCGCCTTTATCCATACAGTTACCATTTGAGAGTAACGATGGATAAGCCTTTTTGTCCGCAATAATTTTTGTCGTAAAAGTCGCAAGCACATCGGGTCTATCTAAATAATAAGTGATACGTCGAAAGCCTTCTGATTCACATTGTGTACAAAAGGCGTCTCCTGAAATATACAAACCTTCACATGCTTGATTTTCAAGCGGATAAATCTCGGTTTTAATCTCAAGTTCGAAAGCACTCGGTACATTATATAACTCAATGCCACCGGCCACTTTTTTATAATCGCTATGTACTTGACCATCAACACACAAAGAAACCAATGTTAAAGATTGACCAAAAAGAAATAAGGGTTGATTGCTATCATTTAATGCACGTACTTTACTCGTGGCTTTAACAAACGTTTTTTCCACAAAAAGATCAAACTCAAGATCTAACGAAATAATCGAATAATCCGATACTTTATAATCGGCTAAGAATTTTTCTTGTGAATGAGATTCACTTAATACGTCTGTAGCGGAAACTTGACTCATAATTCGGTCCCTTAAATAAAAAATAATGGGGACTAATATACAAGAAGGCGTACTAAAAACTAAGTCTAAAATAGAAAAATTTATCAAAAAACAACTCAATACCACAAAAAGTGGCCTTTATTTAGAGATGTCTTTGAATATAATGAGCTTTTCTCTTTCCATTGTACTTTTTATGATTTTTAGGGTAAAAATAATAAGCACTTTAAAAACATTCCATTTATAAATCATTTTAAACAATACGAGGATACCCCCCCGTTTTTTTATATTTTACAGATACTTTTCAGTTGAAGGCAATTTTAATTGTGCTTACAATAGCGCTCAGATTTTTTGGAGATTAATGTGCTTTATTCACAAGAAGTAAAAAAGATATTAAAATTAAGTATCCCCCTTTTTATCGCTCAGTTTGCACAAACTGCAATGGGCTTTGTCGATACCATCATGGCCGGTGGCGTCAGTGCGAATGATATGGCTGCCGTGTCAATTGCTGCCAGTATTTGGCTACCTTGTATCTTATTTGGGGTGGGCATATTAATGGCAATGATCCCTTTGATCGCACAAGCGGATGGCGGACGACAATACGATAAAATACCCCGTTTAGGCCAACAAGGTTTATATGTGGCGTTATTACTCTGTGTGCCTATTGCACTGATTTTATATAATGCAGGTTGGCTTGTTGATCAAATGCAAATTGAAGATTCTTTAAAAAGCATCACAACACGCTATTTATACGCGGTGATCCCCGCTATTCCCGCTTTTTTATTATTTCAGGCCTTACGTAATTATGTCGAAGGCTTGTCATTAACCAAACCTGCGATGGTCATCAGTTTTATCGGATTACTTGCAAATATTCCTCTTAACTGGATTTTTGTATACGGCAAGTTTGGCATGCCTGCATTAGGTGGCGTCGGCTGCGGTATTGCAACCACCTTAGTCTATTGGATCATGCTTTTCGCCCTTTTTGTTTATGTCTTATATGCTAAAAAATTGCAGCATACCCCATTGTTCGTGAATATAGAAAAACCCAATTGGCTGGTTATTGGTGACATTTCTAAATTAGGTTTACCCGTTGCGATTGCTATCTTTTTTGAAGTCACGATCTTTGCAGGGATAGCCGTTCTTGTCGCGCCACTAGGGGCTTTGATTGTCGCCTCGCATCAAATTGCCATGAACTTTTCAAGCATGGTGTTTATGCTACCGATGAGCATTGCCAGTGCGGTAAGTATTCGCGTTGGCTTTAATTTAGGTAATGGCAGTACTTTAGGCGCAAAAAATGCCAGTTATGCAGGTCTTAGTGTGGGTTTATCTTTGGCTGTTGTCAGCGCCATCTTAACGTTACTGTTTAGAGAGGAGATTGCGCGCCTTTATACTGATAATCTACAGGTTATTAATCTCGCCGTGACCTTGATCATTTTCTCTGCACTGTATCAATGTGTCGATGCACTGCAAGTTGTTGCAGCAGGCGCATTACGTGGCTATAAAGAGATGGTTGCCATCTTTACACGTACTTTTGTCGCCTATTGGGTTGTCGGCTTACCGCTCGGCTATATATTAGCCAGAACAGATATGCTGACGGAGCCGATGGGTGCAAAAGGATTTTGGGTCGGCATAACAATAGGTTTAACGGTCGCTGCAATCTTACTCGGACAACGCTTATACGTTGTGCAAAAGAAACAAACCTATTAAAAACCCAAGCACTTAAAAATTTAGTGAACTCATGAAGTCCTGAGCGACTTCATGAGAATGACCTCCACTTAAATCCACCAGCTGCTCATTCAAATATAATCAGATAAGTAATAGCACAAAGACAATCACGCATTATTACCTCTAAAACAACGTGCTTTTTCTAGATAAATTCCTCAACATCTGCATTTATCCACCAGCTGTGACGTTAAACATAATAAGATAAGTCATGCGCAATAATTAACGTACTGTCATTGCTAAAATAGCGTTCCCTGTGCGGAGATAAGTTGCTCAAAATTAACATTTAAAACGGGAGCTAACGCATCCACAATGGGTTTTAACTGTTTATCAATATAATGTTGATAGTCAATGTCTGCACATTGATACTCTTTGGCTTGCGCGCCATTGACCGTGATAAGGTAAGCAATACGGCCGGTATTTTGATAACGTAAAGGTCGACCCTTTTCTGCATTTTTTTGATCAGCAAATAAGGCAGCTTTCACTTGCGGCGGGATATTTTTTACATAATCTTGCAAAGGCCTGCGCAGGCGTTTGTGATAAATCAGCTGCGCATCTAACTCTCCCTTTTTTAAACGCAATACGGTGTTAATGATCAACGCGTCAATCGATTGCTTGGCAAATAACTGTTTATAGATTTGTTTTTGGAAAATTTGTGCCATTTGCGTCCAATCGGAGCGCACGCTCTCAAGGCCTTTAAACAAAAGGTGTTCGCCACTTTCATCTGTCTTTAAACCCACATAACGTTTTTTAGATCCCACATCAGATCCGCGTAATGTCGGCATAAAAAACTGACTAAAACAACTTTCAAATTCAATTTCCAAATAACTTGGCAACGAAAATTCATCTGCAATACGCGCGGTCCAGTAGTTATTTATCTTCTTTGCTAATACTTTACCCTGCGCCTGTGCCTGCAATAAGTTTTCACAAGACGCTAAACTAATAAAAGTAGAGTCTGTATCCCCATAGATAACCTCTAATGAATGCTCACTTTCTAATTGCTCTATAAAGTGACGAGTATCTTTCATTATTTGATGCCCACGTAAGGTGATAGAGCTTGCTAAGCGCGTATCATGAAAACGGCAACCTGCCGATCCAAGCACCCCATACATACTGTTCATAATAATTTTAATGGCATGTTGAAAAGGTTGATTACCCTCTTTCTTTGCTTCTTCTCGGGCGCGCGTTAATTTATCTAAAATGGCAGGGAGATGATGTTTCTCGCGACTAAAGCGCGCGCCTTTAAAGCCTTCTATGCTTAACGATGGTTTTTCTAATAAACCACAGATCATGCCCATAGGATCAATTTTAAAGGTGCGGATGATAGAAGGATACAAGGACTTAAAATCGAGCAACAGGACCCAGCCATATAAACCAGGCTTGGAGTCCATCACAAAGCCTCCTGGGGAGTGTTGTGCTTGGATATCACCTATGTTCGGTGCAATATAGCCACTGCGATGTAATAAAGGTAAATACAAATTACTAAAGGCTGCCACCGATGCGCCCCGCCTATCGAGAGCAAGGCCCGTTAACTGAGCACGCTCAATGCTATATTCTAATAATTTCAGTTTTCTAAATATACGCTCCACCAGCCAGCAATCTTGTAAATTATAACGGGCCAATGCTAATCTATCTTGCTCAAATTGACGCTGTATGACCAAACCTTTGTCCCACTCCATCGCCTCCGCATCTAACTTACCCTCACCTAGCAATTTTTCACTCACAAACTGTAAGCTAAAACTGTCAAAATGCAGTGATGCATTTTTTAAGAGTTCAATCCCATCTAATACAACGCGGCCGTTAAGCGTTAATGTCCCTTGGCTATTTGTATTCGAATGTGCCCGCCAACGCATCATTGATCCATCACGGCCAATATTTAACGACAGGTTGTATAATTTAGCGCGGCTCAGTAAAAGGCGCATATCAAACTGTACGACTGACCAGCCAATAATAATATCGGGATCAAAATCAACGAACCAAGTTTGTAAGGCATTTAATAAAACCCATTCATTTTCACACCAATGAATGTTCATCTCACTTTTAAGCGATCCATCCCCTACCATAAAGAGTAATGATTGGCTTGTTGGTGTTGATGTAAAAATGCCCTGCGCATCACTATTATTTAAGGTTAAGCCCACACTGTACAGTTCTTGAGAGGGACTACATTCTATGTCTAAAGAAACGACTTTAAGGGAGGGTACAACCTTCGAGGGAGATAGCGTCGCATGTTGACAAGACCAATAGCGCCCCATCCAAGTAAACTCACCGCTAATTTGAGCGCTTCCATAAATAAAGCGTTCCATCAGATAGCGATCACTGATAGAAATATCCGCTTCAAAAATACGACAACCTAATTGCCTAATATGCTTTTGTAAGACGCGTGATTGACGCCCCGTTAAACTATATAGCGCAGTTACCTTTTCACCACTAAAAGATTGTAAAGCCAAGGGGCGCACTTCATCAATATTTAGCTCACTCTCATCACAAGCGGCCTCTATTTTAGGCCAGTCACTTTGTAACACTAAAAAAACATAACGCTGTCCTTTGATCACCGCACGACAAGGGCCTTGTGTTGTTGAAAACCAAAAAACGAGATCAACGCCAAAGCCTGTCTCTAATTGTTGACGAGAAAGAAGCAAACCGGAAAGTTGCTTGGATGATGGTAAAGAAAGACTCATATAAGGGGGATCCGCAGGTGCGCTCATAAAGATAAAAACAGGATCAAATTAAGGTTAAATATCATAACTGAACTATATTCATAAACATACTTTTACTTTCAACATGATATCTCCCTACCTAACGGCTTCATTAGGTGACAAATAAGGAGCTTATATGCAAAATTACAAAACCCTTGTACACATGTTGCAACACGTTAGTCATTCTTATCAGAGTGCATCTGCACTGAATTTTAAGCACCATGACAAATGGCAACATATTTCGACAGAAAATTTTGTCGAAACGGTGCGCCGTATTGCTTTAGGTTTACGTAGTATCGGCGTTAAAGCCCATGATGGCGTTGCCATTATTGCGGATCCCTCTCCACATTGGTTAATGTTTGATTTAGCCATTATGATCAATAAAGCCTATTCAGTGCCTATTTTTGCCAATGTATCCTCGAAAAACTTTGAATACCAAAAAAACAACAGTGATATTAACTACCTGTTCCTCAATACCCGTCAAAGCTTAAATCCATGCATACTAAGTAATTTAGAGTCACTTAAAAAAGTGATCTGTTTTGATGATGCAGAGCCCAATAAGAACAGTATTTCCTATCCCGACTTACTCGCTCTTGGTGATAAGCTCTCCAACGAGCAGCCACAACTTTTTGCGCAAATGCGTGATGCAGTTAAAGAAGAGGATATTGCCACCATTATTTACACAAGTGGCTCAACGGGTGTTCCAAAAGGGGTTGAGATCAGCCATAAAAATTTAATTTCACAAATTAACAGTACCGGTTTACGTTTTCCGCTCGATCCACAAAAAGATAAAATATTAAGTTGCTTACCCTTAGCACATGTTTTTGAGCGCATGGTGATCTACTATTACTTTTCAACGGGTAGCCCGATTTACTTTGCAGACGACATTAAAAAAGTGGGCGATATATTACGTGAAATCAAACCAACCGTGATAACGATGGTGCCGCGCCTGTTAGAAAAAGTATACGCCAAGATGCATGCGCGCATTAATGAGCAAACTGGCCTAAAGAAAAAACTGGTTAAGCTTGCCTTCACGCGTGCAATATCTAAAGTCCCCGCCCCTAATACTGCGCAAGAATGGGTTTATGACAAATTAGTTTACAGTAAGTTACGCGACGCCCTAGGGGGTAATTTACGAGTGTTGATTGTAGGAGGCTCTGCACTGAGTACGAGCATGGAGAACTTCTATAGGAACATCGGTTTTAATATTTATCAAGGCTATGGCTTAACAGAAAGTAGCCCGGTACTCGCCGTTAACTACCCTGGGCACGTTCGTTATCGCAGTGTCGGTAAAATATGGCCAGATGTAGACATTAAAATCGCAGACGATCATGAAATATTAGCGAAAGGCCCTAATATTATGATCGGTTACCATAATAATGAAAAAGCCACCAAAGAAGCGATTGATAGTGAGGGTTACTTACATACGGGAGATCTTGGCTCTGTCGACAGTGATGGATACTTAACAATTACTGGGCGCAAAAAAGAAATTTTTAAAACATCTAATGGCAAATATGTCAGCCCTGTTCCCATAGAGCAATCCTTATGTAAATCGCCACTCATTGATATGGCAGCGATCATCGGTGAAAACAAACCTTTTGTCAGTTGTTTACTTTTTCCCGATTATGAGAATTTAGACGCGCTACGTGAGCTACGAGGTTGCAGCAAGATGAGCGATGATGAATTTCTAAACTCCGATGGCGTCAAAAAAGAGATATTGGCACAGGTAGATGCCATTAATGCACAGTTAAGTACATGGGAGCAAATACACAAATTTGAATTTATAAAGCAGCCTATCACCATTGAAAGTGGAGAGCTTACGCCAACCATGAAATTAAGACGCCATATTATCGAAACGAAATTTTCGACCGTTATTGACACCTTTTATTCATAAACAGATTTTTATGCCAGACATAATGTGCTCGCCCTTATTTGGAGATATGTATGAAACAAAGACTCGCGATCGTAGAGGGGATAAGAACCCCTTTTTGTAAAGCTGGAAGCGTCATGTCAGGACTTCAGGCTGATGACTTAGGCGCGATGGTCGTTAAAGAATTAATAGCTAAAACCGAGATACCGCCGCACTTAATCGATGAACTGATTATGGGTAATGTGGGTCAGCCGTCTAATGCATGCAATATTGCACGGGTGATTGCTTTAAAAGCGGGCCTACCTGAGGATTTAAGTGCTTATACCGTACATCGCAACTGTGCATCAGGCCTACAAAGCATCAGCAGTGGCTATGAAAAGTTATTGGCAGGTCAAGGTGAGGTTCTCATTGTGGGTGGCACCGAAAGCATGAGTAATTACCCGTTTAAATTTAGTAAAAAAATGACCTATTTATTAAGTGAGTTAATCAAAGCGCGCACTGTCACAGATAAATTACGCTTACTGTGCTCTTTTCGCCCTCAGGACTTAAAACCTGTTATTGCAATTGTTGAAGGCTTAACAGATCCTACTTGTGGCTTAAACATGGGACAAACTGCCGAGATATTAGCCAGTGAATTTTCTATCAGCCGAGAGCAACAAGATGCCTTTGCCTTACAATCACACTTAAACGCTGATCGCGCGCAACAAAAAGGGATCTTAAGCGAAGAGATCCTCTCGATATTTTTAGCGCCTCATTACCCTAAAGTGCAACACCATGATAACTCGATCCGCGAAGATCAAAGTTTAGAGAAGCTCGCAAAGTTAAAACCCTTCTTTAATAAGTTAAATGGCACGATCACCGTCGCCAATGCATGTCCCATCAGTGATGGTGCCGGCGCTTTACTTATCATGCTCGAAGACAAAGCGCGCGAATTGGGCTATCAGCCACTCGGTTATTTAAGCGACTATAGCTATGCAGGGTTAGCACCTGATCATATGGGACTTGGCCCCGTTTATGCCACAGCAAAACTACTCAAAAAAAGTGGTCTTAAAATGCAAGACTTTGATTTGATCGAATTAAACGAAGCCTTTGCAGCCCAAGTTTTAGCCAATGAGAGTGCCTTTTCATCGACTCTTTTTGCTCAAAAGTTCTTAGGTCAAGATAAGGCATTAGGGAGCATTGATAAAACACTTTTAAATGTGAATGGGGGCGCGATTGCATTAGGCCACCCTGTTGGCGCAACCGGCACAAGACTCGTACTAACCCTACTTAAAGAATTACGTCGTCGTAATAAAAATAGAGGTCTCGCCACACTGTGTATTGGGGGCGGACAAGGTGCTGCATTCGTATTGGAGGTACAATAATGAATTTTACTCTTACTCTCACGGATAATGGGGTTGCTACCCTATGCTTTGATATGCCAGATGCCAGTATTAATAAGCTCGATAGCGCAAGCTTAGTCGAGTTGCAAACGCATTTGAAAAATATCAAAGACGATAACAATATTAAACTTTTAGTGTTTACCAGCCTTAAACCCGGCATTTTTATTGCGGGCGCAGATATTAACGAAATAAAGTCTATCTCAAGCTGCGAAGAAGCCTTTAAAAAAGCGCAAATGGGGCAATTAATATTACATCAAATTAGCCTACTTCCCTTTCCTTCACTTGCCGTTATTAATGGCGCCTGTGTAGGCGGAGGCTGTGAACTGGCTTTGGCTTGTACATACCGATTAATGAGTGGTGCCAAACAAGCAAAAATTGGTTTACCCGAAGTCAGCTTAGGTATTATCCCTGGTTTTGGCGGCTGTGTGCGTTTGCCTAAATTAATTGGTTTGAGTAATGCTTTGACCTTGATTTTAAGCGCCAAACTCATTAACGCCAAAAAAGCCTATCGTCTACATTTAATTGATGCCGTGTATGATGCGCAACAAAAAAATCAAGTCGATGACTTTATTGATAACATAATCTGCGGGCATGCTTTTAAGAAAAACATTTTAAAAAAACGCATACAGAAAAAAAATGTACAAGGCCTATTAGATAACAATCGTATCGGTCAGCGCCTTATTTTTAAAAAAGCCCAACAAAAATTACTACAAAAAACCAAAGGCCATTATCCAGCCCCCCTTTTGGCGCTTAAAACCATCGAAAAAACCCTGCATTTGTCCATTGATGAGGCGCTATTAGAGGAAGTGAACGCCTTTGCAAGTATTGCCAGTAGTGAAATATCTAAGAACTTAATACAGCTGTATTTTACGCAAGATGCACTTAAAAAAGAAAGCGGTGTCAATGCAGATGATATCAGCCCTAAAGATGTTGCCCAACTTGGCGTTTTAGGTGCGGGCGTCATGGGAGGCGGTATTGCATGGCTGTGTAGCCAAAATGGGATTGATGTGCGCTTAAAAGACATTGACTGGAACGCGTTAAATAAAGGCTATCAAACCGCCTCTGGCTATTACGCACAAATGCAAAAGCATCGTAAAATCACCCCCGCGCAGATACGTTTTAAAATGAATAAAATATCGGGGGCGGTAAAATACCACGGTTTTAAACAAATTGATTTTGTGATCGAGGCGGTGGTCGAAAAAATAGAAATCAAAAAAACAGTCTTAAGAGAGGTTGAAAAAGAGCTACCTGAACATGCCATCATTGCCTCTAATACCTCTAGTTTAAGTATTACAGAGATGGCGACGGCGCTTGATCGACCTGAAAATTTTATTGGTATGCATTTTTTTAACCCCGTTAATCGCATGCCTTTAGTTGAGATCATCAGTGGCGAAAAAAGCAGTCCAGAAACGATTGCTTGTGCGGTAAAGCTGGCTAAAGCCATGCATAAGACGCCCATTGTGGTGGCCGATTGCAGTGGATTTCTTATTAATCGAATATTGATCCCGATGCTTAATGAGGCGGCTCTCCTTTTACAAGAAGGGGCAAGTGTCACAGAGATTGATAGCATCATTACCGAGTTTGGTTTACCGATGGGCCCTTTTACCTTAGCCGATGAAGTCGGGATCGATATTGCATTCCATGTCGCTAGTATGCTGCAAGGCAGCTATGGAGAGCGCATGAAAGTCGCTGATATTTTAGAGCATGTCTATAAAGAGCACCATTTTTTAGGGAAAAAATCCGGCCTAGGATTTTATTTACACAGCCCTAAAAAAGCGCATAAACCCCGTTACAATAGTAACTTAGATATTATCTTAACTTACTACCGCGCTCAACATCATCAATTTCAGCATGCGTTTACACAGCAAACCATTTTAGATCGATGCATGCTTATTATGGTAAACGAGGCAGCTCGATGTATTGAAGAAAATGTCGTAAAAAATGCATCTTATTTAGATATGGGCATCATATTAGGCGCCGGTTTCCCCGCCTTTAGAGGGGGAATTTTAAAGTATGCGGATAACAGAGGTCTGACAGAAATTTGTGAAACGTTAACTGAGCTTGCGACCAAATATGGCAATCGTTTTACGCCAGCCCCTTTATTACTGCAAAAAGCACAACAAAACAGCCTGTTTTATAGCCCAAGTTAGCCTCGAAAATAAAATAGCGACTCACTTGTGAGTCTATTGGTTAAAAGAATATAAGTGACAAGGAGATAATATGCACAATAAACAAGATCATGACGAAAGTATCTCGATGCTAGATACCTCTAGAATGAACGCAGAACAAGCAGCCGCCATGCGCTTAACGGAAGAGGCGCGAGATACTAAAGCCGGCATTAATAGTTTTGCGGGCCAATTGTTTATGGGCTCATTCAAAAAAGAGCTTATTTTCCCTTTTCCAACACAAAGTCAAAGTGAGCAAGCCATCGGCGACAAACTCGTTGCCGAAGTCAGCACTTTTTTAAGTGAGAATTTAGACGCAGAGCAAGTAGATGCAACTCAGAAAATTCCCGATAAAGTAATACAAGGGCTCGTTGATTTAGGCCTTTTTGCGATGAAAACCCCCAAAAAATATAATGGGCTGGGTTTAACACAGGTAAATTATAACCGCGTCATGATGGCTATCTCATCCTATTGTGGTAGCACAGCGGTGCTCCTTAGTGCGCATCAATCCATCGGCGTACCGCAACCTTTAAAACTCTTTGGCACACAAGCCCAAAAAGACAAATATTTACCTTTATTTAGACTCGGTAAAATATCTGCCTTTGCTCTCACCGAGCCAGAAGTGGGCTCAGATCCCGCTAAAATGGAAACCACCGCAACGCTCAGTGACGATGGTAAACATTATTATATTAATGGCCTCAAGCTCTGGTGCACGAATGGCTTAATTGCCGATGTGCTGGTGGTCATGGCCAAAACAGAGGATAAAATACTCAGCTCCGGTGAAAAAATACAACAGATAAGTGCTTTTATTGTCGAAAGAGAATACCCCGGCATCGAGATCTTGCATCGCTGTGATTTTATGGGTATTCGTGGCATTGAAAACGGACTGCTCAAATTTAATAATGTAAAAGTGCCCGTTGAAAACATTATTCTTGGCAAAGGAAAAGGCTTAAAACTCGCATTGGCCACGTTAAATACCGGGCGTTTAACCCTACCTGCAGCCGCCACTGGCATGTCTAAATACTGCCTTGGCGTTGCACGTGAATGGGGACGCGAGCGCGTGCAATGGGGGCGCCCTATTGGGGAGCATGAGGCCGGCGCGAAGAAAATAGCGTTTATTGCTAGCAGCACCTTTGCCATGCAAGCTATCACCTCATTAACGTCACATATGGCAGATGATGACACGCAAGACTTGCGTATTGAAGCTGCCATGGCAAAACTATTTTGCTCTGAGCTGTCTTGGCAAGTGATCGATGAAACCATGCAACTGCGAGGCGGACGCGGTTATGAAAAAGCCAGTTCATTAAAAGCCCGTGGCGAGAAAGCGTATCCCATTGAGCGCCTTATGCGAGATTGTCGTATCAATCGCATTATCGAAGGCACCAGCGATATTATGAAACTCTTTTTAGCACGGGAAGCGATGGATCCTCACCTAAAAAGTGCCGCCGACGTCCTTAAAAAACAACAACCCGTTGGCCAACAAATAGAAGCAGGGTTAAAACTTGCGACTTTTTATGCACACTGGTATTCCAAACAGTGGTTAAACCGTTCTCATTTTTCAACACACCCTGAACTCGGAAAACTAGGAAAACATATCAGTTATGTTGAATCTACCAGCCATAAATTAGCACGTACCATTTTTTATTATATTGGCTATTACCAACAAGCCTTAGAGGAAAAACAGCATATTTTAGGGCTCCTTATGGAAATTGGAACCGAGTTGTTTGCGATCAGTGCCACCTGCTCTTATGCGCATCTTAAACTCCAAGAAAACAGTTACGATTTAGGCCCGCAATACCTTGCCGATGTGTTTTGCTTAAATTCACAACGCAAAATAAAACGTCTTTTTTTAGAACTCACTGATAATGATGATAAAAAGGAAAACAAACTAGCAAGTCGCGTTTTAAATGGCGAAATAGAGTGGCTTGAGGAAGGTATCATTTGGAATAATGATTAAAGACTCAGGTATCAATACGCCTTTCTCTATACACTAAAAAATAATAATGAGATGCCTTCATTTACGATAGACATCTCATTATTAACCATTTATGATGTCCAAAGTGAGCCCCGTTCATTTATTGATGTACTCACACCTGTACCATCTCTTAAGTAAGTCCCCAACAAGGTCGACTTCATACCCTAATATATTATTTCTACAGAGGTAATCTCAGTAAAAGGACACTGATCATGGGAAGTTCATTTCCAATTATTTCAACCGCCATTTTAATCTTTTTTATCTTAGATCCCTTTGGTAATATTCCATTGCTATTAAGCATTTTAAAAAGAATAGATAAAAAACAACGATCTAAAATTATTATACGAGAACTATTAATTGGTTTATCAATTTTAATGGTATTTCTGTTTTTTGGTGAGCAGTTTTTAAGTGTATTCCATCTAGATACACAAGCTATCACCCTTGCCGGTGGCATAATATTTTTCAGTATTTCTTTTAAGATGATATTCCCTGACCCGAACAATGAAAATATGTTTGCAAAAAAAGATAATAGCGACCCGCTTATCGTGCCGATTGCTATCCCGATGATAGCGGGCCCTGCTGCGCTTGCAACATTATTAGTATTAGCAAAAACAAACCCCGATCATGTAGGGGACTTATTTATCTCTCTTTTAATGGCATGGGGAGCTACTTTTTTAGTATTATTATTTTCACCTAATTTATACAAGATTTTGGGGGAGAAAGGCCTCGGAGCATTAGAAAAATTAATGGGTATGTTGCTACTTATATTATCCGTACAAATGTTTATTGATGGTGTGCGTGGTTTAATACCTACCTTTCATTAAAGGCAATAATACCAAACGACAGATATAAAAAAACCCGATTTCTCGGGTTTTTTTATTTTCAAAAATAGCGCATGCTTGATCGCATCGTTATTTTGTCCAATCTAAAATAACTTTCCCTGATAAACCGGAACGCATGGTATCAAAGCCTTTTTGAAACTCATCGATTGGGTACACATGTGTGATCAACGCACTGATATCTAAGCCAGATTGCAATAAACTGCCCATTTTATACCAAGTTTCGAACATTTCTCGGCCATAAATACCTTTGATCAGCAATCCTTTAAATATGATCATATTCCAATCGACACTCATATCCGATGGCGGGATCCCAAGTAACGCAACTTTACCTCCATGAGTAAGGTTTTTAAGCATAGAGTTAAAAGCCATCGGCACGCCCGACATTTCGAGGCCCACATCAAAACCTTCCGTCATGTTCAGTTCCGCCATGACATCTTCAAGCTTTTCATTCGCCACATTCACAGCGCGTGTAACGCCCATTTTTCGCGCTAAATCTAAGCGGTATTCATTCACATCAGTAATAACAACATGGCGAGCACCTACGTGTTTTGCAACGGCGGCTGCCATAATACCAATCGGACCAGCGCCGGTGATCAATACATCTTCACCCACTAAATCAAAAGAAAGTGCACTGTGCACCGCATTACCAAACGGGTCAAAAATAGCCGCTAAATCATCTGAAATATCATCAGGGATTTTAAACGCATTAAAAGCAGGGATCACTAAGTACTCGGCAAAAGCGCCAGTACGATTGACACCAACGCCGATAGTATTACGACATAGATGCGTACGCCCAGCGCGGCAGTTACGGCAAAATCCACAGGTAATATGGCCTTCACCTGAGACCCTATCACCTATCTCATAACCACGCACTTCTTGGCCCATCGCAACGACTTCGCCCACATACTCATGGCCGACAACCATTGGCACAGGGATGGTTTTTTGCGACCATTCATCCCAATTGTAAATATGAATATCTGTACCACAAATGGCCGTTTTACGTATTTTGATCAGTAAGTCATTATGCCCTGGTTGTGGTTTATCAACGTCACACATCCAGATACCAACTTCCGCTTTTAACTTTGATAATGCTTTGATTTTCATAGTAACCTCTAAATTAAGTTCATCTCTTTGCCCACTTCAATAAAGACATTAATTGCTTTATCTAATTGTGCTTGTGTATGTGCAGCTGACATTTGGGTGCGGATCCGTGCTTGGCCTTTAGGCACCACAGGAAACGAAAAGGCAACCACAAAAATACCCTTTTCTAATGCGCGTTGCGCAAATTCAGCGGCCACTTTTGCATCACCTAACATGATAGGGATAATGGCATGATCTTGGCCTGCCAACGTAAATCCAGCAACACTCATACGCTCACGAAATTGACGCGAGTTTTCCCATAATTGCTCGCGTAGTCCGCCACTTTGTGCCAATAAATCAATCACCGCAATAGAGGCGCTCACAATACAAGGCGCTAATGAATTAGAGAAAAGGTAAGGACGAGAGCGTTGACGTAACCAATCAACCACTTCTTTTTTGGCAACCGTATAACCACCCGAGGCGCCGCCCATCGCTTTGCCTAATGTACCGGTAATAATATCAACACGTTGCATCACATTATGAAATTCATGAGTACCTCGACCATTTTCACCCATAAAACCAACGGCATGTGAGTCATCAACCATTACTAATGCATCATATTTATCCGCAAGATCACAAATAGCAGGTAGATTGGCAACGATACCGTCCATCGAAAAAACGCCATCCGTCACAATTAACTTATGACGAACACCCGCAGCATCCGCCGCTTTCAATTGCACCTCTAACGCGTCCATATCATTGTTGGCATAGCGAAAGCGTTGCGCTTTACATAAACGCACGCCATCGATAATAGAGGCATGATTTAATGCATCTGAAATAATGGCATCTTCGGCATTTAATAAGGTTTCAAATAACCCTGCATTGGCATCAAAACACGAGGTATAAAGGATGGTGTCTTCTTTACCTAAAAAAGTAGCGAGTTTAGCTTCGAGTTCTTTATGCTTATCTTGTGTACCACAAATAAAACGTACTGATGCCATACCAAAACCTTGGTTATCTAACCCTTGTTTAGCGGCCTCAATCAATGTTGGATGATTCGCTAAGCCCAGATAATTATTAGCACAGAAATTAACAACCTTGGCGCCACCTTCAAGTGTGACACTGGCATTTTGTGCAGAGCTAATAAGACGCTCTGATTTATAGAGACCTTCCGCTCGCACTTGCGCTAATTGATCTTTCATTTGTTGATAAAATTTTTGAGACATAAATAACCCTTAAATAACAAAAATAAAGATGCCTTTTAATCCCCGCTATGACACGGGCATTGCTTAATGGCACCTTTATAAAATAATACGATGTACACTTTTATATATTAATACTGTCATAAACAAGTATATACCTGAACTGTTGATTGTAACGTTTAATGCTACCTGCAGGCAGAGATTAACTGATTTTAAGCGCACAATATATTGCTAAACATAAAAAATGGAAGACAAATAACAAAAAAACAACATGACGGTTAATACGTTATGTAAATAGCCTTAATACGGATAAAAAGACCCAATACAGGTTATGTCACGGATAAAGTCTTAATTTTATTAAATATCAGCAAATAAACATAAAAGAGATTGATAAGTACGCCTGCGATAAGCTATAAATAGAGAAGGGAAACGCAGTAAACTATGAACAAAGGGATCAATATGCGAAATAGCCAAAAAAAACATTCAGGCGCAATTAAAAGAAATGTCATTATTATCTTAGCGTTGTTGTGCATTGCTATAGGCAGTTATTCCTATTTTTTCAGTCAAGTTCCACAGCAACTCGCTATCGAGCAAACCCAAGAAGAAAAAATTAGCGACACGCTAGAGACAAACTTAAACACTGAAAAACCACTTTCCGATAAAGTGCTTGATGAGCAGAGTCGCGTTAAAGCGGACCTCATTGTGGCAACGCCAAAAATAACGCCGATCATTAAAACCGTAGTAGCTGTCGCCCCCAAAAAACGAGCATCGAAAGTCTTACCTCAACTCGATAATTCAGATCCGTTACTCATTCAAAAAAGTCGCTCTTTTTTAAGAAATTCAGAGCAAAGACGTTTACTTATCAACATTGGGATAGTGCGTAATTTTGTGGTCTTTATCGATAACTTTTCTCGCGGTATATTACTCACTCAATTTAGTAATTTTAATGCACCACAGCAACGTTTTTTAATTGAAAAACAAGATCATAATTTATTCCTCAATAAAAAGAGCTACCAACGCTATGACATCTATGCAAATGTCATTGCAAATATGAACACCGCTTTGGTAATTAAAGAATATAAAAAATTACAACCTTTATTCGATGAAGCTTATAGTGATCTTGGATACCCAAAAAATGCGTTTAATGCCACGCTGTCACTCGCCATTGAAAACGTATTACAAGCACCTATCCTTGAAGGCAATATCCTGTTGGTCGCCCCCTCTGTGATGTATCGCTTTGCTGATGAAGATTTAGAGTCCTTACCCGCAACGCAAAAACTGCTCATTAGAATGGGCCCAGATAATAGCATCAAAATTAAACATAAATTAAGAGAGATCCAACGCGCTTTAGATAAGTTAAGCAACTGATCTCGGCATAAATATCAGCCCTCAAGCCTAAAATAAAAAAAGCGCAATATGCGCTTTTTTTGTTTTTAAGATTTATAAAAATCCAGATCAAATAATTTGTCTCGGACTTTCCAAAAACGCCCCTCTTTTTTGGCAATGATCATCTCTGGATGACGTAATCTATGCTGATATCTGATCACTTTACTGGGCGCACTCTCTGTAAATTCACGGTGCCTATCAATTAAATGCGAGGCGATAAAACGCGCGAGAAAGTCTTTTTTCTGACGTACCGTGCCAAGTTGCCATGTTTCATGGATTTTAGCGTTATCGTCCCCAATATAGGTCACTTGTAACTGCGCTTTCCCAAATTTGTTTTTACCCGCCTTTAACTGCATATCCACGCAGGTTAACAGCATTGCATCTTTTAAATTTAAAGCATCACGTAATTTTTTATCTGCATCAACGAGAATATGTTCGCACTGCGAGCAGCGCCGCGCCGCAATATCATTAGCACAGCCACACATTTCACATATTTTCGCCCGAAATCGATAACCACAGATAATACGTTCCCCAAGCGCATCTTCGGAGTAGCCTTGGCATTGACGCCCATAATGCTCAATAACAAATCCCGCCGGATCCACTTTAGCCCAAAAATTGTTTTTAAAAGAGCAAGCAGGACACGGGATAGTGACCATTTCACTGTCACTATCGGGTCTTGGCTCTCCGACTTCAGGCTGGTATAAGTCATAATGATTGCCCGCATATTCCAAAACTAAACATTCAGTTTTACCCGCAAACAAGCGCAGACCACGCCCCACTATTTGCTGATATAAACTAAGTGATGCGGTGGGACGTAATATCGCTATCAAGTCCACATGCGGGGCATCAAACCCGGTGGTTAAGACAGACACATTGACTAAATATTTTATTTTTTGCGCTTTAAACGCATTAATAATACGATCCCGCTCAATACTCTCGGTATCACCAATGATCAAGGCTGCATTTTGCATGCTTAAATAGCCCATGATCTCTTGTGCATGCGCGACCGTAGAGGCAAAAATCATCACCCCTTTACGATCATGACTGTACTCAATTACCTGCTTAATAATTTGCGGGGTTACTCTTATTGCTTTGTTTATCACCGCATTCAAATCTTGCTCTTGGTAATGCCCTGTTGATGAGCTTTTAAGCGCCGAAAAATCATAGCCCATGATCGCCATATCTAATACTTTAGGCTCTGTTAAGTATTTCTCTTCGAGTAAAAATCGGATCGGCAAATCAAAAATACAGTCACGGAAAAAACGTTTTTCTGTGCTCCGCACTTGCCCTCTCGTGTGGTATTGATAAATCCAACCAAGTCCTAATCGATACGGCGTTGCCGTCAAACCTAATACTTTTAAGTTTGCATTGCGCGTTTTAAGATGATTTATGACGCGCTGATAAGCACTGTCTTCATCTAATGGGACGCGGTGACATTCATCGATCACCAGCAAGGAAAATTGCTCCGTAAACTGATCCAAACTATTAGCAATGGATTGCACCGAGGCAAAAACCACTTTTTTATCGGTTTCTTTACGCCCGAGCCCCGCTGAAAATATAGAGGCTTTTAATGCATAACTTTCATATTTAGCATGGTTCTGCTGTACTAATTCTTTCACATGCGCCAGCACTAAAACGCGCCCTTTCGCTAAACGCGCGAGCTCAGCGATGATCAAACTTTTGCCAGCTCCAGTTGATAGCGCAAGCACTGCTGGCGTATTGTGTTTACGAAAATAATGTAACGTGGCTTGCACGCTATCTTGCTGGTAAGGTCGAAGAGTGTACATCTTAAGCAGATATCCATTTTAGAGGGCGTACGCGCCTCATGATAATATCACCAGGCGTTAAATAGAAAATATTATACTACAACGCGTTTTATTTGATAAAACATCTTTATACCAAAAGAACTAAAAATATGATCTGTCTTGCTGGAAATATTATCTCTACCTGGGTTGTAAGTTGTGAAGTGAGAACAATTATCTCCTGAAACTCACGCATTGTTAGAGCTGATTTTTCCTGCGTAATACATTAATTCCATTGGTATGTAAGTATCATCACTATCATCTTTTTTAAAAATAAGGATAATACACCTATTATTAAGGGGTACACATGCAACAACAGATAAGCAAAGAACAACTCATTGCGCAGATAACGCGATGGAAAGACGCTAAGTTATCCAACGTGCAATTGCAAGATTGGATGGTGACACATTATGATCCACCCGATGTAGAAATCGGTAAAGGTGAAAATGAAACGGTGATTGAAGCCATGAATATCATTATGAATGAATATGAACTGGCTAAAGTAGACAAATTTAAAATTGAAAGCGCACAAGCGGCCCTCGACTTTTTAAATTGCAGCGAGGATACGTTTGAAAAATGTAAATATGCTTTTGTACATCAAGGCTTTTTAGATTAAAAAAAGGGGGAGAATATCCCCCCTTTTTACTTTTATTTAAGCATTTGGAAGAATTTTTGCGCATTATTAAAGCAAATGTCTTTCACCATTTCGCCTAATAAAGCAGGATCATTTGGCGCAAGCCCCTCAACTACCCAAGTACCTATCATATTACATAATATACGACGGAAGTATTCATGGCGGGTGTAAGATAAAAAGCTACGAGAATCCGTTAACATACCCACAAAACAACTTAATAAACCCAGCTGTGATAATTGCTGCATTTGTTGCTCCATGCCATCTTTTTGGTCATTAAACCACCAGCCAGATCCAAATTGAATTTTTCCGGCGATGCCTCCCCCTTGGAAATTACCAATCATTGTTGCGATCATGGCATTATCTCTTGGGTTTAAACAATAAATAATGGTTTTAGGTAGTTCATCAGTGACATCCATCGCATCTAAAAAAGCACTTAATTGCGCGGAATAATTAGCATCGCTAATCGAGTCAAATCCGGCATCTGCGCCGAGCAATTTAAACATTTTAGTACTGTTATTACGCTGTGCTCCAATATGTAATTGCATTACCATCGCATATTTAGCATATTGCTTGCCTAAAAAGACTTGCACCGCCGTTGAAAATTGTGCGATTTGAAGCTCCGTTAAAGGCTGTTTTCTTATGCCTAAATCTAAAATAATATCCAGCTCTTTTAAACTCGGTTGCACTGCAAAACGCACGATCTCAAGACCATGATCCGCAGCTTTACAACCCTGCTGAATAAAATACTGTAATCGATTTTTCAACGCACTTAATAACGCATCAAAGGAGTCAATCTCAATGTGAGCTGCAGCTCCGAGTAACGTCATGTACTCACTAAAGCCATCTAACTCGATTTTAAATGCTTTATCGGGCCTAAATGTCGGGCACACTTCAATATCAAAGCTGTTATCAGAGGCGATTTGTTGGTGCGCCGCTAAGCTATCTATCGGATCATCCGTCGTCCCTACCATCACCACGTTCATTTTTTTCATGATAGCGCGGGTAGAAAATTCAGGGGTTGCTAGCATCGCATTACAGTCATGCCAAATGCTATTTGCACTCTGTGTATTTAACTGTTTATCGGTTATCCCAAAAGGACGTCTTAATTCTAAATGCGTCCAATGATAAAGCGGATTACCCATTGTTTTAGGCACCGTTTGTGCCCATGCTAAGAATTTTTCATGATCGCTACTTGTAGTTCCCGTGATCAAGGCTTCTGGCACGCCAGCTGCCCGCATACCCCGCCATTTATAGTGATCACCTGCCAGCCAAATTTGCGTTAAATTATCAAAGTTTTTATCATCGGCGATTTGAGAGGCATCTAAATGACAGTGGTAATCATAGATAGGCATATCTTTGGCAAAATGATGGTATAAATCGATAGCAACTTTATTTTGTAATAAAAAATCATCATCTAAGAAATTTTTCATCGGTTTCTCCTTAACCTTCTAATGACGCAACAGCAGACTTTGCGCCCTCTGTTAATAACAATTGAAATGCATTGGTGAGATCATTCACAAATGCCTCATCACGAAGTAATTCACGAGGGAAAATACTACTGATTGCCAATAAATCTTTTACCACGCTTTTATCTAAGCCACGTTCTTTATAGATACCCACAAAGGTCTCGAGTAACGGGTCTTTAACGTCGATACTTATCTTGTTTTCATCTACACAAGAGACATAACGCATCCAAGCTGCAATCCCTAAGATCAAGGCTTTGTGTGCCGATTTGTTTTTTAAATGTACGCATAAAGAGTGGATCATTCTGGGTGGTAATTTTTGACTGCCATCCATCGCAATTTGCCACGTTTGATGTTTTAAGCTTGGATTTTTAAAGCGCGCAATCAAAAGATGTGCATATGCTTCTAAATCGACCCCATCAGGTACATTCAATGTTGGCGCTTGCTCATTGAGCATCAATGCCAACGTTGCTTTCTCATACGCTTCATTTTGCATCGCATCGCAAATATGCTTATACCCACCGAGATAACCTAAATACGCTAAAAATGAATGGCTACCATTTAGCATGCGTAACTTCATCTCTTCAAAAGGGATCACATTTTCAACAAAAGTTGCACCCGCCAGGTTCCAATTAGGACGCCCGTTAACAAAGTTATCTTCAATGATCCACTGTCTAAAAGGCTCACAAGCGATACCACAAGGATCATATACACCTAAGTCAGATTCTATCTGGGTAAGGGTTTGCTCTGTGACGGCGGGGACAATTCTGTCGACCATAGTGCATGGGAAGCTGACGTTATCTTCAATCCATTGGCCCAGATTTTTATCTAATAAACGGGCAAAGCTAAGTACCGCAATCTTAGTCAAGGCGCCATTTTCTTGGACATTGTCACATGACATGACTGTGAAGGCTTTGATGTTTTTCTCTTTGCGTCGTCTGAGCGCTTCAACAATATAGCCAATAGCACTACTTGGAGCATGAGGCGTTTTAAGATCCGCTTTAATTAATGCATTCTCAACATCTAATGTTGAAGAGCCTAAATCAACACAATAGCCTTTTTCAGTGATCGTTAAAGAGACAATCGCCACTTGCGCTTCGCTCATTTTACTGAGCACCGCCTCTTTACCATCTAACTCAGGGTGTAATGAGCCAACAATAGAGGTGATCACTTTTACTTGTGTGTTACTCGCCCCCATTTCGCTCACACTGTACTGATGATCTTGCGCGCGTAAGCTCGTAATGAGCGCTTCGCCACCAAACAGATTGATTTCAAAAATACCCCAGTCTGATTTTTCTTGGGCCAACATCTCATGTGTTATTAAAGCTTGATGACCACGATGAAAAGCGCCAAAACCCAAATGTACAATTTTACTTTTTAATTGGCTGCGATCATAACCTAATTGTTGTACGTCTTGGTTAAGCGCTGTATTTGCTATATTTTTACTCATTTATATTGCTCTCCTATTTATATGACAAGCAAGTTTAAGTCGGTATGGATGAAAAGGAGGTACGCGTTGAGTGCACCGCCTTTGTTTAATCGATTATATTGTTAAAAAATTAATAACCTAAAATTAAGCGTGGTAAAAACAGGCTGATATCAGGGATAAAAGTCACCAGCATTAAGGCAATAAATAACACAACGTAGAAGGGTAATAAGGGTTTTATCACGCGATCTATAGAGACTTGACCCACCGAGCAACCAATAAATAAGGCGCTACCTACCGGTGGTGTACATATGCCGATACAAAGGTTAAAGGTCATCATTACCCCAAAATGCACGGGATCAATACCGAGATCTAACGCAATGGGTAAGAAAATAGGGGTGAAAATAAGTAAAGCGGGCGTCATATCCATAAACACACCCACAATTAATAAAATAATATTAATGGCGAGCATGATCACAATAGGATTATCTGATAAGTTAAGTAAACTGTCGCTGATCATATAAGGGATATCGGCGTTAGCCATCGCCCAAGACATGCCCATAGAGGCACCAATCAATAACAGCACGATAGACGTTGTTACCGTGGACTCTAAAATTATTTTAGGTAATTGACTTATTTTAACTTCTTTATAAATAACCACCGCTAAGATAAAGGTATACATAACGGCAATCGCTGACGCTTCTGTTGCCGTAAAAACGCCACCGATAATGCCACCCATAATAATAACAATCAGCATTAAAGAAGGCATCGCATCAATGGTTTTTAACATGATCTCTTTCATGCTGGCTTTAGGCGATAAAGGATAGCCCCTTTTTTTCGCAATCACCCCCGCAACGACCATCAGGCTTAAGCCCATTAAAATACCTGGGATATAACCGGCTAAAAATAAAGCGGCAATAGATGTACCACCTGATACTAACGAATACACAATGAAGGTATTACTTGGTGGAATTAATAACCCGGTCGGACATGAAGTGATATTAACCGCCGTTGAAAAGGCATCATCATAACCGGCTTCTCTTTGTAAGGGCGCCATTGTGCCACCTACTGCGGCAGCCGATGCAACGGCTGAGCCTGAGATAGAGCCAAACATCATATTGGCAAGGATATTACAATGCGCAAGGCTACCCGGTAGGCGCCCCACTATCACTTGTGCAAATCGTATCAAGCGTAACGCGATGCCACCTTGATTCATTATATTGCCCGCTAAGATAAAAAACGGGATAGCCAATAACGCAAAGCTGTCTAAACCGGATGCCATCTTTTGGGCGATCACGGTGATAGCAGGATCAAACGGCAGAGAGAGCATAATGGTTGCAAGCGACGATAAACCTATTGCAAATGACACAGGAACGCCTAATGCCAACATCACAGCAAAACTGCCAAATAAAGTAACGATCACAGTCCAATCCATTAGTTACACTCCTTGTTTGAATTATTAGCAGATTTGTAGAGTAATTTATTTATGGGATCAATAAGAAACATCAAACAATAAAAAGTCATGATAGCGCCACTCAGTGGCAGTACGAGATACACATAGCCCATTTCAATTCCCAATGCAGGAGATACTTGCCCTGTACTGAGCGTTTTTAGCATTAAACCCCCGCCACCATAAATCATGATCAACGTAGAAAATGTCAACATCAAAACCAAAATGGTAATTTCAGAAATA
The DNA here is from genome assembly GCF_000153405.2 of Psychromonas sp. CNPT3. Lineage (NCBI taxonomy): Bacteria > Pseudomonadati > Pseudomonadota > Gammaproteobacteria > Alteromonadales > Psychromonadaceae > Psychromonas > Psychromonas sp. CNPT3. The sequence goes on from NC_020802.1 coordinate 1,641,517, forward strand.
AGTTTTCTTGTTCCCTGAAGCTTTAACGTCAGTAAATCAATGGCTAAATGTTTCTTTTGCCCTGTTGTGTAAGCAGCACCTATTAAACCAACCCACATAAATAAAAATCGCGCCATTTCATCCGTGAAAGTACTTGGGATACCAATAACATAACGTGAAATCACCTGCCAAATAACACAGAACACGAGAAGAACAGATAAAGAAACTGTGAAATAAACCAATAACTTATCTACCACCTTGACAATTAACTGCATAAATAGTCCTTTGTTTTTAATACATTATTTAATTTGTAAGGCGACAAAATATACACGCGTCCATTAAAAATAAACGAGACACAGATCACGTTAATTAAATTGGTAAACCAATTAATGTATATTTTTGTGACTTACTAGACCAATTTGCGTATTGCCTTTTGACAGCGCCATTAACTTTATATAACTTGACGTTGAAATTTTTTTTTACCAAAACAATAAAGGATTAATGTGATGAAATTAAATAAAAAAGCACTTGTACTCGGTGGGAGCTTATTATTTGCAATGGGATCGAGCAGCGTTTTTGCAACGACCATTTTAAAATTAAGCCATAACCAAACACGCACACATCCCGTGCATAAAGCAATGATGTATATGGCACAAGCAGCTCAAAATTATTCTCATGGTGATTTAGTCATTCGTATTTACCCGGATGCACAATTAGGGACACAACGGGAATCTCTTGAGTTACTACAAAATGGTGCGATTGCCATGGCTAAATCTAATGCATCTGAATTAGAAGCCTTTGCTCCCGCTTATGGCGTGTTTAACCTCCCTTATATCTTTAAAGATAGAGCGCATTACTACCGTGTTATGCAAGGCTCTGTGGGTGAAGGCATTTTAAAATCATCTGAAGCTCAAGGCTTTATTGGTTTAACTTATTATGATGCCGGTGCTCGTAGCTTTTATGCAAAAAAAGCAATTCGTACGCCCGCTGATTTAATGGGCTTAAAAGTAAGAGTACAACCTAGTCAAAGTGCAATTGCCATGGTTAAAGCGCTGGGTGGCAATCCAACACCGCTTGCATATGGTGAGTTATACACCGCCTTACAACAAGGCGTTGTTGATGCAGCAGAAAACAACATTACGGCTCTTACTTTAAATAGACACGGTGAAGTGGCTAAATTTAGTAGCTTAGATGAGCATACTATGGTGCCCGATGTTCTTGTTATCTCTACTAAAGTTTGGAACAGTTTATCAGCTGATAATCAAAGCGCATTGAAAAAAGCGTGTGATGAATCTATGTTGAAAATGAAAAAACTTTGGGCAGAAACTGAAAAAGTTGAACGCTTAAAAGCTGAAAAAATGGGTGTTACTTTTATCACTGTTGATAAAGCCCCCTTTGTTAAGGCAGTGCAGCCAATGATCAAAAAATTAACAGAAAACAACCCTAAACTCGCAAAAATAGTAGAAGAAATTAATCGATTACGTTAAGATCGAGCGGCGAAATTGGTAAACCAATTTCGCCCTTTTATCCCAACGCAAATAGCACAAGGCAATGACTCAGATGTTTTCATATAAACCTAAAAGATTATACCAAGAAATTGGATTCAAATTACATGATGACTTATTACAAGGTAAATATAAAATAGGCGACAAATTACCACCTGAGCGTGTTATTTCTGAACTCTTTAATGTCAGCCGTACGGTAGTACGTGAAGCATTGATCATGCTTGAATTATCTGGACTGATAGATGTGCGTAAAGGATCGGGGGTTTATATTATTAAATTGCCATCAGCCGAAATGCCCCGGACACCTGAACTGCTTGATGATATAGGCCCGTTTGAAATGATCCAAGCGCGTCAATTAATTGAAAGTAATATTGCAGAATTTGCAGCCACACAAGTCACTAAAAGTGATATTTCTAAAATGAAAAAAGCATTACAACTTGAACGTTTAGAAATAAATTCTGGCAGCGTAAAACACAGTGGCGATAAACTCTTCCATCAACTTATTGCGCAAGCAACACAAAATAGTATTTTGGTTGATATGCTCGAAAGCCTATGGACTTTAAGAGAAAAAAGCCCCATGTGGAAACAACTCCATGCTCGAATAGCAAAACAAGAATACCGTACAGAATGGTTAAACGATCACGCCAGAATTCTGTCGGCATTACAAAAACGTGATCCTCAAGAAGCAAAAAAAGCCATGAATCAACATCTTGAAAATGTTAAAAACTCTCTTTTAGCATTATCTAATGTTGATGATCCTAATTTTGATGGCTATTTGTTTCAAGCAAACCCTATTGACATCATCAAATAATAAAAACGATTATTGATAGATATAAACTCTCTTTTTAAGGAAATAATAATGCTACAAACTTGGCGCTGGTATGGACCTAATGATCCCGTTTCTCTTCAACATGTACGCCAATCAGGTGCCACGGGCATTGTAAATGCATTGCACCATATTAAAAATGGTGACGTTTGGTCTACAAAAGAAATACAACAACGTAAAAAAATCATCGAAGAGATGGGCATGACCTGGTCTGTGGTTGAAAGTGTGCCAGTGCATGAAGATATCAAAACACGCAGTGGTCATTATCAGCAGTATATTAATAACTACAAAGAAAGTTTAAAAAACTTGGCAGAAGCCGGTATTAAAACCGTCTGCTACAACTTTATGCCAGTATTAGATTGGACACGTACCGATCTTGATTTTGAAATAGAAGATGGCTCAACAGCCCTACGCTTTGATAATACAGCCTTTCTCGCTTTTGAGCTGTATATCTTAAAACGTCAAGGCGCTATTGAGAGTTACTCCAAAGAAACGCAAGCTCTTGCTTATGCTTATTATCAAAAAATGAATGCCGATGATATTGCAAAACTAACGTCAAACATCATTGCCGGCCTACCTGGTGCGGAAGAAGGTTATAGCTTAGAAGAATTTCAGGCGCAATTAAATAAATATAAAGATATCGACAAAAATGTCTTACGACAAAATTTGGTGTCTTTTTTAAAAGAATTAATGCCGACATGTGAGCAATACGGTTTATGCCTCGCCATCCATCCCGATGATCCACCACGCTCCATTTTAGGTCTACCTCGTATTTTATCGAGCCTAGATGATTTCGCTTGGCTTATTAAACAAATACCTAGCAAACAAAATGGTTTAACGATGTGTACCGGATCCTTTGGCGTAAGCGAAGGCAATAATTTACTTAAGATCTTCCAAAGTTTTGCCGATCGCATCTACTTTATACATTTGCGCTCAACGCAGCGAGAAGCAGACAGCCTTAATTTTTATGAGGCAAATCATCTTGAAGGTGATGTCGATATGTACGCTATCGTACTTGAGATATTAAAAGAAGAAAAACGCCGCACCGATGCTGGAGATTTAAACCCTATTCCGATGCGCCCAGATCATGGCCATCAAATGCTCGATGACTTAAATAAAAAGACGAACCCAGGTTATTCAGCTATCGGTCGTTTGAAGGGACTTGCAGAGCTTCGAGGCCTTGAATTTGCCCTTAAGCGCGCTTTCTTTTAAACGTAATATACAAAGAAGCGTTTTTACTGACCCTCAATAATGGAAAAGCTATTTTTTATTGAGGGTTTTTTTTAGACTTTTATAATGAAAAGAGGGATAACGCCAAATTTTTAGCTAACATATGCTCTTGCTGTAACGTCTTTTGCGTACTTTTCATGGCATCATAAGCATTTTGACACGATAAGGGTAAGGACGTTTGTTGATCAAGCCACCTCTTACTCTCCCTTTGCATGATCCATTCTTGCTCAATACCACGTAACGACGAATTTAAAGCCGTTAAATCCTCAATACCTAACCACTGTGTCGCGCCACTATTTAATGCCATTTGTGATCCTGCTGGATCTAAATCGCCAAAAAAGATTAAACGATTCGTTTGCTTAAAGCGCCTGAAAAACAGATACGAATAATGGGTGTTATTGCTCGGTTTGATATCACCTCGATATAAAAACAAGGCGTTCTTTAAACTCTCTGGTAGATTTAATAGCGCCAAGTTACCCATGACTTCTAAGTTTTCAACCATAATAATATGCGAGTGTTGCACCGATTTTATGTCCGATGCGCACACGATAATACCTTGTGCATTAATATCGGGAAGCGTGTATGTTTGCTGGTTTAAACATAATAAATTTAAACTGTTGAGCAGTATATAATCGTGATTAACAGCTAATGCATTGAATTTTTCATCTTTAAACTCCCCAGCTTGGCTTACTCGTTTGCCTTTTTCAGGGTACTTATCAATAAAAAAATTTAACTGCTCATCAGCAATGAGTCGCTGTTTTAATTTTTCAATGTCATGCGCATTAAAATAAAAAAATTTGCCTTGTAACTCGCCAAAATAATACTTATCAAAAAGCGCTTGAGATAAAGGGCTCTTTTTAATTTTATTTTTAAGGGCCCCCCTAAAATTATTTTGGCAGTATTTATAAAGACTGCGACTTATCATCTTATTTGCTTTGGATATTAATGATCATGCCATCGACGACATAAAGCTGGTAAAAGGTACCTATCTTGTCAAAAAAACCTTCGTTACCCGCACTATAATTATAAAGATATGGGTTCAGTACTATTTTATCAATTTTAAGCTCTTTGCCACCGATCTTGATCAGCATGTGCTCTGCGCGTGCTTCAGGGCCTTTAATATATTCACGAGACATTAACGGGCCACTCACAATTTCACAGTTTTCAGAGGTGCATTGTGCTTGCTGCGCCGTCAATATATTAAAGGTATAGCCGACACTGACCACCAATAAATAAGTAAACACAGGGATAAATAAAATTCCGGCTAAATAATCTTTTAATTGCAACATCTTGCGGAGGGTATAAAGCTTTCTTAATAAGCCAATTAAAAAACCTAATAAGATCAAGTTTAAGATGATCAAGATAGGCGTTGAGGTCGAGTAAAGTAGTTGCATATTTAATGTTTCTCTATTTTAAAACGATAACAATATCGCTATAACTATAATTGGCAGTGGTACCAGGTACCACTACACCTTTGGGTTTAATGTCCAATGCATTTTGCTGCTCAAGCGTTAGTTTACAATAACAACTAAACACCAGTTCAACCCATTGCGTCGGACAAATTTCTTTGTTTATTTGAGCCCATAACAACAGATTAGTTTTCCAAAAATCCACGGCTGAAACTGCTTGCGCAGATGTGATAGCCTGCTCAAACAATAATTCGGCTTGATCTTCAAAATAATCATAATGTGACGGTGCGAGTTCAATTGGCGCCATTTCAACGCGATTAACCTCGCGTTTTTTTATTTGTGGCGCACTACTTTGTTTACGTAATGACTGCACAATATTAATCAATGCATCTTCTAACGCACTATTTTTGACGTCAACGTAGCTTTTAAGTGTTAATCGAGGCGAGAATTTTAAGCGTTTATCTAAATTGCTATCCTCATACAAAGTATCGCTAAGCTCAAATTCTGGATGTTGACGTAAATAACGCGCCATATTACGCAGTAAGCTGGCTTGTTTTTCATCGTGACGTAAACGAAATAAACTTAAGCGCATATTATCAATAATAAAACGCAAACGTGGCAAGGTTTGATTAAACCAGTAAATAAATCCACTTATTTTACGTGCAAACTCAGTAGGACACGCCCAATCACTCCATTCATAACAGCTTTCAGGATCTATTTGCTGTAACTCGGTGAGTAATTTTTGCGCATAATTTAAAGCTTTTTCATTTTCGCGCACTTTCGCGCTTAATGAACTCACAAACCCAAACTGACTTGAGATAGCATAATGCATGTTATCCAAGCTCACGTTGAGGTTATCTTTGGCGTCATAAAAGAGATCATCAAGCTGATCCAAATAATACTGAGCATCATCATAAAGCTTGCTCTGCACAGATAATCGATAATCGTGCACCGTATCATCTAAGACATCGATAACTTTACCCATGTCCGTTAACTGCCGATAACTACTCTGTTTACGCATTAAGCGGTTTAACATGCGCTTAAGCTCAGCCGTTAAACGGTACTCACCCGGCTCATCATCCGGGCGTAATAAACCTTTTTTATGCAAGATATTTATCTGCCGAATATCTTGCATGTCCATGCTGATAGAGCCATAGACATAAGCCTCAGCAATCATTTTATCATGACAGCCAATATGTCTTAGTAGTTCAGCGACTTGCCCTGCATCATAACCCGCCATTAAAAGAGTAACTCTTCTTGTTGATGGGCATCATTTTCGGGCAGCTCAATACTCTCCGCATCATTTAAAAATTCAATTAATAAATAAATAATATCAAAGCGCGCCGTACCATAATAACGACTGCTACCACTATTTTTACGCACTAAATAGCCCATTTCTTCAAGCTTATGAAACACTAAGCCTAACTGCTCTCTTGACTCTAGCTTATTAGTTTTAAACGGTTTCAATGTCGTTAAGTGGCGAAGTTGTTCGCGCAGTGTCTGGTCATGCTCAAACGGGTCAAATAATTCATTAATATTGATCACCGATTTTGCGCGCACCGGAAAATCGGTTTGTGTGGCCATTAAAAGTAACTCTAAAAACTCCACGAGCGGACGAAACACCCCGCGTAATTCACTAAATAAAGCGCTAAGTTCGGCTTTATTAGAGTCATCAACACTTTGAAAGGTACAATAGTAGGCATCTGCACTCTCTAAATACGTTAAATCCCGGTCTAAATTAAGCAGAAAATCAGTGACTTTTTCTTTGTTTTCAGAGGATTTTAAATATTCAAATTCATCGCTCATTGCCGTTTCACAAATGATAGCGCCACTGAGCAGTTTTTGTACCGTTTGTTTAAACATTATCTAACTCCTCTACCACGACCTTATTTTTACGCAACGCCAGCAATTCATCTAAGCGCGATGTTGGGATCTCGGCATGATAAATTTTATTATCTTTTAATTTATAATGACGATGATATAACGACAATATATGCCTGTCTGTTGACGGTGAAGCCGATAATATTGAGATGTGATTCGCATTAAACATTTTAAGTAATAAATCGATGTTTTCCGCGGCCAATTCACCGAGCTCATCCACCGGTAATATGATCTGTGACGCATGCTCATCATTGCCTCTGAGCATGCCTAATATCCCGGCAAAAAGTGATAGCATGGCTAAATAAGACAGCCCTGTAGAGCTGATTTTTTTAAGTTGTCTTGCATTGCGAGCATGTTTCAACTGCCCTTTTTCTAAAATGCTAAATTCAATATCAAATAACTGCTCAAGCTCTAAAACAAAGCCCTCACTGGGTAAATAAGAAGCTAATTTTTGCATGGCGTACACTAAATCATCAGGGATCTCGCCACTGCCTTCGCGGAGCTCATCTCTATATTTTTCAAACAAGGTCGAAAACTGCTGTAAAGGGCCCCAATATTCAAGCTCTTCTTGTTTCATTACCGTATAGACATTGATATCGGCTAACGCTTCAAAACTGGCTAATGCCGTCACATTTTTAGACAATAATTTACCAATACTTTTTATGCGTTGACCAAAATTCTTAATATGCTGATAAAATTCATTGATCATATTGGCATTAATGGTCACCAACTGGTAAGTGTTTTTTTGCTTTTGCGCTGCACTACTCAACAGATCTGCAATGGCACTTCGGTACTTAAATAAGGTGCGAGCACCTTGGAATTGGTCATTATCACTCAGTAATGCCTGCCAATTTTCATATAACTCACTGCTTGAATGATCTTTTCTAAACTTTTCAGTAAAGCCTTTTAGCTCGCCTGCAAGGCGTTTTTCAACCCCTTTAAACTGCTCCAGCCAATCAAAACAAAAGCTGACACTTAAATCTGCTTCATTATTTGGCTCCAGCTCATTGCTTTGTAAGGCAATGCCGTGTTTTTCACAATTCTCTTGGCTTTCTCTCAGCTGATACAACAGATCCTCTGTGGTGCGCAATTGCGTAATATATTTTTTAAGTCGCTGATGCAGCGTTTTAATTTGTGTGTTTTTTTCAATCAAAAGCTCTTCTAAGCTATTTTGAAAACCGCGTAACTCGATATTACGATTTTGATTTACTTCGAGCAATTGAGGCAGATGCACATAGCGTTGACTCATAAATTGTTCATATTCACGCGCTTTACGTGCCCATACCGCGCATTTTTCAAGCTCTGTTTCTAATTTTGTGCGTTGTACATTACATTTATCGACTTCACCATCGGGATCTATCTCTTGTAACGCAGTATTTTTTTGCTTTTTATGTTCGCTAAGGCGCGCCTTAACATTGCTTTCTATTTCTTGGTGTTGCGCGCTTAATTGGCTTAGTTGGCTATCTCTATCAGACTCCACCACCATGCGTTGCTCTAACATTAGATTTTGTAGATCATGACGTTCATCTTGCTCAGTTTCTGCAAAGCTTTGCATTTTCTGTTGATGCGCTTTTATCTCACTTTTTAGTGAGGTCACTGACACGTCTAATGCCTTTGCACTCTCTTTTTGCATGCGTATTTTTTTGGCTTGAATATTTTGCTGTTGTACTTTTAACTGCTGTAATTTCAGCTGATTTTGTTGCTCTTTTTGTGACGCTTCAAAAATGTTAATTTTTTGCGCATCTATCTGCTTATTTATCTGCGTAAGCTGCTCTTCAAGATTACTAAGCATCGCAACATGCGAGATTATTTTAGCCTCTAACGTATTTAATTTTTCACGAAGCTCAGTTTCATTTAGCTGTAGGTCATTTTCCTGCAACACTTGCAGGTCCAGTTGCAAACCATATAATGTATCGCTTTGTTGTTTCCATTGAGGCGCTAAATCAGTGCGTCTTAATTGCTCTGTTGATAGTACTCGGCCAATGTTATCCTTCCATTGACTCGCAAGTGGCTCATTGCTTAAAAAATATTGTAACGAGCCTGCTTGTGGGAGTAATTGCATCTCTACTTCAAAACATTGCTCACGCAACTTAAGCAGTTCACGATTTTCTTTTTTATGCTTATCGAGTAACGTTTCACGTTGCTTTTCAAGGGTAGTTAAATGACTTTGTAACGAGACATTATTTTGTAAATGTACATTTTGATTTTCATGACAAAGATTTAAGTCATTCTGATTTGTTTCTAATACAGCCAACAGCTGCGCATCTAGTTGCGGATTTTGTTGCGCGCTCAATATTTTTTCAAGCTTAAGTTCAAGCGCTTGCGCATGCAGATTTAACTTTAAATGCGTTTCATGTAATTGCTGATTTAACGTTAATAATTGCGTTTGGTAAGTATCATTTATTTTTAAAAGTTGCTTATTTACCTGCTCTTTGATATTTGCAGTTTGCGCTTGATTAGCACTGATATCTTGTAAATGTTGCAGTTTAAGTACTTGCGTCAGTTTTTCAAATTTGCCTTGTATTTTACTGACATTACCTTCAAAGGCATCAATAATGGCATTCACTTCTTGTAACTGTTGCTCTATGTTACCGACTTGATCTGCGCGTACTTGAAAACTGGCAGCATCCTTTTCATCAAACGTCCATTTGTCACTTTCTAACAAATCGATACGGCTTTGATCCGCTTCAATTAACGCGTTAAGTTGTGCTATCTCTTGGCGAAATTGTTTTGAACTTTCCTCTAATTGTATTTCTAAGCGATCTAGACTCTCTCTCGCTTGTTGTTTTTCTGTTTTACGCTCGGCTTGCACTTCTTCTAAATTTTTCTGGTGCGCCACAATTTCAACATGTAGATGCTGTAATTTAACCAATAAACTATCTAATTGCGTAAAATCGGTTTGCCAAACTTTAATCTTTTCCGCTACTTTTTGAATAGCACGACTCGCTTGAATATCGGCAAGCCAATGTTGGATATCTTCTTTATTAAGGCTTATTTGCTCTTTGTTATCTAACGTGTCACGTGCTAAATGGTCACTTGCTATCGCAACTAACATACGTTTTACCGCATCAAAATCGAGATTTTTCTCAATCGTACCATTGATCACTTTATCGATATGGGGCATTGGCTGCTCACTAAATGAGAAGCGTTTTTGTAGATTGCGGATCTCTTTTAATTTACGGCCACTGCGCAAGTTTTGGATCACTTGACGATATTTATCAATGCCTAAAAAATTAGACGTCTCAGCCCCTGCATGACGATAAATACGCTCGACTTCATTCACACTTAAAGGTTGCTGATTTTTATCTATAAATAAAGCGCTATCATAAGCACTATCAATAAATTTAAAATGTACCCCTCTGCCATCACTGCTGGCGAGTACCATACACGTTTGCCCATAAGGTCTCTTATATTCATAGATCAGCATACTTGAATCATTGGGGAGGTAATAATCAGCAAAATTTCGCGCTTGATCGACTTTACTTACGATATCACTTGGACGCATGCCATAAAATAAAGGTAATAAACGCATTAAAGAGGTTTTACCCGCGCCATTTGTCCCTTCAAGTTGAGTATGCCCAGTCAGACAAAGTTCATTTACTTGTCCTTTCCAAAAACTATCGATAATAATAATACGCAATAATTGATAGGCTGATTGAGCCATATAAGATCCTTTACATGCATTTTGCTAAATAAGAATAAGAACGGGCTAATTTATAAGGATCTCAACGCTTTGTCGATGCTTTTAGATAAACAATGTACGAAAATTAACATATTGCTAAAATATCGTACATATTATGCAGATCCTTTGATATTAAAACCTATTTTGGCCTATTGTGGCTTCTGATAATTTAATAAGGCGGCCCCGCGAACGCCACCAACACCACCAAATGTCGGTCTACAAATAACCGGTAAGGCAACGTCTTTTAAAAGATGCTTAGGTAAGCGCTCTTCTAACGCGTCATATAGTTCATCAAAATTAGAGAGGCCACCACCAATAATGATCACATCGGGATCAAGGACTAACATTGCCGTCGCAAGACCCGCTGCTAAAATATCAAAATAGATATCAATAATGCGCCGCGTTAGTATATCGCCCGCACGATATTTTTTAATGATCTCAATCCCAAGCAAAGGCGTTTTTGCATAATGCGCGTATAAACGTTCCAATCCGATGCCGGACATATAAGTCTCTAAGCACATCGCCCTGCCACACGCACAATCAAACAAAGGCAGCTCAGGATACTGCAACACGATCGTTGCAGGCAAAGGATAATGACCCAGCTCTCCGGCAAAACCGTTCAAACCACGATGTAGTTGCCCATTCACAAAAATGGCGCCTCCCACTCCCGTTCCTAAGGTAATACCTAATACACATTGGCCACCTTCAGCACTTCCGCCATAACACTCAGAAAGTAGAAAACAATTAGCATCGTTTTCTAACTTAACGTCACGCTTTAAAGCATCAGAAAGCTCAGCAGAGAGACAATGGCCTTTAATGGCAGGCACATTAACGCAGTACAAACTCCCATCCTGTTGATTAATTGAGCCGGGAAATCCCAAACCGATATGACCCTTACAATTATATTTTAAATCAGCGTTGTTCACCCACAAACAGATCATCTGCATAAACTCATAATGCGTCGAGGGAGTCGGCTTTTGATCTACAAAAATACGTTGTAAATTCATGTCATAAATACAAAAAGCGATTTTTGTGCCACCAATATCAAATCCGTATAACATTTAAGCCTCTTTTTCTTTTATAAGCACAACGCACTCAGCTTTGTGCTGCGTATAAGTACGTTTTTATAAATGTGCAAATTCAGCAATCGGTTTTCTACCACGTAATTTCAAAAAGTCTAAAAATTGACGCGTCGATGCCGTAATAATTTTTGCTTGTGGGAAGTCTATATTGCTTAACAATGCTTCAGCTTGCGTAAAATTACCTACCGCGTGCGCAAAATGTGCATCTGATCCGGTGGTAATATACGCGCCCATTTTCTTACAAAGCTTTGCAATCTCAATGCAACGTGGCTCACTGCCGATTCGTGACAGGCAAAGTGAAGAGTTATTGATTTCGATAGCCACATTATATTTAATGGCCTGCGCTATTACTGCCTCAAAATCAAAATCAAAATTAGGATTTCCTAAGTGCGCCAAAACATCTACTTTATTAGAGCTGATCACATTTAATAACGTTTGTGTGTGTGCGGCTTTATCAAGCGGTTTAAAAATGGGCTCATGTAAACTTGCAATGATCCAATCTTGCGCATCTAAACAATGATCAGAAAAATCGATCTCACCTTGTGTATTTAAGATATTGACTTCAGCCCCCTTTAACAATCCAACACCCGATAAAAAACGTGGGATCACTTTTTGGTTCATGAAATACCAATAATGAGGCGCACCCGGCATAGAAGACGCATGATCGGTCATACAAAGTAGAGTCAGTCCATTTTTTTTAGCCGACTCTGCATTTTCAATTATCGTACTGTAAGCGTGTCCGCTTGCGATTGTGTGAGTATGAGTATCTACAACAAATTTCATTTTTATGCCTCTTATTCAAATATTTAATACACCTGCGTTTTACGCATTCTGAGATGTGTTTTTTAGATACATCTCATTTTTATCGCCACTCTGACTTTAATGACGTTTAAAAGCACCACGCATCAATACCATAACACCTCTGATCTCCCCTTTGATTGTCTAAAAACAAAAAGATCTGCGTTCACATTAAAAATAATTAAAATACATGAGACTTTTAAAAATATAAGCTTGACCTTAGATTCAACTCTAAGGTTATACTTGTCTTATATCTTTCACTTTAAAATAATGCCTAAAGGATCGTCCCATGTATCGTATTGGTGAACTTGCAAAACGCTATCAGGTAAAAGCAGATACATTACGCTTTTATAACAAAAACGGGCTACTTATTCCGTCGTCGCGCAGCACCTCTGGCTACCGTTTGTATACCGAGCATGATGCGCAGCGCCTGAGCTTTATTTTACGCGCCAAAGAGGTAGGCTTTTCCTTAACCGATATCGCCGAGTTATTATCCATCGAATTAGAGCGAGATAATTGGGCATGCATGGACGTAAAAGGCCTTGTAGACAGTAAACTCAAAGATATAAACAATAAAATAGAAGAGTTAAAGTGCTTTAAAAACTCGTTACAACAACTCTCAAATTCTTGTTGTGGTGGCCCTGAAAGTGCTCTGCACTGCTCTATTTTAGAAGCATTAGAGTCAAACACAAAAGCCTGTCATAAAGCGCATTCACATTCCCGTCCCGTATTACGTAATAACAAAAAATAGAGATCATTATGTTACTGACTAACTTTGTAAATATATTTTTAGACTCCGCACCTTGGCTACTACTAGGACTGCTTTTAGCTGGGATGTTAAAAATGTTTGTGCCCATGCAATGGATGCAAAAACAATTAGGGGGTCATGGTTTTAAAAGCATCATAAAAGCCGCCATGTTAGGTGCCCCTCTGCCACTTTGCTCATGTGGCGTTATCCCAGCAGCCATTGGTCTTAGACGCTCTGGCGCATCAAAGGCCTCAACGGTTTCTTTTTTAGTTTCAACTCCTGAAACAGGTGTCGATTCTATCACCGTTTCTTATGTATTACTTGGCCCATTTATGGCCATTGTTCGCCCTATTGCAGCCGTGCTAAGCGCCATTGTTGCGGGGCTTTTAGTAGGACGAGATGAAGAACTCGATGAAAAGCAGGAAAAGGCAGCACAAGCATCGCTAAAAACACCCTGCTCGCATAACAAGGTGGCAACTGAGCCAACAAGCCCTTGTTGCTCAAAAAACATGGCAGAAGAGCCTCAAAAAACGATAACCTGTTGCTCATCAAAAAATATTGTAGAAGCGCCTCAAAAAACGACACCATGTTGCTCATCAAAAAAGGAGCCACAAACGTCGACCCATTCGCATCAACACGCTAATGAAGATACCTGTTGCGATCATGACTCTGATATTGCCTACGAATTAAAAGACAAATCTATTTTGCATCGCATCAAAAAAGGCTTACATTTTGCGTGTACTGAGCTCGTTGAAGACACGACAGTTTGGCTACTTATAGGCTTATTTTTTGCAGCCTTAGTACAAACATATGTACCAACAGATTTAATGAGCGAATGGGGTGATGGCATTTTTGCTATGCTGTTTATGGTAGTGATCTCTATCCCGATGTATATTTGCGCCACTGCCTCAACACCTATTGCTGCAGGTTTATTACTCGCAGGTATCTCACCGGGCGCCGTTTTAGTGTTTATGCTTGCAGGCCCTGCCACGAATATCGCAACGATAGGCATGGTAAATAAAGAGCTCGGCAAACGTGCATTGGGCGCTTACCTCACCGGCGTGATGAGTGTTGCACTGCTTTCAGGCTTACTTGTTAATTATGTTGTTGATAATTTTGCGATTGAGGTCATGCCCAAAGTGGGCCCTGAACATGCATTACTGCCGGCCGTTATTGTTTATACCTCCGGTATTGTATTGGCTATTTTAATGGCAAAAGTTATTTTTGATTTAGTCGGGCGTAAAGTGAATAAAATTAAAGCGGGCGCATCTTCGTAAAAGAGCACAAACATAAAAAAACCGCCTTCTTTTAACCGGCGGTTTTTTATTCTTAGTATTTTATAAACACACTATAAAATACTAAGCTCATGAAAATTATAAGCTCATGATTTTTTTGAACTCTTCTGCAGAATATTTCTTCTCGGTACTTTTAGTAAGATCGGTCATCATTTTAAAGCGATATTGTGTCGCAATATCTAGCATGTTTTGTAATTGATCGTATGAATAATCCGATGCCATTTTGATAGCTGCAGCTTTGTCTGTTTTATAAAGCGCTTTTAAGCTTGGATCAAGACTTTGCATATCAGAATATAATTTGCTTTCGTGTTTATCCCACATTGTACTTAAAAAGGGTAAATATTTACCCTGATCAGCCGTCGCTAATGCCGTTAAGCTTCTAAACTGCCAGTAAGCAGAATCATCACTGTATGTGTCTGTACCACGGGTATAGGCTAGAGGGTATTCACGTAATGTATTGTAAACAGGCACCAGCACTGATTCACTTAATACACCAAAACTTTGCCAAATAACACCTTGGAACTCTTTAGGCATATTGGCACGAAGTTGGATCACATGCGTTTCTAATTGACGCTCTACACGCATAGGTCGTTTAGCAATACCTTCAAGCTCAGTACCTTTAAACGTTGCACTTAATAACTTATCAATATCACGTACAGACAATTTATGATCAGGTTTTAAAAACAGAGGATATTGTTGTAAGCCTGTTTTTTGCTTCAAAGAAGGCGTTAACATTTTTTGGCCTAACCATTCGCGATCGATATTATAAGCATCACCAATCACCCCAAAAGCTTTGGCAAAGTTAAAGGACTTAGGATCTACATTTTTCAATAGTTTATGTTTTTTTACAAACGCCACTAAATCTTTTGAATGCATCACGTCTTTACTATTTAAGTCAACGCCATGTACACGTAGTCCATTGGCAATCATCGCATAACTATCATCAGGGACGCGCACTGCAATCCAATGATGTCCAGAGCCGATTTCAAAAAGCCATGCACCTGTAATATCTGCAATATAAAGGCTGTTACCTTCGCCTGCACCATATTTTTCAACATATTGACCTAAAAGCGCAACACCCTCTTTGGCTGTTTTAGCTTGTGCTAAAATAAGCGAAGGAATGATAGCTTCGATAATACCGTCTTTCACTAATGGATCAGCTTTTTCAGCCGCTTTATTAACTTCAGCACTGGTTGTTGCAGATATCGCCACATTAAATTCATTAATGCCACGCTCTTCATAAAACTTACTTTGACTGTCAGAGATATTGGCATCCCAATCAGGCATTGCGGAATAAGCTAAGAAACTGGCTGGCATTGGCACAGTTAAACCATTACCAAGTACCCATTCTGCTGCTGAATTATTTTGAGCAGGATGGAATAACATGTATTTACTCCAGTTATTCGTACCAAAATCTTCATTTCGTGCAATCATAATACTGCCATCGACAGAGGCATCCTTACCTACAATAGCTCCCGTACAAGCAAAAGTATTCGTGCTTAGAAAGGATAATACCGCTACTGAAAAGACCACAATTGGTGTTTTTTTCATTCCATGTTTCCCTTTAGTGTCATTAATAATGCGCTCATTATAATACCTCTAAATAAATAGACTGTAGCCTTGATCACAGTTGAAATTGTCAGTGCACCTTTTCTAGGCACCTATCACTCAAAAAACAAACAAAAACATAACTAAGTAACAATTAATGGCTACTTTGCAAACAAACTGTGTGTTATTTAATCTAAAATATGTGCTTTTTGACATATTTATTGCAGTGCAGAGTAATTTTACTTTAGTGTAAATTAAAGGTTAAAGGGCAGATCTCGTCAGCACATGTTCAACTTTTAGTTTATATAAAAAAGTATTGGATAATGACTAAGCAGGGCTCATAAGAGATTATTGATGGGAAATAATGAATAACATTATATTTTTCATAAGGTTAGTATTTACTCTAAACGCATAAGGTTTTCTGAGTGGACTACATAATAGAAGAATATGTCGTGGTTGATAAATATTTTGGCATCTAAGTTAGAGTACATCAACAACATTTTATTAAGTCGCTTTGTGGCCCATTATAATATGAGTTTCTTACAAATTTTCAGCCCATATTACTTAGTCAAAACACTGTGTGATCAGCAAAAAAAATGCTAAACCCGTAAAGGTTTAGCATTCTCTAAAATATTTATTCAGCTCTGTGTAGGAGCTAAAATATCACAGCAAATTAAATCGCTACGATATTTTCTGCGTTCGGGCCTTTTTGACCTTGAGTTACAGTGAATTCAACTTTTTGGCCTTCAGCTAAAGTTTTGAAACCTTCGCTAGCGATAGCGCTAAAGTGAGCAAACACGTCTGGACCATTTTCTTGCTCGATGAAACCAAAACCTTTAGATTCGTTGAACCACTTAACTGTACCTAGAACTTTAGACATAATATTATCCTGAAATTTTAATGTTAGATTGCCTTAATAGGCCTGAATAGCGTAAAAACAGACTGGAACTTAAAAACTACAAAACGAGGTATTATTAATAATACAACGATATGAAGAATGTAAATAAAAGGCTTTCTTTCTTGCTGAAAGTGCATCATATAGAATATATATTATAAGTCAACAGCTGTTTAAAAAATGTACAGCGAATATTCCTAAAAATACACTCGAATTTGAATGAATTTTGACCATTTTTAGATATTTAAGAAAAATACTATAAGTCGGTTTATGCCCTGAAGCGCCTTAGAAAGCTAAGTCGCGAAGTTTTTGTTATTTGCTATCGACGACAATTAATATTTTTTTCGAGCATAGGAACTTATTAACTACCTTAAGTGAATGTAATCGGTCGTCTCTCTTATTTTATAGAGGCTGACGAATAACAACGCCACTGGCGTAATATCACTAATTTTATCTCGCGTAAATTCAAGATCCAATACCTGACCTTATAGCTGTGATCACTTCATAGAACTCACTTAGCTTGCTGTTTTTAAATAGAACTTTGTGCTATAAAAATAAATTATTGATATAAGTACTAAATAATTTACATACAGCGCCCGAGTATAAATAAGCCCGTACGTTTCACGATCCCATTTTAAGGAAGTATTACATGAGTAAATGCATCAACATTTTTAAAGGTTTATATCTTAATTTAGATCAAATTGTCGCTTTTGATATTGCAGATAATCATCAAATATTTATTTACAGTAGTATTCATCCGGAGAATAACTCGGGCATGTTTATTGTGACTTACTCGGAATCCCCTGAAGATGAAGACTCGTTAGGCGCTTATAAACACGTCACAATGCAAGAAATGCATAGGATCAAACGTGAATTATGCGCCTATTTTAAAATTGTAGAGCCCATTTTTTAATAAACAAAATAACAGAGTCAGCACAGCCTTAACCGATAGCCTGATCACAGTTAAAATTGTCAGCGCAAATTTTTAGGCCTGATGACTCAAAAAACAAACAAAAACAGAAACACCTTGCAATTAATGCCTGCTTTTCGAACAAATAGTATATTATTCAACCTCATTGTTACGGGGGTTACATATCTGCAACTGTACCGATCCCTTTTTCAACTCTTTTAAAGCTTATTTTACTACGTATTAACCTAAAAATAGGCAAGCCCCGTTTATCTATTATAAAAAAGGGAGTGAATTTTATGAGAGCTCTAAAGCATATAATAGGTATTTATCTTGAATGTCACATTGACTGCCGTATTATAATATACTTAAGATACATCGAAACTTAAGAGCGGTGTTGTTTTTATCCCTTAACGTTATCTCCTCTCGCCAACGCGCTGATGAGATATCCGTTCAGATATGTATAAAATCACAATTAGCCATGGAACGCCTATGAAATTTAAAAGAATGAAACCCAAAAAACGCATGCTTAATGCTTGCACTCTGGCACTTGCTCTCTCTCTTAGTACTGTTTCAGGGATTGCTCGAGCAACGGAGAAACCCAATATTGTTGTTATCTTTGGTGATGACATTGGATATTGGAACCTGAGTACTTATAACCAAGGAATGATGGGATATTCAACACCAAATATCGATAGTATTGCTAACGATGGCGTTAAATTTACCAACTTTTATGCACAACAAAGCTCTACTGCTGGTCGCTCTGCGTTTATTACAGGGCAGATGCCTAAACGCACGGGATTATCAAAAGTAGGTATGCCTGGCGCAGCACAAGGTATTTCTGAAAAAGATCCGACAATGGCAACAATGTTAAAAGAGTTGGGCTATGCAACCGGTCAATTTGGTAAAAACCATTTAGGCGATCGTGATGATATGCTACCTACCAATCACGGCTTCGATGAATTTTTTGGTAATTTATACCATCTAAATGCAGAAGAAGAGCCAGAGCAAGCAGATTACCCTAAAGATCCTGAGTTTCATAAAACATATGGCCCACGCGGTGTTATTCGATCTTTTGCCGATGGAAAGATTGAAGATACTGGCGCTCTCACCAAAAAAAGAATGGAAACAATTGATGATGAAGTGTTAGATGTCGCGACCTTCTTTATGGAAAAACAAGTCCACGCTAAAAAGCCCTTTTTTACTTGGATAAATACAACTCGCATGCACAATAACACCCATCTTGACGCTAAAGCCAAAGGTAAAACTGGCTTAGGTGACTACGCAGATGGCATGGTTCAACACGATGAGCAAGTGGGTAGGATCTTAAAAACAATTAAAGATCTTGGTATTGAAGATAATACGATTGTTATTTACACCACAGATAATGGCCCTATGATTGCCACATGGCCAGATGCCGGTATGACGCCATTTCGTGGTGAAAAAAATACGGGTTGGGAAGGCTCCTTTCGCGTCCCAGCAATGGTTAAATGGCCAAACCATATACCTAAAGGCAAAAATCTTAATGGCATAATGTCATTAGAAGATTGGTTGCCTACATTGCTTGCTGCCGCCGGCAATACAACTGTCAAACAAGATCTTTTGAAAGGTGTTGTTGCTCAAGGTAAAAATTACAAGGTGCATCTTGATGGTTATAACCAGTTGCCAATGCTGACCGGTAAAACAGAGAAAAGCGCACGTAAAGAGTTTGCTTATTGGAGTGATGATGGTGATCTATTAGCCATTCGCTACGAGCGTTGGAAGTTTCACTTTATGATCCAAGAGCATGAAGGATTTGATGTATGGAAATATCCATTTACTAAACTTCGTGTCCCGCTTGTTTTTGATTTGAAAGTAGATCCTTTTGAACGTGGCGATGTGGGTATGGGTTATGAGCGTTGGGTATATGATCACTCATATGTCATGTTTATCGCTAAGCGTGAAGCTGAAAAAATCTATAAGTCATTTGAAAAGTTTCCACCACGTATGGCGCCGGGTAGTTTTGTTCCCAAATAAAAGCCTCGATAACCTCGTTTAATAACAGAGTTAATATAACAATGTTTATTAACTCTGTTTATTAACAAGGTGTTATTTTAGAGTGGCGCGGAGTGCCACTCTCTCCTATATAAGTGATGGTATGTCTTATTCTTCAATAAAAAACAGCACCTTTTTAGAGGTGATCCCGCTTAAAACAGCAGAAAAAAGTGCCGATACACAGCGCCGTTTTCACGTCATGTCTAAACCGGGTGGTTCCAAATGTAATATTGATTGTCAATATTGCTTTTATCTTCATAAAGACGAGCTTCTTCATCAGCCCAAGCAACCCATGATGGATGACGCGACGTTAGAAAAGTTTATTAAAAGTTATATTGAGAGTCAAGATGGTGATCAAGTCATCTTTTCATGGCAAGGTGGTGAGCCCACGTTATTAGGCATAGATTATTTTGAAAATATTGTAAAATTACAACGTAAACACTGCCCTGATGGCGTCAAAATTGAGAATGATTTACAAACTAACGGTATTTTGTTAAATGATCAATGGTGTCAATTTTTAAAGACCAATCACTTTTTAGTCGGCCTATCTATCGATGGGCCTGCTGAGTTTCATGATAAATACAGAGTCACACGCAGTGGCAAACCCACTTTTCATTTAGTCATGGAAGCTGCGCAACGCCTGAAAAAGCATGGCGTACCTTTTAATGCCCTTGTGGTCGTCAACCGCCATAACGTCAAACACCCATTAGATGTTTATCGCTTTTTAACCAAAGAGCTCGGGGCAACCTATATCCAATTTACCCCCTGTGTTGAAGCAAAAGATTTTAAAACCACCGCACCACAATTTTGGAACGCTTCACTCACCCCAAATAAAGGCAGTGAACGCGCAAAACCGGGTCACCTTATGTCTATTGTGACCGACTGGTCAGTCGATCCTGATGATTGGGGTGATTTCTTAAATAGTGTCTTTAAAGAATGGGTCAATAATGATTTGGGCCGCGTCCTCGTTAATTTATTTGAAACGGCCGTCGCACAAGTGATGGGGAAAGCCTCTCAATTGTGCACTAGCGCGGAGTTCTGTGGTAAAGGTTTGGCCATGGAGCATAATGGCGATGTCTTTAGCTGTGATCACTACGTTTATCCCGAATACAAACTCGGCAATATTAACGATCGTGGTTTAAATGAATTTGCATTTTCTACCCGTCAACAGGCCTTTGGCATGGCAAAAAGAGACAGCCTCCCTCAATATTGTAAAGCCTGTCCTTATTTGAAACTTTGTTGGGGTGAATGCCCTAAAAACAGATTAATTAATACGCCGGATGGTGAGCCGGGACTTAACTATTTGTGCAGTGGTATTCGCGCTTTCTTTGATGAAAGCTTACCCATGTTAACGGGCATTTGTGTGTTACTAAAGAAACAGCAAAAAGACACAACAAAACAATAAAACAATAAAAACATGCAGACTAATGGAGTTATTATGCACTCGGCGCAAACAGCAGTTACTCAATTAACTGATCACCTAAATCAATCTGTTATTGGTCAAAAACATGTGATCCAATCTTTAATTATCGGCTTGCTGACTAATGGTCATGTGCTTTTAGAGGGCCTGCCGGGCACTGCAAAAACGCGATCGGTTAAAGCGCTAGCAGATGCGCTCGCCTCCTCTTTTGGGCGAATTCAATTTACCCCCGACTTATTGCCCTCTGACGTAACCGGCACTGATGTTTATCAAGAAATAAATGGTAAACCGCATCTTGATTTTCAACCGGGTCCTATTTTTAATAGCATCGTATTGGCCGATGAAGTCAACCGAGCGCCCGCTAAAGTGCAAGCTGCACTCTTAGAGGCCATGGCCGAAGGCACGGTCACGATCAACGGACAAAGTCATAAATTACCTGAAATTTTTATGGTACTCGCAACACAAAATCCCATCGAGCAAGAAGGCACTTATCTGTTACCCGAAGCGCAAATGGATCGCTTTATGATGAAAGTGAATGTGCCCTACCCAGATGATGCAACCGAAAAAGAGATCATGCGTTTAGTGCGCCAAGAAGGCAGAGAGCAGGCTGATAATTGCCAACAAAAAACACTGCAGATTGATCCTCAATATATTCTTGATGGGCGCAAAGAACTCTTCGACATACACGTTTCAGACATCGCTGAAAACTATATTGTGGCATTAGTCATGGCGACGCGTCACCCCGAGCGCTACCCCTATACCTTATTAGAAAAGTCGATAGAAATAGGCGCAAGCCCACGCGCCTCGATTGCATTAGATAAATGTGCACGCGCGCATGCATGGCTTGCAAAAAGAGATCATGTCTTAGTGGATGATATTCGCGCGGTCGCACACGCCGTATTGGGCCACCGAATTAGTTTAAGTTATGATGCACTCGCCGATGGCATAAGCACAACAGATGTTGTGCAAGTGCTGTTAAACTCTGTCGTTATTGGTTAAGCGCTTATGCTATCTACAGAGACACTTTTCACGCCTAAAAAATCGACTTTAGATCCCCGAATTCATTGCGATTTTACTGCGCTTGTTAAACTACAACGTCATATTAATCGATTTTCTCTTTTTTCTGGATTAAAAACGAGCTGCATGCTCGCAGGAAAGCATTTATCTCACGAGCGCGGTAGAGGCTTAAATTTTGAAGAGTTACGCCATTATCAGCGCGGTGATGATATTAGAACATTAGATTGGAAAGTGACGCTAAGGACGGGAAAGCCTCACGTTAGAGCCTATACAGAAGAAAAAGATCAAAATGTCATCCTTTGTATCGATCAACGCTCAACCATGTTTTTCTCATCGGTTGATACCCTAAAATCTGTTGTGGCAGCAGAGCTTGCAAGCCTTTGTGCATGGCGCGTCATTAAAGAAAGCGATCGTGTCAGTTTTTGTATTATTAAAGATCAAGAGATACAAAGCCTACCCGCTACCCGCCATCAACGTGATTTATTACATTACCTCAAACAATTAGCCACCAGCAATCAATCTCTACACGTAAACACCGAGACGCCCCCTCGCGCCTCGCTATTTTCAGATGCGCTACATTCGCTTAATCGACGTAAGTTAAAAAACAGTATTATTATTATTTTTAGTGATTGGATAAGCGTAAGCGACAAAGATATCGCCTTACTCAAACATCTGCAAAAATCCAATGATGTGTTAAGTATTTTGATCAGCGATCCGATGGATCGTGCGGTGAGCATAAATCCCGCGTCAACATGGGTATTTAGTAATGGCCAAAAACAAATTAACTTACATAAAAAAAGCGACCTGCTCACGGTTAACCAAAGCCTCGAAAGCCATTATCAGAAACGATGTGAAACATTACGCCACTTAATGGCCATGAAACATTTGCCTTTTATTGAGATCAATACCTCCGGAGGCCATATCGCCCAATTTATTAAATCCTTTAGCAGTACATAAAATGACGCATACACTGCCCAGATCCTATCTTTTAAAAGGGATAGTAGACACCCAAGTCGCAGATAGCATTGCATGGCTACCTCAAACTTTCGCGTGGACGATACTATTTTGGTTATTGGCCTTTGCCTTTTTGGCAGGCATGTATCACGCGTTTCGACGCTATCAAAAAAATCAATATCGCAGAGATGCGTTACATCAATTAGCACAAATTAACCGCGCCGACACCTATGATGCATTATGTGCTCTATTGCATATCGTTAAACACGTTGCCGTGCACTTAGATAACAATAACGCATCTAAAACAGATGACGATTTATTAAACTTTTTTGAAGTTACAAAAACGCGAAGCACCCCCTCTTTTCACAGAGCATTAAATCAACGCGCCTTTAAAGAAGTTTGGCAACCAAAAGATCAGTGCACCTTTAACTCAAAACAAATAGATGACTTATGTGCCCAATTTAAAACGTGGATCCGTCATCATTGTTTAGATAAGGATCATCTTCTGATGTCTGAGGGAAAAAAACATGATTGAGTTTTTTTTGCATGATCTCGAATTAATATATCCGATGTGGTTATGGTTATTACCTTTACCCCTGATCATTACGCATATTACGCCGTCTTATCGGACCCAACAATCAGCCATTAAAGTCCCCTTTTTTGCTATCTTAATCGACGCACTAAATATCTCTACGACCCAAGGCGCCAGTCAATTAGTCGCAACGCGTTGGCAAAAGTATTTATTGTGTTTTACGTGGATAATGATTTTATTTGCATTAACGAAACCTACGCTATTAGGGCCCCCTCAAGTAAGAGAGCAGATAGGCAGAGACATCATGGTTGTCGTTGATCTCTCAGGCTCCATGCAAAAAAAGGACTTTGTTAACCAACAAGGCCATAAAATAAGTCGATTAGATGCGGTGAAAGAAGTGTTAACCGACTTTATTAAAACGCGCCAAGGAGATCGTCTCGGTTTGATCCTTTTTGGAGATGCCGCCTTTGTGCAAACCCCCTTTACAGCAGATCATGATGTTTGGCTTGATTTGTTAATGCAGACCCGCGTAAATATGGCAGGTAAAAGCACCCATTTAGGCGATGCCATTGGTCTTACTATTAAACGTTTTAACGAGGCCACAAAAAACCAAACTAGCGAAAAAACACGAGAAAAAGTCGCCATTATCCTGAGTGATGGTAATGATACCGGCAGTTATGTCCCCCCCATTGATGCGGCTATGGTTGCAAAAGTAAATGCGGTGCGTATCTATATGATAGCAATAGGCGATCCTAAAAGTGTTGGCGAACAAAGCCTTGATATGCAGACCATTAATAAGATTGCCAGCGTCTCTGGCGGACAAGCCTATCAAGCATTAAATCAACAAGAATTACTTAACGCATACGCCAAAATCGATAAATTAGAGCCTCAGCTTTATCAAAGTACCCAATATAGAGCGAAGAAAAGTCTGCATCACTACCTTGTTATTTTAGTGCTACTGGTACACCTACTCTTTTTTGCAGGGCTATTATGTCAACGCCTCTATTTGAAAAAGGTAACATCAAAAGGTGATGCTGATGTTTGACATTCAATCTTCTCAATGGGAATTCATACAGCATCTTTTGGGGCAATTTCATTTTATTCGGCCCTGGTGGCTATTGTTACTTTTACCCTTAACGATCATTGGTTACTGGAAGTACCAACAAGATCCTCAAAATAACCATAAGAACCCATTACCTGCGCACTTACAAAAAGCATTACGCTTAGAAAGCAGCAACTGGGGAAAACAATTACCCCTAAAACTTTTAATTTTAGTGTTTAGTTTAGGCATACTCGTTTGTGCCGGCCCCTCTTGGCAAAAACAAGTATCTCCTTTTGAAGAAGATAAAGCCCCCTTGCTGATCATTTTAGACAGTAGCCTCTCCATGCTTGAAAAAGATGTCATGCCGAACCGACTTAGCCGAGCAAAACAAAAGATCACCGATTTATTAATGCTACGTGGTGGTGGTAAAACAGGGCTTATAGTGTATTCGGGAAGCGCACATTTAGTGATGCCCTTAACCCAAGATCTTGCTGTTTTGGGGCCTTATCTTATGGCCATCGGTCCCGATATTATGCCCATTGAAGGAAAATCTGCTTATAAAACGATCCCGTTGATAAAACAGCAACTGTTAACGCTTTCTAAATCAAAATTACAGATCTCTGCCACTGTTCTTTTGATCACAGATGCCATTACAACGTTAGATAAACAAATGTTCACAGAATATTTTAAGCACTCAAAAAATCAATTACTTATTCTTGGTGTGGGTGATACAAATAATCGCAGTGATTTTGCACTCAATATGCACTCATTAAACGCCTTAGCCGATTTAAACCAGGGCGGGAGCATACAATTAAGCGTAGACGATCAGGATATCAATTGGCTAAATCACCAAATTAAACGGCATATGCAATTGAGTCAGGACTCAGCTCAGCCATGGGAGGACTTAGGCTATTATTTGCTTTACCCTATCTTATTACTGACTTTATTATGGTTTAGACGAGGATGGTTGGTACGCTGGTGTCTTGCGATGATCTTTATTGGATCGCTGAGTAGTTATAGCCCGCCGACCTTTGCGTTGATGGTGTCATCGAGAGCGCTAAACTCGGTAACGTCTGAGAATATAACCTTGGTCGATAAAAGCATCCAATACTGGATGGATCTGTGGCTGAGCCCAGATCAACAAGGCCAATGGTATTTTGACCAAAAGCACTATGCTCTGGCAGGTCAACATTTCCAAGATCCCTTGCGTAAAGGGATCGCCTTTTATTATGCAGCTGAATATAAAAAATCCTATATTGCTTCGATGGCCGGTATCAGCGACCTCCAAGCCATTATAAAGAGACAAGATATTCCACAAAATAGCGATCCCGATCCTATCAAACAACAAAGAGCAGAAACGACAAGGCTTCTCTTATTTAATGCGGCCAACGCACTGCTTAGGCAACGAGAATATCTTGCTGCTCGCGATCTTTTTAAAATAATAAGCAAACATTTCGTCAATAATAAAGATGCCAAACATAATCTCATACTCGTGCAACATAGGATTGATGAAATTAATCTTTTAAGTGAGAGTCAGGCCAATACCGGAGAAGTGCAGTCGACATTATCTCTCGCAGATAAACCCCGGATAGCAAACGGTGCAGATGAGAAAGTGATGCAATCAAAAACTGAAAAATTAACACTTTCAGCGGCACAAATTTTGGCAGATAAAAATTTAGCAAACAAATGGTTACGCCGCGTAGAGGCTGATCCTAAATATTTTTTAAAAAACAAATTTCACATGCAGATACTTTCTGCACAAGGTAATGAATGATGCGTCAGCTTTTATTATTCCTCTTATTCATAAGTACTTTTGCTAGCACTGGCGTTTTTGCAAAAGAGCAGGCATTGATGACAATGCAAACATTAGTCGACACTGGGCAGGTAAAATTAAGGAGTGGGCTAATGATAGATAAAAATAAAGTCGCCAATATCTCCATTGATCAGGCCGTTATTTTTTACATTGATATTGCCACTCAACGTTGGTTTTCAGGGGCGACATCTATCGAGTCGATTTCGGTGTCTAATTTGATAGCACAGCCGCAACGTTTACAAGCCATTAACTATAGCGAGACTCTCGATGGGAAATCGTGGTCCCACCAGCGCTGGGAGATCTCTCTTTTCCCTCAATTATCAGGCAATTATCTCATCCCGGCTTTACACGTTAAAATGCGCGTTTCCATCGCTACAGGCAAAGATGTTGAAGGTATATTGTTAACTCAGCCTCAGCGTTTTTCAGCGCATCGCCCTACGGCTCAAATGACCAACCCCGATGAATGGGTCGTTGCATCTGCAGCAACTCTTTCGCAAACATGGGAAATATCTAGCGCCGTAAAAGAAAGCCCAAATAGGCAACTACGTGTTGGGGATGCCATCACTCGTAGAGTGTTACTCAAGGCGCCAAATTCACTTGCCATGTTGTTACCTGCTTTGATCCCGCCTGTAAAAAATAATGCAGTGAAACGCTACGCATCGCCTTTTAAACTCAAAGATACAAATACACGGGGGCAACACCTTGCTCAAAGAGAAGAGTCCGAGACCTATATTTTACAACAAGGAGGCGAGCTAACCTTACCCAGTATTAGTATTCCCTTTTGGGATACTCGCACCCAAACAGTGCAAAAATTAACGCTACTTGGTAAAAAGATACAGGTGAAACATACCCTCAGCTCTTGGTTTAAAGCCTATTGGTTGGTTCTGTTTACTATTTTTAGCCTTTTGGCACTTTTATATCTTATTTTTAATACAATAAAAAAACATTACCAGTCCCATGCATATCCTGATTGGCTACTCTTTTTAAAATCGATTAATAATAAAGATTGGCCACTTACCCGCCTTTATCTTTATCGTCGATTATTTAACAAAACCAAAAAATTGCAGCTAAAAAAACATTTAGACAGCGTGAGCAGTAACGAAAAACCTAATGAGCACAGTGAAAAAATTCAAACATCAACATGCTCACCCCGTCACCTTTTACGGATCTGGTTAAAAATAAAATAATGCGAAAAATATAATATTTTACACTGTATAAACGAATGTAAATAAGCCACATGATAGTTGGCTTTAACCCTGCATCACTCATTTTAACCCGCCCTTATTTCCCTCTTAGTGGGGATTAAGCGCGCATGATATTTTTAGGTAATTTAATTATGATACTTACATCTTTGATTGATAATAAAAGATTAAATCATCGATCCGATCTCGCAATAGAAAGAGGACTCTCCATCCACGCGAGCACCATGGGAAAAAGTATCTTGTTTGATGCAGGCAGTAGCCGCGCCTTTTGCGATAATGCAGCTTTATTGAACGTTGATATTAAAGAGGTTGATGTGGCCATTATTTCACATCGTCATCATGATCACTGTAATGGCATCACCCACTTTCTTGAGGAAAATTTAAAAGCTCAGGTATATCTGCGAGAATGCGAAGACACCCATTATTTTTTCAAAACATGGGGGTTTAAAAGTGATGTCGGGTTAAATAAACAATTACTTAGCAAAGCAAGCAATCGTTTGACCTTTATTAATAAAATGACCGAGATATTACCTAATATCTTCATCATCACAGATTTAAGTCATCAACATGCACAGCCAAAAGGGAATCAATATCTTTTCACTGACGCGGGTGATGGTTGTAAACCTGATACCTTTGATCACGAATTATTACTTGTAATAAAAGAGGAAGACGGCCTTATTGTCTTTACCGGTTGCGCGCATAACGGTGTTCTTAATATGATAGACACTGCGCTGAATCATTTTCCCAACACACGAATTAAAGCGGTTGTGGGTGGTTTCCATTTAGTAGGCTTGCCCTTATTTAATAGCATGGGAGCCACTAAGAAACAGATCGAAGACGTCGGAACATTAATGTTAGATCTCCCCGTTGATAAATTCTATACAGGGCATTGCACAGGGATGAAAGCCTATAATATTTTAAAAGGTGTACTTGGGGAGCGCTTAGAATATTTTCCAACGGGTCGTAGTGTCAATATCTGACTTTAAATATGCCTCTAAATTTCAAAAAAACAATAGATACCAGTCTTTGTAAAATTTAATGAGTTAGGTCTTTTATAGTGGATATATAAAAAAAAGGATTGCCTGAAAGGCAATCCTTTTTTTCATAGATTAATGGCACTATCAGAAGCTAAAAAACACGCCCTAAATGCCAACTTATGATGGTCATTTAAAGGTGAAAATTGAAGCTGTGTTCAAATTTAAAAATATACTCATTGTTCCGCTTTGACACAAATCGTATACAAAGAAACATCACCCTTGGATTCAATCCAACCTTGCCCTTCTGGCCACAATGTCATTCGGGCAGCCCTTCCTAACTGCTCAACCCAATAGTCCTCGTATTTTAATGGCCAGCCGTAGTTGAGGTAAAGCGCCGCATCCGTATCATTATGCTTAGTTTCTTTGTAAAGCCGACGAAGTTCGGTTAGCGTCGGTAAACGCTTGCCTTGTGAAGCACAAAAATCCCTCGCTTGCTCTTGAGTAAATGCAACACCTCTCATACCGACAGGAGACATTTTACCATCCGTTTCAACTCTCACTTTAGTATATTGAGCCTCTAACAAATCAGCCTGCTCTTGGGTCGGAGGGCAGTCATATATGAGGCCATCTTGCGTTATCGAGGGGACAGAGCAAGCGGTACTCTGCTCAGGGATGATGGATAAGAAGATTTTGCTAGAAGTAAAACCTGCATATGAAGCAAAAATACCCACATGCTCAACAGAATGGCTTACGGCCACTGCTTTGTAGTATGGGGCCTCAGAGCCGTCAGTCATACTTGCGGTGGCACTATTGGTCGTCTGCCAGATTATATCCGCATCATTTGTCACATCCCTCCACTTCCCATCACTGAATATTACTTTTGCGGTAAATTGTCGACGAGAGCCTAAAGTAAGCTCATTTGTAGACGGTGAAGTTACTTCTAATCTAATCATTACCGCTTTCGTTACTTGAAGCTCACTGCTAGTAGCACTAAACGTTTTTTGGCCGACTAGCAATGCAGTAATCGTTGCACCCGTACTTATATTCACACCGGTCGCAATTCCGGTGTCCGAGTCTATAGTGAATTTATCAATATCACTACTTTTCCATGATAAAGCAGAATCGGTAGTAACATCGACAACGGAGCCGTTAGACAGTGTCGCGAACGCTTCGAATTGCTCCGAGAATCCTTTCGGTATACTGAGTGTAGAGGGAGTAAGGATAAGGCTTTCGACCAAAGCATTGATGACTGTAAGTTTCACGACTTTACTGTAATGATGGCCATCAATAGAGCCTGCAGCTGTGATATTCACGGTGCCAGGTACTAAACCAGTGGCTATTCCCGTGTCGACATCGATGCTCGCAACAGAAGTATTATCGCTAGTCCATGAGATAGCGGATCCTGCCATAATATCGATAACCGAATCATCGGACAGTGTTGCTTGCGCTTCAAATTGTTGCGAAAGCCCTTCGATTATAGTCGCTGTAGCGGGAGTAACGTGAAGGCTTGTAACGATAGCATCGGTGACGGTAAGTGCGACATGTTCAGAGAAATGATGACCATCAGCAGTGCCTGATGCACTGATGCTCACATCACCTGTTATTACACCTGTCGCAATTCCGGTATCGGTATCAATGGTTGCTATAGAGGGGTTGTCACTACGCCAGGATAGGGCTGGATCGGTAGTTACATCGATAACCGAGTCATCAGACAGCGTAATGAGTGCTTGAAATGGGCGAGAGATGCCGACAGCGAGACTCGCTATAGCAGGAGTAACTTGAAGGCTTGTCACGATCGCATCGGTGACTTCAAACTCAACTGTTTGAGTAAAAAAGCCTTTATTCGCAGTGCCTGATGCAGTGATGTTCACCGTCCCAACTGCTACACCTGTCACCCATCCTGTATGGGTATCGATGGTCGCAACAGAGGTATTATCACTACGCCATGATAAGGCAGGATCGAGAGTTACATCGATAACCCAATTATTAGTCAGCGTAGCTTGTGCTTTGTATTGTTGCGAAAACCCGACGGGGGCACTCGCTATCGCGGGAGTAACTTGAAGGCTTGTCACGTTAGCATTGATGACAGTTAGCTCAACTATTTCAGTAAACGTCTTTTCATCCGTAGAGCCGGTGGCAATAATATCTACTATCCCTGATTTTATAGCTGTAACAGTACCCGTGTTAGGCTCAACAGTGGCGATAGATGTATCACCACTACTCCACTTCAAAGCGTCATGTGTCGTAATATTCACAGTAGTATCATCGAACATAATAGCCGTCGCTTTAAACTGTTGATGCAACCCCACAATAACAGACGCTTTGGCGGGAGTAATTTGCAACGCAGAAACACGTTCCCCTAATTCAGGCGCGTCCTTAACACCTTCACTTTCATTATCATTATCACATGCTGTAAGCATTAATGAGGCTAAAAAAAATAAAACATACTTTAAATGATTAATCATTGTCCATTACCGCCATTATTTGATGTACTGTTTATTACTTCCTCTGTCATGCTTTTTTCAAACTTGAGCACCGGTCTACTCTCTTTAAAATGAGTTCCCACCCTCGTAAACCGACATAGCATGGGCTTTTTTATGAGCATCACTATAGTCGCTAAATTCACTGCTAATCGAGTGTTCTACTTGTGCGTAAACAGGCACTGAAAGTAAAAATAACACAGAAGAAAAAACCTGTTTTTACATTTTATTCGAATTAAAAATGAAACCTAAGGAAGAGATAAAACACGTTTAAGTCTGCCTCTATTTATCCTTTACCTTCGAAGAGTTAAACGATGCTGACTTGAGTACTTAAAAGTAAGAGAAGGATGCATATGTGATCAATCCATTATTTATAAGCGTTATACTGATGATTCAACAACACTTAGTGTTCAGTGTATTTTTAGGGATTGTTAGAGTGCCAACCTAAATTGAGGGTAAGTATCAAACTAAATATCCACCTGCGATCAGATAGTTTTGTACTTTCTTATGATTAAGATAGTAAAAAAATAAAGAACTGCCACAAAAATGTTTTTTTATTGAATTGATATAGGGGGAAATCACAAAAAATTCAAAGCATTGCGATGTTTCTACTGACAAGTCTTTAAAGTCGAGAGCAATGATCCCCCTTCTTAGCTAAATTAGTGCCTAAAAATTTTAACTTTTCGATTAGACCCAAGTCTTTGTAATGTTTGCAAATTTAGGTTTTTATAGTGGATATATAACAAAAAAAAATGATTGCCTGAGAGGCAATCATTTTTATATAGATTAATAGAACTATCACAAGCTAAAAAACACGCCCTAAATACCAACTTATAAGAGTTATTTGAAGGTAAAAGCCGCATTCATGACGAACCTAACCCTACATAAGTAAAAATTTAAGCCGTGTTAATATTTTAAAATAGACTCACGTCGCCGTTTTTACACAAACGGTGTACAAATAAGCCTCCTCAGCATATTCAATCCCATTGCTATCCGGCCACGTGGCCATATTGACACCAATTCCAAAGTTATCAGTCCAATAATTCTCATGTTTTAGTGGCCAACCGTAGTTGAGGTAAAGCGAGGCATCTGTATTATTGTGTTTAGTCGCTTTGTAAAGGATACTAAGTTCATCTAGCGACGGTAAACGCTTACCTTGTGATCCACAAAAATCCATCGCTTGAAATAGAGTAAACGCAACGCCTTCCATACCGACAGGAGACATTTTTCCATCCGTTTCAACTCTCGAGATAGTATAGTTAGCATCCAATAAATCAGCCTGCTCTTTGGTCGGAGGGCAATCATATATGAGGCCATTTTTAGTTATCGAGGGAATAGAGCAAGCGCGACTCTGCACAGGGATGATAGCTAACTCGACTTTATTCGAAGTAAAACCGGCATATGAAGCAAAAACACCTACATGCCCAACAGAATGGCTTACTGCCACCGCTTTGTAGTATGGAACCTCAGTCTCGTCGGTCATACTTGCGATAACACTATCCGTAGTCTGCCAGATTAAAGCCTCCTGACTCATCAAATCCGTCCTCGTCCCATCACTGAATATTGCTTTTGCAGTAAATTGCCGACGAGAGCCTACAGTCAACTCATTTTTGGACACTGAAGTCACTTCTATGCCAACCATTACCTCTTTCGTTATGCTAAGCATCGCATCAGCATTTAACATTTTCCCTTTTCTCGATAGCAATACGCTAATCATTACGCCAGAAGTTTCATTCACACCTGTCACTATCCCAGTGTCCGATTCTATCGTGGCTTTATTAGTATCATCACTGACCCATGACACAGAGGGATCGGTAGTAACATCGACATACAAACCATTAGACAGTGCAACGTACGCAGAGAATTGCGTCGTGAGCCCTCTAGCAACACTAAGCTCACCGGGATCGATCATAAAGCCATCCACTGTGGCCTCGGTTACTGTCAGAGTAACGCCGTTACTATAATGATGGCCATCATTAGAGCCGGCTGCTGTGATAGTTACCGTACCGGGTACTAAACCAGTGGCTTTACCCGTCTCTGCATCGATGGTTGCAACAGACGTGTTATCGCTACTCCATGAGATAGAGGATCCTGTCGTAACATCAATAACCGAACCATCGGACAATGTTGCTTGCGCTTCAAATTGTTGCGAGAGCCCTTCTATTATCGTGGCGATAGCAGGCGTAACGTGAAGGCTTGTAACGATAGCATCGGTGACGGTAAGTGTGACGTGTTCAGTGAAATAATGACCATTAGCAGTGCCTGATGCAGTGATGTTCACATCTCCCTTTATTAGGCCTGTCGCAATTCCGGTATTGGTATCAATGCTTGCTATAGAGGGATTATCACTATGCCATGATAAAGCGGGATCGGTAGTCACATCGAAAACTGAATCATCCGACAGCGTAACGAGTGCTGTATATGGTCGAGAGATGCCGACAGCGAGACTCGCTATAGCCGGAGTAACTTGAAGGCTTGTAACGAGAGCACCGGTGACTTTCATCTTCACAGTTTGAGTAAAAAAATCGCCATTCGCAGTGCCTGATGCAGTGATGTTCGCCGTACCCGCGGTTAGACCTGTCACAATACCCGTATTGGTATCGACGGTCGCAACAGAGGTGTTATCACTACTCCAAGATAGAGCCGGATCGGTGGTCACATCGAAAACCAAATGATTAGTCAGCGTAGCTTGTGCCATGTAGTGTTGCGATAATCCAGCGGGGATACTCGCTACCGCGGGAGTAACTTGAAGGTTTATCACGCTAGCACTGATGACGGTAAGCTCAACTTTTTTAGTAAAAGGTTTTTCAGCAGCAGTAGTACCGGAGACCATAATATCCACTGTCCCTGACTTAACAGCGGTAACAGTGCCAGTGTCGGCATTGACAGTGGCGATAGAAGTGTCACTACTGCTCCACTCCAGTGCGTCATGTGTCGTAATATTCATTGTAGAATCATCGAACATAATAGCCGTCGCTTTGTACTGTTGACTCAACCCGACAATAACAGAAGCTCTAGCGGGAGTAACTTGTAAATCAGAAACAAGTTCCCCTAATTCAGGCCCTTCCACAAGACCTTCACCTTCGTTATTACACGCAGTAAGCATTAAGGTGGCGAAAAAAAACAAAGCATATTTTAAGTAGTTGATCATGATCTATTACCACCATTATTTGAGGTGTTATTTATTACTTCTTCCGTCATCATTTTTTCAAACTTGAGCTCAACACGTCTATTTTCAGCTCGACCCGTTGCCGTTTTATTGCTAGCTACGGGATAGAATTCTCCTTCACTTTTAACAATAAGACGTGATGAACTGATACCTTCACTGATGATATAATTAGCAACCACTTTCGCTCGTTTTTCTGATATCCACTGATTATATTTCACAGATCCGAGGTTATCAGAATAACCAGTAATAATGATATTTCCTTCTTTTGATTGAAGTGATTTCATTATCAGATCAATCAGATCTGGATTGGTTTTAAATTGTGACGAATTGACACTAAATAAGGCATTTGTGACAAAATACGTTTTTTTAGCAACAAATACAGGTGCAATGACAGGAACGGATGTCACAATAACAGGCTCAGCAATAATAGGTTCAGAAATAAGAGGAGCACTAATAGCAACTGCACTGAACAATTTTTCCTGTCCAAAATGATAAGTTAAGCCTAATGAAACAAAGTGCACATCAACGTGCGTCAGATCGTTCTTGCCAGTATCATCTATAAACTGGTATTCCCCACGAAGCGACCAGCTAGTTGATAGCCGATAATCCAACCCCACAGCGGAAACGACTCCCCAGTCACCTACCAGCTCTTCTGTGGGCCATATACTCTCTTTATGAGCGTGTTGATAGCTGGCCCCAACGCGAAGATAAGCATCTAAAGACTCAAATAGATCGTAAGAAAATACGCCTGACAGCTCACTGCCCCAGGTCTCAACACTAACCTTATTCGTTCCGTAATAAGTGGCACTTATTGAGCCATAGTCAGTTAAAGCGGCTTCAAGTGCAAACCATGACGTAAATTGATAACCCCCATAAAAACCGTATCCTAAAGTATCATCGTTGCATTTTGAACTGCCGCTTGAACACGCCTTTTCAAAATTTGCCCCCCCCCCTCGTAAACCAACATAAACATGGGAATTATTTTGACGTGTATCACGATAGTCGCTAAATTCGCGGCTAACCGCGTTATCTACTTGTGCGTAAGCAGGCACTGCAAGAAAAAATAACACGGCAGAACACAAAGCCTGTTTTTTAATTTTATTCAAATTAAAAGTGACGTCGAAGGATGAGGTAAAACACTTTTTAATCTCTCGACATTTATCATTCACCGTCGTAGGAGTAAAATGATAACGACTTGAGCAGTTAAAGGTATTAAAGGGATGCATATGTAATCAATCCATTATTTATAAAAGTTAAGAATTATGAGTGGTGCTCATAATTAAACGCCACTTAAGATTCTTTGTATTTTTTGTATTTTTTGAGGTTGTTATAATGCGGACTTGAATTGAGGGAGAGTATCAAACTAAATACCCACCTGCGATCTGATAGCCTTGCACGTTATTGTGCTTAATATAGTAAAAAAATAAAGAACTGCCACCAAAGTACCTTTTTATTTATTTAGAGAGCGAGTAAATAAAAAAAATTGTGATGCTTTTTAATTTTAAACCACGACGGCCTTTACTACGAGACAGTTATTTTGAATAACTCTTAAATACCTTGCCAGTACCTTCTCTTCTAGTGACCTATTTTTATTAATACGCGCAAAAAAACTATCTACGGTGTACCGCTATAACGTTCTACATTAATAGAGGCATGTGACATAACATATTTATTAACGGTTGAATGGTAAAGAGCTTTAGAAATTTTACACAGATATGAAAGCCTATAAAACCTTAAAAGAGGTACATGGAGTGAACTATAAATTCTACTTACCATTTAAGCATAAAATTCATCATGTACATATCACAAAATAATGTTAACCTATTGTTTATAAAAACTTTTAAAGCTACAGCTTATTTTATCAATGAATATTAGTAAGTATGCGTTCTAATACCCTGTTAGTCGCCAATGTGTTTTATTTTGTGGTAAAGAAAGCGGTCAGTAATGCTGCATTCGATATAGCGATATTGAATTTCAATATATTTCCGTCAGCACTGAGCATCAAAAAAGCACATTCACTTTAGTTTTAAATAACTGGATTTTCATTCTTTTCACTGAGTTTTATAATACCGTGAACCAGTATGTAGCCCGAAAAATCAACAGACAGTAGTTAGATTTCAACTCTGGAAACTAACAAGAACAAACAGTTTGACGCGTTTGAGCTTAGCTTATTTTTGCAAAAGAAAAAGCGCAAAAACTATTTTATGCCCGCACTGTGTTGTGGGCGTTATATTTATTTTAGGCTTTACATTTAGTCAAGTGGCTAGCCTATTCCTATCAAAAAATTTAAATTATAAACGGAACAAAAAATGAAAAAAATCAACCTTCTATTTATGTTACCAATCGTAGGATTACTATTTTCTTGTGGTACTGATGACAGCGACGATCCAGAAAAAAAAATAACACATTACAAGATAACAGGTCATGTTATAGATATAGTAGGCGCTGATGTTTTTCTTGACTTGAATCAAAACGGTAAACGTGATAATTCAGAGCCATCAGATGTCAGTGGTCCAAAAG
Source organism: Psychromonas sp. CNPT3 (assembly GCF_000153405.2). Lineage (NCBI taxonomy): Bacteria > Pseudomonadati > Pseudomonadota > Gammaproteobacteria > Alteromonadales > Psychromonadaceae > Psychromonas > Psychromonas sp. CNPT3. The sequence goes on from NC_020802.1 coordinate 1,678,462, forward strand.
GTTATTATTCTTTTAATGTGAAAGTTGGGACGGCACCATGCTTAGGTGTTACACCTATTGTAGCAACTGTTGATGGGGCTAAAGACGGTGTTCGTTTTGTTTCAGGTGGGTCAATTGATGGCATGTTTACACTGGTACGCCCACCCAGTTATTATATAATTTATGATGAAACTGAATACGCAAGTAAGAATATTAGTGTTATTACAACGATGAGCTGGGCGCCTGTACCACTCCCTATTAATTTAGATGGAACCATGGGCGCATGTCGTAATGAAGACTCGACTGACTTCTCTCCTTATGCCGAACAACAAAAAATATTTTTCTCCTCAAAAGAAAAGTATCAAGATCTTTATAAAGATTTAGAGCCTTTGGCCGTTAATGATTTGTTACAAACTTACATTAAAATTGCAAGCAAAAAAAATCCCCAAGAAGAATATCACAAGGTTGGTTATGTCCTATCCCCAAAGGACGGCTTTGACATCTACACGCCAAGCTCATTTGATGTTTTAAAGTTCGACTTTAAATCATCAAATAACGAAACAAAAACATACCAAGAAACAATATCAGAGTTAAACGGTACGAATGTAGGTTCTTCTATGGACTACAGTAAATCATTTAGCAGTGAAAAATCATTCTTCGATTTTCACAAATACAATCCTGAAAACGATATAAGTAAACTTAATGCTTTTCCCAGTCTTGTTAAAGTTGGAAATACGCAAACAAAAATTCATAACTATGAATCAAATACATGTAAAATGAAAGAAGCCGTTGTGTTTTTAAGTCAAGAAGATATGTTTACACGCGCAAAAGAAATTGAAAATGTTATTTATAATGACGGCGACTGCCCTTCTTTCTATAAGGGTGTATTTTTTGATAAAGCAACAATAACAATTGCACACTATTCAGGAACTGACTTCGAGTCTATCCTAAATTCTACAAAACGATATGCGGCTAAAAAGAAAGCCACTGGATATGACTATTCAGTGTATTTTGATTTCAAATCCGGTTTTAAACATGGATTAACAGATGGTGGTACATACAACATCAACAACCTGGCTAATCTTTCTACACATGCAAGAACTGCGCATCAAGATATATGTGCAAGTTCAAACTACAAAAGTGGATATTTAAGTGCAACTTCAAATTATGCATCACTATCTTATGGAAACGACAAACCTTTAATACAAGAAGAATCATATACCTATAAGTTCGAAATATTAACTCCAGATACACTCCCTACAGGAATTTGCTACACAAGCTCGACCGTTATCAGTAATCTTAGCATCGATAAATACGGATATGTAGCAGAAGATAAAAACGCACAGGTTATATACGAAGATAAAACAAACCGTTTATAACTATTATTTATAGCGAGTTTTCAGTGAGGGAAAATTTGTTGAAAATAATGTCGGGATCACCCAACTAAATGAAAGTGCAGTAGTCAGACTCTTTTGTATGGCTACAACTCTTGGCTTAATAGCCTCTGTCATTATTTAGTACCAAGATTAATCCCGTTCGGTGCAGATTATTCTGCACTTAACAGATCTGAGGCTCAGTCAAGTCTAATAATTTTACTAGCCCCACATCTAACTCTTGCGCGGTACCAAATTCATAACAAAATACTATTTCTGCATTAAATGCCACCTTGTCTCATAACACCTAAAAACAAGCACGAACTAATTTATGTGTAGCGCGTTTAATGGTAACAATTTGATTTGGTTTAGCTAACTTTCGTTGATAATAACTTTTAACGGTTTTGTTATAACGAACAGAATAATTGACGACTTAGAGCACCGCTCATATTTACTTATTTACTTATTTACTTATTTACTCCTAAGATCATAAATAGCCCCCTACGTTTTCATCCACGCTTTATGCTCATACCAAAAACATACCTATTTTAATGGCATATATTATTTTCACACGTAGGGTATTGAATCATTTAATGCTATCTATCACCAAGATGTAAAATAAGCTAAAATATGTACCATATTAGAGATAAACAACAAAATAACCTTCAACGGTTAATGGCATAGAGTCAATGAGGCCTGCAATGGAAAAAACACAACAAAAACCGACATGGGTAAATACCAACAATGAGCCCACTTTATACTGGCACGATTATCACAAGGTATTCATTACCATTTGATATTAAAGAGTATTATCTAAAATCACTGTATTTGCGGACAGTGCTTGGTACAAGGTTATTCATAGATAAACGATATTGTGAATTACTTATTTACTAAAAAACACGTATATCTATGATATGCAATATTTTCCGGTTCATAACCTTTAAATAGTACTTTTATATTTAGCATAATTAATTGGTTTATAACTGCAGTTAATGTTTTTTTATGAAAGTTCCCTTCTTCTTTTTAATTTAATCCCCTTAAGCGTGGTTTATTGTTTTTTGAAAAATAGACTAATATTATCTTACTTTGCCATATTTAATAGATTATAAAAAGGTAGATTAACTTTCTGATAATTTAAAATAAAATATAATAATCCGCTATTTAAAGGAAAACTATATGATCGGTTCTATTAAAACGATCGTTACAAATGAAAATGGTGATGGTGGATACTATTGATTTGTTTTAGTGTACGGTGATCCAAAAGGTTACTATTTCACAAAAAAATATTACATAACCTTCCTGTCGAAGATGTCAAAATAGATGATAAAATAAAATTTGAAACTAATGACGTAGAAAGACTTGTGAGTGACTTGATTTTTCTAGGGGGATTATTTTATTAGATAGACTTTTTTAACTCATAAAATAGCTAATAATTCTTATCAGGCATGTAAATATATTTTCAAGCTATAACAAATTTTATCTAATAAGTATTAGTAAGCATAAAATCTAATACTTATTAGGTAAATATACATTTATTCATAAACTAGGGAAGTAAAGAATGATAAAACATCTAATATCGTTAATTATTTTGGCAACTATAACTGGTTGTGTAAATACACTCGATGATCTTAATAGTGGTTTAGCCTCTATTAACACAACCTTAAATAACACAACCTTAAATAACACAACCTTAAATAACACAACTAATAATAATGTAAAAAAATTATCTCCTAGTGAACTTGATAGATTAGATAACCTGCTTCTAGTGTCATCCAAAAATGATGCGGTGCGATCTGCGATAAATGAAGCGAAAGTAAATATTAAAGCAGCTATTAGTCTCGATGCATGTAGTGCAAGCCGAAATAAAATGACAAAATATGCAGCTCCGGGTTCAATGATAAAATATTATCGTCCTCCTATGAGTTCAATGAGATACCATAATTCGGATGCAAATCAGTGTCTAAATGTTGTCAGAGTTCAAGGTATGAAAATGCTGGCCAAAAATGCAATGGCTTTTGAGGTGACATATGAATCAAAGATAAGCGATGAAGTTGCAACTATGAAGTATCGCATGCTCAAGCAACCTTCAGGAGAATGGCTGTTCGAATAAAACCAGCCAATAATCCCTATTTAAAGCAGATTATCAACACTGTTACATTGGTTGAAAAGACAAATAGCACATTGCGTCAGCATTGCTTTCGACTCATGGCCTGTTAGCTATCCATACAAATGACAATGGTTTTAAATATTCACTCACATAAACAGAGTGCTATTTCTACAATGAAATAACACTCTGTTTTGTTATTTTCTAGCCACAAAATCACAATCAATAACTCAGCATCATATTGCCTGTGTCTAATTTTATGTTTGTACCTTTATCGTTCTTAATTTTGTCGATACTGATTGGCTTTTCAGATTTTATTGTTAACGACACTTCAGCCTTGCTTTTCATTACATAGTTGGTTAATGGTGGCACTTTGGATATAGGGCTTAGGTTTTCAGAAAAACTATTTTTTGATGACCAACGAGAGTGCTTGTTAAGCGTATCGTTGGTTGTGATGCCTAGTTTTACGTTTTTATCTTTTAGTTTTCCAAGCTTAGTATTGAGTTTATCAACTTCATCACCCGCCTCTTCTGCAGACGTTTTCCAACCATCGGGGATAAGTGCATCAGGTAGCATTTGTATCAATGATTTAATACCTTCCCATACCCACCCTATCGCCTCGCCAACGACTTTTAATACCACATCAAATCCAATGAATTTATCGATTAAATAACCTATTCCAACAACGGCCGCCAATGCAGCTGCAACCATTAACATAATGGGATTCATCATAATAACGGAGTTGAGAGTAATGAACGCTATTTTTAAGATAAGCAAGATCGCAGTTACTTTAGTGCCAAAATTGTAAAGCAAACAAACTTTTTAGAAATAGCGCCTCCCATTCGTTTATACGGCAATGGATCTCCTAAGTATCAATTGAAAGACGTTTTGAAATTTATTGAAAGTAGAAAACAACACCACTGTAATTAAACTCGAAAGGCTTACCATGATCAGAAATTATAAAAAAAATGATTTGAAAAGCGGGTTCGTGGGTGTGCGAGTTGCGGTTAGCGTAGGAGGAAAGCTTAAACAAAAATGGTTCGCAAACAGTCTATTTGCGCAACCAACTGCAATGAGATTAGCAGAGGACTTAGAAAATAAATGGCTAGGGATGCAACTTCAACATCAGCGTAATAATGTAATATCCCTACATTCAAATGCAGGATTTATAGGAATTTGCTTTTGCATATCACTATTTATAATATCCCAGCCCCCCCCTTTTTTCTTCATTCCTACTTTCAAAAAAAATGTAATTATGCGATTTACATTCAATTAATTTTCAATTACCATCCGTTTTTATCAAGAATGTATATATTTAAAGGAATAAGTATAAAATGCGATATAGTCTTCTACTTTTTATAATGTTGGTATTAAATGGTTGCGGGGGAAAAGATAAAGATATGCCTATTGGCGCCATATCTACCACTGAAAACAATGTAATCTCGACTCTTTCACCTGATAGCCTTGATACAGAATTAGATAACGGTACCCTTGAAATTTTTCATCCGCATGAAAATACACCTATAGACTTAAACTCTTCTAATGTTCTATTAAATCAATCATATGACGACCAAAACAAAATACCTTTAATTGGAACTCAATTAGTGGGCCGATTAAAAATAAACCCTAATAAAACTTATCAAACACAATGGGTTATTGGCGAGAAAGGCAGTCCCAATTACCAAGTTTATGATAAAGGGATCTGCAACATTGAGCAAGTAACAGATAATTGTATCTATAATATCAAAAAATCAGATGCAGGACATAACATCAAATTTTGTGTAATAGTAAATAACAATAAGACTAGTTGCTCAAAAAGTATTTTATTACCTAAAATTTCATTTAATGGAATACTTAATTATAAATCTACTATATATACAAAACTAACTGGATTCTCTGATGATATTGCAATTCAATGGCATGTGAGCGCAGATGATGAATTGATTGCATCAAATATTTATTTACCTGCCATTTCGAAAGATTACCAAGGAACATCTTATCAATTAAGCTCAGCGGATGCCAAAGTAGAAACATATTTATATCACTATTTATTTTTTTGTATTGAAGATAATAAAAACAAATGGGTGCAACAATGTTTTAACGTAGGTGAGTTTACCCCTAATACTTTAGCTATTACAGATATTATGGGTGATAAAAACACTATATATGATGCTGACATTTATAATGGAGCTGCTAACAATAAAGTCGTTGGAGGCATACTCTATAACTCTTATAATACAAACAGAATGATTGGGCCCCTCGCTTATATTGATGGCCAAAGAAAACTTTTTGATGGTCTTTCTCATTATCGGCTATTTCGGCCTATGACTAATGCTGAAATTAAACTAGCTAAACTACAATTATCATCAAAAGGATCCAATGACGAAAATAACCTATACCCTCATTTATTAATCAATGTACACGGCGATAGCTATTCTTATGGTTATGCCGAAGAAGGTTTTACACTAATAAAAAGTGCTAATGAATTATGCGATAAAACAAACCAACGTTTTCAATTAATAGATATTAAGGACTTCGAAATATTAAACTTTTCTGATTCTGGATGGCCTAAAGGTTACTATGTGAGTAACACTAAATCAACATCCAATGGTGTTGTGCTGTATCACATTTATAAAAAAGAAGTCAGTAAATACTCTAGCGACATCGAAGGTACGGTTGCTTGTAGTGCAAGTTATCTATCTTAAACAATGGGTGTATTATGAGGCAGATTTAAGAATCAGTAACTCTTTCTCTAGCAGTTCATAATACAACTCATAACCCAATAACTGTTCATCCAGCCAATCATGTTTGTTATAAATTGCCATGATCCCACCGAGCTCATGGCCAAGCATCTTTTCAGTAACATGTGGCATAACGCCATTTTCACTTAATCGAGTAACAATTGTTCGTCTAAAATCATGCGGTACAAAATATTCTAATTTCATGCGATCATTTAAGCGTTGTACAAAACGATTTTGGGCATGACTTGTTAATGGCTTTTTAAATGATTGACCGGGTATCAAAAATTCACGACCATTGCCATACGGTAAAGTTAAAGATTTAATTAACTCAATAACTTTAACCGACAAAGCACGCCTGATTGCTTTTCTCGTTTTAGAACGATCCGCTGGCAATATCCAAATGCTTCGTTGTAAATCAAATTCTTCAAGTCGAGCTTCTCGAATTTCACTATTACGTGCACCGGTTAAAATCAACAGTTGTGTACAAACCCGGCAGCTAAGTGCCGCACGACTTAATTCAATCTCACGCCATAATTTTGCAACTTCATACCATTCTAAAGTTCGCTCTCTTCTACGCTGATGCTTACCAACAGCTAAAGTAGGAATATCAAGTAAGTGGCTCTGCCGAATACGCCCGCGAGATTTAGCCCAACGTATAAACGTTTTAAATCGCCTTAATATATTTCCTGCATTTTCTGGTGAGGTATCTTTATTAATACGATCAAAAAAGGCTATCCATTGTGTATAGCTATAACGTTCTACATTAATAGAGGCATGTGGCATGACATATTTATTAACGGTTGAATGATAAAGTGCTTGAGAAGTTTTACTGAGTTCTTTATCTACACGAAGCGTTAAAAACTCCTGAGCAATATTACCCAGTAACTCCTGATCTGATCCATTACCTAATAAATGCCTTGGATCATCCCCATTAAACACGGCACGCCTGAGTTTAATGACTTGCTCTCGTGCTTCTGCTAGTTTAATCTCAGGATATCGGCCTAATTTCATGCGTTGGGACTTTCCAAACCACTGGAAACGGAAATTAAAAATAACAACAGCAGTTTTAGATATGCGAACAGTTAATCCGTCACGATCAAAGATTTCTGCTTTTCCTGTATAAGGCGCTCGAATATTTCGTATTTTTGTGTCTGACAAAGCCATAAGTCACCGAGGTACAAAGCAAGTTAAAATTAGGTACAAACCGAGGTACAAAAAGAATAGTTAGCAGACAATAACAAGAAACAACACTAACCACCATAAAATGATAAGAAGTATAGAGGATTTGAGGCCTGCAATGGAAAAAACACAACAAAAACCGACATGGGTAAATACCAACAACGAGCCCACTTTATACTGGCACGATTACGAAACATTTGGGCTCAGCCCAGGTAATGACAGACCGTCTCAGTTTGCGGGGATCCGCACCGATCTCGATCTTAATATTATTGCAGAGAAAGATGAATGGTTTTGTCAGATCCCTCGAGACTATTTGCCCGAGCCAGTTGCTTGTTTAATAACGGGGATCACCCCGCAACAAACGTTACAACATGGTATTCCTGAAAATGAATTTATTGACAATATTAATCAGCAATTTAGCCAAGCTAACACGTGTGTTGTCGGTTATAACAATATTCGCTTTGATGATGAAGTCACCCGTTTTACGTTATATCGTAACTTTGCAGATCCTTACCAACGCGAATGGAAAAATGGTAATTCACGTTGGGATATTATCGATCTGGTACGTGCTTGTTACGCATTACGTCCCGAAGGGATCAATTGGCCCGTTGATAACGACGATGTTCCCTCTTTTCGTTTAGAATTATTAAGTAAAGAAAACGCACTTGCACATGATCAAGCCCATGATGCAATGTCAGATGTCTATGCAACGATTGCCGTTGCTAAGTTAATTAAAGAGAAGCAACCTAAGCTATATAACTATTATTTTAATTTACGCAATAAAAAAACGGTCTTAGAAACGTTAAAAGTGGGATCATTTACCCCTCTTATGCATGTTTCTGGCATGTTTCCCGCTTTGCAGGGGTGTATCTCTTACATTTTGCCCATCTGTATGCACCCCACCAATAAAAATGCAGTCATTGTTGTCGATTTAGCAAAAGATTTAACTAACTTAGAAAGTTTATCGGTTGAACAAATACGCCAATATATGTACAGCAAAACAATCGATTTACCCGAAGGGATCACAAGACCGGCTCTAAAGCTTATACATTTAAATAAATGCCCTTTTGTTTCTCCTGCAAAAACATTATCTGAATCGAGAGCGGATGAATTAGGTATTGATAGAATTCAATGCAGAAAATCATTAAATTTCATTAAAGAAAATTTGGCACTGGTCGATAAGCTATATGCAGTCTATAATACAGCACACGCGCCAAAACAAGGACTGTGCGCCGAAGAGATGTTGTACCATGGCTTCTTTAACCAAGAAGATAAGCAACAAATTGAAGACGTGAAACACAGTAACTGGCAAGTACTGGCAAATAAAACGTTTCATTTTAATGATGCGCGTTTAAAAACACTCTTATGGCATTATCGAGCGCGTAATGCGCCTGAAACGATGAGTGAAGAAGAGCAAGATAAGTGGGCAAGAGAATGCCAAGCTTATGTTCTCGACAATACTCAGCAATATATTGAAAAAATTGATGCGCTTGCATTGGAGCATCAAAACGATGTGGCAAAAATAGAAATATTGCAAAAGCTACATCATTATTTACAATTTTTAACTGGCCACTAAGTGCCATTACATCTATAAAAAGAGGGACGTATGTTACAAGCATTATTACTCATTACATTATTTTTCTCTTTTAATTGCTTTGCAAAGGCGATCCCCGCCAATGCTTTGCAAGTAGAATTCCAACAAAGTAATGCTATTGATAACAAAGTACCACGCACTACACTGGACTCGTTGTATGCATTGCCTAAAAACACCTACACTTACATTAGTGATGTATTGGGATCTTTTTATAACGTCGTGACGTTAAGAAAAGCCAAAAAACGTGAAGATGTTTTACACTCTAGTGCGTTCTCTATCCCGCTTATTAATGATCATAAGAAAGGCTTTCAATTTGAAGTGTTTGGTCGCCTATCCGATCCTTCGCTCGATTATCTAAGCAATTTATCGGCTGATCATGCACTGTATAACTATATTAGTAATACAAGACAAGTCGATATAAATGACTATGATCTTTCTCTTGGAGCAGGCGTTAGTTTTCAAACTGGAGAAAACAGCCGAATAAAACTTATTATCTCTAATAGTGAGATCCCAGGTTTTGGCGATAGCACCACCCTACTTGGCTTCGAAACGCGTTTTTAGCACTTTCTTAGAACATACCCTACAATATTATCTTTACTACTCGCTAAAGATTAAAAACGCGTGCTAAGCGCACCAATTATCAACACCCATCAAAATAGCTATATCTTATAATCAAATATTAGTTTGCCACTTTTAAACTTAGGTTATGCTTACCTTTACCCAATATCTTTAATGTATAGGAAATTCAATGACTAAGATCTTCACCGATAATTCACAAACAATTGGTAATACCCCTCTAGTACGTTTAAATAATGTTACTGGTGGCAATGTATTTGCTAAAATAGAAAGTCGTAACCCAAGTTTTAGTGTGAAATGCCGTATTGGCGCCAATATGATCTGGGAAGCTGAAAAAAATGGCACATTAAAAAAAGGTATTGAATTAATTGAAGCAACAAGCGGTAATACAGGCATTGCACTGGCTTTTGTTGCAGCCTCTCGTGGTTATTCGATCACATTAACGATGCCAGATACCATGAGTATCGAGCGCCGTAAATTACTGCTAGGCTTAGGTGCAAAATTAGTCCTAACCGAAGGCGCATTAGGTATGAAAGGGGCGATAGAAAAAGCAGAAGCCCTCGCCCAACAAGATCCCGATAAATATTTAGTTTTACGTCAATTTGAAAATCCAGCTAACCCACAAATTCATGAAACCACCACGGGCCCTGAAATTTGGAACGACACGGATGGCAATATAGATGTTTTTGTTGCAGGAGTTGGAACTGGTGGCACTCTAACGGGTGTAAGCCGTTATATTAAGCAAACACAAGGCAAAGCGATTATAAGCGTTGCTGTTGAGCCTGCGGACTCACCTGTCATAAGCCAAACACTCCGAGGTGATACAATACAACCCGGACCACACAAAATTCAAGGTATTGGCCCCGGCTTTATCCCTAAAAACTTAGACTTGTCATTAGTTGATCGCGTCGAAACCGTCAGTAATGAAGAAGCCATCGAGATGGCGCGATTATTAATGGAGAAAGAAGGTATTTTAGCTGGAATTTCATCAGGCGCTGCCGTTGTAGCGGCCGCTCGTTTAGCTAAATTAGACGAATTTAAAGATAAAAATATCGTGGTTATTTTACCAAGTTCTGGTGAACGCTACCTATCAACAGTGCTTTTTTCTGGGATTGGCGAAGAATAACCCTCTAAAAAAAATATAAATGTTGCAAAAATGTAGCAAAAAAGAGAGTAAAAGAAAGTACAAATAATGATAATTTTTTTTATTTGTAAAAAATAAATGTTTTATGCCTAAAAAACAGTCAGCATTTTAATTCTTTGCTCTTTTTTACTTATAAAAGTAAAAAACAGATTGACCTGTCTTAAGTAATTAAGGATTATTTAACAACTTTTGAATATTGCTCTACGTCATAAGCGTAAAAAATATATTTACGCTTATCTCAAACTTGTGACTAAAAATTTGACCTAGATTAAAATCTTTGTGTTCATTTTTAGTTATTTTAATAAGACCAATATTATTCTTCGTGGTAGTGAGGCTTTCTTTTAGTCTCATTATCGCATTAATTTTTTTTACTTAAGGTGTTCCCATGTACCAAAAAACTGTAACTATCACTGCGCCGAATGGCCTACATACTCGTCCAGCAGCTCAATTTGTTAAAGAAGCTAAAACATTCGCTTCAGATATCTCTGTTGAAGTCGGCAGCAAATCTGCAAGTGCAAAAAGTCTTTTTAAACTACAAACATTAGGCCTTACTCAAGGTACTTCTGTTAACATCAAAGCTGAAGGCGCTGATGAGCAAAAAGCAGTTGATGCTTTAGTTGAATTAATGGCAACATTAGTCTAGTTGCATTGAGATAAAACACAGCTTTGCTTGCAGAACTGTGTTTTATGCGTAAAAAAGTATTTAGATTTTTAGTTTGTATTTTAAAGGATTGATTATGATATCTGGCATTCTTGCATCTCCCGGCATAACCTTTGCGAAAGCGTTGTTATTAAAAGAAGAAGAAATTTCTCTTAATACGGGAAAAGTTGATGATATTGACCTGGAAATTAGCCGTTTCCTAACTGGGCGCGGAAAAGCTTCCGCACAACTGACAGTAATTAAACAAAAAGCCTTAGAAACATTTGGTGAAGAAAAAGAAGCTATCTTCGAAGGTCATATCATGCTCCTTGAAGATGAAGAGCTAGAAGAAGATATCGTCTCTTACATTAAGAAACATAACTGCTCTGCAGATTATGCGATCCACCAAATTGTAGAAGAAAATGCGGCGATGTTACAAGCATTAGAAGATCCTTACTTGCGTGAACGCGCAGCGGATTTTCGTGATATCGGCATGCGTTTACTTAAAAATGTTTTGGGTATCAATATTGTTAACCTTAGCAATATCAAAGATGAAGTAATTTTAATTGCTAATGATTTAACCCCTTCTGAAACAGCTCAGATCAATTTGGATAAAGTATTAGGTTTTATCACCGATATCGGTGGTCGTACTTCACATACTTCTATCATGGCTCGCTCTTTAGAAATTCCAGCGATTGTGGGTACTACCGACATTACGCAACGTGTTAAAAATGGCGATATGATCATCTTAGATGCGATTAATAATAATATTATTATTAATCCTTCAGACGCTGAATTAAGTGCAGCAAAAAAATTAAAAAGTGATTTCATTGCAGAACAAGACGAGCTTGCTAAATTAAAAGATCTTCCCGCTATCACGCTTGATGGTCATCAAGTAGAAGTTTGCTCAAACATCGGTAACGTTAAAGATACCGACGGTGCAAAACGTAATGGCGCAGAAGGTGTTGGTCTGTACCGCACTGAATTCTTATTTATGGATAGAGATCGTCTACCCACTGAAGATGAGCAATTTTTAGCTTATAAAGATGTCGTAGAAGCGATGGAGGGTAAAGCTTGTATTATCCGCACCATGGATATTGGTGGTGATAAAGACTTACCTTACTTAAATCTTCCTGAAGAAATGAATCCTTTCTTAGGCTGGCGTGCAATTCGTATCTGTTTTGATCGCCCTGAAATAATGAACCCGCAACTGCGTGCATTATTACGTGCATCAGCATTCGGTACTATCCGTATTATGTTCCCTATGATCATTTCAGTTGAAGAAATTCGTAAACTGAAAATCATTGTAGATACGTTAAAAGCGGAATTAACATCTGAAGGCAAAGCCTTTGATAAAGACATTCAAGTCGGTGTTATGATTGAAACACCAGCGGCGGCGGCCATTGCTCACCACTTGATCAAAGAAGTTGATTTCTTTAGTATTGGTACCAATGATTTAACGCAGTACACACTTGCCGTTGATCGTGGTAACGAAATGATATCTGCGCTTTATAACCCAATGAGCCCTTCTGTCTTAACGATTATTAAAACCGTTATTGATGCTTCACATGCTGCCGGTAAATGGACGGGTATGTGTGGTGAGCTTGCAGGCGACGAACGTGCTACCTTGTTATTACTCGGTATGGGCTTAGATGAATTTTCAATGAGCGCTATTTCTATTCCAGCGGTTAAGAAAATCATTCGTAACACACAATTTTCAGAAGTAAAAGCGTTAGCAGATAAAGCATTATCTGTCGCAACCGCAGCTGAAATTGAAACATTAGTTAATGACTTTAACAAAGCAAAAGGCATTAGCTAATTATATAAACGGGTAAGGATCATTGTTTCACTACCCGTTTACACTTTGTTCTTTACACATCATATATTTAACATGGTATTATAATAGATACCTATTAATAAAATTTGGAGTTACACCATGGGTTTTTTTGACTCAATTAAAAAAGCAATGAGCGGCAATACAAGCACTGAACAAACAATTGATATCATTGCACCTTTGTCAGGTGAAATTGTTGCTATCGAAGATGTTCCAGACGTTGTTTTTGCAGAAAAAATCGTCGGTGATGGTATTGCAATTCGTCCTACAGGCAACAAAATGGTTGCTCCTTGTGACGGCGAAATTGGTAAAATCTTTGAAACAAACCATGCGTTCTCTATTGAATCTGATAGCGGTGTTGAATTATTCGTACATTTCGGTATTGATACCGTAGAATTAAAAGGCGAAGGTTTTACGCGTATTGCACAAGAAGGCCAAAAAGTTAAAGCCGGTGATACTATCATCGAATTTGATCTTGAATTCTTAAAAGCAAATGCAAAATCAATCTTAACACCTGTTGTTATCTCAAACATGGATGAGCTTAAAGAGCTACAAAAAATGTCTGGTAACGTAGAAGTGGCCGTTGATCCTGTTTTAAAAATCATCAAATAAGTCACCTTGTACTTATTTGTTTAAAAAGGGCCAGTTTACTGGCTCTTTTAGTTTCTCGCATTCCTAAAACTTGATATATTGAAGCTCAATACAATTTAGAGCAGACTTATCATGAAAACAATTTTATACGGCATCCCTAATTGCGATAGTATCAAAAAAGCACAAAAATGGCTGACCCAACAAGCCATTCCTTTTACCTTTCATGACTACCGTAAACAAGGTTTAGATGAAGCACTGCTACAATCATTTTTAGAACGTTTTACTTGGCAGGAACTCCTCAACAAACGCAGTACCAGCTACCGCGCCTTAAGCACTGAGCAAAAAGACAATCTCAATCAAGATAATATTCTTAGCCTATTTTTAGAATTTCCAACATTGATAAAGCGCCCGCTTTTGCTGCACAATGATGCGCACCTGCTTGGCTTTAAAGAAGCTCAATACCAATCTTTATTCACTTTATAAAGGGATCCCTATGCGCAGCAGCCCCGTAATTTCATTACTTAAAAACCTCGTTAACCGCCCCTCTGTGACGCCCAATGATGCGGGCTGTCAGACGCTACTCATTGAGCGTCTTGAAAAGTTAGGCTTTACATGTGAAGTCATGCATTTTGAAGATACACTCAATTTATGGGCGCGTCGCGGTACGCAAAGCCCTTTATTTTGCTTTGCAGGCCATACAGATGTTGTACCAACGGGTCCAGAGCATTTATGGAAGTTCCCCCCTTTTCAAGCAACCGAGTCTGATGGAAAGCTCTATGGGCGTGGCACTGCCGATATGAAAGGCGGGATAGCCGCCTTTATGATTGCCGTTGAACAATTTATTGCACAACATCAAGATCACCAAGGCTCTATTGCAATGCTTATTACCAGTGATGAAGAAGGACCTTTTATCAATGGTACAACGCGCGTTATTGATTGTTTAGAAAAACGTAATGAAAAAATTGACTATTGCATTGTGGGAGAGCCCAGCAGTACGGAGCAAGTCGGAGATGTGATTAAAAATGGGCGCAGAGGCTCACTCACTGCCGATATTCGTATTATAGGCAAACAAGGCCATGTTGCTTACCCGCACTTAGTTAAAAACCCCATTCACAGTTGTTTAAGCGCCTTTGCTGAGCTTAGCAATGAAATGTGGGATAACGGTAATGCTTATTTCCCACCCACCAGTTTTCAAATCACCCAATTTAATGCCGGTACGGGGGCGAGTAATATGGTGCCAGGTGATGCACAGCTACAGTGCAACTTTCGCTATTCAACGCAATTAAATAGCGAGCAAATAAGCGCGCGCCTAGAAGCGATTTTAGATAAACATCAACTCAACTATGAAATTAACTGGACTTACAACGGTAGCCCCTTTATCACTACGCCCGGCTACTTAACGGATGCCGTGAGCGACGCTATTTTTGAAATAAATGGCCTTAAAACAGAGTTATCAACCAGTGGAGGCACCTCTGATGCGCGCTTTATTGCTCCAACAGGCGCACAAGTCGTTGAACTTGGTGTGTGTAACGGCAGTATTCATCAAATAGATGAGAATGTTAATATTAATGATGTTGAGCAATTAACGCTTATCTATCAACGCATTTTAGAGAAGTTATTATGCTAAAAACGCAATTAACAGGTCAAGTCACCTCACATTTGACCCAATTACACAAAAACATCTATCTTCACCATGATGTGAAATTGCCTTTTCTCGCTTTACAACAAAGTGCAAAAGAAGCCGGTTTTGAGCTTCACATTGCCAGTGGATTTCGATCTTTTGAGCGCCAAAAAAATATTTGGAATAATAAATTTGGTGGTAATGTTGCTATTTTAGATAAAAATGAACGCCCTCTTTTAAAGGCCACGCTGTCTGATTTAGATAAATTATTTTCCATTTTACACTGGTCTGCTTTACCCGGTGCCAGTCGCCATCATTGGGGGACTGACTTTGATATTTATGATGTTAAGCAATTACCTGCGCAACAAACCTTACAATTAAAAACCGCGGAGTATGATCAAGGTGGTTATTTTTATGATTTATGCGCTTGGTTAGATGAAAACATGCAAAAATTTGGATTTTATTTGCCTTATCGTACTTATCAAGGAGGTGTCGCCAGAGAGCCTTGGCATATTAGTTATTTTCCGATTTCTAAACCTGCACTAGAAGAATTTGATCTAGATCTTATTTTAACACTCATTATCGAAAATAATGTCCTTGGTAAATCGCTTATTTGTCAGCAATTACCTATGATATACAAACAGTATATTTGTAATATCAATGCACCAGAGCATATTAGCAAATAGATCTCTAGTTAACTTAGTAGGAAAAAATCATGTCAGAAAGACGTAAATTTTCAAGGATATCTTTCTCGGGCCACTGTTATTTAAGCGAGAAAGTGGACACTCAAGAAACACAATGGAACAGTGAATTACTCGATATTTCATTAAATGGCGCATTAATAAAACGTCCTGACCAATGGCAAGATCATGACAATAAAGCGTTACAATTTAATCTTAAATTCGAGAATTCTGACGTAGAATTACGCATTAAAAGTGTAGTTTGTCACCAAGAAAAAACCTGTCTAGGGATAAAGTTTATTGCCCTTAGTTTAGAAAGTATTTCACATATTAAACGCTTAGTTCAACTCAATTTAGCCGATGAAAGTTTATTAAACCGAGAAATATCACAACTCATCAATATTGATCCTGAATAAAGAAATAAATAAAATTAACCTAATAAACGCGGGAATAAATACCCCGCTCTTTTTTATATAAATATATATAAAAATATTTTTTAAAATCAAAATCGATGGAGACCTTTAAAAATCAACGATCGGCATTAATTACAGTCTTTTATTTTCTGTAAGTCGTTTCTCATTGTTTATAAATTGCTAAATATAAGTAAACATTTTGCATCATTATCGTTACACTTATCACAAGCCGACGCATCGACATGGGAGTCACACGGTATGGATTTAAAGGATCATCAGGCGCAGCTACAACAGCTCATCGCATTACGTAATGAAAAAGATTTTAATGGTCTAGTTGAACGCATCTTAAGTGATGAGACTAACAGTGATAAATTCCTGATAAAAATGGAACTCGCACGCCTAACTAAACCTTGCCAACGCCTTATTGATCTACGCCACAGAGTCCCTGAAGAATGCCAAAAGTTTAGCCACGAAAACCTTGATCACTACTTGCCTCCACAATGTATTCGCGTTTTATGCACAAACATTGCCCTTTATGGTTGCTACAGTGTGGGTGCTTTTGAGGCGGTCTATAACGCGATTGGAGAACAAAAGCAAAAGGTGATCTTGCAAGAACCAAAAGCACCCGATATCACTTATTTGGCAGAGCTTGTACAGTTTAGCCATCAACGCTCTCGAAGTAGTGCACGCATGTACTTTGTTTCAGATATCTCGATTGTGCTCCAAGGTGAAACATACCTTGCTCAAACCTGTGATATCTCGACCGACGGGCTTAAAATAAAACTCAATGAAGGGCTTAATTTTAAACAACATGAAATGATCAGCGTGACTTTTTTAGGTTTAAAGTCTGATTATGCCAATGCTATTCTTTCTGAAAAGATCAATTATCAGTTTATAAAAAAAGAAACGCAACAGCATAAGTTTTATTTATATCTCAATTATGCGGATGAGCAATCCGACTTTGTGCGTTTTTTGGATGATTTTATTACTGAAAACAAATCAAAATACAAAATGGATGTGCATTACGACTATCAACTGGTCAAAGAAAAAGTACTCAAGCAAAGTTATACTCAACATATGAGTATTTTGCCTATTTATCTAAATAGCGCCTCGGCATCGCCTTTTTTATTCTCTTTGAATAATCAAAATAACCAAGAGATATTAGATAAATGGCAATGTGCTGATAATAATCAATTACCTTTACTCTTTAATGAGTTACGCTTAGCTAAGCTACTCACCTTTGCAAAAAAGAATGCCACCACCACGTTATATAGTTTTACCCATCAAACGGGTGGTAAAAACTACCTTTTATCGGCAACCGATGAAGAGCTCAATGAACTCGGTTTAAAAAAAATATTTATTGATTATGGCCGAAATAAAGATAATTGGTCAGTCTTTCACTTAAGTCTTCGCCCTTATGAATATGCAAACAAAGATGAGAAATATGTTGTTTTAGATCCTGAAACGACACAAGAAAAATATAAAGTCTCTCACATCGCCACGTTACAGATGATCACAGAGCATTGTGCTTTAGCGGCTCCCCAAAAAATTGACATTTCGATTTTATCAAAGCTCAATCATTTTGTGCATCGCAAAAATAACAATAAAGAAGAGATATTATTAACGCTTGATGAAAAAAGTAAACGTACCGAGCGACGTTATTTTTATAAAGATAACATACAGCTTTATTTTAAAGATAAGCTCTATAGTGCATTAACTGTGAATGTTTCAATGTCAGGATTAAAGCTAAGACTCGAAGAAGAGCATAACTTTAACGTGGGAGATAATGTCTATATTCAATTACCGCAAAGTTCACATCCACTCAAGAAAAAGAAAGCCCAGAACTTATACTATAAAATCATTAAAATAACGGCCCCTAAAACATTACATTTAGTGCGTTATAAAATGAACAAAGAAAGTATTCCTTCGTTATTGCATACGTTACAAAAAAATAATATGCGTTTAACTCAAATACCTAACTCTCAGCAAAAAGAGATCATGCACCTTGTTGAACAAAGTTTCATCAGTCCCCTTTTCTTTTTAAGCAAGGCTAGCGGTAAAGCCAAGATCCAATTTTCATGTGTAGAAACAATGGCAGGCTCTTTATATCCTCTTTTTGAAGTCTCTAATGATAACGTGAACTACGCATCGATTATACAAGGCGAGCTTCATAATGCGCTGATTAACCAACCATTTGATGATAATGAAACAGAAAAAGAAGCCTTTATTTATATTAACCAAACCTTAAATAAAGACGCTCAGTATACTTATGAAAGTTATCTAGAAGAAGATTTTAGCTCGCTACAAGATAAACTTTCGGTCATTTATCCCGCCCACAAAAATACCACTTTTTATGCGGTGCATTACCAGTTAGTATTTTTAGATCCTATTCGTTTAATTGAAATTGAAAAACAAAGCCACAATATCGAAGCTTTTTCTTTACATTTAAAACAACAATTAGAGAACGAGTTACTTAATATTTGCGCTTTAATTGAGATAACAGATCGTACTCAGCAAACCCTACAAAATTATCCTAAACTATCTAGGAACGTTGCTAAAACGAAAATCAGCGCTGCGCTTTAACACCATTTACAGATACGCGTTAGCGCCAACAACACTAGCGCGCCTTGTAAGTCTAAATGCACTAATGCACAATGCGCCTGCTGTTGTACTATCGGTTTTGCATGTAATGCAATGCCTAAGCCCGCGGCTTGTAACATCAAAAGATCATTAGCACCATCACCTATCGCGATCGTTTGTGTCGGCAAACAATCATATTGTGTCGTTAATTGCACTAATGTGCGCGCTTTAACTTGTGCATTAATGATTTCACCGACCACATTACCTGTTAATAGCCCATTTTCTACTTCCAGATGATTGGCAATACAAAAATCGAACCCCAAATCCTCTTGCAAGCGATCTGCAAAATAATGAAAGCCTCCTGAGGCTATCGCAACTTTCCAGCCTGCATCATGTAGTTGAGTGATAAGAATTTCAACACCGGGCATCCAGGGCATGCTATCGGCCACTTTTTTAAGTAAGCTTAAAGGGGCACCTTTTAGTTTACTCACCCGAGTGCGTAAACTGCTATTAAAATCGATTTTCCCCAGCATAGCCTCATGGGTTATCGCTGAAACTTCGAGGCCAACACCATACAAGCGCGCCATTTCATCAATACACTCAATTTGAATAGTCGTTGAGTCCATATCCATTAACACTAAGCCTGGCTTAGAAAAGTCAGGAAAACAATGACGTAATGCAAAATCCAATGCTACTTGCTGCACAAATTTATCTAAACTTTGTTTTAATGTCGACGGAAAGCTATTTAATAAAAGACGAATTCCTGTAATATCAGCTATCTTTTCAGGAACGCATAACTGCACGCAACTAATATTATGAGCGCTCAGTATATTCAATAATGATTGCAATTGCTCCGTCGTAAAGTGTTTACCCATAACGATAAGTTCCGCTTCTTTTACAAAACGATTGGGGCTTTGAAACGAAAGTGTGGAGGCACTATAAAAGAGTGTGTCTATCCCTAAAAATTGCGTTGTTAATGATGCTTTCCATGCTAATAAGCTTTGCGCTTGTTTCGGAAAAAGAGGTTTTTCTAATATATTCACAGTACAGCCCCTAACTTTATTATCTATAATATCGTAAGATAGCGATTGCGATCACCGATTGCAAGCTTAAAAAAGGAGTACGGATGCAAAAAAAAATGCATTTATTATTACGGACATTACAATATGGAGGGCTATTAATTATAATATTAACCCTTACTTATCAATTGATTATGTTGAGAAATAGTGCTAACAACATTCGCCAGCAACAAACTGAAAAGTTTTCATATTCGTTAACTAACTTGGCAGGATCAGAAGCGGTGCGTCATTTACTAGCGCATAAAGATAAAGAACTACAATTACTCATTGACGATTTAAGTCATGATCCAATGGTGCGAGATGCGACACTTTACAATCAATTCGGACGCGTACTTTATCACTCAAAAAAATCGCTTTCTTTAACTAAATTATTGGATTTAGACAATCAAGCAACCAATACATCCGGTCTAATGCCCTATGTCATTGAGCTTTATAATGATGGACAAAAGTTAGGATATTTACGTATCACCCTGGAGCAAGATAAGATATTAAATGTATTCCATGCTTATCAAGAAACCAATTTAAAGATCCTTATTATTGTCTTATTTCTGGCTTTTTTCGGTGGGGTTATTATGATGGCGTTGTTCTTTAAGCAGGTAGAGAATTATTATTTTCGCATTCAAAGTGGCGTGCAAAAATTAATCAGTCAGAATCAGTTCCTATAAAAAAGCCTTACAAAGTAAGGCTTCTTTTCATTAAAAATAAGAGTTACGCGAAGTTATTATTCACGAAGTCCCAATTAACTAATGCCCAAAAACCATTTAAGTAGTTAGGACGTACGTTACGATAATCAATGTAATATGCGTGTTCCCACAAATCTACGGTTAATAATACAGTCACAGAATCGTCAGTTAAAGGCGTTCCTGCGTTTGAAGTATTAACGATTTCAAGTGTTCCGTCTGCTTTTTTAACTAACCAAGTCCATGACGCACCAAAGTTATTAACGGCTTTATCATTAAAAGTGCTTTGGAATTTTTCAAAAGATCCAAATTGTTTAACAATCGCATCTCCGATAGCACCCGTTGCAACGCCGCCGGCATTAGGCGCTAGACAGTTCCAATAGAAAGTATGGTTCCAAACCTGTGCCGCATTATTAAACATTGGGCCACTGGTCGTTTTAACAATCTCTTCTAATGATTGACTCTCAAACTCAGTACCTTCGACTAAACCATTTAGTTTAAGCACGTACGTTGCATGATGCTTTTCATAATGAAACTCTAATGTCTCTGCTGAAATATGTGGTTCTAGCGCATTTTTTGCAAAAGGTAATGCAGGTAATTCAAAAGCCATAATCTTCTCTCCAATATAAATATAAATAAATGAACAGTGCAATTCTCGTCAATAAATTGATCTATGTCAAATTCCTTTTTTATATTATTCTATTATCCTTAATAATAATAATGTTTTTTTACCTTCTATTATTAGGTACAATCCTCAAAAATCAAATTAGGATATAAAAATGGAAACCTTAGATAAAATCAAAAAGCAACTTAGTGACAATAGCGTCATCTTATACATGAAAGGCTCACCAAAATTACCAAACTGTGGTTTTTCATCACAAGCATCACAAGCATTAATGCAATGTGGCGCCCCTTTTGCCTACGTTGATATCCTACTTAATCCAGATATCCGTGCAGAGTTACCTAAATACGCTAACTGGCCAACTTTTCCTCAACTTTGGGTTGACGGC
This sequence comes from Psychromonas sp. CNPT3, assembly GCF_000153405.2. Classification (NCBI taxonomy): domain Bacteria; kingdom Pseudomonadati; phylum Pseudomonadota; class Gammaproteobacteria; order Alteromonadales; family Psychromonadaceae; genus Psychromonas; species Psychromonas sp. CNPT3. The sequence continues at coordinate 1,700,280 of NC_020802.1, forward strand.
GAATTAATTGGTGGTTGTGATATTATTTTAGAAATGTTCCAAACGGGTGAACTACAACCTATAATTAAAGAAGCAACAAAAACGGCTGAATAAATGCGTCCAGCACGCTTTGTATGCCTCGCTCTTTAAAAAATAAGTTAAGTAAGGGCAAACCCCTTACTTAACTTATTAAACAGGCCACCCGCCTAGTGCTTTCAATTTATTCACCATATAAAAAAACAAATCTGCCGTCACTTGTGTGTCATATAACGCAGAATGTGCCTCTTCATTATTATAATCAATATTCGCTTGCTCACAGGCTTTGGCTAATACAGTCTGCCCTAACATCAATCCAGCCATACTCGCAGTATCAAAACACACAAAAGGATGAAACGGGATCCGTTTGAAATTACATCGTTCGCTGGCTTTATTAATAAAACCTTGATCAAAGGCTGCGTTATGTGCCACTAAAATAGAACGATTACAATCATTAATTTTTTGATGTTTACGCACCAATTTGAATATTTCTGTCAATACTTCTTTTTCATCAATGGCGCCACGAAGAGGATTAAAAGGATCTATCCCCGTAAATTCAAGCGCTTTAGGATCCATGTTCGCACCTTCAAAAGGTTGCACATTAAAGTGTATTGTTTGCGCGCTATATAAATAGCCCTGCTCATCCATGGCAGGAAATATGGCTGCGATTTCTAATATAGCGTCCGTTTGTGAATTTAATCCTGACGTTTCAATATCGATGATAACGGGGTAGTATCCCCTAAAACGCTTAGCTAATATATTTTCCATAAAAGACTCATACACAAAAAAAAACATATTATGCCAAAACAAGTGAAATTAAACTAAAGAAATCTAACCTAGTGCCGATAAATATTACGACTTCTTAAACTGTGAGCAAATTTATGAGAAAAATAATAGTACTGACTCTGCTCTGTGGCTTCCATTCGAGCTATGCCGTCAATAAAACGTATTATGCCAATCTCGATAATTCGCTCTGGTATGTTTCAACGTCTACGCCAATCCAATGCACGCTTGAACACCCTATTCCACGCTATGGTGAAGCACATTTCGACGTGCGCGCGAGTAAAAAAATCAACCTTAATTTTGTTTTAGAAAGTAAGCAACCAATGCCTAAAACAACAATGGCAACGCTTATCTCGGTCCCCCCTATGTGGCAACCCGGCACGCCACCCACACCAATCTCAAAAATAAAGTTTTATCAACAATTTGATGGTTATGTTACCCAGCAAAAAGCATGGCGCATGCTCAACGAGCTAGAATCTGGCCAATACCCCACTTTTTATTTTAAAGATTGGTACAACAGTGAGCAGATCACCAGTGTAGGATTATCCTCTGTTAATTTCTTAAAAAGTTATGATGAATTTAATAACTGTATTTCTAATTTATTACCTTATAATTTTGATGATATTGCTTACAGCATTCTTAAATATGCCAAAAATGGCGTACAACTCGATACATTTTCCAAAAAACGCTTAAAAATGATCGGGGATTATATTCAATATGACGAAAATATTAGTGTGATCTTATTATCGGGTTATTCTGATGCCTATGGGACAGAATCTCATAATATGGCATTATCAACAAAACGCGCTGAAGCGATTAAAAGTTATTTAAAAGAAATTGGGATGCAAAGTGATAAAATTCAAGTGGCGAGCTTTGGCGAGAAACATCATGTGGCAGACAACAGCAATATATTAGGTAGAATACAAAATAGACGCGTCGTCATCTCGATTGAGCGAGAAGAAATCTAAAGAGAGCGTAAGAAAGCAAGTGTTTATCCTTTGGTTTCTTACGCTTTAAATAAGTGCATTTATTTTTTCATTTTACTCATTAGGTCAGCAAAGGGGTTATAGGTCCCTCCCGCTTGTAAATCATCACCCGCTTGCACGGTGCTTCCGTATAAGTCAGCTTGCGTGTATTTATCATGCTCATGATCGTGACAATAAATACATAACAATTCCCAGTTACTCCCATCTGCAGGATTATTTGCATGATCATGATCGCAGTGATGCACAGTGAGTTCTCGTAGGTTGGAATACACAAACTCTCGCGTACACTTCCCACATACCCAAGGAAATAGCTTTAATGCTTTATCCCGATAATCATTTTCAAGACTTTTATAGTTATTTGGAATATAAGCCATAACACCTTTGCCATTATATTTTTAAAAGAGACCTATTTTAACCCGTGTCTCGTTACGAGTGAATAGCTGAAGTAAAATAATATGAAGCACACTTAAAAAAACGCAGCGATCTTGTATATTGACGCGTCTATTTACGTAATTAAATGTATCTCTGCAAGATCATCAGTTAAACTGTCTGTAAGCATTCTATTTTTAGCGCCGCAAATGATCAATCAGCCTGTACACAAGGCAAGCGCAATGAACAAAAGGTTTTAAAATCAAATGAGTAAAGCTAACATCCAATGGTTCCCTGGGCATATGCACAAAGCGCATAAGCAAATCAAAGAAGTGCTACCACAGGTTGATATTATCATTGAAGTCGTCGATGCACGTATTCCTTACAGTAGTGAAAATCCTTTAATTGCGAGTATCCGTGAAAATACACCTTGTATTAAAGTATTAAATAAAGCAGATCTGGCCGATCCTGCGATCACGGCTGAGTGGATATCTTATTTAGAAGAAGAGCAAGGTATTAAAGCACTCTCTATCAGTACATTAAAACCTGAGCAAGTGCATCAAATTACCAAGCTATGCCAAAAAATGTTGCCCAATAAAGTCACCCAAGGTAAACAGATCCGCGCCATGATCATGGGTATTCCAAATGTGGGTAAATCGACGATCATTAATATTCTCGCCGATAGGATCATTGCAAAAACAGGTAATGAACCTGCCGTTACCAAAAATCAGCAACGCATACGTTTACCCAGTGGCATTATGCTCTCTGATACACCTGGGTTTCTTTGGCCTAAAATTGAAAATGCAGATTCAGGCTACCGCCTTGCGATCACAGGGGCTATCAAGGATACGGCCATTGAATATGAAGATATTGCCTATTACGCCGCAGAGTACCTGATCAAGAATTATCCAGAGAGGCTTAAAGCACGCTACGAGCTTGCTGAAGTGCCTGAAACAGATCATGAACTCATGGAAGCCATTGCTGTTCGTCGTGGCTGTCTGCGTGCTGGCGGGCATTTTGATATCTATAAAGTATCCACCATCTTACTCAATGAGCTACGCGCTGGCGCATTAGGCCCATTAAGTATCGAAACCCCTGCTATGGCTGCCGTTGAAAAAGTAGCGGTCGCAAAACTGATGGCAGAGCAAGCAGAGAATAAAGTCGAAAAGAAAAAAGCGCGTAAACGTAAACGTCGCCGTTAAGAGGCCAATAGCGTAAGCACCTTTATTTTAAAAAGGCGCTTACGCATAGCGCTATTATTTAATCTTAAAAAATAGCGCTATGCGTAACACTCAATTAACCGGTCAGTTAATTCAGCCTCCTGATGTTTTTCGCTCAATGATGAACCGATAAAGTGCAACAACTCCTCCTTCGATAAATCTTCTAAGCCTAACGATGCCAACGTTTGCCCTTCTTTGTAAAAATCGGTTTTTAAAATGCCCGCACACATGCTTATCAAATGATCACACATAGACATATCGATTTCGAATTTTTTCCCAAGCGAGGATAATAAAACGAGGCCCATAGGCACATCCTCTGTGACATAACGGTTATCGAATTGATAAGGTCCTGCAGGTGCCGATATTTTATAGTTTTCAAATACAGCTCTTGGATCTTGGCTTAGATCCTCTTCATTTCTAAATAAACAGGCATTAAGATAAGAAATAGGCTTGCAACCTAACGCGCTTAAAACCGCCATCTTTTCTGCATCCAATTTATCGATCATCTGCCATGCCATTTCCGTCGAAAGCGCATCTCGATACATGGAGGGTGCATCCTTAGGATGATATTTGTTATAATATGCAAGCATGGGGTACATCACATACTGACCAATCGTATGCACAATAATATTGGGATTATGCAATGCAGACTCAAATATATTTTTGCGTACATCACCCATTTTAATATCATAAGCAGGAAACATACGAGAGGCTATTTTCATACCTTCGATCGTTCGCGATGCGGGGTAAAATGCCAAGGTGTTTCTAACATTTTTAAATAAAACTTTTACCGTGCCCGGCGCTACTATTCTTGCATCATTGGGGGTTGATTCCCCTTCTGAGAAGATAGGGTTACTAGTGCAGTACTGTTGGTAATAAAGACTACAAGCATAGCCTGGTATTAAAATTATCAACTGTCCATCTGTAAAATATTTTGCAATCCTTGATGCTAAAGCGCGGTGATATGTTGTTTGAATAAAAATCATCACTACATCGGCGCCTTTGATGGCAAGTTTAATATCTCGAGTTATCAAATGTAATGCTTGGAAAGTTTTGGGCACGTCCTCCTCACTATTAGTAAAATGCCCTTTTTTGGTGTTATCAATACAATATATCCCTTTATTCCGGATCATTGTCTCAAAATGTTCATCATGCGTTATATGTTTCGAAGTTTTCAACAAACTGACTTGGTGCCCAGCTTCTGCGGCCATAAATGCACACGCTGAACCGGCATTACCCGCGCCAATAATGGTAATTTTCATCTTAATTCCTTTTAATATATGGATATTATTTTAAAGGGCATAAAACACTCCCTTTAAAAGGGTTAAACAATAGAAATATAGAAATGTGAAAATGTAGAAATGTAGAAATGTAGAAATGTAGAAATGTAGAAATGTGAAAATGTAGAAATGTGAAAATGTGAAAATGTAGAAATGTAGAAATGTAGAAATGTGAAAATGTAGAAATGTAGAAATGTAGAAATGTAGAAATGTAGAAATGAAGATATGTAGAAATGAAGAAATGAAGATATATTTAAACCTTAATTCATTCACTAAATATCAAGGTAAATACGTTCATCCTCAGCAACTATTTTTAGTTAATGAGGATATAGGTGGTTTATTATACGCCATTACTCACAATATTGTCAGGAATTTGCCATTAACGCCCTTTTTTGCTTAAAATTGGCATTAAATATGCTTGTGATTTTCGGGGTAAGTCTTTATCTTTACATCTTAAAAGTAATATTGATTTCAATAGATATTATGCGGAACTTACAGGGATGATTTTAGCGCTCAATCGTTTTTAAAATAGATAATTTCAGGGCTTAAACACAGAAGTAAAGGTGGCTGCAGAGTAATTAGATGAGCTAATGATGAATGCAAGTGAGATACCCAAAAAGGACTTAGCACACACTTCAAGCGTCTACTACGCACCCAAACGATAGCACTCTTTTTATAAACACAGAAAAAGGTAACAAAACTTTTTAAAATAAATTAACACAAACAACCTAAAATCGCTCTTTAATCCCTTTATTTTTGACTAACTCACCTTTTTTTATTCGCGACACCGCGTTTTTTCCGATATGTTTTTTTAAACGTTCCCCCCGTCGATGGCAACTGCGATAATGCTTGAGGTCCATCCTTTATCGCTTTATCTATTATTATTTTCAACTGTTTTTCTAGTGGGACAATGAAGCCATTGTAACTCTGCTTTTTTAAACTGATGGCATTAAGCTGCATTTCCCATTGTGCCGTCATATCCGGTAAGGTTAATAATTCCGGCAGGCTCTCAATTAGCTTTCGCCCAACCTCACTCGCTTCAATCGTTTTTCCTACGCGCTTTAAAAATTGACGCTTAAATAATAATTCAATAATACCAGCACGCGTCGCTTCCGTACCTAGGCCATCCGTGTCTTTTAAAATCCCCTTCAGACCTTTATCTTTAACGTATCGGGAGATCTTACTCATTGCAGCAAGTAACGTCGCATCATTAAAATGCTGAGGTGCCTGCGTATTTTTTTCTATTACCTGCCCCTTATTACAAAATAAACGTTGCCCTTTGCTCAAATTAGGTAGAAAAGTGTCTTTTTCTTGTGTATTAAATAACACTTTCCAGCCGTCTTCTAACTTCGCTTTCGCCTTGCTCACAAACAAGCCTTTATTAATTTCTATCTCTGCAACGCATTGCGCATATGTATGATCCGGGTAAAACTGACACAAATACTGGCGCGCAATTAAATAATAAATATTTTGTGACATTTGATCCAAACTGCTTAGCGATTTATGGCTGTCTGTTGGAATAATAGCGTGATGAGCATCCACTTTGGCGTCATTCCATGCGCGCCCTTTTATAGACAAATCTGCACCCGCTACCGCCGCACTTAATGTTGATGTGTTATGCGTAATGGCACGGGCTATTGAGGGGGCCTGCTGATGGTGATTATTAGGGAGATAGCGCGAATCAGATCGCGGATAAGTAATTAACTGATAACGTTCATAGAGCGTTTGGCAAACGTCTAATACTTGCTGCGCACTGTAGTGATAACGTTTGGCAGCATCAATTTGCAACCCTGAAAGATTATAAGGTAAAGGCGGTGTTTGTTTTTTATTTTTAGCCGAAAATTCTTTAACGATGGCATCTTGACCTGTTATTCGTTGCGCCACATTTTCTGCCAGCCCTTTTACAATCACGCGCCCTTCTGCATCTTGATATTGCTGACAGGCCGCACTCGGCTTCCATTTAGCCGTAAACAGTGCCAGTGCATTTTGTTGCGAGCCCTCTAAATGCGCCTCAACCTCATAAAATGGTTTGCTGACAAAACGCTCAATCTCAAGGTCGCGCCTCACCACTAAGCCAAGCAATGGCGTTTGTACACGCCCGACTGATATCACGCCTTTATATCCCGATTTTTGAGCTTGTAGTGTATACACCCGCGTTAAATTTAAACCATATAGCCAGTCCGCTCGCGTTCTTGCTAAAGCGGATGTTGATAATGCAATAAACTCTTGATTAGAGCGTAAACTTTGTAAGGAGCGTTTTACTGCATTGAGCGTTAAATCACTGATCAGGCAACGCTGCACCTGCTTAAGTTTGGCTGCGCGTACGCCACTAAAGTGGATCACTTCATCAACCAACAACTGCCCTTCTCTATCAGGATCGCCAACATGGATCAATTGATCCGCTTGTTTGATCAATTTTTTTAAAACAGAAAGCTGTTTTCGTGTTCTCGCTACCGATTTAAGTTTCCACTGTTCCGGAATGATCGGTAAATGTTCAAACTTCCACTTTTTAAACGCCTCCTGATAATCTTCAGGATCCACTTGTGTTAATAAATGCCCAATACACCAGCTCACAATATCGCCATTACCCACATGAATACAACCCTCGGCTTTTCGATGCGGTTTAGGTAATGCTTGCGCTATTGCACGGCCTAAACTTGGTTTTTCTGCAATGTAGAGTTTCATCTATTATCTCTCTGTTTTGATACCTTTTATATTGCACAATACCTAGATGCAATTTAAACTGTTTATATAGACAGTAGTTTATATCAATGTACAAATCAATCAAATACAAATAAGATAACAATGCTTAAATTCTTCCTTCTTTTTTACTCTTAAGGACGCACAATATGCTAAAAAAATTCAAATTATTACTCAGTAGCTTACTTCTCTTCTCTTTTTCAAGTCATTCCTACGCGCAGCAAGATCAAGCTAGCTGGGATGATATCAAAACATCCAGTGCTAAAGTTTGGCAACAAAGTAAAGATAAAAGTAAACAACTGTGGAATGCGGGTAAAGATGTCAGTAAAGACGCTTGGGAAGATAGTAAGCAAGGTTCACAAAAATTGTTAGATAAAAGTATTGATGTTAGTGCACAAGCTTGGAACAAAAGTAAAGAGGGCTCAAAAAAATTGCTCGATAAAAGTGTCGATGTCAGTCAAGAGGCTTGGGAAAAAAGTAAAAAAAGTTCAAAAAAGTGGATAGATAAAGGCCTTGAAGCAAGCAGTGATGTTTGGATAGAAGGCAAAGAGAGCTCGAAAGAGTTACTTGATAAAAGTTCGGATAAAAGTGATCAAGCTTGGAAAAGTATTAAAGGAAGCAGTCAAAAAATATGGAAGCAAGGTGAGAAAAAGATAAATGATGCGTTTGCAGATCAAAAATGATCGCAACACTTACACCTTATAATTAAACATTAAAGCATATTAGATGCATGTCATTAGCAATGACATGCACCTTTATTTAAGTAAGATAACGCCTTTTGTAAACCGCGCTATCTTACTTATACCAAAGGAATTAATTAAGTTTTCATGTATTGCGTAGGGATAATTTCAACAAGCAAGACAGATCACCTTTTTAGTTCCTTTGGTATTAGATCCCGATTTTTCATCCTCAGACAAAGCCTTCTTACTTAAAAAGCCTCTATCTCGTAGGATTAATCTCGAAAATTATTAAACTGGAAAGGTTGACCTAATTCTGCAGCCTTAACCACTGTCATCACCGCTTGTAAATCATCACGTTTTTTACCCGTCACACGCAATTGTTCACCTTGCAGTGCAATTTGTACTTTTAACTTTTTATCTTTAACGAGCTTGATCAATTTTTTAGCCGTTTCTTTATCTACGCCCTCTTTGAATTTTATCGTTTGTGACCATGATTTAGAGCTATGTGTTGCCGTTTCGGTGTCCATTGAACTCGCTTCTATACCACGCTTAATGACATTAGTACGTAGTATATCGAGTAACTGACGTAATTGAGTATCGTATTCAGCATTGAGCTTAGCGACGCCCTTTTCAAATGAAAAACTTGCTTTTACACCACGAAAATCAAAACGTTGCTCTAGTTCACGATTCGCATTATCCACCGCATTTTTTAATTGAGCCACATCTACTTCTGAAACGATATCAAATGAAGGCATTTTCTCTTCCTATTTTAAAATTAATTATGAGCGTTAAGTTACCAGAATTAATGCCTTTGAGCTATGATAGAGCTCTTTAAATTGGTTCGAAATGGAATAAATATGTGGCAAATTATCGGAGCAGGTGCAATTGGTTGTTTATGGGCCGCTAATTTATATCAACAAGGCGAAAAAGTACGCTTGATAACACGTCGCCCCATTAAGGCGGATTTTTTACTTTATCAAGATCTTCAAGCTAAACAGTGGCAATTGCCAATAAAGCACGGCCATACTCTGCTTAAAAGTACTAAGCCTATTTTAGTGTGCGTTAAAGCGCCCCAAGTCTGCCAAGCGATACAAGCACATAAAGCGCAGATACACGCAGAGCAAGTGATCATTCTCATGCACAATGGCATGGGATGCGCGGAGCAAGTGCAAAAAATATTGCCCAACAACCCTATCATATGTGCCACAACTGCCAATGCTAGCCTCTTACAAGCCCCGTTCAACATTCGCCACACTGGCAATGGTGTGACGTATCTAGGCCCTTTCAATCAACAGGCAAAGGCTTATCAGCACCTTGTATTAGCTTTTGAAAATGCCTTAGGGGATTGTCATTGGTGCGACGATATTAACAGTAAATTATGGCTAAAATTATTAATAAATATTGCGATTAATCCTTTGACGGCTATCCATCAAATAAATAATGGGGGATTAAGAAATGCAAACATGCAAAGACTGATCAAAGATATCCTTAAAGAAGCTTTTTTAGTGATCCCAACAACAACCTTGCCCATGAATGCCCCTCAAGTACATGCGATTGTTACGAATGTAATAGAGTTAACCCAAGACAATTACTCCTCCATGAACCGTGATATTTATTTTAAACGTAATACTGAAAATGAATATATTAATGGCTATCTATTAAAAAAGGCAACACAAAAAAATATTGTATTGCCTACTATCACCCGCCTGTACCAGAAAATTAAAGCGCTGGAAGAGAGCTCATTAGTTCATTAACATAACCTTGTATATGCTGATTTAAATAATCATCAAGGCGAGGCTCTAACTGCGACTGCTGTTTTGCAGATACTTTTAGGGGCCAACTTTTACGACTAATAGATTGTCCCTTTTCAATAAATGACATCTGATAACTACCGCGCAACCAATACCAGCCACTGGCAAAAACAGGCTCACTTAAAGATAGCTCAGCAGACACGTTAAGATCTGACTGCGCAACGACTCGTAGGCCGAGTTGCGCTAAGGCCGAAGCTATCAACTTTTGCTGTGATGCAGAATCTTGCTGCACACTTACCTCTAATGAGGCTAATTTTTTAGCAATTATTTTTTCTATTTTTGCGGTTGAAATCGGTGCAGGCTCTCCCATCAAACGCACTTGTTGTAACTGTGTATTGGCGGCATTACGGGCTATTTGTAGATCTCGAGCTTGCGTTAATGCATGTAATGATGCAATTACATTTGGCGCGTCATGTGTGCTAAAAGCCAGAAGATCAGCGGTCTTCTCATCTAATTCGCTCATAGACGCAGTTAGACTCTGCGCCGCTTTGTATTTTTCTAATACGGCTAACACATAGTATTCAGCCGTTGGACTTTGCCAACTTTTTTCTATCTTGACCCCTTTTAAGGTGTGTTCACTTTCCGTATTAATTTGGCGTTGCAGAGCACTTTCACTTTGCATGCTGACGCCTAATGGCGTTTCTTGCTTATTTGCTTGCGTTAACATATTACTTTGCGCATGTACTTTCACCGAAAAAATATCCGATAAATTAGCTAATGCATTTTGACGGGCACGCGTTAAATTCGAGGCTTGTCCAACTGCACTTAAATATTGATCGCTGGGGTATTCAATATTGGCCTGATCAATCCATTGTGGGCGATCTTCATTTTGTGACGAACTAACGCAACCACTGAGCAAAACAAGACTCATTAATAAGATGCTGGGCAAAGTATATTTCATAATAATCACTCTTCTTGGTAATGGTAAATATGATCAGATAAGCTATTGATCAACAATAAATTATGTGAGCCTTGCTTGATATTAATTTTTTCTATTTGATGTTTAGGATAGCTGATTTGCAAAAGCTCACCAGGGCCGTCTATATAGGCAAACTGAATATTAGCCGGAAGCATATTCCAACTACGTAGATCTGCGACTTCCGTTAACACCGTCGCCATATTGGCAATGAGCCCCAATAAAGGATCCGCTGAATGCGCTTGTGACACTAATTGATACTTAAGCACTGCGCGACTCGTTGTCGCAAGTAAAATCCCGGGAAATTGTGCTTTGAGATCAGCCCGCGCCAAGCTGTCAATACTTTCAACGAGTTGCGTATTTTCGGTGTTCTGTGAAAATGAAACCTGCGCCTGTGTAGAAGCACTTGCAAGGCGCGGATAAGCGGGTAAAACAATGCGTATTAATTGCTCGCCATTAAAACTGGGCACCATCATAGAGGTTTGTTTCTTTGGGCTGACCACACCATCAAAGTACAGAATAAAAATTTGCCCTGCGTTTTTATTTTTAGACAGATGTACTTGTGGGAATTGTTTCTGATAATCGCGATACTGCGCCGTTGCCCCTAATTTAGCACTCATGCGTAATAAGGCTTTTTGCAATGATACTGGCAAGGCAATATCATTTTTGTCCATCACCTCACTCACTTTGCGATAACTTATTAAGGCATTAGACTGCTCATCTAATAACTCATAAATAATGGCAGATAATAAATGCGTTGACGCTAACTCCCCTGTTAATGCCTCTTTGCTGGCCAGCTTTTTCATACTGACATCCGCTTGCAACATCTCAACACGTGCATTATCTATGTCGTTATTAAACAGATAACTCAATGCTAAAATATTATGTAACATAACAAGATCAGTGGGCGATCCACTATAACTGCGCAACACCTCACTGACGCTGCCGGCTGCAATATTTTCAGTAATGGATGTCGCTTGTACTAATTGAATCTCTTTTTTAGCCGAGCTAAGCGTGACAATTGCCTCATCGAATTGCCCAGATAACAATTGTAACAACCCCATATTCAACTGATATTGAACCATGTCACGTGCTTCAGGCTGTATTTCAGATAGCTGAGTTAATACTATTTCGGGCGCATTTTCATGTAATGACTGGGCAAGTTGATTGCTTATTTTTTGGTGCCCTGCACAGCCAACTAATAACGTACATAAAAAAAATGCAAATATGCGTATGATTTGTTTCATTGATAGACTCTATAAAAAGATCATAAAAAAGGCGCTTAAAAAGCGCCTTTCATTAAAAATCACCCGCGTATTTTACTGTTCTTCACTAATTTTTTTATTTTCTTCTGTCCAATCCAAACTTTTCGATTATCTTTAATGCTGATAAGCTCTAAGTTCACTTGATAAAAACGCACTTGCGTATCACCATCTACATCAATAATGGTATTAATTTGACCTTGCATCATAAAGTCAGCGCCATATTCTTGGCCCATCGCTTTGCGGGTGTTTTCACTGGCATTTAAGTCTTGATCGCCTCGCTCATCTCTAATTTCTTGACGTTGCGATGCAGATGCGACAAATTGAATTTCACCCGAATTTATCAGTTCACGCTCCATGTCAGCAATAAATGTATTCGTATTAATATGCTCATGACTTAAGTTCTTAATTCGGCCAATAATAACCACTGGCTCACTGCCATTGAGTTGGTTAAATTTACGGATCCAAGAGCGCGATAACGCATCTTCAATCATTTCTTTTGCCACCAATTGCGAATCAGTGTCATTCCAAGCACCACTTAAATCTACAACGTCACTGCTATCGAGTCGCTCGACAGATGTAGAACAAGCACTTAAAAATAAAGCACCAAACATTAAGCAGGTTATTTTAATAATCGATTTCATTTTATTCTCCAATAGTCTTTTCAGCACAGATTAATTTCCCTAAATTTTCCCCACCTAACAAGTGTAGATGGATATGAAAAACCTCTTGTCCGCCATCTTTATTACAATTCATGATCAAACGATATCCAGACGCATCGATCCCTTCTTGTTGTGCTAATTTTTTAGCCACTGTGTATAACTTTCCTACTAAGACTTCATCTTCAACTTCAATATCATTGACCGTCGCGATAAGCTTATTAGGTATAATTAAAATATGTACAGGTGCTTGTGGCGATATATCACGAAAAGCGGTGACAAAATCATCTTGATATAAAATATCAGCAGGGATCTCTTTATTAATTATTTTTCTAAAAATCGTTTCTTCAGACATAATAGCTCTCTTTTTTCATTCAGCAATAGCGCCTTTGCCAATGCCTTCATAAGCATAAACAGTAACCTGGGTGTTATCGCACTGTTGTTTTTTTATCTGCCCGCAAATAAAAACAGCGAGTTCTTCAACGGTGGTATCTTTAGGTAATATATCAACGCGTGATGCTGCGATCAATAATTCAAAATAACCTTGCTGCGCATGATATGCACTTGCAATGTAATTCGTCGTTTTATCTTTTAGCATAAAAGACAGATCCGATACATCAATTTTATCTTCTTGGCTCAGTAAATATATATCTTGCCAACGCAGCGCCCATTTTTCGACTAAAGTTGGAGAATAAATGCCTTCCACAAAAATATCTATCTTAGAGCGATGACCGTGTGCGATACGTTGACAATTACCCCCATGTTTTTTTAAACCATGCGTGTAATGATAATAAGGCGTGGCTATGTTTTCAGCGTGCAGATGCACTTCAAGCCCACAAATATTTTCAGGTAATTGTTTTAAAATGATTTCCTGTAAATAATCCTCTATCGCTTCAATGCTAATACTCGTTACATCTAATAAGCAATACGCTTGATGTGGGCATTTAAGTTGAATATAGGTATTATCCGTTAATTTAAAGTCCACTTGGGTGCGCAGTTGCTGTTGTTCAATATCACAATTGTCAGCCTTTATTGGCACTAACAATTTATGATCCACTTGCGCATCAATGATGGCTTTGATTTGTTTTTTGACTAAAGAAAAATCAAGTAACATCGCTTCTGCATTTAAACTGCCCTCTAACACGATATCCACTTGATAACTTTCACCAACAAAGCCACGAATTGGATCTAAATAACTAGAGTCTATTACCGTTAAATCTCGTACAAATAATTTCATTTTTATCTAATCTTTTTTAAAAAGGTGCATCTTGCGCATTGACCGGAGACTCGACTATATCAATATCTCGTTTTAACTGCTCACGTAAATTTGGCGGAATACCCACAATGGTTAATGTATCTGAGGCTGCATCATACTGAATGCGATCGCCTAAATGCTTTTGATCAAAGCTAATACTCACGCCCCCACCTTGACCTACATATTTGGTTAATTTGCGCAGGACACTGCGATCCACCGGAAACGATTTTTCTAATTCAAAATCACTGTTTACGAAATCATAAAAACTGCCTTCGAGTTTGGGCGCGTCTGGCAACTGCTCTGATAACGATGAAAGATCAATGTCTTCACCTTGTTTTAATTGCTCTTTACAATATTCAAAGGCAACTTCACGTACTTCTTGCTTCTTCTCAACCGGCAATTCGCCACGCACACAAAATTCATCTACCGCTTGCATCAATACTTTATTTTGAATTTTGGTATCAAAGCCTTCTTTAGCGCCCATAAAATCAAGGAAAAAATCAGCAACTTGACGACCAACTCGGCCTTTAATAAAAGAGATACAACGGTTTGAGCTAGGATCGCGCTCAAGTAAGGTTAAATCGATACGTGCCACCAATTGAATTTTACTGGTTTCAATATGCTGACTTGTTTTTAACTCTAAATCTTCATTCACACTGATTGACTCGTGATTTTGCAATAAAGCAATCAAAAGATAATTACTCGCCGTCCAATTGTATTTACTGATAAGTAAAATACCTTGCTCTGCAAAGTCATGCTTTTGTAATTCAGTCACTAAACAGGTTGCCACTTTTTGCGAAAAACTCACAAAATCGAGTGTACCCTTCATCTCTTGCATCAAGGCGGGATAAAAACTGCCTTCTTTTTCGTCTTGAGTGATAAACGATGCAAAAGCTTTATTCGTTTTACTTTGATAGGTTTTATGCAATTTCATTAAGAAATCGTCAATGGAAGGCGAAATAGGTAACTCACCCTCGCGCATTTTACACTGTAATGTACCTTCTGAACTATAATGAAGAGAATGTAAAATGACATTGCTGGCGGAAATATTCATACGGATAACGACCCAATTAAAAAAACGATGACATGTATTTTATACTAAGCGAATGTAAAAAACAGACAAACCATGAAAGCACGCAGAAATAACGCGTATCTTCGTTTATAACACCCTATATACCGGGCTACATTTGGGATAAAAACAAAATGTTAGTTCAATAACGTTTCTGTTTTTTAAAGATAATAGTTATTTTATTTTGAATAAGCATTGTTTCTATTTGGAGTAAGCGTGTAGCTAGGGTATTATGATTTTTATTTTAAGTAGAGTCAGTAAACACGCATGCCTATAATTTCTAAATATTCCAGTCAAAAAATCGAAAACATCCTAAATGAAGTCATGGATGTTCTGCACAATAATGATGTTTCCGTTGATTTAAGCTTAATGATTTTAGGTAATAGCATTACACATATTATTAACGGTCAAGTACCAACACATAAACGTGCTGAGATCAGTGAAAAATTCGTTAAAGCACTCAGTGCTTCTATTAATAAAAAAGATAAATAAATAATATGGTTGAAACGGGTAATAAATTTCATGACAACGTATCTCGATTGCTTAATTGGGGCCATTGGTTTACTTTTTTCAACCTGATCTTGGTTTCATTGATCAGCTTGCGTTATATAAAATACGCAGGTTTATCTGATTCTGGGGTCGGTGTCGCTTATCAATTTGTCAGTTTGATAGGCCATACCAGCTTTTTAAGTGCAATGGTATTCACCCTAATATTATTCCCACTTGCCTTTATTATACCTTGGCCTCGTGTATACCGTATTGTCGCCATTTGTATCGCCACTGGCGCCGTTACGTTTTTAATCATAGATACGCAGATATTTAAACTTTATAACTTTCATTTAAACCCGCTTATTTGGCAGTTTTTACAACGCCCAGAGCAAGTAGAGCAGATCTATTCGATTAATTTGCACTACATCTCAGTACCTATTATCGTTGCCATAGAAATTGCATTTTCCTTTTTAATCCGCCGAAAATCTCGCAAATTACAAGCTAAAACGCTTGCAAAACCCATTGCGATTTTCTTGTTTACGACCTTTGTTCTTACTCATTTGACCTATATTTGGGCTGATGCCACCCAATATCGCCCTATTACTCAGCAGAAATCTATTTATCCGCTATCTTACCCCATGACCGCACGCTCGTTCTTAAAACGACAAGGTTGGTTAACAGATGATAAATTACAGACTCGCATGAGCCAGCATAAAGATGCTAACAAGCATGAATTACAATACCCTATTAAACCTTTAACGTTTAACGAGGCAGGTAATAAGCAGAATGTATTATTAATTGCGGTTGAGTCTTTACGCGCGGATATGCTTAACCCACAAAACATGCCTTTTACCTACCAATTAAGTCAACAAGGACTTAATTTTAAACAACATTTTAGTGGGGCAAATAATCGCGCTCAAGGTATATTTAGCCTCTTTTATGCGTTACCAAATCGCTACTGGGCAGAGATAACCCTCAATTATATCTCACCAGTATTAATCAACAGCTTAGATAATAGCGGTTACCATTTTGGTCTATTTTCAAGTATCGGATTTTTACACCCCGAATTTTTACAAAGTACGTTTAGTAAATTAGACAACAAACGTTTAAAAAAATACTCACAGCTAAATAATAATGCCAACACCATCAAGCAATGGAAGCATTCGGTTACCCGTGAAGATGCCTCACAAAAGTGGTTTAATTTTATTTATTTAGCCCAAGAAAATGGTGCGACGCTTGCCCATAACAATATTCTTTCGCTCACAGCCCAAGTCAAAAAATCACAGCGCTATCAAGCCCAAGTATTGAAAATAGATAACTATATAAAAACAGTGCTCAGCACCTTAAAACAACAACAACAACTTGATAACACGATTGTCATTATCACCGGGACTCATGGCGCAACCTTCGAAAAAGCATCTAGCCCAGTGGCAAGTGTCAGTAATGCACACGTACCGTTAGTCATGCTATGGCCAGGAAAAGAACAACGAGAAATAACACGTTTTACAAGTCATGTTGATATTGTCCCAACCTTGATGCAAGAGTTGCTTGGCAATCAAGATGATGCCTCGCTATACAGTAATGGTCAGAGTTTATTTGACGCGAGTCCTCGTCGCTACTTATTGTCGGGTGATTTGAAAAATTATGTTATTTATGAAAAAGATAAAATCACCCAGTTTTCAATTAATGGAAAAGTTAGCTCTATTAATTGGCAAGGACAAACATTAAATAATGATGAGTTCGATATCACCTTGTTAATTGATGTTCTTTCTAAATTACGTCGATTTAACCAATAACAGATTACCGATAAAGCGCGCCTATGTGCGCTTTATCATACTCCCTCCTTATTCTCTCCCCAAAAAATATGAAACATCGCTTGTTAACTTATATGCACCATGCCCTTTTATGTGTTGACACAAACAGCATACGGCTTGTGACGAGGCAATCTTCTTTTTGCGCGGACATAGCTTAGCATTACGCCATAAAACACATCTTATTCATTCCTATGATGTGAGGTATACCTCCATAGATAAAAGAACGCTCACTGCACGTTATACCAAAATAATTCATTAAGCTTCCATGTACTGCGCAGTAAAAATTAACACTAGCAAGGCGTGAGTTGCAGGATAGTGTTGCTCTCACTTCAAAACGCACAGCGTAGGTAGGGGTAATTTTAACAAGCAAGACAGATCACTTTTTTAGTTCTTTTGGCATTATAAGCCATATTGGCAAACAAACACGCTCGCGTCATATCAGTTAGAAACTGATATTCGAGTAAATGAGATAAGAGATTAATAGAATGGTTTATGTGAAAACTTCAGACATATAACCGCGATGCATAACATCATGCATAACGTTTTATTGGGCTTTGCATATGGGTATAGGTAAGAAACGAAAAAAGGCTTCTCAATTGAGAAGCCTTTTTTCTAATGTGGCGGAGGAGGTCGGATTTGAACCGACGGAGAGCTATAAACCCTCGCTGGTTTTCAAGACCAGTGCATTCAGCCGCTCTGCCACCCCTCCGGAACAAGGCGGATAATATGCAAATTGAGCTATCTTGTAAAGCAATAATAGTAAAAACACGTTTGTTTGCCGATATAATCTACAACTACGCAATATTAAACAGAAAAAACGACTTTAGCCTCTCATGTTGCTTCCATGTTTAATCAACTTAAATAAATACCTCGCTATTTTATAGGGATATATCTCAATATTCCCCATACAAATTAAGAGGTTAAATGATAGTGATTATTGTTATCATTTAGTTTACAGGGCGTAAAATGTTTAGTAGTATCTTTCTCCATCATTAACAAAGGGAGAAAAAACAATGATAAGTTTTAACTTTAAAAACGCCAAGAAAACAGTGCTCTGTCTTTTATTAGGTAGCGTTTTTAACGTACAAGCCGAGATTGTCACGGTGACGGATATTGCAGGACGCAATGTCACCATTGATAATAAAAAAGTACATAATATCGTTTTAGGCGAAGGCCGTTTAACTTACGCACTCTCCGTTTTAGATAAAGAAGCACCTTTATCTCGCGTTGTGGGTTGGACCGATGATTTAATAAAATATGATCCTGATGCTTATCGAAAATATAAAGAAAAATTCCCTGAAATTAGTAAAATCGCCAATTTAGGCAGTCCTTATGCGGGTGATTTAGATTTAGAGAAAACCTTAACGTTGGGTACGGATTTATTTATCCTAAATTTAGGTAATTTACTCAAGGCACAAGAAAGTGGGTTATTAACAAAGCTTGAAAAAGCAGGCATTAAAGTGGTCTTTGTCGATTTTCGTCAACGCCCAACACAAAATACGATCCCCAGCTTATTACTCTTAGGTAAAGTACTCGACAGAGAAAAACAAGCGAATGAATTTGTCGATTATTACATTACACAAATGCGTAAAGTCAGTAATATCGTACAAAGTAAAAAATTAGAAGAGCGCCCTCTTGTCTTTATTGAAAAAGCAGCAGGATTTAATCCTGATACTTGCTGCAGTACCTTTGGCAGTGCAAATTTAGGTAAATTGGTCGAAGAAGCTGGCGGCATTAACTGGGGAAGCAGTAAATTCTCAGGCTACACAGGTAAAGTTAACCAAGAAGCACTGTTTGTAGATGATCCCGATATTATTATTGGTACGGGCGCTAATTGGTCAGAAGCGAATCCCAATACAGCTGCGGTGTTGTTTGGTTATGAAGCAACACATGCCCTTGCGCAAAAACGTTTAAAAGCACTAGCTGATCGTAAAGGCTGGCCTGCATTAAGCGCCGTCCAAACGAAAGAGTTTTACTCTATTTACCATCAGTTTTATAACAGCCCTTATCACTTTATTGCCTTACAAGTCTTTGCTAAATGGTTTTATGCCGACGACTTTAAAGACTTAGATCCAGAGGCTAATTTCAAAGAATTACACGATAAGTTCTTAGCGATTGACTTAACGGGTGTTTTTTGGGAAAAACTAAATTAATCACCTTTAAATACATTTTTTAAAACGATAACGAGCGTGTAATAGCGCGCGTTATCTGTGAGATACAAGGTCTAAAATGCGCCAATTAAGTTATAAAGATGAAACCTTAAACACCTCCGCTCAATACCAGCAACGCACACTAAAAAAAATACGCCTGATAGGCATCATTATGGCACTCTTATTTATCAGTGTTTTATTTGATATCTCCACAGGCCCCGGGAATTTTCCTTTAAGCACCGTGCTCGACGTCCTTTGGGATAAAGCCTCGCACGGCATTATTCTTGAAGTGATTATATGGGATCATCGTATGCCCGTTGCTCTGACGGCTCTTATCGTTGGCGCAATGCTCGGTATGGCAGGGGCATTGATGCAAACTATTTTAAATAACCCTCTGGCAGAGCCTTTTACATTAGGGATTTCATCAGCTGCTAGTTTCGGTGCTGCACTTGCTATTGTTTTTGGCGTCGGTTTAACGCCAAATATTGGATCCTTATTGGTTACCGTCAATGCCTTTATTTTCGCGCTCTGTACATGCGGTGCATTACTTGCGATGACGCGCGTCAAAGGGGTAGGAACACAAACGATTGTATTATTTGGTATTGCAATATTTTTTGCCTTTAATGCCATGCTCGCCATGATGGAATACTCCGCATCAGAAACTCAGTTACAACGTATTATTTTTTGGATGTTAGGCTCACTGGGTCGCGCTAGTTGGCAACAACTTGGCATGGGCAGTTTAATGATGCTGATAATTTTACCTTTTTGTATGTCTCGCACATGGCGGCTCACAGCTCTTCGCTTGGGGGATGAAAGTGCAATGAGTATGGGCGTCGATGTGAAAAGATTACGCATTGAAATGTTGATATGTATTTCACTGCTGGCAGCAACTTCGGTGGCCTTTGTCGGCATTATTGGCTTTGTCGGCCTCGTCGGCCCCCATATTGCGCGCATGCTAGTGGGTGAAGATCAGCGCTACTTTTTACCCTTATCTGCGATGCTTGGGGCTACCATGTTATCTCTTACCTCCATTGTCAGTAAAAGCATAACACCGGGAATAATTTATCCCGTCGGAATTATTACTGCCTTGATTGGAGTGCCTATTTTCTTGATCATCATAATGCGACATTCTAAGGAGCGTTTCTAATGAGTTTAATATTAAATAATTTAAGTGTTAGCTACGCTCGCCAGCAAGTTTTAAAGGGAGCCTCAATAGAAAGCTTAAATTCTGGCTCATTTACTTGCTTACTCGGGCCCAATGCTGCGGGAAAATCAACATTATTTAAAGCGATTGCAGGCCTGGTTAAATTAGATTCAGGTAAGATTTTTTTACACGGCGCCGATGTTTCATCTTTTAGTCGAAAAGAGCGCGCACAAAAAATAGCCTATTTACCGCAGTCTTTTCATTCAAATGTGTCATTAACCGTGTATGAAAGTATTTTACTTTCATTAAAGCACCAATCCAATTGGCGCGTAAAGCAAACCGATTTACTTGCCGTCGCAGCCATCTTAGAACAGCTTTGTATCACAAAATTAGCGGATGTAGATATATGTAATTTAAGTGGTGGTCAGCAACAAATGGTCGCGATGGCAAGAGTGTTAGTACGCTCCCCTGAAGTTATCCTACTTGATGAGCCTACCAGCGCCTTAGATTTACATTATCAACTGTCTATTTTATCGGTGGTCAAAGAGCTCACGATCAGCAAAAACATGATCACGGTGGCAGCCTTGCATGACTTAAATTTAGCATCTAAGTTTTGCGACCAACTCGCTCTTTTAAGTGCAGGAAAAATACAAATACAAGGCACGCCGGAAAGCGTACTCGGCTCACCCATATTAGCGGAGGCCTATAAAGTTAACACGACGTTAGAGTCAACCTCAAACGGTCAGCTGTATGTTGATGCTCAACTAAAACAATTATAAGCAGAAATATTAAAAGCGGCTAAAAGTCGCTTTTATATTTTAAAATATGATTTACATGAGAAGAATGTAACGACAGCATACATTATCTAAGGATCATAAAAAGGAGGATCATCCTTTATTTTGAATACTTAAGGACGGCTAACGGAAGTATGAATATGCCGATATGAAAAAACCCGTTATACATAAGTATAACGGGTTTTAATGTTTGGCGGAGGAGGTCGGATTTGAACCGACGGAGAGCTATAAACCCTCGCTGGTTTTCAAGACCAGTGCATTCAGCCGCTCTGCCACCCCTCCGTAACGAAGCGCATATTAAACAGATTTACCTCAAAAGCCAAGCTATATTTAAATTATTTTAAATTTTTACGCTTTTTACACGTCCGCCCCTTTAATTAAAGTAAAGAAGCCTTTATATTGGCAGTTCACAAAGTCTCTATGCCTTAAAGGTCTTATTCTATGTTTCAAAACAATGCGCTGCTTAGTCAATTAAAAGAACAGATTCAAAAAGATATCCCTAAACGTCAAGGGATTGTTAAAGCAACCGATCGTGGCTATGGCTTTTTAGAAACAGATAAAGGAAAACGTTTTTTTATTGCGCCACAAGAAATGAAAAAAGTACTGCATGGCGATCAAATCATCGCATTGATCCGCACATCTGGTGAAAAAACAAGTGCAGAGCCTATTCAACTAAAAAATACTGGCACTGATGTTTTTATTGCAAAGCTTATTATCAAAGCACAAAAAATATCAATTCAAGCGAACAATCCGCTACTCAAAGGTTTTTTTAAAATACAGGGTGGTCAAAAGTTAGTTGCTCAAGGCTATCAAGATGGCGATTGGGTAAAAGTAAAGTTGCTTAAACATGCTTTACAAGACAATGGTTTTTTAACTGAAGTCATCGCAAAAGTCGCAGATGTTAATGATCCCTTTGCATATCGCCTAATTGCTGCTGCTACTTATCACTTACCATGCACGGCCCCTGACTTTGATACGCCTACCGATATTCTTGATAAAGAGTTGCCTCGAGAAGATCTTAGCGACCTGCCCTTTTTTACAATTGATGGCGTTAATACACAAGATATGGATGATGCTCTCTATATTGAAGAAAATGAGAGTGGTTGGAAACTTACCATCGCCATCTCAGATCCTTCGGCTTACGTTCAAACGGAAAGCGACATTGATATTGAGGCTAAAAACCGCGCGTTCACCTTATACTTACCCAACTTTAATGTCCCCATGTTGCCAAGGGAACTTTGTGAGAGTTTATGCTCTTTAAAAGAAGGAGAGAAACGCGCCACATTATGCTGTCAACTTTTGATAAGTAAACAGGGTGAAATTATTGGCGAAGCTAAAATATTTGCAGCCTGGATCAAATCCCATTATCGCTTAAATTATAATGATGTCTCCGACTATTTAGAAAATGAAGATGCGCAGTGGCAAGCCTCGCCCGTATTAGCCAAACAACTACATATTTTAAATGAAGCCACGCAACAACGTTTATTGTGGCGCACAGAAAATAATATTGTTTTCAAAAACCAGCCGGATTACACCTTAAAACTGAATAACAAAGGCGCGGTTTATGAGATCCTTTGTGAGCCGAGACGCACGGCAAACCGCCTCGTTGAAGAGTCGATGATCGCGGCCAATATTTGTATTGGTGATTTTTTAGCAAAATATAAACAACAAGGTGTTTTTAACACCCATTCGGGGATCGCGAGCGACCGCTTAGAAAAGGCCGTCTCCTTATTGCAAGAATATGACATAGTTTATGACAGTGAAACCTTAGCGAGTCTTGAAGGCTATACTAAAATGCGCCAGCAAGTCGCGCTACTCAATAATAGTTATTTAGATCATCGCCTGCGTAAATTATTGGCTTATGCTGATTGTAAAAACACGCCAGAGGCGCATTTTACAATGGGTGTTTCCCATTATGCTACTTGGACATCACCTATCCGTAAATACGGCGACCTACTCAACCATCGTTTAATTAAATCTATTTTGTTAGAGCAAGATGATATCGTTATCGATGACAATATTGGCCAATTACTCAATGAAGCACGTAAAGCGCAACGCCTTGCTGAAAGAGATGTGAATAACCACCTTTATGGGCAATACTTTAAAGATCAAGTGCAATCACAATGGAAATTTAAAGCAGAAATTTTTGATATTATAAAAGCGGGGATCCGTGTACGTATCCAAGAAAATGGTGCGACCTTCTTTATTCCCTGCAGCTTGCTTTGTAAAGACAGTCAATATGCAAAACAAATTGACTGTAATCGAGAGCAAGGCAAGGTTTTCATTGCGGAGCAAACAGAGTTGCAACTTGGCGATGTTATTGACGTTATGCTACATAATATCAAAATTGAAACAGGCCAACTTATTGGTAAACTTGCCGAGCCATTAAGCATCCCCGTTTAAGGCTTTTATCCGAAAAGGTAGCACATTACGATGCCTTTTCGGATTTTATACTTTTATGATCCCTTCCTTCTTATATAAGCTAATAATATGGCTTATATAAGGTGTGCATTACATCGCATTGCACCCCTTTTATAAAAAAGTCACTTTATCGAATATTAAGCCCGTCACCGAAAAAACATCCGCAACCACACCTTTGCATAAAAAAAATAAATTCGTCTCTGAGACGCGCTTATATTAAGTCTGCGTTAATAATTACACTCAAACATGAAGAAACACTTATTTATGGGGAAATACAGGCAAAATAATGCCGATATGAGACAAATTATTAAGGAAACAAAGAAAAATGTTGTACAAATAATCAACGACGATATTGAAAACAAATAAAAAGAAGCAAATGCTCTTCGTGGCGCGTTATCTCGCAAAGACTTGCAGATGTAAAATCATGCCTGATAAAACATCTGAGGTGACATAGATAGAATGAAAATTTAATACTTTTTTAATAAGCGCATATGGTACTGATCGATATTTAATTGCACATTATATTGATCGCATAATTGTTGTAATTGTTGCTTGCTCTTTTCAAGCTCCTCAAGCGTAATATTGTTATCATCTAACTGCCAAAGTTGTGCGGAGCCCGTGTAACTAAAATGTAAGGCAAGCATCGCATTTTCATCCCCCTCCCGAGCAGCTTTCTCTATACGATGTAATTTTCGAGTGATTTTATTTAATTGTTGTTTTAAATCCCAAACATAAGCGACTTCATGCATAAATTCATGTTGCTTATAATGAGACAATAACCCACCAAGTAATAATGCACTCAACACCAATCCCCCTAAATTATGATAAAAATGTGGGCTTTGTGCATCACTCAATAAAGAGATTAATATTTGTGCACTTAATAAGCTAAAAACCGTTAAAAATACAATGCAGCCTACTATTATAATATTGAGGTGCCGACGATAACGTGTTTTATTGATTTTTTTTAATAACATGAAGGTCCTTGATTATAAAATCACAATAAAATCATGAAGATAAATTTCAACTCACATTTTAAAAATTTCACATCGACAATTAACACCCTTAAACAAACGCCTAACAAGCTAAAAATAGATGTTTAAACTTAACCAAATTAATTTCTTTGTTTTGTGATAAAAAAGCGCTTTATACAAAATTTAAATGAATTTAGAGGCTGGAAATATCGATCATAGAGCATTCAAAAAAAAGAGTAGTTGACTTAACTTATGACTTATGAATAAATAAAACCAGATATTATAACACGCAGCGGTGGGTAAACAGTAAAAAAAATCTTTTCAATTTGCCACTTTTTGATTGAAAATGACATCACCATCACATTTTTTTTAACGTGTTAAATCAAAAATATTCTGTTCATTACTTTGTACGACAAAGTGCGAAAAAAAGAAAGTGATCAGCCTATCTATTTGTCTGATAAGCAGCATTACATTGCTTTCTTTTTTAAAAAACAATCTCACGAAAGGAACTTTTTTCCTGCACAGGATAAATCTTTATAGTCGGTACAAAAATCGTCACATTACAGGGATAACGTATGTCTTTATTGGAAGTAAAAAATCTTTGCATTGAATACCCATCTCGTCATGGTGTTCATCGCGCGGTCAATTCTCTCTCGTTTAATATCGAGCGAGGTGAAATTGTTGGCGTAGTTGGTGAATCAGGCGCGGGGAAATCTACCGTTGGCAACGCAATCATTGATCTTCTGAGCCCTCCCGGTGTTATTTCTGGTGGCGAGGTTTATTTAGATGGCGAAAAGATTTCAGGTCTAAGTAATAATGAAATGCGCAAAGTGCGTGGCTCAAAAATTGGTTTTATCTTTCAAGATCCAATGACCTCATTAAACCCCCTATTTACCATTGAAAAACAAATCACCGAAACTATCCTTGCCAATTTAGATGTCAGTAAAGAAGAAGCTTATACTCGCGCGCTCTCTCTTTTAGAGCAAGTTGGCATCAGTGAGCCTGAACTACGAATTAAACAATATCCACATCAATTTTCAGGGGGAATGCGCCAACGTGTTGTTATTGCCATCGCCCTTTGTGGTGAGCCCGATCTTATCATTGCAGATGAACCAACGACCGCACTCGATGTGTCTATTCAAGATCAAATATTAACCTTGATCCGTAATTTATGTGTTGAGAAAAATGTAGGTTGTATGTTAGTAACCCATGATATGGGCGTCGTATCTAACATCACCGATAAAATTGCCGTGATGTACCGTGGCGAACTCGTTGAATTTGGTAATACCAAAGATGTACTTGATGATCCCACACATGATTACACACGTAGCCTTATTTCTGCCGTCCCTCGCTCTGATGTAAAACAGCATCGATTTCCTTTGGTGAGTTATATTGAAGATGCAGAGCCACTGCCTGAGCTTGATATCAAAACACATTGGTTAGGCCAAGGTGAAGCGCAACGTGAATATACGGGTGCTTTGCTGAATGTTGACAATGTCAGCCTGCGTTTTTTAACCAAAGATTCTTTTTTCCCAAGTCGCCGTGAATATGTACAAGCATCAAATAAAGTAAGCTTTCATATCAATGAGGGTGAGACCTTTGGTTTGGTGGGCGAATCAGGCTCAGGAAAATCAACCATTGCACGCGTCATTGCCGGTTTATATGCCCCAGATGAAGGCAACATCACCTTTGAAGGTATCGATTTAAGCGCCTTAAAATCAGAATCTGAGCGTCGTCCTTTTAGACGTCAAATGCAAATGATCTTTCAAAACCCTTATACGTCAATGAACCCACGTATGAAGATTTTTAATATTATTGCAGAGCCAATTCGCTTTCATAATTTAGCGTCAAGTGAGGCGCAAGTACGTCAAATCGTACATGACTTATTAGATCACGTAGGTTTAGGACGCATGGCAGGCCTTAAATATCCACATGAATTTTCCGGTGGTCAGCGTCAACGTATTTCTATTGCGCGTGCATTAGCAACGCGCCCACGTCTGCTTATTTGTGATGAGCCAACATCCGCTTTGGACGTTTCTGTGCAAGCTCAGATATTAAATCTTCTGAAAGATTTACAAGACGAATTAAACTTAACCATGTTATTTATTAGCCATGATTTACCTGTTATCCGCCAAATGTGTGATCGCGTCGGCGTTATGCAACAAGGTACTTTATTAGAAGTGGCTGAAACAGAAAAAC
This sequence comes from Psychromonas sp. CNPT3, assembly GCF_000153405.2. Lineage (NCBI taxonomy): Bacteria > Pseudomonadati > Pseudomonadota > Gammaproteobacteria > Alteromonadales > Psychromonadaceae > Psychromonas > Psychromonas sp. CNPT3. Next base: position 1,727,267 of record NC_020802.1, read on the forward strand.
TATTCACCCAACCTGAACATCCCTACAGCCAGCATTTAATATCACTAATGCCTGAATTTAAAGGACTGAAAGTAAAGTAAAAAAAAAAGAAAGATGGAAATTATTAAAGTACATATGCATTTGCGTATTATATTTTAATCAACACGAGAATAAGGGTATTTTCCCTGTAAAGGAGCTATTAATGAAATTTTTGAAAACGAAACTTGCGATTGCCATACTCGCCACTGGGCTCAGTTTTTCTAGTGTCGCAGCAGATATAACCGTTGCATATGATGCAGATCCAGTTTCACTTGATCCCCATGAGCAATTATCTGGCGGTATCATACAAATGTCGCACCTTTTATTTGATCCATTAGTGCGCTTTACTAAGACTTTTGAATTTGAAAGCCGTCTTGCGACATCATGGGAACGCGTTGACGATACTACTTTCCGTTTTCACTTACGTGAAGGTGTAAAATTTCATTCTGGTAACTTATTAACAGCAGATGATGTACTTTGGACATTTGAAAGACTACGTAGTTCTTCAGATTTTAAAGCTATTTTTTCTCCTTATGAAAAAATGACGAAAATTGATGATCACACGATTGAAATCAAATCATTTAAGCCTTTCCCTCTCGTGTTACAAACAGCCACTTATATTTTCCCAATGGATAAAAAATTCTATACTGGTGATTTTAACGGTAAAAAGAAAAGTGCCATTGTTAAAAATGGTAGTTCTTACGCATCAACACATGTTTCAGGTACAGGGCCGTTTATCGTAACGGAAAGAGAACAAGGCATTAAAGTTGTGTTTACGCGCTTTGCCGATTACTGGGATACTAAATCACCTGGTAATGTTGATAAAATGACATTGGTTCCGATCAAAGAAAATGCGACCCGCGTTGCTGCATTGCTTTCAGGCGATGTTGATATTATTCAACCTGTTGCACCAAATGATCAAAAACGCGTGATCAGCACTAAAAATATTGATTTGATCACGGTAGATGGTACGCGTCTTATTTCGTTCCAACTAAACCAAAAAAGTAACCCTGCCCTTAAAGATGTACGCGTGCGTCAAGCCATCGTTTATGCGGTTAATAATGCAGCTATCGTTAAAAAAATCATGAAAGGTTTTGCAACAACAGCCTCTCAGCAAAGTCCGTCTGGCTACACGGGTCACAATGACAGCCTTGTGCCGCGTTATGATCTTAAAAAAGCAAAACAGTTAATGATTGATGCAGGTTATGAAAAAGGCTTTAAATTAACCATGATGGCGCCAAGTAACCGTTATGTTAATGATGCTCAAATCGCCCAAGCCGTGGCTTCGATGCTTGCTAAAATTGGTATTAAAGTTGATCTAAAAACCATGCCTAAAGCACAGTACTGGCCTGAGTTTGATTTATGTTCTGCCGATATGATGATGATTGGTTGGCATTCAGACACAGAAGATTCAGCTAACTTCTCTGAATTTTTAACCATGACACGTAATGAGAAAACAGGCAAAGGGGCTTATAACTGTGGTTATTACTCTAACCCTAAAGTGGATCAATTAGTGACAGATGCAAACTCTGAAACTGATCCAGCAAAACGCAGCAAGATGTTACAAGATGTAGAAGAAATTCTTTATAACGATGCGGCTTTTGTACCTTTACATTGGCAAAATCTGGCTTGGGGCGCAAAATCAAACATTGATCTTACACCTATCGTCAGTGCACTTAACTTCCCTTATTACGGCGACTTAGTCGTAAAATAAAAAGAAATTCATTTTCTTTTAACAACAAGCCCTAACTATAGGGCTTGTTACATTTTCATAATTTTAAAGGAAGTTTAAATGTTAACGTTTTTAGGCAAACGCTTGCTACAAGCATTGATCGTTATGTTTGTAATAAGTTTAGTCGCATTTGCTATCCAAGATAACCTTGGAGATCCCCTACGCGAAATGGTGGGTCAATCAGTATCAATGGCAGAGCGTCAAGCTTTACGTGATGAAATGGGCTTAAATGATCCCTATCTCACCAAATATTCACGTTTTATCGGCAATGCTATGCATGGCGATTTAGGCACATCTTATTTTTTCAAAAAACCTGTTGTCGATATTATTTTAGACAAATTACAAGCGACCCTTGAACTTGTTTTTGGCGCAGCCTTGATCATCTTATTTGTTGCCATCCCACTTGGGGTTTATTCCGCTATACATCCTAAAAATATAACCACCAAATTAATAATGACGTTTAGTAGTTTAGGTATTTCTGTTCCCGTCTTCTTAACGGCTATCATGTTAATGTATGTTTTTTCTATTGAACTTAATTGGCTCCCATCGTATGGACGTGGCGACACGGTTAATGTTTTAGGTTGGGAAACCGGATTTCTAACAAAAGATGGCTTACTGCATTTGATTTTACCTTGTGTTTCGCTTGCATCCATCATGCTACCTCTGTTTATTCGTTTAGTGCGATCCGAAATGCTCGAAGCGTTAAGCTCTGAATATGTAAAATTTGCAACGGCAAAAGGCCTTGCAATGCATAAGATTTATTACCAACATGCACTCAAAAACACCATGCTTCCCGTACTTACCGTTGGCGGTGTGCAAATCGGTACGATGGTCGCCTACACCATATTAACGGAAACTGTTTTTCAATGGCCCGGTACTGGATTTCTTTTCTTAGAAGCGATTAACCGCGTTGATACCCCCTTGATCACAGCTTATGTTATTTTTGTTGGCCTTATTTTCGTTGTCACCAATACGCTTGTCGATCTCTTATACGGTGTGATCAACCCAACCGTTGATATCACTGGAAAAGGAGCTTAAAACATGAATTCCACACTTACCGACAATAACGAGTCTATTAGCGCTTTTACTCGTTTTAAAAACTCAGATTTTATCTATTATTTTCTAAAAGATAAAACCGCGATGCTAAGCTTTGCTTTTTTCTTAGCCTTTTTAATGGCAGCGATCTTTGCACCTTTGATCGCGCCAACCAATCCTTATGATCTTATGAGTATTGATCTGATGGACTCAGAGCTTCCACCCTCTTGGCTTGTGGATGGTGATGAACGCTTTTTATTAGGCACCGACGATCAAGGTCGTGATATTTTATCAACTATTTTGTATGGATCTCGTTTATCATTAACCATTGGTTTTTGTGCCGTTGCATTACAATTAGTACTGGGTATTATTATTGGCCTTTCTTCCGGCTACTTTGGTGGCAAGATAGACAGTTTCTTAATGCGTTTTGCAGATGTACAACTGTCTTTTTCAACCATGATGGTCGCCATTATTTTCTCCGCTATTTTTAAAGCAACCTTTGGCGCTGAATTTTATTCCGAATATGCGGTGCTGATACTGGTTATTATCATTGGTGTTGCCGAATGGCCACAATATGCACGTACTATTCGAGCATCGGTATTAGCTGAGCGTAATAAAGAATATGTAGAAGCAGCTAAAGTGATGGGACTTGACTCTTTTCGTATTATGTTCCGTCATATACTGCCTAATTGTCTCTCTCCTATTCTAGTGATTTCAACGGTGCAAATTGCCAATGCAATCATGTCAGAAGCTGCCCTCTCATTTTTAGGCCTTGGTTTACCTATTGACCAGCCTTCATTAGGCGCTTTAATAAGTACTGGTTTTAAATATATCTTCTCAGGACAATGGTGGATAACCGCATTCCCGGGTGTCGTTCTTATCAGTTTAGTGTTGGTTATTAACCTTCTTGGCGACTGGTTACGTGATGTGTTTAACCCAAAAATCTATAAAGGCTAAAATAAAGTCGAAAAAAGTGTTTAATTAAACACTTTTTTCGCGATCTCTTCTTTTGCTCTGCAAAGATTTTATCGGAAAATAATCCTCTAATCTAAATCACTTACGTAAAGCTTCACACCAACTTTTTACCTATCTTCTCCCTTACACCTATTTATTTTTAATAGTTATTAACTTCAAGGTTAAGAAATTGTAAACATTAGGCTATAATCCGCGCCTATTATTTTAATCTCGTTTAGGTATATGTATGACTCTTGATCTTCTGCAAGCGGATCGCCCGCTTTTCTCTTATCCCTCTTTTAAATCAAGAGCAGAAAACCCTGCGCCTTTTTTGCCCATGTCGCGTAAAGAGATGAAAATATTAGGCTGGGACAGTTGTGATATTATTATTGTGGTGGGTGACGCTTATGTTGATCACCCAAGTTTTGGCATGGCAGTGATTGGCCGTACATTAGAAGCTCAGGGCTACCGCGTCGGCATTATTGCGCAGCCTGATTGGCACAGCAAAGATGATTTTATGCGTTTAGGTAAACCCAATCTGTTTTTTGGGGTCTCAGCCGGTAATATGGACTCAATGATCAACCGCTATACGGCCGAGCGCCGAATGCGTCACGACGATGCTTATACGCCTAACAATGAAGGTGGTAAACGCCCTGATCGCGCGGTACTTGCCTACACACAGCGTTGTAAAGAAGCTTATAAAGAAGTGCCGGTACTGATTGGTGGGATTGAAGCCAGCCTACGCCGTATTGCCCATTATGATTATTGGTCCGATAAAGTGCGCCACTCTGTTTTATTAGACTCTAAAGCCGATATTCTCGTGTTTGGTAATGCAGAGCGCCCTTTACTTGAATTTGCACATCGTCTTTCTTTGGGTGAATCCGTTCAAAGTATGCCCGATATACGAGGCACCGCACTCCTACTTAAAGAAGCATTACCCGGTTGGAGTGGCCTTGACTCACAGCAAGTTGATAAGCTGGGTAAAATTGATCCGATCATTAACCCTTATGCTGATATCAATGTTGCCTGTGCGACTCAAAAATTAGCAGATCAAAGTAGTGCATCACAAGTCATTACCCAAATCATTGAAGTTTTACCGGCGCCAACCCTTACGCCCAAGAAAAAACCATGGGAAAAAACATATATTTTGCTACCAAGCTATGAAAAAGTTAGCCAAAATAAAATGTTATATGCACATACATCGCGCGTCTTACACCAAGAAACGAATCCAGGTTGTGCACGTGCATTGGCGCAATTTCATGGCAAACGTTTACTTTGGGTTAACCCGCCGGCATACCCTCTTACCACGGAAGAAATAGACGCGGTATTTGGTTTACCTTATAAACGCGTACCACATCCAGCCTATGGCACCGCGAAGATCCCAGCCTACGATATGATCCGCTTTTCAGTCAATATCATGCGAGGCTGTTTTGGAGGTTGTACTTTTTGCTCTATCACAGAGCATGAAGGCCGCGTGATCCAAAGTCGCTCTGAAGATTCTATTATCAAAGAAATAGAAACTATTCGCGACAGTGTGCCTGGATTTACGGGGGTTATCTCGGATCTGGGAGGCCCTACGGCGAATATGTATCGCTTAAAATGTAAAAGCGCCAAAGCGGAGCAAACGTGCCGCCGATTGAGCTGCGTTTTTCCTGACATTTGCCATCATATGAGCACCGATCACGGACATACCATTGACTTGTATCGCCGCGCTCGTAAATTATCAGGGATCAAAAAAATATTAATCGCATCAGGCGTGCGTTACGATATCGCGGTGGAAGATCCGCGTTATGTCAAAGAACTCGTCGAGCATCATGTGGGTGGTTATCTAAAAATAGCGCCAGAGCATACCGAAAAAGGTCCTTTAGATAAAATGATGAAGCCGACCATGAGCAGTTATGATGCCTTTAAAAAAATGTTTGAGAAATACTCAAAAGCGGCCGGTAAAAAACAATATTTGATCCCGTATTTTATCTCTGCACATCCGGGTACAACTGATCGCGATATGATCAATTTAGCGTTATGGCTTAAAAGTAATAACTTTAAATTAGATCAAGTACAAAACTTCTATCCTTCACCAATGGCTAATGCAACAACCATGTACCACACAGAAAAAAATCCATTGCATAAGGTCAACAATGAAAGTGAAAGCGTGATCACTATCAAAGGGGCAAGACAGCGCCGATTACATAAAGCCATTTTGCGTTACCACATTCCTGAAAACTGGCCTCAAATTCGTGAAGTATTAAAAAGTTTAGGCCTTGCACGTAAACTGATTGGTCGTGGTGCAAATTGCTTAGTGCCTGCACCATCACGCAATGAAAGTAGCCTTCCAGCCACTAAAGGTAATGCACAAGTGGCATTAACTAAACACATTGGTTTGGATCAATTTAAACCGAAAAAGAAAAGTGCGCATAAAAAGCTAAATAATAAAAATAAATTTGGATCGACACGTAAGATTAAATTAGGTAAGTAAATTTAATGATAATGTGGGCGTTATTGCCTGCATTATCATTGCCTATCTATTTAATATGATAATTGACTAATCGGCATGCATTATTAACATTAGAAAGCCTTTTCATTAGCCAATATTTGAAGAGTCCCGTCAACTTCCATTCTTGAAATTCTGTGAATCTTTTTGAGGAAACAAAGCTTATTTTTTCATGCCATTGTTCTGGCTCATGCAAATCGTCCATGGCGAGTTTAAAAGTCGCATTGGTTAATTTAATGCTATCGTGTTTTCCCGAATTTTCACTCATCCATGTATTGGTAATATCACACGCAATATCACTGTCATCAAAGATCTGCGCCATATTTTCAAAAAAGTCTTGTACTTGCGCTTTATCAAAATACATCAGCACCCCTTCTATCACAAACAGAAACTGTGCATGTGGGTGTTGTTTTTTGAGATCATGCATCCATGTTGTCTCAAACATTGAACTTTTTATAAAAGAAACGCAATCCGGCTCGATCAAAATACTTTGACGCAAATCTATCACTTCAGGCAGGTCTAAGTTATAAAATTTCAGCGCTTTGCTTATCTTGTTTTCTATTCTGAAATAACGAGAATCAAGGCCACATCCTATTTGCACAATAATGGGGTTTGTATGGGAGTTAATAAATTCTATACTTTTTTCATCAAAATATTTGGCACGTAACGCGCAACCGACAGACGAGCCTATCGCCTTATCAAAAATAGAAAAATCATATTTTATTTTTTTGACTAATTGACACGCAACTTCATCATAAAAAAATTTATTTTCTCGTAATGATTCTTTGTGACGCATATATAAAGGGATCAACAGTGTTTTTGCAATATCGCTACTTAAATTGATCTCCTGCTCATTACCCAACTGATACATAACAAACTCCAAACTCACAAATGATATGAATTATCATCTATTAACAATAAACATCAAGATAATTTGTTATTTTTTTATCAAAAAGGTGAATTGAACACACTATTTCCTTTTTTTATCATTAATTTAAGAGAAAATAGGAAGTAATATATGAGATATTTTATCTTTTACCAAAACTTTAGCAGTGCGCTAAAAACCCAAAATAAACACAAAAAAGACTGAGCATTCAGAGTTCAGCACACGATTGATAATACGTATTATTATGCCGTTCCGACTAGGTTACCAAAAGTTAACTACTTGACTTATTCCTCTGCGCATATAAATATAGCCATGACACTTCAAGATGAAAAATAAGTTAATGCATTAACTGATAAGGTACACTCAGATGAAAAGCCCAATCATTACCGATTTAGAAAATCGTTATACCACTAAAAAATATGATCCTAGTAAAAAAGTAAGCGCTGAAGATCTTGGTGTTTTACTCGAAGCACTACGCCTCTCTCCTTCATCAATAAACTCCCAACCCTGGCAGTTTATTGTACTTGAATCAGATAGTGCGAAACAAAAAATGAGTGATACCTTTGTCAATATGCATCAATTTAATCAACACCATATTAACGCAGCTTCACATGTGATCCTATTTGCACATAAAACCACTTATCAGCGTAAAGATTATGAACACGTAATAGATAAAGGTATCCTTGATAAAAGAATGCCCGCAGAACAAAAAGAAGCTGCGTTGGCAGCCTATGGCTTTGTTGAACTCAATGAAGACGCACAAGGCGAGCATAAAGCATGGACTAAATCGCAAACCTATATTGCGTTAGGCAATGCACTGCATACACTGGCACGTTTAAATATTGACTCGACTACAATGGAAGGAATTGATACTGCATTGATTTCTGACGCGTTTTATAAGCAACTTGACGGTTATGAATGCCATGTCGCACTGGCGATTGGCTACCGCGACAGCAGTGAAGACTATAATGCACCTTTGCCCAAATCAAGAAAAGCATTTGCAGATGTTATTACAATACTTTGAGTTTTATCACTCGATTTTAATTTAAAAAGCCAAGGATCCTCTGACTGGCTTTTTAAATTTCACAAACTTATGCTCTGTTTTATCGGCTGATAACATAATATAGACAGATTATATCTCTGATCGTCCGGCAAAAGAATGTGACAAGGTAGTACTGTCCACATATTCTAATTCGCCACCAACTGGCACTCCATGTGCAATACGGCTCACTTTGACATGGAATTTTTTAGCGATCTCCGCAATATAATAGGCCGTAGCTTCACCTTCTACGGTTGGATTGGTCGCCAAAATAACTTCGGTCACGTGTGGCGCTGAAATTTGTTGCTCTAATAATGCTAACCCTAATTGCTCAGGACCAATACCATCGAGCGGCGAGAGATGCCCCATTAACACAAAATAAGTACCTGAAAATAAAGCAGTTTGCTCTATTGCTAATACATCAACCGGCATTTCAACCACGCAGATTTGACCATTCACTTTACGTTTTTCATTACTGCAAAGCGAGCAGAGATTTAACTCTGTAAACGTTCGACATTGCTGACAGTGCCCGATTTCATGCACCCCTCTTTCTAATAAATGACTGAGTTTTAACGCGCCACTGCGATTTTTATCGAGAAGATGGTAAGTCATACGCTGTGCAGATTTTGGACCGACGCCCGGCAAACATTGTAATGCTTGCATCAATTCATCAAGTAAAGAAGTTGAGCTCATAATATTCTTATTGGTAAAGTAAAAAGGTAGGCCGTTAACCTCAGAAGAAATAGCGTTTAGCTCCCTTTCAGACACCCTAAACGCTATGATCCATCTATATCAGTGCGACGCCTAAATTAAAAATTAGTCGCCTAAAGGATAAACATCTTTTATATTAGAATGGCATTTTAAAACCCGGTGGCAATTCCATGCCTCCGGTTATGCCACTCATTTTATCTTTGTTAACTTCTTCAATGCGGCGCACTGCATCATTAACCGCAGCCGCAATTAAATCTTCTAACATCTCTTTGTCGTCACTCATTAACTCGTCATCAATTTCAACTTTACGCACATTATGATTGCCTAATAGCGTAATTTTAACTAACCCTGCGCCCGATTCACCGACGACTTCTGTGTTTGCGATTTCTGCTTGCGCTTTTTGCATATTTGCTTGCATTTCTTGCGCTTTTTTCATCAAATCGCCCATACCACCTTTACCACTAAACATAATGTCTCTCTTTTATAGTTAACAATATAATTTTCATAAAATTATAACGGGATGATGCTATTTGCATAGATCTTTGCATCAAAATCAGTGACAAATTTTTGAATGTTGGGATCATCACAAATCGTTTGCTTTGCTTGATCAATACATTTTTGAAAAATATTAGATTCCAACTCAAAGGCACTTAACTGACCCGCCACTTCACCGACTTCAATATACATGGTTGTTTGCTCACCTAAGTGTGCTTTTAAGGATCGCTGTAACTGCTCACATAATTGGCCGTTATTTAATAAATGTTGTTGCGCTCGGCACAAGGTTAATAACACTTGCTCATTTACCTGTTTAAATACGCAATTTTTCGCTAATAATTTTACTAATCCGACAAGCTTCATTTGTAATATCAACAGTGACCAAGGATCGGTTAATTTATCTTCTACATATTGGGCGCCATCAATTTGTACATCCTCATTCGCATCGATAATAAAGTAAGCAGGCGCAATAAACTCACTTTGCGCCGTACTGCGTTGCACAAAATCATCTTGATCTTGCTCAACGCGACTCTCTATGGGGGCTGGCAGGTGCTCCGCTATGACAATATTTTGCTGATCGGGCATCACAATTGAATTTGTCGCGACACTTAGAGCATTACTATGCTCGACTCTTTGTAAAGGCGCCTCTTTTACGCCTAGAGCGCGCTCGTTAACATTATGCTTTGATAATGTAACATGAGGCGCATTTTTTTCTACTGGCGCGACAACAACAGCGTCAAGTGTCGCTAACGTTGTCGCCAGTGGCTTTTTTGGCGCAGCTCTTTTTAAACGATGGCTACGTAACATATTACGTGAATGGGTTAATTGCTCGACCGATTTTTTAGCTAGCAGCACAGGATCTTGACTGTCAGGACTCGGAGCTACCTCCAGATCCTGATGAAAATTCTCAGCCTGTTGAGGGGCCATCGTATTGATATTGAGCGCACTCTCGGCAGGACTTATCTCCTGATGAAGAGGTTGCTCTACGAACGTATTTTCAACTGGCATTGGCATCACCCGCTCATCACGACTCGCTGCTAAAATTGGCACCTCGTTTTGAGTGGTTTGAAAATCAGCTTGCAAGGATTGAGAGTCCGGTTGAGAGGCATGAAAGTCTGGCATCTCTGTTTCTAACACAGGCGCCGTTGAAGTCTTTTCACCGCTCACTTCAATCGGCATTGCTTGTGGCGACACCGTTACTTGAGGCGAGGGAACCGGCGTACTCTCAATGCTCTTTATCTCGGCATTAGCTTCGCCTAAAAGGCCTAATTGGCTTTCATCAAGCGCCAAATATTGCGCTGGTTTAAAGGCAAGCAAACGCATCACTGTCATTTCAAATGCTATCTTTCCGTTCGGTGCAAACGCATAATCTTTATAGCCCTGCACTGCAATTTGATAATACAATTGCAATTCTTCAGCGCTTAACCTATCTGCAAATAACTGTAATGTGCTTTTTTTAACATCATGTGGGCGATTTAACATCTGCAATAAAGCGGTTTGATGGCATAATGTGGCGAGCTCTTGATGTAATTTAGCAAAATCAGCCCCCAAATGTACAAACTCTTGTATTTTAGCAAAGACTTTTTCCACATCACCCGACGCAATAAAATGCAATAAATAATGTAAATGATGATTATCAATCGTGCCTAACATTTTAAGCACCGCTTGATATTCAATATGACCGGAGCCAAATGCCAACGCTTGATCTGTTAAGCTCAAAGCATCTCGCATACTGCCATCCGCTGCATTGGCAATCGCTGTTAACGACGCACCATCAAAGGTCGCTTGCTCTTGATCTAAAATATAACGCAGTTGCTTTTCAATTTGCTCAGGTAACAACGCTTTTAAATGGAATTGTAAACAACGCGATAAAACAGTGATCGGAAGTTTTTGTGGGTCGGTCGTCGCCAATAAGAATTTAACATATTCAGGCGGCTCTTCTAGCGTCTTTAATAGCGCGTTAAAACTATGCTTAGAAAGCATATGCACTTCATCGATAAGATAAACTTTATAACGCCCAACTGTCGGCTTATATTGTACATTATCAAGCATCTCACGCGTATCATCGACTTTAGTACGAGATGCCGCATCGATTTCTAATAAATCAACAAAATGCCCCGCATCAATCGCTAGGCAAAATTCACACTGCCCACAAGGTGTTGCGGTCACACCCTGCTCGCAGTTTAAGCTTTTCGCAAGAATACGCGCGATACTGGTTTTACCCACGCCGCGTGTACCACTAAATAAATAAGCATGATGCACTCTATTTTGTGTTAAACCATTCGATAATGCGGTTAACACATGCTCTTGGCCAATCACTTCTGAAAAATTATGTGGTCGCCATTTTCTTGCTAATACTTTATAACTCACTAAATTTACTCACCTTCAAAAGACACTAAAGAATAGTGGGGAACCCCTAAGTCATGTATTTTTTGTGCGCCCTTCAGAGCAGGTAATTCAATCACAAAAACTGATTCAATCACTTTACCGCCTAAACGCTGGATCAATTTCACCGACGCCTCTGCCGTGCCACCGGTTGCCAATAAATCATCGACTAATAACACGCGTTCATCTTTTTTAATCGCATCACAATGAATTTGTAATACATCGCTACCATACTCTAAAGAATAACCTTCTTGAATGGTATCGCGTGGCAACTTGCACGGTTTACGTACCGGTACAAACCCAGCGCCAATCGCGGCTGCAAGTGGCGCACCAAAAATAAATCCACGTGCTTCTGTGCCCACGATTTTATCTATTTTTTGATCTTTATAACGCGCAATCAATAGATTTATCGTCGTCTGAAAAGCCTTTGCATCTGCAAGTAAACTGGTAATATCACGAAATAAAATACCGGGTAATGGATGATCCGGAATGGTGGTTATACTGTTTTTTATTATTTGTAATGCATCATCGCTCATCTAAAATATTCCCTATGTAATTAATGCCTCTAGAATAAATACTCTGCACATAGAGTGCAAGTAATAGCGTTAAGAATTCCTTGATCATAGAGATCTTTTAGGTAAAAAAAGACAACAAAACGCCAATGTATCCCCATGATAGCCCAAGATGTATTCTCAGGCACTCACTCCCTTATTTTTATAAATAAATTCAAACACATTTGCATGGCATTCGTGTATAATTTTGCATCCCAAAAATGAAAGGCTCCAAGCATGAAGATCACTCTTGCACCGATGGAAGGCGTTATGGATCACCATATGCGTGCATTACTTACCTCTTTAGGAGGCATTGACCTGTGTGTCACTGAATTTATTCGCGTTATAAGCTTAACGCTACCAGCCAAAGTTTACCGACGCGTGAGTCCTGAGCTTTTTAATCAAAGTAAAACACCCTCAGGTACACCGGTGCGTATTCAATTATTAGGTCAAGATCCTCAATGCTTAGCCAATAATGCACGAAAAGCGTTACTCGTCGGCTCAGATGGCATTGATCTTAATTTTGGTTGTCCTGCAAAAGCGGTCAATAAAAGTAAAGGCGGTGCTATTTTATTAAAATCACCTGAAACGCTATACAAGATCGTCAAAGAAGTGCGTGCCAGCATGCATACCTGCGAAACTCTCAGTGTTAAAATACGTTTAGGTTATGCAGATAAATCGTTGGCCATTGAAAATGCTCAAGCGATTTGTGAAGCGGGCGCTAATGAGCTAGCAGTACATGCTCGCACTAAAGAAGAAGGCTACGCGCCACCTGCACATTGGCACTGGATTGCAAAAATTCGTGAGTCTATTGATATACCGGTAACGGCCAATGGCGACATTTTTAGCGCCGAAGACGCAAAGCGCTGCCATGAGATAAGTGGCTGCCATTCATTAATGATTGGCCGCGGCGCATTAGCGACACCTAATCTGGCACAAGTGATAAAGGGCATTGAAGAGCCTTATAGTTGGCCTCAAATTCTCACTTTAATGAGTCAATATTTAATCGTACAAACACACGGTGATAAAGAAAAATATTTACCAAGCCGCATTAAACAATGGCTCACTTTTATGCGTTTACAACAGCCTCAAGCGCTGATATTTTTACAAGCAGTTCGAAAAATAAAAAGTACCCAAGAGATGATTCATGCAATTGAATATGCACGAAAAAGAGCTTAATATTTTTATTTTATAAACTGTAAAGGTTAAAATGGACTTTAACCCCTTTGCTTAAATTTTAAACCCTATTTTCTTCGTGGTGTCATGCTTTTCATATAAATGCTTATGATAATAAACACAGCGACTTTATTCGCATTGATTAATCACATTATTATGCTAATTTATTAAAGAATATCTATACCCATGTTATTTCAAGGTGCTTTGTCAGGCACAAGCTCGGTAACCAGAGCAAGGCGTAACATGAACAAATGGTTATTCCCTTTGTGATTGTTGCAACGCAGGGGGGGGTGTCGAGCTTGCGCCCCGAAGGGCAAGGTAACTCGCACCCATCTGCGTTGTTAGAAAATCTCGACTTAGAACGACTAGGCTTCAATTTTATGCCTAGCATCTTGGCACAATTTTCCTTGCTGACTTTGCACCTTGAAGTATCATGGGTATATGCGTGATCAGGTTAGATCTGTGGCTTAAACTTACAACCAAGCAAAGCATCTTTACTGATAATTACTATCACTTAAGTTTCAAAAATATAATAAACTATTTTCTAGGATAAAAATGTCATTATCTGTTTTAATTTGTGATGATTCACCCCTCGCGCGTAAAGCCATTGCACGTGCATTACCCGAGGATTGGGATATCACCATTAGCTTTGCTGAGCAGGGTGAACTCGGTATTGAAGCCATAAAAGCGGGTAAAGGAGAGCTGGTTTTTTTAGATCTCAACATGCCCGTGATGGATGGTTATCAAGTACTTGAAAAAATTCAAAAAGAAAATTTAGAAGCCTTAGTCATTGTCATCTCGGGTGATATTCAACCTGAAGCACACAAAAAGGTCCGCGCCTTAGGCGCACTTGATTTTATTCAAAAACCTATCGATCAAACAAATTTACTAAAACTACTTAAAACTTACGGTCTTTATGAACATTCAGAGATAGCGCCACAAAAACAGACGTATGACGCCATCGAAACGGGGCATATTGAATTACGTGAAGCACTACAAGAAGTGTCTAACATTGCCATGGGCCGAGCCGGCGATTTACTGGCTCGTTTACTCGATGTGTTTGTTTTACTGCCGATCCCCAATGTGAACACCCTTGCCAGCAGTGAATTACACATGGCGCTGAGCTCTATCGCCAATAATGATAATGTATCCGCCGTTTCCCAAGGCTTTATCAGCTCGGGTATCAATGGTGAAGCGTTGATTATTTTTCATGACTCAAGTTTTGCAGACATTGCCAAACTGCTTAAATATGAAGAAGAATTAACCAATAATATTGAAATTGAGCTGATGAATGATATTTCAAACATTCTGATTGGTGCGTTTTTAAACGGCCTTGCAGAGCAACTTGATATTCAATTTAGCCAAGGCCAACCTTGTGTTTTAGGCCAACATTGTCAGGTAGAAGATTTGATCCAAGAACGACAAACACATTGGAAAAAAACATTAGCGATTGAAGTTAACTATCGTATTGAACATCACGATATTAAATGTGATTTGTTATTGTTATTTACGGAAGACTCCATTAAAACCCTCACCCATAAAATAGGATACTTAATAGACTAATGAGTGCTAGCATTGAATTAAAAGAGATCCATTGGTTGATCGACATGATCCAAAATATTGATGTTGGTTTAGTGATCATAGACTTAGATATGAACGTCAAAGTGTGGAATGGCTTTATGGAAAACCACTCTGGCATACTCACTAAACATATTGTTGATAAAAAACTCACCGATACCTTTGAGCATATCCCTAAAAGATGGCTACAACAAAAAATAGATACCGTCTCGTTATTAAAAAATAAAGCGTTTACGACCTGGGAGCAACGCCCGTACCTTTTTAAATTTAAAAGTTACCGTCCCATTACCAGTAACGCGACATTTATGTATCAAAACGTCACTTTTTTACCGCTTTCTGATATTGTCGGCAAGGTGACACAAATCTGTATGATCATTTATGATGTGACAGATGTGGCATTAAACCGCCTCGCATTACATGAGGCGCATAAAAAATTAGAGCATGATAGCCACACCGATTCACTAACCCAATTACATAACCATGGATTTTGGAAAGAATGTTGCCAACAAGAATATAAACGCTACATCCGTACCCAACAAAATGTATCATTACTCATGATAGATATTGATCACTTTAAAAATATCAATGATACTTATGGACACCCTTTTGGCGATAAAGTATTACAAGACGTTGCGCAAGCTATCCAGCAGCAAATGCGAAGCATTGATATAGCAGGACGCTATGGAGGTGAAGAATTCAGTGTGCTTTTAATCGATTCTGACTTAGAGCAAGCCAAAGTGGTTGCCAAACGTATCAGTGACGTTATCAAAGCGCTCTCTTTTAAAGATAAAGAGATTGAACTGACTATCAGCATTGGTATTGCGAGTCTTAATAAAAAGATAGAAAGTTATCAGCAGTGGATAAATATTGCAGATAAAGGACTTTATATTGCTAAAAATGCAGGCCGTGATCAAATTGGTATCTTAAAAGAGATGCCGACGTTAGAAAACGACAAGGTCTAATACTATTGCTAATAAGTATTGAAGGTAAGCATTAACGCTTACCTTCAATCTTTAACCTAGCGAATGCTCTTTTTACCCCGTAAACGGCGTATTAGCAATAACGGTAGTGCCAATAAAGTAAACCAAATACTCCCCGCACCACTACGTTCATAATCAGAGTCCTCTTGCTGTAACAATTCCGAATCCCAACAATTTGGGCTGTCTTCCGGAGATATCACATCTATATTACGCGTTAACTTAAAGACGCGAGGGATAGCATTTACTTTATAAATGTAATCATCCTTGCTTTTATACTCAAAACCTTCGGCTAAAATCGTGCCTTCATCATTGATAACCCTTGCACTGCGTAAACGGTAATGCATATCTTCAACTACATCTGCTTTTTGAGTACATAATAAATCATTCAAACGCCAACTTTTATTACTTTTCTTGTCATATAAAAAGGCCGTTTGTGCACGCGGTTTACCGTCATAAACAGGATCATTTTGATCGTAATCATCAGCAGATCCCACGACGAAACCCGTTGTATTCATTGCATAAGCCCGGCTATTGGCGCCACTTTTATAACTACTGACGCCCTCTAAACGCTGCTTAGTACTCAGCACTTTTTTATCAAGCAGAGGGAAATTAATTTTACTTGTCTTTTTATCAAAGAGAAAAAATTCAATCGGCTTATTCCGCCCTTTCACTATCTCATATGCACGGTTTCCGAGCACTAAACCTTGATCATTGATAGCAACCGCCCAAGCGTTATAGATATTATCATCTTCATCTTCAATATCCGTAGTAGCAGCACTGATCAAGACTAACTTTTTATTGCTTGGCTCAATGAGTATCGCGCGCATACGCGCACCTTCAAGATTATTTTCATACTCAAAACTTGAACTACCCACCGCGACACCGTCTTTATTAATATCAAATGCGACCGCGGTGGATATTGCGTTATCCGAATTTTCAATCCACGAGTCAAGCAACTTTTCCGGAGCGGGAGAACGGCTTCCACCATTAATAATAGCAGTGACATCCCAACGAAAAGCTTGTGTATCAAAGCCGGGACAATTTAACAGCTCATTATAACCATAACGCTCATCCGTATCGTCACCTTCTACATAACAACGCTTAAAATAGTCAGGATCATTATCAGGGAAAGACACACTGCCACTGCCCACAACATAGACTTTATCGCCCACTTTTTTTATTTGATAAGCGCTACTAAAACCACCTTCATCCGTAAATGTTGGTAAAAGCTCTATAGGGTTATTACCGTCAATACGCTTTATAAAAGCACGACGTGCATATGTACGCGAGCCATCGGCCTTATAAGGTGCTGAGGCGTAACCAATAACAAATTTATCACCGTTATCGTTTGTGTATATAGCCGTTATTTTTACATCAGAATCGCCAACGGGCGCATAAGGTACTTGTACTTCAGCCGTTCCCGCGTCAATAATAGAGCTCATAAAATAACTGTCTTTACGAGAACTACTGTTTAAACGCGCATTACGCCAAGCTTGATAAGCATTGTAATAACTCGCATCTGCACTGTTTTCACTGCCATAAAATTCAAGCTCACACAGCGCTTCATCATATTGACACGTACGGTTAAACGTAAAAGGTAAACCAATATCAATGTCCACATCAAGCGATGCTTTTAATGAATACGTCGCGATTGTCTTTGCTTCTTTGTCATCAGACATTGCCACCGGATAAGGCCCGTATTTGGCCCCGTCTGGTAACTCAACCGTGACGACTTTTGCCTCATAATAAGGCAGTTTCGATAGACCATCGACTCGAGGCTCTTCTGCCCAACTATTACTAGCAGACAGTAAAGCCACACTCAGCAAGCTTAACTTATATTTCATTTTGACGATCATTCTCCGCTTTGTAGCTCTTCCAAGTGCTCCCAACGTTCAAAAGCTATCTCTAACTTTTCTTCACAACGTGTTAGCTCAGCTAAAATTTTATCCGCACTGATTTTTTCTTGGCTAAAGAATTCAGGCGCATTAATACTGCTTTGTAAGGTATTTATTTCACCTTCTAAACGCTCTAACTCAGCCGGTAATACATCTAACTCCAGTTGCATTTTATAAGACAGTTTTTTAGTGGCTTTAAGCACTTTTGTTTTTATTGTCTTATCCACTTTCACTTTTTTATCAATTTGTAGCGGTGCTTCACTTTGCTCTTTATGGCGTAGTGCGTCTTTATAGCCACCCACAAATTGAGATATGTGACCATTACCATCAAAGAACCAAGTGTGCGTTACTGTATTGTCTACAAAACTACGATCATGACTAACCAGTAATAACGTACCTTTATAATTTGCGAGTAACTCTTCTAATAATTCAAGTGTTTCGACATCCAAATCATTGGTAGGTTCATCTAATATCAATAAATTATTCGGTTTTAAAAATATTTTAGCGAGTAACAGGCGATTTTTTTCACCCCCAGACAACGCTTTCACTGGCGTGCGAGCACGTTGTGGATGAAACAAGAAATCTTGTAAATAGCCTAAAACATGACGTTTAATACCATTTACTTCAACTTCTTGTCTGCCTTCGGCTAAATTGTCCATCACTGATTTTTCAGGATCTAATTTATCACGATATTGGTCAAAGTAAGCCACTTCAAGCTTAGTACCACATTTCATGGTGCCAGTATCAGGTTGCAGTTGATCTAAGAACAATTTAAGTAATGTACTCTTACCACAACCATTACGTCCAATAAAGGCGATTTTATCACCGCGCATGATAGTCGTTGAGAAGTCTTTAATAATGGCATTATCATCATAGCCATAAGAAACATTTTCAGCTTCAAAAATGATTTTTCCTGAGCGACTGCCTGAATCAATATTGATTTTAGCTTTACCCAATACATTTTGACGATCAGCACGCTCATTACGCAGCGCTTTTAACTCACGAACGCGTCCTTCATTACGTGTACGGCGCGCTTTAATACCTTGGCGGATCCATTTTTCTTCAATGGCAAGCTTACGATCAAACTCTGAATTTTGTTCTTCTTCAACGCGTAAAGCTTCTTCTTTTGCCACTAAATATTCATCATAACCACCGGGCCATGAGCTCAAGTTGCCACGATCGATATCAATAATACGCGTCGATAAACGGCGGATAAACTCTCTATCATGGCTAATAAAAACAATCGAGCCTTTAAAACTAAGCAAAAATTGCTCTAACCATTCTATCGTGCCAACATCTAAATGGTTGGTAGGCTCATCAAGTAACAATAAGTCAGGATCATTAACCAACGCTTTTGCGAGCGCCACTTTACGTAACCAACCACCCGAGAGATCTTCTAAACTGACGTCGGGTGAAATTGCTAAACGATCTAAGATTTGATTTATTTTACTGTCAAGCTGCCAACCATTAAGTTGATCTAATTTTTCTTGTAATTTTGCAAGTTTATTTAATTCTTTTTCACTGCAATCTTCAACAATAACCACTAATTGATGCTGATAAGCTTTTAGTACTTCACCTACCTCTTCCATACCAGAGGCAACGAAATCATAAGCAGTCATGGTGCTTGCACTTGGTGGATCTTGCTCTAATCGTGCGATTTTCACATCATTGTTAATCAATAATGATCCATCATCTAATTGAATACGACCGTCTAATACTTTAAGTAACGTGGATTTACCCGCGCCATTACGTCCCACTAAACAAACACGCTCATTGGGTTCAATTACGAAATTGGTTTTATTTAATAAAGGGTGCTCTCCAAAGGCGAGCTCCGCATTATGTAAGGTTAATAGTGCCACTTATCAGTTCTCTTCTTGTAAGTAATGTTGGAGCTGTTGTAGTGTAAAAGGCCAATTTAAAGGCGATTTATTCTGTTTTTTTACAACAGGAATTTTTGTTGCATAGCGTTGCATTAAATTCGGCTTAGCTATGATATCGATCTTTTGATACGGCGCATTGGCGCGAGCCAATAACGCCATGGCATCATCACAAAGATGACAGCCATCTGTATAATAAAGGTGAAGCGCTTTAAGCATGCTTCGTTAAGATCCAACATTGATGGATCTTATGATTGCGTTTAAAGTCTTCTGGGATAGAGCTTTTTGAAATATCTTTAATATAAAAGCCTAGCGCTTTGATAGCTTCCATATCAAGTTTAAAGTTACGTTTGTTATTAGAGAAAATGATCTCGCCTTCCGGGTTTAAACGCTCACTTGCCGACGTTAATAAACTCACATGATCATCTTGTACATCAAACACGTCTTTCATGCGTTTAGAGTTAGAGAATGTCGGAGGATCAATAAAGATAAGATCATATGTCTCATGACTGTGTTGTAACCATTTAATACAGTCTTGCTGAATAAACTCATGCTTACCTTTTATATTATTTAGCGCAAAGTTCTTTTCGCCCCAAGCAATATAGGTATTTGACATATCAATACTGGTGGTAGACTTAGCGCCACCTAATGCAGCGTGCACAGAAGCGGTTGCCGTATAGCAAAACAGATTTAAGAAATCTTTACCTTTTGCCATTTTACCAATACGTAAACGTGTTGGGCGGTGATCTAAAAACAGCCCAGTGTCTAAGTAATCTTGTAAATTAACAATTAATTGCGCCTCACCTTCATGCATGATCAAAGACTGCTTTTTAGAGTCCATTTTTTCATATTGTTTACGTCCTTTTTGACGTTCACGCACTTTAATAACCAGTTTATCATCTGCAAGGTTCAACATATAACGCACCGTTGATACCACATCTAAGAAACGGCGACGTACTTTAGAGAGTTCAATCTCTTTTGGCGCGCGATATTCTTGAATAATAATATACTCACCATAACGGTCGATAGCCACATTGTATTCAGGAAGATCCGCATCGTACATACGGTAACATTCAACATTTTCGCGTTTTGCCCACTTTTCTAATTTTTTCAAATTCTTAGTCAGTCGATTTGCGAAAGCTTCTGAGAAGATAGCGGGTTTGATTTGTTTTACTTCTTTATATACAAGTTCAGATTCACTCTCAACCCCCATATCCAAATCATCAGCATCTTTACCCATGGTCCACGGGTTAATTTTTCCAGAGGCTACTTTAGAAGCACTTGCCTTTGTCTCTTCTTGTGTTTCAGGGGTACGTTTAACGGAGATGCGGTAATTTTTTAACACACACTCAAGCGGCCCATTAAAGAATCTAAAGCTTTTAGCCGCGCGCATACCCAGACAGCTTAAAAGCTCTGTGTCCATCGCAAACATGGCTAAATTCCAACCAGCAAACGCATCTTTAAAGTGATAGCCAAGCTCTGTGTATAGCGTTATCGTGTCACTAAATCCGCCTAAACGCTCACCGAATGGAGGGTTAGATACTAGCATACCCGTTTCTAACTCTTCAGGTGGTAACACTTTTCTAGCATCTTGCACTGTAAATTCGATTAACTCACCAACGCCTGCTTGTTGTGCATTTTGCTTAGCAATACGGATCATCTCAGCGCTTAAATCAGAGCCATAAAATTTGTTTTCACAATCTTTGACCGCTCTTTTTGCATAGACTTGCGCCGATGTTTTTAACGTCTGCCAGCAAACTTCATCGTGTTTTTTCCACTTATCAAAACCCCAACGTGGGCGCATTGAACCGGGTGCTATATTAAGCGACATCATAGCAGCTTCAATCAACAACGTACCTGAGCCACACATAGGATCTAATAATGCTTCACCTTGCCAACCACTGCGTTTAATAATGCCGGCTGCCAATGTTTCACGTAATGGCGCTTCACCTGCAATACTGCGGTAACCACGAATATGCAGAGGCGATCCTGATAAGTCGACATAAATACTGACTTTATCTTTCCATAGACGGCCATTAAAACGGAGATCAGCATCACGTTTTTCAACATTTGGACGCGCATCACATTTAGTGCGGAAACGATCCACAATCGCATCTTTAATTTTTAATGCACCAAATTGGGTATTACGGATCTCATCATTAGTGCCTGAAAAATCAATCGAAAAAGTATTCGTAACGTCAAAATGCTCTTCCCAATGTATATTACTTGCACCCAAATAAAGGTCCATCGCATCGATTACTTTAAATTCACTTAATTTAAGTAATACTTTCGATGCGAAGCGTGACCATAAACATACTTTATAGCCTTGCTCTAGTGAGCCATCAAAAGCTACACCGCCGTTGATTTGCTTGCTGTTTTCGATGCCCAACTCGAGTAATTCGGTCTCAAGTAGAGGCGCTAAACCTTTGGCGGTTGGTAAAAAATAACTGAACATAATGACTCTCTAAAAATACGCTTAAAAATGAGCGCTATTATACGCACATCACCCAAGAATGCGAAGCACAAAGAAAAAATACTCGGATCTCTTTTAATTTTTTCACTAAACACCCTCAAAATCGCGCACAAAAGGATGCCATCTTGTCTTTATGCGCTAAAGGTGGTCGTTTAATATTTATGCTTTTTTTGTTTAAAAACAGTTCACTTTTTCAAATAACCTTGATATGGTGAAGACAATCAAATTTAAAGAGATTTTTATAACCATGAAAAATATTAACCTGAAAGCATTACACCACCATCATCATATGACGTGATCTTTCAGGATCTTGTTCTGGAAGAGTGTGATTCTTCCAGTGGTTATACATCTATCTAAAAAACCCCGGAAGGCATCCCTTCCGGGGTTTTTTTTAGCTTTAAATATAAGGAAAGACAATGTCAGAACAACGCCTACGCATTGCCATACAAAAAAAAGGTCGCTTGAGTAATGAAACCGTCACTTTACTTAAAACCTGCGGCATTAAAATAAACTTAAATACACAATGTTTGATAGCGCACAGTGAAAACATGCCCATTGATATATTACGGGTACGTGATGATGACATCCCCGGACTTATCATGGATGGACTCGTAGATTTAGGCTTTATTGGTCAGAACGTCCTCGAAGAAGAAAGCATGGCCCGTCAATTAAACAATCAACCAATGCAACATAAAATACTGAAAAAACTCGCCTTTGGTGATTGCCGGTTTTCAATTGCGGTCGATAAAGACTTTGATTATCAAGGTGTAAAGTCGCTCACTAACCTACGTATTGCCAGCACCTATGTGCATATTTTAAAACGTTTTATGGCGCAAGAAAACGTCCCTTATCGTGTTTGTATGTTAGCGGGTTCGGTCGAAGTTGCACCGCGAGCAGGCCTTGCCGATGCGATTTGCGACTTAGTCTCAACGGGGGCAACGCTCGAGGCAAATGGCCTTAAAGAAGTCGAAGTGATTTATCGTTCAAGCGCGGTTTTAATTCAACGCAGTAAACCCTTATGCACGCAAAAACAATTGTTAGTCGATCGCATTTTAACGCGTATTGATGGCGTGCAGTCTGCCAGAGAGTCTAAATACATTATGCTTCACGCCCCAAAAGCAAATCTTGAAGCCATCAACGCCCTACTCCCGGGCTCAAAACAACCGACCATTATCGATTTAGCGGGCAATAGTAGCCATGTCGCCTTACATGTCGTCAGTAAAGAAAATATGTTTTGGGAAACCATGGAAGCTTTAAAAGCTTTAGGTGCAAGCTCAATATTAGTGCTACCGATTGAAAAGATGATGGAGTAATCACATGCAAAATAAAATGAAAATTGTGTGTTGGTCTGACTTAGATGAGCAAGCACAGCAAAAAATCATGCGACGCCCTGCACTTAATGATAACGCGCAACTTTGCAATGAGGTCAGCGCCATCATCGAAACCGTCCAAAAAGCCGGTGATAGCGCGTTAGTTAACTACAGCGCGCGCTTTGATAACTACGCATTAAAAAATATCAAAATAACGAAACAGGAGATAAACCAAGCGCCACAACGTCTGAGCACTAATATAAAAGAGGCCATTCAAAGTGCCCACCAGCAAGTGTTAAAATTTCATCAAGCCCAACAAACACAGACTATTCGTGTACAAACATTACCTGGGGTTATCTGTGAGATGCACACCCACGCCATTGAATCAGTCGGATTATATATCCCCGGTGGCAGTGCGCCCTTACCCTCGACAGTGATCATGACCGCAACCCCTGCTCAAATTGCCGGCTGCACGCGCGTTGTTTTATGCTCTCCACCGCCGATTGCAGATGAAATTTTATATGCAGCTATGCTTTGTGGCGTCGATGAAATTTACCGCGTGGGTGGCGCGCAGGCCATAGCAGCACTCGCTTATGGCACGTCATCAATCGCCCGCGTCGATAAAATATTTGGCCCCGGCAATGCTTATGTCACCGAAGCTAAACGCCAAGTAAACCATGATTTAGCGGGCGCGAGCATTGATATGCCAGCAGGCCCCTCAGAGGTACTTATCATTGCCGATAAAGATGCCGATCCCACGTTTATTGCGGCCGACCTTTTATCACAAGCCGAGCATGGTCACGACTCACAAGTTATTTTACTCACTCCCAGTTTAGACATTGCGCAGCAAACATTAGCAGCCATTGACGCGCAACTTTTAAGCTTGCCGCGCCGTGCTATTGCAGAAAAAGCGCTGGCAAACAGCGTGTGTATTATTTGTGATGATATTGCCCAAGCGCTACAAATTTCTGAGCGCTACGCCCCTGAGCACTTAATAGTGCAATGCAATAATGCGCGCGATTTACTGCCCAAGCTTAAAAATGCAGGATCTATCTTTTTAGGTAAATGGACGCCAGAAGCAGTCGGCGATTATGCCAGTGGGACTAACCATGTGCTACCGACTTACGGGGCTGCGCGTACCTATTCAAGTTTAGGACTCGCTGATTTTGTAAGGCGTTTTAGCGTGCAACAGGTGACGCCTCAAGGATTACGCAATCTCGCCCCCACTGTTACCTGCCTTGCAAGCGCTGAGGGTTTAGATGCCCATAGGCGCGCGGTGACTATTCGTCTTGATAAATTATCCGCCAAAGGAGAATTTGATGAAAAGGATTAATGCGAGCAATTCGAGCAATTCAATCAATGATTTAGCTCGCCAAAATATACAAACGCTAACGCCTTACCTTAGCGCAAGGCGCATTGGGGGTCAGGGTGATATTTGGCTTAATGCAAATGAGGCGCCCGATTGTAGCGCGTATCAATTAGATACCGATGCGTTGAATCGTTACCCAGAGTGTCAGCCACAAGCATTGATCCAAGCCTACGCACAATATGCACAAGTACAAAGCGCTCAAGTGCTTTGCACGCGGGGCGCTGATGAAGGTATTGAGTTATTAGTGCGCGCCTTTTGTGAGCCCAAACAAGACAGTATTCTCATTTGTCCACCCACTTATGCGATGTATGCTATTAGCGCACAGACCGCCGGCGTTGGCGTCGTTGAAGTGCCTCTCGATGCCGGTTTTAATGTCGATTATCAAGCCGTTTCAAGCGCGATAAATAATCCAAGCAACAACATAAAACTGGTGTTTTTATGTGCACCGAATAACCCTTGTGCAAATATGCTTGATAAAACCCAATTAATTAAACTCTTACGTAGCGCAAAAAATAAAGCGTTGATTGTTGTTGATGAAGCCTATATCGAATTTTGCAACACACACTCTCACACCGATTTAATTGATGAACATGAAAACTTAGTTCTCCTGCGCACCCTGTCAAAAGCTTTTGCACTGGCGGCTATCCGTTGTGGCTTTAGTCTCAGCCAACAAAGCGTTATTCGCGTCTTAGAAAAAGTGATTGCGCCTTACCCCATTGCATCGCCCGTCGCGCAAATTGCAGAGCAAGCCTTATCGGCTAAGGGTTTAAAAATCATGCGCGCCCGCGTAACCACGCTAAATAAAAACAGAGAGATATTGCATAGCGCACTACAAACACTGCCTTGCGTTGCTGGCGTCTTTGATGGCACCGCTAATTTTTTATTAGTGCGTTTTAATGATAGCGAAAAAGTATTTAACGCCTTTAGTAAAGCCGGCATCATTATGCGCGACTTTTCTAATAAAGCGCGCTTACACAACTGTATTCGCATCAGTATTGGCTCAATATCTGAAATAACGACCTGTATTGCACTTTTAAAAACACTTTAGGAGCATCAAATGTATAAACAAAAATTCCTTTTTATTGACAGAGATGGCACCTTAATTGATGAGCCAAGCACCGATAAACAAGTAGACTCGTTAGATAAGCTCGTGTTTGAAGATGCGGTTATACCCAGCTTATTAAGCTTACAAAAAGCCGGTTTTATTTTAGTCATTGTTTCAAATCAAGATGGCCTTGGCTCAAGCCGTTATCCGCAAGCCGATTTTGATATTGCGCAAAATAAAATGCTACAACTGTTTAGCTCACAAGGTGTTAATTTTGAAGCCACTTTAATTTGCCCTCATTTACCTAGCGCACAATGTGCGTGTCGTAAACCACACCTTGGCTTAGTATCTGACTATTTGAAATCTGGACGTATCGACTTTGCCAACTCTTATGTCATTGGCGATCGCGCTACCGATATTGAGCTTGGCCAAAATATGGGGCTCAATAGTATTCTTTATCATAAAACAAATTTTCCTTGGCAATCTATTGTAAAACAACTGAGCAAACGCTCGCGCAGTGCATGCGTTATTAGGCGCACTAAAGAAACTGACATTCGCGTTTATGTTGATTTAGAGAGTCGTGATGAAAATAACATTGATACTGGGATTGGTTTTTTTGACCATATGCTGGATCAAATCGCCACACATGCAGGTTTTGAGCTGCAAGTAAAAGTAAGTGGTGATCTGCACATTGATGATCATCACAGCATTGAAGATACGGCGCTTGCATTAGGTGAAGCCTTAAATGAAGCATTAGGTGATAAATGCGGTATTGGCCGATTTGGTTTTGTTCTACCGATGGATGAAACGCAGGCCAGTTGCTCTTTGGACTTATCTGGCAGGCCTTATCTTAAATTTAAAGCGGATTTTCGCAGTGCACAGGTCGGCACTATGGGCACCGAAATGGTGGAGCATTTTTTCTACTCGTTAAGTCAAAGCATGCGTGCAACCCTGCATCTTGACGTCATTGATGGCAATACACACCACATGGTTGAAGCCTTATTTAAAACATTTGGGCGCACGCTTCGCCAATGTATTACCATCATTGATGACACATTACCCTCAAGTAAGGGGATTTTATGATCGTTATTATCGATACCGGATGCGCCAATATTTCCTCCTTAAAGTTTGCGATTGAACGCTTAGGTTACGCGCCACAAATAAGCAACGATCCCAATATATTAAAGCAAGCTGATAAGCTTTTCCTACCCGGTGTGGGCAGTGCCAGTGAGATCATGAAAAATTTAAAGCAATTAAATTTAATTGAACCCATTAAAGCGCTTACCCAGCCACTTCTTGGGATCTGCTTAGGCATGCAAGTTTTAATGCAAAGCTCAGAAGAAAGTAACAACGCGCAAAGCTTAGTAAAAACCTTAGGCATCATTAAGGGCCATGTTAAAAAAATGCAGGTTGCCCCCTTACGATCCCCTCATATGGGGTGGAATACGCTCAGCGATACAACCAATAATGCATTGTTTAAAGATATCCCCGCAGAGAGTTACTTTTATTTTGTGCACAGTTATGCACTACCTAGCAATATATGTGGCATTGCAGATTGCCACTATGGCGCGCCTTTTAGTGCAGCCATACAACAGGATAATTTTTATGGCGTGCAGTTTCACCCGGAGCGTTCGGCATCGGTCGGCGCCCAATTAATCAAAAACTTTTTGGAGCTTTAAAATGATCATTCCTGCATTAGATTTAATCGGTGGCCAAGTGGTGCGCTTATATCAAGGCGATTACGCACAAAAAAAAGTGTACAGCGACGCCCCGCAACAGCTCTTTGATGACTATCAACGCCAAGGCGCTACTTGGTTACACCTTGTTGATCTTGACGGTGCTAAAGACAGTAAAAACAGGCAACTCAAATGCATCAAGGATCTTATCAAAAACACCACGGCAAACATTCAGATTGGGGGTGGAGTGCGCACCCAAAAAGATGTTCAAAGCCTTTTAGACGCGGGAGCTGCGCGCGTTGTTATTGGCTCAATTGCGGTAAAAGAGCCTCTATTAGTCGCGACGTGGTTACAATTATATGGGCCTGAAAAAATAGTGTTAGCCCTTGATATTAATATTGATAAACAGGGCAATAAAAAAGTGGCTATTCAAGGCTGGCAGCAGCAAAGTCAGCAAAGCATTGCCTCTTTACTCGATATTTATCTACCACTGGGATTACGCCATGTTTTATGTACCGATATTTCAAAAGATGGCACCTTAAAGGGCTCAAACATTTCACTCTACCAAGAACTTAGCCTTGCTTACCCGCAGATACAATGGCAAGCCTCTGGTGGTATTGGGGATTTAGACGATATTAGCGCGGTGGCAAACTCTGGCGCGACGGCGGTGATCATTGGGCGCGCCCTACTTGAAAATAAATTTAATGTGAGTGAGGCAATGCAATGTTGGTAAAAAATGTATTACTCATAAATGCATGGCTCATAAATACGGGCTTCAAAAACACAATGCTGATAAGCGTAAAAAAGAAGGTGACGATATGCTAGCCAAAAGAATTATACCTTGTTTAGATGTCCGTGATGGCTTAGTCGTCAAAGGCGTACAGTTTCGCGATCATAAAGTCGTCGGAGATATTGTGCAACTTGCGAAACGTTACGCAGAGCAAGGCGCCGATGAACTGGTTTTTTATGACATCAGCGCCAGCGTAGAGGGGCGCGTTGTCGATAAAAGCTGGGTAAGCCGCGTTGCACAGGTGATTGATATTCCTTTTTGTGTGGCGGGCGGGATAAAGAGTATTGAAGATGCGCAGCAAATTTTAAAATTTGGCGCGGATAAAATATCGATTAACAGCCCCGCACTAAGCAACCCTAATTTGATAAATCAGCTCAGTGAACGATTTGGCGTGCAGTGCATTGTCATTGGTATTGACTCTTTTTTTAACGCAGCAACGGGTGAGTATCAAGTTAAGCAATTTACTGGCAAAGAAAAAAGTAGTCGCACCACAACGTGGAATACCTTTGACTGGATAGACGCAGTGCAAGCGCGCGGCGCGGGTGAGATTGTACTCAATGTGATGAATAACGATGGCGTGCGCAGTGGTTACGATATACAACAATTAAGCAAAGCCCGTCAAATCTGTGATGTGCCATTGATAGCTTCTGGTGGCGCAGGGGAAATGTCGCATTTTCGCGATGTATTTCAACTCTCCGATGTCGACGGCGCATTAGCTGCTAGCGTTTTCCATCAACAAAGTATTCATATTGGCGACTTAAAAACATACCTTAAAACACAACAAATAGAGATCCGATCATGACTGATAAATTAATGGATGAACAACAACTTAATGCGCTCGACTGGAAAAAAGTAAATGATTTGATGCCCGTTATTGTGCAGCACTGTGATTCAGGAAAAGTGCTGATGCTCGGTTATGTCAACAAAGCGGCATTAGCAAGCACACTAAGCACCGGTAAAATGACATTTTTTAGCCGCACCAAAGCGCGTTTATGGTGTAAAGGTGAGCAGTCTGGGCATTTTTTAAATGTAAAAGAGATCAGTAGTGACTGCGATAACGACACCTTACTTGCGATTGTTGAGCCGATGGGCCCAACCTGCCATTTAAACACCGAGAGCTGTTTTAAAAACAACTTGCAGCCCACAGTAAGTTTTCTGACTGATTTAGAAAATATAATTGCGAGCCGTAAAAATTGCGATCCAAGCAGTAGCTATAGCGCGCAGTTGTTTGCGCAAGGCACGAAACGTATTGCCCAGAAAGTCGGCGAAGAAGGCGTTGAAGTTGCGCTGGCTGCCATGGCCAAAGATACACGGGAGCTGACCTGCGAAAGTGCCGATCTTATTTACCATCTTCTTGTTTTATTACAAAATGAAGGGTTAAACCTACGCGACATTACAACCGAGCTTACACGCCGCCATCAATTACAAAATAAAGCATAAGGCATAAAAAAACCCCTAATGAGTGTTCTTACTCTTTAGGGATTTTCAAAAATTACTTTAAAGCACTTTTAAAACTTTTTATATGCGTTTTAATGTACTTTCATCGGTATGTTCGAACGCTTTTCCATAGATATCTAATGACATGGTTTGCGTATATGACAAAGTATCAGCTTGTAATATCAACTGTTGCACATAATGTGTCATTTTCGCATTTTTCAGCATAAACGGTGATTGGATAACTTGCCAATCGCCTTTTTCGATACTTGCTTGCACATCAAAAACCAAGCTATCTGTCTTTGATGTGTCAACGCGCCCGCCTGCTAACACGCAAATGCCACGCGGAATAATTAAAGAGTGCATCACCGAATTGTCTGACGCATCAAACATCCAATATCCTGTTTCACGGTGAATAATTTTATTATTGCTAATACGCTGCACTTGTTGCATATAATGCACTGCACTTAAACATTGGCTTTCTGCATTGCTAACATCACCGGCTGGCGTAAAGGTGATCGTTTCATAATATAGATTCGTTTCTATGCCATCGGGCTCCGGCGCAATATCAGTGCCTTTTTTACCCTGCCACTGCCCAATTAAGCCGGCCAAAGGGCCATAATTCACACTGTCATCTTTACTCATATTGACCTCTATATACATAATGATAAGGCTCCTTAACGTGATATGTCACGCCAAAGAAACAACATTAAAAATAAGGGTATAGTGCCACCCCTTTACTTAAAATGCACTGACAATTGTTGATAATTTTTTTATTTCCTAAATGCCCTTATATTTTAAAAATAAGCGCACAAATAAAAAAAAGCTTAATGTCGCCATTACGCTTTTCATTCAGACTTTAAAATAACGCTAACACCGACTAATTAAAGTTATATTGCGTCACAATAGGCGTGCGTCCCAATGTTTTATCTGTAAAGTACTCATAAAAACAGAGTCCCATAAAGCCCGCTGACATATTGTAAACGTCTTTAAACCCCATTTTTTGTAACGCTAACACCGCATTATAACTACGCTGCCCACTACGACAATGTATGTATAACGGCACATCCGTTGGCAGTTCATCACAGCGTAAACGCAGCTCACTCAGCGGAATGTTAATAGAGCCTTTAATGTGCCCCGCCTCTAATTCACGCGTTTCTCGCACATCCACAATACAGGCATCCGCCTCAACAAGCGCGCGCACAGCTGTTACATTGACCTGCTTATAATCACTATTTAGTAAATTACTGCCAATATAACCCGCAAAATTAACCACATCTTTAGCGGTGCCAAAAGGCGGCGCATAGCAAAGTTCAAGATCTTTTAAATCCTCAAGCGTACCTGAAAATTTGATAACGGTTGCGATCACATCAATGCGTTTATCGACATTACCTTTACCAATCGCTTGCGCGCCCAATATCCGCCCTGTCGGTAATTCATACAACAATTTAAAATGGATCAGCTCAGCATCTGGCATTAAACCGACTTTGTCATTTGCTATCAAGTTAACCGTCGCATGATCAATATTAGAATCGCTGGCCTCTATCATTGCTTCATTTAAGCCAGTCGAAGCAGCGTTATAGTCAAACACTTTAATAACTGATGAGCCTATGTAGCCACGGTTATTCACGCGCATACCATTAATATGATCAGCGACGCTACGCGCTTGTTTTTGAGCAGGGCCTGCAAGAGGCAATTTAAAATAGGTATGTAATAAACTATTATAAACTTCGATCACATCACCAACAGCATATATGTCGGCATCATTGGTTTGATAGTTTTGATTTACCTTCATGGCACCGCTTTGGCCTATCTCTAAACCCGCTTGTAATGCTAATTCTGTTTCGGGCAATACGCCGATCGCAAGCACCACCGCATCCGCATCAATACATTTGCCTGAGCTCAGTAATATTTTATTCGTTGTAAATGCTTCAACCCGATCGTTCACAATAAGGTTAACGCCTTGGCTTTGCATCTCTTTATGTAAAATTTGTACCATCTCATGATCAAAAGGTTTCATGATCTGCGCCGTTGCTTCAATTAAAGTAACGTCATAGCCCGCCTCGGTTAAGTTTTCAGCACATTCAACACCGATAAACCCACCACCAATAACACTAATACGGCGCACATGTTTTTTTTCAATATGCGCTTTTAAACGTTCGATATCGACCACATTACGAATAGAAAAAGTGTTCACTTTATCAATACCCGCAATTTGAGGGAAAATGGGTTTTGCCCCAGGTGATAATATTAATTTGTCATACGACTCTGTGTATTGCTCGCCCGTCGCAGTATTTTTAATATTCAGCGTTTTCGCGCTACGATCAATGCTCAGCACCTCACTGTTAATACGTGCATCTATATTGTATTGATAAGCAAATTTTTCAGGGCTCATTAGCACAAGCGCAGAACTATTAGGCACAATGTTGCTTAAATGATAAGGCAAAGAGCAATTAGAAAAAGACACATGAGGGCCTCTTTCAAACATTATAATTTGATCCGTTTCGCTATGCCGGCGGCAACGCGCCGCAACCGATGCACCACCGGCAACGCCACCCACAATTAATATTTTTTTACTCATTATAATACCCTTCCTTTTAATTTAATCATTTTAATCCCTACACGGGGAGGTATCGATGGACGAATAAAGGCGCACCACCTCTGAAACCTAACATCGAAATACCCAAAACAAGTATATTAGCTAAATCTAATATAAGTGTATCAGTATTTTCTTTGATATAACAGCACAGACGTTGAAGATTTATTATTCAAAATTGAAAGAGCCCGTAAAGAGGGGGCGATCCTCTGATCCATCAAAAAAACCAACAATAAAATTAATCGTTACCGCATTGAACGATCCCTTTTAACAATTACGTGATCTCATCGAGATATGTACATGAAATATTACCCAAAGCAGTGTAAAATAATTCTAAATTCTAGGAGATAAGCAAATGATCACTTTAAGCCTTACCCGCCCCGACGATTGGCACCTGCACTTACGTGATGGTGATGTATTAAAAGACACCGTAGAAGATAGCAGCCGTTATATGGGACGCGCTATTATTATGCCCAACACAGTCCCTCCTATCAGTACTACCGATTTAGCGAAAGCCTATAAAGAGCGCATCATGGCAGCGCTTCCCAGCGCACCTTTTCAGCCACTTATGACCCTTTATTTAACCGATAATACAACGCCCGAAGAGATACGAAAGGCAAAAGTATCTGGATTTATTTATGCAGCTAAACTCTACCCTGCAGGCGCCACCACCAATTCAGATTCGGGAGTAAGCTCAACCGATAAAATTAAAGACGTATTAGAAACGATGCAAAAACTTTCCATGCCACTGCTCGTTCATGGCGAAGTGACCGCACATGATGTGGATATTTTTGATCGTGAAGGTGAGTTTTTAGAGCGTGTTTTACGACCTTTAATTAGTGATTATCCACAACTTAAAATAGTAGTTGAGCATATTACCACTGAAGATGCCGTGCGCTTTGTCAGTAACGCAGGCCCAAATATTGCGGCCACCATTACCCCGCATCACTTATTGTTTGAGCGTAATGACATGTTAGTTGGTGGTATCAAACCGCATTTTTATTGTTTACCTATTCTAAAACGTAAGCGTCATCAACAAGCATTGATAACGGCTGCGACAAGTGGCTCTCCAAAATTTTTCTTAGGGACAGATTCTGCCCCACACACCAAGCAAACGAAAGAGTCTGCATGTGGTTGCGCGGGATCTTATAGCGCCTTTGCGGCCATAGAGTTATATGCAGAAGTGTTTGAAAAAGCCGGCGCGCTAGAAAAACTAGAGGCCTTTGCAAGTTTTCATGGCCCTGATTTTTATGGCCTTGAACGCAATAGTGATACGATCACATTACAAAAGAAAGAATGGCAAGTACCTGAAACACTCGAATTTGGTAATGATAAAGTGGTGCCTGTAAAAGCGGGAGAGATGTTAGCTTGGCAAGTTGTGAGTTAAATAAAAAAGGCCTGCATCAGCAGGCCTTTTTGTAAGAATACTTTTTATAAGAGGTTCTTATGCATCAAAAAGAGGCATCTTTTTCAAATAACAGGTTAGAAGTACAATGCGCACGCCATTAACGCGCCCTTCTATATGCTCTGGATTATCTGTTAACGAAATATTACGTACGGGTGTACCGCGCTTAGCGGTGAAGTTCCCACCTTTTACGTCTAAATCTTTGATCAAGGTAACATTATCACCAGCAAGTAAAATACTGCCGTTAGAGTCGCGTGTTGGTGCAACTTCTTCAATGTCATCAGCAGCAACGCCATAATCGGCCCAAGCGCGCGTCTCATCTTCAAGATACATCATATCAAGTAAATCTTGCGCCCAAATTTCGGTTTTAGATAAACGTGTTAATAATCGAAAAGCCGTTACTTGTACTGCAGGTACTTGACTCCACATACTGTCGTTTAAACAGCGCCAATGATCACTGTCCATCTCAACCTCTTTATTAAGCTGAGTAGCACAAGTCTCACACACTAAAACAGATTTATCTGAATTAGGCTCTTTAACTGGTGGCACTTCAAAAACAGCTAAATTTTTTGTTGCACTACACAATTCACATGATGCGCTATTACGCTCATTAAGGGCGGCTAAAATGGGCATGGTTTAATACCTTATATATATGATGGTTTTTAAAAAACCGCATTATGCGCGCATTTTACGGCAACGGCAAACGCTAACTCGATAGTTACCCGATTAAGCGTTTTATGATTGACAGCATTATAAAAATAATATTGCTTACCTTAAAGCACAAAGCACGTTAAAATACCTCATTAGATTATTTAATCTCTCTTATATTAGGCTCAATTTATGAATGAACTACTCAGCATTGCAAACCAAAACTTAATTTTGCATCGCCATCCAAGAAATAAAAAAGAAACGTTGCAAGCATGGGACTCTGCTGATGAATACTTGATCAATCATTTTGTAGATAACAATCTAGCAGAAAAAATAAAAAACGAAGACGAGCTACTTATCCTTAATGATGGATTTGGCGCCTTAACGTGTTTTTTTAATGAGATAAAACGCACCGCAGTCACAGACTCTTATCTTTCTCTTAGCTCGATTAAGCTGAACATGCAACGCAACCGTTGTATTGAAGAAAACCTTTTATTACAAGATAGCTTACAAAGCTTTCCTGAAAATATTAAAGTTGTTTTGATCAAGATCCCAAAAACAAACGCATACCTTGAGTTTTTATTACAAAAACTACGCGCGGTGATCTCGGCAGATACTATCGTTATCGCAGCGGGTAAAGTTAATATGATCCATAACTCAACACTGCAATTGTTTGAGCAATATATTGGCACAACTAAAACTTCACTTGCGAAGAAAAAATCACGTCTTATCTTTTCTGACGTTGAAGTCGCATTTGACGCAGAAACGGAAGAAAAAGAGATCGCGATCACTTGGGAAGTTGAAAACCATAAATGGAAAATTCACAACCATGCTAACGTGTTCTCACGTAATCACTTAGATATTGGTGGTCGCTACTTAATGGATAACTTACCTGACGGTGATTTTTCTAACATTGTCGATCTTGGCTGTGGTAATGGTATTGTCGGTATGGCTGCCTTAGAATATTATGCCGATTCAAAAGTGACTTTTATTGATGAGTCATACATGGCGGTTGATTCTGCGCGTATTAACACCTTAAAAAACTTTGAAGAAGAGCGTAGTGATAACGCTCGTTTTGTGGTTAATAATGGCCTTGTTGGCTTTAAAGCTGCGAGCCACGATCTGATTTTATGTAACCCTCCTTTTCATCAGCAACAAGTGATCACGGATCATATTGCTTGGAGCATGTTTAACGATGCACATTTTTGTTTACAAGAAGGTGGCGAGTTAATCATTGTGGGTAATCGTCATTTAGACTACCAAGATAAGCTAACGCGTATTTTTGGTGATTGTGAATTGCTTGCTGAAAACAAAAAGTTTGTTATCTTACGTGCTATTAAAGCTTAATTAATATTAACCTTTAGCCTTTAATACAAGCATAAAAAAACGGATCAAAAGATCCGTTTTTTTGTGTTTAAAATTTAACACCCTACCCTGCATCACCATCATCTATCAAAGTGATTTTATCTAAACTCACTTTAACAATTTGCCCTTGGCGCAACGTTTTCCGTGAGGTCAATATATGTTGCGTATCGACTAATAAACATAATGCAAACTTATCATCAACATCAATCACAAAATACTTCGCAGTTACCTTTTCTTGATCCGAAGTTAAATAAACACACTCTCGACTTCTAATATCCAACGCTTCAATTGCACACGTTTGATACTGCCAACTTTTAGGCATGATAGGCTTATGAAATAACGTGACGGCTAAAATATGTAAAATGATAGAACAACTTTGATCCGCCGTGTATTGCTCTGCGCAGAACTGCTCTTTAAGTAAAGTATAATGTGCGACATCCTCTAAACTAAACGACAGTATTTTTTGAGGCAAGCTAATAAACATACGCGCTTGATACACGAGCTCAACTGAGTCATCGCCCATTAAAACACTAACGCTATTATCTTGCGGATCAATACTCCATTGCCAATCCGCTTGCGGTAAATAAATCATAACTAACCTTTACTGCTCTTTAAATCTTTTAAAATTAAAAGTTCAGACACTGATAAAAGAGCCTGAACAACACGCTGTCGCGTTAAATATTGTTGACAATATCTTTCACTAATTTTGGTCCATGGTAAATAAAACCACTGTAAATTTGTACCAAACTTGCTCCCGCATTTATCTTCTCTTTGGCAGCGATCACGCTATCAATACCACCGACACCAATGATTGGGATCTCACCTTTTAAATGCAGTGCAAATTTCTTGATAACTTCAGTACTTTTACTTTGTAATGGACGTCCACTTAAACCACCGGTTTCACCCGCATGTGACATGCCTTGGATCATCTGTCTGTCTAATGTAGTATTCGTGGCAATCAAACCATCAATTTTATGTTTTAACAATGATGCTGCAATTGACTCTATCTCTGCATCACTTAAGTCAGGCGCTACTTTTAATGCTAAAGGTACGTATTTATTATGTTTTTTATGCAATTCACCTTGGCGCTCTTTAAGGGCCAAAAGTAAATCATCTAATGCATCGCCATACTGTAAAGAGCGTAGTCCCGGTGTGTTTGGTGATGAAATATTAACCGCAATATAGCCTGCATACTGATAGATCTTATCCATACAGATAAGATAATCATTTTTACCTTCTTCGACGGGTGTGGCGCGATTTTTACCAATATTAATACCGATGATACCTTTATAACTACTCTCTTTAATTTTGCTGATCAGCTGATCTACGCCGTGATTATTAAATCCCATGCGGTTAATAATACCCTCTGATTCTAATACTCTAAACAAACGAGGCTTGGCATTACCCTCTTGCGCTACTGGCGTCACGGTCCCTACTTCTACATGCCCAAAACCCATCGATCCAAAAGCATCAATACATTCGCCGTTTTTATCTAATCCGGCTGCAAGTCCTAAAGAGTTGGGAAAGGTTAAACCCATTACCGTGACAGGACGTTGTTGTACTTTTTGACGGTAAAAGATATCTAATAAAGTGCCATGTGTTAATTTTAACTGTTTAATCGAAAGCTCATGGGCTTTTTCGGGTGATAGCATAAATAGAAAATGGCGCAAAATGCAATAAAACATAATAAAAACCTTATTTGAATGAATGGAGTAGAGTGTATTTATTGTAACGCTTATTGCTCTTCAGATGAAGCAATAAGCAGAGTTTGATAGGCGTGAATACGGACTCGCCAGCCTTTTAACCAACGCGATTCATCCTTGGGCGCATTTTTCACGCGCCGTGTTAATACTTCATCAGCGCTATATGAAAAAGCACGCAATGCATTTTGATAGTGCATGGGCATTGTTAATAACACCTGCTTAAGTCCCCAAGCTTGTCCTTGATAGGACTCACTAATAACAAGGCCTTCACCTTTAAAGTTAACGTAATCTAACAATGCAAATACCCCTTGCGGTGATTTCATCAGTTGTTGTACATTCTCTTTTATACGTAACTGCTCGGCAGGTGTTGCACTATGCACAATGTCGGGAATACTGGTTGTTAAACGCTGCGCAATGAAGGCTGCTTGCAAGCGGATATGCGTACTTAATAAAGTGCGCAGTTCCTCTAATTGGCTTTGCTCAAATTGAGCATAAAATTGTTCGCGGGTTTTCCAGGGGGCATATTTCGCGGTTGTCAGCCAAAGGGGTAATTGCACACCTTGCGCTTTAAAATAATTTAATAACGCGGGAAATTGCTCTTTAAAGGGACCTTTTTGCGCACTTGGATACCAAATAAAATGACCAATACCTAATGATGGAAACGCTTCTCCGACGTTCCAATGGGTAAGGTTTTTTATTTTTTGACTACCCTCGTTCTCCCAAATAAGAGCGCCGAGTACATCGAGTTGTCTATCATTTAAAGAAGGAGATAACTTTTCAATGGCAAAGCTATAAGAACTACATAAGAAGAAAAAAAAGATAATGAACCGAGGCATTTGCCTTCCTTACACTTTAAAGGGGGGGTAAAAAATAAAGCTCAACAACCCAATTTACACCACAAAATGAAAACCCATGCTTTCCATTATCTCATCGCGTTTTTGTTGTGAGGCGATTTGTAGATAAGCATTTACCGCACCTTTCTGCTTATGACCGGGCTTATCATAACCAAGACTTTGGTGCAGTGTGTCTTTTTGTTTTTCGGAGAGAACCATTGAAAACGTTGCAGAAGGGGTTTTTTTAGCAACAGGCGCAAGCTCGCTCTGCATCGCAGGCGTGGCTTTTTTTACGTCATGACTAGGCTGCGACTTTAGCGGTTTAAACAGCGTCGTTGTCGGATTAATTACGTTCATTGCGTCGCGCCCCCTATTGGCCTATCTCGTTTTATTCTCTACCGGGTAGTTTTTTCCACGTGACTTTATCACGAAGATAAACCGGTAATGCATTTTCTGGTAACTGCGTTTCCTGCATCTCAATGCCTTTTTCAACTTGCTTTAACATATAGCGAGCGGAGGGAAATTCAATATCCAGTATTTTTAAATTTGAAAAATAGGTCTCTAATTCAGGATAAGCTTGCCACCCCGTACCCACTCTGCAAATATGTGTCTCTAAGCTTAATGTTAGCGCACCTAAATCTGACGGTTTGATCACTTGTTCAACATCAACCAATGTCATTAATTCGCCATCATATTTGTAATGACCAAAATAAACTTCTCCCATGCGCGCATCGATAGCAGCATAGACTTCCGTTATTTGTTCAACATCATAGGCTTGCTGCGCCATCGCTTGTAGTGTTGATACGCCCAACATCTTTTTATCTATACCGAATGCTAAACCTTGTGCAATACTGATGCCAATTCTCACGCCGGTAAAACTACCTGGGCCACGTCCATAAGCAATGACGTCAATGTCACTTAACGCGACGTTTGCTTGGGTCAATATCAATTCAATGGTCGGCAATATTTTACGTGTATGTTCACGTGGTGCGAGCATAAAATGATCGCTAATTATCTTTTCATTTTCATTTTTAATAAGTAATGCAACTGAGCATGCTTCTGTTGATGTATCAACACATAACACTTTTAATGTTTTAGTCATATTTAACCTGTTTCTTCTTTTTAATCTATATTTTTTAAAAAATCAATCGCATTTTGTAGCGTACGTGTACGTGGCATCGCGGGTAAACTATTTAGAAACAGATCCCCATATTTTCGCGTCACTAAACGATTATCACACACAATTAATACACCTTTATCTTGCTCAGCGCGAATAAGACGGCCAATCCCCTGCTTAAAGGCTATCACCGCTTGCGGTAGTTGCACATCAAAAAAGGGATCTTTACCTTTTAATAACGCATCTTCAATACGGGCTTTTAATAAGGGCTCTTCAGGAGAGCTAAACGGCAGTTTATCAATGATCACGCACGATAACGTTTGCCCGCGAACATCCACACCTTCCCAAAAACTACTGGTCGCAACCAGTAAGGCATTACCATGCTCAACAAACTCCTTTAATAAGGCTTGTTTGCTTTTTTCGCCTTGTAATAATACAGGCAAAGTTAAGGTTTGTCGAAACCCTATCGCCAGCTGATTCATCATGGCATGACTCGTACAAAGAAAGAAACACCGACCTTTACTGGCCCTTATCACCGGGGAGAGTTCATCTACAAGAATATTGGCTAAACCTGGCGTTCCCGGCTCAGGGAATAAGCGAGGCACCACAAATAATGTTTGCTCCGCATAATTAAACGGGCTATTTAATTGCAGTGCTTTACTCTTTTGTAAACCCAACAAATCCATAAAATGGTGGAATTTTCCTTGCACGGAAAGAGTGGCCGACGTGAAAATCCACGCTGCATTTTTTTTCTCACATTCTTCCTGAAAACGTTTCGCCACACTAAGAGGCGTAATATTTAAGGTGACATGCTGCGCAGAGCAATCAAACCAATAGCTAAAACCGCTGCTATTGACTTCATTTAACTTTTTAAATAATAGCGTGAACGTCGCTAAACGTTCAAAACAATGATCTAATAACTCACTTTTTCCAAGACGCTCTAATAACACCGAATTTAAAAACTGCATCACCTGTAATAAGCGTTGAACATGTAATTGCATGACCCGTTGTTTGGATTTT
The DNA here is from genome assembly GCF_000153405.2 of Psychromonas sp. CNPT3. NCBI lineage: Bacteria > Pseudomonadati > Pseudomonadota > Gammaproteobacteria > Alteromonadales > Psychromonadaceae > Psychromonas > Psychromonas sp. CNPT3. The sequence continues at coordinate 1,767,854 of NC_020802.1, forward strand.
TCTCGCCAACTTCCGGTGCCTTTATCCATCGCAAACGCAAGGCGAAAATCAAGCGCTGAAACACGTAATTGGTCAGCGGCTTTCGCCATCTGTTTAGCTTCTCGTAGCTCCATGCGATACACAAAATCAATATCTTTGGCTAAATCGATTAATTGACGCGTGGAGAGAGACTCTCCAAAATAGACGCTGGCGATATCGGGTAATTGATGCGCTTCATCAAAAATATACACGCTTGCCTCAGGAATAAGCTCCCCAAAACCGGTCTCTTTGACCGCAAGATCTGCAAAGAAAAGATGGTGATTTATCACCAATAAATCAGCCTGCATCGCTTTTTTTCTGGCATTAACAATAAAGCAATCATCAAAACATGGGCACTCTCGCCCAAGGCAATTATCATTGTTGCTGGTAATAGCAGATAATATAAACGCATCTTCTGCTAAAAAATCAATTTCAGAGATATCGCCCATTTTGGTTTTAAGCGACCAATTTTTTATTTTAACTAAGGTTATCTGTAAGGCTTTCTCTTTTCGTTGGCTCTCTAATATAAAACGATTAAAGCGTTCTCGGCAAAGATAGTTACTGCGCCCTTTTAATAAGCTTACCGAGCCAGTAAATCCCGTAGTTTCTATTAAAAGCGGTAAATCTTTTAAATATAACTGCTCTTGTAGGGCTTTACTGCCTGTTGATATGATAATAGAGGCGTCATTGTTTTTATTATATGAGAGTAAGGCAGGCGCAAGGTAGGCAAAGGTCTTTCCGGTACCGGTTTCAGCCTCGACCAATAATTGTTCTTTTTTATCAATAGCGCAGACAACAGCTTCCGCCATTTCTACTTGCGCGTCACGTGTAATATAATGCGTTAATTTTTTACTGAGAGGACCACGTGTTGAAAAAAAAGATGAAATCAATTTATATCGCTCTTGCTGGACTAATAATTAGCTGTATTCTACGTGAGTTAATACAAATTAATAAGAAGAATATACGATGATAAAATTGCCCGGTAGATTAGGTGTTGAATTTAAAACGATACGTGCGATGGTTAATATTTATTGTCACAACAAACACCCGGCAAAAGAGACGTGTGCAGAGTGCCAAGCCTTTTTAAGCTATGCGAACGAAAAGTTAGATAGATGCCCCTACGGGCAAAATAAACCCACCTGTAATAAATGCCCTATTCATTGTTATAAAAAAGAGCAACGCGAGCAGGCGCGCACTATCATGCGCTATGCAGGCCCGAGAATGTTGCTTTGGCACCCTATTTTAGCGTTTAAGCATTTACACGCAGAAAAGCATCCTATTCCCCAAAAAATACCCGAAAAAGCATCACATCGTCATCTGCGAAAATTAAACCGACACATCGACACTTGAACCTTTGTTTTCATCTTTCGCGTTGCTTTGCTGCTCGCTTGACTCAGTCTCTTGCTTTACATTTATCTTTTTTAACAAATGCACGCTTTCGGCCACATCTTCAGGTGAACTATTGTTCTCCTGTTTTGAGGCTTTATATTTTTTCATTTTATGATTAACTAATTTTTCCCCATTTATTGATTTAAAAACCGCGGGGGGCTGAATAAATTGAGTGATTAAATGCTGACTCATAAAACCTCCTTTTAAAAATTTATCGGCTGTTTCCATTATTACTTGATGCGTTATACATAAATATAAGGCTGATATTCAAAAAAAGAGACAATAATAATTATCAATTCAAATAATAAAAGACGATAGCCTCTGCTCAAATCGATAAAAATATGACGAATAAGTAACCTTCAAAAGTATATGTACTATTATATCTCAACTAGCGATGAGTTTTCATCTGCCACTTGTGCCGATAACGACGCAAACCCTCTCTACACATAGGTTGTTGCTTTTTTATTGCAGTTAAATGGCCGTGTAATTTAAGCATCGCGATCTATTTTTCTCATCTATAAAATAAAGTGCGATACAAAACAAATAAACACTATTAAATGTTTATTTAGTACTCTCTGTGGGTGCTGCGTAGATAAGCTCAGTTTATTCTGTGTATGAAAACAAATAAGGTACTCTTTACTTTTACCTCGCTTACTTAGATCACAGTTTAACTATTGACTTAGCCGTCTAGATGTCTTAATGTCTATTCAAGTACCTATAAATAATTTTTAGAGTAGATAATGATAAAAATTCAAAACGTAAATAAAATATTTTATCAAGGGGAAAAACAGATCCCAGCCTTGCAAGATATTAATCTAAATATTGCACAGGGAAGCATTTTTGGTGTGATCGGCGCATCGGGTGCAGGGAAAAGTACCTTGATCCGTTGTGTTAATCTATTAGAGCGCCCCACGACAGGTGCTGTGATTGTTGATGGTATCGATTTAACAACGCTATCGGCTCGCGATCTTACTTTGGCGCGTCGTAAAATTGGTATGATTTTCCAACACTTTAATTTACTGTCATCTCGCAGTGTTTTTGCCAATATCGCCTTACCGCTGGAACTCGCAGGGGTCGATAAAAAAAGCATACAACTCAAAGTAAATACCTTACTCGATCTTGTTGGCTTAACCGATAAGAAAGACACCTACCCTGCTAATTTAAGTGGTGGACAAAAACAACGTGTGGCGATTGCGCGCGCATTGGCATCAGATCCTAAAGTCTTGTTGTGTGACGAAGCCACCAGTGCCCTTGATCCTGCCAGTACACTTTCTATTTTAAACTTACTGCGCAAAATAAATAAAACATTAAACCTGACCATTTTACTGATCACCCATGAAATGGCCGTTGTTAAAGGGATCTGTAGCGAAGTCGCTATTATTGGTGATGGAAAATTGGTTGAGAGTGGCAAGGTGGGTGATATTTTTGCGCATCCCAAAACTGAATTAGCCCGAGACTTTATACGCTCTACTCTCGATTTAACCATTCCAGAAGATTACCAAGCGCGTTTACATGCAAGCCCTGTGCAAAATAGTTACCCTCTTTTACGTTTAGAGTTTACGGGCAACTCCGTAGATGCGCCGATAATAAGCCAATTAGCAAGAAAATTTAATATTGATATCAGCATATTAAGCTCAAACATGGATTATGTCGGTGGATTAAAATTTGGCTTAATGCTGGCTGAAGTCTTCGGTAGCCCAGAGGCAACCAAAGAAGCAATTACCTTTTTAAAAGAGCAAAAAATAGAAGTCGAGGTGTTAGGATATGTCGTTTAATTTAATTATACAATGGTGGGAAAATAACACCCGCATGATACAACTGTTAATAGAGGCCCTCGGACAAACCTTAAATATGGTGTTCTCTTCAGGCCTTATCGGTTTTGCTATCGGCATTCCCTTAGGCGTTCTTCTGCACATAAGCAAAAAAAATGGCTTACTTGAAAACAGCATTTTAAATAGAGTTTTAGGCATTGTTGTTAATATTGGGCGCTCTATTCCTTTTATTATTTTGTTAGTGGCTATTATTCCCTTTACTCGGTTTATCGTGGGTAGCTCCATTGGCACAGCTGCCGCCATCGTCCCCTTAACCATTGGCGCGATCCCTTTTATTGCCCGTCTTGTCGAAGGTGCCTTATTAGAAGTTCCGAACGGTTTAGTTGAAGCGGCCCAAGCAATGGGCGCATCCCCGTTGCAAATTATCATTAAAGTATTATTGCCAGAAGCACTACCGGGCATTATTAATGCGGGTATTATCACCTTAGTTACACTCGTTGGTTACTCTGCAATGGCAGGTACCGTCGGTGGCGGTGGCTTAGGCGATGTCGGTATTCGTTATGGTTATCAGCGTTTTGATGGCACGGTTATGTTTATCACCGTCGTCATGCTGGTTATCTTAGTTCAAATAATTCAATCGATTGGCGATCATCTTGTTAAACGCGTAGATCATCGTTAAACACTCTTAGTTAATACAAAAGGAACATCATATGACATTAAACATTAAACACATTTTAAGCGTTGTCGGTCTGGCCTCATGCATTGCCTTAACCGGATGTAACGATAAAAAAGAAGAAGTGGTTGATAATAATAAGATAAATGTTGCAGTTATTGCAGGCTCTGAGGCGCAAGTTGCTGAAATTGCAGCAAAAGTGGCTAAAGAGAAATATGGCTTAGAAGTAAACCTTATTACTTTTTCAGATTATATCACGCCCAATGCGGCCCTTGATGAAGGCTCTGTTGATATCAATGTCTTTCAACATAAGCCTTATTTAGATCAACAAATTAAAGATCGTGATTATAAATTTAGTATTGCTGGCAATACCTTTGTATACCCGATTGCAGGCTATTCAAATACCATAAAATCATTAGATCAACTTGAAGATGGTGCACAAGTGGCAGTACCAAGTGATCCAACAAACTTAGGCCGCTCATTGATTTTACTTGAGCAACAAGGTCTTATTCGCTTAAAAGATGGTAGTGATTTAAGTGCGACGGTTCTCGATATTGTTGAGAATCCTAAAAACTTAAAAATAGTAGAGCTTGAAGCCGCCCAACTACCACGTTCACTCGATGATGTTGCGCTCGCTATTATCAATACCACTTACGCAAGTAGCATTAATCTTTCACCCGAAAAAGATGGTTTATTTGTTGAAGATAAAAAATCACCTTATGTTAACTTGATAGTGGCACGTACCGACAATGTTAACGCCGTCAACGTACAAACGTTTGTTAAGGCATATCAATCTGAAGAGGTGTACCAAGGTGCCCTTAAAATCTTTAAAAATGGTGTGGTAAAAGGCTGGTAATAAAAGTTTAATTTAGAAACACACACAAAAAAGCCAGTGTTTAACACTGGCTTTTTATTAGTTCATCATAAGGGAAGGTTATACCAAAGGAATTAATATAGCTTCCATGTATTGCGCAGGAAAAATTAACACTAGCAAGGCGTGAGTTGTAGGAGATAGTTGTTCTCACTTCAAAACTCACAACGCAGGTAGGGATAATTTCAACAAGCAAGACGGGTAACCTTTTTAGTTCCTTTGGTATTATTCATCTGGCCCTACTTTTTTGCCCCATACATTACCTAACACACTAATGTGGACAGTGATCTCTTCTCTATCATGATACAAATGTTTCGCTTGTAACTGATATTGAAGGCCTGCTTCTTCAAGCTGGTCGGTGATCAATTTAATATCTTGTTGCGCTTCTTGGTAACGCTTTTTCATCGGTAGCTTTAAGTTAAAGATTGTTTCTTTACACCAGCCTTCAACCAACCATTTTGCTATTAATTGTGCCACCCGCTTAGGTTTCTCAATCATATCGCAAACTAACCAATAAATATTTTTACGATCAGGTTCAAATTTAAAACCGTCTTCCATATAATGGGTGACTTGCCCACTGTCCATTAATGCTTGCGCCATAGCACCATTATCAACACAGCTTACAAACATACCTTGACGTACTAATTGATAAGTCCAGCCTCCAGGACAAGCGCCTAAATCAACCGCACGCATACCCGATGTAAAGCGCTCTTCACGCTCTTCTGCTGTTAAAAAAGTATGCACTGCTTCTTCGAGTTTCAATGTAGAGCGGCTCGGCGCTTCACTTGGGAAACGTAAGCGCATAATGCCCATATATTGCTCATTACGGTTACCCACTAAAGAATAACCAATATAAGCTGATTGATTATCTAAAAAGCATAAGTGATAACATATTTTTTTACGGTTTTCTTTGGCAGTTAAGCTCTTTTGTTTTTTTAATGCTTGGCGTAATGGCACGGTAAATTTACGACAAAAAGTCAGTAGAGGTTTTGTTTCGTCCCCTTCTGGCGTTTCTACGTATAAATCCCCTCCCATCGGTAAATCGCGCGTCACCTCTAAAATAGGCGTGATACGATCTTCAAGCGGTAAGTCTTTAATTAACGTTTTTATCACGATCATTTGACGAGCAAAAATCAACTGTGAATAATCAAGACCGTTAGCAAGCTCTAAAACATCTTCTGGGTTATAACATTGATAAAATACATAGCCACTCTGGCGTTGCGTTTTAATAAACCCAAAAACATCAAGTGCACTTGCTTTATCTTGAACTTCATTCGCACAATCATTTTCGAAACCGGGACGACAATATAATAAAATACCTAACATTTTTTACTCTTTGTAATAAAAGATAAGGCGGCAAATAACCACGCACAAATCAATAATAGCCCACCAAGTGGGGTTATCATGGCAACGATTTTTGTTCCCATCAACACATATAAATATAAACTACCACTAAAAAAACAGACGCCTAAGAGTAATGATATTTGACTGAGCAATAAATAACGACTCGGCATCAATAAATTTAACGTTGAAACCATCAATAATAGCAGCGCATGTATTAACTGATAATTCACGGCTAACTGAAAGTAATCGACTTGCTGCAAACTTGCCCAAGTCGATAAACCATGGTTTGCATAAGCGCCAAGTGCGACGCCCGTCGCCCCCAGCATGCTTGCCATAAATAGAAAAAATCGATTCGATTTCGTCATTTTAAGATTATTCGGTATCGATAGCATCTAGACTTTTCGCTAATTCATCCATTTGCTTCATTTGCGTTAGGAAAGGTTTTAACTTGTCTAAGGCTAATGCACAAGGACCATCACATTTTGCATTGCTTGGATCCGGATGTGATTCTAAAAATAATCCTGCAATACCTTGTGACATACCGGCAAGCCCTAATTGTACCACTTGGCTACGACGACCATCCGCACTGTCACTACGCGCACCCGGTTTTTGTAGTGAATGTGTTACATCAAAAATAACCGGATATCCGGTTTCTTTCATAGTGCTAAAGCCCAGCATATCAACCACTAGATTGTTATAACCAAAACAACTACCACGCTCACATAAAATAATTTTATCATTACCCGCTTCTTTAAATTTAGTAATGATATGTGCCATTTCGTGCGGTGCTAAAAATTGTGCTTTTTTAACGTTGATCACAGCATTCGTTGATGCCATCGCTTGTACCAGATCCGTTTGACGGCTTAAAAAAGCGGGCAATTGAATCACATCAACCACTTCGGCAACAGCAGCTGCTTGATGAGGTTCATGCACATCTGTGATGATCGGCACATTAAACGTTTTTTTGATCTCTTCAAAAATACGTAAACCTTCTTCAAGGCCCGGACCACGGTAACTATTGATAGAAGAGCGATTTGCTTTATCAAAAGACGCTTTAAATACATAAGGGATGTTTAAAGCACTGGTCACTTCAACGTACTTTTCAACCATACGCATGGCTAAATCACGAGACTCTAATACATTCATGCCACCAAATAAAACAAATGGCAGATCATTAGCAACATCAATATTGCCGACTTTAATTATTTTTTGCTGTTTCATTACGCTCTCTCTAATGGATAACTTGCTCTTTAACACTCATATATTGGATCTGTTTTTTTAATATCTTCACCAAGGGATCTTGTGGATGCTTTTGGATAAAAAATTCAAAATCATCACAAGCTAAGCTTAAACAATTTAATTGTTGGAATAAAAAACCACGATCTCGCACTTCATAAGCATCGTCAGGATCCAGTCTTAATATGATATCACTGCACACTAAAGCCAATTCAACACTCTCTGCCTGTACGTAAGCCGCTTTTAAGACATGAATATAACGCTTAATAACATTCTCATTACTGTCGAGTTTTAACATGTCTAAATTCAATCGTGCATGATCACCTAATTGGCCACGCACTTTTAACTCTAATTGATTCCAACTCGGCAATTCACCGGTAAAGGGATCAAGATAAACGAGCTCATCTTCAAGATGGATAGCCACAATAAAGCCACTTGGGAAACATATTCCTTGGGCTTTAAAACCACAACGCTCTAAAATATCAAGCAGTAAAATACCTAAACTGATAGGGATCCCTTTTCGACGTTCAAATACCTGTGATAACAATGCGTTTTCGACCTTATAAAAGGCTCTCCAATCACCTTGGTAATCTAATTGCTGATAAAGGATCTCTAATAACGCCACTAATTTGCTTTTATCTGCTGCGTTAAACACTTTTAATTTAGATTCAATAACAATTTGCTGCAGACGTAAACTAGCGTTGAAAGCATCAACATCGAGTCCGTTTATCTCAGCTTCTATCTTAAGGGCTGCATGTAATAAAGAATGCGTTTCAAACTCAAAGTCGGCATTCATCACTTGCGTCACGTCTTGCAACGTCTCTAAACTGCTTTCATTATTTTGCTCTGCCACTTTAACCTACCAATAATATCGCTTGTTTCATGGTTACTAAATACACAATATATGCCAACCACCCAAATGCACCGACAAAAGACAGCCACTGTATTGGGCGACTCTTTTGTGCATTTAACGCTCGGTTGACCATAAATAAATACGCTACAAATGCAATTAGTTTTTCTAACAGCCAATATCCAGAGCTCACAAAAGGATCTATTTGTAATAACCAAGCTAAGATAAGACCAAATGCTAAAACCGTTAAATGCGTATGTAATAATATTTTTTTGAAAATGGCTTTTTGCGCATTTTTATGCCCACGTTGTAGCCAGATAAAGTTAACGATAAAAAAGATCACCGCAATTAAAATTAATGTTAAATGGGTATGTTTTAAAAAAGCATACATAATTATTTTGATCCTTTATAAATAGCGATACTGATGCGCTCATTGCGCGCGAGATCGCACTCTGTTCTTATTTCATCAAACTCAAAAAGGCGGAATATATTACGTACCGCCTCGCCTTGCTCAAAGCCATGTTCAATCATTAACGTGCCATTGGTTTTTAAATATAAGCGCGCTTGGCTTACAATTAAATGAATATCTGCCAGTCCTTTGTCATCTGCGACTAAAGCCGATAAAGGCTCAAAACGTACATCGCCTTCGGCTAAATGATGATCCTCTTTATCAATGTACGGAGGATTACTCACAATAAGATCAAAGCGCCCATGCACTTGACTAAACCAATCACTTTGATAAATATTAACATTATCTAGCTTTAATGCTTGCCTGTTTTCAATCGCTAATTGCACTGCGTCTGCATTAAAGTCAACCGCACTACACTGCGCATGAGGCAATTCACTGGCAAGCGCTAAAATAATTGCGCCTGTGCCCGTCCCTAAATCTAAAATATGCGAGTTAGGTGAGCAAACTTGTAATGCATATTCAACTAATGTTTCTGTATCTGCACGCGGAATAAGCGTCGAGGCATTCACCTTAAAAGGCAAAGACCAAAACTCACGAGTGCCCGTTAAGTATGCAACAGGGACCCCTTTGATACGCTCATCAATCAGAGCTTTATAAGCCTCTTTTTGCATATCTGTTAAAAGGCGCTCAGGCCACGTCATTAAATACACACTCTCTTTTTGTAAAACAAAACAGAGTAATACCTGTGCATCAAGTAACGCACTGTCACTTTTAAGCAATAATGATTTCGCCCAGACGACGGCGGCATCTATGCGCAATTAAAAATCACTCTGCGCAAGTGCTGCTAATTTATCGGCTTGATCTTCAAGTAAAATAGGATCAAGTAAGGCATCTAACTCACCTTCTAAAATATCATGCAAACAGTATAAGGTTAAATTGATACGATGATCACTCACACGTCCTTGCGGATAGTTATAAGTACGAATACGTTCACTACGATCGCCACTTGCTACTAAACTACGACGGATAACTTGCTCTTCCGCATGATTTTTTTCGTCTTCAGCTTGTTGTAAACGCGCTTGTAAAACAGACATCGCTTGCGCTCTGTTTTTATGTTGTGAACGCTGATCTTGACACTCGACCACTGTGCCCGTAGGAATATGCGTCAAACGCACCGCCGAATCAGTTTTATTCACGTGCTGACCACCTGCGCCAGATGCACGGAACGTATCCACTTTAAGGTCGGCAGGATTGATAACGATAGCTTCAGCTTCAGGAACTTCAGGCATCACCACAACCGTACATGCAGAGGTATGAATTCGCCCTTGCGACTCAGTTTCTGGAACACGTTGTACGCGGTGACCACCGGACTCAAACTTCATAATACCGTAAGCACCTTCGCCCTCAATTTTAGCAATGACCTCTTTATAGCCCCCTTGCTCACTGGCGTTGGTGTTCATTATTTCTAAACGCCATTTTTTACTATCAATGTATTTGCTGTACATACGGAAAAGGTTTCCGGCAAAAATAGCGGCTTCATCCCCACCCGCACCGGCGCGAATTTCGATATAACAGTTACGATCGTCATTAGGATCTTTAGGTAATAACAAGATTTCTAATTCAGATGAAAGCGTTTCTAACGTTGCTTTGGCTTCTTTTACTTCTTCAACGGCCATTTCTTGCATTTCAGGATCATCGTCTTCAAGCATCATTTTTGCACTTTCAAGATCTTCAACCGCACCTTGATAACCTTTAAAACTAAGCACAACGACTTCAAGTTGAGAATACTCTTTGGTTAATTTACGATATTTATCTTGATCCGCTAAGGTCGCAGGATCGCCAAGTAACGCTTGAACTTCCTCATAGCGCTCAACTAATCCCTCTAATTTTGCAACAATTGATGCTTTCATATTTTTCTCTTTTTTAACGTTTTATTCATCGTTCAAACCTAATGCTGAACGTAATATTTGTAGTTCATGATCATCAATAGCGCGACCTGCAAGTTTGAGTGCACGCGTAGGATCATGGATAATTTTATTAGTTAACTTAAAAGCCAGCTCGCGCATCACTTTTTCTGCACTGTTACCTTTATGCAATGATGCAATGGCATGCTCTAACAAAGTATCACGCAATAACTCGTTTTTTTCGCGATAACGGCGGATACTTTCAACCGATTTTAGTGATTCAATCCAAGTTATAAACTCAATCACACACAATTCTATAATTTTTTCAGCTTCAATAGCTGCGCCTTGTCGCGCTTGTTTATTCTCTTCAATAATACCGTGTAAATCATCGACACTATACAAATAAACATCATGTAATTCATTAACTTGCTCTTCAATGTCTCGAGGCACTGCAATATCAATAAATAACATGGGTTGATTACGTCTTGCCTTTAACGCACTTTCAACCATACCTTTACCAATAATAGGTAAAGGACTTGCTGTTGATGAGATAATAATATCCGCATACGGCAAATGCTTAGGGATCTCTTCAAGCGTGATAGCTTGCGCATCAAATTGATCAACAAGATCCATCGCCCTTGATAAGGTGCGATTGGCAATGGTGATATTAGGCACATTATGCTCAACTAAATATTTACCGACTAACTCAATCGTCTCCCCAGCACCAATTAATAAAACATGGCTCTGCGCAAGGTCGCTAAATATTTGCTTGGCAAGACACACAGCAGCAAAAGCGACTGAAATTGCATTCGCACCGATTTGCGTGTCGGTACGTACTTGTTTGGCAACAGTGAAAGTTTGTTGAAACCATTGTTGCAACACTTTCTTTACACTTTTTGCTTGCCCAGCGCTGACAAACGCTTGTTTTATTTGCCCCAATATTTGAGGCTCGCCTAATACTAAAGAGTCCAGACCTGAAGCGACCCTAAAAAGGTGCTGCACCGCTTTATCATTTGTATAACAATATAAACTATCGACTAGGTCGGTAAGCGCTACACCATGGAAATGACATAACCAGTTGATCACAACCTGACAACTCTCACCGCTTAAATTGCAGTATATTTCACTGCGATTACACGTTGATACGATCACCGCTTCTAATACGCCATCTTGCTTTAATAAGTCTTGATACGCACGCGCGAGTGTCTCGGGTGAAAACGCCACTTTTTCTCGCAATGAGACAGAGGCGCTTTGATGGTTAATTCCAATCGCAAATAAAGGCATTCAATAATTTCACAAGACAAGTTAAATAAACAAAGGTGAATTCTACTAATATTTAGGGTAAATTTAAAGGGTGAGAGCACTTCTTACGCATTTATATCCCTTTTATCGTAAAAAAAGTCACTTTAAGCCCTAAACAGCCACTCTCTATAATTTACAACGCCCTCTGCCTTGGGTATTATTCAGGCTCTTTTTGTTATTATTTAAAGTTGCTATCAAAATCATGCTAATTAAAAACACTATTGTTTCTCTTTTTCTTGTCAGTGCACTTTCGGGTTGCTCATCTCTTTATGATACTTTTGTTTATCAAATTGATGTTACCCAAGGTAACTACATTGATACCCAAAAAATGGCGCAACTTGAACTCGGAATGGATCAGCAACAAGTCATCTTCCTGTTAGGCTCTCCGATGTTAGTGGATCCCTTTGATTCTTCTAGCTGGTATTATATTCGTTATATCAAGCCCGGTGGCGAAGCTATCCAGCAACAACAAATCGTTTTAAAGTTTGAAAATAGAATTTTACAACGCATTGAAAAAGAAAAGGAAATTGAAATTAGCCCACTTGTTGAAGAGATGCAAGTTGAAGCCGAAAAAGCATAGATACGACAAATATTGGCAAGTTTGCCTTTATTTGTTTTTTTGTGCCATTTTAGCTGCGCGTAACTTGCGCATTTCTTTAGGATCGGCCGTTAGAGGGCGATATATTTCAATTCTATCTCCCGCTTTTAACGTATAGTCTAATTTTTCAATACGGCTAAAAATCCCCACCTTTGCCTCACTAATTATTATTTGGGGAAAATGCTGGGTTATGCCTGAAAGATGCAGGCTCTGCTCAATTGAGCTTCCCTCGGGTACCGACACCGACAATAATACTTGCTTATGAGGAAGCCCGTATACCACTTCAATATCAATCATTTCACTCATTTTTATCCCCTCTACTTTATTAACGTTCGCCATAAACAGACTTAGCACGCTCCGCAAAAGATTTTACCATTGAGCCCACTAAATCCTTAAAAATGCGCCCAAACGCCAGCTCAATTAATTTACTCTTAAACTCAAATTTTAAATCGAAACAGACCTTACACGCTTGGCTATCTAAGGGTATAAAAACCCAGCCACCACTGAGCGACTTAAAAGGGCCTTCTAATAAATGCATTTCTATTTGTTTACCTGGCGTTAAAACGTTCTCTGTCGTAAAACTCTGACTTATTCCCGCTTTAGAGACTTTAACGCGAGCACGCATCATATTGTTTTCATGCATTAATAACTGCGCACCAACACATCCCGGTAAAAACGCGGGGTAAGATTCTACATCGTTGACCAATTGGTACATTTCATCTGCGCTATACATTAGTAACGCACTACGGGAGACTTCAGCCATTCTCTCAACTCTTAGATAAAAAAAGCAGTTTATACTATCTCACTATTGAAAAAAAATAATTTAGACATATATCTAGTTTAATTATTTACAGTTACAATATGAGACTATGGCTAAAAAAAAATCAAAAACTAAAAACAATGAAAATACGATAGCACGTAATAAACGTGCGAGTCACGAGTACCACTTAGAAGAACGCTTTGAAGCGGGTCTTGAACTACAAGGCTGGGAAGTGAAATCGTTGCGTGCGGGTAAAGCAAATATCGCAGATAGCTATATTTTCCTTAAAAATGGAGAAGCATGGTTATTAGGCGCCTCTTTCCCCCCTCTTGATGCTGCTTGTTCACATGTTGTGTGCGAGCCTATGCGCTATCGTAAACTTTTATTAAAACGACGCGAATTAGATAACCTACTCGGTAAAGTTGATCGCCAAGGTTACTCTATTATCCCTATTTCTTTGTATTGGAAAAATGCATGGGTGAAAATATCCTTTGCCTTGGCAAAAGGTAAACAGGCTCATGACAAACGCAATGCAGATAAAGATCGTGAATGGCAAGTACAAAAAGAACGCATGATGAAACACAGCGTTCGTTAAATAAGCAGTCAAACAATCGGGGTTAAGATAAAGCTATCTAGCTTCGATTGGCTTTGCTATACTCATCGAGTAAGCAGAGCATTTGTTTACCACTGTGGGGATGATTTAGGACTCGACGAGATTCTTGAAACCCAAGGTGCATGCCGAGGTGACGGCTGGCCTCGTAAAAAGCCGTCAACGTTATAGTTGCAAACGACTCTAACTACTCTCTAGCAGCTTAGGCTAGCTAGCCTTCCACCCAAGTTTCTCCTATGGGCAGGGATTCGGAAGGTCATTTACATTGGATAGCGAGGGAACCTTGTTCGAGGGTGAACCGCGAAATAGTATCGGACTCGCTTTTTGGTATCCTGTCTGTCGGAGATCAACGAGTTAACTAAAAGACTGACTAAGCATGTAGTACCGAGGATGTAGGTTTTTCGGACGGGGGTTCGACTCCCCCCATCTCCACCACCTACCAGCCCCTGTGATCACTAGATCACAGGGGCTTTTTCGTTCTAGTGACCACATTGTGTCCAATCCCATTTCAACTTTAATTATTTAGTTACTTACCCCCCCCAACAAAAAAAACTGTAATTGCACCAATGAATATTCCTAATCCGCGTACTGATGTTACAATTAAAGTTATAAAAACCATGGTGTTTATAGCTTTTTCAGGTTTAAATAAATCCGTATATACGGATAATATTATCCGAGTAAATTAATTTAGTACTGATATTAAAGGTATTTCAATTAACACTTAAATACTTACAGGGTCTGGGATAGTAATACTAGGATCTGGTAGTAAGGATTTTACTTCAATCAAATTCCCGAAGTTAAATATATATACGTCCTTTTCTTTTTTAGTCATATCGAAATCAGGTGCTTGCTTTGTTTTAACACCGATCCAATTCGAAAAAATAGATATAAAATGAAAAGCACTTACTTTGTTTTTTACAGTTACCTTTTTTGTATCATCACTAGACAACCTAATAAAAGGAATGCTGTAGTTAGATAAATACGCATTTCCCACATGTAATTGAGACTTTTCTTTTGTACCCGTATCATTTAATCCATGATCAGAAAAATATATTAATGAATAGCTACGTTTTCGTTTTTTTAACCTATTTATTACATTTTTAATTAAATTATCTGTGCCTTTATAACTAGACAAATAACAGGATAATTGCTTATTATCTAAATGATAAATGTCCTTTCTGATTCTTTCACAAAAATCAGGGTGAGAGCCCATCAAATGTAAAATAAACAAACGGTGTTTTTTTGTTTTTTTACCCAACTCTTTTGTGAATATAGGTAAAATAGCAGAATCGTTAACATTCATACTGTCATAGCTACCTAACTTTAAAAAAAACTTATGCTTACTTCGTTGTGCTATCATCGATATGGCAGTGTCAAAACTCCCTACAAAACCTTGATTAGAAATCCACGTTGTCTCTAATCCTGATTGATTTGCTAGCGTAATAATAGTATTACTTACATCCCCATATTTTAATGACAACGTTCTTGGTAATGAAGTCGTTGTATTTGGAGCAGCAGAAAGATAACCATCCAGAAAGAAACCATTAGTTTTTTTTAAAAAAGGTGTCGTATTTAATGCGTAACCATAAGCAGACATGTAATCTTTACGCATGCTTTCACCAATAATTAACACATAGTCATCATAATTACTTTTGTTACTTATAATCTCCCAAGATGGCTGTATTAATAAGCTTTCTGTAAATTTTTTATTTTCATTAAAAGCCAAAGTTGTATTAATGAATATTCTTTTATAGAAATCACCCACGGGTGATATTAAAAATAATACAACTCCGACAAGTATGATTTTTTTATTAAACTTAAATTCTACATAACTTACATATATAATTATTACTATTAATAGCAATATATTTAGTAATACAAACAACATTGGGATCACACTAAGAAACTCTAAAGACTCCCTTACATTCGTTTCAAAGAAGGACACTAATATCCCAATATTTAATCTGCCATATATCATTCCAGTTGTGAAATATACCAAGGGTAAAATCAAAAGAGGTAGTATAAAATAACGTTTGATATTTTTATTACCTGATAATAAAAATAACGAAACGAGAAGAGAAAAAGAAGATAGCATTTTATCTACATTGAATTGTGGTCCAAGCCCAAACACTAACAATAACCACATCGTAATAATAACAAAGCATTTCATATGTCATGATCTCTAACATTAATTAATTTAAGCCAAATTATAACCCTATAAAACAAAAAATACAGCACACTCTATAACGTCAATAACTCAGCATCATATTGCCGGTGTCTAATTTTATGTTTGTTCCTTTATCATTCTTAACCTTATTTATACTAATAGGATTTTAAGACTTGATCGTTAACGACACTTCAGCCTTATTTTTTATTGCATGATTCGTTAGCGGAGCCACTTTTGAGAGTGGCATTATATTTTTAGGTAAACTCGCATTTGATGATGTGAGAGTGCTCTTTTTATTAAGCGCTTCATTGGTAGTTATCCCTGATTTTACGTTTTTATCCTTTAGTTTTCCAAGCTTGATATTGAGTTTATCAATGTCATCACCCGCCTCGGTAGCAGACGTTTCCACCCATCGGGGATAAGCGCATCTGGTAGCATTTTTATCAATGATTTAATACCATCCCATACCCACCCTATCGCCTCGCCAACGGCTTTTAATACCACATCAAAGCCAATAAATTTATCGATTAAATAACCTATTCCAACAACGGCCACCAATGCGGCTGCAACCATTAACATAGTGGGGTTCCTCGTAATAACGGAGTTGAGCGTAATGAACGCTATTTTCAAGGTAAGCAAGATCCCAATAAACCCTTTGAAATTGTCTTTTATAACGAGAACGCCTTTGATAACAAGTAAAAATGCCTTATAAATAAAGTTTAAGACTCACACTGCCTCTTTGATTGGCGTCTAACTCGCAGCATGAGATGAGAAGCTAATTACATCAGGCATTTTGTATTGCGTAGTTTTGCAGGATTTTAGGCACTTTATTTTTAGGCGTATTAGCGATTTGTTGCATTAATGAGAACAAGGGCCGTTTAATGCCATAGGTTTGGCTAATATTATCCAGCATGTGTAGCCATAACTTGGCGGTCATTTGTGCATCGAATAACGCGCGGTGAAAGCCCCCCTCTTCCGACAAATTTAACTGCTTAACTAAGTTGCCTAGACTGTGGCTTTGAGAATCAATATTAATTCTCCGCGACACTAATAACGAGCAGGTAAATTCCCCCTGATAAGTACGTGATATCTCATCTAATTCATTATCTAAGAATTTTTTATCAAAAGATGCGTTATGCGCCAATAAATTATCATCGCCGATAAAATCACAAAACTGCGCCATCACGTCACTGCAACTGGCAGCTTCCTTTAGCATGTGATTAGTAATACCCGTGTAATCTTCAATAAAACTATTTACTCTGATCCCAGGGTTCATTAGAGCCTGAAACTGATCGGTAACTTCACCATTGACGATACGTACAGCGCCAATTTCAATGGCTCTGTCGCCTTGATTTGGCGATAAGCCGGTGGTTTCAAAATCGAGCACCACGATAGTGTCTGCAAAGCGTTGATTCATAATATAAACTCTCATTAATAGAAGCATCATTGTTACAGATATTTACAATAAATTGTACTAGAAATATTTATTTAAATAATGAATAGAACTAACAGCCCCATTGACCAGAAAAATCAGGTATTTATCCCCCTATAATTTGGAAAACCTATGCTTGTGCAGCAGGTTTATCGATGCTAAATTACGCTCAAAATAGCGTTACATAAAGAATAGTGAATATTAATCACATGTGTGAATTTTTATATCTCCCTTTAAATAAATTGAGGTAATAGTCGTTAATGATCGAAAGTCGCAATCAATTACGAAGTAATTATGAAGTTGAAGGTTACTTTGTTATTAGAAATTATTTTAGTGTCGCTGAGATTGCATCACTGAGAACCGTCATTTTAAAATTCCATACATTATGGAAAGATGACAATGTTTATTTTTATCGACAAGAGGCATTCAATTCCTCTTTGATCACTGGCAGTGAATATTTAGGCTTCTATGATCGCGTCATGCTGTTTGATTTCATCAGTTCCAAGAAAATAATGGATATTGTCTATTCGGTTATCCCTAATGATCCCGCATTTATGAATACGCAGTTGTTTTTTAACCCTTATAATAAACAGCAAGATAATTTTTGGCATCGAGACTGTCAATATGATCATGGTGTCGAAATGCAAAAAAAGGTCATTCATGACACCCAAGTCTTGCACCTGCGGATCCCTTTATTTGATGAACCCGGCATGGAGCTAATACCAGGTACTCATAAACGTTGGGATAATGATGAAGAATTTAATGTCCGCCAAGAAATAAACGATAAATTGAGTAGCGATAGCATCTCGACGGGTAAGACGATTGCATTGGCAGCGGGTGACTTATTGGTTTTTTCAGCAGATATGATCCACCGTGGTTTGTACGGAAAAGATAGGTTAGCGTTGGATATTTTAGTGTTTGAGTCAACGGCTGACTTTGTTGATTATGTTGATGACGACTGCTTACCCGATAGTGCAATGCTAGAAAAAATAACAGATCCTAGGTTGTTCAATAACACCTTAAACTTGAAGGCGAAGTCTGCTACAAAATTAGATGCTCAGATCTTTAATCTTTAATCTTTTGCGGCGTTATCTAGATTAATGTCACTCTGAGTGCTTTCCTGTTTTTCGGGGCTATATAGGATAGATAGGGCTATCTATCCTATGATGGTAATGGGTATATTTTATTTCATCAATACTTACTGAGACGCCTCTAATGGAGAGATCTCACTCACTTAACTCAGCGTAAATTCACGTTTCGGTGATGAATACCCAAGAAACTAAAAAGGTTACCCGTCTTGTTTGTTGAAATTATCCCACCCTGCGTTGTGAGTTTTGAAGTGAGAACAACACTCTGTATCGAACCGGTAAAAATTAACATGTCATCAATATCCAGCCAACTATTCTTAAATTGTTTTTAGGCTCTATCGCACGAATGAATCGAGCTCCTCAGCTGACTTAGTCACTGCAAAACTCTGTGCATCCGTCGTTAATGCGTAATTATTCCTACCCTTACGTTTTATTGTATACATGGCTTTATCTGCCAACTCTACCAATTTTTCAGGCGTATCTGCATGATCAGGGTATAAGGCGATGCCGATACTCACTCCAATATCTATTGATTCATTTTTATATTTATAAGGTTTATCTATAATTTTAATTAACTTTTCTGAAATCGTTATAGTACTTTCTTGATCTTTTATATTAGTAAGTAAAATACAAAATTCATCACCTCCAATACGCCCGACTGTATCAATCTCCCTTACGCTTTCAGTAAGTCGAATCGCAACTTCTTTTAAAACAAAGTCACCGGTATGGTGACCAAAACTATCATTAACTTTTTTAAATCCATCTAGATCCAAAAATAATACTGCTATTTTTTGCTTATTTAGCTTAGCGTCCGCTAATGCTTTTATAAGGCGATCTTGAAAAAATTGTCTCATCGCGAGCCCTGTAAGAGCATCATGATTAGCCATATAAAGGATCTGTTTTTTTGCATGCTTCAATTCGGTAATGTCTTGTTTTATAGCAATATAATGACTAATTTTATTGTTTTTTTGTTTAACGGGTGCGATTGATGCAAGTTCCCAAAAAAAGTCACCATTCTTTTTTCTATTATGAAACTCTCCGTGCCAAGCATTTCCGGTTGAGAGTGATTTCCAAAGGGATGCATACCCTTTTTTATCCATCTCTCCAGAACTAAAAATACGAGGGTTTTTACCGATAAGATCTTTTAATAAATATCCTGTTTTCTTCTGACACGCTGGATTTACATATTCAATCAACCCCGCTCTATCGGTGATAATGATAGATGAATCGGATTGATTAACGGCAAAAAAATAGATTTCAAGCTCAGACTTCAAACTGACGTATAGAAGTAAAATAAGAGCAATAGAACTTCCACTTAAAATAAATGTTCCCCCTAAAAAATAGACTGACAACAATATTTCGTGTGGTAATAATTCATAACCAAAATAATAAAATAACGATATGCCACCTCGGATCCCCTGAAACACTCCAAATGAACCAAATACAGCACACCCGGCTAAACCTACAAATAACCAAGGCGTCTTTTTGTCTCGTACAAATGTAATGACAATAATAAAACATATCACCATGAGTACGAGAGATATTGTAGCTACTCTGACATTGACATTTTGTGATCCACAACTTAAATAATAAAAGAGCACGACCATGAGGGGAGGTAAGCTAAAATCAAGTGATCGTAGTGGGGATTGCCCCACAAAAATACGGATCCCCCGTAAGATAAGTAGAAACCCCAGAATATAAAATAAATCACCAACAAATAATGAAAGGCAATCAGAAATATTTCCTATTCCATATATTAATAAATTACCGATAGCAATGCAGAGCATACCGATAACCCAAAAACCAGTCCCTTTGCGCCTAGACTGTAATAACCAAAGAAAAAATAATGATACAACCGAAAAAATAGAAATAAGAATAGTCATAATAATCATCGTATTCAGATCTAATTCAAGCATTTTATAAATTCCTTTTACTAAAAAAGCTTATAAATTAGTATACACGTGAACATTATAACTACTTAACATCATTTACAAAAATAAAGGAATGATCGTAAAAATATCTTTAATTGACAATAGGAACATGTCTTTAATTAGATAAATTCAAGATCCAGCTACTATATAAATAATTTAACCCAACATTTTTGTACTTTGAGATCGAGTCTACAGTGAAATGTGACACCTTTTTTCTGATATATACCCTATAAAGTACTTTTTTATATTTTATATTTGGCTTCTTTTTCCTCATTCGTAATAGTGAATACTCCTGAATAATCAATGATACAAAACATTGAAAATATATCTGCATCTACAACACCGATCATTACTTAATCTAAACACATCTTCACTTAAATACAAAAAACACTAACCCCATGTTTTTAACATGCAAATTTATGTTATAAGTGAACAGTTAACCAACGAATATGTAGTATTTTACTGCTAAGAGGTTAATAGTATAACGTCTATCTTACTGACATTTAAGGAATTATAATGAAGAGTGATCTTCCCGAAAAAATGGCCGACACATATAAATACACTGGATTCTGGCTAAGAACAGGGGCAAGTCTCATCGATACGGTGATCATACTTGCATTAACTTACCCCATTCTCATCTCAATATACGGCTGGGGTTATTTGGACAGTAATGATTTAAGCGCAGGTTTTGCAGATTTGTTAGTGAGTTGGGTCCTTCCCATTATCGCAGTCATAGTCTTTTGGATATATTATCAAGCAACGCCCGGAAAAATGCTAATAAAAGCCCGCATAGTGGACGCTAAAACAGGTAACGAACCAACATTAAAACAATACATCATAAGGTATTTTGGATATTTTTTAGCTGGTCTCCCACTAGGGCTCGGTATTTTTTGGGTTGCTTGGGATAAAAGAAAACAAGGATGGCATGATAAATTAGCCGGAACGGTTGTGATAAGCCCAAAAGTCACTGCAACTCAGGAAGTACATTTCACCGGTAAATAACTGACAAGATAATTGGACTCCCAAGACGGCCCACGTAAGCTGAAATACATAGCATCCATATTTCAGGGAGTTCAATATAATAGATGAGACTGATTTAGTAGCGGTTATATTCAAGGATGCACATACATGAATATTTGCATTACGCCTAAACATAAAGCGCGCCCACTAAGGCTTAATGCTTCTCTTTTATCTTAAAAACAACACTTAAGAGCAAGCTAAATAGGCATTACACAAATTTAAATTATAAGTGTTAAAGTTCACTTTTTTAGCCTTGTGTAGGCTATGATTTTTATCAGAGCAGTCTCTCTGCATTTTCACAATCTTCACAAAGAAGTAAGTAAGCATTTCCACGCTTTAATACATTGGTACTTTTACTTTGGCATATTACACAAGGCATCTTCATCGCGGTATTGGCGATGCATTTATTACATTTAATATAATAACCGTAGCGCCCACTTTTAGCGGTGAAATCAGAAGATTCTCCACAATTTTTACATTTGAGCAGTGACCTTTTGACGACTATTCCATCAAATTTTGCATCCAAGACTTTATCGATTATTGGCAGTATTTGTGGCTGTTTTTCATGGATCTGTTCGACTAAAAATTCTATGATAGATTTTAAATCGTCGAGATTGAATTTAGGGCGAGTATCTAAGATATTAAGTGTGCGCATAACCACATTTGATAACTTCATTATTTTATTTAACTTCTCAACTAAAAATTCACTTTTAACCAGTTGCTTAGAAATCTCCTTTGGCATTGTTTCCCTATCTATAATCGCATCACTTGAAACGACACAAACATTGTCCCAGCAACGCATACCAAAGCTTTGTTTTAATCCTAAAATCTTATCTAATATGTTGCCTCTATTCTCAAAGAGTAATTCACGGAGTAACCGTTGCTGTAACTCAACTTGCTTTATTGGGGATGGCATGCCAACCCATTTACTATTAAAACTTCGAGTCCATTCATTAAAACTATTTACTTTAACCTCGCCTTTAATACTTTTTGACTCGATTAAAATAAATCCATATGGATAAACAAGCAAATGATCTATCTGCGCTGTTTCGGCATTGTATGTAAACTTAAAATCATTAATTACAAATATATGAGGGTTATCTTTGAATGCTCGCCTAAGGAAAAAAGCAACATCTTGCTCTTGTTTTTGTCCTGCTTTAGCAGTTGGTGAATATGTATTTTTGAGAGTGATATCTTTAACGATCATAAAAATGATATTCCATTTAAAGGCAGTCTAATTATTTGATAGTAAACTAAAATCCTTATTATTTTAAGTGTTATATAAAATCATTTTAAAGTATTAGACAAGTGAATATAAAGTCAAGTCCGTCATCTTCGCTTCGTTAAAAAATAAACTGTTTGAATAAACATTTAAAGCACTTAGATAAAGGTATATGGCGACATGATGCAAGCTGATAAGAAGTGTAAATAAAATTTATAGTGACCAATGAATATAACGTTGTAAAGAGTAATAAAATAACCTTTGAAATTTAAAAATCACAGAGGTTATTCACTAAAGATGTACTATTTTTTTGATTTACGTTTAACCAAAAATAACAAACTTAGGCCCATTAACATGATAAATAGTGTATTAGGGGCATCAACCGGTTGAGACGTTAATAAGATTGACGTTTCTATGCTAAATTTTGAGCCATGTTTATGGCGCTCTGCAAAAAATAGATCAAATGTATAATTATTACCGATGTTTAAGCCTAAAGAATCTAAACTTATACTTTGTCCTCGTGGTCCGTGTATGCCTCCTAAATCAACCACCAGTTGGCCATTGATAAAGACCCATAAATCATCATCACCAACAAAGCTAAACATCTCTCCACCTTGATAGGTAAAGTTACTATTAATCTCATAAGTAAAATGATAATTATGTGAATTTCCCTCATTTCCCCACCCCTGGTTATCAATCGGGAAAAAACTCGTATCAGAAAAAGAATATACGTTGGGATCCGCGGTAATACTATTATCTAACGTTATTGAATGTGAGATACTCTTATTCACGCCATTCTCATCGTTGTACCACTGATTAAAATTCACACCCGATTGATAAATACTGGGAGTAGACAAACCGCTATAAACCGGCTTTCCATTCGCGCCTAGCTGAGAACTCACTAGCCCTGTTACATGCCCATCAACCGTACTCTCAAAATCAGAATGTGATTGCTTAAAATCACGAACCGTCCCTCCTAACGTTATTAGAGCCGCATTTAATTGCACCGGAAAAATAAATAAAAGGGTCATTAAATAGTAATGTTTTTTAATATTCATATGTTTATTCTCCTTGAGTAAACGATATACTGATCTGTACTATATTGTTTATTGCAGGTTTAGTGCCACAAAAACAAACCAGTAAAATCAAACAGATGGAATGATTTATTTTATTTTTCCAAAAAGGTGTAAATAATATCGACAGGATTTAGAGGTGTTCTGACGACAATAAAAAGCATTTCTCTTCTCTATTTCCCAAAAAAATAGCCTCTGTAATTTAAACACCACAGAGGCTTGTTCACCAAATATCTACTATTTTTTTGATTTTCGTTTAACTAAAAATAACAAACTTAGGCCCATTAACATGATAAATAGCGTATTAGGGGCATCAACCGGCTGAGACGTTAATAAAATTGAAGTATCAATACGGAAGTTTGACTGCGTTTTATGACGCTCTGCAAAAAACAGATCAAAAGTATAATTACTACCAGCGACTAACCCTAATGAATCTAGATTAACACTTTGCCCACTTGCGCCATGCACACCACCTAAATCAACCACCAGTTGGCCATTGATAAAGACCCATAAATCATCATCACCAACAAAACTAAACATCTCTCCACCTTGGTAGGTAAAGTTACTATTCAGCTCATAAGTAAAATGATAATTATGTGCATTACCTTCATTACCCCATCCCAAACCATCCATGGGAAAGAAACTTGAATTTGTATAAGTGTATACATTCGGATCTGCTGTAATGGTATTATCTAAATTAATCGAATATGAAAGGCTCTGATTAACCCCGCTCACATCGTTATACCATTGATTAAAGTTTACGCCTGATTGATAAACACTTGCGGTTGATAAACCACTATAAACGGGTTTTCCATCCCCCCCAAGAGTCGCATCTACCATGCCTGTAACGTTACCGTCAATCGCACGCTCAAAATCAGAATGTGATTGCTTAAAGTCACGCAGAGTACCACCGAGAGTGATCATTGATGCGTTGCTTTGTGCTGAAAAAATTAATAAAGCAACGATTAAATAACAATAATTTTTAGTTTTCATCCTATTCTCCTAAAAAATAATGAGAGCTTACTCACGCTTTTATAGTGCAGATTTAATGCAAAAAAAATATCCCAATAGAATCAAATGGATATAATAATCCGCTTGTTTTTTTGTTGACGTTGTAAATAATATCGACAGAATTCTCACTTTTTATTGCATCGATAAAAGCAATAAAAAATCCCTTCTCTTACCTCTCTATTCCAAAAGAGTATAAAAACCTTTTTATTTAGAAAAAAAAATACACAGAGAGGCGGCCCATCACGTATAAAAGTCAGCTTTGCACCACAATCCATTGGTAAATGAAGAGAATAAGTCGTATGCTCTGATACCTTTTTTATTTAGAATAAATGATTTATGTCTCAGCACCATCCCCTACAAGGCGCCTCTTGGATGCTAAGCGCTGGCCTTGCTTTTGCTATCGTCAACAGTATTGCGCAATACCTCAGTATTACATTTGGCATTCCCTCGACCATGGTAGCCTTAGTGCAATACGCCATTGCTTTAGTGGTGATATTGCCTTATCTGCGCACCTTAGGTATCCGTAACTCACTTAAAACAAACTACTTTGGCGCCCACTTATTCCGTGTGTTTATTGCTGTCATTGGTATTCAATTATGGTTATGGGCACTCGCTTACCCCGTTCCTATTTGGCAAGGCATTGCATTACTCATGACATCGCCTTTGTTTGCCACTATTGGCTCTGGATTGTTTTTAAAAGAAAAGGTTGGGATGGCGCGTTGGGGCGCGACGTTGGCAGGTTTTGTCGGTGCAATGATAATCTTAGAGCCTTGGGCAGACAGCTTTACGTGGGCAACATTACTGCCCGTCGGAGCGGCTTTCTTCTGGGCTTGGTACTCTTTAATGGTAAAGAAAATGTCAGCAACTGACTCCCCTTCTACTATGGTGGTCTACTTACTGGTATTAATAACGCCCTTTAATATTTTACTCGCATTACCCGATTGGCAAATACCGACGGGCGTTAATGTCTGGTTATTATTAATGGGTGCAGGCGTAATGACCGCCTTAGCGCAATGGGCGATTGTAAAAGCTTATTCCGTTGCAGATGCCTCTTTTGTACAACCTTTCGATCATGCAAAATTACCCTTAAATGTATTGGGTGGCTGGTTGGTTTTTGGCTGGGTACCGCCGGGACGTTTATGGCTGGGCGCGGCTATTATTATTGCATCCGTTGCGTTGATAACACAATGGGAACGTAAAAAGTAACGCCTCAAAAAGATTAAATGACAGTGCCAAATATGGCGCTGTCATTACAACTTAGCTGATTTATCACGGCGTTTGTAACAACCAAACAAATTCTTTAGCATCGATACCTTTTATGCCCCCCCCTAACTCCACTGCAGGCATGCAAAAGGAGGCCCATTGAGCAATATTTTGTCGTATTCAACCGTAATTAATAGTTGCTTGGCGCCTTGACTTATCTGCGCGACATGCTGGGTATATTTACGGCGCATAGGATCGGGTCATGCAACAAAAGCTACGCGATCATAAATCGCATCGACTGGGTTTGATTTTTTTGCTGACAACGTAAATATATAACTCACAAATATATCGATGTTATGGCCTGGATAGTACTTTACCTCACCTAAATTTATAACCACTAGCGTATATAACTGGTGTGGGTTATGTCGTAATACTTGTTTCGTTAATGCTATCATATTAAAGTTTACGTTTTCGTTTAGCAAAAAATAACAAACTTAGACCCATTAACATAATAAATAGCGTATTAGGTGTATCAACTGAGTGAGAAGATGTAGATTTACCATTAAATAAAATTGACGTTTCCATGCTTAATATTGAGCCACCGGTATGGCGCTCCGCAAAAAACAGATCAAAAGAATAATCAGTACCGATGCTTAAGCCTAAAGTATCTAAATTTACACTTTGACTCCTTGCTGAATGTAAACCTCCTAAATCAATCACGAGTTCCTTATCGATAAAGACCCATAAATCATCATCGCCAGTAAAGTTAAACATCTCTCCACCTTGATAAGTAAATTTACTAGTAAGTTCATAAGTAAAATGATGATTATGTGCATTACCCTCATTTCCCCATCCTTTGTTATCAATCGGGAAAAAACTCATATCAGAAAAAGAATATACGTTGGGATCGGCGGTAATACTATTATCTAACGTTATTGAATGTGAAATTCTCTTATTCACGCTTTTAATATCATTGTACCACTGCTCAAAATGAGAAATAGTGGAGTTAGACTTACCGCTATAAATTGGCTTTCCATTCATACGTAGCCAAGACTTCAGTAACCCGGTTTCAAGCCCTGAAGTATTACCCTCAAAATTAACATGTGATTGCTTAAAATCACGAACAGTCCCCTCTAACGTTATTAGAGCTGCATTTGATTGCATCGAAAAAACAAATAAAAGGGTCATTAAATAGTAATGTTTTTTAATATTCATATGTTTATTCTCCTCAAGTAAGCGATATGTTGCTCTGTTCTACTTTTTAGAGCAAGTTTAACCCCATTCTAAATAATCCAGCCAAATCAAAGGGATGGTGTTATTTTATTGGTTTTTTTATTTAAAGTGTAAATAATATCGACAGGGTTTTTACTTGTTATTATGTTTATAATGGTAATACAAAAATTCTTTTTTTCATCTGTATTTCCCAAAAAAGTATTAAAAAACTTTTCTTTTTAAAAAAATACACAACGAGGCGAGCTTTTACGTATAAAAATCAACTATTAACAACAATCCATTGCTAAATTAAGACAATAAGTCGTATGTTCTAATATCTTTTTTATTTAAAATAAATGATTTATGTCTCAGTAGCATCCCCTACAAGGCGCCTCTTGGATGCTTAGCGCAGGCCTTGCTTTTGCTATCGTCAACAGTATTGCGCAATACGTCATTGGTATTCAATTATGGTTATGGCCACTCGCTTACCCCGTTCCTATTTAGCAAAGCATGGCATTACTCATGATCTCGCCTTTATTTGCCACTCTTGGCTCTGGATTATTTTTAAAAGAAAAGTCGGGGTTGCAGATGCCTCTTTTGTACAACCTTTCGATCATGCAAAATTACTCTTAAATGTATTGGGTGGGTGGCTGGTTGGTTTTTGGCTGGGTACCGCCGGGACGTTTATGGCTGGTAGCGGCTATTATTATTGCATCCATTGCGTTGATAACTCAATGGGAATGCAAAAAGTAACGCCTCAAAAAGATTAAATGACAGTGCCAAGTCTGGCGCTGTCATTGCAACTTAGCTGATTTATCACGGCGTTTGTAACAACCAAACACATTCGATAGCATCGATACCTTTTATGCCCCCTTCAATGTCACTACTTGTCAATAATGACAAGACATAATTAGCTTCATAGTATTGTTTTATTTGCGCTTTTGGGCATGCAAACGGAGGCCCACAAAGCAATGTTTGGTCGTATTCAAATGTAATTAATAGTTGCTTGGCGCCTTGGCTTATCTGCGCGACGTGCTGGGTATATTTACGGCGCATAGGATCGGGTAATGCAACAAAAGCGGCGCGATCATAAATCGCATCGACAGAGCCTAATTGCTTTGCTGACAAGGTAAATATATCACCCACAAATATATCGATATTATGCCCTTGATAGTGCTTTATCTCACCTAAATTTATCACCACTGGCGTCACCCTTAAGCTTGCAAATAATTGCACAACAGCCTGCTCGACTAATTCAGCCCCAACCACGCGGTAGCCTTGTTCAAGAAGCCATGCGATATCTAACGTTTTACCACACAGAGGCACAAAAACGCGATCATTCTCTTCTAAAGATAAAGCCTCTATATGCTTTATTAATTGTGGATTAACGGTACTTTGATGAAAACCAATTTGCCCCTTCTTCCACTTTTCATGCCAAAACGCTTGATGCATATGCTCTCACTCTTGAATTAAAATTAAATAATTTACCTGATTTTTTAGAATAACCTGATCAAACCTGCATAGATAGCTGATTAATTGAAACCGACTTTAATACGTGGCGATCACAAAGGGAAAATAGATATAAGTAGAAGTAAAGGAGGCATAAAAAAACTTAAATAACGAAAGTTCTCACTTCAAAACGCAGATAGAGATAATTTCAACAAGCAAACGGATCACTTCTTTAGTTTCTTTGGTATAAGAGCTATCTAACCGCACCCCCTTGCTCTAACTTTAGTAAGCGCGCCTTTAAAGGTAGGCCACCAGCATAACCTGTCAGCGTACCATTACTCCCAATAATCCGGTGACAGGGAATAATCAATGCCATTGCATTTGCCCCATTGGCATTAGCAACCGCGCGCACCGCTTTTTCGTTACCGATATCTTTTGCTAATTGTAAATAGGAGGATGTCTGCCCATATTTAACCTTCGCCAGTGCATGCCAGACGCTCTTTTGAAAATCAGTTCCCACCATCACAAAAGGCAGATCAAATTGCTGGCGCATCCCGCATAAGTACTCATCCAGTTGGGATCGCGTCTCTCTTAACAGGATATTATCTTGTTCAACAAATTGCGCATTAAGTCCTTTTTGCAAGCGAGAATCTACGCCCTGTCTACGCTCTCTATCTTTAAAATCAACTAAACAAAGCTTATTTGAAAATGATCCTAAAATAAAGCTTATCTCTTTTGTTTGATAATACTGAATATTAATTTTTTGCATATGGGAGCCTTTGCCATTAGGTCTTAATGATTAATGATGAGTGCTAGATAGCCTCTCATCATACTCGCGACACGTGATCGGCTCTCCCGTCAAAACACACAACGCCTGTAGGGATAATTTCAACAAGTAAGACAGAGCGCTTTTTTAGTTTCTTGGGTATGAGTTAGATATTTAATGCCTTTTTTAACTTGTTACTCTCAAGTGCTAATTTGATAGAAATAAAAGTACAAATAGCCGTACATGTTAAAGCAATCGCCAATGCGCTATTTATCCACACAGGATCTGCCAATAACGGGTGTAATAATTGTGGCGCTTTATCCATTTTTGCAAAGATGCCGACGCCAATAACGAGCATCGCAGGGATATCTAAAAAGCGGATTGATTTTCTTTTTTTATCAATCTCAAGTAGACGCGCTTGTTGTTGTTTTTTAAGTTCCATTTAGGTTTTCCTATTTATCCAATTTTGTGACAATATCTCATAAATTTCCCCTTACAACCAACCTTATTACAGACCAGTCGCTCAAGCTGAGGACATACAACGAGTTCATGCAATGCCACTCATCGCACAGACATTTCATTGCATATATTTATCCGCCCACTCGCTCTTGCTTATGACATCATTCCAAAAAAAAGCCTGCTCTTATATAAGAGCAGACTTTTTTGCATTTTAATAAGTATTTTATTAAAATTGTTTTTTTACTTTTGAGAATCCAAGTCCCGCTAGAGCAAGGACAAGAAATAACCATGTCATAGGCGCTGGCACGGTAGTAACACTGCCCGCTTTAAGCGCGTCCATCACTACCTCTACACCCGTTATTTTAACACTGCTAAAATAACTGTCAGACATAAATCCAACCCAATTTAATTCACCCGCTGCAGACTGTAAGTCCATGGAAAATGATTGCAATAAATTATTACTGCTATCAAAAAAATCAAATCGCGTATCAAAAAACAGGTACGAATCGGCAAAATAACCACCAAAAGAATTGGCATTAAACCCAAAATCTATATTAATAAACCCCAGGCCGAAAAGTACGGCAAATTGATTGCCATCTTGAGGTATAGCACCTACCCAAGAGGTAGTCGTACCATAAATATTCCAATTAGCAGAATCGCTAATAAGGTAATTACCGCTATGCGTGTTATTACCACTGCTCATTGTTGCATTACCACCTAATATGCTTTCACTCGTATAATGCGTCTGGTTAGTAAAAGATTCAAAACTTTCGCTATGTGCCCCTACAAAACTTCCTTGGCTCACACTGATGATACTGGCTTGAGCACTTAGACAGATGCATGAGATAAATACGATTGATATAAATTTATTCATAATGATTTATCCTTTTAAGTATTTGTGTGTAACTATCCCATTGCATTATCTAAGCCATTTTCTTTTAGACCTTGTTTTTATTAAGTTTTATGTTTTTCAATATAGAATTTTAGGGATTATTGTAAATATATTCGACAGGTCTGAGCAGAAGAAATCTGTGTGAGTCTTTTCGTCTGTTAATGACAATATTGATCTAAATTTAATATGTAAAAAAGAATATAAAAAACCCCGCAAAACGACATGCAGGGCTTAAAATGGGTGTTATACCCGGTAGAGGCTTAACCCGCTAAAAAGAACTGATAAGCGGGACTGTTGCTTTCATCTTTATACATAAAACCAAGCTCAACTAAAAACTGCTGAAAAGCCACGTTATCTTCTTCCGGGACTTCAAATCCCGCTAAAACATGGCCAAAGGCAGCGCCGTGATTACGATAATGAAATAAACTAATATTCCACTTACTCTTTAATGTTTTCAAAAAATGTAATAACGCGCCGGGGTGCTCAGGAAACTCAAAGCTAAATAAACGCTCTGTGATTTTTTCCGAGGGATGCCCTCCCACCATATAACGAACATGTAATTTGGCCATTTCATCTGCAGACAGATCTTGTACAACAAAAGCATTGTCTTCAAGTGTACTGATGATATCAGAGAGCTCACTACCACCCTCTGTTAAGCGGATCCCCGCGAACACCATCGCCGAATGACGACTGCTAAAACGATAATTAAACTCCGTGATCACACGCTTTTCTAATAATTCACAAAAATGTAAAAAAGCACCGGGTTTCTCTGCAATTTTAACCGCAAGGATAGCCTCCTTTTGCTCTCCCAACTCGCAGCGCTCAGACACATAGCGTAGGGTATGAAAATTCACATTGGCCCCACTTAAAATAGCGGCTACCTTTTCGCCCTTTCCGACGCTGCCCATATATTTTTTAAGGCCGGCGAGAGCAAGTGCGCCAGAGGGCTCTGCTATCGCACGAGTATCTTCAAAAATATCTTTCAGTGCGGCACAGATTTCATCTGAATTCACCGTGATCACCGCATCTACATATTGTCGAGCCAGACGAAAAGGCTCTTCACCAATTTGTTTTACCGCAACGCCATCGGCAAACAAACCAACTTTTTCTAATATCACGCGTTTATCCGCCTTTAATGCCTCTTTTAAACAGGCAGAGTCTTGTGATTCTACGCCAATAATTTTAACACTCGGCATCACCGCTTTATAAAAAGCAGCGATCCCCGCAATTAATCCCCCCCCACCAACGGGCACAAAAATAATCTCAAGATCACGTTGCTGCTGTAGCATCTCTTGCGCCATCGTACCTTGACCTGCGATCACGGACTCATCATCAAAAGGGGCAACATAAACGCGCCCTTGCTGCTTTGCAATTTGCTGCGCATACGCATTAGCGGTCTCAAAGACATCTCCATGTAAAATAACCTCAGCACCCAAACGTTGCACCGCCTCTACTTTGATAGCAGGTGTTGTTACTGGCATCACAATAACCGCGGTCATGCCTAGCGCACTGGCAGACATCGCCACGCCTTGCGCATGGTTTCCCGCCGATGCGCAAACAACGCCGCGCAAAGCTTCTTCAGCTGTTAGTTCTGCGATTTTATTATAAGCACCACGAATTTTAAAAGAGTGCACGGGTTGTAAATCTTCACGCTTTAAATAAACCTGACACCCTAAGCGGGCTGACAACTTATTTAAACACGACAACGGCGTCACATTCACCACATCATAAACACGTGACAATAAAATTTTCTGAAGATAATAATTCGCAAGATCATAATGTTGTGCTGTTTTTGGTGTTTCTCTAAAGGGTACGTCTAACATATTAATCCTCCAACATTGAAGCGTCACGAACCGCCCCTTTATCTGCACTGGTCACCAGCAAAGCGTAAGCTTTAAGCGCGAGTGGCACAATACGTTTTCTCGAAACGGGTTTCCAAGCAAGTTTACCGCGCGCTAGCATATTTTTATGGCGTAACTTGAGCTCTTCATCACTAATATCAAGGTGAATACTGCGTGCAGGAATATCAATTTTGATAACATCACCCGTCTCAATCAAGGCAATATTACCGCCCGCTGCAGCCTCTGGAGAAATATGCCCAATCGATAAGCCCGAGGTTCCACCCGAAAATCGTCCGTCGGTTATTAAGGCACATGATTTACCTAACCCACGTGATTTTAAATAACTGGTGGGATACAACATTTCTTGCATGCCGGGGCCACCTTTGGGGCCTTCATAACGAATGACAACCACATCACCCGCAATCACTTTTCCCGCTAAGATGGCGCTCACTGCATCATCTTGGCTCTCAAACACGCGCGCCGTACCGGTAAATTGATGCTCTTCTTCATCGACCCCCGCCGTTTTAACAATACAGCCCTTTGGCGCAATATTACCCGCCAGCACGGCAAGTCCGCCTTCTTGGCTAAACGCAAATTCACGTTTACGAATACAGCCATTCTGCCTGTCATCATCCACACTATCCCAGCGACTATCCTGACTAAAAGCTTGCTGAGTTGGAATACCTCCCGGACCTGCGCGGTAAAAATCACGCACACTCGCCTCTTTAGTTTGCACAATATCCCATTTCTCTAATACCGCTTTTAAACTACTGCCCGCCACATGATTAGCGTCATTATGAATAAGGCCGGCTCTGTCCAATTCGCCTAAAATACCCATTACCCCACCTGCGCGGTGCACATCTTCCATATGATATTTAGGTGTAGAGGGGGCAACTTTGCACAAATGAGGCACTAAGCGTGAAATTCTATCAATATCATCCATGTTAAAATCAATATGCGCTTCTTGGGCAGCAGCTAATAAATGCAGCACCGTATTACTTGAGCCTCCCATCGCAATATCAAGTGTCATGGCGTTTTCAAAGGCTTTAAAATTGGCAATATTACGCGGTAAAACAGACTCATCGTCATCGTCATAATAACGTTTCGTTAATGCCACAATGCACTTTCCCGCTTCTAAGAAAAGAGCGCGTCTGTCTGCGTGCGTTGCAAGCATAGTGCCATTACCGGGTAGTGATAACCCTAAGACTTCCGTTAGACAGTTCATGGAGTTAGCGGTAAACATACCAGAGCAAGAGCCACACGTTGGGCAAGCACTGCGCTCAATTTGTGCACTGTCAGCGTCGGAGATCCTGTCGTCTGCGCCCGCCACCATGGCATCGACCAAATCTAACTTAATAATTTTATCTGAAAGCTTGGTTTTACCCGCTTCCATCGGGCCACCTGAGACAAAAACAACCGGAATATTAAGGCGTAATGCCGCCATCAACATCCCCGGCGTGATCTTGTCACAATTTGAAATACACACTAAAGCATCCGCACAATGTGCATTTACCATATATTCAACACTATCAGCAATCAGGTCACGTGAAGGTAAACTATAAAGCATACCTGAATGGCCCATCGCAATGCCGTCATCAACCGCAATGGTATTAAATTCTTTAGAGATACCGCCCGCCTCAGCAATCGCACCCGCCACTAAATCACCCATGTTTTTAAGATGTACATGCCCAGGAACAAATTGGGTAAATGAATTCGCAATGGCAATAATAGGTTTTCCAAAATCATTATCTTTGACGCCAGTGGCGCGCCACAATGCACGCGCGCCTGCCATGTTTCGGCCTTCTGTACTAGTTGCTGAACGTAATTTGGGCATTAAAATATCCTTTTAAACGGTATTAAAGCATCATACTTTTACTTTAAACCTTAATTTTACGGGTAAAGGCTAAGGCGACTTTGCCTTGGCATTTTTATTCAATATATTAACTTTGTAACGCACATCCGTTATCACGGCGAACATCACAACGCTCTTTTATTTATTAACAAGACTAAGACGTGAGCCCTGAGACTCAATTCGACACGTAATAACATCAATTAACTTCTCTAATTGGTGCGTTAAAAGTTCAATGGCGCGCTCACTTTCTACATGTAAATCAATATACGCGACGTTATTATCCTCACATTGCATTTTCATTTGGGTCACTTTAAAACCACGATGGCGGACCACTCTTAAGACTCTCTCTAACACTTCAGGTCGTTGCTCTAACGTTAAATTTAATTGATAACCCATATTCATCTTCCTTTTTATCTCTTATTTATCTAAACAAATCAACTTGTTACTTCTTCAATCATGTCTTTATTGGCAGCCCCAGGCGGCACTAAAGGCCAGACATTGTGCGCATTATCAATACGCACATGTAATAGGTACGGCCCTTTACTATTTAGTAAGTCATCTAAACCTTGTTCAACCTCATCATGGTGATGGATGGTGCGCCCGGGGATATCAAATGCCGACGCTAATGTGACAAAGTCTGGATTGTCTGAAAGATCTGTTTCGCTGTAACGCTGTTTAAAAAAGAGCTGCTGCCATTGTTTGACCATACCCAGTTTTTGATTATCCATAAGCAAAATTTTAACCGCTAACTGGCCACGTTTAATGGTGCAAAGCTCCTGCACATTCATCATAAAAGAGCCATCTCCCGACACCGCAACCACCATTGCATCAGGACGAGATACCTTAGCGCCAATCGCCGCCGGCAAGCCAAAACCCATCGTACCCAGACCTGCACTCGACAAATGATTTTCTGGCTTACTAAAAGACATATGCTGTGCCACCCACATTTGATGTTGGCCTACGTCGCAACAAACCACATTATCCTTCGGTAATTTTTCGGCTAAGCGTTTAAGCATAGAGGGTGCAAAAATAAGATCACCTTTGCGCTCATAATTAAATTGATGATCATGCTTTAGTTGTTTAATTTGCTCGCACCAAGGTTGCAACTCTAAAGGCATTTGCAGTGCAGGCAACACAGTGCGTAAATCCCCTGAAAGAGACACATCGGCGCGCCGTAATTTCCCAAACTCTGCCGTATCGATATCTAAGTGAATGACTTTAGCCTTAGCTGCAAAACTATCTAGACGGCCCGTAACACGATCATCAAAACGGGCACCGACAACAATTAATAGGTCGCATTCATGTACCGCCAAGTTAGCAGCTTTAGTGCCGTGCATACCCAGCATGCCCAAATAACCGGCACTGTCTTTATCGATCGCGCCTAAACCTTTAAGCGTGGCAACCGATGCAATAGCCGTGATATCAATAAATTCACGTAATGCAGAGACCGCTTTCGCCATTCCCACACCACCACCGACATAAAGCATCGGTTTTTTTGATTTTTTAAGGAGGCTGCGAGCGGCCTCAATGTTGGCTTGTTCAAAAGAAACGGGCGGTGCTGGCGCGGCCTTTGGCACTTGATAATTCATCATCATCATTTGCAGATCTTTAGGGATATCCACCAGCACAGGACCCGGACGACCCGATGCTGCAATGGCAAAGGCTTTATATAAAATAGGCACAAGATCGTCAATATCCGTCACCATAAAACTGTGCTTAGTACACGAGAGTGACATACCTAAAATATCAATTTCTTGAAATGAATCTTTACCAATCAGTTCACTTAAAACTTGCCCCGTAATAGCAACCATTGGCACAGAGTCAAGCGCCGCATCAGCTAAGGCGGTGATCAAATTAGTTGCACCGGGCCCTGAAGTTGCAAAACAGACACCGGTTTTAGTACTCGCACGCGCATAACCTAAAGCTGCAAAAGCGGCACCTTGCTCATGGCGCGCCATCAGATGCTCAATGGGTGAGTCATAAAGCGCATCATAAATCGGCATAATAGCACCACCAGGGTAACCAAAAATTTGATGAACGCCATGATCCATTAACACTTGGATCACCGCATCCGCACCGCGCATCATCCTTTGATTTTTTTGCTTTCCTTGTTCTTGTTGTCTATTTTTCATCGTCTTTCTCACTATCAGTTAAATCATCATGGCGATTTAAGGGAAAGACTTTTAATACCAAAGGAATTAATTAAGTTTTCATGTATTGCGCAGAAAAAATTAACACTAGCAATGCGTGGGTTGTAGGAGAGTGTTGTTCTCACTTCAAAACTCACAACGCAGGTAGGGATAATTTCAACCAGCAAGACGGCTAACCTTTTTAGTTCCTTTGGTATAAATACCCATTCCCAATGGATTTAAACAAAAAAAACCCCCGTTCCTTGCGGAGCGGGGGTTTTTTTTATCTTAGAAGACCTTATTTTGTCTTCTCGATGCGTGCGTCCCCCCGCTGTGATCCAATGATCACCACGCTAATAATTATTATGAGGAGGAGGACAAAATGTAACATCGTTAATAAGTTCCTAATATGCTAATTGCATTCAAAATAAGGTGGATTAATATACATAGTGCTTAATTAATAACACAACAAAACAACAAAGACAATAAAAAAGGCACTAACTTATTAACTTGATCGTTATTCAACAATTGCTTTCATGGCGCGCATATGGAAACGTAATTCAGCACCAATTTTTTCAACTTTACTACTGCGAATAAGTCGATTTACTTCAATAAGACGTAGATTATCAACGGCATTACTGCCCGTCGTTGATGCGCCTCCGAGTACCTGTTTAGGCAAAGCCTTAACGTAGGGAGAAAGTAATGGCAGAGCTGCATGATTAAACAAATAACAGCCATATTCAGCCGTATCTGAAATCACTTTATTCATTTCATAAAGGCGTTTTCGAGCAATCGTATTAGCAATCAGTGGCGTCTCATGCAGTGATTCGTAATAGGCAGATGCCTCACCGATCCCCGCAAGTAGCATCGTATCAAAAGCAAGTTCAACCCCTGCTTTAAGCATAGCAACCAGAAAAACACCTTGGTCAAAATATTCTTGTTCGTCGATAAGTGCATCACTCTGCGGTGCTTTTTCAAACGCGCTTTGCTTAGTGTCCTCTCGCCATTTTAATAAATTAACATCATCATTTTTCCAATCCAGCATCATATTCTTTGAAAATTCACCACTGATAATATCGTCCATATGTTTTTCAAATAACGGTCTCAGGATCTCTTTTAGCTCTTGCGCCATGTCATAAGCTTTGATCTTATCTGGGTTAGATAAGCGATCCATCATATGTGTGATCCCTCCATGTTTAAGGGCTTCACTGATACTTTCCCAACCTTGTTGGATTAATTTAGAGGCATAATTTGGCTCAACACCTTGCGCGATCATTTTTTCATAACCAAGGATAGCGCCTGTCTGCAACATGCCACAAAGGATAGTTTGCTCTCCCATCAGATCAGATTTTACTTCTGCGATAAAAGACGAATGTAATACGCCCGCTCGGTGTCCACCGGTTGCACACGCATAGGCTTTTGCAACATCAAAGCCTTGTTGCTTGGGATCATTCTCAGGATGCACCGCAATCAAAGTGGGCACACCAAATCCGCGTTTATATTCTTCTCGTACTTCCGTCCCCGGACATTTAGGCGCAACCATGATCACCGTAATATCAGGACGGACTTGCATTCCCTCTTCGACGATATTAAAACCATGTGAATAAGATAATGTAGCACCCTGTTTCATTAAGCGCATGATCTGATTAAGTACATGAGTATGTTGTTTATCGGGTGTTAAATTAAGTACCATATCGGCTTTTGGCACGAGGTTTTCAATACTATCGACACAAAATCCATGGCTTTTTGCACTTAAATATGACGCGCGTTTTTCAGAAATCGCCTCAGGGCGTAATGCATAAGAGATATTTAGACCTGAATCTCGCATATTAAGGCCTTGATTCAGACCTTGCGATCCACACCCCAAAATAACAATGTTCCAATCTTTTATGAGATCGCAGGTGCCACTAAACTCATCACTGTGCATAAAACGACACTGTGCTAACTGTGTAAGTTGTTGACGTAAGTTTAAAGAATTAAAATAATTACGCATTTATGTAGCCCCTTGATTAAAGTTTATGTAGTGGAATGGCACGTTTAAACGACCCAAAATCCGTAAATTGACTATAGCGCATGATAGTGATTGCTTAAAATGATATATTTAAAAGACTATGTTGCAATTTATGCAACACTGCACCGAGTGTGCATTACGAGTAGGGTGATTTATGGATATTAAAACGCTACACATGTATTTACATCTGGCTAAGAGCCTACATTTTTCCAAAACAGCACAGGCTATGCATGTCAGTCCTTCCACATTGAGTCGTGCGATGCAAAGATTAGAGTCTGAAGTGGGGGTTAAATTATTACAACGTGATAATCGCAGTGTCGCACTAACCTATGCAGGCATTGAATACCGCCATTTTGCGAAGCAAACACTCGATAACTGGATCACCTTAAAAAACAAAATAGATCCCTCGCAAGCGTTACTTAAAGGCAAATTAACTATCTACTGCTCGGTCACCGCTGCATACAGTCATTTACCCGAATTGCTAGATCGTTTTAGAGACGAGCAACCGCTGATCGAAATAATATTAAGTACTGGCGATCCAGATAATGCCGTAAATGAAGTAAAAACAAATCATGCGGATATTGCGATAGCTGCCTTGCCAGATAATTTTCCTAACAATTTACACTTTTCGAAAATTGATAATATTAGCTTGCATGTCATTGCGCCGACCATCAAAGGCCAAGTACAAGATTTATTGCGTCTTGATCCTATTCCGTGGGAGAAAGTGCCTTTTATTATTCCCGAGCATGGCCCCGGACGCGATCGCTGTCTGCGTTGGTTCAAGCAGCAAGGCATTACGCCTAATATTTATGCGCAAGTATCCGGACAAGAGGCTATCGCCTCTATGGTCGCGCTTGGCTGTGGGGTTAGTATTACGCCGGATGTAGTGCTCAATAACAGCCCGATACGCGATCGCATTCAAATTGTTGAGTCCGCTATCCCCATTGTGCCTTTTGAATTAGGTTGCTGTTGTAAAAAAAATCGCTTAGAGGATCCAATCCTGAACGCTTTTTTCAAAAAAATATATTCTAAATAGAGCACTTGTGAGCGCTAATATGAAAAATCAGCGCTCACAATAATACAGGTGCACTTTATATTTAGGCGCGCCAGTTCGGGATACTGCGCTCATACTCTAAAATAGCGTCTTTGTCAGTAAGCGTCACATCGATCATATCGAGCCCATTTAATAAATCATGTCTATTGGCGCTACTAATATCAAAATCAAAAACGCTGCCTTGTGGCGATGTTACCGTTAACGCCTGTAAATCTACCGATATCTGAGCGCCCTCTTGCGCCTGCACTTCATCCATCAGTTTTTGCACCTCTGCCGGGCTTAAGCGTACCAACAATAAGCCATTATTAAGTGCATTAGCATAAAAAATGTCCGCAAAACTCACCGCAATGATCACCTTAAAACCAAAATCCATTAGCGCCCAAGGCGCATGCTCACGGCTCGAGCCACAACCAAAGTTTTCTTTGCTCAGTAAAATAGAAGCATTTTGATAGCGCGGATAATTAAGACTAAATTGAGGGTTCAGTTGCTTACCTGCATCATCAAGATAACGCCAATCATGAAAGAGGTGTACACCAAAACCCGACTTATCGACTTTACATAGAAATTGCTTAGGAATGATCTGATCCGTATCAACATTAATACTGTCAATGAGTACGCCAATGCCCTTGTGCTCCGTAAATACATTCATTATTTTAACTCCTAATATGCGTTTCTAATATCCACAAAATGCCCTGAAATCGCAGCGCCCACCGCCATCGCGGGACTCACTAAATGGGTAATACTGCCACGGCCCTGACGCCCCTCAAAATTGCGATTACTGGTAGAGGCGCAGCGATCGCCTGCCTTTAATTTATCATCGTTCATCGCTAGACACATTGAGCACCCCGGTAGGCGCCACTCAAAACCCGCTTCAATAAATAAATGTTGTAAACCCTCGCGCTCCGCTTGAGATTTAACAGAAACAGAGCCCGGCACCACAATAGCCACTACGCCTGGGGCTATTTTTCGCCCCTTTATTTGGGCGGCAGCCGCGCGTAAATCTTCAATTCGAGAGTTCGTACATGAGCCAATAAACACACGGTTAATTTTCACATCAGTCATTAACATGCCCGCTTGAAGGTTCACATAACGTAATGCTTTTTGCATACTGGCTCTTTCTGTTTTATCTTTTTCGAGCATTGGATCTGGCACCGGCTCATCAATGGCTAATACTTGCCCAGGATGCGTCCCCCATGTTAATTGAGGCGCAATATCAGCCCCATCAAGAGTGAGCGTCGCATCAAAAATAGCGCCCGCATCGGTTTTAAGCTCTGCCCAGTCCAATAATGCAGCCTGCCAATCCTCACCTTTTGGTGCAAACTCTCGTCCTTTAATATATTCGATAGTAGTCGCATCAGGGGCTATCATCCCCGCTTTAGCGCCCATTTCAATCGCCATATTACAAACCGTCATGCGACCTTCCATGCTCAAAGCGGCAATGGCCTCGCCACAAAATTCTAAAACGTAACCCGTCCCACCATCCATCCCCAGTTTA
This sequence comes from Psychromonas sp. CNPT3, assembly GCF_000153405.2. Lineage (NCBI taxonomy): Bacteria > Pseudomonadati > Pseudomonadota > Gammaproteobacteria > Alteromonadales > Psychromonadaceae > Psychromonas > Psychromonas sp. CNPT3. The sequence goes on from NC_020802.1 coordinate 1,808,897, forward strand.
CCAATGATTGCCAGCACAATGTCTTTCGCACAAATACCCTTAGCCACTTGCCCTCGCACTTCAATTTTCATGCTTTTAGCTTTGCTTTGACGTAAGGTTTGTGTGGCCATAACATGCTCAACATCAGAGGTGCCGATGCCAAATGCTAACGCGCCAAAAGCGCCGTGCGTTGCGGTATGTGAGTCGCCACAAACAATCACGTTGCCCGGTAACGTTATGCCTAGCTCTGGGCCAATAACATGCACGATACCTTGGTTTTTATGGTGTATGTCATAAAGCCGAATTGAAAATTCTTTACAGTTTTGTACTAGCGTCTGTACCTGAATTTTCGCCATTGGGCTTAATGCATCTAAGCTTGCACTCTTGGTCGAAATATTATGATCCATGGTTGCAAAAGCTTTTTTAGGTGCATGAAATTGACGCTGCGCGATGCGCATCCCACTAAAAGCTTGTGGCGACGTCACTTCATGAATAAGGTGTCTGTCCACATAAAGGAGAGGCACTTTACCCTCTTTCGCCAGTAAAACATGCGAGTTCCAGACTTTGTCATATAGCGTTTTAGGCATTACTTGTGCTCCTCTGAAATAATATTTTGTTAAAACTTGCCGTGATAGCCATTGTTTATGGACGCATTTACTGGGCAATGATGTTGGCAATACGAGAGCCTATCTGCGCCGTTGTTTTAGCCTTGGCCTGCGCATCTTTAGATAACAACTCTTGGCTTAAATACCCCTCGCTCAAGGCTTGACTCACCGCCGACTCAATCACTGAGGCGGCCTCATCAAGATGTAAACTATGGCGCAGTAAAAGGGCTGCCGATAATATCTGCGCTATCGGATTTGCAATGCCTTTGCCCGCAATATCAGGCGCACTGCCCCCCGCAGGCTCATATAATCCAAAACCCTGGCTATTTAAACTTATCGACGCCAATAGCCCCATTGAGCCCGTTAACATGGCAATTTCATCTGAAATAATATCGCCAAATAAATTAGAGCACAGCATGACATCAAACTCTGTCGGTCTACGTAACAACTGCATACTGGCATTATCAATATAGATATGCTCTAACGTGACATCGGGATAATCTTGTGCGACTTCGATCACCACTTCTCGCCATAAAACGCTACACGCTAATACATTCGCTTTATCAACAGACGTTACTTTTTTACGGCGTTTCTGCGCCACTTCAAATGCTATTTTGGCAATACGTCGGATCTCTTTTTTACTGTATTTCATCGTATCCACCGCGTAGGTATTTTCAGCTTCGCCATAACGCCCTTTAGGTAAACCGAAATAGATCCCACCGGTGAGTTCGCGCACACAAAGAATATCAAAACCATTGCTAACGATACTGTCTTTAAGGGGCGATAAATGAATGAGATCTCGATGTAATGTCGCGGGTCGCATATTACAAAAAAGCGTAAAGTGTGCACGTAGTGGCAATAAAGCGCCGCGCTCAGGCTGGTCATTAGGCGCTAAATTTGCCCATTTTGGGCCACCCACTGAGCCAAATAAAATAGCATCAGCGGCCTCGCAGCCCTGTAATGTTGTTTTGGGTAATGGGCAACCTTGCGTATCAATCGCTGCGCCACCTACCGCATATTCATGATATTGAATATCTAATGCAAAACGTTTTTCTATCGCGGTTAATACTTTACGCGCCTCTCTCATCACTTCAGGACCGATACCATCTCCTGCTAGTACTGCTATTTTATAACTCATACTTGCCTTACCCCTGATATTTTAATTAAAATGGCGCCCTGATCACGCCCCTATTACGCCACGATCTTGATCTCTTTTTTCTTTCACATCAGCCACTTTATCGGCTCTATCAATCAAATTCATGACATGTAATAACGCTAAAGCCGAGGCTTCAACCACATCAGTTGCTAAACCCACACCATGAAAATTTTGCCCCTGATACTGCGCTTCAATATCGACTTGTCCCAAGGCATCTTGCCCCTCACCTTTAGCGCTTAACTGATAACGCGATATTTTTACAACACATCCACTCGCCCGGGCAATCGCGTTATAGGTTGCATCAACCGGTCCATTACCCGTTGCAGCTTCCGTCATCACGCATCCATCTATCTTGATTTTGACCGTTGCAGTGGCACTGCCTTGTGTCGAATCTGAATGCACTGCTAAACCTTGTAATTTATAATGCTGAGAGGCATCACTTTGCGCCTCGATAAAAATCAAAGCCTCAAGATCATAATCAAAAACGCGCCCTTTTTTATCCGCTAATTTAAGGAAATCAGCATACAAACAATCCATATCATAATCTTGCTCGGTGTAGCCCATCTCCTGCATTCTAAATTTGATCACATGCCGACCCGATCGCGAGGTCATATTCATATTGTTACGTTTTAAACCAATGCTCTCAGGGGTCATGATTTCATAGGTATTTTGCGACTTAAGCATGCCGTCTTGGTGGATCCCTGATGAATGAATAAAGGCGTTCGCACCCACAATGGCTTTATTCGCTTGAACTGGCATATTGCATAATTGGCTGACTAAATGCGACGTTCGCTGTATTTCTTGGGCATTAATGCCGGTTTTAAAGCCCAACGCCTCTTTTCTTGTCGATAAAATCATCGCGATCTCTTCTAACGAGCAGTTACCCGCACGCTCACCGATACCGTTCATCGTGCATTCAACTTGTCGGGCACCTTGCGTTATCGCCGCCAATGAATTGGCAACAGAAAGACCCAGATCATCATGACAATGCACCGAGATAATGGCTTGATCTATGTTGGGAACCCGCAAAAATAATTGCTCTATGATAGATCCAAATTCATCAGGCATGCTATAACCGACGGTATCCGGGATATTGATAGTACGTGCCCCCGCTAAAATAGCAGCTTCGACCATACGACATAAATTATCAAGCGGCGTACGCCCTGCATCCTCACAAGAAAATTCAACATCGTCCGTAAAGTTACGCGCATATTTGATCGCGCCCACCGCCATCTCGAGAACCTGATCAAAAGAACGCTTTAATTTGTGCTCAACATGAATGCTTGAGGTTGAAATAAAGGTATGAATACGAAACTGCTCAGCTGCTGATAGCGCCTGCGCTGCCGCATCGATATCTTTAGTCAGCGCACGTGATAATGCGCAAACGCGACTATTTTTAATGGTACGTGCAATGGTCTGCACCGATTTAAAGTCACCTGGTGACGAAATAGGAAATCCGACTTCCATGATATCAACACCTAAACGTTCGAGAGCCAATGCGATTTGTAACTTTTCTTTTACCGTTAAACTGGCGACTAAAGCTTGCTCTCCATCACGTAACGTTGTATCAAAAATAATTACTTTTTCAGACATCTTATTTCTCCTTTGAACGATTTTTTTACGCCTAAAAAACAAAAACCCCGCGACTATTGCGCGGGGTTTGTGAGTTTTGGGCATTTATTTAATACACATCACAACCTTCTCCGCGCGATTTTCGCGAGTGAGAGTATGAGGAGGTTGAGTAATATACTTTTTATATTCATGGTTTATTTTTATGCTCTTTATAAATGAATTATCAATGCGTTGTATTGGTTTGATTTTATATCGTGCTTAATTTTTAACCTGATAAGGCTTTGATGTCAACCCTCTTTTTACATTTATTTTATGAAAATACAAAAATAAAACCCATTTTATTCAAAATAAGAAATAGCACTGATAATATAAATCAACCTTTTTTAAGGTCTAAAACGCTAGCCACTAAGGGCCTGGGACACGCATCATAACCAGCGTCTTACTGTTTTTTTATAGGTGATATATTGCGCTGAAAATTTTGATTCTAAGTACTTTTCTTCTTTTTTTATAACCAAAAAATAGAGCACGAGACTGGCAGGTAACACACTGAGTAATATCCAAAAACTGCCAAGTATCAAGCCTATAGCAATACAGATAAAACAAAATGCAACATAGATGGGATTTCGAGAATATGAAAATATTCCGTGTGTTAACAAGGTAGATGTTGGTTTCCATGGCTCAATACTTGTTTTGGCGGTGCGTAAGGCAAAGACCACATTAAGCATAGCAGCAAGGCTGATAAAAATAAGAATAAGCGCGAGCCCCTTCATCACCAAAGTACTCTGAAAGGGAGCCGGATAGACAAGTTCAAGCGCTTCACTTAACACTAAAAAACCAATAAAAATTAAAGGTGGAGGAAACTTTACCGCGGCGCCTTTCGTATCGATATCAACTGCCATATCCCCTCCTTAGTATAAAATTTGAGTGTACTTTTAAGGTTTAAACCTCGTTATTTTTCAGATCTTAATTTTTGTACTTTTATGTGTGCATTGCCATAACGGGCGGCAGCTGCCACTTCTTTGCTAACAATCGTTTTGCCTATCGGCGCAATTGAAATACCAGCCAGCTTTAAATGTTGTAACGCAAAAGGAATTCCGATGATAGTGACAAAACAAGCAACCGCAGAAAAAAGATGCCCAATGGCAAGCCAAAATCCTGCAAAAATAAACCATAAAACATTACCTAACATGCCAAAGTTTCCTGTACCAACGTCTTCATTAAGTGTTAATTCGTCACGAGAAATGGCCTCTTTTCCAAAGGGGAAAAATGAAAAATTTGCGATCACAAAACAGCTACGTCCCCAAGGGATCCCCACAATACTGATAAAGGCTAACAGTCCAAAAAACCACCATGCCAGCCCCATTATAACGCCACCTAAAAGAAACCAAATTAAATTAGCAATCGTTCTCATTTTCTTTTTAATCCTTATGTTTAGCCATCATCTGCATTGCGTGGCCTACGCTTAAAATAACGAATTTTAGCCAAGCACTCAAGTCAAAGTGTCACTTTTATACTGTGATCTTTGAATGATATGAAGAATAACATCATACTTTCTCACATTATTAGAGATGTAAAAAAGCAGTCCACCAGCCAGTTACAATATAATTTTAATCCTTATTAAGGATTTTTCATCTATTTTAGGGATAATTTGAAGTAGAAAATGAAATTGAAAAAGGAGTCGTCAGGTAAATAAACCGCTAGCCATTATACAATACTGCGCCTATACTAATCGTGTTTTAACGATTAACTAATATCAAAAATACGCAGATGTGAGTCACAACCCCGTTTATGAGTTATACATGGACGCACTCTCAGCGCTTATTTTAATATTTAAGGATAAAAATGTCTAAGACACCCTGCGCCACTACCGATGATCTCGTGTTTTCATCGACAGAGAAAGAGATCGATGATGAAAAAAACTTGGCGCTATTATCAAAAGCACTTGCGCATCCAGCACGTATTCGGATCTTAAGAATATTGCTAAAATTAGATAAGTTAGGAGGCTGTTTAAACAGTGATTTTGTGACTGATTTAGGCTTAGCGCAATCTACCGTGTCAGAGCATTTACGTATATTGAAAAACGCTAATTTTATTAGTGCAGAGCCGATGCCACCTAAAGTTTGCTACCGAATTAATAAAGAAACTATCGATACTTATCAGTCTTTATTTTCTAACATATTGAATTAATTTTAAGAGAGAGCTTGATGGTATTACGCATTTAACGCGTGATACACACATGCTCTTATTTTTTACTTACATTAATCGTTTATCGGCGATAGACGGTAGATAAAAAGAGGTTACACATGAGCACCGAGCAAAGCCCCCCTAAATTAGGTTTTTTAGATCGTTTTTTAACCCTATGGATTTTTTTAGCCATGGCCATAGGCGTCTTGTTAGGCTTTACATTTCCTGATCGTATCGCCTCGTTAAATACAACGCTTTCCGTAGGCAGTACCAATATACCTCTCGCCATCGGCCTTATTATCATGATGTACCCGCCACTTGCTAAAGTGAATTACGCTTTAATGCGTAAAGTATTTAGTGATAAAAAAGCAATCAGTCTATCACTCATCATGAACTGGCTGGTTGGGCCCATTTTGATGTTTGGTTTGGCTATTCTCTTTTTAGGCGATCACCCACATTTAATGACGGGTGTGATCTTAATTGGACTCGCGCGTTGTATTGCGATGGTGCTGGTGTGGAATGATATTGGAGGAGGCAATAAGGAATATGCAGCTGCATTAGTTGCATTAAATAGTATATTTCAAATATTCACTTACAGTTTTCTAGCATGGTTATTTATTAGTGTCTTGCCACCCTATTTTGGTGTTACTGGGCAACTTATTGATATTTCGATAATCGATATCGCTCAAAGTGTATTAATTTACTTAGGGATCCCTTTTCTTGCAGGTTTTTTAAGCCGTAAGATTTTAGTCGCCAAAAAAGGTGAGCAGTGGTACAACGACACTTATATTCCTGCCATTTCACCCCTTACTCTTATCGCATTACTGGCTACTATTATTTTAATGTTTAGCCTTAAAGGTGAAATGATCATTGACCTGCCGATGCAAGTGATTTTGGTTGCGATCCCCTTAACTATCTACTTTTTCTTAATGTATTTAATTAGCTTTTTTAGTGCCAAGAAAATGGGTGTGCCTTTTGATAAAAGCGCCTCTATCGCTTACACCGCAACCGGTAATAATTTTGAACTTGCCATTGCCGTTTCTATCGCTGTTTTCGGTATTAATTCACCCGAAGCTTTTGCCGGTGTTATTGGCCCTTTAGTTGAAGTACCTGTCTTGATTGCGTTGGTTAACCTTACCTTAAGATTTAAAAAACATTATTATCTCAAAACGTCAGATATTGCGTAATCTACTCACCAATAGGAAAATATAAATATGTTATCAATACAAATTTTTGAACCTTCCATGTGTTGCTCTAGTGGAATATGTGGCGCAGATATTGACCCTTTATTACTGGCTTTTTCCGCCGATGTAAAATGGCTGAGCACTCAAAATATTACGCTTGAGCGCTTTAATTTAGCGCAACAAGCGCTGGATTTTGCGCAAACCTCTAACGTCTCTTCTTTTCTTGAGAAACACGGCGTAGAGGGCTTACCCGTACTTTTAGTTAATACTGAGATTGTCTTAAAGGGCCGCTACCCAACCCGCCAAGAGCTAGCATCTTGGTGCGCTTTAACCTGCTCAAGTAGTGAGGTTATTAGCCCTGTGAAATCGAGTTGTTGTGGCGCGTAGCAACGCTTAAAAAATCAGTAAATACACGTTTAAAGGATAACAATATGCAAAAGTTCTTAACTGATCCGCCCCCTTTTCTTTTTTTTACGGGTAAAGGTGGTGTAGGTAAAACCTCTATTGCGTGTTCGAGTGCACTGTTTTTAGCTGAACAGGGACACAATGTTTTATTAGTGAGTACCGATCCGGCCTCGAATATAGCGCAAGTTTTTAACACCAAAATTGGTGAGCATATTACCAATATTGAGTCAGTTAAAGGGCTCAGTGCTTTAGAGATAGATCCACAAGCGGCAGCAAAGGCTTACCGCGAAAAAATCCTGTCTCCGGTGCGAGGAAAATTACCAGACGCGGTATTAAACAGTATTGAAGAGCAATTATCGGGGGCTTGCACCACTGAAATAGCTGCTTTTGATGAATTTACTGCACTACTCACCGATCCGGCTTTACGTCAAACGTACCAATATATTATTTTTGATACTGCGCCAACAGGCCATACTATTCGTTTATTACAACTCCCCGGTGCATGGAATGAATTTTTAGAGCAAGGCCTAGGGGATGCATCTTGCTTAGGGCCTTTAGCCGGTTTAGATAAACAACGCAAAACATACGCACAAGCCGTAGACGCGTTATCAGATCCTGAGCAAACACGTTTAATCTTAGTGGCGCGCGCACAGGCATCAACCTTAGATGAAGTGGCACGTACTCATATTGAACTAAGCCATATTGGTTTAAAAGATCAATTTTTGGTGATAAATGGCCTCTATCCACAACAAGACATAAAAGAGGATGCTCTGGCAAACGCTATTTATGAACAAGAACAACAAGCATTATTGATGATGCCAGCTACCTTAAAAAATTTACACTTAGATAAACTAACACTGCTCAGCAATAGCCTTGTCAGTTTAGATGCTTTGCGTAAGTTAATAGCGACCTCAGTGGATTTAAGCTTTGAACATGACATTAAAAACACAAAAAAAGAAACTGAAAAAGTGCAATCAGCCCCTATTATTATTGATAACGAAGCGCACCACTCACTCGTATGTTTAATCGATGAACTCGATAAACTCGATCATGGTTTGATCATGCTGATGGGTAAAGGCGGAGTTGGCAAAACAACCATTGCAGCGGCGCTTGCTTGTGAGCTTGCAAAACGTGGCCATAACGTCCACCTCACCACCTCTGATCCGGCAGCAAATTTAAGCGCGACATTGCACGGTACATTAGAGAACCTTGAAGTAACCCGCATTGATCCTGAAATTGAAACAACACGTTATCGCCAAAAAATAATGCTAAGTAAAGGCAAGCATTTAGATAGTGCAGGTAAAGCGCTATTAGAAGAAGATTTACGCTCACCTTGCACAGAAGAAATTGCCGTATTCCAAGCTTTCTCACAGGTGATTAGTGAGGCGAACAAACGATTTGTGATCATGGATACTGCGCCGACTGGACATACCTTGTTGTTACTTGATGCAACGGGGGCCTACCATAAAGAAGTTGCTCGAAAAATGGAGACTAAGCAGATAAGTTTTAGTACGCCCATGATGCGACTACAAGATAGTACATTGACCAAAGTTATCATTGTAACGCTCGCAGAGCCCACTCCAATACAAGAGGCATTGAGTCTACAAGCCGATTTACAACGAGCAGGGATTGAGCCTTGGGCGTGGGTGGTAAATAACACCTTAAGTTTACATACATTAAAAGCCCCTTTAATGTTACAAAGAGTAGCACAACAACAATCGTATATAAATGCCGTTAAACAGCAGCATAGTCAAAAATATGCGATCGTACCCTTACAGGCAATCGAGCCTGTTGGCGTGAATGCCTTACAAAAATTATGTGCACTACCAGCTTAATTTAAAGGCTACCTAAGCAAACTTTAGGTCGCTTTTTTTAATCTTTTGGCAAACATAATAACTTTAACCAGTTCCCCAATTTAACAATATCTGGGTGTTGATGGCGCGTTTTTTTATAGACAAAATAGAACTTATCGCCGGTGATTAGTGCGTGCATAGGGATACGTACTAAATTAGTTTGATGCGCTTGCTCCGCCATTAAATAATTATCTATCAGGGTGATCCCTAAATCATAACGGGCAGCTTCTGTCGCTAATAACACATGACTAAAATGGCAGATTTTAACCTCCGTCGGTAAATTAAAACCACCTCGGGCGCACCATTGTTGCCAATCTTTCGGTTCCGATTTATATGTTTCATTATATTGAACCGATAATAAAGGATGCTGCCAGAGTGCATCCGGGAGCGGTTTATCCTGGATCTGTTGCCATATTTTAGGGCCACACACCGGATAGAGCTTTTCTGCATATAAAAATTGGCTCACAAAATGATGCTTAGGTGGGTGAATGGTAATAAAGCAATCGGCTACATTATCATTACACTCAGGCTCATCCGTCACCATATTTAACGTTAAATTTATCTCTGGATATTGCTCACGAAAATCCTCTAATCGGGGGATAAGCCAGCGCATGGCTAACGAGCTATATAACGCCAAACGCAGTTCATCACTTTTACCATAACGGATTGCTGCACTGGCATTCGACAAGCCCATTAAAGCGCAACTTATCTCATCAAAGTAACGCGCACCTACCTTGCTTAAGCTAAAGGCGCGCCCATGCCTATCAAATAAATTTTCACCTAAATGATCCTCTAATATTTTCACCTGATGACTCACCGCACTTTGGGTCACGTTAAGCTCTAACGCGGCTTTAGAAAAACTATGCAGGCGCGCAACCACTTCAAAACATTGCACTGCGCGTAAAGGAGGCAACTTCATATTAGTTAAACTCATGCTAAATTAATTTTAATCATTATACATCATACTAAAGCTGACATAAGCTGGTTTTACTGCAAGTCACTAAATTAAACATCAACCCCTTTTAAATACACTGGAATAATATAATGCCTAAAATGACTGTCGGTTTTGCAATGATTTTATTGGTGATCGGTAATCTTATTGCGGTCTTCTCAGATGCATTGATAAAATCTTTGCCCGATGATAGCGCGGTATATCAATTTGTATTTTTTCGCCAACTTAGCGCCGTGCTTATATTATTCCCCTTATGTCATTTTCTGGGTAATAAAAATTTATTTCAAGATCTAAAATGGCATCTTATACGTGGACACATTTGGTTGTTTGGCGCTATTTTTATGGTGATCTCACTCAATGCCTTACCTCTAGCAACGGCTAATGCCATTTTTTATGCAGCGCCTTTACTGATGCTTCCTTTAGCAATGCTGCTATTTAAAGAAAAGTTAACGCGCCAAACTATCTGGGTTTCCATCTTTGGCTTTATCGGGGTACTTATCGTCGTACAACCCACACATATTAGCTGGGCTGCAATCAGCGCGTTAATTGTGGCTTTTACCTTAGCCAGCAATAATATTTTGATCCGAAAATTACCGAAACAACATTCAATATTACAAACGTTACTGCTCACTAATCTTGTCGGCATACCGGCTGCGTTATGCTTGGCAATGTGGGAGGGAAAACCATGGCATTGGGAACCTATTGTGACGGCAACGGGCTCAACCTCGTTTATTTTAATTTATGCAGGTATCTGCATCTTTGTGTATCGCAGTGTCGAGGCCAGTAAAGTGGCAAGCGCCGAATATAGCGGACTGCTCGGCGCGGTGGGTGTCGGTCTCTTGTTCTTTAATGAAATACCCGAAATGAGTATGCTGATTGGCACCCTCTTTATCATCTTACCTTTAATTTGGTTAGCTAGATTTGAAGCAAAAAAAAGATATTTAGTATCCCAAACTAAAAGCGAATGACACGCACACAAATTATAAAATATGCTGCCGATTTATTTTATCATCCACAAAAACGCGGCCACTTTTTATACTTTGATAAAAATGCTCAAACACCCGTCCCATTTCATTATTAGCATCACTTAAAAAGTAGCTATGACCTTTGGGAAAGTCATATTGATTATTAAAATTATCACAATCAATACTGTACACATTACGCTCTATTTTATGTTGATTTTCAGGGCCACTGTGACCGAGGCGTCTCGATGCGACTTTATTTTTTAAATTAGAGATTTTACTGGCGCGTAACGCCAAATCATCACTTGCATAATACACCGAGACATTACGGGAGGCTTGACTCATCAAGCGTCCATCTTGACCCTCTTCAAGGCTCTCATTAACAATATCAGGCGCCATTAAAATAGTATTTCTAAATAACAGAGGAACACCATGGGCTAAGTCATAATTATTCCACGCAGCCAAAGCCCCTCGAAACACGCGATTACCCATCGAATGCGCAAGTATATTAATGCGTTTTAGACAGGGTATATTGGGATCTGCTTTATCTCGCCACGTCATAAAAAATTCTAAAGCGCGTGCAAAAGCAAACGCACTTTGGTCGGCTGCTTTTTGATCATCCCAATAATCTTTTACTATGCCAAAATCGTTATCACAAGGCCATATCAAGGCGATCACTTCAATAAGATTTTCTTCTTTTAAATCAAAATAGGCTTGTAGTTTCTCTGCCTGTGCAAAGATATCAATCTCAGGTAAGTTTGAAAAACCATGAATAAAGAACAAAATCTGTTGCGCCTTACTTTTTTTAAGGTGCTCCATCAAAGCATTCGAGCCGATTTCTATATATTTATTCGGCGCAGTGCGTGAGCAATAATAAAGATAATGCGCAGCACTATTATCGGTTAAATCAAATTGATACTCCCCTCCGAAGTCGCTATGAATAGATCCTTTGGGCGCTCTATTAGTAATAAACAGCATATTTCCCCTTTATAGCGCGATTTTAAGTCTTGCTTAAAGGCGCTCTTAACATATAAAAATCATAATGGCAGATTATCAATGATACTTTTCAATCCTAAAAATGCACATCAAACATTAACCTTTTTATTATAGATAGAATTATATTTATCGTGGTCGCCTCTAAAAAATAAGCATAAAAAAACCTCGTAAATCGAGGCTTTTTTACAGGGCATATACTGTCTGCAAACAGTGAACATAGACGTTAACTATTTTTTGCAATAATCTTTAAAGCTTGGCGCTGTATTTTGAAAGTTTTGTTGTGCAGCAAGCTCCCAAGGTCGTGCGCATTGTTTGAGTTTAGCGCACCAAAGGTAACCTGCTGAGCCAATGCATTGATGCTCATCGATATCTGCCCCCACTAATATGCCCGTACTTATCGCTTTAGGTGCGATCGCCTTCTCACTCGTACAAGCACTCAGTGCAAAGACAATAAATAAACTAAACATTAATACTGTTTTCATCATATGACTCTCTTTATTGCAGGCGTAACTTTAAGCCGAATATTTCGTAAACTAAATTCAATTATAAATTATAATGCTCACGGTACCATGCAAGGGTTTCTTGGATCGCTATTTCTGTTGAGGTAACGGGCATAGAAAATGCATTTTGAAATTTATTATGCTCCACAATATACGGCTGATCCCACGCATACATCATCTCTTTAAGCTCTTTTAACATCGGATTGAATAATCCAAGGACACTCAGCATTTTTTTACCCGTAGCGCGCACTTTTATATTCTGACCAAGCTCAGTTTGCACGCAATCAAGTAACGCTTTAGTGCTGATTGTCGGTGCATTAGGAATGTGCCAAATTTCACCTAACGCCTGATCTTGATCACTTAAAATAACTAATGCACGTGCAAAATCTTTAATATAAGTATAGCTATGTGCTAACTCGATATTGCCTAATACATTCAGCGGTTTTTGTAATAACGCATTTTTAAAGACGTCTTTTCCTAACCCTGAATTAATAACTTGTGGCCCATAAAAGTCAGAGGCGCGCCCTATTGTAACGCCGACATCGCCTTTCGCGTGTGCGACTAAGAGTATATCTGCCATTGCCATCCTCACTTTACCCTTATGACCGATTGCATTGCACGGCGAGAGTTCGGTGATGGGTAAACCCTGTGTATCACCATACATATACAAATTATCTGCATAAATTAGCTTCGCATTAGTGCGCATCACCCCCTTTAGGATACCTTGTGTTAAAGGTATAAATTGAGTTGCCCACTGCGTATATTTAGGCATTGCACAATGAAAAACACTCCCCGCATCTTTACATATTTGGTAAACACTATCCTCGTCAGTTGCGTCTGCTGCCAATACCTTTATGTTGCTGGGTAATGTTTGATCTAATTTTCCACTTCGATTGACTAAACTGACTTCCCAACCTTGTTTAGCAAGTATTACCGCAACCCAAACACCTAAAGGACCACTTCCAAAAACAACACTTTTATAATGAGACATACTTCCCCCTTAATTTTCTATACGAATAAATATAGCCTCAATATAAATAACCAGTCCTATCTATACCCATAGATACTGCAAAATGCAAAATCAGCAAGCCAGATTGGGTTTAGTTTCTAGGCATAAAATTGAAACGTAGTTATTCTACATTGATGTTTTTAACAACACATCAACATCAACGATAAGTTCAATTTTAGCGAGTGCCTGATAAAGCATATTAAGGTAACAGGGGAATATCCTAAAAAGGATCAGATAAGATCACAGCATTTACGTTAGCACCACTTAAAATGATGATCTCTTACTCATGTATGGCGGCTCGTTGGTAATGAAAAACCCCCTTTGGCTCTTCTTTTACATATTGCATACCGACATATTCTGCAATTTTAATTGACGCACTATTGCCTTTTTTAATCGACGCGCGTATTGGCGCTTTAATTTTATCCGCCAACAGACTTAGCATCTGTTTACCGATACTTTGGCCTCGATGCGTAGGTGCAACCGTCCACGATAACTCAAACTCCCCATTTGCAAAATCACTGCGCAACGACCCTACCGCTACGTTGTTTTTTTCGACAACATATAACATACGCAACGGATCTTGTAACAACGCATTTAACCATTTTTCATGCTCAGAATATTTTATCGGGGTACTACAATGGCTCGCCTGTTGCGTCTGTTTATCATTACGCCATTTAAGTAATAACGGGCCGTCTTCTAATGTTGCGAGGCGTAACAATAATGATTTTAAATGCGTTTTTGACATAGATTATCTTTCACTCTTTTACGCGCGATTAATAGACGAAATATTTTAAATTCAGGCAATGCCACGGTATTGATATTAAAACATTTGCCGTTTTATCTGGCAGATATCAATGATCTTTGCACTGATCTCTTCCACACTTTGTTTCGTCGTATCCAGAAAAGGTATGCCTTCACGGCGATATAACATTTCCACTTCATTGATTTCATAACGGCATTGTCGTAATGAGGCATATTGGCTATTTGCTAAACGTTGCGTGCGGATCTCATGTAAACGATGCGCATCAATGGTTAGGCCAAATATTTTGTGTTTATTTTTTTTGAGCTCATCCGGTAACTTTAAATTATCCATATCCTCATGAATAAACGGATAATTTGCAGTCGAGATACCAAATTGCATTGCTAAATACAAACTACTCGGCGTTTTACCACAACGCGAGACGCCCACTAAAATTAAATCACTTTTATGTAAACGCTTTAAACTGATGCCATCATCGTTATCGAGCGAATAATTTATGGCATCAATGCGCGCATTGTAGGTTTCATTGCGCATACCATGTGTTCGATGCGGTTTGGGACGTGCTTTCATACCTAATTCTTTTTCGAGAGGCGCAACAAAGGTTTTTAAAAAGTCATAACAGATCCCCTCACTCGCTTCGATAGTGGCTCGAATATCCGCATCGATGATCGAATGGAAAACTAATGGGGCTTGCTGCTCGAAAATACTTTGATTGATTTTGACAACCGCATCCTGGGCTTTTTGCATATTTTCAACAAAAGGAATGGTTATTTTTTCAAATTCCATATCAAATTGCGAGAGCACTGCATGGCCAAGTATTTCGGCTGTTATTGCTGTTCCATCGGAGATATAAAAGATCTTGCGCACAGTATAATACCTCTAGATTAAAATTAATTGAGAGTCCTGGATTTTCATGATATATCAACCACATTGTAGCAGTGCAAAATACAATAAACTATCTTGTTAGTTAGTCCACCTTTGTGAATTTGGAGATTTACAGTGCAAAATTATGTACTTTGGTATGAACAACTAGGCATGACCGATGTGAATGTTGTTGGCGGTAAAAACGCATCATTAGGCGAAATGATCAGTCATTTATCTGATGCGGGTGTGCAAGTACCCGGCGGTTTTGCAACAACAGCTCACGCTTTCCAAGAGTTTTTAGAAGGCAGCGGTATCAATGATAAAATATATCAACTATTAGATGAACTTGATGTTGATAACTTACCTGAACTATCCAGGGTAGGTAAAAAAATCAGACAATGGATAATAGAGACCCCATTTCAACCGGTACTTAAAGATGCCATTGCCACTGCTTATCAACGCTTAGCAAAAAGTTCCACTGGCATGTCCTTTGCCGTGCGATCTTCTGCGACCGCTGAAGATATGCCCGATGCATCTTTTGCAGGGCAACAAGAGACATTTTTAAATGTAATAGGTATCGATGCGGTATATGTTGCAATCAAACACGTGTACGCCTCTTTATTTAATGATCGCGCCATTTCGTATCGTGTTCATCAAGGTTATACACATCGAGGTGTTGCGCTTTCAGCTGGCGTACAACGCATGGTGCGTAGTGACATTGGCGCCTCTGGCGTTATGTTTACACTCGACACAGAATCCGGTTTTGAGGATGTGGTCTTTATCACCTCATCATGGGGCCTCGGTGAGATGGTAGTGCAAGGCGCCGTTAATCCCGATGAGTTTTATGTACATAAAGCCACATTACAAGCACAACGCCCTGCTATTGTGCGTCGTCATTTTGGTAGCAAGCTCATTGAAATGGTTTACTCTGATGACCTTTCCCATGGGAAACAAGTCTTAATTAAAGACGTTGACAGCGCGCGCCGTCAGAAATTTTCAATCTCAGATGCGGATGTATCCGAGCTTGCGCTACAAGCATTAATTATAGAAAAACATTATGGTCGCCCGATGGATATTGAATGGGCAAAAGATGGTCTAGATGGAAAAATCTATATTGTTCAAGCGCGCCCAGAAACAGTACGCTCCCGTGAAAACAGCAATATCATGGAGCGTTATACCCTTAACGAGCCCGGTGAAGTGCTGATTGAGGGCCGTGCTATTGGTTCAAAAATTGGGGCCGGTACAGCAAAAGTATTAACCTCCATTGATGAAATGGATAGGATCAAAGAAGGTGATGTTTTAGTCACTGATATGACCGATCCCGATTGGGAGCCTATCATGAAACGCGCCTCTGCCATTGTCACTAATCGTGGTGGACGTACTTGTCATGCAGCCATTATTGCGCGTGAATTAGGCATTCCGGCGGTGGTCGGTTGCGCGAACGCAACAACGCAAATAAAAGAAGGCCAAGCGGTCACGGTTTCTTGCGCGCAAGGCGATACCGGGTTTGTCTATCAAGATATTCTTGATTTTTCAGTGCACTCATCGCAAGTGAATAATTTGCCGGCACTTCCCTTAAAAATAATGATGAATGTGGGTAACCCTGATCGCGCCTTTGATTTTGCACGATTACCCCATGCTGGCGTAGGTTTAGCCCGTGTTGAATTTATTATTAATCGCATGATAGGAATTCACCCTAAAGCATTACTTAACTTTGAGGATCAAGACGCCAACCTACAACAAAAAATTAACGAGATGATCGTAGGTTATGCGGATCCGGTTGAATTTTACATTGCCAAGTTAACCGAGGGGATCGCCACTTTAGCCTGCGCTTTTTCACCCGAAAAAGTCATTGTGCGTATGTCCGATTTCAAATCGAATGAGTATGCAAATTTACTCGGTGGTAAGCGTTATGAGCCTCAAGAAGAAAACCCTATGCTGGGATTTCGAGGCGCTTCTCGTTATGTGTCTGACGACTTTAGTGATTGCTTTGCATTAGAATGTGACGCCATTAAACGCGTACGTAATGACATGGGATTTGTAAATGTAGAGATCATGATCCCCTTTGTGCGCACGGTAAGTGAGGCACAATCTGTCATTGATTTATTAGCAAGTCATGGTTTAAAACGTGGCGAAAATGGCTTACGTATTATCATGATGTGTGAGATCCCATCGAACGCTTTACTGGCCGATGAGTTTTTAGCCTTGTTTGATGGATTCTCTATCGGATCAAACGATTTAACCCAATTAACATTGGGCCTAGATCGTGATTCAGGGATCATCTCGCATCTTTTTGATGAGCGTAACCCCGCCGTTAAAAAATTATTATCGATGGCGATCAAAGCCTGTAAAGCGCAAGGTAAATACATCGGCATTTGCGGACAAGGCCCCTCTGATCATGAAGATTTTGCAGCATGGTTAGTTGATGAAGGCATTGATAGTTTATCTTTAAATCCTGATACGGTGCTAAAAACATGGTTATATCTTGCTAAGCAACATTAAATAATAAGCATTAAACAAGTATAAAGCGCACCTTAAAACCACGCTAGCACATAAATAGCGTGGTTTTTTTATCGCGAAAATCCGCTTCAACATTCAAACATCCAAACATGATCTCCCCTCTAAAACGCGCCTTAAAACCACAATAACCTTAATGTACGCATTACTTTGATGGCTTTTTAAACGCTTTTGAAAATTATAACTTTTAAAGTAAATTTGCTACATACATCACGTTTATTTTGCATTACTATCCCCGTAACAGAACGTTTAGCCTTGCTAAATGTTTGTTCCGATGAAGACTGCAGGAGAGCGGCTGATTGCAAGGTATAGAACACCTTGATATAGCCCACCGAAGAAGTAAATCTTTCAGGTGTTTTCTATTCTTTTTGAATAGCGCTAAACGTATACGTTTAGATGAGCGAAATGAGGACTGTAGTTGGAGGAACCTCTGGAGAGAGCCGTTAATTCGGCCGCCGAAGGAGCAAACCTATCACCCCAAAAGTGACAGGTGAAACTCTCAGGCAAAAGGACAGAGGAGTGGAAAGCTATATACCCTTGATATTTCAAGATACAAAATCAGCAAACCTGATAACGTATATTGAAGTAACAGGGAGATACAAGCCCCGTAATGTCAGTGCGCATCAAAAACACCACAGATCCGTGGTAATTTTGGGTCTGTATTGAGATAACGAGGTAGTACTAATACCAAAGGAATTAAAGCAATGATCTGTCTTGCTTGTTGAGATTGTCCTACCTCTGTTGTGAGTTTTGAAGTGAGAGTAACACTCTCCTGCAACTCGCGCCTTGCTAGTGCTAATTTTGCCAGCGCAATACACGAAAGCTTAATTAATTCCATGGGTACCATGCACAATATATGCTTAGCGATAACCGTAGAATTTTTGCGTCTATTGCCTTTTCCCTCTTCTCCTTAAATATACTTTTATTAAGGGGAACTTATGCACAACCTTCAAAACTTATTACTTAAAATAGACCATTTTATCTGGGGTCCACCCCTGCTAATTTTACTGGTCGGGACCGGCGTCTATTTCACTTTTCGCTTGGGCTTATTACAATTTCGTTATTTACCGCACGCATTAAAACTGGTGTTTAGCAAAGATAAATCAAACAGTGGTGATATCTCTAGCTTTGCAGCCTTGTGCACCGCACTCTCTGCGACTATCGGTACCGGAAATATTGTCGGCGTTGCAACCGCCATTAAACTCGGAGGCCCCGGCGCGCTCTTTTGGATGTGGCTGGCAGCTGTTTTTGGTATGGCAACCAAATATGCAGAATGCTTACTCGCTGTAAAATATCGACAAACCGATAGCAAAGGGGAAATATTAGGTGGCCCCATGTATTATTTACAACATGGTGTGGGCTCAAAAACATTAGCGGTGCTCTTTGCTATTTTTGCATTAGCGGTCGCCTGTTTTGGTATTGGCACCTTCCCACAAGTACATGCCATCTTAGATGCCTCTGAGATCTCATTTGGTGTACCTCGCTATATGACCGCGATCGTCCTAACAATATTAGTTGCCATCGTGACCCTTGGGGGGATCCAATCTATTGCCAAAGTAGCGGCAAAAGTAGTCCCTACGATGGCCCTCGTTTATATTCTTGCCTGTTTAAGCGTGCTGACTCTTAATGCGGAGCATTTACTCGACGCCGTCACGTTAGTCATAACCTCAGCCTTTACAACAACGGCTGCGACCGGTGGCTTCTTAGGCGCAGGGATAATGTTAGCTATTCAGTCAGGTGTTGCACGTGGGGTTTTCTCTAATGAGTCCGGCTTAGGTAGCGCGCCAATGGCGGCAGCTGCTGCTAAAACAGATTCATGTGTACGCCAAGGCCTTATCTCAATGACGGGCACCTTTTTTGATACCATCATTATTTGCACCATGACCGGACTTGCGCTTATTCTCACCGGCGCTTGGCAGGCAGATTTAGCCGGTGCTCAAATGACCACTTATGCTTTTGCCCAAGGTCTTGACTCACCTACTTTAGGCCCTCTATTGATATCGGTCGGTTTGATTTTCTTTGCTTTTACCACCATATTAGGCTGGAACTATTATGGAGAGCGTTGCGTTGTGTACCTTTTTGGTCGCAAAGGAATATTACCTTATAAAATCATTTTTGTTGGATTAGTGGCTTCTGGTGCTTTTTTACACTTAGATATGATATGGATAATTGCTGATATTTTTAATGGTTTAATGGCGATACCAAACCTCATTGGTTTGATTGCATTACGCCATATTATTATTGAGGAAACTAAATTGTTTTTTGACGTTAAGCGCGAGCAAAAAACGCAGCAGCCTAAAAACAAACTACAGATACAAAATTGAGCTAAAAACACACGCGTAAAACCTGCGTGTGTGTTTTACCCTGACACTTTTAATGCAAACTCCCAACAACACATCAACATCAACATCAGTTGAAATTACGCGCCCTTTAGGCCAAGAGCAACGTGGCATTTTGAGATGTTATGCGATTCATTTTTCAGAAACAAGACGCCGTCTTGTGGTTATTTTAGATATCATACTCAGCGGTAATTTACACAAAAACACCCCAAGAAGTAGCACCAGACTTAAGCAATAAGACTCATTGCTAATATTACGTCCATTGATAAAACTGTCTAACGCTAATGCAATCACAGGAAAAATCAAAAAACACAGTGACGCTTGAAAAGGACTCGCTACTTTATTTAATTGGAAATAAGCCATAATGCCACCAATCCCTGCGATCACCCCTAAATATACAACCGCGCCCCACGATAATAAGCTAAAACTGTGTACTTGCGGTTGCTCAACAATAACCCCCACTATCAATAACAAGATCCCCGCCACAAGACAAGGCAAAGCATTATAAGTGAGAACATGTATGCCCTCACAACGATTTTGAACGCTACTGTAAATACTTGCATGTAGAAAAACTGCAATCAGTAAC
Organism: Psychromonas sp. CNPT3; assembly: GCF_000153405.2. Taxonomy (NCBI): domain Bacteria; kingdom Pseudomonadati; phylum Pseudomonadota; class Gammaproteobacteria; order Alteromonadales; family Psychromonadaceae; genus Psychromonas; species Psychromonas sp. CNPT3. Next base: position 1,829,320 of record NC_020802.1, read on the forward strand.
GCTATCACGCCAAATAGGCTGCCGTTGGTACTTATATCCATTTCATTATTGATGATCAGTACTAAACACGCTAAAGCAATCGCCAAACCTAGCCCTTGATGTAAATGAATTTTTTGCTTATGTATAAAGAATGCAAAAATTAACAGCACCACCGGCATATTGGCAAATATCAGCGAGGCAAGACCCGAGGATATATATTGCTCACCAAAAATCATTAACGTAAATGGCACTGCAAAATAAAAAAGGCTTATTAATATAAATTCACATTTTTTACCCGCGGGGAAAAACAGTGTCACTTTAAATTTATAGGCTAAAAGGATCAATAATGGTGCGCTAAACAAAAAGCGCAATCCGGTTGCCGTAATAGCCGGAATGGACTGTACGGCAATTTCCATCGCCATCCAGGTGGTGCCCCAAATAGCACAAACAGATACAAATAATAATGTGACCATGAGCTTTTTATGCATCATCTCTACTCGTTATGAATTAATGCCACAATTATATTGTATTTATCGAAGAATATGCTTTCATATATATAACTAAAACACACCATTTGGGAAATATATTACTCCATGACACTCGATTTGAAGGATAAAACCATCTTAAAGCTGTTACAAGAAGATGCTTCTTTATCTGTACATGACTTAGCCGATAAAGTCAGCTTAACGGTATCGCCTTGCTGGAAACGTTTAAAACGCTTAGAAGAAAATGGCTATATTTTGCAACGCGTCGCACTCTTAAATAAAAAGAAATTAAACCTCACGCTCACCGCTTTTGTGAATATAAAAACCCAAAATCATAATGAAATTTGGTTTGGAAAATTTGTCAGCAGTATTAATGGTTTTGCAGAAGTTATTGAATTTTATCGTATCACTGGGGATTATGATTATATGATGAAGGTGTTAGTTAAAGATATGCAAGCATTTGATGTTTTCTATAAACGCTTAGTCAATAATGTAGAGGGTCTGACTAATGTAACATCGCACTTTGCGATGCAAGAATTAAAAAATACGACTCAATTACCTATTTATTAACGCTATCAAGCCCGCACATGCACTAAATGGTAATACCAAAGGAACTAAAAAGGTTGCCCGTCTTGCTTGTTGAAATTATCCCACCCTGCGTTGTGAGTTTTGAAGTGAGAACAACTATCTCCTACAACTCACGCCTTGCTAGTGTTAATTTTTCCTACGCAATACATGAAAACTTAATTAATTCCTTTGGTATAAGGATTGAACAATACTCACCATGAGATCTTATTGATTTTAAAGACACTAAATGTGAATTTAAAAATGCTCAAAACGATCTTCTAGGCTCGCAAGCTCTGGGCTTAATTCTACAACAGGCATAGCATCACTTATCATCAGCGCACTGGTTGACTCTTGGCTAAGCAGACTGTTAAATACGATGCCATCCAGATCTGATAATTGTATAGAATCAGATATATTATTGATAAGCAGATCCGCTTGATTTCCCACATCAATCATTGGCGTAGCACTTAAATATTTATCCAATAAATGCTCACTATCGATTTGCAATACATCACTAATATTCACCTGATAGCCAAGAGCAGGACCTATATTTGCCATCATCACATCGCTTACTTCACTCAAATCAATCAGTCTAGACTCAGTCAATGCATTATCGAAAAGCAAACTATTATCCAATAATGGCTCGGTGCTAATATTAATGGCATTTATATTAATGGTAGCGATATTAGACTCAATGCCGTCATTATCTTTTATCGTATAACTAAAGGTATCAGAGCCATTATAATTTTCATGAGCAGTATAATTTAGCTCACCTTGCGCATTAAGATGAACCGAGCCATCGGCATTCATTTCAATACTGCCATGCTCCGGCGTATCAACAATACGGACAGATTCGGCCATGATCGTTCCATCAATATCCGTATCATTACTTGCAAAATCAATATAAAGAGGCTCACTGTCTTTACTTATTAGTGCAATATTTGTCTCTGAGTGTGATAAATTCTCAACATTCCAAATATTCTCACCTTGCGAGCCATCGCTATGTTGCTCTTTTAATGTAAGATCAAACATATGTCCATAACCTTGATCCCAATATAAAATTTCAACACTATGACCTCCCGCCTCTAATGCGATCGCATTACCTGAAATGATCACACTTGAATTAGCACCAAATTCACTGACCGAAATGCCATCAATTTTTATCTGATAACCATCATCATGAGAAATTTCAAATTTATAAACACCACTATGCTGCAAGCTTAATGAACCACTTAAGCGCATGATCCCATCTGTTGCCAATTCTGTACTCGTACCGGTGATACTGACGGCATCATTATTTAAGAAATAGGCTAAATTAGAAGGAATCCCTTCAGCATTAATTTGGTCGGCTAAATTTGAGGATGAATAAGGCGATTTTTGATAATCAATAGCCGTTGATACGAAGTTTATTTCGACATCATGGCCACTAATATAATCTTGAACTTGGGCAATGCTCGTTAAGTTTTCTTGGCGACCATATTGTATTTGGTGATCTTCAAATTCTGCAAGTTTTGCCTCTTTATCTGTGGCGCTTAAAGAGTAATAACTTTGATCGAAGAAATAACTTTTTTCGGAGTCACTCTCTGTATTGAGATCATTACCTTGCCCATCTTTATGCCATGAATTTTGAACATAACCCCAATATTCACCTTTTAATCCTCCGAGAGGATCGTCCACAGCGATAGGGGCAACTTGATAATCAGTTTGCGCAGAGGCTGAAACTGCCATGTTAGATGCATCTAAAATACTAATATAGGCTTCAATTTTAGTGCCGTTATCCGCCACTAAATCTTGTCCTGGCACCCATATATTGTAAACTAATGCACCATTTTCTAACTGCGCAATACCGTTAAATATTTTAGAGTGCACACTTAATATAACGCTATCGCCTTCCTGCGCATCTCCACCGATTGCACCCGTGATCAGAATATCAGTTTTAGTTTCAACGGCGCTAATAATGTTATCCGCAGTGATAGGGTCAATGCTGATACTGACGTGTGTTTCATCATTATCTAACGTGTTATCACTCGGGATTTTATTCGATATAGTATGCTCATGACTTTCATTCACTTCATCTATGCTGTCAGCATTACCTGATATTTCAGATAAGTGCACCGCCTGTTCGATAGCGAAGTCTTCACTAATAGAAGATATTTCCACTTGTTCAATACTTCCGCTACTCACAAATAAATCAGAAACGCTCATGGTATTATCAGTGAAAAGAGGATCTAAACCGAGAGTATTAAACATTGAATGCGCCAAGGTTTCATTTCCATCACGCAAAAAATCTATATTGGCGGTATGCCCGCCGATATGACTTGTTCCAGACTGAGTTTCTATGTCATCAATCAGTGCACCCTGTTTGATAATAGAGGCTTGGATCTCATCAATTTCAAAATCAATGGTTGATCTGTTATGAATATTATTTTGTAACACGCGCATAGCATCGCTATTGTTCACATCCGAAATGGATGAAAAAAACTTATTGTTATTGTAAATATCAGCCATGACGTGCCTGCCTTTCGCGAGAGAATAATATAAAAATTCTCTCTATTAAATGGATATGGGGACACTTTTAAATCCATCTAACGTCCCTGTTAAGGACGTTAAAATACAGTAGCCTCACAAAACAGTCAACAACACTGATACACCCTTGTAACATATACAACACACGGATTTTATTTAATTAACCTTAAACTCATAAATACCTGCGCTTAACATTGATTTAAAAGTTATTTTATTAGAAATAACACGCCTATTTAAAAACATAATTTTTTGTAAAAAAAACATATTAACTTTAAGCTGAAGAAGTATATTGGTAAAAACACAATTACTACGCTGTTTCTACTTTAATTTACATTCACAAGTTTAAAAGAAATAATATAGAGTTGTTCGGTATTCGGATATACCTCACCAATGATTTGTTGCAATTTATCTAATGCTAGCGATTCTTGCTGTGCATGAAATTCATTCAAATCATTAAATTTAATCGGCTTCACCGACAAGATCTCAATATGACAAACAGAACGTCCGCTTTCAAGGCCAAATACTTCGACACATGTACCCGGCAAATAATGATTTTCAGACTTATCTCTGATCGTAATTGTTTTTAAGCCTGATGCGACTAATGGTGTTAAAAAATCAAAAAAAGTGATTGTTGTTGGTGCTTCCTGCATTCTTTATTTCCTTTATGGCATATCAAAAATATAATGTTAGTTGAACAAACTGATCTGCGGGGCGCTTTACTCCCTGATAGAATTACGAGTCCCCCCCCCTTTATTTACCGTCTCATAATAAAATATTGAAGTTTATTTTTCTTATTGATGCAAAATACAACCCAATTAAATATATCACTTTATAGAGTAGGATCATTTATAATAGCATTATTAAAGTGCGTATCAATGCATTCCGTTAGCCTCAAAAATACTAAAATAAACACTTTCATAACCGCAAAATAGTAAGTATTGTCTCTTCGGAACAACGTGACGCTGATCATACGACTCTAGATAAGGATCTCTTAGTGAAGAAAATCATGGTAATTACGCTTAGTCTGCTTGTGTTAAGTGCATGCACAAGTTTACAAAGACGTAATATAGAAAAAATGAGCCGTCATCTCCCTGAAAAATATGCAAATATAAATTCTGACGCGCAAAAAAAATTAGATGATTATAAAAAAATTCATAAACAAATTAAAAAAGAAATAAAATCAATACGTACTTTATATGCCAATTTAGAAGGAAATATTGATAAAATTTGGGGTAAGAATAATAGGCAGGTACCACAACGTAAAAAATACGTAAAATATACAGAAAATTACCGTGATCGTGCGTATATTGATTTTGAAAAAGGCATCGTAAACATTGAAACTTTGGCCACAGATGCACCTTTAGCGCACTTAAAAAAAACCATTGTTACCACCCTGCTCACCCCTAATTCAGCCAATGATGTTGATATATTCTCAGCAAAAAACATACCCGACTTAAATGCAGAGCCCTTTTTATACCAACAAGTGCTAGATCAAAATAAGCAACCTATTCGTTGGAAATGGAGAGCACAACGTTACGCACAACACTTAATCGATAATAGGTTGAAAATAAAAACAAAAAACGGTAAAAAAATATATTCCGTTGAATTTGATCTTGTCAAAAATAGTGAAGAGATCCGTAGTTATAAATATTCAGGTTTTGTCCAAGCAGCCAGTAAACGTTATAATATTAAAGAAAGTCTGATCTATGCCATTATAAAAACAGAAAGCAGTTTTAACCCTTACGCAGTTTCCCATGCTAATGCTTATGGATTAATGCAAGTGATCCCGAGGACCGCCGGTAAAGATGTATTTTATAAAATCAAAAAAAGAAATGATACACCCACTAAAAATTACCTTTTCTCCGCACAAAATAATATTGATACGGGCACCGCTTATCTGCATATTTTAAAAACACAGTATTTAAAAGGGATTAAAAATGATACGGGTAGACATTACGCCATCATCTCAGCTTATAATGGTGGTTCTGGTAATGTTTTTAAAACTTTTTCTTATAACCGAGAAAATGCGCTTAAAGTGATCAACAAAAAAAATAGCCAACAAGTTTATAATGATTTGCACACTAAAAACCCCATTTCTGAAGCCCGTCATTACTTATATAAAGTACATAAAAATGAAAAGGAATTTATCCGTACGGGGCTTTAAAAAACAAAAAAAACGCCAAAATGTTTTTGGCGTTTTTTAACGTATCATTTATTTAAGTATTTGATGCTAATGCGATAGGCTCAAGCGTGGCCTTTAACTCCTTATTAAAATCATCCTCACTTTGATTAACCGATAAATTATCTGTTAATACACGTGAAAAACTGGCAATCATACCTTGATTTTCAGTTAAACGGCGCGTGGCCTCACTGATAGAATAGCCTCCCGATAACGCAACTAATTTCAATACATTAGGATGATCCAGACAACTTTTATAAAAGTTAGCTTGCTCTGGTAGAGAAACTTTTAGCATCACTAATTCATCTTTAGACAAACTGTCTAGTTGTTGCATTAATTCTTTTTTAAGTAAAACTTCAGATTGCTTTTTATCCGCACTGTGGATAGCGATTTCAGGCTCGATAATAGGGACTAAGCCAGCGGCCATAATTTGTTTTGCCACATTGAATTGCTGAGCAACCAACTCTGCAATGCCCTCACTATTTGCATGCAATATAACAGAACGCATTTTGGTGCCAAAAACATGTTTTTGTTTTGCTTTCGCTAATAATTTATCTAAAAATTCAATAGGTTTCATTAACTGTACTCCCTTTCTCTCAGCTTCTAAGCCTTTATCTACCTTTAAAAAGGGGACAATTTGTTTTTCTTGCCATAAATAAAGAGAAGAAGCTTTACCTTGTATATTACGATCTAAGGTATTTTCAAATAAAATTGAGCCACAAATATAATCACTATTAAAAACAGGGCTAGTAATTATTCGGCTACGCATCGCATGCACTAAAGCAAACATTTCATCATCATTACTAAATTTATCAGCCGTAACACCATAAGCTTTTAAGGCTGTAGGCGTACTACCACCACTTTGATCTAATGCGGCGATAAAACCTTGATGAGATTTCATGTGTTCAAGTTGTTGTTCAAATTGTGTCATAAAATGTATTCTTCTTTCAAATTAAAGGGGCTTATACTTATGCGGTGGTAGATGCTTTACCTTGGTGAGCAACGCTTTGTAGTGCTGCCTCAAGGGTTTTCTCATCGGCAAGATAATAGTGACGTAGCGGTTTTAAATCTGCATCTAATTCATAAACTAATGGGATCCCTGTCGGGATGTTAAGATCCATGATATCGGCATCACTGATATTATCGAGATACTTCACTAAGGCACGTAAGCTATTACCATGTGCCACTACGAGTACTTTTTTTCCCGCTTTAATATCCGGTACTAAACTGTCTTTCCAGTACTCAGAAACGCGTACGATCGTATCGCGCAAACATTCCGCTTTTGGTAAATATTTACTGTCAATCCCTTGATATAAAATATCATTTTTTGAAAGTCTTGCATCATCATCTTGCATTGATGGTGGTGGCACATCAAGACTACGACGCCAGATCAATACTTGCTCTTCACCGTGCTTTAGTGCTGTTTCGCTTTTATTTAAACCCGTTAATGCACCATAATGTCTTTCGTTCAATTTATAGCTACGCTGCACCGGCAAATGCATTTGATCCAACTCATCTAATACAATCCACTGCGTACGAATTGCACGTTTAAGCACGGATGTATGCACCATATCAAAGCTAAATCCCGCTTCGCGCAATGCTTTACCGCCTTGATGTGCTTCAATAACACCTTCGTCTGCGAGATCTACATTTTGCCAGCCAGTAAATCGATTTTGCAAATTCCAATCGCTTAACCCATGACGGATCAAAACGAGTTTATACTTTGTCATATCATACTCCTGATTAAAATATCAGCATAACAAGACAAATAACAAATGGCAATGGAAATGATAACTATTATCAAATGATCCTTATGTAAAATCATGACGACCATTTTTACCTATAAAAAATAAGGTCGATACATCAATATTAAAAAGAAACATGGATATAATACCAAAGGAACTAAAAAGGTTAGCCGTCTTGCTTGTTGAAATTATCCCTACCTGCGTTGTGAGTTTTGAAGTGAGAACAACTATCTCCTACAACTCTCGCCTTGCTAGTGTTAATTTTTCCTGCGCAATACATGAAAACTTAATTAATTCCTTTGGTATAAGTAAAGAAAGAAAGGCTAAATAAATACACGCTATTGAAAAAATAATAAAAAAAAAGTGACTCCAAAGGAGTCACTTAAAACAATTTAACTTATGATCAAAAATCGAAAACCAAAGTTTATTGACCTAAACACTGACCGTTATTAACACGACCTGGGAAAATAGATTTTAATGTTTTTTGCAATGCTTTCCAATCAGAAGCCATTTCATTTGCTTGCTGCTGTGTTAGCGTCGCACCATTTTTAGCAATACGATCTTCTTCCACTTTTGTATAATGGAAAATATACATATCGGTGTCTTTGCTATCTTTAAATGCATTATATACATTATCGACATTTTTTTGAGTATCATCTACGAAAATAATAGAATCAAATTTTTGCCCTGTTTTATCTAGCAAGTACTTGATCATTTCGCCTTTATTTTGACCCGTTGTCATAAATACGCCTTTCATGTAACTGGTTGGCCGTTTAAGCATGTCACGGAAAACAGGCGTCTCTTTTTGACCTTTCACTTTTAATGATGAACCATCAAAGTCGATGCCAACACGCGTAAGTTCACGCTCTGTTGCCGTGCGATATAATGGAGAACGAGATGTTAATGCGATTACCGTATTGCCCTGTTTTTGCCAATTAGCCACAATAGATGGCACGTCTTTTTCAATTAAACGCATCGTACCTAGTTCATACAAAAGACCGATAGAATCTTGGAATAAACAATCTACTTTTTGCTCATCCGTTGCTTTTACAGCAAGTTTTCCACGTTGCCACTGATACCAAATATCACCACCAATATCACTTTCACTGGTTAAAAGGTTATTATCAATATCTAAAATCAGTAATACATTATCAATGCCATGTAATTTATTCTGTGCCTGTACGGTTTGCATTGCATCTTTAAAGTGGCTAATTTCTTTTTTTTGTACGCCAGCATTAACTTGAAAAGCAAAACTTAAACAAAATAATGAAATACATGCATTTTTTATCGGGTGTTTCATCCGTGATCTCCATTTGTAGGGGTAGAAAATAATTCTATCTGTTTTCTCATTTAAAAGATGTGCATTAGATCTAGATCCTTTACATTTTGAGAATAAATACTCATTATTTATCAATCTGTTATAAGGTTTTTATGTTGTTTTTAGCTATCAATATAAATGGAATTAATACTCGAAAAAATATATATGGCACTCTAAAACAACAAGTAATAGTGTTTTTTTTATAATTTCCATTAAATATCACTTAACATTAAAGACCTAGAGTCAAAACACCCGTTACGTTTCTTAGTCGCTCGCCGTTCATTATGTTGTATTGTCTTTTTATTATTAGACAAAAAAAACCTTAATATCGATTAAGGTTTTAGAGGTCATAGTGGTTATTTATTCTTTATTTTATACTTTTTTTATACGAAAACCCTAACATCAATAAACCCATTAACAGTAAAAATATTGTGGCTGGTGCAGGCACTGAAACCTCCCCACCATTTGTTGACGCTATTGATAATCGGATGTATTTATTCGGATCACTAATGGAATCATCGATACCGGATATAACATTGTCCATTTCAAAGAAATACTCACTCACTGCAATCAGATAATTCCCGACACTTAAAGTAAGATCAATATGTGAATCTTTCCCATTAGAATCATCGTTCATAGCAAGAAAATCGTTACTATCGAGCGCCCCATCGTTTTTGAAGATATACATCATAGGATCTATATTAAATGTATCCCCCAATAAACGGCTACCTAACGCATCGAAAGAGAAATCACCGGCTTTCGTCACGGTAAAATACAATCGAGGAACCGATCCAGCCTTATCACTCTCAGTCACAAATACATCTGTTGTTATTACATTTGCACTCGCAAATGATGAAATAGCTAACAATGTTGTGCAACATAATAACGTTATAAATTTCAGCATATGATCTGCTCCTCTTAAATGACATTAAATTCTTAAATAATTAACTTCTATCAATAGATAGCAGAAATCGTGCCAGTTAGTTAATTGATTGTTTTTAAACAGGTATTTATTTTTATATAGAAAAATTCATTACAAAATGTAAAATACTTCGACACTTTATACGCTAAAAATTAAGTAATGATAAAACCAATATGCAGGTATATCGGCACAATTTAATTATCACAAACAGCTTTCAATAATTAACAAAATTTCATGATAAACAATATGTTATATATTATATTAAATTGTTATTTCCGATATGTTTCATGCACCCTCATAATACTACGCTGGCCTGATAGAGACTGCTTTAAACAAGCTTAAACTTCTAACCTTATAGATGAATATTTCATCATTAAGCAAGCCCTGAATAATAAAGATCTTTTTAAAATAAAAAAAACTAAAACTAAACTAAAAAATCAAGGCAAAAATACTATGACAAGTGTCCTCAATATTGATCCCAATGTAAAAAGAGAAAAAAATCTCCTTTTACATGAAAAAGCAAATATGACAGAACAACAATGGAATAAAGCCATTAAATTCGACAGTGTTGATCTCGGTTGGATTGTAATGAGTATTGGTATGGCTATCGGTGCGGGTATTGTCTTTTTACCCGTGCAGGTTGGTATTATGGGATTGTGGGTGTTTCTTCTTTCCGCAATTATTGGCTATCCAGCCATGTATTTATTCCAGAAATTATTTATTAATACTTTAGCGGAATCTAAAACGTGTTCGGATTATCCCAGCATCATTAGTGGTTATCTGGGTAAAAACTGGGGTATTGTACTCGGCATATTATATTTTATTATGTTGGTTATTTGGGTACTCATTTACTCATTAAGTATTACCAATGACAGCGCCTCTTATCTCTATACTTTTGGTGTCACCGAAACCCACTTAAATAATAATGTGTTTTATGGTTTAGCCCTACTTTGTGGTCTTGTTTTTATTGCCTCAAAAGGTGAAAAACTCTTATTTAAAATATCCGGTACGATGGCAGTTATTGTATTGATCCTGATTGCCGTGATGGGCGTTTTACTAATATCACGTTGGGATCTTGCCAATATCCCTGAATTAGGTACCTGGACAAGCATGTTAAAGGACGCAATTATCACCCTGCCTTTTACATTAACATCAATTCTATTTATTCAATCATTAAGCCCGATGGTGATATCTTACCGTTCGCATGAAAAATCGATTGAAGTTGCACGCTATAAAGCCTCTCGCGCAATGAAAATTGCCTTTAGCATACTCTTTGTTATCGTTTTCTTTTTTGCAGTATCATTTACTCTTGCCATTAGCCAAGAGCAAGCCATTGATGCAATGCATAAAAATATTTCAGCGCTCGCTATTATTGCACTTTACTTCCCAGGGAGTTGGGCAACGATCACCGGTGTGGTTATCAATATTTTTGCAGTCGTCACCTCTTTCTTTGGCGTGTATTTGGCCTTCCAAGAAGCATGTCGCGGTATTGCCATGAATGTATTACGTCGTAAGTTTTCAGAAGAAAGTATCAATCTTAAATTGATGCGCCGCTCAGTCACTATCTTTATTATTCTGCTTGCATGGGCAACAACAGCAACAAATGCGCCTATTTTATCCTTTACCTCTATTTGTAGTCCGGTATTTGGTTTGGTGGGATGTTTGATCCCTGCCTACCTTGTTTACCGAGTGCCACACTTAGCAAAATATAAAGGCATGTCTACGAATCTTATTATTGTCACTGGTATTTTGCTTTGTATCTCACCACTACTGGCGTTTATCTAAACGAAGATAGGTCTCTTTAAAAAGCCAAGATCTTATAAAAAAAAATCCGATGCGACTCTGCATCGGATTTTTTATGCGAGGCCTTAAATTTTTATCTCTTTATTAGCATCAAAAATCTCTCTGCTCTGCCTTTTACAGTGAACGCTGTAGTTTCTAATCTCTCTTTTTAATTTGTGTGCACCTATTAAAACAACGACTTACTCATGTAAAGGTATAAGCCGTTTCCCTTATCATTCTCTCTTTTTGAGCCTAAAAAAAGGAGGGATATCATTAATGATCCCTCCTCCCTTTTGCATCTAAAAAACACTTATCATTTACTGGATTTTTACAGCAAATCTTTTAGTCAGATAGTGGTTTAAAATTAAGGCCATGAAAATAATGCCACCACCAAGAGAGAGCCTAAGTAAATCAGCATCACGCCCCCATAGCAGTAAATTGACAAGGATCCCTGCTGGGATCAATAAGTTATTCATCACAGCAAGCGCGCCGACATTAACCAAGGTCGCACCTTTATTCCACGCAAAATATCCAAGGCCCGAGGCTATCGTGCCTAAATAAATTAATATTCCCCACTGTAATGAGGTGCTAGGTAGTTTCTCACTGTTCCCAAAAAGGAGATAACAAAGACTCGCCACCAATAAAGCGCCGATAAAGAACCATGCAAAGATACTCTTTTGATCAATGACGCGCCCGCCAATGAGATGCTTATAACCCACTTGCCCCAATGCAAAACATAAATTAGCGCCTTGCACCAATAAGAATCCAGTCACAAAATTAGCATCAATACCGTTGTAGCGAATAGCAATGGCGCCACTCGTTGCAATAAAAGCACTGAGTAAAAAAGACGCATTAAATTTACGTTGTATCGCATCGTTTATCAGGGTGACATATATCGGCGTCATAACGGTAAACAGTAAAACTTCGGGTACCGATAAATATAAAAAAGAGTGGTAATAAAACACGTACATTAAGCCAAGTTGGATAGCGCCTATGCCCATTAATTTACCCGCCGTCTTTGCATTGATTTGACCAAGACGTAAAAAAGGTAAAAAAACCAGCGTCGCTAATGCAATGCGGATCCAAACAGAAAACCAAGGGTCTACTTGACCAGCAAGATATACGCCGATCAAACTAAAGGAGAAAGCCCACAATACGGTAACAGAAAAAAGATATGCCATAAAAAATCCATGTAAACAAAAGAGAGTTATTCTAAACGATAACGCCTATCAAAAGAATGCCAAAATTACAATTTTAGAATTATCGCCCTTGTTAATGGAAATAATTTTCTAGGCGTAAGCTTAAATAATGAGAGTTACCAACGAGAAAAGATAAATATAGCGCTCAAAAAAAAACGCTTTCAGCCTCTATTAAAGGTTAAAAACGCTATTTATATTCGCAGTATTTATGAAAAAATCATACGTTACTTATGAAAAACGTACCAGTACATCGACTTTTGACGACATAACACTGGTAAGTGTTTGTGCGTCACTCGTTGCTAATACAACAATGCCTTTATGCTTAGCAATGTGTTTAAACAGATGGTTTAAATTAAAGATACTTTCACGATGGTGTGCATTTTTTAACGCAGCTTGCGGTACAAACATAACATCTGCTTGCTCAAGTAATAATATATTATGTGCCGTAGTGACTGACTTAAATAATGTATCCACCTCAGTTTCACTGGCTTTTTCTGCTATCACAGCGCTTTGTAATGTTTCGATTGTTGCAAATTTACTGAGTTCTTCTTTAGCTGCAAGAAGCTGACTTGGGCTAGCACCATTAAAAGCGATTAGAAAACGAGATTTATGTTTTGCCATCTGTTGCATACTATCTAAAAAATGATAATAACTTTTGCCTAGGTGATCGACTCTTAGCATTTTATTCCTATTAATAGACTAGATCTATTGATTATAATTATGAGGGTAGTTGTTATCTGATATGGTACATTTTTTCATAAATATTTACTAGCTCTAGGATAAGAAAGAGCATGATATAAGTACGCTTGCGTGCATTGAACAAAGCGCCTTCCACCTAAAAAAGAGCGCCCTTGGACGCTCTTCTTACCCTTTAATATTCCCAAGTATTAACTTAAATCAACACCTTTGGTTCCAAAAAACCAAGTCGCAAGAAAACCTGCAACATATGAAATAATTAAACCGACGGCAAAAACAATCATCGCGATAAATATCCCCGAATTTGAGGTCATTAAAGGTAAAGCAATAACACCCGAAGGACCAAAAACGGTATTTAAACCAATCGGTAATCCCATATAAGAGACCAGACCAATAAAAAACCCGCCTGCTGCACCACCAACACAAGCCGTTATAAACGGTTTCACGCGAGGTAATGTCACGCCATAAATAAGAGGCTCTCCTACCCCTAAAATGCCAGGAATAATTGCCCCCTTGATTTGAAGCCTTAATAAAGCCCCTTTTTTAGCTTTCATATACAGCGCAAATGCAGCGCCAACTTGGCCCGCACCCGCCATCGCTAAAATAGGAAATAAAGAGTTAAAACCTTGTACATCCATTAACGCAAAATAAACAGGCACAAAACCCTGATGGATACCAAACATGACTGATATTAGGAATAACCCCGCTAATAAGGCACTACCAAACGGATTACCATTTAAGTGCAAGAAAAGCCATGACATACCTTGAAACAAAAATCCGCCAAGTGGCATGATCAGCACAAAAGTAACCCCGCCCATGATAAGTAAAGTTATCAGAGAGGTTAATATCATGTCTAAATTATCCGGTATAAAACGGCGTACCTTTTTCTCCACCCAAGCGCCCATAATGGCAGCCATTAAGACCCCAATAATATTGCCTCTTGGGTCAATGCCATAACCAAAAAAATGCGTCATGCCCGAATAAATCCCACTCGTGGCTTCGGGGTTATAGCCGAGTATAAATAAAGAGGCTAAAATCGCCCCATTAACCCCGGATCCACCAAACGCTTGTTGCGCATTATAACCAATCAAAATACTCAGAAAACTAAACAAGCCTTTACTAAATACTTTCATATAAAGGATAAGATCAATCAAGGTGCTACTGGCATGTGGGTTTCCCACAATATAAACTTGCTCTATTAAGGTTGCCACGCCCAATAATAAACCAGCGGCAATAAATCCTGGAATGAGTGGCGTAAAGATAGTGGCAAATTTACTTAAAAATCGATGTACGGCGCTACTTTGTTTCTTTTTAACCTGTTTCTTTTTATCAGCGGCTATCGTTTTTAAATTTTGAGTCTCGGCCGTATTATCGCTTTGCATATCGATCCATTGTTGCATCATCTCAGCGGCGCTTTGTGCTTTTCCCGGACCAAGAATTATCTGTAGTTGGTCGTCACTTTCAACAATACCTAAAACACCTTCAATGCGTTTGATAGCCTCAAGTTCAACAATATTATTGTCCTTTAGGGTCAGCCGCAAGCGCGTCATACAATGCCCACAACGTATAATATTAGAGCGTCCTCCAAGAGAAGAACTTATACTCTTTATCATTTCCATATTAATCTTTGCCATCACTTTACTCCCTCTACATTATGTATGCTCGTTTAGAACCTCTGCTATAAAGCCCTTTTTCTGCGCTAATTCTTCACTCGCTCGTTTAACGTCCCAGCCGGTTAAACACATTAATATGGCCGTTTTACAATGATCATTACATTCGCTCAGTGCTTGTTGTGCACGGCTTAAAGTACAACCAGTCGCCTCTACTACAATATTTTGCTGGCGTTGCACCAATTTGGCATTACTCGCTTTAACATCCACCATTAAATTACCAAATACTTTGCCTGTTTTTATCATCGCCCCCGTGCTTATCATATTTAAAACGAGCTTTTGCGCCGTCCCCGCTTTCATCCTTGAAGAGCCAGTGATAACTTCAGCGCCAACAATGGGTTGAATAGCAATTTTAGCCAATTTAGCCATCGGACTTCCAAGATTACAGGTCAGAGAGGCAACGCTTGCACCCATCGATAATGCATATTGCATCGCGCCTAATACATAGGGCGTTCTGCCACTGGCAGCCACACCGACAACCACATCTTGTGCAGATAGATTGATATCTTTTAAGTCAGATTCACCTAGTTGCATATTATCTTCTGCGTTTTCAACGGCTTTAAAAATAGCAGGCCTTCCTCCTGCAATGCGCCCAATAACTAAACTTTCTGGCGTGCCATACGTTGGTGGACATTCACTGGCATCTAAAATCCCTAAGCGCCCAGAGGTGCCCGCACCAATGTAAATCAGACGGCCCTCTTGTGAAAACGCAAGTGCCACCGCATCAACAACTTGTGCTATCTCAGGCAAACACTTTTGCACTGCAATCGCCACTTTTTGATCTTCTGTATTAATTACTTTTAACATTTCAAGTGTTGATAATGTATCAATCTGCGCGCTGGCAGGATTGCGACTCTCAGTGGTCATTTTGCTTAAATCGATTTTCATAATGCACTCTTTTTTATTTTAATAAGGATATAATATGGAATAATTAATTCCGATCGTTGCGCCATCTCACAGATTTTTGATTCCAAAACACACCAAATATTGGAATAATCACCTTATATTTTATATGATACATAAAGATGCTTTATCCGATCTACGCTAGCATAACAGCGTAAGGCGTAAACATTATTCGGATGATGCGTTTTTAATCCGTTAGAACGAGAAGATACCCATTAGGCTTTAAACCCTAATGGAATACGACTTTAATATTTGTTTTTTGTAAATGTATGCCGATAAAACATAATGATAGGAGCATAGGGTTTTCATTGAGGGAAAAAAGGCTAAGAGCCATTTGGCTTGCTGATTTTACATTTAGCAGTATTATACATATAGACACAGCTTCATTTACATTGATAACAAAACCGCCAGATTGAGCTCATCTTTAAGCACATTATTATTATTCCTTATTGGCTAAAAAATGGAATAATATATTTCAAAGGGAAATATATATGTCCATTCGCCATCTAATAGTGACCCAACAAGCCTTGTTTTCTAATAGTGCAAAAAAAATTGGTCAATTTATTTTAAAACATAGTGAGGAAATTCCCTTCTTATCGAGCCAAGAACTGGCTTTAAAAATCAATGTCAGTCAATCTAGTATTATAAAGTTCACCCAACGCATCGGTTTTAAAGGCTATAGCGCCTTTAAATTAACCTTAAGTGAAGAGATTGGCCGTCAAAAAACGATGCCACATCCCACCCATTTACATAATCAGATCAATGCCAATGATCCCATTTTATTAACCGCACAAAAACTATTAGAAGAAAAAAGTAGAGCCCTTATTGAAACCACCAATGCTATCAACATTAAACAGTTTGATACGGTCGTAAAATTGATAAATAAAGCAAATCGGGTGCAAATTATTGGTATTGGGGGATCTGGGCTGTGCGCACAAGATCTTTCTTTTAAGTTATTAAAAATTGGCATTATTACTTTATGTGTACAAGACAGCCATGTGCAAATAGCAAGCGCACAAACCCTAGAGAAAAAAGATGTTCAAATCGTTATTTCTTATTCAGGCAATCGAAAAGAGATGTTATTGGCAGCGGAGATTGCTCATGAAAAAGGGGCTAAAGTTATCGCTATTACCTCAAAATGCAGCAGTCCTTTACACGCAATGGCCGATTTTTGTCTGCACAGCATTGCCGATGAAACGCACTATCGTAGCTCATCAATCTCATCAAGAACCGCGCAATATGTGATCACAGACTTACTCTTTTTATCCCTTTTACAACGCAGAGAACAAAGCGCTTTAACGTTATTAACAGATATTTCTAAAAGCATTGAAAAAATACTTTAAAGTGTTTTTTATTAAGCATATATATCCACAACATTTTATCCTTACGCGCTAAAATAACAGTTCAACACTTACCTATTATTAATGACTATTACCTTTTTATCTAAATGTATCATAGGTATATAGTTAGACCGATCACTCAATATCGAATACACTGCAGATCCCTTGATTTCATCATTAGCACAAAGGAAGTTTGCATGTATAAGCTGATCGCTTTAGATATGGATGGCACATTACTCAATAGCCAAAAAGAATTAACGCCACGCGTACATGACGTTATACGTCGCGCCAAAGAAAAAGGTATAAAAGTCGTCTTAGCCTCAGGTCGTCCATTTGAAGGAATGTTACCTACTCTTAAAGCCCTTGGACTCGATAGTGATGATGATATTACACTCACTTACAATGCCTCTCTCATTTTAAAAGTCGCATCAAAAGAGATCATCAGTAGTGCCCTTTTAGACGTTGACGATGCGCTGCAGTTATACGAACTTGCTAAAAAATTAGACGTTAATGTCCTTGCTTATTCGATGCAACATGGATTAATCACCCCTAAACACAATAAATATACCCATTACGAAGCAGAGTTAAATAAAATTGAAGTAACAGAATTTGATTTTTATAAACTCTCTAAAGATGACACCATACTAAAAGTCATGATGATTGATGAGCCCGAAGTTTTAACCCGTGCTATTGAGAAATTACCTATATCTCTACAAGATAAATATTCAATGGCAAAAAGTATGCCCTTCTTTTTTGAATTTATGAATAAGAAAAGTAATAAAGGTAATGGCATGCAAGTGCTGGCGACGTATTTAGGCTTAAGTAGCGAACAAATTATCTGCGTGGGTGATGCAGCCAATGATTTAGAAATGATCAAGTTTGCAGGCTTAGGTGTCGCGATGAAAAATGCAACCGATGACGTAAAAGCACATGCTAATTACATCACCGACAGTAATGATAATGATGGTGTAGCCAAGGTATTTGAAAAATACCTATTAAATGACTAACCTAATATTATAACAATATCTTCTTATTTAAGGCCGACTTGTAAGCTTAATTTAACAGTGGGCCTTTAATAATATCCGTAATACCGATGATCAACATTTGTGTTCCTATTACCGCCAAAATCAATCCCATTAAGCGCGTTACAATAGATAAACCACTTTTACCAATCAGCGTTAATATTTGTGAACTAAAAATAAAACAAAAGAACGTTATGACACATAAAAAAGCAAAGACCAATAAGGTCATGGCGATCCCCCACATGTCTGCCGTCGCAGAATAATTCATTGCAGTTGCAATTGTCCCAGGACCAGCAAGTAGAGGTACAGCTAAAGGAGATACGGCAATATCAGAATCTGAATCATCGTTTTGTGCGGCCGAATGTAATTCTGACCCATCACCCGTCAGCATTTGATAGCCAACTAAAAAAACCAATATCCCCCCGGTGATCCGCAGTGCGGGTAAGGTTATTCCAAATAGATTAAAAATCGCTTTGCCCAATATAGAAAAAGCGACAATAATACAAAAAGTGACCAATAATGCTTTCGTTGCAATTTTCACTTGCTCCGTTCGTCTCTTATTGCCCACTAAACTTGCAAACACGGCCGTATTTGCAATGGGATTCATAATGGCAAAAAAGCCAAAAAATACAGTAATGGCTTGTGTAAAAATCTCGTTCATATATGTATATCACCCTAATAAATTAAAAATAACACCTATTTAACACTCTATTAATCCTAAACATTCAGGCTTAATAGCCGATTCATCCGTATTTTAAGATTTGCATTGTGCTGGCACCTCACTTTATTTTAAGTCGGCTTAAACGTCTCCTTAAAATACCAAAATAACGCCAAATACAAAACACACTTTACGCTTTACTCTCTGATAATAAATACTTTTTTATAAAAAACTTCTGTTTATAAAATAAACAGTACTCTCAACGTTAAATTGCTAGCCACATCAACTATCGAATATGTTTTTTTGAGTAGAATGAGATTTACATTCCCTTGGTAAATCTTATTTCTTGGAGTTAACAATGAAAATAAAAATAAACCCATTATCCGCATCTGTGCTCAGTGGATTATTATTATTTTGCAGTACAAGCCTTGCACAAAATATGCAATTGCGAGTAATAGAAACAACAGATATACATGCCAATTATATGGACTTTGATTACTACAAAAGCAAAGCCACACAGCAATTTGGATTAACAAGAGCCGCTACCCTTATTAAACAAGCACAAGCCGAAGTAGCTAATTCTGTTTTAGTTGATAATGGAGATCTACTACAAGGTAGCCCAATGGGTGATTATATGGCGGATAAAGGCTTAAAACCCGGTGATGTTCACCCCGCTTATAAAGCCATGAACTTACTCCCTTATCAAGTGGCTAACATTGGAAATCATGAATTTAATTATGGTCTTGAATACCTTAAAGAAGCGATTAACGATGCAAATTTCCCCTACATAAATGCCAATGTTATCGATATAAAAACCGGTAAAAACATGTTTACACCTTATTTAATTAAAACCTATCGTTTTATTGATAATGCAGGTGAAAAACAAACGCTTAATGTTGGCTATATTGGCTTTGTACCCCCACAGATCCTCATTTGGGATAAACAAAATTTACAAGGAAAAGTGATCGTTAATGACATCAAAGAAACAGCTGAGCATTTTATTCCTAAAATGAAAAAAGAGGGAGCCGATGTGAT
The DNA here is from genome assembly GCF_000153405.2 of Psychromonas sp. CNPT3. NCBI lineage: Bacteria > Pseudomonadati > Pseudomonadota > Gammaproteobacteria > Alteromonadales > Psychromonadaceae > Psychromonas > Psychromonas sp. CNPT3. The sequence continues at coordinate 1,849,346 of NC_020802.1, forward strand.
CATTGCTATTCCACATTCGGGGATTTCGTCATTGCCTTATGCGCTTAACAATGAAAACTCAACCTATTATTTATCAAAAATAAAAGGTATTGATGCGATCACGTTTGGTCATTCACATGCTATTTTCCCAAGTAAAACATTTGCAAATATTGAGGGTGTTAATATTGAAAATGGAACGATAAATGGCGTTGCTGCTGTTATGCCTGGACGCTGGGGAAGTCACGTGGGCATTATTGATCTCAACTTAGAGAAAACAAAAAATGGTTGGAAAGTGGTTAAAGGCCGTAGTGAAGCCCGCCCTATTTTTGATAATAAAAATCAAAAGGCCATCGTTAAAGCTGATCCTACATTAGTAAATGCACTGCAAAAAGATCATAAAAATACACTTAAATTTGTCAATAAACCCATCGGCAAATCGAATGCTAAAATGTACAGTTTTTTAGCTTTAGTACAAGATGATCCCACTGTTCAAATTGTAAATTTAGCGCAACAAGATTATGTTCAACGTTTTATTCAAGGCGATCCTAATTTAGCAGGGCTTCCCGTTCTTGCAGCAGCTGCCCCCTTTAAAGTCGGTGGTCGTAAAAATGCGCCTGAAAATTTCACTGAAGTTGAATCAGGACAATTAACGTTTCGTAACGCAGCCGACCTTTACTTATATCCAAATACCTTAGTCACCTTAAAAGTAACCGGTTATAACGTACAACAATGGTTAGAATGCTCAGCAGGACAATTTAATCAAATAGATATTAATAGCACCAAAGCACAATATTTAATCAATTGGCAGGATTTTAGAACGTATAATTTTGATGTCATTGACGGTGTTAATTATCAAATTGATGTTACCCAGCCCGCTAAATACGATGGTAACTGCCAACTTATTAATAGCAAGGCACAGCGCATCACTAACCTAACCTTTGCTGGAAAACCGATTGATCTTAAACAAAGCTTTTTAATTGCAACTAATAATTACCGCGCATTTAGTCAAAAGTTTTCTGGAACCGGCGCTGAGTTTATTGCATTTAGTTCGCCAGATGAAACGCGCAGTATTGTGGCAGACTATATCACTAGAGTCAGTAAAAAGAATGGCATGATAAAACCCAGTGCAGATAATAACTGGTCAATTGCTCCCATTGTATCCAATAAAAAATTAGATATTCGCTTTGAAACCTCTCCCAGTAAAAAAGCAACACAGTTTATTACTGAAATGAGCGTTTATCCGATGCAACGCATCCGTCTCGATAATGATGGTTTTGCCGTTTATAATATCGACTTGAGTGCAAAATAAATATTTTGAGCTTATCGCCAAGGATGGCAAGCCAAAGAAACAGAAGAGAGTATTAATTTGTGGCAGAGTATTTTTATTCTGATCTAAGAATACACTTTTCCCTTTTTTAAAAAAGTGTGGTCTTCCCGAAAAGCCCTATCGCTTCGCAAGTATTATTGCAAACCTTTTATAACAAATCCCAATCTTTATTAACATTCAAACCTAAAACCACAAATATAGGCTCAATAACAGCATGAAAAATAGACTAAATTTGTTATTTTAAAGATGAACTTCATGGCGGGATATGACTATCAATATAGAGTTTTAATCAAAAGCATAACTTTATAGGGTTATTTTTAGGCAGCATGGTGAACTTATAGATAAAAACATTAACAATAAATCAACAAATGATATTAATCTCGTTTTAGATAAGAGATCTTATTTAGAAGATGGCAGGCGCCCTTAATAATGTTATTATACTGAGTCTTTAAAATTTCTTTATGCATAGTTATGCACATTTAAAGAAATTAATTTGACATTAAAAACATTTACAACGTAATGATAGTTAAACAATATATTCGTGTTTTAATATCATTAAAAATAACTTTTTTGAAAAATTATTTAGATCCTAGGTGTTTTATCTAGTCATCAATTAAATAAGCTAACTTAATATCCTTACTCTACAACATAGATTAGGATTTATATTTATGCTCATCATTCTTGATAATTTTATTGGTTTCACTTTATACGTTCATAAAAATGCGATCAATAGTTGATTATATCTATTTAAATTTTATCTGCCTCCTCATTTTAACACAAAGAGGACGCTATAAATTTATTGGAGTAAGCAATAAATCCCCAATATTTTTTCAAAAAAATTAAAATCATCTCCACATTATCGTTGCATAATGTGCAAAAGAAGAGAGATCTATGTTAAGCAAAGAAGATACAATGTTAGGTCATCCAAAGGGACTTTTTCTACTTTTTGGGACTGAATTATGGGAGCGTTTTTCTTATTACTCTATGCGTGCCATCTTAGTTATTTATTTAACCGATAAAACCATTAATGGTGGAATGGGATGGACAACAGCAGAAGCACTTAATCTTTATGGTATTTATACAGGCCTCGTTTACTTCACCCCGCTTATTGGTGGCTGGTTATCCGATAATTACGTGAGTAAACGTCTTTCTCTTCTCATCGGTGGCGCGTTAATGGCTGTTGGCCAATTCATACTTGCCTTACCCGATGGTTTTCTTCCGATGTTACCCTTATATAGCTTTTATTTAGGCCTTGCTTTTATCGTGGTCGGTAATGGTATGTTCAAACCTAATGTTTCTAGCATGTTAGGTGATCTTTATCCTGCTGGCGATAACCGTCGAGACAGTGCCTTTACTATTTTTTATATGGGCATAAATGTAGGCTCCCTACTTGCGGGTATTGTTGTGGGTATCGTAACCGGTCTTATGGGCTGGAAATCAGGATTTGTAGCAGCCGGTATTGGTATGTTAATAAGTCTCGTTATTCAAATGGTCTTTGCGCAGCGTTATCTTGGTGAGATTGGTAAAATACCAAGCGCCAAAATGGCATTAAAAAACAACAAATCGAAAGTACAAGAGCCATTAACTAAAATCGAAATAGATCGTTTGAAAGTTATCATGGTATTAGGTTTATTTGTTGTTGTGTTTTGGGCAGGCTTTGAACAAGCCGGCGGTTTAATGAATTTATATTCACACGAATATACGGATCGCATCATTGCTGGATTTGAAATTCCAGCATCTTGGTTCCAATCGCTTAATCCCTTCTTTATTATTATCTTAGCGCCAATAATGGCCATTATGTGGGGAAAGATGGGCCCTAAAGAGCCTCATGCTCCTGTTAAATTTGCAATGGCACTGTTCTTTTTAGCCCTTGGTTTCCTTTGTATGATAGGTGCAGCTCTTGAACAAGGTGCAGATCTTACGGCTAAAACATCCATGTTATGGCTTGTTGGAGCTTACTTCTTCCATACGCTAGGCGAGCTCTGCTTATCACCTATTGGCTTATCAATGATAACTAAACTTGCACCACTACGTTTAGCCTCAGTAATGATGGGTACTTGGTTTGCATTTAATGCGCTATCTAATTATATTGCCGGACTTATCGGTTCACGTGTGGGTTCATTAGGCGCGCTTGATATCTTTGCCGGTATTGCCGTCGCCTCGGTTATCGCGGGTGTACTCTTACTCATATTATCCGATACGCTTATCCGTTGGATGCATCAAAGTTCAGATGGTAGTTTTTCACATATCCACCCTGAAGAGCTTGAAGACAAGAATGATACAGATAATGACAGTGATCTCGATAGTAAAGGCCCTCAAATTGCCTAAACTAACTTATTTTCTATCGTCTCACACTTAGCGATAGATAATATAGCAATACGAAAAAAACCAAGCCTCATGGCTTGGTTTTTTTATGGATGATCCCTACCCCTATCTCATTTTTATAATTTACAAGCAACTTTTAAAGGCCCACGGCAGCCCCTCTATTTTATAAAAAAATTAACACCTATATTCACTTATCTTTTTTATCATCACATTATAAGTTCAATGTATTTATAACTGACTAGAATATGCGGAAAAAGGTGCTAGTCTATACTTAAATTACGCCGAACTTTTAACGTGGAACGCTTTAAATAGAGACAATTGTAGATAATTTCAAGCATGCTCCCTATTTATACTCTTATTAAGGAAAGGAATTAATTAATGTCAAACTTAGATGATCACTCAATTTTCAACATCACCTATTGGAGCTTAAAAACAAAATTAACATTCGCTTTTTTATTGGTTGGGCTCTTACCCGCATTAATTATCACTTCAATTAGCACCTTAAAAGCATCGAAAGATATGACCTATCAGGTATCACAATCTCTGGCAGCCATTAACCATATAAAACAAACTCAAATTGAAAATTTCTTTAACCAGCGTCATGCAGATATTCAGATACTCGCCAATACGGTACCTAAATTATCAACAAGTGATTACGATACTTATTTCACAGACTACATTCAAAAAAATGGCTACTATGATCTTTTCTTAATTGATGCGAATGGTTTTATTTATTATAGCCAAGCCAAAGAAGCCGATTATCAAACTAATATTTTAAGCGGTAAATATGCTAGCTCGAATTTAGGCCAACTCATAAAAGAAGTTAAACAGTCAAATAGCTATGGCATTATTGATTATCGACCTTATGCACCGAGTAATGAAGATCCGGCGGCCTTTATTGCTATCCCTATTCAAGGTAGCGATCTTATTTTAGCCCTACAAATATCAGCAGAAGTCACCAATAAAATCATGGGTGTACGTAGTGGTATGGGTGAAACAGGCGAAAGTTACCTGGTTGGTGAAGATAAATTAATGCGCTCAGACTCCTTTTTAGATCCCATAGGCCACTCTCTTAATGCAAGTTTTGCAGGTAATGTTGCCAATAACGGCGTTAATACCGAAGCGGTTAACCGTGCATTAAAAGGAGAAAGTGGTGTTGCAACTATCGTCGATTATAATGGTAATCTGGTTTTATCCGCCTTTAATTCTATTAAAATCGGCAATTTCCGCTGGCTCATTCTCAGTGAAATAGACGATGCAGAAGCATTAGCACCGGTACGAAATGCAACGTTATTGTCTATGATACTGATTGCTATCTCAGCTATATTTATCGCTTTACTGGGCTTTTTCTTTGCTAAAAAGATAGCCGATCCTATTATTGAAGCGGCCTCTATCGCAGATAAAGTCGCAACGGGTGATTTGACCTGCAATATTCACATCAGCGCGCATGATGAAGTCGGCACATTACAAACCGCATTAAATCTGATGATCAATAATTTACGATCTATTATCTCTGATTTGTCCAATGTAGCAAAACAACAAGGATCCACCGCTTCAACGCTTACTGCCATTATCAATAAAACCAGTACAGCCGTTGCAGATCAGCAATCACAAACGATTGAAGTCGTTGCGGCCACAACAGAAATGGGCGCAACCATCCGTGAAATTGCAACCACCACAGCAACGGCATCAAGTGTTTGTGAAAATATTCAGAAAAAATCTAAGCAAGGGGCCGCACATATTGACAGCACTTATAGTGCATTAGTCGCACTCGGAGAAACAACGCAAATGACAGCAGATCAAGTTGCAACACTACGTCAAGACTCCGATAAAATCGTAAATGTACTCGGCGTGATCAAAAAAATAGCAGACCAAACAAATCTGTTGGCTTTAAATGCTGCCATAGAAGCCGCACGTGCAGGTGAACAAGGTAGAGGCTTTGCCGTCGTTGCAGATGAAGTGCGTAATCTTGCTCAGTCGACACAAAAATCAACTGTCGAAATAGACGTTATTATTGAAGCTATCGTTAAAAGTAGTAATGCGGCAGTCGAAACGATGACGGCGAATGTAGAACAAACAAAAAGAGTACAAGAAATTGCGAGTGAGGCAAATCAAATCAACAGTGAAGTTGCCTCTGAGGTCAATGGTATCTTTGATATGGTCGTACAAATAGCGACAGCCACAGAGCAGCAAACAGTGACCATTGATGAGATAGCAAATAATATTGAAGCTATCAATAAAGGCACCTCAAATACTGAGCAAGCAATCCGACATATTTCAGATTCAAGCTCTGAGTTAGCACGTATGGCTAACGTATTAAATGATAAGGCGCGTAAATTTATTTTATAATATAGCGCGCTAAAAAAAGGGCAACTCGTAGACTGCGATTGCCCTTTTTTATTTTATATCTCGCTCACTTTCACCAACAGGTTAATGTATGAGTCGTATTATTCACATGCAATAACAAGCGTTAAAACACTCCACAAAGGCAATTATTTAAGTCGCCCTTTTTTTAAAAAAATTTTGGATCATTTTTAAAAAAATATATTTACATCACTTTTCAGCATCAATCTCTCTTACTTCTACCCGTAAAAAAACATCAGCACCCCTCTTATTTATCTGCATTTTATTTTAATATTTGAGCAATAACATAAAGTTATTTACATTATGAATAATAATGATTATCATTACAATGTGAATTAATCCTCAACTATGGCGTTTATTACATATGCAAAAACTTACCTTAGCACGTTCATTATTGACAGCATCTGTCTTATTATCTTCTTATTCCGCACTGGCAGATACCTTCCCTGTCACGGTCACAGATGTAGCAGGAAGAACAATTACCCTTGATAAAGAGCCTCAAAATATTGCCTTATCGACGGGTCGCGTATTCCCTTTATTAGAAATAATATATCAACAAAAAGCAGCCGATCATTTAGTTGCGTGGCGTGATGATATGCGCGTCTCTGCTCCAAGTATGTATGCAAACTACATTAAAGACTTCCCGCAACTTAAAGATGTTCTCAGTATCGGAAAAATAAAATCAGGTGAATTTGATGCAGAGCGTTTTATTAATATGAAACGTAAGCCGGATCTGTTTGTTATTGATATCTCCAATATCAAATTAGCACAAGATAAAGGCTTGATTAAAAAATTAGATAACGCAGGCATCAAAGTCTTAACCATTGATTTTCGTGAAAATCCACTTGAAAATACTGTTCTCTCCGTCACCAGTTTAGCCACCGCACTCGGCCAAAAGCAGCGAGGTGAAAATTATGCAAAATACTACCAAAAGCATATTAAAGCCTTAGCCGATGGCGTAGCATCTTTACCAAAAAGTGAACGTAATAAAAAAGTATTTATTGAACGCGCAGCAGGATACCGTGATTCATGTTGCCGCACTTTTGCAGGCGGAAATATGGGTGCCTACATTCCCTTTTTAAATGCGATCAATATTGCAGATAAACCCTTAAAAGGAGCCATCACCGGCCAAATGTCGATTGAAAGTGTGATCACATATCAACCTGATGTTTACATTATGCAAACGACCGGTTGGGTCGACAAAGAAGGCAATCCTAAAGCAGGGATCCCTTTTGGCTATGCACCACTCAATACAGCCGCCATTCATAAGGCGACCAAAGACATTATGGATCGTTCATGGTTGAAAGCCGTGAATGCGTACCAAACTAAAAATGTGTACTCTATTTATATGCCCTTTTATAACTCACCTTATAATGTCGTAGCAATGGAATACTTCGCCAAATGGATCCACCCAGAGCAATTTAAAGACTTAGATCCATTAAAAACCTTTGAAGAGATGAATCTACGCTTTGCAAATCGTAAGGCGACAGGCATCTTCGGCCAAGATAACTTCAAGGCTCTACAAAAGTGAATGAGATTGCACACCCGCAAGACACGCTTAACGCTCAAAAAAGCCTAACCGTTAGTCAGTCAGTGCACGATGCATTAACATTGCATCGTGCACGCGAAAGCAAAAAGAAAATCATGCTAATGGTTTTCTTTTTACTTAGCATCATCTGCCTCATTGCCGATATTCTTATCGGCTCTCAAGGCCTCACCTTAGCACAAGTTTTACAGGCAATTTTCCATCCAGCAAGCAGTGATATTGCAAGTCGGATCATCATTTGGGAAATTCGTATGCCGATGTCTTTAATGGCCCCCTTTGTTGGTGGCGCATTAGCATTAGCAGGCGCACAAATGCAAACAACCCTCAATAACCCTTTAGCTGATCCCTATACTTTTGGTATCTCGGCGGCCGCAGGTTTTGGGGCGTCCCTTGTGATCACCAATATTATTGCTATTCCTTTTATCGCGGTGCAATATCAAATCGCAACCATGGCTTTTGTCATGTGCTTATTAACCACCTTTATGATAGCGGCGATGTCATCTTTAAAACGCATATCCGTCGAAGGCGTTATGTTATTTGGGGTCGCTATCATGTTTGCTTATGATGGCATGCTAACGATGATGCAATACATCGCAACAGAAACACAATTACAAACATTAATCTTCTGGCAAATGGGCTCACTCGATCGTGGTAGCTGGGAAAAAATCACTATTTTAGCTATCTTACTGCCCGTAGTACTCGCCATCATGATGAAAGATTCGTGGAAGTTATCTTCCTTAAAAATGGGACAAGAGCGCGCCGAATCGATGGGTATTAATGTTAATCGATTACGTATCAAAACCTTATTATTAGTTTCTTTAATTACCTCTTTATCGGTTGCCTTTGTGGGCGCGATTGGTTTTGTTGGATTAGTTGCACCACATATTGCACGTATGATTTTAGGTGAAGATCAACGCTATTTTTTACCCGCATCTGTTTTACTCGGCGCAGTTTTACTTGAGCTGGCCTCTATTGCCAGTAAATCAATTATGCCAGGGATCATCTTGCCGTTGACTGTCATGATGTCGATAATCGGCGTGCCCTTTTTTGTGTTTTTGATTATTAAAAAAGGCGGTAAATTTTAATGACACTTAAAATTAATCACCTTTGTGTATCCTTTTCTGGGACGCCTGTTTTAAATGATCTCAGTATCCCCGATATCTACCCCGGAGAGATGATTTCATTAATTGGTCGAAATGGGGCGGGTAAATCTACCGTGCTCAAACAGATGACCAAATTGATACGTTTTGATCCTAAATTGATAACCTTAAACGGTCAGTCCTTATCTCTTGATGATATTGGTTATTTACCCCAAGATCACCGGATCTCTGCCAGCATCACTGTTGTTGAATTATTAATAACCACCATGCATATTGGCGTAAATTCTTTATTTACCAAAAAATTTAGCGCCGAGAAAGCATTAACCCTACTCGATGAAATTGGCATAATTCATCTTGCCAATAAATTATGTACTGAACTCTCGGGCGGTGAAAGCCAAATGGCAGGGTTAGCACAAGCGGTGATCAATGAGCCTAAAGTGCTGATCCTTGATGAGCCAACCTCCGCTTTAGATATGAATAATCAGTTAAAATTACTCGAGTATGTAAAAGCCTATACGCGTCGCCATAATGCCTACACATTAATGGTGGTACACGATCTTAATTTAGCGATCCAATATTCAGACAAAGTGGTAGCACTACATAAGGGCGACTTATTTATTTATGGTGAGCCTAAAAATGTTATCAATGAAAAACTAATTAAAGATTTGTTTAATGTTAATTCGCAGATAATTCAACTTGATGATCATCCAGTGGTGGTGGTCAAAAAATAAAAAACAGTCATTAATATTATAAATACTGACAGTTTTATCCCTAGTATAAACCTGTCTTTTCCTCGTAATACCTTACATTATTGATCCTAAAATATACCTATAAATTCGATGTTTACGATAATGACTGCATATAGCATGCAAAGATAAACATTAATGATAAAAAACTGTAGCAGACACCTAATAAATGTTTGCAACCTAGCACCCTACTCTTTTATTACGCTATAATGCCAAAAAATAGAACGCACAATATTATCTAGCATTGCTACGAGTTATATCAGCCCTTCTTTTGATCTATACAACTCACCGTAACAACATAATTCAAAGAAAAATTAGTCGTAGTTGATTGATTAAGAGTACATAAATATATGACAGAAAATAAAATCGCAACGATTAAAGATGTTGCAAGAGAAGCCGGCGTATCCATTGCGACGGTGTCACGCGTGATCAATAAATCACCAAAAGCAGGTAAAGCCTCAATACAATCTGTACAATCTGCGATGAAACTACTCGGGTATCGCCCTAACGCGAATGCACGCGCTTTAGTCAATAAGAATTCACATACCATTGGTGTTTTAGTTAATGATATTGCAGATCCTTTTTTTGGCTCTTTAATTAAAGCGGTCGATCAAGTTGCCCGTGAAAATAATAAACATCTACTCATTGGTAATGGCTACCATAATGCAACGGATGAGCGTGAAGCTATCGAACTGTTAATTAACAGTTGCCGAAAGTCATTAATTATTCATGCTAAAGCATTAACCTCTGAAGAGTTAATTGGTTTTGCTAAAGAAGTCCCCGGTTTGGTTCTTATTAATCGATATATCCCCGAAATTGCAGATCGCTGTATTGCCTTTGATAATTTTAAAGGCGCTTACATGGCGACAGAATTTTTGATCCAAAATGGCCATAAACATATTGCGTTCATTAATTCAAACCACCAAATTGATGACTCCTTTGAGCGTAAAGCGGGTTATTTACAAGCTCTTAAAGATCATAATTACCCAAGTCCGGATAATTATATTGTTGCAGTAGATGTCAATGATGAAGGCGGAAAAGCGGGCATGATTGAATTATTGTCTAAAAATATCCCTATCAGTGCGGTACTTGCCTACAATGATTTTATTGCAGCCGGCGTACTTTTTGCGCTAGAAGAAAATAATATTGCGGTGCCTGAGCAGATTTCATTAATCGGCTTTGATAATGGCCTTATCTCTCGTTATGTTCATCCCAAACTAACCACTATCAATTATCCTATTGAGATCATGGCAAAACAAGCAACCTTGTTGTCTCTTAAACTCGCTAAAAATGAAGAATACACGCCAGATACGCGTATCTTTTCTCCTACCTTAGTTAAGCGGATGTCCGTTGGAAAATGTAATTTAAAGGATTAATAAGGAGCCCTATTGAAAATTCATTATTATCCTCATTAGACGATAAATAAAAAAGGCGCTTCATCTTTAGATGAAGCGCCTTTTTACAAGTTCTTAAAAATGTATTCTAAATTATTTTACCAGAATACAATATAAAGGATCACGGTGAGAATACAGATGACTATCCCACAATTACGAGCTCCGGTTGAAGGTGTCATATCTAATGTCGTTGTAGAGGTAAACTCTACGCGTTCAGCTTTGAATATAAGACCATATACAACGAGGATAGCAAGTACCGCAATCAGACAGTAAGACATGCTGTAAAGGAAATGTATATCTGGATAAACCGCTTGCATATATCCATAAATAAGCGCATTTGCAACAATACCGATAACACCCGCCCATTTACCCGAGGTACGGTTAAGCAATCCATAGATAAATACAGCTAAAATACCGGTTGATACGTAACCTTGGAATGACTGAATAAAGCCAAATATACTTTTAAATTCCGCTAACATTGGCGCAATAATACAACCAATAACAACAAAAACACCAATACAGATCCTGCCGAAAGTAACATATTCATACTGCTCAGCATCAGGACGAATATAGCGTTGATATACATCCATAGTGAAAAGTGTTGAAGCAGCGTTTAAAATCGCAGCAAGTGAAGAAATAATGGCTCCCATAAGCGCTGCAATAACAAACCCAAGAATACCTACATTTTTAGGGATAAGCTTAGTGATTAAAAATCCCATCGCAGAGTCATATTTATACGGATTAATCGCCTCTTTAACGACGCTATCACTGCCGATACGTGCAATAACAGCACGGTTATAGTTATCAATCTCTTGTGCTTTTTCAGGATGTGCCACGACATATTTAGAATCGAGCGTAAACACTTTATTCGAATCTACATTATTGGCGGCCTGCTCATAACTCGTAAATACACTGCCTCCGGCATCTACATTTGCACTCGCTTCCATCTCTGTTGAGAAAAGGTTAAAAGCAATGATCCCAGGAATAACAATAATAAACGGAATAATAAGTTTAAGACCCGCAGCTAACACAAGACCTTTTTGTCCATCACCTAAAGAGGCAGAGCCAAGCACGCGTTGTGAGATATATTGGTTAAGTCCCCAGTAATAAAAGTTTGGGATCCAGATACCAAGTACCAATACAGGCCACGGCATCGCCACCGTATCCATATGCATTGCCGTACTATTTAACGTTGAAAACTTATCGAGCACACCTGCACCCGCATCAACGGTAGCAGCTGCACCTGTTGAATCAACAAGCGTTGCAATATCCATTGTGCCTAATGCCTGAAAGGCAAAATAGGTGATGATCGCACCACCTAATATTAAGGCAGAGCCTTGTAGAAGATCCGCCCAAGCACATGCTTTAAGACCACCAAAAGCCACATAGGTAGCCGCCATTCCTCCTAATATCCAACAGGTTGCGGGTAATGAAATATTATAGCCAAACTCCGCAAAGAGCCGAGTCATGGTAATAGCCCCGGCATAAATAACACCAATAAGACTCACACCAATGAGAATAAGCGTCATTGAAAGCGTCATCACTAAACGCGCCCAATGGTTATAACGCACTTCTAAAAATTCAGGAATGGTGGTTATGCCAGTACGTAGAAAATAAGGGAGAATAAAGAAGGCGACCAGTACCAAAGTGATTGCTGCTATCCATTCCCAGCTCGCAACCGACAGACCTTCAAGTCCTGCCCCTTGGCCCGACATACCAACAAACTGCTCAGCCGAAATATTTGCGGCAATTAATGAAAAACCAATAAGCCACCAACTAAGTCCTCGCCCTGCAAGGAAATAATCTGTAGCACCATTCTCTCCACTCGGTTTTCCACCCCGACTCTTTATCATTCCTACGCCAATAACACACAGCATAAAAACAATGGCCACGGTAATATCAATAGCACCCATGATCATATCCTTCTTATTTTAATTAATATTTAGTTATATTCTTTTCAAAAGCTTTGTTAAAGATTGATTCAATATTTAACAAAGCTATCCATTTGAACACGAAGTGTAAACGCTACCAAAAATGTCAATATAAAGTAGCTTACCTTTAATATTTTAAAAATGCACCCCTTAAAACAACAGATTAAGATAGTGTAAACGTTACCATTCGCGACTATAGGCTTTATCTTTAAAATAACCTATCAAGGATTAAACTATGTGATCCGCATCACCGAGCAAAAGATTAAAACGTGAGTTGATTCACTTTTTGATTCGATAAAGCCCCGATAAGGCACATATTACTATTGGCTTATGCGGTAAATGTTTGCAAAGGTAGGGGCTTTATGTTGATAAATATGTGCGATTTGTGCAAGCAATAGCTCGGCAGTCGAAATAGAGTCTATGAGTGCGTTATGCGCCGTATATTGTGGAAGGTTATATCGTATTCTCGCAGATCCGAGGCGGTTATCTTGAGCCAGCGTCATTCCTTTTTGCACTGCACGCCATTTTTCAATCAGTAGCGTATCAATCCATAATAAAGGGATCTTTGGAAGCGCAAAGTATTGGTGCATATAAAAATCAAGAAAACACTGCTCTATCACTTTACCATGCACCACTAATATTTTACCTTTAGCCTTAATAAGTAGTGCATTAATAGCGTCATGTAAACTGACACCTTGGCGTAGCATTTGCGGTACAATATGATTGATCACCGCAGTTTCATGATTTATTTTTTTATCATTATTAATGTAAATATGCTCCTGAGAAGCACAAACAACCTGCAAATTCGAAATTTCGACCCAACCAATACTGATAATATCGTTATATTTAGCGATCAAGCCCGTCGTTTCAAAGTCCACGACTAAAAAAGAGATCGCACTTAACTTAGTCTCTTTATCCGGAATACGCGCCATTAAATTTTGGCGTAATGCTTTAGGCTGAATATAGGTTAAGTAATGCTTACGTTGTTTTCTTAAAATTTGTAACGGACTTTTTGTTTTTTTTAAAAAAGACACTAAGAAAGCCTCATTTTTGCAGATTGTTGCCAGTTATCAATTAAACGAAAAGCATCTTTAATATGCTTACGTTCAAAACTCCCAAAATAGTTGGGGTTTATTTGATTATCAGGTACCTCTCCCCTATTCATCATATCAACCTGATACGAAAACCGAAAACTCCTCAAGAAATCATAGGCACTGATAATATTTTTTAAGGTGGCATCATTAATAAGCCCCTTTTTATTGGCAGCAATCAACCTATCGATGGTATTACATGCATCTGACTTTGCAAATAATGCGTAGATCCTCGCTAAATCGACAATAATATTAATGCCATAACGTTTAATATTAAGTGTTTTTTCATTTTTTTCATTTTTGGTTAACACTAGGTTATGAAACACGCCTAATGGCGTACGATTTTCTACCGCATCACGGATAAGCTTCGCCAAAAAAGAACGGTGTGAGGTCATTTCTTTAAATTCATCAACCAGTATATTCCGATAGTCCTTATTACCATAAATAACGCGTGTGTCTAAAAATACGCTAAGGTGCAAAAGATATTCATATTCAGGACTCTTGATCCATTTTTTATAATATTCACGCCATACCGCAATAGGTTGGCACCACTTCAAGGTAGCAGCCATAAACTTACCAGAACAAAGTTCATACCCACAACTATCCATGCCTTTACTTACTATCATCGCTAAATGCTGGAAATAAAGTTTATCTTTTGGCGTCGCAGAATCAGACATAATAATCGCACTGTCTTGATCTGATAAAATATGCACCTCTTTACGAGCATGAGATCCCGACACAATCCACGCAAAATCGCAGGGTAAGGCCCCAAGGCGCGCGATGGCAATATCAATTAAACGCTGATTAACCGTATCCATAATGATACAAAGTATCGTGCTTATCAGGTCGGCAGGCACCTTATCATTCGCCAAAGCGATAAAAATACTATCACGCGAAAGCATATGCGTAGCAAGCTCCGATTCTGTTTCCGATTTTTTTATTTTATCGATTAGATAAACGGCTTGCATGCGCTGATTTGGGAATAATTGATGCAACGACAATAAACCGACCGGACATCCTTTTTCAATAATAGGCAGGTTTTTAATATTACTTTGCATCATACTGATAGCCCCATCAAACACCGTTTGTTGCCCATTAATGCTAATGGGTGACGGGCTCATTATTTCACGTACCGCTAAATTTGTACTTTTACCTTGTACGATCACACGTTCAATAATATCGCTATTCGTAACAATACCCACTAAGTTATTATTTTCCATAACCATTGCACAATTGCTGTCTTTAATGCGCATTTCCTTTGCAACCTGTTGAATACAATCCTCCGAATTGACGAGCGTAAAGGGATCCTTTGATACTTGATCGACCGTATTAAAAAAAGAACTATTGTTAATATCTGTCCATGTTGATTGTAATGCGCAGAGGATCCTGTCTTCAGGCCGCGTCGTAAAGTGCTGTGCATATTCAGGATAATGCGATTGAATATAGTAGATCGTTTCTGCCGGGATCAAATAAAGGAGCGTATTCTCAATCGCTTTTATTTGATAATGCGTTTCAGAATCAGAAAAAAGACTAAATCCAAAGACATCTTCTTCTTCTAAGCGGCCACGTAAAGTGCCATCAAGAAGCCTTTGTTCAATCGCCCCCGTACGCACAATGAACAGATATTTATCTTTGTCCTTTTTAGGGGCCGGGATCACTTCACCCAGCATTAAATATATGATTTTAATATTGCGAATAACACGCTTAAGAAGTACATCAGACAAGCGACTAAAGGGATCTATATTGGCAATAAATAATTCAATATTAGGAATGAGCGTCTCTGACATAATAAAAACCACGTTAGATAAAGATAATAATCATTTTATAACATACATTGGAAACGTTTACATATACATCACTTCCATTTATAAGAAATTAAAAATATCCTTATCTACCTGTTTAATTTCTTATCATTATGCACTTCAATACATTACTATTATCACTATTTTAGTGTTTTTATAATTAATTGCGAACAAAAAGGCATTCATAAACAATAAAGGATTAAAAACCTGTGGGGGATGTACTTGAATAGTCAATTTTCATTGATAACGAGACAGAAGCTCTCGTAACTATTATGCACTTTAACGAAAAACATGAAACCTACCTAAGATAGGATCCTCTATTTTAGATATATTTTAAATACAAAAAAAACGTCAATATACGATGCGTCACCTTAGTTTGAAAAGTGCTTATGCATCGTATATTGACGTTATGACTTACAAATATTTATGAAAAATAATCGATTGTAAATGTATGTTTCTTAATTTGATATGTGGACAGATGAACCATCCCAAGACATTAAATAAACATCTTTACGCGCAGAACGTTGGCTATCTTCACCACCAACCACAAGTACACCTTGATCAATCGTAAAAGAGGCTCCGTAAGCTAAACCTTCTGGTAAATTAGTTGATTGAAGCCACTCATCTCCTTTGAGTACATAAGTTTCTGCATTAAACGCTTTTCCAAAACCATTATGAGCGAACATTTTACCTTGTTTGTAAGCGAGCTTAGCGCCATGGAAATTTGCGCCACCAGCAACAATCATCACACCATTACTCATGCCTGAAAATGCGCCAGCAAGTCCCTCTTGTACATCGCTTCCTTTAGGCGCAGGTAACGATTGTAAATTTGTCCACGGTTTAGATTGACCAAAATGATATTGCTTCACTTTTTCAGTTCTTAATCCAGGCTTTATTTCACCACTAATGATGGTGGCATTGGGACCTTGAACAAGTAAAGTAGATCCACAATTTGGAATATAAGGCACAGCGCCTAATTCCATCCATTCGTTAGTTTTTGGTGAATAACTGAGCACATTACGATTCCATTTATACTCAAGCGGTTCCATTCCCATGTAATCATCAACAATTTTCTGCCATTTTTTAGGCTGTTCTTTTTTGTTCGTCGCATTGATATCTGCAAGGTAGGTATCAAAATACGTTTTATTGTAACCACCGAAGAAAACAACTTGATGATCATCAGGAGAATAAGAAGCAGCCCCCAATAAACCAACGGGTGATGTTGTCTGTATTTTTAACCACGTATTTGATGAGGCGTTATAACGGTATACCGTATCGAACAAAATAGGTGCTGCATCCGTTGATTTTATTTTACCTGAGCCACCAAAAATATAAATATCGCCCCCCACAACCGATGCCGTTGCACCACTTCTAGGTTGGCCTATAAATTCAGCACGCTTCTGCCAGCCTTTTTTAATATCTTTAAGATCAAGCATATAAAAATTCGTATCGGCAGAGCCCAAACCAACAAATAACTTATCTCCCATTTGAGCACTGACACCACTTTTCACCCCTACCGGTAAATCAGGCCAAAGATCTTTAGCAACAACGGGTGTTGCCATCAAAATAAAAGTAGCAATTAAAGGTGTAAATACTTTGGATAATTTCTGCTTGTTCATTATGTTAATTTCCCTATTTTAGATGCTCAAATGCGTTAGAAGTTGTTTATAATTCATACTAATTATCACTAAATGAAAAAATATTTCTTTGACTGACCACTAAATAAAAATATTTTTTATTTAGTGGTATAAAAAAACCCATCATTGATGGGTTTTCGTTAAAAAGGATCATCTAACTTTGTGATCAAACTCACTTCATAAGAGGCAATACGGATTCGGCCGTTTCTTGTACCACTTGCGAATATTCAGGATATTTATCAAGTAAAGTATTCACTAAGACATCAACTAACAGTAACGCGCCTACTTTAGATGCAAAAGCCCCCCCCGTTAACGGCCCTTCTGGTCGAGCTGCCACCAAAATTTCACTAGAGACCGCAGACAATGGGCTTGGGTTTATATTAGTAAAAGTGACAACAGGTACTTGTCGCAAAAAGGCTTGAGTGGCAGCGTGGATCACCTCTTTTGTCGATCCTGAACTTGAAATAGTAAACCATAAATCCCCAGGACGACAACACACCGCATTCATGGCGGCAAGGTGTGTATCTTCATACATTATGACCTTTTTACCAATACGTAAGAGCCTAAAGGCTAAATAACGCCCGACAATACTTGATGCTCCCACTCCCACACAACTGATAAATTGAGCATCATGAACGAGTTTACAAATACGTTGCAATGATCCCCTATCCAGAAGTTTAGCGGTATCTTGCAAGCTAGTAACGGCGCATTGTGCAGATACATCACTGATATCGCCTTCGAATACAGGCTTATTTAGATTAAAATTTTGGCTTAAATCGATGGCGAGCGCCATTCTAAAATCAGAATAACCTTTGTATCCCATATCACGGCAAAAACGGACGATAGTCGCTTCACTGGTCTGCGTATTACGAGCCAGGTTCGTGATCGTTTGAAATTGAACATCATGTGCATTTTCTAAAATATGATCAGCCACTATTTTTAGTTTTTTACTTAATGGCTCTATATTAGAGCGTAATCGAACTAATAGGTTTTTAGGCGTACTCACAAATTATTCCTTAATATTATTTAATGCCGAGTTAAAGTAGCAGAGTCAGCCACATAATTACATCTCTGATATTTTGAACTTGATCCATGTTCATCTTTTTTATCACATAAAAGAAAATGAAAAGATTAATTCACATCAAATAGCTCTGGTTCTTCTATCCTTCCCAGTATTTAAAGCATAAATAAAAGGGGGAAACCAATTCACAACGGGAGATATGCTATGAATCGCTTTATCATAGAGTTTGAATACCATTTACAGAAGCGCCTGTAAAAAGGTAATGACACAGAATTATTTTTTGTATGAATTAAAGCTCTGCAAAAGTTACTCAATCTTTTTTTCATTCTTCACTTTTCTACCTGGATATTCTTTATACACTACTGATTTTAAAAATTTCGATTGAGCCCTGATTTCATTTTTAAGTGCCCCCGTATAGACAAGAGACGTTTCTATATTGGCATAAACACCACTTCTAGCAGCACTAAACCAATTAAAGGAACCGACGCTAATATGGCAATCATCTGCCATTATAATCTTACTATGAACGCCTTTGATCACCGACACACAAACCCCAAGTAACGCTAGATATTCACAGAAACTAACGAATATTTTTTCTTTTTTAGCATCAAATTTATTGTGGGTGGTGGTATTAAAATGCCGATCAGTGTAAAGGTTAACCGTCACACCTCTCGCGAGTGTCGCTTTAATTGAATGTAAAATACCCGTGGAATCAAGCTTTTCTAACTGCACCCAAGGAGAAACAATAGTAACCTGTGTTTTTACTTCTCCTAATAACTCAATAATATATTCATCGTGCTCTTTAGCATTATGAATTAACTTTGGCTCTCCACATAAGTCTAATAAATCACTTCGTGATTTAGTGGAAAAAAATAATTCATTACCCTCTTTTTCAAACAAATATTTAGCGAGTATTCCACGAGGCTCTGTCGATGCACTGGCAGACATTATATCCATATCACCAAACACTAAAAAACTATCTTTGGCTCTCGATACAGCGACATTTAACATGCTTTGTGAACTATCAATAAAACTACCGTTATTGTGCCTTGTGTATACTGGCGAAAAGATTATCAATTGGCGCTCGGCGCCTTGAAGTGCATGCACCGTTCCGACTGTTAACTCATCCGCATTCTTGCCTACCTTGATCCCATACTTTTCGCACTGCTTTTCAATCTGATTAACCTGAGCTTTAAATGGCGTCACTACCCCCACAATATTCTCAAGTTTAAGTTGCTTTTCCCCGCCATATTTAAGTTCGATTTTTTCACGATTTTTCTCTAACCAATTTGCTATGGTATCCGCTTCAAGGGCGTTAAAACGGCTACCTCCCGCCTGTTGTTCAGCTTTACCATCAATATGTAAATATCCAAAGGCGGGATAAAGAGCATCATTACTTGCCTTGCCACGCATGGGAAGTAACACCCCTTGATAACAGAGATCATTACAGAACATGATGATCTCATCAAAGCAGCGTCGGTGTTCTCGCAGGTACATCCCTGATTCCATCTCGTCTTGATATTGAAAACGACTAGCAGCTTGAGCAATATGCATCACACTACCATTCACTACACTTCTGCCATTCTTTAATACTGCTTCATAGTCATCTCGTTGCGTTATTAAATTTTGACTAAACAAATTTCCTATATCAATCGCACCGGTAATAGAGCGCACAGGTTCAATCTGGTGTATATCACCAATCACCAACGATTTTTTAGCTAACGAAAAAGCGCCACCAGCGACTTCAGGTGAGACCTGCCCGGCTTCATCAACGATTAATAAGTCTATAAAATTAAATATATGCTCCTCTTCAAAGTTTCCGTCGTTAAATGCAGTTCCCGCTATCAGTGCCGGTAATGAATGAAATGTAGAAACAATACAAGGTGTTAGCATCATGCGTCTTTGCCAGCGAGAAATCACCGTTGATTTACCTGTTTTTTTCTTTAATCCGTTAAGATCTTTACCTATCTTTTTATTTTCAATTAGCCAGCTTGCTTCCCAATAATGAACCGCTAACCTAAACATAACGAAGCGAATTTTAATATCCGCCTGTTTATCTACCACATCAAAACTGGGTTTATCCGTTGAAATATCTAATGATTTAGCGAGTGTAGCCCAACAATCTTCAATCTCTTTTTGATTAACTAATAGGGCTTTTTTCTGATTGTAAACGCTCGATAAACTTTGTGATTGTCTGTCGACTTTCTCTTGATAATTCTTTAATAGCGTTTCAATATTTTCTGTCTCTAGATTATCCACTAAATCTAAAATGTCTTTACTCAGATGATCTGAAATGAAGAGTTCACGATATAAGTCTCTTTTTCTTCTAATTGATTTCATCCAGCTAAATGTATTTAACCAGAACGATTCAGATGCTAAAAATTGCTTCCATTTTTTTCTCTCACTGCTAGTTTTCTGAGATAACGCTTCAGCGTCTAATAAGGAGCATTCTAATTCTTTAATCGTCAATTCAGGGGTTTCACCCATTTCAGCTAATACTTGTTCACGAATTACGCACAGTTCAGACCACGATGTTTCAATGTCTTCCAGCTGTGACTGACAAGTACTTAACTGCAAGTGCAAGAATTTTCGAACGGCGTCAATAGAGCAAGCATCCGTCATTTTTTTTGCGCATTCTAAAAAAAAGTGCTCTGCACTTTCGAGATAATCTGAATCTTCAACCGCCTCAAAGAAAGCCTTGGTTTGAAATTTTTTCTGAGCCTCTTCTTGACGAGACTTAGACGGAAAGTACGCACCGTAGCTTTTAACATCTGGCAACCAGCGACCACTTAAAGGGCCCTTACCTTCAGAGAAATCTTTACCAAAAGCATCGATAATATTGGTGACCGCTTGATTGTTAGTAGATGCAGCAAAAATAACAGGCGCGCTCGTTTGTTTAAGTGCGGCATCTACCCACATGGACGCTACAACAGATAATACATAGGTTGTTTTCCCTGTTCCCGGAGGCCCATTAACCGCTAAAATATCACCCTCTTGCATACAAAGAGCCTGCGTTAATGCATCTCGCTGTGCGTCGGCTAGCGCGTATGAATCACTTGAATGCCCATTACGAATTGAAATTGATTTTTCAGGTTTAATACAATCATCAAAGTTAGATATTTGTCGTTTCGCATAACTCTCAAATAAGGGTAACTCTGGTTTTTTGCTAATGATTGCATCATAGAGCTCTAATATTTTTTTAGACATCCCCGTTGATTGATCTGATTTGACCACCCAAGAATACTCTAGCAAGGTATAAAGTTCATTAAGCTCACTATCGTCATCTTTGGTACAAATTGTGCGATATAAATCCACACAATGTTGTATATAATTCGTCCAATTATCCTCTTGCTGTAATAATTGTGCTTTATCAGCTTTGTCTGGTACTTCGCCCTCAGCTAATACCATTAAAGTGGAATTAGTTAAAAAATCATCTAACGCATCAACGCTACCAAGCGCTAATTGAGAGTTGTCCAATGGTGATAATAAATCTCTAGGCACCGTCACAGGGCCCGCAGGAAATAACAGACCCGCTCGGTTAACCCATAAAGGGCAAATCAATGCTGTAAAAGTTGCGGGGTATATTCCTTTTTGACTATTACCATGTATTAGCTTCAGAGTTTTTATATTCGGGCGATAAATCACTTTTACAACCGTCGTTTTTTTGTCTTCATCCGCAAACATTTTATCGACGCTATCTACATCTAATTTCCCCGTTTTTCTAATATCACGGTTAACTTGTGTAAATGAGGCTATATCTTTTTTCGTTAAAATGCCTTTGCTTGAATCAGCATCCGCAAGTGAATTACGCCAATATGTGGCCCACTTAAACTCTGTCATTAATACTCCATGATTTTTTAGCGACTGAATTGTATTTAGCGATGTACTTAGCTTTAAAACTGTTGTTTAGCTTGATCACCAACAGGTTACTTATAACGCGATTTCTTCAATATAATATTAGTAAAATGCAGTATACATTCCCCTGCTATTTCAAAGGGTTATTATTAGCATACATAATATATCAAGGCTAGTTGTGTCGTTCTACATTTCTCTATTAGAGCAGTTCATTTTTTGATCGCATAACGTGATCGCTGAATTTGGTAATATTTAATAGGTTACGTTAGAGGTTACTTCAGTTTATGGGATCTACAAGACGATAAAAGACACTAATAGACTGAACATAGATAAATGTATTGAATTTAAAGGCTTTATATGGGGTTTTTAGACGTTCAGGGAAGGTATTAAACTAGATAATGGTGCGCTACTGGACTCGACTGTAACGCATAACACTTTGATTATAAACAATAAATAAAAGTCGACACATGAAAATGTTACCTCTCGTGTTACTTCAGCCAGAGGTGACCTTCAATGCTCCTGATCCATCATTTATTATTGTAAATAACATTTACAATGCTATCAAATTATTTCCACAGAGCAAAGTTAATAGTAGCAATCAATTTTAATGACGAGATAACATCAAGAAAATCTGTAAGTTCATAGAGGTATTACTTAGTTTAAATACAACTAACTCTCATTTACAATTTTTTATCCAGACATTTTTCCCGTTTTCCATCGTATCCCAAATAAGAATAGCCTCTCCAATTCCTCCTTTTTTAGAGGGACTGAAAATTTCAATATTTCCTAGGTTATTTGATTTAACCTGTATTGAAACTTGTAGCACATAATCCAAATCATAAAACCCATCAAATTCTTCAACTTTAACGGCATCATTAGGTTTCACATTTTTATATTCATATTTATTGACTGTCGATACGTTAATGCAATTGTCATCTACGCTTTGAAACCCCCCTGTTCCGGCTGTAACTAAATCCAGTGTTTCGTCTGATGAATTAACAAAATAAAGCTCATTTCCATCACGAGCGAGCCACAATAACGGATGTCTTAGCTCGGCTTTACGCGGTGTCATCGGGCCGCCAAACTTACTCTTCCTTTTATCCATGGGTATCCATGTAAATCCATTTTCAATGACTTTACGATCTTTTGATTCAGGTAAGGTTTGATTATTACTATCCATGTCCTTCTCCCCATATTTTATTAAATTACTTAGGCTGAAATGTCAGAGTTTATGTACAAGTCTTAACTTAAGCGCATCTTGAATATGCATTTTATAACCTATAATTTATGGAACACAAATTACTGATGAAGTTGCTTAATCAACCTTATAAACAGGTTTTACAATATAGATTAAACGATAAGGAATGCTCCTCTTGAATACTTTTACTTAGGAAAATGCTCAGTTAAATATTTTTCTAAATCATTGATCACACTCGCAAGGCTTGCTAGTGATACAAAATCACTTAAGACAACATCACTTACATCATCATCTTCGCCTGATGATAATGATGAACAAAGAATGTCTTCTAACATCTCTTTGCATATGGTGTAGTCATTATATTCAATATAGCTATGTAAGTTGGCTGCTATATAGTGATATTCATCATACGCATCATTTGCAACACAGCACGTATTTAATAAATCAGCTTTAAATAGCACTTTGTTTATATGATCTTCTAACGATAGTTGCATAGTTGTTTCCCTATTTTAATAGCTTATTCAGCAGTATAATTTAAAACGATTTTTTCTTTGGAAATTAATGATCAAATCATGTGATTCGTTCATATTAATTTCCATCTGAGGGATGTTTAAATTGCGGTCGCTGTCAAGATAGTTGCAATGATTGCTTATTATTAAGCATTACTAACAGACAATATGCGATTAGATTTCCAGAGTGAAACTCGCCTTAAATCATTCTCTGCAATTGATATAGAGCCATTTAGTTTTCTATGAAGTTCGTTAGTTTCTTCATCATTGTATGCGAAAGGAAGGTTAAGTTTATATTTAGATTTATCATATTGAATATATGACTTTTGTGATTTTTTCACTGGACACTCCATTGTTCCTAACATTGATTAAAATACCTTCTTTATATTCAATTTCACGGACTTCCTTTTTTACATATTTTAATTTTATACCGAGCTATACTGCTTATGTAAAAAGATGGGTAATTGGATCATGAATAATATCGCCATCCAAAATGTTAGATAGCCCAGTCTCAGTGGTATATCAGCATGAAGTGACAAGAGAATCAATGTACAACTCAAATATGTGTTTGTTTTTATTCATCGCTCTATTTTAACTATATTTGAAATAAAAGGTTAATTCTACTGCCGAACATCTGTAATTACCCTCCCCCCACACCTTAAAATCAATGCGACGCATATTGACGCACCTATATGTATCATATAATTACTTTGTAATGGTTGACTCAAATAACCATTACGTTATTAATTTGGGAATAATGGATATGAACAAGTATTTAATAACGGCTGCGATGACTGGATTACTACTAACAGGTTGTGGCGGTTCATCTAGTGACAGTAATAATAATGTAGTAGTCCCAGAACCAGACTCCTTAATAGGTCAATTTATTGATTCTAATGTCAGCGGTGTGGATTTCAAAACGGCTACTCAAAGCGGAACAACAAATTCTAAAGGTGAATTTTCTTTTGTCTCCGGAGAAAGCGTTACGTTTTCAATTGGCGAGCTTGTTTTTCCTAGCGCAACCGCTGATGAAATTGTCACACCATTAGATCTCGCAGGGACAGAGGACGTTAGCAGCCCAGAGGTTCTCAACATGGTGAGCTTGTTGATGACATTAGATACCGATGCAAATCCCAATAATGGCATTTTCATTTCAACCATAGCAAAAGATGCGGCAGCACCTCTAAACTTTGATATGCCAACAGATGAATTTGCAGCTTCTCCTGCGGTGATCAACTTGATTTCAAACGCGGGACAAGAGATTCCTGTAACGACTTTAGTCGATGCTAAAGTAGCTCAAGAGCATATGCAAAGTAGCTTAGATAACATCACTAACCTAACAACTTATGCCGATTTTACGGGGATGTTTAATTTAGATGTTAATGCTAATGATCCAAATTACAGCGGAATTCAGAATACCTATCCTGATGGCACGTATTTGATGATCGAATATTATAGCGATGAAGAAGGTAGTGGCCTGGAATATGGTTTCCTTGGTTTAGATGATAAAGGCAATCTTAATCCAGCGATTGAAGTTGATACTAATGGTGTCGAATACGGTGGTTTAAGCAGTGGTGACTTCACTGATGTACATATGGAAGGAGATACATATGTAATTACCAAAACTGAACACAATTGTGACGGAGATGAATGCACCTATACGATGGCTGTACCTAAAGTAGCCCTATCTAGCACTTCAATTTCTGGAAGTTGGGAAACCCAAGACGGCAGTGCATCTTATAATTTCAGAGATGATGGTAAATATTTCTTTGCCAAAATTACAGATGCTAATGAAAACATAGGTATCGAAGTTGGTAATTATAATTTTGATGCCAACAGTGATACTTTGACTTTAGATCTCACTCAAGGAAGTGACTCCTCAGGCTCAACATTATTAGCGAATGATGGTGTCTCTTATACCCTTTCATCTGCCATAATAAGTAAAGATGCCCAAATATTGACATTAATGGTAGATTACAATAATGGTAAAGACACACCACTTGTATTGAACCGTAAAATGTAACACTTCATACAATAGAGATTGTATATACGATCTCTATTAATCAAACTTTTAAATAACGATTATAAAAATAAAATAGACTACCCAATAACTTACATTTAGAACTAAGCGATGGATGCTCCATGTTAAATAAATCAAGCAATAATGAAGTGGTAAACTTAGGGTTAGAGATTTTAAAACGCATCCCAAAACAAAGAAAAATAACAGCCAAAGAAATACAGCAACAATTACAAAGTGATGGCATGGAGCGTAGCTTACGCTCTATCCAGCGTAACCTAGATATGCTGAGTCAAAGCTTTGATATAGAAAAAGATGAAACAAGCAAACCTTATGGATATCGCTGGATAAATACAGCGTTACCCTTTTCAGTATCAACATTATCAGCTAAAGAATCTGTTTTATTGAGTCTTGCACATAATTATCTTACTGATCTACTTCCGCCTCAAATTTTAAAATCACTTAATGGATTTTTTGATCAAGCAAAACACCACCTTTGCCCCAATCAAATAAATGAAAAAGAAAGAGAATGGCTACAAAAAGTACGTATTGTTAGTGAAGGAGTCCCACTGCTAGCCCCCGATATTGACCAAAGAGTCTTTGAAACAATCAGTGAAGCTCTGTATCACGATAACATACTCAATATCGACTACTACAACAGCAAACAAGAAGAAAAATCAGCGCAAATTACGCCGTTAGGTTTAGCTCAGCAAGGCAAACGATTTTACTTAGTGTGTCAGTTTAAAGGCTATGATGATGTGAGAAATGTCGCGGTGCATCGGATAAGAAAAGCTACGGTATCAACATTTACCTTTAAACGCCCCACCAATTTTAAATTAAGTCAATATGATGCGGATGGACACTTTGGTTTTGCCGGACATCAAAAATGCCAACTTGATTTTTGTATCAGTAAATATGAAGGTTTTCATCTTTCAGAAACACCACTTTCTACTGATCAACAAATGATTGAATTTGAAAATTATTACCAAATTAAAGCAACGGTTATCGATTCATTACGTTTAAATCAATGGTTGAAAGGGTTTGGTGATAATGTGTGGGATGTGACCAAATATTAATGATTTTTTAAACTTAAATCTCTGTTATCTACATTCATATTTTTATAAGCGAATTAAAATAACATATATATTTATGGACGATTGATACTTCGATTATCAAGGAAACAAACATGATTTTACATATACCGCATAGCGGAACTGATACATTAGATAGGAATATCCGTAGACACGATATTCTACGTGGTACTGATTGGTTTACTGATGAATTATTTTGGCATCGTAGTGCCGAACGAGTGGTCCAGAAACATTCAATATTTATTGTTGATTGTGAACGCCTACCTGATGATATCGAAGAGCTATTAAAAGATGGTTATGGTATCTCATACACTAAAGATTTTGATGGTAATGATATTGTTGTTCCAGATAAAGAAGCAATGATCAAAATTTATAATGATCATCATAAAGAATTAAATGCTCTTTTCAGAAGGTATCTTTGTTATTTTCCAGTTCTATTTTGTGTTGATTGTCATAGTTATGGTGATGCACAGATCGTTTCTGATGTTGATTTTTGTTTAGGACATAACGCCGATTTTAATAACTTTGAAATGCTCGAAAAGATGAAGAACCTTTTAGAGAGTGAAGGTTATAAAGTCGGAATTAACAATCCGTACAGTAATGCTATCGTACCTAATCAATTTTATGGCAACGATAACGTTAAAAGCATAATGATTGAAGTTAATAAACGACTTTATTTAGATAATCAAAACACCGAAGCATTCTGTAAAAGTAAAGACTTCGACAAAACTCAAAACGTGATAACTAGTTTATTGGAAATTATTTATCAAGAGGAAGACAGTTATAATTAAACGTCCCCTTTCTAGGCGAACGGCATTTGCATTCTGGCGTTAACTCAAATTTATAACACACCAGTGGGTTGTCATTTTTGGCGACATTGTAATCAACACACGGCTTTTTATATCCTATTAGGCGACTTTTTCAATATAAGATTAGTAAAATGAAGCATCCATTACCCTGCTATTTCAAAGGGTTATTATTAGCATACATAATATATCAAGGCTAGTTGCAGCGTTCTACATTTCTATATTAGAGCCGTTCATTTTTTTGATCGCATAACGTGATCGCTGAATTTGGTAATATTAAATTGGTTACGTTATAGGTTACTTCAGTTTTGGGCTCTACAAGACGATAAAAAACACTAATAGACTGAACATAGATAAATTTATTGAATTCAAAGGTTTTATATGGAGTTTTTAGACGTTCTGGGAGGTATTAAACTAGATAATGGTGCCGCTACTGGACTCGACCGTGATATATAACACTTTGATTGTAAACGGTAAATATAAGTCGGCACATAAAAATGTTACTTCTCGTGTTACTTCAGCCATAAGTGACCTTCACTGCTCCTGATACATCATTTATTATTTTAAATAATATTCACAATCCCTTACTTTTAAGTGATATTAGATATAATTACCAACTTCACTTTAAAATAGAGATCATATGACTACAATTTAACATTAAAGATAAGTACTCACCATCTTGAATATTTTTAGAAATAAAAAGTAATAATAAGCGGGTAAATATCATTACACCGATTTTATCAACTAATAGTTCAAAGCTATTAATTGCCTCGATGTTAACCGCAAGTTCAAGCCAAATAAAAATCGCCACAAATCCCACGTAATAGCGAGGCTATATGTATCGCATTACGCTGATACTAATTTAGGATTATATCCTCAGCAAACTTCTGTAGCAGGTGGAATGAGCGAGTGATCTCAAAAAATCATTGAAACTATATCGATAACTATCAAATTCAACGATTTAACAAACAAATTAATGTAATGTGTTTAGAGAAAACTATTTACACCTAATTCGATTAGGTGTCTAAATTATAATTAATAATGTGATGTTATAGCCGTTTATCACTTATTACTACTGTATAGAGCTTCTTTTATTAAGGAATTAAAGTGAATACCCCACAAAAGCATCGCGCACTCGTCACTGAAATATTAAATAGTAATACGCTGCATTCTCATCAAATTAAGGCCGCTAAAAAAACATATGACGCGTTCAATGGAAATATCAGAGCCGTTGTAACAGCCGCTGAAATGCAAGCGGGGAAATCAGGTATCGCACTAGCACTTTGCTGCCTTCAAAGATTTAATCTATCAGATCAGGATATTTGTGATCGAAGAAAACTCAAAGACACTCTTTACCTCATTACGATGCCTGATACGGCATTACGTGACCAAGCAGAAACAGATCTTAAATTAGCCAAAAATGTCGTCGTTAGCAATTTTGTTAATTTTGACAAAGCACTAGAAAATGACTTTAAAGGTAATCCACCCAAGTTGATTATCATTGATGAATGCCATTATGGCTCAAACATTAGCGGTATTAGATATAGCAGTATTTTCGACTATCTAGAAAACGAAAATGACACATGTAAAGTAGTATTCATTTCTGCTACTCCTTTTGGTGCTTTATACGGAGCAGAAACTGAATACCTAGAAGCTTTAGATATTTGTACGGAAGCAAAAGAAGAGCATAACGAAGAATTATTACAAGAATTACAACAGGCAGCGAAGGA
This sequence comes from Psychromonas sp. CNPT3, assembly GCF_000153405.2. Taxonomy (NCBI): domain Bacteria; kingdom Pseudomonadati; phylum Pseudomonadota; class Gammaproteobacteria; order Alteromonadales; family Psychromonadaceae; genus Psychromonas; species Psychromonas sp. CNPT3. Next base: position 1,878,815 of record NC_020802.1, read on the forward strand.
AGCCTTAAAAGATTCAATTTTACGTCGAGATTTCGGTACACGTTTAGTGTTTCACAAAACGAGTGATGAATATTACGGCGTTAGAGAAATGTTATCCAATGACCGTATTCAGCATTTAGACGATGATTGTCGAAATTTTCTTATTGATTCCGAACCACGATTAAACTTTATGAATCAATTTAAACAACATAAAGGCATGGGTTGGTCTCTGATTCGAGTTCCTGCAGGCAATGCTATGGATGCCAAACAGTTTTTTATCTCACAAGGAATTGATGAGCATAATATTTTCATTTTAGGCAATTCATTATCAGGAGTCCCTGAAGATGAGCTTTCTACTATAGTTCGCTTCAAAAAAGATTTTGAAGACGCGCTGTTATTTGGTGACAAGCTTGTTGCTATAACTGTTGCAGGCTGTCGAGCAGGTATTAACTTCGGTCCCATGATGAAAAACAACCTCATTTCAACATGGGACAGCACAATTGCAAGTGTGGCAGCAGTGGTACAAGCAAATATTGGTCGAGCTTGTGGTTATCATGGCAACAATACTTCTATGCACTATACCAATGCTAATGCGGCTGAAGCTTATGGTGCGATTATAGATTACCTAGAAAGAACATGTTCAGAACATGCTGCGTCTGATTTTGACGGATTAAAAGAATTCTTTGAAGATATTTGCCAGGAATATCAAGTCAACGGTCTAGATGTTGGTCTCACGGTAAAATACAAAAAACGACGACCAATTGGTGATGTGGAAACATACGTAACAGATAGCTATGTAGCAGTTCCAGCAAAACTGTTAGAGCCAGATTTCGATTTTAGCGTATTCACGTCAGACAAAAACATACTTGCAGCAATTGTCATATTACGAGAAGAGTTCACTAAAAAAGGCGCTCCTTCGGTTAAAGGTAACCGAGCAATGCGTGGGAAAAAGAAAAACTGGATAAAAGCTCAATGGGTTAATGGAGATAGTTACGACAACCCAGAAAAGGCTGGCGTTGACGGCCCTCAAAAGGATAGAACCATTTTGTTAACTAACATGTTAGATAATGATAAAGCGGTCGAGTTTAACCGTGTGGTGGCGCCTGGCTCTGGTGAGCTAACAGAAGATAAACTCATCACAGCAACTGTATTTAGTATCTACAATATATCTCGTCGTAAAGTAATCAAGACTATGATGACCAAGCATGATGTATTTAACATGTGCGATCACTTTAACATTCCTCATGACGATACTATATTTGTGCTTTATAAGCGGGGAGAATATGATATTGAAAAAAGTATTGCAAAAAAAGAACACAATAAACAACCAGAAACATCGGTTAACCTAAGTGATGAATCTCAATTTTCAGCAGAGCAATAATTCATGAGTAATACAGCAGACAAGCATCGATTATTGATCAATACAGTAATATCTCAAAATACCTTTGAGCATCAGCGTAAGGCCGCTCAAAGGGCTTTTTTACATTTTAATAATAACAACAGAGCGGTTGTGATTATCGCAGAAATGCAATCTGGAAAATCAGGTATTGCTTTAGTTCTCTCCTGCATACAACGGCAAAAGCTCAATGACATTGACATATGTGACCACAAACAATTAAAGGATACTCTTTATCTTGTCACTATGGCTGACTTATCATTACTAGAACAAGCTAAAAAAGATTTAGCATCTTGCAATAATGTTGTCGTAAGTAATTTTATTAATTACGAATCAGCATTGGCTAGCCAATTTAAAAACCAACCGCCAAAATTAATTATTATTGATGAATGTCATTACGGAGCAGGTTCTAACGCAATCCGTTATTCAAAGATATTTGACTATCTAGAAAAAGATAATACTCTCTGCAACGTGGCTTTTATCTCTGCGACACCTTTTAGTGCTTTGTATTCAGCAGGTTCAGACTCAATATTACGCCATAACTTTAAAACCAGTCTTGTTTTTCATGAAGCAAGTAATGAATACCATGGCATTAGAGAAATGCATCACCATAACCAAATAGTTCAGTTAACCGAAGACCAACGAAGTTTTTGTGAAGAATCTTTATTAAGAAAACGATTCATTCGACAATTTAAAGAGCATAAGCATTCAGGTTGGTCCTTAATCAGAGTACCTAGTGGCCAGGCACAAACAGCCAAAAACATACTGTTAGAAAACGGCATCACCGAAGATCAAATTATAATAATAGGTCAAAGTTTAGTCGGCGTAGACGAGGTTGATTTAGCGAGTATTGAAGATTTTAAACGTGAGTATCAAACTGCATCTATGTTTGACGAAAAGCTAATTGCTATCACTGTCGCGGGTTTTAGAGCGGGTATTAATTTTGGCCATGAAATGAAATGTACCCTGATCAATACCTGGGATAGCACAATTGCCAACATTGCCGCTATAGTTCAAGCGAATATCGGTAGGGCCTGTGGTTATCACAGCAATACTCATGCTAAGCATTACACTAATCTTGATGCTGTTAGCGCTTATAGCGAATTATTAGCGCATCTAGAAAGCAGGGATGCGAGCTGTGAGTTTGAAGGCCTACAACAGGTCTTTGAAGAAATATGCGCTAAATATGATGTACGTGGTTTTGACCGAGGTACTACCATCGGCCCTACGCCAGATTTTATCGTAACCAAGAAACAGGATGATCGTAAAACCTATCTGACCAAAGGCTACGTTGCCATTCCAGGTAAGTTAAACGATCCTGAATTTGATTTCACCGAACTAACGACTGACACCGAATTACTCAAAGCAATTCAACTTATTCGACAATCATACTTCGACGATAATGGCCCATACAAAAAGAAAGGTAGAGCCCTACGTGGTGAACACCAAAATTGGATCAAAGCTCAATGGGTAAATGGTGCGACTTATGACAATGGAACAAATAGCAGTGCGAAATTAAGAGCCCTCTCTTTTACGTCTTCAATCGATAATGGAGAATCAATTGAGTTTAACAAAATAGTTAATCCTGGTGGTGAAACAACAGAAGATAAAAAAGTAATGGCAACCATCTTTAGTACCTATAACCTTTCAAGGAAAATGGACGCTTATAAAAGGTCAATGGATTTAGATGATATGGAGGAGATCTGTAGTTTGTTAGGGGTTGAAACCGATGATACCGCTATTCTCCTTTTCCAACGCGGGGAGTTTTCTCTGCCACTATCGGATAAAAAATTACTATCAAATTCAGTTTTGCAAACGACTAAAATTCGTCACAACAGCGTATTTTGAACACCATGTTGTTGCATGTAAATAAGTACCGTGATGTGATGTGATGTATTGTTACATCTGTGACATCACGTAATATTCCCATCAGCTGTTAACTTGTAACATCCTGTGCCACTTCTAAAATCTTCAGAGCTTTCCAGCCCCAAGTTGCCTTTTTTTTATTATAATTGAGTACTGCAATGCCTTTAACAAGAGCCCCATTACTGATGCTATATTGTGAAATCATAGGTGGGGCAACAAAAATATTATCATCAGTAAAGCCCATCCCATTTGATTCTCTAACACTGCGGTTAAATTCTCTATAAACAGCAGTACTGGCTAGTGATTCTGTTTGTTTTACTGATAACACTCTGTAGCCCAGACGTTGCTTAGTTTTGAATTGAGCCACTTTGAGTAAAAGTGAATCCCCCTCTTCTACATTAAAGTCAATGTCGGAAAAAGAAATTATAGAATTGATACTTTTGTTAACGATAAAATGGAATAGATTTTTTTTGTGGTTAACATGATCAACCACTCCTACGTGTTCTGAGAATATATCCCATTTAACTTGGGTATCCCGGTCCTGAATCAAATACACTTGATATTTTTCACCTTCATCAAAGCTCCCTTTAATACAGAGCCCTGTACCTATATCACTAAATCTGTGTTTATTTTCAGGTATTGAAATTTCTATAGGTTCACTTTGTCGATTAACCTTTACGTAGATCTTTCTCTTAGGTTTATTCGGCTTATCAGGGATCGTAAAACGATCCCCAATACAAGCTTTGTAAAACGGCAGTTGACTAAATAACAACGCTTCGGCTTTCACTATATTTGACTGATAAAAGCTTTTATTATTACCATTAGTAGGAAAACTGCTAAACCACTCTGAAGAGTGAAGAATGCTCACATCATCTGGAATTTTTAAGCCTTCTTTTTGCTTTGCTTGCAATACGTTTTCAACTTCTACTTTTGCAGCCGAAAACTCACCTTGAGCAACAAGTAATTGAGCAAGTTTTGTTCTAATTTTTGTTGTAAACTTATCATCAGTATAACAAAGGAGTGCTTTACAATAGCAGCTCTGTGCTATTGCTTCATCTATCTGTAGGTTAACATCTCCAAGCAAAGCCCAAGACCAGTAATCATTGACCTTAGAACGCGTCACTTCCACTGCAAATTGAAGTGCTTCATCACTGAGTCCAAGCTTGAGAAGCACTTTTGCCTTATTTAGCTTCAACCATATATTCTCAGGAAACAGCTCAATAGCTTTATCTAAGTGAGGAAGAATATAGTTTATACGCTCCGTATCATTTGAAGTCACAGACTCTTTAGCTGCCTGTTGTATGATTTTCTCGCCTAATGATGGATATTTATCGCCTTTATCATTTACATAAGGCTGAAAATCATCAGCACTCAAGTACTCTAGTTGCCAATAACTAACAAATGCCAGTAGATTAAAACTAGAATTACCAGCGAGACGAGACGCAAGTTGGAGGATGCTTGAATGCAACCGAGATGGCTTCTCGATTAATTGTAATTTCAAATAATCCGCGAGTAATCGCTTAGCACTGTAAACATTAATATGCTCTTGTATTAAAGCCTGTTTGAGTAAACGATACAGCTCCCAGCCTAGAGATGTTTGCACGTCACTATCTCCCAGCCCGTCTAAACAAAGCTGCTTATAAATATTCGCAGCTTGTAAGTGATTCCCTTCTTTACTCAATGACTTTGCTTGGTTAATTAGCTGCCCTTGAGGATTACATAAAGACAATGCAAATTTTACTTGTTTAGTTAATATTTCATCACTAGGGGCAACGTTAATAGATTCCAACTGTTTAATATAACTTTCTAAATAACCTTGGCTATTTGATGAAGAATCTCGTTTTATAAGATCCACAAGACACCAAGCTAATGCTTTGAAGTTCCATTCATCATATTCATTATTTTCAACTAACTGAACCCCCATTTGATAGGCTTCATCTAGATTTCCTGATTTACGCTCCGCAAATACATCTTTACTTGTAATCATGCGCTTAACCCCTCAGTCAGTATTTTTTCAACTTCAAGAACAAAATCAGCACCAACACACTTGCTTCTCAAAGGATGCACCTTGGTAAACTGTTGTTTACCATTGAAGTTGATATCAACAACGGCGACAGAGCCACTTTTACTAAAGCTGTAGCGTAAAGCCCATTGTTGTTCTTCAGCAGACATTAGTGTAATTTCAGCATTAATGATCAAAGGCATTAGACGTTCATGAAAAGCTAGCTGAAACTCTTGCGAAAATATCGCCGCACCATTTCCCATTGGAAATACATGCGCTAACCCCATTTTCAAAGAAGATATTAATTGAACAACTTCACTGCTAAGGGGGGACAATGATGGCGCATTAATTTGACTTACCTTACTTTTAGAGTTGTACCAAATGCTTACTCGTTCAGTTTCTTCCTGACGATTAAAGAAATAAACTTCTTGCCATTCTTTGTGATCAATGTCGGTTACTATGATGCCACTTTTAACTAATTTCTGCCTTACAGCTTCGAGTAACTGCAATAAAAATTGTTCACAGGAAGGAATACCAAATGTTTCATTATTGCAAGGAGCAGTTACAGCCGTAGTTTCAGATAAACTAACATCTGTATTGCGGATCTCTGGCTGAACCTTCATCGATACTGATGTGACCATAGATGCGGATTTAATCATAGAAGATCCAACACTTGATACCGTTTTCAAGTTAGATCCCACCTTTATTTTAGGAGCTTCTAGCAAATATAATTTGTTAGCGGTACGGGTAATGGCTGTATATAACCAGCGAAAGTAGCCAGAAGACAGTGTTTTCTCATGTGTTTTACATTTAACAAATACATGATTCCATTCACTACCCTGTGCTTTGTGACACGTAATCGCGTAACCAAATTTAACACGTAACGCATTAAAATAGGGATCACTATATAGTGTTTCTTTGAATTCGAGACTTTTACGGGGTAAGCGGGGGTAACGCATACAGAAGTCTACATACAATGCCTTATTTTGATCAGAAGACAGTTGTGGTTGCTCTGAATAAAGCAGACTTTCAATTATTTTTGCATTGAAGAAACGAGAATTACCGTCAAGGTCTTTAAAACCAACTTCAACATTTCTAAAAATTAATTCAACTTCTATTCGCTTATCTTTACTTTTTGGGTTTAGAACTATTTTCTTGCACTCCGAAGGCGCTATAACTTGGCGCACTAATCCAAATTCACCATTGGATATATAAAAACCATGTCGATCACTGTTTGAAACAGCCATGATTTTATCACCAGCACAGACTTGTGGCTGCTGTGGAAAAAAACACTCTCTAATTCTTTGGTTATAATGCAAAACATCTTTATTAGTGCCTGCAATCACTATCGACTCTGCATTGATTTTGTTTTGGCAGGATTGTAAATACCTGGGCATTAGATCTGCGTGCTCGATTTCTTCTATGTCAGTTACTTCAGTGTCCAAAGATAAGTGATTAAAGACTCCAGAATTCAGCGCCTCACGTAAAACAATTGAGTTTTGCATAACACCACTGTCAGCTTTTTGTCTAACTACCTCAGTAAGCTCAAATGTATCAGTTCTTAAACCAAATTGTTTATTGAGGTAATCTGACGAAAGCGCAGGAGAAAACTTCATTCCAATGGGCGGTAATTGAGCATCATCACCAATGAAAATAACCTTTTTGCTATGATCATTATGATCCAGATTTACAAACTTTAAGAAGTCACTCAACAACTTACCCGTTCCACATCTAAAGAACTCATTTTCCTGATAAAAATCAGAAATCATCGATGATTCATCAACGATAAAAACTGTATCTGCAGAAAGCTCATTAACGGCTATTTGCGCATAAACTTTATACGTTTCAGAGTCTATACCTTGCTCATCTCGATACTCGACTAAATCCTTAAAAGAGTAGATTGTTTTGTGTAATGTATACGCCTCACAATTAGTTTTATTAGAAATTACCTTAGCAGCTTTACCCGTCGGTGCTGCTAGCACAAATCTACGCCCAATCAATCTAAAATATTCAGTTAGCCCTTTAGTAATAAAAGTTTTACCCGTGCCTGCATACCCTTTAAGCTGGAATACATTACTACTTTTATCATTCAAGAAACTGTCCAAGCGACGAACTAACTCAGACTGCCCCGAGGTCAGATCGTACTCAGCGAAAGAGTCTTCGATTGAGATATTATTTTTGGTTACATCTTGTTCAAAATCAATCGTATTTGATGCTAACGTTGCTTTTTGTTTGAAGGAATCCAACTTAGACTGATCTACATTATTACTAAACTGAGAAAGTTCTTCCTGAGCTGCTTTTTCACTCGCTTCTAGCGACACAAATTCTTGCCTTGAAGCTGCTAACTGAATAGCCATCTCATCATGACTCTTTGACAATTTATCTATCGAATCAGGTCTTACAGGTACAATAAAACTAGGGTAATCAATATGTAATTCACCACTGTATGACTTATGGAGCCATTGTCCTATCAAGTAAGCTTCTTTGAGTAACCATAACGCATCATCCGTTGTTGCTTCATTGTGATGAACTGCTCGGTTACCTTTCATGCGAATTGCATGGAGCTTCTGACAAATTTCTTCCCCCACTAACTCAACAAATAGTTCCGACTTTAACTTATCGACCAAATTTGATCTAGGTTCGCAAGGCAAATTTAATTCACGGTATAAAATACCAACCACAGATTCGCAATAACATCTTAGCTTCGTCAATGCCGATTGTGGATCGGTATATACATAATTTTTAGCATGCTCTACAAAGCAGTCTAATTGTGGCCAACGCTTTTCTAGAGGGATAAAATTCTTAACCATATTTCTGCCTTTTTCTCTTTACAGCTTAAGATAAGAACTGCTTTAATTTCTTATCTTAATATTCAACTCAGGGGTCAAACACTCCTGCAACGACAAGCCACCATGATTATAATAATCGCCTGCAACATAAGCCGAAATTCCTGGAGCCATAGCAATGCTTACATTTTCATTCCAATGCCATGGCACCACTAAACCATCATGTTGAACATTATCTTTCAAAATGGCGCAACGATGTTGACGATTTTTACCGAACGACTTATTTAAATCGTCTTTTGGTAAACCATCTGGAACCCATAACCAACCATGATCGGTAACTATCTTAATTTTGGACCAGCCTGCATCAAGTAGACCTTGTATTCTTGCTACAACATCATCCAATATTTGGTCAATAAACAGCGGTAGTTTGCGTTGCTGTTTATGCCCCATATTATCTAAATCACCGGTTTGAACCCAAGCATAGCCTGTTGGTTTTCCTGTCTCTAATCCATCCAGGTATTGCCACCCTTTCTCTTTTAGTAGCTTTTTCAAATAATGACTACTAAAAGTTGCATGACCATCCGCAAGTGCGGGAATAAAGTTATCATTATCTTGTAAGCCCGTAAGCATATCTGCAACGGGAGTTACGGCCGCTTTCGCTGTTGCGGTTAACGAGGGTAATGCAGACCAACGAGGCTGTAGGTCAATATCAATTGATAACTTCGATAGCTTCTGTTCAAGCATTTTGGCCGTGTCAAAACGTAAACCATCTACAAAGAATACAACTTGGTTGCCAGTAGAGTAACTCGCAACAGGCTCTTCAATCCGATTTTTACCAGGGTAACCTGCTTGCGCAACTAATCGTTGGAAATTGATAGTGGTCTCTGATAACCACGGGCTATAGATAACCGCTAACACATTCGCGACAAGCTCCTGCTGGTGGATATCACGTGTTTTAGCCATGCTAGCTAAAACAGCAGCATCAGCTTGCCAAAAACGTTGTGAGTAGTGCTCAGCCATAACCTCTGGTGAACTACCCGAAAATACTATTTTAGTATGCTTAAATACCGCAATAACCTCTTCTAGTATTGCTAACCAGGGCGAAAGTCCTAATCGAGACCAAAGCCATTCTTTTCGAGGCGAGTGTGTTTGCCAATGCGCTTCAAACTCAGCTTCTAAATCAACTTTTGATTTACCTTCAATCGTTTTGAAAGCAGACTCAATCGATTGTTCATCGATCACATTTCCTGATAAATAGTTTTCAGGATTAATAACTGCTAACACATCCGGCTTGATCTCTTTTAATTGTTCAACTAACAAAGGTAAGTTATTCGCAGTATCTTCGAACCGAGTCCAAACTGATTGCCACTCGCATTGCGCATCACATAGCAATGTTAAAGGCGCTAAAATATTTAAGCTATCTGGTATAAAGCCAAATTGAGATAAGCAATACTCAGTAAAAATCGTCCACTTGCTCTCTGACCATTGTTTTTGTTTTCCTGCCGGAGAGTTTAACCAGCCAAGGATATCTTTTGCGGGATCATCTAATACTATCGAGTAAAAGTCTTCAGCTTCAAGCTTTTTTCCTTTAAGGCTTGCTACAGGAGTCTCTAATAGCTCAGGTAACACATTTATAAGCGCGTCTAAGGTCTTTTTATCTTTAGCAATATCTAGCGCTATACCGACTTTAGGGTTAGCCAAAAATGAACTCACCGTCCAATCTCGCCCTGCGGAGTTATATGCCCACCAGCAACCTCTATATTGCAACTCAGCCAGCGGTTTTAAAAATTCAGGGCACTGTTCAATCGCACGTAAATCTTTACGCCCAACACCTGGCAGATAGATAATTGGCGTTTGACCTTCAGGTAACACGCACTCCTCAAGCTTATTGGCAATCGCACACTTAACCCAAATAGCAGGGCCAATACGCTCATCTGGTTGATAGTCACCCAGTTCGATAAGTTCTGGAATTTGCTTTTTAATGAAAGGCATCGCAGCGTGCCATTGCTTATCGATATCTGTCCATAAAATAGCAGCAGGTGCGACTTGGTTGCTTTTGTTGTACGCAGCACACCCACGCAGTTTATCTTTTAAATATTCAATTAACATCATGATTTATACCAGTGCTTAAATAGTTGTAACCAAATAGAAAGTGATTAATATACTTATTCATTTTCAGCTTCTTTAGCAACTTGCTTTTCAGCGATTGTTAGGTGATGGTAATTAATTCGTGCCCCTAATTTTTCACCGTATTCTGGGCCGAGATTAAACCATGGAGCCGATGCAACATCAGTCCCTCGATCTAATTTTTCCCACTTGATGTTTGGTTTGCTACGTAATACACCGGCACCTTTTTTGCCGACATCTTTCGCTAGCATAAATGGACGGATATTTAGACGCACGCCATCATTTAAATCAGGGTTCCAACCGATTGGTTGCTCAGCTAGCGGCTTCCAGCGAACAAAGATATCTAAGCCTTTCTCACCAATCAAAATAGCTTTAAGTTGCTTCCTCAAATCTTCAGCATGAGCAAGTAAAATATCTGCTCCGTCTATCCCATCAACAACCCTGGCTTTTTGATCTTTTATCCAATCATCTAAATAGGTGTAGATAAGTCGTTCAAGTAACTCATAATCTAGCTTGTGATAGTTAACTAAAACAGAAAAACCTTCTTTATGTCCATCCCAAATCTGCCAGATAAACGGGCGGTGTTTGAATAGCTTGGAGTGTTGGTCAAAGAACTTATCACGTAACCAGCTTTCTAGGTCTTTGGCTTTTACTGATTTAAGCAGGTTAGCTTCAACCGAGCTTGTCCACTGTTCACCATAGGCTTTATGTAAAATCATTTCTAAGCGTTTCGTTGCTGATTTCTCACCACGAACAGCAGGGATACAAACAATTCCATCATCATCAACTAAACCTACAAAGTCAGAATTCTTCTGCATCACCTCACGCATTTCAGGTGCTAGTTCCATCTCTGCATCTAACTCAGCTGGCCATTGGTAACCCAATAAACGTGCGACTGCGACTTGCAATACAGCGTATTCTTGGCGTAATTCGCCTACCACAGTAGTTTTGCTTTCTTCGTCCCATATTACAGAGGAACATGGGTGACCATGGAAAATCCATTGAGATGGGCCGTTCGTATATGGCTTCGGGAGCCCATGGGGATATTGTTCAGTAGCTACTTTTTTCCAAAGACTAAGATCGAATGGTATTTTACCTAGTGTTGCATTTGTGACATTAATTTTTTGATCAATTTGTCTTACAACGGAATTAAAACTCTTAGACTTACAAAAAGCCCATATTGCAGGTAGGTCGTCTTTACATTTAGGTATAATAACACCAGTGTTAATATCAAAACTATTTCCAGTGAACAAAGTAGCAGGCAATTTCCCCATTAAGCTAACACAAACCCCCTCAGAATACCTGTATCGCTCCCAAGCTTTCCATACACCACTTGTATAGTTTTCTAACCTTTCTTTTTCTGCCATCATTTTGAAAAGGTCACCTTTGCCATCTGCCCACTTTAAAAACAGCGTTCTTCCTGAGAAATCAACAGATTCATTAACAGTCGACTGACAGGTAATATAGGGAAATGCATAATTACACTGTTCCCAAAAACAAACAAAAAACCTTTTAGAATCAAAAGCCTGAGCACCAGTGCCTGTGTCTACTTTATCTCGTAACAAATTCAAAGAACCTGTTTTTTGTAAAGTGATTCTAAAGTCTGGGTTATCCAACTGTTTCTTTTGTTCTAACTTTAGAATGTCACCTGAAATTAATGCTTTCGATTTTAAGGTTGCTGATTTTTGTAAAGTAACATCGATTGCACTAACCGTGATGTCATCCGGATGTGTACTAGCAAAAGCATTTTTCTCTTTATTTTTACGGGTTATTGAGACCATACTTATATTAGTAATATTACCAGGTCCATTATTAAAGGCTTCAGCCCCCCCCCCTAAAAGCCCAATTAAATTCCACTTTTCATTAATAAGTAATTCTTCTCTAAATTTTTTATAAGAACTTAGAAACATCCAGTTTTGTGTCAAAACGAGATTTCCCGTTCCACCATCACTACAAAAATCCATACATCTCATGAGAAAAACGGTTGCAAGATCGCTTTTAGCCGACTCATATTCTTTACTACAAAACGCCTTTAGCCTCTCACAGTGATATTTCCTACCAAGATAAGGAACATTAGTAACAACCCACTGATATTTATCTGCTAATAAAACAGCGGCCTTAGCCAGGCCTTGTGCGACTGCTCTAGCTTCGCCGCTTGCATCAGATTTATTAGCCATCGCATGTTGCAATAGCTCCCAAGGTGCAAGTTTACTTGATTTCAAGGTCTTTCTTGGATCAATCAAACTTCCCAAGGTTGGCGCATCTTTAAATGTTTCTAGCATCCATTTTATTGCACCTTGTAACTCTTGATCATCTTTTGCTAATACTTTCCACTCTTTTTGCGCTTCAGTGATCGACATACCCGAGCACGCTAATTGCAGTTCAGGTAATACACGGTAACCACCCGTATTAGGGTAACGCCATGCTTCTAAGGCTAAGGCAAACGCAGCTAGCTCTACACAGCGTTGGTCTAGCTCTAAACCGTGGATATTATCACGTATTACTGCATCAACAGCCTCGGTCTCCGTTAGACCTTCAAGCTGCATGCGCATCGGCACTAACATTAAAAACTTAGCCACCAAAAAGTGACCCGATCCACAACATGGATCCAGTGTTTTTAACTCAGATAAGTGCTCAGGCCATTTATCAAAACCACCTGCAGCGGGTTTCCACTCGTTAGAACCTTCATCCTTGGTGAAACGTAAATACTCTAAAGGTACACCAGGAATTGATGCTAGTTCGCGCAGCTCTTGTTCATTGTTGGCACGGAGAAAATCATCTTGTGTGAGGCGTTTATTTGCCCACCAAGCACCTAATGCGTTATCTAATAAAAAGCTAACCATGTAAGGTTCGGTAAATAGCTGAGTTACGGGGCTTAGCTCTTGTGCACCAATTTTTACGCCCGATTTGTTGACCTGGTCTTTCTTTTTGGTTTGCCAGAACTGATAACACCAGCCCAAGCTGTCTTGCGCTTGGTAAGTTTCTGGATCAAGTCTTGAAATCAGACTTTCAAGTTCATTCACATGGTTAATGGATAGCTTTACTTCAAACACTGGTGAATCGACACGGAAGATTTGTGGTAGCATTTTTTGTGCTAAGCGCCCCGCCAGCTCCCAGCCATCTTTGCAATCAGATTCTTCTTCGGCGAGTTCTGCACACTCTTCTATTGTCACGGCGGTATATTGGTCATACATCAGCAGGTTGTTTTGTGCTAAATAACACGCAAATAACATACGATGCCAATGCTCATAAGCCATCTCGTTAGTCAGGCGCTCAATCTCCTGCTTGCCATCCTGTAAACTATCACCCAACTGACGCGCATGAGCACGCAGTTTATTACGTAACTGGCGTTCTGGTTCTCGCTCAGGTTCATTGAGATAATTTGGCATCTTGCTATCGGCAACACCTAAGCGTTGAAGGGCTTCTTCAACAGCAACTTCTACAATGTCTCTGGCTTTGATGACGGTATTTTCTAGTTTTTTACGCATTACTTTATCGAGTGGCGGTCTCATGTTTTTCTTCTTAAATTAGGAATCATTACACAATAACTTACGCTAAATTGTTTTCAAAAAGCCTGAAATGACTGGTTATTTTGAAAACAAAAGCGCAAGTAATTTTGAAGCCGATCCTTAGTTAAACTTTTAACCCGTTTAATTCCTATAAAATTAAACGGGCTTATCGGTAAGTTTTAGAGCTAAATGTTGGTGCTAACTTAGAAGCACTATCTAACTAGGGACAACTGGTCCATTGGCTAGCTGCTCACGTATCTCATTTTCAACATAGGCTAACCAATCTTGTAACTCTTTTTCTGTTTTAATGATGGGTTTATTGAGTCTGTAATACTGTGTTTTCGGTTGCAGTTCACTGATTGCATCCTTTAGTACCCTGCTAAAAATACTTGCTAGCGCAGCTGTTTTATCGTTCCATCTGTTGAAGTTAATCTCGTCCAACGAATCAAACATCGAAGCGATATCACTGACATTGATTTCAGGTACTTTATCTAAGTTTCTATTTTTTAAGAACACTTCTCTTTTAGCTTCATCGAGTTGTAACCAGTTTTCATCCTCACAAAGCTCTAGCATGCAGTTACGATGTTCTTCTTCAAAACGAGTACGATGTGCTGTGAGTGCATCACGCAGTGCATTGCTAGCTTGTTTAAGTAGAGGCTCAACAGGACTCGGATCTGCTAATAAACTACGGTTAGCTAAGATGGCTTCGTGCTCATGGTTTAAGGTTTTATAAATAGCGAGATCACGACAGTAGCTCAAAGCATTCTCTAATTGCTTCCAATATTTTAAACGTAATGATGATTTATCTGCCAAGTCGTTCCAATTTTCAAAGTCACTTAATAATTGATCTTTATGTTCAAATACTTTTTGTAGTTGATCATTACCCGAGTACATTTCTAGCTCAGACAGTAGTGACGTGCAGGGTGCCATTGGCAAAGGTGCACTGCCTCCCGCTTGATTAGCGACATTTTTGGCATTGATAATGGCTAGCGGTAATTTTGTAACCTCTTCACCTGAATCACACGTTTGTTCATGTAATGCTGAAACAACCCCCTTTACTTTAATTAACTGCACTTTTGACAGTGTGACATTTTCAGGTCGGAACTTAGTTTGCGTCAATGATGATCGATCTAAGCTTTTAGCATCTATTGCGCGCTCTTGAGAGTCTGATGCTTTTAGCACTCCAGAGGCTAACATTGCGTATAAAGCGCCATCAATTATGTCGTTACTCCAACCGTATGGTGCTTGTTTGAAATTATCACGAATATCTTTGCCTAGTTTCATTGCACCAATAAAGCGATGTATTTCAGCACATACAGGGTGTTTGTCAGTTTCACCGTTGTAACCTAATTTACTTAACGCATTGGGATCAGCGAGTTTACTCGCTGTTTCATATACTTTTGCCCAAGCTGGGTCATCTGCCATTTTGAACTTGTGGTATAAACGCTGACAAGCCAACTCTCCAGCACTTTGGATCTGTTGTGCTAAATCGTCTCCTTCTATTTCTTGTCCACCCGCTAAACGCACTTGTATCTCGCCAAAGATATCCTTTAAGTAAGATTTTTTGGCACGTTCAGCTTCACGTAAGCGTGTTTCCATCGCTTGCATTGCATCTTTACCCGCCTCTGTTGTCGCTCGCCCACGGACCTCTAAGGTAGTTTCGGCTGCTTTTAAACTAACAATCGCTTTTTGTAATTCACTGCGATGGATCACTGGCACATAGATATAAATGATTGCACTGTCTGGATCGGCACCTCGTGATAAGTCGTTAAATTGCTTTTCAGTTTTCTCTGGGGCCCAAGCACAAATGCGTTTATCGGCATCTGCAGGTAATTCGTCTTCAAAAAAAACATTAACCGTTCTTGACTCTGCAACATCGCCCTGTGTAAAACGAGCTTGTGCTTGTGCAACTTGGTTACGGATGTAGTTTTGGATCTCTTTTGCGCGATATGTTCCTAGCGTTTGTAGGTTACCCATCATGTCGTTTTCTTGGCGACGAAATTCGTCATACCAGGCTTGGCTCTCAACCGTTTGTAGGCTGTATTCACGACCTTGCTCAGTTTCACGAAACATGATCAAGTGTTCGTCTTCTAATACTTGTAGCATTTTTGGCACAAGTGGACGCAGTTTATGTTTGCCGTTATGGAGATCTTCAAGCAGTAAATCAGCTAGCGCATCTATTGTTGCATAAATACCGTATTCCATCTCTGCGGGTAACTTGCTGATCAATAAAATTAACGACAGTAAACGACCTTGTAACTGCTCGTCTTCATTGCCTGCTCGTTTACGGCTGATGGTTTCATAGATATCTTTTGAGATAACCCCTGTTTGCAGCAAGTTCGTTGAAATTTGATCGTATAAAAAATCAGCAGGCACAACATAACCTAGTTCTTTATTGGCTGTTATTTTTAATGCCTCATGCACCACACGCAGTTGGTTACGCAGTTGCGAGCCTGTGCCTGTTCTGTCTAACGCAGGCAGAATACGCTCCCAGAAACGACGACGAATGGGCAATAGCGGGTAATCTGGCACCATCCACTGTTCATCGTCTTTATTGTGCTCTATTGTGCTGCCACGAAGGTGACGTGAAATTTCACCCAGGTTATCGTTTACCACATCTTGCACATTTTGTTTTTTTGATTCTTTTTTCTGTAGGATGACTTTACGAATAACGGCATCTACATCTGTGTCTTCAAGCTGAACAGATACTTGGAATCGCCCCATTAAACGCTGTAAATTTGCCATGCCAGACAATGCACTCTGCCCTGTTGCGACAAACAGTAACTTAGATTTTAACTCACTGGCACCACTACACGTTTCAACGACTTCTTGTACATCAAAGGCTTTTTGAACGCTGTCACCTATGTATTGTTGCACTTCATCTAACACCACTAAGGTTAGTGGTAATTCACCATCGTTGGAAATAGCTTCTACAATCGCTGAAACCATTTCGTCGTTAGTGACATCATCAACAATATTGTATTGTGCACGTAACATTTCACGCACTTCTTTGATGTCGGAGCCTATACCTGGCGTCACTTCTAATATTGCCTTGTGCAAAATAGGCGATACATGTAAGTTTTTGAGTTCTTTGGTCCAGGTGTCAACGCCCTCTTTCACTTTTGCATTGGCTTCTACATAGGCTTTAACTTTTTCTAAAACACCTTCCGATTTTAACCACATCACAAACCGTGCATGGTGATACTGTTCTGGTAACCCTGCAGACTTAAAGATAATGCCTAACAGCGCTAAACGTACTTTGTCACCTGCACCAGCCCCTAAAGTACCCGATGCGGCATAAAGGCCACCGTTTTGTACGGCTTGTGCTGATAGCGCTTGAAAATGTTTTGCTATGTGCTCTGGAAGATCGGTAATAGACCTAGCATCTGAACCATCATTAAGTGTTTGGTTAGTCCATAGGGCACGTAACATTTTTGCCAGGTGGGATTTTCCTGAGCCAAAGAAACCACTTATCCAAACCCCTGGTTGCTCACTATTAGCTTTAAACGCTTCTAGATAATTATTTAATATGCTATCCATGCCTTTAGCGTAAGCACCATCACAGACGAATGTACGTAGTTCGTATTCTAAGGTGGCTAATGCCCCTTGAGACATGTCATCTTTTACCTGTGCAACACCATTATTGGCCAAACGACTAGTGACCGGATCATTTACAAATATTTCGCGATTTAGCATGGATTTTCCTTATGACGTTGCAGAGATAGCGGTAGCGTGATAACCCCATCCATCTTTTGCATCGAGTAATTGATAATTGTTATTTTGAACTTCACCTGGGAAGAAAACGACCAATCGGCCTTTTATTTTTTCGGCTAATAATTCCACTACACCAGAGACTGATGCAAAACCAAACAGTGTTCCGCAGCCTAACAATGCAACAACACTATCTTCAGATTGATTGTTTTCGACTTTGGCAATTAAGTTAGCAATTAGCTCATCTGCAAAGTCATCATATATTCCCTTCAGGTATTCAGGATCTTCAAAATAGGTTTCTTTGTAATCTTGTTCGCTCATCCAGTTTTCGAAGCTATGGGTTATATCTAACAACTGCCATGGATGATTATGTTTAGTCGTTGCTTGCTCAAATTCCTCTACTCTGGCGCGTAGCTTTAATTCATCTTCTTTGTGGTAAACTAAGAAGATAGTACGCTCGTCAGAAGACACTGCTGATGGCCAGGGAATACTGATATGGCTTTCAAAGCTGGTTAGCAATTTTGATAATCTGTCTGACATGTTAGACCTCAGGTAGGTTAATAGAGGGAAAAGTGACTTCAACCACTTCACTGGCTTGCTTAAAGTTTATTAGCCCCCGTAAGGAAGCTCTATGTGCAAGCTCAAACAAATGTTCTTTATCTTGCGATAACATTTGGCACCAAAAACTGTCAAACATACGTTGACCAGATAAACCATGACAGTGCGCTAAAAACAGTGCATAAGCCAAATTTACATAAGTTGCTTTAGGCTGTGAGCGATATTTTTTAGCTTTACCTTCAAGATAACCAGCTTGAGTCCATGTCCCGTTGATATTTTGCGCGAATGATTTTAATGAGGCCGCGCTAAAACGTTCTGGATCATCTTTAGCCAAATGCTCTTCTACTGTTTCACGCGATAAGCGGGCACCCTGTTGAAGCGGGAGAATAACGTTAACTGAACCTCTAAGAATGGGATCTCGGGCAACAGCAAGCTGTAATGCTAATATCGGCTGTGCATCTTCAGATAGTTCCCACCATTGACGGAATACATTAAACAATGGGATATCCAAAGATATACCGTATAAATCGACTAAATGCCTAAAAGTTAATGTTCGGGATTTTTCAGTTGGCTTATGCAAAATATTGAAGTTGATAACATCGTCTTTATAATCTTGTTTAGTGGCAGTATCAGCTCTAGCAAATAAAAGTACTTTAAGTTCTTCAATCATCATACTTCTTGCTGAATGTGCACCATTGCGACCAAATTTAAAACCATATGCAATGAGTTGCTCTTCTGTGATCATTTTTTTATTTCCTGATAGCCTGGTGCTAGATAAGCATTTTCAACACCATAGATTGCTTCGCGTGCTTTTAATGCAAGTTGGTACTGCTTACAATTTAGAAAATGCGTTTCTGAACAATCGACGTTCCACTGATTTAGCATATATCCTGCTAATGCGGCTCTTATGGGTAATCTAAGCTCTCCGTTTACCATTGCATAATCTAACTCAATTCCCTCGGGAAATCGTGCATTAGGGTGTGGGATCAATACTAAATCAACGATGCGATTCCATTGATTATCTGAATCTCTCTTTTGTGCAACCGTTATCTCTTTATCTATAATGTCTAGTTGTTTAAAACGGGTAATAACAAAATCTTTAAACGTTTCACTGCTACCGTCGTATGCCCTTACATGCCATCGTTTACCATTGTTTACAATGGAGTGAGGAATAATCACACGTTTTTTAGTGCCTGAATTCAAAGACACATACTCACAAGCCAATGCTTTATGTTTAGCAATGGCACGCATAACAGTTGAAATAGTTTGAGATGAAGGGTTTACTAGACTCAAACTATTAATACACGTTTGATGAAGCTGGTTTGGATAAGGCATCCCAAGATCACATGACAGCTTGTGAAGGATTGATTCAGCTTCGTGCTCAAACAGCGGTTTAAACGTATCAGCAATATGATATGTTTTAGTAGTATGACGAAGATCCATGTTCGCAGGTACTAACTCACGATAAATAGCAAAATCTCTTGTCGCAGCCGCCGGTCCTATTTTAAACTTATCAATAAGATCCACTCTTGATATTTCGCCTAAATAACTTAGGCACAAATCAATAAATATAAGTCTTTCTCTCTGGATATAAGACATTTCGTCAATAAGTTTCATATAAAGCCCAATAATCATGTATACCGTTAATATACATGATTAAATAACACCATGAAATCAAAATGATTAGTTGTTGTAATGGTTTATGATATAGGTCACTTAGTTATCAAAAGTAAAATAATACATCCTCATTTTTTGAGGATCCCAGCTGCATATTAATTCAGGATCACATAAGTGCTCCTGAATTATGTTTAATTTATGCTTTGTACAAATATCACTTTCTGCCTATTGGTATTATTTATGCCCGGGTTACATTATATTTTAAGCTTCTGCTTCTTCACTCAATGCGATACGTCCAAGCATCCATTCATCAACGTCACTATCCAACCATGCGACGGCGCGATCACCCAGCGAGATTGTTTTGGGGAATTTGTCATTAGCCATAAATTTATAAATCGTGGCGCGTGCTAAACCCGTTTTTGCTATTACATCTTTTAATCTAATGAATTTCATTGTGTGTTCCCCATATCAGTTATCTTCCCTCTGATGGGGAACCTCTGTAATAAATTACGGGACCAGCTACCTCGATTGTAAAAACATTCAGATATATATCCTTTAGGTGCATAACAAAACCACTCACAAATAAGGATATATATATGCACCCAACACCGATTAAGCATTACGTCACTCCCCCTATGACGGAGCATCAAATACTTGAAAAAGCATCAGAGATCATCGCGTCTAAGTTTATTGATGGGATAGCGTTCACTGACGTTAAAACAACCAAGGAATATTTAACCTTTAAACTGGCTCACCATAAACGAGAAGTATTTGCGGTGATGTTCTTAAATAGCCGGCATCAGCTAATTGAATATAAGGAGATATTCCACGGCACTATTGATAGTGCCCATATTTATCCGCGAGAAATGCTAAAAGCAGTCCTTAAACTCAATGCGAGTACGGTTATCTTGGCTCACAACCATCCCTCAGGCTCCAGCGTCCCCTCAGACGCTGATATCGCTATCACACAGCGTTTAACAAAGGCATTAGAGCTAATAGATGTACGCGTTTTAGATCACGTTATAGTCGGCGAAACAGCCACGTCATTCGCAGAGAAGGGATTACTATGAAACCTATAAAATTAAAACCTACCGATATTAAAATATCCGCTAAGTTATTGGCGAATATCAATAAAACTATTTTAGATAATAAGGTTGATCACAACGCAACTTATCTCACGCTGAATTTAGGGACACTACATATAGTATCGAAGAAGGTGGATACCATCCGGTTGAGATAGCGCTACAAAAAGATCTGCGCACCAATACATGGGACCTGTTATATATCACTGACTTCGCATATTACAGGCACCCCTACCCTGAATTAGTAAAAGATCTGGATTTTGATTTTAGTATCAAGATGTTCTTTGGGGTGCATTGTTCCGCTAGGCTTTTATCGAGCAGAGAGGTTAAGGAGGTATTTAAAATGTTGGCGTGTGATTTTATTGGTTATTTAGAATGCAATGGAAGTTACCAGACTTTATTTAGCGGGACTCTACGTTTAAAATAGGCTGAAGTTCAAGCGGTTAAAATCCCTTAACTCTTAGGGTGATTAGTCATCTGCTGAAAATAAGGTTCAGCAAACAAATGTCGCTCATATGGGATGTAGGATTAAACATTGCTTTGCGTATATCTGATCTGTTGGCTATTCAATTTATTGAGATAAAAAATGATGGTTTACGCTTTACATAAAACCAAGAGAGAATTTTTTTAAAAAAGACGCTAATAGACTGAACATAGATAAATGTATTGAATTTAAAGGCTTTATATGGGGTTTATAGACGTTCTGGGAAGGTATTAAACTAGATAATGGTGCTCGCTACTGGATTCGAACCAGTGACCCACGCCATGTCATGGCGGTACTCTACCAACTGAGCTAAGCGAGCATATAGTTGGTTGCTTTGGAAGCGAGGTAATTGTGCATTATTGTGTTTCAACTGTCAAACTCTCTTTTATGTTAATGATCTGTTTGATGTTTTTTTAAGCAACCTTGTCTATATCGTTAAATACTCCCCTCTTTTTTCACTTCGTTTTCTTTTTTTATCTTAAAATGCAGTGTTTGTTATGGAAATTTATAATCCTTACTTTATAATCTCATTTTTCGATAAAGATATTTATACGCCTGTTAGCTCAAGATGCTTTCTCTGGCACTTATTTGGATAACAGTTCTAGGTGTAACCTTTGTTAATGGCGCTTCCCTTTTCATGGAAAGCAACACCGAAGTGCTCTTTAAATTAGCACCTAAAAGGACAATCCACCTTAAATTTATCTTTGTTGTTGAGGTGTTTTATAAAATGTTTTTATAAAACCTCATTATAAAATAGCAATGTATAATAATTTTTTTAAATTTATGCAGAAAAGCGAAGCCCACACTAGCTTGCTGACTTTGCATCTTAAAGTATCAAGGGTATAACCATGTTATTAACTATTCTTTATATTATCGGGATCACCGCAGAAGCAATGACAGGCGCGATTTCAGCAGGAAAACGTAAGATGGATTGGTTTGGTGTGATGTTTGTCGCCAGTGCAACCGCAATCGGAGGGGGCACCGCACGTGACATTATTTTAGGTCATTACCCTGTCGCGTGGGTAAAGCACCCTGAATATATTATTATCACCTGTATTGCCGGCGTTTTTACGACATTGATTGCGCCTTGGGTTGAACGTAACCAGCGTTTATTTGTGATGTTAGATTCAGTCGGACTTGTCGTATTTAGTATTATTGGTTGTCAAATCGCAATAGACATGGGGCTTTACCCTATCATCTGCGTTATAGCTGCCATTATTACCGGTGTATTTGGGGGCTTACTGCGCGATCTTATTTGTAGCCAAAAACCCATGGTGTTGCATAAAGAGCTTTATGCTTTTGTGGCTTTATTTTCTGGCGTACTTTATCTCGGACTATTACATTACAATGTGCATGAAAACATAGCGACATTGATAACGTTAATCTTGGGTTTCAGTTTACGCACCACCGCCGTATACTTTTCATGGCATTTACCGGTGTTTCATTTTGAGTCGGCAATGCCAGAAAAAAATGAAAAATAAAAAGCATGCGCATCATCTTTTATTCAAATGATACGCATACTATTTTTATTTAAGTGATTGCTGCTCTAAGTAAGAAAACGCCGTCAGCATCGCTTGTTCTTGGAATCTTTTCATGCCTAGCTCAACCGCATTGGGATCAGCTTGCGCCCCTGCCAGGCCTTCTTTAACATAAGCTGAAGAAATAACATGAACATCTACCTCAGGTATCAATTGCAACGCCCCTTCAATTTTAAAGCTCACTGCACTACCCGCAAATTTGCCTTTTAATGCACGTTGTTTGATCACAATGGTATCCACTTTGTAATCTTTCATCAATTGCATAAAATCAAACTGAAACTTTTTTAGGGGGATAGTATTGATAGCATCCACTAAGGTAAATTTATTAGTACGCACTACGGGTACATCATACAAACCATTTTTTAACTGCATAATTGCGATAACGGCTTCGTTACCAATTAGCTCTACGCCACATACTCTCATCTTTTTTCCCCTTAATTTAAACACGCGCATTATCATCGATATCGAACTGACAAGCAAATACAATCCCATTTTATCGACACTATTCTAACGCGTCTAAAAGATAAAGTGCATTTTAGGTCAACTTCCTTTAATGTACTCATAAATGGGCAGTTTAATGCAGTGTTCTCTCTATCATTTAATGATAACCAGATAAACAGATGAGAATGCTCAATTAATTATATTTAATAAAAAAATTAGGACGTTTGTATGCAACCATTACCACATTATTACCATGTTCAATCCCATGCGTCGCCAAGCAACTACTTAAGAGTTAAAAGTCACAGTCTACCTGACTTAAATGTAGCATCTCCACTGGAATTTGACGGCCCTGGAGGCCAATGGTCTCCCGCGACGTTATTAATGTCATCTTTAAGTAGCAGCTATCTTATCTCTTTTAAAACACTCGCTAGACATGCCCAGTTAGATTGGGTTGAGATTGATTGTGTTTCAAACGGCCTGCTGGATCGTGTTGAAAAAATAACACAATTCGTAACAATAAAGCATAACATTACACTCAAGCTTAATAGTAAGAGCTCTGCTGAAGAGGCTTTAATGCTATTACATAAAGCGGAAGAAATATGCCTTATTAGCAACTCAATGAAATGTGAAATTATATTAGATTGTAATATTAGCATCGTCTAAAAAAAGCAAGAAAACGCGGCCAATTTAATATGTTTTACCTGTAACCCCCAAAAGGGTACTACAATACGCATTGTTAATAGTTAACGCGTTTATATCCCTCAAGGTGCTAAACATCGTTGTTAAAGCACCTCTTTCACCCTCGATTAAAATCTTGACGCCCCTTTATTTATTATATCCCCCCTTTTTTTATTAAGTCGTTTACAAAAAGACAATAAAATAACTGCTTTATTCTGTTTTACGGTAAGATAGGGCCTCTTCATTACCTTAGCTTGGAACTACAATGCAATTTGATATGATCAGCACACAGGCACAACTTCATGGTTTTATAGAAACACTCGATAACAGCCCCCTTTCTCTTGATACTGAATTTGTACGTACGCGTACCTATGTGGCTAATTTAGGGCTATTACAAATTTCTCAAAATGAAAAAATCACCTTAATTGATCCCATTGCAATCACCGATCTTTCTGCCTTTTGGCAAGCGATGGATAATAAAGAATGTATTTTACATGCCAGTAGTGAAGACTTAGAGATCATTCGCGATCACAAAGGAGATCTCAACATCCGCCTTTTTGATACACAAGTTGCCTGTGCATTTCTAAATTTAGGTGCCTCTCTTGGTTATGCAAAAATGGTCGAAACATTACAAGGCGTTATAGTTGATAAAGGCGAGTCGCGCACCGATTGGTGTAAACGACCTTTAACCGAGAAACAAGTTGATTATGCCGCCATCGATGTATTGCATTTAAAACCTTGTCTTGAAAAATTAAAAGCGCAGCTTGCTGAAAAAAACATGCTCACTTTTTTTGAGCAAGAATGTCAAAATATTTTACACCAAAAAATGCACAAGCAAGATCCTGAGAACGTCTATCTGTCGCTCAATAACCTCTTTAAACTAGACAGACAAGGCCTTGCCATTATCAAAGCTCTGGCAACATGGCGTTTATTAACGGCAATCGAGCGTAACCTCGCCCTTAATTTCGTGGTAAAAGCCGATCATCTCTGGTTACTCGCCCATTATCGTCCAACAACCTTAGATGATTTACACCGCTTACATTTACTGCCTAATGAAATACGCATCCATGGCCAAAAAATACTGACTATCATCAAACAAATAAGTGCACAAGATGAGGACAGTTACCCAGCGCTGATCACCCGCCTTATGGATTTTTCTGCTTATAAAAAGACCTTAAAATCCATACGCGAGCAAATTCAAACATGTGCGGATAAATACCAGTTACCGGTTGAATTAATCGCCTCTAAACGTGTGATCAATGAATATTTAAGTTGGTGTTGGAAATTAGATGATGCGCAACGTAAAACAGCAAAAACACCAAAATTATTAACGGGTTGGCGCCTTGAATTAGTCGGCCATCAGCTAGATCATCGCCAGCCTAAAGCGTGATTTTTTTATAAATAAGGCCAGCCCATTAAGCCATAACATTAAAGATAAAAACTGCTCAGGCAACAGGATATAACTATGCAAAACACATTATTAAAAGGCAAACACTCATGGAAAGAGAGCGTTTTAAGCTATTTTGATAAGCGCCTTTTATGGATTTTCTTATTAGGTTGCGCCAGTGGTTTCCCTTGGGTTCTCATTGGCTCAAACATGTCTGGTTGGTTAAAAGATGCGGGATTAACCCGTGCTGCCATTGGTTATTTTGGATCTGTTTTTACTGTTTATGCCATTAACTTCTTATGGGCGCCTCTGATTGATCGCGTAAAATTACCGGTCTTACACGCACTACTCGGGCAGCGTCGTAGTTGGATCTTTTTGTGCCAAGTGGTCATTTTGATAAGCACGCTGTTTATTGCCGGCATTAACCCCGCTATCAATTTAATGCAGACCTCGTTCTTAGCCTTGATCATTGCGCTTGCCTCAGCAACACAAGATATTGCCATTGATGCTTATCGCATTGATACCTTTCCGCGCTCACTAAGCAGTAAACTCCCACAAGCGTCTGCTATGACAGTAATGGGTTGGTGGACAGGTTATTCTTTACCTGGCTATTTTGCCTTTAGCAATGCAGACAGTATTGGCTGGAATAACGTTTATTATGGTATGGCAGGTGTTGTGGTACTGCTGATGATTTTTACGCTCTATGTTAAAGAGCCAAAAACCGAGCGTGAGAATTTACAAAATAAGGCGACCCATCGCTATGCGAAAATGTTTTCATCACCTACATTAACTTGGTTTAGTGTAACGGTCATTGAGCCTTTTTGGGATTTCTTTAAACGTAATGGCTTAAAGGTGGCGGTCAGTATTTTATTATTTGTCTTTTTGTTTAAAATTGGAGAAGCCTTTCTGGGGCGTATGTCGATTGTTTTTTACAAAGAGATTGGCTTTAGTAATGCACAAATTGGTTATTATTCTAAATTAATCGGCTGGGGGGCAACGCTCTTTTTCACCTTATTGGGCAGCCTTGTGAATGTTCGCTTTGGGATAGTACGAGGACTCATGATTGGGGGAAGTGCGATGGCGCTGAGTAACCTAATGTTTGCATGGATAGCCAATGTAGGCCCTAATGAGCACCTCTATTTAGCCACTATTTTAGTGGATAATTTTACCACGGCATTTTCGACGGTCGCTTTTGTCTCCTTCTTAACCATGCTCACGGGCTCTGCCTTCTCTGCCACACAATATGCCTTACTGGCATCACTTGGTAACTTAGGGCGAACCACCTTAGCCTCGTTTAGTGGCGAATTAGTTGACCTGTTAAATAATTGGTCAAACTTCTTTATTCTCACCGCGTTGATGGTCTTACCGAGCTTAATACTGCTCTATACTTTGCGCCATTTGTTTGATCGCCTCAGCGATCCGGCGCGCCAACAAGAAGATAACGAACGCACATAATAAAAAAAGCCTCGCTAAAGATCATCTTTAGCGAGGCTTTTTTTAAACTTCGAAATCGGCAATACGTTGCTGATTTTCTTCAAACTCTTCTCTTGCAGCACTGATCTCATCTAAAATACTGCCTACATTAGTGATGCTATCATCTTCGACCACTTGCCCCGTTAAGACACTGTTTTTACTTAATTCGCCCGCTTCATATAATCCCCAAATTTCTTTGGCGTATTGCGTCTGCGAAAGCTCTGGTGCAAATTGCGCGTAATAGCTACGCATATTATTTATATCTCTAAATAGCATACTTTTTGCATTGTTATTACCGGCTGCATTCACAGCTTGTGGCAAATCAATGATCACAGGTCCCCATTCATCAACGAGTACATTAAACTCAGAAAGGTCACCATGAATGATGCCGACACTTAACATTAATACGACATTACGCATCATCTGCCAGTGATCTTCAATTGCTTGCTCTGCTGACATCGAAATATCATTTAAACGAGGCGCGGCAAAACCCTCTTCATCCGTTACCAAATCCATCAACAAAACGCCTTCAAAACAACCATAAGGTTGTGGCACACGTACACCGGCATCTGCCAGTTTATACAGTGCATCTACTTCTGCATTTTGCCATACTTTTTCTTGCTGCTCGCGGCCAAATTTAGAGCCTTTTTGCATCGCACGCGAACGCCGACCACTGCGAACTTTACGCCCTTCGGTATATAAAACAGCTTGTTTAAAACTACGTTTACTTGCCTCTTTATACACTTTTGCACAGCGTATATGTGGCCCACATTGCACCATATATACCGTTGCTTCTTTACCACTCATTAATTGACCTAATACAGCGTCAATCAAGCCATCATCAACTAATGGTTGGATCCTCTTGGGTATTTTCATGTTTCTTTCATCATTCCATTTTTACTATCGCTTCTTTCAGCGCCTTTATTTTAAGGGGGCTAGCCACACTAATTTGGGTGAATTCATTTAAACTCCCACAGCCAGCTATCTTTTTCATTGCACTGAATTGTTGTTCTTTGGCAGAGAAATGCACTTCTCTTATCCCGGTTTGTTTAATAATTTGCTCAACATTATGAGCACCGACACCCGCACCCGCCATCACCGATAATCGACCTTGTGTTCGCGATACCATGTGCTTAATTGTCTCAATACCCGTTAATGCATTACTCGCACGGCCCGAGGTTAAAATACGTTCACAACCCGCGCTTAATATTTTATCTAACGCGTCGTCCATATCAGCGACACAATCAATCGCGCGATGAAAAGTAACACCTAAGCCTTTACTTTCCTGCATGAGACTGCGTAATACATCGAGATCCACGCCTGCATTTTCATTTAAAACGCCAAAAACAACGCCTTGAACACCCAATTTTCGTGCATGATATATCTCTTTATGCATCATTTCTATTTCAAAATCTGAATATAAGAAATCCCCATCACGCGGACGGATCATAGCATAAATAGGGAGTTGAGCATGCTTTAACGTGGCGCTTATCAATGCATGGCTCGGGGTTAGCCCTCCAAGCGCTAATGCACTACATAATTCGATACGGCCCGCACCTGCACTCTGTGCATTAAATAATGAGGTAATATTATCAATGCAAACTTCTATATTTATCATGTTATACCTGATTTTATCCATTTTAATGGCATAAGAGTAACGTAGCCCAATAAAATAGAAAAACCACCTTAAAGGTGGTCTTTCCTTTGGGAACCGTTACTTATCAATACCGATTTCACCACTTTCTGTCGCTTCACCTTGCATGATCATAATTTCTACTCGGCGATTTCGCTTACGCTCTGAGAGTATTTTACTATCCGTTAAAGGTTTGCTATTGGCATAGCCTGCCACCACTAAATGCTTATTTCTTATCTTTTTTATCTTCAACATTTCATGGGCAACTGACACAGCGCGTTGCGCCGAAAGATCCCAATTAGAACGATATAATTCAGAATGCACTTGTTCATTATCGGTATGACCCGAAATAGTGATCACCCCCGGAATATCCGCTAATATTTTAGCCACTTTACGAATAACAGGACGAAAACGTGGCTGTAAAAAAGCAGATCCAGAAGGAAAAGCCCCCTTTTCTCGAATACGAATGATCAATTGTTGGCCTAATGACTCAATTTCAATCGCGCCTTCTTGTATTTCATCTTGTAACTCTTGGGCGACAGCTTTCGCTAATTGATGTTGCGCCTCAGAAGCTTCACTGCTTTGTTCATTACCTTGATTGCCCTCTTCAGGAATATCTTCTTTACTGTCCTCTTCACCATCCGCTCTTGATGAGTCACCCTCACTGAAATCCAATTTAGCCTCGGTCATCTCAATGGTTTTTTGCATGATCACTTCAATGGGCGTTGGATCTGGCCTGCCTGGCGTGAACTCTTGTGCGATAACAGAGGTGCCTTTAGGGATATCTTTCACCTCAAGCATCGATTGCACCCCAAACGCAAATTTCATAGAGCCGGCAATTTGTTTAAATTTAAGTACGTCCATTTCAGAAAATGACAGTAATAAAACAAAGAAACACATCAACAATGACATTAAATCAGCAAATGTGCCCATCCACGCAGGAAGTCCCTCGGGGGGACATTTGCATTCATCTTCATCCATTACGCAGCTCCATCCTCAGTACTACCACCGCCACGTTTAGACTCTGGTAAATAGTTACGTAATAGGCCTTCTATCACGCGGGGATTTTGTCCATCTTGTATGCCTAGCACGGCATCTAATATTAAACTTTTATTTAACTTTTCTTCTGCAGCGCGTAGTTTTAATTTATCAGAAATAGGCAAACACACCATGTTTGCAACCATCGCACCATACAGAGTCGTTAACAAGGCGACCGCCATCGCGGGACCAATCGATTTAGGATCGTCCATGTTTGATAACATTGCCACCAAACCAATCAAGGTACCGATCATACCCATCGCAGGCGCAACATCACCAAATTGTTTAAAAATATCAGCGCCTACTTCATGGCGATCTGCCGTTAAACGAATGTCATTTGCCAGTGTGGCGCGTACCACATCTGCATCATGTCCATCCACCAACATATCCACCCCTTTTTGCATAAAAGCGTTACTTATTTCTGCTTCTTCTAAAGCAAGAAATCCACCTTTACGTGCAGCATCAGCCATTTCAACTGCTTTAGCAATCAATTCTTCTGGTGTATCTGATTTGTGCAAAAAGGCTTTCATGGCAATTTTTACGGCACCTAAAAATTGCCCCAAATTATATTTCATCATGACAACAAACAGTGATCCACCAAATACAATCAATATTGACGTTGTATCGATGAACATGTCCATGGTGCCACCAATCAACATCGCCATGATAATAAAACCAAACGCACCAAGTATTCCGAGCAGCGTAGCTAAATCCACAAAATATTCCTTTTTAAAAAATAGAGCTCATTATGTTAAATCACGTTTAATAATGAACGTTTATTTACTTTAATCAACAAAATTGATCGTAACTACCCAATAGATCAACAAAATACATGCTTCTGACGATATTAATAAGCGTCTCACCATGTTATCTCAGATGTTTTATCTGTCATTCATCGGATAACTATTCAATGCATATCCTTTATTAATGAGATCCCCCTTTTCATGACTGCAATTCAGAAGCGCCATTCTCACCCTAAAGATCGACGCGACTTGGCTCATCTGTGCTGTCGGCATGTTCCTATCAAACATCAATGTAGAATAATTTTTTATCTTTTATACCGAGAAGCCAAGCCTTATTGGGCTTGCTGATTTTGAATCTTGAAGTATCATGGGGAGACACCCACTAATAAAAAATATGATTATAGCTTTTTATGGCATAATTGCTGTTTCCTGAGTCAGCATTTTAAAAAGGTTGTCTATTTGATCTCAATTTTGAGAAATGCTTCATTATTTAGAGAATATTTAGCGTGGTTATTTGACTTATCTCTATCTCTAGGTAACCTTAAAAAAAATAACAGTCGAGAATGAAATGGCACTAAAAAAACCTGAAAACATGCCTTATGAAGAAGCCAATAATGAATTAGAAAATATTGTCTCTTTATTAGAAAAAGGCGATCTAAACTTAGACGATGCCTTAAAACAATTTGAGCGTGGTATCTCACTCGCGCGCAGTAATAGTAAAAAATTAAATCAAGCACAACAACAAGTCAGCATTTTAATGCAACAAGATGTTGATAGCCCTTTGCAAGACTTCACACAAGAATAAAATATGACGCTTTTGCTTAAAACACTTAGCCAATACCAATCACGTACGGATCAACAATTAACAAAGTATATTGATCTACAATCACCTTTGTGTCTGTCTCTCAATAAGGCGATGTATCATGGCGCTTTATTAGGTGGCAAGCGTATCCGCCCGTTTTTGGTGTATGTCGTCGGAGACATGCTCGGTAGCCAGTTAAGTACACTGGATCCCATTGCGTGTGCGCTGGAGTGTATGCATGCTTACTCTTTGATCCATGATGACTTACCTGCCATGGATGATGATGCTTTGCGTCGAGGCCAAGCTACCTGTCATATTGTTTTTGGTGAAGCGCAAGCAATTTTAGCCGGTGATGCTCTGCAAAGCTTAGCCTTTGATATTTTATCACAAGAAAATAAAGAGTTAAGTTGCTCAGCTCAGCTTAAAATGCTAAATGTTTTGGCTAAAGCCTCAGGTGATAAGGGTATGTGTGCAGGCCAAGCGTTAGATCTGGCTGCAGAAAACAAACGTGTTGATTTAACGATGTTAGAAAGTATTCACCGCGCAAAAACGGGGGCATTGATCCAAGCTGCCGTTGAACTTGCAACGCTCACTAAAGTCGGCCTAGATAGCCAACATAAACAATATTTACTCACCTATGCTCGCGCTATTGGCCTCGCTTTTCAAGTGCAAGACGATATTTTAGATATCACCTCAGACAGTCAAACGCTCGGTAAGCCACAAGGCTCTGATATCAATGCCAATAAATCGACTTATCCCGCATTATTAGGCCTTGAGCAGGCGCAACACAAAATGCAGCTCCTTTATGAAGAAGCTATCGATGCGCTCAACAAATTACCCTATGACACCCACATACTGGCGCAATTTGCACTGTATATTATTAGCCGTAAAAACTGATTTTAACGCTTTATTTTTGGGCTGCTACAATCGATATTTCAACCAATAAAGTCTCACGCGCCATGCTTGCCATCACGCATGCGCGTGCGGGTGCAAAGCCTTGAGGTACCCAGTTATCCCAAACGTCATTCATTGCAGCAAAGTCTTGCATCGTTTTAATATAAATGGTGGCCGATAATATATGCTCGCGCGAGCTACCCGCTTGAGCAAGTAATACATCCACTTTATCGAGCATTGTTTGCGTTTGCTCTGTAATGCCTTGGGTCGCATCTGCGCACACTTGTCCACATAAATAAATTACGCCATTATGTTTTACAATACGGCTCATACGCGCTTTTGTTTCCATTCTTTCTATTGTCATTTTTTACTCTTTATATTTAGCTTTAATTGCGCACATGCTAACACGCCCCCTGCCCTACGTCTTAGTAAATATCAAATTTATATCTTGCTCTAACAACCCCTAAAGATGCACCTGATTCATTGTTTCTTTTAAAAGATAATCTTCAAATAAAAAAAAAGACATAATAATAGCAAGGAAGAATGGATTTATAGCGCAAATCAAAGCAAAGTTTCTATAATTTATCGGCGCTTAATGCTAATATTTGTAGATGTTATTTATCCTCTAACGAGTCCTTTACTCTTCTTTAACCGCGACTGATACTTATGCCTTTGGATTTAAAAAATTACCCGCTTCTTGCCAAGATTAATTACCCTGAAGATTTACGGCTATTAAAAAAACAACAACTCCCCGAATTATGTGATGAATTACGCCAGTTTTTACTTAATAGTGTCAGTCAAAGCAGTGGCCATTTTGCGTCTGGATTAGGTGTTGTCGAGCTTACCGTTGCGTTACACTACGTTTATAAAACCCCTTTTGACCACCTTATTTTTGATGTCGGTCATCAAGCCTACCCACATAAGATTTTAACGGGCAGGCGCGATAAGATGTCAAGCATCCGTAATTTTAAAGGCTTACATCCGTTCCCATGGCGCCAAGAAAGTGAATATGACGTGCTCAGCGTAGGTCATTCCTCAACGTCTATTGGCGCTGCCTTAGGCATGGCGATTGCCGCCGAAAAAGAGCAAAAAGGACGTAAAGTCGTCGCCGTTATTGGTGATGGCGCGATCACGGCGGGCATGGCATTTGAAGCGATGAATCATGCCGGTGCATTACATAACGATATGCTGGTGATCCTCAATGATAATGAGATGTCTATCTCTGAAAATGTAGGCGCACTGAACAACCACCTCGCCAAAATTTTATCCGGGGATTTATATACGCATTTTCGCGAAAGAAGTAAAAAAGTACTGGAAAATATTCCCCCTATTAAAGAATTTGCAAAACGCACAGAAGAGCATCTCAAAGGACTTGTTTCTCCGTCTACTATTTTTGAAGAATTCGGCTTTAATTATATTGGGCCCGTTGATGGTCATAACGTCCTTGATTTAGTCGATACCTTACGTAATATGCGCGCGCGCCCGGGCCCGCAGTTCCTGCATATTATGACAAAAAAAGGTAAAGGTTATAAACAAGCAGAGCTCGATCCTATTGGTTATCATGCGGTGCCTAAATTTACACCGGATCAGGGACTACCTGCGACGAGCAGTAGTGCTCCGACGTTTTCAACTATTTTTGGTGATTGGCTAAATGATATGGCCGATATTGATCCTAAGCTAACGGCTATCACCCCTGCCATGCGCGAAGGATCTGGCATGGTCAAGTTTTCTCAGCGCCATAGTGATAAATATTATGATGTGGCGATTGCAGAGCAACACGCAGTCACCCTCGCAGGTGGTATGTCTATTGCAGGCCTGCATCCTGTTGTGGCTATCTATTCAAGTTTCTTACAGCGCGCCTTTGATCAGGTGATCCATGACGTCGCTATTCAGCAGCAAGGTGTGCTTTTTGCCATTGATAGAGCCGGTATTGTTGGCGCAGATGGTCCAACTCACCAAGGTGCATACGATCTTACCTTCCTACGCTGTATTCCCAGCATGGTGATCATGACCCCGTCAGATGAACAAGAGTGTCGTAACATGCTGTATACGGGTCATATTTTAAAAGGTCAACCCGCAGCGGTGCGCTACCCTCGTGGCATTGGTACGGGGATAGTCGTTGAAAAAGAGATGCAAGCATTGAATATCGGTGAGGCTAAAGTGTGCAGAGAAGGCAAAAAACTG
Organism: Psychromonas sp. CNPT3; assembly: GCF_000153405.2. Classification (NCBI taxonomy): domain Bacteria; kingdom Pseudomonadati; phylum Pseudomonadota; class Gammaproteobacteria; order Alteromonadales; family Psychromonadaceae; genus Psychromonas; species Psychromonas sp. CNPT3. Next base: position 1,912,743 of record NC_020802.1, read on the forward strand.
GCTATTTTATGTTTTGGTACTTTTTTACAACAAGCTATCAGCGTGGCACAAAAAATGAATGCGACATTAATTGATATGCGCTTTGTAAAACCGTTAGATGAAGCACTTCTACTGCGCTTAAGTAAAGACCATACAGATTTTGTCAGCATTGAAGAAAATTGCATTGCAGGTGGCGCAGGCTCAGCCGTTAATGAGTTTTTTATGGCTCAAAAAATAAAAGTTAATGTGCTTAATTTAGGCCTGCCAGATAACTTTGTAGAGCAAGGCACACAACAAGAGATATATCAGCTACTTGAGCTTGATAGTGCTGGGATCGAGCGTCAAATCAAAGCTTACTTTTAAGTCTTACTTCTTAACCCTTAAATATTGCCAATAAGGCACCTCATTGACAGAAAATATGTTTTTAAAAGCATATTTTCTATCGGCGCCCCACAACTCATCCACTGAAAAGAGAAGGATCACACGTTGCTGTTGTAATAGTTTTTTAAAAAAATCATCTCTATTCAATGTGCTTTGCGCTGCATATAAAGGGCCTAAGTACGGCGCAAGTAAACTGTCTGCAAATAAACTCTTATATATGTTTTTACGATCCATTAAACTGCTTTGCCAGGTTGATAACGTTAAATCGTAATGCTCCATCGTTTTAAGCCACTCATCCTTACTGTCTGTCTGCGTCACTAGTAACTGAAGCCCAACGCGTTGTAACATGTTTTTTAATGCTTTCAACACTTCTTCATGATCGACTCTATTACTTTTAAATGTCAATAACGTCAGTTGTTGCGAAGAAATTTCCATTTTTGTTAATAATTCCCGTGCTTTTTTTACATTATATTCATTATTTAGGCCAATACTTTCCCTTGTTAATAAGGGACTATACGTCGAATTTATGTGTCCTAATCCTTGTAATATATTATCAAGCATACCTTGCTGATTAATGGCGAGTGATATCGCTTTGCGAGCTGATGCCACTTTTAAAAGAGAGGAGTGCTTGCCACTTAAAGACAGATAAAAGGACCGTGAAGATCCTATCGAAACCAGTTGTTTATTTTTTTCAACTTCAATACTTTGTATCTGTTTTTTTAACACTGCGTGGCTAATATCAACATCACCAGACAAAAGTGCATACACGCGTGCTCGCTGTGATTTTATTTTTAAAAAGGTTATATCAAGCGTATTTTCCTGCGCGTCCCAGTAATTTTTATCTGCAGTGACTTGCAATGCCAAATTAATATTAAAAGCCCTGAGTTTATAAGGCCCAGTACCCGACACCATCGGCATTAATGCAGTGCTACGCGTAATCGGAGGGAAGGGCGAATTCTCGACGTTTAAATGTGTATAGTATTGTTCATCTAATACAAAAAAATCACTTAAATAATCTAATAATTCGTCTTGGCTGAGGGTGCTATCGATATCAAAAGTATGCGTATTTACTCTACTGATTTTTTTTATCGCTGAAAAAAAGAATTTAAACTTAGCCCTTTTTTTTATTTGTGCATAACTCCAGAGTACATCATTGCTGGTAAGGCGATTGCCGGAATGAAAATAAATATTATTTTTTAAATAAAACCGTATTACGCCCGGTTTTATCACGCGCCAATCTCTTAATAATCGCTTCTCTAATTTTCCATTTATTCCCCAACGTACTAAGGGATCAAAAAACAGATGGGCATAGGATAGCGATAAGGGTGAGTTAGCATAAGGAGAGAAATTTTCAGGTAACTGTGTCACCGCGATGATCACGTTATTTTGACTCGTACTACTTGCAACTTGAGGGGCGTAGCAGAGCATAAAAAGATAAACAATAGCAAATATTCTGCCCCAATTAGCGCGCACCATTACGATGCTACGTAGATAAGCAGTTGCAGACAAATCGCAGCAAATATACCCGCCACGATATCATCGATCATAATACCAAAACCACCCGCTACTTTTTTATCTAACCAGCTAATAGGGTAAGGTTTTACAATATCAAAAAAACGAAACAAAATAAAACCAACAATGGCCCACTGCACACTGAATGGCACCATAAACATGGTGATCCAATAACCGATAAATTCATCCCAAACGATACACTTATGATCGTGTACCCCCATATCTCGACTGGTCACATGACAAAACCAAATACCCAATAAGCTACCGACCACTAATACAATAAAATAGGCCTCTACACTTAAAAATGACAAAAAATAGAATAAAGGCACCGCAACGAGAGTCCCCATCGTGCCAGGGGCTTTCGGCGCAAGACCACTGCCGAAACCTACCGCCAAAAAATGTAGCGGATTTTTTAAATTAAGCCCTTTTAAATCACTGCGTTGCATAATATTACTCACCGTCTTTTTTAAAATGATCCCAACCACTGAGGGTTAATGAAAATGCTTTTTTATGTTTTGTTAATTGTATTTTTGATGCTTGTGGGGCAATTACTTTGCCTACCGCAGTAAGTCGTAATTCCGGTATACTTTGTTGTAATGAACCGAACATTTCTTCTGGCAATGTAAATAATAATTCATAATCATCGCCCCCCGTTAAAGCATAATGCAGTGCTTGCTCACCCTTAATATTACCTAAATCTAATTCTTGTTGTAACGCCTCAGACAAGGGTAACGTTTCAACATCTATTTGCGCGCAACAATGCGACGCATTTAAAATATGCGTTAAATCTTGTGTTAGACCATCTGATATATCTATACAACTATGCGCCATTCCTCGCAATAGAAGACCTAATTTTACACGCGGATCCGTTAACTCCAGCTTATCTACAAACGCTTGTGCATTGGCAAGTTTTAAGCTTTTATTCGATAATTGATAGGCGAGTCCTAGCGCGCCATCTCCAAGGGAGCCAGACACGCAAATAATATCTCCCACTTTTGCCTGACTGCGCAGTAAAGCGGTGTTTTTGGGTACAATGCCTTGCACCGACACCGTAATGGACAAAGGCCCCTTAGTGGTGTCTCCGCCAATCAAGGTGACATTATGCTTGGCTGCTAAATCAAAAAAACCGTTTGAGAAGCGAGCTAGCCAATCTGCATCAACATTAGGTAAAGTGATTGCCAGTGAGATCCATTTAGGCTCAGCGCCCATTGCACTTAAATCACTTAAATTAACCGCCAAGGCTTTATAACCCAAACGATAAGCATCGACATCCTCAAAGAAATGAATGCCCGCAACGAGAGTATCTGTGCTGATCAACAGTTGATGCCCTTCAGGCACATCTAAAATGGCACAATCATCGCCAATGCCTAAAACAACCGTACTATCTTCAGTACTCACGTCGCGACAAAAATATTTTTTGATCACATCGAATTCACTTAAGCTCATTTGCGTTTCAAGCTCAATGTTCGTGAATTAGCGCTCGGTTTGGATTTCGTTTTTTTGACATTAACAAAGATTTTTTTAGTTGACCCACTTTGATTATATATTTTACGTGTATTTGGTGGATTAGCAGGTGTGGTTATTTGCGCTGTTTTTGATGAATGAGACACCGCTTGATTGATTTCTTGCATCTCTTGCACGCTCAAATTACGCCACTGCCCCGGCTTTAAGTTCTTCAATGTCACTTGCATAATTCGCGTTCGTTGTAATGCTTGAACTTCATAACCTAAATATTCGCACATACGTCGAATTTGACGATTTAAGCCTTGCGTTAAAATAATAGAGAAGACAAAACGACTTTGAACTTTGACAATACAAGGCTTGGTGATCGTGTCTAAAATGGGCACGCCACGTTGCATACGTTCAACAAAACGTTCACTTAATGGTTTATCAACGGTCACTAAATATTCTTTATCATGTGCGTTTTCAGCGCGCAGTATTTTATTAACAATATCGCCATCACTGGTTAAAAAAATCAAGCCTTCTGAAGGCTTATCTAAACGACCAATCGGGAAAATACGCTTTTTATGGCGAATAGCATCAATAATATTACCGCGTACATCTCGCTCTGTCGTACAGGTAATTCCAATGGGTTTATTGTAAGCAATATAAATACGATCAGATTTGTTTTCAGCCACTGCATTAATTGCCCGACCGTCGACCAATACAATATCACCGGGCAGTACTTTTGTCCCTAATTCGGGGATCGTACCATTGATTTTAACTCGGCTTTTTTCAATTAATTTATCCGCTTCTCGGCGAGAACAAAATCCAGAGTCACTTATATATTTATTTAGTCGCTTACCAGTACTTACGTTCACAATACATTCTCACTTTAGCTATCGTTTATAACGACGTTATTATACTCATGTTATCTTAAGGTGCCAAACCCGCATTTATACCCATGATACTTCAAGATGAAAAATCAGCAAGCCATATTGGCTCCGCTTCTAAGTCTAAAATGGCAACAGTCTGATTTTACATTGAAGTGTTATAAGCACGATGTGGCGTACCTTTGACTTGAGGATTGTGGTCACCCGCTCAAATACCTATGAGTCACGTTGTAGCACCCGTGAAAGGCTTTTTCTTTAGAGAGCGCATGATGACGTATCTATATGGCTATCACAGCTCTCTATTGAAGATCTGATGTTAAATGGGGATTATATGACGTAAAAATCAGTCCTTGAGGTGCACTATGATACGTTTATTTGGTATCACTACGCCAAAGTAAAACATTACAGCGTTTACACTGATAATAATATTTTTTTACCGTGCGTCTTTTATCTTTAAACTTCACGCTATGTACTTTTATCTTGCGCCCAGAGCAGTTATAACAACATAGCTCGCCCACTTTATTAAGCGCTTTTTTCTTTTCTTTATACTTAGCCAGATCAGGTAACGACAAGCATTTTTTCTTAATGGCTGATTTATCGTAAAGTAAAAAATAAAAAATGACAATAACAATGAGTAATAGTGATAAATAATCGAGCATGATCGTCCTTAATACCGCGTCAACGCACTTCATGTGCTTACTGCTATTTTATTGCAGAAATATAATGGAATTTTAAATAAAAAAAAAGCCCCAACCTGAGTTGAAGCTTTCTTTTAAATTGGTGCCCGGAGCGAGACTTGAACTCGCACACCCGTAAGGCGAGGGATTTTAAATCCCTTGTGTCTACCGATTCCACCATCCGGGCAGTGATTTAATTACCTTTAAATCAGGTTGAAGATTATATCTAACTTTTAGATGAGTACAAGTTCTTATTACGATTTTATACCCAAGTGCTGGTAATTTAAGCAACCTGTTATTTTTTGAACAAAAAAAAGCCCCAACCTAAGTTGAAGCTTCTTTTAAAATTTGGTGCCCGGAGCGAGACTTGAACTCGCACACCCGTAAGGCGAGGGATTTTAAATCCCTTGTGTCTACCGATTCCACCATCCGGGCAGTGATTTAGATGACTCCAAACCAGTGCGTGCATTGTATATAATTTTCGGTTAAGTACAAGGGCTAGAAGGTAATTAATTGAATAAAAACAGTTAACTGTTGGTTAAATCAACGATCACTCTCTCTTTGCTGAAAATGCAGGCAGATATGCTTTTTTATCACACGCATCTATTAAGTCTTGCCTTAAATCTCCCTCCCTTCCTTTGTTTCTTTTTCTGCCCGCTAAAACAAGGTAGACTTGTTTTAATTTCCTTTTAGCAAATAAGTAAAAATATGCATCAAAAACAAGTGATCATTGGATTAAGCAATCCTAAAAGCGCTTCAAATGTCGGCGCCACATTGCGGGCTGCCGGCTGCTATGGCGTAGATAAAGTGATTTACACCGGTACGCGTTATGATCGCGCCGTAAAATTGAACACTGATACAAAAAAAATGAAAAGTCAGATAGCACTGCTTGGTGTATCACACTTACTCGAGAATAAAGAGGCGCAGACAAAAGTAATTTGTGTCGATTTAATTGAAGGTGCTATTCCGTTACCTAATTTTGAACACCCTGATAACGCCCTTTATTTATTTGGCCCAGAAGATGGCACGCTCAGCCAAAGTTTAATTGATAGCGCTGATGCCGTGGTTTATATTCCGACTCAAGGTTGCATGAACCTCGCAGCCACCGTTAATGTGGTTCTTTATGATCGCCTCGCAAAATCAGCCCAACATCAGACTAATAATCAACTCATTAGAGATAGCCGAGATAACAATAATAGAGTGAAAATAAAAAACAAAAAGGGTCAATAGAGCACGATCATCACCCATAAAATGGAAAATACTATTCAGCAAACAATTGATGCGTAACAATAAGAACTAACATTTTAACAAAAAACACTGGATCATTGCGTTTTTCAATAGGTATAATGCGAGACGTTCTCAGTATAATGAGTGCTTTTATCGCGCATGTACGCAACGCATTTAATTCATTATACTGAATAAACATCACTCTTTACTTAAAAGGTATATTTAATGGGCAACGTGCTTGATTTGGTGAAAAATACTCGCCGTAAAAATAAATTACAACGTGAAATGGTTGCGAATGAGAAGAAAATCCGCGATAACCGTAAGCGCGTAGAATTACTTAATAATTTAGTTGAATATATCACTCCAGCTATGAGCCAAGAAGAGATCACTCTTATCATTAAAAACATGTTATCTGATTACGCAGATCGTGTTGATGATCATATCATTATTGGTGCAGAGCTTTCTAAAGAGCGTCGTGATCTCAATAACAAAATTAATAACTTTAAACTACAAAAATAAAGACATCTATTAAGGGAGGCATCCTCCCTTTTATACTTTGCATAGGCACTTATTTGCACCCTCTGAACATACACAAAAATGAAGTCCACTTATGGACAATAACCCCACAAAAAATACAAGATACGCCTCAATTAATGGCGCTACTAAGCAATGATGAACAACAAAAAGTAAAGCGCTATCGCTTAGAAAAACCTCAACACACCGCCTTACTGACACGTGCATTTATTCGTCTTATCTTATCTCAATATGAAGCGCGTAGCCCCGCACAATGGGACTTTAGCATTAGTCCATTAGGAAAGCCTGAAGTCACCAACTCAACACTCCCTATACGCTTTAATTTAAGTCATAATAATGATTTGATTATTTGTGCTATCAATTTAGAAAATGATATTGGTTGTGACATAGAAAACCTGCAACGTAAAATTAGCGTACAAGGTATTGCGCAACGTTATTTTTCAGAGCACGAGCACCAGCAACTGTGCGCCCTCCCAAAAAATCAACAAAATGCTTTTTTCTTTAAATTATGGACATTAAAAGAAGCCTTCGTTAAAGCTACAGGGCTCGGCATTGCACAAGGCCTAGCCACTTTTAGCTTTTATTTAACAGAAAAAACAGCAAACGTTACAGAAATAAATTTAACATTTAGCCCACAATGCACCGAAAAAAATACACAACAATGGCAAAGTTATCTGTTTTATCCAGACAACACGCACTGCATCGCGCTTTGCGTAAAATCACCAGTATCAAACGCCAAAGCTCTTAATATTCAACTTTTTGATGAAACCAAAAGCTTGGCACTTTTTAAAACCGTGTAAATTACATCGGTGGACAGGTTTTTATAAAATTAATATCCTCACGCACAGAGTCTAAAAAACGCGATAAGTTATTTAATTGTTTAAGGTTTATCATATCTCGATAAATACCCCAATCTAAAAAACAGGCTAAGCGTAACTTGCCATCCGTTAAACCCTCACACGCCTCAAAATCATATTCGTTAAGTGCTTCTAACCCGGAAAGGATCCTTGATTGTTGGCGTTGCAGATATTTACTTTTCTCCGGCGTAATGTTATCCATCAAATCCATAACATAAAGATTCACACTGGCATCCATCAACGTATTGCTCATATTAAAAAGTTCAAAATCATACAGATCCGACATAAATACGGCACCCGATTTTTCACGTAAATATTTTAAAATAGAGCTAGAGTCCGTTAACATCAGGTCGCCATCTATTAATAATGGCAGTTTTTGGGTGGGGGATATTTTTCCGATCTGTTGTATATCTGTTTCAACAAATTCACAAGGAAGCGCAGTTTGCAATAATACAATGCGACAATGACGCACAAAAGGGGACGTAAAACTACCGTAAATTTTCATCATAAGCCTTTATTATTCATAAAATGAAAAGAAAAGACTAACCTAACAAAGTAATACGAAAAAAGACACTTAGATTCAAAAAATAACAAAATTGAAATGGATTGTAATACCAATGGAATTAATTAAGCGTCCATGTATTACGCCGGGATAAGGGTTCTCATGTTAAAACTTACAACGCAGGTAGGGATGATTTTTCCCGCAAGACGGATCACATTTCCAGCTATTTTGGTATAAAGAAGACTTGTAGAGCCTAAGCGCTACAAGTCTATGTCTTGCTTAAGTGACTGCGGTTAATTCAAGCGCGGCCATATAATGGTCGTCATGCTCCGACATACGCACTACCGTAGCATTGGCACTAAAGGGCGGGAAACGAGATCCCTCTTCTCCGAGTTTTATTTCTATTTTATCGCCATGTTGCACGATATTATCAGTTAATCGAACCGACATTCCTGTGCTGCTTAGATCTTTACAGATACCTTGATATTCTTGTTCATTTAAAATAATTTTTACCGTTGACTCAATTGCCATGCGGTGAAATAAACGTCTCTCATCTTGCCCTATTATCACGTAAGCTCCTTACAAAGCTCTTTTTCAAATAAGAAAAAGAAACTTAACATTAAAATACATAAGTATTAAAATGAGACACTTTTAGGCGGCAAGCAAGTATTTTAATGGGTTTATTTTCATTTTGTGAGAAGAAGGTCGTCTTTAAAAGGTAGTTAGAGCCCTATTGCCTTCAGGTCACCATTCAGGCGTAATAGTTATTCTTTTTTCCTTGTAACGACGCGGAGGGGATCTTCGAGTAGTTCAGCCAAAGAAAAAACTGAATTTAACACCTGTTTTTCATTAATATATGGTTATAAAACATCCGTGTAGAACACTATTATTTCAATTTTACGCAAGAAATAAAAAACCTTTTCTAAGAAAATTTGACATTTCAGCGGCATTGTTGTCACTGTTTTTCTTGGTCCTCATTTCTTTAAGCGAGTTTTAATCCTTTAATAAATAATGCGCAATCTCCTCAGGAATAGGCTGTAATTGTTTATTTTTGTCCAGACACACCATTTCGATGTCCCCAATTACAGCAGCCTTTGTCGCTCCAACTCGCCATACTTCTTGACGCCACAGGGTCTTATATTTTCCCTCTAAACGAAAGGTGGTGCGAATATCACAAATTTCAGCAAACTCAACGCCATCTTGAAAAGTAAGATTGGCTTTATAAACCGCAAAACCCAAGCCTTTTTCTCGCCATAATTTATCCAGGCGCTGGCTATCAATGACATGCTCTCGTGCACGTTCAAAATATTTTAAAAAATTAGGGTGATAGACAACCCCAGAATGATCCGTATCTTCATAATAAATTTGTACTGCATGATGGTATATTTGAGTCATATAAGCTTTTTTTAACCTTTAAATAATATTATATTTATAGCAAAGGAATTAAATGTATTGCGCTGAAAAAATTAACACTAGCAAGGCATGAGTTGTGGGAGAGTGTTGTTCTCACTTCAAAACTCACAACGCAGGGTGGGATAATTTCAACAAGCAAGACGGGTAACCTTTTTAGTGCCTTTGCTATTACGCATAATCAAAATGTTCAACCTGACAAGCTTCGCGTTGATAAAACGCCTGACATGCTTTTAAAAACTGCGTCGTGCGCGCCGAAAATCCAAATTCTAAATAGTGCAATACCTGAGTGTGTACACGCTTTTTAAAAGAAAATCTATCCACACTGGCCCCATTTAAGTTATCCACGCTAACATCAAAAGAGAAGCCACAACTAACCGCAAGCGCCCATTCTATCGCTTGAGGTACAATTTCAACCTTTTCAAATTCTTTTTGTTGAATTGCATTTCGACCATCAGGCTCATACCAGTAACCATAATCTTCAATTAAACGTCGCTTCTCACCGGCCACCAGCCAGTGCGAAATTTCATGTAGTGCGCTAGCATAAAAGCCATGAGCAAATATAATGCGATGCGCCAAATGTGGCGCCTTAGCTGGCAGATAAATTGGCTCATCCTCACCACAAACGAGCAACGTGTTATATTGCGCATGAAAAGTTTGTGCAAATAAATGAATAAGATCTTGGTATTGAAACGGCACCGAATACTCTCTTTAATAGATAGAAAAAAGGGAATGCGAATTATAACCCCATGATACTTTAAGATGCAAAATCCGCAAACCCAATAGATCTTACTTTCTCCTATAAACTTGAAACGCTATGACGTGATGTTAATGTGCCAGAACAATGTAAAAAGATATCAAAAGTCGCCTCTCTCATTATCCATAAAGACACTAAAAATGTATTTAAAGCGGTTTAAAGACAAATAAGATAAAAGCACACAGCGCTAAACAGATAATCTATTCGACAAAATTTCACCTAGAGAATACACTGCAAACTTCGTTTCGCCATAGAAGAAGATATTATGTCCCTGCTTAGCAAAATTCGCTGCGCCCTTACCCTTGGCCAAGGCGTACTGATTGAAAATAAAGCGTTAAAAGAAGTCAGCGATCCCTTTGCTTTCTTTAACGATTGGTTAAACGAGGCAAAAAAATGCGGTATTATTCTACCTGAATCTATGTCTGTTGCCAGTGTGGATGCTCAAGGAAAACCATCCTCACGCATGGTATTATTAAAAGAGGTCGACAGCGCAGGCTTTGTTTTCTTTACTAACTACAATAGCCGTAAAGCCCGTGAGTTAGAAAACAACCCTTATACGGCACTTCTTTTCCACTGGAATATGCTCCAACGCCAAGTACGTATTGAAGGGAAAATAGAGCGTATCAGCCAACAAGCATCAGAAGAGTACTTTCACAGTCGTAGCCGTGGCAGTCAAATAGGGGCATGGGCGTCAGCACAAAGCCAAACATTAACGGATCGCCAACATTTAATTGATAAAGTACATTACTTTGAACAAAAATTTAAAGGCCAAGAGATCCCACTACCTGAATTTTGGGGTGGTTACCGTGTGGTGCCTGAAATGATAGAATTTTGGCAAGGAAAAGCGGATAGACTCCACGATCGTTTTATCTATCAAGCCGGCGAAAACAAATGGACGGTCAGTCGTTTAAACCCTTAATAGCGAACCTAAAAGATGGCGCTTATCGCCCCGCCATCTTTTAAACTGTTTTTATAACCCACTCTTCTTTTTTTATAACCAACCATGCTGAGAAAACATATCTGCGAGTTTATCTAACTCATTATCGGTATGAGCTGCCCAATCAATACCATTTTGCACGCCGCCAATTTGAGCCATAAACCAATTATAAAAACAGCGATCATCAAAAATCCCATGCAAATAAGTACAATATACGTTGTCTTGTGACCAACCAATATCGCGATCTATAAAGACGTTTACCTGTGCTTGCGCCTGCGTTTTACCGTGATGTATTTCATAACCCTTTAATATCTCTCCGCCATAATTAAATTGTCGTTGCCTTGTTTGTTTATGCTTTTCAATACAGGTCTGTAAGGCTATCAAACCAAGGCCTGTTTGATCGCCTTTTTCTAAGTTTAATGGATCAAGTATTTTATCACCTAAAATTTGTAGCCCGCCACAAATACCTAATATCATTTTCCCTGTTTGTTTAAACTTCTCTATTTGCAGATCTAACCCCGAGCTACGTAGCGCCTCTAAACTCGCGCCACTATTCTTAGAGCCAGGTAAAATTAAAGCATCAAATAAACTTAAATCTTGATATTGATGCACGGGCACCAAATTAACGTCCTGTTGATAAAGTAATTGGTCGAACTCATCTAAATTTGAAGCATAAGGATAATAAATAAGCGCAATATTTAACATGCCTTTTTGGTATTGACAGCCTAAACGAAAACTATCTTCTTCGGCGAGTTGATGCCGGTAATAGGGAATGTTAGCAACCGTTGGGATACCTGTTTTCTCTTCAAGCCACGCTGTCGCATCGCCAAGTAGCGCTGGATCGCCTCTAAATTTATTAAGCACAAAGCCCTTAATTAACTTTTTCTCGGCAGGCGCCAAGCAGGCCCACGTACCCAGTAAATGCGCAAAAGAGCCGCCACGATCAATATCTGACACTAAATACACATCCGCCTGACAATGCAACGCCACTGACATATTTACAATGTCGCCACTGCGTAAATTTATTTCAGCAGGACTACCCGCGCCCTCTATCACCACTTGCTCAAATTCGTCTTGTAAACTACCCAGCGCTTTAGTCACCACTGGCCACAAAAACTTTTTCCTATCAAGCCAAGGCAGTCGCGCAATCGCCTGATCCACTTTTCCATTCACAATCACTTGGCTAAAAGTATCGGCACTAGGCTTTAATAAAATAGGGTTCATGTGGATACTCGGCTCAATTTTAGCGGCTATCGCTTGTAAATATTGAGCGCGCCCCATCTCTAGACCTTGTGTGGTAATGGCTGCATTATTACTCATATTTTGCGCTTTAAAAGGGGCCACTTTAATGCCTCGATTGGCAAGTAAGCGGCAAATGGCTGTCACTAAGAGTGATTTCCCAGCATCACTGGTGCAACCCATGATCATGATAGGCTTTCTTTTTATGCGAGGCATATATTCCAAATTAAAGATAAAAAAAAGCACTGCCGAAACAGTGCATTAAGAATAGAAAACGAGATCAAGCACGGCGCTTAATGATCGCCTCTGATAATGTAACTAATAAATCTTCGGTATCTTGCCAACCAATGCATGCGTCGGTAATACTCTGCCCGTAAGTAAGCGCTTTACCATCAACCAGATTTTGACGTCCTTCGACCAAATGGCTCTCTACCATCACACCGGAGATGATTTTCTCACCCGAAGCGATTTGTGCTGCGACATCGGCGCAAACAATCATCTGATTTTCGAATTTTTTAGCCGCATTAGCATGACTAAAATCTATCATCAGTGTTTGTTGTAAATCCGCTTTTTTTAACTGAACTTTAATGTTAGCCACATCTTTAGCGCTGTAATTTGGCTCTTTACCACCACGTAAAATAATATGGCAATCTGGATTACCCGTTGTTTCTACAATCGCGCTATGCCCAAATTTATTCACAGATAAAAAATGGTGCGATGCATGTGCAGCGCCAATGGCATCCACAGCCACTTTAATGCTGCCATCGGTTGCGTTTTTAAAACCGACAGGACATGAAAGACCAGATGCGAGTTCACGATGCACTTGAGACTCTGTTGTGCGCGCGCCAATTGCGCCCCACGTCATCAAATCACCTAAATATTGTGGCGTGATCATATCTAAAAACTCAGTCGCAGCAGGCAGTTCAAGGGCATTAATATCAAGCAGTAATTTACGCGCGGTGCGTAAACCTTTATTAATATTAAACGTACCATTTAACTCTGGATCATTGATAAGGCCTTTCCAGCCGACTGTTGTACGTGGTTTTTCAAAATAAACACGCATGACTATTTCTAATGTATCTTTATATTTCTTGCGCAGTGGCGCAAGCTTGTTTGCATATTCTAAGGCTTCGTCAATATTATGAATTGAGCATGGCCCAATGATCACTAACAAGCGATCATCTTGTGCATTCAAAATTTTACTAATAGCGCGGCGAGAGCCCGCCACCGTTTGACTAATTGCGTTCGTATTCGGAAATTTTTCTAATAAAGCAATGGGAGGTAAAAGCTCTTTAATTGCTTTAATATGCGTATCATCTGTATTTATCATATTAATTCTCTTGCATCGTTTTTATTATTAATCCATTAACGCGTTATAAGGTTCAATCATCACTGTTTCCCCTTCCAGCACATCACCTCTTTGTTCTTCAAGTACCATAAAACAATTAGATTGACTCATCGAACTAAATACACCTGAGCCTTGACTGCCTGTTGTTTGCACAATCAGTTGCCCGTTATCATCTACTGTATGAATTGCTCTTTGAAAGTCCGTTCGACCCGGTGATTTTTTAACAAAGGTTGTACACTTTGCTTTTAATCTTAGTGCAGGTTTAATCTTAAAGCCGGCAAGTGTCGCCATGGTAGGAACTGCTAACTGGTACAAAGTTACCATAGCGGAAACAGGATTTCCTGGCAAGCCGAAAAAGACACTACTGCCTAATTTTCCAAAAGCAAAAGGTTTACCGGGCTTGATTGCCAGCTTCCAAAAACCTATCGTTCCGATTTCGGTTAATACCTCTTTAATAAAATCAGCATCGCCCACGGAAACGCCACCACTGGTGATCACCACATCGGCTTGCTCATCTGCGCGTAGCAATGCTTCACGTATTAAGGTGCGATCGTCTCTAATAATGCCAAAATCTAATATTTCGACATTTAAACGCGATAATAAGGCAATAATGCTATAACGATTACTGTCGTATATTTCACCTTCTAACAAGGTCTCTCCAACATTTTTTAACTCATCCCCAGACGATAATACGGCCACTTTTAATGCTCTAAAAACGCTGACTTCAGCGAGCCCAAGTGAGGCCAGTAACGGAATGTCGCGTGCGCTTAATTTATGCCCTTTTTTTAATACACATTGCCCTAACTGCAAATCTTCTGCAACCAAACGCACATTGTCACCCAATTTAGGCACTTGTGTAAAAATCACCTGATCATCATTTAGCGTAATACGCTCTTGCATGACCACAGAGTCGACGCAACTTGGCATCACCGCACCGGTCATAATACGAATACACTCACCGGTGGCGACATTACCCTGATAAGGTGCCCCCGCAAAAGATTGACCCACTAAAGTTAAAGACAAGGGATTTTGTTTATCAGCACCTTCTAAATCTTCTCTTTTTACGCCATAACCATCCATAGCAGAATTATTAAAAGGAGGCACATTGAGTGGTGATAACACATCACTAGCAAGGGCATAGCCTAAAGCGTCTGCTAACGGTAAATTTATTGGCTGACACACATTGGTCACCGCTTCTTGCATTTTAGATAACGCTTGCTCTATTGGCATTAAGCCTTTGGTATCACAACAACCCATTTTTTACTCTCACTTTAGTTGATAGAGAGACCATGGTACTGCAAGTAATAAAATCAGCAAGCCAAATTGATTTTCACGTCCGTTCGAATATCGCTACGTTGCATCCCTGAAAAGCGTTGCGCCTTAAACGACATCCTCATCATGCCTTGTAAAATAACGGAGGATATCTTTATCTTATTCTTTCCTGCCAATAGCAATGAGGCATTTACAGGCTCTAAAATATAAAAACAAGGGCTTAGGCACATTGAAAATAATAATTAAAGCAACAATTGCACTTTCTACTTCACAGTTTATCTTTAATCAGGTAATTTGAGACTATTATTGTTTGTCTGCTAAAAGAGGTTGTTATGTACCGCGTTGAAAAGTCCCATAAATTAGATAATGTTTGTTATGACATTCGGGGCCCTGTCCTTAAACAAGCTCAAAAGTTAGAAGATGAGGGCCAACGGATCCTCAAATTAAACATAGGCAATCCGGCCTCTTTTGGCTTTGAAGCACCCGAAGAAGTATTAATGGATGTGATCAAACATCTTCCTCAAAGCCAAGGATATTGTGACAGCAAAGGTTTATTTTCTGCGCGCAAAGCGGTGATGCAGCATTACCAAGAAAAAGGCTTATTATCACTCGATATCGACGATATCTATATTGGTAATGGGGTCAGTGAATTGATTGTTATGTCGATGCAGGCCTTGCTTAATAACGGCGATGAACTGTTAATACCCTCTCCTGATTACCCTTTATGGACAGCGGCCACCCATCTTTCTGGTGGTAAAGCGGTGCACTACATTTGTGATGAACAAGCGGGATGGTTTCCTGACATTGATGATATCAAATCGAAAATCACATCTAGAACCAAAGGGATTGTGTTAATTAATCCCAATAACCCAACGGGTGCGGTTTACTCTAAAGAGTTACTTGAGCAAATTATTGAGCTTGCAAGACAGCATAATTTAATTGTATTTTCCGATGAGATTTACTCTAAAATTGTCTATGACGATGCTAAACATATCCCTTTAGCAACGCTCGCTGATGATATTTTAATTGTGACCTTTGATGGCCTTTCTAAAGCTTACCGCGTGTGTGGGTTTCGTGTTGGCTGGATGATGATAAGTGGGCTTAAGCGCCAAGCACAAGATTATATAGCAGGACTTGAGATCCTTGCAAGTATGCGCCTGTGTGCCAACGTACCCATGCAGCATGCTATCCAAACATCCCTTGGTGGCTATCAAAGTATTAATGAGTTGATTATTCCTGGTGGACGTTTGTATGATCAAACCCAAGGTGCTTGGAAGTTATTGAATGAGATCCCTGGCGTAAGTTGTACTAAACCCAATGGATCGTTATATCTTTTTCCTAAATTAGACCAAAAACGTTTTAACATTAAAGACGACCAACGTTTTGTTATGGACTTATTAATGGAGAAAAAAATATTAGTCGTACAAGGCACCGGTTTTAACTGGGCAAGCCCAGATCATTTCCGAATTGTGTGCTTACCGCATATGGATGAGCTAAGCACCGCTATCCATCGTATTGGTGATTTCCTCGAGACTTATCGCCAATAATCGCCCATAAAAAATGCAACGCTACCCCATGGATAGTGTTGCATTATATTTTATCTAAAGAGTCACATTACGCGCAGATAATACATTGAATGTACCTAGCTCACCTGAAAGCAATTTAGATCGAATGAAATTTAGCTCGAATGAAATTCATTACAAGCAAAAAGTGTATTTTCAATGAGTGTTGCAACCGTCATCGGTCCAACACCACCAGGTACAGGCGTTATCCAAGCTGCACGCGTTTTTGCTTCTTCAAACTCAACATCACCGGTAATTTTACCCGAATCTAAACGGTTAATACCCACATCAAAAACAACCGCCCCTTTTTTTATCCATTTTCCGGGAATAAAATGCGCTTGACCACGCGCTACGACTAAAATATCCGCCTTATTCACGTGCGATTCTAGATCTTTCGTAAAACGGTGACAAATAGTGGTTGTGCAGCCGGCAAGTAATAATTCAAGGCCCATTGGGCGACCAACAATATTAGAGGCTCCCACCACTACGGCATGCTGTCCTCGCACATCAACGCCAATATGCTCAAGCATGGTAATGATGCCACGTGGCGTACAGGCTCGCAGTAAAGGTATGCGCTGCGCTAAACGGCCTACATTGTAAGGATGAAAACCATCAACGTCTTTTTGCGGATCAATACGCTCAATCACTTGTGTTTCATCGAGTCCATCAGGGAGGGGAAATTGCACTAAAATACCATCAATGCAAGGATCATTATTTAGTTTGTCAATTAATTCCAATAATTCATCTTGTGTTGTCGTCGTTGGAAGATCATAGCCTTGAGAAAGAAATCCCACTTTTTCACACAATTTACGTTTACTTTTTACATAAATTTGTGAGGCGCTATCCCCTCCGACTAATATCACCGCGAGGCCGGGTACACGAGCGCCTTGAGCTACGCGTTGCGCGACGCCTTGTGCCACTTTATCTGTAATTATTTTTGCAATTGCTTTACCATCAATGATCTGTGCCGTCATGAATCAAATCTCTTTTGTTGGGAAAATTTACACGCCATTGTCGCAAAACTAAGCATTGATGTCACATCTATTACCGAAATAACAACAATAATAATAAATACTGGCCTTTGTTTTGGTCCCCGACTTTAATTTATTAAATGAGTACGTTAGCAACAATCGAGGCATAAACACACTCTCTGCCGGCACAACAATAACGACTTCAAATCACTTAAATAAACAGCGTACAGAAAACCAAGCACAATAGTCTATACCCATGATACTTCAAGGTGCAAAGTCAGCCAGGAAAATAGTGCCCAGATGCTAGGCATAAAATTGAAGCCTAGTCGTTCTAAGTCGAGATTTTATAACAACGCAGATGGGTGCGAGTTACCTTGCCCTTCGGGGCGCAAGCTCGCCCCCCCCCCCTGCGTTGCAACAATCACAAAGGGAATAACCATTCGTTCATGTTACGCCTTGCTCTGGTTACCGAGCTTGTGCCTGACAAAGCACCTTGAAATAACATGGGTATATATATATTAAGGAAAATGCCTCTTTGATTGTTGTCATATTACCGAAAACCCTATTAAACGCGCACAATACTCATCGATTTTTTATTAAATGATCAGCCTGTGACAGGGCTCAAATCCCCTCCTAAAAAGAGCGTCATTAACACTTAACAAAAACAGGGGGACATCACAAAGTAAACGCCAAAAACCATTAATATCAACAACCTGCAATAACTTTTTGGCGCTAGAAGTTCGTAAAAAATGACAAGCTATTATGCTAAAACTATGTCACCATGCAAGCGTTGCTTTAATAACATTATATCAAGCCTTTCTCTTTTAAGTAAATGAGCGTGATCATGGCCCTAGCCCTTAAAATTCCACTACGCAAACTGATTTCAGACTCTAATACACACTCGGCTTTTCGCGTCTTAATTGCAATGGGATTAACTTTTATCCCTAATATCTTTCAAATCTCCATCCCTTACTTAGAAATGAATAATTTACATATCTCCATTTCGCTTTGTTTAGGGGTTATGGCCTCTGCCGTCATTGAGCACGAAGGAAATTATCGCACTCGGCGGAAATTTCTTGCAACCATCCTCACCTGTTTCTTTATTGCATCTGCCAGTGTCGAGTTATTAATGCCCTACCCTTTTCTTTTTGCATTAGGGTTACTTGCTTCAAGCTTCTTTTTTTTAATGCTTGGCGCACTGGGCGCAAATTATAGCAAGGTGGGATTTGGCGCGATCTTAATTGCTATTTACACTATGATTGGCTACCAAGCAGGCTCGATCTGGTACGAACAACCTATTTTGTTTACCTTAGGGGCGTTATGCTACGGTTTGTTTTCAATACTCTGGAGTATTTATAGCCCTAACCGCTCCTTACGAGAGCAACTTGCACAACTCTTTTTTACTTTGAGCCGCTATCAACGTCAAAAAGCCACTCTTTTTAATGAAACCGATGCAGGAAGCCAAGCCGAATTATTTAAAATTCGCCAACAACTGGCCATTATTAATATCTCTATCGTGGCGCGCCTAAATAATGCCAAACAAATGATACAATCACGAGCTGCCATCAATGCAGATCAAGCAGAGCTCAAAAAATTAAACCACTATTATTTAATTGCAGAGCAAATTCATGAGCGTATCTGTGCAAGCCAATACTTATATAGCCAGCTAGAGAGCGTCTTTGGCGAAAGCCAAATTTTAGAAGGTTATCATCAGCTCTTTTTGCAACTCAGTGAAGATTGTTATCAACTCGGTATTGCCATTAATGATAAAAAGATTTATCAGCATTCACGCAGGCTCACATGGACCATTAATGCACTTTCAGATCAGTTGCATCTCTTACAACAAAAATTACAACACCATGACCAAGATCCTGAAGCAATGCATGCATTACAAGCTATTTATGACAATTTACAAGGCATTGATAACCTATTAATACAAATAAATCAGCCTGAATTTAGTGAAAATAGCATTGCACTTGAAGCCGATGAAAGCACGGGTGATCACAATAATTTTCAACTACTTTTAAAGGCAATGCACCCGCGTAATAGTCTTTTTAAACATGCACTGCGTATTAGCATTAGTTTAGTCTTAGCTTATACATTGCAACACCTTTTACACTTAGCTTATGGCTTTTGGTTATTACTTACCGTGCTTTTTGTGTGCCAACCCAGTTACAGTGAAACGCGCAAACGTTTAGTACAACGTACCATCGGTACTTTAATGGGGATATTACTCTGTTACCCTGCGATGTTTTTTCTAGATACTATCTTTTTACAGATTATCGCTATGATCATCAGTGCCTTTTTCTTCTTCAGCTATGTGCGCACCAATTATGCTCTAGGCGTTGTCTTTATTACCCTTTTCGTGATGTTTGTGTTTGCTTTATTAACCGGTAACGGGCTTGCCATCTTACCTGCTCGCATTGGTGAAACCCTATTAGGTTGCGTACTAAGCGCACTCACCATTAGCTTTATTTTTCCTGATTGGCAGTTCCAGCGTTTCCCCTCATTAGTACAACAGGTTCTGAGCCATAGTGAACGTTACTTTAAACAAATAAGTCATCAATATCAGTATGGACGCAGTGAAAACCTTAATTATCGCCTCACCCGTTGCAAAGTATTTGAAGCTGATGCGGCGCTGACCAGTGCTTGGCAAAGTATGCTTTTTGAGCCCAATTCAAAACAGAAGTTAACCCGAGAAGTCTACGCATTAGTCAATCGCTGTGACGCATTAGTCTCCTATATTGCAGCCCTTGCCTCGCATCGTCATAAAATTGATAGTTTTAAAGACAGTGCGTTATTACATGATTTAGTTAATACCACATTACAACAAATTACTTGGGCAAGTAATTCACAACTAAAAGACACAGATATAAACACTATCAGCATTGAAGAGTTTGACAGCTACAAGACAAAACTATCTAAAAATGAAGGGCTTATTGTTGAGCAATTACGTTTAATTGCATTTACGGCCTTAGATATAAAAATATTATTACAAAAAGTCGATTTTAATACCCAAAACACTTAGTTTCGACGCTACTAAAGCATAAAAAGTCAATATACAAGCGTGCAAACAACAGGTAGTATTCTGTCTTAACATTTTACACGAGATCTTATTTTGTTATTTAATGATCAACACTACAGTACAGATGCACAAGGATATTTACTCGATATCAGTGTGTGGAATGAAGCCCTCGCAACACATATTGCAAACTTAGAAGGGATCACGCTGACCGATAAGCACTGGCAGGTCATCCATCTTGTACGTGATTTTTATAGTCAATTTAACAGTTCACCCGCCATGCGAGCACTGCTCAAAGCCTTACAAAAACAATGTAATGATACGACCTTAAATAGTCGCTATTTGTATCGCTTATTTCCAGATGGCCCAGCTAAACAAGCCACCAAAATAGCAGGGTTACCAAAACCTGCTCGCTGCATTTAATTTTAAAAAGAAACAAGGAAGAGAACCATGCCAAAAGCAAGTGATATCAAAAAAAATACTGCCATCGAATTTAACGATAGTATTTATATTATTAAAGACATTGAGCGCTCTGTACCACAAGGTCGTGCAGGCGGAAGCTTGTATCGTATGCGCATGTATGATGTGGTTTCAGGAGCAAAGAAAGATGCCACCTTTAAAGATGGTGATATGTTAACACTTGCTGATTTAACACGTCGCGCCGTGATGTATTCATACCTTGATGGTGATGAATATGTGTTTATGGATGATGAAGATTACACGCCTTACAATTTTAACAAAACACAAATTGAAGATGAATTACTGTACATCACCGAAGCGACACAAGGTTTACAAGTTTTAGTCGTTGATAACCAAGCCGTTGCACTTGAGTTACCACAGACTGTTACGCTAACCATTACGCAAACAGATCCCTCAGTAAAAGGTGCATCTGCCAGCGCACGTACTAAACCTGCGATCCTAGAAACGGGATTAAGTGTACAAGTCCCTGAATATATTGCGAGTGGCGATATTATCAAAATAAATTGTGCAGAAAAGAAATTTATGAGCCGCGCTTAAGCTACCCTCTTTATGAAATACGTAAGTTAACTTGCGTATTTCCTTTTTTCTCTTATTTAACAAATATTTGTATATTAATAGATCCTCTTCAAATAAATACACTATCCTATAGAAAACCCTTTATATCTCTTTCGTAACGTGATGAAATCATTACCCACGAATTAATTAATTAATTACCAGGAAGGTTACTATGAACCAGTTTGACATTATAACATCATTAATCACTTCACCTTGGCTATGGCTGGTTGCTGTGATCTTATTGGCGCTTAAAAAAGGCATCTATTTTGTACCTCAAAACAGAGGTTACGTGATATATACAATGGGACGCTACTCCTCTACGCTAAAAGCTGGCCTTAATTTTATTATTCCTTTTCTGCAACGCGTCGTTGCCGACCGAAACTTAAAAGAGCAGTCTCTGGATATCGAATCGCAATCTGCTATCACTAAAGATAACATTACCTTACAAATTGACGGTATTTTATTTATGAAAGTGACCGATGCTGGCGCGGCTACCAATAATGTAACTGATTATAAAAGATCGGTGATCCAACTTGCTATGACCACCATGCGTAATGCCATTGGTTCAATGGAGCTTGATGAGTGTTTTCAAAACCGTGATGTTATCAATACACAAATATTATCTGCCATGACTGAAGCGACCCAACCTTGGGGCGTAATGGTGACCCGTTATGAAATTAAAGACATCACACCACCACAGTCTATTAAAGAAGATATGGAAAAACAAATGACCGCTGAGCGTGAAAAACGTAGCGTCATATTAACCGCAGAAGGCATTAAAAAATCAGAAGTAACTAAAGCGGAAGGCCTAAAACAAGCGCGCGTCTTAGACGCAGAAGCAGCTAAAGCAGAACAGGTCTTAGGCGCTGAAGCTGAAAAAACAACACGCGTACTTGAAGCACAAGGTAAAGCTGAAGCTATCCGCCTTGTTTCTGAAGCAGAAGCTAAAGCAATAAGCGTTATTGGCCAACAAGCTGCCACCCCTGAAGGTAAAAAAGCGATTGAGCTTTCTTTAGCACAAGCTGCTATCCAAGCGCATCAAGCGATTGCAAGTCAAAGCACTATCGTTTTAACCGACGGTAATACGGGTGAAAATATCGCCAACACAGTGGCACAAGCCATTGCGGTTTCAAGCTCTCTTAAACTAGCTGATTAAGGAGCCTAACTGATGTTTGATTATTTACTGAGTAACCACGATAAATTACTTTATATTGTTGCGGGCGTTTGCTTTTTAATTGAAATGACCCTAATAGGGCTCAGTGGGCCGTTATTATTTCTTGCCATTGGCTCATTTATCACCGGTGTGTTGGTTAGCTTGAATCTGCTTTCTGGCTGGGAAATGGAAGTACTGTTTGTCGGTATTTTTACGTTACTCAGTGCGCTACTTTTATGGCGCCCTTTAAAGCATTTACAAGGTAAGGGTAAAGTGCAAGATACCAGTAGCGATATGATCGGTAAAATTTTACTCGCCAGTAACTCTATTAGCGGAGTGGCAGGCACTCTGCGTTACTCTGGTATTGATTGGCAAGCACGTTTAAACTCAAGTGCGGGAAGTCAATCTATCGAAAAAGGCGCCCAAGTAAAAATTACGGGCGTCGATGGTAATATTATGCTGGTTGAGAAAGTGCCACACAACGAGCATGAATCACTTTAAATAATCAACCTTCTCTAGCCTCATCAATGGGGCTAGATTTTCCACCTTTAATACTCGCATCATCAATAAACGCATCTATTATTTGTTAACTTTTAATTTATTAGCTTTGATCCCCACATAAAAAAACACTTAAACTGGACATGATAATGATAATGATTCATCATTATTGTGAGTAGATACTCATTTTAATAGTTTAGTAAAGGAATACACATGCTTTTTAGTAAGACTCATCTTTTTATTTTACCCTTTATATTATTTAGTCTTAGCGCTAATGCTTCAATGTCGCCACGTATCATTGGAGGGATTGAGGCGCCTATAGATAAATGGCCTTTTATGGTTTTTTTGATGGCACAAGATGATCCTAATAGTGGATATTTTAATATGTGTGGAGCATCGCTAATTGATAAACAATGGGTACTTACCGCGGCCCATTGTTTGATAAAAACAGATGGTAAAAAACGTTTTAAAGGGACTATTTCATTATATATTGGTGAATACGATAGAACTATACAAAATATCGACCCAGTCACACCTATCGCTATCTACACTCACCCTGATTATGATCCTGTTACTTTTAAAAATGACATTGCTCTCTTAAGATTAGAAAAGCCCGAAAGCACGACAATACTCCCTCGGAGTACATCGAGCCGAACGCAACAAGGCGTTAGCAATGGAGAGGTAGTTACCGCTATCGGTTGGGGGTCTACGGTGCCTTATGCTTCTGGCGAAACAGTGACAGCCCAAACCTCTCCAGTATTACGCGAAGTTCAATTAAACCTTCAGTCAGATAGTCTTTGTGTCAAGACTGTAGGCACAGGTATGACTGAGTTTAAACTTTGTGCGACAGCCCCAGACAAAGATACGTGTCAAGGTGACAGCGGAGGCCCTTTGATCCTTTCTACATCGAACGGCCTTAGACAAGTTGGAGTCGTTAGCTCAGGGCGTGGTTGTGGTCATAATCCGGGTATCTACACACGTGTTGCACAATACCAAAGCTGGATAGATGACTATGTTAAATACATCAATGTGAGCTCAGATATTAGCTTTAATGCTATTAGCCTTGGGAATATACAAGAAAAAACAATCCGCGTTTTTAATAACAGTGATAACGATGCGAGCTTTACCTATGAAATTCAGACTATTAGTAACCAATTTAACTTTGATTTTAGTAACTGTCCCGATATTGCAGCCAAAAAAAGTTGCATTATAAAAGTGATTTACGCACCCACACATTTACAACCCTCATCTGCAAAAATAAAAATATCCTCAACTATTTCAGGCAGCAAGCCGATATATTTAAATATTAACGCGCAGGCAAAAAGTTCATCGTCTTCATCGTCAGGTGGCGCGCTAAGCATTTTTGCGTGGTGTTTATTACCTTTGTGTTTCATCCGTTTATACATGAAGCGTATTAACGGACACCGAGGTTAAGCTGGTACTTCAGGTGCAAAATATGCAAACCAGATTGGGCTTAGCTTCTAGGCATAAAACATCAATATAGTTCTTCTACATTGATGTTTTATAACAACACCCCTACAACGCCTCAACAACGAAGATAAGTTCAAACTAGCTTGCCCTTTGGGGCAAGAGCGAAAATCCCACTTGTGCGTTACCTCCAATTCAAGGCAATAACCATTATCAATGCTTATTGCCTTGAATTGCTCTCATCCTAGTGCCTGATAAAACATATTGAGGTGGCTTGTATATATCTCACGATTAAAAATAAATAACAAACCCGCTATCGCTACCTTATAGCCTCATAAATGGGGCTATATTTCAAGAGAAAACACTCGCACTATTAATAAACT
The DNA here is from genome assembly GCF_000153405.2 of Psychromonas sp. CNPT3. Lineage (NCBI taxonomy): Bacteria > Pseudomonadati > Pseudomonadota > Gammaproteobacteria > Alteromonadales > Psychromonadaceae > Psychromonas > Psychromonas sp. CNPT3. The sequence continues at coordinate 1,937,760 of NC_020802.1, forward strand.
CTTCTATTCTTTATTAACTTTTATCCCCACATAAAGAAACTTAAACTACTATCAATAAGGATAATGACTCACTCTTATGGATAGTAAAGTCTCATTTTATTGTTTAGAAAGGAATACACATGCTTTTTAGTAAAACATCTCTTCTTATTTTACCTTTTTTATTCTTTAGTCTAAACGCCAATGCCTTAATGTCGCCACGTATTATCGGTGGGATCGATGCACCTATCGATAAATGGCCTTTTATGGTTCTTCTAAAGGCCCATGATGATCCTAACAGTAAGACATATAACATGTGTGGGGCGTCGCTAATTGATAAGCAATGGGTACTTACTGCTGCCCATTGCTTGATAAAAATGGATGGCGTAAAACGCCTGAAAAGTAGTCTTTCTTTATACATTGGTGAATATGACAGAACGGATCAAAATATAACGCCCGTGACGCCTATCGCCATCTACATACACCCAGATTATAATGCCGTTTTTTTAAAAAATGATATCGCACTATTAAAGCTACCCTCTCCTGTAAGCACTGAAATACTGCCACGTAGTACGCCGAGTCGTACACAACAAGGCGTTAGCAATAGTGAGTTAGTTACCGCCCTCGGCTGGGGATCAACAGTGCCTTATGCCCCTACAGATCGTGATACGGTAAAAACAGTAACCTCTGCAATATTACAAGAAGTGGCATTACACCTCCAGTCCGATAGCCTTTGCGCAAAGAGTGTTGGCCCCAATATGACCGACTTTAAACTTTGTGCGACAGATTCAGGCAAAGATACGTGTCAAGGTGACAGCGGAGGCCCTTTGATCCTCTCAACATCGCATGGATTTAGACAAGTTGGAGTCGTTAGTTCAGGGAGTGGTTGTGGCCACAATGCAGGTGTCTACACGCGCGTGGCGCAATACCAAAACTGGGTAGATGCCTATGTTAAATACATCAGTGTTAGCTCCGATATTAGCTTTAATGTTATTAGCATTGATAATATACAAGAAAAAACAATTCTCGTTTATAATAACAGTGAGCACGATGCTAGGTTATCTTATAACGCCCTTAATTTCAGTGATCAGTTTAGTTTGGATTATGGCCATTGTGACAAGATATTAGCCAACCAAAGTTGCCCTATAAAGGTGACTTATACACCGACACATTTACAAGCATCATCCGCAAAAATCACAATATCCTCAGATCTTCCTGGAAGTACCGATATTAGCGTAAATGTTAAAGCGCTGGTAATTAGTTCATCTTCAGGTGGTGCGTTAGGCTTTTTTGCTTGGTGTTTATTACCCTTGTGTTTCACCCGCTTATACCTGAAGCGTTTAAACTTACACCGAGGTTAAGCTGAGATTTCAAGATGACAAATAAATAATCAATAAGATAGGTTTTGTGCACCCCCTCACAAAGTGTTATGGTGCGCGCATTGTAATTTATTTGTCATAGGAATAAGACTGTGAGCCAACTTTCGTTCGATCAATTAGCCCTAAATAGTGCGCTTCTCCATAATTTAAAATCTCTTGAATATACACAAATGACAGAGATACAAGCACAAAGCTTACCGCATATTTTAGCGGGCAAAGATGTGATTGCTCAGGGTAAAACAGGCTCCGGTAAAACAGCTGCTTTTGCGTTAGGTTTATTACAAAAACTCAATGTAAAACGCTTTCGTATTCAATCTTTAATTCTTTGCCCTACCCGTGAACTTGCCGATCAAGTCAGTAGCGAAATACGCCGATTGGCTCGTGGGATCCACAATATTAAAGTATTAACGTTATGTGGTGGCGCCCCTTTTGGCCCGCAAATTGGCTCTCTTGAGCATGGTGCACATATTATTGTTGGTACACCGGGACGTATTCAGGATCATTTACGTAAACAAACGTTATGTTTAGACGAAGTCAGCATGTTAGTACTTGATGAAGCCGATAGAATGCTAGATATGGGATTTGTTGATGCCATTGAAGACATTATCGAGCAGGCTCCTAAATCACGTCAAACCTTACTTTTTAGTGCCACGTTCCCTGATCAAATACAGCAAATAAGCCGCAATATTTTACGTGATCCCGTCTCTATCAAAGTAGAAGCGATGCACGATGACAATACTATCAGCCAATATTTCTATCTCGTTCGAAGCGCTGAAGAGCGTATGCTTGCGCTACGCTTATTAATATTACAATATCAACCTACCTCAGCCGTTGTTTTTTGTAATACCAAACGTGAAGTACAAGAAGTTGCGGAAGAATTAAATAATCGCGGTTTTAGTGCACTCGCCTTACATGGTGATCTTGATCAAAAAGATCGCGATCAAGCCTTGATCCGATTTTCTAACCGCAGTTGTAGTATTTTAGTCGCAACGGATGTGGCGGCACGTGGCCTCGACATTGAAAATTTAAGCGCTGTATTTAACTACAATTTAGCGCATGATCAAGAAATACATGTACATCGTATCGGTCGTACCGGTCGTGCGGGCAGTAAAGGAATGGCTTTTTCTTTTTACAGCGCGAAAGATGAACATAGAATACATTTACTCGAAGATCTTCTTGATCGTAATATCCAAGCACAAGAATTACCTGAAGCCTCAGTGTTAGAGCTGCAACCGCAACCCTCTGCGATGATCACATTACGCATTGAAGGTGGTAAAAAACAAAAAATTCGTCCCGGTGATATTGTCGGTGCATTAACAGGCGATGATGGTATTAGTGGCGATGATATTGGAAAAATTCAAATATCTCCTAATTGGGCTTATGTTGCAGTGCAACGTCAATGCATTAAAACAGCCTTTAAAAAACTAAGCACCGGAAAATTAAAAGGACGTAAATATCGCGTCATGGTTGTGCGCGGTTAGTCTATTTAAGCATAATGCACCCGCGAAGGCTTTTGAGGGTGCATTCAACGTTAATTAATTGTTTTCATTTGTAACAGAAAGTAACAACTCCCCCCTTTTGTGTAAGTAAATGTAACTTCCCCTGCAATGTGATCTGCGCATCGTGCGTTTTTTTCAACTGTGTATATACTCCTGAAAAGTTAAATTGGAATGAAATAACCCGCTGGAGAGCAAACATGAACATATTTGGAAATTTACAAAAAGTAGGGAAGTCTTTAATGCTTCCTGTATCAGTATTACCTATTGCAGGTATTCTACTGGGTGTAGGTGCAGCTAAGTTTTCAGTGTTACCTGACGTTGTTTCACAACTAATGGAACAAGCCGGTGGCGCTATCTTCGGCAATATGGCTCTTATTTTTGCCATTGGTGTTGCATTAGGTTTTACAAAAAATGATGGTGTTGCAGGTCTTGCATCTGTTGTTGGTTATGTGATCATGACTAAAACCATTGGTGTACTTGCACCTGGCGCTGATACTGGTGTACTGGGTGGTATTATTGCAGGTGGTATTGCTGCTGCCATGTTTAACCGCTTCTACAATCTTTCACTACCTGATTACTTAGGTTTCTTTGCTGGTAAACGTGCAGTGCCAATTATGACGGGCTTTGTTGCCATCCTTATGGGTGCTGTCTTAGCGGTTGTTTGGCCTCCAATTGGAAATGTTATTTCTACATTTTCTGAGTGGTCTGCAACGCAAAACCCAGTACTTGCATTTGGTATCTACGGCATCGTAGAGCGTGCATTAATTCCATTTGGTTTACACCATATCTGGAATGTTCCTTTCTTCTTTGAAGCTGGCACATGTGTAAACTCTGTTGGTGAAGAGCTACACGGTATTGTGACTTGTTACCTTTCTGCTGATGACGCGAGTCGTGCTGCAGGTAATGGTTTTGGTCAACTAGCCGGTGGTTTCATGTTTAAAATGTTTGGTCTACCTGCTGCTGCCATTGCAATTTGGCATAGTGCAAAGCCTGAGAACCGCGCGAAAGTGGGTGGTATCATGATTTCTGCTGCACTTACCTCTTTCTTAACGGGTATTACAGAGCCAATCGAATTCTCATTCTTGTTTGTTGCACCTTTCTTATATGCTATCCACGCACTACTTGCTGGCTCTGCATACGTTGTAACTAACTACCTGGGTATGATCCACGGTACATCGTTCTCACATGGTTTAATTGACTTCTTAGTCCTTTCAACACATGCATCTAAACTTTGGTTGTTTGTTGTTATCGGTCTTGGTTATGCTGCGGTTTACTACATCGTATTCCGTGTTGTTATTGCTAAATTCGATTTAAAAACGCCGGGCCGTGAAGATGAAGAGTTAGAAGAAGTTGCTGTTGTTACTAACGAAGAAATGGCAACCTTACTTATCGAAGCATTCGGTGGTAAAGCAAACATTGAAAACTTAGATGCTTGTATCACACGTCTACGTGTTTCATTGCACAACATTGAACTTTTAGATAAAGCTGCATTGAAAAAATTAGGTGCTGCGGGTGTTGTTGTTTCAGGAAATGGCGTACAAGCTATCTTCGGAACTAAATCTGATAACTTAAAAACAGATATGGAAGCTTTCATGTCTCGTTAATCTAAAGTAAAAACAAGGTCCGCCTTGTTTTTATTCCTAAAAGGCGCCTCTTCTTTTTGCTTGCAAAAATAAGAGGCGCCTTTTTTATGCGCGTTAATAAAAACGATTAAAATGCATTACCTTTACAGCCCTCCTTGTGTCAACGTGTTATACCGTATCCGTGACGACCATTAGCTCGCTTATACATAAAATATCAATAGTTTGTATGCCTTGCAGTTATCCTGCGCATTATATCCTCACACTGCATTTTATTATTAAGAGACATTTATTATTCAAATGCAGATAAAACAGACCGTCTTTTAGCATAAATACTGCTGTTAACTTAAACCCTACGACCTTAAACCCTGTCACTTTATATTCGACTTGAATATGCTTTATCCTTACTCAGTCGACTAGCGTACAGGATGCTCCTTTATTAAAGGTATTTACGGGTTACTGGGTTACATGGAGTACAGACGACAGGCAGAGTAAAAGGAACATAGCTTAACTCGGATGCTTTTAGAGGCGCACGGTGTTAATTAAGGCGTAGAGGCTAGACTTGATTTGGCTTACTGATTTAGTGCTTGAGTGCGAGGGATAGGATAAACAATAGATCTCTGTTACACGCACATTTAATAAAATATAAAGAAAGGATAAACGCATACTCTGCGCTTATCCTAAAAAAAACAGCGCTAGTTCTAGCTACAACCATGCACTAATAGCACCTTTAGAATGGCCCTTTAATTTGTTGTTTTTAACGCAATATAAAGGTGTTGCACGGCTTGTATTGCAGTGGATTTTGGATCATTAAAGTAATCACTAATAATACGTGCTACGACATTTTGTACTGAGCTCGTCGTTGCAATATTTTGAGTGAATGACGGCACTAGCGCGTCTTGTTTAAAGTCTTGATATGATTTTTGAGCACAAACATCATAGGTGCTCATATCCATATCTGTACGTACTGGGATAGAGCCTTTATTACGACTAAATTCTTTTTGGAATTTTTTCGAGAGGATCGTATTCACAAAAATTTTCTGATCATTTAACTCTTTGTCTTCACTGTGCTTATTAAAAAACACAAAACTATCAATGTTATAACTATAATAACCTTTACTTTCGGGTACATCGACGCAAAGATAATCCTGCATTGGCTTTTTACCTGCCACGTAAAACATACCTTTAGCCCAATCCCCCATAAACTGCATAGCGGCTTTATCGTCAATCAACAATTGTGTGGCTTCAAACCAATCTTTAGCCATTAAGCCTGCATCTGTATATTGATGTAGCCGTTTATATTGCTTAAATAACTGGATCATTTCACTGGAAATTAATACATTTTTATCATGTTCGATAAATGCCTGTTTGTATTTTTCAGGACCTAACATTGACAGCGCCATCGATTCAAAAAGTAAAACATCTTGCCAAACGGTGCCACCATGCGCCAGCGCAATATACCCCGCCGCTTTTATTTTATCGGCACTCTTAAAAAAATCATCCCAAGTCTGTGGTGGGCTTAAATGTAATTGCGTAAATATTTTTTTATTAAGCCATAACCAATTCACCCGGTGAATATTAATCGGCACCGCCATAAATTTACCTTTATAGTGAATGGTTTGTTGCACCACTTCAGGTAAAAAATGTGACCATTGCTTAGTATTAACCACTTCGTCCATGCTTTTGATCATTCCCACGGTTGCCCATGTACTAATATCAGGACCTTTGATTTGAGCAACATCTGGAGGCGTTCCCGCTAAAGCGCGCATCTGTAAAACGCGCATCGCACTGTTACCCCCCTCGCCTTTGATTGAGAAGTTTTTCCATTGCACACCGTGCTCCGCTAAAGAGCTTTGTAATGTTTTTAGCGCCTGTGTTTCTCCCGGAGCTGTCCACCAATGTAAAACTTCAAGGGGCCGGCTATGCGCGCAGCTACTTAGCAACAGCGTCAATAATATGGTTTTTTTAAACATTTTTATCTCTGTTTATAGACGCGAGGTAAAGTAATGATCACTTCTAAACCTCGGCCCTCGCGATTAACTAAATGTAACGAGCCATTATGAGCGTGGATAATATTACGTGAAATACCTAAGCCAAGCCCATGTCCTTGTAAATCATGGTGCAGACGACGATAAGGTGTGAATATATTATCTAATTCTTTCTTCGGAATACCGGGGCCGTTATCTTGAATAATAATTTGCAGTTCATCTTCTGAGTCGACAAATTGTACCACAACCTGTGTGCCGTATTTTATGCCATTATCGATGAGATTTGCGAGACAACGTTTTAATGCAAAAGGTTTTCCTCGGTATAACGCTACCTTTTTGTATACGATCTTGATTTTATCGGGTTGCGGACTACTGATCTGTTTTAATAATTTTAACAAATCAACCTCTTGGATATTTTCATGTATATCCGTTTCTTTCACTGTCTGCAGCGCCCCCTTTACCAACATCTCTAAATCATCGAGATCATCATTAAACGATTCGGTTTGTTTATTACAATCGAGTAATTCTGCGCGTAATCGCAGGCGCGTGATCGGGGTTTTTAAGTCATGAGAAATAGATCGAAATAAGACCTCACGATCGCGAAGATAGCGTTGCAACTTTTGTTGCATATGATTAAAGGCACGCGTCGCCGTAATGATCTCCGAGGGCCCCTGCTCTTTTAATGGCGCTTGATTTAAGTCGATACTCATTTCAGAAACCGACAATGCCAATTCTTTTAACGGTTTTGTTTGCCAATCAAAAAAGAAATAAGTTACTAATAGCAATATTAAAGTGGTAAACGCTAAGGTAACTATCTGTTGCTGTGATATTAATTTTTTTTCGCCTAATAAATAAGGAGGCGGTAAAATAGTCCCTAAATAAAGCCACTCATTGTCTGCTATTTTAATTTGAATGACTAATATGGGCGGTTTTATCGAGGGGATGATCAACGAATATGCCCCTAATGAGGGCGGTAAATCTTTCAATAAAATATCATTTTTGATGACGTGTAAATCATCAGGATGAGAAAACTCAATGCGTAATTCCTGTGATGCAGGGATGCGTCGCCGTAGCACCGTTTCTACCGTGCTTAATATCTTCTCTTTTAACTCACTATCGGCTATTGGGTTGATTTTTATTTCTTCATGGTTTAAAGACACAAAAAAACGACTTCCCCCTAAATCTCGTAATTGTTGTAATACCAAATAACGGTATTGCAAAGGTAACTTTTGAAAGAATGAAATCGTCCCTAATGCATTTTCAGATACATTTTGGGCATTCAATAAGATGGAGTTTTCTTCTTTTGCAGCGAATTGGTTCATCCAAAAAAAACTACTCATAATTTGTGCGCAGATAACCGACAGCGTGGTCAAAAGTAGCATGCGCGAAATCAATGAGTGAAACATATTGCGAAAATTAAACAATTTCATCATCATTTTTAATTTTCAGTGCGTACGCTGGCAATAAAAAGATAACCTTTACCACGCACTGTTTTTATTATTTTAGGAAATTTAGCATCGTCACCAAGACATTGACGTAAACGGCTCAAATGCACATCAATCCCCCGTTCATTTGCAAAAGCATTGCGCCCATGTAACGCGCGGCATATTTCATCACGTGAAATGGGATTGTCTAAATTATCAAGAAACAAAGAAAGTAATTGATAATCAGCCCCAGTTAATGGCATCACTTCACCGGCTGCATTTAATAGATTCTGGTTTTGAGTATCTAACTTCCAATTTGCAAAAAGAAAATAACGATCTTTTACCACTTTTTTACTTTGTTCATTCACAAAGTGATTACGTCTTAATAACGCTTTAATGCGTGCCAGTAGTTCTCGTGGACTAAACGGCTTAGCAATATAATCATCCGCGCCTATTTCAAGGCCTAGAATACGATCTAATTCATCTGAATTAGCCGTTAACATAATAATAGGCACCATCGACGTTTGGCGAATGCGCTGACAAAGTATAAAACCATCATCTCCGGGTAACATAACATCTAAAATGATCAGATCAGGCTCAGTTTGTGCAAGATGTGCATCCATCTCGATCCCATCACCCGCAGTGATCACCGAAAAATTGTTTTTTGTTAAATATTCGGCCAGTAACTCTCGAATATCCTTATCATCATCAACAACTAATACTTGTTTTGTTTCTGTCACATGAAAGCCTTTTCCAACTTTTTCAAAAGACGAATTTTATCGTACTATCCCCCTATTTAACAGTCTGAATACTTATAAATTTGCACTCAGAAAAAAACGTTTATTAAACGCTTGTTTTTTAATCTAAAAAATAAATTTAAAACACCAAATCAACACGTTACGATTTTCTTTGTATTTTTCCTGTTTTTTACACTTGTCAGCTTTAAAATCAATGATAGAATGCGCGCCTTTAATGCCAAATTTTATCTATAGGAGTTCGATATGATCATTTTGTTTATCTTTGTCTATTATCGACTCTCTCATTTGATAAATGCTATCAATCTAGGTAGCTTCTTCTATAGGCGCTGCTTAGGTGTTACGACTGAGCCTTGAGCTAAAAACAGCACGGCACACCACTCTATTTTTACTTTTAGGTTAACCTAAACGTATTCCCTTTATATTAGTTCCATTTTATGGATACCCTTTAAACACTAAGGATCCCGTTATGCAAAACGTCTTAAATATTGCACCCCAAACCTGTATCAACAACTTTCAAGAAGTGCCAGTGATCGATACAATTTATGATTTAACGCTAGATAACGTTATGCTCAGCCAAGAGCATTATGAATCAGAGGTGCGATCGTACCCGAGACGGATCCCGATTGCTATCAAGACAACGCGTGGCGTTATTGTTGAAGATACCAAAGGACAAGTTTATATCGATTGTTTAGCTGGCGCTGGCGCGCTGGCGCTTGGCTATAATCACAGTGAAATAAATCAAGTGCTTATCGAGCAACTTAACACGGGCGTGCCTTATCAAACCCTCGATCTCACGACGCCAAGTAAAGATGCTTTTATTAAAGCAGTGATGAAATTTTTACCGCCAAATTTTGCAAAAAATGCCCGTATTCAATTTTGTGGTCCTTCTGGATCAGATGCCGTTGAAGCCTCGATTAAACTCGCTAAATTATATACAAAACGTAATACGATGATTGCATTTCATGGTGCTTACCATGGTATGACGAATGGCTCGCTCGCATTAACCGGTAGTTTAAGTGCAAAAGAGCGCCGAACTGGTTTAATGTCTGACGTGCATTTCTTTCCGTTTCCTTATAGTTACCGTTGCTCATTTGGCTTAGGTGGCGAAGCGGGTGCAATGCAAGGGATCCGTTATTTAGAGTCTGTATTATGTGATGATGAAAGTGGAATAACTAAACCCGCCGCCATTATTGTTGAGCCTATTCAGGGTGAAGGTGGCGTTATTCCCGCCTCTGCATTATGGCTACAAGCATTGCGCCGTATTACGACAGAGCATGGTATTTTATTGATTTTTGATGAAATTCAATGTGGTATTGGTCGCTCTGGTGATAACTTCGCCTTTGAAGCGTCGGGTATTGAGCCTGATATTTTGATCTTGTCTAAAGCCATTGGTGGAGGGATGCCAATGTCTGTGATCCTCTACCATAAAAAATTCGATTGCTGGAATCCAGGTGAGCATACGGGCACCTTCCGTGGTAATCAATTAGCGATGGCCAGTGGCGCGAAAACATTAGAAATAATTGCACGTGATAATTTAACTGAAAATGCCCGCCTACGTGGTGAGCAACTCCGTGAAGGCTTAATACAATTACAAAAGAAATTCCCACAAATTGGGGATGTACGTGGTCGTGGTTTAATGAACGCCATGGAAATAGTCAAACCGACGATAAGTAATAAACTCGGTCAAGCAGAAGCGGATGCGCAGCTTGCATCGCTTATTCAACGCGCAGCCTTAGAGCGTGGACTTATCATTGAAAAAGGTGGCAGACAAGGCGCGGTACTACGCTTCTTACCGCCACTTATTATCAGTGAAGTACAAATTGATTTTGTATTGAGCACGCTTGCAAGCGCGTTTTCTTCTGTATTAGGTGATTAAGATGAGCTATACACAATACTTTATGCATTTAGGCGAGAAAAACCGCCCTTTTGAAGATGCGATGGCGTTAACCCATGAAACGGTTAAAGACTTATTTAAAAATAGTCATATGCCCTATTCAGGCCTTGCGCCAGAAGCGCTTAAAGCGCAACTTGAAGCGATTGACTTAAATAATGTTCGACCGCTTGCCGAGGTGATAGAGACAACGAAGCAGTTGGTTGCTAAAAATTCTATTTTAGTACAGCATCCACATACCTTGGCGCATTTACACACACCGCCTCTTATTGTCTCGGTGCTTGCAGAGCATTTTATTGCCACACTCAATCAATCAATGGACTCATGGGATCAAGCACCAGCTGCAACCTATGTTGAACAAATTATGGTGGATTGGCTGTGTGAAACCTATCAATTAGGTGAACGCTCTGATGGCGTATTTACCAGCGGTGGTACGCAAAGCAACTTAATGGGCTTATTACTGGCGCGAGATTGCTTTGCAAAAAAACACTCAGCACATAATATCCAACAAGATGGTTTACCTGAGTATGGCCATAAAATGCGTATTATCTGCTCAGATAAAAGCCATTTTACGGTGCAAAAGTCAGCTGCCTTAATGGGACTCGGTGAACGCGCGGTTGTCACGGTTAAAACCAATGTGCAAGGGCAAATAGATTGCCAAGCACTGCAAATGACCATTGATGCACTTAAAGCCCAAGATTTATTACCCATTGCGATTGTTGCAACGGCCGGTACAACGGATCATGGCGCGATTGATGATTTGAAAAAAGTCATTGATATCGCTAAAAAAGCAGCCTGTTGGACACACGTCGATGGCGCTTACGGTGGCGCGTTAATGCTGAGTGATAAACATAAACAGCGCTTAGCGGGCATAGAGCTTGCCGACAGTGTGAGTGTTGATTTTCATAAATTATTTTATCAAACGATCAGTTGTGGTGCGCTTTTAATTAAAGATAAAGAAAACTTTAAAAGCTTATTACACCATGCAGATTATCTGAACCGTGAAGGCGATGAATTGCCAAATTTAGTGGATAAAAGCATTGCGACCACTAAACGCTTTGACGCTTTAAAAATGTTTATGACGTTGCAAGCTGTCGGTGCAAAAACGTTAGGCGAAATGTATGACACTTTATTAGATCTAACAACAAAGGTTGCCAAACTTATCGAGTCATCCCTTGAGTTTGAACTTTGTTGTCAGCCCCTTCTCTCAACGGTGCTGTTTCGCTTAAGTGACCAAGGTACTATGAGTGATGTCGTTTTTAATCAGCTTCATCAAAAAATTCGTCTGCAACTGCTCACCCGAGGTGACGCGGTTATCGCTGAAACAAAAGTAGACGGAAAACTATTTTTTAAATTTACACTGTTAAACCCATGTTTAACAATTGACGATTTTGCGCCTTTATTAGAAAAAATAAAGTCAACTGCAATACAACTACAGAAAGAGGTTTAATTTATGTCTGTTTTACAAATTGGCGCCGGTGGCGTTGGCTGGGTTATCGCCCATAAATGTGCTCAAAACAATGATGTTTTTGGTGATATTACACTGGCTTCACGTACTATTTCTAAATGTGAAAAAATTATTACCTCAATTAAAAATTGTAATAATTTAAAAGATCAGACTAAAAAAATCAGCGCAGTCACTATCGATGCTGATAATGTTGAAGCGTTAGTCGCATTGATCAATGAAGTTAAACCTGATCTCTTAATTAATGCGGGCCCTCCTTGGGTTAACGTAACGATCATGGAAGCGTGTGTACAAACAAAAACAGCTTATCTTGATACCTCTGTTGCAACCGATCTTTGTAGTGAAGGCCAACAAGTTCCTGAAGCATACGACCCACAATGGGCATTTGCAGATCGCTTTAAAGAAGCGGGTATTACCGGCATTTTAGGCGCAGGTTTTGATCCAGGTGTAGTAAGCGTTTTTGCAACTTATGCACATAAACATCTTTTTGATGAAATCGACAGTATTGATGTGATGGATGTTAATGCAGGCGATCACGGTCAAAAATTTGCAACTAACTTTGATCCTGAAACAAATATGCTAGAGATCCAAGGCGACTCATTTTATTACGAAGATAAAAAATGGCATCAAGTACCTTGCCATAGTCGCATGATGGAATTTGACTTCCCCGTGGTAGGCAAACAAAAAGTATACTCAATGGCACACGATGAAGTGCGCTCAATGGCAGAATACTTACCCGCTAAACGTATTGAGTTTTGGATGGGATTTTCTGACAGTTACTTAAATTACTTTAATGTAATGCGCGACATTGGCTTACTGAGCCCAAATCCAATCACAACCGTTGATGGTATTACTGTTGAGCCCTTAAAAGTACTTAAAGCCATTTTACCGGATCCAACTTCTCTTGCTTCAGGTTATGTCGGTAAAACGTGTATCGGCACTTGGGTACGTGGTAAAAAAGACGGTAAAGCTAAAAGTGTGTTTATTTACAATATTTGCGATCATAAAGAATCGTATCTTGAAGTTGAACATCAAGCGATATCTTATACGACTGGCGTTCCCGCTATCACAGCAGCCCTACTTTACTTCCAAAACAAATGGAGTGATAAAGGCTTATTTAATATGGAACAGCTAAACCCGGATCACTTCCTTGAGTTGATGCCTCGCATCGGCCTAAGCTGGGAAATACAAGAGCTAGACGCTATTTAGCCAACATTGATAGAGTGTCGACTCTTAACAGAGCGCACTCTTGATCGCCGCCCTCAATAACACCTGAAAATAGATCTCTTCTCGCACATATATTAAAATGTCCCAATATGAGTTTATGAGTAATCTCATGCTACATATAAAACAATTCAATGGCGTAAAACAGGAACAGTATGCAACCAACAACGACACAGTTAAACACACCCTATTTTATGATTGATGAAAGTAAACTCATCGAGAATCTTGAAAAAGCCAAACGATTAAAAGAGATTTCAGGGGTCAAGCTGGTCTTAGCCCTAAAATGTTTTTCAACCTTTGGTACTTTTGAGACCATAAAACCTTATTTAGACGGCACCACCAGCTCAGGTCCCTATGAAGTAAAATTAGGCTATGAAACATTCGGGGGTGAAACGCATGCTTATAGTGTCGGTTACTCCAAAAATGATATTGAAAATGTTAAACACATGGCCGATAAAATCATTTTTAATTCACTGTCACAACTCGATGCTCATTATGATAATACTAAGCAAAGCGCCTCACTAGGCCTGCGTATTAACCCAGAGCGTAGCCAAGCAGGACAAGATCTGGCAGATCCCGCACGCCCTTATTCTCGATTAGGTGTAAAACAATCTTTATTAGATTTAAGCGTCACCGATAAAGTAGATGGTTTTATGTTTCATATGAATTGTGAAAATAAAGACGTGGATGCTTTTATCGCTATTTTAGATCATATTTCAACGACCTTTAGTGAATATCTTGATAAATTAAAATGGTTAAGTTTAGGCGGAGGAATATTTTTCACTTATCCTAATTATCCTATTGAAAAGTTGGGGATGGCGCTTAAAAACTTTGCACAAAAACATCAGTTGCAACTCTACTTAGAGCCCGGTGAAGCGATCATCACGCGCACAACAGATCTAGTGGTCAGTGTCATTGATATCGTCGAAAATGACAAGAAAACAGCGATTGTAGACAGTGCAACCGAAGCGCACCGCTTAGATACTCTTATTTATAATGAACCCGCCAGCGTTAAAGAGGCTTCGGCTAATGGCATATATCCCTATGTGATTGGATCTTGCTCTTGCCTTGCAGGTGACCAATTTTGTGAAACGCAATTCGATGCCCCTTTACAAATAGGTCAAAAATTACATTTATTAGACAGTGCAGGCTACACCATGGTCAAACTTAATTGGTTTAATGGCCTAAAAATGCCCAGCATTTACTTTAAACGTGTCGATGGCTCGATTGAAACACTAAACAGCTTCTCTTATGATGATTTTAAAGCCACTCTTGGTAAAAGTTAATCTTAATCGAGTTACTTATCACTTAGATTAAAAGAATAAGTAACTCGCTACATAGCTTAAATTCATAAAAAACAGCGCAAGAGCTTAAAACATCAACAAATAAACGAAAATAGTAAAAACAAATGAAATAACACTTGCCAAGTTTATGTGATCTGTATATCATTCGCGCCACTTAGAGAGAAGAAACAATAACTTGATAAGTAATAAAACGGACGCGAGATGGAGCAGTATGGTAGCTCGTCGGGCTCATAACCCGAAGGTCGTAGGTTCAAATCCTGCTCTCGCAACCAATTTATTTAATTCATATTATCAACATCATATGAATGTCAGTTTTACAGCGTAAAGTATTAATACGGACGCGAGATGGAGCAGTATGGTAGCTCGTCGGGCTCATAACCCGAAGGTCGTAGGTTCAAATCCTGCTCTCGCAACCAATTCTTTTATAGAATATTTATTTAATAAATAATTTAATACGAAAAAAACAAACACGGACGCGAGATGGAGCAGTATGGTAGCTCGTCGGGCTCATAACCCGAAGGTCGTAGGTTCAAATCCTGCTCTCGCAACCAATTCTTTTATAGAATGTTTGATAAATAATTTAATACGCAAAAAACAAATCCGGACGCGAGATGGAGCAGTATGGTAGCTCGTCGGGCTCATAACCCGAAGGTCGTAGGTTCAAATCCTGCTCTCGCAACCAATTTTGTAATTCCCCCCCTTATTATCAAAAAATAACTTAGTCACAATTAGCCTTTAAAATCCGACGGTCATAAAATTAATAACTTTTATCAAACCTACTGTTTTTAAATGGAAACATTTTCTTTTTTTAGTTTAAATCATATATCCCGAAGAAAATAACAAAGTGCCTATTATGCACAACACTACTCAACATCATCCACTTTCTTAATTTCTTAAAGATAAATCCCCTTAGTTTTTTTATATTAAACTCTAAAATTGCATCAATGTGACTTGGGGGTGACAATTTTGTTTTTTTACGATTTGTTTGAAATATTATTTTAGATAAAAAAGTCCCTTTTTGACCTTCGCTTTTTCGAGGTTAAATGTGACTAACTTCCCTGTTAATACCTTTTATTCGATCTTAATTTACATTAATCACAAACCAATAATAGATAAAAAAAATGTCTCACTCTATTTAGGGATGCATTATTTACTTACTGTTAAATTTAAGCGGGAAGTGACAGAGCACATTGACTTTTTATGTAATGGGAGCTTATATCAATAATAAGATCACATTGAATATTTGATCTTATGAGCGGATATAATACCAACGGAACTAAAGAAGAAGTCCCTTTTTATTGTTGAAATTATCCCTACCCGCGTTGTAAGTTTTGAAGTGAGAATAACTATCTCCTACAACTCACGCTTTACTAGTGTTAATTTTTTCTGCGCAATACATGGTAACTAAATAAATTCCATTGGTATAACTGTGAGAGGTTATATGAAAAGTAGCTTTACTAATAATACTAACTTTAAAAAAGTAACCAGTTCTTTATCCGAAAATGAATTAGCAATATTTAGTAAAATATTGAGTGTTCTTAAACCCACTCCTGAGCTTACTGGCTTTAATCTTATTGTTATTCGTTTTTCTGAGTGTCTGCGCGTGGCTAAAAAAGTAAAATGGCCTGAGCAAATACAAAAAGAATTAAACACTTATATTGAGATAATAAATAAAATATTATTCAATAAGGATTTTGTTTTCTCTCACGTATTTCCCAGTAAAAATCCAATATATGGGCGTTTTTTAGAATACCCTCTTCCTGCATTATATTGCCAATCATTCTCCTCTAGATTAACTAACGAACTCCAAGAAAGCTTACTCTTTGTTCAGCATCTTATTTTCCTCATATTACTAAAAATAGAGTCTAATAATGACCTTGTAAAACATACCAGTGATGAGTTACGAAAACGGATCAGTGGGGAAAGTTCATTCCACACTGTGATCCCTTTGGGAAATTTAGATCATAATATTTTACCGTATATCTTCGACCTATTAATCGAGAAAAGTGGTATTGCATTCCAGCGTCAACTTTCAGACAAATGGCGAGACTTCATGACAGAAAGTCTCAATATTACAACAGTTGAGCAGATAAATAACGTTCACAGAGGATCTAAGAATACAACAAGTAAACATGCTAAATATAATCATTCGATGACAAAGAGATCAACTCGAATAAGCAAAGATACGATCCTAAATAAAGAGCATAAAAATTCCGTTGTGCATAAAGGTTATAAAACAAATGATAAAATTCACTATACCCCTACTAACAGCTTAGATATTGAAATAGACAATGCTCTTATTGAAACAGTTGAATTAGAAACAATACAAGGGATTGTATTTGATAGACGTACGAAAGAAGCACATCTTATAAACCAAAATAGATTATCAATTATCGAACTGAAACACCTACCATGGCGAAGTAATGCATTAAGTGAACATGAAGAATTAGCACTTATTCGTTATCTCAAAACAAATTTGAATGACGAGATAAAACGTCCTTTAGCGCTTTATGCAACGTTATTAATGATAACGTCTAAACCCTTTGATAGTTTATCCGACTTTAAGATTATCACTCACGTTGTAAAGCCACTCGATGTAGATAACCTCATTGAGCTCGCATCGGGAATTTGGTGGAGACGATCTATAAAAATGCCTGAATCGTTTACCGCAAATGGCGATCAAAAAAAATTACTGTATCAGCACGCAGATCACGTTGGATTATTGTTACCAAAAGAAGTGTTATTAGCATTGCGAAGTTTAGCCGTTAATCATTCGCAATGGCTTGATGAAATATGCTCTATTCAATGTGCTTCGACGCAGTTATCTGAATTTTTAGCTACTTTTAATCGAAAAAATAACACGATATATAGGAAGATCACCCCTGCCACATTAAGAGGGGCTTTTTTTGAAAAAACAACAAAAAGGTTTGGCCCGAGTTACGCAGCATTACTTCTTGGAAATTATGAATATCATTCACCAACTGTATTATATTACCTTTCTGATAGCGCGATCAGCTTACAGAATAACTATAAAACCATTCTTGAAGACTTTCAATTCAGCATGCCTGAAATACAAGATATGGCAGATCATCATATCGGTAGCGAACTTGCCATTAATGTTGCAATGTTTAATGATTTTTTAACAACGAAAATTGAACTATTTAGTGCAGTGGTACAAGATAATGAATTTAATAAGCTGATTTCATACCACAATAATTTTGCCTGTTATTTGTCGTTAATGTTACTCGCAGCGACTGGCCATAGAATTCGTTGTGAATATGGGTTCTGTGATTTTACGATTAACGAAGAATTAGGTTATATCGTCATTACAGATAAAATCAATTATGCTGATAGCGCTGTGCGTATTATTCCGCTTGCAGATCTAGTGTTGGAACAAATCAGCGCTTATCGTTCTCACTGTGCTTCATTTGCGCGTAAATTAAGACAATTCGATGTTATTTCACAAGCTCTCGCTAAAGTTAACAGTGACCAGATCTACAATTCTCCTTTCTTATTTTTGATCAACCATGATCGCATTAAAGTTATTGGTCATCGAGAGATAGAAGCATATCTTTCTCCTGAAATGGTGTTGCCTGGTAATTTTTTACGTCATTATTTCTGCTCAATACTCTCTGCTGAAATTAATGGTGCTTTTAGTGCCTCATTTATGGGCCATGTAAGTAATGGTTCACATATTTTGGCCGATTTTTCTTGTTTGAAATTATCAGATCTAAAATCAACCAAAAATATAATAGAGAAATCATTACAAACACTTGGTTTTCAGCTCATTGCTGTAACAAAACCCAAAGGAAGGCTTGTACCCACGATTGGAAAACGAGGGGAATATTACCAAGCAGAGCACCTTCGAAGGAGTGAAAATAGAGAAATAAGTACACATATAAAGTGGGCAAAAGAGATCATTACCCCTTATATTGATAAATTGCATAATATAGAGCAAAGGAAGCAAACTATCGATGAAATTGACCAATTAGTACGTGCTGAACATCACAATCATATTTCATTAGAAAGAAGGCTTTATTGGATAAATCGTTGGCTATACAAACTCACCAAAAACAACCGTTGGATTTCAACTATAAATCAGGAATATTCAATCAGTGTAGAGAATGATGTATTAGTCGTAATGAGCGAATCTTTGAAAATAACAGAGATGATTAATAAATGGTTACTGTCCAGTGACGATGAAACAGAGTCTATTAGTTACATTGGTAAGTTATGGTTAAGTCTTACACTTAATAGTCACGTTGAAGCGCCTTTAACTCAGAAAATATTAGCAAAAATTCAATGTGCACCTCAGCATCATATTGAGACAGGTATTACTTGGTATCAATTAGGCACAAAAATAACTCCACAATATATTTTCATCGACTCTATCAGTCAAATATTATGCCTTAATCGGATCCCAGTGCAGGACATAAGTGTCGAAGCTATTAATAAATACCTTAAAAATTCCATTTTACTAAAAATAAAAAATTCAATTACCCTTTGTGATCCAACGCAATCATTTTTATCGAGTAGCTTTCGATTAACTCAGTTTTTACAGGGTGCGCGTAATGAACACCATATTCCGTTATTAGATGCCCATAAAGCCAAACGTATTATGACCACCTCTCTTTCGCCAGAAAGTGTTGTGCGATGGCTATCGCAGGGAACATTACAAGTAGAGCGAAATGCTGAGAATGAGTTAAAA
Source organism: Psychromonas sp. CNPT3 (assembly GCF_000153405.2). Lineage (NCBI taxonomy): Bacteria > Pseudomonadati > Pseudomonadota > Gammaproteobacteria > Alteromonadales > Psychromonadaceae > Psychromonas > Psychromonas sp. CNPT3. The sequence continues at coordinate 1,956,956 of NC_020802.1, forward strand.
ACACCTTTACCCCATATAAAAAACAGAGTGCTTTTAGAACGTAATGATCTTTTCTCTAGCTCACTTTTACTGATGAGAAAATTACATCGTGCACTTTATAAAATGATCAACGCGCAACAAACCACTAAGTTGAAAGTAGAAAGTTTACTCATTTCTATTTGGGCAGAGCATATTGGGGCGGTATATGACAACAACCTATCGGCGCTCATCCCTGCCTCTTCGAATATTGATAATGTAATGGTACTTATCCTACTTTGGTTAATTGACGTGTCTAAGAGGCCTGGAAAAGAGAATAGAAAACACACCGCTCCCGCGACAATAAAAACATATTTATCTAACGTTGGAAAACCATTATTAGAGCAGGCCATAGAAGAAAACTTTTTAGAGATGAATACAGATGAATTAACAGAGATTTATATAAAGGCACTGGATGCACGTGCAATTAAAGATCGCCCACAACGAGCTTCTGCATTTAGGCAGTTTCATCATTTTCATCAAAATCAATTTGGCTTAGAAAGTGTTGATTGGTATGAAGTAGAGCCTAATATTGATAAACAAGCCCAGAGTATTAATGCCAATATTATTTCGATGCCAGAGTATGAAAGTGCGTTGCTATTATTAGAGAATGATAACGACTGTACCGCGAGAGATAAACGCCTTAATCAAGTGCTATTAATTCTATGCTATAGAGCAGGGCTACGATCGGGTGAAGCTACGCATTTAAAAACAGCAGATATAGATATAAATAACTGGATCATTCATGTCAGAACACAAGTGAGTCATCGATTAAAAACGTTACGATCTAATCGCCGAATTCCGGTGAAGTGCTTATTATCTAATGTTGAAAAAAAGATCATTTTAACGCTGGTAGACGAGGCTAAATCGAACTTGTCGACACAAAATAATTGGTTGTTTTGTGATATGAATAATACTCAGTGTCTAGTTGAACGCTCTAAGCATATTAAACGCGTAACAGAAGCGCTAAAAATCGCGACAGGCGATATTACAATACGATTGCATAATGCAAGACACAGCTTTGCTAACTACCTTCTCATGACGTTAGTCGAACTAAAGTATCCCAAAGTTATACGGCGTGAATTAGATCATTGGTCACGATCTAACAATAAAAAGTTATTTATAGAGGAGCTATCAAAAACACTATTGTCGACAGCTCATCATAGATTAAATACGTTATACGCAATATCCTTAGCAATGGGCCATTCAACACCTAAAACAACACTTAGTAATTACATTCATTGCCTCGATTTAATGTTGCTCGCACAGGATCAAAAACAACTTTTTAAAGCCATTAGTATCCCGTCTCTTGCTAACAAAATAAACATTGAAAGAACCAATGTAAATAAAATTTTACAAAGAGGTACTAGTGCTCAATATGGTTTACAACCATTAATCGAGCGACTTTCTTTTCATGATGGTGATTTCCAAGAAATAATACTGCCTAAACGAGCACTTGTTAATCTCTCTGACATGACATTAAGCTCATCTACTTGTTGTTACCATTGTTTTAATAATATCGAGCGCATCATCCGAGCGACAGAGGATAACTATTCAATTATCAACATAGAGAATAAGTACCAGCTATCACATGCTGAGATCCAATCTACAATTAATAAAACGATTGAAATACAGAAAATTACCGCTTATCACGGTACTCGTATTTTAGCTAACTCTGAATACCTATCCTTTAGTCATAACCAACAAAAAACCGATATTATTTCTCAATATATTCATCAATCGGAATTTCAGGCGTTACTAAAAAAAGCAGCAAAGTTAACGCATAAGCAACTTCGTTACCTATCTCATATTTTTATCGATTCTTTTGATAAAAGATATGGAATAGTCGTTAGTCATCAAGATACACATGAGCTGGTTTTGATTGCATATCAGTTAGGGTACAAAACAATAATAAAAAAGAAATTAACCACCCTTCGTAGCTCTTTTGGCTTGAGAAAAGGGCATCATATTAAGTTTGTTGCTATCGCTAATTCTAAAAAACACTATTCTAGAAGATCTTATAATGATCACCGCTTCACCCATTGTTTATTTTTAATCGCAGTATTTACTTTTTCTTTAAAGGAAGACGCTAATGAGTATACGAATTGAATTTAAGTGTTTGAAATTAGAAAACGATAAAATAGAAATTGGTGAAACAATCATGTTTGATAATTTTACATTATTATCCTCTCAAATCGAGAACTTACTCTTGTTGTTATTACCAAAAAAAGAAAAAGATAAACTAAAATTCTCACTTGAAAATAAAGCGCTCGTTATTTCATATGAAGACACTAAAAATGCGGTTCAACAAGATATGTACACAATTAATTTTGACGATTATTTAATTAATACGCTAAGATCTAAATTACAAGATGTCGATTGTTATTTGAATTTTCTTGCTAAAGGTTTACAAAAACAAGCGATTAAATACAATATAGAACACAGTAACATGCCGGCAAAAATGCAGGCAACATTATCCAAGCTAGCATCACAGAGTGTTACACTAACGACCGACTCCAACTGTAAATTATACATTGAAAAAACCGAACTATATGGGAATGTTTATGAAGAGCAGTCTACTTCAGCGATTAATTGCCGTATCACAAAACCAGAGTTGATTGATAATTGTAATGCTGAATTTCATTATGTAAGTAATAATCAAAATTTTGTTGCAACTCTTGATATCCCTTGTGAGTTTGAAGAGCAGGTATTGCATTGTGCACTTGAACGCTTGGTCGTTGACATTGAATTTCATTACTCTGAAAAGATTAATTTACCCACAAAACTTAAAGGCGTATTAACTGCTTTTAATGTGGCTATTCAAGCCTCCATTAATAAAAATACAGATGACTTATTTTAATCCTTGATCAGAGAAAATGGTCGATATGATGCTAATTTCTAAATAAAGGATAACCATCATTAATGCTTTTTAGCACTAAACCTATCCGCCATCTGCACCGCTTCTGCCACTGCTGTTTTAGGTTCATAGCCATATCGAGCTGCTGGGCTCGCACACGTCCAGGTATTTCTTAGAATATTCGTGAATAAAGAATTAGTTTTTTCAAGTGTTGATAGCGCGTTTGCACAAACTTCCAATGTTAATGCACTATGATCAACCCATTTACCTGTTTCTAAACGTCTCATTCTTCCATCGATAGATTTTACTTTTCCAATATCATGTAAAGTGGCTCCCGTGATCGCCAAGTCTTGTTCAATCTTTGTCTGTAATGGCAACCTAGATACAATTTCGGCGACTTCGACTGTATGTGCAAGTAAGCCACCAGCATAATTATGATGGTAATTTAAGCTTGCTGGTGCTTGTAAAAATGGAATACATATATCCATAGGCACAATAACTTCAGCTATAAAGTGCAACAATGATCTATTTTCAATCATAGATAATACGTTATACAAACGCATTAGGTTATTTGGATCCGGGCAATAATTAGCAGGTAAATTAACCAATGCGATTTGATCCGTAATTTGATGAAGCGTTATTCTTTTCAGTGTTATTATTTCAATATAATGTTGTTTTCCATAGGTTTTAACTTCCCCGGTTAATTCAACAAATACACCATTTCCTAAATATTCAATTTCACTTGGTTGGTTAAACATATACATGCAAATTGACCCATGCACATCGGAAAATATCATTTTCCAATAAGGTCGTTGTTTCTTATCCTGTAACAATAAATATCCCGCCAGACGGTATATGCCATGAATAAATTGGCCTTTAAATAACTTTTCAAATATTAAATAAGGTTGAATTTCTTGATAATTACTCATAACGAACACTCCAATCCTTGACGCAATAGTTTTTCCATTGCACTTCCATCTTGCCTAGTGAGGTTAGGAACATAGCGAGAGTAAACTTTAAATAACATCTCGGTATTTGAATGGCCCATTTGTCTTGCTATCCACTCTGGAGACTCTCCTGACGCAAGCCATAGTGTTGCTGCTGTATGTCTTGTTTGATATGGGCGACGTTTTTCTAATTTCAGGTATTTTAATAAAGGGTACCAAACTCTTTTAGTCACATTGTTATGCTCAATGCATTCACCCTTTTTATTACAAAAGACAAATTTAGACATATTATTTGTAATTTTATATTGCTGAACGAGTGCATCATAAACGGGTTGGCTCATCGATATATCACGTTGAGATGCATCTGTTTTAGTATAGCTTTCCTCTCCTGCGACAACCGTTTCACGTATTTTTATAATACGCAGTTCAAAGTCGACAAACTTCCACTTTAAGCCATCAATTTCACCGGTTCTCATGCCTGTAAAAAAACGAGTGAGATAATAAGTTTGATAATCAGGACGTACATTCTCTAAAATATATGACACTTCTTTTAATGAAAATGGCAATACATCACTTTTAGGTATTTTGAGTATTTTTATGCGCACAAAAGGAGTGTTAAAGTCATAACGGTCGGCTGCTTCTTCAAATATTCTTCTTAATGGGTTCATGATCTTATTAATTCGGTTATTCGATAACGATATTCGGCCATTTCTTCCGGGTACTTTGGAGAGTGATGTCCGAAATTTTAGTAACTCCGCACGAGTAATGCGATCGACCCTCGTTTCGCCAAATATGGGTAAATAATATTTGTTTATCATGCTCTGAATATTAACAAGGTGTGAGTCTCGCCAATGCAACTTATTTTCTTCAATCCATTCAACAATGAAATTTTTGAATAAATAAGCAGAGGACTGTATCGCCTCTGCTTCAAGGCTTTCTTTACTTAAACGCCTTGCTATTTTGCTCTCCGGAAAACTGTTTACATAATCAAAAGTGCCCGTTATCAATTCTGCATTTAAAATATCCAGTTTTTTTTGTAGCAAACGGCGGTTGGCTTTACTGTCGAGTAACTCTGTTTGCTCTCGATACCTCATGCCTTGATGAATGAAATCGAAATAAAGGTTATTAGTGGGTTTTCTTACTGATAATTTTGCCATAAGTCCCCCCTTAAGATGCTAATGCAATTGAGTCGTCATTATTAGCAAGCATCTCATTCTCAATATTTTCCCAAATGAACAATATTTTACGACGACCAAATGGGCGAATATAATGCTTCCCTTCGAATAAGCAACTATCAATTAATTCATTTCTAATAGTTCTTGCAGTGTAATGAATACGCTCCGCAAGTTGCTCGGTTGTTAAGTAGGTATTTTCCATAATGAACCTCCAGACTTATAATGCGATTAATTAAGTTATCATTTGATAACTTAATTAAACAATAGGCCCGATTATAAAAATAATCAAGTGATACTTTAAATTATCATTTATATTGTTGTACAACCATAATGAGAACGTTATCTAAAAGATAACGAAGTAAGCTCGACGTAGCTGAAAAGCTAAGTTAATATTAACTATTAATGTCTGAATTTCATCTGACTAGTTACTACACATTCTAAAAGGTACAGTATGCTTCGTTTTAAATTGAGAGAGTTAATTGCAGAAAAATCATTTAAAGAAGATAGGCATATTACTCTGGTTGAAGTAGCGAAAGCCTGTAATGTTAACCGTATGACGTTGTCAAAAATGGTGAATAAAAAAGGCTATAACACCAATTCTGAAAACATCGACAAGCTATGTGCTTATTTTGAATGTAAGGTTGAAGATCTTGTAGAGTACTTACCTGAAGCATGATGTATTAAGTGCTATGCAATTTAACTTACCAAGATGCTTTTGCCACAAGCAGGAGGGTGTAAATATACAATCTCCCATATCAGATCTTTGAATGTGTTTACTTGATTTCTAGCTCCGAAACTGAAGTTCATTGCCAATCCATTCGGCTATATTAAGAATAATCTTATAATTTTTACCTTTCTAACTATATTGCCATGAACTTCCGGGCCTTACATTACTTATTTCTTCCCCTTCTTTTCCTAGTAAATATATTTCTGCTGATGGATATATTTAGCACGCCAATTGTCACTTAAGTTAAAGTGTCAGTGAATGATTGATCTTTTATAAAACTATCAGAGAATTTACATATCGAACTTAACTTAGGCTCTCCCACCAGAATGTTGTTTATTTGCATCTGAAACTTCAGATATCTTTAATTCAAGAACACTGACTTTTACTTCTAACGCTCGGTTAACTGCTTGTTCATTACTTACCTGTGCTTTATATAAGTTAACTTTATTTCTATCCAAAATAAAATTTTAAAAGACCAAAGTTGAACCCATTACAGCCAACGTATAAATAATCATGGATTTGACCGGATTTCGTTCCATACAGTTTGGCATAACTTTCTCTATGTGAATAATATTTTGATGTGGCACATACACTCACATAAACAGTTAGTAATGCAGGCACCTTTTCTCTTTGCAACCAATAATCATGCGATTAGGCTCACCCATTAATTTAAATTAAATATAATGTTCAACTTTTATTTTTATATTTTTGTTTTTACTTTCATGTATTGATTCTAAAAAAACTATTTCATCCTCGCTAATACTCTCTACGAATGGCTTTATAACTTCAGCGTCTTCAATTGAAAACCCGTATCTCATTAACCAAATTTCCACTTCTTCATTTGTACCATATTTAAAATAGTTAACCATCATCTTAGATCTATAATCACCAGTTTTAATGAAGTATTGGTCAAAAGCGGCCGTATATAAATCAGATAAAGAAAAAGATATGACTTTATCTAAAAAGTCATAGGTATCATAAACCACTAAATCATAATTAAATTTCCCCATCTTTTTCCCTTTAAATCGCGAAGGCAATGATGATTTTAATTTTGAATTTGGTAACGAATAAGGTATGGCAGAATAAGTAATAGATAACCCATCAATTTTTCTTTGGGCTTGTTCGGATGTCAGCTCTCCATTTTTCACGTTTCGTCTAAGCTCTCTCTGCTTACTTTGATTAGTTAAATAACTATACCTAAATCCTAATAGCTCTTTAAATGTTTTTCCTTGAATTTGCCATAGTAAAATTGTAATAGACGCTGATAAAACGGTTTTCTCACCTATATATAGCTTTCTTCCAAGTGATAGTTCAAACACTTCAGCAAGAGAGTTTTTTAATTTACTCTTCTGTTTTTTATTTAATTTACGATAATACTCCCCCGTCATTATTTTCCCATCAACAAATAGAAAGTCTAAGATTATTTTTAAACTTTGATGAGCTTTTTCTGACTTCAATCTATCTGTTTTTGATCTTGGCAATCCATATTCTTCATTAATTGAATTGTTTTTAATTGCATCAATGAACTCTTTTAGATCGTCAGCAACATTACTTAAACTTTGATCCAGTTGAGATTCTACAGATAAAGTCGATTCGCAATTAAGCTTACCAACAAAGTTTTTAATATTCTTCACAACTACAAAACCAAAATCAAAACAGTTTTTTTTATTTGTACTACGACCAGCGCGGCCAATTAAGTTTTTAATACCTAGCGTCTGATCTTCTTTTGATCCACTAAACCTAATATTTTCAATCCAAACGATATCAAAAGGCATATTCACCCCCTGGGCCAGAGTCGATGTTGCAAAACATATTTTGGCAAATCCCAAGTTAGTAAACTTTTCAATTAAGAACCTAACAACTAACGGCACTGAGCCATGATGGATTACCACGCCTTTTCTCATGAGCGTTATCAACTCAGAGCGTCTTTCTTTTGCTCCAATTAAATCTTCTATTTCATCAATTATCTCAAGTGCGATAGGGTCAGTGAGTTCATCACAATATCCTATATATAATTCAAAATCCGTCTCGAAACTTTTGTCATATATAGACGATTTAGAAATATAAATGAGTGCACTACCACCATTTTTTATTTTTTCCTCAAGAATATCTTTATTGAAAGCTAGTTTATTTTTCAATAAATGAGCATCCTTTACAAAAGGAGAAAATAATTCAAATTTACCTTTATTTGAGTCGTAACCAAGAAATATTTTTCCTACTGTATTTTGCTGATAGGCAATGGAAGAACTGCTTTCTTTGAAAGAATGTTTGGCTAATTGTGCTTCTGGATTTTTTATAAATGGGTGTGCAAATACTTTTTTTGCTTTAGGGAATGCTTTATCTGCTCGTCTTACGAAAGAATCAAAGCTAACCCCTCTTATTTTTTCTTCCGAAATTTGAGCCTCATCAAAAAGAAAAAGGGAAGGGTTATATTTTTCTGGGTGTTTAAGTATATCGGAAGCTCTTTCCGGAGTAACAACAAATATCTTACGACTAGTTTTTAATATATTTACACTATCAATAAATTGCAGAATTAAGATATCTTTTCTATCTAAAAGCATTTCTCTTATAGTTAAAATATATTCCGCGATTAACGCTCTCGAAGGAACTACAATAACTATGTCATTTAATTCTTTATAAATAAGTTCTCTGAAAAGATATGATTTCCCCGCACTTGTGGGGGCTGAAAATGAAAAATACCTATTGTTTATAATATTGTTACGTATACTCGCCTGAACAGGTGTAAATTCATGCCCAGTCTCATTTTTTATTGAATTAGAAAATATTGAATATGAAAAAGATAAAAGATCCTGAGGCGCTGAAACTTTATAAAACAAGCCAAGAAGATACATTATCCTTGGTTCTTCTACTGAAAAAACATTAAAGTGGAAGTATTTTAAGTATGATAATATTTCTAAGTCTCGTGGTTGTATAGGCCCGTTATCATGTATTTTCAACAACACATTTTTAAGAAGCTTTCCAGGCTCTTTTGTATTAATTAAGTCTACGGGTATCATGCTTTCACTCCAATAATATAAAGCTCATCACAACGTTTTGTAAGCGATTTTACATCTACATTATTTAGTGCATTTTTTAAAATTTTCTCGTAATCATTTGAGTTGATCGAAAAAGCCAATATATATCCCTTTCTATCTTGATTTAAGTTGGTTATAGCAATTGGATCTGCAAAGTGTAATAGATGTACAGCATCCCTTTTATCTTTTCCTTCTTTGGAAAACCTATGCACCTGTTCTGCAGCTGTGGTATATGAATTACCTGTACTCACGTACTTAGCTTCACCAAACGAAAACTTTAAACTAGGACTTAGAGTATGAAAATCAAAACCATGATTATTAGATATTTTTTCCTTCCATAGTTCTGACAATGGTAAAACAACATGGTTATGTTTATCCTTCAAATAATGACCAGAACCCATTGAAATCATAAATTCACCAAAATCTTTCGTAACTTGATTATCAACTGATTTGAATATTTCAACTAACTTATGAATTGTTTCTTTAGCTGTAGATTCATACGACATTTTTGCTACTGGACTCAGTGCATTGATCCACGATGTATCTGATATTTCTAATAAAAGCTCTTTGGCACAGGCATTTACATCGCTTATGCTCATAAATGATATATACGTATTTGCTATCGCATCTTTAGGAAGGTCAGATGGTTTTACTTTTTCGTGGAAAGTTACCTTCACTTATAATCCTTTGCTCTTGAACTAAGAGATCAATTACTGGAAAACTAACGAGACCCTAGAACAACTAATTCCCAACTCTCTTTAGTGAAAAAAACCACTGTAATTCACATATACTTGATATTCAATAAATGATTATATTTTTGTGATAGAAGGGTGAAGTTAAGTGGTAAATTGGTTTATTGAGGCGGATAGGCAGCCGCTCCACGACGATCATTATTGTACCAGCTATCAAAAGTGCTTAAATCGAGATGATTATCAACAATATGAGACAGTGCATATTCAAACGTACCAGGTATAATTTGTCGTGAAAAATCAATAGGAATGGATTTACTTTGACAGGACATATCAGGTTTATAATTAGCCATCACATTTAACTCTGAGCGAATAATATCTATTAGATCACAGACGACCAATACAAATAAGTACGTTTTATATACAATAAAACTTAATTGGAAAAAGAGCGTGAAACGCTCTTTTGGGATAAATTCTACAGCCTCAACGCCATACTAAGCTGACTAAAACTATGGGCTATAATGTGCTACCCCACAGTTTTAGTCCGTTTAAATGCCTTGTTACAAAAGACACAAAAACATTTCGATAATTTCTTGACAATGAATATGTTATTAAAGAAAATCTGTTTGAAATTCAAGGTCAATTACTGTCGAGCCTTGTAAAAGAAATGTGGACAGCATAAAAATCAATTGCATAGATCAATTGTAAAAAGGAATAAATATATGTCTATCAGCCATTTGATGCATTCGCATCAAACTCCTGCCATTATAATACTCCCCACAGAAAAGTTTTTACCTATTCCAGACAACCCTGTCCAACGTGATACTGTAGCACGAGCCCTAAAAGCAAACAAAGGTAAAGGCCATCTACGCCACCCCCACCCAGCGCACACAGTTGTGTCTATTGCGTTACTAATAGATGAAACCATTGACACTCTTGCACTAACCGCGGAAGAAGTATTGAATATGGTTCTTGATGATATGTTTGAAAAAATGAAACTAGATGGGCATACCCGTAGTTATCTGTGGGATAATGATATGCTTGATGCGCCACCGAACTTAATTTGCTCCGTTTACTTTGTTGACGATATTGAACAAGCAAAAGACTTTTACCGTGCTTATGACTCAAACAAAGCAGTTGAAACAGGTAAAGACAAGCTTTTTTCATCTCTGCGAGATGCTTTTGGTTATGCCCCTACTTCCAAACTTTGGAAGAAAACAGGCGTAAAGGTAGCTATTGAAGTAGCGTTTAATAATAATAATTCGATGCCAGATGAAAAATTATATAATTTTCACAAAACCGATCAATACGCCTGTCATACCCTAAAGACAATAGATAAGAGCACAAAATTAAATCTTAAGGCATTTACGGCATCAGTTATGGCAGCAATGTTTTTAACTGTATTACGAGATGGAGCACAAGCATTAGAATTTTGGGAAAAGTATAGTAATGCGGAAGGTGAGTTTTCAAAAGGAAAAATGGATGCAATCATGATGGCTACCACATATTTTGATGAAGTTGCAACGATGGGACGAGCAGATTTTACTGGTACAAGACCAAATTACATATTAACAGGCCATGGTCGTGACGTTCATCCTATTTATACACCAATGTACCTATCGTATTACGAGGCATGGAAAAGCGGGAAGACATTTACGGCTAAGAAAAAAGGACTGGGTTATTTTAGAAGTAGAACATCGCTAACTTTAGAAAGGTTTTTGAGAAATAACACTTATAAAGAGTTTATAATTTTATTTAATAAACCATAAACTCTACAGTAAAGAGATATCCGCATTCCATAGGTGCATATCTCTTTAATTACAATGCTCCATGATGAATAGCTCAAAAGTGAAGTTTTGTATAACGTGATTTCCCCCCGAAAAAACGGACAAATTTTTTATCACATATCACAAATTTCACCTTTAAATAGCCTTTCACTAATATCTGGTGGATTTCTTCTAATATCGGGATGATTGGCAAGAATCATTCGTAGAGTCCTTACACTGTCATAAGCATCAATAACTAATTGCCTTTGTTGCTTAAAGATTTCTTGATCAAATACATTTGCATTTATTCTATGTGCAGGTTTTTGGCGTAACTTTCTGACTTTCCTAAAAGTAGAAAACATGTCGTTGATTGATTTGGGATCTTGAGGTCGAAAATACTTATTAACCCAGGCTTCAAATATTTGTATTGTGCCCATAGATCTAACAACAATTTTACCATCCGCTCTTTCTTCTTCAGATTCAACTGGGACGTCCTTTTCAAAGAATTTTTTATTTATATTGTCGGACATCATTTTGTCTAGCAATAAAACAAAATTATTAAATTCAGATTCAGTTGGCCTTAGTAAAAAACCAAACTTAACAGGTCTTTCTTGCAAATATGAGTTTCTAAAAAATTGTGGTTTCCCAATGAGTTCACTCATTTTATTTATTATTTCTAGCTCTTCCACAAACGCTTGAAAAATTGACATCCTAGTACCCCAAGACCCTTGTATGCTTGTATGCTTGTAGCGTAGTAGTCCGGATGTAATTTAATCTCTCCTTTAATTTCTTTAGCAGCCCAAACCTTTTGATGTTCGCTACTTAAACCCGATAAATACCTTAGAAAAACAGCAACATATCGTGAGTAGTCACTATCGTAAGCAAAGCCAAATGTTTTTAGAAGAATTTGATCGCTTTCAGGAACAGATTTCGACTGGAAGTATTCATCTTCAATTGATATTGAGCCATGAATAGAATCAGTCTCATATGAATAGCGGGGATCATTGCGATAATACTCAAGAACAGATAAATCAAAAGTTCGGTAATCAAGCTGTCCTGCACCTTTCGCCATTTCTAGATCATAAGGTGAATCTTTGTAAGCCTCTAAATACTTACTATTCTTTAATTGGCTTTCATGGTATCAGACGTCAACTACTTTGGCCGATCGGCGTCAATTAACTTGGCCGATTTCTTGGTTTGATTTTAACGCTTGTTTTTTACGGTAACTCTCTCCTTCTATTTTATAAATATTTGCATGGTGAACAAGGCTATCTATGGCTGCAACGGTCATCAAGCGGAACTGCTCGCCATTAAACACTCAACACCTTCGGCCTGTTCTCCCCCTTTGGGGTAATAAAACAAGGCTTCGATAAACAACAACTGCGCGTCGTAGTCGTCGATATCATACTGCGTGGCTAACGCCCATTGTTGTGTTAATAACGCGTCGCATTGCGCCCATGTGGCGGGCGCGTTGCCCCAACTTATCCGAGCGTAAACCAACGCCAAAAAATCGATTTGGTCATGTTGTTGCTCTATTTGGGTTATTTCTGGTGCGGTGAATGTCCATCTTTTCATGTATTAACCTCGGCGATGTCCAAAAATTGTTGCTGGTATTGCTCTGGTGTTTTCGCCTGCCAACATGGCCACCGCAACGCAACAAAATAAGGGTTTAAATCGGCGTAAAAAACATATCCGTCACGCGTCACTTCCCGGTGTCGAGGCCGATTGGGTTAACTCGGCCACCTTCCTTCCCTATTTCGCCACGTTACTTAACTCTTCACTACTTAGTTACGCCCATCATGCCATTGGGGCGAATGGTGATGGCGCGCAATATGCCATATACCAAGCTGGTGCCATTGCCATTTACGCCGCCCAGCTCTGGGTAGTCTTCCATGTCGATATCCCCTTTAATCGCAATATGCGAAAAACGAATACTGTCGGACTTCGTATCCGTGCTAAACCAACGAAATTCAGTGGTGCCCGCGTATTCACCATCGCCAATAATCAATTTGCCTTTGCGCCCTGCCACCTTCATATTGGTACTGGCAAAAAAAGACAACAAGCCCGACGAGTGTTTTATTTGTTCAGCGATGTAATTGTCGGCGTTTTTGCCGTAACTGGTTACATCGAACTGAATACGCGAATTTTTGCCATTATAAAATTTCACAATGTAATTCTCTTGACTGCTCGCGGTGTTTTGTTCAAAAATCAGCTCATCATTGATACACAAGCCTAAACGATTGTGCGGCCAGGCCGCATAATGCACCTGCTGCGCCTTGCCTTGCATGATCTCGAGTTTTTGGCGAAAATGTTGCTGGTATTTGGTGTCGCTGCGGTCGAAAAAAACATTGTCTACCCCCCCCCCTGATATGGTTAAGCCCAATTGCTGTTCGGGAAAATCTTTAAAGAAAAAACTATTATAGGAATGGCTTGCATTCTCATCTCGCATTAGTTTTCTGTCATCCGAATAATACACCACGGTTTTGAGTGGTTTTTGCGTGTCCACTTCCTTGAGTACATATTTAGTCACACTGCGGCCTTTTTCATCATCAAAACGTTTCGCTTCTACTGTGGCCAACCAACGCGTTAGGCGATCTTTGCCACGAAAAATGCCCTTGTATTTGTTTTGTTTATTTTTTGCGGAAACGGTAAAACCAATGTCTGGCAAGCCAAACGAGCCTTTCACTTGCTGCATGTCCGTCGGCAGTTCCAATTGATAACGCCCCGCGCAATTTTGACGAAAACTAAGGTTTAACGTATTTAATTCGGGTTTGCTGCTCATGGCATGAACTCCAGGTGGGGTGAATAATAGGCCGAGGCCAAGACAAAAAAACATTTGTTTCCATATCATCATGTTAATCTCGCTTTTTATTTAAATCTTCGATACAAGCTTGAATGAATCCGTTAACTTGAGTGCGCACTTTGGGGCAATTATAAAAATTTTGGTGATCTTCTGTGGCGTCTATGGGCTCTTTGTTTACTATTATCGGCATATTCTCTCCAAGGCCCATATGCACCGTGCCATCCCCCGGTATTTGTGGTTCTCCTAAAGTGTAGGAGTCTGAATTAACCCGTCCACCGCTGTCACTTATTTTTTTATCGGCTTTACTGACCACGAGCTCAACGGTGCCATCACCAAACCAGCTCTTGTTTTCATGGTCGGTGACCTGCCAACTTTCGACTTTGTTGGCGTCGAGCTTATTACCGCCATGCCAAACACAAGCGTCGAGCGCTTTATTATCTGTGTTGGTACTGAAAATGGCCGTGGTGGTGTTATGATAATCACCCGCGACTTTAAAGGCTTGGTGGTAATTTTCGCATTCATCGATTCTTTTGATATAAGCTTTTTTATATTCATCAAACTGGTTTGTTTTTGACGGATCTGCCATCACTTCTGGGGCCAATAACGCGGGTTGGATCATGGAGTACCAGCGATTGAACTGGCAATAAAAATCATAAATATTCTTACCACACGCCACTGGTAGCGGCTTATTTTCGCCTTCGCCATTGTTGTAATATAACCATTGCGTGGTTTTATCTGCCATGGTGTAATCTTTATTCGGCAACAGCTCCAGTGCTCCTTGGCAAAAACCAACCACAGCGGTCATTTCAGCCGCATTAATACCTAAAACCAGTTTGGCCATGCTTTGGTCTCCGGTTCTTAATTGCTGGTAGGTTTTAGGGCACCCTGTTGTTGGCATTGCGCCGTGGATCACATACGCAATTTCGCTTTCTATTCCCGAGAGTTTCACCGCCGAGCGCGCTACAAAACCACCCATGGAATGGGTAATTAATATCACTTCTATGTCACTTTTGAGGATACCATCCGGGTTTTCCTTGGCGAGCGTCTCCTTAAACTCGTCGATTTTTGTTTTAATGTGCTCTCCTGACGCTTGATTACTTTCCATCCAGTTGTAACCTATGGCGTACACCGGAAACGACGCGCCCGTGCAACCGTTTTGAAACAACTGTTCGTTGTTTTGCAACGATTTTAGATATTCACCATAACTGCCCCACAGCACAGTGCCCCAACCACGTGTTCGTTTTTCTTCAACTTGAGATTTAGGCACTGAGGTCTTCTGGCAAAAATACTTATCCGTGCCTTCATCCACCGACAAAAAATTTTTTTTACGGTAAAAGGCATCTTCCTTATCGTCATTGGCCAGCTCTGCTTTACGTTCTTTGGCCGATAAGAAAGTATAATGGAACATCGAGCTGACAACACCACTGACATTACGCCAACTTTTCCTCGGTATTTCAGCCACATAAACCACGGCATAATCCACCGCATCACTGGCGATGTTGTAGGCGTGCTTTAGCAAATTAAACACGCCGCCGTCGTCGACACTCTGCAGCTGAGTTAATTCTTTTTCGCGCCGAGCCTTAACACTGGCCATTTGGCTGCTGTCATACCAGCCCTTTCCAGGGGCGGGGTCCCACACAATGTCACTCGACTCTTCATTTTTTAAACGCGACCCCATGATGCCGGGAATAAACACCAGCATTGTGATCTTCGCTTTGCAGCCACACTCTGAACTACAGACCATAATTTTGCTCCTCGGCGTTTTTTTTGCACCATGTTAAGAAAATATTCGTTTTAAATCGAGCGGAACTGCTCGCCATTAAACACTCAACACCTTCGGCCTGTTCTCCCCCTTTGGGGTAATAAAACAAGGCTTCGATAAACAACAACTGCGCGTCGTAGTCGTCGATATCATACTGCGTGGCTAACGCCCATTGTTGTGTTAATAACGCGTCGCATTGCGCCCATGTAGCGGGCGCGTTGCCCCAACTTATCCGAGCGTAAACCAACGCCAAAAAATCGATTTGGTCATGTTGTTGCTCTATTTGGGTTATTTCTGGTGCGGTGAATGTCCATCATTCTTTAAAATAACCTCTTCTAGCATGTTCCTATCAACGATGAGTTTAACAGTACCAGCACTTGAAAATGAGCTACCAGGGGGAAGAAGAAGTGGAGAATTTTTAATATGTACAAAAACAAAGGCTGAAATAGATACATCTTCCCCCTTAACGTTACCCTTAACGTTGCCCTTAACGTTACCCTTAACGTTGCCCTTAACGTTACCCTTAACGTTACCGTTAACAGTCATAGTGTAAACACCATGACCACTTATATATCCAATAGCCAGAACTGCTAGCTGTAATTTTTTGACTGTTGTTATTCTTTATTTTCTTTAATAATTGCGGGTCCTCCCACATCAAAAATATTTTAAAATGTTTTCGCTACATCTCCATACATAGCATTAATCTTCTGCGTAATAGAGGTGGCTGAATTATTTGGAGTCATTGTTGGAGCATCAAAAGATAAGCTCACAGCATTATTTGAGGCTATGACTTTATTGCTACCATAAGGACAACCGCAAGAGACAATATCCCCATCCAATGCAGACTGAGCACCATTAATGATGATATTACTGGTTTGCACCGCCACAATCGCTCCCTTGCCAATCTTACAAACAGGGCAACTGGCTATCATGCCAACGGTCGTGGAGCCACTACCTAAAATAGACATTCCACTGGAACCTTCTAAAACAACGCCTCCCGTTGTTGTTTTATCGCCCTTGCGAATAAAATTTGTAGTCATATGTATTCCACCTAAATAATATCCATATTAATGCGTGTATTTATATGGGGAAGCACGAACAGTACTCCCCTATTTCGCCACGTTACTTAACTCTTCACTACTTAGTTACGCCCATCATGCCATTGGGACGTATGGTCACGCCTTTAAGGAAACCGTACACAACTTCTGTGCCGTTTAATCCTTTTAATTCAGGGTAATCGTTAATGTTTACATCGCCATCAATTTCGATGTGAGCAAAACGAATACTGTCGGATTTCGTGTCCGTGCTAAACCAACGAAAATCAGAGCTACCTGGGCGGTCTCCATCACTGATGAACAGTTTCCCTTCTCGCCCCGCCACCTTCATGTTGGTACTGGCAAAAAAAGACAACAATCCCGAGGCCTCTTTTATTCCCTTCGCAATGTAATCGTCTGAGTTTTTACCATAACTCGTTACATCAATATTCATTCGCGTATTTTTGCCATTATAAAATTTGACTAAGTAAGCTTCTCTACTGCTCGGTTGCGCCTGTTCAAACACCAATTCATCGTCAAGGCACAATCCTAAACGAGTGTGTGGCCAGGCCGCATAATGCACCTGCTCGGCCTTCCCTTGCATTACTTTAAGTTGCTGGCTAAATTTTTGCTTGTACTGCGAGTCACTGCGTTCAAACATTCCTCGCCCTAAACCCGGGCTCATGGTTAAGCCCATGTGTTGCTGAGGAAAGTCTTTAAAGAAAAAACTGTTATAATCATGCATGGCATTCTTATCCACCATCACTTCTCGATTATCGGCGTAATAAACCACGGTTTTTAATGGCGAGTCGCCTTTGGTATCTTGCAGTACATAATGCGCCTTAATACTTTTTCTTTCTGTTCGCTTTGCTTCAATATAACTTAACCAGCGCGCAAGGCGGTTATCACCACGAAAAACACCATCGTCATGGTTATTGCTATCAGGGGCGTATACGTTAAAACCGATTTCAGGCAAGCCAAAAGAGCCTACAACTTGTTGCATGTCCGCCGGCAGTTCCAATTGATAACGCCCGGCACAATTTTGACGAAAACTAAGTTCAAGGGTATTCAAATCGGGTTTACTGCTCATAGCATTGACTCCAGGGGTGATTAATAATAGGCAAAGCCCAAAACGATTAATGATGTGTTTCCATATTGGCATGTTAGCACCTTGTTATTTTGTCGTGAATGTCAGGTAGCGCTGCTTTAATTTGGTCTACCACTAATGTTCGAACTTTTGGGCAATTATAAAAATCTTGGTGTTCCTCGGTCGCCTCAATTGCAATAGCGCGAACCTTATCTATTGGCAGGCCTTCTCCCGCGCCGGCGTTTACCGTGCCATCGCCATCGACTAACTTAGCGCCTAAAGTATATTTCTCTACCGCTACCGTCATTGGAGGCATGAATTGATGACTCACCAAGGCTTCGCGTTGTCGTTGTTTTATTTGCCTAGCGCGCTTTATTTCAGCGTCACTGGCCATTAATGTTACGGTGCCGTCACCAAAAAACCAATCGTTGTTTTCGTTGCTAATGGTTTTCCAACTTTCGACGGGCTGTTCGCCCAAGTTATTGCCCCCATGCCACACACTGCAATCGTGAGATTTATCGCTGGTGCTATAAAGCACAATGGTGGTGGAAAAATAATCTCCCGCTAAGGCTTTATGATACTCTTTGCAATCTTCAATTCGTTTATTGAACTCTAATACATACTTCCCTAACTTATCCTTCGTGAGCTCTTCCGCTTTCATTTCGGGGGCCAGTAAAGCCGGTTGCACCATGGAATACCAGCGATCAAAGTGCCGATAAAAATCATAAATTTTGTCGCCATATTCCACCGGCAATAATTTATTCGCTCCGACTCCATTATTGTAATACAACCATTCATGACTTGCTTTACCGCATTTCATCTCTGAGTCGCTCTTCATTTTATAGGCATGATTAGGCAAAAGTTCCAACCCACCTTGGCAAAACCCCGCAACCGCTGTGGTGTCTGCCGCGTTTTTACCCAGCACCAATTTAGAGGCGCCCGTAGAGCCCGCACGAAACTCTTGGTAGAGTTGCGGCGCACCATCGGTCGGCATTGCGCCGTGGATCACCAGCTCTATTTCATCTTTTAATCCCGAAAGTATCACCGCCGAACGCGCGGCAAAACCGCCCATGGAGTGGGTAATTAAAATGATTTTAATGTTATTTTTATCCGCGCCTTCGGAAACCGCCTCCGCAACAAACCCATGTATTTTGTCCTTAATGCGATCGCCGGCCACACGATTACTTAACATCCAGTTATAGCCAACGGCATACACTGGAAACGACGAACCCGGATAGTCGGCTTTAAAATCCCATTCACAGCCCTGTAGCCACTTAAGAAATCCACCGTAACTTGCCCACAGTACACTGCCCCAACCTCGAAACGTCTTCTCTGCTATTTGCTGAGATGACACCGAGGTATACATTTTAAAATAATCTTCATCGCCTTCATCCACCGAGGTTAAATCGTCTTGACGGCCATAGGCATCTTTTTTATACTCATTTGAGATTAATTTTTTACGTCCTTTTGGCCCGGAAAAAACCCAGTCTTTAATGCGAGGGATCCTCCATAATTTACGGGCCACCTGGGGCACTATTTCTGTCGCATAAGCAAAACTCACCTTGAAGTCTACATTACGAGAAAACCACTTTGATAGCCCCTCAAACACGCTGTCATCGTCTAAACTTTGCATTTGAACCAATTCTTGTTTTCGTTTTTCTTTCACGCTTGCCATCGCACTCGATTCATGAAAACCACCTCCGGCCATTGGGTCCCATATGGAATCCCCAGTTTTGGTGTTTTTTAAACGCGATCCCATGATACCGGGAATAAACACCAGCATAATTACCGCGGGCTTGCACCCACACTCTGTATTACACGCCATTATTTGTATCCTTACTGTTGTGTTTTTGACTCCAAGCTAAAAAACCACTGGCTCTAAAGCGAGCTGAACTGGCGGATGTTAAACAGGCCATTCCATCAGGGTGATTATCGCCGCCGGGTTTATAAAATAAAGCTTGTATAAATAATCTCTTCGCGTCAATGTTATGCATCTCGTACTTCAACGCTAACGCCCATTGTTGTGTTAATAACGCGTCGCATTCCGCCCATGTGGCGGGCGCGTTGCCCCAACTTATCCGAGCGTAAACCAACGCCAAAAAATCGATTTGGTCATGTTGTTGCTCTATTTGGGTTATTTCTGGTGCGGTGAATGTCCATCTTTTCATGTATTAACCTCAGCGATGTCCAAAAATTGTTGCTGGTATTGCTCTGGTGTTTTCGCCTGCCAACATGGCCACCGCAACGCGACAAAATAAGGGTTTAAATCGGCGTAAAAAACATATCCGTCACGCGTCACTTCCCGGTGTCGAGGCCGATTGGGTTAACTCGGCCACCTTCCTTCCCTATTTCGCCACGTTACTTAACTCTTCACTACTTAGTTACGCCCATCATGCCATTGGGGCGTATGGTCACGCCTTTAAGGAAACCGTACACAACTTCTGTGCCGTTTAATCCTTTTAATTCAGGGTAATCGTTAATGTCTACATCGCCATCAATTTCGATGTGAGCAAAACGAATACTGTCGGATTTCGTGTCCGTGCTAAACCAACGAAAATCAGAGCTACCAGGGAGATATCCATCACTGATGAACAGTTTCCCTTCTCGCCCCGCCACCTTCATGTTGGTACTGGCAAAAATAGACAACAAGCCCGAGGCCTCTTTTATTCCCTTCGCAATGTAATCGTCTGAGTTTTTACTATGACTTCTTACTCTAATATTCATCCGCGTATTTTTGCCATTATAAAATTTGACTAAGTACCTTTCTATACTGCTCGGTTGCGCCTGTTCAAACACCAATTCATCGTCAAGGCACAATCCTAAACGAGTGTGTGGCCAGGGCACATAATGCACCTGTTCGGCCTTCCCTTGCATTACTTTAAGTTGCTGGCTAAATTTTTGCTTGTACTGCGAGTCACTGCGTTCAAACTTACCTCGCCCTAATCCCGGGCTCATGGTTAAGCCCATATTTTGCTGAGGAAAGTCTTTAAAGAAAAAACTTTTATAGGTATGCATGGCATTCTTATCCACCATCAGTTCTCGAATGTCAGCGTAATAAACCACGGTTTTTAATGGCGAGTCGCCTTTGGTATCTTGCAGTACATAATGCGCCTTAATACTTTTTCTTTCTGTTCGCTTTGCTTCAATATAACTTAACCAGCGCGCAAGGCGGTTATCACCACGAAAAACACCATCGTCATGGTTATTGCTATCAGGGGCGTATACGTTAAAACCGATTTCAGGTAAGCCAAAAGAGCCTTTAACTTGTCGCATGTCCGCCGGCAGTTCCAATTGATAACGCCCGGCACAATTTTGACGAAAACTAAGTTCAAGGGTATTCAAATCGGGTTTACTGCTCATAGCATTGACTCCAGGGGTGATTAATAATAGGCAAAGCCCAAAACGATTAATGATATGTTTCCATATTGGCATGTTAGCACCTTGTTATTTTGTCGTGAATGTCAGGTAGCGCCGCTTTAATTTGGTCTACCACTAATGTTCGAACTTTTGGGCAATTATAAAAATCTTGGTGTTCCTCGGTCGCCTCAATTGCAATAGCGCGAACCTTATCTATTGGCAGGCCTTCTCCCGCGCCGGCGTTTACCGTGCCATCGCCATCGACTAACTTAGCGCCTAAAGTATATTTCTCTACCGCTACCGTCATTGGAGGCATGAATTGATGACTCACCAAGGCTTCGCGTTGTCGTTGTTTTATTTGCCTAGCGCGCTTTATTTCGGCGTCACTGGCCATTAATGTTACGGTGCCGTCACCAAAAAACCAATCGTTGTTTTCGTTGCTAATGGTTTTCCAACTTTCGACGGGCTGTTCGTCCAAGTTATTGCCCCCCTGCCACACACTGCAATCGTGAGATTTATCGCTGGTGCTATAAAGCACAATGGTGGTGGGAAAATAATCTCCCGCTAAGGCTTTATGATACTCTTTGCAATCGTCAATTCGCTTATTGAACTCTTCTGTATAGAAATCCAACTTATCCTTCGTGAGCTCTTCCGCTTTCATTTCGGGGGCCAGTAAAGCCGGTTGCACCATGGAATACCAGCGATCAAAGTGCCGATAAAAATCATAAATTTTGTCGCCATATTCCACCGGCAATAATTTATTCGCTCCGACTCCATTATTGTAATACAACCATTCATGACTTGCTTTACCGCATTTCATCTCTGAGTCGCTCTTCATTTTATAGGCATGATTAGGCAAAAGTTCCAACCCACCTTGGCAAAACCCCGCAACCGCTGTGGTGTCTGCCGCGTTTTTACCCAGCACCAATTTAGAGGCGCCCGTAGAGCCCGTACGAAACTCTTGGTAGAGTTGCGGCGCACCATCGGTCGGCATTGCGCCGTGGATCACCAGCTCTATTTCATCTTTTAATCCCGAAAGTATCACCGCCGAACGCGCGGCAAAACCGCCCATGGAGTGGGTAATTAAAATGATTTTAATGTTATTTTTATCCGCGCCTTCGGAAACCGCCTCCGCAACAAACCCATGTATTTTGTCCTTAATGCGATCGCCGGCCACACGATTACTTAACATCCAGTTATAGCCAACGGCATACACTGGAAACGACGAACCCGGGTAGTCGGCTTTAAAATCCCATTCACAGCCCTGTAGCCACTTAAGAAATCCACCGTAACTTGCCCACAGTACACTGCCCCAACCTCGAAACGTCTTCTCTGCTATTTGCTGAGATGACACCGAGGTATACATTTTAAAATAAGCTTCCGTGCCTTCATCCACCGAGGTTAAATCTTCTTGACGGCCATAGGCATCTTTTTCATCCTCATTTGAGATTAATTTTTTACGTCCTTTTGGCCCGGAAAAAACCCAGTCTTTAATGCGAGGGATCCTCCATAATTTACGGGCCACCTGGGGCACTATTTCTGTCGCATAAGCAAAACTCACCTTGAAGTCTACATTACGAGAAAACCACTTTGATAGCCCCTCAAACACGCTGTCATCGTCTAAACTTTGCATTTGAACCAATTCTTGTTTTCGTTTTTCTTTCGCGCTTGCCATCGCACTCGATTCATGAAAACCACCTCCGGCCGTTGGGTCCCATATGGAATCCCCTGTTTCGGTATTTTTTAAACGCGACCCCATGATACCGGGAATAAACACCAGCATAATTACCGCGGGCTTGCACCCACACTCTGTATTACACGCCATTATTTGTATCCTTACTGTTGTGTTTTTGACTCCAAGCTAAAAAACCACTGGCTCTAAAGCGAGCTGAACTGGCGCATGTTAAACAGGCCATTCCATCAGGGTGATTATCGCCGCCGGGTTTATAAAATAAAGCTTGTATAAATAATCTCTTCGCGTCAATGTTATGCATCTCGTACTTCAACGCTAACGCCCATTGTTGTGTTAATAACGCGTCGCATTGCGCCCATGTGGCGGGCGCGTTGCCCCAACTTATCCGAGCGTAAACCAACGCCAAAAAATCGATTTGGTCATGTTGTTGCTCTATTTGGGTTATTTCTGGTGCGGTGAATGTCCATCTTTTCATGTATTAACCTCGGCGATGTCCAAAAATTGTTGCTGGTATTGCTCTGGTGTTTTCGCCTGCCAACATGGCCACCGCAACGCGACAAAATAAGGGTTTAAATCGGCGTAAAAAAAACGTTCGAACGGCGCTAAAAATTCCGCTTGGCGCTCGAGAGTGCTGCCGTTTAAATAAAAATGGCACACTCGGGGATCGTAGCTGCGAAAGCGCGTTTCGGTGCCATCGGGTAACTCGGCATAAATGCGTTGTTGCCATTGGCCAATTAAGGCCGATTTGGTTAATGTAGAGTCAAACCACAAACACCCATAACCTTGGGGATCGGCCGTTAAACAATGGCGCATTAAATCCACGTTATTGTTTACGGCGATCAACCAAGGGCCGTTGTCGGCCAAATGTTGATCGCTTACATTAAATACGCTGTCGTGCTCCATACTTATGCCTTTTGCGTAAGCGAGTGGCTCGGGGCATGAGGCGCCATCAATAAGCAACCACTGGGGTTGCAATGCTTGCAATGACGCCAAGCGATTTTGTTTTTCTTGCTGTGTAGCTCCAAACATATTATTCCCCACAATCTTTGCATTCATCCACAAAAGCATTACCGGTGTTTGTGGCACTTTTTAACGACGTTATTGGAGACACACTGCCCGTGGCCACAATCACTTTACCGTTGAGTTTGATTATTGGTGCGTCGATAGTAACGCCTGAAGAATCAATGGTTATTTTTCCTGACGGCCCTTGAATCACTATTTTTTTAGAGCCGTTTAAGGTGAGTTCTTTGGTGTGAATAAGAACGCTTTCAGCGGATTCGAATATCGTTTTACCTTGTACTTTTTGCGTATAGTGACCGTCGACTTCCAGATCATGATTGGCGCGTGAAAATTCATGACGGCGATCTTTTACTTCGAGTCGATAATGGCGTCCCACCACTGTTTTTTTATCTTGACCAATTTCAACGTGTTGGTCTTGACCAATTTTATGACGTTGGTCGCGACCAATTTCGTTCGACTCGTCTTGCTCTACTTTTAAACGTTGATCTCGACCAATGTGTTTATTTCGGTCATTGCCGACGGTTAATTTTTGATCGTGGTTAATATCTTCGTGATGGTCTTTTTCCGCATGGAGATAAATTAATTCCTGATCATTTTCATCTTCAAAGCTCAATTCATTAAAGCCCGTGCCTTTATGTGTTTGGGTACGTAACACTGTTTTGGTTTTGTTTCCCGGCAAGCCATAAGGTGGCAAGTTAGCAGCATGGTAACTGCGCCCCGTAATAATGGGTTGGTCGGGATCGCCCTCTAAAAAGCTCACAATCACTTCATGACCAATGCGTGGCAGTGCCATCATGCCGTACTGGCCACCCGCCCAACCTTGGCTTACGCGTACCCAGCAACTGGCATTTTCGTCGGTGTTGTTATAGCGATCCCATGGAAAGTGAATTTTAACCCGTCCAAATTCATCACAAAAAATCTCTTCTCCTGCCGGCCCTACCACCATGGCAATTTGCGGCCCATCAACGCGAGGTTTATGTTCACTTACGCTGCGCCATTGGCGATGTCCGGGGATAGCCACAAAGGTATTATTGTAAGTGGTCATGCCCTCGCCACCTGACTCTTCAAGCGCTTGTGGCTGCGTGCCCACATGAGTGAGCGACACCAATAACCAATCACGATTGATGGCGGTCTCGGGATGATCTTGTAATTCAAACTTCAAACCTGAGAGTAATTGAGGCACGTTACTTTCAGCCGTGGCCACATTTGAATCACGGCGTAATTGCTCGATACGAACACGCGTAAATGCTTTACCATTAATGTCATCTTTATAGCGACCGGGGTGATCATAATGTTCATAACTTGGGCGCTGATACGCCATCTCAATCCCTTGTTGCTGATGTAAAAAACTGTAGGCAGGCTTTTTAAAACTGTGATCTTTAAGGCTCGCATAGCTAGGTTGCATCTGCATTTTTTGAGAAAAAGAGCGCACAAAAGGACGCTTACTAACGCCACTACTTAATGCGTTGTAAAGCACAGGCTCTTTTAAGGTGCTGAGCACTTGGCTGTCATTACTAAATATCAACGTGTGCTTGTCTACGCTATGCGTAAAGTGATAAAAAATGCCCTCTTCAGCGCCTAAACGCTGGATAAAATCGAGATCTGTTTCTCTGTACTGCACACAATATTCGCGTTTTTGAGACGTACCTGAGAGTGAAAATGCAAAATCATCAATGCCCATTTCAACCAATAAACAAGAGATAATCTCAGGCACCGATTTTTGTTGAAAAATCCGGCTATTATGACGTAAAGATAAGCGGTGTAAGGCAGGTACTAACGTAAGGCTGTAATATGTATGATGATGCCCTGTATCGCCTCGCTCAAATGAGCAAGCAATGCCATGAATACGCTGTTGCACGATACCATCTTGAAATATGCTTAACAGCACCACTTGATCAACTACCTGCTCAGCGCTAATACGCGCATCACGACTGGCAAGCTGAAGGTCATATTGATAGGTTGATGAGAGCGCTTCTTCACCTGTAAATTTAAGTACACTTAAGTTATCAATATCGCCAACACTTAACGTGAACTGTAGTCCTGTTGCCATCACCGCCTTTCTCCTCATTAATAAATCAATGATTGAACCGATTTTAAATACACACGTATCTAATGTTAGCGTTACTTTTTTAAATACTATTCAGTTATTAATAAAACATTCACACCTATATGCGTAAAACTTATCATCAACAACACCGCGACGATGATGCCGATAGAAAAACTGAGCATACAATGCGTTTTATTTTTTTGCTTTGTTTTAACAATATTGCTCTTCTCTATCAGATGACTAATGCGATGTGTTTCTAATTGATCAATATGCTCAAAAACAAGAAAAGCAATTGACTCTATATCGGGTACATGATCGGGTTGATGTTTCTCTAACATGGCATATAAACGTTGACATGCACGCTCACAACGATAAAGCTCTCGCAATTGTTCTGGACTCGCCTTTAAGATGCGGATCTCCGGTGCCACTCGCGAAATCATCCACGTATATAATTCAACGCGTCGTTGCGCAGGAAACTCTGACGAGGCTAAAAACGCATTATTGACCGCAACTTGTAGCTCTAAACCATTTGCTAAGCCTAGTAAACCCTGCGTTTTAACCGCTGCTACGGTATAATAAATAGAAACCAGTAGATCAACGCCTTCACTTGCCCCAACACGCTCACACAAAATACGTATTTTTTCCCAATCAGGCCCTCCAGAAAAAGGCCTAAAACGACGATTTATCTCATTACGGATTTGTTCATATAACGCGGATCCACGTAACTGAGCTTCATCTAATACCAATTTAAATTGGCTTGTATCAGAAAAATACAACTTACTCACGGCCGATCCTACTTATTTAAATAAAACGCATACCATGCACGTTTTTATGAATATAACGCCTCATCAAAACGCAAAGTAAAAGAGTCAAATCATTTTCTACTTCGCATCTTGATAAGCCCATACTGGAACGTTTAATACACTTCCCAAAAAATAATTTTAATCTGTAAAACAACTTACTCGCTTAATATACGTACTAAAAATAAGCGTAATGTTCATTAATACAGTGTATTAGATAACTTAAATGATTTAAATAATGATGTCGTAAATGGATTATTATCCGCTTCACTATGTAAACGATAACGAGCATAACCCCCATCAATTTTAAATTTATAGTCAACACTCGTTGCACTTGCGCTTATTACCTGCCCTTTATCTAATAAGCGGAAAAATGCCCACGGCCCTTGTATTTTGATACTTCGTGGTGATCTATTTGGAGCTGATGGTACTAAAGTCACTTTACTTGTCGCAGATGCTCGTAAGGTATTAGGCCACAGTAATTCAACAGATTTTCGTGGCCCATGACTATATTCAACATATTGCCCATCGACATTGATCACACTGCGACGTTTATTCGCACTTAGCTCAATGGGCTCAAGTGAAAACTCTACATTCAAAATCCCTTTGCGATTGAAAAATGCTTGTTGGATCTTTTTCGCTTGTTGCAATTGATCTAAAACCTCTTGTCTAATTAATGAATGCCCTGAATTACTCTCACTTTTCGCTAAACTTTCATCCATAAATATTTTTAATTGCTTATTATAAAACTCATTTAACGTGCCATTAGGCGCAAAAAATTGTTCAAAGTCTTGCAATGATACGTCTTTCTTAGATTGCGCATCAAAAGGATAACGAGACGCTAGTTTTTCTTGATATTCTTTATAAACATCATCTATCCAACGTACCTCTAAATATTTTATCGCTTCTTGTTTTACAACATACCAACTTTCATCTGCTAATTTTTTAATCATAGAATCGAGTGGTTTAGGTAAACCTGATGCGATGCGTTGTAATACATAAATAGGATCAGCATTACTCAAATCAACTCGAGCTTGTGTCGCAGCTAACGCAGCTTTACCCATGTCTGGGGCATTTTGGATAGATTTTAAATAAGATAATAATTGATCTACCGCATTAATCACCTCGTCCATGTATACCGGTTGAGTATCTTGAGTCTCTAATAACGCGTTCAATTGTGAAAATTTGCTATCAATCATTGTTGCCACTTTATATTTTGGCAATTTCATCAGTTCAAGCCTTTCTTTGGCATTTTCTGGTAATGTTGGAAATAAACGTGTATTCGTCTTTAATGTTTGTAATAAGCGCATAAACGGTTGTTTATTGCCCGTAATGTTATCTAATACCAACACCGCACCATTAATATCAGCAAAATACTTCACATTAATATTGTTGATAGCAACTCGCCAAGTATCAGTATAATCCGCCACATACTGAGCGCGAATTTTATCGCGTAAGACCTTTTTATCGGCCTCACTAAACTCTGCTGATTTACTTTTTCCTAATACCCAATTATCTAATAATGCCAATTCAGATACCAAATCTGATTTGGGCATAAAATAACGATCAAAACCATCTTTAGTTAAAAAATCAGGGATCAAGTAATGCGCGTGATTCTCCATACGTTGTTCAAAAACCAAATTAAACACAGGGCCAATATTATTGCGTAAATCTAATGGAGCACCGAGTACGCTAATCGCTTCTTTTTTCAAATTACGATAAACACGCTCTGCTATTGGTAATACACTCAATGCACGTTGATTTTTTGCCACTAAACTATCGTATGGTTGCAATACATATAAAGCATCCTTATCTCCTTGTTGTCTGGCACCTTGTAAGTCGGTATGTTGCATCGCATAATCTAAATGCAGTAATAACATCTCTTGGGTTTGACGCTGCCTAGGGTAAGATTTTTGCCACACATGCATAAAATAATCTTCGACTAATTTATCATTACGCCCACTTTTATCCGTTAACATACGATATACACGTAATAAGGTTAACTTGTTATCGTCGCTTTGAGCGATTGACAAATTCTTCATTACTTGTTGCATTAGTATCGGCAAGTAACTGTTTCTTAATAAGTTAAGGTACGTTTCTTCCACTTTAGGCCCGATAATGTGACCTTGATATAAACCCATATCTGATATAAATCGCGACTTATCACGAAAAAAACCAAACTCTAATGTTGCTTTACGAATGGTATTTAATGGCACCAAAATATCGCGACTATCCGTTGTCAATAGATCTAGTGCATATTCTTTTTTGTAATTATTTACCTGCACTAATACCGCATTCGCTTGCGCTATGTTCTTTTTATAGTACTCATGCCAAGAGCCAATCAATAACAAAGATGCAATACTGCATGCAACTACTGACAGCATAAGTAAACGACGTTTATGTTTGGCTGCTCGAAAGTTATCTGATGCTAAACCCGCCTCGGCATAAATGACCTCACTAAAGAGTTTTTGCGTAAAATAAGGTGTTGAATTTTTTGCGTCTTGAGCACTATTGATAGAAGATGGAAGACTATAACGACGCGAAGCCGCATCAACAAAGGCATTACTCGGAACCCCTTGTTGATAAACCGATAAAAAATATACCCCACGCACAAGCGCTGAAGTTGAAAACTGATCACTGCCTAAAACTTCATGTAAAAATTGCTTTAATACATCGTGCATTCCGGCCATCTGCCGAGAAAAACTATAAATAGCACGACGCTCTTCTGCATCAATAGAGCTTAATAACGAACGAGGTAAACAATCATTAATGCGGGTTATAAATGATGAATAATTTTCATCAAATTCACCTAACCAACTATCTTGATCTTTAACCGAATCCATCGTAAAAGTAAAACCTAATATCTGTTCACGTTGAGCGCGCGTATATTGCCTGAAAAAAGGTTCAAAACCATATAACAAATCTAACTTCGTTAGCGTAATATAAACAGGAAGACGCGTTGATAACTTCTCCATTAATTCACGTAAACGCGCACGTAACAAACTAGAATAAGCGAGTCGCTCTGTGGTGCGTGCTGTCGACAAGTTCTCTATATCAAGCGCTAAAACAACCCCATTTAAAGGCCGACGACTGCGTATTTTTTCTAACCACTGTATAAAATGCAACCACAAACGTCGCTCAACTTCACCCTCTTCAGAATCATCCATGTTACCTTGAGTTAGTAACTCCCCATCGGGATCAATTAATACAGCGTCATCACTTATCCACCAATCAAATGAATAAGGATTCTCACTTTTATTACCCGATGCTCGAAGTACAGAAGAAAAAACAAAATTTTGCCCCGAACGATTGATTAAACTTGTTTTTCCTGCATTTTCTAATCCTAAAACCAAGTACCAAGGCAATGCATATAAATAATTACGCTTGTTCATGCTTTCTTTCATTGCTAGCATGACTTGATTTAACTCTATTTCTTGGCGCTCTTCATAATGTTTAATAGGATCATTTTTATGCAACGCCTCAAGATCTTTTTCTTCATGATAGCGTTGTAAACGGCGCCATTGCAATATGCCCCAAGCGGTCATACAAAAGAGTAAAAAAATAATAGTTGTTATTGATCTCGCAAGCACCGACTGCAAAGGATTATCTCCTGAAATCACTAGCTTCGGCCCCGCCCACCAAATCGCAATATTGAGTAAAATGAAAATTATAACAAGTAAAATAGGCATTGCTGCTCGTAATCCTGGGACTACCTTCATTAATATTGTTTTTAATTTATTCCACATATATTGTTTATTCCTACGCTTTAATGTCAGTCACGTTTTCAAGACGCTGAATAAGTGACGGTTCCCAATCAGTAACAGAAAATGACTGGGCTTGAATTTTTAATGTTGTATATTGTGCACTCGCTAACGCGCCTAATTTATAGTTATGCATTACATCGGCAGATAACATTCGCCAATAAAATTTATCACGTGGCTCTTTAGCCTCTTTTAAACCTTCATTTAACATCGCTAATGCCACAGAAACACCTCCATCTTCAGCCAATACAAATGCTTTTTTTAAGGTTTCATCCCATAAACCCGGCATTGTACCTAACGAGTTACAATTATTAACATCATTGAGCCAGCGCTGCGTTTCTTGACTCGCAAATGCAACTGAGCCTTGAAAAGACATGTTTAATAAAGTGGGTAGACGCCCGATAAAAATTAAAAGCTCATCCCTTATAGCTGTCGCTAAATCTTTTTCGCCTAATTTCATCGCTATTCGAAAACTTAAATAATGTCCATCGAGCCAAAATGGCGTTAACGTCAAGCTTTTTTCTACTTTACGCCATAAAACTAAATCTGCCCCTCGCTCTAATTGATCTTCATACTCTTGAATACGATCTATTGATAACGGCATTAATTGTGTTTGCCCATGTTGATCTGCATCAGGTAGCGAAACAACCGCTAACCACGTCGCTAAACGACGCAAACGTAAGCTGTAAACAGAGCCATTATCCAGCTCAGTTAAAAAATCGGCCATTTTAAATAACGTTTGTTTCGTAGCACGATCGCTACTACTGTCAGTTTTAAACTTGCTAATAGCAGATAAATTCGAGGCCGTATTTTCGCTCTCAGCCTTTAAAGTACTCGACTCTGACGTTCCAGGTAATACGGTATCCACACTAAGCGGTGATAATTTATTCGTTAATAAAACTTGTACGTCATCAACTAAAGTAAGCGGTAATGAATATGTTTTTACTACCTCTTTCCATTGCTCAATGGCATTTTCAAGTTCGACTTTTAAATCAACAGCAAACATTTCAGCATCTAAGTTTTGTGCAGATTTAAATGTTCTTTGCGCTATTTGACTAAAAAATTTACGACGTGGTAATGCCCCTCTATCACCAGGAGCCGGATAGCAGGTCTCCCAAAAGGCAGTCATAAAATCAATTAATATATACACAGATAACGTGAAACGCTCTGCGCTTGCTTGATACTGCATACATTGTAGTAAGTATGTTAATATTTTTAGATCTTTTGTTTTATTCTCCAATAAATTCATACAGATCTTCTCTATTTCATCCCACTGCACTTCACCATGTGAAAGAGAGCCCACTTTTATCATCTGTGTTTCCACAAAATCAAGTAACGGATCATCAAGCAGACGCTCACCCACCGCGCATTTCGCTCGGATAGGTTTTTTTATTCGTTCACGATAATTTTTCATGTTCATGAGTGACTCCTACCAACGACATGCTTTACGTAACGGCTTTATTGACTGACTCAGATCCTTTGTATCAAAATAAAGACCATCTATCTCAGCGCTATTGGAACGAAACACTAACTGCGTGTTATCTAGCATCGTTTTCATTATCTCAATCGCAGTGAGACCCCGCCCAGAGCGAATAATAAAACCACTATTATCACTACTCCAGATTTGAGTTAAAGCTGGATTTCCCGGTATCGTAATACCTATTCGTGCACTCTTAATTGCTTTAGGTAATACTATCTCCACACGACTGATATTGTCTAAACAGCTCAACATCAAAATAGGTAATTGTTTGTTTTTAGATGTTTTTTCAGTCAATGGCTTAGCTAATAACAACAATGAGGATGGATCTGAGTGATATACACCTTTACTCGTTGCCGTTAACCACATGTCTGCCTTTTTATTATTAATATCTGCATAAGTTAAATTAAAACCACGTTTGTTTTTTCGAGTTGACTCTCCCGTAAACGCTCGCTTCCACACCTCCGATCTTGTTGGCGTTATTATCACTTTAGTCTTTTGTTGCATGTATTCAATAGGTGTATTAAACGTTTCATCAAAACATTTTAAACGCTGTAATCGACCTTCAATTTTAGTACATACTTGCTCATGCATTACCGATCCGTTGTTGTTAACACTCGTAACTTCAGCCGCTAACACATTAAAAGACAAGCAATATAATAAAAAGGCATAACCTGAACAAAGTAGTAAACGTAATGATCTTTTTCTCATCATTTAACCTTTAATTTAAATTTTAAGCATTTACCTGCCAAAGTTCTTTTAGGTAAACCTAAACTCTCCGCAGCTTTTGTTCGATCACCACTAAATTGCAGCAAACGAGAACGAATGATCTCTCTTTCATAATTTTGTAATGCTAATTTTAAATTTCGAATATCAATAATCTGTTTTTTCTTCTTTTTCACCTCATCAACAGCCGTCATACTTATGTCAGTCTCAAGGCCTAATATAAGCGCTCGATCATCAAAACTTTCAATTCCAACCTCTTCACCATTAGCCGTTTGTGCACAAGCAAACTCTATCAAATGACGTAATTCACGAACATTGCCAGGAAAACTGTAACTGCATAGATGATCTAGCGCGCTGTAACAAATGCCTCTAATATTCGTTTTATGATCCTCATTAAATTTATCAACAAAGTGCAATGCTAATTCTGAAATATCATCAGCACGCTCTTTTAATGTTGGTAAAAGTAACGGATATTGATATAACCGATAATATAAATCATGACGAAAATCACCTGACTCAACCCGACTTCGCAAATTAACATGGGTGGCTGCAACCAGACGAAAATCAGAGCTTATTTCCTTCTCTGAGCCGACAGGGCGAAATTTATGCGTCTCTAAAACACGTAATAATTTAGCCTGTAAAGCCAAAGGCATATCACCTATTTCATCTAAAAATAAAGTGCCTCCATCTGCCTCTTCCACTAAACCTTTTTTTTTACGCTCAGCGCCAGAAAATGCCCCTTTTGCATGTCCAAACCATTCACTTTCAAGTAAACTCTCCGGCGTTGCTGCACAATTGATTGCAATAAAAGAACCTTTATTACGAGCAGATAAGTCATGTACTGCACGCGCTACAAGCTCTTTACCCGTACCCGTTTCACCTTGTATTAGTACGCTCAGCCCTGATTGTGCAGCAGTGACGATTTGAGTGCGTAATCGATTAATTAGATCACTGCTACCAATTAATTTACTGGTTAAATTAATTGACATTCCACGTTGACTCTCTTGTTGACGTAAACGTGTAATAGACTCATTTAAAACTGTTTTTTGATTTTCTTGTTGACCTTTATCTTGGATCATTTGCCAATGACGAAGAAATAATTTACTAAATTGTATACAGTCATTTTCAGCTAGCACCGCGTCAATAATTGCAGGTGGCGCCATCACAACTAATAATGCTTTTACCTTATTTTCTACCTCGCAAAGAGGCAAGATCAAGACACTATCCGTACGTGAAATATTGCTCATTAAAGCGCAAAAAGCCGAATTAGAGCGCCAATAAAGTAATCGTTTCGCATCAAGTCGCATTAAAGATGCAGATTGCAACGCGTGTGCAAAAGGGCTATCAAAATCATTAACCCCCCAAAGTAACTTTTGAGGATGATTAATCGCCATTAAGTTTCGCCCATCGGCACACGGAAATAATATGTGCGCAGCAGACAAATGTAACTCGGTCTTTAATGCCTCAATAAATTTAAGTGCCAATTCATTACAGTCATGTATAGCGGTTAATTCACTTGCTATTTTAAGCCACTGAACCATTAATAATTACTCCACTTCACCAAAAAACTCGCCGTCTTTCACTGTCAAATAAATACGATGTACATCTTCACGAGCCGCTAATTTATTTAATAATGCAAGTGATATTGCAGGTAACATTTGACCTTCAATAATGGCTTCTAACATTCGAGCACCATTTTCAGAACGTGTTGAACGACGCAAAATTTCATCTATTAAGGAGTCATCTATTTTTACTTCAGCCTTATAACGACTCATAAATAACGTTTCTAAACGAGATAATTTTCCACAAATTATTTGTTTTAAAATAGACTCTCCAAGTGGTCGATAGACAACAACTTCCATGCGTGCGAGTAACGCAGGTTTAAAGAAAGCCGCCAACTCAGGATAAATTTTATCTTCAATTATTCCTGTTTCAATGCGATGGTCAACAATGCTTTGATAAGCCAAATTTGAAGTTAAAAAGAAAACAATATTTTGACAATCAATCAAGCGACCTTCACCATCAGCCATCTCACCTTTATCAAATGCTTGGTAAAATAAATTTAATACATCAGGGTGTGCCTTTTCGACTTCATCAAGTAAAACAATTGAATATGGCATTTTACGAATAGCTTCGGTTAATACGCCACCTTCACCAAAACCAACATAACCAGGAGGCGAACCGATTAAACGAGATACAGTATGCTTTTCTTGATATTCTGACATGTTTATTGTGGTCAGAAATTGCCGTCCGCCATATAACTTTTCAGCTAATTGCAAAACAGTTTCTGTTTTTCCTACTCCACTTGGACCCACTAATAAAAAAGCACCTTTGGGTCTACCTGGTCGACGCAAATCTGCACGTGAAGTTAACATATGTCGATGAATTGTAGCGAGTGCAGTATCTTGACCTTTTATTGTTGCACCGAGTAACTGCGGTAAATTAGTTATTTTAGTGAGTTCGTCTGCATTCATTTGCTCAACGGGTACACCCGTCCAATCCGCAATGACCTCTGCTATTTGCTCTGCATCTACTTCCGGGTGCATTAACACTTCGCTATGAGGGATAGCGGCAAGCTCTGCATATAGACTCTTTAACTGTTCACGTAACTCATTCTCTTGCTCTGGCGTCTTTTTTTGTGGCGCAATAGATGCACTTTCAACTGCAATGTTAGTCGATTCTGTTTCAACGCTAACATCGGTATCTGTATCGCTATCTGTATCGCTATCAATACCTGTCGATATCGCAACACTATCATCTAAAATACTTTGGCGGATAATAATCACTTTCTCAACTACTTCACGCTGTATCTCCCAAGCATCATGCAACTTTTTAATCAATGCTCGCGTCTCTACTTCTAATTTTAATAATTCGTCTAAACGCTCTTCATCAATATTTCGAGCTAACTTTTTTTGACGATTTAACATGTTAATTTCAAGTTGGCGTTGATAACAAATATTTTCAAGTTCGCCAATGCGACGAGGAGGAGAGCTCAAATTAATTGCTATACGAGCACAGGCAGTATCAAGTACATCAATCGCTTTATCGGGAAGTTGACGACCCGATACGTAACGAGCCGATAGCTCAGCGGCAGCTCGAAGCGCCTCATCACTGATAAGTACCTTATGCGCTTTCTCATAAACTTGATGCAAACCACGTAAAATATCCACCGCTTGCTCTACGCTAGGCTCATCTAATTTTACGAGTTGAAAACGACGATTTAAGGCGGGATCTTTTTCAAAATATTTTTTGTATTCTTTCCAAGTAGTGGCCGCTATCGTACATAATTCACCTCGGGCAAGTGCTGGTTTCAATAAGTTCGCCGCATCATTACCATCTTGATTACCCGCTCCTATTAAAGTATGCGCCTCATCTATAAATAAAATTATCGGTGTTGATGATGCTTTTACTTCATCAATAAGCCCTTTTAAACGTTTTTCAAATTCACCTTTTACCGACGCTCCCGCTTGCAAACGTCCCAAATCCAATGACATTAATTCAACGTCACGCAATGACTCCGGCACTTTATTTTCAACAATACGCAATGCTAAGCCTTCGACAACAGCACTTTTACCTACACCTGCATCGCCTACTACAATAGGATTATTTTTACGACGACGACACAATATATCAATCATTAAGTTAATTTCAGCATCCCGGCATATCACCGGATCTAACTCACCTTTTCGTGCTTGCTCAGTAAAATTACAACAAAAACGTGATAAAGCAGTCGTTGAATCATTCAATACCGATACTGATTTAGACGTATCGAGCGGAGCTGGAGACTCTGTAGAGCCAGAGGTTAAGATCGAAAAATTCTTACGCAACGTCTCACAATTAAAAGATTTTAATAAATCATGTAAGCTAAATTCTAAGTAACGATCCGAGCGTAATAACGCGGCTAAAAAAATAGCCCCTGAACGTAGCTCTGTCTCATTAAGTTCAATTGAGCTTAATAACCACGCATCTTGTAATAATTCAACTAATAATGGCGAAAAAGCGGGGTAAGTCTCGTGACTATCGTTACTACGAGCCATCACTGCACCAATCTTTTGCTTTAGAACATCATGATCTAGACCCGCTTGTTTAATTAATACTCGAACATCCGATAATGGATTTTCAAGTAAACTAAAAAGCAAATGCTCAAATGTTACTTCTGAATTTTGACGACTAATACATACCGATGCAGCTTGCTCTAAAGCAAGCTTCGTTTGCGCATTTAATTTACCAATTAATGTTGGCAGTTCGATTCTTATCACAAGCTCACCTTTTATTGTAGTATTTGATTTAGTTGCTCTAATACATCCGTTGATTTAGTGTGTAATAACAACGAATAGCCTATAAAAATAACCACGCAAGTCACTAAAAACCCGGAAAACACTATCGGTAAAGGTATTTGACGACTTATATTATATTTTGTCGTTATCACATGTTTTGTTGCATGCGTCAGCTCTTCCGGTTCGTTTTCTTGTATGCGACGTAATATTGCATATAAATTCGCAACCACTTTGTCATACTCATCTCGCCCGTTACTCATTACTCGGTATTGACCTTCAAAACCAAGACAAAAAGATAAGAATATAAACTCTAAAAGCTCCTTATAACGCGTAGGTTCCCCTTCGAGACGATTCAAAATAATGAATACTTTCTCTCCGCCCCACGTTTCATTGTGAAAACGGCTAAGTAATGAGTTTTCAATCCAAATACTATCGGCGCCCCATGCTGTATTCATCACTGCTTCATCTATAAATGAACACAGAACATAACGGTAAGAAATTATCACTGCACGCTCATAACCCGCCTCTTTTAACTCAACTTCAATCGCCTTTACTTCTTCAACGGCTTGCTTGTAAATATCATAAACATTGTCACAAGTTGATAATCCTCTTACGCGTAACGCCATACCCATCAAAGGCGTAGCTGCATCAATTAAAGGGTTAATATTGTCACCACGCAACTTAAACCAATAGTCTTGATCTGCGTCTATTTTACTGACTTCATCAAAAAGCAAATTGTTATAACTCTCCAATGAGGTCGGTTCATCAAATAATACATCTGCCATAAATTAACTCCTTATTGCCCAGAACTGCAGATCAAGATCAGGTAAATCTCCCGCTACATGAAATGCAAAACCACTCGAATTGTTGATCATTTTCCATGCGGGATTTGTCTTATCTAATTGATAATAAGTGTAGCCAGCATGATAGGGAAGTTGACGAGGGGCAACCGGTAGTGCAATTATAGGTATCCCCGGTAATTGCAATGATATCAACTCACGAATTTTTTCAACGGAGGCGACTTTGGTCTGTTGAATAAATAATTTGCGTAACTCATCAAGTGGCATTTTAGCGCGCACAGATAAAATAAAATCAGCATCACGTAATAATGAGGGATCTTGTACTGGTGCTACCATGATGCCATATTTGCGTTTGTGTAATTGCAACGAAACGGCGCGGGGCTCAAGAACAATACTCAGTGATTGACGTAACATCGACATCACCGATAAAAAAGACTCTAATGGCATATCATGGTTGTAACTAACAAATTCAGGCGCTAATCGACTTTCATCTGTAAATGAAGAAAGCTCTCCACACATAGCACTCAAACTTTCATACAAACGTTCGGGGTGAAGGCTACGTAAATTCGATAAATGTTGTAATTGTGGTTGCATTCGATTTAAAGCTTGTAACAACATAAAATCAGATACATCAGCAACGCCTCCTTGACTTGGCGAGCCTATACGTTGCGCTATATTCTTCGCGCGTTCACGCATTAAACCTGCCATTTCACCTATAAAACGGTGTAATACTGGCACGCCAGAAACATTTAAGTGGCAAGGGATAAAATTTGTATCTAACACCACACTACCATCAGGACGTTTTTCTAAAATACGTGCAATAGCAATAGACGCATATGCACTTCTATCTTCTTTCTCTAACATTAAGCGGACAGAGACAGAGCTAACATCAATGTTTGTTGTATCGCCTTGCTGGGTATGAATATCTCGCGCTTCATGACGGACTAATTGATAGCGCCCGCCTCCTGCGCTATCAGGCCAGCTTATCTCAGTAATTGAATCTGTGCGTAAGGAAATAGCTAAATATACGATTTGATTCGCAAATGAGCTATCAACAATTTCTAATGCTTTGGGTAACATATCTTCTTGTGGGATATAAAATATAGTACCGTCAGGCATCACTCCCACAGCTCGCTCTATTGCAATACGACCAAAACTTAAATATTCTGGATTTAATAATATTTCAGTGATCCCATACAGGTAACGACTGACAGATCCAATGCGTACATCAATTAGATGCTCTGTATAACGTTGCTGTTGCTGAAAATGTTGTGGCTTAATAAACAAGCCCTCACTCCAAACAACTCTATTTCTTGCAGACATTTTTAATTCTCGATATTTAAGTTAACTTCATTTTCTTGAAAAAGCATTAACAAATGGTATTCCTGCCCTAACGGCTTCACTTTCAATACTTTTTTCCATTGACTCTTATCAGGATCTGAATAACGCGCAATTACACCGATATAATGAGTATCTTCATCTATTTTTTTCGTGTCTATGTACTTAAATTGACCGGGTAATAAAGCATAATCAGAATGATCTATATAGTTGCTTTTTAACGCACTCTTGGTATCTTTAATTAATTGGTCATAATCTGCATTTAAAAACATTGAATCGTCTTCTAATTCGAAAACTTGAACTTCAATTAGGGTACCTTCTCCACTGAGATTTGGATTCACAGTCGCACTAGCAACCATGCTATACGTCACCGTGCTAGGCTGTATTTTCGGATCATAAGTCGAACTACATGCAAACAACTGCGTTGATAACATAGCGACAATGATTAAACGACCGATCATATTATTCCTCCTGCTGTTTCTCACGTAATGTTTTATCGTATGCTTGATCAAAAATCTCCCAAAATAACTTTTCGAAGCCATTTTGACGATTTGAGGTCAATTCACTGTAATAACTTTGATACATCTTCCATGCCCAAGCATCCTCACTTTCATTTATTCGCTCGCCTGTACGCTTATAGCGATTGAAGCGACGCGTTAATACTTCCGGTGAAAAAGCGTGTAAAATTTGATTTAAAGCATCACTGGTCGCCATTTGCACAGATTCATTATGATGCTTTACTGTTTGCAAACTTTCAGCAATCGAAGAAGGTGCAGATAAGTGCACTAAACTACGCTTTACATCAAACATAGTCTGCACTGTCTGTTCATAAGATAACCCTAGACGTAATGGATTATCTTCAATGGGTTGCAAGTTCTTATTCATGACGCCATAACGGCTATTTTCTACTTGTGAATGTAACTCTAATAAACCTTTAATGGCAGCTTGTAACGAAGCTCCTATTTCTTCCGATAAAATTTGCATTTCGCCCAAATTATTAAGATCACCCGTTTGTACCCCTAAACCTCGTAATAAAGGCGCCGCGACAAGGTGATTAACTCCGTTATCTAATGCGCTATCACCTTCATATAAATTAAAATTATCATCTATCTCATCTATGTCATCTATGTCATCTTCTAATAAATCGAGTACTTTATCGTTCATTGCGCTATCCTTTTGTGCCATATTACTGTTTGTAGTATGTAATGATTCAGAGCCCATTAGTTGTCGATAAGAAGACAATAACTTAGATCTGAAAATGCCTTTTGTGTTACAATTTAACGGTGTTTCTATTGCCGAACTTTTACTTTTTTCTTTAGATTCGGTTTTTAAGTAAATGGCAGCACTTTCATCACGCTCACAATCTGCTTGCATCATTATACTTGCACCCTGCTTTCCATGATCTTTCGCTAATAAATAGTCAACATTATCTTGTTCTATTTTCTCTTTTGTTTGCTTCGAATCCGCGCCAGAAAATTTACTAGAAAGCTCCCGTTCAACGCTATCTAACGCTTTTAACGGATCATCATTATTTTTTATTTCGTTTTTAGTTTCATTTGTAAATAATAATTTATGACTATGAATATCAATATCTAACGTATCTTCACCGTCTAAATCTAATATTTTTGCATCTGTATATTTATCATCGAAGTGCACTCGTATTTGATAAATACCAATGTTTAGAACATCTTTTTTATTAAGTTTTACAACTTTATTCTTGCCAATAGGCATTGAAGCATCATTTATATAAGTGCTCCCACAATTGTCATTTAAACAAAAGAAAGTATCTGTAAAAAAAATATTACAATGCAAGCTATGCACACTGTTTTTATCATCTTGTAACTGCCAATCCGCATCAAAATCCCCACCAATGGAGCCTCCTTCAACACTAAATTTATGTGTTGCAGATAACCCAGCCTGTAGTAACTGAGAATTGATCACTACCAATGTAACGCTACGCAATTCTGCCATTTTTTTTCCTAACGTCTAATTTGAATTCTAACTCGTCTTTTTTCTGTACTCGTACCAATAAAAGATGACCAACCAAGTGAAAATTGACCCTGCCCCCCCAATTGCATTGGAAGCGCTTCATCTGCTTTTAATTCAAGCTCTAAATCAAAGGCCATCTGTTCACGTAAAATAAATTCAATTAACTTACAAAAAGGTAAATATTCTTTACCTGAAGGAAGAAAATCTTTAAAACGCATTTGTGTCATGTTTTTTACACAAATGACAAATTTACCCATACAATCTTTAACATCCTCTCCAATAATAGTGTCATTGCCTAGTTGTACATTCGCTCTTCCCAATTGCATTCTTTGATTTTCAGGGATCCTTACTTTTCGGACCTCCCACTGTCGAATACTGACATCAGATAAATCAAAACAATGTGCAACAATCCCAGACACAACTTGTGGGGAACGACTTCGACCCGCTAACATCCCGGCATAAGACAACATTTTGCACCAATTAATAGGCGTGTCGCCACGTAGTTCTTTATCTGCTAATCCGACTAATGCAAATAGCTGAGCTGAAAAATCATCACTAGCATTTTCTTTAAATCGCACGTAATAACGATATTTCCTCCAAACTCGATACAATAAAGCAAGTAAACGATTATTAAAAAAATCTAAAAATTCTTTGCGTAATCCGTTTTCATCTTCTGTTGCAATGCGCTCTAAAAAAAAACCGGGTAATGGAGATTGAGATCCCGTTAATCCAAAAAAAGTGGTCTCTAATTTAATGCGTCCGTTATCCATTGACTCTACTTTTGTAACATCACTAGAGGCAAAACCTAAGCTGGGATTTGCGCTAAATAAAAGACGACAACGTAACTCCCAATTTTCACTTTCTGGCTCTTCATCTTGAAGACGATGTAATAATTCAACCAGTTGATAAAAATTGTAAGATTCAACCTGCTTTGGTAATTGTATGTCTATTGTTGCACTCTCTAAATCAGAGGTTGCATCCCTATTTGCGTGCCCCATGTATATTTTTCCTGATTTACAGAGTTAATAACTACCAATTCATGAAACGAATTAATACTTGCGTATAATGCAAAAAATCGACTTAGTACCGATCCAAACAAATACAAATCACCTTCAGATCCAAATGAAGTTTGATCTAATTCAATTACCGATTGCAAACCTCGAACCGGTAATCCTCGAATAATTTTCTCTATCGGTTGCGATGTGATTTTTACAATTCCTTGTAAGCGTTGCTTAGCGATTAATTCAGCTTGACGATCTACTAATGACCTAAAATCATAAGCACGCAAAATAGAGCACAAAGCATCACGAGAAAGTAACGATAAATAATTTAATGATAAATTTGAAATTAAAGTCCATAACAAACTGCCATCTAATACAGGCCGTAATGGCTGAGTTGGTTCAGTGATATTTTCAAAGCTTGCATAAGCAGGTGATGAGTCCGTTGCGACACAAATATCACCTCGACCTAACTCCAAAGGAAGTTGACGATTAGTACAAATAAGATGCAGAGAAATCGCTTCACTAAGACCTATACATTGCGTTTCATCACCACGAACAAATGAAATGTAATGATCAAAACCGTCATTACGTAAGCTGTTTTTTACGCGTACTCGATAATATAACGATTGACGATCACGACTACGTTCAATTTCATGTTGAAAACTTTCAAATGGACTATAAATTCTTGGTTCTCCACGCACTCTACCTGTCTCAGAGCCCTTCCAACCTTGCACTCTTTGTACATTAAAAATTTCATAATGCGCGGGGTAACGACTTGAGGGAGTAACTTTGTATTCTGTCTTTTTGCCGTTTAGATCAATGGGATCAGCATCATGCTCAAAAATATTAATCGCAGGCGTACAATACAGCTCAAAACTTTTATCCCGAACGCGCACATCAGCTGGTAACGTTCTTGAAAAACAAAAACGTAACGTCATTTTCCCTGAGACTGTTGGTGCAATATTTTTGCCAATTGACATCACATCAAAAAATAAAAAAGCATCTTGAAATACTAAGTATTCCTGTAAAATACGATAACCTTCATAAACATTTTTAGGGTAGGGTAAAATAGCATCCTTACCATCAAAACCAACAACTTGAAAACTACCTTTAGGTAAAGTAAAAGTGCTATCTCCCGCAATAACATCAATTCGTTGTAAATAATGACTGAGCCATAAATACAACATTTGTGCACTATAATTATGCCCACCTAAATAAAAACGTAAATTATCAAGTTTCATTTTGCTGACGTTTTGATCACCTAACAAACATAAATTAACATCAATTATTGAGGCTTCACGAGTATGAGTTGTTACCACACTCTCACGCTCTAACGGGTAAATATCTAAATCACGGCAGGTGCTAAAATGACAAATAGTATCCGATACAAGTAAACTATCAAGACGCGTTCCCTTTAATACTGTCTGCCGTGAACTAATCGCTTTTATCTTTGGATTAAATTTAATAATACTAATACTTGGTACTGGCCTTAAATAGTTTGGCCACAACATATTAATAATAGAATGAGTTAATTCAGGAAAATCATCCTCAACTTTCTCACGTAAACGCCCCGTTAAAAAGGCAAAACCTTCTAATAGTCGCTCAACATCAGGATCAGTTGTTCGGCCATGTAAAAAACGAGAAAGTTGAGGGTAAACCTCTGAAAACTCCATGCCCTGCTCTTTAAGAAAAGCTAATTCTTCTCGGAAATATTTGCCATTTGACACGTTTAAATCACTCTATAATTTTTGTTGTTATCTAATAAAAGATCTATTTGAATTTTTTTGTCGATAGCACTACTATTCAAACTCGCTGTAATATGAAAACGCAGATTTAGCGGACTATCATCATCCGCTAAAATATGAATATCCATTTCTTTTATACGAGGTTCATAACGTTCAATGCACTCGAAAATAGCGAGTTTAATTTGTAAAGCTAAATCATTACTGCCTAAAGTTGCATCATTAAAATCAATCAAACCCAAGTTTGGAGCACTTTGCGCTTCACCCATACGTGTGTTTAATAAATCGCTGATGTTACGTTTAATAGAGTCTAAAACGTCACCAGGATCAGGACCTTTCATAATCGAACGCATAGGAGCATCTTTTTCTA
This sequence comes from Psychromonas sp. CNPT3, assembly GCF_000153405.2. Lineage (NCBI taxonomy): Bacteria > Pseudomonadati > Pseudomonadota > Gammaproteobacteria > Alteromonadales > Psychromonadaceae > Psychromonas > Psychromonas sp. CNPT3. The sequence continues at coordinate 2,001,251 of NC_020802.1, forward strand.
ATCGCTCAAACAAACTAACGCCATATGCGCTATCTTCGAGTACTATATAAGACATAATAAACTACACCTTATCCAAACGACCAACGAGTGACAGCTCAAAATTTGCCCCCATATACTTGAAATGAGGACGAACGGAAAGTGACACTTGATACCAACCTGGATCTCCCTCAACATCAGACACTTCAATTTTAGCTGCGCGAAGTGGGCGACGACTACGAACTTCTGCAGGTGGATTTTCTTGATCTGCAACATATTGCTTTATCCAACCATTTAGTTCACGCTCTAAATCTTGACGCTCTTTCCACGCTCCAATTTGTTCGCGTTGTAACACTTTTACATAATGCGCAAGACGATTAATGATCATCATGTAAGGTAATTGTGTACCTAACTTATAATTGGTTTCTGCTTCACGTCCTTCCTTCGTATTTGGAAATACTTTAGGTTTTTGAATAGAGTTAGCCGAAAAGAATGCTGCATTATCACTGCCTTTTCGCATCGTTAACGCAATAAACCCCTCTTCTGCCAATTCGAATTCTTTACGATCTGTTATCAATACTTCAGTTGAAATTTTAGATTGTAATGCTCCCATTGATTCAAACATATGCACAGGAAGATCTTCAACTGCCCCTCCACTTTGAGGACCGATAATGTTCGGACACCATCGATAATTTGCAAAGCTATCGGTTAAACGAGTGCCAAAACTAAATGCGGTATTTCCCCACAAATAGCTATCATGAGAATCACTCACATTTTCACTGTAATTAAACGAACGAATAGGGCTTTCAATAGGATCATAAGGAACTCGCAATAAGAACCTTGGGGTCGTTAGGCCTAAATAACGTGCATCTTCTGAATCTCGTAAAGCCCTCCATTTAGTGTAACGAGGGCTTTCAAATATAGATTTAAGATCTTTAATATTAGGCAACTCTTCAAATGAATCAATTCCAAAAAATGAAGGTGCTACTGATGATATAAAGGGTGCATGAGCCATTGCGGCAACAGCGCCAATGTACTGAAGTAACTTAATATCAGGACTCGATGGTGTGAATGCATAATTACCAATGATAGCTCCGACGGGCTCTCCACCAAACTGCCCATAACCCGATGAATAAATATGTTGATATAAACCAGATTGCACAGTTTCAGCTGCAAATTCAAAATCATCGAGCATTTCTTGCTTGGTCGCATGAAGCACTTCTACTTTGATGTTTTCACGAAAATCAGTGCGATCAATTAATAATTTAAGACCACGCCATGACGATTCCAATGTTTGGACCGATTCATTGTGTAAAATCTCATCCATTTGCGCACTTATTTTATTATCTAAATCAACAATCATATGATCTACAAGTGATTTATTAACTTGTTCATCAGTTTGTTTCGAACCTATTAAATTCTCAATAAAAGCGGCAATACCTTTCTTCGCAATATCATAACCATCTTCACTGGGTTCAATGCGTGTTTGCGCCATTATTTCATCAAGTAAACTCATTTGACTAACTTCAGCTTGTTTGAGCACTTGCTCTTGCTCTTGATTTGACATGTATTATGATCCTTTCATTTATTTTAGTTAAAAATAAAATTACCTCGTTATTTTTGGGCTTGCTTAGGCTCTTCTTTAACAAGTTTAAATTCTGCAAGTAACTTTTCGCGTGACTCATCCGAAGAAATTATCTCTTGAAGACGAGAACGAAAAGCAGGAATATTACCTAATGGACCCTTCAGAGCAACTAAGGCTTCACGTAATTCAATTAACTTATTTATCTCTGGAACTTGGAATGCAATTGAATCAGGAGAAAAATCGGCTAAAGATTTAAAAGATAATTCAACAGTCAAATCACCTTCATTTTCTTCAGATAATTTATTTACGACAGTCGTCTTGATGGTTAAGTTATTTTCATGCATGACCGATGTAAAATTGTTTTTATTAACAGACACGGCCTTACGATCTTCAATCGTCATTTCTTCGCCATGACCTTTAAAATCACCTACAACCATTATTTTTAATGGTAATTCAACTTCTGATTGGTTATCACCCGTAGCTGGAACATATTTGATGTTAATACGTTCCTTTGGAGCAATACTTCCTTCTTTAGACATGTTTTATCCCCATTGACTTGTTATTAAATAAACTTTCATGATCAAAATGCTTAGATAAATAAACTCTTTGCAGCACACTATAATTAATTATCATTCATCCGCTCACAGTTAATTGACAACCAATTAACAAATAAGCAGTTGTCAATTACATTAGAGTAGATTAACAATTGCTTATTAAATGTAAGTTTTAACTATTATGTTGAAGGCGATCGCATTTATAAAAAATTTACTGCAATCACAGTGTAAATTTTTAAAAATGATCGTTGTAAAATAAAAAACAATAAAAAACAATAAAAAACAAAGTATTGAATCTTGCCACGCAGTTGACGAAATAAACTAAATTATTAGATATTTCTCTATTTTTAAGATCATGAGTACATAGACATTAATTTTCAGGACAACATTACTCATATACATGATAATGATGGCACTGCGTTACACCTGCTTATAAACTCAGTTATCGTGAAATAGAAGATATATTTTCGGAGCGTACTATTCATTTTGATAACTCAACCTTAAATCGTTGGATAATCAAATATGCTCTTAAAATTGAAGCCTGCTTTAGAAAAAAAACGTAAAGTAGCGCATGGATGAAATTGATATAAAAGTGAAAGGATAAGTAGATCTATTACTATAGAGTCGTCGATAAATACGGTTCTATTGTTGACTTTTACTTGAGTTAAAGCACTAATGATAGGATGCACACGCCTTTTCTAAAAAAACATTTAGCGTAGTGATTTACCCTGTAAGATTGCCTTTAATAAAAGTGCCACTAATGCAACTGCGCGGGATACGATCAATATTCGTCTTTTGTAGGTGAATACATGTTATGTATAATCAAAGTCTTGGCGGTTAAATACCTAATAATATTGTCGAACAAAGCCATCTAAAATTGAAAAGTAAAATGCATCCATGTTTAGGATAGGAGTCATAGGTAGGCGCAGAGTCAACTATATACTGTGTTAAAGTATGCGCCATGATCGAAACCGGGCAGATGACCGATTCTGACGGAATGACGTCGTGGATCAGTTTTATGCTCTCGTCACATAATTGTATCTGAAGAAAAATCCCCCTTTAATTTAAAGGGTATTGTTTACGTTTTCGACAAAACTAAAATCATCTACATCACAAAATAATTCCACTAAATTATTCATCTGCCCACTTTTTTTACTTTAAAATCGTTTCTGATAGAAAGATCTGATCGTTAGGTGGAGATTTAGTTCAATTTTCAAGTTAGTTATTTATTTCAAGCTCGCATTAAGCGAAATACTGCCTAACTAGGCTATAACTCGCCCAATAATCAAGCGAAATAACACCCAAAATAAAGTTTTAAAATTAAATGCGATTAAAAACATAGCATTAAAAGAATGGTGTAAATATTGCAATCTAATGTTCACACTCATAAAAAGGAAATAAAAAATGCCAACTCCTTGCTATATTTCAATCGAAGGTAAAACTCAGGGTAATATTACTGCGGGTTCATTTACATCTGACTCTGTCGGTAATATTTATGTCGAAGGTCATGAAGATGAGATGTTAGTGCAAGCATTTGATCATATTGTAACTGTACCAACAGATCCTCAATCCGGTCAACCTTCGGGTCAACGCATCCACAAACCATTCAAATTTACTGTCGCATTAAATAAATCAGTCCCATTGATGTATAACGCATTGGCGTCTGGTGAAATGTTGCCAAAAATAGATCTTAAATGGTATAGAACATCAGTTGAAGGTAAACAAGAACATTTCTTTTCAACTATATTAACAGATGCAACAATTATCGACATAAACTGTCAAATGCCCCATTGTCAAGATGTAACAAAAGCTGATTTCACCCAACTTATAACTGTTTCTGTATCATATCGAGCCATTAATTGGGATCATAAAATATCAGGAACATCTGGATCTGACGATTGGCGCAAACCTATATCTGCATGATCTGACATTTAACTTTAATATAGATACATATGAAGTTAGATGAAAATGTTGTCAACTTAGTAACAAGTTGACAACATTTTGATCAACTCCACCCGGCCACCTGACTTTATAAATTTTCATAGTTAATCGGCGTTAAATCACCGAATGTTGTATGCAGTCGCTCATGGTTGTAATAACGTATCTATTTTCAACATCCTTCTTCATCATTTCACGTGTTAAGTGAACTATATTTAATCACCATTAAAACTTTAAACTCCCAAAAAATGTTCTACCACCGTGTTATTTAAACAAGCGCAGATGCTACTCATGGAAGCCATTATTTTTATACTTATTCAGTAAACGGTTAAATTACTCGCTCGTATATTAAGAGCCTCAATCACGATGGAACATTAATTTTTCTTTAGGTTGCCTGATATTAATCGCTATTTGTAATGCTCGTTCAACTAAATCAACGGTCATTCTTTCGAAATAGTCCCACCTAGACCCAGCGAGAATATAAGTCCATGACGATGAAAATACATCCAACCTTGGTTTGTTCTTAAATAAGTGACATCACCAAGCCAAATGAGGTTTACCTGCTTGGGATTAAACGGCTGGTTTAATCGGTTATCAGCCACACTATCGCTGTGTTTACGCTTTGTTGTAACTTTATAAGCTTGGCGTTGTGTGACTATATATTTTAATTTACGCATGGCACTCCATGTACGGTAGCGCCCAACACGAAAGCCTATTTTTATTAAGTTCTTACTTATTTGACGAGAGCTAAATTACCATGACTGCGTTTAGACAACTGTCGTTGCGGAGCGATATATATTTAGCGCTTCTTCACTGATGATTTTGGCTGGACATTCAAGCCAACCATAAAATGTACTACGGCTCACTTGTAGTACATTACCAAGTAGTTTTATAATATATTTAGAGTGGCTTCCTGAATGCAATAATTTTGTTCATTAAGTAATACTAATGTTTCAGTTTTAAATTCTCTGCTATAAGTTTTTTCTTCATATTCACCTCGATAATGGATAGTATTAGCCAAATAAATTCAAATTAAAGACCTAGCCCTCTTTACATAATGCATTATAAAAACATCTAATTAGCTTATAAATCAGCAAAAAACATCACTAAGTTAATATATAAAATGATGATAATACTTACTGCTTAACTCATCTTTTAATGATACCTATGAACTAATAACGTCTCCAATATAGTTAATGGTTATTCACTAATCTTAAATTTATTTTTCTTCGGGTGAGTTTTTTTAGTGTACGATGTGTCTGCCTGAGACTTTCATATAAGACTTTATTTGTGACGTGACCTTTTATTAGCAAAGCAAGTTAGCACCACCAGTTGTCACTACATTTATTCCTTTTTACTTATAAAACAATCCACTATTACGCGATGTTATTTAATGTACATTAAAGTTTGTTTAGATAGTGTAAGAATTTGAGCCTCATAACCCGAAGGTCGTAGGTTCAAATCCTGCTCTCGCAACCAATTTTGTAATTCCCCCCCTTATTATCAAAAAATAACTTAGTCACAATTAGCCTTTAAAATCCGACGGTCATAAAATTAATAACTTTTATCAAACCTACTGTTTTTAAATGGAAATATTTTCTTTTTTTAGTTAAAATCATATATCCCGAAGAAAATAACAAAGTGCCTATTATGCACAACACGACTCAACATCATCCACTTTCTTAATTTATTAAAGATAAATCCCCTTGGTTTTTTTATATTAAACTCTAAAATTGCATCAATGTGACTTGGGGGTGACAATTTTGTTTTTTACGATTTGTTTGAAATATTATTTTAGATAAAAAAAGTCCCTTTTTGACCTTCGCTTTTTCGAGGTTAAATGTGACTAACTTCCCTGTTAATACCTTTTATTCGATCTTAATTTACATTAATCACAAACCAATAATAGATAAAAAAAATGTCTCACTCTATTTAGGGATGCATTATTTACTTACTGTTAAATTTAGGATTGAGCCAAAGACTCTGAGAAGTGGTTGTTCGGGTATCGTTTTGTTCAAAACAAAGTTAATAGCATCAAATTTGAACTCTTTTGAGTGTTTTTTCTAGCGGTCAGGATATTCCCCCGTTAAGTTGTTACCTATTAACTGAGTTGGTCACGTTAAGGTGATTAAACACCAGTGAAACGTCCTTAAAGAGGGTTAGTTTAAAGCTGAGTCATTAACAGCAATTATACCAAGTTACATAAAAAAACAGACCAAGGTTTAGTTGGTCTGTTCATGACAATAAATAACACTATACCAATACTTACAATTTAAAACCTTTAACGATTTTTGACAGTTTACCTGCAAAAGATTTCATCTCAATGGACTTATCTGTTACGGCGGCTGAAATAGTAGCGGTCTCGGTGGATGAATTGGTGATATCCGTGACATCTTTCGCCATCACTTTCACGGTAGCCGATTGCTGCTCTGCGGTGGAAGCAATAGATTCGATCATGTTATTTAGCTGATTTAATTCTTCAACAATTAAATTTAATGATTCACCGGCTTGCTTGGCTTGAACCACACTGCGGCTTGCTTGGTCGGTACCTAACGCCATTTGTTCTACCACATCCTTAGTAACCTGCTGGATCGCACCAACCGAATTGGATACTTGCTGAGTCGCTTGGGTTGTTTTAGCAGCTAAATTTCTAACTTCATCGGCGACGACCGCAAAGCCACGACCCGCTTCTCCCGCTCGAGCAGCTTCAATGGCGGCATTTAATGCCAGTAAATTAGTTTGCTCGGCAATACTGGTGATCACAGTAATTATTTCACCAATCTCATTACTTTGCTGACCTAATTTATTAACGCTTTCAGAGGCAGAGTTAATTGAATTAGCCAACTCAGTGATCTCTTTAGCGGTTTCTTTGACTATCTCTCCGCCTTTATCGGCTAAGGAAGACGATTCCTGAGAACGGGCAAATGCAGAGGCACTTTGTCTGGCAACATCATCAGCGGTGACGCTCATTTCTTGGATAGACTCCGCTAACATAATCGACTTGTCCTTTTGCTCAATAATTTTAAGCGAAGATTCACTACTAATGTTTTCAACATCAACGGCAGAATGATTGACCGAATCTGCAACGTCTCGAACATTCGATAAAATGCTATTCAAAGAGAGGCTCATTTTATTGATCGCGGTCGCTAATTTACTCACTTCATCATTGTTATTGTCGAGTATTTCCGGTGAGGTTAGATCGCCGGCACCAATTTTATCTGCCACTTCTAAAACCAATTTGATACGCACTAAGCGATGCTCAATGGTTCGAGCAATAATGAAGGCTATCAACATCCCGAAAATAACCGAGATTGGCGTTGCTATTTGCAACATTTGTACCAGTGTTGAAATGTTAAAATAGGTTTCTTCAAGTGCATCGGTCGCGTCTTTTTTCTCTTCAAGTGCTGACTGATCTAGTATTTTTTCAACCTGAGAAAATACTTCATGCTCCAATCTATCTATCGCGAGCAGAGCGAGTACTTTGCCCTCTGGATCATAACCCGTAAATACCGCATCGGCACTTTTCATAATATGATGATACAATTTTTCAATTTTTTTGAGGTTGAGACGCTCTTGTGGTTTTTGTTCAAGTGGCTTGAGTTTATTAAAGTAAAAAAGGAAAGAGGCAGCGTCTTTGTTAAAAGCTTCTATTTTGCTTTTATCTCCTTGGATATAACCATTAATTGACGCTAACATATCGCCTGATTCATCAATTAATTCCAAATAATAACGCAATCCTGGTAAGTCATCATTCAATGATTCCTGTAAATCTGTCGATCTTAATGCATCATTAAATTCTTCTACTTTTAGTTTGTCTAGTAATGTTTCTAACTCATGCCCTGTTGTTTCTTCCAGCTCTTTAACTAATGCAAAAGCCCAACGTTCTTTATCGGGATCATACTTATTAAAAATTTGTTGATGAACTTGCTCGGAATAACCTGCAACGGTGGAGTGAATGAGTGCCATCTTTTCACGATCTTCACTGTTAGAAGATTCGAGTGGTATAAGCTCCTTTAAATAATCAGTGAATTCCTTATAATTATCGTCAAACTCACTGACTTCCTCCGCTTCACCGGTAAGATATTCCAGCGCATTAGATTGCATATCACCAATTTCATCAAGTAATTGCAAGTATAAAATAACACTGGGCACGTCATCATCTTTAATGACACTTGTTGTTGTTAAAATATCTTTGCTTGATTGATTTACATACAAACTCATGGATATCATAGTTAAAATCAAAACACTAAATCCAGCGTAAATAAGTTGTGAAATACTTAGTTTCATAATGGTATTTATTCCTTTCTACATAATCGACAATTTTTAAAGTGTAGGATAAAAATACAGTTTATGTTTACTTTGTTCTGCTTTTTACCGTGCATGATTACATGCTTGATATATCCAAGTATTATTTAAGAGATTTAATGATAGATCGATGAGAGTTCAAAAGGTAAATATCAACGATAAGCGTTTTAAATTTACTGTTCAACGCACGCCATTCGTTGATACAAAAGAGACATTAAACCCACATGAAATACTGCTTGCTGCGCGGTCCAAACAACACTATTAGCATAGACGTGTAAACACAGGGATTTTGCACCGCCGTAAATTTCACTAACTTAACCGACGATAAATGCGCTAAAATAGTCGACTATTCTTAGCTTTGAGGCCTATATATTAATGAGCAACATCACAACACCAACCAACTTCACCGAACTTGGTCTTATTCAACCCTTGTTAGCTCGATTAACAGAGCTGGAATATCAGCAGCCAACGCCCATTCAAGCGCAAGCTATCCCAAGTATTTTACGTGGACATGACTTAATTGCAGGGGCCAATACTGGCTCGGGTAAAACGGCGACGTTTGCACTACCACTATTACAGCATATTTTTGAGCAACAGCAGGCTCAAAAAAACGTAAGTAATAGTCGCGAAAAAGGCAACTATGTGACAAGCCTAATTTTGGTACCGACCCGCGAACTCGCCAAGCAAGTTGCAGACAGCATTAAATCTTATGCGGTACATTTTAACGGCGCGATTAAAACAGTGGCGGTTTTTGGTGGTGTATCCGCAAACACTCAAATGCTGGCATTACGCGGTGGCACTGACATTTTGGTTGCAACACCGGGCCGATTACTCGATTTAATTTCAAGCAATGCCATTAAACTCGATAGAGTTCAATGCTTGGTGCTTGATGAAGCCGATCGCATGTTAAGCCTAGGCTTTACTGACGAACTATCTGCTTTATTAGCCTTGCTACCAAAGAAAAAGCAAACCTTATTGTTTTCAGCGACATTTCCTGAACAAGTGCAGGCATTAACGCAAGAGTTACTCAATGAACCGGTTGAAATACAATTACAAAGTGCGGATGCTAGCACCTTAGTACAGCGGGTTTTCACCGTTAACAAAGGACAAAAAACAGCGTTGTTAGCGCACTTGATTAAACACCATCAATGGCGACAAGCGCTTATTTTTGTCAATGCCAAAAGGAACTGTGATCACCTCGCTGAAAAACTGTCTAAGCGTGGCATTACCGCCGAAGTATTTCATGGCGCTAAAGGTCAAGGTGCTCGTGATCGTGTGCTTGAGTCCTTTAAAGCTGGCGAGATCAATGTGTTAATTGCTACTGATATCGCAGCCCGAGGCCTAGATATCGAAAAACTACCCGTTGTGATCAACTTTGACTTACCAAGAAGTCCATCAGACTATATGCATCGTATTGGACGAAGTGGCCGTGCTGGTGAAGTTGGTTTAGCATTATCGCTGATTGATCATGAAGATTATCATCATTTTAAAATCATCGAAAAGAAGAATAAAATCAGGCTTGAACGTGAACAAGTAGCTGGGTTTGAATTGACAGAAAATGATGCATTAATTACCACAGAAAAACCGATGGCAAAACCTGAAGGCAGTGGTAAGAAAAAGCGTAAAAACAAACCGACAATCAATGCCGATATCTGGTTGAGAAATTCTTAACTTGAATAAGAAGTGAGCTGGTTTTTACGATATACACTCAGGAGCCTTACGTTTTCTGGGTGTTTTTCATATTAATGATCAGTTCAGGTGTGTTTGGACTTGACCAGAATACGATTAAATAATGTTGTTATATTATGTAAAAATTTGAGTTCCAGATCCCGAAGTTCGCACTTAACAACTGTTGGGCATAAAAAAACTCGACTAATATTGTCCAACTTTAAGGGATCTTTTCATAATCGAGGCTTTTCGAACTAAGTGCTATTTTTACTCAAATCGCCTTTTTTCTTCTGAAGAAAACGATCCCAATCAAGCCAAACCCGAGTAATACAATGGATACTGGCTCTGCTACAGTGGCTACAACGGATACATTATCGTACTGGATCGTACCAGAATCAAAGCTCGTGTACGCTAATAACCCAAACTCTGTCAGATTGCTCGTCGCAATAAAAGATCCTACGACTGTTGTCGGGATCAAATCTGCAGGCCCCGTATTGAACGCGGAATGAACGCCATCAATCGAAAACCCGGCAGTGTTATTATTGCCATTTGTAAACCAGTCAAATGAAAAGTTGTAAAGTACTCCACTTACCGTTGTTAAATTTTGATAGAGAGATCCGACGGAGTAATTATTATAAATATAAGCCGTACCGGGATAATAGGATTGAACACCACAAGAAGATCCCGCCTCACAAGTCCAACCGTTGATATTTGTGTCGAACTGCCCGTTGCTAATGATGTTCGCCCTTGCTCCTAGGGATAAAAAAATAATAAAAACTAAAATAGTAAATTTTGTCATAACAGTAACTCCCTAATTGAATGAAAATAACCATAACCATAACCATAACATTGCAATTATAAAGCCAAAATAAACAACCGATTAAATAACAGTTGCTTACAATAGTTCTTCGTAACGACCATTAGCATTAAAATGGGATATGTAAAGTTTTCCGACACATATGAGTCAGCTTAAAACGACCATAAATGAGGCATCAATTTTCCGGTTTTTTTACGATGTTTATGATTAAAAATCAGGTTTTTCCATGCCTATCTAGCGGGGTAATGCACATTAAAAACAACGTAAATTACGCCGTTTCATTCTGCAAGTCTTCGCCAGATAAGCCCTCTATTAAAAGACCTGACTTCACTAAAGCGCTTAGTAAAAGCAACCACTTTTTGTAAACAACAATTATAAGTTTTAATTGCAAATAATTCTCATTACCATTATTATGGTCGATTTTTTTATCTAAGTTGATCATGACGCTACAAATTAAAAATGTGAGTTTTGCCCATAAAAATCAATCTAATATTCTTGATGATATTTCTCTCACATTCGAGCGCGGTACTTTTTACGTCATTTTAGGCCAAAATGGCTGTGGTAAAAGCACCCTATTCAATTTGTTAATGCGCAATTTACCCCTCACTCAGGGTTCAATTACGATCAACGGTACCGATTTACCTAAATTTTCTCATCAACAACAAGCACAAACTATCTCCGTATTATCCCAATCTATGACACTACCAGAATATATGACGGTAGCTGAGATGGTGATGCAAGGACGATTTTGCTATCAAAGTTTCTTGTCTCGTTATAGCGCGACCGATCAAAAGATAGTGAGCCATGCCATGCAACAAATGCAGATCACTGATCTTGCCGATAGAAAACTGTCTGAGATATCAGGAGGACAACAACAACGTGCGCGAATGGCCATGCTACTCGCCCAACAAACAGACATCGTGTTGCTTGATGAGCCAACGAGCCATTTGGATTTAAAACATCAATATTTACTCTTAGATATCGCCAAAGATCTGACAAGACAAGGTAAAATAGTGATCGCCATTTTACATGATATGACGCAAGCAGCCTTGTATGGCGATGAAGTCATTGTATTGTCTCAGCAACAAGTCTACGCCCAAGGAAGCGCCCAAGCAGTGATAACATCAAAAATGGTAGAAGACGTTTTTGAGGTAAGTACGACTCGCATTGGTAATGACAAGGTAGGCGTTCATGTCCCAACACACCTTTTCGCCTAATTTTCGGTATTTAAGCGCATTCATCGCGATACTCATCGGCACAATAATTATTGCGTTAATGCATATCAGTGTGGGCGCAAAACACCTCTCTTGGTCTGAGATATATCAAGCGATATTTTTATTTGATAGTCAGGTTTTCTCTCACCATATTGTGATAAAACAACGTTTACCTCGTTTTATGGTCGCGATGTGTTGTGGCGCGATGCTCGGACTTTGCGGATTTAAAGCGCAAAAACTATTCCAAAACCCCCTCGTTTCTTCCTCAACATTGGGCGTTAGTAGTGGCGCTGTGTTTTTTAGTCTCTGCGCGATTTACTTTTTTAACATCTCCGAAGATGATATTTTCATACCCGCTTTTTTAGGTGCGTGTGTCGCAGGGGCATTCACCTTAGCGATGAGCCAAATGATGAATCGCTCTAGTATTTCAAGAGGCTTACACATTGTGCTGGCAGGCAGTTTAGTCTCTATGCTGTTCTCCTCTCTGAGCACCTTCTTGATCCAATTAGATCCTTTACAATTTGCAGATATACAAGATTGGCTATTGGGCGACATTAGCCCATCAGATTTTATAGACTTACAACGAATCTACCCCATTGCATTACTGACAATGGGCGTTTTACTCGCTCAAGGGCGTTCATTAGACGTGCTTATTTTAGGTGAGAAACAAGCACATAGTGCGGGCGTTAATGTGAAACGCACTAAAATAATAACCTTGCTTTGCATCTTCTTACTGGCATCTTTAGTGGTTTCAACGGTTGGCCCTATCGGATTTATAGGGCTTGTTGTGCCACATATCAGTAAAATATTTGTGACCCAAGTGGGTGCTAAAGGTGCGTGGCTCTCGATGTTATTAGGTGGCCTGTTATTAACGTTTGCCGATTTATTAGCACGTATTTTAATCGCCCCTAAAGTGTTAATTGTCGGTGGAGTCAGCGCATGCATCGGTAGCGTTTTCTTTTTATTCTTACTCTATTTTATCATTCGAAAAAAGCAAAGCACATGATCAACACTCACAAAAAAAATAAAGTTTTATACATCGGTCTCGGTATTTCCTTGCCTATTTACCAACATACTTTTTGGGTCATTAATGCATTGTTCGCATTATTAATCCTAAGTTTTATTTGGAGCATGAAACTGGGATCGGTGAACGTGAGTTGGGCCGATGTTTATGCTGTTATTACATTGGATGTTGGCCGCAATGATGCGACAGAGACTATTTATCAACTTCGGTTCCCTCGTATTATGGGTGCGATTGCATGCGGATCACTGATGGCGCTTGCAGGGTATTTACTGCAAATTGCTGCGCGTAACTCATTAGCTGATCCTGGCGTTTTAGGGCTTTCTGATGGCGCTGCCTTTTCAGTCATTATTACCTATACCCTTTTTATGCAAAGCTCCGTTAGCGCGAGCATTTTGGCTAGTTTTATCGGCGTTATAAGCACGGCATTATTGGTACTTTGGTTTGTACATAAAAATTTAACGGGCACTTTCATTATATTGGTTGGCATTGCATTCGGCGCTGTTTTTTCAGCGCTCAGCGATATCTTATTAGCCTCTGTTGATGTCGAAGACATGGCTTATTTGATGGCCTTCTTATCCGGTAGTTTTTTATCACTCGACCTGTTTAGCGCAACGTTTTTGGTTGTCTGGCTGGGCATGATCGTGACCGGGTTTTTACTGATAGGACGGCAGATAAATCCTTTAAACTTTGGTTATCAACACGCGATGTCATTAGGCGTAGCAGCAAAAAAATACTACCTCTTTCTTATTATTTTAGCCGTTTTTGCAATGGCTCCCGTAATAGCACTGGTTGGCGCCATCGGTTTTATCGGGCTTATCTCTACTTTTTTAGCAAAAAACATTATTGGTTACCGAGGTACAGAGCTTGGCATTGTCAGTATGTTATTAGGCGCATTAATGACGCTCTGGGCCGATACACTTGGCCGCACATTATTTGCACCCGTAATGATCCACGCGGGTGTGTTCATCGCATTGATCGGCGCGTTATTTTTTCTTCTGATGACGCGTTATTTGGTTAGTAAGTAAGCAACTAGGTTATCTTGCCTGCACTTAAAGGTTAACGCCTTTTTATATATTTAAGGAAAAATATGAAAACACTAAAATTATTGATTAGCTGCTCTTTGATCGGCTTATCCTTTCAAGCCTTCGCAAAGGATACTATGATAGTCACCGATCATGCGGGCAACCAAGTTGAAATACTTAAAAGCCCTAAACGGGTAGCCTCACTGCATGTTATGTCGGCGACCTCTATTTTACTTGATCTTCAAGCACCGATCGTTGGCACTTCAACCTATATTAAATTGCCTGAAAACAAGCCTTACATCCGTGGTGGCGAAGAAGTTTTTGGCATTAAATTTGCTGATACAAACTATTTTAATTATGGTCATAAAGGCAGTGATATTGAACAAATCAAAGCCTCTAAGCCCGACTTGATCATTGGTACTGTAAAATACCAAAGTAAAGTATTTGATAAGCTTTCAGCTATCGCACCGACCGTACTTATTAAACGTTATTCACCTAATATATTTGATGCTTATCGTGATATTGCGACTTGGGTGGGCGAAAAAGAAATCTTTGAGCAGCGCTATGCGCTATACCAGACTCAAATCAATGAATTCAAACATAAATATTCAAAAGAACTTTTAAATAAAACATTTATTTATGCGGTTCCACGTAAAGGTAAAGCAGAAATAAAAATCAGACAAAATTCTGGCATTATTACGCAAGTTCTCTTCGATCTCGGTTTAGAGCGTACTCAATTCCTAAAAGATAATTTTACGCGCGATCATGCGGGTGATGAAGTGAGTTCTGAGCTCATTCAATCATTGGACGCTGATTGGTTCTTTAGTACTTACAAATCTAAAAACGAAGCAGGCCCAGCATCAATTGACCTTGCTTTTGATGATGTCGCGCCCGGTTGGAAAAATGCATTGAATGCCTATAAAAACAACCAATTCATCCGCTTAAACCGCGAAAAAGCTTACTCACCTACTTTTGTGTCGGTTGACTATGTTTTAGATGCATTAGAGAAGCGTATTTTAGAAAATAGAGCTAAAAAGTAAACTTATAGCAAAGGTATTATCTCAGCTACCGGCTCGCTTTTTAGCAAGGCAGTCGGTGGCCGACAGCAAAAGCAACGGGGTCGTCTTAACCCCTTGAACTTAGCGTAAAATAAGTTCACGACTAAAAGCCTACCCCGTTATTTATTTTAAATTTGGCGTTATATCATCCATAAAACTACTAAAAGGGATAAATAAGAGAGTTTGTTTTATATCAACAAAGGGATCAATAATTCACTTTTTGTTTATAATTTTAGGTTGGCCTAAATAATGCGGTTAATTTATGCTCTATGATAGCAACATGTTCGCAACGCTATCTTTACAAAGGGGTATTATATGTTGTATTTACAGTTTCTTTTTTTATTACTTATTCTTTATATTGGATCGCGTCGCGGAGGTATAGGCCTAGGAGTAGTATCCGGAATTGGCTTACTCATTGAAGTCTTTATCTTTAAAATGCCCCCTACTGCACCACCTGTCACCGTTATGCTTATCATTATTGCAGTGGTAACTTGTGCATCTATTTTAGAAGCCGCCGGCGGATTAAAATATATGTTACAAATTGCGGAGCGTGTTTTACGTAAAAATCCCAAACGCGTCACTATCATCGCACCGTTTGTTACCTACATGATGACCTTTATGCTCGGTACTGGCCACGCGGTTTATTCAATAATGCCTATCATTGGTGATGTCGCCCTTAAAAATGGTATTCGTCCAGAGCGCCCAATGGCAGCAGCTTCCGTTGCATCTCAGTTAGCCATCACCGCCTCACCATTATCGGCTGCCGTCGTTTATTATTTAGCACAAATGGTAGATATTAATAGTAGCATTACCCTACTCTCTATTTTAATGGTCACCATACCCTCCACCTTATTTGGTACTTTAATGCTCTCTTTATATAGTTTGCGTCGAGGTAAAGAATTAGAAGATGATGAAGATTATCAAGCGCGCTTAAAAGATCCGCAGTGGCGAGACAAGATCCTCAATACGGTATCAACGTCTTTAGATGAAAAACTACCGACCTCAGCACGTAATGCCGTTTTAATTTTTTTGATGGCAATCATATCTATTGTGGCTATCGCCATGTTCCCTGAAATACGAACAATAACGGAGGGATCGGCGCCTATTAAAATGTCCGTCGTTATCCAAATGATGATGTTAGCTTTTGGTGGGGTTATTTTAATTGTGACGAAAACCGAGCCGACAAAAGTGCCGAATGGTGTTGTGTTTAAATCAGGAATGGTTGCGACGATTGCCATTTTTGGTATTGCTTGGATGTCTGATACTTATTTTCAATATGCTATGCCACAATTTAAGTCCGGCATGGTGAGTATGGTAACGCAATATCCATGGACATTTGCATTAGCACTCTTTATCGTCTCTGTCGTTGTTAACTCACAAGCGGCAACCGCACGCATGATGCTACCCGTTGGCTTATCCTTAGGGTTATCACCGGCATTATTAATCGGCCTTATGCCCGCTATCTACGGCTACTTTTTTATCCCAAACTATCCCTCTGACATCGCAACTATAAATTTTGATACATCAGGTACCACCAAAATAGGTAAATATTACTTTAATCACTCCTTTATGTCTGTGGGGTTAATTGGTGTGATCTGTGCCTGTAGTTTAGGTTATGTATTAGGGCAGATATTTATTGTTTAACGTGGTTTAAAGGGGCTGAAATAGGCATTAAGAGTATCTTAACTGATGCCTATAAGCATGATTTAATCTACGTCACGCTTACAGGCACCGTTATTTTCTCTTTTTAGCGCGCCTTTAATACGAGGATGATTTACGGCGAGGTAATTTAATAAAGTGATCGCATTTGTTGCATCTATGACCTGACATCAAAAAATACCGATACCATTTATCTAGCAACTCTTCATGGATTTCAAGCTTGGCGACGCCCTTGCAACCTTTTTGGTCACACCTAAAAGGAATTTTTAAAAACAAAATTAACGGGATAAAAATAAGCGGAATATCAATAAAAAAACCGACAAATAGAGGCAGTTCAAATTCGTGAATAATCAAAACACCTACCAAAAACATAGAAAAAATAATAACTAAACTTAAAAATCGATGCGTCATTTTATACATAAGTAACCGTCCCTGTATTGAGTGCTTTGTACTGCACTTATTTTTAGCCAAAATATCTCTTGGCAATGATTAATGAAATTTTTCTGTTTAGGCGTAATGTCATAATTATCCGGTTCAAATAAAACGTCATAGTTAATAAAACACTCTTCACAAACCACTTCTGGGTGAGAAAAGTTAGCGTCTTTTTCAACACACTGTTTTATGATCACGCCATTTTTAAACTTAACTATTTGTTCTGAATAATAAGTAATTATACCATCATGCTCTTCTGACTCTTCTACCCTTTTTCGCTCAACAACAAACTCACCCGCATCACTGTCGTTGATAGCCGATACGTATGTAAATAAGTTGTTCATATTAAATACCCCGTAAAACACGTGTGGTTATATTAATCTAAAACGTGTTAAATATAATGAATAGTCGCTATTCTTCGATGGTTGTTGTACCACACTTATCGCATATAAGATGCCGATTAAACTCATCCATTGACGCGACAAAAGGGCCAAGAAACCAACCTTTAATTAGCCCCGAAATAAACTCTTTTCGTTTACAATTTTTCGACTTTTTAAAGGGGCTTTCCTTTCTAACCAATACTAATATATGAGACGTTTCAACGCGACAGGACTTACAAATACACATTTATCTTTGAGTTGACATTGGATCCTTCCTTGAATGCTAACACCTTATACCAAAGAAATTAATTAAGTTTTCATGTATTGCGCAGGAAAAATTAACACTAGCAAGGCCTGAGTTGTAGGAGAGTGTTGTTCTCTCTTCAAAACTCACAGTGCAGGGTGGGATAACTTCACAGGCAAGATGGAGCACCTTTTTAGTTACTTTAATA
This sequence comes from Psychromonas sp. CNPT3, assembly GCF_000153405.2. NCBI lineage: Bacteria > Pseudomonadati > Pseudomonadota > Gammaproteobacteria > Alteromonadales > Psychromonadaceae > Psychromonas > Psychromonas sp. CNPT3. The sequence continues at coordinate 2,019,335 of NC_020802.1, forward strand.
TTAATAACAGGCTAAGTAATGCTTGCTAAATACGAGACTAAACAGAGCCCAGCAAGCATTACGAGTCCTGTTTGTTTTCTTGTCAGGCCTTTACGCCTACGTTATTAAATTTTTACTTTTTAGCCAGTCCATTGCTTGAATAGCACATAGAGAACAACGACTTTTATCTTGGTAACCGATAAAGTCTATTTCTTCAATCTCTGCATCAGGAGATAGACTTCCTTGAAAATCAGCGTAATAACAAGTTATTTTAACCATTATTTCGCTTTCTTTACCGTCAGCTTGAGCTTTAAAGGTGGCTGCATACTTTATTGTACTGGGAATTAAATCGACAGAAATCTCTTCTTTAATTTCTCGAATAAGTGCCTGTTCATCCGATTCACCTTCTTCTCTTTTACCACCGGGGATATAAAATAATTTTTTGTTTTTAGAACGGGCGATTAACAGTTTTCCATCTTGGATATATAACCAAGCTAACTTATCTATTTCTTTTTTCACAAAGACTCCAAATGTTAATAAATGCGACGAAATGCCTAACGAGTCTATAGAATTTATCCATTTTCAGAAAATATCGACTTTCACGTTTTCTGATGACAGTTAAAACAACAACTTAAAATGTATCATCACTTTATAAAAAGTGAATTATTCTAACGAGGCTGTAGAATTTATCCATTTCAAAAAAAATCTACTTTCTCGTATTTTTATTGGCAGTTAAAACAACAACTTGTAAGTTTTCACTAATTTATCAAAAGTGAATTATTCTACAGCCTCAACGCCTACATAACAGGCTAAGTAATAGTTGGCTAAAATTGTGTAGCGAAGCAAAAAATCCAACTGTTAATTTTCAGTTTAATTACCTTGTTATGTTTTAATCAATCCAGGCCATATTGCATAAATGTTCGTAACAAAAATACTAATATAAAACCTAATGTCAGCAGAAGATAAGAGTTTATTTTATAGTTTGTATAATATCGGTCAAGGAAGAAAACACGTATATTCAGAAACAAAGCGCTAGAAATTAAAATAATTACAATCTCATAAAAACCACTAAAACCTCGAAAGCCATAGCCAAAAAATGAAAGAATTAACCAGAAAAAAGGTAACACTAAAGGAGAGCAAAGATCACTCCAGTAAATACTACATTTTCTTTTTGCTTCTAACCAAGCCAGCGACGAAATAATCACATATATTAATAATGTTGTGGAAAAAATTAAAATCATTGGGCTCCCAAGAAACATAACGAGGCTATAGAAATAAGATTTTTTTCTCTCCAAGAGTTACCGTTAACGCCAAACACAATACTTAAAACTATTGATGCAATGTTAATTAATATATCTGCGACATCTCCTACCCCGGAAAGATCCAAAACGAAACCCAATACAAAAAAAGCAATCACCACCCTACACCAAGGCCCCACATTTTCGCCACCAGGGCCCAGATAAAGCAGAAGAAAAAGGCTAACAGTGTATTCGGCTGCATTCTTACTAACACACATCCAATAATTAATTAATAATTTATTTTATAACACAAAAATTAAATGAAAACAGCGAGTTAACATTATTAATTGATATATAAGTGAGGGTCTTTTCTGTAAAAGTGAAGCTTTTAACTTATAGAGGTCTCTATAGATTACAATACGTTAAAAAAAATCTACGGGGGAAGTGTGACAGGATGATCTCTTTTACGCCGAGTAAAATAGCAAAAAACAACAAGCAAGACGGGTAACCTTTTTAGTTCCTTTGGCATTAATTACACCTGTATGTAAACAGCTCTGTTGCCGTTAAGTGTTGAGGGTCTAACCGTTAGTTATTATGACTTTGAAATTCAAGGTGTAACTATGACAAAGAATAAATTAAAAGGCATTATCACAGAAGTAGGCAATCTAAACGCCCCTGATCTTAAAAAGCTACGCCACAGGTCATTCACATGTACTGATAGTAACGAATTGGTTTATTGAGGGATAAAGCCGGTTATTGAGGTGGGTAGGTGGATCATTTGACGATAGCACTTTGGGTTATATTAATATTGCAGGCGTTAACTCAATTAAATATTTATCACTATCACACGCAAAGGTTAAAGAGATGATAAATATAGTCTTCCCTTTTTTATAAAAAATTTAAAACTAAAATATTAAGCGTACTATAAACAGAGTGCCACTTGATTATAATAATTTTTTAAGCTTTTTTTCCCAATGAGATGAATACATGTTTTTTAATGTTAGTAAATATTTTATAGTAGAATGAGGTAAAGGCCCCCCATTATATAAACGCTCTAGTAACATATGTTGTAATATTAAACACATAGTTTTTTTATTTGGAAAATTTTTTAAAAAATAATAATGATTAATATTCACCTCTAATAACGTATTTATAAAGTCATCTAAATCTGCATTTAAATGTTTATTAACGTCTAAATACGTATTTACACTACCTATTAGTCCTTTTTTACTTGATATAGATATAAATCCGTTTCCATTATTAAATAATTTATAATAGATATCTCGTGCGTTTTCATTTAAAACAGCGACATAATTTGATCCGCGCCATTTTATTTCTGAACCATTTATAATCTGTTGAAAATTATTTTTATTATCCTTAAATATTTTATTTAAGGCATCATGAGTGGCATCAATTTCAACTTTAAACGTTAATATAATATTTTGATAACCATCAAAACAAATAGAATTGTGATTAATATTATAATCTGCATAGCATTCACCTGTTTTGATATTTAAGTATATATATGCATCTACCGCTGTAATTTTCTCTTTATTTTCTAAATAATTAGGGAACTGGTTGGGTTTGACTAACATTATATTAATTTTTATATTTTTCATAATTAACCCTTAATATTTATGTTATTTACATATCATTAGCATAATGGAGTTAAGTATTTAATCTGGAAGATCACTATGTAAAGTTAAAGTGATTATATTATTCGATGGGAGAAAAGATGCGACGCTATTTATGATTACATTTCGCTGGTTATTTATAGCATCGTGATAATGAGCGGAAAAACACCTCAGCAGAGCCAAGTGACTTAACGCTCATTGAGAAACATCAAGCGATATACTGTGCCTATCGGTCGGGGTAATACATACAAAAACAAATAGGACAGCACTTAGGTTACATTATTCTCGTACTAGCCAAATAATTTCAAAATTAAAGACCTGACTCTATTAACTCTATTCGTTATTCTCATATTAGCCAAATAAATTTAAAATTAAAATTAAAGGCAGGAGCCCCGTTTTAACAGATAGCAGAAAAGTTTGAAAGGATCTTACTTCAGAGTAATACCGGTTTAAATATTAACCAAAATATATTTCTATTACTTTTTTCACAACGACTCCGAATGTTAATAAATGCGACGAAATGCCTAACGAGCCTATAGAATTTATCCCTTTTCAGAAAAAACACCTTAAATAACGCATTGTTTTTTATAGATCTATTCACAGGTATCTCCTTCTGGCGTTGTCCAAGACGTTCCATCCAATGCTTTACTAAATTCAAGATAGGCAAGTGATCTTTCTTTTGTGTTTGTGGCCAATGATTCAATTTCTTGAGAGACTTGGACAGGTTGTTTAGAGTTGTTTGTTCCGTCAAATTGACTATAAATACAATGATCTGAATACGAGATCATTGTATTAACCTCCTTTACTGCAATAATATCGGTGACATCTACCAAAAGCGCTTATTGTAATGCTTTAGCTGACTGTATAACCGCTGCGCGTTGAGGTGTTTCTGTATAATTAGCTTCTCTAAACACTTATATATCATCACGAATAGCATTTGCATTTAGGTCTATCCCTTCTATGGATTTACCACGTTCTAGCTTTGGAATGGAGTCAGATCTTTCTAACTCAACTATTTGTTCTGATGGTGTAATTATTTTATCTACTGGTACGTTTCCACCTCCATCACAGGCAGTGATGAAGACAGTACATAATGTAAAAAGTGTTTTTTTATTCCGTTTAAATGCCTTGTTCGGTGAATAAACAAAATCCGAACTTAACTTATCCATACCCCATTGGTTATCTGACAATCAATAGAATCTAAAACCATATGAACAGACAAACCTAGGCCAATAAATCTTGTTTTTGGTATAAAACAAAGTACAACATACAAAACGATAAACCAAAGTTGATGTAATGGATGAAAGCCAATACTGCAACGATTTGGGCTATATATTGGATCAGCTAATAAATGATCAATATCTACAAGCATTGTCGAGATCATTATAAAATAAGCCACTTTCCAAATATTTCGGTAAAAAATCCCTACCAATAAAGCGGGAACAATGAAATGTAAGTATAAATGAAACATGTAAATGCCATCCTCTCTTTATCACCTAACACCTAACACCTTAATAACAGGCTAAGTAATGGTTGGCTAAAATGTGGAACGAAGTGGACCTAGCAAGCGTTATGTGTGATCTCCCCCCCTTAAACAGCTTGTTATGTGCTACCTTCTTCCGAGGATCCTGAGTATGCGTAAAAACAAATTAATAATGTCCATATACAACGCAGCAGCACTATCCACTGCATTATCATATGTCTTAGGAATGGCATTTGCTCTAGCCCAATCATATCCAATATAACCGCAGAAGATAATCGCAACAATCCAATCTAAAACGCCATGATGAGTATTAAATATATAGATTTCAATTAGCTCGACTACGATTACACAGAGTAAAGCTATTGTAAGACCTCCCGCTATTTTATTGAAAAAGGCAGGATACATAGAACCTAAAAGCATCATAACGAAAGTTACCATACCTGTAACTCTTATGGCTTCGAGTACAATGTCTGGATTATATTGGCTTACAACTAAATTAATAATTAATCCGAAAGGAACAACCACAAAATTATAACCAATAAAACTAACCACTGGGCTATCAGATTTACTAAAAAGATAAATACCAAACAAACATGATGCAAAATAACCAATAAAGAAAACTATTGGATTAATACTGTTTATAGATTCAACTGGAATATTTAGAACCATTAGCCAGTTTATAGCGAAGCCCCAAATTAGAGTTAAACCAATAACAAAATTGTAAGTTGAACCACTTATGATCTTGTCATTGGTTTCTGTTCTGCCAAATACATCTATTTTCATTTTATTTCCCTATAGTTTAAAATATTCACCACTTTATCGTGGCACATAACGCCCTGCTTGTTATACGGCATTACACTCTACGAGATGCTCACTTTTTGTATATTGCATTTTTATCTCGTTTCCCTACTGCTAAAACATAGACCACGATCTCGTCATCTGATACCTCGTACGCTAATCTGTAGCCTACTGTACGTAATTTAATTTTGTAAACATAATCGTAGTCTCTTAATTTATCCCACTCTTTTTTTGCGGCTGGAAGAAATTTTAATTTATAAGTCATCTAAATTTACTTCAATTGCTTCTGATAAATCATTGCGACGAAGATCTACTATTTTACCTCACTCATAATCATCTACAACGTCCATTAATACCAAAGGAATTAATATAGCTTCCATGTATTGCGCAGGAAAAATTAACACTAGCAAGGCGTGAGTTGTAGGAGAGTGTTGTTCTCACTTCAAAACTCACAACGCAGGGTGGGATAATTTCAACAAGCAAGACGGGTAACCTTTTTAGTTCCTTTGGTATTATTATACCTGTATGTAAACACCGCTAAATAAATCCGATTAGTTATTTATGCATTTCACTTAAAATTTTATTATTATTTGAAAATACGCAGGATAAAAAGATGAAAGTAACGAGAAATAAGACACGTTACTTTCTTTAAACATGCCTTATCGTCATCAACCTTAATAAGCGGGTTCAATCGTTCCCTTGAAGGTTTTCTTTATAAAATCACGGATGGGCTTAGAGTGATAAATTTCAACAAACTTTTTATACGTCGCATTGTTTTTATCCGCCCTTCTTGCGGCGATGATCATAACGGCTAACGGCGCCGTTTTAGGCTCTAGATAAATCCCTTGTTTATTAGGATCTAAACCTGCTGACATTACATAGTTCATCGTGATAGTAGCCGCATCTACATCCTCTAAGCTCCGAGGTAACTGAGCGGCCTCAATTTCAATAAATCTAAAATGCTTAGGATTCGTCTTAATATCATTGAGTGTTGCCTGATAGCCAACATTCTCTTTTAACGTAATTAATTTTGCATCGGCTAATAAAAGCAACCCGCGCCCAGCATTGGTTGGATCGTTAGGGATTGCTATCAGTGCATTATCTGGTAGCTCATTAACGGCGCTATATTTAGACGAATAAATTCCCATGCGCATTAATATAGAGCTCCCTAGTGAGATCAGATGTGTTTCGTTATGTTTATTATAATTAAGTAAAAAAGGTAAATGCTGATAACTATTAAGGTCAATATCACCACTGGCGAGTGCTGCATTGGGCGCGATAAAGTCAGAAAACTCCACCAGCTTAACATTGAGACCTTGTTTTCTTGCCTCGATTACAACCGCCTCAATCACCTGAGCATGCGGGCCTACGGTCGCGCCTACTTTTAATAATTGCTCATCACCTTGATTGCACGCAACCAAACTAAGTAGAAGACTGCAACTCAAAAAACATCGGTATATTAATTTATCCTTGCCCATATTAACTCCATTATAGATGTGTAGACGTCCATACGTCTTATAACTACAATACATTCGTTCATTAAATATGCAACAAAAACTTATCGATAAATAAATTTTCGATTACAATTTATTTTCAATAACCATTAAAAAATCACTTTATAGTATTAAGGTGTTTTGCTTCGCGCCTCGCTTTTAAGAACCGTTTAATCGGCTAATCTTGCCATTTTTTTTGCATTTTTAGTAACGTTTCTTGAGGCACTTGATGTTGATTATTAAAGCTCCCCGTACACACCCTAATATTTAATTTAGCATGGTATTTTTTAGCGAGTGAGCGATATGATGACATTTCCCATTGCTGTACAAAGGTATTGGACACCACCACATTATTCGATTTTTTTAACTGCAGCTCACATTGTGTTAAACACCAAAGATGGGCTTTTTTTAGTTGCATGGCATCAAACTTATAATGTCCATTCGTATCTATGAAATACATATCCGTTTCTAAATGGTAAGCATCTATTGTTTTAGCCAGTGTGGACTTACCACTACCGGGTAAACCTCGTATCAAAGTTAACGTTATTGTTTGCAAAAAAATCCCTTATGTTAATAGAAAATAATATTAGTGCTTCTATGGCGTAGCTATCAAATCATCACAGAGAAATACACGCTAATAAAAGGTTAAGCTTTAAAGCTCCGTAATAAATCAAAAATATTTAAACGTTTCGCCAGCACTTATCTCTTTACGTCCTAAATTTCCTTTTTAAAATTCGAAAATGAGGATCGTTCTCATTTGCATCTGATATGCATTTCATCATTAAATTCATTATCTTTGATGTATTTCACAAAACCAAGTTGTTTTCGTGATCTTTTCATCTAAAAAACAATCAAACTTAAAATAACTTATTGTTTTAATTGATTTTTTTGTTTTTTAGTTTATTTTTAGTCCTGTTTCAAAAATAATAAAACTCATTGGAAATCGAATACGACCAGCATGATGCACAACATCAAAAAAAAAATTCGATTTTCCAAAGGCATACTTATAAATCAATAGGCTATCTTCATGTTTAAAAATTTATCATTAAAGAATAAATTATCGATATCGGCAAGTTTTGCCCTTATCATTGGGGCTTTACTCATAGAAATACTTTCTTTTAATGCATCCTTAAATAGGCTCGACATCGAGGTTGAGGAGCGCTTAAAAAACTCAGCATCTTCTTACAATCGTTATGTTGAAGATTGGTTATCCTCTAAAGAGGATGCGCTGACTTCGTTAAGTTATGATGTGCAAGAAGACACTATTATCTCGCATTTAAAACAAATGAAAAATTCAGGTGATTTTGAAAATGTATTTCTTGCTTACCCTGATGGTAGCCAAAAAAATGCAAATGGCGTGATATTACCTAGCCAAAATAACGACCCACGAAAATGGGAATGGTATACCCAAGCTCAATCTAATAGCGTATTTTTAAGCGATCCGAGTATTGCAGCTGCTAGTGGTCAATATGTTGTTTCTATCGGCACGCGTATTCATTTATTTACTAAATCACTGGTATTAGGCGCCGATATTAAAATAACCGATATTATCGAAAACACGAAAAAAGTTATTTTACCCGGTGATGGCTCTATGTTTATTGTCACCACTAATGGCAATATATTCAGTCACGAAAATGTAAGTTTATTAAATAAAAATGTTTCTGCTTTAGGGATCCAAGAAAGGGATATTCGAGACGTCATTCAAAGTACTAAAAACAAAAAAATCATGATCAATGGTGTCGAGCATATTTTATTTGTCATGCCAATAAAAGGCACGCATCTCAATACAGTGGTTATCGTCAATTATGATTCATTGATCTCACCTCTTTATGCCACTTTTATGAGTTTTCTACTGGTGATTGGCTTGATCGTACTTGTCTGTAGTATTTTATTTAATGCACTTTGTAATATCCTTTTCAAACCATTACAAAATATCTCTTACGCTTTAGCGCAAATTAGCAGTGGTAATGGCGATTTAACGTTACGTATTAAAGTAGAGTCAAATGATGAAGTGGGCCGCCTAGCCAATGGCTTTAATGTTTTTGTTGATAGCTTACAGCAACTGATATTACATGTTCGCAATCAAGCAGAGCAATTAAATGAACAATCTGAGCTCGGCGTTCAAAGAGCTCACATTGCGACCCAAAAACTAACGCAACAGCAACAAGAGATCACTATGGTGGCAACCGCAGTGACAGAAATGGCGTCAGCAACACAAGAAATCGCATCACATGCAGAGCAAACAGCAGAAGCGGCCCAAAACTCAACACACAGTACCCAAAATGGTCATGATTTAGTTATCAATACGAAGGCTTCTATCAATGATTTAGCCAAAGAGCTTACCGAAGCAAGTACCGTTATTGAGGCCCTTAACACACATGCCAGTGAAATATCTAGCGTTCTTGCAACCATTCAGGGTATTGCCGAACAAACGAACCTACTCGCCTTAAACGCGGCGATTGAAGCTGCTCGCGCCGGTGAACAAGGACGAGGTTTTGCCGTGGTTGCCGATGAAGTTCGCGTATTATCACAGCGTACTCATTCATCAACAGAAGAGATAAAATTAACCATAGACACTTTACAAAAAACGACTCAACACGCCGTTGCTCTGATGAAAAGTAGCTATGCTTTAGCCAATAATTCTGTTGAAGACGCCAATAAAGCAAGTGCGGCGTTAGAAGAGATCAGCTCCTCTGTTAGTGTGATCAGTGATATGGCGACACAAATTGCAACGGCTGCCGAAGAGCAATCTCATGTAACGAATGATATTTCACAAAATGTCACCATTATTAAAGATGGCACGGATCAATTAGCGGAAGGATCTGAAGAAGATTTACTGGGATCTAATGAGCTTAAACAACATGCTGAAGAGTTAAGTAAAAAAGTGGCCATGTTTAAACTTTCTTGATCACGAATAAACACATGTTACTTTTATCTGCTGTCTTGCTCAGATAGCAGTTAAAATGTAGCCCTTGTTAATAGCCTTTCCCTTTTCATCGGGGGTGCATGAAAGTGTATTCATGCAGCATGTCAGTATAAAGGCACAATATATTTACATAACGAATTTATCTCGTGAATACTAATACCAAAGGAACTAAAAAGGTTACCCGTCTTGCTTGTTGAAATTATCCCACCCTGCGTTGTGAGTTTTGAAGTGAGAACAACACTCTCCTACAACTCTCGCTTTGCTAGTGTTAATTTTTCCTGCGCAACACATGAAAACTTAATTAATTCCTTTGGTATAAATAATAAAAAAAGGCACCTTAGTGCCTTTTTTTATTATTTTATCTGCACATTAAATCAGCAGAGATAACACAGAAAATACTGAAAGAATAATAAGGAAGCAATTCCACTAATAACAACCCAAATTAAATCGAATTTGAAACTGACCAACGTACAAACAATCGCAGCCAGCACTTTAGGATTATGTAAATTAAATTCCATGTGTTCCCCCGACCCTAAGATCGAGACAGCAATAATAGCGGGAAGCACGGTGACAGGCACAAAGCGCAAGGTCTTTTTAAAACGCTCCGGCATATTAAAACGTCCCGCTAAACCTATAATTGAGAAACGGATAATAAAAGTAGCAATCACCATACTCGCAGTGATCAATACATAGGTATCTAAATTAATATGATGCATTATATAATTCCTTCGTTTGATGCTTTGATTTCAATATATTTATCGTCTCTTTGTTGCCCAGTAAGCAAGCTTTCTTCTTTTTGCATGGCTTCGGTAGAAAGATCCATTCGATAACCAGCAAAAACACCGGTACAGGCAGCAATAACAAGACCTAATGAATAAGGAAGACCTGATAATAAAATACCTGTTATGGTCGCTACAACGGCGGCGGTAATACATTCTCTGGTTTTAACTTGCGGAATAACAATGGCAATAAAGGCTGCAACCATCGCAAAATCAAGCCCATAATTAGCAATTTCTGGGAATGAACTTCCCACGATAGCACCTAGGAAATTAGCAATGACCCAAGTAAACCAAAAGCCCCCCATCGCCCCTAAATAAAACCAATGTCTATTTCCTTTATTAAGTTTCATCTCGTCGATCGTGGCTGCATAGACTTCATCGGTTAATCCAAATGACATTAATGCACGCATCGGAAAAGAATAATCTTTCATATATTCAGCCATTGAAGCGCTGTATAAAACATGCCTAAGATTAATAATAAACGTGGTTAACATGATAATTAAAATGCTGGCAGAAGATTGTATTAAACCTAATGCAACCATTTGTGCTGATCCCGCAAAAACAGTAAATGACCAAAATGTACTTTCTGTTATAGACATGCCAACGCTGATACTAATTGCACCAACAATAAACGAAAAAGGGAAACCACCAATACATAATGGGAAAATTGCTTTTAACCCCATTAATAAATATTTTTTATTCATATCAATACCTGTTTGTTCCATTTGCACTAAATTATTGCAAGTTATTTTGCAGTTATCTTGCAAATTGTTTTGCAATTGTATTGGCATTTCACGTTAAGTACAAGATACTTTAAGCGGTTTTGGAAAATTTATTGGGAATTAATCACAAAAAATTCGCCATTAATCACATTTAAAACCTTTCTAATACGATATAACCTGCTACAGAGAAAGTTATAGGTAAATAAATTTGCAACTTTGCTTGCAAATTTATTTGTAAGTAGTAAGGTCTCGGAGTCAACATTATTTTATCTAGGAAATATCATGAAAAAAATTATTACAGCAAACAGTGCACCTGAAGCAATTGGTCCATATTCACATGGGAATAAATTTGAAAACCTTATTTTTACTTCTGGTCAACTACCCGTTTGTAAAGAAAAAGGCGGTGTCGTTGATGGTGGGATCACCGAGCAATCACAGCAATCATTACAAAATTTAAAAGCCGTTTTAGAAGCGGGTGGTGGTAGTCTAGATACCGTATTAAAAACCACTTGTTACCTTGCCGATATTAATGACTTTGCCGCCTTTAATAAGGTTTACAGTGAATTTTTTAAAACTGAATGTCCCGCTCGTAGTTGCTTTGCAGTAAAAGATTTACCACTCAATGTAAGAGTTGAAGTTGAAGCAATCGCTTATTCTAAGTAAGAGTCAATAATTTTGAGGGGATCAATATGAAAACACAATGGCAACAATATATAAATATTTTAAATTCGGTCGTTAAACCTGCATTAGGTTGTACGGAGCCTATCGCTGTTGCTTATGCCTCTGCTGTCGCAATGCAAATGTTAAGCGCTGAGCCAGAGAAAATTACAGTACACGTCTCTGATAATTTATATAAAAATTCTATGGGCGTCTTTGTCCCTGGTACCGGCCGTATTGGTTTGCATATTGCAGCCTCTGTGGGTGCATTCGCAGGTGATCCTCTCGCAGATTTACAAGTATTAGAAAAAATAAACACACGCGATGTAGAAAAAGCACAAGCGTTAATTGATACAAATAATGTCAGTGTTTCACGTATTGATGTCGATGAATTTATATATTGCCTTGTTGAAATTAAAGCAGGTCAAGATATCGCGATTGTCGAAGTCAGTGGTGCACACACACAAGTGATATGTAAAAAACTAAATAATGAAATCGTTTTTTCAAAATCTAATACCGACAAAACATCAACGGCATCTATCTGTGATGGTGTAGATATTAATATTGAAAGTATTTATGATTTTGCAATGCATGCTCCTTTTGCTGATATTGAATTTATTTTAGAGTCTGCAAAATTAAACTCTGCATTAGCGCAAGAAGGCTTATTAAATGATTACGGTTTGAAAATTGGCCGTATTATACAAAAAAGTATTAAAGATGGCTTTATGTCTGAAGGCTTAGTCAGCGATATCTTAATGCAAACCTCCGCAGCATCTGATGCTAGAATGGGGGGCGCATCTTTACCCGCTATGAGTAATTACGGAAGCGGAAATCAAGGTATTGCAGCAACATTACCCGTTGTTCTTATGGCGAAACATTGTAAGCATGGTGATGACGAACTGGCGCGTGCACTTATACTTAGCCATCTATCGGCTATTTACATTAAGTCTTATTACCCGCCCCTTTCAGCCTTTTGTGGTAATACAGCAACCAGCTCAGCAGCTGCTATGGCAATGGTGTACTTAATGGGTGGTGATTATAAACAAAGTTGCTATGCCATTCAAAATGTACTCGGTGATTGTACCGGTATGATCTGTGATGGTGCAAAATCTACGTGTGCGATGAAAGTAAAAACATCAACCAGCAGTGCAATATATAGCTCACTTCTCGCGATTAACTCCACAGGTACAAAAGATCAAGGGATCGTAGCTTCTAATGTTGAAGACAGTATTAAAAATTTAGGAAAATTAATTAGCCAAGGAATGCCTAACACAGACACGCAGATCATTAAGATCATGTCTGCATGATCCCAAACGCTAAATAAACACTTAATGCCTTTATTTATTGTTTATTTCTTGGAACTAATACCAAAGGAACTAAAAAGGTTACCCGTCTTGCTTGTTGAAATTATCCCTACCTGCGTTGTGAGTTTTGAAGTGAGAACAACTATCTCCTACAACTCACGCCTTGCTAGTGTTAATTTTTCCTACGCAATACATGAAAACTTAATTAATTCCTTTGGTCTAAGAATAAATCACTTTATATTAAAGTGGTTTATTCTTTGATAGGAAAATGACAAGTGCAGCAACTCAGCCAAAGCGATCTTGATATATTAAATTCAATGGGAAATGTAATAGATGGTATTGCGACTATGTTCGGAAAGCATACCGAGGTCTTATTACACTCTCTTGATATTCGAAATGCATCCATTATAAAAATAGCAAATGGTTATATCACCGGCAGACAAGTGGGCACCCCCATCACCAATCTTGCTTTGATGAAGTTAACGGAAGGCAAAGACGTTTCTACTTCTTATTTAACCAAATCACCCAATGGAAAAAACTTACGATCTATTACCACCGTTATTCGTAATGCACAAAATGAATCCATCGGTTTATTATGCATAAATAATGATCTAGATGCCCCTTTTCAGTCCGTCATACGCACCTTATTACCTGATATTATGCAGCCCAAAGAATGTGAGCACTCTCTTGAGACTTTTGCACTCGATTATAATGAGTTGATACAGAGCTCAATTAAAAGTGTAAAAAATAAAGTAATGCGAGATAAAAACATTTCTATTAAGACAAAAAATAAAGAGATTGTACTTGCCTTGCATGCATTGGGTGTTTTTGATTTAAAAGACAGTATTAGTTGTGTAGGGACAAGTTTAAAAATATCGATCCACAGTGTTTATCGTTATTTACGTAATATTCAAAAATAAAAATGTGAGATACAATTTACATTTCCCAGTAAATCCAGCTTAAAGTATATCCACCAAAAAAATCAATATTCAGCCTTTAATTTGGCTGACACTTCATTGTTTGGTTTTAAGGGCAAATAGTTTCATTATGTATTTTTTACAAAAAAAACATAATGACAATATTTCTTCCTCTTCTGTTTTATCCATTATTTCTTCGATCCCAATAAATTTCGATTGAAACATTAAACGCCGCAATTAAAATTACAAACTAAAAGTCAACATGAACTTATTACATACCAGACTATTGTCACACAAAAAAATATAAGCTCAGCGCTTTATTTATCAGTTCTTCGAGGGACATCACCGTTTCTGGTTTTTTAATTAGACTTTACTTTAAACCTTCAAACTCCTTTTTTTTCACATTTAATTTATAATTTGAATTTACAATGTGATTATATGACTTATTTTTTATCAAACTGCTGTAGATAAACACTATATTTAACGTATTCTGCAACTTTTAATTAACAATTTTTTTACAAGGATAGAATTAAAATGCTTATTAAACATAAATTAATTTTGAATACGGTGGCTTCAGCAGCCTTCATGCTAATTTTACTTGTGCTCATGAATTTTTCATCTAATTCATTACAAAAAGACATTCGCGTGACTCAATATATTGGGCAAATAGAAACGAATGTTTTACAACTTCGCGTCAATGCCAAAGACTTCTTAAGTCGTAAAGATATTATCTATTATGAAAACTTCACCAAAAATCATCAGCTATTAATAAGTAATATTGATTCTTTGATTTCTCAATTACAAGATTTAGATATCTCTACGGTTGAAGCAACACAACTTAAAAATATTCTGCTTGATTACAAAAAATATTTTTCTGAACTGGTTATGGCACAACAAACAATTGGTTTAACACCCACCAGCGGTTTATATGGACAACTGCGTAAAGCAGCCGGTGAACTTGAAGGTATGATTGAAAGTACAGATGTCAGCATGCTCAATGTATTACTGCAAATAAGACGTAATGAAAAAGATTATATGCTGCGTCTAGACGATAAATACGTACAACGTCTTAAAGACAATGAACATAAACTTTCAACTTTGATCAATGCCAGCTTTTTTACAGAGCAAAGAATTACAAAACTACAAGGTACACTCAATAATTATAATTCAGCATTCTTAGCTTTAGTCCAAGAGCAGAAGAAAATGGGCTACACCAAAGATCATGGCCTACTTCAAAAAGTGCGTACCGTGATCCATAAAGTTAATAATGAATTTGAAATGCTGTTCAAAAATGTTAATAAAGCAACGACGGATTACATACAGTGGATAAACAATATCACTTATTTTGTCTTCTTTGCCTCTATTATACTCGCGACGTTACTGGCACTGTTTATTACTCGTAGTATTATATACTCAATTAATTCTATCAAAGTATCAATGTTAAAAGTGACCACTGATAACGATTTAACCGTGCATATCAGTTCAAAGAATAATGATGAACTCTCTGAAATCGGCAATGCTTTTAATCAGATGCTGAGTAACTTTAAGCAACTGATAGCCTCTGTCGACAAATCCGTTATCAATGTCAATGAAGTCACTAATGTCTTAACCCTCAATATACAACAAACGAACAAAGGCATTGATGCGCAAATGCTAGAGACTGACATGGTCGCCACCGCTATTACTGAAATGGTCGCTACCGTTGAAGAGATTGCATTAAATACCACCGATACAGCGACTAAAGCTGAGCATACCAATGAAAATGCCCAAAAAGGTAAAAAAGGGGTTGATGCAACTATCGCTCAAATCAGTGTATTAGAAGGTTATTTAGATGCATCGGGTCAAGTTATCCACAAATTGGTTGAAGACAGTGTCACTATCGGATCAGTACTTGAAGTTATTCGCGGTATTGCAGACCAAACCAATTTACTTGCACTAAATGCAGCCATTGAAGCTGCTCGAGCAGGTGAGCAAGGCCGTGGTTTTGCGGTTGTTGCCGATGAAGTTCGCTCTCTTGCAAGTAGAACCCAAGATTCTACTCAAGAAATTGAAACCATTATTAGCTCTTTACAAAACAGAACGCAAGAAATTGTTACACTCATGGATAATTGTCGTAAAGAAGGCCGAGAAAGTGCCATGCAGGCAAATCATGCAGGCGAATTACTCGATGAAATCAATAGTGATATCATTAGCATTTTAGATATGACGACCGCTATTGCGACTGCAATTCAAGAGCAAAGCGCCGTTGCCAGTGAAGTGAATAAGCATGTGAGCTCTATTCGCGATGTTGCTCATGATAGTAGTCAGGCGACGTTACAAAATAAAGAAATGAGTGAAGAGCTTGCACTGCAAGCAAAAGTCCTACATAAAGAAATACAACGCTTTAAAATTTAATTTAAGGTAATGTAAATAAGGCACGCTTAATTTTATTGTTAAGGTGCCTTTTTATTTAAAGCATACTTTTTAAGTTTACTCTGCAGTGTCGTTCTCGGGATTTTAAAGCGCCGTGCGAGTGCACTGCTATTACCCTTGAAATGTTGCATCGCCATATTGATTAATTTTTTTTCATAGTTTTGCATATGCTCGGCTAATGACTCACTAAAAGGCGTATCCAGCATTTCTAATGCACCCTTCGCTTGTTGCGCATCTTCAGTTAACACCTCTTCCTTGTACATATAACGTAAATGCCACGTCTGTAATATTTCATCGTTCTCTTGAGTACATATCAACATACTGCGTAATACCGTATTTTCTAACATACGTACATTGCCAGGCCAAGGTTGTATTTCTAATAACGTAATGAAATCTGCACTCGCATCTTTAATGTTAAGGTTTAAAAGCGGGTTATGCTTGGTAATAAAAAACGCGACTAAATACACAATATCATCTAATCGGTCCTCTAAACGCGGTAATGAAATCATACACACACTCAAGCGGTAATATAAATCAGCACGTAATCGTTTATTTTTTATCGCTAAATTAGGGGGCTCATTCATCGCCACAATATAGCGAATATTTACCTTTGTTTCCTTATTATCCCCTAATGCCCTAAAAAGGCCCTCTTGAACGACGCGCAGTAATTTACTTTGCACTTCAATCGGCATGCTATTAATTTCATCTAAAAAAAGCGTCCCTCCATTTGCGAGCAACAACAGCCCTTTTTTATTTTCGGCCCCACTAAAGGCCCCTTTTACCGTACCAAAAAGCGTACTTTCGATTAATGTTGAGGGTATGGCCCCGCAGTTGATAGTTAACATTGCCACTTTTTTAAGCGGACTATTATTATGAATATAGCGTGCGATTAATTCTTTACCGGTGCCCGTTTCCCCATAAATAAGGACGGGCAATGAGGTTTTAGAAAAGCATTTTATATCTTTAAATAGATGCATAAATTTTTTGTTTTTTGTCACGATATTAATCGGTGGGCGGGCCGCAAAATCACGCTCTTGTAGACTTTTTGTTAAGTAATTAACTCGGTCACTTAATACCCTTATGTGACTCACCTCATGGACAACCTCAATAACAAAAGTAACTTGTTTTTGTGTATCGACGATAGGAAAGGTAGACGATCTTAGTGTCATGGTACGCCCTGATGGGGTTTCATATTGTAGAGACTGATCCCACTGCGCGTCGCCCGTTTTTAAAACATTAAGCATCGAGCTATTACGCCGCGTTAACGTTGAGAAAACATCTAATAATTTTTTATTCAGCACTTTCTTTTGAGACAAACCATCAAGTTGAGCACTCATTTCATTATAAGCAACAATGTTTTCTGTTTTATCAATGATAATATAGGAGCGATCCATTTTATCAAAAATAGCCATCACTTGACTCAGTAATGCTAATGACATGCAATGCTCCTTATTAATTTAATACAAAAACAGGTTAAATAGACGATATTTCATCTATAAGAACATGTTTTAAGCGCTTTAACAGTGACATTTACTGCAATAATCTTTATTTATCAAATACTTAATCTTTAAACTGACGAAATATCAGCAACGCCGATATTTCATCCGTTTAAATCGCACAAAATAAAGTTAAGTCATTGTTTTTATTGCCTTTAATTTTTGGCATGAATTTCGCTATATAAAGATATCTTAATATAAAAGGAATTTATTATGTTTAAATATATTATTGCTCGTACACCTTGCTCTGCACTCGTTAACGGTCTATCTAGTGCAAATGAAGGTAAACCCGATCATGCTTTAGCGATGCAGCAGCATTTAGCTTATTTAGATGCATTAAGAAAATGTGATGTTGAAATATTACTATTACCCCCTCTTGAAGATTATGCCGATTCGGTTTTTGTTGAAGATCCTGCCTTATGTACCAAACATTGTGCCATTGTGACGCGCCCTGGCGCTCCTTCTCGCCGCGCTGAAATTGATGCGATTGAGCCTGCCTTACGTCGTTTCTATAGTGAAGATAAAATAGAACATATTGAAGCACCGGGTACGGTTGAAGCCGGTGATATTATGATGATCGGTGATGTTTTTTATATTGGACTCTCAGCAAGAACAAATCTTCATGGCGCCCAACAAGTGATCGCCATCCTCGAAAAATATGGCCTATCTGGACATTTAATTACCCTTGAAAAAGTATTACATTTAAAAACAGGCTTAGCTTACCTTGAAAATAACAATTTACTCGCTTGCGGAGAGTTTTTAACTAAAGCAGAATTTTCACATCTCAATATTATTGAGGTCCCCGAAAGTGAAAGTTATGCCACAAACTGCATTTGGGTAAATAATAATGTGATCATGCCGAGTGGTTACCCTATTACCGAAGCTAAAATTCGTGACTTAGGTTACAATGTGTTTTGTGTTGATACGTCTGAATACCGAAAAGTAGATGGTGGTGTAAGTTGCCTATCATTACGCTTTTAATCACTTAATCACTTAATCAAAAATATTAAAGGGAATTAAAATCGTGCCAAAAAACGAAAATAAGCTAGGGCTTGTTGCGATGACAGCTCTAGTGACCGGCGCCATTGTCGGCAGTGGAATATTTAGCCTACCACAAAACATGGCAGAAGGCGCCGGTGCTGGTGCCATCATAATTGCTTGGGTTATCACCTTTTTTGGCATGTTCTGTTTAACAAAAATATTTCAATGGCTTTCCCTTAATCGGCCGGATATTAAAGATGGTATCTACGGCTATGTGCACTCTGGTTTTGGTGATTTTCTCGGTTTTAATGCGGCATGGGGATACTGGATATCCGTTTGGGTCGGTAGCGTCGGATATCTCGTCGTTATGTTTAGTGCGGTGGGCTCTTTTCAACACTTTTCCTTTTTTGGAAACGGAAGCACCTTAAGTGCCATGATATGTGGCATCATCACCTTATGGACCTTGCACTTCTTTATTTTGCAGGGTGTCCGCTCTGCTACGATGCTAAACGTGATCATAACGGCAGCTAAAATGATCCCGCTTATTCTGTTTATCTTTATTGTGATTTTAGCCTTTAAAATAGACACGTTTAAAATCAACTTTTGGGGTACGCCAGATCTTGGATCCATCACAGATCAAGTTAAAAATACCATGCTATACACAGTATGGGTTTTCTTAGGGATTGAATGTGCAACCGTTTATGCCTCGAGAGCCAAAAGTATGCAAGTGGTAAGTCAAGCCACCTTATTGGGCTTTGTTTTTACCTTTATCTTACTCTGTTGTGTGTCTTTACTGTCACTTGGTGTTGTCCCACAAGCGGAGCTTGCGGCCATGAGAAACCCTTCAATGGCGCAGGTTATCAGTGTCGCTGTCGGTCCTTGGGGTGGCGTTTTAATTAATATTGGATTGATTATATCTATCGCAGGGGCACTACTCGCTTGGACAATGATAGCAAGTGAAATGCTCTATTTAGCGGCGAAAGGTAAGAAAAATACTGTTCCCTCCTTTTTTGGAAAATTAAATAGCAAACAAGTTCCAGCGCATTCAATGTGGTTAAGTAATAGCTTGATCTCAATGTTTTTAATTATTAATTATCTTAATGATGCCGGTTATAACATATTGATCCAGCTTGCCTCCTCAATGGCACTTATTCCTTATCTTTTATGCGCATCTTTTGCATTTAAACTGGCCTTAAAATCTAAAAAACGCAGTTTTGGTCTGTTAGCTTTTACCAGTCTTGGCACCATTTATGGGCTTTGGCTTATATACGCTGGCGGCTTACATTACTTACTCCTGTCTTTATTATTATATTGTTGTGGTTTACCTTTCTTCTTTTATTCACGCAAAGAAAGAGATATGCCTTATTTTAGTAATAGCAAAGAGAAAATAATGGTGGCTCTGGTTATTTTTGGGGCGGGTTGCGCTGTTTATCAACTCAATATGGGTGGACTTGCTTTGTAGGTTACCTCTACATGAGATCACCTAAACTCAGTCGCATAACCGTTCACGGCATAGCCCTTTTATGAGTTGCAATGCCAAAAGGCGATTCGTCGATCACCAAAAATCAGTAAGCCCAATTGGGCTTGCTGATTAATCTAAAGAGCATTAACGCTCACTTAGCATACTTACTTTTATTCATGCTGAGTAGTAGGCATACTCCCGCAAATATATAAGCAATAACAAACGTTCCCCAACCCACGTTCAATATCACCGCTAATGCATCATGCGAAAAAAGGATGTCTAATGGCAATCGGCTAAATTGATCTATAAAAAGGCTAAGCGTGGGTACGTCGAAAAGATAACTAAAGAGTATTTTAAGTGCAAAATAAGCCACAAAGAACACAATCATAGGTGCATTAAGCCATTGAGAAAGGCACAATAATAAACACGCTACCGGTAAAACAGCAAAACTAAGCAATAACATTTTTTCTAGAAAATAAGCATAATGTATCGCAATATCACTCAGACTGATGGGGCCCAAAATATCAAGCAGCGCATTATTATAAAAAAAACTAATTAAATATAAAAATAATTCAGCACTTAATAATAACAGAGAACAGATAAAGGGGATCACTAATAGTGCAAAAATAAGTTTCACGCTATGCTCAAAAAAGTCTGTCACCGGCATACTACGCCAAAACATTAAACTCCCTTCCTGACGCGCTTTCAAAAACGTTTTAGGTAGGTATAAAAAGGTTAATATCAAAGATAACATGCCACTTGCGATGCTGATCATACTAAAAAGACCATCACGGACGCCCAACATCGGCGTTTGCGTCATTGTGCCTTGGTAATGCATTTCAAAAGACACATTCGAAGCATCGCCCATGACAAAAATAATATAACTTAAAATAAATAAGCCAAGTAGCAGTAAAAATACCGGTAAACGCACAACAATACGATGCTCTAAACATTCTTTTTCAAGCATATAAAAAATACGAGGCATTATAAACCCTCCTTTTGGATCGCAATAAATATCTCTTGCAGACTGGGCTGACTGATAACGCCAACGCCTTGTACTTCGTCTAAATATTGGCTTTTAAGTAGCCACTTAGTCGTTGCAAAACCTTGTATTGTTCGCAGAGGCGCCATTTTTTCAATTAAGCCTTGCGACTCAGCAGTACCCTCTAATATAAAGTACTGCGCCTGTAACGCTTCATTTTCAGCATATACAGCTACTTTCCCTTGCTTTAAAATCAAAACATCTGTCAATAAATGCTCAATTTCATTCACTTCATGGCTAGCAATGATCAGCGCTCGTCCACCTTCATGAAACCAAGCGATTAAATGCTCATAAAAAGTATCCCGATATAATAAATCTAAACCTAATGTCGGTTCATCTAAAATTAAAACGCGTGTATCGGTGGCAATGATCAAAGATAAATGTAACTGCACGCGCATACCTTTTGATAACGTTGCAATTTTTTGATGCATTAATATGTTCGTTTTAGCTAACATCTCTTTTGCTTTTTTTATATCAAAGCGTGGGTGAACGCCATGGCTATAACGTAATATTTGCGCCACGCTCATCCACAATGGGAGCACATTAACATCCGATATATAAGCCAGATGTTGCATTAATTGCGCCCTTTGCAGCCTTGGATCTAATCCGCAGACGGCAATACTACCTTGATAAGATATCGACCCTAATATAGCGCCAATCAGTGATGATTTACCGGCGCCATTGTGACCTAATACACCCAACACTTGCCCTTCTTTTAAGGAAAAAGAAATATTATCGATCGCTAATACTGATTTGTATTTTTTACTGACTTTATCAACATGCAGTAATGTCTTCATTTTCCATCCTTAATCTGTTGCTCTAATGCTTTTATAAAAGTGGCTAAAGGCATATCGATACCCTTTAACGTCGTTATTATTTGCGGGATCTGCTCTTCTAAAAAGCGCTGTTTTTTTTCTTTTTTTAATTTATTAACAGCTCCACTCAAAACATACATTCCTTGGCCACGCTTTTTTTCAATGATCTGCTCATCTACCAACAATTGATAGGCCTTCATCACCGTGAGATGATTTATCTTCATCTCCATTGCAACGCGGCGAACAGAAGGTAGTACGCATCCCTCTTGCCAGATCCCTTGCAGGATCTGAGCTTCGATTAAATCTTTAATTTGATGAAAAATAGGCTGTTTATTATTCCAATCGGTCACTTTACACCCGCTATAGTGTTATACTCATGTATAACACTATAGCAAAAGTAAAACACAAGGCAAGTAGTTCCTTAGGCATTAATATCTTTTAAATAATGCGCTTTGATATATCCTCGTATTTACTTTTCTTGTATGCTCTGAATACCTATGTGATCAGCATCACTTTTACTGTAGAGCACTAAAAATATGATCAACTTTACTTTACTCAATAAACTCCCTGTCGGAGCGCGATACATGTTGCTCTCCGCTTTTGCTTTTGCGCTGATGTCGAGTTGTGTAAAGTTAGTCAGTACCTACGGGATCCCCGTCTTTGAGATAGTCGCAGCCAGAGCCATTGTCTCTGTACTGATAAGTTATACTGACGTGAAGCGTAAAAAAATATCACTCTGGGGTAATAATAAAATATTACTCATTTCTCGTGGCCTTGCTGGCACGCTAGCATTATTTTGTATTTACTATGCACTCTCCACACTGCCACTTGCTGAGGCCACATTATTACAATATTTACACCCTGTTTTCACCGCAATACTGGCAATCATCTTTTTACGTGAAAAAATACAACTGTCCACCATACTCTGTATCAGTTGTTGCCTACTCGGTTTACTGTTAATTGTCGGCACGGGACTTGATCAAAGTGCGGAGCATGCATTACCATTACTCAGCGTTGCAGCTGCCATCGTAGGCGCGCTATGCAGCGCCGTTGCCTATATTATGGTTAAACGTTTAAGCACCACAGAAGACAGTTCAGTTATCATCTTTTATTTCCCGTTGATTGCTTTTCCAATCGCTGCCACCTTACTCGGTAGTGACTTTGTAATGCCCAGTACAGAAGCCCTGTTTTTACTTTTATTTGTCGGTATTTTTACTCAAATCGGTCAGGTTGGACTCACCAAAGCCATGCAAACTGAAGAAGCCAGTAAAGCCACCGCATACTCTTATATACAAGTCGTTTTTTCAATTACCATTGGCTGGTTATTCTTTCAAGAAAGTCCTTCAGTGTGGACATTAATAGGAGGAAGCTTAATTATTGCAGGTGCATTTATAAATGTTTTTTACAATCT
This sequence comes from Psychromonas sp. CNPT3, assembly GCF_000153405.2. Classification (NCBI taxonomy): domain Bacteria; kingdom Pseudomonadati; phylum Pseudomonadota; class Gammaproteobacteria; order Alteromonadales; family Psychromonadaceae; genus Psychromonas; species Psychromonas sp. CNPT3. The sequence continues at coordinate 2,042,884 of NC_020802.1, forward strand.
AAAGAAAAAACGCTTAAAGTAAGCCGATAATCTCTCTTAAAAGGCAACATATCACCGCGAGCAGAAGCTTACCGTGATTTAAAAAAGTAACCTGTTATTATTGGCACTCATTTACCTTTTAAGGAAGAAATTTTGGCACAACTCTACTTCTATTATTCTGCCATGAATGCAGGGAAATCAACGGCACTGTTACAATCCTCTTATAATTATCGCGAACGCGGTATGAATACCTTAGTGCTAACCCCTTCTATCGATGATCGTGCGGGTGTCGGTAAAGTCGCGTCACGTATCGGCCTAGAGTGTGATGCACAAGCTTTTACTGTTAATGATAATTTAGCCAATATAATTGAAGCCTCTCATAAAGAGAAAAAACAGCATTGTATCCTCTTTGATGAAGCGCAATTTTTAACCAAAGAGCAAGTAAAACAACTCACCTATGTGGTAGATATTTTAGATATTCCTGTTTTATGTTATGGCATTAAAACCGACTTTCAAGGTGAGCTTTTTAGTGGGAGTCATTATTTACTGGCTTGGGCTGATAAACTGGTTGAACTTAAAACTATTTGCCATTGTGGGCGTAAAGCAAATATGATCTTGCGCCTCGATAGTCAAGGTAACGTCATCAGTGAAGGCGACCAAATCTCCATTGGTGGTAATGAAAGTTATGAGTCGGTCTGCCGAAAACACTTTCGTGATGTCGTTTGGGATGTAAAATAACGAGGCGAAGCCCTGCCCTTGTTTATATATGAAAAATCATATATAAAAAATCATATATAAAAATCATATATAAAAATCACATATAAAAAAACCGCTAATGTTCATTCATTAGCGGTTTTTTTTCGATCAATTAAAATGCATTCAATAACGTTGAATTATTTCTCCAACGTATGTTTAATATCTGCATTTTGCATTAACTGCATTATCCAAGCTTGATACGTCGCTTCTGAGCCGCCACGTACTAACATTGCCCCTAATTGCTCTTTTAAAGCAGGCATTGTTGTTGCACTTTTTGTATCTAGCACTTTCGATAATTCAATAATTGCAAATCCCGTATCACCGGTATCATTCGTTGATACCCAGTCACGTGTTACTTTGTCCGCTTGTGGCTTCGCGAGTGTAAACACTTTCTGCACCACTTGCGGGTTAACTTCACGACTATAACGAGACAAGGTTAATGCTTTGCTAAATTGTAATGACTTATCTTGTAATAATGCCTCTACTGACTCACCTTTATTAAGTTTTTCTAATACTTGCAGCGTAAAATCATGCGCTTTAGCACGTGAATTTTGCTCACTAAGCTGCGATTTTATGGTATCAGAAACCTTATCTAAAGACTCGGTTGCAGCCTCTTTAAAGTTACTCACACGCACCACGATAGAGCGCTTATCAGAAAGTTCAAAGACATCAGAATTAAGACCTTCCTCGCGAAAATCAATATCAAATAATAGATTTAATAATGCAGGATCATCTAACAACGCAGGTACATTATCACGACTAAACAATGCAATATGTTGTATCTGTGTATTTACAACACCCGCAGCTTCATCTAGGCTATCAGGCGCTTCAAAAGCCACTTCACGAAGTTGTTGTTGCAGATCATAATAGCGCTCATCTGCATTTTCTTTCTTCAGTGTTTTCATTACCGTCGCTTTTACTTGTGCAAAAGGTAAGGTTTGTTTTTGTTGAATATCTAACAATTTAATGATGTGGTAGCCAAACGTTGATTTAACGATATCTGATAAAGGTGCTTTTGCCGTTAATGCAAAACTGGCTTTATCAAACTGCTCATCCATCACGCCATGCTCAAACCAGTCTAATGCCCCATCATTTTTAGCAGATAAGATATCTTCTGATTTGGCGCGTGCTAGCACAGAAAAATCAGCACCCTTTTCTAAGGCAAGCAATATCGTTTGTGCTTTTTTCAATGCGTCAGCGCTATGGCCTTGCACTAAAATATGCGCGACTTTACGACGCTCTACACGCTGGTAATCTACTTGATGATCATCATAATAAGCTTGTGCTTGTACATCACTGATCACTGTTTTTTGAGATAATTTATGTGCATCTAACAAAACATAATCAACACTGACTTGTTGTAACGATTGGAAATTTTGTTCATGTTGATCATAATAAGCTTGTATGTCTTTTATCGATATTGGCGTCGTTTGTGGAAAGGCACGCCCCGATATATTTAAAATACGCGCAACACGTTGCTGTGCTTGTAATTTATCTACATTATCAATTTCAATAGGTAATATGAATTCACTGCTCACTAACGTATTAAGTAGCTGACGACGCACTAAATCTTGCTTAATAGACTGACTAAATTTCGCAGGCGTATAACTTGCTCGACGCAGAGTAGAAAGATATTGCTCATTATTGAACTCACCTTTAACTTGAAACTCAGGCATTTTACGGATTGCATCTTTCACTTGCTCATCACCTATACGCAGATCCATATCCGCAATACTTTGGGCAATTAACAAATTAGAAATCAGTGTTTGCTTCGCTTGTGCTCGAACTTGCTTAACAAAACCAGGGCTGGCCGCAATAATATCAAACTGCTCACCATATTGTTGTTGTAAACGAGAGCGTTCATTTTTATATTCTTGCTCAACACTTGCATTGCTTATCTCATCACCATTAACTGTGATAGCAACTGAAGCATTACCTCCTCCTAAATAACCACTCACACCCGCCAAAGCAAATGACAAGATGATCACTATTAATATAATTTTAGCAGCGATACCTTGAGAGCCTTCGCGCATTTTATCTAACATACTTTGGATCCTCTAAACTGACATAAAAAAACGCATCAAATGATGCGTTTAATTAGAAAACAACCAACACAACGGATCAAGCGTTGATTGCATCTTTTAATGATTTACCTGCTTTAAAGGCTGGAACTTTTGCAGCTTTAATTTCAATCGGAGCACCCGTTTGAGGATTACGTCCTGTGCGTGCTGCGCGATCTTTTACAGTAAAGGCACCAAAACCAATGAGAGAAACATTATCACCTTCAACTAAAGCTTGTGTTACAGAACTAATAAAAGCATCCAGAGCACGACTTGCTGCCGCTTTAGAAATGTCTGCACTTTCTGCGATATTATCGATTAGTTGTCCTTTATTCATTCTTCTATCCCCGTTTTTTTATTTGTAGTGTTTTCTTTTTATTAAGAATAAACACAGGTTTTAAATTATTCATGCTAGGCTACGTTGCAATGAGATTGGGCGCAAGTTAATTTAACAAAAACTCGCTAACAAGCCCCCATTTTATGTGATTTATCCCCTATTTCTGACTATTTTGAATAGAAAATCCCTTTAAACTTTCAGTAAGCGCCAATTCTAAAACTTCATCAATCCAACGCACTGGTTTGATCTCTAACTGATTTTTAATATTATCAGGGATTTCTTCAAGGTCACGTACATTTTCAAACGGGATCAATACCGTCTTAATGCCACCGCGGCGAGCGGCCAATAGTTTTTCTTTTAATCCGCCAATCGGTAATATTTCACCACGTAAGGTAATTTCACCCGTCATCGCCACATCGGCGCGCACAGGAATACCCGTTAAGCTTGATATTAACACGGTGCACATAGCAGCGCCGGCACTTGGACCATCTTTAGGCGTAGCGCCTTCAGGTACATGTACATGAATATCACGTTTTTCATGGAAATCACTGTTAATACGCCATTCACTTGCGCGTGCACGTACTACCGTCATCGCAGCCTGAATAGACTCTTTCATTACATCACCCAGACAGCCAGTATAATTAAGTTTTCCTTTACCCGGCATTGATGTTGCTTCAATCGTTAACAGCTCACCGCCCACTTCCGTATAAGCAAGGCCAGTCACTTGTCCAACTTGGTTTTCAGATTCAGCTTTACCAAAATCATAGCGGCGCACGCCTAAATATTCTTTTAAATTATCAATATTGACGTACACTTTTTTCAATTTTTTATCTAATAAAATTTGTTTGACCACTTTACGACAAATTTTAGAGATTTCACGCTCTAGGGCACGCACACCCGCTTCACGCGTGTAATAACGAACGATGCCAATGATCGCACTGTCATCAATACTAATTTCACTTTCTTTTAACCCATTGCGCTTCACTTGTTTGTCTGTTAAATGTTGCTTCGCAATGTTCATTTTTTCATCTTCGGTGTAACCCGAAAGCCGAATAACTTCCATTCTATCTAATAATGGACCCGGGATATTCATTGAGTTTGACGTCGCAACGAACATCACATCAGACAAATCATAATCAACTTCTAAGTAGTGATCATTAAAAGTATTATTTTGCTCGGGATCAAGCACTTCAAGCAAGGCAGCTGCTGGGTCGCCACGCATGTCAGATGCCATTTTATCAATTTCATCAAGTAAAAACAGCGGGTTCTTAACCCCTACTTTGGTCATCTTTTGAATGATTTTACCGGGTAATGAGCCGATATAGGTGCGTCTATGCCCGCGAATTTCAGCTTCGTCACGTACACCACCCAATGCCATACGAATATATTTACGCCCCGTAGAGCGCGCGATTGATTGGCCTAATGAGGTCTTACCGACACCAGGAGGACCCACTAAACATAAGATAGGCCCTTTTAATTTATTAACACGCGTTTGCACGGCTAAATATTCTAAAATACGTTCTTTTACTTTTTCTAAACCATAATGATCTGCATCGAGTACTTCTTGCGCTTTCGCAATGTTCTTTTTAACCGGTGTCCGTTTTTTCCATGGCACATTGATTAAACTTTCAATATACGTACGGATAACACTGGCTTCTGAAGACATCGGTGACATCATTTTTAATTTCTTAAGCTCAGATAACGCCTTTTCTTTGGCTTCAGTAGACATTCCTGCATCTTCGATTTTAGCGTTGAGCAGGTCATTTTCATTATTACCATCTTCAGACTCACCCAATTCTTTTTGAATTGCTTTCATCTGCTCATTTAAGTAATACTCTCGCTGACTGCGTTCCATCTGTTTTTTAACACGACTGCGAATACGCTTTTCAACTTTTAAAATGTCTTCTTCTGTTTCCATCATCGCCATTAAAAATTCAAAACGATCCGTAATAGAGCTTAACTCTAAAACCGCTTGTTTATCTTCTAAATTAAGAGGCATATGGGCTGCAATCGTATCCGCTAAACGCGCGGCTTCATCGATACCATTGACCGATGCGAGTACTTCTGGTGGGATTTTTTTATTTAATTTAATATAAGATTCAAATTGTCCGATCACGCTACGCATTAAAGCGTCTTCTTCTTTAGCGTCTACATCTTCACTTTCTAACACTTCAATTTTTGCAAAGAAATAATCTTTGTTATCAATGTTTTCAATGATTTTAGCGCGTTGCACTCCTTCAACAAGTACTTTAACCGTACCGTCAGGTAGTTTTAATAACTGTAATATATTTGCAACCGTACCGACTTGATAAAGCTCCTGCATATCGGGATCATCTAAAGAGGCTTCTTTTTGTGCAACCAATAAAACTTTTTTACCCAAATCCATCGCAGCTTCTAAACATTTAATTGATTTTTCCCTACCAACAAATAGCGGGATCACCATATGCGGATAAACGACAACATCACGTAGCGGTAAGACGGGTAGGGCTAATTGTTGTTCAGATTCAGTTTTCATAATATCCCCAGAGGCATTCATTTTTCAAAACTGAGTGTTTCCACTCATAACTATGGATCATACTGGGGCTATTCATTTTTTTTTCAAGGGTAAAAATGAAAAAAGAGAGCAAAAAGCTCTCTTTTTATATAAAAAACAACGAATCGTTTATTTATCAGACGATGCAAGCTTCGCTTGTTTATCACTATAAATAATCAACGGTTGCGCATTTCCTTGGATAACTTTCTCATCTACGACGACTTTACTCACATCTTGCATAGACGGAAGATCATACATAGTATCCAATAAAACAGACTCAACAATTGAACGTAAACCACGTGCCCCTGTTTTACGTTTCATTGCTTTTTTAGCCATCTCTTTTAATGCTTTAGGACGAAACTCAAGTTCAACATCTTCAAGCTCAAATAACGCTGAATATTGTTTCGTGATTGCATTTTTCGGCACGGTTAATATTTCAACCAATGCCTCTTCATCGAGTTCAGTTAGCGTCGCAACAACTGGTAAACGCCCAATAAATTCAGGAATAAGACCATATTTAGTTAAATCTTGAGGCTCTACTTTTTTAAAGATTTCACTCAATGAGGCTTTTGAATCTTCATCTTTCACTGTCGCGCCAAAACCAATGCCTTGGCCTGTATCGACGCGTTGCTCAATGATCGTATCTAAGCCCGAGAAAGCACCACCACAGATAAATAATATCTTAGAGGTATCTACTTGAATGAATTCTTGATTAGGATGCTTACGTCCACCTTGTGGTGGAATAGATGCAACCGTACCTTCAATCAGTTTCAACAGCGCTTGCTGTACACCTTCACCAGAAACATCACGTGTTATCGATGGGTTTTCTGATTTACGCGTAATCTTATCGATTTCATCAATATAAATGATCCCACGTTGTGCTTTTTCAGCATCATAATCACATTTTTGAAGGAGTTTTTGGATGATGTTTTCGACATCTTCACCCACATAACCAGCTTCCGTTAACGTCGTTGCATCTGCCATTGCAAAAGGTACATCGAGTAAACGCGCCATGGTTTCCGCGAGTAATGTTTTACCACTGCCGGTTGGGCCAATTAAAAGAATATTACTTTTACTTAGCTCTACGCCATTGGCAACATCACCATATTTTAAACGTTTATAGTGATTATAAACCGCAACGGATAACACTTTTTTAGCCTGATCTTGCCCGATCACATAATCATCTAAGTTGGCACGAATTTCGTGTGGCGTTGGTAATGGCTTATCAACGACTTCCGCATCAGTGTCTGCGCTTATTTTTAACTCAGCAATTTCTTCTTGTATAATATCATCACAAAGATCAACACACTCATTGCAAATATACACAGAGGGGCCCGCAATCAACTTTTTGACTTCGTGCTGGCTTTTTCCACAAAAAGAGCAATACAGCAAACTGTTACTATCTTTCTTATCGGACATAATTATTCCTTGCTTATTTTCTTTTCGTTAATATAGAATCAACAATCCCATACTCTAGCGCTTCATTGGCGCGCATAAAATTATCACGATCCGTATCTTTAGTGACGACATCAATATCTTGACCCGTATGAAAGGCAAGTAACTCATTCATCAGTTTCTTGGTCGCTAAAATTTCTTTTGCATGAATTTCAAAGTCCGATGCTTGGCCTTGGAATCCACCTAATGGTTGATGGATCATCACTTTCGCATTGGGTAAACAATGACGCTTACCAGGTGCACCACTGGCCAGTAAAAATGCGCCCATACTTGCAGCCATTCCCATACACACAGTACTTACATCGGGTTTAATAAATTGCATCGTGTCGTAAATTGCCATGCCGGCACTGATTGAACCACCCGGTGAATTGATATAGATAGAAATATCTTTCTCTGGACTTTCTGATTCTAAAAATAATAACTGTGCAGTGATAACATTCGCCATCTGATCTTCAACTTGCCCAGTTAAAAATATCACACGTTCTTTTAATAAACGCGAATAAATATCATAAGAGCGCTCACCTTTGGCCGTTTGCTCAACAACCATTGGGATCAGTGTGTTACTTATTGTTCCAGTCTGTGTGGCAAATTGATTTTGCATATTTCACCCTAAATATATTTAATTAATTAAAATCGTTATGTTGAACCTGTCGCTTACAATAAAAAAGGCTCGAGTGAGAACACGCGAGCCATTAAATCTTAAGCAATTGTTTTAATGGCAATTAGACCATTAAGCAACCGTTTTATTCATGATCTCATCAAACGTTTTTTGCTCGTTTGTTACTTTTGCTTTTGCAAGAATAAAGTCAACAGCTTGCTCTTCAAGAGCTACATTTTCCATGTTCTGCATCATTTCTTTATTATTCTTATAGTACTCAACCACTTCAAGTGGATTTTCATATGCAGAAGCAGCAGATTCAATAAGTGTAGCCACTTTATCATTATCTACTTTTAATTCATTAACTTTAATGACTTCACCTAATAGTAAACCTACTTTAACGCGTTTTTCTGCTTGCTCTGTAAATAATTCAGCAGGTAACTCAGGTAAGTTTTTAGGATCCATTTGTTTACCGTAACGTTCCATCGCTTGCTTACGCAAGATATTTACTTCGCTTTCAACTAATGCTTTAGGCACATCTACTTCATTGCCTTCAACTAAAGCGGTTAATACCATATCTTTCGCTTTGTTTTTTAGCACTTGCTCAAGCTCACGTTGCATGTTCTTTTTAACGTCTTCTTTAAGCTCGTTAATTTCACCACTTTCCACACCGAATTTTTTAACAAACTCAGCACTGATCTCAGGCAAAATTTGTTCTTCAACTTTATGCAAGTTGATTTTAAATGTGGCTGCTTTACCTTTTAGGTTTTCTGCATGGTATTCAGCAGGGAAGTTAACTTCAATTGTAAATTCACTACCCACTTTATTACCGACAATACCTGATTCAAAACCTGGGATCATACGTCCAGAGCCTAATACGATTTGGAAACCTTCCGCTTTACCGCCTTCAAAGATTTCGCCATCAATAGAGCCTTCAAAATCAAGAGTTACTTGATGTTCGTCTGCAGCATCAACTTTCACTTCAGACCATGTTGCATGTTGCTTACGAAGTGTTTCAATCATTTTATCAAGATCAGCATCTGTTACTTGTGCGTCTTCTTTACTTAGCGCTAGCTCAGCAAGATCTTTTAATTCAACTTCAGGGTAAACTTCAAACGTCGCCGTGAAGATAAAGTCTTCGCCTTTTTTACGTTCTTTAGGTGCTACAGTTGGTGCGCCCGCTGGGTTTAATTTTTCAGCCATGATTGCTTCAAAAAAGTTTTTTTGCATGACTTCGCCAGCAACTTCATTTTCAACTGCATAGCCAAAACGTTTAACAATAACAGAAACAGGTACTTTACCTGCACGGAAACCATCGACACGTTGTGTTTTTGACAAATGATGAATACGACCGTTAAATTCTTTTTCAAATACGTCAGCTGCCACAGTGATAGTCATTGTGCGCTCTAGGCCTTTTGTTGCTTCAACAGAAACTTGCATGTTATTTCCTTTATTACTTTACGTTAAGTATTTTAAGTATTTGCTTAGCTATATTAAATATGGCTAATTCCTATAATTTCAAGGCCTGATCTAAAAAAACCTTGAACTATTTGGTATTCATTTAAAATAAATTCGAGTGATGATATTTAAGACGCGTTATTATAGACAAGCTTTAATAGATAGTCGAGGTTTACCCCATATTGACAGGATACATAACGCACAGTTTTTAGCTATGCGTGCCAACTTAGCATAAAAAAAGCATTAAAACGCTTTTATCTCATCTAAATGAACGCGCGCGATAGAGTCTAACTTTTTTCTTTTTCTAAAATAAAAAACCTTTGATCCCCGAAAATATAATTTGCGCGCCAATGGCTGAGACAAATAATCCGGTTATCTTCGGCATAATTTCGAGTCCTTGTTTTCCTAATAAATTTTGTAATCTATTAGAAATAAATAAAACCCATAATAATGTCAATACGGCTGCGGTTAATGAACTGATCACCACAAAAAAATCCATGGGAGTGTTCATTTCGGCGCCAATCACCAATAAGACCCCAATAACACCCGGACCAACGACAACGGGAATAGCGAGCGGCACCACAGCAAAATCTTTACTTTGTTTTAAATCTTTTTCCGGTATTTCGCCATCGCCTCGGATCATATCTAAGGCGCTCAAAAAGAGTACGGTTCCGGCGCCAATTTTAAAGGCATCTAAAGTAATACCAAAGAGACTAAAGATATACTGACCAAAACAAAGAAAGGCTAAGCAACTGACCATAACGGCAATGCCCATTTTGATAATGGCTGTTTTTTTATCAGCCTTACTCATATCCTTACTCATGGTGATAAACACCGACATAATAAAAAAGGGAGTCATCATAAAAAATATTTTTAAATAAAGTGCAAAAAAGGTGTCAATCATCGCAGTCTCCCATCTCAAAAATGAGGATGCTAACATAAGATGCGCTTATTTCCATCTGCTTTTTACACTGTATTGGCATATATTTATACTAAATACGTGTGCTGTCATATTTTATTTTTTAATGGCAAAAAAAAAACAATAAAACGCCAACAAAACAACGCGATATATCGCAATTTAATCTTCAAAAAAAACACAAATTAAAATTGAATTGCTGTCTTAAACACAGATATCGGCTTGCGACGCCCCCACTAAAGTCTGTAACTGCAATGCACTTAATTCAATATCCATACCGCGTTTACCTGCACTCACAAAAATACACGCTACATTAAAAGCACTTTGATGAATAAGCGTGCGCAAACGCTTCTTTTGTGCCAGCGGACTCACGCCGCCTAAAATGTATCCCGTTGAACGCATTAATGCGTTTTTCTCAGCCATGTGCGCTTTTTTAGCCTCAAAAAAATGCGCGACTTTTTTCATACTCAGTTTTTCAAGCACCGGCAATACCGCCACCACCAATTCGTGTTCATCGAGGCAAACAACTAAGGTTTTAAAGACCAATTCACTGCCGACACCTAATTTTTCAAGCGCCTCTTCACCATAAGTCTTTGTCTTTTTATCATGACTGTATTGATGCACTTTAAAGTCTACGTTTTGATCCTTTAAAAACCGAATAGCTGGCGTCATTGCATTCCCTTAATGATATTAATAAAGTTTGTACGTGTAGCCTTCATGCACTATCACCTTTAAGACGCTCAACTAAGCGGCTATAGCGTAGGGTTTTTTGCTTGATAGCCCTCGCCATTAACGTAAGATCTGCAAATAAAGACAAACGTAATTTAGCACGCGTGATCCCCGTATAAATAAGCTCTCGCGTCACCACGGGTAGCGACTTTTGCGGTAAGGCTAAAAGAGTATGCTCAAATTCAGAGCCCTGACTTTTATGCACGGTCATCGCAAAAACAGTTTCATGACTCGGGAGCCGGCTTGGCTGAAAATCTGCAACATCACCATCTGGCATTTCAAAATACACACGCAGTTGCCCTTTTTCATCCTTTAAACACAAACCAATATCACCATTATATAAGCCCAAATGATAATTGTTTTGGGTGATCATTATCGGCCGTCCCAAATACCACGTTTGCGCTAATTGTTGTGCCTCGACACTTTTATCAATCAGCCCTGCGCTCGCTAATACTTTTTCAGCGCGTTGATTTAATCCTTGAACGCCCCAATCGCCCTCGCGTACGGCGCACAGTATTTGAAATTTATTAAATGCTTTTAATAACGCTTTTGGGCTCAACGTTTGTTGCTTTGAGGTATGGTGCAGTAGCGTTAAATAAGGCTGATAACCATCAAGGATCATTTTATTTAATATCGGCAAACTAGACTCATTATTCTCATAATGCGCTAAATCGTCATATTTTTCACACAGTGCTAATACTTGCTCAGGGCTCGCTTGACCTTGATTAATCGCTTTTCCTAAAAAACCGATCCCCGAATATTGATCAAAACGATAACTTTTTTTCAATAAACACAAATTATCGGCCATACCGGAGCGGGTATTTCCACTCTGGCGTAAATGTTCAAACCCCGTTAAATCCGCTAATTGATGCGATTTAGTCTGACTGTAACCAGCATCAATAAAGGCGCAGATATCACCTAAAACGGCGCCCGCTTCAACCGAGGCTAATTGATCTCTATCCCCTAATAAAATAAGGCGAGCATGCTCGGGTAACGCCATTAATAATTTTGCCATCAGGGGTAAATCAACCATCGAGGCTTCATCGACTAATAATAGATCGAGATGTAAACGTTGATTTTTATTAAAGCGAAAATGATTACTCCCACCTTTCACGCCTAATAAACGATGTATGGTGCTCGCTTGTGTTGGGATCTTTTGCTTAATGTCATCATCAATATGTAGCGTGGTAAGTGCATCACGGATAGAGCTACTCAAACGGGCGGCCGCTTTACCGGTTGGCGCTACCATCTTCACAATCATATCTGGGCGCGCGCTCAATAATAACGCTAATAGTTTAGTTACCGTCGTTGTTTTACCGGTCCCAGGGCCTCCGGAGATAACGCAGCGCGCCGAGCTTAGCGCCAAGGCAGCACTTACTTTTTGCCAATCACAACGTGCATTTTCAGCAATTAAAACGTGTAATGGCGCTAAATCTTGCGCCACCTTCGCTTGCTCAAAGCACTCTTTGATAGCGACCCAATCTAATGGCGATGCTAACTGCGCAGCCGGTAAGACATCTAAGTATTTCTCACACAATAAGGGTAATGACTGCGCTTTATCTTGCTGCCAAGCCTTGAAAATATACGATAAGTCCACCGCAAATAACGTGTCTAATTGACCTTTAACATCGCCCGTTAATAATATTTGAGGCTGATGTAATAATTTATCCGCAATTAATTGCTCATATTGAGCGTAACGGCGTAAATACAACGCATTGTATTCAAGGCTTAAAGGCGCATTATCGCCAACACAAACTGAATCATACAAGCGTGCATGTGTCTGCTCAGAATTTTGTAATAAACAGCTTAAATCATGACGCTCACAAAATGCCTGTATGTCCGTTTGCATCAATACGCATTTTTCATTTAAACCGCGCGTTAACTGCTCAAGAGGCAAACAAATATGCCCAGCACCCAAATATTCACTGCAAAATACAGCGCTCAATACGGCGACATTATCGCCCCCTAATTGCGCGATAAAAGCCCCAAAGTGAAAATCAATTGGGCGCAGTAAACCTTTAGATTTCCATTGTTTTAATTCACTTAGCACGTGAGTTCCCCACTAAATAGCTTATCTAAACCATCAATTAATAAAAAATTGGGTTTCGTAAAATAAACACCATGATTGTTATCGCCTTGCATACCGCGAATAAACAGATAAAACACGCCACCTATGTGCGTCTCATAATCGTAATCTTTAATACGGCTACGCAGTAATCGATGCAGTGCTAAGGTATAAAGTTGATATTGGAAATCATAACGATGCTCAATCATTGCGTTATGAATATTCGCGCTGCTATAATCGCTCAGCGAATCACCTAAATAATTAGATTTATAATCAACAATATAATATTTCCCATGCGCCTCAAACGTCAAATCGATAAAGCCTTTTAAGTACCCTTGTACCGCTTTAAAATTTAACGGCCCAGCGCGAGCAGATAATGCATCATAAGTTTGTATCAATTTTTCTACTTGCGCGCTATAAAGCGTTTTCATACTCAAGAAAAATTGCATTTCAAGTTTTTTAGATGCCGGTAACAACTGCTTTAAACTGATTTGTGGTGTTAAAGGATGATTTAGCATTTGTTCGAACCAAAGGCTAAAAACAGGCGCCCAAAGGGGAGCATCATCATAAAGGTGCGCGCTTAACTGCGTTTCGAGTAACCTTTCAAGTTGCAGTTTATCACGACCTTGAAAATCAATTAATTCAAAGAGTAAATGTAAAAATGTACCGTGCTTAGCACCACGAGGGAAGTTAAACGGGGTTAATACAGTCTCATCTGACAATGCCTCTATTGGCAATATTGCTACCTCACTTGTCTCTGTTTTAACCTGCGTAGTCGCCGTATGCAAACGTGATAATGACGAATAACTACTGATCCACCAATTACGCTCGATACGCGCGCTAAAAACAGGTGGTGCTTGTAACTCATTTTGTTGGACTTGGGCTGCATAAATGAGCTCATTATGCGTCGCTGCGCTGCGCACGCTAATATGACTGCTACTCAGGCACATTTTATCCAAATGCACATTGAGCGCCTGCGCATCTCCAGCTAAAAGATCTTTGCCGGTTTGCAAACAAATATAACCCAATGCACTTTTTGTTAATGGACTGTTTTTTAAGCGCCCCGATTTATAGCTGGCAATCCCTAAATAACAACGCTGGATACTGCGTGTTAATCCCACATACAGTAATCTAAGATCTTCTGCTAATTGCTCTTTTTCAGTCAGCGCGACATGCGCTTTATCTTTATTCAAATCATAATAAAGCTGATGTTGATGCGTTGGATCATGAAATAAACAATCACGAGGTTTTTGATATAAGCCAGTAAAGGGCATGAACACAATATTATATTGTAAGCCCTTCGATTTATGTAACGTACTCACTTGCACTAGATCTTTTTCACTTTCCAAGCGCTGTTTTTGCTCGTTATTTTGCGATTTTTCAACACTCACCTGTTCACTAAACCAGCGAAGCAAAGCAAAGCCACCATCATGCTCTGCACTGTTTTTTTGTAGTAACTCTGTCAAATGTAAAAGATCTGTGAGTAAACGTTCACCTTGATCAAGGCTAAGCAGATGATCGGTGATCCCTTGCTCATGAAACAGTTTATGTAACATGACCAACACCCCACTTTTATCCCAAAGTGCCTGATAATTGAAAAATTGTCCTATTTTTTCTTCCCAACTTGGGCCATCTGACAATTGCTCAAAAATTTGATAAGGTGTTAATGCAAATAATTTACACCCTAACGCATTACGCAATTGTCGTTCATCCTCAGGATTTAAACACGCTTTTAAAATAAACAGCAGATCGGTACCTAAAGAGGTCGCATACACACTTTCTTTTAAGGATAAATAAACACTATTAATATTTTCATCTAATAAAGCACGGCGTATTAGGCTCGCTTCTTTTCCGGTGCGCACTAATATGGCAATATCATCCGCTTTGATTGCTTGTTTATTACCCTTTTCATCTTCTAAATAAGCCTTGCCTTGCTGGCCCAAAAGTAAAATGTTTTTAATTTCATTAACGCATGCATCGGTCATTGATAGCTTAAACGCATCTGCATTTTCACCGCCTTGAAGATGAAAAAATTGTAATGCACTTGGCGCAATATCATCCGCATTATCAATCACTAATCTTTTACGTGTAATATCGGGCACTTTAATGGGAACAAAAGGAATATCATTATCATAAATAAACGGGGCAGGACAATGGCTGAAAAAGGTATTCACCGCATCAATCATTTGTGCGCTCGAGCGATAATTAAAATCTAAACTATAGTGTGCCGATACATTTTGACGCGCTTGCATATAAGTAAATATATCTGCGCCTCGAAAACTATAAATCGCTTGTTTAGGATCGCCGATCATAAACAAACCCGCACTCTTCTCAAGCCCCTCTTTTTCAGCGTCTGCCTCTAATTTATAAATCGTTTGGAAAATGCGGTATTGCACCGGATCGGTATCTTGAAATTCATCAATCATGGCAATCGGATAGGTGTTTCTGATTTGCACCGCTAATTGATTATCGACCGATTTTTGCAGTGCACTGTCTAAACGCACTAATAAATCATCAAAACCCAATACACTTTGGCTTTGTTTATTTTTATTTAAGTGCGCTCGAACCCAATGTGTCGCCTTGATAAGAATAGTATTTTCAAGACTTAACTCCGCACTATAAATGGCTTCTATTGCGCTAAAAACAGCGTGTTTAGGAGGCGCCCCTTTTGGCGTTTTTTCATCTAAATCTTTTTGTGAAAATTTTTGTAAATTTTTAGGTAGCGTGAGCGAGCTTGAAGGTTTTGAGGCCCAAGCTGAAACCTGCGCTAACCAATTGGGTAAATTCTTTTTGGTATAACTGCGCTTAGAGACATCTGAATGGCTGATAATATCAAAGAAATCATTTGCACTCGCTTGCCACATTTCTTTGATTGCATCAATTTTCTGTAAACTTTCTCGGTATTTCTCTTTAAAATCGAGATCTTTTAAATCCGGCAAGAAATTTATTTCGGGACGCGACAAACTCGATAATAACGCTTTTTTTAGTAACTCAGGTTGCGACCAATAACTATAAATAAGCTCTGTTAAATTATCCGATAAACCATAAAAATGAGTACGCCAAAAGTCATTACACGCTTGCTCAATCAGTAAACTGTCATCTTCTAATAACTTCTGCTCAAATAAACTACCCGACTCAAAGGCATTTTGCATCAGCATACGCTGACAAAAACCATGAATAGTATAAACAGCAGCCTCATCCATTTGCAGCTCTGCAAAACGCAGTAAACGAATATCTGCGTCTATCTCGAGGCTACTATCAAGCAACGCTTGCACAAAGGGATCCGCACTTTTACCCAGCATAAAATCAAGACGCACACTAATAATACGATCTCGAATACGCGATCGCAGTTCAGCGGTCGCAGCTTCAGTAAACGTCACCACTAAAATTTTATCCACGCTCAATGGCGTTTGATGACTATTTTCATCACCATGACCTAATAATAAACGGATGAAAAGACTGGCAATGGTATAGGTTTTTCCGGTGCCCGCCGACGCTTCAATTAAACGCATCCCATAAAGAGGAAACGTTAATGCATTGAGCGATTGGGGTAAAATAGGCATTGTCATTATTGATTACTCCGCATCATATTCAATTTGATTCATATTACTTAAAAGGGGCTTAAACACTTTAAAAGAAAGCGCTTCAAATGCTAACCAATGCGCGTCTAAATGTTCATACAACGGACTAATATAGGGATCACTGCCCTCACTAAAACCGCGACTACTCGCAAAAACATCAAGGGCTGCGCTTTGACCTTGGGCGCGAGCTTCAAAACTTAAATCGTCTAACACAAAACAATCAGCTTCCGCGCTATGCACCGCAAGACTCCATGCATAAGCACTTTCAATGAAAAACGGCAAAGGATGTTGTAAACCATCTTCATACAATAAAATCAATTCCTGTAAGTGTTGATACGCATAATCAGAGGGCAGTTCTTCAAAATAAATACCACTGCCTTGACCTAATAAAATTGAATTCAAGTTTTGCGTATGCGTAATACAATAACAAAGATGATCCAGCCATAATGCCAGTATATCTTTGCCTTTTATATTCCCTGTTTTAACGCGTACCAGCCCATTCTCACAATGATCGGTTAGCTCACCAGATAAATGTTTTTCTGCAAACTGTAAGTCCACTTTTATACTGGCAATTTCGCCAACATAATAACCCGCCGTAATATCCGCTAAATCTATCATTTGTTGCTTATCTTTATTAAACACCAAACGTCCAAATTCACCACAAGGTAGTTGCCCTGCGCCTCTTAATTCATCATATAAATTCTCCAGAGGACGCCCTTCTAAAGACACGATAAATTGTTGTAATTTTAAATAATATTGTTGTAAATTATCTAACGTAAATGGCTCATCTTTTTCATTTTCACTGTCTTGTATATCTAAATAAATATCCAGACGTTGATTATAAAAAGCCTTACAGGGATGCTTTAAAAATTGTTTTAAATGTAATAATGCGATCTCAATAAGAGGCTCTGCAAGTGGAACACGGCGCATGACTTCATCTTTGGTTTCGCTTTTTGGTGCATTTAAAGCTGCCCACCAGCGCGGATCATAGGTTTGCATCTCACCGTGATAATAAGCACTGCTAAAGCTTTGCATCGGATAATAATGGTTGATCATGCGCAGTAAATTTTTAGCAGCTGGGCCGCATAGGCTCGCCTGATCCTTTTTAAGTACAAAACTTTGCTGACAATAATTGAGTAATTCAGACACTAATACCGAGGCCATCTTTTCACTATTATCATTGACGTCACGACCAATATAACTGATATAAAGGCGCTGCTCTGCTGATAATAAAGCCTCTAAAAATAAATATCTGTCTTCATCACGGCGCGACCTATCGCCTCGTTGACGATGACCTGCCATTAAATCAAAGCCCATCGGCACAATGCTGCGCGGATAAACGCCATCATTCATACCCAATAAACACACCACTTTAAAGGGAATGGAGCGCATCGGCATTAACGTACAAAAATTAACCGGCCCCGTTAAAAAACGTTGGCTGTTAGATTGACTCGACAAATGCGTTTCAAAGAACTCAAGTAAAACAACCAATGCAATGGGTTGCTCAAACTCAGCTTGCTCCGTTGCATTCATCAATACATCGATTTGATCGCGAATGAGCGTGAAAATAGCGTGATTATCATCATCTTCAAGGTAGAAAGTGCTGATTAATTGATAAATAAATTGTTGCCATTGTGGAGCGTCATAGGATTGTTGCAGATCTGTCTCTAAGCTCATCAATGCATCGATAAAATCAATAAATCGACCCAGTAAATCACCTTGCGAGCCTTCAACTTCATCATAAGGCAAAATCCCCTCAAATAACGCATCGCCCATGGCATAACCTAACAACATACGTTTTAAACCAAATAACCAGCTATTTTGCGCTTGTTCCGGTAGATCCCATTGCGCGCCACTTTGTGCGTTTAATCCCCAACGAATACCACTTTCATGGATCCATTTTTGCAAAATAACAAAATCACTTTGGGTTAAATTAAAACGCGCTAAAATAGCGGGAACTTCAAGTAATGCCAACACATTTTCACGTGTATAACGTGTTTGATTTAGGTTTAATAACTGTAAAAAACTCACTAAAATAGGGTTTTCTTGTTGCGCGCTTACATCCGAGAGTGTAAATGGAATATATCGATTATTTTCAACGCCATTAAACACCGCTTGTACATAAGGTGCGTATTGGTCAATATTAGGCACCATCACGATGATATCTTTCGGGGTTAAACGGCTATCCGCTGCAAACATCGACAATAAATTATCGTGTAAGACCTCTACTTCGCGCATGATCGTATGCGTAATATGCACAGTTAATGATGTATCGTCCGCCTCAATAGCCATCTTATCAATTGCCGACAAGCTCAATGCTTGACTACTGTCTTGTAAGGATAAAATATCAGCTTGTAGATGATGCAGTAAACTGTCGCGCTCTATATCGACAAAGGCATCTATTTCATTTTGATCCATGCAATATAACTGGTACAAAAAGTCGCGCCCCATTTTACCCATTGAGGCAAGTAGAGGATTACCCACTTCACTTTCTTCATCTCCACTCATCGCCCACGCGCGATGCGCATCATCTTTTTGCCAGCTTGAATCCTTGCCCTTTTCAATTAGGCCTTGTTTGATGCTCCATTTTTGACGTTGCTGCGCAAAACGTTTTGCTAATAATTTAGGATCAACAATATCTGCCCAATAATAACGGCATGGATTGGTTAATAAAAAATGCACTTCACAATGTTTACTTAAGCCTAATAATGCTTGTAAATACGCACTTGGTAGCGCCGACACGCCAAATACAAACAAACGTTTCGGCAAATGCGTTAACGACTTACCCTGATCTAAGATACTCAAGAAGTCTTGATACAAGCCAGCGCGGTGATAAGCTTTACCCTTTTCTTGAAAGTGTAATTCTATTTTCTCACTTAACTTTTTCCACAATTTAGCCTGCCAACGTTGCTCATTTATCCACGCGGGCTGTGCATTTATATTGTTTTCATCCCAAAGGGCTATCTCATCTAAACTGTGTTTATCCCAATGCTCTATCCACTGTGGGCGGTACACTAAATATTGATCAAAAATATCTGCTATTTTTTGACTCAATTGAAAACGTTTACGACACGTTTCATCTTCATCTAAATAATGTTGTAGGGCTGAAAAATCAGGATCGTCTAAGCATTGCGGTAGTAGTTGCATGATATGCCACGTCATCGCCATCTTATTAAAGGGGCTACTTTCAGGCACATCATCTAATACATGTTTAAATTGTTGCCAAATAAAACTGGCGGGCAAAGGAAAATCAAGATTGGCTGCAATCCCTGTTTCTTGGGCTATCTCAAGTTGTAGCCACTGCGCCATCCCCGGGCTTTGTACTAAAATGGTTTCATTTTCAAACGCGTTTTCAAGGGGGGATTGTTGTATTAAGGCCAGTAATAAATCTTTTAAAAGGGATAATTTATTTGAATGGTAAACATGAAACACAAGCTTCTCCTGAGCATCATTTATGTGCTTGATTAGTTTTGTCGTTACAATACGTTATATACGATAAACAAGTAATACTCAACGTATCGCGCCACTATCGAGATAAATAGAAGGGATCTGTAACTTAGATAGAAAATTAAGAGGTTATCGCTATTTTCAGCGTTAAAGCGCGGACGCCCGGTGCAGGGATCCTAAAACCAGCTTAAAATGTCGTGACAAATAAGTCGCCAAATTGGGTTTGGCTTGTCGTTATAGGATGAAACATCATCGCGCTACAACCAATAACAATAATCGACAATCGACAATTGCATTGGTTGCACCGACTGCGTTTATCGCATGTATTTAATCTACGAGACGAATGCCATCGTTAGCAATAACGATACGTTTATTACGGTACAATTGCCCGATTGATTTTTTAAAGTTGGCTTTACTCATTTTTAAGATCTTTGCGATCTGCTCAGGTTTGCTTTTATCATGTAAAGGTAAAAAACCTTGATTTTGTTTAAGACTTTGTAAAATACGCTCAGCCAACGCATCAACTTTCGCATAACCGACTTTAGTAAGGCCTACATCAAGCTTACCGTCTTCGCGGATCTGTTTAATATAACCGGTACAATGTTTACCAATACCCATCTCACCAAAGACTTCACTTTCAAATAAAACGCCCCAATGCAGATGATTAATAATGGCTTTAAAACCTAGCTCTGTTTTATCTGCAATTAATAAATCAACCTTTTCACCAACGTGATAATTCGCAGGGGTTTTATCTAAGAAGCGATCTAATTTAGAAGAAGCAACTAAACGCTCACTAATATCATCTTGATAAACATACACCACATAACCATAACCCTCTTTCATTGGGATATTTTGTTGGTTAAAAGGCACTAATAAATCTTTTGGTAAGCCCCAATCTAAAAAGGCGCCGACACGATTGGTATCGATCACTTTTAATGATGAAAATTTATTCACCTCAGCTTTGGCTTTTTGGGTGGTCGCAATTAATCGATCTTCCGAATCAAAATACAAAAAGACATTAAGCATATCACCAATATGCATGCTATCTGTGACATAACGACGCGGTAATAAGATCTCACCTTCTTCTAAACCATCTAAATATAAACCGAAATCAACTTCTTTGATGATTTTAAGTTCGTTATAAGTGCCAATTTTTATCATATTATTTCTCTTTCTTTATTCACTAAAGGAGATGCTAGCATCTCCTTTTTCTTATTTTAGGGCGTGTTCATTATACCAAAGGAATTAATTAAGTTTTCATGTATTGCGCAGGAAAAATTAACACTAGCAAGGCGTGAGTTGCAGGAGATAGTTGTTCTCACTTCAAAACTCACAACGCATCTAGAGATAATTTCAACAAGCAAGACGGGTAACCTTTTTAGTTCCTTTGGTATTACACCGCGATGTGGCTATTGTACGTTAATTTAAACTCTGCGCCATCACCAAGTTTAAAGGCATTTAAAAAGCCCCTAAACAAAAAAAGTAAAGAGTACAAGTATCACTAAATTCAGCCTCACTGTTTTAGTTATACCAAAGGAATTAATATAGTGATCATGTATTGCGCAGGAAAAATTAACACTAGCAAGGCGTGGGTTGTAGGAGATAGTTGTTCTCACTTCAAAACTCACAACGCAGGTAGGGATAATTTCAACAAGCAAGACGGATCACCTTTTTAGTTCCTTTGGTATTAAAGTGCAGGTTTTCTGATCTTCGCGGGCCGATTAATAACAGATAACGTCAAACGCGAACTACAAATGAGTTGCTGTTTGTCATTACATATATCTATCTGCCACACTTGCATGGTGCGCCCTAAACGCACCACTTTTGCAGTGCCGATAACCGTGCCTTTATGCATACTACGCAAATGGCTAGCATTTATTTCAAGGCCCACACACATTTTATCATCCGCAAGGGCAAGGTTTCCCGCCACACTGCCTAAGGTCTCAGCAAGCACCACAGAGGCGCCGCCATGCAAAACACCAAAAGGCTGACGCGTTCGGTTATCTACCGGCATGCTTGCTTGTAGAAAATCATCCCCTATCTTAGTGTACTCAATGCCCAATACCTCAATAATAGTATTTTCACTACTGGCATTGAGCGTGGCTAATGAGATATCTTTTTTCCATATAGACATAATTTTTACCCTCTTAAAGTAAAGTAAGTAATGCTTGTACAGGGTGTTGTAACGTCTCACCTTCAATACGCTTCACTTGGCTCCGACACGAATATCCGGTTGCCAAACACGTACTGCGCGTTCTTTTTTGTATCTCCGCTTGCCAACTTAAACTGTAAATGGCTTTTGATTGTTGCACCTTGGAGGCATCGTGCCCAAATGTACCCGCCATACCGCAGCAACCTACAGCAACATCACTTAACTGCGCGCCATAATGCGCAAAGATAGTTGCCCAATCGGAGGCCGATGATGGCTCTGCCGTTTTTTCAGTACAATGCCCAAATAAATAGAATTGTTTCCCCGTTGGGGCTTTATCTTCACCCGATAAGCGCGTTAATAACCACTCTTGAAACATTAAGACATTAAAATCACCCCGTCTAGCTGCTAATGCATGTTTATATTCATCTCGATAACAAAGTACCATCGCAGGATCGGTGCCGATCATCGGTATATCAAGATCGGCCATCAAATTTAAAAACTGTGCCGCATTGATCGCCGTCTGCGCAAATTTATCTAAAAAACCTTTAATATGTTGCGCCTTACCATTGGGCTTAAAAGGCAACAATATAGGCTGATAACCCATTTTTTTGATACTTAAAATCACATCTCCCACCACTTTTGCATCGTAATAGGTCGTAAATGGATCTTGTACAATCAACACATGTCGCGCACGCTCAATCGGTGATAAGGCTTGTAATTTTTTCAAATCAAAATGCGTATCTGGCGCATATTTTAACGACGCTTTAAGTGTCGGATACGATAATGGTGGCACATCAACCATACCCACTATCTTTTGGGTAAAAAAGGCACTCACTTTCATGTTGGTGAAAAAATTAAAAAACCGAGGCCACTTGCCCATTAAGGGGGCATAGAGCTCAACATATGCCACCAAATAATCTTGAAGGGGACGTAAGTATCGACCATAATAAATAAACATAAAACGCGCCCTAAAGGTAGGCACGTCAACTTCAATAGGGCATTGACTGCTACACGCTTTACAAGCGAGGCAACCTTGCATCGCCTGCATCACTTCATGCGAAAAATCGTATTCACCTTGGCGTTTGGCCAATGTGTTTTTAAATCGTTGTAATACATTCTTATTTTTAGCACTCAGCAGCGCATTTTCAACCTGCAACACATCAATATCATGATTTGCAAGTTGGCGTAACCATTCGCGCATTAATCCGGCACGACCTTTGGGTGAATGCACCCTATCTCCGCTTATCTTTACCGACGGACACATCGTTGACGTCGCTACATAATTAAAACATAGACCATTCCCATTACAATCAAGGGCGCCATGATAACTTTCCCGCACATTCACCGGTATTTGACGATCATAATAAGCACGTTTTCGCGCACTAACGCGCACTAATTTATCTGTCGAATCTAACGGCGTGCATATTTTCCCTGGATTAATACGATTTTGCGCATCAAAACAGCCTTTTATTTTGCGCAGTTCAAGAAACAACTCTTCGCCAAAAAAAGCAGGCCCATATTCACTGCGAAAGCCCTTTCCGTGCTCCCCCCACATTAAACCTTTATATTTTGCCGTTAACGCCACCACTTTATCGGAGATCTCATGCATTAAGGCTTCTTGATCAGGCTGACATAAATCTAACGCAGGGCGCACGTGTAAGACACCCGCGTCCACATGTCCAAACATGCCATAGTGCAGCCCTTTATCATCTAACAATTGACGAAATTCAGTAATATAAGCGGCTAAGTTCTCAGGTGGTACGCAGGTATCTTCCGCAAAAGGTAACGGTTTAGCGCGTAATGATGTTTTACCTAACAATCCCACCGCTTTTTTACGCATTGCGTATATTTTATTAATGTCAGTAAGCGAGTCGCACACTTGATAACCAATGACGCCTGCTTCCTCATGACTGAGCAATTTATCGAGTGCCGCACATAAACTAGCCACTTTCTCTTTTTGAATTTGCGCATTATCTTCTGCAAATTCAACAATGTTAAGACCATCTACAATCTTATTAGGGACATCTTTAATGAGTGATTTAATACTGTGCCAAATAATATCTTGCTTCGCTAAGTTCAAAACAGTGGAATCGACCGTCTCCACTGAAAGCGCCTTAGCCTGCACCAAAAAGGGGGCGTTTTTTAACGCAGATTGGAAACTATCGTATTTCACATTGATAAGCGTTCTATACTTCGGGATTTTTTGTATGTGCAGTTTAGCTTCACAAATAAAGGCTAAGGAGCCTTCAGCGCCACACAAAATACGGGATAAATCGACTTTTTTAAGCTGCGCATCATAAACATGCTTTAAATCGTAACCGGTTAAAAAACGGTTTAATTTTGGAAATCCAGAGGAAATTTGTGCTTCTTTTTCGGTGCATGTCGCAATGATCTGTCGATAAATGGCCCCGATTTTATCTTGGCGTGCACAAGCGTTATCTAATGCTTCGCCTTGCAATGGTGACGACGCTAATATTTCACCACTGATCAAAACTGATTTTAAGCCTAAAACATGATCGCTGGTTTTTCCATAACGTAGTGACCCTTGCCCAGAGGCATCACAACTGATCATCCCCCCAAGTGTCGCGCGATTGCTCGTAGAGAGCTCCGGTGAGAAAAAATAGCCATAAGGGGCAAGATATTCATTTAACTGATCTTTGATAACCCCTGTTTGAACCCGTACCCAGCCCTCTTTAATGTTCACCTCTAAAATTTTATGCATATATTTAGATAAATCAACAATCACACCTTTAGTCAATGATTGTCCATTGGTACCGGTGCCACCACCGCGCGGTGAAAAGGTTATCTGCGAATATTCGGGCGCTTGTGATAGTTCACAAATCAGCACGATATCTTCTATGGATTTAGGGAAAAGGAGTGCTTGAGGAAGGCATTGGTAAACACTATTATCTGTCGAGGCGCTAAGCCTGCTCGCATAACTTTTCGCGATTTCTCCCGTATAGGGTGATTGACGCAGTGCATTTAAAAAAGATAAATAGTCACTCTGTATATTTTCATCATGAGTTAATATTGGGATCATATTAAAGCTACCCTAGTCCATTAATTGATACGTAAAGCATAAAATAGTTACCAATAATAACACATTATTTTTATGTGTATAAAAGCCTCATAAAATCATTCAATTAATACATTAACTTAGCGCTGATCCTTAACATAATACTGGGAATGATGAGTAGATAAATTAATAGAGAAGTGCGTAGGTTTTAATAATGATCACATCTTCAAAAATAAAAGCCTCATACTTTTCATACTTAATTTTAGGCATAAAAAAACGTACTCTAGTGAGTACGTTTTTATTTACAGGTTAATGCATCAAAACATTTATCTTTATTCTTGATCCATTTTCGGCAAACATAAGTTGAGTACGATGGCAACAACACCACATAAACTCACACCTTGTAAGCTAAATGAGCCAAAACCAAAGGCCATGCCACCAATACCAAACACTAATGTCACTGAAACAATACATAAATTACGCGGATGTGATAAATCAACTTGATGACGAATTAACGTATTTAAGCCAACTGATGCAATACTACCGAATAATAAAATCATGATCCCGCCCATTACTGCAACAGGGATTGTTTGCAATATAGCGCCAAACTTACCCACAAAAGCTAACACGATCGCAATGATCGCAGCCCATATCATAATTTTTGGATTAAAATTACGGGTGAGCATAACCGCGCCAGTGACTTCACTATACGTAGTATTAGGAGGTCCCCCGAATAAAGCAGATACGCTCGTTGCGAGCCCATCACCAAATAAAGTGCGGTGCAAGCCCGGCTTTTTAAGGAAATCCTTACCCGTCACATTACTAATAGCAAGGATATCACCAACATGCTCAACGGCTGGCGCAATCGCCACCGGGATCATAAATAATACCGCATGCCAGTTCCATTCCGGTGCGACAAACTTTGGCACACTAAACCAAGGTGCATTTGCTATCGCAGTAAAATCGACCACACCAAAGTAAAAGGCTAATAAATAACCCACTAATACTCCAGCGAAAATAGGTACTAATTTTAATACACCTTTAGCCATTGTCGATATCAATAAGGTAGCTAATAAAGCCGGTAATGAAATCATTAACGCGGTTTCATAGGCAATAAAAACAATAGAGCCATCGCCTGATTTACCAATTGCCATGTTCACAGCCATTGGCGCAAGGCCTAGACCAATCACCATGATCACAGGTCCCACAACTACAGGGGGTAATAAACGATGAATAAAATCAACACCACGCACTTTAACGGCATAGGACATCAGCATATAAACGAGGCCGGCCGCAAAAAGACCAGACATCGTTCCCGCAATTCCCCACGTTTGTACGCCATAGGTAATAGGCGCAATAAACGCAAAAGATGACGCTAAAAAGATAGGCACTTGCCCTTTCGTCACCCATTGAAATAACAAGGTACCAAGACCTGCGGTAAACAGAGCAACATTGGCATCAAGACCGGTAATTAAAGGCATTAAAACTAATGCCCCAAAGGCCACAAATAACATTTGCCCGCCGGCAAATATTTGTTGAAGCGTATTAAAATTAGCCGTTAAATCTTCCTTTACCTGGCTATTTTTTTCATTTACTGGTTGTGGCGTATTAGCGGACATCCCTTTCTCCTGTCTTATTTAGTACCAAAAATCTTATCGCCAGCATCACCTAGTCCAGGCACAATATATCCTTGTGCATTTAGGTGCGAATCAATCGACGCTGTATAAACTTCGATATCTGGGTAAGCTGCTTCTAAGGCTTTTAGGCCCTCAGGCGCTGCTACTAAAATAAGTACTTTAATATTCGTACAACCGCTTGCCTTAAGAAGATCTAGCGTTGAAATCATTGAGCCACCCGTTGCAAGCATGGGATCAACCACTAATGCGAGACGCTCATCAATTTGGCCAACTAATTTAGAGAAATAAGGAATAGGCTCAAGTGTTTTTTCATCGCGATAAATACCGACTACGCTCACTTTCGCGCTTGGAATATTCTCTAAAACACCATCCATCATGCCTAATCCAGCTCGTAAGATTGGCACGACAGTGGCTTTTTTTCCTTTAATTTGTTGCACAACAATTTCACCATCCCAACCATTGATAGTGACATCTTCAAGTTCTAAATCTTTCGTTGCTTCATAAGTTAATAAACTAGAAACCTCACGCGCTAATTCACGAAAACGTTTTGTACTAATATCGCCTTCACGCATTAGACCTAATTTATGCTGTACTAGTGGGTGTTTAACTTCTATTACTTTCATGTTCATCTCCTTGGACAATGTTTAAATAAAACAACCGATCTCTTTTTTACACAATAAATACGTATAAAAAAAGAGCAATAACACTAAGGTTACAGCTCTTTAATTCTTTAATTTAATTTTTATATTCTCGATGACGCCACGTAGGCATATAAATAAAGGGAATATATGCCATAGCATCTATCTTTACCCTTAATTTTTTATATAAACCTGTCATATTAGCCTCGCTCAATAAATATTCAATACTATTATTATCGCCTATTTTAAGCGATTTGATATTTTGAATATACTATTCTTTCAGATATTCGAAAAAAGCCCTAAGTTCAGAGAACTTAGGGCTTAAATATGGCTCCTCTTGCTGGACTTGAACCAGCGACACACGGATTAACAGTCCGTTGCTCTACCAACTGAGCTAAAGAGGAATTGTCTTTTTAAGTCTTCCGACTCGTTACCTTGTTTACAACAAAAGTTTACAACAAAAGTTTACAACAAAATAACTATATTGGCTCCTCTTGCTGGGCTTGAACCAGCGACACACGGATTAACAGTCCGTTGCTCTACCAACTGAGCTAAAGAGGAATTGTCTTTTTAAGTCTTCCGACTCGTTACCTTGTTTACACAAAATAACTGTATTGGCTCCTCTTGCTGGGCTTGAACCAGCGACACACGGATTAACAGTCCGTTGCTCTACCAACTGAGCTAAAGAGGAATTGTCTTTTTAAGTCTTCCGACTCGTTACCTTGTTTAATAACAAAATAACTGTATTGGCTCCTCTTGCTGGGCTTGAACCAGCGACACACGGATTAACAGTCCGTTGCTCTACCAACTGAGCTAAAGAGGAATTGTCTTTTTAAGTCTACCGACTCGTTACCTTGTTTAATAACAAAATAACTATATTGGCTCCTCTTGCTGGGCTTGAACCAGCGACACACGGATTAACAGTCCGTTGCTCTACCAACTGAGCTAAAGAGGAATTGTCTTTTTAAGTCTTCCGACTCGTTACCTTGTTTACAACAAAAGTTTACAACAAAATAACTATATTTGGCTCCTCTTGCTGGGCTTGAACCAGCGACACACGGATTAACAGTCCGTTGCTCTACCAACTGAGCTAAAGAGGAATTATATTTTAAAAACAGCGTGTTTTTACAAACAGCGTTCTAAAGATGTGCGCAGTATATTTTTTGCATTTGTTTCTGTCAACCAAAAAGGGAGATAAAAGAATCGGTTGCTGAGAATTCAAGCAACCAATCACAAAAGATAGCCGTTTTGCTCATTTATAGAGCAATTTAAACAAATAACCTCAATAGATTTTAAAAATACACTCTTTTTAAAATTTATTGAGGTGCCCCTTAAAAGGAGTCCTCTTTCTTACACCGGTTTTTATTTTTTAATGCTGAATATTAAAATCAAACATTAAGGTTTCCGGTTGATATTCACCTTTGACTTGAATTTGTAAGCTCCAACGCATCATTGGCATAGTACAAGCGGCTAAAATAACTTTCGCTTTCCAATCCTTGTTTGCATTTTCTTTGAAATCCAGTTTTATTTCACCCATGTACATATTTTTCCCCACGATTTTGGCGCTGAGGACCTGCATCTCTTTATTTTTATGTTGTAAGGTGAAATTTATCCATTGTTCCGCTTTGATAGGATCTTCATCGATTTTTATCCAATATTCACTGTTGGCATCTAATTGGCATTCTTTGACATCATCACAACGTTGGATCTGCGTTATTTTCAATGTTTGCACAACGAGCGTCTTTTCTTTGCTATAAGTTTGCCAGACGACCAAACCGATTAAAAGCACCAACATAAGCAATAACTGTACAATTCTTGTTTTTGTTAACATCATAATTCCTTAGAAAATAGTAGCCAGCACACACTTCTTAACATAAGTAGTTTATTTGTTAACAATTCATCAACGTCAACCTACCCCTTTTTTACATTATCACGTACACTTCGCCATTATTGAAGTACTATTCTCAAATTTAGTTA
The DNA here is from genome assembly GCF_000153405.2 of Psychromonas sp. CNPT3. Taxonomy (NCBI): domain Bacteria; kingdom Pseudomonadati; phylum Pseudomonadota; class Gammaproteobacteria; order Alteromonadales; family Psychromonadaceae; genus Psychromonas; species Psychromonas sp. CNPT3. Next base: position 2,072,218 of record NC_020802.1, read on the forward strand.
TCTTTAATCTACATTTTAAATACACAGATGGGATATTAACAATGACCAGCATAACCATACCTCAACCTGACTACAATATGAAAGTTGTACGTCAATTTACACTGACGACAATATTCTGGGGTATTGTCGGCATGAGCGTTGGGGTGATCATCGCAGCCCAACTTATTTGGCCCGCATTAAATTTTGATACACCTTGGTTTACTTACAGCCGCTTACGACCTTTACATACCAATGCAGTTATCTTTGCATTTGGTGTGTCTGCCTTGATGGCTACCTCATTTTACGTGGTGCAGCGCACCTGCCAAACGAGGCTTTTTGGTGGTTCACTTGCCTCTGTGGTGTTTTGGGGCTGGCAACTCGTCATTCTTTCAGCGGTAATATCCTTACCTTTAGGTTATACCACGTCTAAAGAATATGCCGAGCTGGAATGGCCGATTGATCTCTTAATCACCTTTGTTTGGGTATGTTACGCGATTGTGTTTTTTGGCACACTAGCGATACGTAAAACATCACATATATATGTTGCCAACTGGTTTTTTGGGGCTTTTATCCTCACCGTCGCGGTATTACATATCTTTAATAGTTTAGCGATCCCTGTCTCACTAACGGGCATGAAATCTTATTCTATCTATGCAGGGGCAGTCGATGCCATGGTGCAATGGTGGTATGGACATAATGCAGTGGGCTTCCTACTAACCGCAGGCTTTTTAGGCATGATGTATTACTTTGTCCCTAAACAAGCAAATCGCCCGGTTTACTCATATCGCTTATCTATCATCCATTTCTGGGCATTGATTGCCGTATACATTTGGGCAGGTCCGCATCACTTACATTACACCGCATTACCTGATTGGGCTCAATCATTAGGTATGGTTATGTCACTGATTTTATTTGCACCGTCTTGGGGAGGCATGATAAATGGGATTATGACGTTATCAGGCGCATGGCATAAATTACGTACCGATCCTATTTTACGTTTCTTAGTGGTCTCTTTATCTTTTTACGGCATGTCGACCTTTGAAGGTCCGATGATGGCGATTAAAACTGTTAATGCACTTTCGCATTATACTGACTGGACTATCGGTCACGTACACTCAGGCGCACTCGGCTGGGTTGCTATGATAACCATTGGTGCGATTTACCATTTAATACCTAAATTATTTGATCAAAAAGGCATGTACAGTGTTGCGTTGATCAATCTACACTTTTGGCTAGCTACGATTGGTACGGTGTTGTATATCGTCGCCATGTGGATCTCAGGTGTTATGCAAGGGCTAATGTGGCGTGCGGTTAATAGCGATGGCACTTTAACGTACACTTTTGTAGAGTCTCTCGAAAAGTCTTATCCGTTCTACACCATTCGATTTGTGGGTGGCCTTATATTCTTAAGTGGAATGTTAATTTTGGCTTACAATACTTATAAAACGATCAGTGCAGAAAAAGGCTCTATTCAACCTCAAGAATTGGGGGAGTAAGTTATGAAACATGAATTAATTGAAAAAAATGTAGGCTTATTAGCAATATTGATCATTGTCGCGATCAGTTTTGGGGGGCTCGCTCAGATAGTACCTTTGCTTTTCCAAAAAGAAACAACTGAGCCGGTGGATACATTACGTCCTTACACGGCGCTACAAATGGAAGGTCGTGACATTTACATTCGAGAAGGTTGTCATGTTTGTCATAGTCAGATGATCCGTCCTTTTCGTGCAGAAACGGAGCGTTACGGCCATTATAGCTTAGCGGGTGAACACGTTTGGGAGCATCCTTTTCTTTGGGGCTCTAAACGTACAGGCCCTGATCTTGCGCGCGTTGGTAAACGTTATTCTGATGCATGGCATGAAGTGCATTTGATGAACCCGCGCGACGTAGTACCACAATCGAATATGCCAGGATTCCCTTGGCTTGCCGATAATATTTTAAGCGGTGAAGATACACAGCGAAAATTAGAAATATTTCGTAATAATTTTGGCGTTCCTTACACCGATGAAGATATTGCTGGCGCACAAAAAGCCGTAGCCGGTAAGACTGAGATGCAGGCATTAATTGCCTACTTACAATCCCTTGGTCATGCCTTTAAATAAGCGTGTACATGGGCACTAAAAAGCCCATGGTGCACAGGAGAATTTATGAATTACGCGACGTTTAACGGCTTATACACCCTGTTTCTGATCATTATTTTTGTGGCATTGATCTTATGGGCTTATAGTAAAAAGCATAAGAAATCATTTGAAAACATCGCCAATTCTATTTTTGATGATGACTTAAATACATTGGAAAAGAAACACAATGAAAAATCAGGAGTGAAAAAATAATGAGCCTTTTTTGGTCAATGTGGATCTCTATCATTACCCTTATCGTGGTAATTGGTTGTGCGATTTTACTCAGAGCAACCTCAAAAAATGATACAGGAATACCCGAAGGTGAGCCGATGCCTCACACTTTTGATGGTATCCAAGAGTTAAATAACCCCTTACCTAAGTGGTGGGTAGGATTATTTTGGTTTACCATTTTCGCAGCAGTTACTTATAGCTTTGCTTACCCCACGTTTACTGCTAATTATAATGGATTATTGGATTGGACGAGTGCCGATAAAGATGTAATGTCGCCACAAGAATCTAAGCTCCGCGCGAAAACATCGCATTCTCAATATCAACGTGAAATGGATTTAGCTGAAATCAAATATGGCGCGGTATTTAAACAACTTATCTCTAACGATGATGGTACCTATAAAACACTAAGTTATATCGCTAAAGATCCCGAAGCGCTAAAAGTAGGGCAACGTTTATTCCTACAAAACTGTGCGATGTGCCATGGCTCTGATGCGAGGGGCAGTAAAGGGTTCCCTAACTTAACCGATGATGATTGGCTATATGGCGGAACAGAAGTGGCCATTAAAACAAGTATTATGCATGGCCGATCGGGTGTGATGGCAGCTTGGAAGGATATACTCGGAGGCAAACAAGGCGTTAAAGAAGTCGCCAGTTATGTTTTACAACTCAGTGGTCGCCGCGTGAATGCGCTTGAAGCAAAAGCGGGACAAAAGAAATTTGCCCTTTGTGCAGCTTGTCATGGCGCAGATGGTAAAGGATCTTACGTTTTTGGCGCGCCTAATTTAACCGATAAAACATGGTTATATGGCGGTTCGAGAAAAGCGGTTGAAGCAACCATTGCCAATGGTCGCGGTGGCGTTATGCCAGCATGGTCTGAAGTATTAGGTGAAGATAAAGTGCATCTTATTAGCGCATTTGTGTACTCTTTATCCATGAAAAAATAGAAATGAGGGTGGGTCTGTTTTATAAATAAAATAGATCTCCCCTTTCTTATCAATAATGCCTTAGGGCGCAGAGATATTTAATTAAAAATATGAAAAATGATAATTGGTTTAAACAATTTTGGCCTTGGTTTTTAATCATTTTACCGCTGTGTGCGGTCGTTGCCAGTATAAGTACCTTCGTTATCGCAACAAATAACCAGCCTGATATGGTCGTCGATGATTACTATACGGTAGGAAAAGCAATTAATGTTGATCTGTCTTTATTAAAAGAAGCAAAGAAACGCGGTATAGAAGCAACGGTTACCCAAACTGAAAACCAGTTATCGGTGAGTTTTGTTGGTTTAAAAGAGTACAGTGCCATCCTTTTTTCATTGCATCATCCCACCATTGCGCAAAGAGATCACGTAACAATGCTCACAGCCGACGCGCAAGGACGTTATCATTTTGAAAGTGAAAAAGTATTAACAGGAAAATGGCGGTTACGTATTGAGCCATTTGATAAAAGTTGGCGTTTAGAAAAAACGATTTATTTACCCTCTAAAAATATCCTAATGCAATGACACAATCGACGCAGTGTTTCCACTGCAATGAGCCCAATCCTGCGCACACCCATTTTCAAGTCAACATAAAGGGAATAAACCAAGATTTTTGTTGCCCTGGGTGCCAGGCTGTCGCGCAAATGATCATGGATAGCGGCGCGGGCTCTTATTATGAGCATCGCAGCGCGCCTGCGCTTAAAGTTGACACATTGATCCCAGAAGAACTGCAAAAACTTGAATATTACGACATCGAAAAAATACAAGAAGATTATATAAAACAAGGTGATGAATTTAACGAGATCACCTTAACGGTAGAAGGTGTCACTTGTGCAGCTTGTGCTTGGTTAATTGAGAAACAGCTACGCCACATCCCCGGTTTACACTTTATTAACGTCAATACCACCTTACAACGCATTGCCCTGCACTGGGATAACAAACAGGTTAAACTCAGCGCCCTCTTAAAAGCCATTCAAGAAATTGGCTATAAAGCTTATCCCTTTCAAATGGATAAAGAAGAGTTATTCTATCAACAACAAGCAAAAGCTTATTTACGCCGATTAGGCCTCGCAGGCCTTGCTACCATGCAAATTATGATGTTTGCGATTGCCCTTTATGGCGACTTTTTCTCCTCCATGGAGACGCAGTTCATACAATACTTTCGCTGGGTCAGTTTTATTCTCGCCACCCCCGTGCTCTTGTATAGCGCGCAACCATTTTACATTAATGCTTGGCGCGACATAAAACAGCGCACATTGGGCATGGATATCCCTATCTCTATTGCGTTATTAAGCGCCTACAGCGCTTCAGCTTATGCCACTATTTTCGGCCAAGGTGAAGTATACTTTGAGTCCGTCTCAATGTTTACTTTTCTGCTTTTACTGGGGCGCTCTCTGGAGCTTCGAGCGCGCCGTAAAGCCTCTGAAACCAGCAATAATTTACTGCGATTACTGCCTACCATGGCCACACTCCTTGAAGGTGATGAGCAGATTTTGATGCCGGCAAAGTTGCTCAAGGTTGGACAACTCATTTTAGTGAAAGCGGGCGCAAGTATTGCTGCCGATGGCTGTATTGTTAGCGGTAAAAGTAGCGTTGAAGAGTCTATGTTAACCGGCGAGTCTGAGCCCATTAGTAAAGGCCCTGATAGCCCCGTTTTTGCTGGCACCGTTAATATTAGTAGCCCCTTAACAATCCGCGTTGAAAAAGTGATCCAAAAGAGTTTAATCACCGACATTATTCATATGCAAAACAATGCGCAGATGCATAAACCTAAAATTGAAATTTTAGCCACAAAAGTATCACGCTACTTTGTGGGCGCGCTGTTATTGATAGCGACCATCACTTATATTTCCTGGCATTTTATCGACGCCTCACAGGCTTTTTGGATCACCCTTTCGGTCCTCGTTGCCACCTGCCCCTGCGCCCTTTCTCTGGCAACGCCAACCGCACTCACTTGCGCCACCGCCAACCTTAATAAACAAGGTATTTTAATTAAAAAACACCATGTATTAGAGACGTTAAGTGGCATTAAACATATTATTTTTGATAAAACGGGCACCTTAACCAAAGGCAACTTTAAAGTCCTAAAATGCACGCCTTATCTGCATTATACAAAGCAACAGTGTCTGGATTTGGCAGCTCAAATCGAGCATTTATCAGAGCATCCGATTGCCCATGCTTTTAGCGCGCTACAAGTTGATAAAGTCCTCCTAACACAGATATTAAATAAACCTGGCGAAGGGGTACAGGCGCTCTATCAAGATAAAGCGCTTAAACTGGGTCATGCTCTTTTTTGTAATATAGCACCTAGCGCGCCATGCTCTAATTTACTTATCTATTTAACACTCGATGCAAAACTTATCGCCACGTTTGAATTAGGTGACCAAGTACGCCCGAGTGCCGCGGATATATTGCAGTATTGTAATGCAAACAACATTAAAACAACCCTTTTAAGTGGTGATATCTCAATGCGCAGTGACGCATTAGTAAAACAGCTAAAAATAGACACTCTGTGTAAAGGTGTCAGCCCACAAGGTAAACTCGCCTATTTGAAAAAAATACAACGTCATGAAACTGTTTTAATGGTGGGTGACGGTATTAATGACGCTCCCGTGTTAGCGGGCGCTCACGTATCTATTGCATTGAGTAGTGGTACAGATATTGCAAAAAACAGTGCAGATGTTATTTTATTAGGCTCGGATCTGGGAAAAATTATTACACTAAAAGAAAATGCCCAAAAAACAGCGCGTATTATTAAAGAGAATCTTGCGTGGGCGATGCTCTACAACATTATCATTGTGCCACTTGCGGTTAGTGGACATGTACTGCCCTATGTTGCGGTACTCGGCATGTCTTTTAGTTCTTTAATTGTACTCAGTAATTCTTTACGTCTGCTCAAAGAGAAACGCTAATATGAGTATTATTTATATTTTAATTCCCGTTGCGATGTTATTTGTCAGCATTGCCGTGATCATCTTTTTTTGGGCAATAAAAACAGATCAATATAGCGACCTTGATCGTGAAGGTATGAATATTTTATTTGATGACGATCAGCCAGTCACTCCGTCTAACAAAGAAAAATCAGCACATGATGAATGATTTTCTCGCGGCCTTGTTAATTGGCCTTCTCGGTGCAGGGCACTGCTTAGGTATGTGCTCAGGAATTGCTGGCGCCATCACTTTTTCAGAACAACAAAAAGTAAGTAAACTCAGCGCCTATGCTTCACTTATCCTCTACAACATCGGACGGGTGAGCAGTTACTCACTCGCTGGCGCTATATTTGCCGGTGGAGGAAGCACTCTTATTGTCTTTTTCGGTGGTAAAGATGCCCTTATTTACTTACGCATTTTAGCTGCCGTACTGATGCTGTTTTTAGCACTTTATATTTCACGCCTGTATTTTGGGCTTTTAAAACTCGAACAACTCGGACAGTTTTTCTGGCGTTTTATTAAACCCTTCGCACAATACTTCATGCCTCTTAAGCACCCTTTATATGCCTTTCCACTGGGATTTTTTTGGGGTTGGCTACCTTGTGGTTTAGTCTATTCAACGCTTTCATGGGCGGCCAGCAGTGGCAGTTCAAGCCACGGATTTTTGATCATGCTCGGCTTTGGTTTAGGCACAATGCCCGCCATGCTCAGTGTGGGAAAATTAACCCAACATTTAAAATATTACCTTAATCATCGGCTTTTCCGCTATACAAGTGGTCTAATATTAGCCCTTTTTGCAGTGCAAACTTTTTATATTGCATTATTACAACTACGATAACCCGCGTGTACTCTCCTTGCGCGTACGTCTATGAAACAAAAGTGTGCTCTCTCTTTTACTGGCTATTCAAACTAAGTAACAATAATGTTAAACTTGATTTAAGTCAAAATTGGAACATATCTGAATTATGGAAAAAAGTAATCTAACACGCGTTCAAACAGGTGGTTGTGCTATTCACTGCCACGATTGTAGTATTAGCCAGCTCTGCATTCCTTACTCTCTTAATGAAACAGAGCTCGACCGCCTCGACAATATTATTGATCGTAAAAAACCGATCCAAAAAGGCCAAGAAATATTTAAAGCCGGCGAAGATATGAAATGTCTCTACGCTATTCGCTCTGGCACGCTAAAATCTTATACCATTACCGAACAAGGTGATGAGCAGATCACTGCGTTTCATTTGGCGGGTGACTTGATTGGTTTTGATGCTATCAGTACCGGTATACACCCAAGTTTCGCCCAAGCGCTTGAAACATCCATGATTTGTGAGATCCCGTATGACACGTTGGATGAACTTTCAACGAGCATGCCAAAATTACGTCAACAAATATTACGCTTAATGAGCGCTGAAATTGTGGGCGACCAAAATATGATTTTATTACTCTCAAAGAAAAATGCCGAAGAGCGTCTTGCTTCTTTTATCTATAATTTATCGAATCGATTTGCGATGCGTGGTTTTTCTCCCAAAGAATTTCGCTTATCCATGACGCGTGGTGATATTGGCAACTATCTTGGCTTAACCGTTAAAACCATCAGCCGTTTACTGGGTCGCTTCCAAAAAAGTGATATGATCGCGGTAAAAGGCAAATATATCAGTGTGTTAGATAGCGTTCAACTCGCACTTTTAGCGGGTGAACGTAATAAACCTTAATATATTAGTTCAACACTTAAATATTGAATAAGATCCTTTTTTTTAAAAAAAAGACAGTTTCATGACGAAGGATCTATTCGTAAGCCTATTTTTGCTCTAAATTATACCTATCAACCTTAATTAATAGGATGTCTAGTATGCTTAAATATCAAAATATTTTAGTTTTTATCGATCCGAGCAAAGTATCTCAACCCGCCTTAAGCAGAGCTTTCGATATTGCCAAAAAAGAGAGCAGTGCAAAAATCACACTTTTCATGTGTTGTTATGATTTAAGTTATGAAATGACGTCTCTTAGTTCAAAAGAAGAACGTGAGTCCATGCAACAACTTGTTATTAAAGAAAATAAAGAATGGTTAGAGTCCCTTATTCAACCTTTAAATTATCCTGGTATTAGCGTCGAACTCTCCGTTATTTGGCACCCTCGTCCTTTTCAAGCTGCCATTATTGAAATATTAAAAAAGGGTTATGATTTACTTATCAAAGCCACTCATCCGCATTCTAAACTCAGTGCTATTTTCTTTACCCCTACCGATTGGAATTTATTACGAAAATGTCCCGTTCCTGTCCTTTTGGTAAAGCATTGCCATTGGCCTGAGCGCGGTAATATTCTTTGTGCCATTGACTGTAAAGACTTTGATGAAGAAGATCACCACCTACTTAATAATCAAATCATTAATGAAGCAAAAGACATGTCGGAAATCATTAATGCAAAAGTACATTTGGTCAATGCTTACCCGACCCCGCCGGTAAATATCATGCTCGAATTACCGGAATTTGATCCGATTGATTATGAAGATGGATTAAAGAAATTCCATGAGAAAATATTAAACGACTATGCGCAAAGGCATGCAATATCACTACAACGTTGCCATTTAAAACAAGGATTACCCGAAGATGTTATCAGTAAGGTTGCCTGTTCTATTGATGCCGAATTAGTGGTACTCGGCACCGTGGGTCGATCCGGATTTAGTGCTACTTTACTCGGGCACACAGCAGAGCAAGTCATTGATAATCTAGATTGCGATTTATTAGCATTAAAACCAGAAGGCTTTAAAAGCCCCATTACCATAGACTAAAGAGAAAACAGATGAACCGATTGATCAAGGGTGATAAAGCGCCTTTATTTAACCTCCAAGATGAAAACGATAATGCCGTATCTTTAGCCGATTTAAAAGGCAAAAAAGTGCTCATCTACTTTTATCCTCGCGCTATGACGCCGGGTTGTATTACACAAGCCTGTGGCCTACGTGATAGCCAAACACAGCTAGCAGAGCTTAATACAGTGGTTTATGGTATTAGCCCAGATCCTGTTAAAAAACTTGCTAATTTTGTCCTTAAAAAAGAGTTAAACTTTGCGCTTCTTAGTGATGAAGATCACCAAGTTGCAGAAGCTTTTGGAGTATGGGGAGAAAAGAAATTTATGGGTAAAACATACGACGGTATACACCGCATTAGTTTTTTAATTGATGAAAAGGGTGAAATCGAACATGTTTTTGATAAATTTAAAACCAAAGAGCACCATCAAGTTGTCTTAGATCACCTGAACGGTCTTTAAATATCAAGTACAAAAAAGCGCGGATACATTAAATGTATCCGCGCTTTTTGTGCTTAGACAAAGGCCCTGCAGGCGAAAACCCCACAAGCTCAACGCCATGTTCCACATCACAATAATGGGCCAGCTAAACGAGAAAGAGTCCCTAATCAAGCATATTTACGTGAGATGAGTATCTATTTTACGACTCAATTAGTTTTTTCTCAGGGAATGCGTTAAGTAGCGCTTTCACAAGTGTTGCGAGTGGAATGGCAAAAAACACCCCCCAAAAGCCCCATAAGCCCCCAAAAATTAAGACCGCTATAATGATCATCACCGGATGTAAATTAACAGCATCTGCAAATAAAATGGGCACCACTAAATTACCATCAAGCGCCTGCACTATCCCATACGCTAACATTAAATAGGCAAACTCGGGGGTTAGGCCCCATTGAAATAACGCGACAACAGCCACAGGTACCGTTACCACCACCGCACCAATGTACGGGATCAATACTGAAAACCCCACTAATACGGCAAGTAAAACAGAGTAGCGCAGATCTAAAAACAAAAAGACTAAATAAGTGAAAAATCCGACAATAATAATTTCAATCACTTTGCCTCGAATATAATTCATTATCTGCATATTCATTTCGCGGCTAACTTGATCGATTAATTTATGATGCGTCGGTAAAAATCTAAGCATCTGTTTAATGAGTATATTTTTATCCTTGAGCATAAAAACCATCATTAAAGGCACTAAAATCGCGTAAATAATTAGCGCTGCAAGATTAAGCAATGATGAAAAAGAATGTGATAGTAAAAAACCGCCACTTTCTAAAACATAATTACGTAAATTTTCCATCAGGCCCGCTAATGTATTGGCATCAATTAAATCTGGGTATCGACTCGGCAGCGTGAGTACAAAAATTTGTGACTGATTAAACATCGCAGGGAGATCATGTAATAAAGAAATACCTTGTTTTATGACCGTCGGCACAACGGCAATAAACATAAATATCATAATCGACATAAAGCCTGACATTACGATCAATGTCGCTAAGCCACGGCTTATTTTTAAGCGCATTAAATGCATAACGGGCCAATCTAGAAGATAGGATAAAACGAGGGCCACAAATAAAGGTGTTAATATTCCCCCAAAAAAATAAATAGTAAAAAACAGTCCCAATAAAGAGACAAAAAGTACGCCTAAATGCGGATCTGAAAAGCGCGATTTATACCAAATTGTTAACTCTTGTAACATCAAATTCAACCTTTTGCTTGTAATTGTATTTTTAACATATCCACTTGATACTGATAATTTTTTTTCTTTAAATAATACAATATATCTTGCATCGCAACCTCGGTTGCAAATAATATCTGTACTGAGACCAAGGGGTTAGTTAATAAAAACTCTTTTAATTTCAACAACGAAAGAGGACAGCGACAATGACGTAAATCTAAAATATACATCGAAAACCCTCATGTATTTATATTATCAAGATCGCGATAATGACGATGAAAAAAATCATTGCTTGCAATAAATGTAAGCTTGTTTATGATTTTGTTATATTTTTCAGGAGAGGTTAACATGTCAAAACAGGGCCGACTAGGCACAATGTTTCTTATATTACTGTTTTTTAGCCGTTTAAGCTATGCACAAAATGATCTTCCCGATATTGGTACGGTTGGCGCGGGTGCGCTTAGCCTTGAAAAAGAAAAAGAATATGGCTGGGCATTTCACTTATTAGCCAATCAATCTTTACCTATTATTTACGATCCGGTTTTAAATAATTACATTAATAATCTGGGACAAAATTTAGTCGCACATGCAGATTCTGTAAAATTAGCCTTTAACTTTTTCCTTATTGACGATAAAGAGATAAATGCAGCCGCGTTTTTAGGCGGTAATGTGAAAATTCATACTGGTCTCTTTTTATATGCTAAAAATGAAAGTGAACTTGCAGGTGTTATTTCTCATGAAATAGCGCATATTACGCAGCGCCATTTAGCGCGCATGCTAGAGCGTCAATCGTTAAGCAACCCTGCATCTATGGCTGCTATGGCAGGCTCTGTATTATTAGCCTTAGTGTCACCAGCAGCCGGTATAGCAGCATTAACCACCAGCATGGCGGTTAATGCACAAATGCAAATTAACTATACGCGTTTACATGAATATGAAGCGGATAGGCTTGGTATTCAAACATTATATAATGCAGGCTATGATCCCAGTGGAATGGCAAACTTTTTTAGTAAATTGGCACAAAAATATCAATATGCATCCATGCCCCCTGCCATGCTCTCCACTCACCCTTTAACAGAAACACGTTTAGCAGAAGCTCGTTTACGGGCCGATAGGTTCCCTAAGCGTCGTTATAAAGCAAAACTTGCATATCAACTGAGCAAAGCAAGGATCAGTGTGCGCTTTAACAACATTTCAGCCCCCGCTGCTATTAATTACTACAAAAACCAGCTAACAAACCACCGTTATTTAATACAAGACAGTGTAAAATATGCGTTAGCATTAGCTTATTTTAAAAATAAACAACCGAAAAAAGCCCATGAAATAGCCTTAACATTACTGCACAAGATGCCCCACAATCTGTTTTATCTGGATTTGATCACCGACACTTCAATACAACTTAAAAATCCCATTTTAGCCATTGATTTACTGTCAAAAGAGTACAAAGCGCACCCTAAAAATACGGTGCTGGCATTAAATTTAGTGGTGGCTTTGCAAGCAAATAAACAAGACCGACAAGCCGAAAAAATATTGGCACTTTTTTTACGTAAAAACCCCCAACATATATTAGCGCATTTAATGGCGATTGATGTCTATAAAACCCTTAAAGACCGCGCAAAAGAGCATGCAACACGCGCTGAATATTATTCTTTGCTCGGGCGATTTAGAGCAGCCAGTGAAGAGATAGGCAGTGCATTAATTTATACACAAAGCACTCTTGATAGAGCACGTTATAGCGCTAAAATAGAAGTGTATCGACAACAAGATTTACGTTTACAAGCATTACAAAAATAATACTAATCTGTATTGAGACGTGATTAAAAGCGAATGTTTTAACGATTTTTTAAAAGGATTTTATTTTGGATATCTTGAGTTGAGAGGTCTTGCTTTGGAATGTATTGATTTTGAAAACTTGGTTTTGAAAAGGTGGGTTTTAAAAACGTTGTATTAAAGCCTCTTTTTAATAGAAAGAGGCTTTAAGCATGACAATTATATATCCGATTTTTGCTCCCGCACCCACTGCTTTAATCTATTAATATCACTTTCATATTGGGTTTTAATTAACGATAACCAATCATCAATATTATCCCACCATGCCGGTAATTCCGGTGACTGCATGTTTTGCGCTAATAACTGAATACGCATCAGGCCGACCGCACTGGCGGCTCCTTTAATTTTATGCGCTTCGCTGACAATCCCTTTCTTATCTTTGGCTATCATATGCGAGTCTAAAATTTTCAAATAATCCGGCAACATTTTTTCAAACAGTGCGATGTTTTCTAGCATCATTGAGATTGAAATAAAATCAAGTAACTCTAATAACATCGACTCATTTAATAAGACATCTACGCTATTAACCACGTCTTCCTGTATCTCATTATCAACTAACGTATTATCAACAAATAACCGCGCTATCATATTATTTAATAACTCCACATTAAGTGGCTTACCTAATGCATCATCCATGCCTTTTTCTCGGAAACTGGCTTTATCACTAAACACATTTGCCGTTAATGCCACTATCGGTGGTAAATTATCTCGATAAAGCGCCCGTAATCTTTTTGTTACTTGGTAACCATCCATATCCGGCAGTTGAATATCCATTAAAATTAATTGATAACTATTTTCTGCCATTTTTTGCAACGCTTGTTGCCCTGTTTTAGCGCAATCCACTTGGTGACCTAGTTTTTCTAATAATGATTTGGCCACTAAAATATTAAGCTCAATATCTTCAACCAATAAAATAGATAAACAAGGTAAAGGGATTAATAACGCTTTATTTTCCTTTTTTTCTTTAGGGCAAAGTACCGGTAAAGAAAGTGTAAAAGTACTGCCTTTGCCAAAGGTACTTTTAACACTTAGTTTTCCGCCCATCGCATCGACGATTTGCTGCGAAACAGCAAGGCCTATTCCTGTGCCGGTGGCATGTTGATCGCCTTGTACTTGATAATACATTGAAAATATTTTATCGAGTTGCTGCGCAGGGATACCGATGCCTGAATCTTCAACTTCAAAGCATAGGGTTGCATGTTGCGCATTTTGGCGTTTAGCAAAACAGCGTATCGTAATATGACCCGTTTTAGTAAATTTGACGGCATTACTTATCAAATTCCACAACACTTGGCGTAGACGCGTATCATCCGCCTCAATATAATCAGGAAGCATACCTTCTTGCTCAAAATTCAAGACTAAGCCTTTTTGCTCTGTTTGAATAAAGGCTAAACTTTCTAAGTCTCCCACGAAATCAAACATATCAATTTGATCGCACACTAAATTCAAACGGCGACGATCAAGTTTATCTAAATCGACAATATCATTAAAAATATTACCTAATGTAATGGCGCTCATATGAATTGTTTTTAAATGTTTATGCTGCTCTGCATTTAGTTGCTCATCTAATAGCATTCGGCTTAAGCCGACAATACCATTAAGCGGGGTTCTTAATTCATGGCTAATGGTAGCAATAAAGGTTGTTTTATCGCGACTTGCTTTTTCTAATGACTCTTGATGAATTTTTCGCTCGGTGATATCACGCCCAAAACCTATAATACCAACACATTTTTTTTGTGTATTAAATAAAGGAAAGGAGCGTATTTCGAAATAGGCTTGTTGGCCATTAGGGTATTGCAGCCAATGTTCATGGATTTGCTCTTGTTCGGTTTCTTTAACTTGCTGATCATATTCGACCACTTCACGCGCATAACTCTCCGAATATATATCGAAAGGCGTTAAACCCAGCATCTGACGCTCTGTTTTCCCACTTATCTTTTGCATGGCTTTATTACAGTTAACAAAACAGCCTTGCAGATCACGATGAAAAACCAAATCAGGAGACGTATCTAAAAATGAGCGCAATAAAATACTGCCTTCTTCTAATTGAAGCTGCGTTCTCTGGCGCTCAATGATTTCATTTTCTAAAGCTTGCGTTTTCTGCTGATCGCTCTTAAGCATCACTTGCAAATGCTCAACCGTATTATCTAAACGTTGGCGTGCTTCTTCTAAGTCGCCCATCACCACCGTTAAAAAATAAACCGCCCAAGGCGTTATCAATAGGCCGAGAATAAAAGAACGGGTAATGGCCGTGATATCCAGGGGATCGTGAAAATAATAAGCCAGTAATATTTGCAGTAAAGAATCAGATAAAATAATGGCCAGGGCTAAAATCAAACTAAAACGAAAGGCACCTAAACGTTTTAAAAGTTCGACGTAATAATGAACCCATGTTTTAAGGTTAAATATACTCAATATAGTTCCGATATGACTAAGAATAATATTTCATATTGTAATCGAAGTCGCTACTAATGTGCTTTTTTTCTCATTGAATTGCGTTAAATTCATAATAAAGTAGGTAAGAATACGCTTTATCGGCTCCTTTTCTCTTCATTGCTTTTAATTTCAAAGCAGACGTTTATAATGCAACGCTTAGATTTTCATTTATTCCGGGAGTTGTTTCTCATGGCTATGCCAGATATCGCAAATAGTGCACAAGCTCAAACTGAAGGTAAACTTAATAGAGTCGGTATGAGTAATATTAAATTACCTCTTATGGTGCAAACTGATGACCAACCAGCCCAACAAGTCACTGCAAGTAGCGAATTATTTGTCAATTTAAGTGATGCGAGTGCTAAAGGCATCCATATGTCGCGCTTATACTTACAACTTGATAAACTTTCTACTGAATCTGAACTCACACTTGAAACCTTAGGCGAGTTATTAAAAGGCTTTATCGAAAGCCATCATCAATTAAGCGAAGAAGCGGTCGCTAAATTTACCTTTGATTATCAGCTACGCCGTAAATCGCTGATCAGTGAAAAGCGAGGCTGGAAAATATACCCCGTCGTTATCATTGGCCGTTTAATTAATGGGGTGCTAGAGTTTGAGTTGCAAGTCAATGTGACTTATTCATCGACGTGCCCTTGTTCGGCCGCACTTGCCAGACAACTTATACAACAACAGTTCCGCAAGCAATACGCAGAGCAAAGTACTATAGATAGTGACGAAATGTTTGCTTGGTTAGGCTCAACACAAGGCATCATCGCGACCCCACACAGCCAACGTAGTATTGTTGAGGTAAAAGTAAAACTCAGCGCACAAAATAAAGAATTCCCCGTGATTGCGTTAATTGATCTTATCGAAGCGACCTTAAAAACCCCTGTACAAGCAGCGGTTAAACGCGAAGATGAACAAGAATTTGCACGCCTCAATGGTCAAAACTTAATGTTTTGTGAAGATGCTGCAAGGCAATTACAAGATGTTTTAAATCAACAAGCATCTTTTAATGACTTTTGGCTACGCGTGAATCATTACGAAAGCTTACATGCTCATGATGCTGTCGCAATCACCACTAAAGGTATTGACAACGGCTACCAAGCTTAATCAAAAAAGGGAGCCGAAGCTCCCTTTTTTATACGTTTTAAATGACTAGATTAAAAAGCAAAATTAATATCTGCCCAATACTCCTCATCATCATTTACATGCCCTGCGACACTAAAACCTTCCACAAATTGGTAACCAATTTCAGCGGTAAAGCTCCAATCTCTTAAATCTTCACCTTTCATCGCATAGATATAAGAAGGTGTAGCACCAATCCAAGCCGCATCAGTGATCGCATAACGCACCGCGACGTCCGTTGCTACATAGGTCGTATCATCGAGGTTATCACCCCATAAGAAACCTATTTTAAGACTCGGATAGAGTGTTACGTGCTCTTCAAGCAAAGGTAAGCGCTTAATAAGACCAACAGCAACGCGATTAGAATCGTGCCAATTACGTTCATCACGGCCCCACTGGCTTTCCATTACAAACCCCGTATCATTCGAGCTATTGAGCACTAAATAATCGACCGTGTAATACTCTAAGTCATGCTTGGCTTGTACCGTTAATTTTTGCTTGTACTCCCCCGCTAAATAACTACCGTAAGACGCAATAATATCAACGCCTTCACTGCCCGCTGCAATACCTACTTTTGAATAAATAGCCAAAGGGTCACTAAAATCTGCCCAGTAGGCACTCTCTTCTGCATAGGCAGAAGCAGAGGCTAATAAAGGCAATACAGCGCAACTTAATACACTTATCTTTTTAAAATTTACCACGTTACTTAACTCCAGTTGTATAAGTTAAACAAACGTTTACCACGTTTGATCACTGTATATTGTCCAAATAATGCATCTTTACGTAAGATGATAGCTTCACTATCTGTTTGTTTTTCACCATTGACACTGACTGCGCCATTACTTATAAACTCTCTTGCCATTTTATTTGACTTAGCAAGCTCTGAACTGGTTAATAATTCAACCAATGATTTTTCGGTGCCACTTACCTGCGTAGAGGGTAAACCATCTTGCGCCAGTTGCCCCAGATCAGAAAGGCTCAAAGCGCTCAAGTCACCTGAAAAGAGTGCTTCTGTAATACGCTCTGCTGATGCAAGCCCTGTCTCACCGTGAACAATTTTAGTCACTTCTTTCGCGAGAATAGCTTGGCCTTGAGGGCGCCCTTGTGCCGCTTTATCTTGTGCTTCTATCGCATCTATCTCAGCAATCGAAAGGAACGTAAAGAAGCGTAAGAATTTATACACATCTGCGTCTAATGTTGTGATCCAAAATTGATAAAAAGCATACGGTGATGTTTTAGTCGCATCAAGCCAAATCGTACCTGATTCCGTTTTACCAAATTTAGTGCCATCTGCTTTAGTCACTAGTGGTAATGTTAGACCATATACTTTCTTTTTATTCATACGGCGGGTTAAATCGATGCCTCCGGTAATGTTACCCCATTGATCAGAGCCTCCAATTTGGAGCGTACAATCTTTGCTTTCATTAAGGGCTGCAAAATCATAAGACTGCAATAACATATAACTAAATTCAGTAAACGATATGCCAGCACCTTCTCTGTCAATTCGTTGCTTAACCGATTCTTTTTGGATCATCGCATTAACACTAAAATGTTTCCCCACATCACGTAAAAATGAAATGGCATCCATCTTACTGATCCAATCTAAATTGTTGACCACTTCAGCTGCATTTTTAGCATCACCAAATTTAATAAAAGCACTGACTTGCGCTTTTATTTTAGCCACCCAATTCTCAACAACATCATCGGTGTTTAATTTACGCTCAGCAGCCTTAAAACTAGGATCGCCAATAAGTCCCGTTGCCCCGCCGACTAAAGCCAGTGGCTTATGACCTGCATCTTGAAAACGCTTTAGCGTTAACAAAGGAACTAAACTACCAATATGTAAACTATCGGCCGTTGGATCAAAACCACAATACAGAGTACGACAACCACTTGATAAATGTTCATGCAATTCTTCGTCGGCAGTAGTTTGCGCAATCAGACCGCGCGCTTTTAAATCTTCAAGTAATGTATTCATGTTTTAGATCCTTGATCTTTATTTATTTAATATATTTAAAATATATTACACAGTTAAGGCGCACAACAAAACCATTGTCTGAAGATCTTAGCAATAATATGCTAACATTATGACTTTATTAAAACGTTAACGAGTAAAAAAGATGAAAATCGGCATTATTGGCGCAATGGATGAAGAAATTGCGATCCTAAAAGAAAAAATCAGTGATCTTGAAAGTATCACTATTGCAGGTTGTGAGTTTCATAAAGGCACACTGTATGGCCAAAATGTTATTTTAACTTTATCAGGTATTGGTAAAGTGGCGGCCAGCGTTGCAACCACTTTATTACTCGACAAATTTAAACCCGATCACATTATTAATACGGGATCTGCCGGCGGTTTTGATAGCCAGCTAAATGTGGGTGACATTGTTATCTCGAATGAAGTGCGTTTTCATGATGTAGACCTAACCGCTTTTGGCTACGAAATTGGACAAATGGCGCAATTACCGCCAGCATTTACTGCAGATCCCATGCTTATCTCACTGGCGCAGAACGCTGCAAACAGTTTAAATCATTTAAAAGTGATCAAAGGTTTAATTTGTAGCGGTGATATTTTTATGGCGGATCCTAAAAAAGCCGATATCGCCCGTCAAAACTTCCCAGACATGGCGGCCTGTGAGATGGAAGCTGCCGCTATTGCACAAGTTTGTTATCAATTTAAAGTGCCGTTTGTGATCATTCGCGCTCTCTCGGATATTGCTGGTAAGAAATCAGAAGTTTCTTTTGAAAAGTTTTTACCGATTGCTGCTAAAAATTCATCTGCTCTCATTGAAGAAATGCTAAAACGGATAGCTTAATGCCAGAATTTATCGCGTTTGTTGAATTATACCGCGCTTACTTTAGTTTTATAAGTGTCGCGCTATTGTCTTTGTTTATTTCTTTACCCAAAGATCTCAATCCACTTAGTGCGATTGAGTTAATATTTCAACAAATCGCGAAAAAAGTAAATTTAGATAGTCGCAGTGATAGCTATAAAAAAATGGCCAGTTTGTTATCCATTGCGCTTATCTTTTTCCCTGTTTTTTTAATCATAAGCCAACTCTATAATGTCGTTTTTCAACCTCTCATATTAGACTTTTTGATCTTATTTATTTTATTGTCATGGCACGATAAAAAAATAGTTTATCAACAAATCAGCCAAGCGCTTGTAAATAAAAATTTAGCCAGCGCCAAATACAAATTAGCACAATTAACCCGCCGTGATACAAAACCACTTTCTTTAATGGGCATCAATAAAGCGAGTATTGAATCGATGGTATTACAATTTAGTGCTTCTTGGTTTGCGGTGATTTTTTGGTATTTATTAACAGGCATCTATGGAGCACTATTTTATCGTATTGTTCAAATTTGCGCGCAACAATGGAATAGTAAGCAACAAGAATATGATGCTATCGCAGTTATTCCTTCTGTTTTATATAACATTTTATTGTTTCCCATTCATTTACTAGTGGGTTTTACATTTGCTTTATACGATAGGCCTCTACACAATATCACTTCTAAATTTAAACAAAGTACACATTGGCATCACTTTTCATCGGGATTAATGCTGGCAAGTTTCGCCTTTAGCATGAAATTAGGTTTAGGGGGTGTACGTATTTATGGTAAGCAAAAAATAACCTATCCAGAGCTCGGTACGGGAGAGTCACCTAAAATTGAACACGTGGCATTATCCTTACAACGGATCAGTTTAAGTGCCTGGTTTTGGCTGTACTGCATCACAGGGTATACTTTCTTTCCTTTATTGTTAGATCTTTTTAGAGCGCAGCACTAAATAGCAGACAAAAAAATACCCTTAGCAATGTGCATAAGGGTATAAAATTATAAAATAACGACAGACTTATTTAATCGCTAATAATTCCACTTCAAAAATCAGTGTTGTATGTGGGCCAATAGCAGCACCGGCGCCACGCTCACCATAAGCAAGAGCCGCGGGAATAGCTAACTTAAATTTAGATCCGACAGGCATAAGTTGTAATGCTTCAGTCCAACCTGCAATCACACCACCGACAGGGAACTCGGTAGGTTGGCCACGATCAACTGAACTATCAAAAATAGATCCATCAATTAATGTACCATGGTAATGAACGCTAACCGTTGATTCAGCCGTTGGTTTTTCACCGTCACCCATCACCAATACTTCATACTGTAAACCAGAGTCTGTAATTGTAATGCCGTCTTTTTTTGCATTTTCAGCTAAGAAAGCTTCGCCTTGCGCGCCTAATATTTTAGCTTGCTCTTCTGCAACAGCTTGCATTTTAGCTGAAATCATTTGGAAGGCATCTTGTAATTCTTGTTGTGACACTTTACTTTCCTCACCAGAGAATGCATCTGCAATACCGGCAGCAACGGCAGAGATATCTAAACCATCAAAAGGCTGTGCTTTTAACTGTTCGCCCATCTGCAAACCAATACCGTAACTTGCTTGTAGTTCTTGTGTCGTAAGTTGTAATTCAGACATATTATTCTCTTTAAAAAGTAATTGAGCACCTAAAATGACATTATATTTTATACTTATCGTCATCTCTTAACGCTAAAATATAATGAATTAACACTCTATATGGGGGGATATTTTGATTTTTAAAGGCATATTAATCAATTAATTTTATTAATGTGCACTGCTTAGCCTCGCACAAAAAATATAATAGGCCATGTTTTTTTAAGTAAAAAAAAGACCATCACGAGGATAGTCTTCTTTATAAATCTAACATCAATGCTAAATTTAATCGTTATTATTTACTTAAGTCATCAAAAAATGTTTTAATATTATTTAAAAAACCTTCTGATTTTGGCTTATGTTTTTTAGGACTAGAAGCACAACTACTTTCAAATTCTTTTAATAGTTCACGCTGCTTGGCAGACAATTTCACTGGTGTTTCAATGATGACTTTACACATTAAATCACCCGTCGCATGGCTACGCACAGACTTAACGCCTTTATTACGCATGCGGTACATACGTCCCGTTTGTGTTTCTGCTGAAATTTTCAATTTTACCCGTCCGTCTAAGGTCGGGACTTCAATTTCACCACCTAATGCAGCCTCACTGAAACTGATTGGCACTTCACAATATAAATTATTGCCATCACGAACAAAAACATCGTGCTCACGCACATGCATCTGCACATAAAGGTCACCTGCTGGCGCCCCTTTTTCGCCCGCTTCACCCTCGCCACTTAAGCGAATACGATCACCGGTATCGACGCCCGCTGGGATTTTAACACTGAGTGTTTTAGTGCGTTCATAACGTCCTTCACCATGGCACTTATTACAAGGATCTGTAATAATTTTACCCGCACCATGACAGGTTGGACAGGTTTGATTAACCGCAAAAAAGCCTTGGCGCATTTGCACTTGACCTTGGCCATGACACGTTGAACACGTTCTAACATCTGAGCCTTTCTTCGCGCCAGAGCCATTACATTGTTCACAATGAACCAAGGTAGGAACTTGAATGTCTTTACTAACACCATGAACGGCTTCTTCAAGGGAAAGTTCCATATTGTAACGCAGATCAGATCCTTGCTGAGGACGTTGTGCTCCACCGCGCCCACCACCAAAAATATCACCAAAAATGTCATCAAAACCACCGCCACCAAAACCACCACCAAAGCCACCTTGACCTTGTTGATTAACGCCTTCATGACCATATTGGTCAAAAGAGGCTTTGGTTTGTGCGTTATTAAGAATTTCGTAAGCTTCTTTTACTTCTTTAAACTTTTCTTCAAGGGCAACATCCCCTTTGGTACGATCAGGATGATATTTCATCGCAAGACGTTTATAAGCCTTTTTGACCTCTTTACCAGTTGCACTGCGGCTTATTCCAAGTACTTCATAACAATCACGTTTTGACATTTTTGACTCTCAAATCTCTTACCTACAAACAATAACGCGGATCATAGATAAATCCATAACCCGCGTCATTCATTAAATAATTAACTCAGTTAATTATTTTTTATCATCTTTCACTTCTTCAAACTCAGCATCAACGATATCATCGTCTTGCTTCGCTTTTTCTTCACTCGGTGCATCGCCCGCTTTTTCTTTTTGTTGCGCAATTTCACCTAGTTTTTGAGACGCTTCTGCAAGAGCGGTTGTTTTCGCTTCAATTTCGCTCTTATCTTCCGCTTTTGATGCTTCTTCTAGATCTTTGATAGCAGCTTCGATTTTTTCTTTCTCGTCACTTGCTAGCGCATCGCCCGCTTCCGTAATTTGTTTTTTAGTGGCATGAACTAAAGCATCAGCTTGGTTACGCGCTGTAACGACTTCTTCAAATAGTTTATCCGCTTCTACATTTGCTTCAGCATCTTGTACCATTTTTTCAATTTCATCATCACTTAAACCAGAGCTTGATTTGATAGTGATATGTTGCTCTTGATTCGTATCTTTATCTTTTGCAGATACATGTAAAATACCATCGGCATCCATATCAAAAGTCACTTCAATTTGAGGAGCACCACGCGTTGCTGCGCGAATACCTTCAAGATTAAATTGGCCTAATGATTTGTTGTCCGCAGCACGTTTACGCTCACCTTGTAAGATGTGGATAGTTACTGCGCTTTGATTATCTTCAGCCGTTGAGAATGTTTGTGATTGCTTCGTTGGGATAGTCGTGTTTTTAGTAATAACGTTAGTCATTACACCACCCATGGTTTCAATACCCATAGATAATGGCGTAACATCTAATAATAATACGTCTGTTTTCTCACCAGAAAGTACCGCGCCTTGAATCGCAGCACCCATTGCAACCGCTTCATCAGGGTTAACATCTTTACGCGCAGCTTTACCGAAGAATTCAGCAACCGTCGCTTGCACTAAAGGCATACGAGTTTGGCCACCCACTAAGATAATATCATCAATTTCAGAAACGCTTAAATCTGCATCTTTAAGTGCAATACGTAGAGGCTCAAGTGTTGCTTTAACCATATCTTCAACAAGAGATTCTAATTTAGCACGCGTGATCTTAACGTTTAAATGTTTAGGACCCGTTGCATCAGCCGTAATGTAAGGCAGGTTGATATCAGTTTGTTGCGTTGAAGATAATTCGATTTTTGCTTTTTCAGCAGCTTCTTTAACACGTTGCATTGCTAAAGGATCGTTAGTTAAGTCAAAGTTTTGCTCTTTCTTAAATTGATCAACAACAAAATTAATTAAACGGTTATCAAAATCTTCACCACCTAAGTGTGTGTCACCATTTGTCGCTAATACTTCAAATGTTTTTTCACCGTCAACTTCATCAATTTCAATGATTGAAATATCAAATGTACCACCACCAAGATCATAAACCGCAACCGTACTATCACCTTTAGAACTACTTACGCCATAAGCAAACGCGGCAGCAGTTGGTTCATTGATAATACGTTTAACATCTAATCCTGCGATACGACCTGCATCTTTAGTTGCTTGACGTTGTGCATCATTAAAGTAAGCCGGTACTGTAATAACCGCGCCTGATACTTTTTCACCTAAATAATCTTCTGCTGTTTTTTTCATTTTTTTCAATACTTCAGCAGATATTTGCGGTGGCGCCATTTTTTGGCCATGTGCTTCTACCCATGCATCACCATTGTCAGCTTTAACAATGTTGTAAGGCATGATTTTCATATCACGTTGTACTTCTTCGTCTTCAAAACGACGACCAATAAGACGTTTGATAGCATAAAGAGTATTTTGTGGATTTGTGACTGCTTGACGTTTAGCCGGTTGACCTACTAAAGTCTCACCATCTGTGTAAGCAATAATTGACGGCGTAGTACGCTCACCTTCGGCGTTTTCAATAATTTTAGCCACATCACCATCTAAAACTGAAACACACGAATTAGTTGTACCTAAATCAATACCGATAATTTTACCCATTGTACTCTCCAAACTTGTTTTATGTTTTTTTGATAACGATGACTAAATTGAATTTAAAATATTCATCGTGTTGATGTTTACTATATGAGGGAAGATTTTAATCTTTCAAGGCAATATTAAAAAAAAAATGAATTTATTTGAAAATAAATTCATTTTAACTTTAATAGACTGATCTTTTTAGATATCCGCCTCCCATCACACGGAAACTATGCCGACGCAACGGTTACCATTGCAGGGCGAATAACTTGACCATTATATACATAGCCTTTTTGCATCACTAAAATTATTTCATTAGCGACTTTACCTTCGACTTTTTGCATACTAACAACTTGATGTTTCTCTGGATTGGCTTGTTCTCCAAGAGGATCCATTTGCATAATACCCACTTTTGAAAATGCACCTAGCATCGATTTCAAAGTAAGTTCAACACCTTCAGCCACTTGCACTAACGCTTCATTTTCTTTATCAATATGATTAAGTGCCATTTCTAAACTATCAGCTGCTGGAAGTAATTCTTCGGTAAAACGTTTTAATGTTCTTTTTACTTTATTTTCAGCATCGATACCCGCTTTACGGATCTCGTTTTGTGCATGTGCTTGTGCACGTATCACTAAATCTTTTTGTGTTTTTAATGCTTCATCAGCAACTTCTAATTTCGTTTCTAACGTTTTGATCAGTGCAGCTTGCATTGCTAATTCATCGAGTTCAACCTCAATGTCTTCGCTTTGTGGCTCATCGTTAACAACATCTTCGTTAACAACACTTTCGACATGCAGCGTTTCTTCTGCTAACACCTTTTCAATTGCATCTTCCACTGTTACTTTTTGTTCTTCACTCATGTTTTAATCCTAACTATTTTCATTGATAATGACTTATGTCTATTATGGGGATCATTGCAATAGTTTCAAGCCTGTTAATAAAATCATTTTATCAGGTTATACTCCCTTTCATCAATAGAACTAAACATAGGTTTTTTTATGATCCAACAACATGCTGATTTCTCTGAATTTAAAACGATTGGCTTGATCGCTAAAACACAACATGAAAAAGCAACACAAACGTTATTAACACTGTGCCATTTCCTAGAAGAAAAAGGGATCACGGTAATAATAGATCAACGCAATACAAACGATGTGGATTTAGGGCATCTACAAAGCTGTGATCTTGTCGGTATTGGTGAACGTTGCGATCTTGCCATTGTGATCGGTGGTGATGGCTATATGCTAGGTGCTGCACGGGTCCTTTCTCGCTTTGACATTGCCGTCATCGGGGTAAACCGTGGTAATCTTGGTTTTTTAACCGATCTTGACCCTGAACATTTTGAAGGCCCTTTAACCGAAGTCCTAAAAGGTAATTATCTTGTTGAAGAGCGATTTTTGTTAGCGGCGGAAGTGCACAGACACGGCCACTTAAAAAGTCGAAATACAGCCGTGAATGAGGTCGTATTACATCCGGATAAAATTGCGCACATGATTGATTTTGAAGTTTATGTTGATGATGACTTTATGCTCAATCAGCGCGCTGACGGCCTGATCGTGTCAACGCCTACTGGCTCCACCGCCTATTCTCTTTCCGGAGGCGGACCTATATTAACCCCCAACATAGATGCGATTAGTTTATTACCTATGTTTCCACATACGCTTAATAGTCGCCCTATCGTCATTGATGCAAACAGCACGGTACGTCTAAAAATAGCGCAAACGAATAAAAGTGAAATGCAAATTAGTTGCGATAGCCATGTTAATTTGTCTGTTTTACCCGGTGATGAGGTCTTCATTCACAAAACAACACATAAGTTAAAATTAGTACACCCTAAAGATTACAATTATTTTCACGTACTGCAAAATAAATTAGGCTGGGGAAATAAATTATTTTAAAACCTTTACTGTTTAAAAAAACAGTATTACACTGTTCATACAAACAGTATTTGGGGTGACATATGTTAAATCAATTAACAGTACAAAATTTTGCCATTGTGCAATTTTTAACATTAGAATTTAAACGTGGCATGACAACCATCACCGGCGAAACCGGCGCAGGTAAATCGATTGCGATTGATGCGCTTGGTCTTTGCCTTGGTGAGCGTGCCGATGCAAATATGGTGCGCAATGGTAATGAAAAAGCAGAAATAAGTGCACATTTTACGCTACAAGACACCCCACACGCACAACAATGGCTCATTAATAATGATCTCGAAAATGAAGATGACGTTAATGAGTGTCTACTGCGCCGTACTATTAATAAAGAAGGACGATCGCGCGCTTATATTAACGCGACGCCAGTACCCCTCTCTCAGCTTAAAAGTTTAGGGCAACTCTTAGTTAATATCCATGGGCAACATGCGCATCAAAGCTTATTAAAAAGTGATGTTCAACTCTCTATTTTAGATGAATATGCAGATCACAATACGCTATTACAAAAAGTAAAAGATACTTACCAAGGTTGGCATTTTTTAAATAAACAATTACAACAACAGCGTTTAAACCAACAAGAAAAACAGGCTCGTCAGCAATTACTTGAATATCAAATTGAAGAACTCGATGCCTTCTCTTTGAGCCAAGGCGAATTTGAACAAATTGAAGAAGAGCATAAACGTCTTGCCAACAGTGGCGCCTTAATAGAAACCTGTCAAAAAGGCTTAAATCAACTTTGTGATAATGATGACGTCGATGTCTTAAGTTTATTACGCAGTAGCGTCTGTGCATTAGAAAAACATGCCGATGCGAATAAAAATTTAGAAAATATCGTAACGAGCTTACAAGAAGCACTGATCCAAGTTGAAGATGCAACCTATGATCTGCGTCACTTCAATGAAAATATAGAAGAAGATCCCGAACGATTTATTCAATTAGAAGAGCGTATGAGTGAAGCCCTGTCGCTGTCCAGAAAGCATCAAGTACCGGCCCAGCAACTTTATATACAACACCAAAAATTAAATAAAGAATTTAAACAACTTAATAGTAATGAGCAGCAAATTCAACAACTCGAAGAAGCACGTCAAAAAGCTCAGGATAATTATGCAAAACATGCGAAAAAACTAAGCCTTAGCCGTATACGTTACGCCAAAGAGCTTGGCCAAAAAATCAGCGCAAGTATTCAACAATTAAACATGCAAGACGGTGTTTTTTACATCGCATTAAATCAAAATGAAACACAAAGCATAAACCCTTTAGGTCTTGATAGTATTGAATTTCAGGTTAAAACCAATGCCGGACAAGTATTACAAAATTTAGCGAAAGTTGCCTCAGGTGGCGAACTTTCACGTATTGGTCTGGCGATGCAAGTCATTATTAGCCAACGCGTTGCTATCCCAACCTTAATTTTCGATGAAGTTGATGCAGGGATCAGTGGCGCAACCGCCTCTGTCGTCGGTAAACTATTACGACGCCTTGGTGAAAAAACACAAATATTATGTGTCACACACCTTCCGCAAGTTGCCGGTAATGGACATCAACAAATGTTTGTTGAAAAAAACAGCAAAGGCAATACAACTAATACCACGATGGTAAGCCTCAATAAAACGCAACGCATCAAAGAACTTGCACGTTTACTGGGGGCCGATAATATCACCGAGCGTACCCTTGCCAATGCACAAGAGTTATTAGTAGAAGCATAAAAGACATCAAGTTTGGCGTTGTCATTTGTATACCCTTTTCATTGATTTCAACACCAAAGTGGTATTCTAGCTAGCACCCAAAAGGGCAAGCGGCTTGTTGATACATTTTGAAGTATCACGGGTACACAGCACTTTATGACATCACAAATACACAAATGGGAAAAGATAAGTTAAACTCGTTTAATTTATCGGTTTAATATCTTGTGTTGAAACAATTTGTAGTGCCCTTATTTCTTTTATTATTGCTGAGCAGTTGTGCGCAACAACCTCGCGTGGTCGATACTACGACAAACAGCAACATCCCTTGGTCAATACACCAACAACGACTCAACGCATTAACACAATGGCAATTTAGCGGTAAGCTTGCCGTACTATCCCCCACTGAGCGCCATAGTTTTAATATACACTGGCAACAATCTGAGCAAACCTTAAAAATATCCTTAACCAACTTTTTAGGAATGCGCGTCCTAAGCATTAGTAAAAATGCACAACTGACTACCGTTATTGATGCGAAAGGGAATAAATACAGTGATCCAAATGCAGATATGCTTGTGCACTCTTTATCTGGACTCGATATCCCTATCGCCTTATTACAGCAATGGATAAAAGGTAACCCAGTTCAAGCCACATACTTACTTGATAGGCATCAGCGTGTTGCGCAGTTGACACAAAAAGAGGCAATAACAAGTCGTTGGTCAATACAATATACGGATTATCGCGCAACAAGCGGACTGATGTTACCTTATAAATTAGCGTTACAACGACAAGATATTCGTTTGAAGTTTGCAATTAATCAATGGAATATCATCCCCTGATAGCTTTATATAAATAGCTATTTTGATAGCAATGCTATTGACCAAAAACAATATTAATTCGGTGTGCCCTGTGAATACCAAAGGAATTAATGAAGTTTTCATGTATTGCGCAGGAAAAATTAACACTAGCAAGGCATGAGTTGTAGGAGATAGTTGTTCTCACTTCAAAACTCACAACGCAGGGTGGGATAATTTCAACAAGCAAGACGGGTAACCTTTTTAGTTCCTTTGGTATAACTCCTCTTTTTATCGGGCACTTGAGGGGACGTCCGTACAATTTCGGTTCTAACAAACACCCTAAGGGCAAGCTCAATTTAACTCATTACTAATGTCGATGTGTCGTTATAAAACATCAATATAGCGTCGCTACGTTTCCAATTTCATGCCGATAATCTAAGCCCAATTTGGCTTGCTGATTTTGTATCTTGAAGTATCATAGAGCTAAACTCATTATTAGCGCCTATAAATAGGCCCATAAAAAGAGCATCGTCCATGAAAATGACAAGCATCTGCTGGCCAGCCCCTGCAAAACTTAATCTTTTTTTATATATTAATAAGCAACGTGATGATGGCTATCATGAATTACAGACGCTTTTTCAATTTATTGATCGCTGCGATCATCTCACTCTTAGTCCTAACCTTTCAGGCATTATCAGTCTTTCTCCCTGTATTGAAGGTCTCAAAAAAGAAGATAACTTAATTTATAAAGCGGCAATGTTATTAAAGGAATTTTGCCCAGATGATTACGGCGTACACATTGATTTACTTAAAAATTTACCGATGGGAGGAGGACTCGGAGGAGGATCATCAGATGCTGCGACCACCCTTGTCGCTTTAAATTACCACTGGGAACTTAACTTAAGTAAACAAAAATTAGCAAAAATAGGGCTTAGTTTAGGCGCTGACGTGCCTATCTTTATTCACGGTAAAGCGGCCGTTGCAGAGGGTGTAGGTGAAAAGTTACAAGATGTTTACCCCCGAGAGGATCATTATCTCGTCGCCGTACCCGATTGTCATGTTTCGACTGCAACTGTTTTTAACGATCCCCATTTACCCAGACATCGCGCAAAACAAGCGATCACAGAGTTAATGACGCAAATTTGGCATAATGATTGTGAGCCTTGTGTAAAAAATAACTACCCTAAGGTTGCCAAGGTTATACAGTGGTTGGTAGAATATGCTCCGACTCGGCTAACAGGAACTGGCGCTTGTGCTTTTAGCACCTTTGCAACAGCTCTCGAGGCACGTCTTATACAGAAAAAAGCACCACCTTGGTTAAACGTTTTTGTTTGTAAAGGACTCAACCGTTCACCACTTGATCTTTTTTTATCAAAATTAAAGTAATAATATCGTATTGAAAATATAAATGTTATTTAGCATGTTGCTACTTAACACCAACTCTCAGGATTACAGAGGTCCTCACAGTGCCAAATATGAAACTATTTGCAGGTAACGCGACACCCCAACTAGCACAAAAAATTGCTGATCGTCTTTTCATTAAACTAGGAAGCGCAGAAGTCGGGCGTTTTAGTGATGGAGAGATCCATGTGCAAATTAATGAAAATGTACGTGGTGATGATATTTTTATCGTCCAATCAACGTGTGCTCCTACAAACGATAACTTGATGGAATTAATTGTCATGATTGATGCGATGCGTCGTGCATCAGCTGGACGTATTACTGCTGTTATTCCTTATTTCGGTTACGCCCGTCAAGATCGCCGAGTGCGTTCAAGTCGTGTTCCTATCACAGCAAAAGTGGTTGCAGATTTCTTATCTAATGTCGGTGTAGATCGCGTTTTAACGGTAGATTTACATGCAGAGCAAATTCAAGGTTTCTTTGATGTACCTGTTGATAATGTGTTTGGTAGTTCTGTATTACTTGAAGATATGCTTTCTAAAAACTTAGACAATCCAATGATCGTATCGCCTGATATTGGTGGTGTTGTTCGTGCTCGTGCACATGCAAAATTATTAAATGATGCTGATCTTGCTATTATTGATAAACGTCGTCCACGTGCAAATGTTGCACAAGTGATGCATTTAATTGGTGATGTTGAAGGACGTAATTGTATTATTGTTGATGATATGATTGATACCGGTGGCACATTATGCCAAGCTGCCATTGCACTTAAAGAGCGTGGTGCACTTTCTGTTTATGCTTATGCAACCCATGCGGTTTTCTCTGGAAAAGCTGCGGAAAACATTACTAACTCAGTTATTGATGAATTCATTGTTACCGATTCTATTCCTCTTTCTGAAGCAATCATTGCAACAGGAAAAGTAAAACAACTGACATTAAGTGGCATGTTAGCAGAAGCTATTCGCCGTGTTAGTAATGAAGAATCTATCTCTGCCATGTTCCATTACTAAAAGAAATAACAGAAATAAAGCTTAATTAAGGGTTTATTTCTGGTTTTCATTTGAACAAATTAAGAGGGTGCGTTATTATGGCGCGCCTTTTTTATATGCAGAGCTGTTTTTTTTTGCATAGGTGGTTTTATCTGGTCGCAAGATAAAATCTATTTTACATTTGAGATGGCATTTAAGCCTCTCTTTATTGGAGTTACATCATGTCTATTAAATTAGTTGCACAAACCCGTACAGACCTTGGGAAAGGTGCGAGCCGCCGCCTTCGTCACGCGGAATTAGTACCAGGTATCGTATACGGTATCGGAAAAGATCCAATCTCTCTTACGTTTGAACAGAAAGAACTGCGTAAAATTGAATCAGTTGAAGCTTTCTACTCATCTATTCTTGATTTAGAAATTGATGGAACAGTAGAAAAAGTAGTACTTAAAGCATTACAACGTCATGCATTTAAAGAGCAAATCCAACATTTAGATCTTTTACGTGTTGATGCGTCTCATAAACTACAAACAACTATTCCACTACATTTTATCAATGCTGATACAAATGAAGCTTTAAAAGCAGGTGGCGTTCTGACTCAAATCATGAATGAAGTTTCTATTAGTTGTTTACCAACTGATCTTCCTGCGTTCATCACTGCAGATCTTGCTAACTTAGAAATGGGTACTTCATTACACATCTCTGATCTAGTACTTCCTAAAGGTGTTGAATCAGTTGAGCTTATTAAAGGTACTGAATACGATCGCTCTATTGCATCTATCAGCGCTTCTAAAGAAAAAGCTGAAGTAACTGACGAAGCAGAAGTAGCAACAGCAGAGTAATCGTGTCTACAACGATTAAATTGCTTGTGGGCCTGGCTAATCCAGGCCCCGAATATGAAAATACCAGACACAATGCAGGACAGCGCTTTCTCAATCAGCTCGTTTCTCAAGAAAATGTTCACCTAAAAGCAGAAGCAAAATTTTATGGCTTAACGGGCCGTATCCAGTTTGCAGGTAATGATTTACGTCTTCTTGTTCCCACCACGTTTATGAACCTCAGTGGTAAATCTGTTGCCGCTATGGCAAATTTTTATCGTATAAAACCAGAAGAGATCCTCATCGCACATGATGAACTTGATCTACCTCCTGGTATCGCAAAATTTAAACTCGGTGGTGGTCATGGTGGCCATAATGGATTAAGAGATATTATTAGTCAGCTTGGTAATAATAAGAATTTTTATCGTCTGCGTATTGGCATTGGTCACCCCGGTGATCGCAACAGAGTCAGTGGTTTTGTACTAGGCAAAGCATCTAGAACGGAGCAAGACCTGATTGACCAAAGTATCGATGAGGCGGCGCGTTGTACCCTTATATTAGGGCAAGATGGCTTAGCTAAAGCGATGAATCGCTTACACAGTTTTAAAGCACAATAAATTAATAAGGTACATAGTATGGGTTTCAAATGTGGCATTGTCGGCTTACCAAATGTAGGTAAATCAACTCTTTTTAATGCACTGACTAAAGCGGGTATTGAAGCCGCTAACTTTCCTTTTTGTACGATTGAGCCTAATACAGGGATCGTACCCGTTCCAGATCCTCGCTTAGATAAATTAGCTGCCATCGTTAATCCACAACGCGTATTACCGACTACTATGGAATTTGTTGATATTGCAGGCCTCGTTGAAGGTGCATCTAAAGGTGAAGGTTTAGGTAATAAATTCTTAGCAAACATTCGTGAAACGGATGCGATTGGTCATGTTGTTCGCTGTTTTGAAGATGAGAATATTGTCCATGTTTCGGGTAAAATTGACCCAAGAGATGATATTGAAATTATTAATACCGAGCTTGCTCTTGCCGATTTAGAAAGCTGTGATCGTAGTCTTTTACGCGTATTTAAAAAAGCCAAAGGTGGTGATAAAGACGCTAAGATTGAGCTTCCTGTTTTAGAAAAAATCAAAGCGCATCTCGAAAATGATGGCATGGTACGTAGCCTTGGTTTAAACGAAGATGAACTTGCGAGTGTTTCTTACCTTAACTTCTTAACCGGCAAACCTACTATGTATATTGCCAATGTTGCAGAAGATGGTTTTGAAAACAATCCTTATTTAGATATCGTGCGTGAAATTGCAGCAGCTGAAAATGCCGTTGTGGTTCCCGTTTGTGCCTCTATTGAGTCTGATATCTCTGAATTAGATGAAGAAGACAAAGCCGAATTCTTAGAAGCGATTGGCCAAAAAGAAACAGGGCTTAACCGCTTGATCTACAGTGGTTACCAATTATTACATCTACAAACGTACTTTACTGCAGGCGTAAAAGAAGTACGCGCATGGACAGTAAAAATCGGCGCAACCGCACCACAAGCAGCCGGTGTTATTCATACTGATTTTGAGCGTGGCTTTATTCGTGCTGAGATTATTGGTTTTGATGATTTTGTGGAGTTTCAAGGTGAAGCTGGCGCAAAAGAAGCTGGTAAATGGCGTTTAGAAGGGAAAAAATACATAACCCAAGATGGTGATGTTATCCACTTCCGCTTTAATGTTTAAACATTAAACGATCGTAAAAAAATAGAAATAAAAAAGGCAACTCAGGTTGCCTTTTTTATTATGAACGCTAAATTTTCACACCTAACTTACGAAATTAATGCGTATACAGACCATCCGAGTAAGCTAAAGAGCGTCTCTTTACCTAATTTACCTTGTAAGGCATCAAGACACTGCTTTGTTTTGGCACGGCCTTGTTGTGGCGCATTCACCGAGGTGATCAAAAATTTAATGCAGTTTTTAAATTTAGGTTGTAAAAAAGCGGTTTCCCATGTTTGCGCCGTTTTGAGCGCATCGGATAGATCGAGTTGCCCTAATATATACTGGTAAACCTGCCCTTGAAAGGCTTCTGTCATCGCTTCTTTACTCGGCACAATACGTTGCACCCCTCCGCGAGAAAGTCCAGTATATTTAGCAATTGACCCGTAAGTTATTGCTTCCCAGCCTTTTTCCATAAAAATGTCAACGATAGCTTGATGGATCCGCTGCTCTGTTAACAATGCTTGCTGTTGTGAATTCTTAGCCATTTTTTATTCCATTAATTTATCTATAATATTCAATTATCAAATATGACACGGCGAAGACTACACTGCATTTTTAATAAGTCAAAGTAATAAAAGAAACAATGCCTTAGTTATTCTTACAGATTTTAACCTTAACCCCCTTCGCTTTTAATAAGCGTAAAGTTTGCGCGTCAGATGCCTCGTCCGTTATCAATAAATTTAATTTATTACTCTCACAGACTTTATAAGTCCCCATCTTTCCTAGTTTTACCGCCGAGCCTAATACAACAACCAGCTCCGATTGTGCAATAATGATAGCCAGTGTTTCGGCTTCATCAAGATGATTGATACTTAACCCTTGGCTAGGATGCAGTGCACAAATACCTAAAAAGCAACTATCAAAATGGATTTTTCGTAACATCGCATTGGTGGTAGCCCCTAACGTCATCACTGAAGGTTTAAATATTTTCCCTCCTAATAATATTAATTCAATATTATTATGATGCATCAATTTTATCGCCACCAGAGGGCTTGGCGTCACCACCGTAAAATTAAAATCGGTGGGTAAATTCATTGCCAACTGTAAACATGTTGTACCTGAATCAAGTAAAATGGTTTGTCCTTCTTTAATAAAAGGGATTGCAGCCAATGCCACCCGTTTTTTTAAAGGATCTATTTCATCTTGGCGCTCTCTATATTCATCAAAGGTTTGTTGCAAAGGTAGCGCTCCACCATGCACTCTACGTAAGCGTTCCTTTTTATCTAACAATTTTAAATCACGACGAATAGTATCTTCCGACACCTCTAAGAGACCACTTAATTCATTGGCATAAACGCGCCCAAACTGGCTCAGTAGCTCTAATATTTTATGATGTCTTTCTTGCTGTAACATTGCTGACCTTTCACCTTGTTTTTATTTTATTTTACGTGATTTAAAGACAATATGTATATATTAATATCCGGTGCACTGCCCACTGCAAAAATCTTAAACACGAAAAAAAGAACATGATCATATTCAGCATTATAAACATGCTACGTACAGCACAGCATAAGTATGCTAACTTTATTATAACACAGCTTAAAGTATATTGTATTTCTCGAGATATTCCCAAATATATATACCACACCCACCCTTTGCCTTTGATAAAAAAGAGAAAAACATGGATGAATTTGAAAAAATGCAACAAGGCTTAAACTATGATCCCCTCGCCCCTGAATTTGAAATATTACGCGATAGCGCCTTTGGCTTATTACAAAAAATAAACCAATGCCGCTTCACTCAAGCAAAACCTTATTACGTAAAACTATTAAAGCATCTTGGTGAAAACACTGTGATCTCGACGCCTTTCTTCTGTGAATACGGGGTGACTATCAGCATAGGTAACAATAGTTTTATAAATATGGGCGCTACTTTTCTTGATAACGCACCGATTAATATTGGCAATTATGTTCTTATTGGTCCCAATGCCCAATTTTATACGCCGACACACCCGTTAGATCATCAGCGTCGCCGGCAATGGGAGATAAATTGCCTGCCCATCGTTGTTAGTGATGATGTTTGGATTGGGGGTAATGTATGTATCTGCCAAGGCGTACATATCGGCGCACGTGCGATTATTGCAGCGGGCTCGGTGGTTACCCGCGATGTGCCAGCAGACACCCTTGTAGGGGGCTCTCCTGCAAAATTTATTAAACGCTTAGATTAGGGGCTCTAAACTGCAAAATATACGATGCTCATTATGCGCTTAAGTTTATGCTAAGAATAAACTCAAGCGCATAAAATATTGATTTAGCTTTCACGAGGAATAAATTTATATTGAGAGTCAAGCTTACTGTAGCCCGCGCCAGTGCCTTTATGCACTTGTATTTGATGGTTAATACGCTCTTTTAAAGCGCTTACATGAGAGATGATACCGATAAGTTTCCCCGTAGAATTTAAACGCTCCAATGCATTTAATGCAATATCAAGTGTATTTTCATCTAACGTGCCAAAGCCTTCATCTAAAAATAGTGATTCTATTCGCGTTTTATGACTGACTAAATTCGACAATGCGAGCGCCAATCCTAAACTGACTAAAAAGCTTTCACCACCAGAGAGAGTACGCACATCCCGGATACTATTAGCTTGCCAACAATCGATCACTTGCAATGCTAATTTTTCGTCACTATTCCGTTTTAACTGATAACGAGGATCCAAATTGGCCATCTCTTGATTGGCTAAATAAACTAAATTATCGAGCGTTAAACCTTGCGCAAACTCTCTAAATTTACTCCCATCTGCCTGCCCTATCAGTTTATTTAATAGTTCCCACTCTAATGCATTTTCTTGACTTAATTGTCGTTTAATCTGTAGTTCACCTTGTTTCTCGGTGTTTATATCATCCGTTCTTTGCAATGTTTTCTTACTAATTAACGTTTCATTTATTAGCGTTTCTTGGGAATTAAACGTCTCTTTTTGATGTATTAATTGCGTCATGTCGTCCGCTATTAATTGTTTTTCCTGGTGCATTAGAATTTCATGCTCCAGACTTTTCCTCTGCGTATTCTTTGCTAATAACTGATCGCTATGTTGTGTATGTTGTGATTGTAAACGCGAAAGTTCCTCTTCATCTAACAAGGCAACTTTAAAGTCATCAATCGTACTAAAAACACTGTTTAACAGTTTATTTTCAAGTGTGCTTTGTGCCTCTTTTTGCGCCGTTTTTAGTAACGGTTGCGTGGATAACAATTGCGTATAGGCACCTTGTGTCCCCTCTAATTTAATGCTCAACTGAGTAACATTCTCACTGGAAACATCAAAAGAAGCCTGTACTTGTGCATATTGATTTTCATATTCAAGCTGTAATTGTTGATGCGTCTGCACGCCAAAGCCTTGCACTCGTGTATTTTCCAATTGGTTTTTCGTCTCTTTAAATTTCTCTAATTCAACCTGTGTCGACACCGTTATAATATGATATTGCTCAGTTTGTTGACTTTGTAATTGCACACTATGCTCTGCATCTTTTAACGTTTGAGTGTTGTTGTTTTGTTTTATTAACAGATTTTCAACTTGACCCGCTATCTTTTGCTGCTTGTCCCACCAAATTACCGGCGCTTTAAATAATGCATCTAACTGCGTTTTATCTGTCACTATGCTCTGAATATTGGTTTTAAGGTTTTCCATTTCTCGATTTAGTACATCAAGTTGTAACGCAACTTGATGTACTTTCTCATCCAACCCTTGTTGTAGTGTGAATGTTACCTGCCAACGCCCCTGCGCTTCATTCGCCTTTGCTAAATTGCGCTCTTTTTCTTTTATTAGCGGTTGGCGCTGTTCATCTATCTCTTGTAAACGCGTTATTTGCGCTGTCAATTGTTGCATCTGCGCCGTTTGTATCGAGAGTTTCTCTGTTAAAAGAGTACTGGTTGTTACTTGATAACTTATATTTTCTGCATTTACATAAGGACTTAACAGCCAGTTTTTTTGCGCCTCTTGTATTTTCTGTTGTAATTGTTGCAGTTGATCCATTAACGCCTGTAAGTAATTTTTTGATCCTTGTATCTGCCCTTTTAATTGATCATACTCCCCGCGTTTAGTCTGTAACGCCTCATCTTTATGTTTAAAACGTTGCTCTGTGGCCGATCTATCTAAAGGCACTAATAAAGATCCGATAGCAGGATGTTCAAGCGCACCACACAAAGGGCAAGGTTGATGTGCTTTTAGCTCTAATTGCAATTGCTGTAAACTGCGTAATGCATTGTCTTGCTGCAATAATAAGCTTAAATCGGAGGCCTCTCTATTAAGCGTTTTCCCCTGGGCTTCTAAGCTCTCTAATTGCGTGTTATCTGCGTGTAACTGCGCTTCGAGAGTGTGGATCTCTTGGCGTCGATCTAACTCTGCCTGCATCAGCACATCTACATTTATTGTAAGCTGTTGTAATTTTTGTAAGTTATCTTTTTGCTGATGCAAAGTGCTCAGTTGTTCTCGCGCCAAAGCCATAGAGCCCGAATCTAATGAGGTTAATATATTTTCTTGTTGAAGATCTATCTCGTCTAATTTTTTTAATACCGTTTTATATTGCTGCTCAGAGGCAATCTGCAATGCTTTTTGTTGCTTTTGGTTTGCCTCTACTTGCACCTTCTCTTCTTGTATTTCTGACTGTGTTTTTTGGGCGCATTGTAACTGCAAGAGGTGCTGCTCATACGTTGTCAACAAATGTCCCATTGTCCCCATGTCGCGTTGCTCAATCGAACTATCTTGCAACATGTCTAATTGCACTTTAATATTTTGCAATCCTTGTTGTTGCACCTCAAGCGCCGTTTCTTTTTGGTGCATGAGTTGTAATGCTTGCTGATACTCACTTTCTCTTTGCTGATTTAAACGCGTTTTATCTTGTACATCGAGAGTCATCGTTTGCAGTTTTGCATCCATCGGGATCAACTCTTGGGTTAAACATTGCATTTTTTGATGCCGTGTTTGTTTCGCTTTTGCTAACAAACTTACCCAGCGTTGTAACTCTTGTTGGCTTTGCGTTACTTGAACCTGTAACACATCAACTTTGTCTTTTTGTATGCCACTTTGTAGCTCATTATCATCAAACAATTGTCGCTGCGTCTTTAATTTAACAAAACTAGGTTGCAGGCGTAATGCTTGCTGAGCGTTTTCTATTTTTAATACCTGCACAGAAAATGATTGTAGCGCTTGCTCTGCCGTTTTTAATTGGGTGAGAATATCCTCTAATTTTTCCTGCAACCGGCCCTCTTCATGTTTCCACAATACGGCATTATTTGTGGCTTCAATGCGCAGTAACAACTGCTCTTTTTGGGAGTGTAAAAGTGCGATATCCTCTTCTAATTGTACTTTTTCTGGGCCAGTTAACCTGTCTATTAACTCCGATTGTTGTGCCAGCAACGTAAATTCAGCTTGTACTTCTTTATTACGTTCAAAAATATGCTTGGATATTTGAGCGTAAATTTCTGTTCCCGTTAACTCTTCTAACAATTCAGCGCGATCTTTAGGCGTTGCATTTAAAAAAGCCGCAAAACCTCCTTGGGCTAATAACATCGATTTGGTAAAACGAGAAAAATCTAATCCTGTTAGCTCAACCACCTGCTTTAATACATCACTACTTTTACTGGCTAATACCTTGCCTGATTGCTCTGCGAGCTCACATGTTGGTGCTTGTAATTTACCAGAGCCTTTTTTACGCGCTCGATTTTGCCCCCAAAAAACGCGGTAGGCTTTATCTTTAACACTAAATTCAACCTCCGCCAGACAACTGCCCTCTCCGCGCGTCATCAATTCATTTTTTGCTTGTGTTAATTTATCTAAACGCGGCGTTTGTTGGTACAACGCCAAACAAAGCGCATCTAATATCGTGCTTTTACCGGCTCCGGTTTGGCCTGTTATAACAAATAAACCATTTTCAATAAAAGCGGCACTTTGAAAGTCTATTTTCCAGTGTCCTTTTAACGAATTTAAATTTTCAAATCTTAGTGATAATATTTTCATGATTTAGTCTCAAGATCAGCACATGCTTGCGCAAAAAGTACTTCTAACTTTAATTTCTGAGTCTCATCTAAATTATCTTGCGCATCGAGACGATGCACAAAAAGCTCTTGCGGTGTTAATGTTTCTAAAGTGTCTATGTGCTGCGTCTGCCACTGCTTATTTTCATTGATCATCGGCGCGCTTATTTTTAAAATTTCTAAGGTGCTACCTTCTACTAAATCATTAAGCTGAGTTTGTACATCCGATAAATAAAGCCTATCTTTTAATTTTATCTCCAGCCAGATCGTCACCTTAGGTGTTGCTTCTTTTAATGTTTGTAACTGCTGCTTAATCGATTCTAAATCGCCACTGATAACTTGCAGTTTTTGTGTACACGGAATATCTAACGCGCGTACATCTAATGATTTGTTCAATTCAAATTGCACCATTAATACTTTTTTAGTCTGCTTACTTTCATCAAAACTAAGCGCAATGGGTGAGCCACAATATTGTATATGCTCATTATTTTGTACCTTTTGAGGCCGGTGCAAATGCCCTAGCGCAATATAATCAAACTTTGGAAACAACGAGGCAGGAAAGGCGCTTAATGTGCCAATATAAATTTCACGTACGGAGTCTGAAACCGCGCAACCGAGCGCCGTTAAATGCCCAGTTGCAACAATGGGTAATGAGCCATCATGATCTTTGGCTAATTGGTATATCTTTTGATAGGTTGATTGTATTGCCCGCTGCAAATTCATTTGTTTTTGATCTGCTGAAAGGCCAAATTCGCTATGTACCAGATCGCTGGCCCGTAAGAAAGGTAATGCGCAGACAAGCATCGCATCTTGCTGTTGTTTATCTTTTAAGACGATCAAATGATCGCTTAGATCCTCACTAAGACCTGCTAACACCGAAACATTTAAACATTGTAATAAATTCTTACTTTCGTTTAAGACGGCGACACTGTCATGGTTACCCGAAACGATAATTAACTGAGTACAGCCCGTACGTTGTAATTTCACTATAAAATCACTGTACAACTTTCGAGCATAAGAAGGCGGTGATGTACTATCGAAAATATCTCCCGCTACGATCACTGCATCGACTCCCTCACTAGAAACCGTCTCTATGAGCCAATTTAAAAAGCTAAGGTGCTCACTTTGCCTGCTTTTCATCATAAAGTACTGACCTAAATGCCAATCTGAAGTGTGTAGTATTTTCACGATCGCTCTCTTTTTGCTATTTATGTTTTTTTATACAGTAAGTGTAACTTTTTCTCTTACTGAAAACTGTTTTAAAGAAATGTTTGCCTAAAATAAAATCAAGTTGATTAGCAAACAAGCAAATAAAACAATTTTTACGAATTTTAAGAGAAACTAGTTGACGACAATCACTGTAATCCGCATAATGCGCCCCATCGAAACGGAGATTGGTTAAACAATTTTAGGTTCGATTTTAAGTAAATGGCTACATAGCTCAGCTGGTTAGAGCACATCACTCATAATGATGGGGTCCCAAGTTCAAATCTCGGTGTAGCCACCATTTACTTTATGCGGAAGTGGCGGAATTGGTAGACGCGCTAGATTTAGGTTCTAGTATCGTAAGATGTGAGAGTTCAAGTCTCTCTTTCCGCACCATTTTTATCTTAGATAAAAATGGTGATATATCAGAAAATAATCTAAATAGTTGATTATATGATGATAAGCAGAGATAATAACTCTTAAACATATTATTGGGATATCGCCAAGCGGTAAGGCACCGGGTTTTGATCTCGGCATTCAGAGGTTCAAATCCTCTTATCCCAGCCAAATTCACTGTTTTGCTTTTAGCAAAAGAGTAATACTTGAAGAAGTTTAAACTTAGCGCGTAACGCTTTAAAATTACAGAGACAATGACTCTTAAAAACATTAGAGAAAATAACTCTTAAACATATTATTGGGATATCGCCAAGCGGTAAGGCACCGGGTTTTGATCTCGGCATTCAGAGGTTCAAATCCTCTTATCCCAGCCATGCGGAAGTGGCGGAATTGGTAGACGCGCTAGATTTAGGTTCTAGTATCGTAAGATGTGAGAGTTCAAGTCTCTCTTTCCGCACCATTCTTAGTTTAACTAAGAAGAAAGAACCCGTTAAATCTGGTTTTTTTGTTTAAGTAAATGGCTACATAGCTCAGCTGGTTAGAGCACATCACTCATAATGATGGGGTCCCAAGTTCAAATCTCGGTGTAGCCACCATTACTTAGCTTGAAGAAGTTTAAACTTAGCGCGTAACGCTTTAAAATTACAGAGACAATGACTCTTAAAACATTAGAGAAAATAACTCTTAAACATATTATTGGATATCAACAAATAGTCGGCACTGTAGATTTTAATATAGGATCTCGGTAGATTAAATGATGATAACCAGAGAAAATAACTCTTAAAAATATTGTTGGATATCAACAAATAGTCAGCACTGTAGATTTTAATATAGGATCTCGGTAGATTAAATGATGATAACCAGAGAAAATAACTCTTAAACATATTATTGGGATATCGCCAAGCGGTAAGGCACCGGGTTTTGATCTCGGCATTCAGAGGTTCAAATCCTCTTATCCCAGCCATGCGGAAGTGGCGGAATTGGTAGACGCGCTAGATTTAGGTTCTAGTATCGTAAGATGTGAGAGTTCAAGTCTCTCTTTCCGCACCATTCTTAGTTTACTAAGAAGAATTAACCAGCTGAGGCTGGTTTTTTTATGCCTGTCATAAAATATCTCAGCGCATAACAGTTGCTATACTCCTATGCTTCAGGTGCAATATAAGCAAACCAAATTGGCTTAGCTTGTCTGCATAATATTGAAGATAAAAACATTTATGCAATAATGATGCAAGAGAATATAAATCGCACCGAGTTTAGTGACGACCAGTAGACCTTTAATACGAGACGTATTTATGATTTTAGATAAAGAATGGCGGATTTTAACTATTGGAGATGGCGATCTTTCCTTTTCGGCTTCTTTGCAAAAACATTTCTCTCCTCGAGCATTAACGGCAAGCGTTTATGATCCTCTCTCGATCATGACCCGAAAATACAATGACACCTTTTATCAATACTTAAAAAATGAGAAGATTCAAACTTTATTTGATTTTAATGTCTGCGATAAAAAAACGTGGGGAGATTTAAAACAACACAGTTTCGATGTCGTTATTTTTCAATTTCCGTTAGTCCCCGCCTTTCAAAATTTTGATGAATATAAAGCGCACGCCAAAAACAGTAATATCAATGTCTTAAATCGGCGCCTTTTACGTCAATTTTTACTTAACTCATTTAAATACTTTTTAGATGAGAAGGGTCAACAATTGTGTTTTATTACCTCTAAAGATGTTAAACCTTACCGGCAGTGGAATATTGAAAGCGCATTACACATGCACACTAATATTCATTATTTAGGCTCTATCGCTTTTGATATTAATAAATTTCCCGGTTATAAAATTCGTAATGTAGATAGAGATAAACATGTTCGTGATACAAGAGGTGAAACTTATATGTGGAGCCTACAAAAGAAGCACACATTAAGTTCACAGTTGCATAAACTGCCTTATCATGGCGAGAATTTTTGTGCTATTTGCCGTGCGGGTCCCTTTAGCACCGAAAATGATAAACAGGTGCACCAAGCGTCAAAAAAACACTTACAAATGCTAGATTTTGAGCAAGCTTGGCTAAAAGAGATAAATAAAAATTAGGCTGTTTTTAATCTTTTTATATTTAAGAGTAATTTTTTTTGCCCTTGGCTACATTATTTACGAAAATAGCCCATGTCTCAAAGAACAACTTTACTCACCAACCAAGCTCAAAAAAATGCAACAGTCGCCCATTAACAAATAGCTAACACATAACCCCTTGTTCTGCAACATACCTCTGACTTAAAAGTTCATTTTACACACAAAAAATAGAGAAATATTAAGCAATTACATAAAAAAAACCCTTTTCTATGTAATTTAATTTATAATATTTATGTAGGTATTAAATAAGGAAATTAGTATGCCGTCTACATCGAGTCAATCCCAAGGATTATTGTTATTTAAACTTTCTCAATTACAGAGTTTTGCCATTGGTACATTAAAAATTCAAGAGCTTGTTCCCTATCAAGCGCTAACTAAAGTACCAAACTC
Source organism: Psychromonas sp. CNPT3 (assembly GCF_000153405.2). Taxonomy (NCBI): domain Bacteria; kingdom Pseudomonadati; phylum Pseudomonadota; class Gammaproteobacteria; order Alteromonadales; family Psychromonadaceae; genus Psychromonas; species Psychromonas sp. CNPT3. The sequence goes on from NC_020802.1 coordinate 2,115,650, forward strand.
CAGCCATAATATTATTGGTGTGACACATATTCGCGGTAAAACAGTGCCTATCATTGATATGGCAGCCTCTGTGGGTTACCACGCAATACCAAGTGATGAATATAAAGATTGCACCATTATTATTACAGATTGTAGTCGTCAGCATGTTGGTTTTTTAGTGCGTAAAATAGAGCGCATTATTGCCTGTAATTGGAAAGAAATTGAGCCACCACCAAATAGTCTCGGAAATAAAACCTATATTACTGGTGTGACTAAATTTGAGGATACAATGATACAGTTACTCGATATCGAGTTATTATTATCAGAGATATACCCAAGTGAAGATGAAGCACGCGTTGAAATCACCGCCATCGAAAAAGGACTACTACAGCATTCTCGCATTCTATTAGTCGACGACTCTGCCGTGGCGCGCCATCAATTAGAAAACGCATTAACACGCATCGATGTGCCCTTTCAAGTCTGTAAAAATGGAGATGATGCTTTAGAAGTAATGAAAGCGGCAGCCGAAGCTGAAGAGCCCTTTGATATTCTCGTCAGTGATATTGAAATGCCAGGACTCGATGGCTATGAACTCACTTTTGAAGTACGTAGTGCCAAAGAAATAGCACATGCTTATATTATTTTACATACTTCCCTATCGAGTGAAATGAGTATCGACAGAGCAAGTCAAGTCGGCGCAAATGATGCACTTACCAAGTTTGAAGCGCAAGCCCTAGTAGATGCAATGCTTAAAGGCACTAAACAAGCATAAAAATCCCAAAAGAGAGAAGTAAAATGGCCCCACTTTACTTCTCTAACACCACACGTCAGTCAATATAGAACAATGAGAATTTTTTCTATACCTCGATTAGTTGGAAATACTGTCAAAAAGAGACAGATTCCCCACTTTCTCTTTCGGAGAACAGGGTTTAATGACCAAAAAAAGTGCTTAACGATAAAAGCCCTCCCTTTAATCAGAGACCTGAACTTAATCTGACTAAGGCGAGAAGAAAATGAGACATTGATCCTTAATTTATCAAACTTTTATATGATCTCGCTGTAAAAATGGAATATTAAATAAATCAAAATGACTAAGATTTGGAAATATAGATAAAATATCAGCGTCAGAAAGTCCTAACCACTGACACAAAGATGCATGTACTTGATCCGCTGCAATACCAGGAATGACACGACCGTTATTATAATCATCTTCACTCTTGGGTTTTAAATCCGGCCAATTCCCATAGGCTTTATTACCATGAAGATCCCCACCAACAACAATTTGATGGCCACCCCAACCATGATCGGTTCCTGATGCATTTGCTTGTATACGCCGTCCAAAATCAGACATTGTGATACTCACAACTTGTTCATTAAGACCTGAACTTTCCATATCATGATTAAATTCAACCAAGCCGTCGGCTAATTCAGCTAATAATGATCCATGTGTTTTCTGTTGATTTTTATGAGTGTCAAAACCATTCATACCAACAAAAAACACCTGTCGAGACTGCCCAAGATCGCCTTGTGCTTTTATTAATCGACTTACCATATTAAGTTGCTTCGATAATTTTGTATTAGAATATTGACTATTACTTGGATATTTAATTAATATTTTTTTCATTCGCTCATTTTCATCCAGACTATCAATCATTTTATGCGCATAATTTCTCATATAAAGGTTGTCATATTGACGTTCTGAAAAATTAAAAAACAACCCATTTAGTCGTACTTCATCATTAAGTGCACTATAATTACCAGCCCCCTTGGAGCTTACAATCGTTTGCTGTAAGTGTTTACTGCGTAATAATTTTTTTTCATTGGATATCGAAATAAGAGGTGATAAATCACTTTTTACAGAAATAATATCAAACATTTTACCAACCCAACCATACTTACTATTTAAATTAGTCGCCCCAGATTGCCACATTTCTTGTTGTGAATTATGCGCCATTAATAAATCGGGTAGTTTTACCAACGAATGGTCTATTAATGATTTTGATGTTGGAGACAGTAATTGCCCTGAATTAATAAGAACGGTTGCATGGCCCTTTTCAAATAGAGGTAGCAAAGACTTCATTTCATGATGTATACCAATATTAATATTATTCTCAGAGTTTAATCCTGTCGGTAAAATTTCATTTTCTTTTAATCCTAAATGAGGCCGTCTAGCTAAATAGTCCGTATAAGCGGATGTCTCCACGCTAGGCACTAGCATATTATATGAGTCATTCCCGCCATATAAAAAAACGCATACAAGCGCTTTATGACCTGTTATTTTATTTTTATCTGACGACAATAGTGATGCGGCAATACTTTGTGATGAAAATGAGGCCATACTAGAAACGCCTAATAAACCAGTACTCTTTAAAAAACGACGACGAGATAATTTCATTATTGATTTTACTCCTGGCAGAAAAACTCTGGTGATGTGCATGCAACATAAATCGTACATAAGAAACGACGTTCATACTGAGTAGAAGGTATTTGTGTGACTAACATATCAATTAAATAATCATATAATTCAGATGACATTAAGCCTGCATATAGACGTTCATTGAGCAAGTCTACATAGGCATAAATATCTTTTTTTATTAATGTCATAAACTCTGATTTGTCCCAATTCCATTGGTTTTCTTCGGTTAAATGAGAGGCGACAATATTGCTCCATATTCTATTGTGCAGACGGCGTATTATATCTGTCGTTAACAAAGAAAATTCGGGTGCCGTTAAAGATAGATCAGAAATTTCACCTTGAGGGGCATCACTAGGAGAGTAAAAATTAAATACACTTTTTGATCTAAGTGGCGCTTGGCCTAAATTCCCTTCGGTACCTTGAAAATTCCACCAACGAAGACTAACCGATTTCATATTCAGGCTTCTTACTTGATTGCTTATCACTAAAATAGGCTCTTTCAATAAACCAAAATTATGTTTATCGCTATTATTGCCTTTGCCTGCATTATCAGCAATACCATTAAAAACATCATCTTCAGTAAGTACCGCTTTTAAAGTAGCTTGTAAATCGCCACGGACTCCTTTTCCATTGTTTTTAAATACCTTTGCAACTTTAGATATATAACTCCCTCTAGGATTACTTGTAACAAAACGCTTAATAAGTAATGTGGCAAATGTAATGGGAGTATTTGGATGTTTAAAAATAACATCAAGAGCTTGGGATAAGTCTTCATATGCATTTTGGCCATCAGAAAAATGCTCCCCCAATATTAATTTACTGCCTGTATCATGCACTTTTTCATTTGCTTTCATCGGTTGATAACCATCAACTTTTTGCCATCCTGTTAATGCTCTCGCGAGCTCTTCCACATCATTTTGACTATAAGATGGAATGTAATTACCGTGTTCATTTAATTCTGGCGTTCCGTTACCTGCCAGTTTCCACAAACCAATAGAGAATAATTGCATGACTTCACGCGCATAATTTTCATCAGGGTTACTATTTTTATTAGGATCGTATTTTTCACTTCCATCGAGGGTCAAGTAGCTCCCCATTACAGGGTTTAGCGTGATCTCTTCTAATAAATCACGGTAATTACCAAAAGAATTTTTTAGTAAAATATCATAATAATACGCAAGTTCATCATCATAAATACCCACAGAATACTTAGAAACCACAAATATTTGACTCAGTGCGTAAGCCATACGTTGACGTAATTGGTCCGGAGCTTGAATTGCTCTTTCCCACCATGCTCCAAGGCGAGTATTACCATCGATTTTACTGTTAGATAAATCAGCAAATTCTTGAGCCTTATAGCGGTGATAAGAAATTCCAGCAGAGTACTGTTGTGAAAACCAAGCATTAAATCCAATATTTTGTAATTGATTCACATCACCTTGTTTAGGGCCAAATGTACCTCGATATAAAAATTTTGCACATTGTTTTCGATCCTTACTAAAAATATCAATATTAGTCATTTTTACCTCTTATAATGAAGTAGTCGTGTTTCCATTGCTAAATTAGATACCCATACAAAATATGTAATTTACTGTTACAGACGGTATAGCGTAGAACAAAATGTTATTTTTCATATTAAGTTTTTCACATTTTAATAACGACTTTCTTCTCTCGCCTCTTTCAAAAAACATGTTCAATAAATTGATGTCGATTTTAAAACAGCCTTTTTTAAGTTTTTATTAACTATAAATTTTGATATATCAATATATTGGATCGCATAAAACATTGACTAATACATATCAAAAATATTACACACAGACAAAACGAGAGTAACCACAAAAAAAACATGACGACGATTTAATCTTATATAGGGACTCAAATAAATATGATTTAATCAGTAACGTTAAAAATACAAATGTTTTTTTACGCTTTAAATACGAAGGGATTTGAATTAGAGCTGAATATAACTTAATGTAAATGGAGAAAATAAAAATATACTTTAAATGCAGATAAAGGTTACATTACCCCCTACCTATTGTGAGCTAAGGAGCCAGTATGGCACATACCCTTTATTCTTTTCGTCGATGCCCTTATGCCATGAGAGCAAGACTTGCCATCAGCATCAGCCAGCAACAGGTGCATTTACGAGAGATAGTATTAAAAGACAAACCCAATGAAATGCTCCTCATATCACCTAAAGGTAGCGTGCCCGTTTTACAAACGGCAAGCGGTGAGGTTTTAGATGAAAGTTTAGATATTATGATATGGGCACTCGAACAACACGATCCCAATAAATGGCTAGAAGGTGATTTAGTTGGCATGCTTAATTTGATTGATGAAAATGATATCGATTTTAAATATTGGCTAGATAAATATAAATACGCCGTACGTTTCCCTGAATTTCCAAGTGAGCATTATAGAGACCAAGGTGAATTATTTTTAAATAAATTAGAACAACGACTTAATGCGCATACTCATCTTTTTGACAATCATACTAGATTAGCCGATATGGCTATCTTTCCTTTTATTCGGCAATGGGCAAGTGTTGATAAAGATTATTTTAAAAATAGTCCTTATCCTCGCATTAAAGATTGGTTAAATGCATTGATAAGCAATCCTCTTTTTAATAGCGTAATGCAAAAAAATCCTCTCTGGTTGAGTAATAACGAAGAGGTTTTATTTCCTTAAGCGCTTCTTAGTGTCTGCAGGTTTTAATTTATGACATACACTTGTGCTTATAAAAACAACCCTAAAAGAGATAGCAAGCATGGTAGCTAGCATTAAAAAATATCATTTAATAATGAGAATAATACACTGGAGCAGTGCTCTCATTATTTTTTCCTTATTTTTTTTAGGTTATTGGATGACTGAGCTTAGCTATTACAGTGCATGGTATACACGCGCGCCACATTGGCATAAATCCGTTGGCTTATGCCTTTTTGCATTAACGTTAATACGACTAGTTTATAAACGGTATTCGTTAACCCCCAAAATTTCAGGTAAAACATGGGAAATATATAGCGCTAAAACAGTGCATTTTCTTCTTTATTTGTTACTTTTTACTCTGTTTATTTCAGGCTACATGATAAGTAGCGCAGATGGACGTAGCATTGAAATTTTTAACTGGTTTGCATTACCAAGTTTGGGCTCTATGCTTAAAGGTCAAGCTGATGTTGCCGGTGTCTGGCACCAGTATATTGCTTACAGCCTTATCTCTTTAGCCGTATTGCATGGTCTCGCTGCATTAAAACATCACTTTTTAGATAAAGATAATACTCTTACCAAAATGTTATAAAGGATATAAAATGAAAAAAATACTGTTAAGTAGCGTTTTTTGTACACTGTTATTATTCATCAACCCCTCATTTGCCAGTGAATATAAAATAGATAGCAAAGGTGCACATGCCTCTATTAATTTTAAAATCAGTCATTTAGGATTTAGCTTTATCACCGGCCGTTTTAATACTTTTTCTGGCACTTTTAATTATGACAAGAATAAAATTGAAAATGCCAGTATAAAGGTAAAAATCGACACCAGTAGTATTAACAGTAACCATGCAGAGCGCGATAAACATATTCGTAGTAGCGACTTTATCAACGTCAAAAAATTCAATCAAGCCACTTTTGAAAGCACCAATATTAAAAAGGAAAAAGATGGCATGTTAAGCATTACCGGCAACTTTACTCTGCACGGTGTCACTAAAGAAATTCGCTTGGACGGACAATTTATTGGCGAAGGTAAAGATCCCTGGGGTGGTTACCGCGCAGGTTTTACAGCCTCTACGCGCCTCTATCTTAAAGACTTTAATATTAAGGTGCTTGGTAACAGTAATTATGTCGATATCGACTTAAATATTGAAGGTATACGCCAGTAAATATTATTGGAAGATAGATTTAGATTAACGCCTAGGCGCTAACGTGATCATGACGACGCCATGATCACTGCTTTGTTGATCATACTCAAAAATGGGGCAAACTAAATGTTGTACATGAGTATGATGAGCACTCACGCTAAAAAAACACTGGCTAGCGCTCGTATCAAACTCCGAAGAGAGTAAAATATGATCTAAGGTCACCCATTGCTGCGCAAAATAATGTGTACCTGGACACGGTTGAGACTCTCGCTCTGGATCCGCTTTTTGATATAAATCCCAAGCATTTTTTAAACAGTATTTGTCTAAATATTGCTTGTCTTGCGCCCCTGTTACAAAACGTAATTCATGCTTTAGAAGCTGACTTAATACACCATCTTCTAAATTATTATTAAAATCACCTAATAAAACAACGGGTAAACCCAACTTTTCTCGGCGCTCTAGTATCGCCATATGTAATAGTAACGCCTCGCTTCCACGTTGCACTGTCGATCCCCACCCACCCGAAAGTTGTGCTTTTAAGCGTCCTAATATGGTTTTTTCAATACGCTCTTTTGCGTCAGGGTAATACTCAAAGAGGGATCGTTTCGATTTAAGATGCACAACATAAAAATCGCATAACCCAATATGTGGCAATTCGATACTTGCGCGTAATACTTTACGACTAAATGAAAAATCAGCAGACAAGCCTAAGGGAGCTAATAACGTTGGATCCACACCCAACGCATACGTTTCTTTGATAGGGTAACGAGAAGCGATGGCAAGTACGGGATCTCGATAGATAAATCCGTCGCTTAATGTCGGCGCATCAACGACTGAAAAATATGCATACCCCGCTTCTTTTAATAGTTTCTGTAAGGAGTCAATGCTAAAAACTTCTTGAAAAGCAATAACATCAGGTTTAAATCTAGCAAGATAAGCGCATATCCAAGCTTGTTTTTTTGCCCATTGCACGTCACTATAAATTGACTCAAAATCATAATATGCATAAGGAGGCTGTGCATAATTAAAAAGATTAAAAGTGCATATTTTTATTGGCGTTGTTGGTGTTGTACACAAATCATGAGACAAATTATGCTACCTATAAATAATATAACTATTATGGTTTACGCCTTGATACGATCTCCAAGCAGTACCTGATAAAGTATTTTGAGACAACATGGCATATAACGAGATCCCTTTACTGATCAGTCGTAAAATATACGCTTTTCTTCTCATAATATAACTTATTTAACTGAAAACCGGCTAGATCCGGTAAAGAAAATAACAGAATCCCCCATTTTTACTGCATTTGCTATAAACTGAGAAAATACCCTCTACTTTAGAGCAAAGGAAATTACATGAAATTGCTTCTTAAAATATTTATCTCATTCATCGTCTTGATCCTTCTCGCGATGCTTGCTTTAGTCATGTTGGTCAATCCCAATGATTACAAAGAGCAGATCCAAACCCAAGCAAAACAGAGTCTTAATCGTGAATTACTTATTAACGGTGATTTAAGCTGGACTTTATTCCCACAACTCGGTCTGAGTAGTGGTGAGATTGAAGTACGTAACTTAGATGGATTTAATCGAGAAAACTTTCTAAAAATAGAGAGTGCAAGTCTGGGTATTAAAATATTGCCATTGTTAAAAGGCCAATTAAAAATTGCAGAGTTAAACTTAGAAGGTTTTAGGTTAAATATTATTACCAATAAATATGGACAATCTAATCTTGATAACTTAGGCCCTCAAAACAGTATTGAAGAGCAACCTGAAAGTAACACCAAACAAAGCACTGAAGTCGTCACTAACAACGATAATAAAGAGGCCTTTTTTGATATAAGCCAACTGGTGTTAGATGGTATTAATATCAACAATACCGTACTAGAAATACAAGATTTAAAAGCCAATAGTTACCATAAAGTGATCATTAATAAAATGCACTTAGGGCAATTTGAATTTTCTAAAGACAGTGATTTTGTTCTTATTAGTGAACTCCTTGTTAATGGTACTAAAGCTAATATCAAACTCACCAGTGTCATTAATGTCAGCGCAGATCTCACCCAAATTAATCTTAATAACCTCGTATTGGAAAGCCAATTTAGTGGTAAAGACATTCCTAATGGCGCAGTAAACAGTACGTTAAAAACAAATGTTGTTTATCAGGTAAAAAGCAAAAAATTAACCTTAGAGCAATTTCAATTTGCTGTGGATGATATCACTTTAAACGGCAAGATCTCATTGCAAAGTGGAGACATTACCAAAGTACGCTACTCCTTGGTTGGGAACCAATGGGATCTTAACCCCTATCTTCCTAAAAATAGTACAACAACTGACAAAAATATAAAAAACGACAGTAAAGTAACAAAAAAGGTAGAGAAAAACACAGCCGAAGTCGAGCCTGATCTCAGTTTCTTACAAGGCTTAGATGTACAAGGTGATTTGAAAATTGCCGGTATTTTATATGAAAATATAAAAATTGGTACGATCACCAACAACTTGATCATAAAAAAAGGTAAAGCAAGCTTAAGCCCTCTTAATGTACAACTCTATGGAGGACAATTAAACTTAAATGCAAGTGTTGCAGATGCTAAGGGTAAAAACCGTTATTACGTGAATACACAGCTTAAAGACGTCCAATTACGCCCCCTACTCATTGATGCGGCTCAAATTAAGTTTCTCAGTGGTCACACTGCCTTTAGCTTTAAAGGTAAAGGCCAAGGCCTAACCCAAAGCAAAATTAAAAAAGGATTAAGCGGTCAAGGTAGCTTTACTTTACTCGATGGTGAACTTTATGGGGTTAACCTTCATCAAGATATACGCCGTTTGAAAGCAACATTAAAAGGTAAGAAACCGCCGACAGAAAGCGATGTGAAAAAGACAGACTTTGCCTCTCTTGCCGGTAGCTTTAGTTTGCATAAAGGCGTGGTTAATAATCAAAAATTATTAATGTTATCCTCCGTTTTACGTTTAGATGGTACGGGGATCATTAATATTATTAGCAATACTTTAGATTATAAATTGAGCCTTGCACCCCTTTCAAAACGCGGCGTAGAAACCGAGCAATTTGATCTTAATGGTGTTGTGATCCCCTTGCATATTCAAGGCTCTTTAAACGATCCTAAGTTCTCTTTAGACACAAAAGGCGCATTCAAAGCACAGGCAAAAGCAAAAATAGATGCTGAGAAAAAACGCTTACAACGTAAGGTAGAAAAAAAATTAAAAGGTCGTCTTGATGATAAATCGAAACAACTTTTAGATGGCATATTCAAAGGTTTATTTAGATAAAATATAATCTAACGCATATAAAAAGGGCATTGAATGTAAACCATTCAATGCCCTTTTTTATATGAAATATATTTAGATAGAGTGCATTTACTTTAGGTGAGGCGTATTGGTCTGCACGTCCATGTTTTGCGCGCGATGGCGTAACAGGTGATCTAACAATGTGATTGCCATTTGCGCTTCAGCAATGGGCACTGCGCGAATACCGACACAAGGATCATGACGACCTTTAGTTATCATCGTTGTCGCCTCGCCCTCTTTGGTAATAGTTCGCCCAGGGATAGTTAAACTTGATGTCGGTTTTAATGCGATTGACGCAATAATATCTTGCCCAGTAGATATACCCCCTAAAATGCCACCAGCATGATTTGATAAAAACCCTTGCGGGGTCATTTCATCGCGATGCTCGGTGCCTTTTTGCTCAACCACTTTAAAGCCATCGCCAAACTCTACACCTTTCACCGCATTAATACTCATGAGTGAATGTGCTAACTCTGCATCTAATCTATCAAAAACAGGCTCCCCTAAACCAACAGGAACATTCGATGCAACAACAGTGACTTTCGCACCCACTGAGTTACCTTCTTTTATTAGCGCTTTCATATAGGTTTCAAGGGCGCTAATTTTACTCGGATCAGGAAAGAAGAAAGGATTGTTATGTACTTCAGACCAATCTAATACTTGCGCGCTAATATCACCTAATTGGCTTAAATAACCATTAATTGTAATGCCAAATTTGGTCTTTAAATATTTTTTAGCAATTGCGCCAGCTGCCACTCGCATCGCAGTTTCGCGCGCAGAAGCGCGGCCTCCACCTCGATGATCACGATGACCGTATTTTTGATAATAAGTATAATCTGCATGACCGGGGCGAAAAAGATTTTCAATAGCTGAATAATCTTGTGAGCGTTGATCCGTATTTAAAATCATCAGGCCAATACTGCACCCTGTCGTCTTACCTTCAAAAACGCCCGATAATATCTGCACTTGATCTTTTTCTTGGCGCATCGTGGTATAACGAGATTGTCCTGGACGACGCCTATCTAAATCATGTTGCAGATCCGCCTCACAAATTTCTAAACCCGGCGGGATACCATCTACGATACAACCTAAAGCAACGCCATGACTTTCACCAAAGGTACTTACTTTAAAGAGTTGACCAATACTACTTCCTGCCATAATTCTACCCTATTATATGATTGAGCTAGTGCACCAATGGTGAGAGGGAAATTAACGTGATGTTATTTTAACTTTTCTAATTGCGCTTTAGTCAGCACAAAGACGCCGTGTCCACCCGATTTTAATGGGATCCATTCAAAATCTACATCAGCATAAGCTTCATCTAAATGAATTTGTGAGTTGCCTACTTCGACAAATAACAAACCATTATCATTGAGCATATCAGCTGCTTGTGCCAGCATTTTACGGACAAGATCAAGGCCATCAAACCCCGATGCTAAACCTAACTCTGGCTCATGTTTAAACTCAGCGGGTAAGTTTTGCATATCTTCATTATCAACATACGGAGGGTTTGAAACAATTAAATCATATTTTTCGTTTTCAATACCCGAAAACAGATCCGACAACATAGGAATAACTTGTTGCTCTACGCCGTGTCCTTGAATATTAATTTCAGCCACATCTAAGGCATCTTCTGATATGTCGACTGCATCAACGTACGCATCAGGGAAAGCATAAGCACAAGCAATCGCAATACAAGCGCTGCCAGTACAAAGATCTAAAATACGCTCAGGAGATGTTGTTAGCCATGGTTTAAAACCATTTTCAATTAATTCAGCAAACGGAGAGCGAGGCACTAAGGTGCGTTCATCCACATAAAATTCTAAGCCCGCGAACCATGCACTATTGGTCAAATATGCAACGGGAATACGCAATTCAATACGTTTGATAACTAATGCGACCAATTTTTCACGCTCTCTACGTGTTAAGCGCGCATGATTAAACTCTATATCGCTGTATAGTGGTAATTTAAATGTAGCAAAGATTAAACTACGTGCATCATCGAGTGCGTTGTCTTGTCCATGCCCATAAAAAAGCTCTGCTTGTTCAAATTGCGTACATGTCCAACGTAACATATCTTGAATAGTAAGCAGTTCATCAACTGCTTCATCGCAAAAAATCGATTCCAATTTATTCTCCAATCGAGTTAAAATAAGCACTTAAAAATAGAGAGTTAAAAACCATGAGCAAACATAAAGATGATGATGATGATTTTTCGCTATTTAGCGCTGAATTTTCAGGTATTAAAAAGTTAACACAGGATAGCATACTATTAAGTACGAAAAATACGAAGAAAAAGCAGTTCAATCAAGTCGCCATTGTGGCTGATTTAGAAACCGAACATTTTTCAGATGGTTTTGAGCCACTCCTTGCAGAACAAGGCCCGGTACGCTATTGCCGAGATGATGCAGGCAAGTATTTATTAAAACAATTACGCAGAGGTGATTTCTCACCTGAAATTATATTGGACTTACATGGCTTAACTCAACTTGAAGCAAAACGAGAATTGGGCGCATTGATTGCGTGTTGTAAAAAAGAAGGTTTATATTGTTGCAGTGTGCTGCATGGGATAGGTACGTATGTACTAAAAAAACAAGTCCCCCTTTGGCTCGCACAACATCCAAACATTTTAGCTTTTCATCAAGCCCCCCTTGAATTTGGTGGCCGTGGCGCTTTATTAGTACTTATTGAGCTAGAAGACTGGCAGATAAAACGTGAATTTGAAAAATAAAACGTATCCTCTGCCTGGCGTATAAAGTAGCACCTGTATTTAAGGTAATTGACTGACCGCAATAATACTATGTAACTGCGCAAAACCTTGCTCATCTAATTCGATATGGGCAACGCTTGATGTCGAAAACGCAGGAACACCTGCCGAGGGGACAAGTTCAGACACAATATAACCGACTAAGGGAAGGTGTGAGATCAACAAGACACTTTTGATGCCCTGCGCCTGTAACGCAAGTATTTCTGAGACGGTTTTATGCGCACTGCCTGATGGGGTTAATATTCTTAACGTTTGTTGTTGCTCTATATCAGGAAAGTATTCACATACACTTTGCCACGTTTGTTGTGCTCGTACAAAAGGGCTGACCATAAGCGCATCAAAAACCACGTCTTTTGTGCGTAAATAACGCGCCATTCGAGCGTTTTGAGCGCGCCCTAATGACGTTAATGCGCGTTGTTCATCGGATCTTGCCATCATTTGGGCTTCACCATGACGCATAATATAAAGATGCATAATATTTATTCTCAGTGTCTTATGTAGGCAAAAAGTATAGCATACAAAATCAGCAACTAAGACGTATAACAGTGCAAGTTCATACGTTTATAAAATTACTTTATTAATTCTTTACCGGGCCGTTACCGGTGAAATGTAATATCGCAGCAGCAACACAAAAAACCCCCACAAATCCACCTAAGAAAATAACAGGCATAGCTGCATAACCTAATGTATGCCAAATAATTGATTCTAAGTTACTCATACGCATCCTCTGCTTTACGTTACAATATTGTTAATAATACGTAATAATGACATGAAAAACATGTTTAAAATCATAAAACAGGTAAACAATTTTTTTTATTAAGGGAACTTTTTAAATAAAACATTGCCTGTTACTATACCAAAATCATTCTGAATATGAGTATTCTCATGGAAAAACAACAAATTAAAGCATTACGCAATTACCTAAACCAAATGATTTTAGGGCAAAGTGAATTAGTCGATGGATTACTAATCGCATTGCTTGCAGATGGACATATTATTGTAGAGAGTCCCCCTGGACTTGCCAAAACACGTGCCATTAATGCCCTTGCTAAAGGAATCGAAGGCGATTTTCATCGCATTCAATTCACCCCTGACTTATTGCCTTCTGATTTAACGGGAACGGATATTTTCCGCCAAGAAACAGGCGAGTTTATTTTTGAAAAAGGCCCTCTTTTCCATAACCTTATTTTAGCGGATGAGATAAACCGTGCCCCTGCAAAAGTACAATCGGCTTTATTAGAGGCGATGGCCGAGCATCAAATTACGGTAGGTAAAACGACTTATCAATTACCAGAGCTTTTTTTAGTAATGGCAACACAAAATCCATTAGAGCAAGAAGGCACTTATCCTTTACCAGAAGCACAGCTAGATCGTTTTATTATGCACCTTGAATTAGATTATCCGGATGCAAAAACTGAAAAACAAATCTTAGCCCTTAATCATAAAGAGATTTTAAAAGAAGAAGTTGCAAAGGTAACCCCTCTCACTAATCAGCAAATTTTTAATATGCGCCGTGAAGTGATGAATATCACTATCGCTCCGCATCTTGAGGACTACCTCATTAATTTGATCATAGCGACGCGTCAACCTAAACTCTATTCTGATCAACTCGGTGAATGGATAAATTATGGTGCGAGTCCACGCGCAACACTTGCCTTAATGCGCACCGCCAAAGCACGAGCGTGGTTAGATCAACGCGATCATGTGATCCCTGATGATATTATTCAAAACCTTTATCCGGTATTACGCCATCGTTTGATTTTAACTTATGAAGCAGAGGCACAAGGCATTACAGCGAATCAAGTGATCAAAGAAATATTACAACAAGTGGCGATCCCTGCATAATGAGCCGTCAAAATATACTCGCTATTTTTAATAACACACCTTATAGCAATGGTATTGAGGTCAATCTCAATGAATTACTGAGTTATAAGCAACAAGCGAAAATGACCTTAAAGCTTAAAAATTGCGTAGCGAAACAAGCCCGTGCTGGAAATTATTTGTCAAAAATAAAAGGCCGAGGCATGGAGTTTGCTGAGGTGCGTCATTACCAAGCCGGCGATGACATCCGCAATATAGATTGGGCTGTCACGGCGCGTACGGGTAAAGCGCACAGTAAATTGTTTCAAGAAGAAAAAGAGAGGTCGGTGTTTATACTGCTTGATCTATCCGACAGTATGATTTTTGGTAGTCAATTTGTGTTTAAATCTGTACAAGCTTGTCATTTAGGCGCGCTACTCAGTTGGCAAGCGAAGCAACGCGGTGATCGTCTTGGGGGTTTGATTTTTAATCAACAAAGCGTTGCAGAGTTAAAGCCCAGCGGACGCCACCTTGGCTTAATGCGTTTTTTACATCAAAGTGACGCACTATGCTTAAAAGAAGCGTTTAAAACACACTCTGAGCAACAATCTTTATTGATACAACTCAAACGCATTGCACGTCTCGTTCAAACGGGTAGCCAAGTACACTTAATAAGTGATTTTTCACAACTTGATGATGAATGCATAAAAATACTCAGCCAAATAAAACGTCATAATCAAGTACATGCCTGGCATATCAATGATCCTCTAGAGCGCCAATTACCTGACAATTTAACACATAAAAAAGTGCAGATTAATAGTTTATCCGGCAGTGCTTTTTTCAACAAGAAAGCCTCTCGTCAAGATTATAAAAACCAAGCTTTACAACGCCATGAAAAAATAGTGAATACTTTTATACAGCAAGGGGTAGCATACCACTCAATTTGCGCCTCTTTACCTTTAATGGAGCAATTTCATGCGCGCACAAACTAGCACAGATCCCCTCGCTCAATTAGCTGACATTATCAGTCCAACCGTACCAAGCAGTTGGCCACCAGCCCCCCTATATTGGATATTATTAGTCATTGTATTCGCACTTTTAGGTGGCCTTTTCTGGTACCTTCATAAACAAAGTAAAGAGTGGAAAAAAGATAAAAACATACGTCTACAATTACAAACATTAATCCACCAAGATGCGAGTTTTATTCAATTAAATCAACTTTTAAAAGCCGTGGCTCTGCAACATTTTCCGCGTCATCAAGTGGCCTCTTTACATGGTAAAGCTTGGTTTGTTTTTTTACATCAATATAGCCAAACAAGTCTCTTTGGTGGTCAGCAACGTTTTTTACAACGCCTTTATAAAGAGACACATAAAGGATGTAGCCCTGACGATTTTAATGATGCGAAGCTCTGGTTGAACGGACTTAAAAAAGAGATCAAAAAAAGGACAAGAAATGTTTGAATTTTCACATTTATGGCTATTTTTAATACTGCCATTGCCCTTGCTTGCTCGTTATTTTTTAAAAGCTGCGAGTCAGCAGCATACACAAGTATGGATCCCACTTGCGACGGGCAGTAAACAATCGTTTTTACAGCAAACACAAAGTAAGTTCGGCGCTTTTATCTTATTGCTTGCTTGGACTCTTGTGATCGTTGCTCTTGCCAAACCTATTTACTATGGTGAGCCTATTCGCGCTCAACAACAAAGCCGCAATATGATCTTATCGTTAGATCTTTCTGGCAGTATGAACGAAGTGGATATGCGTCTAGATGGGCAAAGTGTCACCCGTTTATCTCTTGTAAAATCTTTACTTAAAAAATTTGTTGCCACGCGTCAAGGCGATCGCTTAGGGCTTATTTTATTTGCGGATCATGCCTATTTACAAACACCTTTAACCTTTGATTTAAAAACCATCGCACAGCGCATAGAAGAAACACAAATAGGACTCGTCGGTATACGCACCGCTATCGGTGAATCTATTGCTATCGCCATCAAACGTTTTGTTAAAAACAAAAATAAACAACGCATCTTGATTTTACTTACCGATGGCAGTAATACAGCGGGGCGTATTAAACCTTTGCAAGCAGCCCGACAAGCAGCCAAAAATCATATCACTATTTACACTATTGGTATTGGCGCAGATAGCATGCTAAAACAAGGTTTTTGGGGCCAGCAACGCATTAACCCGTCAGCCGATCTTGACGAAAAGAGCCTCACTGAAATCGCCAAATTAACAGGTGGTCAATATTTTAGAGCCAAAGACCAACAACAACTTGAAAAAATCTATCAAATTATTAATCAACTTGAGCCGATTGATAGTGAAAAGTTAAAATATCGGCCTCAGCGCGATCTTTTTTATTATCCGCTTGCAGGCGCCCTCTTATTACTGATTTTCTATGCTCTCTATCTACAACTGCAAGGCTACCGAAATGCTCGTTGAAAACTTCCTTTTTTTACGCCCAGAATGGCTCTATGGCTTATTGTTAATAGGTGCAATTGCACTCTTTAGATCTCGGCGTCAGCATAAAAGCCAAAAACAGCCCTTAATTGCCCCCCATTTAAGCCCTAATTTAGTGCATTACGCAGTGCAAAATAAGATGCAACATTATTTCTTATATCCGCTCGCGATATTAACGCTGATTGCGTTAGCTGGCCCAAGTTGGCAGAAAATCAGTACCCCTATTTACGACATCAAAAAAGCACAAGTTTTGATCATGGATATGTCTTACTCTATGTATGCAACCGATATTAAACCGGATCGTTTAAGTCAGGAAAAATACAAAGCCATGGATTTAATAAAAGCATGGGATGAGGGCGAAAAAGCTTTAGTCGCCTACGCTGGAGATGCCTTTACACTTTCACCTTTAACCCGTGATAGTAATGCCATTTTAAATCATATTCCCAATTTAACGCCAGAGATAATGCCAGTAATGGGCTCAAATGCAGATGCTGCATTGCAAAAAGCAATCACTTTACTGACCAATGCGGGCTACACAAAGGGCCACATTGTATTTATGACCGATGGCATTAGCCCGACACAGGCCGATAGCATGCTGGATCGCTTAAAAGGCACCGCATGGGTTGTTTCCGTGTTAGCGCTTGCTACCGAGAAAGGGGCTCCTATTACGCTTGCTAATGGGAAGTTAGTGAGTGATAAACAGGGTAATATCGTTATCGCCACACTTAATAGTGCTCCCTTAATTAAAGTAACCAACGCAACCCATGGCTTGTATCAAACATTCCAAAGCGATAATCAAGACGTATTACAACTGGCCTCTTTTTTTAAACAGCAAAGTGCACAAAAAAATGACAGCGCGAATAACCTCTTTGAACGCGCTAAAGATGCGGGCTACTGGTTTACCTTTGTCATCGCCATCCTTTTCTTAGGATTATTTCGCAAAGGATTTTTTTATCTCTTGTTATTTTGTGTCGGGTTACCACTTAGTAGTACTCACGTTGAAGCTTCTATCTGGAACAATAATCAACAAAATGCTTATCAAGCGTATCAAGACAAAGATTATAAACATGCAGCAGAGCTCTATGAAAACAACTTTGATAAAGGTGCTGCATTATATAAAAACAAAAAATACAGCGATGCACTCAGTGCGTTTACTGAGGTTATCAAAAAAGATCCTAACAATGCGCATGCGTTTTATAACCAGGGCAATAGCTTTGCCAAGTTGGACGAGTTAGATAATGCGATCCAAGCGTATCAGCGCGCATTGATACTTAAAAAAGACTTTACGCAGGCCCAGAGAAATAAAGAAATAGTGATGCAAGAAAAACAAAAACAAAAAAAACAAGCACAAAATAAAAAGAGTAAGCAACAGAAAAAACAAGACGGTAAAAACAAAAAACAACAAGCGCAAAAAAACAACAAGCAAGATCCCGATAAAAAATCGAATAAGGCGTCTAAAGACAACAAAGACAGTAAAGACAGTACCTCTAAAAAAGATGAGCGCTCAAAGACTGAGAAAAATCAGCAAGAAAAGAAAAAGCAACAAACAAAAAATAATAACGATGATAAAAATAAAAATGCTCAGCAGGCACAGCAGCCTCCCTTGCCCGCTAAAAAAGAGTCATTAAAAGAAAAAAACAAAAAACAAAAAGATAAAGCGCGTACAAGCGCACAAAAAAACAATAAGAAAAAAACGTTAAAAAACAATAACCCCCCCTTAATGGGCATCACTAAATCTAAGGATAAAATCAATAAAGAGTATCAAGCATTGCCTAATTGGCTTAAAAACATGCCTGATGATCCCTCTTTATTACTTCAAAATAAAATGCGTATTGAATATCGAAAACGCGCGCTAAGTCAGCCTGTCCAGCCACAAAATAATGGGATCATCTGGTAATGAAAACACTTTCAACGTTAATCTTCAGCTTGTTTATGTCCGTGTGTTTCACACAACTGGCCTACGCTAACACGACTATTCAAGCCTTTGTAAATAACAATACTATCGTAATGGGCGAACAACTCATTTTAAATATTAGCGTCAATGATATTGGATCTGAATATCAACTTGATAGCTCGCCTTTAACACGTAACTTTCGCGTTTTTCTCCCCTCTCAATCTCGTCAACGTGAAAATATTAATGGGAAAATGAGCCAAAAAACCACATGGAAAATTCGTTTACAAGCTAAAAAAACAGGGAAACTACAGATCCCCTCTTTAACAGTTGGCCCCTTAAAAACACAGCCTATTGCGATTCAAGTTGAGATCTATTCAGCAAATAAAGTTAATAATACTAACAACAGCGTTTTTATGCGCAATTCACTGAGTAAAGACAACGTTTATCTGGGTCAGACATTCATTTTAACCAGTCAGGTTTTTCTTTCCAAAGTAAGTGATAATTTGGAGCTTAGTATGCCAACGTTAGATAATGCATCGATTGAGATATATGCTAGCGATAAAAGTGGTAGCATTATTCGTAATGGTATTCGTTACCAAACCATCACTCGACAATATAAAATAACACCACATAAAGCAGGAAAAATAGCGATCACCCCTCCCTATTTAAGCGGGACATTACGTAAAATTATCCACGTTAATCAATGGCAGAACAAAATACTGGCAGTGCCTATTAATCTTCAAAATGAAATTCTGAATATTACTGTTAAAGCTATCCCTAAAGATTTTAAAGGAGAGTGGATAATCAGTGATGATCTGCGTTTAGTTGAGAATATAGATTTAACACAAAAAAGTTATCATGTTGGAGAGCCTATCACGCGCAGCGTGACACTAAAGGTTGCTTCTATTGATCAGGATAAACTACCTTCTATCGATTTTAATTACTCGGGATCTTTACGTTATTACCCTGATAAGGATGTTTTTGCATCTCAAAGAGACAATGTATTATCCTATGCGACGCGTACTTTTAAACATGCCATTATTGCCGACAAAGCGGGGACATTAATTTTACCCGAAATTAAGATCGTTTGGTGGAATAGCCAAACCGATAAACAACAAGTCACCTTACTGGCACAGCAAACATTAACTATTTTAAGTGCCAACACATCAAATATTACGCCGCGCACGACAGTAGTAGACACAAACTTAGCAATGAAAACCCCGCCCGTAAATACGTCTGAAAACGTCTTTAACTATTGGAAAATAAGCACTCTCATCTTCGCCCTTTTATTTTCTGGTACGCTACTATTACTGTTTTTATCCCTGCGCGTCAAAAAAACTAAACGCGCCACAAACATGGTGAGCACACCACAAACATCGGCTTATCTTCTTTTACAAAAAAAGCTAAAAAAAGGTAATAGTACAGAGGTTTACCAAGCACTGCTTATTTATGCTCAGCAACGTTTTCCAACACTCAAAAGTATCAGTCAACTCCCTTTAATGAGTCAGCTGAGTGAACAAGAAAAAATGCAATTGCGAGATATCCTTATCACGTTGGAAAATGCATGCAGTCACGGTAATAAAACATGCGCCACACAATATTTAAGCGTATTGATCCAAAAAATACATGATCAACAAACACACTTAGCAACAGATGACGTTTTACGCTTAAACCCCACTGAAGAGTAAACTTAACCAAAAACATATAAGGCGTTGATAAAAAAATGATAAAATGTATTTTTTACTCTGGGTGTACACGTGACACTCAGAGCGTTTTACGCCTGATAGTCCTCGTTAAATGCAATAAATAATACTCCAATTACAACTTAAAAAAACAACAAGTTACAATTCACCAGTCGCCTACCCCCTCCTTTACAGCTTGCTTTTCAACCTACTTTAAAAGCCTGAATTTATTGTAATTTAAATATTTTTATCAGTTTTAAAGCAGATGAGCATTCCTTATTTTTGAGATCTAAAGCACAAGTTCAAAGTGGCACTTCGTGTTTTTTCTCCTATGCTTTGATTTTGTTCATTAATAAATTGATTGATCCGCTCATTATATAAACAAGGAATTGCACATGAAAGTGATTAAGATAGCGTTATTATTTAGTGTCGCCAGCTTAGTGCCACAACTCGCGAGTGCAGATACGCTCGCCAAAGTGCTAAAAAATGGCACTCTACACTGTGGCGTCTCTACCGGTATTCCAGGTTTTTCAGCCACAGATTCCAAAGGGGTCTGGAAAGGTATCGATGTGGATTTTTGTCGCTCAGTCGCCTCTGCCGTTTTAGGCGATGCCTCTAAAGTTAAATATATTCCTCTTACTGCAAAAGAACGTTTTACGGCCTTACAAAGTGGTGAAATAGATGTTTTAGTTCGCTCATCAACATGGACAGCAACGCGCGATACCTCACTCGGTTTAAACTTTGCCGGCGTTAATTACTACGATGGTCAGGGATTTTTAGTCAAAAAAAGTCTGAATGTGAATTCTGCAAAAGATCTTGATGGTGCCACTTTTTGTATTCAAGCAGGTACCACAACCGAGCTCAATTTAACCGATTATTTTAAATCTAATAATATGCAATATAAAGCCGTAACCTATGATACATCGGGTCAAACCATTGATGGTTTCAAAAAAGGACGCTGTGATGCGGTGACCTCTGATGCTTCTCAGTTATACGGCTTAAAATTAAAAATGAAAGATCCACAATCAGTGATGGTGTTACCTGAAATCATCTCCAAAGAGCCTTTAGGTCCTGTTGTTCGCCAAGGTGATGATAAGTGGTTTAATGTAGTGCGCTGGACTTTATTTGCATCCATCTCTGCTGAGGAGCTAGGCGTTACGACGGCAAATGTCGATACTATGCTTAAGTCTAAAAATCCAAGTGTGAAACGTTTACTTGGTATCTCAGGTAAAACCGGTGCAGATCTTGGTTTAAGCGAAAAATGGGCTTATAACATCATCAAAAATGTTGGTAATTATGGTGAAGTATTTGAGCGTAACGTGGGCAGTAAATCGCCTCTCAATATTAAACGTGGCCTGAACAACTTATGGAATAACGGGGGATTAATGTATCCCATGCCTATTCGTTAAGCTTAATTAGGGATCAGGTAGTGATCCCTTTTTTATCAAAGGTGTCTAACTTATGCGTAAAAATGAACTCTCTTCCTCTGCAGGTGGTTTTTTAAATAGCCCAAAAAACAGAGCGATTATTTATCAAGTCGTTGCTCTACTTATTGTTGTCTTCTTTGCCTATTATTTTGCAAATAATATGTTTTCTAACGTCCAAAACCGAGGTATCACAACAGGCTTCTCTTTTTTAGAGCATACGGCAGGCTTTGGTATTAGCCAAACATTGATCCCCTATGATGATGGGACATCAAGCTATTTAGATGTCTTTATTGTGGGTTTATTAAATACCTTATTGGTGTCTGTGATTGGTGTGTTTTGTGCCTCTGTTATTGGTTTGTTAATTGGTATCGGACGCTTATCGTCTAACTTTTTAGTTGCTAAACTATCAATGGTTTATATTGAAACGTTTCGTAATATCCCCATTTTATTACAAATTTTGTTTTGGTATAACATTGTATTAGCAGCACTGCCGAGCACCCGTAACAGCTTAAATTACTTTGATGCTATTTTCTTAAATAATCGAGGATTATTATTACCTAAACCACTTTTTGAAGACGGTAGTGGCTTTATTTTAAGTGCTTTTATATTGGCTTGCTTTAGCGTGTTTTTTTTAGCGCGATGGGCAAAAAAACGCCATGATTTAAGCGGTCAAGAGTTCCCTTTATTGAAGGTGTCTTTAGCCCTTTTAATACTATGCCCTCTCCTGGTGTTCTTTATTGTTAACCAACCTATTCATGCTCAATACCCTGTTTTAAAAGGTTTTAATTTTCAGGGTGGCCTTGCTATTATCCCCGAATTATTAGCCCTTATTTTTGCATTGAGTATTTATACTGCCACCTATATTGCAGAAGCGGTGCGCGCAGGTATCAACTCAGTTTCAACGGGCCAAAAAGAAGCAGCTAAATCTTTAGGGCTAAAAGATCATGTGATTTTACGTAAAGTGGTGTTACCACAAGCACTGCGCGTGATCATCCCCCCTGTTATCAACCAATATCTTAATTTAGTGAAGAACTCCTCATTGGCAACGGCCATAGGTTACCCCGACATTGTCACCCTCTTTTCTGGCACCACTTTAAATCAAGTGGGTCAAGCCATTGAAATTATATTAATGACTATGGCGGTTTACCTGTGCATCAGTATTGTTATCTCAGTTATTTTAAATTGGGTTAACGCTAAAATGGCTATTAAAGGAAGATAATATGGCAACTCATAAAATCATCAATGCCAGACACGCCCCGTCTACCAGTCGCGGTATTATATTCTGGCTACGCGAAAATTTATTTCCAAACCTTAAAAACTCTATTTTAACCTTGGTAGGCCTCTATTTACTGTCTATCACCCTGCCTCCTTTACTCAATTGGATGATATTTGACGCCACTTGGAGTGGAACACAAGCTGAAATAAGTAAAGACGGCGCGCGTTGGATTTTTATTATTGAGAAATTTGATCTGTTTATTTATGGGTTTTACCCTGAAAGTTTACATTGGCGCCCTGATCTTGTGGTGTTAATTACAATTGCTTTTCTTGCGTGTGTTAAATGGCTTCCCCATTTTAAGATAAAAGTCTTTATTATTTTAATTTATCCTTTTATCTGTTTTTTCCTCATCAGTGGAGGGGTATTTGGACTTGAACATGTTGCTACTGAAAAATGGGGAGGATTAATGCTCACTCTGATTGTGGCTGCGGTTGGTATTATTGTCTCGTTCCCTATCGGCATCGTGTTGGCACTGGGACGCCAATCTGATTTGCCTATTTTAAAATTTTTCTGCATAACTTTTATTGAATTTATTCGGGGCGTCCCGTTGATCACCATCTTATTTATGGCATCGGTGATCTTACCGCTGTTTTTTCATGATGGTATTGATTTTGATAAATTATTACGTGCACTGATTGGGATCACGCTTTTCCAATCTGCTTATATTGCAGAAGTTATTCGTGGTGGATTACAAGCGATACCCAAAGGTCAATATGAAGCTGCAAAATCACTGGGACTAAGCTATTGGAAAGGCATGTTATTAATTATATTGCCACAAGCGTTAAAAATATCGATCCCAAATTTAGTGGGATCCTTTATTTCATTATTTAAAGATACGACCTTGGTTTTAATCATTGGTTTATTTGATGTGTTAGCCATGGTGACGCTAACAAATAGTGATAGTGACTGGCTAGGATACGAAATTGAAGGTTATGTATTTGTCACCATGATCTATTGGATCTTTTGCTTTAGCATGTCGCAATATTCTAAACATATAGAACAAAAATTTAATACTGAGCATTAGAATTAGTGCAACGAGGAAATATTATGCCTGAACAAGAAATTATGATCTCAATGCAAGATGTTAATAAGTGGTACGGTGATTTTCATGTCCTTAAAGATATTAATTTAAGTATCAAAAAAGGTGAAAAAGTGGTGATCTGTGGTCCATCTGGATCAGGAAAGTCGACGGCTATCCGCTGCTTAAATCACCTTGAGAAATTTCAAGAAGGTGAGATTTATATTAATGGTACGCATTTAATCGATGATGTTGAAGTGGTACGTCATATTCGCGCACAGGTGGGAATGGTCTTCCAACATTTTAATCTTTTCCCGCATTTAAGTGTGTTAGAAAATTTGATCATTGCCCCAATTTGGGTACATAAAGTGCCACGTAAAGAGGCGATTGCAACTGCGATGTCCTATCTTGAGCGTGTTAAAATTGCAGATCAAGCTCATAAATACCCAAATCAACTATCCGGAGGGCAGCAACAGCGTGTGGCGATTGCTCGTTGCTTATGTATCAATCCTGATATTATGTTGTTTGATGAGCCAACGTCCGCTCTCGATCCGGAAATGGTGTCAGAAGTACTCGATGTTATGGTAGAGCTTGCTGATGAAGGTATTACGATGATTTGTGTTACACATGAAATGGGATTTGCTAAAAAAGTAGCGGATCGGGTGATTTTTATGGATGCCGGACAAATCATCGAAGAAAATGAACCTCATGCGTTTTTTGATAATCCAAAATCCGATCGACTCAAACTGTTTTTAGAACAAATATTATCACATTAATAAAAATGCCAAACACCTTAATGATCGTGTTTGGCGTTTAACTCTTAAGGCCATTTAATCGCTACATATACCGATTAAACAAACACATAACAGGCTAAATTCGCAGTGTATTTTTGCTACATTCTCAACTTTTAAAATATCTAAAAGCATTTAAGTCTTAATGCTTCTCGTCTTTACGCTCTTAAAGTCGCCTGATACACCGTCATAACGCCTCCTCACATAAAGTTACTCTTTACAATAGGGGGCGTTCTGTTATGGTGCGCGCCTCACAATTAATCATCTTATAGCAAAGGAATTAATTAAGTTTTCATGTATTGCGCAGAAAAAATTAGCACTAGCAAGGCGTGAGTTGTAGGAGATAGTTGTTCTCACTTCAAAACTCACAACGCAGGTAGGGATAATTTCAACAAGCAAGACAGGTAACCTTTTTAGTTTCTTTGGTATTATACATACAACAAGGTATTTTATATGTCACAAACTCTTAAACTTGCAAACCCTGGCCCTCTTGGCTTAATGGGTTTTGGTATGACAACCATTTTGCTTAATATCCATAATGCAGGTTTCTTCCCAATGAGCGCGATGATCTTAGCGATGGGCCTTTGTTACGGTGGTCTAGCACAAGTGATTGCCGGTATCCTTGAGTTTAAAAAAGGTAATACGTTTGGTCTTACTGCCTTTACTTCTTATGGATTTTTCTGGATAAGCTTAGTTGTCCTTATTGTATTTCCAACATTAGGCCTTGCTGACGCAACACCTGCTGGATTCATGGGCTGTTACTTAACAATGTGGGGCATTTTCACCGCCTTTATGTTTGTTGCTACATTACGTATTAACCGTGGTTTACAGTTTATTTTTGCAAGCTTAACGTTGTTATTTGCTTTACTTGCAGCACACGCATTTACTGGGATCCAATGGATAGGACACCTTGCAGGTTATGAAGGTATTATTTGTGGCGCCAGTGCTATTTATGTTGCGATGGCAGAAGTTATCAATGAACAATACGGACGTACTATATTACCGATTGGTAAAGTATAACTTTATTAAAATATCTCTAAAAAAACCGAGTGAAAACTCGGTTTTTTTTACTTTATTTTTTCTTATAGCAGCTGAAATCTATCGATACAATCTTCAGCTTTGTGCATAATGCATTTCCCATCGTTTAAAAATATAAATAACAGAAAATGTTAAACACATATATAAAACAGCAGCTGCTAAATAAGCTTCAAAAGGCGCATAATAACGCGAGTTCACCACACGAGCAGCCCCTGTAATATCAACAATCGTCACTAGACCGGTGATCGCACTACCGTGGATCATAAAAATAATTTCATTACTATAAACGGGTAATGCTCGGCGCAATGCATTAGGCAATGTAATACGCTTTAATATCAGCCATGCGCTCATACCATACGCTTTAGCTGCTTCAAGTTCCCCTTTGGGCATAGTGACTATCACCCCTCGCACAATCTCTGCAGTATAAGCGCCCGTATTTAGGGTTAGCGCCAATAGAGCACAAAACCATGCTTCTTGAAAATACTCCCACAACCAACTATCACGTAAAGCCTCAAATTGCCCACTGCCATAATAAATAATAAATAATTGGATCAATAAAGGCGTGCCCCTAAAAAAATACATATAAAGATGTACGGGGACTTTAAGTATCTTACATTGCGAGCTACAAATGATGCCCGCCGGAATGGCGATAAACAACCCTAAAATAAGCGCAGTCCCAACAAGGTGCACCGTCGTCCACGCCCCCTGTAAATAAAACGAATATTCATTAACAAAAATTGAAAAATCCATTTCTACCTCACTTTTATGCTATATCGATGCTCAGCCCACTTTAAAAAAACACTTGAAACTGAAGTAAAAAAAAGAAAAATAAACGCAATTGCCAAATAAAAAGTAAAGGGTTGTTGCGTAGCACCCGCAGCATCACCTGCAATTTTAACCATATCTTGCAAACCAATAACCGACACTAACGCAGTCGCTTTTAATAAGACTAACCAATTATTGCCAATGCCCGGCAATGCATGGCGCATCATTTGCGGAAATAGCACACGGCTAAACACTTTATATTGACTCATTCCATAGGCTCTAGCTGCTTCTATTTGCCCTTTATCGACGGCCAAAATGGCGCCCCTAAAGGTTTCCGTCATATAGGCCCCAAAGATAAAACCAATGGTGACAATACCTGCAAAATATGGACTTATATCAATATAATCGGGTAAAAATCCATACCATTGATGGCTTGAGTCAAAGCGCGTTATCAATGAATTTAAGTTTTCATTAATCCAATAACTCATATTATTTACTAAGATTTGCCCACCAAAAAAGATAAGTAACATCAGGATAAGATCAGGGATCCCGCGAATGAGTGTGCTGTATAGTGTCGCACAATACCTTAACGTTACCGATGAAGATAACTTTGCCAAGGCTCCTATCAAGCCTAAAAAAAGCGCTAACAGCAACGACAATAATGCAACTTGTATAGTCAGCCATGCACCCGCAATTAATATCTGTTGATAATTTTGTAATTCATGCATACGTTTTCTTATTGCTAAAGCCGTAAAAATTAATTTTTACGGCTTAGTGAATCGATTATTGCGCGCTACCATAGATATCAAAACTAAAGTATTTATCTTGTATTTTCTGATAAGTTCCATCTGCACGTACGGCTTCTATCGCACGGTTAAACTGCTCTACAAGATCTTTATCTTGTTTACGAATAGCAATACCCGCACCTTCGCCAAACCACTTCGGATCGTTAAGTTTAGGGCCTACAAAATTAAATTTATCGCCACCCTTCTTACCCAACAAGCCATCCGTAATCGCAGCTGAGTCAGCTAATACATAATTTAAACGTCCTGATTTTAAATCCAAATAAGCATCATTGGCAGAGCCATAACGCATTATTTTTGCATCTGGATAATTATCTGAAACATAAGTATCCATCGAACTTGCACGTTGTACACCTATTTTTTTACCTGACATAAATGCATTTGTTTCTTCGTATAGCGTGCCTTTTAGTGCCACAAATCGTGCCGGAATATGCTGATATTTATCCGTAAACGCTACTTTTTTAAGTCGCGCTTCGGTGATATCCATCGTCGCAATAATGGCATCAAATTTACGCGCTAATAACGCAGGAATAATGCCATCCCAGTCTTGTTTGATATAAGTACATTTAGCGTTCATCTTTTCACACAATGCATTGGTTAAATCAATATCGAACCCACTCACACTGCCATCCGCTTCAGTGATAGCAAAAGGTGGATAAGCACCTTCAACCCCTACTCGGATCTCTTTCCACTCTTTGGCCTGTACAACATTGACTGATAATACGAATAAAGCAACCAGCACATGTGCCAGAGATATGTGTATTTTTTTCATTTACTATCCTTTTTAAATATAAGTTATGCGTTATAAATAACCGTGATAAAACATCACAGTAGTTGATGTACTGCCTATTTATCTGACTAAAATATGTACTATAAAACCAGCCTTCATTTCATTTTTCGATTAGTAAACAGATGATATAAATTGTTTAAAACGTACTGAGGATGGATTCTCAAAAATGATCTCAGGTTTACCCTGCTCTTCTATGACCCCTTGATGTAAAAAAATAACCTTACTTGATACTTCTCGTGCAAACGCCATTTCGTGGGTCACGACCAACATCGTGCGGCCTTCATCGGCCAGATCTCGCATCACATTTAACACGTCTCCAACTAATTCAGGATCTAATGCCGAAGTGGGTTCATCAAAAAGCATGACTTCAGGCTCAACCGCCAGTGCACGAGCTATCGCGACGCGTTGTTGTTGTCCTCCCGAGAGTTGTCCTGGAAAATAATCTTTACGCTCATAGAGTCCCACTCGATGTAAGATTTCTTCCGCTTTCATAATGGCCTCTTTTTTAGGCACCCCCAAAACATGTATCGGTGCTTCAATCACGTTTTCTAGCGCCGTCATATGCGACCATAAATTAAAGCCTTGAAAAACCATTGCTAAGCGCGAACGAAGACGCTGAACTTGTTTTATGGAAACGGCAACCGGCCCCGCATTTTTATCTTCACGCATTTCGATTAATTCACCTTTCACATATATTTCACCCGATGAGGGTGTCTCTAAAAGGTTAATACAGCGTAACAACGTACTTTTACCCGATCCCGATGCCCCCAAAATAGAGATAACATCGCCTTGATAAGCATCAAGATTAATGCCTTTTAACACCTCATGATCTGCAAATGACTTATGCAGGTTTTTTATTTTTAACGTCGCTATGGGCATAATTAAAATTCGCTTTTTATCTAAACGTAAACATTGATGCACTTTCTCGTTAGCAAAACGAGAAAGTGCATATCTACTTATAATCCGTGAATAAGTATTCAATAATAAAGAGTAGAAAACAAGCCTTTAAAACAAATAAACCAATAAAGATTTATTTTTTATTATTTATTTACACTTTAAAGGTGGATCACAAAAAGAATTATCATTAAAAAACTTATCATAAAATCATGTTTCTTAATGATAAGACTGATACTCTGAATTTAACAAACGAATACACAGCCAAAAAAATAGAATAAAAACCCTTTGTTATCAACGCGTTTATTTTTATGTTGTATTTTAAATAATTTACATCTGGAATTATCTATTCGATATCATTTTAATGAAAATCACAACAATCAGATGTTTACCTGTTTTTAGAGAGGATCAAACACAAAACAACAAATCTTTTATAGACCTTATTTTTACAGACTTTGTTTTTGACTTTATTTTAAAATGCAATGTTATGCACTTTACTTTAGGGGTAGAAAAAGAAGATAAGGAGGATATTAACGCATTTTTGTATGATAAATAATATCGAAGCCTCTGAGCCTCCAAGATGTATTATCCGCAAACAAAATTGGACGTCGCTCTAAGGCAAAAATGAAATAAGAGGGCTCTATACCCTATTTTATAACCCAACATATCAATAACACCCAAATAAGACGTACAGCCCTGCAGTCGTTCTATTAAAGAGCGCATGCTGCCTACAGACAATAAAAAGGGAATAACGATCAGATAGATATATATGAACGGTTATCTAAGCAAGCGCTAGATAAAGCATAGAGAGATAATATGGCGGTAAAGATAAAAATTAAAAAATGGCTGAGGAGTATTTTCATATGATGAGGATACGTATTATGTCACAGGTCAAGTCGTACGGATCGCGCGCAGATACAATTAAAAGTATTTCTCCTTTTATAGGCAATAAAAAAGCAAGCCGAAGCTTGCTTTAAATCAGTTCTAATAGGTTAATGCATTAAGCTACAGGTGCATCTTTCTTTTCAGCTGCTTCTTTAATACTTAAACGTACGCGACCTTGACGATCAACTTCAAGTACTTTCACTTTAACTTCTTGACCTTCTTTCAAGTAATCAGATACTTTCTGTACACGCTCTTCACAGATTTGTGAGATATGTACTAAACCATCTTTACCAGGAAGAATGTTAACGAAAGCACCAAAATCAGCTAGACGTACCACTTTACCAGTGTAAATCGTACCTACTTCAACTTCAGCCGTTAATGTTTTAATACGGTTGATAGCATCTTCAGCTTGCTCTGCTGATGTTGCTGCAATTTTAACAGTACCATCATCTTCGATTTCAATCGTTGTACCCGTTTCTTCACAAAGAGCACGGATAGTTGCGCCGCCTTTACCAATAACGTCACGGATTTTATCCGTTGGGATTTTGATAGTATGAATACGCGGTGCAAATTCAGAAATATCAGCACGACCTTCAGAAATCGCTTCATCCATCACAGATAAGATATGTAAACGCGCAGCTTTCGCTTGGTTTAATGCAATTTGCATGATCTCTTTAGTGATACCTTCAATTTTGATATCCATTTGTAATGCCGTAATACCTTCAGAGGTACCCGCCACTTTAAAGTCCATATCACCAAGATGATCTTCATCACCTAAGATGTCAGAAAGAACAACGAATTCGTCGCCTTCTTTAACAAGACCCATTGCGATACCCGCAACAGACGCTTTAAGTGGAACACCAGCATCCATTAACGCAAGAGATGCGCCACAAACAGAAGCCATTGAAGATGAACCATTTGATTCTGTAATTTCAGAAACAACACGTACTGTGTATGGGAATTCTTCAAGATCAGGCATAACCGCTAAAACACCGCGTTTAGCAAGACGACCATGACCAATTTCACGACGTTTAGGAGAACCAACAAAACCAGTTTCACCTACACAGTATGGAGGGAAGTTGTAATGTAGTAAGAAGTGATCTTTTTTCTCACCCATCAAACTATCAATGATTTGTGCATCACGTTGCGTACCTAATGTCGCAGTAACCAATGCTTGTGTTTCACCACGTGTAAAGAGTGCTGAACCATGTGTACGTGGCAATACGCCAGTACGTACGTCAAGTGCACGAACACTTTCAGGATCACGTCCATCAATACGAGGCTCACCTTTAATAATACGTGTACGTACTACTGTTTTTTCTAAATCGTGTAAGTATTCACCGATTTGCTTAGCTTCTAGTGTTTCGTCAGCAGCTAATAATTTTTCTTTTACTTCAGAAGTGATAATTTTAAGTGCGTCATAACGATCGCCTTTATCACTAATTTGGTATGCTTCTTCAATGCGTGATTGTGCTTCAGTTGCAATTAAAGCGTCTAATGCGTCATTGCGAACTGGTGCAGACCAATCCCATTTAGGACGAGCTACTTCAGCTGCAAATTCATTGATTGCACTGACAACAACTTGTTGTTGTTCATGTCCATAAACAACAGCGCCAAGCATAACATCTTCACTTAAAATGCCGGCTTCAGATTCAACCATTAATACTGCATTTTCAGTACCAGAAACAACTAAGTTAAGATCACTTGCTTCTAATTCAGTTTTAGTTGGGTTAAGAAGGTATTGTCCATCAATATAACCAACACGAGCACAACCAATTGGGCCATTAAATGGCATGCCAGAGATAGAAAGTGCTGCAGACGTTGCAATCATTGCTACGATATCAGGATTAATTTCAGGGTTAATAGAGACCACTGTTGCAATCACTTGGACTTCGTTTTTAAAACCCGCTGGGAAAAGAGGACGTACTGGGCGGTCAATAAGACGTGAAATCAATGTTTCTTCTTCACTTGGACGGCCTTCACGTTTGAAGAAACCACCCGGAATTTTACCCGCTGCATATGTTTTTTCTTGGTAATTAACTGTTAGCGGGAAAAAATCACGCTCTTCGTCTGTTGCTTGTTTACCAACAACAGATACAAATACACAAGTATCATCCATACTACACATAACGGCAGCGGTAGCTTGACGAGCCATTACACCTGTTTCTAGGGTAACTGTATGCTCACCATACTGAAAACTTTTTACAATAGGAGTCATTTTTTTTCCTTTATTTAATTTATATTCTTTATGCTTTTTATCGCGTCCACAGTATACGTTATTCATTGAGATTAAAAATACTTAATCTCTAAAAAAAAGGCTTTTGTTAACAGCAGTACAAAAATGTAACATCAATAACGCATGCGATAATAAGCAGATACAAAAAAAGAGCCAAAAGGCTCTTTTTTTTTATGCGATTTAAGTCGAGATTAACGACGTAGACCTAATTCTGCAATTAATGCTGTGTATGAAACAACATTTTTACGCTTTAAGTAGTCAAGCAATTTACGACGTTGTGAAACCATGCGTAGTAAACCACGACGGCTGTGATGATCGTGAATGTGCTTTTTAAAGTGACCTTGTAAGTGGTTGATTTGTACAGTGTACAATGCAACTTGAACTTCTGGTGAACCAGTATCACCCTCTTTACGACCAAATTTTGCTACGATTTCAGCTTTCTGCTCTGCACTTAGTGACATAACATACTCCGATATTTTGTGGTTATGTGAATAACCTATTTAAATTATTATCGCCGATCACTAATTCAGCGATAAAGTGAATGGCGAAGTTTACTGATAACAACGCGATTAAGCAATATCTATTTTTCATCAACTACTTTTAGACGTTTTTTGGTTAAAAAACAACCTCTGCAACCTGCATGACATATAGGTTTTGACGAAAAACGCAGTTCTTATAAAAAAATTTAATACAACCTTAAAGCGAATAAAATGTGATCCAAAAAACTTCTTTTTCTTTTTATTAAAGGTAGTGCACAAGGCGCTTCCAAAGTTATATACTCCACTTTATATATAGGGTTAAATAACTCTATTATTTTGATTTTTAATAGACATTAATTACCATCATACGACTAGTTTGCTCGTCATCTTATTAAAAATTTAAAATTGATTAACTTTTAGTACAAACGGAATTGCATTAGAGGTCCATATAGCACATGTTACACCTCTAATCTTTCAGGGTGACGTGTTTACAGGTATTTAATAATGAATCAAGAAACAAGCACCACACCAGAATTTACTCCCGAAATAACCCCTCCAACAATCGATAACAACGAGAAATTAAGTGTTGAACGATGGAATAAAGCAGATACCACATGGGTACTGAGTTTATTTGGAACTGCTGTTGGTGCTGGGATCCTATTTTTGCCTATTAATGCAGGTCTCGGTGGTTTTTGGCCATTAGTCGTTATGGCTTTGCTTGTTGGACCGATGATTTATTGGGCGCATCGTAACTTGGCGCGTTTTGTTTTATCTTCAAATAATCCAAATGCAGACATTACAGATGTCGTTGAAGAACATTTTGGTATGGGAGCCGGTAAATTAATCACCTTACTTTACTTTTTTGCTATCTACCCTATTTTATTGATTTATGGCGTGAGTGTTACCAATACAGTAGAGAGCTTTATGGTACATCAACTCAACATGGAAGCACCGGCACGTTGGTTACTTTCTATTGTGTTGATCGCAGGCATGATGTCTATCATGATCACGGGTGAAAAATTAATGATGAAAATCACCCAATTTCTGGTTTATCCTTTAGTCTTTATTCTCTTTGGTTTATCTCTCTTTTTGATCCCTGAATGGAACTTTTCATCTATAACCAATATCCCAGATTTAGGTACTTTTTCTAGTACACTTTGGCTTACTATTCCGGTGCTCGTATTTGCGTTTAATCACTCTCCTGCTATCAGTACTTTTGCCGGTAAACAACGCGAACAATACGGAAAAGATGCAGTACAAAAATCAGATGCTATTTTAAAACGCACCTCAGCAATGCTATTAGGTTTCGTCATGTTCTTTGTATTTTCAGTTGTTTTAAGCTTAACACCTGAAATGCTTGCCGATGCAAAAGCGCAAAATTTACCGATTTTATCTTACTTAGCCAACATTCATGAAAGCCCAATTATTTCTTACTGTGGCCCTATTGTTGCTTTTGTTGCTATTGTTTCTTCTTTCTTTGGTCACTACTTAGGTGCACGTGAAGGCTTAAATGGTATTATCGAAAAGCAAATCAGAAGTATGGGTAAAACGCCTAACATGAAAAAAATCAACAAATTTACTGTGGTTTTCTTCCTGCTTACTTTATGGGGAGTTGCCATCTTAAACCCAAGCATCTTAGATATGATCGAAAGCTTAGGCGGTCCAATCATTGCCACTATTCTTTTCTTAATGCCTATGTATGCAGTAAAACGCGTACCTGCAATGGCTAAATATCAAGGCGCATTAAGTAATATCTTTATTACCTTTATGGGCTTTGTTGCTATTTCTGCATTAGTTTTCAAACTAGCTTAAAAATATTACCCAAAAAACTTAACGTGGCGCCGTTCGCGTTAAGTTTTTTATCTACAAATATCATTCTTCTATCTTCCCCTCCCACAGTACTGCTCCCATTACTAAACATCTGTCATTTATTTAAAACCTTAAAATCACACTAATAACTCAGTGTTTCATCCTAGTTATTTTCTTTTTACTCTCTCACTAGGAAATACGCCACCTAGTAAATTAAGTATTGTTTAAGCATTCATAACATTCACATAAAGCGTGTACATAAACCACCTATCCTCATGACTCATAACGCAAAGAAGAAGACGACCTCTATACCGATTATCATTCAAAAATGCAGGAAGTCATGATGAGGGGAAATTCAGTGTGAAGATGAAAATATAGAGAGTTAAATGCAGGCGTTACAACATAGAAAATATTTACACTCAGCTTGTCTTTTAGAGCAGAGTGACAACTCTCCGGATGGGTTACAGAACCTTCATGTTGCACTTTGTATTGGTGCTCGAGTAAGTAACTGATAAATACATGTAAATTTACAGCCCGTATCATCGCTAAGCGCTCTTATTCAAGCATGGCACCCAACTAACCATTAAAACAAAAAAAGCGCCACAGAATTAACTGTGGCGCTTTTAAAATGATCATTAGATTAAATTAAAGCGTTTACGCTTCTACTTCAAGAGAAATTGACGTACAACCCTGCACACAACTCACTCCCGTCGTATTATTGGCAGAAACACAAAGGGTCAAGACTTGCTGACAAGTCGGACATAATACAGTGCGTCCTTTACCAATGTTTTTGATCATATTCTTTTGCGCATGATACGATTTAGCCGAAGACTTATTGATCGCTGAAAAATCGAGTTTAGGCATTTTCGACCTCTTTTTTTAATGAAATTTAAAGATTAACCAAGCGTTTAGGCGCAATTAATCCATCTTCATTCATTTGCCCCATACCGATAAAAGTATGTGCTTCACCCACAGTAATGCGTACTAATGTATCATCGGGTGCACCTGAAACCTGTACCGGTTGACCATGTAAAATATAATCGGCCATGACCTCTGAAATATTAACTTCAGGGTATTTTTTTACCGCGGTATCCATATCTAATAATAGTGCATCTAATAAAGTATACGGGCTAATATCTTCTGCTTTGGCTTGTTCAATTAACGTATCGAGTTGCTCAATAGTGACCATGCGATCATAAGGATAATCAGCAACTTGTGTACGACGTAACATAGAAACATGCGCCCCACATCCAAGTAACTCACCCAAATCATCAACGATAGTGCGGATATAAGTGCCTTTACTCACATGAATATCTAAGTCAATTTCATTATTTTCAAAACGTAATTGATTGAGTTCATAAACCGTGATAGAACGTGCCGGACGATCAATAGTGATGCCTTCACGTGCATACTTGTACAACGGTTTACCTTCGAACTTTAAAGCCGAATACATAGATGGAACTTGTTTTGTTGTTCCACGAAAAGTATCCAAAGCAACATCAAGCTGCTCCTGAGTCACATTAACGTCTTTCTCACAAACCACATCACCCTGTGAATCACTGGTTGTTGTTCTCACACCCAATGTTGCGGTCACAATGTAACGTTTATCTGACTCTAATAAAAATTGCGAAAATTTAGTCGCTTCACCCAAACAAATAGGCAACATACCGGTTGCCAAAGGATCTAACGCGCCCGTATGCCCTGCTTTATTAGCAAAGAATATACGTTTAACACGTTGCAATGCATGATTTGAGCTAATATCAGTGGGTTTATCAAGTAAAAGAATCCCATTAATAGAACGACCTTTCCCGCGTCTTGCCATTATGCATCATCCTCGTTTTCGTCACGGCCAGCAGCTAAGAACTTTTCTTTATCTTTTTTCACTGCGCCACTTACGAGCTCAGAAAGACGTAAGCCTTCTGTTAATGTTTCATCAAAACAAAAGCGTACTTCAGGCACAATACGTAAACGCATCGCTTTGCCCAGTAAACGGCGAATATAACCGGCAGCTGAGTTTAAACCTTCAAGTGATTCATCATTAGTTTGGTCACCAATGGTAAGAAAAGTAACAAATACTTTTGCGTAAGCAAGATCACGTGTGATATCAACACCCGAAACAGTCACCATGCCAATACGCGGATCTTTTACTTCTTGTTGTAGTATACGCGCCAGTTCTTTTTGAACTTGTTGTGATACACGCGATGTACGGCTATATTCTTTTGCCATTTTTTATGTCCTTGTTCATCATTTTATCTATTACGACTTAAGCCTAATAGATTTTCTACTTAATACCAAATATCAAAGCTCAGTGAGCACACCAATTTGATTGTCATTAAATAGGTATTATTATATATAATACCAAAGGAACTAAAGAAGTGATCCGTCTTACTTGTTAAAATTATCCCTAGCAGTGTTGTAAGTTTTGAAGTGAGAATAACTATCTCCTGCAACTCACGCCTTACTAGTGCTAATTTTTCCTGCGCAATACATGAAAACTAAATTAATTCCATTGGTATAAGAAAGGAGGCATCAGCCTCCATTCTTTGTTTTATGCGATATTAAAATTAAAGAGTACGTTTAACTTCAACAATTTCAAATACTTCAATTTGATCGCCTACGCGTACGTCATTGTAGTTTTTAACGCCGATACCACATTCCATACCGTTACGGACTTCTTGTGCATCGTCTTTAAAGCGACGTAATGACTCAAGAACACCTTCATAAATTACGATGTTTTCACGTAACACACGAATTGGGTTGTTACGTTTGATAAGACCTTCAACAACCATACAACCGGCAATTGCACCAATTTTTGGTGATTTGAAAACTTCACGAACATCCGCAAGACCAATGATTTCTTGTCTAAATTCAGGAGCAAGTAAACCACTCATGGCAGCGCGCACTTCATCAATTAGGTCATAGATAATGCTGTAATAACGTAAATCAACCGCTTCATTATCAATTAATTTACGAGCAGATGCATCCGCACGTACATTAAAGCCGATAACAATTGCGCCAGAAGCAGAAGCAAGAGATGCATCAGTTTCTGTAATTCCACCAACACCACGACCAATGATATTTACTTTCACTTCATCAGTAGAAAGTTTATTCAATGAATCAGAAATCGCCTCTAATGAACCTTGTACATCTGCTTTTAATACGATGTTAAGTTCAGAGATTTCGCCAGCTTCCATGTTCATAAACATGTTATCTAGTTTCGATTTTTGTTGACGAGCAAGTTTAATATCACGGAATTTACCTTGACGGTACAATGCTACTTCACGTGCTTTTTTCTCATCACGTACAACAGTCGCTTCATCACCAGCAAGAGGTACACCAGAAAGGCCTAATACTTCAACTGGAATCGATGGACCCGCAGATGTAATAGTTTCACCTTTTTCATTGCGCATTGCACGTACACGGCCATATTCAAGACCACATAATACGATATCACCTTGTTTAAGCTCACCATCTTGAATAAGGATAGTTGCAACAGGGCCACGTCCTTTATCTAGACGAGATTCGATAACAACACCCGATGCAGGACCGACAGCGACCGCTTCTAAATCTAACATTTCAGCTTGTAATAAAATGCAGTCAAGTAACTCATCAATACCAGTACCGAATTTCGCTGAAACATTTGCAAAGATGTTTTCGCCACCCCATTCTTCAGAGATGATGTCATGATGAGAAAGTTCAGTTTTTACGCGATCAAGATCCGCGCCTTCTTTATCGATTTTATTAACGGCAACAATCAATGGCACTTTAGCAGCTTTAGCATGCTGGATAGCTTCGATTGTTTGTGGCATAACACCATCATCAGCCGCTACCACTAAGATAACGATATCTGTTGATTTTGCACCACGAGAACGCATTGATGTAAAGGCAGCATGTCCTGGAGTATCTAAGAACGTGATAGCGCCTTTATCTGTTTGCACATGGTAAGCACCAATATGCTGGGTAATACCACCGGCTTCACTATCCGCAACTTTAGCGCGACGAATATAATCAAGTAGAGATGTTTTACCATGATCTACGTGACCCATGATAGTTACTACAGGTGCACGAGACGTTTTAATACCATCGGTATCTTTTGCATCTGCAAGTACCGCTTCTTCAAGTTCATTCTCTTTCGTAAGAATAACTTTATGACCCATTTCTTCTGCTACTATTGTTGCAGTTTCTTGGTCAATAATTTGGTTAATGGTTGCCATAGCACCCATTTTCATCATTACTTTGATAACTTCAACCGCTTTAACAGCCATTTTGTTAGCAAGCTCAGCAACAGAGATGGTTTCACCAATTTTCACATCACGCTCAACTTTAGCAACTGGTTTCTCAAATGCTTGTTGTAATGCAGCAGGGGTTGCAACGTGTGATTTTCTACCACGACGACCACGACGACCATGTGTTGGCTGCTGTGCTTGTTGTGCTTTTTTCTTTTTCTTCCGACGGTTAGTAACAACACCTTCCGCTTTTGTATCTGATGCATCTTCTGCTTCTTGAGCAGCTGCTGATGACGTCACATGATAATCTTGCTCAGAGGCTGCTTTTTTACGTTCAGCTTCTTCTTTATCCCAGCGCACTGAGTTTTCTTCCGCTAATTTCTTAGCAATTTCAGCTTGCTCACCGGCTTCTTTTTCAGCTTTTTCTTTCGCTTGAATATCTGCTTTTTTAAGTATGGCAGCAGATTCTTTATCCACTTTTATTTGCTCAGGTGTTTTTTCAACTTTCTGCGCATTTTGCTTTTCTTTATTGGCCATTGCTGCCTTTTTCGCTTTTTCGTCCATGATTTTTTTCGCTGCTAGTTTTTCTGCTTGTAGTTTCTCTGCAGCCATTTTTTTAGATTCTAATTCAGTATCTAATTCAACTTGGCGTTTTGTCACTTCAGCAGCTTGCTCTGCAAGTTCAGCTTCTTTTACCGCTTGAATTTCAGTGTCAGTACGTTTAACGTAAGTGCGTTTTTTACGTACTTCAACATTAACCGCTTTAGCTTGACCTTTAACGTTTAATGTCGTTTTAGTTTTACGCTGTAACGTCATTTTTTTCTTAACTTCTCCACCGTGCTGTTTTTGCAGGTAAGTTGTTAATGCTTCTTTTTCTTTTAAAGAGACTTTATCAGTCGCTTTTTTGTTGATGCCCGCAGCATTAAATTGTGTAACTAATGCATCCGCAGACTTGTTTAACTCTTTTGCAAGATCTTGTAATAAAATATCTGACATAATTTTTCTCCTATCTGTGCTTATTCAGTTTCGTTACTGAACCAACAGATGTTACGGGCAGCCATAATAAGCGTACCGGCTTTTTCTTCGTTTAATTCTTCAATATCAATCAGGTCATCAACCGCTTGTTCTGCAAGATCTTCAAGTGTAATAATGCCTTTACTAGCAAATACATATGCAAGATGTGCGTCTAAGCCCTCTAATGCAAGCAGGTCTTCAGCAGGTTTTGCTCCTTCAATATTCTCTTCAGCCGCTAACGCTTTCGTTGCTAAAACATTCTTAGCGCGTGTACGTAGCTCATCGACCATATTTTCATCAAGGCCATCTATCTCTAATAATTCAGTGACAGGCACATAAGCAATTTCTTCAAGAGATGTAAAGCCTTCATCTACTAATACCGCAGCGAAGTCTGCATCAATTTCTAATGCTTTTGTAAATACGCCGATAACGCTATCCGCTTCAGCCTGATGTTTTTCTTGTAGCTGCGCGACTGTCATTACGTTTAATTCCCAGCCAGTAAGCTGTGATGCTAAACGAATGTTTTGACCATTACGGCCTATCGCTTGTGCTAAATTTTCTTCTTCAACAGCAATGTCCATGCTGTGAGAATCTTCATCAACAACAATTGAAACAACTTCCGCTGGTGACATTGCATTAATAGCAAACTGAGCTGAATTATCATCCCATAGGATAATATCAACACGCTCACCACCTAACTCACTTGAGATAGCTTGAACACGAGCGCCACGCATACCAACACACGCACCAATTGGGTCAATACGTTGGTCATTTGATTTTACAGCTATTTTTGCACGCGAACCAGGATCTCGAGCGGCAGCCATCAAATCAATCATCTCTTCTGCAATTTCTGGCACTTCAAGACGGAAAAGTTCAATTAGCATTTCTGGTTGTGTACGCGTCATAAATAATTGAGCGCCACGAGCTTCTGGGCGTACATCATATAAAAGTCCACGTAATCTGTCGCCTGGACGGAAATTTTCACGAGGTAGCATTTCATCACGGAAAATAACCGCTTCTGCATTACCACCTAAATCAAGTAAAATACTGTCACGGGTCATGCGTTTTACAACGCCAGTTACCAATTCACCTTTTTGCTCAATGTATTGCTCTACTACTTGTGCGCGCTCAGCTTCACGTACTTTTTGCACGATAACTTGCTTCGCAGTTTGAGTTGTGATGCGATCAAACGTAACCGATGGAATATCATCTTCGATGAATTCACCAATTTGTATTTCAGGTTGATCGTATACCGCTGCTTCATAAGTCATTTCAGCACATGAATTTTCCATTTCTGCATCAGGAGCAAGGACTAACCAGCGACGAAATGTTTCAAACGTACCTGTTTCACGATCGATTTCAACACGAACTTCGATCTCCATTTCGTATTTCTTTTTTGTAGCAATGGCAAGCGCGCTTTCTAATGCTTCAAAAATGGCCTCACGAGGAAGGCCTTTTTCATTAGAGACAGCCTCTACGACCAATAAAATCTCTTTATTATTCATTTTTCATCGCCTTAATTAATCAAATTTTGGAACAATATTCGCTTTTTGAATATTGCTTAATGCAAAACGCTCAAGCGTTCCATCAACATTCACACTAATAATTTCACCCTCTACACTTTCAATCATGCCTTTCCATCTGCGACGGTTTTGTATTGGCATACGCAATTGAATTTTTACTTTAGAGCCAACAAAGGCTTGGTAATGTGTAGCACTAAAAAGAGGACGCTCTAAACCAGGAGAGGAAACTTCTAATGTATATTCATTGGTGATTGGATCTTCTACATCCATTAATGCACTGATTTGACGACTTACTGCTGCACAGTCATCAACTAAAATACCCGCTTCTTGATCAATGTAAACACGCAATATTGAATGTTTTCCAGCGCGAGTATACTCAATCCCTACTAGCTCATAACCTAAATCTTCAACACTTGGTGTGAACATATCAGTTAAACG
This sequence comes from Psychromonas sp. CNPT3, assembly GCF_000153405.2. NCBI lineage: Bacteria > Pseudomonadati > Pseudomonadota > Gammaproteobacteria > Alteromonadales > Psychromonadaceae > Psychromonas > Psychromonas sp. CNPT3. Next base: position 2,157,217 of record NC_020802.1, read on the forward strand.
TTGTTCTAAACTTGCCAAATTTATCCCCTTTTTAGACCCAGGCTCTGGGCAATGAAACGAAAAAAGGGCCTTTAGCCCTATTAAATTAACAACAACTATTTATTAAAAAACAGTGTGTTAAGACAAACAGGAAAATTTTCCTATTTTCAAAAAACAAAAAAGCCCCAATAAATTGGAGCTTCATTCGGTTTGTTCATTAAATGAACAAGATGTTGCGATTGGAAATACAACATCGAATGTAGTTACGAGAGTAGGATTTTCATCAACTACCTTCGCAGGCTTTATTAAGAGTTGAGCTCGAGAGCTTTCTTATTAAAACCAACACTTTAATGTGGTTGCGAGAGCAGGACTTTCATCAACTACCTTCGCAGGCTTTATTACTAAAACCGACACTTTAATGTGGTTGCGAGAGCAGGATTCGAACCTACGACCTTCGGGTTATGAGCCCGACGAGCTACCAAACTGCTCCATCTCGCGTCTGTACTGTTTAGGCTAAGCCTATCTAACGCCGACATTATATCTATATTATTCAACTGAGGCAATTCAAAAATGTCAACATTACATTAATTTGGTGCGGATAGAGAGACTTGAACTCTCACGGCCTAAGCCACAGCCCCCTCAAGGCTGCGTGTCTACCAATTCCACCATATCCGCTTTATTTACTTACTCTGGAATTTCAGTTGATTTATCAACTTCAATTACAACAGGAGCATCAACTACTTTTTCAATCGTTAAGTCTGAAAAAACGTCATCATTAGAAACTTTATTGGTAGATAAGTTTCCTAATGCTAAACTTAAGATGAAGAAAACAATGGCTAATACCGCAGTGGTACGAGTCATAAAGTTACCAGCGCCACTTGCACCGAATACTGTGTTTGATGCACCAGAGCCAAATGAAGCACCCATACCAGCACCCTTACCTTGTTGGATCAAAACAAACCCAATTAAGATAACAGCAACAATCAAATAAACAACTAATAGCATTTCATACATAAGAATATACCCGATAATTTCCAAAAGTATTTACATTAAGCTCCCTAAGGAAGCGCGCTGATAATACTCAAAAGCAAAGAGAACTACAAGTAAATAACACCATAATTTCAAAACTTTCAGTATTTTATGCCCCAAGTGCATAATTTTCAAACAAAAAGCTAATTAAAGAGCATTAATTAGCTTTTATTGACACAATTAAACTTTTACTTTATCTGCAATTGCTTGTGCATAACCATGCACCACTTCTTGCGATTCATCAGACTCTACCATCACTCTAAAAACGGGCTCAGTCCCTGATTTTCGTAATAATACTCGCCCTTTACCCGCTAGTAGCGTTTGAATACGAGCTTGCTCTGCGAGCACGTCTTCATCTTGTAAAGGGTCAATATCACTATTAAAGCGAATGTTTAGCATGACCTGAGGGAACTTGTGCATCCCTTGACGCAATTCATTTAGCGTTAAACGGCTACTTTTCATCGCTGCAATGACTTGTAAGCCAGAGACTATTCCATCGCCTGTTTCTAAATATTCAGAGCAAATAACATGCCCTGAATTTTCAGCCCCAATAGACCAGTTATTTTTCTTCATAAGCTCCATCACATGACGATCGCCCACATCACTACGCTCAAAAGGGATCCCTAATTCTTTAAGTGCAAGCTCTAAACCTAAATTCGACATTTTAGTGCCAACAACGCCACCTTGTAATGTACCATTACGTAATTTATCACGCGCAATAATATAAAGTAACTCATCACCATCGAGAATATATCCCGTATGATCAACCATCATCACGCGATCGCCATCACCATCATACGCGATACCAAAATCTGCTTTTTCTTGTACGACGCGCTCAGAAATAGCCTGCATGCTCGTCGCACCACAATTCAGGTTAATATTCACACCATCAGGCTCAACGCCCATGGCGATAACCTCCGCCCCTAATTCATTAAGTACGAGTGGCGCAATATGATAGGTTGCACCATTGGCGCAATCAACAACGATTTTAAAGCCGTCTAAGCTCTGTTGTGTGGGAAAAGTACTTTTACAAAATTCAATATAACGCCCTGCTGCATCATCAATACGGTAAGCTTTACCTAACTCACTCGATGGCACACATTTTAATTCTTTTTCAATTTCAGCTTCAATTTCAAGCTCTACTTGCTCAGATAATTTAGTACCTTGCGCATTAAAGAATTTAATACCATTGTCATAATATGGATTATGCGACGCACTAATAACGATTCCGGCAGCGGCCCTGAATGTATGCGTTAAATAAGCGACCGCAGGTGTTGGCATAGGGCCAAGCAATACCGGGCGTAAACCGGCGGCCGTTAGGCCCGCTTGTAAGGCTGCTTCAAGCATATAACCTGATATACGCGGATCTTTACCAATCAAGACTTTTTTAGTCCCTGACTTTGCAAGAACGCGCCCAGCAGCCCAACCTAACTTAAGTGCAAATTCAGGTGTGATCCATGATTCACCAACTTTGCCGCGAATACCATCCGTACCGAAATATTTTTTTTCCATGCTTATCTTCTTCTTATTTATTAAAAGAGTTAACTTTATTTAAAACGTTAATGACATCCATCGTCGCACTTACATCGTGAACACGTATTATTTTAGAGCCTTGTTGCACAGCAATCATTGCCCCAGCAAGGCTAGCGGCTAAACGTTCAGATAATGGACGATTTAATAATTGAGCAAACATGGATTTTCGAGATAACCCTGTCAATACGGGATAGCCTAATGCCACAAATTCATGTGTTGCATTGAGTAAAGCAAAATTATGATCCATTGTTTTACCAAAACCAAAACCTAAATCTAGAATAATATGATCTTTTTTTATACCTGCCTGCAAACAAGCCTCAACACGTTGTTCTAAAAACGTTTTTACATCTAGGCACAGATTAGCATAGCGAGGTGCACTTTGCATTGTTCTCGGCGCGCCTTGCATGTGCATTAAACAGACCGGTACATTGGCGTCAGCAGCCGCTTGCAGAGCACCGGCGTTTTGTAACGCACATACATCATTGATCATCGAAGCGCCCGCTTGCACGCTAGCAAGCATCACAGGGGCTTTACTGGTATCAATAGATATCCAACAGTCGCTGTATTCTTTGATTTTTTCAATAATAGGCACGACGCGTGCTAATTCTTCATCGACACTTACATCTGGCGCACCAGGGCGAGTCGATTCGCCACCCACATCAATAATAGTTGCGCCTTGTTCAACCATTTCAAGCGCTCGCTTTAGAGCCGTATCGAGTTGCTTAAACTTACCGCCATCAGAAAAGGAGTCGGGTGTTACATTTAAAATCCCCATGACCTGAGCAACACTTAAATCAAGCCCCTTCTCTCCACTTCTTAACCACATATTATTTCTACTTCTTTTATGCACACATAAAAAAAAACCTAAGCCAAGCTTAGGTTTTTTTTACGGAGCTTAGACTTATTGTTTATCACCATCTTTTTGGTCGTCTGCGCCTGTACTTTCATTTTTCTGAGGCTCAGCCTCTTTTTCTGCTTCGCTATTTTTTATCGGCTCATCTTTAACAGTCTCTTCGTCAGAAGACTCTGCATCTTGATCTTTAATTTCTACGTCATCGTTCCAATCGACAGGCGCACGCACTGTAATGCGTTGCATCAAATCATCTACCTGATGCGCATCAATCGTTTCATATTTCATTAACGCATCTTTCATTGCATGTAAAATATCAAGATTATCCGCTAAGTATTTATAAGCGCGCGCATAGTTAACTTCAACAAAGGCTTTTACTTCATCATCAATGATTTTACCCGTCTCAGATGAAATAGTATTTGAACGTAATGAGTTCGGCTCAGCTATTAATAAAATAGGACCTAATTTTTCAGAGAAACCCCATTCCGTTACCATTGCACGTGCAATCGAAGACGCTTGTTTAATATCTTGTGACGCGCCAGTTGAAACTCTATCTTTACCGTAAATAAGCTCTTCTGCAATTCGGCCACCATATGCGACTGAAATACTACTTTCCAGCTCTAAACGGTTTTGGCTAATTTGGTCACCTTCTGGTAAAAATTGTGTCACACCTAGTGAGCGTCCACGAGGGATGATAGTCACTTTATGAATAGGGTGATGTTTTGGCACTAATCGCGCCACAATAGCATGTCCCGCTTCATGATATGCAGTCGACTCTTTGTCTTCTTCACGCATCACTAAACTACGACGCTCTGCACCCATCAGGATTTTATCGCGAGCTTGCTCGAAATCATCACTATTGATCACACGTTTATTACCACGGGCGGCAAATAATGCAGCTTCATTCACTAAATTCGCTAAATCTGCACCTGAAAAACCCGGTGTGCCACGTGCTAATATTTTAGATTTCACATCGTCAGCCAATGGTACTTTACGCATATGTACATTAAGAATTTGTTCACGTCCACGTACGTCCGGTAATGCCACCATAACTTGGCGATCAAAACGTCCTGGGCGCAGTAGCGCTGCATCTAAAACGTCTGGTCTATTTGTAGCTGCAATGACAATCACGCCTTCATTGCCTTCAAAACCATCCATTTCAACCAATAATTGGTTTAACGTTTGCTCACGTTCATCATTACCGCCACCCATGCCTGAGCCACGTTGACGGCCAACCGCATCAATTTCATCGATAAAGATAATACATGGCGCTGATTTTTTAGCTTGTTCAAACATGTCACGCACACGAGATGCACCGACACCGACGAACATTTCAACAAAATCAGATCCCGATATTGCAAAGAAAGGTACTTTAGCTTCACCTGCAATTGCTTTTGCAAGTAATGTTTTACCTGTTCCAGGAGGACCCACTAATAATACGCCAGTTGGAATACGCCCACCAAGTCGTTGGAATTTTGTTGAATCTTTTAAGTAATCAACTAATTCTTTCACGTCCTCTTTGGCTTCATCACAACCTGCAACATCTGCAAACGTCGTTTTGATTTGGTCTTCACCCATCAATTTGGCTTTACTCTTACCAAATGACATAGCGCCACCTTTACCGCCACCTTGCATATTACGCATAAAGAAGACCCAAACACCGATAAGAAGAAGCATCGGGAACCAAGAAACAAATATAGAGGCTAAGAAACTGGTTTCTTCCGGTGCTTGACCTTCTACTTTTACATTGTTTTTGATTAAATCATTAAGTAAATCTAAATCCGGTGCCGGTATATAAGTCACAAACTCACTTTGATTGCTTTTTATACCACTGATCACGGGGCCATCGATTTTAACTTGTTGGATCTGGCCTTGGCTTACTTCTTTTACAAAAGTGGTGTAATCCATTGCGGATTGCTTAGTACTATCTGATCCAAAACCTTGGAATAAAGACATTAAGACTACTGCGATCACCAACCACAATATCAGGTTTTTTGCCATGTCGTTCAAGATGTAAACCTCGTAATTAATAAATAAAATTCAACTATAGACTACTACAGTTTAAAAAGAGTCGCTACTATATATTTCGCCATAATATGACATTTTTTGCATCACGCTTTAAAACCTGTCGCCACTAGATACACTTCTCGAGAGCGTGCACGAGATGAATCTGGTTTACGCGTTTTTACGACGTTAAATCGTTTTTTAACTTCCTTCATAAAGGTATCAAAATCAGCGCCCATAAACACCTTTACAATAAAACTACCGTCTTTTTTTAAGACATCAGAGCACATTTCAAGTGCCAGTTCGACTAAATACATCGATTTAGGCTGATCCATGGCCGCATTACCACTCATGTTAGGCGACATATCTGATAGCACCACATCCAATTTATGGGGGCCGATACGTTTCAATAATGCATGTAAAACCGCTTCATCTCGAAAATCGCCTTGTAAAAAATCAACACCTGCAATCGAGTCCATGGCTAAAATATCACACGCAATGACTTTACCGCGTGAACCAACGGTATCCACACACCATTGCGACCAACTCCCAGGGGCTGCGCCTAAATCCACGACTGTCATACCAGATCGGATCAGCTTATCTTTCTTATTAATTTCGTCTAATTTAAAAACAGCACGTGAGCGTAGGCCCAATCTATTTGCTTCTTTTACATAAAAATCATTAACATGCTCCTGCATCCAACGCTTAGAGCTACCCGAACTACTTTTTTTCAAAACACCAGGGGCATTATTCCCTGAATTAACTTTTTTACCCATTAAATTTTTCCTGCACCTTTATAAATAGTAAAGTATAATATTTAAGGGTAGAATGCCCTATTTTCAACCTTAAATAAAAGAATTTGTATGAACTTATCAAATAAACAAAAGAAGCACCTGAAAAGCTTGGCCCATTCTCTTAAACCGATTGTCTTACTTGGACAAAATGGCTTAACAGAAGGCGTACTCGCTGAAATTGAAAACGCACTTAGTTTTCATGAACTTATCAAAGTAAAAATCGCAACAGACGATCGTGAAACGAAACAATTAATCATCGATGCAATTGTACGTGAAACAGAAGCAATTAATATTACCAAAATTGGTCATGTTGTTGTTTTATACCGTCAAAGCGAAGAGAACAAAGTGGAATTACCTCGTAAGTAATACACTTTTGAAATATAAAAAAGCCCAGTCATACTGGGCTTTTTTGTTTTTATTTTTTCGTACTAAGCAATATATTGAACATTGATGATTTCATATTCAATAGCACCACCGGGTGTTTGGATCGTTAATTCATCATCAACCATCTTACCTATCAAACCACGCGCAATCGGTGAGTTCACTGAGATCAGATTTAATTTAATATCAGATTCATCATCACCCACTATTTTATAAGTGACTTCCTCATCCGTTTCTACATTAACAATGGTCACAGTCGTTCCAAATATCACTCTACCGTTATTCGCTAATTTATTGATATCTATAATTTGTGCATGAGAAAGTTTTGCTTCGATATCTTGAATACGCCCTTCACAAAATCCTTGTTGCTCTCTTGCAGCGTGATATTCCGCATTTTCTTTCAAATCACCATGCTCACGCGCTTCTGCAATTGCGGCAACAATTCGAGGCCGAGTTTCATTTTTTAACCGCTCAAGCTCTTTACGTAACGCTGCAGCACCTGTTGCTGTCATTGGATATTGAACCATTAAAAATCACCTTATGTCGGTTTTTATCTACTTTAAAAGAGTTACATTTTACGCTGGTTTTTATATTTAGTCACCGATTTTGGGGAAAATTGCTAACGTATTTTTATAAAGTTGTGTACTAATACTATATTTGCCTTCATTACGTAGATTATTTATACACTCGAAAATAGGAATAATACTTAAAGGCGTGTTGATACTTTCTTTTTGCTGATATAAAAGCATATCCGGAGCATCGGTCTCTAATACAAAAGACGTTAAAGGTAAATGCGCGACGCACTCACGTATTTTTTTCGCCTTTGGATTTGTTATCAGCCCACCAATCCCTAATTTAAAACCCAACGAGATAAATTCATTAGCAACCTCGAGACTGCCAGAAAATCCATGGTAAACACCACCTTGAGAAAAATGACTCGATTTTAATATCTCTAATACCCTGCCCTGTTTTTTTACGCAATGCAGGATGATAGGCAATTTAAATTTTTCTGCTAATTGTAATTGCTCTCTAAAAATCGTTTCTTGCTCAAGGGATGTGGCCGTTGCAAATTTATCTAAACCAATTTCGCCAAGGGCGACGCATTTTTTAGGGGCTTCTTTTAAAAGTATTTTTAACTTAAGCAGATCACCTGCTTCATAGGTATGTAAAAAATGCGGATGCAAGCCCAATGCATAATAAATAATCTCATGCTTTTGTGAGAGCTGAGCAAGTTGCTCCCAAGCATTGGCTTGTGTGCCAGGAATAAGCACTTTGGTTATTTCTTTTTTCTGCAATTTATTTAAAAGCGTCAAAAGGCTTTTGCTAAAACAATTAAAATCAAGATGGCAATGGCTATCTATGAACATATTCATGCCTCTTTATATCATATAAAACAAAGCTAAAAAAAAGCCCAACATCACGTTGGGCGTTCCTCTTAGTGCTCGCGTGTTTTACGGAAGTTAATTTCCGGATAACGTTCAATTGCAAGATTTAGATTTATCATTGTCGGCGCAACATACGTTAAATTGTTACTGCCATCTAAGGCTAAATTATCATATGCCTTTTTCTCAAACTCTGCCATTTTTTGGGTGTCGTCGCTGTCTACCCAAAGCGCCGTTGCCACACCAATCCCTTCATAAATAGCATCCACTTTATATTCTGATTTTAAACGCTGTACGACCACTTCAAATTGCAACACACCAACTGCGCCAACGATTAAATCATTACTGCGTAAAGGACGGAAAACTTGTACTGCCCCTTCTTCAGAAAGTTGCATTAAACCTTTTAATAATTGTTTTTGTTTTAAAGGATCTTTTAAACGAATACGGCGGAACATTTCCGGTGCAAAATTAGGGATCCCCGTAAATTTCAACTCTTCACCTAACGTGAATGCATCACCAATTTGAATTGTGCCATGATTATGCAAGCCAATAATATCACCCGAATATGACTCTTCTGTCGTACTACGATCGCCAGCCATAAAGGTCACAGCATCTGTAATACTCATTTTTTTACCCGTACGGACATGCAGCATTTTCATGCCTTTTTCATACTTACCAGAACAAATTCGCATAAAAGCGATACGATCTCGATGTTTAGGATCCATATTTGCTTGAATTTTAAAAATAAAGCCAGAAAACACTTCTTCCGTTGGCTCGACAATACGTTGCTTAGTAACGCGTGATAAGGGTTTAGGCGCCCATTTTGTTAAACCATCTAATACATGATCCACACCAAAATTACCTAATGCAGTTCCAAAATAAACGGGGGTCAACTCACCACTCAAAAACAGGTCTAAATCAAACTTGTTAGACGCGCCCAATACAAGCTCCATCTCATCACGTAAAATATCGATATGTAATGGTAAAAGATCGTCTAATTCAGGATTATGTAAACCTTTAATTATACGGCTCTCTTGAATAGTATGACCTTGACCTGTTGAATATAAAATAACTTCATCATTGATAAGATGATATACACCTTTAAATTCTTTACCCATACCGATAGGCCATGTGATCGGTGCACAAGCGATGTTTAATACGTCTTCAACTTCATCCATCAAATCGATAGGATCTCGAATATCTCGATCACACTTGTTCATAAAAGTAATAATGGGTGTATCACGTAAGCGCGTCACTTCCATTAGCTTTATCGTACGTTGCTCAACCCCTTTAGCAGAATCAATCACCATTAAACAAGAATCAACGGCCGTTAATGTGCGGTAAGTATCTTCAGAGAAATCTTCATGGCCCGGAGTATCAAGTAAATTAACAACACAATCTTTGTAAGGAAACTGCATCACTGACGTCGTGATTGAAATACCACGCTCTTTTTCTATTTCCATCCAATCCGATTTGGCATGCTGTCCCGATTTTTTACCTTTTACGGTACCCGCTTTTTGCAAAGCATTACCAAAAAGTAACACTTTTTCAGTGATCGTTGTTTTACCCGCATCTGGGTGAGAAATAATAGCGAAGGTACGTCGACTGTTGACGGCTTCTAAAAATTTAGCGTCGGCCATGGTATGGTTTTCCAAAAGTATAAGACAGCTTAAAAAGCGAGGACGTATTATACCTCTGTTGCCCACAGTAAGCAAAATCGGCTTATTAATGCATCTCCCTTCCCCTTTATATGCCATAAGACTTTAACATGTCAATCCATAAGCTTAATGAGGCTTTGCTTATCGGCTTAATATTGAAACAGAAAGATTTAAATTCAGGTTTTATGACACTATGCCACAGCACATATAAGTGCCACATCGTTGCGCTTCGCCGCACCTAAAGTTGCATATCCTCATTAAAAATAATGAAATAAAAGCCCCTTAAACTGGGGTTTACACTTTGGAGGACTCTCGAACGAGCAAGTGCCTGGTAATGCACCTTGATACGGCATGCAGGGAGAGATCGATTGTAAAAGTTAGCAAACTATTCGTCATCGCATTGAGAAAGTCTCACGCGCAAGTGTAAATATTTGCTACAATGCGCAATAAGAACGATTTAATCAAGAGTGGTGTTTTATGAAATTATTAGTGCGCAATATTGCAATCGCAAGTACAGAAGAAAAAATATTAAGTTTATTTAGTGAGTTTGGAACAGTGCAGTACTGCACTCTAGTACTCGATAAAGAAACAGGAAAATCAAAAGGCTTTGGTTTTGTCGAAATGCCAAAACCGGGTGAAGCTAAACTGGCAGCTAAAAAGTTAAACGGCTATAAATTAGCGGGAAATATTCTGCGCGTAAAAAAAGCAGATCATAAAGAAGAAACGAGCACTGCGAGTGTGACGGTGAGTGAGCCTAAGAAAACATCCGTACAATTTAAACAAGCTCCGCGCGCAACATCAAGCGAGAAAACGTCAAGCGAGAAAACATCTTCGAATGACGTTATTGATAACAATGAAAATGCAGCACATTTATACGGAAAAATAAAAGAAAGTGATGACTATTAAACACTTTTATTAAATAAAAGACAGTCATAAACTTCAAAGCGATACCCTCTGGCATCGCTTAGTTGCATAACGCTACTTTTAAAGATATTTTAGCTTTTAATGGCTTAATTATCTTCGCTTATACGGCTAGAAGCGGCGCCTTGTTGATTTTTATATTTAGCATTGGCGCGTTTATTATACGGGCGAGCTGCTGGCGCTGATAAGGTTTCAAAATTCAACGCACCAATTGTCATCCCAGGGCGAAGTGCAAGTGGTAACTTACCACTGTTATAAAATTCTAGCACGATACAACCCGACCAGCCTGGATCAATGCGATGCGCCGTCACGTGCACCATTAAGCCGAGGCGCGCTAATGATGAACGACCATCTAACCAACCCACGATATTATCAGGTAACGTCACTTTTTCGAGCGTCACCGCAAGAGCAAGCTCACCGGGGTGCAGGTAAAAAGCTTCATCCGCAGGTATTATTATTTCGTCACTCATGATCTTATCAAGTGCTGCATTGACGTCTTCTTTTGGCCCTGAAAGATCGATATAAGGCATTTTATGTTCATTGAACACGCGAAACTTATCACCAAGGCGAATATCAACACTCACACCTGAGATAGCATTCTCTGCAGGTCGAGGCTCTATGACTATTTTCCCTGAGTCTAAATATTCTTCTATATGGGTATCGCACAAACGCATGAGGGGGAGCTCCAGTAGTATTTTCCATTAATAATGGCAGTATACAGCCACCTCTTCATTTTAAAAGAAATTTTACGACAGGCATAAAAAAAGGCCAGTCAGAGACTCGCCTTTTTTATCAATTCAGAATGGACTATTTAAAGTCCATCGAGGCTATATTATAGCGCTACGATGTTTTCTGCTTGAGGACCTTTTTGACCTTGAGTAACAGTAAACTGTACTTTTTGGCCTTCAGCAAGAGTTTTAAAACCGTTGCTTACGATTGCAGAGAAATGTGCAAAAACGTCAGGACCATTTTCTTGCTCGATGAAACCAAAGCCTTTAGATTCGTTGAACCATTTTACTGTACCGGTAGTAGTTGTAGACATAATTATATCCTATTTATATTGACTAAATTAACCTTGATTGATCAAGGACTTTCGCTGGAAGTGTTGCTATTACTTATGAAGTATAGGATTCGGTACATAATACGGAACATTGAAACATAAATATCAAACGAACTTTCAAGCTACGACAAAGTATATATGCATAGACGTTATAGTCAATGTCTATTTACATAAAAAGAAGATGTTTTTACAAAATAAATACAATTTGTTCCACATTACATAAAGCTCTTCGCACTGCTCACACCTTTAATGTTATATTATTGCTCTTTAATAATAATGAGTATATAGATGACAATTTGGATAGATGCAGACGCTTGCCCGGTCCCTGTAAGGGATATTATTATACGCGCAAGCCAGCGTACTCAGTGCCCTCTTGTCTTTGTGGCCAATAGTCCACTCCCCTTACCTACACGTACATTGATCAAACGAGTACAGGTACCTCAAGGCTTCGATGTGGCAGATAATTACATTTTACAACACGCCACAGACAAAGACTTAGTGGTGACTCAAGATATACCTTTAGCTGCTGAACTCGTTGCCTTGAAAATTTGCGCGCTTAACCCGCGAGGCGAACTTTATACGCCGGAGAATATTCGCCAACGTTTAGCAATGCGTAATTTTGCACAAGAAATGCGCGATATAGGACAAATTACCGGAGGACAAAATAAGTTTGCAGATAAAGAAAAACAGGCTTTTGCCAACGCATTAGATCGCTGGCTACAAAAAAATAAACCTTGCACCGCATAAGCTAGCAAGGTTTATAGTTGACTTAGGCCGTAAAAAATACGCTTAATACCAAAGGAATTAATTAAGTTTTCATGTATTGCGCAGAAAAAATTAACACTAGCAAGGCGTGAGTTGCAGGAGATAGTTGTTCTCACTTCAAAACTCACAACGCAGCTAGAGATAATTTCAACAAGCAAGACGGGTAACCTTTTTAGTTCCTTTGGTATAACTTATAAGATCCGTTCTTCTTTGTTAAGCAAAGCTAAGCGTTCACTTTCAGCGTCTCTGTGTTTACGTTTAGCACAGGGTTCAGGACAATCACATTCTTTGTCAATACCCACTGAAGCAAGTCCACCACAACTTCCAGCAATACTTTTTTTATTAAAAATATAGCCAATGGACATACCTAAAATTACCATTAAAAACACCACAAATGTGGCTACAAAATAAATCATGGGGCTCCCGTCACTAAATATTTTTTAAATGCATCTGTATATGACTCAATAAATTTATCACCTTCTTTTACTATTAAGAATACGGCTAATTGATGCTTTTTAGCAAATTCGAGTCCGGCTTTAGGACCCAGCACGGTAATTGCCGTCGCATAACCATCCGCCAACATACAGCTTTTATGAATAACAGTAACCGATGCGAGTTTATGAGTAATAGGTTTACCCGTACTTGGATCGATAGTATGAGAATAACGGATCCCATCATATTCATAATAATTTCGATAATCACCCGATGTTGCCACCGCATTATCACCAATATGCATGACTTGCTCAATATTTTGGCCTAGCGTAGGGCGCTCAATCGCTAACGTCCAAGGCTTTTGAGCAGGCTTCATACCGTTAGCTCGTAACTCACCACCAATATCAACCAAGTAATTATTGATACCTAATGATTGTAAATACTGTGCTATTACATCGACGCCATAACCTTTCGCAATCGATGAAAGATCAATATATAAGTCAGGAAGTGATTTTTGTAACGTCGTCCCTTGTACACTCAAATATTGACTGCCCACACGCGTCTTTTGCGTTGCAATCATGCTATCTGTTGGGACTTTTGTCGGTTTTTTATCAGGACCAAAACCCCATAAATTAACCAAAGGCCCCACACTGATATCATAAGCGCCTTGCGACTCTTTAAATATTTTTAACGCAGCCTTAACCACCGAGGCAGTCGCTTTTGAAACAACAAAAGATTGTTTGCTTTGATTAAACAAAGAAAGCTCAGAGTGCACTCGATAAGTCGACATTTGATCGTTGACCAATTCTAAGCGTTTATCTATTGCCGCTTTTAATTGGGTATTTGCAAAGGACGCTTGCTTTTGTTGCTCCGCATCTAATACAAAAGTAATTTTATAATAAGTGCCCATCGTATTACCTTGAAGTTGTACAACTTCAGGCTCAACTTTGGCACACGATGATAGGAAAAAGGCCAGCCCTATTAAGGCTAGCCATTTATTAATACGCAGGATCATTAATAATCAACCAAAATCATCAAGCATGATGTTTTCGTCTTCAACACCTAAATCTTTAAGCATCGCAATAACCGCTGCATTCATGATAGGTGGACCACACATATAAAACTCACAATCCTCTGGCGCTTCATGATCTTTAAGATAGTTTTCCAGCAATACATTATGAATAAAGCCAGTATAACCTTCCCAATTATCTTCAGGCTGAGGGTCACTCAATGCCACATTCCAAGAAAAGTTTTCATTTTCAGCTGCGATTTGATCGAAGTCTTCAACATAAAACATTTCACGCTTAGAGCGAGCACCGTACCAGAAACTCACTTTACGTTTCGTCTCTAAACGGCGGAATTGATCGAAAATGTGTGAACGCATTGGCGCCATACCAGCACCACCACCAATAAAGACCATTTCATTTTCAGTTTGCTGCGCAAAAAACTCACCAAACGGGCCAGATATTGTGACTTTATCACCTTCTTTTAAACTAAAAATATAAGATGACATTTTACCACAAGGCAAAGACAGGTCGCGAGGTGGAGGCGTTGCTATACGCACATTAAGCATAATAATGCCTTCTTCACCTGGATAGTTAGCCATTGAATAAGCACGAATAGTGTCATCTTCAACTTTAGACTCTAAATCAAAGAATTTAAAGTGCTCCCAATCACCACGATATTGCGCTTCAATCTCATAATCTTTATATTTTACATGATGCGCAGGCGCTTCAATTTGAATATAACCACCGGCTTTAAACGGTACCGTTTCGCCATCTGGAATTTGTAATTTAAGCTCTTTAATAAACGTCGCTTTATTATCATTTGAAAGCACCGTACATTCCCATTTTTTAACCCCAAAAATCTCTTCGGGTAGTTCAATGGTTAAATCTTCTTTAACGCTTACTTGACACGCTAAACGCTCACCTTCTTTGGCATCTTTTTTACTAATATGATCCAGCTCAGTCGGTAAAATATCACCACCGCCAGATTTAATTTTAACGCGACACTGGCCACACGTACCGCCACCGCCACACGCTGATGATACAAAGATACCCGAATTAGCCAATGCACCTAGTAGCTTACCGCCAGCTTGAGTGCTGATACTTTTATCTTCATCATCATTAATCGATATTTTAATATCACCAGTACTTACCAACTTAGATTTAGCGGCTAGAATAATAACAACTAACACTAAGACAATAATGGTAAACATGGCAACGCCGAGAAATATTTCCATCGACTTTGTTCCTTGTATTACGGGGATAAGACCCCAAATTCAATAAATATAATCTAACCTTTCAAGGCAATTACCTATGTATCAATAAAATACGTAAATGCCTTTATTGAGTTACAACTGAATACCTGAAAATGACATAAACCCTAACGCCATTAATCCTGCAGTGACAAACGTGATACCTAATCCACGTAAACCATCGGGCACATCTGAATATTTCATTTTTTCACGAATACCCGCCAGCGCTACAATCGCAAGCGTCCAGCCAATACCACTACCCACACCGTAAACAGCCGATTCAAGTAATGTATATTCACGTTGCACCATAAATGCGACACCACCAAAGATGGCACAATTCACAGTGATCAAAGGTAAAAAGATACCTAAGGCTTGGTATAAAACAGGAAAATACTTATCTAATATCATTTCTAATATTTGCACTAAGGCTGCAATCACACCAATAAAGGTAATAAAGCCTAAGAAGCTAAGATCCGCATCTGGAAATCCAGCCCAAGCCAATGCACCTGGTGCTAATAGATTAAAGTAAATGATTTGATTTACAGGGACAGAGATACCCAATACCACGATTACTGCGATACCCAAACCCATTGACGTTTTTACTTTTTTAGACACGGCCAAAAATGTACACATGCCTAAAAAGAATGCTAACGCCATATTTTCTATAAAAATAGAACGAATAAATAAACTAAGATAATGTTCCATCTAAATTACTCCTTGGGCTCAACTTGATCTGGACGGATCGTGCGGATCGCCCAGATAAGACCACCAATAATAAAAAAGGCACTCGGGGGAAGCAATAGCAACCCATTACTTTGGTACCAACCACCATTTGATGTTAGTGGTAAGATTTCAATACCAAATAAAGCACCAGAGCCAAATAACTCACGGAAACCGCCCACTAGCATAAGAATAAAGCCGTAACCTAAACCATTACCAACACCATCCATAAAACTTGCAAATGGCTTATTTTTCATTGCAAAGGCTTCTGCACGTCCCATCACGATACAATTGGTAATGATCAAACCAACATAAACAGATAGCTGCTTTGAAATACCAAAGGCATACGCTTTTAATACTTGATCAACAACGATAACCAAAGATGCGATGATCGCCATTTGTACAATAATACGTACACTATTGGGGATGTAATTACGGATCATTGAAATAAACATGCTTGAGAAAGCCGTTACCAACAATACTGCCATTGTCATTACGAGCGCAGTTTCTAATGTAGACGTTACTGCAAGCGCTGAACAAACACCGAGCACTTGTAATGCAATCGGGTTATTACTCACCACCGGAGAGGTTATGATCTCTCTTAATTCACTTGATTTAGCCATTATTTAACGCTCCTTGATGTACTTTATTCAAGAAAGGACCAAAACCTAACTCTCCTAACCAAAATGTAAAGGAATGTTGAACCCCAACACTGGTTAATGTTGCGCCTGATAAGCCATCAATTTCATGTATAGAATCAGCCGGTGCGACACCTTTAACTATTTTAATTGCAGGTTTGCCATTTTCATCAAATAACTTTTTACCTACAAATAATGCGCGCCAACGAGGATTTTCAACTTCACCACCCAGTCCAGGCGTTTCGCCTTGCTCATAATAGGTGATATCTTCAATCGTATTACCGTCCATTTGGATAGCAACAAAGGCATACATAGTAGACCACAAGCCTGCGCCATGGATCGGTAATATAATGCGTTGTAATTTACCGTTATCATCCGACACTAAATACACCGTTGCAAGATTGGCTCTACGTCCAATTTTTGCTACATTTTGATCTGCATTTAATTTGATACTGCGTGCAGGATCTTTTGCAGCCAGACGCTGATCGTAATTTGCATCGTCACTAACAAATTCACCCGTTGCTAAATCAACTAATTTAGTTTGAATGTTTGATGCAAATATTTCAGTGATCGTTTTATCGTTGTGTACGCCCGCAACCGCTAAGATATTTTGTTGTTTATCCTTGGCTTTATTTGCTATTTGTAACGGACGTAAACCAACAGCGGCTCCCGCCACTATGATCGAGCACACGAGACAGACAGCAAGCACCACTAATATAGTGCGTGAAAATGTTTCTTGTTGATTAGCCACGAGATAACCTCCGTTTGATATTACCTTGTACAACAAAGTAGTCGAACAATGGCGCAAATAAGTTAGCAAACAAAATGGCTAACATCATGCCTTCTGGAAAAGCAGGATTAAGCACACGGATAAGCACCGCCATTACCCCTATCAAAATACCGTACATCCATTTACCTTTATTGGTAAAGGAGGCAGAGACGGGATCGGTTGCCATAAATATCATACCAAAAGCAAAGCCACCCATTACTAAATGCCAATACCAAGGTAATGCAAACATATTGTTCGTTACACTGCCAATACCGTTAAACATCGTAGATAATGCAATCATACCTATCATGACACCTGCAATAATACGCCAAGAAGCAATCCCCGTTGCGACGATGAATAGACCACCGATTAAAATGGCTAAGGTAGACACCTCACCCATACTGCCTTGCATGTTACCTAAGAAAGCGTCCATCCAGCTAAGACCTGAATTTGCCAAAGACTCCATACCACCTTGTGAGACCATGCTTAATGATGTTGCGCCAGAGAAGCCATCAACCGCAGTCCAAACTGCATCACCCGATATGTTAGTCGGATAAGCAAAAAACAAGAAAGCACGCCCAGCAAGTGCTGGATTTAAAAAGTTACGCCCGGTGCCACCAAAAATTTCTTTGGCAACAACAACACCAAATGTAATACCAAGTGCAACCTGCCAAAGAGGTAACGTTGCCGGCACTATCAATGCAAATAAAACAGAAGAAACAAAGAAACCTTCATTGACTTCATGCTTACGTACACTGGCGAATAAAACTTCCCAAAAACCACCGACAATAAATGTCACCGCGTAAATAGGTATAAAATACATCGCGCCAAAGACGAAGTTATCAAGCAACGATGTGCCTGCGCCCATCGTTACACCTAGCAGGTTTAATATGATCAGGCGCCAATCATCGATAGCACCAAAACCATTAGCAATCGCTAAATTAGCTTGCACGCCGGTATTGTACATACCAAAAAACATTGCTGGAAAAGTCGCTATCCAAACAAAAATCATCATACGTTTTAAATCTAAATTATCACGTACGTGAGTGAGTCCTTTGGTAACATGACCCGGAGTATAAAAAAATGTAGCCGTTGCTTCAAACAGGGCATACCATTTTTCATAACGACCCCCCGCTTCAAAATGGGGCTCCATTTTCTCAAGAATATTCTTAAGATTCATTCTTAGCCTTCCTTTTCGATTTTGCTGAGATTATTACGTAATATCGAGGCATAATCGTACTTACCCGGACATACGTAGGTGCATAACGCTAAATCTTCTTCGTCTAATTCTAAACAACCTAATTCTTGTGCAGAGTCAGTATCCTCTACGATCAGGTCACGCAGTAATAAAGTGGGAAGAATATCAAGTGGCATAATACGTTCATATTGACCAATCGGTACCATAGCGCGTTTACTACCACCTGTTGTGGTCGTAAATGCAAAGCGTTTGGCACGATTTAACGTTGAAAGGAAAACACGGGCAACGGAATGCTTATTGAATCCCGGGACACCCCAGCCAAATAATTCTTTCTCATAACCTTCAATTAAGGCTGAAATTTGATTGTGATAACGACCCAGATACGCATGTGCACCTTGTGCGACAACGCCACATAAAACAGATCCTGAAATAACACGCACTTCACCGCTGTGTATTTCATTTTCAGTCAACTGCACAATGGAAGCACCTATTTGCGTACGTAATAAACGAGGTTTATTCACCGCAGGGCCCGCTAACGAGATAACGCGCTCAACATAAAGTTCACCCGTTACAAATAATTTACCTAGCGCAATCACATCTTGATAATTAATAGACCAAACTTTTTTAGTAACAGAGACAGGATCAATAAAATGGATATGTGTTCCTGCAAGTCCAGCAGGATGAACGCCTGAAAATTCTTTTTCAATGACGTTATCAAGAGGCGAGCTTGGTAGAGCTTCGCTACCTTTACAAACGTAAACATTGCTTTCGCTAAGCTGAGCAATTAACGACAAACCATCGATAAAAGCTTGTTGATTATCATTAATAATCAAAGCCGCATTGGCTGCGAGAGGATTAGTATCCATCGCCGTTACAAAAATAGACGCAGGTCGCGCATCAATCGCGGGTACTTTACTAAATGGACGGGTGCGAAAAGCGGTCCACATTCCCGAATTAACAAGGTTATCAACAATATCTTGACGCGCTATTTGTGCAAGTTCAGAACTTGCATAAGTAGGGAATAATATGTTTTCTTGACCTTCGATTGAAATGACAACAGATTGTAAAACCCGTTTGGCACCACGATTTATTTCTTTCACTACACCGGATGCTGGAGCGGTAAATTTAACGCCAACATTCTTCTTATCTAAGAAGAGAACTTGACCTTTCTTTACAATATCGCCAACTTTAACTGCCATTGACGGACGCATACCAACATATTCTTCACCCAGTATAGCAACTTCAGTAATGGTTGGACCATTATGAATGATTTGCTCTGGCGCTCCACTTATTGGAAGATCCAGTCCTTTTTTGATAGTAATCATATTTATTTGCACTATGTTTACGGGAAGAAAAGTTAAATACTTTATACGCAATTAAAATACGCGTATCTAACTACTTAAAGTAACCTTATTAACCAACTTATTAACGATTTCTTAACAACTCAACTAAAATATTATTTGCAATAATACCACTATAAATAGGGGGATTCCATCGCTAAAACAATTGCTTTCGTGCTAAGTTCAAAATTTTATGTAAATTAAAGTAACAAACATATAATTTTTATCTTTTTTGTAAAAAAACTATTTACCCCCACCTAAACAATCACTTGAAATAGGGGCTATGTTGTTTTTTTGGCTCCACTGTTCGGGTGTATAAGTATGCAAAGCGAGAGCATGTATGGGCCCTGCTAATTGCTCCGCCAAAATAGCGTTGATTAAACGGTGCCTCGCTAGCAAAGGCATCCCTATAAATTGAGAGCTACTCACAATCACCTTGAAATGTGTTTCAGAATTAGGTGGCACGGCATGCCTCATACTCTCATTTTCAACATTTAAGTATTCAACATCTATCTGCGTGTTTATTTTTGCTTCTATTATTGCTTGCACCTTCATCTATCTCTATCCTTACTCTAATTTTCAAGCCTTTTAGAATAGCAGGTGTACATTGAGCACTCAATTAAGATCATTAAATATGCATGTAACCCAGCCCTTTACTTGCGCTTATTTAGCAAATAAATCCACACGCCTAATGATGCTAGTAGAGCCCTTTCAAAATGCAAATACATATTACCCAATTCTCCTTCAAAATGGATTTAGACGCAGCGGAGAGCAAATTTATCGTCCGGACTGTGAGCAATGCCAAGAATGCCAATCGCTACGCATCAATGTCAGTGAATTTATTTTATCTCGCAGTCAAAAACGTTTACTGAATAAAAACCAACACTTTAAAGTGAAAATAAGCAAAAAGAATAAACCGGAATACTTCTCACTGTATCAACGCTACATTGATACAATACATAAAGATGGCGATATGTACCCTGCGACCTATGAGCAATATAGCGGTTTTCTAGCATCGGTTTGGTGCGATATGATTTTTATCGAAATTTATGACGATAAAAAGTTGATTGCGGTCAGCGTCACAGATAAAATCGGGACGCTGCCTAATAGTGCATGGAGTGCGGTCTATTGTTTTTACGATCCACTCTATCAGTCCGTTTCTTTGGGCAAATTTGCTATATTGAAACAACTCGCACTGGCAAAGGACCTAAATATAGAATATTTATATTTAGGCTATTACATCAAAAATTGTCAAAAAATGAATTACAAAACACAGTTTAATCCGCATCAGCGCTTTATTAACGGTTTATGGTTAAGCTTCGACTAATGCTTATTTGCGCAAATTGGATTAATAAATAAGCAACAAACCTTTACCCTAAGTCATTATTCTGGCATGATGCGCCGATTGAAAGCATATATACCCACTATTTGACTATAATAATAGGTATAAACCTCAAAAATCATTGAGGGTCATATCGAAGACAAAGGATCCACCAAGAATGGCAAAAGAAGATAGTATTGAAATGCAAGGCACGATCATGGATACGCTGCCTAACACAATGTTCCGTGTAGAATTAGAAAATGGCCACATGGTAACAGCGCATATTTCTGGTAAAATGCGTAAAAACTACATTCGCATCCTTACTGGCGATAAAGTCACAGTGCAATTAACACCTTATGACCTTTCAAAAGGCCGTATTGTATTCCGCGCACGTTAATCGTTCGTCTCGCGCTGACTTAAAGTCAAAAAAAAACCAGCATTGCTGGTTTTTTACTTTTCTAAACCTAACTTAACTTAAAATCAACTCATTAGTATAACTAAACTCAATTTTATCCGTTCCCGAGTTAAGTGATACGGTCACACTCCCCCCTTTTTGTAACTGTCCGAATAAGATTTCATTAGCCAATGGTTTTTTTATACGCTCTTGGATCAAACGCGCCATAGGACGAGCGCCCATCGTGCGATCATAACCTTTTTTTGCAAGCCATTGACGCACGTCATTATTAATATCTAATGAGATCTGTTTTTTATCTAACTGAGCTTGTAATTGCACCAAAAATTTATCAACAACGCGAGCAATAACATCGATATCGAGATGATTAAACCAAATAATATTATCTAAACGATTACGAAACTCGGGCGCAAATAATTTTTCAATTTCATCCATCGCTTGTAATGAACTGTCTTGATCATTAAAACCTATCGCCGTTTTGTTAGTTTCGCGCACTCCCGCATTGGTGGTTAATACCAGAATGATATTTCTAAAGTCAGCCTTACGGCCATTATTGTCGGTTAATGTACCGTGATCCATCACCTGCAATAAAATATTATAAATATCACTGTGTGCTTTTTCTATTTCATCTAATAGCAGAACCGCATAAGGGTGCTTTGACACCGCGTCGGTCAACAATCCAGCTTGTTCGTGTCCTACATAACCAGGAGGCGCTCCTAATAAGCGTGATACGGTATGCTTTTCCATATATTCAGACATATCAAAGCGTAATAATTCAACGCCTAAAATATTCGCTAATTGTTGAGTAACTTCAGTTTTCCCGACGCCAGTTGGCCCAGCAAAAAGAAAAGAGCCTACCGGTTTTTTCTCATCCGTTAGACCAGAACGACTTAAATGTATCGCATCGGTTAACACTTCTATCGCTTCATTTTGACCGAAAACGGTCATTTTTAAACGTTCGGATAATTTTGAGAGTTGCTCTTTATCTGAACTGCTTACTGAGTTTTGCGGAATACGCGCTATTTTAGCAATGATCTCTTCTATCTCTGCCACATCAACATTTTTTTTACGTTGACTCGCAGGCAGTAATCGCATTTTAGAGCCTGCTTCATCAATCACATCTATCGCCTTATCGGGAAGATATCTATCATTAATATATTTAGCACTGAGCTCGGCAGCTGCCATTAACGCTTTCGTCGTATAATGGATTTGATGATGCTCTTCATAACGCGAGCGTAATCCTAATAATATCTCAGCTGTTTCTTTAACAGAGGGCTCTAATACATCTATTTTTTGGAAGCGACGTGATAGTGCATGCTCCTTTTCAAAAACTTGTCCGTACTCTTGGTAGGTTGTTGATCCCATACAGCGTAATTTACCGCTACTTAGCAAAGGTTTAAGTAAGTTTGCAGCATCAAGTTGCCCACCTGTTGCAGCCCCTGCACCAATGATCGTATGGATCTCATCAATAAATAAAATTGAATTTTTTTCAAGTTCAAGTTGCGTTAGTACTTTCTTAAAGCGCTGCTCAAATTCACCTCGATATTTAGTGCCAGCAAGTAATGCCCCCATATCTAAACTGTAAATAATGTTATCTGAAATCACATCAGGAACATCACCATGTACAATCCGATAAGCAAGGCCTTCTGCTATCGCCGTTTTTCCGACGCCAGCTTCGCCCACTAATAATGGGTTGTTTTTACGTCGACGACATAATATTTGAATACAACGTTCAACTTCTTTATCACGGCCAATTAAAGGGTCAATATGCCCTGCTTCGACTTGTTCATTCAAGTTAATAGTGAAAGCTAACTCTTCATGCTCTTCAATGACTTTTTCCGTACTTTGTTGCTGATAAATAGCCATAGATGCGTCTTCGATCGGCGCAATCATTCCATGTGATATATAGTTAACCACATCTAAACGCGTCAGTTTGGCTCTTTTAAGGAGAAAAACGGCATGTGATTCTTGCTCACTAAAAATAGCCACCAGCACACTATTTGCAGAAACATCGGTATGACCTGATGACTGCACATGAAAAATAGCACGTTGTAATACGCGCTCAAAAGCGATAGTGGGTTGTATTTCTATTTCATGGGTAAGTACTTCTGGGCGAACGGGGCTATTTTCAAGAAACGCAACAAGATCGAGATGTAACGCACCTAAATCAACTGAGCAGGCTTTTAATAAGGCCTTACTTTCTTGATTTTCTAATAAAGCCAATAACAAATGCTCTACCGTCATAAACTCATGCGATTTTTCAAATGCGAAACGAAAGGCTAAATCTAAACTGTTTTCTAATGGCTTATCTAACATAATTGCCTCCATGGGTGCAAAGTTGGATCTCATTAATATTCAATTATGCGTTTTTTTGCATTGAACAACGTAATGGATGTTCATTTTCCTGCGCATAATTCATCACTTGCATCACTTTTGTTTCTGCTATCTCAGCACTAAATGTGCCACAAATACCAATGTCATGATAATGAACATCTAACATTATTTGCGTTGCTTTATCCGTACTTAATTGGAAAAAACGTTGCAACACATCTATCACAAAATCCATCGGCGTATAATCATCGTTATGTAATAACACGTTATACATTGCGGGTGGCTGTAATTTTGTTTCTAGTTTATCTAGTACTGCCGGACTATTACCTGTTTGTACCGAATTCTTATCACTCATATTTCAGTTTAGTCTTATTTATTGATGTTACGAAAACATTTTACTGTGGATGAAGATCCTTAGGTTAATGTCCTCGACTCTAATGTGCAATAGAAAAGGAGAATATCATCATTGAAAATACAACGGCGTAGCCTTTATTTAAAAAATATTTTATCTTCACCCATAAAAAAAGGTAATATAAATTACCTTTTTTTTCCATCAATAAACGCCTTTTTATTCTTCTACATCTTCGTCATCACTCTCTTTACCAAGTTTTATTTTTAATCTTTTTTGTACCGATTTGACTAAAAGATCCGGTTGAAATTTAGATAAAAGCGCATTACAGCCCACTTTATCTACCATGGCCTGATTAAAACTGCCACTTAGCGACGTATTTAATACAATATATATGTCTTTAAGTTCTGGATGCTTACGTATTTCTGAGGTCAAACGATAACCATCCATGATGGGCATTTCTGCATCTGTTATCAACATTAAAATTTCATCTTCTATCTTCTTACCTTCCTCAACCCAGCCTAATAATATAGTCAGCGCTTGTTGCCCATCGCAAGCCGGTATAATTTCAACACCTAATTGCGCAAGTGTCGTAGAAACTTGTTTACGCGCGGTTGATGAATCATCTGCATGCAATATTTTAATGCCCTGAAATTCCTCTTTTATTTCATCATCAACGACGCCGTCAGAAATAGAGTATTGATAATTAACAATTTCAGCTAATACTTTTTCAACATCAATAATTTCGACTAATTCGGTGTGATCCGGGTGCTCAATACGTGTTAGCGCTGTTAAATAATGATTTCGGCCCACGCCTGTCGGCGGATGCATTATCTCTCCCCACGTCATATTGATAATGCGATCGACTTTACCCACCAAAAATCCTTGCACGGTGCGGTTGTATTCAGTGATGATCAAGTTACATTCTGCCGTCATCTCCAACGGGCGAAAACCAATGGCTTCACGTAAATTAATCACCGGAATAGATTCGCCTCGGATCGTCGCAATCCCGATTATTTTTTCATGTGCATTAGGTAATTTATTTAAACGAGGCATCGGTACCACCTCTTTAACTTTAAACACATTTATTGCAAATAATTGGTTACCCTGTAATTGAAAGAGTAATAATTCTAGTCGATTTTGTCCCACTAAATTGGTGCGTTTATCTACAGTTTCAATCATACTTGCCATGTTAATCTTCCTACTTGCCAATAATGTGTTTAAGCGTAGTTAACATTTTCGACAATGGAAGTCAGTGTATTCTATTTTATATGGTTAATATGATCCGCATCTTATTATCTTCACTTTCAGACTCCGGGCTCAATAACAAAAAAGCCTTTTGTAAGTACAAAAGGCTTTTTTGGAGGCATCTATTACTAAATGATAACTTTATAAATAATGAATGATTTGATTAGAACTACCTCGCCAAGCTAAATTGGGATCAGCGAGTTCTTGAATAAATTTTCCATCTATCAACACATCAATATAGGTTAATACTTGTCGCTGGCGCGCATCGAGTTCATCCCGTTTATAACCCGTCCAAACCCAAATATCTTTATCAATACATTGCGCTTTAACGCGTTGCACCAGTTGTAAGACGGCATCTATATTTAAAGGGTGCAAAGGATCGCCTCCAGACAGGGTTAACCCTTGCTTTTTTATACGCGTATCGTTTAAATCTTTAATGATTTGATCTTCCATTGCCATATCAAATAGATGACCAGAGCAAAGAGACCACGTTGATTTATTGTAGCAACCTCGACATGCATGCACGCAACCCGAGACAAAAAGAGTGCAACGCGTGCCCACTCCATTTATCACATCTACCGGGTAATACTGACCATAATTCATTATAAATGTTTTACCCTACGTTTCACTTCTTCTTGTTTACCTTCATTAAACGGGCGCGCATCGGGGCTACCTAAATAGCCACAAACACGGCGAATAACAGATACTTTTTCAGCATCTGAATTGCCACAACTAGGGCAAACAAAGCCTTTACTGGTACAATCAAACTCACCATGAAAACCACACTCATAACAGTCATCTATGGGTGTATTGGTCCCGTAATAAGGCACGCGGCTGTAACTATAATCCCAAACATCCTCTAACGCTTTTAAGTTGTTTTGCATATTTGGATACTCGCCGTAGCAAATAAACCCGCCACTTGCGATGTCAGGATAACGCATTTCAAAGTCTAATTTATCGTACGGGTTAACTGCTTTTTCAACATCTAGGTGAAAACTGTTGGTGTAATAGCCTTTATCCGTCACACCTTTAATGATACCGAACTGTTTTGCATCTAGGCGGCAAAAACGGTCGCATAAGTTTTCAGAAGGTGTGGAATATAAACTAAATGCATAACCACTTTCTTGCGTCCAACCCTCGGTGGCTTGTTTTAAATATTGCACCATTTTTAATGCTTTTTCTTGTTTGATAGGATCATCAAAAAGATCTTTTTCAATACCAAATAAGGCATTACTCGCCTCATGCACGCCAATATAACCCAGTGAAATTGAAGCGCGTCCATTTTTAAAGATATCAGCGACACAGTCGTCCGCTTTTAAACGCACACCACAAGCCCCTTCCATATATAAGATAGGTGCAACGCTCGCTTTCACGTCTGACAAACGTTCTATACGTGTATCCAATGCTTTTTTAGCAATTTTCAAACTGGCATCTAATAATACATAAAATTGTTTTTCATCGCCGTTAGCTTGTAATGCAACGCGAGGCAAATTAATACTCACCACACCTAAGTTATTACGTCCATCATGAATAAGCTCACCATTTTCTTCATAGGTACCTAAGAAACTACGACAACCCATAGGCGTTTTAAACGATCCTGTTACCGAAACCACTTTATCAAAGTTTAAAATATCTGGGTACATACGTTTTGATGCACACTCTAGGGCAAGTTGTTTAATATCATAGTTGGCATCATTAGGTTTTAAGTTCAATCCCTCTTTTATCGCAAACACTAATTTAGGGAAAACAGCCGTTTTTTTGTTTTTACCTAAACCTGCCATGCGAATTTTAAAAATAGAGGTTTGAATTAATCGCGCTTCCCATGAAGTACCTAAACCAAAACCGAAAGTCACAAAGGGAGTCTGCCCATTGGCGGTATGTAACGTATTTACTTCATACTCAAGCGATTGAAATGCGTCGTAACATTCTTTTTCTGTTTGTGCGATCGCATATTCTTCGACGTCTTTAATGCCCCATTTTTTCGCTGTTGCTAAATGTTTTTGGTGACTTTTAGTGACATAAGGCGCAAGTGTCGTATCGATACCATTAATCGTTGTGCCACCATAAATGTGGCTTGCGACCTGCGCTATAATTTGCGCGGTTACCGCCGTTGCGGTTGAAATTGATTTAGGCTCTTCTATTTCAGCGTTACCCATTTTAAAACCTTGGGTAAACATGCCTTTAACATCAATAAGCATACAGTTAAACATCGGGAAAAAAGGCGCATAATCGAGATCATGGTAATGTATTTCACCGGCTTCATGAGCGCGCACAACGTCACGAGGTAAAATATAAGATTTGGCATAATGCTTGGCGACGATACCCGCAAGTAAGTCGCGCTGCGTTGGAATCACTTTACTGTCTTTATTAGCATTCTCATTTAATAGTGACGCATTACTTTGCTCAATCAGGCCATGTATTTCACTATTTAGTTGGCTTTTACGTTCTCGGGCGATATCTCTGTCATGGCGATATTCAATATAGACTCGTGCTAATTCAATATGACCACTTTTCATCAAGCTTGCTTCAACCGCATCTTGAATATGATGAATATCTACTTCTTTTTGTCCCTGTAGACGCAACTCAACCTCTTTGGCTATTGCAAATGCATCGACGTCTTTACAACGTGCGGCCCCAGATGCTTTTAAAATCGCTTCTGCGATACGCAATGCATTAAAAGGAACTTGACTACCATCTCGCTTAATAACTACAGGTTTCATTTTTGACTCCAAACAGTAAGTAACACTACATCTTGTGGTGCAGGATTATACATAACACTACATATAGATATGTTGATGCATATCAACTTTTTTGAGATGTAAAAATATATCTAAATTTAGAAGATTTTACTTGCACTTTTTGTACCTATTAATTCACGTTTACATCTATTGATAGTGATGACTCACGCTCAAAAAAAATATAAATAAAAAATCTTAGTGCACTTGTTATTATTAGCGGAGTAGTTTGGTATAATTAATTCTACTGATGGTAAAACAATTCTAACCCGCTCCGGATCACACTCTAATGACTGATTATTTTTTACTCTTTTTTGGCACCGTGCTCGTCAATAACTTTGTGTTAGTCAAATTTCTTGGCTTATGCCCAGTTATGGGCGTCTCAAATAAAGTTGAAACCGCGGTGGGTATGTCCTTTGCGACGACGTTTGTTTTAACATTAACAGCAGCCTTATCCTATATTGTAAATAGCTACCTTTTGCAGCCTCTGCATTTAATGTATTTGCAAACCTTAAGCTTTATTCTCGTTATCGCCGTTGTTGTACAATTTACAGAAATGGTCATGCATAAAACCAGTCCCACTTTATATCGACTGTTAGGTATTTTCCTGCCTTTGATCACCACAAATTGTGCCATTTTAGGCTTGGCATTACTTAATATTAATGCCGAGCACAATTTTGTTGAATCGATTGTTTATGGCTTTAGTGCTGGCGTTGGTTTTTCTCTGGTTTTAGTTCTATTTTCATCCATGCGCGAACGTTTAGCCGCCTCTGACGTACCCTTACCTTTTCAAGGCTCCTCAATTGCAATGATCACAGCCGGGTTAATGGCCCTCGCCTTTATGGGTTTCACAGGTCTGATCAAATGATGGAACAAACAAAATGCTTATAAATATTGCAATTGCCATTTTTACACTCGGCTTATTAGGTGCGATTTTTGGGGTGTTATTAGGCTACTCATCGATCCGTTTTAAAGTTAAATCTGATCCTATTGTTGAAGAGCTTGATGCCCTTTTACCACAAACACAATGTGGCCAATGCGGTTATCCAGGTTGTAAACCCTATGCGCAAGCTATCGCCAATGGGGATGCAATTAATAAATGCCCCCCCGGTGGTGAAGCGGTCATGATTCAACTGGCGCAAAGAATGGGTCTTGATCCCGCAGCCCTCGAAGGTGAAACAAAACCTAAGTTATTGGCTTTTATTCGTGAAGATGAATGTATTGGTTGTACTAAATGTATTCAAGCGTGTCCAGTGGATGCCATTTTAGGGGCGACAAGGCAAATGCATACCGTGATCACTGATGAGTGTACGGGCTGTGAACTTTGCGTCGCACCTTGCCCAACAGATTGTATTGATATGCTACCTATCTCATTAAACACACACAATTGGCAATGGAATCTAGAGCGTATCCCCACTAAAACTGATACTAAGCATGTATATGAAAAAAAATAATAATAATAGACTCAGTGATAAGCAATTAAAGCATATTAACGCTGGCCGGCTGTGGCAATTTCACGGAGGCATTCACCC
The DNA here is from genome assembly GCF_000153405.2 of Psychromonas sp. CNPT3. Lineage (NCBI taxonomy): Bacteria > Pseudomonadati > Pseudomonadota > Gammaproteobacteria > Alteromonadales > Psychromonadaceae > Psychromonas > Psychromonas sp. CNPT3. Next base: position 2,186,855 of record NC_020802.1, read on the forward strand.
CGATGAAAACAAACAGCAAAGTAATCAGTCGAGTATTGAAGATGCCGGTATTGCACCTTTTTTAGTGATAAGTGTTGAACACCGTGGACAGGTTCCCGAGTTGCTGGTTAATGTCGGTGATAGTGTATTAAAAGGCCAAGCACTCACGAAACTTTATTCGGGTATGGCGGTGCAACATGCCAGTAGCTCTGGCGTGGTGGTTGCTATTGAAAAACATCCTGATTTACATCCATCGGGACTTAGCTCGTTATCAGTGATCATAAAAACAGATGCACTAGATCGTTACATTAACATTGAAAAGCCTCTGCCTTATTGGCAGCAAAGTAGCCACTTTCTCATCGACGAAATTCAAAAAGCCGGTATTGTGGGCTTAGGGGGGGCGGGTTTCCCAACGCATTTAAAACTTAAAGGCCATGAGGCGACACAATTATTGCTCATCAATGCAGCAGAATGCGAGCCTTACATCAGTGCGGATGATCGCTTAATGCAAGAGCATGCAAATGAAATTATTGCCGGCATCAATGTATTGCAACACATTCTAAATCCAAAACTCACGATCATTGCCATTGAAGACAATAAACCCCAAGCGATAGAAGCCCTCACCGAAGCGCTTAATACCACAAAAAATCATATTATTATTCGTAAGATCCCGACACTTTATCCGTCTGGTAGTGAAAAACAACTGATTGAAATCATTACAGGAAAACAAACCCCCATCGGTAGACATCCGACTGATTTGGGTATTGTGATGCAAAATATAGGCACCGTCTTCGCAATTAAAGAAGCGCTTATTGATGGCAAGCCTTTGACATCTCGTATTGTCACCCTAACGGGGGATGCTATTGCTAAAAAAGGTAATGTCAGTGTGCGTATTGGCACACCTATCCAATATCTACTCGATAAATATCATTTTAATCCGAGTGCAGATCAAAAAGTGATCATTGGAGGCCCGATGATGGGCTTTACTATCCAAGATTTACAAAGCCCCATTACAAAAAAATGTAATTGTATACTTGCGCCAACTATCCAAGAGATGCCAGAGGCGGAGCAAGAACAAGCGTGTATTCGTTGCTCTTATTGTGCTGATGCTTGCCCTGTAGAGCTGATGCCTCAACAACTACTTTGGTACGCTAAAAACCAAGATCATAAAAAATTAGAAGCTTACAACCTGTCTTCTTGTATTGAATGTGGGATCTGCGCCTTTGTGTGCCCCAGTACTATCCCTCTTGTTGATTATTATCGTATTGCTAAAGCCGAAATACACACCGCAAAAAAAGAAAGTCAGCAAGCTGATATTGCACGTCAACGTCATGAAAAACGCGAAGCGAGGCTGATCCAATCAAAAATCGACAGGCAAGCTAAGCACAAATTGGCAGCAGAGAAACGTAAAGCACAAATGCAAGCACAAAATGGTGGCAAAGATATTATTGCAGACGCCCTTGCGCGTGCAAAAGCTAAAAAAGAAGCGCTACAAAGTGCTGAGCAAACATCAATTCCAGCGCAATCTAATAGTAATGATGCGCCCATCGATCTTAGAAAGTCCGGCGTAGCGGCTGCGATTGCCCGCGCCAAAGCTAAAAAAGCAGCCCTGTTAAATACAGATACGAGTAGCAATCAAAGCGTCGATCCTGCGCCTGAACAATCAAATAGTAATAACGAACCCATCGATCCTCGAAAAGCCAGCGTTGCTGCAGCGATTGCCCGCGCCAAAGCTAAAAAAGCAGCCCTGTTAAATACAGATACAAGTAGCAATCAAAGCGTCGATCATGCGCCTGAACAATCAAATAATAATAACGAACCCATCGATCCTCGAAAAGCCAGCGTTGCAGCAGCGATTGCGCGCGCCAAAGCTAAAAAAGCAGCCCTGTTAAATACCGATGCAAGTAGCAATCAAAGCGTAGATCCTGCGCCTGAACAATCAAATAGTAATAACGAACCCATCGATCCTCGCAAAGCTGGCGTTGCGGCTGCGATTGCGCGCGCAAAAGCTAAAAAATCAGCACGGCAGAGTGCGGATAAGAGTGCGGATAATAATGAGATTAATAGTAGTGAAAAGAGTAGCGAGCAAAGCGTAGATCATGCGCCAGAACAATCAACAAGTAATGACGCGCTAATCGATCCTCGAAAAGCTAGCGTAGCAGCTGCGATTGCCCGCGCAAAAACCAAAAAAGAAGCCCGACAAAATGCAATAAAACAAGACGATACGACAGCCCCAGCAACAGAAATAGATAATACAAAGATCATTGCAGAGCGCAAAGAGCGCAAAGCACAAGCCCGAAAATATCAACAAAATAAATTAGAAAATGAAATGAAGCATAGCGTTACAGAAGATGCAGATAAAAGTGACCTGCAAATAAAAAAAGAAAAAATAGCAATCGTCATCGCCCGCGCTAAAGCTAAAAAAGCAGCACAAAAGGAACATAAATAATGGCTTTTATTAATGCAAGCTCTCCCCATCAACGTCGTCAACGTAAAACATCTGAAATTATGCGCTGGGTTATACTCTGTTTAATTCCTGGTGTTGCAATACAAAGTTATTATTTTGGTTTTTCCAATCTGATCCAGATTTTTATTGCGGCCGCAACGGCGTTACTCAGTGAAGCTGCGATTTTGCACCTACGTAAACGCCCGATTGCCCGTATCCTAAAAGATAACACCGCATTATTAACGGCCATTTTAATTGCCATCTCGATCCCCCCTCTTTCTCCTTGGTGGGTCGTTGTGATCGGCTGCGTTTTTGCCATTGTTTTTGTAAAACAGCTTTATGGTGGCCTAGGTCAAAATATTTTTAATCCGGCAATGGCAGCCTACGTACTTTTATTGATAGCATTCCCCGTACAAATGACATCATGGCTCCCCATGCATGAATTACAAAGTATTGAGATATCCTTTTTAGATCAGCTACGCTGCATTTTCACAGGCTTTACTGCCGATGGTTATTCATTGCAACAATTAACCAGCAATATTGATGGTTTAAGCATGGCAACCCCTCTCGACAGCACTAAAACAGCACTCAATTCAGGTTTTATTATGCCTGAAATTCTGCGCAGTGATATTTTTAAGCATTCATCATGGCAAGCAATTCAATGGGTTAATGTTGGTTTTTTATTCGGTGGCTGTGTTTTATTATATAAACGTATTATTCAATTCACTATCCCTTTAAGCTTCTTATTAGGCCTGATTTTCTTCTCTTTTGTGGCTTTTGCTTACGCTCCAGACTTAAATCCCACCCCTGTTTTCCATCTTTTATCTGGTGCGACTATGCTCGGTTGCTTTTTTATCTTAACCGATCCGGTAAGCGCCTCAACGACACAAAAAGGACGTATTATATATGCATTACTTATCGCGTTACTGGTTGTTTTGATCCGTAATGTTGGCGGTTACCCTGATGCACTTGCTTTTGCGGTATTACTGGCGAATATGTGCGTGCCTTTGATTGATTATTATAGCCAGCCTAAAGTTTATGGAGAACGTTCATAATGCTATCTACCATCCGCCAAAATGCACTGTTGTTAGCCGGTTTTGCTATTATCTGTACTGGCGCTGTTGCCGTTGTGAATCAACTCACTAAACCTATCATTGCGCAGCAAGAAGAAAAAGCATTACTCAATACAATAGAGCAGCTGATCCCCGCCTCACTTTATGACAATGATATCGTCAATAGTTGCTTCCTTGTGGAAGACTCAGAATTACTGGGTAAAGGCATACAACAAAAAGTATTTGTTGCTAAAAAATCTAAACTTCCCGTTGCATTAATGTTAGAAAGTAGTACGTTTAGAGGCTATTCGGGCGAAATAAAACTGGCAATCGGTATTTTTGAAAATGGCACTTTAGCGGGTGTTCGTGTATTACATCATACTGAAACACCGGGACTCGGTGATAAAATTCAATATAACAAATCGCGTTGGATCGATGTTTTTAAAGGTAAATCTTATCAAAACTCACAAGAAAAACGCTGGGAAGTTAAAAAGTATGGAGGCGATATTGACGCTTTTACAGGTGCCACAATCACCCCACGCGCCGTTACTTTGGCGATCCGAGATGCCTTAATTTATTTTCAAAAAAATAGAGATTTCCTCTTTAATCAAGCACCTAATTGTGGGAGTAAATAATGTCTAACGAAAATACGGATATTAACGAAAATCCTACTGAAATAGAAAAGTCTGTGTATAAAGAATTATTGCTACAGGGACTATGGAAAAACAATCCCGGTATAGTGCAATTACTGGGCCTTTGTCCTTTGCTCGCCGTAACCAACACAATGACCAATGCACTGGGACTCGGCATTGCCACTCTCTTCGTATTGATAGCTTCAAATACGCTGATTTCCTTAATACGCCATCATGTCACCAAAGCTATTCGTATCCCAATTTTTGTCATGATCATTGCATCTCTTGTCACCTGTGTACAACTGCTCATGAATGCATTTACCTATGAGCTCTACCTTTCCTTAGGTATTTTTATTCCATTGATCGTTACCAACTGTATTATTATTGGGCGCGCCGAAGCCTTTGCCTCTAAAAATAGTGTCGCACATGCAGCCTTTGATGGTTTAACCATGGGCCTAGGCTTTACAGCGGTTCTGCTGTTGCTTGGCACCGTGCGTGAAATACTCGCGCAAGGGACTCTGTTTGATGGTATTGAAACCCTGTTAGGTGATTGGGCAAAAACACTGACTTACACTTTATACAGTAGTGATACCAGCTTTTTATTAGCGGCTCTGCCACCGGGTGCGTTTATTATTATGGGGCTTATCCTTGCTTTAAAAAATAGTATCGATAACAAAGTGAAGAATAAACAAAAGAGTACATTAAATCATTGCTCTGTGAATTCGAGCGTTAAATGAATCAATTAAAACGCGTCACATTACTCACTCGTCTACGCGATCAGAACCCGCATCCAGAGACAGAGTTAAATTACAGTAGTCCCTTTGAATTACTCGTAGCCGTCACCCTATCGGCACAAGCAACTGATGTCAGCGTTAATAAAGCAACTGATAAGTTATTTCCCATAGCCAATACGGCGCAGGCGATTTATGCCTTAGGTGAAAATGGCTTAAAAGAATATATTAAAACAATTGGTTTATATAACACTAAAGCGCGTAATGTTATCAAAGCATGCAAGATGCTAATTGAGCTCCATAACAGCATCGTGCCTGAAAATAGAGAAGCATTAGAGGCATTACCTGGCGTAGGTCGAAAAACAGCGAATGTGGTCTTAAATACGGCTTTTGGATGGCCAACTATCGCGGTAGATACACATATTTTTCGCGTTGCGAATCGCACTAAGCTTGCTATGGGTAAGAATGTAGATCAAGTAGAGCAAAAATTATTAAAAGTGATCCCAAAAGAATTTAAAGTCGACGTGCATCATTGGTTAATATTACACGGACGTTATACCTGCATCGCAAGAAAACCCAGATGTGGTAGCTGTATTATTGAAGATTTATGTGAATACTCTCCACCAAAAAAAACGTAAAGAGTAAACAACAAAAAAACAACCTACAAGCAGAGCAGGCTGTATTGGACTGCATTGAATTAGGTTACTGCCTTACGCTTCACAAAGCGCAAGGCTCGCAATTCCCACGAATGATTATAGCGTTACAAAAAGGTATGATAGTTGATAGAGCATGGCTTTATACCGCTATTACTAGAGCTGAGAGCGAAATTCATATTGTTGGCGCACAGCAAGACTTTAATGAGTTCAAAAAACTACCAAGCAACTCTCACAAACGTAATAGCTATTTGGTTGATCTTCTAAAAAACAAAAAATAATTTATAACATTAGAGAGTGACTACGGGTGTAAGCAGACATAAGTTGTGTGTCAACGCGAAGCGCTGGCCCCACGCTCCGTATTCTAGCCTTTTATAGTTGTGCTGTTGTTTCATAATCTGCCCCTGATTTAGTTTTATACCCTTTCTCTGAAATCATATACAGATGCTTTTTAGCTCTCGATCCTATTACGTAAAGAAGCCGACGAGCTACATAGTTTTGATGAAGGTTGTCACAGCCAATAATATCGTTCCAATTAGGAATCTTCCCTTTAAGTAAGCCTGTGCATATAACAACTTCGTATTCATCTCCTTTCGTTGAATGGCAAGTAGTTAGCTTGACTCCATTAGAAGCTGAAAAAAATTTATGTAGATCATTTGCTCTATATTGCATCTCATATTTTTTCATTCTCTCTAACGCTGAATCAATTAAACTACATTTTCCTACTTTTGCCACAGAATTACCGATTATGTCTATCTTGAGAATATTGCAAAAAGAATCAATTACTAAATTAATCCATTCTACAATCTCTATGTCGGTCTCTATTACAAGAGAATTTATCGTTCTCAGTATAACCTTAGGATTAAGTATGCTTCCTAAAGAACCTGAATGGTATAAGTTATCTGAAAGTTCATTTGCAAGCCTATTTCTATTTATGTAATTGCTTATACAAGGTTTCAGTAACATTAGGCGTATCAGACTCAACCAAATGTTATCTTGGTTCTTAGGTATAGGCGAAACCAGAAAGCCATTTATGGAAAAAGATTTGTCCATTAGGTCAATTTCTTTTGATAAATTTATTACACCAAACCAACTTGGACACAATACTACTATTTCATTCGCATTAATCCCTTGTTTTAGGTGTGTTTCTACCACTCCAATTACGTAGTCTGCTAACTGAGTCTTATCTATATTATTTTCTAAATGAACGATAGAGTGGAAATTTTTTAAGTCTGACTTGGATTCTATTTCGTGCTTGTCATCTTGATACTTTTTGTAGTAATCAATAATTCTTTGGCTACTTCTAAAGCACCATGTAAGATTTTTTTCACAAATATTATCTATTTCAAAATAGTTTTCTATTTCTATTTTATCTTTGACTATTGCCCCTAAGCCAGTATAGATTGCTTGCTCTTTATCACCAATTAAGGTGAGTTTAGAATGCCTTTTCATGATAATTAGTTTAATAATCTCATACTGAACTTCTGAAATGTCTTGGTATTCGTCAATAAGAAGGTGAGAAACTAACAGAGCAAGTCGATCGCACAATGCAGGGTACATTTTTAATAACTTGTAGCTAATATTAAGTATTAACTCAAAGTCTATATAGCCGTTATCACGTAGGTACTTGTGATAATCTACTACTAAATTATATTTAACTGAATTTTTAGGGTAGATAGGCTGATAATTCAAATCTAAGGCGGTTTGTATAGGATCATAATTGCCAATTTCGAATTCTTCTCTTAACTCTCTCATCTTCGATTCTTGTTCATACTCATCTATTATAATATACCCATGCTTTAGCCTTGGTATTTTGTTAATGTTGGGTTTGATAATCCATTGTAAACAAAATGAATGGATTGTTCCTACCCAAAGAGAGTCATCTTTTATTCCGTATGAAAGTAGCCTCTCAGAAATCGTATCCGCTGCAATATTGGTGTAAGTTATTGCAATAACTTTTTTCTTACCAATGGATAATTTATCTGAATTTTCCAGAATGTAATATAACTTTGAAACCAAAGTCCTTGTTTTCCCTGATCCCGGGCAAGCAGAAAGTAATAAATTATCTTCAAAAGTTACTGCTGACATTTGTTCTTTAGTTAAATTACTGTATGGCATTAGATATCCATGAATTTAATAAAGGAATCATTTTTAAAGAATTCCCTATAGGCTTTAAACTTCGCTTCAAAAGTAGATTTACTGTTTATTTTCTTTTGCTCCTTTTTTTCCATTTGGCTAATGTTATAATCCATCATTTTTAAACATATTTCGCTCAAATTCCTGTGGCTTAAAGAAAACTTAATTGCTTTCAAAATATATGTGGGAACTACGTTCTGAATACTGACATGCTCAATCATTTTTGTAGCAAGCCACCCCTTGCCAATTTTATTTGCAAACTTCAGGGTACTGTAATATCTAAGAGGCATATCCTTAGAAGATATATTGTTTATGACCTTCTCTCTAACGGCTTCCTTTGTATAACTTGTCTTTACTACATCATTGAATAATTGGACATTTTCAGGGTATCTGACTAATTCTGTCTCAAATGTGTTTTCAGCATAAAATGCTTCAACATATTCGTTATCTTTTATATATTCATTCATTTTAGCCTTTCTCAATGCACCAGACTTCTCTGCGTCGATTTGAGATTTTACATATTTGTCTGAAGCAAAGTCTTCATCAGTAATAAATGAAGCATCCAAGTCGGTTAAGATAGAACAATAGTTTTTAATTCTGGTTTTATGGAAAAGATCTGAAATATGAATGAAAACTGTCCCATCCATTTTTACTAAACTAATTCCCATTTCATCCAAACTCACACCTAAAGTTTCTCTGACTAATGCAGGTATTAAAATTAATTCCGCATCTCCTTCTACGAGTATTACACTCTTGGCGAATAAGATGTCGCTTCGTACTGCATCTAAATAGCGTTCTATGCATTGTGCGTTAGGTTCATCCAAACCACTTGCAGGAAAATAGACCTCTGTTTTTGATTCTTTACGAGCGAGTATATTCATTGAAGATATCTTCGAAGCAGAGCTGATTTGTGTTGAATGAGTGGATACAAAAACTTGTGTGTTTTTAAAGTTAAAGTTTTCAAATAAAGTTTTTTGAATGTGATTATGAATATGAGCCTCTGGCTCTTCTATCATTAAAAAGTGAGTTATATGTGCTTCATTATCCCGAATTGCTTCATATTCATATAACTTTAAAGCTAAGAAAATTAAATTTGCTCCGCCCAAACTAAGGTCTTCTATCTTTCCTGTTCCTTGATAATTAATTGAGTCTTCTACAATTAGACCTAGTGATTGAATAAGCTCAGTAAAGTCTTCAGGGAGCTGTGATGACACATTAATCTTCGGAGAGTAAGTGGAACCTACTGTGTTTATTAACGACTTTGAAATACTTTTACTTAATGCTTCAATCTCAGGGATGGATGATATCTTTTCATTCACCTTCCTAATATCATTTGCTACATCTTTTTCGTCTTCAATATGCTTACTTTCTAGGGTAAGTAATTTATATAACGGATTTGTTTTGTGATATTTTAAATCAGCAACAACATTTCTAAGTGCTTTAACATATGTACAAGCGACTTCTTTCACTATTGAAAAATAGGGGGGCTTATAGTTCCCTATTTCTGTACTGTCTTCCATGTTAGGGTCTGGAAAAATATAATTATCAAAGTCACCTACTATTTTTTTATAAACATTTTGATCAGTAAAATCTAACTTAGTTCGAACAAATGCTACAGGCTCATAAGTTTCTCGTGTAATCGACTGCTTAGAAATAAATTTTTTAATTGCATCTGTACGTTCATCTTTATCAGAATAGCGACTACTAAGTAAGTGCATTTCCTGCCGTATATGCGCTTTGGGTCTATAGATAAACGAATATGTACCAGAACCAGTAGCCGTACTTTTTCCATCATCATTAAGAATGTAATTTGATAAAACATGTTCTTCTTCAGAGTCGCCCAATCCATCGAAAAAAATCGAAATGACTATCCAATGTCCAAAAGGTTCTCCCAATCCCCGATGAAAGTCATCTTTAGATAGGCACTTTGCATTCATTGGTAAAGAGTCATCTAATACAATACGCATAGCTTGAAAAACATTCGTTTTTCCAGAAGCATTTTCTCCTATGATTGTATTTACAGAATCTTTAGAAAAATTAAAGTTTGATTGCTCAAAGTTTTTATAGTTAACAATTGAGAGGCGACTGATATACATAGATTTTTACCTAAGTGATTATCTTTATGATGTATTTTATATTAACGTATTTAGGGTTAAATACGTGTGAGATATGTCAATTTATTATGAGAAAAAAAATCGGACATCCAAACCTTTTTCCAGTCATTTTAATCCAATAAATTAAACCGCGATACAAAACATCAACTAAAGATCTCGATCAATCACAAAAAAGAGGGGATATATGATTTCAAAGGCGAACATTTAACATGCCAAAGTAATTTCTTGCTTTGCAGGTACATTAGATTTCAGCGGGTAGGCTGATACGAGGAAATACACCAGCGAATTTTTGGTATCAGATCTTGCCTTTTGCTATTACGCTCTCTATTGAGAGAAAATCAGCATAAATAGGCTACTACAACCGATAAATAGAACAAACATTCTAAGTCGCTTTGTGCCCTTTTTCGCCCTAGGAAGCTAACTCGCAAACGCCCCCTAGCGAGTTAGGGAAGTATTATTTACAGGACCAACGTTATTAAACTTTCTCAGTCCCTAATGCCTACAAGTAGATCAACCAGTTATAATCTACTCTTCTATCCCTTTACACCTTATAGTAGAATGGAACATCAGCCCTTCAATAGGATATATTTAGTGCTTGAAAAGTTTGGTCAACAGTCACAATCAGCAGCACAAAAGCTACATGTCAAAAGTGCATTGAACCCTTTGCTATGGCTAACTGGAATAGCATCACCAATTTTCTTTGGCACTGCTTTCGTCTTTAAAGATACCGAGCTAGTAAATGTTCTCATTTATGCAGGTATGGTTCCTATGGTAGTTACATGTTTAGGGTTTTGCTTCTTTGCATTATTCAAGCCAGAAAAATTACAATCTGAAGATTACCAACTAAAACATGAATCCTTAAACTTAATGCAAGAAAAGTGTGGTGGTATTCAAATATCTACCATATCGTTAGAACAAATAGTTAACCCGATTATTATGCAAAAAGAACAACAAGAATTACCTAACACCCCTCAACAAGCTACCCAAGGGGAACTCTCATGAATATGTACATGCTGTCTTTCGCTTCTAAAAGTGGAAATGTAACCAGAGCAAAAATCCAAGATTTTTTAAGCACATTACCAGAAGTACTTAATTGGTATGGTGTAATGCCATTTACCATTTTAATTGTAATGGATAATCACAGCCATCTATTTGATAATGCATTAACAAATAAACTTGTCGAAAAATTTAGTGATGACGTTTCTTTTTTATTCACTTCAATTTCTAAAGAAAACATAGCAGGTTACATTAATAAAGAAGTGTGGGAATTCATCAACACCCCAAAGGCTAACCCTATACTCGCAGATAATCGAATCAATAAAAACGTATAAACTTTATTTGGTGTGACTTTCTTGCGATTACCGTGACCTTTACTCGGCTCAAATGATTCACTAGTAAAGGTCATACATGCAATCAATAAAATTCATCTACCAATTAGAATATGGGGTGAGGTTTAGGTATTTAATCTTGACTTTCGATATATTGTAAGTTTATTTCCTATCTCGCTTTGTGCCCCTTTGCGCCTTAAAAAGCTGTAATATTGTGATTAATATTACTCAGCAACAACACTATGAGAACATCTGTAAACACGAGTATATGCGGGTTGTTTTTGTAAAGGATTTCGGGTTAAAAAGACCTTAAATATTTTCTTAAACCCCTTACTTTTACAAAATGGTGTTTTTTTGTAATGGATTTTTGATGACCTAAATAAGCTAAAGCCTATCAAGCAATAGCCTTCACTCACTCACCCACTAGGTTAATTGATTTTTGGTGGATATAAATTGAATTTAAAGAAAAGACGGATATTTAAAAAATAAAACCGAGATTTATCTCGGTTTTATTTTTCCAATCACTTATTCGCTTGGCGTAGTACCACGAAAACGTTTAGTTATCCCATTTAAGAAGTTACGTAACAGTTGATCGCCACACTCTTTATAATTGCGATGATCTCTCTTACGGAATAAAGCCGATAATTCAGATTTAGAAACAGGAAACTCCGCAGATTCCAATGCATCTAACATATCCTGCTCTTTGAAATTTAATGCGATACGTAATTTTCGTAAAATATCATTATTCGACAAAATGGCTTTAGCCGATAAAATCACTGGACTTGAGCCTTCTTTTTTACCGCGTTTCTCATCGATTAATCCATCTAAAAAAAGAGATAACAAACTATCACGACAAAAAACAAAGTTCTCTTCGCCTTCTTTTGCGATGATGCTGTGTAGGTATTTTTCATCAATTGCATTATCAACAGAAGCAAAAATGCCTAACATCTTTTTATCGTTTAGTTGTAACGCATAACGTACACGTCGTAAAACATCATTTGTGATCATAAATTCTCAATCGTTAAGTTATTAAAGTAAAAAATCATTATACCGATTATTTCAATACACTGCTAATCTGCTTGTAGCACATCGAGCAAAGCGTTAGCAATTAAGCGGATCAAATCCACCGAAACTGAGTTTCCCGCTTGTTTATAAAGGTGCCCATTAGACATATTCTCCGGTAAAACATAGCCGTCAGAAATAGGAAAGCCTTGTAATTTAAACGTCTCGCTAGGCGTTAATTTACGCACACCATCGGCAACCTTGATCAAAGGTACATTATGCCCTCCTGTGCCCATATTAGCGGTCAGTGTAGGGCAAATACCTTGGGTGTTTTTACGCACATACATACCGCGACGCAATTGATAAAACTCAAATTCGGTATCTATTTCTTCGCCAATATGAATGCGCTCTTTTTTGCGTTTATCCTCAGAAAGTGCTGCATATTGCGCTTTATTGATAAAATAATGCGGGTACTTCTCAGGCGTATAATAATACGCGTTTAATTCTTCTTTGCTTTTATGTAAATCAAGTACACGTGCAATATTTGTCCGGCGCTGATCATCTGATGATTTTATCTTAATGCTTTCTAATTGTTCAAAAAGTGTAAATTTATCAGCATCACTTTGCTTTAAAAAACACACAATAAACATACGCTCTCTATTTTGAGGCAAAGTGGTATATGTTTTAGTATTTAATGTCGCATCTTTTACAATATATCCGGCGTTTTCAATTTCAGATTTGATCACTTGATACGTTCGCCCTTGATCATGCGATCGTAGATTTTTAACATTTTCTAAAAATAAAATCCGAGGTTTATAAGCAACTTTGCCGAGATCATTTACCAAGTCAATAATACTGTAAAAAAGATTACCTCGATGATCATCGAAGCCTTTACGCGAACCCGCAATACTAAACGCTTGGCAAGGGAACCCCGCCGTTAACACATCGATAGGTTGCGCCAACATTTGCATTTTCTTTTGTGCAAACAAGGCCTCTTCGCCATCTGCTTTTGCTCTTTCCGGCTTGACTATTTTTTCAATATCACCGGGGATCATATTATGCTCAAAATTACATCGATATGTTTTTATCGCCTGCTCATCAAGCTCATTTGCCCAAATAAGTTGATACCCGCCTTTCTCATTAAATGCACTTTTAAAACCGAGGCAAACACCTCCAACACCTGCAAATAAACTGCCTACTTTATAATTCATTATTTTCCTAAAAATCATATGTTTTATATTTATTTTAATTCTTTAATAAATGACTCATAAGAGTCCAATTTAGAAAAGTTAATTGAGTACGTACCGTTATAGAATTTATCAATGCGCACCGAATCTATTCCTATACTGCGCAGGTGCGCATAAGTCAGTAGATCGCCTTCTTTTAAATTTAAAATGTCTCTTAATATCCACTGACCTAATGCTTTATTCGACTGGGACATTAGCGCTTTATTGCCCTGCTGGCACAATTTAGATTGTAAAATTTTATTATTGGGAAGTAATAAAGAAAATGCCGTATTTCCCTGTGGGAAAAAATCCGGTTTAAGCTTATGTATTAAACGAGGTACCGGTATATACGCTTCATTTATATCTCTTTTCCTTCCGTTTGCGTGCCATTGATTTAATCCACTGCGCAAGTGTACTTCTTTGTTCCTACCATACAGCGGCAGGTATAACGTATCTTCAATGCGCTGTTCTGCATTGCTTTTTAACAATGCATGTTCGCTTTTATTAGTGATAGCAGGATCGATAAAATCAAAAGGTTGCATCAATATATCAACCGCAAACGAGTGCAACGCAGTCTCGGTTATAAAACGTTTGTATAGTGTTGATTTACTAATATTAAATTTATACTCAGACAATCCATCTGAAAAGTTGATGATATTATTATTGTCTTTCGTAATACAGATATTATTAATATCGATTAAATTCATTGGCTCTTCAAAAATTTGAAAAGCCCCTTCCTTACGTACCACACAGTGATAAATCGCAGCATCAAGTTGATAAGCTCTCGACGTGAAATTTAAGCGATTATTTCTCAACTCTGCTACTTTTTTCACCAGATCAAAAGAAGGATAATGACTATAATCTCCTCTTTGGCGATTAAACTCCGCTATTTTTTGATATGTTTTGCCGTTATTAAACAAAAAAGTTTTTAAACCAATGCCTATTTTTTTATTCGTAACTGTTAAAACAGCATCACTTGAAACATCACCCCTAGAAAGATCATCCGCCTCAAAACATTCGCAATAGATTTTTTCTGCTATTCGATAATATAAATAAGGCGTCGTTGAATCTGAAAACAAATGCGACAATTTCCCAATTAACTGCAACCTTTGCGTATATTTCAAACGTTGTCTTTGTGCTGATGCTGCAAAATACATGTTTAATCTCTTCTTTAAAATATTTTACAAAATACACAATAAACGCCAGCAAACTGATAGCAATGGGATCCATTAAGTGATCATGTCTTACGCAGGGAAATTAGCACTCGCGATGCATAAGTTGCAGTACATAGTTGCTCTCACTTCAAAACTCAACACGCTGGTAGGGATAATTTCAACAAGCCAGACAGATCACTTTTTTAGTGCCTTTGCTATTAAGCATTACCTTTTGTTTTAAGTTGCTGCTCGGTCGCAAAGTCCAACATACGGTTTAATGAAATGAGCGCACCTTTGGCAATGTCTTTATCAACATCAACTTCATGCCCATTACTGTCTATCAGCGCATCATATATCGCTTTTAAGCCGTTCATCGCCATCCAAGGGCAATGAGCACAGCTTTTACACGTCGCGCCGTTACCGGCCGTAGGGGCTGCTAAAATCTCTTTGTCGGGACACACTTGTTGCATTTTATAAAAAATACCGGTGTCAGTTGCAACGATCAAGGTTTTATTCGGTAAGGTTTTAGCTGCATGAATTAATTGACTGGTTGAACCGACCGCATCGGCAAGTTTTACCACACTATCAGGCGACTCAGGGTGCACTAAAATAGCGGCATCGGGATAAATGGCTTTCATATCACGTAAAGCACTGGCTTTAAATTCATCATGAACGATACAGTCACCTTGCCAAAGCAACATATCCGCACCCGTTTGTTTTTCAATATAGCCACCTAAATGTCTATCGGGTCCCCATATTATTTTTTTACCTTGGCTGTCTAAATGATCGACGATTTCAAGTGCGATACTTGACGTTACCACCCAGTCTGCACGCGCTTTTACAGCAGCCGAAGTATTGGCATAAACCACCACAATGCGATCTGGATGTTGATCACAAAAAGCACTAAATTCATCAACAGGGCAACCCACATCAAGCGAGCATGTAGCCTCTAATGCTGGCATTAATATTTTCTTATTAGGAGTTAATATCTTAGCCGTCTCCCCCATAAATTTAACACCGGCTACAATAATGGTTGAAGCACTATGATCACGCCCAAAACGCGCCATATCTAAAGAGTCAGATACATAGCCTCCCGTCTCTTCAGCTAATGCTTGAATTTCAGGATCGGTATAATAATGAGCAATTAAAACAGCATCTTTAGCAACTAATAGCTTTTTGATTTTAGCTTTATAGTCCACTTTATCTTGCAATGATAACGCACGAGGCTTCGGTGGAAATGGGTATGCAGAACCAGCAAGGGAGAATATTGTGCTCATTGTGTCTCTTTACTTATAAAAAAAAGATCCTAATTATACGCGTTTGCACATAAAAACGATAATGATCTTGGGTAAATCTACATAATAATAAGAAGAATATAAAGGAAGAACATCTATGTTATTGATAATACGGGTAGCAATGAAAGGGTTGAACTTTTTAAAAAAGGATAAGAGTCTACTGTTATATAATCTGAGCTAAAGGCTCATAGGCAGTATTACAATTTGAAATTTACTGATACGTAAAAGTGGTGGGCCGTGAAGGATTTGAACCTTCGACAAATGGATTAAAAGTCCACTGCTCTACCAACTGAGCTAACGGCCCATTATAGGGTCTTACTTTTGATACGCTATATTATAGTTTTACTATCCACCTTTGATTAAAAAGTGGTGGGCCGTGAAGGATTTGAACCTTCGACAAATGGATTAAAAGTCCACTGCTCTACCAACTGAGCTAACGGCCCATCTATAGGGTCTTAATTTAACAATCTACGTTACAGTCTTTACTGCACACTTTTAAACAATAAAAGTGGTGGGCCGTGAAGGATTTGAACCTTCGACAAATGGATTAAAAGTCCACTGCTCTACCAACTGAGCTAACGGCCCATCTATAGGGTCTTAATTTAACAATCTACGTTACAGTCTTTACTGCACACTTTTAAACAATAAAAGTGGTGGGCCGTGAAGGATTTGAACCTTCGACAAATGGATTAAAAGTCCACTGCTCTACCAACTGAGCTAACGGCCCATCTATAGGGTCTTATTTTTTACAAACTACATGACAGTCTTTACTGCACACTTTTAAACAATAAAAGTGGTGGGCCGTGAAGGATTTGAACCTTCGACAAATGGATTAAAAGTCCACTGCTCTACCAACTGAGCTAACGGCCCATCTATAGGGTCTTAATTTCGACAAGTTAGATTGTAGTCTTTTCATGCATCACTTTCATTTAAATAAAAGTGGTGGGCCGTGAAGGATTTGAACCTTCGACAAATGGATTAAAAGTCCACTGCTCTACCAACTGAGCTAACGGCCCATCATGAATCTTATCTATTAAAGGTCAACATGAGATGCATTACTCATTCGCTCCAACTGCGGCGTATGATATACAATATATTAAATAGCGCAACAAAATTTAGTGCTTTTTTTTCTGTTTGCAGATAAAACAAACAAAAGTGAACTAATACACCTACTTTTTCAATAAATTGCTTATATTACAAACTATTTAAACGTTGCGTTGCCAATTTTGCAGCCGATGAATCTGCATATTCCTGTATGACTTTTTGATAAAATATTTTAGCCGACGCATTTTTTCCTAAGTACTCGTCAATAATACCAATTTTGAAAAGTGCATCTGCGCGTTTATTTGACGTTAAATGCTCCTGTGTCACCACTAAAAAAGCTTGGCGTGCTTTTTCACGTTGTTTTTCTTTATATAACAACTGCCCTAACCAATACTGCGCATTCGCAATATAATTAGATTTCGGATATGTTGTAATAAATTCATCAAAAGCAACAATGGCTTGTTTATATTCTTTATTTACTAAGACTAAATTAACCGATTTTTGATATGCATCTTTCTCGTTAGGAGGAAGTGAAGATGTTGACTCTTTCAATGCAAGTGTCACTTTTTCGGTTTTATTTTCTTCAATGAGCTGATACAGGTTACGCTGACGATTTTCAATTTGATTCATTTTATGATCAAATACTTCTACGCTACCTTTTATTTGACTCACTTCTCGCGAAATTTCATCTAATTGGTGCTGAAAACGGATCTGCATCTTATTACGCGTTTCAAGTAAACGTGTTAGCGCTTGTATTTGTTTTTCCATTGCGTTCTGACTGCTATAACCCGTGACATCGCTTACCGGCGCTATAGCAAAAGAAAAGCTAGAAAAACAAGTAGCTACTAATATAGCTACTTTAATTTTCATAGGGGTCATTGTATTAACTTAGTAAGTTAATTCAGCACGACGATTTTCTGCGCGAGCTGCTGCATCATGACCTAAGTTAACAGGTTTTTCTTCGCCGTAACTTACGATGCTAATTTGTTTTGATGTTACGCCCATGTTTTCTAAGTAAGTAGATACAGACATAGCACGACGTTCACCAAGAGCGATGTTGTACTCTGGAGTACCTCTTTCATCGGTGTTGCCTTCAATTGTTAACAATTTAGTTGGGTGATCAACAAGAAATTTAGCATGTGCGTCAAGAATTTTAGTGTAACGCGCTTTTAATACTGAAGTGTCATAATCAAATTGAATAGTCGTTTCTAAAATAGCGTATGAATATGCTTTCGCTAATTTTTCTTCGTCTGTTAAATTCATTGCATCAACAACAGCTGTTTCTACTGTTTCAGCACTTACAACTGCACTGTTAGTTTCGTTAGATGTTGCATCAGACTCACTACTTGAACTACATGCACCTAGCGCTAACATTGGTAGAGCGATTAACAAACTCTTTGAAATCATAGAGATTTTCATTTTTTATTCCTTGTTGTTTTTTATATTATAAATATTTAGTTTAAAAATGGAGACCATGCTGGTGATTTTACATCGCCATTTATTGCTGGGATATTTGCTTTAAAGCGTCCATCCATTGACACTAATGCCAATCCTTTATGCCCTTGATACACCGTGCTGTAAATGATCATACTACCATTGGGTGCAACACTAGGAGATTCATCTAGTTGTGTTTTAGTTAATGTTCTTAACTCGCCAGATGCAATATCTTGTACTGATATTTTATACTGTCCATTACTACGGCTCACCAAGACAAGACTATCACCATCAGGGGTAATAGTCCCACCTAAATTCATATCTCCTTCCCATGTCATGCGTTTTGTTTGCATAGATGAGAGATCAACTTGATATATCTGAGGCCGCCCACCACGCTCGGATGTAAACAATAAAGACTTACCATCGGGTGACCAGCTGGGCTCTGTATCAATAACGCGATTCTGAGTAATACGTTTTAACGCTTTACTCATTACATTCATTGTATAAATTTCCGCTTGCCCATCTTTTGATAATACAAAAGAAAGCATTTTCCCATCCGGAGACCAACTTGGTGCGCCGTTTATACGAGGAAACGAGGTCATTAATTCACGTTTTTGAGTATAAATATCTTGTATGTATATTTGTGATTTTTTCTTTTCAAAACTCACATAAACTAATTTACGACCATCCGGAGACCAAGCAGGCGACATTATCGGTTGCTTCGAGCGTAAAATTAATTTTTCAGCATAACCATCGTAATCTGCAATGCGTAATTGATAAGGATGAGAACTCCTATGATCAACCGCAATATAAGCAATACGCGTTAAAAATGCGCCACGCTCACCCGTTAATTTCTCATAGACAACATCACTAATACGATGCGCAAAATGCCTAAATTGAGTTGCAGATAATGTACTTCTGCGTTTTTCTAATACTGGGCTCAGCCCCTTTATGCTCATATTTCCGGTGAGCACATTTAACAATTCATAGGTAATTGTGTACTTTCCCGGCTCTGATGCAGGTTTTATTTCCCCCATCACTATCGCCTCAACGCCCATTTTATGCCAAAGCGCATAATCGAGGGTTTCACTACGCGACGGTGTTGACGGCATTTTATCAATAGCAATAGGACGAAACACACCGCTACTGCGTAAATCATTGCCAATAATACGCGCAATATCCTGTGGCTTTTCGCCCGTACCTAACCATTTAAAAGGGATCACCGCGATGGGCCTTGCGCTATTGACGCCTTCGGTAATTAAGATGTCTAAACGCGCAAAGGCCTGCGTCGAGCACAACAATAATAATAATGGCGTTAACAAACGTAATAACATAATACAATCATTCCTTATAATTCAGGGGCTAAAGTGATACTAAACTTTCGAAATTGGGATGCTATTGAGGCATCTTTAGGAATAGGTAACGTCCTTGCTTTTAACGTCGCACGTTGCGCCGATTGACACACTTTAGCGTCTCCTGAGAGCACCTTCACATTAATAACTAAACCATCAGGGGCTAAGCTAATATTTAGGCGGCACCGTTTACCTTTCATGCTTGGCTCTATTTGCCAATTTCGACTGATTTTATCTTTTATTAAACTTTTATATTTTTCTGTTTCTGTTAATTTTTGAGTGTTTTGAGCCTCTGAAAAAGCATCGACAAATTCTGCTTCCATCGCCTTATCTAATTCAGCCTGACGTAAGCGCTCTTTTATATCTCGGGCTTCTTTTTGTATTTTTTTTATTTTAGCCAAACGTTGTGTTTCTTTGAGTTTGGCAATACGTTTTTGCTCTTTTAATTTAGCAGAACGTTTCTCTTGTGCCACGCGTTTTTCATCTTCCACGCGTTTAACTTCTGCTACGCGTTTAACTTCTGCTACGCGTTTAACTTCTGCTACGCGTTTTACTTCAGCGACGCGTTTAGCGTCTGCTACTCGCTTTACTTCAGCAACACGTTTTGCTTTTTCTTGTGCCATCTTTTTATCTAAAACACGCTTTTTCTCTCTTTTAGCCTCTTCAACTTTACGTTTTTCTTGGGCTATTTTTTTTGCTACTTTCTGCTCTTTTTCTCGTTTTTTACGCAATTCTTCCGCGACAATCTGTTGCTTTCTGTGCTTTTCAACGCGTACTTTTTCTGCTTTTCGATGCGCTAGATCCGTCAACGCTTTTTGATTAATAACCGTCGCATGGATCATCACCTTTGGCACTTTTGGCTTTTCTTTAAATAATGACATATCAGCCCCCATAACAAGCACCCCTAAAACAATGAGGTGCAGTGCTAATGCGCTGATAAATGCAATACTATTAAAATTATTTTTCATTGTCAGGCTCGGTCATTAAACCAATAGATTCGACACCTGACGTTTGTAATAAAACCATTAAATCAATGACTTTTTTATAAGGCACTGCGCCATCACCTTTTACCACAAATTGTGCATTGGCATCACGTCTAATTTCAAGGCGCACTAATGCCTGTAATTCATCCTCATTAAGAGGACTATCAGCACTGGCGCCCGTGCTTAAATAATATAAGCCTTGTTTGTCAATGGATGCAATCAAGGGAGGCTTAGTATCAACAGGGAGCGGCTGCGACGTGGCTTGTGGCAAGTCTACTTTCACGCCTAACGTTACAGAGGTTGCAGTGGCCATAAAAATAATTAATAGCACCAACATCACATCAATATAGGGAACTACATTGATTTCTGAAACAATACGACGCCTCGTTTTACGATAAGGATATTGCATTTTAGTTACTCACTTTCATTCATCGCTTGGCGATGTAATATAGAGGTAAATTCTTCCATTAGATTGATATATGCTGTTTCTAAACGCATCATCTTAGCGGTATAACGGTTATAAGCCATTACCGCAGGAATAGCAGCAAAAAGCCCCATTGCGGTTGCAATTAAGGCTTCTGCAATACCTGGCGCCACCATGTTAAGTGACGCTTGTTGCACTTGTCCAAGGGCCATAAAGGCATTCATAATTCCCCACACAGTACCAAATAAACCAATATAAGGGCTAATTGAACCAATGGTTGCTAAGGCTGACAGCCCTTCTTCAAGCTCTTCAACTTCACGTGACAAAACCACGCGCATACTCCGATGCGCCCCTTCTGTCACGCTATCAACATTGCGCCCAGGCATGGTATGCAAACGCGAAAACTCTTTAAATCCTTGAAAAAATATTTTTTCACCACCACCAATACGTTCACTACGGGCAGCCGTTTCTTGATATAACCGGCTTAAATCATGACCAGACCAAAAGCGTTTTTCAAAGTGCTCTAATGCTTCATGGGCTGCTTTTAATACTCTTGATCTTGAAAAAATTATCGTCCAAGAGTAAACAGACATTGCTAATAGTAACAACATAACAAACTTTACCAGCAGACTTGCTTGTAAAAATAAACCTAAAAAAGACATTTCAGCTTGCACAGGATATAACCTCTATCATTTCAGTTGGGATCGCAACGGCTTTCATTTTTTGTAAATTAACACACGCAATCAGAGTCTTTGCTTCACAAATAAGTTCCCCTTGCGCATTAAATATTTTTTGCAAAAAGATCAAGCTCGCTTTACGATGGCTTTCTATTTGAGTTTGCACCGTTAATAATTGATTAAACCGTGCCGACTTCGTAATATTCATTTCTACATTTTTAACCATAAAGGCAATATTTTTAGCTAAGAGTACATCTTGCTCAATATTCACCTCACGCAGGCACTCCGTTCGACCGCGCTCGAAAAACTTTAAATAATTTGCATAATAAACAACACCGCCAGCATCGGTATCTTCATAATAAACTCGGATCGCCAAGGTCGACATTAACATGCTGTTTTTCCATCATTAAAATTATTTTTATACGTTACTATAAATCTTTATTTTTGTCGAATAAAGCCCTTCTTTTTACACTCAAAAAAAAAGGGCTTATAAGCCCTTTTTTAAAATACAGCCGATCATTGCACTAAGAATTACAACATTGTGATCCTAGAAATAATAAAACCAAATAATATTGTCCATGAAAAATAAGGTGAAAAAAGTATTTTCCAAAGCCAAAAAATCGGATTAAAACCAATCCCATGGATAAAGGCTGCGCTCAATGCCAACATTAACAAACTCAAATAACCATGATCAAGTTGCGCACTACTTTGCGCAATATGTCCAGGATTAACCACCAACACCACACTGAGGAAAAGTGCCAATGTCATCGATACTAAGCGAGTGATCGCAAATTTAAAGGGGCGATGAAGAAAATCAATACATGCATTAACCTTATCCATTATTGCCCCTCTTTTTGGCCACTGTTTAGCAATTCTTTTTCTTTAGCTTCTTTATCTTTGGCTTCTTGATCTTCAACTTGATCAAACCATAAACCATTAATAATACCAAAGGCACACGCCAATAACACACCTAAAAACCATACAAAATACCACATAACACTCTCCTAATTAATATGCTGACTGCTTCGATTTAGTCATAAATTCTTTACCCAAACGACCAAACATTTTGAAGTAACCCCAACATGTATAAAGAAGAATAATAGGTAAAAATATAGCAGCGGTTATGCCCATAATATTAAGCGTTAACTCACTTGACGTTGCATCCCAAACAGTAAGACTTACATTAGGATCGATGCTTGATGATAAAATGAATGGGAAAGTACTGACAGCAAAAGTAGATAATACAAAGACTTGCATTAAACTTGTGCTGAAAAATGCCCAACCACTGCGATTAAATTTACTCGCAAGCGATGCAAGTAACGGGAACAACAAGCCTAAAGCAGGTGCAAGCATCGTTAATGGGTAATTCTCATAATTTAACAACCAACCACCCGCTTGTAACTCTACTGTTTTAAGCATTGGGTTAGATGGCCCACCAAAGTCAACCATTGACGTTATCACGTAACCATCTAGACCATAAGCGACCCATAAACCCGCAATAGCAAAAAGCAGTGTTGCGACTGGACCTAAGATCAAGGTCACACGTCTTGCACGATTACGTAAATCCCCTTCTGTTTTCATTTGTAGCCAAGCAGAGCCTTGCAATACAAATAAAACCAAACTAAATACACCCACTAATAATGTAAAGGGATCAAATAAATCTAAAAATCCACCTTGATATTGTGATTGTAAAAAATCATTGAAGACAAAAGGCACGCCTTCTAATAAGTTAGCAAAAGCAACACCAAAGACAATCGGTGGCACCGTACTACCCACAAAAATGGCCCAATCCCAAGAACTTCTCCAACGAGGATCTTCAATCTTACTGCGATATTCAAAACCCACTGGGCGGAAAAACAAAGCAAAAAGCGTTAACATCATCGCCAGATAAAAACCTGAAAATGCAGTGGCATAAACCGTTGGCCAAGCTGCAAAAATAGCAGCAGCTCCAGTAACCAGCCAAACTTGGTTACCCTCCCAATGTGGCGCTATTGAGCTTATTATAATACGACGCTCTTCATCTTTTTTGGTAATAAGTGGCAGTAACGTACCGACGCCCATATCAAAACCATCTGTGATCACAAAGCCTATTAATAAAACCCCGATCAAAACCCACCAGATCATTCGTAACGTTTCATAATCAAACATAATCTTCTCCTATCTTAGTGGTTGTCAACTGTCTTGTTTTTTAACTGTTCAAAATGATATTTCCCCGTATTTAGGCTACTTGGCCCCATACGTGAAAATTTAAACATGAGGAACATTTCAATCACTAACAACACAGTGTAAAACGCAGCAATAGATATAATACTAAATAAAACTTGCTCGCTACTCACACTTGAAACGCCCATGTGTGTCGGTAATATTTCAGCAATTGCCCACGGTTGACGGCCATATTCAGCAACAAACCAACCCGCTTCAATCGCAATCCAAGGAAGTGGTAAACCATATAAACAAATACGATGGAATAATTTATTTTGACCGACGCGGTTACGTGCAGATTGGTAAAAGGCGAATAAGAATATGCCTAATAATGCAACCCCAGCACCCACCATAATACGAAAAGCAAAGAACATCGGAGCAACACCCGGAATACTATTCTTAGTGGCCAGCATAATTTGCTCTTCTGTTGCATCGACTACATTTGTAGTATATTTTTTAAGGAGTAAGCCATAGCCTAGATCCACTTTGATTTTATCAAAGGCTGCAACGGTTGCATCAGAAGTATCGCCTCCACGCAGTTGCTGTAATAAGCCATAAGCTATCATACCGCTACGAATACGTACTTCATGACCTTCCATTAACTCTTTTAAGCCAATGACTTGTTTATCAATAGAGCGTGTTGCAATAATACCTAATGCATATGGTATTTTTACAGCGTAATCAGTGCGTCTTTCTTCCTGATTTGGAATACCTATCAAGGTAAAAGATGCAGGGGCTTCTTCTGTTTCCCATTCTGATTCAATCGCTGCTAATTTTGCTTTTTGCACATCACCGACTTCATAACCACTTTCATCACCTAAAATAAGTGTTGAAATAATACCCGCTAAACCAAAGGCTGCAGCAATAGAAAATGAACGCTTAGCAAAACTAAGATCGCGACCTTTTAATAAATAATAAGAGCTGATTGCAAGAACAAACATTGCACCGGTGACATAACCACTGGCAACCGTATGCACAAATTTAACTTGTGCTACCGGGTTTAAAATTAAATCAACAAAGCTTGTCATCTCCATGCGCATAGTCACATAGTTAAACTCAGCGCCCACTGGATTTTGCATCCAAGCATTGGCAATCAATATCCATAATGCAGACATGCTTGAGCCAATTGCTACAAGCCAAGTCGCTGTTAAATGTTGCAATTTACTTAAACGATCCCAACCAAAGAAAAATAAGCCAACAAATGTAGATTCTAAGAAGAATGCCATCATGCCTTCAATGGCAAGTGGAGCACCAAAAACATCACCCACATAATGTGAATAATAAGCCCAGTTGGTACCGAACTGAAACTCCATCGTTAAACCAGTTGTAACACCTAGCGCGAAGTTAATACCAAACAATTTTCCCCAAAATTGTGTCATGTCTTTATACACTTGCTTATTTGTCATCACATATAATGATTCCATAACGGCAAGTATCCAAGCAAGACCCAGTGTTAATGGTACGAATAAAAAGTGATACATGGCTGTCATCGCAAATTGAAAGCGCGATAGATCAACGAGATCATCCATTGTTTTCTCCTAAAATTATAAAAATTAATTAGTTTTGCTTTATTTATCTTTGACCTGTTGCACTTCACCAAAAAGATGATCTGCATTAAAAGGCACGGGATCAGAAAAATAAAAATATTGTATTGTAAAAAGCACCATCACTTTAATGATGAGGATCACGGCTAATTCCCTTATAATTGGAATAGAAAAGATCCCTTTTTTGGGCAACCATTTTTTTAACATTTTTCACTCCAAAAAGTCGTAACATCTTAAATGATTGCTAATTACATTTGTAATGTAACAATTGCTTAACATCAATAGGGCTGTGACGATATGGAGCATACTTATACTCTTCAATCTGATCTAGATCAATTTTAATTTTCACTTATTTACATGCTTAAATCCGTGAAAACAATGTCTTTTTCATCTGCAATGTTAAATTTATAAAAGAGTAGGTATCTAAAATGTTAATAATACTAATGACATGTAAAATAAAAGGTACGTTTTACTTTAAGCGTAAGGTAACATATTAATCACGCATTTTAGATAATAAATGATGATTAAATAATTAAGGGGTGCTAAAACCAAAATGTTGGTAAGTACGGGACGTTGCAATACGACCGCGAGGAGTGCGCTGTAAAAAACCTTGCTGAATCAGATATGGCTCAAGCACATCTTCGATGGTTTCTTTTTCTTCACCAATGGCAGCTGCTAAGTTATCCAAGCCAACAGGGCCACCTTGGAAAGTATCTAAAATGGCGAGTAATAGCTTTCTATCCATATAATCAAAACCTTGGCCGTCCACATTTAGCATATCCAGCGCTTTATTCGCAACATTAGCATTAATCATTGATTCTTTTTTTACCTGTGCATAATCACGCACACGGCGTAATAAACGGTTGGCAATACGTGGCGTACCACGAGAACGTTTCGCAATTTCTGTCGCACCTGACATGTCTAAATTTAAGTTAAAATGCTTACTACTGCGCATTACTATTTTAGTTAGAGGAATAAGTTCATAATATTCAAGGCGTTGCACTATACCAAAACGATCACGTAATGGAGAGGTTAAAGAGCCCGCTCGTGTGGTCGCGCCAATAAGCGTAAAGGCAGGTAAATCTAATTTAATGGAGCGAGCGGCAGGACCTTCGCCAATCATAATATCAAGCTGATAATCTTCCATTGCCGGATATAATATTTCTTCGACTACCGGGCTTAAACGATGGATCTCATCAATGAATAAGACATCATTTTCTTCAAGGTTAGTGAGCAAAGCGGCTAAATCACCCGCTTTTTCTAAGATAGGTCCCGATGTTGTTTTAATATTTACTTTTAATTCATTGGCAACAATGTGCGCCAATGTTGTTTTTCCTAATCCAGGAGGTCCAAATATGAGTAAATGATCAAGTGCCTCACCACGTTGACGCGCAGCTTCTATGAATATTTCCATCTGCGTATTAACTTGTGGTTGACCTTCATAATCAGACAGTAATTTCGGGCGAATAGCACGATCGACAAAACTATCGTCATTTTTTTCAACAGCTGAAATAAGGCGATCTTCTTCAATCATTTTTATACCATACTTTTAAGGGCACTGCGGATAAGATCTTCACAATCCATTCCTGCCTGATAAACATTTCTAATACATTTTTCAGCACTGGCAGGCTTATAACCTAATGCTAATAACGCGCTGATCGCTTCATCTTTTGCCGTGTTTATTGATAACGTATTGGATAAACCATTTTGCATATCCATTGACTCGGCTTGCGGGCTCAATAAATCTGTACCCACCCAATTTTTCAAGCGATCTTTCATTTCGACCACTAAACGCTCCGCCGTTTTTTTGCCGACGCCGGGTAATTTAACCAATTGACTTACCGCTTCGTTATTAATACAAACAACAAATTCATTCGCCGACATGCCAGATAAAATAGCTAACGCTAATTTAGGGCCTACACCATTAACTTTAATTAATAAACGAAACATAGCGCGTTCATGTTTATCGGCAAAACCATAAAGAAGTTGGGCATCTTCACGGACCACAAAATGTGTATAGATGATAGCTTCCTGACCGACTTCAGGCAAAGGATAAAAAGAACTCATAGGCAATTGGATCTCATAACCAACACCCGACACATCTAATAACACTTCAGGTGGTTGCTTCTCTAACAATACGCCACGTAATCGTCCAATCATATTTATACCCTTGTAATCTATTATAACGATGCAGTATAAAAAACAACTGACTTTATATCCAGTGTTATTTGCAATATCGAGAGATCTGCTTTTCAAAAATGAAAACTAAAATACCTAACCATATAAATGTAAATGTACTAATTTTTAATATATCTAATGGCTCATCATACAATACGACGGCAAAAACAAATAACAATGTCGGCGCTAAGTATTGAAAGAAGCCTAATGTTGACAACGCTAAACGCAATGCTGCCTGGGTAAAGAAAATAAGAGGAAAAGCGGTCATCACCCCTGCAAAAATTAAAGCGCTATTGAGAGTAAAACTATTTAACAACATATTAGATGTCGATGAATTGGCGACCACAAACATATAATAAATCGCAACAGGTGCGATAAAGCAAGTTTCAATAAAAAATCCAATCAGTGCATCTACTTTAATTTTTTTACGTAATAAGCCATAAAAAGCAAAACTAAAAGGTAAAACAAGTGAGATCCACGGTAATGAACCCAATGCAATCACTTGGATGGATACCCCTATCAGCGCGAGCGAAACAGCAACCCACTGTAAGCGACTTAAGGATTCTTTTAAAAACACTAAACCGAGTAAGACATTAATTAAAGGATTAATAAAATAACCTAAACTTGCATCGAGCATGCGATCGTTGTTAATAGCCCAAACAAAGACCCCCCAATTACAACTAATTAATAAACTACTGATAGCTAAAAATATTAGCTTCTTTGGCTGTGATAAAATAGATTTTAATACACTGTAACGCCCCATAAATATAATCATTAGGGCGGTGATAAGTAAAGACCAAATAACGCGATGCGATAGCATCTCATAAATAGGTAAATCGGCTAAATATTTAAAATATAAAGGCGAAAAACCCCAGATCATATATGCAGCAACGGCATAAAACATTCCAACTTGTGTTTCTGTTAATGCTTTCATTAGCATAATCTCCTACGCACTGTTTTTTTCACTTTACCCGCCATCGCAACTAATGATTGCGCGGTATGAGCATGACATATTGCCACGGCGAGCCCATCGGCCGCATCGGCTTGTGGTGTCCCGGATAATTGTAAAAGGCGTACCACCATTTGTTGCACTTGATCTTTTGTTGCAGCCCCTGTGCCCACAACAGCTTGTTTTATTTGCCGTGCAGAGTATTCACAAATATATAAATCGGCCTGTGTTGCAGCCACTATAGCGGCGCCCCTAGCTTGACCCAGCTTCAGCGCAGAATCTGGGTTCTTTCCCATGAAAACCTGCTCTATTGCAAATTCAGTAGGTTGATATTGCTTAATAATTTCACTGATCCCTGAAAATATCATATCTAACTTGGGTGCAAGCGTGTCACCTTTCGTACGAATACAACCGCTCGCAATATAAATACACTTTGCCCCTTTTTGCTCAATAATACCGTAACCGGTAATACGTGATCCGGGATCTATACCTAAAATAATACTCAAAAAATATACCTTAAAAATTTAAAATGAATAATAAAAACCAATATAAAATGTATTAATGTTCAACAAAGTGACGCTCTAAAAAACGATTACATAACATGGCCACATTTTCTTGTGGGGATAGTGAAAACTCAATAAATGCTTTGGCGATAGGTGACAGATTTTTATCCTTATGATGCACGATATACCAGCTCTTTAATAATGGAAAACCTTCAATATCTAATTCCACTAAACAATTCGTAGCAAGCTCTAAGGTTAAACTATGCCGCGACAATGCTGATATCCCTAAATCGGCCATCACCGCTTGCTTTATCGTTTCGGTACTACCTAAAATCATACTTGGCTTAATATCTAATTTATTTTTACTAAAAAAGTGCTCTAATGCTTTGCGTGTGCCAGAGCCCTTTTCTCTCGACAATAATTTATATTGTGACAAGGCGCTTAATGGTATGTTTTTTTGGTTTGCCAATGGATGCCCAGGATTCGCGATTGCCACGATAGGATTATCAATAAAAGGATGACATGTCAGCGAATTTTCTTCAGGCACAAGGCCCATGATCACCAAATCATCTTCATTATTATGTAATCGTTGTAATATTTGCTCACGATTAGCCACCTCAAGGTATAAATTAACTTTTGGATAACGCTTATGAAACGCGCCCAATAAATGAGGTGTAAAATATTTAGCACTGCTCACCGCTGAAATATGAAAATCGCCTTCCAAAGTGCCCTTCATCGCGCTTAATGTCATATCAATATTTGTAAAAGAAACAAATAACGTATCACAAAATGTATTGAGCACATCCCCTGCTGGCGTTAAGAATAATTTTTTACCTATTTTATCAAAGAGTACAATATCTAAATTTGTTTCAAGTAACTTTAACTGAATACTCACAGCAGGCTGGGTTAACCCTAAAATTTTAGCCGCTTTGGTATAATTCATCAGTTTTGAAACTTGTCTGAATATTTTTAATTGGTGTAATGTCGCACGCATATTTTTTACCATTAATATTTCTTATGGTTTTGATAATATAGTTTAATTATTATTAATACAACAATTGTATTATGATGTATCTAGGCTGTTTTCTGCTAACATTACGATAACATCCATCTTTAAAAAAGTATTTTACTCGATATTTATCAGTACTATACATGCGTTTATGAAATATTTAAAAAATAAGATCTGAGGTATACAATGTCTGCTACTGCTAAATTAATTTCCGGTTACCAACGGTTTCGCAATGAATATTACCCAAAAAACAAAGAATACCTTTTAAAACTCGCGGAAGAAGGCCAATCACCTAAAGTCGTGATCATTGCGTGCTCGGATTCGCGTGTTGATCCCACCCTTATTCTCGATTGCTATCCCGGTGAATTATTTGTTATTCGTAATGTTGCCAATTTAGTCCCCCCTTGCGAAGACAACGACAATGATAACTTCCACGGGACCAGTGCGGCCCTTGAATTTGCGGTCACAAAATTGAACGTCGAAAGTATTATTGTTTTAGGGCATACCCAATGTGGGGGTATTAAAGCGTTAATGGATAATACAGATAAACATATGCAAGGGAGTTTCATCGATAAATGGATGCAACAATTAGAGAATGTACGTGATGCTATCAATGCAAATAGTCAATATACGGATCAATTGAGTCGCTATAACGGTTGTGAGCAACAAGGGATCCAACAATCTTTAGAAAACTTAATGACCTTCCCATGGGTTGCAGAGCGTGTGCGCTCAGGGACATTAAGTTTACATGGATGGCGTTATAATTTAAAAACATCTGAACTTTGTGCCATGGATGAAAAAAATGGCCAATTTACAAAAGTAAATTAGATCCTTTTCAAAAGTGCATCATCAACCTTGATGCGCTAAATAATCTATAATTTCTTGCATATCCAGATTAAAATCCGATGCTCGTACACATTTTACAATTAAAGCTGCATCGGTCGTTGATAAATCAATGTTTTTCTCGGCTGAAAATTCATTTCCCCCCAAACAGTAAAAGGGTTTTACATGGGGACGGATAGGATCATCTTTATTTTGACTCTCAACTATGGCAAGGTGATCAGAGTCAAGTCGAACAATTGATCCTACCGGATAAATCCCCATACATAGAATAAATTGATCCACTAGCACTTTATCTAAGTGATTGGTTTTCGCTAAATTACGTAAAATATTAAAGGCTTTAACCTGCGCCATCCCCGCTTTATAACAACGTGTTGATGTTAACGCATCAAAAATATCACAAATCGAGATCATTCGACCATAAAAGGAGATCTCATCCTCTTGTAATGCAGCAGGATAACCTCCGCCACTGAGTTGTTCATGATGTAACGCGACAACCTCTAAACTAAGCGCGTCGATTCCCGGGATCGCTTTAACAATATCAATCGAGTACTGCGCATGCTTTTTCATAATAGTAAATTCTGCATCAGTAAACTTACCCGGTTTGTTTAGCACTTCATCGGCTATCTTTATTTTTCCGACATCATGTAAGAAAGCACCGACTGCCAGTTTTCTCACAATTTCTTTTTCTATTTTTAAATGAAATGCAAATAACGTAATAAGAACCGACACAGCGACAGAATGCTCGAGCAAATACTCGTCCTTCTTTCGTAAATTAAGGACACACGATAAGGCATCTGGATTTTTAAAAATAAGATCAATAGACTCATCAGTAATACTATTTACCGCATTCAAGTCTAAGGGATTACCATTTTCGGCATCATAAAATATTTTCTTTTGGATCACTTTAGATTCATCAAAAACCCGTTTGGCAATAATGATATCTTCTTTAAAAAGAGATTTTTTCTCTTCAAGATTGGGATCAACATAACTATTATCAATGAGGACACGTTCAACACCGCGTTTTTGTAAATTTAGAATGGTTTTTTGTTCTTTGATAAGGCCACTTTCACGTAATAAAAATTTGCCTTTTGGCGCTATAATTTCAACTAAATACATGCCAACAGTTAAATCTTTGATAGTCAGTTCAACTAACATACAAAACTCCTATCATTATATTTCCTTACTATTTATCATCAACATAAAAAAATAATTAATACGATATATTCGCATCAGTATTGTTGATATATCTGATAACTATAGCCACTATTTGTTATATCTCTACTAATAAAAAATAAAAAACGGTGCAACTTTGCACCGTTTTTTATATTCGTTTATCGTTATTTTTTTACATCTTCTTTTATTATTTGTATATTTAGCTCTTTAAGCGAATCTGGATTCGCATAACTTGGCGCATTGGTTAGCGGACACGCTGCCGATGCTGTTTTCGGGAAGGCAATAACTTCACGAATAGAGCTTGTTTTTGTCATTAGCATCACTAAACGATCTAAACCAAACGCAAGACCTGCATGTGGTGGAGCGCCATATTTAAGCGCTTCCAGTAAAAATCCAAACTTATCTTGCGCTTCTGCATCGCTAATATTTAAGATGCGGAAAATAGTTGCTTGCATATCTGCTTTATGAATACGTACAGATCCGCCCCCTAGTTCACACCCATTTAATACCATATCATAAGCATTTGAAATGGCGCCAACCGGATTAGCTTCTAACTCTTTCGCCGTTAAATTAAGCGGGGCTGTAAAGGGATGATGTAATGGCGTTAAGCCACCATCTTCAAGCGCTTCAAACATTGGAAAATCAATCACCCAAAGTGGTTTCCACTGCGAACCAACCAAATCTAGATCTTCTGCTACTTTAAGGCGTAATGCGCCCATCGCTTCGCTAACTACTTTTTCTTTATCCGCGCCAAACAAAAGAATGTCTCCGTCTTTAGCTTGGGTACGTGCAAGTAGTGCATCAACGATCTCAGCAGAAAGGAATTTAGCCACAGGAGACTGTATGCCATCAATACCTTTACTTACCTCATTCACTTTCATCCATGCTAAGCCTTTAGCACCATAAATATTGACGTATTTTGTATAATTATCAATCTGTTTGCGTGATAAAGCAGCACCACCTGGTACACAAATAACCGCTACACGACTATCTTTATCATTAGCTGGCGTTGAAAACACTTTAAACTCAACCTCAGTTAAGAGATCGGCTACATCAACAAGTTCAAAATCAATACGTAAATCAGGCTTATCTGAGCCAAAACGACGCATCGCCTCTGCATAGGTCATTTTAGGGAACGTACCTAAATCAACATCTAGCATTTTTTGGAAAAGTTTAACAATCATCTCTTCCATTTTCTGCATCACTTCATCTGCTGACAAAAATGACGTTTCAATATCAATTTGAGTAAATTCAGGTTGTCTATCTGCACGTAAATCTTCATCACGGAAACATTTTACGATTTGGTAATATTTATCTAACCCAGACATCATTAATAATTGTTTAAAAAGCTGTGGTGATTGCGGTAATGCAAAAAACTGCCCTTTATAAGTACGACTTGGCACTAGATAATCACGAGCACCTTCTGGTGTCGCTTTCGTTAAAATAGGTGTTTCAACATCTAAAAAGCCGTTATCCTCTAAGAAACGACGTACAAAGCTACTCACTTTAGAGCGGAACTGCATACGTTTAGCCATTTCAGGGCGACGTAAATCAAGATAACGATAGCGTAATCGTTGCTCTTCAGTGTTGTTTTGGTTACTGTCGAGTGGCAAAGGTTCAGAGCGATTCAATATCTCGATTTCAATACCACAAATTTCAACCGCGCCGGTGCGCATGTTTTTATTCACTTGCCCATCAGGACGTGCGCGCACTTGACCTTTAATTTGAATGCAGTATTCATTACGAACAGATGCTGCAATCAAGGTTGCTTCAGGCGTATCACCATCAAAAAAAACTTGAACAATCCCTTCACGATCACGTAAATCTAAAAAGGTTACTCCGCCTAAATCTCGTTGTTTATTGATCCAGCCAACTAATTTTATCTCTTGACCAATGACAGCTTCCGTCACTTCTCCGCAATACATAGTGCGCATTCTTGATTCCTGTTTTAAATAGATAACAAATAATTTTACTCAGTATAAAAGAAAATTAACATGACCGCTAAATAAAAACTGACCATCTCAACTATTTTAAGTAAAATATGCGTACATTTAAGGTTAGAGATGAAATTATGGGTAATACAGACAATATTTATAGCAAAGCCGTTGAAAATATCAGTGGTTTTACCTTTGATGAGCAAGTGGCACAAGTTTTTCCGGATATGATCAAGCGATCCGTCCCGGGATACGAAAAAATCATTCAAACAATTGCAATGATAACCAAACGTTGCGCAGTCAATAATAGTAACCTTTATGATTTAGGTTGTTCTCTTGGGGCTGCAACGCTTTCCATGCGTAGTGCATTAAAAGAGACAACGGGTTGTAAAATTATTGCCGTGGATAATTCGGAAGCGATGGTAAAACGTTGCAGTGCAACCATTGCATCTTATCGCTCAGATATCCCCGTCGACGTTTTAAATGATGACATTTGTAATATTCATATTGAAAATGCATCTGTGGTTGTACTTAATTTTACCCTGCAGTTTTTAACGCCTGAAAAACGTTTACAATTATTGCGTAATATTTATCAAGGTTTACGACCTGGTGGTGTACTTGTTCTGTCTGAAAAGTTTGTCTTTGACGATGATCCCACCCACCAGCTATTAATTGATTTACACCTCGATTTTAAGCGCCAGCACGGCTATAGCGATCTTGAAATAAGTCAAAAACGCTCATCACTTGAAAATGTTTTAATCGCCGATACGGTGACAGAACATTATCAACGTTTACAACATGCCGGTTTTAAACATAATAACCTCTGGTATCAATGTTTTAACTTCGGCTCTATTATTAGTATAAAAGAAAAAATATGATTGATTTTACACATTTTTATAGTTGCATTGCCAACAACCGTTTGAGCCACTGGTTACGTATTCTTCCTGAGCAATTACATGCTTGGGAAAGCGCACATGTGCATGGAAAACTTGCTGGTTGGATCCGCGTTTTAAACAAATTGCCAGAAATAGATGCCGCTCATATTGAACTTAAAACGCATGTTGAAATAGGCAAAGCAAATACATTAAGCCTTGGTGAAACAAAAAAACTTGAAAACCTTCTGCAAAAATTTCACCCTTGGCGAAAAGGCCCTTTTGATATTCACGGCGTGCACATTGATACAGAGTGGCGCAGTGATTGGAAATGGGATCGCGTGCTTCCCCATATAAGCCCCTTAAAATATCGTTATGTGTTAGATGTGGGCTGTGGAAGTGGTTACCATATGTGGCGTATGCGCGGTGAAGGCGCTAAATTTGTCGTCGGCATTGATCCTAGCGATTTGTTTTTATGTCAATTTGAAGCCGTCAGACATTTTGCCAACAAAGATCAACAAATACATTTATTACCACTTGGTATTCAACAACTGCCAAAATTAGAAGCTTTTGATAGTGTGTTTTCAATGGGCGTTTTATACCATCGCAAGTCGCCAATGGATCATATCACCCAACTACAAGATCAACTGGTTGAAGGTGGTGAGCTTATTCTTGAAACCTTGGTCATTGACGGTGATAAAAATGACGTATTAGTGCCCGAAGATAGATATGCAAAAATGCGTAACATTTGGTTTTTACCCAGCGCACTCGCATTAAAATTATGGGTTGAAAAATGTGGATTTGAAAATGTTCGCATTGTCGATATTAATGATACGTTAACGGGTGAGCAGCGCAGCACCGCTTGGATGACCAATGAATCATTACAAGATTACTTAGATCCCCTTGATCCGACTAAAACCATTGAGGGTCACCCCGCGCCAAAACGCGCTTTATTAATCGCAACAAAAGCGTTTAAAACATTAAATTAAAAAAAAGTGGCTTCAGTACACGAAGCCACTTTTTTACTTATACCTATCATCTGTTATCTGCTAAGCTTAAATTTGGCTTCTTCATGGCTTTTTATCTATGCATAAAAATACCTTCTTAACACATTTTTTATTATGCCCTCAAAAAGCCAGCACATGTCGCCCATTAAAAGACTATCCCTACAAAAAAGCAGCCGTTTTAATCGCATTGGTTCAAAGAACAAATGGCTTACATATAATACTCACAAAGCGCGCATTACACCTACGCTTGCATTCTGGACAGGTCTGTTTTCCGGGGGGCAAGTATGAGACCGCTGATAAGAGCTTACAAATAACAGCCCTGCGAGAAACCTTCGAAGAGATAGGAATAAAGCACAATGAAATACAAATACTCGGGCAATTAAATAAAACCTATACTCTCAGTGGTTTTGAGATAAGCCCTTTTATTGCATTGGTTAATAATAACTACACATTACACATTGACGCACAAGAAGTAGAGAGCGTTTTTGAGCTCCCTTTAGCCTTTTTACTCAATGCTAACAACTTATATTCCTATGCCTTTATTCGCTATAAAAAGCCCTATTTGAGTTATTGTTTACACTATCAGGATAAATTTATTTGGGGCGCTACTGCGCAAATATTAAAAAACCTACAACAACATTTATTAACCTAAAGATGCAAAACATTAAATAGAAAAAATGTACTTTCTATTCTTCAGGACGCTTACACGTTGATATTCCAAAAGGAAGATAAGCAGGACACCAGCCTAAGCTTCCCGTTAAGATAGGAATAAATCCGAGAGCCCCCCACAAGCTTTGATAATAAATACCGCAGAGAATGATCAGTATTCCCGCCGTTATCCGTACTGCTCTATCGATACAACCCACATTCTTTTTCATGATATTACCTCCCTTTTTATCATCTTAACTATAGTTATAGCTCTTTTTAATGAGGTTTGCTTATAGGGTATACGGAAAAATCAAGGACAGTAGCACTTACATTAAGGTACTAAACGCCGAACAAAAGGTATTTTTGAGCAGAGGATAATGCAACACAAAGAGAGCAGTAATACACAAAAGGTGATGACAGGTATCGCAATCCAATTATTAGGGAAGATGGCATACACCCCGTTTGTTAATTCTCTTACGGGTATTAAGAGTAAAGGGTGGATCAGATAAATACCTAAACTATATTTAGATATTATTTTAATAAAAGCGCGCATCTTACCCGTTATTTTATCGGCATACGATTGTGCTAACACAAATAACATCGCGCTGATCAATAATGTATTTAATGATTTATAGCCCATAAAAAATGAACTATATGCACCATTTTCCATCGCCAAGAACCAAGAGCCAAAAAAGTTAAGTAGTAACATCGTTAGCCCTGCAATGAGCCAATATTTTAATTGCGGGCAATTATCTCGGTTAAATAAATACCAGCCTAAAATAAGATAC
Source organism: Psychromonas sp. CNPT3 (assembly GCF_000153405.2). Classification (NCBI taxonomy): domain Bacteria; kingdom Pseudomonadati; phylum Pseudomonadota; class Gammaproteobacteria; order Alteromonadales; family Psychromonadaceae; genus Psychromonas; species Psychromonas sp. CNPT3. Next base: position 2,224,167 of record NC_020802.1, read on the forward strand.
CCACTGTATAAAATAAGGTTTTGTTGTAAAAAGCTCTGCACCTTTAAAAAATGCATTAAGAATAATAAGAAAAAAACCACCACTAATAACTGTATATGTTCTGGGGTTAATTTTTTAAGAATGGGCGCTAAAAAAGGGATCACAAAATAAAGGGGAATAAAATCATAAAAAAACCATAGATGGTACCAAGTAGGCTCTTTGGGTGCATTCATTATCAAAGACGTGGCATTTTCAACAAAACTACCGGTACTCATAAATGCACTGACTAACGCATAAATTAATGTCCACCCTAAAAATGGCACCACCACTTTCAAAAGGCGATTTTTTAAATAATAATGTGCATTAAAGGGTTTAGAGCTAGAAAGCAACAACGCCCCACTGAGCATAATAAACAGAGGAACAGCCCAACGAGTCATACTGTTATAGCCCATAGCGGCCAACCAATCTGCATTGGGGATTTGTAAATAAAGAAATCGAAAAGGACCAAGAACATGAATAATGATCACTGCAATGACCGCAATAAAACGCAGAAAATCAATATAAAAAATAGAAGCTCGTAAAGAAGTATTTGTCATTCGTCGCCTTGTCTTATAATAAATTTATTTATAAGACAATAAAGTACACGTTTAGTTTGAAAATACGAGAGATAAAAGTAGCCATAATATGTTCGGCCCTTACTTTTTCCTACCTCCCCCTTCGATTAATCTCTATTACGGCTGCGAAGCATGTCTACTGTGGATGATATACACAGTAAAAAGTATTCAACGCATATTATACCAAAGAAATTAAAGAAGTGATCCCATTGGTATTAGCGCATATGCTGTATCAGCAAACCCAATTAGGCTTGCTGAGTTTTATCCGCTCTATTGCCTTAAAACTGATAGTTAAATTCAACACGCTGATCACCGTCAAAATAATTTTGGTGATTGGTCCAATTACCAAAATAACGCACATTAAAACGCGGTGTAATTTGATAACTCAAGACAAGTTCATGTAATAGCACATTGCTATAACCTGAGCCATAAGCATTATCAACATAATTATCCGATCCTGATAGGGTGGTTAACCACATGGGATTATAATTTATCCATATTTTATCGGTGATCGCCAATTTACTATAAGTACCCACTAAAAAATAAGTACCCGATATATTATAACCTGACGTATTCGCAGTGGTCTCTCCCTGCATTCCTACATCACCATTACGTAAATTTAAACCAACACCGGCAAGAGGATACAAATTAAAAATCCCCATAGCTGGCAACGCTTGCAAAAAACTATAAGAGGCATTCATACTTTCTTGCTCGACATTATAATCAATATCAAGCTGAGCGCCTCGCCCATTCTCAATGTTTGCCGTTAAATTCCGAATACGAAAGCTGTCGATAGAATTATCACGGCGCTGACTACCAGACCAACCAGCCAAATCGCCTGCGACACCTTTTATTTCAACAATATTCATCGCACCCGTAACCGGATCCCCTGTCTCATATGTCTGTCCCACTTTAAAATTAAAGCCTTTGTCTGTAAAGCCAATCGCGGCTTGCGTGTAAATAGCCAGAGGATCAGACATATCTTTCAACTGTTCATCAGACTTTTTCTCCGCAGCCATTACATTTGATGTGCAACTTAGAGCAGACAATATCAAAACTAATTTTATTTTTTTCATTGTAACCCTTAAATAAATATCCTTTAAACCCCATTGATAATATGTGCCAATGGGGTTTAAATTAAAACGTCATAAAAGAGACGATCACGGTGTTACCACACCAAACCAGAAATCAAATTTATCGAAAATAGATATAAATTGTTTAAATTTACCCATATCCGACACTTTAAATTCACCGGTTTTCATTAGTTCAGGTAACGTGGTTTTTTTCATTAACATGCGAGCAAAAGCATCTTTTGTAAAAGTAATATTAAGATCCGCTTTATCAAATTGATAATCACTATAAGGTTTCAAAACTGAATGGCTTAATAGAGCCGCGTATGTTTTATCACCTTTGATCTGAATATTAATTTTCATCTTCATATTTTTGGCTTTTTCAGGTATCACTGCAATACTTAAACGTTGCATAAATTCAGAAAATGGCGTGCTGGCGGCCAATGATCCGGGATCTGTTCTTACAATGACTTTGACGCCGTCACGTAATTCTTTTGCTCCGCCCAAATAATAATTACGCCAAGGACCCGATTCCGATTGATAGGCTAATTGCTCCATGGCATCCGCTTCAAGATAGCGTGCTTTCATATTTTTAGGGTTTGAGAATGTAATATTGTTAAGCAAGGTAACCGCCCAACGATATTCCCCTTTAGCGACGGCCTGTTTGGCTATATCAATCACTTTATCTTCACCGCCCATCGCTTGCACATACTTTTTGCCTTGTTCAGTAGGCGTTAAGGGGTCAAGGTTCGCAGGGTTACCATCCCACCAAGCACCAAAATAGAAATCATAAGTTGCTCGAGAATTATGTGAAACGGTGCCGTAATATCCTCGGTTATACCATTCTTTATCTAACGATTCGGGTAGTTTGATAGCTGCTGCAATTTCATTTGGCGTGTAACCTTTATTGGCTAAATGCAAGGTTTGATCGTGGATAAATTTATACATGTCACGCGTTTTAGCGAGTTGCTCTTTAATTTTATTTTGTCCCCAAGTAGGCCAATGATGCGAAGCAATTAACGTATCCGCTTTATCTCCATAAGCGCGTAACGCTTCATCCACATAACTTGCCCAAGCCACGCCATCGCGTGTTTTAGCGCCTCGTAATGTCGATATGTTATGAATAGTGTGCGTCATTACTTCGGCTGCCATTAATGTTTTTAATTGGGGCATATAAAACATAAATTCAGAAGGTGCTTCTGAGCCAGATGCCATAAGCACATCAAACTCAATACCGTCGACACTAAACTTTTCGCCTGTTACGGATACAATTTTGGTGGGTTTTGTAATACCTAAATTACCTGAGGAAGTTGTTTTTCCTAGTCCCCCATCCACTTGACCTTTACTGCCGGCGGCAACAAGACTCCCATACATATAAGTAGAGCGGCGCCCCATGATGTTGCCATTGACGATATTTTCCGAGATAGCATTTTCAAAGAATCCCTCCGGCGCAATAACTTCAACCTTACCCGAATCGATATCGGCTTGCGATGTAACACCAAAAACACCACCAAAATGATCGATATGTGAATGCGTAAATATCACAGCAACCACCGGCTTATTCTCAACTTTATCTTGTAAAAGTTTAAGGCCCGCAGCAGCAGGCTCTGCAGAAATAAGAGGATCGATCACAATCCAGCCTTTATTACTTCTAATAAATGTCATCACCGACAGATCAAAACCGCGAACTTGGTATAATCCATCTTTGACTTTAAATAAACCATGTAAATTATTTAGCTTTGCTTGGCGTAACAACGAAGGGTTAATACTGTCTATGTTGGGGCTATTATCGATAAAATCATATTTAGAAAAATCCCAAACGATTTTACCTTGTGCATTTTTAATTTGTTTTTCAGGCCACTGCGCAACTAAACCTCGCGCTGCATCTTGAAAATCACTGGTATTTTCAAAATTTAAGTACGCTTTTAAATCATTATTTTTTTGGATCGTATATTGGGAAGCTTCTTTGGGGACCTTTGATATCGAATCTTGAGATGTCGCATAAACAATGGGTATAAGCGTCACAACAACTGCCAATGCAATTGTCGATTTTTTAAATAGCATAATTATCCCTTGGTATAAAGTGAACAATATTTGGTTCTGGCGCGATGACATCCTTGCTATTAATTTAACTCTCGTTAAAATTTCTTCCTTGATGGTTGATACTAAATTTATAATTTCTTTTTTCAACTCTATTATTGTAAAAATAAAGGACAGCATGATGTATTTTATTAAAACACGATCTATAACCACATTACATATCCACCAGCGCGCAGAAGATCAGATAAAACATTGATAATATATAGAACGAGCACGACCAAAAAATAAGACAAGCTACGCCGAACATATTAAAGCGCACGCCAAAATCAATTCAATGGTGGTGATAAAAACACGATGTTTTTACCTCATAACGCCTTTTTTTAGTAAACACAGTTGTCCTTTTCGCCACAGTATGGGCTACAACACACAGCATAAAGCATCTTAAACAGCATAAATGACAAACTAAAAACAGTGTGTCATTAGCCCCTCTAACGTCGTGTATTGTTGACACAAGCACTGCGATGCTTCATATTCAACGCTCATTTTATTTTTATAATGACATCCTTAGCGTGAGCACTCGCTCCACTAAATAAGGTGCCTTTTTGAAGTGAAATAACATTTATTACAGCGTGTTATGCATAGGCCTAAATGAAAATATAAACATAAGGGTACTGTGCATTTGGGTGCATCTATTGGCGCATAAAAAACCAGCACGTAGCAATAATATGAATTATTATTCATATCGATAATATAGGTAGTGTAATGCTTAATATCTTTAAATATTTTGAACAACTGGTCCCCGCATTAAATGATGTTGAGCCCACCCAGCCTCCAAAAACCTTATTGGCATTTTGCCTACACTATACAAAAGGTTACGTACCTGCACTGCTTGTCATGACGGTATTAACCGCTTTGCTGGCCATTTTAGAGGTGTCTTTATTTGGATTTATGGGGAAATTAGTTGATTGGCTGATAACTAAAAATCCAGAAACATTTTTACAAGAAGAATCAACAACCTTGATCATGATGAGTGTGATGATCCTTATATTGATCCCCATTTTAACCATATTGCATTCCTTAGTTGTGCACCAAGTTTTATTGGGTAATTATCCCATGTCTATTCGTTGGTTTGCACATCGCTACCTTCTAAAGCAAAGCTTTTCCTTTTATCAAGACGACTTTGCAGGACGCATTGCGACAAAAGTAATGCAAACATCGTTAGCCGTACGTGAAACGGTGATGAAACTTCTTGATGTCATGGTATACGTAAGCGTTTACTTCTTTGCAATGATATTTATGGTGGCACAAGCCGATTACCGCTTGGCTATTCCCATGCTCATTTGGTTATTTGTGTATCTTGCGTTGCAAATGTATTTTGTGCCTAAATTAAAAGATATTTCATCTAAGCAAGCAGACGCAAGATCCACCATGACCGGACGTATTGTTGATAGTTATACCAATATTTCTACCGTTAAATTATTTGCGCATACGGATGCAGAGTCCGCATATGCTAAACAAGGGATGCAAGGTTTTTTAGAAACAGTTTATAAACAAATGCGTTTAGTTACCGGTATCAGTGTGAGTGTGCAAATTAGCAATTACATCCTTGTTTTTGCCATTGGAGCACTGTCGATTAGCTTATGGATGCAATCGGCTATCAGTGTTGGCGCAATTGCACTCTCCATCAGTCTTGCGCTACGTTTAAATGGGATGGCGCAATGGATCATGTGGGAAATTAGTCATCTTTTTGAAAATATTGGTACGGTCACCGATGGGATGGCAACACTCTCAAAGCCTAATATCATTGAAGATGAAAAAGATGCTAAGGCACTTATCATTAAAAAGGGTGAGATCCACTTTAAAAATATGAGCTTTAATTATGGTGAAAAAAATGACGTCATTAATAACTTCGATCTCAAAATAAAAGCCGGTGAAAAAGTAGGTTTGGTCGGACGCTCCGGCGCAGGAAAATCGACTTTAGTGAATTTATTACTGCGCTTTTATGATGTAGAGCGCGGTCAAATTTTAATTGATGGACAAGATATAAAGAAAGTACAACAAGAAAGTTTACGCTTACAAATCGGCATGGTCACTCAAGACACCTCTTTATTGCATCGTTCTATTCGTGAAAATATTCTTTATGGGCGCCCAAATGCAAGTGAAGATGATTTAATTTTAGCCTGCCAGCAAGCACAAGCAGATCACTTTATTAAAGACTTAACCGATAATGAAGGTGATCAGGGTTACGATGCACAGGTTGGAGAGCGTGGCGTCAAACTCTCAGGCGGACAACGCCAACGCATTGCCATTGCTCGTGTGATATTAAAAGATGCGCCCATTTTAGTCTTAGACGAAGCAACCTCGGCTTTAGACAGCGAAGTTGAAAGTGCTATTCAAGAAAGTTTATATGAATTAATGCACGGTAAGACCGTTATTGCCATCGCCCATCGCCTCTCAACGATTGCAGCCATGGACAGGCTGATTGTGCTTGATAAAGGCAAAATTATTGAGCAGGGATCGCACCAAGAATTATTGCTTGCAGGTGGCGTCTATGCACAGTTATGGAAACATCAAACGGGTGGTTTTTTAGGTATGAATTAACACCCTAAATCGATGAGCACAAGTCAACGTCAGTATGATGCTGACACGGTGCTCGTCTTTTTTATTTCCAATACACACGTTTTTCGACTCCCCTTACTTTTACCCCTTTATGCCACTACGCGTGAGTTAATTCCCATTTGTTAGATGACTTAAACATCACCTTTTTTAAGTGCACTCTCTTTAAATCTAAATTACTAAACGTCACTTTTAAGCAAGAAGCCCCTTACTGTCGTGGCTTATTTATCATTATTCACCGCTGCAACCCATTGAAACAGCTATATGATGACATTTACCCTTCGTTAACAATCAAAAAAAGCTCAAGAAAACGATTGATCGGATGAGTTACTTTGACTACGCCTTTAAACCTTATTATCTTCGTTTTTTGTCTATAATGTGACTTATTTGACATGTTTATGTTGGTTAGTTTCTTTTTTTAATGCACAATCGCGCCGATCTTATGGGAGTGCCACATATAAAGACGTTTAAAATCGCTCATTACTTTCAATTTTAGAGCAGCACTTCTAACATTACATCACAACCCATTAATATTAGTCACGATAAAGGGACTCATCATGATCCATAAAAAACGCTTAAATAAAGTATTACTCGCTTTAAGCATCGCATTTACTGCATCACAAGTTAACGCGGCGGGTTTTCAGCTTAACGCACAATCAGCAACCGGTTTAGGGCGCGCTTTTGCGGGCGACGCGGTTATCGCTGATAATGCATCGGTCGCATCACGTAACGCGGCAGCTATGGCACTCTTTGATAGCACCGCCTTATCGACTGGTTTTAATGTATTAATTACCGACATTAAAGTCAGTAACGGGACATATAAAAGCCCTTTTATCGCAGGTGGTGAAGCACCCTCTGATTACGATAATGCAGGTGGCACCTCTGTCGCCCCTAATTTTCACTTGATCGTGCCCCTTAATGATAAATTTGCGGTGGGCATGAGCTTATATTCAAACTTTGCCACTCGCACTGAATTTGATAACTCTTTTGTCGGCGCAGAATATGGCGGTTTAACCGACGTAAAAAGTATGAATCTAGGCTTGCTCGCCTCTTATCGCATTAACAAGCAATGGAGTATCGGTGGCGGACTGGACATTATTTACGGAAAAGGTAAATTACAGCGACATCTTAGTTCAAAACTACCTGCAAACTCCCCAGTAGGTCCTCTTAAAGGAAAAGAAGTATTAAACGCGGACACTGCGGGATTTGGTCTTGGCTTTAACCTTGGCACCGTTTTTGAGCTTGATAAAAACAACCGTTTTGGTCTGTCTTACCATTACAGCCCAAAATTACACACCAAAGGCGATATTTTTTATAATGACGTGATGGCAAAAGATGATACGTTATATATGGCAATTCCCGATATGGCCGAGTTTTCTGGTTATCACCGTTTAACAGACTCTAAATTTGCTGTGCACTACAGCGTACAATGGATTGGCTGGTCATCTTTTAAATCTTTAGATTCAAAAGCCCATGGCACCATCAAAGAATACCAATGGAAAGACACTTATCACCTTTCTTTAGGGACGACTTACTATCTTAATAACGATTGGACGCTTCGTGCTGGTTATATGTATGATGCCAGTGCGCAAGATGAAGTGACCTCGATATCTGTGCCAGATTCAAATCGTCAGTGGTTCTCAGCGGGCTTTACCTACCAGCTCAATGAAAACAGTAACGTTGACTTTGGCGCCACTTATTTACTGGGTAAAGACGTGCAAGTAACAGAAAGTACGCCTCCTCTTTCAAGTATCGCGGCAACCACCCATGCGAATGCTATTTTAATGGCGATGCAATACAGTTATAAATTTTAAAAAACAGAGTCAGACTTAAACATAAAAAAGCACCGCGTGACGGTGCTTTTTTTGTTTTATGAATAATCTTTTACTTATTAATCATTTTTTTGTTTGCCTTAATAATGGCTCTTTTTTTCCATTGGAAATAAACACTGGGTAAAATAAGTAAGGTTAAGGTTATCGCGCTCAGCATTCCGCCTATCATTGGCGCTGCAATACGTTGCATAACTTCAGAGCCGGCCCCTTGTGCGAACATAATAGGAACAAGCCCCATTACCACGGTCGCAACGGTCATCATAACAGGACGCACGCGCAGCCCCGCCCCTTGCATTACCGCATCACGTAGGTCTTGCACATTAAACTTATCCATACGTTGTAATTTTTTAGCCTCTAATGACTGGTTTAAATACAATAGCATGATCACCCCAATTTCAATTGATACCCCAGCAAGCGCGATAAAACCAACACCGACCGCAATAGAGAAATTAAAATTAAGTAAAAACATTAACCAAATGCCGCCCATTAAAGCAAACGGTAAGGTGGCTAAAATCAATAACACTTCACCCACACGGCGAAACGCCATATATAGCAGCAAGATAATAATGATCACCGTCACCGGGATAACTTTCGCTAACCGTGCATTGGCCTTTTGCATGTACTCATATTGCCCAGACCATATTAAAGTATAACCTGCAGGTAAACTTAATTCCTTATCAACCCGCGCCTTCGCATCTTGCACATATGAGCCTAAATCTCGATTTTCAATATCTACAAAAACCCAGCCGTTAAGGCGTGCATTTTCTGTTTTTATCATTGCAGGTCCTGACTGCACATATACTTTAGCAATGTCTTGTAAACTGACAGTTATATTTTTCTGGGTCACTATGGGTAAGTTTCTTAGTGCACTCAGTGAATCTCGATAAGCATTAATATAGCGTAAATTAATGGGATAACGCTCTAAACCTTCCACACTCTGTCCCACATTTTGACCGCCAATAGCGATACCGATGAGCTCCTGTATTTCGGCAATATTAAGCCCATAACGCGCAGCTTTTGTGCGATCGATATCAACTTTAATATAACGTCCTGCACTCACGCGCTCAGCATAAACAGAACTAGTGCCCGGCACTTTCGTTAATATCCGCTCTAATTGTTTACCGATTTTTTCTATTTCAGCCAAATTAGATCCGGAAATTTTAACGCCTAATGGGGTTTTTATGCCTGTCGCCAACATATCAATTCGCGTTTTTATCGGCATTACCCAAGCATTCCTTACGCCTGGAAATTGAATTAATGCATCAAACTCTTTTTTTAATTTATCTTTTGTCATCCCCGGTCGCCATGTACTTTGAGGATTGAATTGGATCACTGTTTCTATCATCGTTAAAGGCGCCGGATCGGTAGCAGTATCTGCCCGTCCAATTTTCCCCCAAACTGTTTTTACTTCCGGCACTGTTTTGATGAGCTTATTAGTTTGCTGTAGAAGTTGCCTTGCTTTACCAATGGATATCCCTGGATAAGTACTTGGCATATACATTAAATCACCCTCATCAAGAGGAGGAATAAACTCACTGCCAATTTTATTCAGTGGATAAAATCCGACCATTAATAATAAAAAAGCAAAAATAATTATCGATTTTGGATACTTTAAACTAAACGTAAGTACCGGTTTATATAAGGCAACTACGCCTCTATTTAATGGGTTTTTATGCTCAGGTAATACTTTTCCGCGAATAAAATATCCCATTAAAACGGGGATAAGAGTGATAGCAAGGCCCGCGGATGCTGCCATCGCATAAGTTTTAGTAAAGGCCAGAGGAGAAAACATTTTCCCCGATTGCCCCTCTAAAGCAAAGACGGGTAAAAAACTAAAAGTAATAATAAGCAAAGAGAAAAATAAAGCAGGACCCACTTCAATCGCAGCCTTACTTATTACTTGCCAACGATTCTCATCGGTGAGAGGCGTTTTCTCTATATGCTTATGCACATTTTCAATCATTACTATCGCGCCATCGACCATTGCGCCAATCGCGATTGCAATTCCCCCTAATGACATAATATTGGCGCTGATCCCTTGCCATGACATAATGATAAAGGCACAAAAAATCCCAATGGGTAAACTAACTAACACCACCAAAGCCGATCTAAAATGGAATAAAAAAGCAGCACACACTAAAATAACCACAATAAATTCTTCTAATAATTTATAATATAAATTATCAACGGCAGCATTAATTAGTTCAGAGCGATCATACGTGGGTACAATTTCAACGCCTTTTGGCAAACCTTTTTGTAACTCTTTTAATTTTGCTTTTAACGCTTGGATCACGCCCTGCGCATTCTCACCGAAACGCATGACAATAATGCCACTGACCACTTCTCCCTCACCATTAAGCTCAGTAATACCACGGCGCATTTGCGGTCCTAAGCGAATATCAGCGACATCCCTCAACAATAAAGGTGTGCCTTTAACATTCATTTTTAACGGGATCAATTTCAAATCATCGAGAGACGAAACATAACCCGAAATACGCAGCATATATTCTCCTTCACCTAACTCTAATACACTGGCTCCAGACTCTTGGTTACCATTTTTAATCGCTTGCTTTACTTGTATTAAAGACAGGTTATAGGCACGTAATTTATTAGGATCAACGCGTACTTGGTATTGCTTTACCATCCCTCCTACACTGGCAACCTCTGATACACCCGGCACCGTTTGCAGTTCATATTTCAAATACCAATCTTGTAAACTGCGTAATTCACTTAAATCATGCTTACCCGTTTTATCCACTAAGGCATAACTAAAAATCCAACCGACACCCGTTGCATCAGGGCCCAGAGCAGATTTTGCCTGCGCAGGCAAACTGGTGGTGACTTGCGATAAATATTCTAAAACGCGAGATCGCGCCCAATACATATCCGTACCATCTTCAAATATGATATACACATAAGAGTCCCCTAAAAAAGAATAGCCTCGTACCACTTTGGCACCGGGAACGCTCAGCATGGCTGTCGTCAACGGGTAAGTCACTTGATCTTCAACAACTTGTGGAGATTGACCCGGATAGGTTGTTTTAATGATCACTTGCACATCAGACAAGTCGGGGATCGCATCTATTGCTGTTTTTTGTAAACTAAAAAGTCCGTAAGCGACAATAACAACGGCGCATAAGAGAACTAAGATCCTATTTTTTATCGACCAATTTATTATTTTAGCAATCATAATAATACCTTCTGTGCTTGTGTATCCCAGACATGTTTTTCAAAGTCCTGCATCACCTGCTTATCGACCAATTCAATTTTTTGCATGCGCTCAAGCTCAGCCTCAATATTAGATTCACTGTCTAATAAAAATTGTGCAGAGGTCACAACGCGATCGCCCTCTTGTAGGCCCGATAATACTTCGACTTTATCTTTGCTTTGTACGCCTAATGTTACAAATACCGACTTAAATTTTCCAGCACCCAGAGACATAACAACGCGCTCTTTATGCTCTGCATAAATAATGGCTTGTTGATCTATAAATAAACGTTTCCCTTGTATTTTTGGCGTTAAATTTAAAGAGGCAAACATATTAGGTTTTAATTGTTTATTTGGATTTTCAAACTTTAAACGCACACGTAAACTGCGATTAGTTGCACTCATTTCAGGGTAAATAAAGTCAACCTTGCCAAGCCACTCTTTACCTGGAAAATAAGTTAATGTCATTGAAGCCGGCACGCCTAATTCAATGTACGAGGCTTGTGCTGAAAATATTTCGGCATCCACCCAAATAGAGTCTAAATCTACCGCTTTTATCACTGTGGTAGAAGGTGAAATAAAGGCGCCTTCATTCACTTTAAGTTCTAAAATCGTGCCTTTTTTAGGGGCTAACACTATGATTTTTTGTTGCACTTTACGGGTTTTTATAATATTTTTTATTTGATCATGATCGACACCTAACGCATTGAGTCTTGCTTTAGAGGCCAAAATCAACGCTTTATGACCTAAATTAATCGCATTAAACAATGACTCTTGCGCTTTTACTAACTCAGGTGAATATATTGCATATAGTTTTTGCCCTTTCTGCACGGAGCTTCCTACTGATTTCACATACAATTTTTCAATCCATCCCGACACCCTGCTATTAATTTGCCACTGAGCATCTTCATTCGCCAAAATAGTCCCAAAGCCTTTAATGGACAGCGCCATGCTTTCTTTTTTTATGATAGCCGTGCGCACGCCCAAATTATTTTCTACCTGAGCGGATATTTGCACCTCACCCGCTGATAGCGCATTTTCACCTTGGCTATACACTGGCACTAAATCCATGCCCATTGGTGATTTTCCCGGTTTATCTCTTTTATAATTGGCGTCCATCGGGGCAACCCAATACAAAATAGTCTTTTCGGCTTGTGCATCCTTTGCATACACAGGCACTAAGTCCATGCCCATTGGTGATTTACCCGGTTTATCTCTTTTATAATTGGCATCCATCGGGGCAACCCAATACAAAATAGCCTTTTCGGCTTGTGCCTCTTTTTCATACACCGGCACTAAGTCCATGCCCATTGGCGATTTTCCCGGTTTATCTCTTTTATAATTGGCGTCCATCGGGGCAACCCAATACAAAATAGCCTTTTCGGCTTGTGCATCCTTTGCATACACAGGCACTAAATCCATGCCCATTGGTGATTTACCCGGTTTATCTCTTTGATAATTTTCATTCATCGGCGCAACCCAATACAAAATTTCAGACTTATCCTTTTCATTCGCACTCACTGACGATACAAATATAGAGGTGTTTTCAAACACCAAGAAACCAATAAGAAGAGCGGCACTTACTACTATTATATTACGCATGATATATCCTTAAATTGCTTGAAAATAGCGAATGTTGATGAGGCTTTGCAGACCATCAAAATAAAGTTTTTGATATTGTAGAGAGAGATCTAACTCATTGATGTAGGCCTTTATGACGTCTTTAAATGGCCTTGTATTTGACTGGTAACTTTTTTCTAAAATATGTGTTCTACGCTTAGATTGCTTTAATAGCGTGTTTTTATAATGCCATTGCCTTTTTACTAAGTGTTGATAGCGACTGATTGCATTATTCATTGAAGCATTGAGTTGGCGTAACAGTAAATAATATTCAGCTTGTTTTGCACCTTGTAATTGTTGCGCAGATATCACTTGCTGATCTTGCTTTTGAGTACTAAAAAAGGGCATATCTAATGTGACAAAGGCACTTAATAAATCACTGCGTCGACGCCCATTATCCATACTAGATAATCGATGCCCATAGCCTAACTCGACTTTAAAAGTCGGTTTGTAACCTTGTTTTGCAAGCGCTATTTTATTACTGGCTAACGTGACGTTCTGATTTAATATTTTGATTTTAGGATGCTGTGCTAGTAGCGCGTAATGCGCATCCTCTTGCATTTTAGCGCCTTTAGTATAAGCCAAAGTATCTTCCCAAATCGGCAGGCTATTATCCAATTTAGCAAAGGCTTTAACACCAATCCACTCACTTAATAACGTGCGGTAATTTAATGATATCTGAGTCAGAGATGCTAATTTTTCATCCTGTTGCGCAATTTTAATTTCAGACTCAATCACATCTTCACTCGCTAAAAGACCTAATGAATATTGGCTTTGTAAGTCACGGTAAAAGCTATTTAAATAAACCTTTTTTTGCGCTACGATCTGTTTTGATTTTTCAATAAAAAGAATGTTAAACCATAATGATCGCACTACCTTTTTGACTTGTAAACGGCGTTCTTGCGCACTAAATACGGATGATTCAGAGGCTAAATTAAAACCTTCTTGGCGCAGTTTTAACGAGTCGCCACGGCTAAATTGCTGACTTAACCCTAAGGTCAATTGCGACATGGGATCTTTATCAATTGAAAACGTGTCTGTATCTAAATTTGCAATGCCGAGTTTTAACATCGGCGAGCTTAACGATGCACTATTTTTGCCTTGCGCTATCAATGATAAACGCTGATGTTGGTATAGCTTATTGGCGGGATCTGTTTGTAATGCTATATCAAGTGCTTCGGCCAGATTGACAGGTTTCGTCCAGGCGCTCACACTAAATAGCAGACATACTACTACTAATATATGTTTCATTATCTTGTCCTTGTTATTTACCTTATAAAAGATAAATAATGCTTAATACGAGAATTTTATAAGATGAAATTCACGCGCTTAAACAGGGAGGCCGATAAAGATTTTCAGGGTGTTTACTCAGAAGTAAAAAACTGAACTGTGGATGATTAGTCGAGGGTGGGAAATACAGACAAAAAGACGGTGCAAAATAAAAAGGCAATAAAGAGGGACACATCGGAGCGCAACTCTTCACACAATTCATTTTTTTAGCTTCTACCTTCATACAATGCATATCTTTGACTTGCATTGCGTCGCAAGGTTGCTCTAGCGTCATCTGCTCAGCAGGCATAACTCCCCCCGCTAATGCATTAGGCGCAAAGCTAAAAAATATCATTGGCATTAATAATAAGCAAATAAGTCGATTCATATTTATCAGTCTGTTGTTACATGAATTCAGCTTAAAAGCTCCCCTAACGGTAAGGTCAAGCACCCCTTTTAAAAAATAGTAAAGACGTATTAAATTTAGCCGTCATTGGGCTACTAATTCGAAGAGTCGTTTTGTATTACAGCCTATAAAAAGAAAATATCTCTTAGCAAGGCCCCACCTTGAATTACTATCGCCCTCGCGCCAGATAAAGCATCTTGAGGTAACATGGGTATAGTGTTAGATTCAATATTATTGACTTTATGCTTATCCAAACATAAACACGAAAAAGGTAGCACATGCAATTTAGCACAGAATTTACACTTGATCGAAAGCATTTCTCAGAATGCTTTGAACAATCAGCTTTCCACACGCCTCCCAAAAAACCACGTGCGGTTTTTATAATCGGCCTGCTTCTCTTTGGCACTTATATTATTGTACTGACCCAACACCCTAATTTATTAGGCTTGTTTTTTTTCGCCCTCGCTGGCCTCGAATATTTTAGCGTTAAATACCAAAAAGCGTGGTGGCTTTGCAGACAAATGTGGAGTAAAAATTCGGGTAATAAAATTCATGTAGAAATAGATGATCAGGGTATAAAAACAAGTAGTTTGTATATTAATAACAACCAAAAATGGACCGACATCAAAAGTGTTATTAACACCCCTAAAGGCATATTGTTGTTGCTTGAAAATGGCCAAAAGAACTACCTTTCTCAAGCACATTTTAATAAGGATGTTTTTTCGTTTATCAGCAAACAATGTCAAAAAAACAGTGAAAAACAACCAGCAGAAAAATAGATGTCTCACATAGTTAGGGGGTATCCCCTTAACTATGCCCTGATAAGTAAATATTCAGACGTAAAATAAAATATTAATTCCCCATTAGGTCTTTATTCTTTAAGTCCAAGCGTTTCTAGTAACGTTTTAAAGTCATTATCTAACGGGGCTTTTATCTCTATTTTATCGCCACTCACCGGGTGCTCAAACGTTAAAGATGCCGCATGTAACAACAATCGTGACACCTCAAAGTTATCTCGAAACATCTGATTATGTTTACCATCGCCATGCGTCGTATCCCCAATGATCGGATGAAAAACATGCTTCATATGCCGACGTAATTGATGGCGACGCCCCGTTTTAGGGCTAAGTTCCACCAGTGAATAACGCGATGTCGGATAGGGCCGAACACCAATGTCCACCTCACAATGCGCCATATTTCGATAATGTGTAACGGCAGATTGCGCTTCAGGCTCTCTCAATACATGCTTATGCGCAATTTTATCTAGTTTCTTTTTAAGGGCATAATCAATAATACCTTCACCAATATGCCCGCGAACGATAGCGAGATAACGTTTCTCTATTTTTTGCTCTGCAAATTGCGCCATGACAGGCTTTAGATAGTTTTTATCGAGTAAAAAAAGTAATACCCCCGATGTCGGCCGGTCTAATCGATGTGCGGGATAAACATGAACACCTATTTGATCGCGCAGCTTTTGTATGGCAAATTCGGTGGCGTGCGGATCAAGCCAGCTCCTATGTACCAATAATCCAGGTGGTTTATTAATGGCAACGACAGCCTCATCTTGATATAAAATCTCTAATGGTATTGGTATTGCCGTTTCATTTGTCTCAAGTGAGGGGGTTTCTAACATATTTTATTCTCAGTTATCAATGTATCAATCTGCTCTAATAATATGATTAATGGCGAGCTAGGTAATTGTTGCAGAGTAAAATACTCTGTTGCCATCGGTGCTACCGATATCGTTTGCGGTAATGGCATCGCCATATTTAATATTATTTTCATTTTTTCTATAAATACAAATTGTAACCATTGTGGAAACGATAACGTATCAATACAAAAGGGTAACTCACTGTTTAGTAAGTGCTCACTCGGCTTACTTGCTTCCCATAAATCTAATGCTTTTAATTCGCACTCGAGTGACGTTAATAAAAGTGCCAATTGAGATCTTTTATCTGCTTTTTCCCTTTTCATAAAAAACCTTTAATATTTAACATTTAACATTTAATCGTCATGTTACCTCAAAATACGTGATCAGGCGATCTGCCTGAGCTCATCATGATAATACACAAGCGGTCTGCGAACTCTCATCCAAAAGGGCAACGCAACGAATACCAAAGGAACTAAAAAGATCACCCATCTTGCTTGTTGAAATTATCCCTACCTGCGTTGTGAGTTTTGAAGTGAGAACAACACTCTCCTACAACTCACGCCTTGCTAGTGTTAATTTTTCCTGCGCAATACATGAAAACTTAATTAATTCCTTTGGTATAAATTCATCATAGGAGCCATTATTATGATTGTCGTGTTTTTATAAAACATCAAGCTAGTGCCACTCTATTTCTATTTAAGAAGAACAAACTAAGCCCTATTTGGCTTGCTGATTTTGCATCTTTAAGTATCATAGGTATATAATCAGCACTCTTAATTAAATGGGATATGTCCCTGTATAAAAGACTCTTTTATGATGAATATAAATACGCTTACCGATTTTTTAGAACAAGCTCAATGCCAATATCGCGTCTATGATCTGGGCCGTAAAGTGAGCAAAATTTCGAATAATGACTTTATAAAGATTTGCACCAATAAAAAAGCTTATCCTTATCCCCTTCAAAAAAATGCTTATTTTGCACTGACCTTTTGGCAAGTGACACAAAAGAAAGAACACTTTATTTGGTTCTTAAAAATGCCAGTTGATGAGAAAGGGTTATTGAAAATAGGTGCACAAACAAGTTTCATTGATCAGGTTGTTGAAGCCATGGGTCACGATTTAACACTACAAATAAGTAAACAGCAGCAGCAAAAACTAGCACAAAACCCTTTTGTTTTTAAGCCTAATGCTGAAAAACTGGCTATTTTTAATGCTTTGATCAATGTCGCTTTTATTCGCCCTGCCTCTCCCTTTTTTGCCCCTGCTCTCGATTATTTTTCAGGAAATACACATTGGGATGCATGGCAAACACTTGGCATACAGGGGATCGCAGACATTTGCGCGAGACTCGACGATAATACAAACCAACAACATTTAATCCATGCGTTAAAGCACCTACCGCAACAACCCTTGCAGTCTCTGGCATTGTGCTTAGAATCGCAAAACAACATCAATACATCGCTTAGCGAAGCAATTGCAGAGCAAGCGATTATTGAACTAAAAAATGATCGTCAAGAGAGCGCTATTTTATTATTGCGCGCCATTTCAAACTCACCCGCTAAAGGTGTTTTTAATGCTTTGTTCGATGCCCAATTTCAATCAACATTAATACACAACCCGCATTGGTATATTGGTATTGTTGGTCGTTGCTGGCAACATCTCGATGATGATGCGCGCCTGCATCAATTTTTCGAAGCCTTAGCAACTCATCAAGCCTCTCTATTTAGCGCTCTGTTTAGCGATCTTGTTAGCATCCCTCAGCTACGTGAAAAAGTACTCAAACAATTACGAGTAAGTACTCGTTCTGAGGCTTTTTCACTCGCCATTGGTCATCTTTTTTCAAACATAAAAAGCAGTACAAGTGATGTTTGATCTTTTATTAATTTTATTTTTTGTCTGCTTTGCTCTGCTGATCTGGAAATGTCGCCAACAATCAGAGCATGCGAATATTATTATTGAGAACAAGTGCCGCGTTTTAGATTTACAATTACTGAATGTATCGCGATCACATTTTAATTATAAACCCGGTAAACATTTTCTTGAGGCGCGTTTTATTTTCGAATTTAGCAGTGACAATGAAAATAGCTACCAAGGTGCCTTATACCTTGCGGGCCTGAATCATGCGCGTTTTGAGCTTCCCGTTTATCGTACTTTTGAGTCCTCTGACACTCTCCATTAAGGTTTTATATGCATCAAATTATTGCCATTGCACAACAATTATCCAAAGAGGGTAAAACGCCCAATACCGCGTTAATTAAAGCGCGCTTGCCTAAAAACACCCCTCTACCGTTGATCATTGAAGGGTTACGATCATGGCGAGGCGATCCACATCAAAAAGTCATTATCGAGCCTTTAAAAGAAGCGCCAAGCACCGCTCAAAAAGATAATTTAAACACGTTAATAGCGCAGCAAATCAAAGTGCAATTAGCCCCTTTAATAACACAAATAAACGAACTCAAGCAACGTATAAAGTTATTAGAAGAGAGCCATTAATTATGTTTATTAAAGAGCTCGTTTTTGAATGTTATCAAGATACAAATTATGCAGCCGTTGAACGTGCTATTAATAATTATTTTGATATGCTGCGTTATAATGGACAAATACTCGGCCGAGAATTTCCGATTGCGATGCAACAAGCCGTATTCTCTACCCGTTTAGTGTGCCCTGAGAAAAATAGTTTAGCTTCTTGTTTTAATAGCCCACAAGTTGAAAAAGCATTAACCCAACTAACAGAGGCGGGCTTACTGGCCCCTAAAATAAAAAATGTAGCAGAAGATCTAAACTCATTAGCATGCGCACCGAGTACAAAACCCTCTTGGCAACTTCTCTATACCACTTTTTTAGATACTTGCTCACCTCTACGTTGTGGTGATACTTTAAATCCGATCCCATTATACAGAGCCCCTGAGCCTATCGGTAATGGTGACCGAAAAGCAGTACTAAAATGGCAAGAAGAATGGGTCAGTTGTGATGAATTACAAATGAATGGCAGCGCTGTTTCAGCCCTTTTACTCAAAGAAATAGGGGACATTGATAGTCGCTTATGCAGTATCGGGCGTCGCCTAACGCAGCGCATTGAAAAAATAACGAGCATACCGACTTATTATTATTTATATCGGGTGGCAGGGATAAGCTTAGAAGATGAGCAAGCTCGAAAATGCCCAGGATGTGGGCAGTCATGGCGTTTAGCTGAGCCGTTATTTGATATTTTTGATTTTAAATGCGATAACTGTCAGCTGGTCTCTAATTTATCTTGGGATTTTAAAAAATAAGGAATTATGATGCTAAAAAAAATAAAACGTTATGCACTTTTAGTCTTGATTTTGATTCTGCTTATTATCGGCTTATTAATTTATCAAAAAATGAGTCGCGATAATGTGGGTAATATCAGTTTAGGTATTTTTACAACTCAAGACATTAAAATTAATATTTTAAAAGATCCACTGGTTACCGGGGTGACTTGCCATATTGCCAGTATAGAAGATGATTTAAGTTTTTCAGATCCTTCTGATTCTGCTATTTCGTGTCGACAAACCGGTGACATAAGCAAAGAGATGATCCAACTAATTGATAAATCTAAATCGGGAGAAATTGTTTTTAAAAAGTCTAAAAGTATTTTCTTTAAAAACATGAAAATTCGTCGTATTTATGATGCAAAAAATCAAACGCTGATGTACGTGTCATATTCTACAAAAGAAACGTCCGGCAGTTTTAAACATAGCTTATCTACCGTACCGTTATGGGGATCGCAAGCCTATATGAGCGTAAAAACCGAACAATAAAGAAAGAAAATAGAGGTAAATTGCAACGCGTATTTAAGCGTTGCAATCACTTGATTTGACTAACGCTTAGCAGCCATCTCTCGTAGTGCTTGTTTTTCTGAATCAGAAAGAAAAGCTAAGGTAAGCCCATTTATTTGCGCTTGACGAATTTGCTCCGTCGTAAGCCCCACTTTCGGCGCTGCCACTTCATATTCATAAGGAAGTTCAATACCCTCAACAGCAGGATCATCCGTATTTATGCACGCTAAAATGCCATGTTCTAAAAATGTTTTAAGCGGATGCGATGCATACGACCCCACCGTACTTGTTTGGATATTAGACGTAATACATGACTCGATACCGATGTCATGTTGGCGTAAATAATCCATTAATTTTAAGTCTTCAACCGCTTTAACGCCATGCCCTATCCGCGTGGCCCCTAATTGCTCGATAGCTTGCCAAATACTCGGCGCGCCCGCAGCTTCTCCCGCGTGTACGGTGACATTTAAACCTGCATCACGTACCGCTTTAAAATGCTTAACAAATAATTCACCGGGTTGTCCTAATTCATCACCGGCTAAATCAATCGCCACTAATTTGTTTTTTTGAGTTAACAAACCATCAAGCTCTTGCTGGCAAGCTTGCTCCCCAAAGGTGCGACTTAAAATACCAATTAAATTTGCTTGCATTGAAAAGTCGCGGCACCCAGCTGTCACGCCATCAATAACCGCTTCAACAACGCCCGCTATCGGTAAATTGTGCTTCATGGCCATATAATAAGGTGAAAAACGTAATTCAGCATAATCAATACGCGCATTTTTAGCGTCTTCAACATTTTCATAAGCAACACGGCGGCAAGCATCCAAATCACCTAATACCGCAACACCCCAGTCTAATTTAGACAAAAAAGCCACTAAATCTGGTTCAGCATCAACCACTTGCACATAAGGGCGTAATGATGACACGTCTGATGCGGGTAGCTTAATATTAAATTTCCGTCCTAATTCTAAGATCGTTTGGCTACGAATATTGCCATCTAAGTGCCGATGTAAATCCGTTAAAGGTAATGCGTTGCTGATCATATAAAATATCCCTGACTATTAAAATTATACCGTTTAATCTTTAAGTATAAGAAAGCACGCTTACGATTGTCTGCAAGCTCATAGCGAAAAGGCACATTATTTGTATAAATACCTGACAAGTTCACATTATCTGTTGCTCTTGATACAATAGAAACCTTTTATTCTGGCATGATGGGTCTTAATGCTTGTAAAAAACAACCCAGATCATCTGCGAGTAATCGATCTCGTCCTTTACCTAATGTTTCTAATTGTATTTCGCCACTGTCATTCGCAATAGAAATGATTTGCATTTCATCTGAGCAAGTGCCAATAAACATAGAGGCCGGTTTACCCAATTTCTTTTGCATCATAAAATGTGCGATCATGTTTTCTTGTAATAACTGAAAGTCTTCTTCATTCCACACTTGAATTAATTCAATCGGGTGAGACTCAAATAAACAAGGGATCCCTGCGCTATAGACAGAGCAGAAAAAGGCATGAATAGAGGGATGTAGCGTGATCTCTAATGCACTTTCAATATTACTTAAATCAACGGGCGCCGTGCGAACCACTGATTTCCATTGTTTTTCACCCTGTACTTCATCGCCAAATAAACAGGGCGAAAGCCAGTCTTTATCGACAGGTTGTAAGGGATAACTCTCTTTTTCAGTTTGAAAAAGTGAGGCATAGCGGGAAAATACACTTAACAATTCTGTTTGGATCGCATTATTCATTGCACAGTTTCTCAATTATTAGTTAGAATGGCTCTATTGTAACCAAAAAAAAGAAAAGCGAATAGATATGTCAGCCCCTTCACATTATGATCATGCTCCGGCCCTTAAGGATCTTTCTTTAGGTAAGCCAACTCATTACAAAAATAGCTATGACAAAACGCTGTTACAAGGGATCCCTCGCAGCTTAAATAGGGATGAGCTGGCACTGTGTAAAGATAGCCTGCCCTTTGTTGGGTTTGATCTTTGGAACCTTTATGAATTATCTTGGCTGAACAATAAAGGTAAACCTATGGTCGCAACAGGTGTCGTTAAAGTGCCTTTTGACAGTCCTCTATTAATCGAATCCAAATCATTTAAACTCTACTTAAACAGCTTAAATCAAACTAAATTTGCAACGACACAAGACGTGCTACAACGCATAGAAGACGACCTGAGTGAGTGCGTAAAAAAACAAGTATGTGTCACCATAAATGACAATTTAGATAATATACAAGACACATTAGGCTCTTTCTCTGGCACTTGCATTGATAACTTAGACATTGAAATTGATAACTATCAATTAAATACGCACTACTTAGAAAATATTTCAGAAGGAGAGAGCCTAAGCGAAACCTTATATTCTCATCTACTAAAATCAAATTGTTTGATCACTAACCAGCCTGACTGGGGCAGTATTGCAATCAGCTATACGGGTAAAAAACTTGATCATGAAAAGCTACTACGCTACTTGATATCTTTTAGAGAGCATAATGAATTTCATGAACAATGTGTTGAACGTATTTATTGTGATTTAATGCATTACGGCCAACTTGAGACGTTATCGGTTTATGCGCGCTATACTCGCAGAGGTGGATTAGATATCAACCCATTACGTAGCACTCTGCAATGTGATAATGTACTTAATACGCGCTTAGTTCGACAATAATTAGAGATTATGAAATATTATTCGCAACACCTTATCGTCCTCTTTTTTGCATTTCTTTGCAGTAACACTTATGCGCTTGATTTAATTGGCGCTAATATGTCTATTCATCTAAATAAAGCCTATCAACTACGCGAAACAGATCCAAAACAATGTATCGCACTCACCCAAAAATCGATTGATGATGAGTTTTATTTTGATATAAACTCAGGGCCCGTAACGAATCAAAACATTGAAGCAAAATACCAAGATAATTTCTCTGTGCAATTATTAGCCCTTTGCTCTGCACAAATCGAGGACTATCAACAAGCCTTACTCTTATTAACCCAGCAGCTAACATCACCAATAAGAGAAATAGACAAGATCCGCGCCTTAAATTTAATTGCATTTGAAATACCCAAAGCAGTTACAGAATAAAACATTACTCCTTAAGCTTAAAAAGGCCAGTCATACGCTTGCACCAGCTAACAATACACAATCCTCACATTTATGGATGCTAGTACAACTTTCAATCAGTAAATTAGCCTTACAAGAGCACCGCTACCGACTTGCCTATAAGACGTTAGATAAACTTCAAAAACAACTACAAAAAAAGCCCTCCGCTGAGATTCAAGCATGGACCACTTATTATTATGCACGCTATTACACGCAAATAAATCAACAACAATTAGCCGATACTTATCTGCGCCGCGCAGAAGAAAAATCTGAACAATTAAACATGCTAAAATTAAGTATTCAAGTCAATGCCAGCATTGCTAAAATGTACCAAAGTAAACACCGATTTTCACGTGCAAATAGCTATGCAAAAAAACGGGTTGATCTATATTTGGACACGAGTAACACCATAAAACAAGCACACAGCATGATACTCTTAGCCACCTTACAGCGACAAAACAACCAAACCAACCAATCCCTTATCTATTTATTAAATGCATTAGAGCTCATTCAAAACAACAATAACAGTTTTTTACTGGCCCGTATTTATCTTGAAATTGGGCGCACTTATGTCGCACAAATCAGTTCGAGTGATGACCAAAAAGAATTACAACTCGCCCAAAAATATTTGCAAAATGCACGCTATCAATTTACTAAAATCCAACGCCCGCATTACCTCATTGAGGTTTTTATTTTACTGGCACGTATCAACATCATTAATCAAGATCCGGGTTTAGCCATACTACAATTAAAAAAATCACTTAAAATAAGCAGTGATAATAATATGGAACCTCAAGAAAATGCGTATAAAATGCTGGCATTGAGTTATGAGTTAACCAGTGAGCATCAACAAGCAATTGTCTACTTTAAAAAATTTAATGCCCTACAAAATAAGATTAAAATGCGTTTATTTGCAGTACAACAATTGCAAATCAGTGAACAATTACAACTTTTTGAACAAACGCAACAATACAAAGAATTACAAGCAGAGAACAGGCGCTTACAAACACGCAGTCAACAATTAAAGACATTGGCTTACAGCACCCTTTCTATACTAATAGCCGTATTATTTTATTTAGGCTCAACTTTATTGCGTAATAAAAACTTACTCCAAGCAGAGCATCGCTATCAGAAAAAAATCACATTCCATCCGCGCACAAAACTGCCTTGGCAAAACGCCGAAAACTCGCCTTTTCAGCGGATTTATAAAGGAAAAAAACTGTACTATGCTTTAGTTAATGTTCCTTTTTTAAGTAATATTAATGAAGAATTTGGAACAAATTCAGGCGTAGAGATAGAAATAAATTTAGGTAAAATGTTACAACAAGCCTTACGTTGTGATTCGTATGTTTTCCAGATGAGAGATGATCAGATATTAATTGTCAGCACACAAAAAAAATCGCCTGACAGTCAAAAATTTGCACTGACTATCTTTGATTTTTTTAATGATTTTTCTAAAAAGCACCACTTAAACTCAAATGTTTCGGTGGGGTTGGTTACCTTTCCTTTTTTAAATAATGCCAGCAGGGCCATCACACCCGCACAGGTATTAAATATCAATAGTATTGCCCTCTCTGTCGCTAACCAGATCAGAGAAGAAAAAAACCAAAGTAGCTGGGTTGAACTCTATGCCATTGACAATTTACAACCCGCCTTTTTTGATGGCGACATATGGGAAATGAGCCAGGTAGCGATTCAAAAAGGCTTAATAAAAATGCATTCTAGTAGTCCTATCGATGAATTATTCGGCAAAAAATAGAAGCAAAACCAATAAATTAGCCTGTTTTTCTTCCATCTACTTGCACAAGTAGATAATGTTGATAATATTTATAAATCAATACAGCACATTCTAAACATATTACGGGGAGCTTTCATGCCATCTTCGCTTGCAGCGATAACATTAATAAAACAATTATTAAAGCGAACTTTTCGCCAAAATAAGCATTTTGACGCCTATAAAATAAATTTTTTAAAAAAAATAGAACATGAAACCTCAAAGAAAAAGCAAAGAGAATTATTTGTAGAGTGTAGCCTTGCCCTTAATGAGTACCAAGCACCTATCCAAGACGCAATATGTGAGGGACGCTTACAGGTTAAAAAATCGCAACTGCAATTAGGAAACTTAAAAGATCTATCGCCTTTACTTAGCCGTAAAATAGCCAAGGCAAATGAGCTAAAATCCCCCTATACTTTGATTGAGCACCACGCTGAACTTTCTCATTTTATTAATATTTATCAACGTGTTGTTATTGAACTGAGCAAAAAACAATATAATGATGGCACTGAAAAAAAATTGAGTGTAAGTGATATTCGAGACGAGTTACAAACGCTTATTTTAAATTTAGATATCAGCCAAGATTATATTAAAAAATTAGAAAATATTCGCATGCAAATCGCGGAAGAAAAAAATCCCTTAATATTACCCGAGTATTGTTTACAGATTATTAGCATCATTATTGAAAGCTCTCGTGAAGAGAGACGCGCATCACGTCATTTTCTTTATTCTCTCAATGACAGTCTTAGCCACTTTTACCTTTCTTTTACACATAACCTTGAAAATGCCAGCAGTGTTTTTAACAAAAAGAATCAAAAGCTAAAAGATTTACAAGATAATTCTTCTGCTTTGTATCAAAAAACAGAAAATGCAACCGATATCAATACCTTAAAAAATGAAATTTTCACTTATATCAAAAGTATGGATGTCATGCTTAAAGAGCAAGAAAGTAAGCATGAAGACGATATGCAAGAAAAATTTCAAGATATGATCAGACAAATCAAGGAATTGAAAAGTGAAACTCAAAATTACCAAAAAACATTGAAGCAACAAAGTGAACTTGCTCATCTTGATTTTTTAACCAAAATACCGAATCGAGAGGCGTGGAGCGAACGTTTAACGTTTGAATTTTCTCGTTATCAACGTTACCAAAACCCCCTAAAAATCGCCATTATTGATATGGATCACTTTAAACGTATCAATGATCAATTTGGGCATTTGGCCGGCGATAAAGTGATCAATGTTGTTGCACAAACATTAAAAAAATCGTTGCGTAATACCGACTTTATTGCGCGCTATGGGGGTGAAGAATTTGCTATTTTATTACCTGAGATAACCAATGAGCAAGCCGTCGACGTATTGCAAAAACTGTGTGCAAAAATTGCATCCATTCCGTTTAAATTTAAAAAAGACAATATAAGTATTACTATCTCAATAGGTTGTGCTAGTTTTGATAAAGGCGACAATATAGACTCCGCCTTTGAAAGAGCAGATAACGCATTATATAAAGCCAAAAATGGCGGGCGCAATCAAGTCGTTTTTTTTGCCCATGGTGATGAGTTATTAACAAGGTATAACTAGCGTACGTCATAGACGTTGATCGTATTAATGTCTATGACGTACGACTTTCTCTTAAATAAAGGTTCACCTATGATATTTCATATTAATCCCGTTGGCAGTATGGCATTATTATCTCAATTAGAAGTTAACCAACTTAAAGAAAATGCATCCTCTGATCTTTATCAACTTTTCCGAAACTGCTCGCTTGCTGTGCTTAATTCAGGCAGTAAAACGGATAGCAGTAAAGATATTCTTGAAAAATATAAAGACTTTAAAATAAAAGTATTACATCAAGAGCGCGGGGTGAAAATTGAATTGCATAACCCCCCCGAAAAAGCATTTATTGATGGCGAACTGATTAAAGGTATACAAGAGCATCTCTTCTCTGTTCTGCGCGACTTGCTCTACGTTAATACGCAATTACGCTTACCTGAAAATGATGAAAAAAACACCACCCAACTCACCTGCTCTGTTTTTTCAATTTTACGTAATGCCAATATATTAAAAACCGGCATTGAACCTAATATCGTAGTTTGCTGGGGAGGACACTCTATTGACGATGATGAATTCCATTATACTACCGAAGTAGGTAGTCAATTAGGGCTACGAGAACTCAATATATGCACAGGATGTGGTCCGGGTGCAATGGAAGGCCCGATGAAAGGAGCAACGGTGGGTCATGCTAAGCAGCGTGTTAATAATGGACGTTATATCGGTTTAACTGAGCCGGGTATTATTGCAGCAGAGCCCCCTAACCCTATTGTCAATGAACTGGTTATTTTGCCCAACATTGAAAAACGTCTGGAAGCATTTGTGCGCATTGCGCACAGCATTATTATTTTCCCAGGAGGTCCAGGCACCGCAGAAGAATTACTGTATATTTTAGGTATTATGATGCACCCAGAAAACAAGCGCCAGCCATTACCCATCATTTTAACGGGCCCTAAAAAAAGCGCCCCTTACTTTAAAGCCATTGACAATTTTATTGTGCAAACATTAGGTGAAAATGCCACTCAACACTATAAAATAATTATTGATGATGCCGCTTTAGTGGCCCAAACCATTAAAAAATCGATGCATAAAGTAACCGAATATAGACGCGCAATAGGTGATGCTTATTCCTTTAACTGGTCACTTAAAATTGATGATCCCTTTCAGCATCCTTTTATACCCAGCCATGAAAACATGGCGAATTTGAATTTAACACTCGATCAACCCGCTGATTGTTTAGCTGCAAATTTACGACGCGTATTTTCAGCGATTGTTGGCGGGAATGTAAAAGAAGAAGGCATTAAATCCATTGAAAAAAACGGACCTTTTCAGATAAAAGGCGATAAACTTTTAATGCAAAAAGTCGATGTTTTATTAGAAAGTTTTATTAAACAAGGGCGCATGAAATTGCCTGGGAGTAAATACATCCCTTGTTATAAAATAATTCGTTAACACCCGCCCTACGTTATATACATATTAAACATTTAAAATATATAACGTAGGACGCTGTGCACCTTGATATCTTTGTATAAACAGGGGTATCATCTTGTTTTTGGATGGCGCAATAATTATATGCTCGCAACCTTACTTATCATTGATGCAATGAACCTTATCCGCCGTATTTATGCCATACAAGAAAAACAGCATGGAGAAAGTACGCGCGCGATTGAAGAAACAACTAAAATAGCGTGTACAGCACTCCAAAAATTAGCCCAACAACATACTCCAACACATGTGATTTGTGTATTTGATAGCCATACTAAAAGCTGGCGCCATCAATTATATCCCCTATACAAACACGGTCGAAAACCGATCCCCACATTACTAAAGCAATCATTAGGCAACATCCAAGATCAATTTATGAAAATAGGCTTTGAATCATTACTCAGTGAAACAGATGAAGCCGATGATTTAATCGCAACACTGAGCGACAAAATGGCAAAAAAGAAACAAAAATGCATTATTGTTTCAACGGATAAAGGCTTTTATCAATTGCTAGGCCCACAAATATTGATTTTCGATCATTTCCAAAATAGTTATACCGACAGTGGCCGAGTTTTAAATAAAATGGCGTTGAACATTGATAAATTATGTGATTATTGGGCAATCACCGGCATTTCAAGCAGTGCCATTAAAGGCGTTGAAGGGGTTGGTGAAAAAGGCGCGCTGTTATTGTTACATGAATATGGCAATCTACAGGCCATATTTGATGCACCTATCAATGAAAAAAATAAACCTTTATGTAAAGTAAAAAAATGTGAACACGAAGCGCGCCTAAGCCAACAATTAGTAACCTTAAAAAAAGACATAAATTTAGGTTTTAATCTTCAAGATCTACGCTATCAGTCCCACAGATAGCGCGCTTGAATGTCCAATAAATAACACAGCACACACACCCCAACCTTAAAATACATTAAACCTTATTAAACAAGGTGCTATAACTAGCTTGTACATTTTAAACAGGGGGGTAATTTATCTAAAAAAAAGACAGATAAATAGTGGACTCATTTATTATATCTCCTTATAATTCGCACGAAATCCATTCACATTCACGTTATACCAAAGGAATTAATTAAGTTTTCATGTATTGCGCAGGAAAAATTAACACTAGCAAGGCGTGAGTTGTAGGAGATAGTTGTTCTCACTTCAAAACTCACAACGCTGGTAGCGATAATTTCAACAAGCAAGACGGGTAACCTTTTTAGTTCCTTTGGTATTAATACTTACTGGAACTATGATGCTCGAAAAAATATTTAAATTAAACGAACATAAAACCACTATTAAAACCGAATTGATTGCCGGCGCCACCACTTTTTTGACCATGGCTTATATTATATTCGTCAATCCCGCGATGTTATCACCGACCGGCATGGATCCTGGCGCCGTATTTGTAGCAACGTGTTTGGCAGCTGCCATTGGCTGTTTTATTATGGGATTTTATGCAAATTACCCCGTCGCACTCGCACCAGGAATGGGACTCAGTGCGTTTTTCACTTATGTTGTAGTTCTGGATATGGGTTACAGCTGGCAAGTGTCACTTGGCGCTGTTTTCCTATCGGGTGTGTGCTTTACAACCTTAAGTTTATTTAAAATTCGAGAATGGATAATCAACTCTATTCCTATGCCAATGCGCCACGGCATCGCTGCGGGTATCGGTTTATTCTTAGCCTTAATTGCCCTTGAAAACTCGGGTATTGTTATTAGTAATTCAGCGACATTAGTCACCCTCGGTGACATGACTGCATTACCAGCAGCCCTTGCTTCATTAAGCTTTTTCTTGATCATCGCATTGGCACATTTTAGAGTAAAAGGTGGCGTCATGATAGCTATCCTCGTGGTCACTTTTATTGGTTTTATTATCGGCGACGTAGAATATGCAGGTATCGTTTCGATGCCACCGAGTATTATGCCCACCTTTATGCAAATGGATATTGCAGGTGCATTTAATGTTGGCATGATCAGTATTATTTTTGCTTTCTTATTTGTGGATCTTTTTGATACATCAGGCACCCTACTTGCCGTCGCAAGCAGAGCCAATTTACTTGATGAAAATGGTAATCTACCGCGTTTAAACAGAGCATTATTAGCCGACAGTGGCGCCTCTATTGCAGGCGCGATGTTAGGCACATCTACAACGACAAGTTACATTGAAAGTGTGGCAGGTGTTGCGGAAGGTGGACGCACCGGATTAACCGCCGTCGTAGTTGGTGTGTTGTTTTTATGTTCGCTGTTCTTTGCACCCTTAGCAGGTATGATCCCAAGCTATGCAACGGCAGGCGCACTCTTATATGTTGCCGTATTGATGATAGGTAGCTTAAAAGATATCAACTGGGATGATATTACCGAAGCTGCACCCGTTGTCGTTGTGACCATTATGATGCCTCTGACTTATTCTATTGCCAATGGTATTGCGCTTGGCTTTATCTCTTACGCTGCGATTAAAATCTTTAGTGGCCGATACAAAGAGCTCAGTAGCAGTGTTTGGTTCCTTGCCATCTTATTTTTAGTTAAGCTTATTTACTTCCCATAAGATAAAAACAATAACCTTAACAATAAAAAAAGAGACTGACTTTATAGCACGCTAAAAGTCAGTCTCTTTTCGTTTTATTTACTCAGTGTTTTCCATCTCAACTTTCTGTCCGAGTTTCCTATCTATCTAAAAAACAGTCGATGATATTGAACTTATTGCATCCTCTATTAAGGATGCATCATAAAACAGCGCTTATTATTTGAATCTGAGTTATTTATTTTCTAGCATATCAAGTGCAACAGCTTGCGCTATTTTTATGCCGTCGATACCCGCAGACAATATCCCACCCGCATAACCCGCACCTTCACCACCAGGGTATAAACCTTTGGTATTTATACTTTGGAAGTCTTTGCCACGCTTAATTTGCACCGGTGATGAAGTGCGTGTTTCAACACCCGTCAGCATGGCATCTTTGTTATCAAAACCACGGATTTTTTTCGCAAAGGCAGGTAGCGCTTCACGAATAGCATCAATGGCATAATCAGGTAATGCCGTACTTAAATCTGTCATTTTTACATTGGGTTTATAAGACGGAACGATACTTTCAAAAGGCAGGCCTTTGCCTGCATTTAAAAAATCACCCACCATTTGTGCTGGCGCATCATAATTACTGCCCCCCATGACATAAGCATTGCGCTCTAACTGGCGTTGCAATGCAATACCTTGCAAAGGGTCGTTATTAAAATCACTCGGATCTATTCCCACGACTATCGCACTATTCGCATTACGCTCACTGCGCGAATACTGACTCATACCGTTAGTAACCACTGCATGCTCTTCTGATGTTGCCGCCACAACAATACCACCAGGGCACATACAAAAACTATAGACTGAACGTCCACTTTTACAGTGATGTACCAGTTTGTAGTCGGCGGCACCTAACGTCGGATGCCCAGCATTAATGCCAAATCGGCATTCATCAATCATCTCTTGTTTATGCTCAATACGGAAACCAATGGAGAATGATTGCGCCTCTAGATGCACGCCTTTATCATGTAACATCTGCACGGTATCACGCGCGCTATGGCCAATGGCAAGCACGACATGCTTCGATGCTATTTCTTCACCGCCATTTAAAATAACACCGGTGATTTGTTGTGACTCAATTTTAAGCTCTTCAACACGCGTTTCAAAACGGATCTCACCACCTAATTCAATGATCTGACGGCGCATTTTTTCAACCATGGTCACTAATTTATAAGTACCAATATGCGGTTTACTTAAATAAAGGATCTCTTTAGGGGCACCAGCTGCCACAAATTCTTGCTTTACTTTCAAGCCTAAAAAACCCGGATCTTTTACTTGGCTATATAACTTACCATCTGAAAACGTTCCCGCCCCACCTTCTCCAAACTGTACATTAGACTCAGTATTAAGCTTACCGGTACGCCAAAATCGAAAAGTATCTTTCGCACGTTCGTGCACCGATTTCCCACGCTCTAACAAGATAGGTTTAAAACCCATTTGCGCTAAAATTAAAGCGCTGAAAAGCCCACAAGGCCCCATACCAATAACAATAGGACGTTCAACTAAATCATCTGGTGCACTGGCCACATACTGATAATTTGTATCCGGTGATTCTCGTACATTAGGATCTTTAACAAAACGCGCGAGTATTGACGCTTCATCAACCTCTTTTAAAGTAATATCAAGCGTATATATCAAGGTGATCAAGTTACGTTTACGCGCATCATAACCGCGTTTAAAAATATGAATATCTACTATTTGTGCACTCTTGAGGGCAAGTTTGTCGAGCACATAGTTTTGTAGCGCATCTTCGCTATGGTCGAGCGGTAATTTAACTTGGTTTAAACGGATCATAATGCACCTGATAAAATAGGGTAAAAAACAGGCGCACAGTTTACGTGATCTACGCCAAAAATGAAATTGCTATCATCAATCTTTGTCTTTCATTTTTACTTTAAGCATAAAGCCTCCTTGCATGCTCACAATATGACATTAGATCTAAAGTAAACCTGAATTCAAAAGATAAAATGTCATATTAACCGCGCAGTCAAAAGCTTCTGCGTTAATATTTCAGCATTTTAAAAAGTAACTCACATAAAAAAACCAGCAACGAGGCTGGTTTTTTATAGTAATGAAAACGGTTTTTAGCGAGTAGAAATTGCTTTCATCGCGCCAATAACCAATACAAACGCAACGGAAGATACCGCTAATGCCAGCAATACAGAATTACTAAAGCCAATGGTAATAAACCCTATTGCCGCAATAACAGCAACCGAAAGTGCATAAGGCAATTGCGTTGATACGTGATCAATATGCTTACAACGCGCTCCGGTAGATGACAGGATAGTCGTATCCGATATCGGTGAACAATGATCACCGAAAACAGAGCCAGCAAGCACGGCGCTTAACATCGGTAGCATAAAGGCAACATCAGTCGCCCCTGCCATATCACCTGCAATCGGTAACATAATACCGAACGTTCCCCATGACGTACCCGTAGAAAAGGCCATAAGTCCCGATAAGATGAAAAGAATAACAGGTAACCAATGAATAGAAATATTACCTTGGATCAAACTTGATAAGTAAGCCCCTGTTTTCATATCGCCAATAACTGAGCCAATAGCCCAAGCGAAGAAAAGGATAATGATAGCGCCAAACATTGATTTTGCGCCGATCAAAAGTGCGTTAGCAATTTCTTTAAGAGGTAATTTTTGTTTGAAAACAGTCGTCAATGCAAGTAATAACCCGACCAAACTACCGTAAACAAGTGATGCACCCACATCGGTGTTTTCAAAAGCACCTAATAAAGAAAAAGGTTTTTGACTTTCAGTAAGCGCTTGCCCACCGGTATATAGCATAAAGAAAATAGTGGCAAAAATAAGCGTAACAATAGGATAGATAAGATCGGATACTTTTCCGTGGTCACTTTCTGCAATGCCATACTCATCGATAAGATTAGTGGCTGTTGCATCCTTACAATCATCTTTTTGCATTTCCGCCATGTCTTCGTGTTTTTTCATCAAACCAATATCAAGTTTGAAGTAAATCACCGCAAAAACCATGAGTAATGTAAAGATGGCATAAAAATTCATTGGGATCAGTAAAACATAAGCGCCTAATGCAGAATACTCAGTAATACCATGATTTAATAAGATACCCGCAATGATCGTCATAATGTACGCACCCCAACTCGATAAAGGCATCAAGATACACATAGGCGCTGCGGTTGAATCTAAAATATAAGCCAGTTTAGCGCGTGAAACATTGAAACGATCTGTCACGGGACGTGCGACAGAGCCAACGGCAAGACTATTAAAATAATCATCAATAAAAATAAACACGCCTAAAAAAGCGGCTAATAAAGCCGCGCCACGTTTATCTTTAATATGTTCAAGGGCCCAATTTGCAAAGGCACGGGTTCCACCCGAAAGCGTCAATAAAGCCGTCATCATCCCCAGGAGCACTAGAAATGCAACGATGCTCATATTCCAAGTGTTAATGCCACCATCTTCAATGACCACATTTTTAGTAATATTAAAAACATACGTTCCTGCGTTGAGCAGTGAAAAATCAGCTAAGAGTAAAGCGCCTAATACAATACCAACACCCAATGAAATTAAAACTCGGCGCGTAATAATTGCCAAGCCTAGTGCTACAAGGGCAGGCAAAATCGACAGCGGTGACGCTGCAAAATCGATCAACATTATTTCTTCCTTTAAAATTTAAAAACTTCCTCCTTAAAAACAGGCGGATCGGGTGTTTTGATGTTTTAATTTTTTATACTTATAAATAATTAAAGCATCTAATCTACCTTGAATAGATTATCAATGCAACGCCGATGCTTGTCGTCCAATGCGATCACAATAAGTTAAATGTATTTATTTTACTTTAAACAGAGTTTAACTTTTAAAAAAAAACACTTTTATTTTACAAAAAAGTGTCATATTATTTTTCCCGTTAACACAAAAATAAATATGCATTATTTAACAGAAATCATTTAAAATATACTTGCAGTACGTTCAATAAATCATTATTAGCAAATATAAGGACTTTATATGTTCCCACATTTAGCCACTATCAGTATTACTAATACACATGAAATTAAACGCTATAGTCTACGCCATGAAGGTGTCTACGATATTTTAAAGATATACTTCAAAAAAGAGCGCGGATCTCATCAGATTTTTTCTCGAAGTGTAAAATTTAAGTTCCCTCGTCAAAATAAAAAAATTAACTCAGATACGCAGCCCAATTCATTTGAAAATATTTCAGAAATCAATGCGAGTTTGCGAAATATTATTGAAGAGCTAGATACATTAACGCTGCAGGTTAAAACTAAAACTGATATCAAATCTGAATTATTAGAAGATATTAAACATTTAGAAACGGTTTTTAATGCGAAGATTAACGAAATAGAAGAAAAAATAAAAAACTTATAATACAAATAAATTTATCAGCGCGACACTTTACTCGCATAACGTGTCGTGCTGATATTTATGTTACTTACCTATACTTCTCATACGCTCCTCATAGAGGATAGTAAAAGCAACCCTATTTAAAGTCGCATCGATATCGCATACATAACGCTTAATTACATTGTGGTTGATGAATATGTGCCCACCGAGGTGACAGTAGAATAACTAATAAAATCAAAGTTAAACCGCCCATCAAAAAAGCAACCGCATAAGGCGCCGTTAAATTGGTCTGTTGTATTAACGCTGAAAATAAAGCAGCCCCACTCATTTGTATACAGCCAAGCATAGCCGTTGCCGTGCCCGCTCGTTCGCCAAATTCACTGAGTGCCATCGTTGTTGCAGGCCCAAGCAGCAATGCGAAACCAATACACAAAAGCATCATAGGCAACATAAAGATAAACGCGGCCACTAATCCTGTACTCGGCCAATATTGTTGTAACAGTATTTGTAATAAGGCGGAGCTTAAAAAGAAACATAACGCGATAATAACCGTTGGCCGATTTAAAAATCGTTTAATAACAAGAGGTGCAAAAAAAGCAGCCACGATATTAACAAAGGCATTTAAGCCAAACAGAGCACTAAAGGTTAATTCAGATAAACCTAAATGTGAAATCAGCCAACTCGGTGCATAAGAAACATAGGTGAGGATGGACATCATGCCGACCATACAAGTCAGGGCATAAAACATAAAATGCTTATTTTTTAAAATTGGTGTAAAACGCTCCCAGTGGTATAAAGATCCGATGTTTTTTGTGTTTTTAGGTCTTGTTTCCGGTAATTTATAACACACATAAATAAGAACAATAATAGAAAACAACGCCATAAACAAAAAGGTTGAACGCCAACCATACTGTAACGCTAACACGCCACCTAAGGTAGGAGCGAGTGCAGGGACAACACAAATGACGCCATTTAAGTAACTATAATAACGCGCACATTGTTGGCTATTAAAAGTATCTCTCACCGCACTAAACACCACAATAGACGTCGCACAAGCAGCCACCCCTTGTAATATTCGAGCAAGCTGTAAATAATGAAATTCAGGCGCAATGGCTGCAAATAAACTACTAAAGAAATAAAGACAAATACCAATAATCGCTATCGGACGACGCCCATATTTATCCGCTAAAGGCCCTATTAAGATTTGACCGAGTCCCATAGCAAAAAGATATAACGTCAATGTCGATTGCACCGCGCTCGCTGACACATTAAATTCGTTTGCAATAACAGGTAATGAGGGAAGAAAAATATCAATAGCTAACGGGCTTAATAGCACCATCACCATTAAAATGGGAAGAATATTACGGGTCATAAATTTCCTTAAAGAGAGAAGAGCATCGTGCGAGAGTGTACACTGAGAATATTATGATTGATAATGACAATAACTACACCCAAACATTCCCACGAGGAATATCATGCGCATTGATAAAATGGCCAAAATAGATCTTAATCTTTTAGTGACACTGCAA
The DNA here is from genome assembly GCF_000153405.2 of Psychromonas sp. CNPT3. Lineage (NCBI taxonomy): Bacteria > Pseudomonadati > Pseudomonadota > Gammaproteobacteria > Alteromonadales > Psychromonadaceae > Psychromonas > Psychromonas sp. CNPT3. The sequence continues at coordinate 2,260,650 of NC_020802.1, forward strand.
ATTCTCTTAGAAGAATGTAGCGTCACTCGGGCAGCTAATCGCCTGCATTTATCGCAATCAGCGTTAAGTAAAAACCTGAATCGATTGCGCCAAACATTAGGGGATCCTCTTTTCTTTCGGAGTGCGCATGGTTTAAAACCCACCGCGCATGCATTGCAATTACAAAAGCAATTACCCTTACTGCTGCAAAACTTATATCAATTAACCTTGCCCCCTAAATTTACCCCCCAGGAAAGCCAGCGCAAGTTCTCTTTCGCTCTCTTAGAAAGCGCCTATGAAACGCTTCTACCCGCTTATATTAGTCCGTTATTAGAAAAAGCGCCCAAGATAAAACTCGATATTTATAGCTGGAATGAAAATTCCATGCGCGCTATACAACAAGGCAAAATAGACTTTGGACTCAGCGCGCGAGATCTTCATCCTGATTCGGATTTTCGATTAAATAATCTACCGGATGGGATTGTCTTTGAAACCCTTTTTACGACAAAACAAATTTGTCTTGTCCGTAAAAATCATCCTGTCCTCAACAATAATGACTGGAATAAAGAACAATATTTAAAAATGACACATGTACAAGTGCGCTGTGAAGGCAAGGATTGGTGGGCGCTTGATTATCATTTAGCAGCCTCAAATGAACACCGAAAAATAAATATCACCCTGCCCGATTTTTATAGTGCGGCCAGTATCTGTGCACACAGTGATTTAATACTTACCTTACCGCTTATTTTTGCGCCACTTGCTCAACGGATCTATGCATTAGAGCAATTACCTTTACCCGTTGAATTCCCGGAGCTTGCGTATGTATTACTTTGGCATCAACGTAATACGGATGAGCCTGGCCATCAATGGGTTCGCGAGCTAATCAATGAAAACATACAAAAAGTAGTGTGAACTTTGCTTGCGCTTACAAGCCCATCGCGTATTGCATGACTTTATTTTTTAACGAGCCACTGCGCTGCGCGATAAAAAAGATACTCTTACGCAAAGCGCGTATCGGCGCTAATTGGCTTTTACTGCCTTTATAAAACACATCCATCGCCGTTTGCATTAATAAATTTTGCGTTTTACGCTCTTGCTCATAACGCTTTAATAATTCAGATAACGCGCCCTCGTGTGGCGCTAATAATAAATCAACTAAACACTGCACATCTTTAAACCCTAAATTAACACCTTGTCCTGCCAGTGGATTAATACTGTGCGCGGCATCCCCGACTAACACCGCGCTATCACGGTAATAATTTTTTGCGTGACGACGCGTGAGTTTAAAGGCCCCTTTATTTTGCACTTCAAAATCAAAGTTTAATGTGGGGAATTCATCTAAAATCGCCTGTTTTAGTTGTGGATTTGATAGCGTCATTAATTGATTTATTTTTTCAGGACTATGGTACCAAACGAGACTTGCCTGCGGTCCCGCTAACGGTAAAAAAGCACAAGGCCCTGTTTCTCTAAACTCTTGCCAGGTTACCCCTTGCTGCGCTTTATCTGTTTTGATACTAATTAGTAAGCATTTCTGACGATAATCCCATGCTGTAATAGGAATATTTAATTTTTGACGAATGCTTGAATTTGCCCCGTCGGCGGCAATAAGTAAAGAGGCGCTAATATTAATACCGCTGTCTAAGCTGACACAGACGCTACTGGCATTATTATTGATGTTTATAACCTGCTGTTGCAGATAAAAATGCACGTTGGGTAACTTTTCTAACGCGCGCCATAACGCAGACTGAATCAACTGATTTTCAGCCATGACGCCTAAACAATCTAAATTTAAGTCCTGACTATCAAAGGTTAACTTAGCACTGCCTTTCTCCCACGTTTGTAATCCATGATAAGCACATAAACGCGCTTTGGGTAAGTTATCCCAAATACCGGCTTTTTGTAAAAGGCATTTACTTTGCGCACTAAAAGCTGAAACGCGTAAATCAAATTCGTCATCAAGTTGACAAGTCGGTACTGTGTTTTTTTCAATAAGATGGATGATCATGCCTTGTTGTGCCAATAATAGGGCGCTTAATGCACCGACCATACCGCCACCCACAATAATAATTTCTCTTTTTTTCATGACAGATCCTTTAAAAAGTCTTATTTCTTAGCAACAACTTACAATTTTACAATTTTAAATACAGATTGAACTTCCTTATTATGCGCAATAAAAGGGAAGTATCTTGAAGTCCACGGTGATATGCGTAAAATGTCACCTCTTTTATAGTACTACAATAGAGCAAGTAAATTATGAGTTTAAAATTACACGTCAAAACTTGGGGTTGTCAGATGAATGAATACGATTCATCAAAAATGGCAGATCTACTAAATTCCAGCAATGGCTATATTAGCGTTGATAATGCCGAAGATGCGGACGTTATTTTATTGAACACTTGCTCTATCCGAGAAAAAGCCCAAGAAAAAGTATTTCATCAATTAGGGCGCTGGAAAAAATTAAAAGATAAAAAACCGGGTTTGATCATTGGTGTTGGTGGGTGTGTTGCCTCACAAGAAGGTAAAGCAATCCGCCGCCGTGCGCCTTATGTTGATATTGTATTTGGACCACAAACATTGCATCGTTTACCTAAAATGATCCAAGACGTAAAAGACAATAATCACGCAGTTATCGATGTTAGTTTCCCTGAAATTGAGAAATTTGACTGTCTTCCTGATGCCCGTGCTGATGGCGCGACTGCCTTTGTTACTATTATGGAAGGTTGTTCTAAATATTGTACTTTTTGTATTGTGCCTTACACACGTGGCGAAGAAGTCAGCCGCCCCGTCGATGACATTCTTTTAGAAGTCGCGCAACTTGCAGAGCAAGGTGTTCGAGAAATTAATTTACTCGGCCAAAACGTAAACTCATACATTGGTGCCACGTTTGATGGAAAAACGTGTAGCTTTGCTGAATTACTGCGTAATGTTGCCTCTATCGATGGTATTGATAGATTGCGTTACACCACCAGTAACCCTATCGATTTTGATGATGAAATCATTGATGTGTATCGCGACACCCCTGAGCTTGTTGATTTCTTACACCTTCCCGTACAAGCGGGATCAGACAGAATTCTGAGTGCGATGAAACGAGGTCATACAGCAGCTCAATATAAAGAAAAAATTGTAGCACTTAAACTGGTACGACCAAACCTGACATTAAGCTCCGACTTTATTGTCGGCTTCCCAAATGAAACAGATGAGGATTTCCAACAAACAATGGATCTTATCGAAGAAATAGGCTTTGATATCAGCTACAGTTTCATTTATAGCCAGCGCCCAGGTACGCCAGCTGCCGACATGCCCGATGACGTTTCATTACAAGTTAAAAAAGAGCGCTTAGCACGCTTACAACATGCCATTACCCAACAAGCACTGCAAATTGCACGGCGTATGGTCGGCAGTGTACAACGCATTTTAGTTGAAGGGCCATCACGTAAAAACATCATGGAATTATGTGGCCGAACTGAAAATAACCGCATTGTAAACTTTGAAGGTGATCATCGCTCTATCGGTAGCTTTGTCGATGTAGAGATAACAGAAGTTCATAGTAACTCTATTCGCGGGAAATTTATTCGTAATGAAAGTGAAATGAATTTACGTTTATCTATTCGTCCCATTGACATTGTCAATAAACAAGCAGAAAATTTAGGTGTAAATACCTACAATCCTGAATAAAAGGTAATAATACTTTGACCAATCAATTGACGACAGTACATCTTGATTTAACGCCACAAGACAATGATCGTTTAGCGATTTTATGTGGCACTTTTGATGATAATATTAAGCATATTGCGCGTCGTTTAGGACTGGAAATTAGTTATAAAGACTCCCACTTTAAAATTATTGGTGAGCACCGTTACGCACAAGCTTGCCGAGATCTTATACAAGAATTGTATATTGAGACGCAAACGATTAAAGGTAAAACAGCAGATCTTACCGATGCAGATGTGCATATTGCATTGCAAGCGCTGTTAAATGAGCATCGATTATTAGAAGTGCAGCAATCTAAAGCTAAAATTGGTACGCAAACGCTTAGCATTAAAACCAAGCGCGGTATTATAAAACCTCGCGGTGAAAACCAAAGTAAATATATCAGTAATATTCTTAATAATGATATTAGCTTTGGTATTGGCCCTGCTGGTACAGGTAAAACATATCTGGCTGTCGCATGCGCGGTTGAAGCATTAGAGCGCCAAGAAGTGCGCCGTATTTTACTCACTCGCCCCGCGGTAGAGGCGGGTGAAAAGCTGGGTTTTTTACCCGGCGACCTGTCACAAAAAGTCGACCCTTACCTGCGCCCATTGTACGATGCTTTATTTGAAATGCTCGGCTTTGAAAAGGTAGAAAAACTCATTGAAAAGAAAATCATTGAAATTGCACCACTGGCTTATATGCGCGGACGCACTTTAAATGATGCTTTTATTATTCTTGATGAAAGTCAAAATACGACAGTTGAACAAATGAAAATGTTTTTAACCCGTATTGGCTTTAATTCTTCGGCGGTGATCACCGGTGACATTACTCAAATTGATTTACCTCGCCATCAAAAATCTGGATTACGTCATGCCATTGAAGTATTAAATGAAGTTGATGAGATAAGCTTTAACTTCTTTGATGCCGATGATGTTGTTCGCCACCCTGTCGTCGCTAGGATCGTTAAAGCTTATGAAGCTTATGAGCGTAAAACAGAGCATGGAAAAACCTAATGCAACTGTATATTGATTTACAAATCGCAACAATGGATGAAAAAGCCCTGCCTTCACTTGCGCTTATTGAAACGTGGATAAAAGAAGCTATTATCAAAGGCTCATCCATCACGCGTGAAGAAGCAGAATTAACAGTGCGTATCGTCGACAGCGTTGAAAGCCAGCAACTCAATGGCCAATATCGACATAAAGATAAGCCCACAAATGTGCTATCATTTCCATTTCAAGCACCGATGGGTATTCAATTACCTCTTTTGGGTGATCTTGTTATCTGCAAACAAATTGTAGAGCAAGAAGCACTTGAACAGAATAAAGACTTAAATGCGCATTGGGCACATATGCTGATCCATGGTAGCCTACACTTGTTGGGCTTTGATCATATTATTGAACAACAAGCCCTCGAGATGGAAAGTTTAGAAACAAAAATATTGGTAACGTTAGGTTTTCCTCCTCCTTATAATGAAACAGAGTAAATAAACGCAATGTCAGACGAACATTCAACCCGCGAGCAGGCACGATCTAGTTTGCTCGATAAAATTGGCCACCTTTTTCAAACAGAGCCAAAGAATAAAAGTGAATTATTAACATTGATAAATGACGCTAAACTGCGCCATGTTATCGATCAAAAAACCAAAGAGATGATCAAAGGTGTACTTGATGTTTCTAATTTACGAGTGCGCGATATAATGATCCCGCGCTCACAAATGATCACTTTAAGCTTACACCAAAAAGTTAATGAATTTTTACCTATCATTATCGACTCCGCACATTCACGTTTTCCGGTGATAACAGAAGATAAAGATCATGTTGTCGGCTTATTACTTGCCAAAGATCTGATAAAATTCGGTTTTCGCAGTCAAGCTAGCAAATTTAAAATCGGAGATATCTTACGAGAAGCCGTCGTTGTCCCTGAAAGTAAGCGCCTAGATACCTTACTTAAAGAATTTCGTTGTCAACGTTACCATATGGCAATTGTCGTAGATGAATACGGTGGTGTATCAGGACTCGTTACCATTGAAGATATTTTAGAAGTGATTGTCGGTGAAATCGAAGATGAATATGACGATGAAGAAGTCGCAGAGATCCGTAAAATTGGAAAACGTACTTATGCGGTTAATGCATTAACGACGATTGATGACTTTAATGATTATTTCGGTACAACTTATAACATTGAAGAGCAAGATACCATTGCGGGATTATTGATCCATCAATTAGGTCACCTGCCAAGTAGAGGCGAATATATTAATATTGATGGCTATAAATATAAAGTGATCAATGCCGATAACCGACGCTTAATACAACTGCAAGTGCATATTCCAAAAGAGTTAAAAAACATTGAAATATAAAGGTGTTAAATGCTTCAGGGCATTAACACAAACACTGCGAGGGCAATTTTTTATTGCCCTCTTTTTAGGTGCATTACAAGTCTTTGCCTTTGCACCTTTTTCACTACCCTGGCTTATATACCCTTCGTTTATTGGTTTCTTTTTCTTATTAGATGAAATTAAAAAAAGTACAAACAAACTTTTCTTAATGTGTTTTATCTTTAATTTTTCAATGTTTCTTGCAACCGTACATTGGATTTTCGTCAGTATGGATCAGTTTGGAGGCATGCCTACCCTGGTTAATATGGCGTTGATCGCATTATTTTGTGCTTATTTAGCCCTTTTCCCAAGCTTTGCCTTATGGCTGAGTATGCGTTTAAATTTTGTATCAAAAATAGTACGCTACTTGCTTGTGTTGCCTGTTTTTTGGCTGTTAATGGACGCCTTTCGTGGTTGGTTCTTAACCGGTTTCCCATGGGCATATCTAGGTTACAGCCATATTGATACGCCTTTGATAGGCTTTGCGCCCGTACTCGGAGTGCAAGGTGTCACTCTCGCCATTTTATTACTTTGTGGTGCATTAACACTGATTTTACAAAACCAATATAATAAAAGCGCTTTAACTCTGATCATTGTACTTTTATCAACAGGGGCGCTTTTAAAATCAGTGCGTTACACACAACTTCAAGATCCCATTAACATCGCTTTAATACAAGGCAATATTGACCAACATAAAAAATGGGAAGCCGGAAACTTATACCCCTCTTTGTTTAAATATTTAAAATTAAGCCAAAGCGTTGATATAAAAAAAGAATTAATCATTTGGCCAGAATCTGCGATAGCGGCCTTAGAGCTAGATATACAACCTGCTTTACAATCCATATCCGCTGACTTTCAAGAAAAGAACAAAACGTTATTCACCGGGATAATAGAATACGACCAAGTTGATAAACAATACTTTAATAGTATTATCAGCTTAGGAAAACAGCAAAGCGATATGCCTTATTCGAAAAACAGCACAGCTCGCTACCAAAAACACCATCTACTGCCCATTGGTGAATTTGTGCCTTTTGAAAAATGGCTACGTCCTCTTGCGCCCTACTTTAATTTGCCGATGTCGAGTTTTTCGCCCGGCAAGGCCGTACAAAAAAACTTACGCTATGCACAGGTAAATTTAGCAAGTGCACTTTGTTATGAAATCACCTTTGCAGAATTATTGCGCCAAAACATCAGTCCTGAGACGGGCGTTATCCTCACCCTAAGTAATGATGCGTGGTTTGGCCTGTCTATTGGACCTGCACAGCATTTACAAATAGCACGCATGCGCGCTATTGAATTTGCACGCCCCTTACTGCGCAGTACCAATACCGGTATCACAGCCATTTATGATAGTTTGGGACAAGAAAAAGGCAGATTAACAGCCAATCAGGCCGGTGCGTTACGTATGAAAATTTACCCTGCACTCGGTAGTACGCCTTATCAATACTTTGGATCTTTATTTATCAACCTATATTGTATTATCGTATTACTACTCTTAGGCGTGATATATCAACGAAAAACAAAAATCAATAACATAAAATCAACATCTATTTAATCCCTTAATGGTAATGAATGATGATAATAAGCACTGCTCTTTTAATCAGCATCAACAGAATGAAAAATATACATATAAAACACAGTATATTTATTAAAATAAGTCAATTTATTCTGCTATTAAACAAAGAAACTGCTAACATCTCCAAGATTATTTTTTATTACGTCTAAATAAAGGTACCTGCATGAAGCTCAACAAAATTACTCTCTTTAGCATCCTTAGCATTTCCCTACTCAGTGGATGTATTACTCTAAATAATGATGATGAGCTAAGACAAATAAAAAGTCTAAAAAACGATCTAATAGTGGCCCAAAAAGAGACTGAGAAATTACAAAACAGCTTAAAAGAAAGTCAAAAAACGTTACAAGAAAGCCAAAGTAAAACAGTTGAACTTAATGACTTAATTAAAAAAACAAAACGATCAGTCAAAACAAATTTTAAATCTAAAAAAACAAAACGCGTGGCAGATAAAACGATTCTTGGCCAAAATGAATGGGTCTACGTCTCCCAAATAAAGGAAAACTATCGTGCGCGTATTGATACCGGCGCGACGACATCATCTATCAGTGCACAAGATATCGAAATATTTGAACGTGACGGTAAGCGCTGGGTACGTTTTAATTTAATTGATGAAAATGATGAGTGCAAACAAACTTTAGAAACGCCCGTTATTCGCATGGTCTCTATCATACAATCTAATAACAGCTCAAAAGGCAATACCAATCGCCCTGTTGTACAACTACATGTGCGGATGGGTGATATTGTAAATAAAACAGAATTTACATTAACCGATCGCCAGCATATGCAATATCCAGTATTAATTGGACGTAGCTTTTTACAAGATGTGGCCTTAGTTGATGTTGGCGCAACTTATATTCAAGATAAATATAAAATACCAAAAAGTGTATCAAAACAGAGCAAAAAAGTAAGGGTTAATAATGAAGGCTAGATTTGTATTTTTTTCGTTAGTTGCAGGGCTTTTTTTATTAGGCTCATTCCAAACCATACAGCGCCATATTAGCTTTGATATCCCTTGGCTTCCCGGCGCGACACGCACCATTTGGAATATTGATGCGAAAATCAATTTTAATGCGCTGGATCGCCCTATCACCGCATCATTAACCACACCACAAGCACAAGCAGGCTACATTCAGATCAGTCAAAATGCAGCCTCGCCAGGTTATGGTTTATCTTACATTGATAACAATGATAAAAAAACCAAACAAGTACAATGGACTATTCGCGAAGCCCAAGGAAAACAAACGCTGTACTATAACATTCAGCTAATGGTCGATGATAAGTATCAAAAAGCGCCTATTTCTCAAATGCCTCCAATTGTCGACATTCAATACAATAACTCGGCAGAGCTCACTGCAGGTAAAGCGCTCATCAAAGAAGCCTTAAAAACCAGCGCAGATGCCTTTAGCCTCACCCGTGAAATATTAAAAAAACTTAATGCTGAAGCGCCCAGTCAAAACGTCAGTTTATTGCTCACTAGTAACAGTAATAAAACCAAACTGCTTATTGCTCTGCTCAATCATGCCAACATATCCACTAAATTTATTGGCGCGTTACATTTAGAAGATGGACGCCGACGTCAACATTTACAACCCTTAGTTGAAGTTTTCTCTGAAAAAGAGGGCGTTATTAGTTCTCAACTTTTTGATGCGTATACCACAGAAAGTGTTATCCGAGATGACCTTTTATTATGGGATCAAAGTGGAGTCGCTTTACTTGAACTCAGTGGGGGGGAACGCTCAAACGTGAGCTTCTCGATGATAAAACAAGAACAACCTGCATTAGCTGCTATTATACAAAAAACAGAAAATGCGCATCTATTCAACTTTTCAATACATAGTTTACCCGTTGAAGATCAAGCCTTGTTTAAAGGTATCTTAATGATCCCTCTTGGTGTGCTTATTGTGGTATTAATGCGCGTTTTAATCGGCCTGAAAACCTCGGGTACTTTTATGCCCGTTTTGATTGCGATGGCATTTATTCAAACCAGTTTGATCACCGGTTTAGTCGGATTTATTTTACTGGTTGCTATCGGTCTCTTCATTCGCTCTTACCTTTCACAGCTCAATTTACTCCTGGTGTCGCGAATATCCACGGTGATCATTATGGTCATATTATTGATCGCAATGTTTGGCGTTTTGTCTTATAAATTAGGCTTAACAGAAGGCTTAAAAATTACTTTCTTCCCGATGATTATTTTATCGTGGACCATTGAACGTATGTCTGTTTTATGGGAAGAAGAAGGTGCTAAAGAGGTGTTCTTACAAGGCGGAGGGAGCTTATTGGTTGCTGTCTTTGCTTATTTTGCAATGAGTAACGATATTACGCGCCATTTAATGTTTAACTTTATTGGTTTACAATTTGTGGTGATGAGCTTTGTTCTCTTGTTAGGCAGTTACACCGGTTATCGTTTACTTGAATTACGCCGTTTTAAACCGTTAGCGGATCAGGAATAAAACATGTTTTTTAGTAGCCCGTTTAAATTAAGAAAAAAAGGTATTATGGGGATGAACCAACGTAACAGTGCTTACATTGGTCGTTATAATCCACGTAAACTCTACCCTTTAGTTGATAACAAACTAAAAACTAAAATCATTGCCCGCGAGGCCAATGTAACTACGCCTGCTTTATTGGGCGTGATAGCGATACAAGCTGAAGTGGCGGGTGTTGAACAATACATTAAAGAGTGTAGTGGCTTTGTTATCAAGCCAGCTAAAGGCAGTGGCGGTAAAGGCATTTTAGTTATTACTAAAGTAAAGAATGGACGCTACTATCGACCTAACGGCAGTGAAGTCTCGTTGCCAGAAGTGCAACGTCATGTCAGCAATATTTTAGCGGGTTTATTTAGCTTAGGTGGCAGTGCCGATGTCGCCGTTGTAGAAGCCTTGATCCAATTTGATGATGCCTTTGATGGTTTTAGCTTTGAAGGTGTACCTGATGTGCGTGTTATCGTGTTTAAAGGCTTCCCAGTGATGGCTATGATGCGCCTTTCGACAGCAGTTTCTGATGGTAAAGCCAACTTACACCAAGGCGCGGTGGGTGTGGGTATCGATATTAGTTCAGGTAAGGCCTTACATGCAGTGCAGTTTGATAAACCTATCAAATATCACCCGGATACTGGCAAAGAGTTGGCATTATTACAAGTCCCTAAATGGGATAGATTAATATGGCTTGCCTCTAGCTGCTATGAGATGTCTGGCATGGGCTATTTAGGCACAGATATGGTACTGGATCGTTATTTAGGCCCTATGTTGTTAGAGCTCAATGCGCGTCCTGGCTTGGCAATTCAAATCGCTAATGGTCAAGGTATATTACCACGCCTTAAGTTGGTTGAAAGTTTAGGTGAAAATGTCAGTATGAGCGTCGATGAACGCGTACAATTTTGTAAAGATAACTTTTCACAATAAAAAACGCCACGTTATAACGTGGCGCCCTTTTTCATCTTATTTCTAACCTTTTCTATTACTTCTATGCATTTTATAATCTGCTTTTTGCGCATCTGTTAACACTTGAAAACTATCATAACGCGCTTTTAAATTACTCACTCTACGTTCTATTTTTTGCTGTTGCTTACTTTCAAGCATTGCACGCACTTTAGCTTCATCAAATGTGGCACTATTTAACATATCAAAATGTGTGCTACGCATACTTTTACGAGATACGCGCCGCTTTTCCCAGATACTCTTTATCTTTTGTTGTTGCGTAGCACTTAAATTTAAGCCCGAAAACATTCTTTTAGCATGATGCCCTGCAGATTTATTAGTATCGCAAGCATTCAAAGTCCATTTTCCACCATGATTATTCTTATCGTGATGATTATGGTTATCATTATTGTAACTTGTTGCGCTGACCGTTGTTGCTGCGCCTAATGCCAAAACTAATGCCAGTATACGAACAGATGATGTTAATCGGATTTTTTGCATATAATGCCCCTTGCATTCATTAATGTAGGCCTTCATTATAGTAGGGAATTTTGTCTTAATTATGTCGAGATAAACACCTTTTGTGACAACGGGTGCCAATATGCTGTTTTGACACAATTTGACATAAAAAAACCGAGAATAATCTCGGTTTTTTTATTGATAAGTATCCGCTTTGCTATTTTACAATAGTAAGCTTAGGCCCACCTGATTTCGGTTTTTTCTTCTCGATATCGGGTGGAGACGCTTCTAATGCTTCATAGGCCGGCTCATCCGGAAACATAGTTCCAGCACCATTCTCTCTAGCATAAATACCTACAATCGCATATACAGGGACATAAACTTGCATCGCTTGCCCAGAAAATCGAGCATTAAAGGCGATAGCATTATCATCCATTGTAAATTGTACAACAGAGCTTGGGGCGATATTGAGGACGATTTTTCCATCTTCAATAAATTGTTCTGGTACATCTACCCCTTTTTTTGTTGCATCTACAATGATATGTGGCGTGCATTCACTGTCAACGATCCAGTTATAAAAGGCACGCAACAAATAAGGTCTCTGTATTAACATGGCGTCCATTATAGACCGACTCGAATTTCACGTTCCGTTTCAGTTAAAGATGCTTGAAAAGACTCACGCTCAAATACTTTTACCATATAACTTTTAAGTCCAGCGATCTCACCACTAAGCTCAATTTTAAGCTCAGGAAGACGCCATAATAAAGGGGCCATATAACAATCGATTAAAGTGAAGTCTTCTGACATAAAGTAGGCGAAATGATCAAAAACAGGCGCGATCAATGAAATTGAATCACCTAGTTTAATACGAGCGGCAGTCGCAGCAGCTGCATCTGAGCCCATAATAATAGCCACTAAAGGATACCAATCTCTTTCTACACGTTGCATCATTAAACGGCTTTTACCACGCTCTACCGGGTAAACAGGCATGAGTGGTGGATGAGGGAAACGCTCATCTAAATATTCCATGATAATACGAGAATCATAAAGGACTAAATCACGATCAACTAATGTCGGGACTGTATTGTATGGGTTTAGTTCAATAAGCTCTTCTGGCCAGTTATCTTCATCCGTAAAGGTAATTTCAACGTTAACGCCTTTTTCAGCTAAAACGATACGAGTTTGATGACTATATAAATCTGAGACACCTGAAAAGAGTGTCATAACAGAACGTTTATTTGCAGCTACCGTCATGGATATTCCTAATAATTATAATTAACATTCTAAAAAAGGTAATGTTACTTAACATTACCTTTGTATTTTTTTATGTGTTACTGAGATTAATATTGCTTAGTGAATATCGCGCCAATATTCTTTTTTCAGTAAATAACTCACAAAGAATAAGATAAGCAGAAAAGCGACTACCCATATTCCTAAGTTTTGACGCTCCAATTTATTTGGCTCACCAGCATAAACGAGATAGTTTACCAGATCTAACACCACTTGGTCATACTCATCCGATGACATCTCACCTTGTTCATCACTTTCGAGTGCGATCACGGTCTTATGCTCAATGCCATCAGCATTAGTCACCATTTCAAATGTTGCCGTTGGCACGCCTTGCAATGATTCTAAAATGTGCGGCATACCGACATCCGGGAAGATCACATTATTAACACCAAAGGGACGACTTTCATCTTTATAAAAAGAACGTAAGTAAGTATAGATCCAATCAGGCCCACGTAAACGCGCTTCTAATGTCAAATCTGGGGGAGCATTACCAAACCATTTAGCCCCCTCTTCTTTATCCATACTATTCACCATTAACTCGCCAATTTTACTGCCGTTAAAGATAAGATGCTTTTTCATTAACGCATCAGGAATATCAAGATCTTTTGCGACACGTTGATAACGCTGGTATCCCGTAGAGTGACATGCAAAACAATAATTCATAAAAAGCTTTGCACCGCGTTGTAATGAAGATTTATCTGATAAATCATAATTTGCTTTATCAAGATGTACTCCTGCACTTGCAAACACAAGAGATGGTAACAGTGCCACTAAGGCTATCATTATTTTTTTCATTAGTGTGTCAACCTCGTAGGTAAGGGTTTCGTTTTCTCATTTTTAGAGTAAATCCACAACGCAATAAAAAATCCAAAATAACCAACCGATGCGATTTGTGCAATCAAGGTTAATAACGGCGTCGCAGCCGACGCGCCCAATATACCAAGCACAATGAAACAAATAATGAATTGTGTAATATTTGCTTTGTGTATCCAACTACGGTAGCGGATAGATTTAACCGAACATCTATCAAGCCAAGGTAATAAGAATAAAATAGCAATAGAGCCCCCAAAGAAGACAACACCGATGAGTTTATCGGGAATTGCCCGTAAAATCGCATAATAAGGCGTGTAATACCAAACGGGTGCAATATGACTCGGTGTTTTCAGCCCATTCGCAGGCTCAAAGTTTGGCGCTTCTAATAGATAGCCTCCACCCTCTGGCATGAAAAAGATAACCGCTGCAAATATCACCAAGAACCCCGAAACGGCCATAATATCTTTGACCGTAAAATAGGGGTGGAAGGGAATTGCATCCATGATATCTTTTTTGCCACTGTAGTGTTTATGGAAGGTAAATTTGCCTTTAGCCTCTTCTGAAATAGAGCCTTTTTTACGCTTTATCTCAACACCATCTGGATTGTTCGAGCCAACTTCATGCAACGCAACAATATGTAAAAAAACCAAAGCCACTAAAGATAAAGGTAATGCAATAACGTGTAAGGCAAAAAATCGATTTAACGTGGCACCTGATATGACATAATCACCACGGATCCAAAGCGTTAAATCATCGCCAATAATCGGAATAGCCCCGAATAAAGAGATAATAACTTGAGCGCCCCAAAAAGACATTTGTCCCCAAGGTAATAAATAGCCCATAAATGCCTCAGCCATTAACACTAAAAAGATCAACATACCGAAGATCCAAATTAGCTCGCGAGGTTTTTGATATGATCCATAAATAAGACCGCGGAACATATGTAAATAAATAATAACAAAAAATGCTGATGCTCCCGTAGAATGCATATAACGGAGTAACCAACCATATGGCACATCACGCATTATATATTCAATGGAAGCAAAAGCACCGGCTGCCGATGGATTATAATGCATCGTTAACCAAATTCCGGTGAGAATTTGATTGGCTAACACCACCATGGCTAATGATCCAAAAATATACCAGAAATTAAAGTTAACGGGTGTCGGATATTGCGCAAGATGTTTATTCCACGTTTCGGTCATTGGAATACGAGCATCGATCCAGTCGATACCCTCGATCACTAACTTTTTAAGCATTACGCATCTCCTTTATCTTGGCCGATTAATATTTGTGTATCACTAATATAATAATGCGGAGGGATCACTAAATTAAGAGGCGCGGGTACATTTTGAAAAACACGCCCCGCCAGATCAAATTTAGAGCCGTGACAAGGGCAAAAGAAACCCGATTGCACACCTTCAACTTGCTCTGAGAATGAATCCGGTAAATAACTCGGTGAGCAACCAAGATGCGTACAAATACCCACTGCCACAAATATTTTTGGCTTTAATGATCGTTGAGGATTTTGAGCATAGCCAGGTTGCTGCGCTTCTAATGAGTCGGGATCGCGAAGCCTATCAGCATGAGACGCGAGCTCATCTAATATTTTAGGGGTTCGAGATACAACCCAAACTGGTTTTCCACGCCATTCTACACGGATCAGTTGCCCGGGTTGGATCTTACTGATATCCACAGTAACAGGTGCGCCCGCAGCCTTAGCTTTTTCACTCGGACTCCAAGATTTTATAAAAGGTACCGCTACCGCAGCGGCCCCTATACCACCAACAACCCCAGTTGTTAGTGTAAGAAATTTGCGACGGCCAGTATTAACAGGCGGATTGCTCATTTTACCATCTCCATAAAAATGACTAAAGTTAGCCTACAACATCAAAATAATAGAAACATATTTACAAAAACGCTGAAAGGTGAATAAAAATTTTCTGAATTCTAAAGAAGTCGACATCTATTTACAAGCTATTAACATTAGTTTTAGGAGGGAGAATAGATAAAAGCATGGCTTAATTGACCATGCTCTCATTATTCACATTAATTTGCTTTATAATGCGCCATCCATCACGGATGTTGCTCCCGTTTTTGCAAGTTTAGCCAAATCTTTATCTATCCAGAAAAGTGCTTTACCTTCCTCTCCTACTAACGATATTTTATCTAGAATACCTTTAAATAATTTTTCTTCTTCATGCTGCTCTGCAACATACCATTGTAAGAAATTAAACGTTGAGTAATCTTGCGTTGAAAATGCAACGTGTGTTAACGCATTGATTTGACGCGTGATCAGACACTCATGTTCATAAGTAGCTTCAAATATTTCTTTCAATGAATTGAATTCATGTGGTGGAGCCTCTATTGCGCCTAGTATTGGCAACGCACCCGTTTCACTCACATATGTAAACAAACGATTCATATGTTGCATCTCTTCACCCGCATGCGCTCGCAGCATCATAGCTGCACCATCGAATCCTTTATCTTCACACCAAGCGCTCATTTGTAAATATAAATTCGAAGAATAAAATTCAAGATTTATCTGCTCATTTAACTTTTCTACCATTGTATAGGCTAGCATGCTATTTCCTTTTCATTGTTATATTTGTAAGAAACCTTTTAAATCCTGTTTCTTATTTTACACACCTTATTAACATTTATTCGACATGTCACTGAATAGTAATTAAAAAAGTGATTTATCGCGAATTTTAATTACTCTAAATACGCACTTCGTTTTATAAAAAATAACGCATTATGTTAATCAAGTATGGTTTTTGAAAAATAGATGCCCAAGCAATAGCATAATGAGATAAATAGAATATTATTATGCTATTGATTTATTTATTATTAACACAGGGGCCTCCATGGCAAAAACAAAAACGGTAACGACTGATGATGTGTTACTTCTTTTATGTAATTCAGTTAAATCAGTTCTGGGCAAAGCCACAAACCATCCCATTCACTATTCTTCAATGGTTCAAAAAATCAATAAAACGGGTTTAAAACCAGATATTGGTTGTTTCGTTCTTTTTGATGGGGGGTTTTCAGGTTTAGTGATCCTTAACTTTAGCGCAGCCTCCGCTTTAGAGATCTATCAAAATTATATGCTACATATGGGGATCCCAGAAAATGAGCTTGCTCAATCGCACACATCTGATGAAGTCAGTGATGTGATGGGTGAGTTGATGAACCAAATGATAGGTTATTTCACAAGTGTTATTGCTCAGGAGATGCAAACCTCTATCACCCAAAACCAGCCAAAAATGCTCACCATTAACAAACAAGTTCAACTCTCAATTGATACTAATCTAGATAGACCACAAGCACGTAGAGTGACTTTTACAACAGAAAAAAATAATATTTTCTATCTTGAAATGGCCATGGATAAAACCGAATTTATTAAGTTGCCAAATTTTGAGCGACGTGAAAAGTTTGATGCTGATAGTATTATTGATGCAGAAAACAATAAAAAAGATGCAGAGCCAACACCTGAAGTAGTAATGGATTCTACTGAACAAGATCTACTCGATGAATTAGGTTTGTAAATACGAGTTCCAGCATTGCATTTTAAATGCTGGAGTTTCCTTTTTCCAATAAAGACACATCACCGCCCTTTTCTCTTTATGTAGCTATCCTTTCCATACACATTAATAAAAGAACAAGAAAGCTAACTCTTCAAAAAAAGCGTAATGCCTCTCATCATGATGGATTTTCGAAAACCCGTTTAAGTTTGAACTCTAGCGCTAAATTTGAAACTTAATTATTCTACATTACATGTTATAACGAGGTTTTATCATACGGGTCAAAAAGACAGATAAGTTAATGTCACATGCCCTCTGGCAGAGCGAGCATTGCACGACTGCATTATTATCAGGAAAAGGGGTGAACATCTTAATTTCACGTATAACACTGCGAAAACAACTACTTTCCGGCTTATTAGGCACATACATTAAATATCACAGGTACATTATTTTATGCGCATAAAGCTCAGCGAACAATGAATGATTTCATCAAAAATCTATTATGGCGTTTTATAATATATAAAATAAGATCGTCTATGGGGAGCTAATAGCCAGTGTTTTTTTAATGAAGCGTAAATTCGATGGGGAAAAAAAATAAAAAAAACCCAGTATAAACTGGGTTTTTGTAATTCGAAAAACGAAATATTAACGTTTTGAGAATTGTGGACGTTTACGTGCTTTATGTAGACCAACTTTCTTACGCTCAACGATTCGAGAATCACGAGTAACAAAGCCAGCAGTACGTAGTTCAGGACGTAAAGTTTCGTCAAATATCATTAACGCACGTGTAATACCTAAACGGATTGCGCCCGCTTGACCAGTAGTACCACCACCTTTAACAGTGATGTTAAAGTCGAATTTTTCCATTGCGCCAACTAACTCTAATGGTTGACAAACAACCATAGAAGCAGTTTCACGAGCGAAATATTCATCAAGTGTGCGTTTGTTGATAGTAATTTGACCACTACCTGCTTTCATAAATACACGAGCTACAGAGCTCTTGCGACGACCAGTGCCGTAATATTGATTTGCCATTGTTTTATATTCCTATTAGATGTCTAAAACTTGTGGTTGCTGTGCAGAATGTTGATGCTCAGTTCCAGCATAAACTTTCAACTTACGGTACATTGCGCGGCCTAGAGGGCCTTTTGGTAACATACCTTTAACAGCTTTCTCAATAACACGCTCTGGTGCACGAATGATAAGATCTTCAAAACTAATTGATTTAATACCACCGATGAAACCAGTGTGGTGGTAATAGATTTTACCTTTCGCTTTATTACCAGTTACGGTAATTTTCTCAGCATTGATAACGATGATGTAATCGCCAGTATCAACATGAGGAGTGTATTCTACTTTATGTTTGCCACGTAGGCGCAACGCGATTTCAGTAGCAAGACGACCTAAAGTTTTACCTTCAGCATCAACTACAAACCACTCGCGTTTTACGTCAGCAGGTTTAGCAACAAATGTTTTCATTAAGTTATACCCAAATTAATGATTTAAAAAAAATATGACCATCATTATTGATGACCAAAAAATGTATTAGCCGTTCATATCCCTTCGAATATGTAAGCTTGTCTGATCCACCATATAAATTTTGGGGTGTGGATAAGGTGGGCGACGAAATTATACAGAAGATGAGCGCAGAGATCACGCTATTATTAAATTAAATATCAATATAGTTATTATCTACCGATTTAATACCCTTAAAAGATGCCATCGTTCTGTTATCGGTCATTTTAAAAGCCAATAGACGGGATATCGCACGACCGCCGTTATCATTGAAAAGGTAAAAAAACGTAAATAGTGAGATCGCGACGGATAAATGCATTTAATGGATAACGGCTACAGATTAATTCTCTACCTTTTTATTGTCGTGTTGATTAATCTCTAAATGGTGTGCTTTTTGTAGGTATTGTTCACTTTGCATTTCCGTTAAGCGTGAAATGCAACGCGTAAATTGAAAAGCTAATTGGCTTCCCTGATACAATTTATCCAAAGGTACATCAGCAGAGATAATTAAGACCACATGGTGATTATAAAATTCATCTACCATCGCAATAAAGCGTCTTACCATATCATTATGTTGCTCTTGCATTTGGGTAATATTAACGACAATAATCGTTCTATATAAAATAGACAGTTCAATATAATCAGCCACACCACGGGGCGCTGAGCATAATTGAGAATACTCAATTAACAAGGTATCACGACTGTAAGCCAGCGTGTTAATGTAGCGGTTTTTTATCCTCAAAGGCTGAGAATAAACTCTATCACCATTTGATAATTGTTTGAAAACATCACTTAATTGAGTTTGCACTTTATTCGTTAATGGAAAGTAATACCTTTCAGAGGCCATTAATCGATCTAGGCGATAATCGACTCCCCCTTCTAAATTTATAACGTCACAATGCGTTTGTAATAATTTTATTGCCCCTAAAAAACGCGCCCGTTGTAAACCATTCTTATACAAATCTTGTGGGTGAATGTTTGATGTTGCAAGTAATACCACGCCTTCTGCAAAAAGCGCTTCAAATATTCCGCCTAAAATCATCGCATCGGTAATATCATCAACAAAAAACTCATCAAAACAAATAATATCAATTTGCTTGGCGAATTTTTTAGCTATCTTTTGTAATGGATTTTTTTGCCCACTAAAAAGAGTGAGTTCATCATGTACTTGCTGCATGAAATGATGAAAATGCAAACGTGATTTACGTTGCGTCGGTAAGCTATTAAAAAACAGATCCATTAAATAGGTTTTGCCTCGACCGACACCACCATAAAAATACAATCCTTGGATCCTTACTTGTGGCTTATGCTTATTTAATAAGCGAGTAAGTATGTTTTGTTTCTCATTTGGCTGCCACCGTTGTTGCAAATCGACGTATAAACGTTGCAAATGTTTTATTGCTTTAGCTTGCTCAGCGTCTGCATAAAACTCAGGTTTTTTAAGATCATCTTGATAGAGAGAAAGTGGGGTCACAGCAAGTCTTCTTCTTAACAGAAAAGAGACTTCAATTTTTAACCTAGTCACTCTGATTTTTCAACTATCTTTTAATATATTAATGACAATTGCGAAACGCATTATCTTTTTATGCGCACAATACCAAACTGAGCCGTTAATATTTATTATCAAAGGTATAAATGTATAGAGTGAATTTATTATTTTATAGCTGATATTGGGATTATATTTAATATATCCCCTTAAATAGAGTTGTAAATGTAGGTATAACTAACGTTAAAAACATCATAAAAAGCATTGATACTACCTGTCTGCGGTTGATACAAATAGAGCTTATTGCGCATATAGTAATGAGGTGCTAACGCATAACATATATCATGGTATTTTATATTTAATGGGTGCAATGAGTTCCGTGATATCCCTTACAGGCTTTAAACCTGTGACGTTATCATTTCAATAGATCAACAGAAATGCATTCTTTTGCAACTTTACGTGCCAAAATTGGAACACATAGGGTAGGATCAAAAGGCGACAAGTAATTTTTATCCATGACGAATTATTTGCGCTAATGTTTCTTTAAAGAGAAGAATAATAGAAAAGAAACCGCTTTAATACAACTATAAACAACTTGTTTTGTAAACCTACAACAAGTCAAGAATTAAATAAAGCATAATATGATCACAAATCATTTTATCTTATTTTTTTTATTGTAAAATACATCGCATAAAATATGGATATTAAAAAATTAGAACACTAATGAAAAAAAACTTAATCACTACTGGAGAATATACGGTGAGAAAAACTAAAATAGTATGTACGATTGGTCCCAAATCTGAATCTAAAGAAATGTTAACTAAACTCGTTAACAATGGCATGAATGTAATGCGTCTAAATTTCTCTCATGGTGACTTCGCTGAGCATGGTGCTCGTATTACAACTATCCGTGAAATTTGCCAAGAAACTGGTAAAAATGTAGCTGTTTTATTAGATACTAAAGGACCTGAGATCCGCACTGTAAAACTTGCAGGCGGTAATGATGTTACATTACAAGCAGGTCAAGAATTTACACTTTCAACAAATCAAAGCATTATTGGCGACAATACTATTGTAGCCGTCACTTATGCTGATTTCGCAAATGATCTTAGTGTTGGCAATACCATTTTACTTGATGATGGTCTTATTGAAATGACAGTAATAAGCATTGCCAATGGCGATGTGCTTTGCCGCGTTGAAAACACCGGTGATCTTGGTGAAAATAAAGGTGTTAATCTACCTGGCGTAAAAGTACAACTACCCGCTCTTTCTGTAAAAGATAAAGGCGACTTGATCTTTGGTTGTGAGCAAAATGTTGACTTTATTGCTGCATCATTTATTCGTAAAAAAGAAGATGTACTCGAAATCCGTGCATTATTAAAAGCGAATGGTGGTGAAAACATCCAAATTATCTCTAAAATTGAAAACCAAGAAGGTGTTGATAATTTTGATGAGATCTTAGAAGTTTCTGACGCTATCATGGTTGCTCGTGGTGACTTAGGTGTTGAAATTGCTGTTGAAGAAGTTATCTTTGCACAAAAAATGATGATTGAAAAAGCGAATGCTGCACGTAAGCCTGTTATTACAGCAACACAAATGCTTGATTCTATGATCAAAAACCCACGTCCAACACGCGCTGAAGCGGGTGATGTTGCCAATGCTATTTTAGATGGTACAGATGCAGTTATGCTTTCTGGCGAATCAGCAAAAGGTAAATACCCTGCAGAAGCTGTTGAAATCATGGCAACTATTTGTACACGTACTGATGCCGTTATGCCTTCACGCGCGGCCGTTAGTAATACTAATCTTCGTATTACAGAAACAGTATGTAATGGTGCAGTAAATAATGCAGAGCAACTTAATGCAAAACTTATTATTGTTGCTACCGGTGCAGGTAAATCAGCACGCTCTTTACGTAAATACTTCCCTAGTGCTACTATTTTAGCATTAACAAGTAACCCTAAAACAGCGCAGCAACTTGCTCTTTCAAAAGGTGTGTTAGCACAAATCATCGAGAAACAAGACTCTGTTGAAGCGTTTTATACTTTAGGTATGAACATTGCTAAAGAACTTGGCCTTGTTGAAGCTGGCGATAAAGTGGTAATGGTTTCTGGATCATTAGTGCCTTCAGGTACAACAAATACAGCATCAGTTCACGTTATTGCTTAATATTTGTTTTTAGTATTTAAAAAAGCACTACGATAACGTAGTGCTTTTTTTATGTTTATACCCAAGATAAGTTCAAGTTGGCTACCCTTTTCGGAGGTAACCTGGGTATAATTATTACCTTTTTTTTATCACTATTTTTCAGCTTCTTTTGTTACAAATCTCATTTTTTTCTTATTTATAAAGAGATCTTAATAAAAATGAAACGTGGATATAAAAAAAAGGTAATATAACGTTTTAGTTGATCTTTCTTGATGGTTTAATATGCAATTTAAAACTTACTTTTTCTATTTTTTAAAACCTGTTTTTTGGGGGCTTCTTTTTGCGGTCGTCCTTTTACAAGGCGTAAAATATAAACAAAGCATAAGTGACTTCCTCAATAATGATCAGGTAATGAGTTATCATGACGCCGTAAAAAAAGCATCACCTGCCGTCGTTAATATCTATTCACAACAATATACAAATTCTACCATTGATACAGCCAAGCACTTAAAGCCTACCGGTCTTGGCTCAGGGATCATTGTCAGTAGCAATGGCTACATCGTGACCAATTATCATGTTATTGCCCAAGCAGATCAGATTTTAATCGCCCTACAAGATGGCCGTCTTTTTACCGCAAACATCATTGGAAGTGATCCTTTAACCGATTTAGCAGTACTGCAAATTGACGGCAAGAATCTACCGATCATCCCACAAAATACCAAATATAATCCACAAGTTGGCGATATTGTATTAGCTATTGGTAATCCTTATAACTTAGGTCAAACAATAACCCAAGGGATCATTAGTGCCACAGGCCGTAATGGTATGAGCTCATCGGGTCGCCAAGATTTTTTACAAACAGATGCGGCCATTAATGCAGGAAATTCTGGAGGGGCTTTGATCAACAGCCGTGGCGAGTTAGTCGGCATTAACACCTCAGAGTTTTACAGCAATAAACACAATGTTAGTAATGGCATTAGTTTTGCGATCCCATATAAATTAGCCAATCGTATTTTACATAGTTTAATAAAGTATGGACGCGTTATCCGAGGCTCTTTAGGGATCCAAGGTAAAAAACTAGATCCTATTCTCGCACGTTTATGGGGCTTAAAAGCGCAAGACAATCTGATTGTTGAGTTTTTAGCAGAAGGGGGCCCTGCTGACACTGCCGGCGTACAAAAAGGCGATATCTTACTTAAGATTAATGGTGAAAAAGCCAATGATTTTGTGTCGACATTAGATAAAGTTGCCGAGTTTAAACCGGGGACAGAGATAACCTTAACACTGCTACGTAAAGGCGATGAAATTAAACTTAATGTTATCGTCGGTGAATTTGACTATCAACGCTAATATTAACGCAGAAAGTCATTAAGCGTCTTTTATACCCATGGAATTAATTAAGTTTCCATGTATTACGCTGGGGAATAAGCATTAGCAAGGATTTCACCTTAAACAGAAATCCGATCGCGTCACTGATAATGCATCGTTAGTTAAAATGAAAATACGTAAATTTACCTATCGTCACAAAATAAAAAAGAGAGCCTAAGCTCTCTTTTTTTCACTTGCTTAAGGCCTTATCTGCCGGTCACTCGCTGCATTTTAGCCCCTAAAGGGATAAGCTTATCTTCAATCGCTTCATAGCCACGATCAATATGATAAATTTCATCAACAATTGTCTCACCTTTAGCGATTAAGCCCGCAATAACAAGACTTGCTGAGGCGCGTAAATCCGTCGCCATCACTTTAGCTCCGGTTAAACGATCATGATCACCACAAATCGCTAAATTACCATCAAGTTCAATGTTTGCGCCCATACGTTGTAGTTCAGGAACATGCATAAAACGATTTTCAAAGATATTTTCTTTAATACGGCCGGTGCCTTTTGCCACTGTATTTAACAATGTAAATTGCGCTTGCATATCCGTTGGGAATGCAGGATATGGCGCCGTCGTGATATTGACCGACTTAAGCTCACGCCCGATCATATCGACTTCGATCCAGTCGTCGTCCATCGTAACTAACGCGCCTGCTTCTTCTAATTTAACCAATACCGCGGTTAATAGACGATGATCTGTTTTGACACATTTTACTTTACCACCGCTGACCGCGCCAGCCACAAGGAAAGTCCCCGTTTCAATGCGATCCGGTAGGATTTCATAATGACAATCACCCAGTGATTCAACACCTTCGATAACAATCGTCTCAGTGCCGACACCACTTATTTTCCCACCCATGCCATTGATAAATTTAGCGAGATCCACAATTTCAGGCTCTTTAGCTGCATTTTCAATCGTTGTTGTGCCTTCAGCGAGTACCGCTGCCATCATCAAGTTAGCGGTGCCAGTTACACTGACCATATCCATATAAAGATGACAGCCTTTTAAGCGACCATCTACGCGCGCTTTAATAAAGCCATCTTCAACTTTAATCGTTGCGCCCATTTGCTCTAAACCGTGGATATGTAAATTCACCGGACGCGCGCCAATAGCACAACCACCCGGTAAAGAAATATCCGCTTTACCAAAGCGGGCTACAAGTGGCCCTAATGCTAAAATAGAAGCGCGCATACTGCGTACGAGCTCATAAGAAGCCGTATAGTTTTTTACAGTAGATGCATCTATATGTACACTATGTCCATCTTCAGATGTCGTAGCGCCCAGTTCGCGAAGTAATTCCAACGTCGTAGAGATATCTTTTAAAAGAGGGACATTGGTTAAATGTAACTCCCCTTTTGAAAGTAATGTTGAAAAAAGAATAGGTAGTGCTGCATTTTTAGCGCCTGAGATGGTGACCTCACCGTTTAACGGGCCGCCACCTTGAATTAAAAACTGATCCATGAATTTCCCTTACCAATACTAAATAAAATGTTTTTGCTTTTGCCATTCTGCTGGCGTCAATGCTTTTATCGTTAATGCATGAATCGCATTCGTTGCTATTTCATCGACAAAAACAGCATAAATTAACTGTTGTTTCTTAACCCGTGTTAACGGCGTAAAAATATCACTGACCGCAATCACTTGAAAATGGCCATTTTCACCTTTAACAATGCATTCATCTAGTTGTAATGCATTTTCTAATTTGTCTTTCATTTGTTCAATATTCATTTAAACCTACTCTGTAAAAATAAAATTTACGCCATATAAATGCGATAATATCTGTGTTTTTTGAGAAACACCTGTCAATACGATACTTGGAAAATGACTTTTTATTTGTACTAAATAAGCAAGCCCAGCAGAATCTATATTATCTAACTTTTGTAACTCTATTGTTTTTATTGTTTCATAAGTACTTAGTGTAGGATAGTTTTTTAACGATAAGTTCGCTAAAGACAAATCCCCCTGTAAACATATTGTCTCGTGATTTGAGTGATTAGTCACGAGGAAAACTCAGTGTTTTTAGTTTCTAATAGATCAATCACATGATCAATGCCTTTTTTCTGTATTAAACCCGTCAATTCAGATTGTTTTGTCTGTAGCATACTAATGCCTTCAGCCATGACATCAAATACTTTCCACTGCCCTGTTTTTTTATTTTTACGTAATTTAAAGGCAATTTTAGTCACTTGTTGCGCTTCATCGGTCACTCTTACCGGAATAGTAATAATACGTTTAGAAGAAAAATTAGAAACCTCTATTATTTTTAATTGCTGATTTTTAAAGCCCATTAACAAATGCCCATAGGCATTGACTAAATATTCTTTAAACGCATTAACGAAGTGTTGACGTTGTGCTTTGCTGGTTTCCCGCAAATGCACCCCCATCACTTTATACGCTGCATATTTATAATCAAAATAAGGTAATAGTTGCTCTGCTATTACTTTTTTTATCAGTGTGGGATCGTTTTTAAGGAGCGTAGCATCACGCTCAAGACGCGCAAATGTTTGTCTTGATACCTCTTTGATCACCGTGTTAGGGTTGCTCATATCAATACTTTGACTCGAAACCATACTCGTAAATAACAATAAAACAGCACTCAGTAATATACGCATTAATCGTCCTTTTGCATTGAATAAATAAATTGACCAATTAAATCTTCAAGTATTAATGCCGATTTTGTATCATCTATACTATCTCCATCACTTAACATTTCGCTCTCCTCATCCATAAACCCGGGAGTAATACTAAGGTATTGCTCACCTAAAAGGCCAGATGTTAAAATTGAAAGTGAAGAAGTGTCGGAATAATAGCCTTTTTGTGCATACATCGATAAGCGCACGCGAGGCATATAATTTTGAACATCAAGGCTTATCTCTTCAACGCGCCCTACTACAACGCCACCTAATTTGACTGGGGAGCGCTCTTTAAGGCCTCCAATATTGGTAAAGCTTGCATATAAGGTATAACTTTTACCCTGCCCTTTTAATGAAATACCCGCGATATTAAATGCCAGTAACGCAAAAGCAATTAATGAGGCGATAACAAAGCACCCCACCCAAAATTCAATTCTTTTTTCTGATATTTTTTTTGCTGACATCAATTACATCCCAAACATAAATACGGTTAAAATAAAATCCATCGCCAATATTAATAACGATGAGACAACAACAGTTGTCGTCGTAGAGCGACTTATTCCTTGAGCATTGGGGATAACGTAATAGCCGTTATATAACGCAACCCAAGTGATTATTAATGCAAAAATAACACTTTTAATAATGCCGTTACCCACATCAGAAAATAAATCAACACTGCCCTGCATGACCGACCAGAATGAACCTGCATCAATCCCCATCCAATGAACGCCAATTAAATACCCACCCCATATCGCAAATACATTAAAGAGTAGTGTCAACATTGGTAGTGTTATTACGCCCGCTAATAAACGCGGTGCTAGTACGCGCTTTAAAGGCGATACGCCCATCATTTCCATACTTGCAAGCTGCTCAGTGCTTTGCATTAAGCCAATTTCAGCCGTTAACGCAGAGCCTGCGCGCCCTGCAAAAAGTAAGGCGCTCACAACGGGCCCTAATTCTCGCAATAAGGACAATGCGACCATGCTGCCTAGGTTTTCTTCTGCAGCATAAGCCACCAACACATAATAGCCTTGTAAACTCAGCACCATACCAATGAATAATCCTGCCGTTAATATAATAGGCAAAGATAAAATACCCAGTTGGAATATTTGTACAATAAATAATGAAAACAATTTTTTATGAGGCTTTACACACAATGTGCGCGTTAATAAAAGACACGCACGCCCACTCACTTGTATCAAGGCGAGACTTTCTCGCCCTACCGCACTGACAAAAGAACAATTCATAGATTAACCTTAGCCAATTCGGTTTTAAAGGGTTCTGCCTTTGCATGAAATGGCACAGGGCCATCACTAAGACCAAGTAGAAACTGCTGTAATAATGCATTATCTTTTTCTTTTAATAATACATCGACACTGCCTTGCGCAATAATCTCGCCTTGTGCAAGTACATACACATTATCTGCAATCGATAGCACTTCATCGACATCATGAGAAACAATAATAGAGGTGAGACCTAATGTTTTATTTAACTGTTTCACTAGTTTTAATAACACATTCATTGAGATAGGATCTTGTCCGGTAAAAGGTTCATCATACATGATCATTTCAGGATCTAAAGCAATGGCCCGCGCCAATGCAACACGTCTTGCCATCCCACCCGATAACTCTATGGGTAATAAATGTTGCACACCACGTAAACCAACCGCTTCAAGCTTCATCAATACTAATGTTTTTAATAACGCCTCATCGAGTTGATAATGCTCGCGTAATGGGAAAGCCACATTTTCAAAAACACTTAGTTCATTAAACAAAGCACCACTTTGAAATAACATACCCATTTTTTTACGCGCATCAAAAAGTGTTTTTTGGTCGCAATCATGGATAGGTATATCGTTAAAAATAATTTCGCCACTGCTACCGCGCAACTGGCCACCAATTAATTTGAGCAAGGTTGTTTTACCTATACCGCTGGGGCCTAAGATAGCCGTTATTTTCCCACGTTCGAATTCGAAATCTAATTGATCAAACAACACCCGTCCAGAACGACTAAAGTGCATTTTCTTTATCTGTAAATGAATGTCTTTTTTCATTAAATATATCTACGTAGTGAACAAAACTAATGACAGTGTAATAAGGCACGCTTTTTTATACAAACTTTAAATCTATAAACCTTCGTTTACTTTGATAAAAAATATTTTTTTACACTCTACTTATCGATGTTAGCTAAAATAAGACATTATCAGCACTTAAGTCTTTATTTTTTTACTGATAACCGTAACAATGTCTTTTAATACCTTAGCTAACGAGAAATACAATGATCGAAACACCTTACGGAAACATCAGCGCGGTCAATTATCAACGCGCCAAAAAAATAAAACTCCTTATCTGTGATGTTGATGGTGTGTTTTCAGATGGCCGTATCTATTTAGGTAACCAAGGCGAAGAATTGAAAGCCTTTCATACAAAAGATGGTTTCGGTATGAAAGCGATTATGCAGCAAGGGATCGAGATTGCTATTATTACCGGCAGACAATCAAATATTGTCGCCAATCGAATGCAAGCTTTAGGTGTCTCTCTTATTTTTCAAGGTAAAGAAGATAAATTAAGTGTTTATCAATCTTTACTTACTAAGCTGAACTTAAATGCATCAGAAGTCGCTTATATCGGTGATGACGTCGTCGATTTACCCGTTATTCAAGCATGCGGGCTGGGAGTGGCCGTTAACGATGCTCATCCGTTAGTGATACAAGGTGCGGACCTAGTCACAAAAACGCGCGGTGGCTTTGGCGCTGTCCGTGAAATTTGCGACCTTTTTTTACAGTGCCATCATAAATTACAGATAACCACCGGTAAAAGTGAATAAATAAATGAAAAAACGCCATATTATCCCTTTTGCTGCCCTGCTCATCGCTTTTCTTTTTTGGTCTTATTTTAAAGCAGAGCCACTCTATAAAATATCAAAAGTACACAATCCAAATTACACTGCCTATAATTTAAGCAGTACACATTTTGACACGCTAGGTGATATTAGCCACAAAATGTTTGCCGATAAAGCCACAACTTTTAGCGAGAAAAATAACACCGTATTTATTAATCCACGTGTTATTGTGTATGTTAGAAATAAAGATAATAATCAAATAAGTACTTGGCAGATAAGTAGTAAAGATGGTTTATTAGAAGATGAAAACACATTAAAATTGACTCATGATGTGCGCGTTGAAAACCTAAGTTTAGATCAACTCATACAAAATATAGCCACTGAAGAGCTCACTTTACTGCTGGATAAAAAAGAAATCAGTTCAAATCTGTTTATTACTTGGGATGGTCCGCAAATGCATCAACAAGGTGTCGGAATGTGGGCTTCACTACTGAGTAACGAAATGATAGTAAAAAACAATATAAAAGCGGTGTATTTTAATGAAAAAAATTAAAATTGGTTTGATCAGCAGTGCCCTACTCTTTTCACTTAGTGCTTGGGCGCTAGAATCAGATTATGTAAAACCTATTCATGTTAGCTCTATTAGTCAGCATGCCAAAATGAAAAATAATAGTATTACCTTTGTTGATGATGTTTTACTCACCCAAGGTAGTATTATCATAAAAGCAGATAAACTCATTGTCACCCGTACTGCACAGCCTAATCATGAGCAAATGTTAGCAAAAGGTAACGTCGCTACTTTTTATCAAACACAAGAAGATGGTCGGCCTTTTAATGCGCAAGCAAATAGCATTCATTATGATGTCGCTAAATCTAAAATCACGCTAACAGGCAATGCACAAGTTAAGCAATTAGACAGTCGCATTAACGGCGCTAAAATTATTTATTATTTAAACACCGAAGAGTTGATTGTGATGAGTGATAAAAATAATGAAAAACGGGTTAAAACGGTTTTTTTACCGGCTCAGTTTGAAAAAAACAACAATAAACCTAACTCAACAAAAGAAAAATAAAAATGGCTGAATTGATCGCAACGGGACTCGTAAAAAGTTACAAAGGACGCACCGTCGTAAATGGCGTTAATTTAACCGTTAAAACGGGTGAAATTGTCGGTTTATTAGG
Organism: Psychromonas sp. CNPT3; assembly: GCF_000153405.2. Taxonomy (NCBI): domain Bacteria; kingdom Pseudomonadati; phylum Pseudomonadota; class Gammaproteobacteria; order Alteromonadales; family Psychromonadaceae; genus Psychromonas; species Psychromonas sp. CNPT3. The sequence continues at coordinate 2,290,961 of NC_020802.1, forward strand.
CCCAAATGGCGCAGGAAAAACCACCTCATTTTACATGGTGGTAGGCCTGGTTAAACAAGATGAAGGTAAAATATGCATTGATGATGAAGATATCTCACATCAACCCATGCACATTAGAGCGCAAAAAGGGATTGGTTATTTACCTCAAGAAGCCTCTATTTTCAGACGTCTAACCGTAACTGAAAACATTATGGGTATATTACAAACGCGTAAAAACCTAACGTCTGCCCAGCGCACTGAAAAATTGAATGCGTTACTTAATGACTTTAATATTAATCATATTAAAGATAACAAAGGCATGAGCCTCTCTGGGGGTGAAAGGCGACGCGTAGAAATAGCCAGAGCACTCGCAACCGATCCAAAGTTTATTTTATTAGATGAACCTTTTGCCGGTGTTGATCCTATTTCAGTACTCGATATTAAAAAAATTATTGAACAACTACGCGATCGAGGCTTAGGCGTTTTAATCACGGATCACAATGTACGCGAAACATTAGATGTATGTCAGCACTCATATATCGTTAGCCATGGAGAAATAATCGCGATAGGAACTCAGGAGGAGATCCTATCTAATGCCAAAGTTAAAGAAGTCTATTTAGGCGATGCATTTAAGCTATAGTTATCGTCATTAACTCTACTAGTAAGGAAGAAAGTATTTTGATAAAACAAGGTTTACAATTGAAAATGGGTCAGCAACTTGCAATGACCCCTCAATTACAACAAGCAATCAAATTATTACAACTTTCTACCTTAGACTTACAACAAGAGATCCAAAATGCGCTCGATGAAAATCCTCTTCTTGAGCAAGAGGATGATAGTGGCCTTGAAGACATAAAAAAAGAACAAGATAGTAGTCAAATAGATACTGCTGAGGCGATCTCTAAACTAGAGTTTTCTGATGATCTTCCGGTCGAAAATAACTGGGATGAGGCCTATACTCCGCCTCCGACCACCACCATCTCATCCGGACGAAGCTCCTTTGATGGCGAAGATCGTGTTTATCAAGGCGAATCCTGTACCACTTTACAAGATCATCTTGTTTGGCAAATGCAATTAACTCCCTTTTCTGATACCGATTTATTAATTGCAGCCAATATCATCGATTCTATCGATGAATCAGGCTATTTAACCAGTAGCTGTGAATCCATTTTAGAAAGCTTGCAAAAAGATGTAGATGATTTAGAGCTCGATGAAATATTAGCCGTCCTTAAGCGTATACAACATTTTGACCCGGTTGGCGTTGCCTCTCGAGGCACAAAAGAGTGCTTACAAATTCAATTACGAAATCTAAGTGAAGATACGCCTTGGCGCCAAGAAGCGTTAATGATCCTTGATCAACATATGCAACTTTTAGCAAGCCGTGATTATCGAACGTTGGCACGAAAGACTAAATTAAAAGAAGCACAATTAGCCCATATTATGCGTTTAATACAAAGCCTTGAGCCTCGCCCAGGTAATAAAATAGAGAGCAGTCAGGCGCAATATATTGTGCCAGATGTGTATGTAAAAAAAATAGCGGATCAATGGTGCGTCTCTTTAAATCAAGACTGTGATCCAAATTTATCTATAAACCAACATTATGCAGACCTTTGTAAAGGCAAGATCAGTAAAGCTGACAACGCATTTATTAAAGGCCATTTACAAGAAGCAAAGTGGTTTATCAAAAGTTTAGAAAGTCGTAATGATACCTTATTAAAGGTTTCAAAATGCATTGTAGAGCAGCAACAAGATTTTTTTGAACTCGGTGATGAAGCGATGAAGCCGATGGTACTCAATGATGTCGCCTTTGAAGTCGAAATGCACGAATCAACAATCTCTCGCGTCACCACCCAAAAATTTATGCATACGCCACGTGGTATTTATGAATTAAAATTTTTCTTCTCAAGTCATGTGGCGACAGAAAGTGGCGGAGAGTGCTCGTCCACCGCTATTCGCGCTTTAATTAAAAAATTAGTCGCAAGCGAACCTAATAACAAACCATTAAGTGATAACAAAATGACAAAATTACTTGATGATCAAGGTATTAAAGTGGCTCGACGTACCGTTGCAAAATATCGAGAATCCTTAGGCATCCCCCCGTCAAATCAAAGAAAACAGTTAATTTAATGCACTATAATGAGTTATAAGTATGATAAAAATTAAAAAATAGTGATTTACACATGGCAATGCACTTACAACCTGCTAAACTCGCGCCTTTTCAATAAAAAGAAAAAGCGCTTAGCAAAAAAATAGCTAGGAGCGCATCGTTCATGTTAATGTTATTGTTATTATTGCGTTATTTAAACGCTTAATATTTATACATCAGCTTGTTTAAAATAAAGATGATTATCTCTGTTGCATCTATTGAACAGAAAAAAAGTGATCCCTATGAAAATATCTACCTTAATAACTGAAGATTCAGTCTTTAGCCAAGTAAATTGCAACAGCAAAAAATCGGCTTTAGAAAAAATAAGTATTAGTGCGGCTAAAACATTGAACCTTGATCATCAAGTTCTCTTTAATGAACTCATTGCCCGAGAAAAAATCGGCTCAACAGCGGTTGGCTCTGGTGTTGCGATCCCACATATTAAAATTTCCAGCGACTTACCCGCAACAGGTGTTTTTTTACAATGCCAAAAGGGTATTGATTATGATGCATCAGATGGTAAAAGTGTGGATATTTTATTTGCTATCTTTGTGCCCGAAGATCGTTGCCAAGAGTATTTAAGCGCGCTTGCAACCATCAGTGAAAAATTATTAGATAAAACACTCTTACGCCAATTAAGAAGTGCGACCGACGATAAAATATTGTTTGAATGCTTACAATGTAATTAAAAATCAATTAAGGGATCTTAACTATGAAGTTAATCATCATCAGTGGCCGCTCTGGATCGGGTAAAACTATCGCACTACATGTGCTTGAAGATCTGGGTTATAACTGTATTGATGGGATCCCTTTTGCCTTACTTGAACAATTATTAGAAAATGTCGATGCTAAGCACAATAAAGTGGCGATTAGCTTAGACGTACGTAATCTTCCCGGTGAATCCTCGCAGATAGCTGATTTATTGCAACGCTTGCAAGACAAAGTCGAAAGCGACATCATTTACATTGATGCTGACAGTACAGAGCTTATTCGGCGCTATAGCGAAACCAGACGATTACATCCTCTTTCTAAGCAAAAAATGTCCTTATCACAAGCATTAGAATTAGAGCACTTACTGTTACAACCTATCAAAGAGAAAGCCTCTCTCGTTATTGATACTACGACCCTATCTATTCATGATCTCAATGAGCGTTTAAAAATTTATTTACAAGGTAGCAGTAAAAGTAAACTTCTTTTAGTCATTCAATCCTTTGGTTTTAAATATATGCATCCCGAAGATGCTGATTACATGTTTGATGTGCGTTTTTTGCCTAACCCACACTGGCAAGAAGACTTACGACAATATACCGGACTTGATCCTTGCATCGAAGAGTATTTAGATGCCTTTCCCGTCGTAAAGCAAACGATTAATCAAATCGATAATTTATTCCAATCATGGCTTGGACATTTAGAAAATAATAATCGTCATTATGTCACCATTGCAATTGGGTGTACTGGTGGAAAGCATCGCTCCGTTTATGTCGCGGAGCAACTGGCGAAGCGCTTTAAAAATCATTACCCGGTACAAATTGAACATAAATGTTTAAAATAACGATAAAGCAGTAGCTATCAGCAAACAAATCTCTACAATACGCAATAACTTAAGCGGTAAAATACATAAGATCGCTAAGCAAACAAGGTGTCTTGACTTACTATAATATAAAAACAACAAAATAAGAGCCGAATTTAAAGGCCATACACAAAAGTAGACTTAGGCTATTGCATCGCTAAGTTAGCTTAAGCATAAGGAAAAGGGGCCACTCCATGTTGGAAAACAGTGATTTACAAAATGCCCAGCAACGCCTAATCGAAGTTAATAACGCTTTAGAAAGTGGTATGTTTGTCTCAACACGTCGTCTACTTGAAAAAATGCCAGCCTGTGATGTGGCATTGTTACTTGAATCTTCCCCCCCCGCAAACCGTAAAATCCTCTGGAATTTAACTGATCACGACCAACAAGGTGAGATCCTTGAAGAATTAAATGAAGATGCCAAAGACGGTATTATTAGTTTAATGAAAGCCAGTGATCTGGTGGCTGCAACAGAGGGCATGGAAAGTAATGAACTTGCCTATATTTTACGTGGTATTCCAAATAGTCTTTATCAAGCCGTTTTAGAACAAATGGCAGAGCAAGACAGGCACCGCGTAGAGCAAGCATTCGCTTACCCCGAAGATACTGCTGGCTCTATCATGAATACCGACACAATCACCTTGAGACCGGATGTTTCTATTGATGTGGTGCTGCGGTATTTACGCTTAAAAGGCGAATTACCTGAAACAACCGATACACTTTATGTTGTTGATGTAAACGACCAGTTAATTGGTGATGTGCCTCTTTCAACTTTACTTACTGTCGATCCGTCACTCTCGGTTGCCGAGGTTATGAATAGTCAAACAGAAATGCTACTCGTTGCGATGGATGAAAAAGAAATAGCTAAACTTTTCCAACGTCACGATTGGATCTCAGCCCCCGTCGTCGATACCAACAACCAACTTCTCGGACGTATTACCATTGATGATGTGGTCGATATTATTCGTGAATCAGGTGAGCACTCTATGATGGGCATGGCAGGTATGGATGATGACGAAGATACCTTCGCGCCCGTATTTCCGAGTGCCAAAAGACGCACTATGTGGTTATCTGTTAATTTATTAGCCGCCTTTATTGCGGCCTCCGTTTCAAATATGTTTGAAGCCACACTCGAACAAATGGCAACACTTGCAGTCCTAATGACGATTGTGCCTAGCATGGGTGGCATTGCAGGAAATCAAACCTTAGCGCTAGTTATCCGCGGTCTTGCCGTCGGTCATATTAACAGCAGTAATGCAAGGTGGTTAATTGGTAAAGAGGCGGCTATCGGTGTACTAAATGGTATGGTGTGGGCTGTTTTTGTTGCCACGGCAGTGACGCTTTGGAAAGGTGATATTGCCGTCGGTTTGATCATCGCTGGCGCTATGTTTATTAATTTATCCATTGCGGGTATCGCCGGTGTGAGTATTCCTTTGATCATGCATAAATATAAAATAGATCCCGCACTCGCAGGAGGGATGGCATTAACCACGGTCACCGATGTCGTAGGATTATTTTCCTTCTTAGGGATGGCAACACTGGTACTGCGCTATTAGCGCTACATCGTTACTAAGTCATAAAAAATGCTTAAAATAAAAGGCCTAATAGCAATATTAAGGCCTTTTATTTTAAGCATACCCATAACACTTCAAATACTTTATCAGGCACTGACTCATAAGCGACAAGCCTTATGAGGGATACTGGTTTTTCATTTTAAAATATTATCGGTATGTATCAATATTCGTGATTTTTTGACGCTTACTCTTGAATAAATTCACACCATGAGTGCAATAAATTCCAAAAATCCTCTAAACCACAACCCGCTTCTATTTCTAAATTATAAAATGAAAGTGCTTCTTCAAATTCAGGTAGCTCTTCGTCTTCAAGTAAACGATGATTTGTTATCAGCGCTTCTTTGTGGCTAAGCTGTAATGTAAATTCACTGCCCACTAATTTATAGTCACTGAGTTGATGGTTTTGCAACTGCTCAATAGTTTGCAATAAAGACCGAACCCATTGTAATGATTGTCCTTCCATCTCTAGCCATGTTGCAAACGCTTCATGATCCATCGATGTCTTTATACTGACTTTGCCACTTATAAAGTCTTTTCTAAACTCAAATTCCACGGTTATTTAACCTTAAATAAAAAAAGAAAAAGGTGTGCATGTAAACATGCACACCTTTACTTATTAACACTATTAATACCAAAGGCACTAAAAAAGTGAGCCATCTTGCTTGTTAAAATCATCCCTACCTGCGTTATGAGTTTTGAAGTGAGAACAACTATCTCCTGCAACTCATGCCTTACTAGTGCTAATTTTTCCTGCGTAATACATGATCACTTAATAAATTCCATTGGTATAAGTATCAAGTTAACGAGCGTTCAAGTACGTTAGTCGGTACAAGTTCATAAGCTGCTTGTGGTTTTAAAATCACATTAGATTTATTAGCAACCATTAACATTTGTTTTAAGCGTGTTGTTTCAAATGGTTTTAATAATAAACCTTGTACATCTAACAAACTATTAAGACCTAATAGTTCACGTTGTACATCAAAATGTGTACTTAAAATACTAATATCTGCAGACGCTGACGTTTGCCCTGTACGGATATTTTTAATCAGTTTAATACCTGAACCTTCAGATAATAATGTATCGATGATCAATAGATCAAAATCTTGCAATGCCACAGAGCGCTCTGCTTCGATGGTAGTTGCAACACCTTCGACATAAGAGATATCAAGGCTTTCTAATTGCTCAATAAGTTGAATACGCTCAGCTGCTTCGCCTTCTACGACTAATACTTTCATCGCATTAATAGCATTGGCAGATCCCTCTAACTGAGTCATCGGTGCAATATTGTTTTCAGATATGCCAACACCTTCCATACGTGCAATGTAGCCACGTTTAGGGATCGTTGAAATATTAAGACCATGTAAACTTAATGTACCAATACTTTTGCGCAACTGAGAAATATGTTGGTTGATAGTATGGTCGGTGACTAAACGTCCCCAAACATGCTGAGCCAAATCTTCTCGAGTGACAACAGTATTTACATTTTTACATAAAAAATGTAGCAAAGACGTGCGCAATGGACCTAGATAAACCTTACGACTTCCATGAATTAAGCTATTTTGACTTGTGTCAATGTGGTATTCACCCACAACTAAACTTTTTTCTAACATAATAGTACCCATTTCAATTTATTATTATTTATATATACATGGATTGTTTAGACAATCTCTATTTTTATTAATCTATTAAATTTTATCAAAAATTGGTAAAAAAACAAGCTGATTTAAACTAAGATGTGCACTATATTACTTAAAATCAATATAGCGTTTTATTTATCAAATAGTTAGGAATAAAAAAACCCATTGTAAAATTTACAACAGGTTTTAATCAAACTTAAATCACCAACTTAATTGTTTAAATTAACTTAATATTTCATTTATGCTTCCGTGATAGGGATTATCGTCGCGGCTTTATCCATATAACTCTTAATTTTATCAAAATTCAAATAACGATAAGTGTCAGCGGCGGTCGCATCTAACTGCTTTGCATATTGCATATAGACTTCAACCGTCGGTAATTTACCTTCGATGGCAGCCACAGCAGCAAGTTCCGCAGAGCCCAAATAAACATTGGCATTGTTACCTAAACGATGTGGAAAATTACGCGTAGAAGTTGAAAACACAGTGCTATTGTCACTGACTCGAGCTTGGTTTCCCATACACAATGAGCAACCCGGCATTTCAGTTCGCGCGCCGACGCGACCAAAAATACTGTAATAGCCTTCATCTGAAAGTTGGGCTGCATCCATTTTAGTTGGAGGGGCTATCCACAAGCGCGTCGGTAGCTGTCCTTTAAAATTATCAAGGAGTTTACCGGCAGCTCGGAAATGACCTATATTTGTCATACAAGAGCCTAAAAACACTTCATCTATTGTTTGTCCGGCCACTTTTGACAATAGTTTCACATCATCAGGATCATTGGGACATGCAACAATTGGCTCTTTTATATCATTCAAATCGATGTCAATAATAGACACATATTGCGCATCTTCATCGGCTTGCATTAATTGAGGATCTTTTATCCACGCTTGCATCTCTTCAATACGACGTGAAATAGTACGCACATCGCCATAATTTTCCGCAAGCATCCATTGCAACATCACAATGTTAGAATTTAAGTATTCAATGATAGGCTCTTTGTCGAGTTTAATAGAGCAACCCGCAGCGCTACGCTCAGCTGAAGAGTCAGACAATTCAAACGCTTGCTCTACTTTTAACTGCCCAAGGCCTTCAATTTCAAGAATTCTTCCTGAAAACACATTGATTTTACCTTCTTTTTCAACGGTTAATAGCCCTTCTTCAATCGCGCGTAAAGGAATAGCATTAACAAGATCACGAAGCGTGATCCCCGGTTGCATTTCACCTTTAAAGCGAACTAACACCGATTCTGGCATATCTAATGGCATCACGCCCGTCGCAGCTGCAAAAGCGACGAGGCCAGAGCCTGCAGGGAAAGAGATACCAATCGGGAAACGGGTGTGTGAATCGCCACCGGTGCCTACGGTATCGGGTAATAACATACGATTTAGCCAAGAATGAATAACGCCATCACCCGGGCGTAAAGAAACCCCGCCTCTGTCCATCATAAAGTCAGGTAAAGTGTGATGTGTTATCACATCTATCGGTTTAGGATACGCACCGGTATGACAAAAAGATTGCATCACAAGATCTGCCGAAAAACCTAAACACGCTAAATCTTTTAATTCGTCACGGGTCATTGGGCCGGTAGTATCTTGAGAGCCTACCGTTGTCATTTTAGGCTCACAATATTGCCCAGGGCGTATGCCTTTGGTTGCACACGCTTTACCGACCATTTTTTGTGCAAGCGTATACCCTTGCGTTGACGCTTTCTCTTCCAATGGCAGAGCAAATACATTAGATATGTCAAAACCAAGCGACTTACGTGCACGCTCAGTGAGTCCACGTCCGATGATCAATGGAATACGTCCACCCGCACGCACTTCATCTAAAATAATATTCGTTTTTAATGTAAACGTAGTGATCTCAGCGCCACTGTCATGATTTTTTACAACGCCTGTATAAGGATAGATATCAATAACATCTCCCATATTTAGCGCGCTTACATCCATTTCTATCGGTAAAGCACCAGAATCTTCCATGGTATTAAAGAAAATAGGGGCGATTTTATTACCAATACAAACACCACCTGCACGTTTATTCGGTACATAAGCAATATCATCACCCATAAACCATAATACAGAGTTGGTTGCAGATTTACGTGACGAGCCCGTTCCCACAACATCACCGACATAAACTAACTTATGGCCTTTTTCTTTTAATGCTTGTATTTGTTTTAGAGGCCCTATCGCACCTTCTTCATCCGCTTCAATACCCGGGCGAGAGATTTTTAACATTGCCAATGCATGTAAAGGAATATCGGGGCGAGACCAAGCATCGGGCGCGGGAGATAAATCATCAGTGTTAGTTTCACCCGTCACTTTAAAGACGGTCATCGTGATTTTTTCTGCTACGACAGGTTTTGACGTAAACCAAAGTGCATCAGCCCAAGCTTGCATCACTTGTTGGGCAAAAATATTGCCCGCTTTCGCTTTTTCTTCAACATCATAAAAAGCATCGAACATCAGCAGTGTATGCGTCAATGCATGTACACTGATCGGCGCAAGTTTCTCATTATCAAGTTGCGCTATCAAGGCTTCAATATTATAACCACCTTGCATTGTGCCCAATAACTTTAGCGCATGCTCAGCAGATACAATCGGCGAGACAATCTCTTTGGCGGCCAGTGCGGATAAGAACCCCGCTTTAACATAAGCGCCTTCATCGACGCCAGGGGGAATGCGATTTTCTAATAAATCGATTAAAAAATCTTCTTCACCTTGCGGTGGGTTTTTTAATAATTCAACGAGAGCAGCCGTTTGCTCTGCATTTAAAGGTTGGGGAACAATACCTAAGTTAGCGCGCTCTGCGACATGTTTACGATAAGCTTTTAGCACAATAAATAACCTCTTTTTTCAGTGAACGACATGCACCTTGATAACAGTTTTTCATTTTGAAGAAAGTATATAGCATCATTCTTATAAATAAAATGAAAGTACCTGATACATAATTATTAAGTTGCAGAATTGTTAACAGTGTTAGGGTGTTTTTTTAAATACACTTCGATAAGTGTACCCGTCGACGAAAATCTATATTTAAATGTTAGTAGTATACATTATTGCATAAGTTAGCATTTTAGCTTGTCTAAGCAGATAAAGACGACATAGGAAGGTGCAATGCACCACTTTTTATGCCTTCATAGTGGCATAGTTTACAAGGTTTGGCAGTAAATATTTAATAAGATTAAGATGTTAGCTTTTTTTATTGTTATTTAATGTGGCCTATGGATAATAAAATAAAAGAGAGCAACGCTCTCTCTCTTTTATTCATTAATATTAAAGAATGGCAGGCACACTCTGTTTTAACATCTCAGGCCAAACGCCTACTTGTACTTGTCCAATATGCTGCTTTTGTAACAATAACATCGCTAAACGAGATTGTCCGATACCGCCACCTATTGTTTGTGGCAATTTAGACTCCACCAGCATTTTATGCCAAGGCATCTGTAGACGCGCACTATCACCACAAATTTCTAGTTGTTTTTTCAATGCGTCAGGGCTAACGCGAATGCCCATTGATGAAATTTCAAATACATCTTTTAGGATAGGGTTCCAAACTAAAATGTCGCCGTTTAAACCAGGGTATTTCGCATCTGTTTGTGTTGACCAATCATCATAATCGGGTGCACGTACATCATGGAATTCACCATTCGATAATAATCCACCAATACCAATCAGGAAGACAGCGCCGAACTCTTTTACCGCAGCACGTTCACGACCTTTAGAATCTAAGTCAGGATATTGATCCAGTAAATCTTGAGAGTGCATAAACGTTATTTTTTCAGGTAGAAAAGGCGTTAATGCATATAATTCTTGTAAACGTGATTCTGTTTTTTTAATCGCTTGGTATAAAGTGTTTACCGTGCGTTTTAAGAAATCAATGCTGCGATCTTCTTTTTCCGAGATCACCGCTTCCCAATCCCACTGATCAACATAGACAGAGTGGATAGGACTCAATGATTCTTCATCCGGACGTAATGCTTTCATATGTGTATATAAGCCTTGTCCAATTTGGAAGTTATGCTCCGCAAGCGTTTTGCGTTTCCATTTTGCAAGAGAGTGCACCACTTCAAAATTTTGGTCTGATACGGGTAAAGAACTCACTTTTACAGCAACGGCTTTTTCTGAGCCACTTAAACTATCTTGGATGCCATCACCCACTTTCGCCAAAATAGGTGCTTGTACTTCGATTAAACCTAATTCATTTTCAAGTTGCATTGAAAATATTTGTTTTACAGTGCTAATTTGTTGCTGTGTTTGAATATATTGTGCGCTCATAATGTTCCTTTAAAGATGCTTTGCCATATCAAGTTGAAACAATCATCAGGTAAATCAACTAATTTATCAATAACCAATAACAAATATACCTTTACATAAACATTATCATCAATAGAATGGGGTTAAAACTAACAATTCAATAAAAAAGAACCCTATATATGCCCAATCATTATGAAATCGATGATCTCGATAAACGCATTTTGTATGCTTTAGCCGATAATGCCCGTGTGGCTTATGCTGAATTAGCTAAAAAATTCTTAGTCAGTGCCGGTACTATCCATGTGCGTATCGAAAAAATGAAACTTGCAGGGATCATTGAAAAAACTAAAGTCGTACTCAATGAAAAAGCGCTTGGATATGATGTTTGTTGCTTTATTGGTATTAACCTTAAAAATGCCAAAGATTATCCTGCTACCATTAAAAAATTAGAAGCGCTTGAAGAAGTAGTTGAAGCTTATTACACCACGGGAAATTACAGTATTTTTATCAAACTAATGACCAAATCTATCGCGCATTTACAAACGACACTCATTAATAAAGTGCAAGCTATTGATGAAATTCAATCAACCGAAACATTAATATCACTCGATAATCCGATAAAACGCGATGTTATGCCTTAATAAGCAAACCTTTTCTTAAGCGGATACAAAAAGGCATTCTGTATCCGTTACCAATCCAAGTGCTTTATTTAGTCTTAGCATTGACGACCGAAAACATTCGCATTGTTAGTTATGTTGGCACTGTTTTATTGTTTACTTTCTGCTAAAATCACACTCCAAATTAGTAGGAGAATATTTTATGACAGACAATAGCCAAATTAAAGTGATCGTCGGTATGTCCGGCGGTGTCGATTCATCTGTATCCGCGTATTTACTGCAGCAGCAAGGGTATCAGGTTGAAGGGCTATTCATGAAGAATTGGGAAGAAGACGATAGCAGTGAGTATTGCGCGGCGGCTCAAGATCTTCAAGACGCACAAGCGGTTTGTGATAAATTAGATATCAAGTTGCATACTGTTAACTTTTCGGCTGAATATTGGGATAATGTTTTTGAACATTTCCTCGCTGAATATAAAGCAGGACGTACTCCAAATCCTGATATTATGTGTAATAAAGAAATAAAGTTTAAAGCCTTCTTAGAATTTGCAGCCGAAGATTTAGGTGCGGATTTTATTGCCACAGGACATTATGTTCGTCGCCGTGAAGTGAATGGACATGTGCAACTTCTGCGTGGCCTTGATACAAATAAAGATCAAAGTTACTTTTTATATGCCGTGGGCGAAAAACAGATAGCACAAACACTGTTCCCTGTTGGCGAATTAGAAAAACCAGAAGTGCGACGTATTGCCGAGCAGCAAGGTCTTATTACTGCCAATAAAAAAGACAGTACCGGGATCTGTTTTATTGGTGAGCGTAAGTTTACTGATTTCTTACAAGAATATCTTCCAGCGCAGCCCGGTGACATTGTCACGCCAGAGGGCAAAGTTATCGGTAAGCATCAAGGTTTAATGTACCATACATTAGGTCAGCGCAAGGGATTAGGCATTGGTGGTCGTCAAGACGCTAATGAAGATCCTTGGTATGTTGTCGCTAAAGATATGCCTAATAATCGTTTATTGGTTGCACAAGGCGCCAATAATCCAGCCCTTTTATCTTATGGTTTGATCGCAACGAAATGTGATTGGGTTGATAGAAAAATCCTTAAAGAGGCGTTTACTTGCACACTAAAAACACGTTACCGCCAACAGGATGTTCCTTGTACCGTGACCCCCCTCGATGATGATACTTTAAGAGTCATCTTTGAGACGCCACAAAGCGCAGTGACCCCAGGACAATCAGCTGTATTTTATATGCAAGAAGTCTGTTTAGGTGGCGCTATTATCGAACAACACTTACAAGAGAAAATTTAATTATGTCTTATCATGATCTTCCTTCACGTTGTATCGCCTTTGCCGCAATGTGCCAAGCGGCTTATCTGGTTGATAAATTAGCTTGTACCGGTAATGTTTCTAACTTAAATGCATTTGATGCATCTCTGCTTTCTATTCTTCGTGTAGATAGTAATTCACCTTTGGATGTATTTGGAGGCTATAGCAGTTTGGAGGTAGGCTTGAAGAGTATGCAAGATCAACTCAATGGCAGTACCAAAGGGCGCAATATGCAGGTAACAAAATACATTATTGGTATGCTTGCGCTTGAAAAGAAACTGACGGAAGATCCGAGTGTTGGGGCGCAATTAGGCGCTCGCATCAATCAAATACAGCATCAATTAGCCGATGCCAATATTGATGATGATAATATTTTAAATAACTTAAACTTGATTTACAAAGACTTGATCAGTGATTTAGGTCCAAAAATCCAAGTAAATGGCTCCCCATCTTGCTTGCAACAAGAGCGCACTCAACATAAAATTCGCGCTTTGTTATTAGCCGGTGTTCGCGCTGCTGTATTATGGCGCCAAATTGGCGGCAAACGTCGTCAATTGATTTTTTCTCGCAAAGCAATGCTACACCAAACAGAGCAAAATTTACGCCGAATTTAAGCTTTTCAGGGCTTAATTTTGCATAAAAAAGTGCATATAAATGACTATTTAAACAACCTACCTTTTTAGGAGCAACAAATGGAACTTTCAGGACTAACCGCCGTATCACCCGTTGATGGCCGTTACGGTAGTAAAACTGCAATTTTACGCCATATATTTAGTGAATTTGGTTTGATCAAATATCGCGTACAAGTTGAAGTTCGGTGGTTACAAAAACTAGCGCAAACAAAAGAGATCGCTGAAGTTCCCGCTTTTTCAGCACAAGCCAATGCAGAGCTTGATGCTATCATTACGCAGTTTTCTGAAAAAGATGCACAACGTATCAAAGATATTGAAGCGACAACAAATCATGATGTTAAAGCGGTTGAATATTTTTTAAAAGAAAAAGTAGCGAATAATAAAGAATTACATGCCATTAATGAATTTATTCATTTTGCCTGTACCTCTGAAGATATTAATAATTTATCTCATGCTTTAATGCTTAGCTGCGCTAAAGAAGAGGTTATTTTACCTTACTGCAAGCGTATTATAGAAGCTATCAGAGCTAAGGCCATTGAGTATAAAGCAATGCCAATGATGTCTCGAACGCATGGCCAACCAGCTTCACCTACCACAATGGGTAAAGAAATGGCAAACGTGGTAGCACGTTTACAACGCCAACTACAGCAAATTGAAAGTACACAAATGTTAGGTAAAGCCAACGGCGCTGTGGGTAACTATAATGCACATGTCAGTGCTTACCCAGATGTTGATTGGCAAGTATTTGCAGAAGAATTTGTAACAAGTTTAGGGGTGACATTTAATCCTTATACGACTCAAATTGAACCACATGACTATATTGCAGAATTATTTGATGCGATAGCGCGCTTTAATACCATTTTATTAGATTTCGATCGTGATGTTTGGGGTTATATTTGTCTGGGTCATTTTAAACAAAAAACCATTGCCGGTGAAATTGGATCGTCCACGATGCCACACAAAGTCAATCCTATTGATTTTGAAAACTCAGAAGGCAACCTAGGTCTTGCTAATGCCCTTTTTGCACATTTAGGCTCAAAATTACCCGTGTCTCGCTGGCAGCGTGATTTAACCGACTCAACGGTCCTACGTAATTTAGGCGTTGCTATCGGTTATAGCATCATCGCTTATGAATCAAGCTTGAAAGGGATCAGTAAATTACAGCCTAATCAAGAAAGCATGCTTAAAGATCTCGACAGTAACTGGGAAGTCTTAGCGGAGCCAATTCAAACTGTTATGCGCCGTTACGGTATTGATAAGCCTTATGAGAAATTAAAAGAGCTAACTCGTGGTAAGCGTGTAGATGGCCCTGCAATGAGTGATTTCATTGATACGCTCGCGTTAACCGATGCTGTAAAACTGCAGCTGAAAGCGATGACGCCCGCTAATTATATTGGCCAAGCGATTAACTTAGTTGATAAAATGGCTTAATAATAAAGCGCTGTAAAAACCTTTTTTTACAGCGCCATCAATACATCAGCGTTGATATTTTATTAATGCTGATGTATCCATTTTTCCAAGCCCCTGCGCACTTAATGCTTTATAATTTTCATTCACTTCACGGGTCATTGGTAAATCTAAGTCATATTTTTTTGCTTCATCGAGACAAAAGCCTAAATCTTTGATCATCCAATCAATCGCAAATCCAAAATCAAATTTATCATTTTGCATCGACACGGCTCTATTTTCTAACTGCCAAGATCCTGCGGCGCCATATTTTAACGTATCTGTCAGTAATTCAATATCAAGGTTCGCTTCTTTAGCTAATGATAACGCTTCACTTAAGCCCTTTAATACGCCCGCAATACAGACTTGATTCACCATTTTTGCGCGTTGTCCTTGCCCATTTTTACCCATTAACGAGGTTTGCTTCGCGTAACACTTAAACAGAGGCTGAAGTTTTTCAAAAACAGCAGGCTCACCACCACACATCACTGTTAACTTACCCAGCTCTGCACCCGCTTGTCCGCCAGAGACAGGCGCATCCACAAAATGAATATTTAACGCTTTACATTTTTCAGCTATTTCTTGCGCAAGGCTTGCTGATGTCGTCGTATGATCGACTAAAATAGTGTCTTTTTTAAGCCCCGCTAAAACGCCCTCTTCACCATATAAAACGCTGCGCACATCATCATCATTACCGACACAAATAAAGACAACCTGTGCATTTTCGACCGCACTTTTAGGGGTTAACGCATATTCACCTTGGTTTTTTTGCGCCCATTGTTTGGCTTTTTGCGTCGTACGATTAAAGACAGTGGTCACATAGCCATTTTTTTGCAAATAGCTTGCCATGGGCATTCCCATCACCCCAAGTCCTACAAAACTTACTTTTATTGGTTGCATTTTATTTCCTTAGATCGTCAATAGCACAAAAAAACAGCTTAATAATAAAATTGACCTATGTCAATTTTATTTTCTTTAACTGCGACTAATAGCAATGCAATTAATGTCGTCATCATGTGTTACGCCGGAAAAATGAGTACTAACAAGACGTGAGTTGCAGGATATAGTGGTTCTCAATTCAAAAATCACAACGCGGGTTTGGATAATTTTTCCTGCAAGACTGATCATTTTTTTAGTTCTTTTGCTATCATTACCTATTGCTGATTTATTGACTTAACGTATGATTAGTTATGTTGTTTTGAGGGGGATCACGTGAGTATTAGTAAATTTAAAAACATAGCTTCAATTATTGAAGCGCGGATCCATTCTGGCTTGTATGGCGAAAACACTAAATTACCCACGCATCGCGCACTGGCGACTGAATTTTCAACCACACCGGTCACTATCGCCAAAGCGTATCAATGCCTTGTTGATAGCCAAAAAGTAGAATCGTTTGTCGGTCGAGGCACTTTTGTCTGTAGTGCGAGTAAATTTGAAGTTGTGATCCAAGCAGATGCTAATAACAACCAGTTTAACTTTTCAATTATCCAGCCTTGTGTTGGTCTTAACCTGCCAAAAATATCTCAAGCAAGTCTCGAAGTGTTCAAAACGCTCACCCCAGAACTTCTTTCTTATAGCGCAGATACGGGCGCGATTGAGCATCGCCAAGCAGCTCTTTTATGGGCTAAAAAATATGCGTTAAAAGACGCCAGTGTCGACCAAATATTATTAACCCCTGGTGTTCAAAGCGCCCTCGATATTTTAATGAGAGCCTATACGCAAGCAGGCGATAGCATTGCGATTGAGAGTTTAACTTACCCCGGTATACTCTCTATCGCACACGCACATGGCGTAAAACTCATAGAGGTAAGCTGTGATGCACAAGGAATGCGTGCTGATGCACTGCGTAACGTACTCACTGAGCACCAACCCAAGTTAGTCATTGTTGTGCCCTCACAGCAAAACCCAACCGCGCTCACTATGCCGGAGGCGCGCAGAATTGAAATAGCTAACGTCATAAAAGGCAGTGATGCGTGGCTAATTGAAGATGATATCTATGGGTTTTTAAATCAGCAGTATATTCCCGCTATCTCCCATTTTATTGAGCAGCAAAGCTTCTATCTTTCAGGGCTATCCAAAGCGATTAGTCCCGCTTTACGTTGCGCTTTTATTAAAACACCCACACATCAATTACAAAAGGTTTATGCGGCGATCCGAACGTCGGTTTGGCAAGCCTCCTCCTTAAATTACGCCATTAGTAGCGCTTTAATTTTCTCGGGCGAAGCCTTTAAGATGGCAGATAATCAACGTCACATTGCCAAATCAAGACAAATATTTGCTCGAAAAGTGCTTTCATTAAGTATGAAGGACAGTAGCGCAGCCTATCACTTATGGCTAAAATTGCCACCAGCATGGTGTGTTGATGATTTTATTGCAGCTGCTAATCAAAAAAATATATTAGTCAGTCATGGCGATCATTTTAGCGCCAGTAAAACGCCTTCAGGACACATTCGCTTAGCCTTAATGGGCATCGAAGATGAAAAAATCTTCCAACAAGGTATTTACGCCATAAAACATTTATTAGATAACCCCTCTCATTCGAATGACGCCGACTAACCAAGGGGATAATTTTTAACAAGGTTGCGTCTAGCCGTTATTTTCGTGAGTGCCTAATAATACATGTTAGAGTCTCTCAAACGGCTTATGTCGATAATATATTAGTGGCTTTTTGCATCTGAAAGGAACATAAGGTTATACTCATTCTTTTCTCTTACTTTTTAATTAGCTGAGGCGTTATGTTCCAACTCAATTTAGATATCAATCACTTTCTAGACGTTTATTGGCAAAAAAAGCCCTTATTAATAAAACAAGGCTTTGCTGATTTTCAAGATCCCATTATGCCGGATGAAATAGCCGGACTTGCAATGGAAGAAGAAGTTGAAAGCCGCCTTGTATACCGAGATGAGCAAGATAAATGGCAAGCTGAACATGGCCCATTTACTTCTTTTGATAAGCTTGAGCAAAAAGGAACGTCTTTATTAGTACAAGCCGTTGATCATTGGCATGAAGATGCACAGCAACTCATTCGACCTTTTCGATTTTTACCAAACTGGCGCCTTGATGATTTAATGATCAGCTACTCCAGTGTGAACGGCGGTGTCGGACCTCATATCGATAATTATGACGTTTTTATTATTCAAGGCTTAGGTAAACGACATTGGCGTGTTGGCGCTAAAACTGAGCTAAATGAATTTACAGCCCATGCAGCATTAAAGCATTGTGCAGCCTTTGATGCCATTATTGATGTAGAGCTTGAGCCCGGTGATATCTTGTATATTCCGGTTGGTTTCCCGCATGAAGGTTATGCTATCGAGCCATCTATAAACTACAGCGTTGGCTTTCGTGCACCCGATCAAAATGATCTGTTAAGTAGCTTTACTGATCACTGCATTGATGAGCAAGATAACTGCGTGCGCTATCTTGATAAAAATATGCAACATCGTGAAAAACCAGGGAAAATTGAAGCTCATGAACTGATTGGTTTACACAAAACAATGCTAGAAAGTTGCCAAACACCCGAGCAACTAATGCCTTGGCTTGGTAAAATGCTCAGTGAAAGTGTGCATGATTTGGATATTGCCGTGTGTGATGAAGCGCATTCAAATACCCAAATATTAGCGCTATTTAATGAAGGCGCCCAATTCACCCGTTTAGGTGGCTTACGCGCTATCTACTTTGAACAAGATGCAGACTTTATTTATATTAATGGCACACAATATAACTGCAGTGAGTTTAATAAGCTCGGTCACCATTTATGTGATCAAGATGAAGTCGGCAGTGAATTAATTGAGTTATTAACTGAAAATGAAAATGCACAGAACTTTTTCACTTTTCTTGTTAATAGTGGTTACTGGTACAGTAATTAATTTAATGCGAGCGTACGCAGTAACTCAATATGGCTACGCTCGTCATTTAAACAACTAATATAATGAAAGTCTTTACCACCCGCCTCTATAAATATTTTTTTGTTCTGCATCGCCATCTCTTCGAGCGTCTCTAAACAATCGGTTGCAAAAGCAGGACAAATTATATCAACACTCGAACAGCCCTCATTAGCCATTGATTTCAACTCTAAATCAACATACGGCATAAGCCATGCTTCTCGTCCCATACGTGATTGATAAGCAATTAAATAGTCTTGCGAATTTAATCCGAGCTGTTTAACCACTAAAGCAACACTTTGCTCACACTGCCACTGATAAGGATCGCCCTTTTCAACATAGCGTTGTGGGATCCCATGAAAAGAAAAAATCAATTTCTCTGCACGCCCATGATTTAACCAATGCGCTTGTATTGACTGGCATAGTGCATCGATATACAAGGGATGATCATGATAGTTATTTTTAAAGGTTATCCCTGGAAAATTAATTTGACCCTTTATGAAACGCCCTACTTGATCAAAAACAGGCGCGGTGGTCGATACCGAGTATTGAGGATAAAGAGGAATAATCGTTAACTCAGTGATACCTTCATCACTGAGTTTTTGTAGCGTATTGGCTATTGAGGGGGCGCCATAAGTCATCGCTAATACACATTTTACATTATCTTTTTCTAATGCTAGAGCCACTTTTTCATTTAAAGATTCACTCAATATTCGTAACGGTGAGCCTTTTTTTTCCCATATTTTTTGATATAACTTACTGACCCGTGGCGCTCTAAAGGGCAGGATCACTAA
This sequence comes from Psychromonas sp. CNPT3, assembly GCF_000153405.2. NCBI lineage: Bacteria > Pseudomonadati > Pseudomonadota > Gammaproteobacteria > Alteromonadales > Psychromonadaceae > Psychromonas > Psychromonas sp. CNPT3. The sequence continues at coordinate 2,310,823 of NC_020802.1, forward strand.
ATATAAAATAGGTAGCCAAAATAAACGAGGCATATCAACAACCCGTTTATCTAATAAAAAAGATTTTAAAAAAGCGCGTACACTTTTTGTCGTTGCTTGCTCAGGTGTTCCTAAATTAACAAGGAGTACCGCACGTTTTTTATTCATATGATCCCATTTATCCATTAAAAATGGGGACTGAGTCCCCATTAAATAATATCATGTTAAATGGTTGATGGGTTACCCTCTATTACGCTTCACTAAAAAAAAGTCAAATAGGTCAACTAACGAAAACATTGCAATAGCCACTGTGTAAAATTATCTAATGCTTCTTTGGGTGCATGATTTTGGTAACATATTAAATAATGATGACTTTTACTGCTTAATGTCACCTCACTTAAAGCGACTAAACGCCCCTCTTTTAGCTCATCCGCAACTAACAACGAGCGTACAAATAATATTCCGAGGCCATTAATCGTCGCTTCAATGGATAATTGACTATTTTCAAATAAAAGATGAGGCTCTGTTACTTTATCGGCATAGTTCTGTAATAAAAACCAATCTTGCCATGTTTCATGGTATCCCAACGTACTTATTTTATCGGCTAAGGCTAAATCCTCGAGCGTCTGCAATGACTGCAACCTTTTGAGGTGAGGGCTCGCCACCACCAGCCACGACTCTTGCGTTAATTTTATCGCATCAGGATCCATGACATCCACATAACCATTGAGGATCTCTAAATCGATATTTTCATTTTTTTGTGGATAAATATTATTCGTGGTTAATATTTTAATACTGATGTTAGGGTGTTGGCGTTTAAAATCAGCCAATCGAGGCAATAACCATTGCTGACAAAAGCTATGTGCTATGCGCATGATCAGCTGTTGTTTCTTATTACGTTCAAAAAGATGTAATGTGCCTTTTTCTAAGCGATCGAAGTTACTTGTGAGTAGCGGGAGGTAATGCGCAGCTTGATCGGTTAATTGTAATAACGAGCCATTACGTATAAACAGCTGTGCATCTAGATATAACTCTAGTTGTTTAACCTGTTGACTTACCGCCGTGCGGCTCACATTTAACTCTTTGGCGGCTTTACTTAAGTTTTGATGACGCGCAGCCGCCTCAAAAGCACGTAACGCATTTAAAGGTGGTAGTTTGCGCATCGACTTACCCTATTTAATAAATATTGTAAGATAGCCTACTTATATGACAATTTAATGTCAGCCTACATAAGCATTTATATTTTATCCGCTTTACCGGCCGTTCCTGCAAGTTTTGCAAGCCATTTATCTATTAAACGAGGATGTTGCTCATTATCTTCCGCGTCTTCTTTGCGCCTAATGGCATTACGCACACACATCGCGCCAAGCCAGCAAAAAGGCTCTGGCGGAAAGTAACCACGTGGCCCACCGGTCAATCCACAATTGGCCCATTTGTCATTGTTACCTAATAACATCGCGTTTAATATTTTAGCGCCAATGCGCGTCTGTGCCACACCATTTCCGGAATAACCTAAACCATAAATAATATTAGGCTGACCTTTAATATTACCAAAAAAAGGAAGTCCGGTAATTGTCCTATCCGATCCTCCCGTCCAGTTATCGGCAAATTCAGTGACGTTAAGTTGCGGAAATAAGTTCGAAAAAGCGTTGCTTAATAAAGGTAAGTAACGTGTTTTTTGATTGCTCATCGGCTCTATTTTATTGCCGAATGAAAAACAGTTCCCGCCTTTTCCTAACATCAATCGACCATCTATCGTGTCGCGATAATAGTGCACAAAAATACGTGAATCGACGACACTCACCCCCTTTTCAGGCCCGTGTTTTTTTAGTAATTCAGGGATAGGTTTTGTTATCACCATATCGGACGACACCACTACAATACTGTGCTTAAAGGCTTTAAATTTTTCAGCCATCCAAGCATTAATCGCTAAAACCACCTGCTTTGCGGTGATCGAGCCTTGCTCCGTAATAACGCGTGCAGGTTGTCCATAATGCAGCGATAACATCTGCGTATTTTCATAGATGTTAATACCTAATGATAATGCTACTTTTCGTAACCCTCTTGCAAGCATTGCAGGTTGCACCGTACCTGCAGCCTTAGAAAAATAAGCTTCTCTATTTTTTTTAGAGCCGGTTTTAGAGGCCAATGTATTACTTGCACACGCTTGCCAACTATTAATGTTTAATGCCTCTAAAACGCTAACTAAAGGCGCCATAGTACCTTGCTGTGCACTGTTTGTTGCGCTGTAATAGCTGCCATTAATCAATAATTGTGCATCAATATTGTGCTCTGCGCAAAAGTCTTCTATTTCAAAGATAACCTGCTCTGATTCTTTAACCAGCCATTGCGCTTGCGTTTCACCAAAGAGTTTTTTTAACGTAGGATACTTACTTGACCAGGTTAATAAACAGCCTCCATTCGAGCCTGATGCACCACTGCCACAGAGTCCTTTTTCAATAAGAGTGACTGTTTTATCAGGGGCTTGTTGCTTATGTAATATGGCAGTCCATAACCCCGTATATCCACCACCCACAATTAATACGTCTGTCTCTATATCTTGTTGTAATGTTTTTGCAGGGGCCGGCTTTTCTTTTTCTAAAGCGTCTTTAAGCCAATAAGATAGGTGTTTTTTCGATGTGTTCATGCGTAAATCCTTAGGTTGTTTACATACAATATGCAATCTGAATAACAACAGGATATAACCCTTTCCAATGAACATTAAGTGCTGATTAGTGACGCTTAACGCCATATTTTCTTACGCTACTTTTACCCTGACAAAGCAATCACCAAGCCTAATAACATCAATAAGCAGCCCATAATACGGGGCATATACATTTTTTCTTTTAGGAATATAAAACCCAATAACAAACCAAAAATAATACTTACCTGCCTTAATGCCACCACCAAACTTACATTAGTCGTTAATAGCATGGCATAGAGCACGAGACCATAAGTACCGGCCATCATAAATCCAGTTAAAAAAGCCGGTTTTTTTATTTTCCACGCTTGCCTAAAATAGTGTGAATTACCGGTTAGGATAAAGCTTATTCCTAAGGGTAAGGTCGCAGCCCAAAATTGCATCCCCAAGTAAAAAATAGCTATCTGTGCTTGCGTATGCTGCGACTCTAAGTGTAATAATAATTCACTTAGAGCCAACTTATCAATGATGGAATAACCCGTAGTGCCAATAGCCGCTAGCACAGCCCAAGCAATACTGACATGCAGATAATGCGATAACTTAAATTGGCGTAGCGAAATTAAGGGCACCAATATACACCCTCCGGTGATCAGTAAAAAACCTAGCCACTGTTTCACTAAAATGATATCACCCAGCAAAAAACCAAACGCACCAACAATTAAAACAGGAAGAGCTCTTGCGATGGGATACACAACGCCTACATCCGCATTTTTATAGGCAAGTCCTAGCCCCATTAAGTAAATAATTTGAAAAATGCCACTGAAAAAGATTAAGTACCAAAATCTAGGACTAAAATGTTCATAACCTGCCGAGAAATAAAACCATAATAAGAAAGGCAATAATAATAATGCCATGCAAAGTGATGCCATAAAGAAAAAAACGTGAACCGATGTTTTATTGGATTTACTTAATATATTCCAACTTGCATGTAACAATGCGGAGAGAATAATCAACAAGATGGCAAAAATTGACATAAATACCCTTAATACTTCAGATGCAAAGTCAGCAAGCAATATAGGCACAGCTCACGGCATAAAATAAAAAACAGTTATTCTACGTTGATGTTTTATAACGGTGTAGATACGTTAAATTTGGCCTACCCTTTGCAATAATTTGGCCTGCCATTTGCAGTAATTTGGCCTGCTATTGGCAGATTGAGTGAAAATAACACCTCAGTAAAACCCACAAATAATCACCCTCTACAACATTAACTCGGCAAGGGAATAAACTGAGCAACCGACTCAATACACAACGCATCGTGGCGCCAATATTCAAGGTCACAATCAATTAAACGCCCTTGCTTATCGTAATTGACTCTCTCAACCAACATCGCAGGACTCCCCTGTTTTGCTCTTAATGCCGTGGCTGCGTCTCCAAATAACGAGGTGCTACTCACGCGATAATGGGTGCTTTGATAGCTAACTGAGTAATGTTTTTGGTAGGCAAGCGTTAATGACGGTGTAAAATCCACATCGAGAAAGTTTTCAAAATAATACGCTTTGATATAATTAATCACGTATACCACGGGCCGTTGATCTAAGTAACGTACACGGATCAAATGATAGAGCTCACTTAAAAGAGGTACTCGCAATAAATTTGCTGTTTGCTGAGTCGCTAACGTACGTTGCGCCATCAATAATGTTGTGGACGCGCCTCGCCCTTGAAGTTTAGCCATCTGTAAAAAGTTCAGCGTTAAATGCGGATCATAACGCAAAGGTTTAGGACAAATAAACCAGCCTCGTCTCACTTCTCGATATATACGCGCCTCCGCCTCCAATGCACTAAGCGCCTCTCGAATTGTTACCCGCGTTGTGGCAAACGCTTGCGCCATTTTGCGCTCAGAGGGGAGCTTTTTCCCGCTAGTAAACAAACCAGATTCGATTTGCGCAATAATCCTTTCTTTAATTTTAATATACTGCACAGGATCCTTAGCGCTTACGCCATGCTTGCGTTGAATTCTCAAAGCACTTATCAAGGATCAAATGTAGCATTTTAGCCAGTAGTGCAACCAGCATGATCATCACAGCCATCGCGGCTGCAGCGCCTGTTTGCCCTGCATCATCCATGTTTAACACTGAGACAGAGGCCGGTATCGTGTCGGTTGAATACAAAAAGACAACTGCCGAGGTGGTCGTTAGGGCATTAATAAATAAATAATCTGCGATATCAAACACCGCAGGTAAACAGACGGGTAACGTTACTTTCCAAAATAATTTATATTGTGGTAATTTAATGGATATGGCACTTGCCTCTAACTCAATAGGTAGTTGTTTAATAGCTGAGATAGCCGTCATATGTGCCACCGTATAATAATGAACCGTGGTATTGAGCACTAACAAAAACATAGAGCCATATAAAAAACTTAAGGGATTATGAGTATCATTGAAAAAGAAAATATAGCCGAGCCCTAGTACCATACCGGGTACTGCCATCGGTAAGACACTCAACATCTGTAAAAAACGACGCAACCTAATAAATGCACGTCCTTTTTCCATGCTATAAGCACCAATGAAAATAACAAAGGTACCTAATAAGGCAGTCCAACTCGCCAATTGTAATGAGTTCCAAAAAGGTTCCCATCCATAGGTACTTATCTCTGAGAAGTTGTAATTATTAAAGGATAATGCTTTATTCCAAGGCCAAAAGGTCACTAATGATCCATAAATAGCCATACCTAACACCACCAGCACCAATATTGAAATAAATAAACAATATACAAAACAAATCCCATCGCGTAACGCTTGAGGCTCTGGCTGATAAGGCACTGAGCGACTATCAAAAAGATTCTGCTGCTTTTTTTGTACCCAGCGATCAACAACAAAAGCAAACAACGCAGGCAATAAGAGAACAAGTCCTGTCACCGCTGCCATCGAGAAATTTTGTTGGCCGACCACCTGCTTAAATATATCTGTCGCCAATACGTTATAACTTCCACCAATGACTTTTGCGACGCCAAAATCACAAACAACTAACGTAAAAACGACAATTAATGTACTGATAAGCCCGTACTTTGCAGCCGGTAACGTCACCACAAAAAAGGTTTTAAATGCACTTGTTTTTAATGCTTTCGCACTTTCATAAAGGCGCGCATCTGAAGTACGGAGTGAGGTTGATAAAATAATTAAAGCGTGTGGGAACGTCCAAAATATGAGACCCAATACGATACCAATAAAACCATAAACAGAATGACCAAAAAGTAATGGCGTTGCCACGCCCTGCTTGCCAAAAAGATAAATAAGACTTATCGCAGGGAGTAATGAAGGCGCTAAAATAGGCGCCATGCCAAATAATTTAAAAAGTTTTTTGCCCGGCATACAGGATCGGGTTAGTGCGTAGGCATAAATAAAAGCGAGAGATACGACAACAAACATAACAACGATCCCGAGCGTCAGGGTATTCGTTAATGAATACCAAACGGCGCGAGATGCAAAATAGTCTTGAAAATTGACTATCCCTACAAAATTATCAGCGCTATCCAACACACTACTACGTAGTATGTTCCATAAGGGTGCGACAATAAATAAGAGTAAAAATAAAGAGATCAAAGTAAGACTGATCAATAAAATCAATTGCTCTTGGCTAAAACGATTAAAATAACGTTTTATAGACTTATGTGGGGGATTTTTAAATTCATTGATCGGCGTGACATTCATAAGTTACCCTTAAGCTGCCTGAACAGTTTGAGATCTTTTCTGCTGTGATGGATAAACATTTAAGTGCGTATCATCTATTGCTAAATAGCGAGTTTCTTGTTGCTTCAAATTTAATTTTCGCGCTTCACGAATGGGGACATTGACATAAATACTCGGCGCAACTAAATCATCCCATAAGCGGCATTCAACTTGGCAGTACGGACCTTGGAACTCAATAAATTTAATATTAACCGCAATAGTTTGTTCACCTTTTTCACAAAAATATAAACCTTCGGGACGGATAGCTAAATCGAATACGTTTCCAACAGTGACTCGCTCTTGTATTTTGGGTGGGATACTCAACAAATCCTCTCCCACTCGCATAAGATGGCTATTAATTACCGACACAGGAATAAAATTAGTAATACCAACAAAACTCGCTACAAAACGATTAGCAGGCTTTTCATAAATTTCCTGCGGGGTACCAATTTGCTCAATTACCCCCTTATTCATGACAACGATCCTATCTGCCATGGCAAGTGCCTCTTCTTGATCATGTGTGACCATGACGGTTGTAATACCCAGTTTACGTTGTAATTTGCAGATTTCTTCACGCAAGTGAATGCGCACTTTGGCATCAAGTGCAGATAATGGCTCATCTAATAATAACAAACCTGGAGATAAGGCTAAGGCGCGAGCCAATGCAACACGTTGCTGCTGACCACCGGAAAGTTGGCTTGGGTATTTATGCGCTTCACTTAAAAGCCCTACCATCTCTAACCATTGTTCGACGACTTTACTGCATTCAATATTCCCTAGGCCTGTATTTTGTAACCCAATCGCGATATTTTCTTGTACTGTTAAGTTAGGAAATAATGCATAGGATTGAAATACAATACCAAAATCACGTTTTTCAGCTGGCAAATGTGTCGTTTCGACTCCCCCTTGGAAAATACGTCCCGAGGTCAGAGCCTCTAAGCCCGATATATTGCGTAATAAAGTCGTTTTCCCACAACCAGAAGGCCCCAAAAAACAAACAAACTCGCCTTCTTTGATCGTTAATGAGATCTTTTGCAATGCGGTAAATTGTCCAAATTTTTTGACAACATTTTCAATCCGTAGATATGTTTTCATAATAAAAACCTAATAAATAAAAAATTGAGAACCAATCCATCTCTCGCCATTGCGAATAAGGAAAATAATATGAGGTAAAGAAGTGTCCTCTTTACCTCACCAACATTTAATTTTTAGGTTCAGATTTACTATCAAACTTTTCTGACCATTTTTTCAAAACAGCCGCGCGTTCATCACCCATACGTGCAAAGTCCATATCGGCCATTGCTTTTTTAACATTTGGGAAGTTTTGAACGGTGGCTTTTACGTCTTTATGCGCCACTACGGGATACATTTCGATATACAGCTCATTGGCATTTTTCGAAATAGACCAATCAACCACACGTTTAGCAGCAGCGCTTGCTTTGACTAAACCGACTGCCTCAGACTCCCAACCGATGCCATCTATCAAGATAACGGAAAGGGGCGCGCCTTGCGTTTTAAGCTTCGCGCCACGACTTGCCATAGAGATACCGATAGCGACTTCACCCATACCTGCTTGTACACAAGGTTTTGATCCTGAATGTGTATAGTGCGCAATATTTTTATCTAGCTTCTGCATATAATCCCAGGCTTGAGATTCACCCATGGTTTGTAACCAGGCCGAAACTTGCATATATCCTGTGCCAGAAGATGCAGGATTTGGCATCGCTATATGCCCTTTATAAATAGGTTTTGTGAGATCATCCCATGATGTGGGCTTAGGAAGATGATATTGTTTTGCCACAATATCGTTAAAACAAATTGCATTAAAGTAAGCGTCATTACCAAACCAAGCTTGGTTAGGTTGTGGATCATTTAGCGCATTATTTAACGCACTCAAATTTTTTGGCGTATACGTTTTTAGTATCCCTTCATTTTTTAATAGCGCCATTGAAGAGCCAGCAACCCCCCAAACAACTTCAGCTCGTGGGTTATTCTTTTCGGCTAATAATTTAGCGGTGATGATCCCAGTTGAATCACGTACCCATTTTATTTCTATTTCTGGATTTTCTTGTTCAAAGGCATTTTTATATTTAGCTAAAATATCCGTTTCAAAAGCGGTATATACGATAACCTGCTGTTTTGCCATAACACCTGTTGCAGCTAGCGTGAATACTGTTGCAAGTGCTACGTTAATAAGTTTCATTTTCATTTTATCTCTCCATTTGGCTTTTATTGCCAATTTTCATTTCTATTTTTATGGGGCTGTCACCGTTGTACAACGCAAAACCTTACAGGTGATTTATGACAAATTTATTACCGATTTAAGACAATTAATAATTTTTATATCTAAAAACACTTTATTTTTTCTCGAATATTAAACTTTTGTTAAATCGTCCTATTGGCTATTTACCAATCAAATTTGAGCCGTTAAAGTGAAATTAAATTCTGGTCTACACCAAATAAAGAGGCGATATATGAAAAATGATTATCTATTGTTAACTCCGGGTCCTTTATCTACTTCACAGAGTGTGCGCCAAGCAATGCTTAAAGATTGGTGCACTTGGGATGACCAATACAATAAAGAGATTGTTGACGTTATTCGCCATAAACTGGTAAAACTGGCAACCACACATGACAATTACACCTGTGTTTTAATGCAGGGTTCGGGGACGGCAAGTGTAGAAGCTACTATTGGTAGCGCACTTGGCCCGCAAGATAAGTTATTGGTTATTGATAATGGCGCTTATGGTGCGCGTATCGGCCAAATTGCACAGTATCTAAAAATAAATTATGTCACCTTACAACACAAAGAAACGCAAACTGTCGATTTACAACAGTTTGAAGCAATGTTAAATCGCGATACTAGTATTACCCATGTCGCAATGGTGCATTGTGAAACCACAACCGGCATGTTAAATCCACTTCAACAGTTTTGTGAAATCGCTAAAAAACACAATAAAATTGTGATCGTTGATGCGATGTCTAGCTTTGGTGGCATTGTCATGGATATTGGCGAGTTAGAGATTGATTTTATGATAAGTTCCGCTAATAAATGCATTCAAGGCGTCCCCGGATTTGGTTTTATTATTGCCAAAAAATCAGCAATGCAAGCATGTAAAGATCAAGCGCGATCACTCACTTTAGATTTATATGCGCAGTGGCAATGTATGCAAGAAAATCATGGTAAATGGCGTTTTACGTCCCCGACACATACCGTGCGCGCTTTTTATCAAGCCTTACTCGAATTGGCCCAAGAAGGTGGCATTATTCAACGCCAAAATCGTTACCAGACAAACCAACAACGTTTAGTAAAAGGGATGCGTGAGCTTGGTTTTGAAACGTTGTTAAACGACGCCCTACACTCTCCCATTATTACTTCCTTTTATTCACCACGTGCCAGTGATTATCAATTTAAACGTTTTTATGAGCAATTAAAAGAAACCGGTTTTGTTATTTATCCCGGCAAAGTCAGTGATGCGGATTGCTTTAGAATTGGCAATATTGGAGAAGTTTATCCGGACGATATTACGCGCCTCCTGAGTGCTATTAAAAAGGTGATGTACTGGGAAAAAGCACAATGTGCTTAAGCCAGTGTTTAATATTTAGCTAAAAACATATAAATCTAAATTAACTAACGAATAACTAAGGTAATAGATGATGAACAACATACAAAAAAGGCTAACAGATCGAAAAAATATTATTGAAGCCGTGATTTTTGACTGGGCCGGTACTATTGTCGACTTTGGATCTTTTGCTCCCACAACTATTTTCGTAGAAGCATTCCAAAAAGAATATGCTTTTGAAATAACACTTAAAGAAGCACGTGTACCGATGGGCCTTGGAAAGTGGGATCATATTAAGGCAGTTGGCAAATTAGACAGTGTTAATCAACGCTGGGTAACACAATTTGGAAAATCGATGGATGATGCTGATATAGATAAAATCTATCAACGCTTTATTCCCTTACAAAAAGTAAAAGTAGTGGATCATGCGACGCCTATTTTAAATGCCATTAATGTTGTTAATGATTTAAAAAAACAAGGCATTAAAATTGGATCTTGTACGGGTTATCCGCGCGCCGTCATGGATATATTAATTCCAGTCGCAGCTAAACATGGCTATGTGCCAGATTGTATTGTCGCCACTGACGATCTTAAGCACGGTGGTCGCCCTGCACCTTTTATGGTGTTAAAGAATGTCATTGATTTAGGGGTTAGTAACGTTGCGAATTGTATTAAAGTTGATGATTCGACTCCCGGCATTACAGAGGGTCATAACGCAGGAATGTGGACTGTTGCATTATTACTTTCCGGTAACGAAGCCGGTTTAACTTATCAGCAATACCAGCAAGCAGACAAAAAAACACTCGAGCAGGCAAGGCAAAAAGCACGCGTCGTTTTAGCAAAATCAAACCCGCATTATATGATTGATACTATCGATGACTTACCCAGTGTATTAACTGAAATTGAAAAAAGATTAGAGGCAGGAGAGCGCCCTTAGAAATCTATACCCATAAAAAAGGGGCCAAAAGCCCCTATATACCCATGATACTTCAAGGTGCAAAGTCAGCAAGGAAAATCGTGCCAAGATGCTAGGCATAAAATTGAAGCCTAGTCGTTCTAAGTCGAGATTTTATAACAACGCAGATGGGTGCGAGTTACCTTGCCCTTCGGGGCGCAAGCTCGCCCCCCCCCCTGCGTTGCAACAATTACAAAGGGAATAACCATTCGTTCATGTTACGCCTTGCTCTGGTTACCGAGCTTGTGCCTGACAAAGCACCTTGAAATAACATGGGTATATAATATTTATAAATAAGTTTATTTCTTAACCCAGAATTTTACTTATTGCAGCGCTGATACTATCAACTGATTTAGTACCATCAAATTTGTAATGTTTACCACGGCCCTGTTTTTCTTCTGCTTGATAATAAGCAACTAAAGGCGCTGTTAATGAATGATAAATATCTAAACGTTTACGCACTGTTGTTTCTTCATCATCAGGACGAATACTTAAATCATCACCTGTTACATCGTCTTTACCTTCCACTTTTGGTGGGTTATAAACAAGGTGATAAGTACGACCAGAGCCAGAATGCACACGGCGCCCTGCCATTCTTTTAACAATTTCTTCATCCGGCACATCAAACTCTAAAACGAAATCTATCGATACGCCAGCATCTTTCATTGCATCAGCTTGTGGGATAGTGCGAGGGAAACCATCAAGCAAAAATCCTTTTGCACAATCATCTTGTGCGATACGCTCTTTGACTAAAGCAATGATCAGATCATCAGAAACAAGCTGACCCGCATCCATTAGCTCTTTTGCCTGCAAGCCAAGCTCAGTACCGGCTTTAGCAGCAGCGCGTAACATATCACCCGTCGATATTTGTGGAATAGCATATTCTTCCATTATGAATTGGGCTTGTGTGCCTTTACCCGCACCTGGAGCTCCTAATAAAATAATGCGCATGCTTGTATCCTTTTGGTTTTTATAAATAGAAAGTAGAAATTTACACGTTTAATCACTTTTTCTCAACTTTAAGCATAAAAAAAAGGCCAGTATTAAACTGACCTTCTCTATTATGTGAGTTTATTTAACTATCCGCCCAGTAATAATTTATTAATACGATTAACAAATTCAGATGGATCATCCAAGCTACCCTTCTCAGATAATATCGCTTGTTCAAACAATAGTTCAGACCATTGCTTAAATAACTCTTCATCTGCCATATCGGCTAATTTGATAACCATGACATGTTCAGGGTTTAATTCAAAAATAGGCTTACTTTCTGGAACAGGTTGACCCATTTGCGCCATTAGTTTTGCCATTTGCGTGCTCATGTCATCACTATCAGCAACAATACAAGAAGGTGTTGCTGTTAGGCGATGCGTAATACGCACTTCTTTCACTTTATCACCTAGGACTTCTTTAACTCGCTCAATGAAGCTAGCAAATTCAGTTTCTTGTTTTTCTTGCTCTTTTTTATCATCTTCACTGTCAAGTTTACCCAAGTCTAAATCGCCTTGCGTCACTGATGTGAATTTCTTATCGGCGTATTCAGGTAAATGGCTTAATAACCATTCATCAACACGATCACTCAGTAATAAAACTTCAATGCCTTTTTTACGTAACAATTCTAAATGCGGGCTATTTTTAGCTGCATTAAAACTATCAGCAGTAATGTAATAAATATGCTTTTGTTCTTCCTGCATACGCTCAATGTATGCGTCTAACGATACTGTTTGCTCGATAGCATCAGTGTGCGTTGATGAGAAACGGAATAGTTTAGCAATTTTATCTTTATTGCCCATGTCTTCTGCAGGGCCTTCTTTTAATACTTGCCCAAACTGTTCCCAAAAAACATTGTATTCTTCAGCATTTTTCTTCGCAAATTTAGTTAGCATAGAAAGAACGCGTTTAGTACATGCACTACGTAATTTTGCAGTGATGCGATTATCTTGTAAAATTTCACGAGAAACATTCAACGGTAAATCGTTTGAATCTAAGATCCCTTTTACAAAACGTAAATAGGTTGGCATGAACTGCTCTGCATCGTCCATAATGAAAACGCGTTGTACATATAGTTTTAAACCATGTGCTTTTTCACGATTCCACAAATCAAAAGGAGCACGTTTAGGAATATATAAAAGGCTCGTGTACTCTTGCTCGCCTTCAACTTTATTGTGACTCCACGTTAATGGGTTTTCGAAGTCATTGGCGATATGTTTATAAAATGTTTGGTAATCTTCATCTTTAAGATCAGATTTTGCGCAACTCCATAAAGCAGATGCTTTGGTAATTGATTCCCATTTTGCAGGAACAGCCGGTGTATTTTCACCGTCTTTATTTTCAATTTCAGCAATGGCTTCAACATACATTTCAACAGGAATGCTAATATGATCAGAATATTTAGCAACGACGGTGCGTAATTTATAATCATTTAAAAATTCAGTTTCATCATCGCGAAGATGTAAAATAATTTCTGTTCCGCGCTCTTCTTTACTCATACTTACGACGCTGTAATCAGACTCACCCGTTGAAGACCATGAAGTCCCCGTATCAGCGGCAGCACCTGCTTTACGTGTATTAACAACCACTTTATCAGCAACAATAAATGAAGAATAAAAACCAACACCAAATTGACCAATTAATTGCGTGTCTTTCGCTTGATCGCCAGAGAGTTGCTCAAAGAAATCACTCGTACCTGATTTTGCAATAGTACCTAAGTGCTCAATAACTTCATCACGCGTCATGCCAATACCGTTATCACTGATAGTGATAGTTTTAGCTTCTTTGTCAAAACTTAAACGTACACGTAGCACACTGTCATTTTCAAAAAGAGAATCATCAGAAAGTGCTTTAAAACGTAATTTATCAGCCGCATCGGCTGCATTAGAAACAAGCTCACGTAAGAATATTTCTTTATTAGAATATAAAGAATGGATCATTAATTTAAGAAGTTTACCGGTGTCGGCACTAAAAGTATGATTTTGTTGTTGTTCCATAATATGTTTTTCTCTTTGAAAGAATCAATAAAGATCCTGATTAAACGATATATATAAAATGGGGGGGCTATTTCCTTTTTCAAGGCCCTTCATGCAAATGTTACAAAAGATTTAATAATATGATCCCAAACAAAATAATTTGAATTTATCTGCCCTTTTATTAATTTATTAGCTTATACTTTGCGTGCTTAATAAGCACTATTCTCAGGGCGGGGTGAGATTCCCCACCGGTGGTAATTTGTAAAACGTTACAACAGCCCACGAGCGCTTTATATTGAAAAATATAAAGGTCAGCAGATCCAGTGAAAACCTGGAGCCGACGGTTAAAGTCCGGATAAAAGAGAATGAATATACATCATCGAGCGATGATGCCTATTCTGTATCACATCTTCTTGATGTGATATTTCTTAATATGCCTTGATTCATCTCCCTATATTAGGATTTTATAATGGATCAAACTCAAGAAAAAAATATAACGCATAGCAATAACATCGTTAAAATCAACACCCTATCTACTATCGAAGAAGCCATCCTTACCCTTAAACAAGGTAAAGGCGTTTTAGTTGTGGATGATGAAAGTCGCGAAAATGAAGTAGACTTTATATTCTCAGCAGAGCATTTAACGACTGCGCAAATGGCATTAATGATCCGTGAAGGCAGCGGCATTGTCTGTTTATGCCTAGAGACATCGCGATGTGAAACATTAGATATCCCGCAAATGGTAACTGATAATAACAGTCAAAATAATACCGCTTACACTGTTTCAATTGAAGCTCATGAAGGTGTAACCACAGGTGTCTCAGCACTAGATCGCGTTACGACTATTAAAGCGGCAATCAACCCTAAAGCTACGCCTCAATCTCTATCGCGACCTGGCCATGTATTTCCATTACAAGCTGTCGAAGGTGGGGTACTCAAACGCCGCGGACATACTGAAGCAAGTATTGATTTAATGAAACTTGCACAATTAAATCCTGCTGGAGTTATCTGTGAGCTTACCAATCCAGATGGTACTATGGTTCGTTTGACCCAAGCATTACGCTATGCAGCTGAGAATGATTTCCCGGTAATAAGTATTGAAGATTTAGTTATTCATCTTAAAAAGAATCAATAAAAAAACACTAACAAGGCGCATTTTTTAAATGCGCTTTTATTATTCCCCCTAAAAAATTAAAAGCCCCGAATATATTTAATATCTCATCCTAACGCCTCATCTCTTATTTAAAGTTTTCATCAATAGCGTCTAAATTAATCGATAAGAAAAGCCACTTTTAACATAATTCAATATCAATTCGCTTAATTTGAGTCTAACGGTCCATAGAGAGTGGTCATCTAGCCAAGCTAATAACGAAAAAATCTGCTTTATATAGTGAAGTGTTTATAAAAAGAGGCGCTTGGCGATGGACAGGATCCGCAGAGCTCATCCGCTCGTATACATCGCTGTCGCGATACTCGCCCTACTATCACATGTTATGAAAGCAACTTCGTTGCGCTGTTTATTTCCATGTTCGAGTAGGTCATTTGCCAAGCTAATAACGAAAAAACCCCAGCACATCAAAGAAGGACTGGGGTTTATCGTTGGAATTTATTAAGAGAGCGCTTGGCGATGGACAGGAGTCGCAGAGCTCCTCCGATCAAATACATCGCTGTCGGCAATACCCTCCAGGATTCGCAGAGCTTAGTCTGATCAAGAAAATTGCCTGCCGGCAAACTCGCCCCTAAAATCACATAATATGCTTCTGCCTTCGCCGCGCTCTTTATTTTCCATGTGAGAGTGGTCATCTAGCCAAGCTAATAACGAAAAAATCTGCTTTATATAGTGAAGTGTTTATAAAAAGAGGCGCTTGGCGATGGACAGGATCCGCAGAGCTCATCCGCTCGTAAACTTGCCTGTCGGCAAACTCGCCCTACTATCACACAATATGTATCTGCCTTCGGCAGGCTATTTATGTTCCATGTTCGAGTAGGTCATTGCCAAGCCTTTAACGAAAAAACCCCAGCCCTTCGTAGAAGGACTGGGGTTTATCGTTGGAATTTATTAAGAGAGCGCTTGGCGACGGTCGGGAGTCGCGGAGCTCCTCCGCTCGTATACATCGCTGTCGCGATACTCGCCCTACTATCACATAATATGCTTCTGCCTACGGCAGGCTGTTTATTTCCCATGTGAGAGTAAGTCATAAATCGCAGGCAATAAAAAACCCAGTCAGAAAAAACCGACTGGGTTATTCTTGTCTTTTATAAAGAGAGGCGCTTGGCGACGGTCGGGATTCGCAGAGCTCATCCGCTCGTAAACATCGCTGTCGCGATACTCGCCCTACTATCACATGTTATGAAAGCAACTGCGTTGCGCTCTTAACTTCCCATGTGAGAGTGGTCATCTAGCCAAGCTAATAACGAAAAAATCCCTGTTGACATCAGTCAACAGGGATTTATCGTTAATTAGGCGCTTGGCGATGACCTACTCTCACATGGGGAGACCCCACACTACCATCGGCGCAACTGCGTTTCACTTCTGAGTTCGGCATGGGATCAGGTGGTGCCACAGCGCTATTATCGCCAAGCTAAAAATCTTAATTAGAAAAGCTGGATTGTGTCTAATCTTGCAATTTGTTTCGTAAAATATGTCTTCGCAAACGTATTTGATTGATTACAATCATCTCTTGGTTACTCAATACAATACTTCAAATCTAAGTCTTAATATCTTCACTCTCGCAAAAGAAGATTAATAATCTTCTCAATACTCGAATCTTTTATTAAGCTCAATACTTTTGGGTATTGTATGGTTAAGCCTCACGGGTAATTAGTACAAGTTAGCTCAATACATTACTGTACTTACACACCTTGCCTATCAACGTTGTAGTCTCCAACGGCCCTTTAGGGAGCTTAAAGCTCCAGTGAGAACTCATCTCGAGGCTCGCTTCCCGCTTAGATGCTTTCAGCGGTTATCGATTCCGAACGTAGCTACCGGGCAATGCCATTGGCATGACAACCCGAACACCAGCGGTTCGTCCACTCCGGTCCTCTCGTACTAGGAGCAGCTCCTCTCAATTCTCAAACGCCCACGGCAGATAGGGACCGAACTGTCTCACGACGTTCTAAACCCAGCTCGCGTACCACTTTAAATGGCGAACAGCCATACCCTTGGGACCGACTTCAGCCCCAGGATGTGATGAGCCGACATCGAGGTGCCAAACACCGCCGTCGATATGAACTCTTGGGCGGTATCAGCCTGTTATCCCCGGAGTACCTTTTATCCGTTGAGCGATGGCCCTTCCATTCAGAACCACCGGATCACTATGACCTACTTTCGTACCTGCTCGACGTGTCTGTCTCGCAGTTAAGCTGGCTTATACCATTGTACTAACCTCACGATGTCCGACCGTGATTAGCCAACCTTCGTACTCCTCCGTTACTCTTTAGGAGGAGACCGCCCCAGTCAAACTACCCACCAAACAGTGTCCCAAACCCCGATTCAGGGGCCATGGTTAGAACTCAAAACATACAAGGGTGGTATTTCAAGGTTGACTCCACCAAATCTAGCGACCTGGTTTCATTGCCTCCCACCTATCCTACACATGTAGGCTCTAAGTTCACTGCTAAGCTGTAGTAAAGGTTCACGGGGTCTTTCCGTCTAGCCGCGGGTACACAGCATCTTCACTGCGATTTCAACTTCACTGAGTCTCGGGTGGAGACAGCATGGCCATCATTACGCCATTCGTGCAGGTCGGAACTTACCCGACAAGGAATTTCGCTACCTTAGGACCGTTATAGTTACGGCCGCCGTTTACTGGGGCTTCGATCAAGAGCTTCGCGCAAGCGCTAACCCCATCAATTAACCTTCCAGCACCGGGCAGGCGTCACACCCTATACGTCATCTTACGATTTAGCAGAGTGCTGTGTTTTTAATAAACAGTTGCAGCCATCTGGTATCTTCGGCCTACAACAGCTCCATCCGCAAGGGACTTCACCGTCGTAGGCGTACCTTCTCCCGAAGTTACGGTACCATTTTGCCTAGTTCCTTCACCCGAGTTCTCTCAAGCGCCTTGGTATTCTCTACCTGACCACCTGTGTCGGTTTGGGGTACGATCCTTTATTATCTGAAGCTTAGAGACTTTTCCTGGAAGCATGGCATCAATGACTTCATCACCGTAGTGACTCGACATCGTATCTCAGCGTTAATAGAAACCCGGATTTACCTAAGTCTCCCGCCTACATACTTGAACCTGGACAACCATCGCCAGGCCCACCTAGCCTTCTCCGTCCTCCCATCGCAATAATAAAGGGTACGGGAATATTAACCCGTTTCCCATCGACTACGCCTTTCGGCCTCGCCTTAGGGGTCGACTCACCCTGCCCCGATTAACGTTGGACAGGAACCCTTGGTCTTCCGGCGGGGGGGTTTTTCACCCCCCTTATCGTTACTCATGTCAACATTCGCACTTCTGATACCTCCAGGATGGTTTACACCTTTCCCTTCGACGGCTTACAGAACGCTCCTCTACCATGCATAATAAATTATGCATCCGCAGCTTCGGTGATATGTTTAGCCCCGTTAAATCTTCCGCGCAGACCGACTCGACTAGTGAGCTATTACGCTTTCTTTAAAAGATGGCTGCTTCTAAGCCAACTTCCTAGCTGTCTAAGCCTTTCCACATCGTTTCCCACTTAACATATACTTTGGGACCTTAGCTGGCGGTCTGGGTTGTTTCCCTTTCCACGACGGACGTTAGCACCCGCCGTGTGTCTCCCATGATTGCACTTGTTGGTATTCGGAGTTTGCATAGGGTTGGTAAGTCGGGATGACCCCCTAGCCTAAACAGTGCTCTACCCCCAACAGTGATACATGAGGCGCTACCTAAATAGCTTTCGAGGAGAACCAGCTATCTCTTGGTTTGATTGGCCTTTCACCCCCAGCCACAAGTCATCCCCTAATTTTTCAACATTAGTGGGTTCGGTCCTCCAGTTGATGTTACTCAACCTTCAACCTGCTCATGGCTAGATCACCAAGTTTCGGGTCTAATCCCAGCAACTATTCGCCCAGTTAAGACTCGGTTTCCCTACGGCTCCCCTAAACGGTTAACCTTGCTACTGAAATTAAGTCGTTGACCCATTATACAAAAGGTACGCAGTCACCGAACTAAGTCGGCTCCTACTGCTTGTACGTACACGGTTTCAGGTTCTATTTCACTCCCCTCACAGGGGTTCTTTTCGCCTTTCCCTCACGGTACTGGTTCACTATCGGTCAATTAGGAGTATTTAGCCTTGGAGGATGGTCCCCCCATATTCAGTCAGGATTTCTCGTGTCCCGACCTACTCGTTTTCACTATAAAGAAGTTGTCATATACGGGACTATCACCCTGTATCGTTGCACTTTCCAGAGCATTCTACTAACTTCTAAACAGCTTAAGGGCTGTTCCAATTTCGCTCGCCGCTACTATCGGAATCTCGGTTGATTTCTTTTCCTAAGGGTACTTAGATGTTTCAGTTCCCCTCGTTCGCTTCGTTAAGCTATGTATTCACTTAACGATGACACTAAGTGCCGGGTTGCCCCATTCGGAAATTCCAGGATATAACGCTTGTTATCAACTCCCCTGGACTTATCGCAGATTACCACGTCCTTCATCGCCTCTAATTGCCTAGGCATCCACCGTGCACGCTTATTCACTTAACCATACAATACCTAAAGATACTGTCTTTAAGCGTTTTTATGAATATTAATAACATTCAAAAAACACATAAGATTATAAAATTTAGATGTTATATGTCGTTTCCAAGACGCTTGCGATCCTCATATTTTACTATGAAAAACACATTCGTTTTTCGTGCACCTATCAGTTATAAATAACTGAGTAGATACGTACAAACTGCACTTCACTTACGTGAATTGCAGCTGTTTTTATTTTTGCTTGATTACAGTAATTAATATAAATACTAATTACTGAGAACAATTTCGTTTATACTTAACGTAATATGCATATGTAATAAAGCATCCAGTGGATGGTTTATTATGCTAATACGTTAAGTAAGAACTTTATCAGCTTTCCTAATTGTTAAAGAGCAAACTTCGTAAAAAGTTTTTGATAAATTTAATAACTTATCGAAAACTTCTATTATCTTGGTTTTCATGTCGGTACACTTCATAAGAAGTGGTGGAGCTATGCGGGATCGAACCGCAGACCTCCTGCGTGCAAGGCAGGCGCTCTCCCAGCTGAGCTATAGCCCCAACATGGTTTTTGTATAGATATTAGTTGGCCATTATTTTGGATTTAATCAAGGCAAATGATGGCGTAGTTTAGTCTTTTCTAAACGAGCTTTCATTTAACACAGAGTAAATCAAAAATTGGTGGGTCTGGGCAGATTTGAACTGCCGACCTCACCCTTATCAGGGGTGCGCTCTAACCAACTGAGCTACAGACCCAACTAAAGTAATTGTGGGTCTGGACAGATTTGAAAAATCAAAGCCGACCTCACCGCTCTTTATAAGCGATACAATTATCTATACATCTCTTTATCATTCTAATCAAACAATCTGTGTGGACACTAAACGTGTTTCTTTCGTATAAGGAGGTGATCCAGCCCCAGGTTCCCCTAGGGCTACCTTGTTACGACTTCACCCCAGTCATGAACCACACCGTGGTCATCGCCATCCCCGAAAGGTTAAGCTAATGACTTCTGGTGCAGCCCACTCCCATGGTGTGACGGGCGGTGTGTACAAGGCCCGGGAACGTATTCACCGTGGCATTCTGATCCACGATTACTAGCGATTCCAACTTCACGGAGTCGAGTTGCAGACTCCGATCCGGACTACGACAGACTTTATGAGATTCGCATACCCTCGCAGGTTAGCAACCCTTTGTATCTGCCATTGTAGCACGTGTGTAGCCCATCCCGTAAGGGCCATGATGACTTGACGTCGTCCCCACCTTCCTCCGGTTTATCACCGGCAGTCTCCCTAAAGTTCCCGGCATGACCCGCTGGCAAGTAAGGATAAGGGTTGCGCTCGTTGCGGGACTTAACCCAACATTTCACAACACGAGCTGACGACAGCCATGCAGCACCTGTCTCAGAGTTCCCGAAGGCACTCATCTATCTCTAGGTGATTCTCTGGATGTCAAGGGATGGTAAGGTTCTTCGCGTTGCATCGAATTAAACCACATGCTCCACCGCTTGTGCGGGCCCCCGTCAATTCATTTGAGTTTTAACCTTGCGGCCGTACTCCCCAGGCGGTCTATTTAATGCGTTAGCTTTGAAACCCACGGCATATAGCCACAAACTTCTAATAGACATCGTTTACTGCGTGGACTACCGGGGTATCTAATCCCGTTTGCTCCCCACGCCTTCGCGCCTCAGTGTCAGTCTTTGTCCAGGTGGCCGCCTTCGCCACTGGTATTCCTTCAGATCTCTACGCATTTCACCGCTACACCTGAAATTCTACCACCCTCTACAAAACTCTAGTCAACCAGTTTCAAATGCAGTTCCAAGGTTGAGCCCTGGGCTTTCACATCTGACTTAATTAACCACCTACGCGCGCTTTACGCCCAGTAATTCCGATTAACGCTCGCACCCTCCGTATTACCGCGGCTGCTGGCACGGAGTTAGCCGGTGCTTCTTCTGCGAGTAACGTCACAGATAGCAGTTATTAACTACTACCCTTTCCTCCTCGCTGAAAGTGCTTTACAACCCGAAAGCCTTCTTCACACACGCGGCATGGCTGCATCAGAGTTTCCTCCATTGTGCAATATTCCCCACTGCTGCCTCCCGTAGGAGTCTGGACCGTGTCTCAGTTCCAGTGTGGCTGGTCATCCTCTAAGACCAGCTAGGGATCGTCGCCTTGGTAAGCCATTACCTTACCAACTAGCTAATCCCACTTGGGCTACTCTAAACGCGCAAGGCCCGAAGGTCCCCTGCTTTGGTCCGTAGACATTATGCGGTATTAGCAGTCGTTTCCAACTGTTGTCCCCCACGTTAAGGCATATTCCCAAGCATTACTCACCCGTCCGCCACTCGTCAGCAAAGTAGCAAGCTACTCTCTGTTACCGTTCGACTTGCATGTGTTAAGCCTGCCGCCAGCGTTCAATCTGAGCCATGATCAAACTCTTCAATTTAAAGTTTAATTTGCAATGTTGTTACCAACAATGCGACTCAATATTACTGACTAAAACTAAGTAACTAATCAACTAGTGAAAAGTACTTGTTGTTATTCTGAATTAATGAATTAATTCGTGTGTCACTGATATTGATTCTTTTTGTCCTCTTAATGAAGTTGCAAAGCAAAATCACCATAAGGACTTTTTTGAAATCATCATCTAGTGCCCACACAGATTGTTTGATTAAATTGTTAAAGAGCGTGCCTTTCGGCAGGTGCGTATAATACGTCACCAGTGAGATTTGTCAACGTTTTAATTAAGTTAATAATCAAATCGTTGTCTCACCAAACACTGCGTAACTCGCGTTACTTGCTGTGTCTGTGGGGTCGCATTATAGGGATCTTAATCACATTGGCAAGGCTTTATTTGCAATATTTAAAAATAAATAACAAACTGATTATTTATTAGACAGCACATCATTTCTCTTCATTTATATGCGTTTATCTCTTAATTAAAATAAAATATAAAATTTGTCGTATATTTACGTTAGCACTAACACTTTATGCTCAGATTTAGGTAATATACGCCTCCTCTATTTTTCCTGTTTTATTTTTTGAGTGGTATTTTATGACATTTTCTTTGGGGCAACGCTGGATAAGCGATGCAGAATCAGAATTAGGCTTAGGCACAATCGTAGCTATTGATGCGCGCATGCTAACATTATTATTTGCAGCCTCTGGTGAACAGCGACTTTACGCTATTACAGAAGCCCCCATCACCCGTGTTCGTTATAATATAGGGGATGAAATATTAAGTCATGATGATAAAAAAATATTAGTTTCTGAAATAAATGAAGTCGATAATTTAATTGTCTATATAGGTACTAACCTAGAGACCGATGAGCAAGTCACTCTTAAAGAAACATTTTTAAATAATTTTATTAAATTTAATAAACCACAAGATAAACTTTTTGCCGGTAAAATTGATAAATTTGAACGTTTCGCTCTGCGCTATAAATCATTTACTAACCAATATCAGCAACAAAAATCCAATCACAGAGGATTATTAGGTGCGCGCGTTGATTTGATCCCACACCAATTTTATATCGCAGAAGAAGTCGGTAAGCGTCATGCCCCCCGTATTTTATTAGCTGATGAAGTGGGCCTTGGTAAAACCATTGAAGCGGGACTGATTATTCACCAGCAAATTATTACCGGTCGTGCCAAACGCGTTTTAATCGTGCTACCTGAAAATCTACAGCATCAATGGCTCGTAGAAATGATGCGACGTTTTAACCTGCACTTTAGTATTTTTGATGACAGTCGCTGCAGTGATGCTTATGTCGATGGCGTCAATCCTTTTGAAACAGAGCAACTTATTCTTTGTAGCATTAATATGCTACGTAAAAAAGTTCATTTTGAATCTGCTTTAGAGGCAGACTGGGATCTGCTTATTGTCGATGAAGCGCATCATTTAATTTGGCATAAAGACAAACCTAGTCGCGAATATCAAGTCATTGAAGCACTCGCAAATGAAATACCTGGTGTCTTATTATTAACAGCAACACCAGAGCAACTAGGCCATGAAAGTCATTTTGCACGCCTGCGTTTACTTGATCCTAGTCGTTTTTTCGATTACCAAACGTTTGTTAAAGAAGAAGCAACATACAAACCCGTTGTTGATGCGGTTAATCTACTTCTTGAAAATAAAGCCTTAAGTAATGAGCAGCAAAATGCCATTACTGAATTATTATCTGAGCAAGATGTACAACCCTTATTAAATAGTATTGAAGATCTTCCTCCTGAAAACAGTGAACGCCAACAAGCTCAGCATGAATTAATTACCAGTTTGTTAGACAGACACGGTACGGGGCGCCTACTTTTTCGTAATACGCGCGCTGCCATCAAAGGTTTTCCTAAGCGCATTTTAAAATCAATCGCGTTAGCACTACCCGATCAATACAAAACCGCGATGAAAGTCTCAAAAATGTTGCCATCAGGCACACTTGAAGAGCAAGCTTTTAGCTCTCTTTATCCTGAGCAAATGTATCAACGTTTTGAAGGCACTACGGATAACTCTTGGTGCGCCTTTGATCCACGTATTAGTTGGTTGATTGATTTAATACTGCAGCTTAAAGATGAAAAAATACTGATCATTACTGCGCAAGCCACGACGGCGCTTGCCATAGAAGAAGCATTACGCACACGAGAAGCTATTAAGGCTGGCGTATTTCATGAAGGTTTATCCCTAATTGAGCGCGACAAAGCAGCTGCTTATTTTGCACAGACTGAAGGTGGTGCACAGGTGATGATCTGCTCTGAAATTGGATCTGAAGGTCGAAACTTCCAATTTGCACATCAATTAGTCCTTTTTGATTTACCCATCAATCCGGATCTATTAGAGCAACGTATTGGCCGCCTCGATAGAATAGGTCAACATTGCGATATTCAAATTTACACGCCTTACTTAAAAGACACTGCACAAGCCTTTTTACAAAATTGGTATGAAGATGGGCTATCTGCATTTACGCAAACAACCCCGACCGGACAAATGGTATATCAAAAAGTAAAAGATAAATTGATAACGTTACTTGCCACTTGCAATAATGATGATAATGAATTTTCTGACTTACTAAGCATAACGCGCACTGAAAATACACGTTTGAAAAAACAGTTAGAGCAAGGACGAGATCGTTTATTAGAAATAAACTCAAGTGGACTTCTGCGAAAAAGCGACCTTATTGATGATATTTGTGAAATAGATCAACGCCCTGAATTTACCACCTTTGCGTTACAGCTTTTTGATGTGGTAGGCGTGCAACAAGAAGATCAAAGCGATCATTGTATTGTGCTACGCCCTACCGAGCACATGTTAACCGCTAACTTCCCGGGACTACCTGATGATGGTGCTTGTGTTACCTTTAATCGTCAAATTGCATTAAGCCGTGACGATGTACATTTTTTAAGCTGGGAACATCCGATGATCACCGGCGGGATGGAAATGATATTAAGCAGTGACACCGGGACTACCTCGGTTGCGATTTTAAAGAATAATGCATTGCCTGCTGCCACTACGTTTTTAGAGTTGATTTATGTTGTTGAAGCAATAAATACTGATAATGCACAATTAAGCCGTTTTTTACCGACAACGCCTATTCGCTTATTATTAGATAAAACAGGCAAAGATCTTGGCCAAAATGTTACTTTTGATAGCTTTAATCGACAATTAAGCCCTATTAATCGTCATATCAGTCGAAAAATTGCCAATACATCACAGCCCTTAATACATCAACTGATTAAAGATTCTTTGCCTATTGCCCAAGCATTAATGCAGGATATTTTATCTGAAGCGAAGAAAGATATGCAGCAAACACTGCAAGGTGAACATGATCGCTTACAAATACTGCAAGCCGTTAACCCTAATATTCGCGAAGAAGAATTAGTCTTTATTCGGGATCAGCAACGTAGCTTTGAAAGCATCTTAGATAAAACACAATTAAAATTAGATGCCATCCGCTTTATTGTTTCGACACAATCCTAAAATAAAAAAGTGATCATCTGTTAGGATGGTCACTTCCTAAAAAGACAAAAGAATTAAATATGCCACATTTTGTTTATAATCCGCCACAGACACCTTACCTTGATATTTTATATCAAGATGATGATATCGTTGTCCTTAATAAACCAGCGGGACTGTTAAGCGTACCGGGTCGAGAAATAAAACACCGCGACAGTTTAGCGCTGCGTATTTTACGTGTTTGGCCGAATGCTTGTGTAGTACACCGCTTAGATTTAGCCACATCAGGTCTTATTGTGCTTGCCATGCGTAAATCGGCACAAAGTCATATTGGCCGTCAATTTCAACAAAAAGTTATCGCTAAAACTTATTTTGCGCGTGTAGAGGGATATATTAAAGAAGACGCTGGTTTAGTTGATCTCCCGATTCGTTGTGATTGGGAAAACCGCCCTCGCCAAATTGTTGATTTTGAGCAAGGAAAAAGTTCACAAACGCAATGGAAAGTTGTCAGCCGTGAAAATGACAGCACCCTGGTAGAACTCACCCCGCTTACAGGGCGCACGCATCAACTGCGCGTTCACATGCAACAAATTGGTCACCCCATTCTTGGTGATGATTTTTATGGCAGTGAATTAGCTAAAAAATTATCGACACAACGGTTAGCTCTGCATGCTGCTAAAATCAGCTTAATACATCCCACGACAGAAGAGCGCATCAGTTTTGATTGTCCGGTTACATTTTAAAAGAGACGTGTTTGCAGGTTTTGAATCTTGGGGTAGGATGAAAATTAACCGTATTTAGCTGAACTCATCCGATAAGTATGAAAAGACTTAAATTAACATTCCCCCCCTTTTTTTAACAAGGTAAGATAGGTAAATAATATTTGAGCTCTGCATTTTAATAAAAAAAGTTAAGCGTATCCTATGTATAGAGCACTTCTCTTTCTTTTCGAAAAAAAACATCCCATAAAATCATTAAAAGAGTAGCCGAGCTCATCATTATTCTCTAATATTTGTCATTAACTTTTATTTACAATAAAACAATAAAGATAATCGAAGATTAAATAGAACTAGCAGTAGTTGCTAATATTTCATATCTACTCTTCATCACATTAAACGATCACGGACTTACTATGCAAATAGGTATACCAAGAGAGATCCAAGAAAATGAAAATCGTGTCGCAGCAACACCTAAAACGGTAGAGCTGTTGATCAAACAAGGTTTTAGCTTTCTTGTTGAACAAAACGCGGGCGCTGGCGCAAGCTTTTCTGATCCAGCTTATCAAGACGCTGGAGCCACTATTTCTAATGATGTCACCTCAGTATGGCAAGCAGATATCATTTTTAAAGTAAATGCGCCTACCTCAGCTGAAATCGATATGATTAAAGAGGGCGCAACGCTAGTCAGTTTTATCTGGCCAGCACAAAATCCCGAGTTACTTAAACAACTCGAAGCAAAAAACATCAGTGTTATTGCTATGGATAGTGTCCCTCGTACTTCTCGAGCTCAAGCATTAGATGCATTAAGTTCAATGGCGAATATCGCAGGTTACCGTGCGGTTATCGAAGCTGCGAATGAATTTGGCCGTTTCTTTACAGGTCAAATTACAGCAGCCGGTAAAGTGCCACCAGCAAAAGTAATGATCATCGGCGCGGGTGTTGCAGGTCTTGCAGCTATCGGCACCGCAGGTAGTTTAGGCGCAATTGTACGCGCCTTTGATACCCGCCCCGAAGTAAAAGAACAAGTAGAAAGTATGGGCGCTGAATTCTTGGAAGTGAACTACCAAGAAGATGAAGCAGAAGCTAGCGGTACCGGTTACGCAAAAACCATGAGCAAAGGTTATCAAGATGCACAAGCGTTAATGATGTCTGAGCAAGCGAAAGAAGTAGATATTATTATCACCACTGCGCTTATTCCTGGAAAACCAGCACCTAAACTCATCTCAAAAGAGATGATTGCATCTATGAAAGCCGGCAGTGTTATTGTCGATTTGGCAGCAGCTGCAGGTGGTAATGCAGCGTTAACCGTTAAAGATGAAGTCTTTGTTACCGACAATGGCGTGCGCATTATTGGTTATACTGATTTACCAAGTCGTCTTGCAACGCAATCAAGCCAACTTTATTCAACAAACTTAGTTAATTTAATGAAATTACTTTGTAAAAATAAAGATGGTCTTATTGATATCGATTTTGACGATGAAGTTATCCGCGGCGCAACCGTGGTAAAAGATGGCGCAATCTCTTGGCCGGCTCCGCCGATCCAAGTAAGTGCAGCACCAAAAGTTGAAGCGACCGTGGCAAAAGTGATTGTCGAAAAAACACCTAATAAATATATCAAACCCGTTGCAGCATTGCTTGCTGTCAGTGTGTTTGGTTATATTGCCAGTGTAGCGCCAAGCGATTTCTTAGCTCATTTTACCGTCTTTATACTTGCCTGTATCATCGGTTATGGTGTGGTTTGGAATGTAGCACATTCTCTACATACCCCTTTAATGAGCGTAACGAACGCAATTAGTGGCATTATTATTATTGGTGCTTTATTACAAGTTGGTAGCGATAACGCTATTGTTACCGTGTTATCTACCATTGCAATTCTTATTGCAAGTATCAACATAGTGGGCGGTTTTACTGTCACACATCGTATGTTGAAAATGTTCCAAAAGGATAAATAATCATGTCTCAAGGATTAATTACAGCCATATATATTATTGCGGCCATCCTGTTTATTTCTAGCCTTAATGGACTCAGTAGCCAAGAAACAGCAAAACGAGGTAATTTCTTCGGTATCCTAGGTATGATCCTAGCGGTAGTTGCTACGATTGCGAGTTCTCAGGTCTCTGGGTTAGGTTATATTACGGTCGCTATGATCGTGGGCGCTTTAATTGGTGTACGTTTAGCATTAAAAGTCGAAATGACATCTATGCCAGAGCTTATTGCTATTTTACATAGCTTTGTAGGTCTAGCAGCTGCCTTTATCGGTTTCAACTCTTATATGGATCACGGCATTCTTATTGGTGCAGCTAAAAGCATCCATGATGTCGAAGTTTTCATCGGGATCTTTATTGGTGCGGTTACCTTTACCGGCTCAATTGTTGCTTTTGGTAAGCTAAGTGGACGCGTTAAAAGTACGGCTTTATCATTACCGGGTAAAAACTGGATAAACCTAACAGCAATGGCAGCCTCGGCTTTCCTTTTGGTTAGCTTTGTTAGTGGCGACCTTGGTCTAACTGCCTTGATCATTATGTCAATTATTGCCATGCTTTTCGGTGTGCATCTTGTTGCATCTATCGGTGGTGCAGACATGCCGGTTGTGGTCTCTATGCTGAACTCTTATTCAGGTTGGGCGGCTGCTGCGACAGGCTTTATGCTATCGAATGATCTTTTGATTATTACGGGTGCATTAGTGGGTTCAAGTGGCGCAATTCTTTCTTACATTATGTGTAAAGCAATGAATCGCTCTTTTGTCAGTGTTATCTTGGGCGGTTTTGGTAATGAAGTTGTTGCTCAAAATGCAGATATTGACCAAGGTACGCATTTTGAAACGAATGCAGTTGAAGCTGCTGACTCTTTGTCTAACGCTAAAAACATCGTGATTGTACCGGGTTACGGTATGGCTGTCGCACAAGCGCAATACCCTGTTGCCGAGCTTACCAAAATATTACGCGCTAAAGGTAAAAACGTACGTTTTGGTATTCACCCTGTTGCAGGGCGTCTTCCAGGTCACATGAATGTACTCTTAGCGGAAGCAAAAGTACCTTATGATATCGTGTTAGAAATGGACGAAATCAATGATGACTTTGAAAAAACAGACGTTGTATTAGTCATTGGTGCAAACGATACGGTTAACCCTGCGGCCAATGAGCCAGGTACGCCTATATCAGGTATGCCAGTGCTAAGTGTTTGGAATGCAAGTAAAGTAATTGTATTTAAACGCTCTATGGGTGTTGGCTATGCCGGCGTACAAAATCCACTGTTCTTTAAAGAAAACTCAGAAATGCTATTAGGTGATGCGAAAGTATCCGTCACTGCTATTTTAAAAAACTTATAAAATAGCCCTCTAGTATAAAAAAAATCCGCTTCGTTAATCAACGTTGCGGATTTTTTTATACGTTTTATTTTGTCACTGTATTTAACCTATTGCGCGACATGTTATTACGCACTTATCACCCTATCAAATCTCCCCCACTATTTAGAAATATCCGCGTTTTGAAGTGAGAACAACTATCTCTTACAACTCACGCATTGCTAGTGTTGATTTTTCCTGCGCAATACATGGAAGCTTAATTAATTCCGTTGGTATAACATTACAATGCCGAATAAACACCGCATGAAGTATCTAATAAGCACAATAATTAACGCGCCGTTTACTCTCCTGATTAATAATCGACTTGGTACAGAGCGATTAAATCCACAGAGGCGTCCTCTCTCATATTAATAAAAAAACATGTTAATAAAGCCCCTGTTTTATCCAAAACCTTTATCTACTGCCTCACACCTAAATACCAAAAAACGCATAAAAAAAAGCAACATCATTAGACTGATGTTGCTTTAAAAAGGCAAATAATAGCCTTATACCAAAGGAACTAAAAAGGTTACCCGTCTTGCTTGTTGAAATTATCCCTACCTGCGTTGTGAGTTTTGAAGTGAGAACAACTATCTCCTACAACTCACGCCTTGCTAGTGTTAATTTTTCCTGCGCAATACATGAAAACTTAATTAATTCCTTTGGTATTATATTTATAGACTGCGACCTATTAACTACTCGATAAATCAAGTAACTCACGCAATGCGACCTGACACATACTAAATTCAGGAAGTTTAACGGCAAGTAAAGCCTCAGACATACGGTACCAACGATCGGCTAAGTTTTGATGTTGTGCTTGCCACGTATCAAATGCTTGTTTCACGCCGCCTTTATGCCCTTCTTTTTGCATTTCAAGTAAAACAGCTTGCGTCATACGCTTATGTTGCCATTCTAGATCATCTCGCATCGCTTCATGTGCAAGCGCTTGCCAATGTGTATCTTTTGGCAATAAGTGTAATTGTTTTGCCACTTCAAATAGTTGTAATTTATCTGCGACAAAGAAATACACTTGCGCCGCTAAATGCGCATCCGTTTCTAATTTATTAGAAACAGAAATAACACTTAATAGTTCATAAATTTGATCACAACTAGATAGCTGATGAGCAAGCTCTGTGGTCACACCGCCTTCGGTTAATGATTTCACCAACGCCGTTCTATGCGTGACGACATTACCCATTAATACGGTCTCAATTTCACTTCCCACAACGTGTACTGATGCTTGGTATTTTTCAATTAAAAGTCCAGTATCAAGTTCATCACGGTGATTGCGAATAAGCCAGCGCGTTCCCTGACTTACCATATCTTTGAGATCTGCAATTAAATGACACTGCACACTATAATCAACTTTATTATCCAACGCTTCTATTTGCTCAAGAATACTGTCTAATGAGAAAATATCACGTGCAGCCACCCATGCTTTACTTAACTCTAGGAAAGAACAACCTGAACTCGCCATTGTACGATGAGCAAAAGTAGAGCCCATAATATTAAACAGATCATTACTCACTTGAGTTGCAACAATTTCATTGATCAGAGGGTGACCATGGATCTCCTGCTTATAGTTTTTAACCAATGTTAATGGAAATATTTTTTCCGCTTCGGTTAATAAATACGGATCATCGGCTATTTTGGCATTTGCTAATTCTTCTTTCATTTCATTTTTAGCATAAGACAACATAACGGCAAGGCTTGGGCGGGTTAATCCTTTTTGTAATGCTTTACGTTCATTTAACTCCTCTTCTGCAGGAATAAACTCTAAACCACGATTAAGCTTGCCCTTTTCCTCTAAATCACTGATTAAACGTCGATACTCTTCGAGGCACTGATAACCATCCATAAAGGAAATACTAATGCTTTGTGCTTGACGATAATTGTTTTTCAACACTAATACTGAAACTTCTGGGGTCATTTTTTCTAAACAAACATTACGTTGTTTAACCGTTAAATCACCCTTAGATACCACTTTATCCAAAAGGATTTTAATATTCACTTCTAAATCTGAACAGTTCACGCCACCGGCGTTATCAATCGCATCGGTGAAACAAAGTCCCCCCTCTAATGAAAACTCAATACGAGCACGTTGGGTAAAGCCTAAATTACCGCCTTCACCGACAACGCTACAACGTAATTCACAGCCATTAACACGCAATAAATCATTGGCTTTATCACCAACATCCGCATGACTTTCCATCGAACCTTTAACGTACGTGCCGATACCACCATTCCAAAGAAGATCAACATGTGCTTTTAATAAGAAATTAATTAACTCTGTTGGAGTGACTTGCTTTTGATAAATATCAAAACGCTTAGCCATCTCTGGCGTCACTTTTATTGATTTTGCAGTGCGATCAAAGATACCACCACCGGTAGATATCAATGCTTTGTTATAGTCATTCCATCCTACTCTCGGTGTTTCAAAGAGACGTAAACGTTCTTTATAGTTAGCACCTAAATCACGAGGTGATGGATCGATAAAGATATGTAAATGGTTAAATGCACCGATTAAAGCAATGGTTTTTGAACTTAACATACCATTACCAAATACATCTCCCGCCATATCACCGATGCCGATAACACTGATAGGTTTTTCTTGTACATTCACACCTAACTCACGGAAATGCCGTTGTACGCTGATCCATGCACCACGTGCTGTAATTCCCATTTTTTTATGATCGTAACCATTACTACCACCAGAAGCAAAGGCATCATCAAGCCAAAAATTACGCTCAGTAGCAAGCTCATTGGCTATATCTGAAAATGTTGCAGTGCCTTTATCGGCTGCGACGACAAGATAAGGATCATCACCGTCATAACGTACCATATCAAGAGGAGGTAAAATTTCGCCTTTATTTAAGTTATCTGTCATATCAAGTAAGGCGCTGATAAACATTTTATAACAATGGATCCCCTCTTTCATAAACTCTTCACGGCCCATCGTAGGACGCAAGCGTTTAGCAAAAAATCCACCTTTTGCACCGACGGGTACGATCACAGAGTTTTTAACTTGTTGCGCTTTAACCAAGCCTAACACTTCCGTACGGAAATCTTCGCCTCGATCCGACCAACGTAGTCCGCCTCGAGCCACTTTACCACCACGTAGATGTACACCTTCAAAACGCGGTGAATAAACAAATACTTCATAACTTAAACGCGGTAACGGTATATCGGAGATTTTATCGTGATCAAATTTAAAGCTGATGTAATCATGCACTTTTCCATCTTTTAATTGGAAATAGTTAGTCCGTAATGTTGCCATAATAAGTTCGACATATTTACGTAAAACACGATCCTCATTTAAGTTCGTCACGTCATTTAATGCATTGATAATTTTATCTTGGCGTTTTTGTTGATCTTCTAAACTAATGGGATTAACGGGATCAAAACGTTTAATAAAGAGTTGAACAATGTCTTTAACCAATTTGCTATGCAGTAACAATGTTTTAGCAATACTATAATGACTAAACCCGAAACAAAGTTGTTTTAAATATTTAGCGTAAGCACGTAATATACTCACATCACGCCATGTTAGGCCCGATCCTAAGATAAGCTTATTAAACGGATCATTCTCAGCTTCGCCGTACCATATAGATAAAAAGGCATCACTAAAAATTTCATTATAATCATCCGCATCAAAGTCTTTACCCTGATTATAAATTAAGGTGAAATCATATAACCAAAAAGAATCTTCTCCTACTGGCATTACTTTATAAGGGTATTCTTCTGCTACTTTCAAACCTAAATTTTCTAAAATAGGAATAAGATCAGACAATAGTAATGCGCCATCTTGATGGAACAGTTTTAATTTAAGATCACTACTATTGGCCTCAATAGAGCGGTAAAAACGCAACGTCATAGATTTACTTGTATCACTATAAAGTGACTCAATACGCTCGACATCCGTCACTGCAACACGTGCACTGAAAATCTCTTGGTAGCTACTTGGAAACGCAAAATTATATTTAGTACTAAGCTTTATTCCCTGCTCTTCACCAAAACGTTCAATCAAAGAATGATGCAACTCATCATCCCAACGTTTGGTTAATTGTTTCATACGATCTTGAATCGCTTGCTCTTCTAACACTTGGTTTAAAGGCGCCTTTAAACGCAGAACCAAACGTAAGCGGGCTAAATTAGATTCACTTAAATAGGTTTGGTAATCAATATCTTCCACATCAAGCGCACGACAAATTAATTTTTCAAAAATCAGTCTGACTTTCGTATTATAAACATCTCTCGGTACATAAATAGTGGCAATAACAAACTGCTTGTTGCCCGCACAGCGTAAAAACAACTTTAACTCTTTACGCTCTTGAGCATGTAAAACTTCAATTACATTATTTAATAACGTACTTTCATTACAAAGTAATAAATCTTCTACCGGATAAGTACATAATATTTGGGCTAATTCTTTGTAATAATGACTACCAAGACGATAATCGGCTCTTGTTAATATATTTTTAATTTTCTTGCGGATGATCGGGATATCACGAGGGGTTCCACTATAAACAGAGGATGTATATAAACCAATAAAACGATACCCGCCGATGAGCTCTCCACTTGCATTAAAACGTTTGACATAAATAACATCTGGGTAGGCTGCGCGATGCACCATGCCACGCTCTGACGCTTTACTAAAATGCATTAAAGAATGTTTTTGTAATGTTTGGAATAATTCAAATGGCAGTGCTTTTTGTAAAAAATCAGGGCTTTTAAGTAAGCCGAGTTGGCTATTTTCAAGCAATTCTAGCTTGCCATTGTTAACAGTAAATTTATCACCACCGATAAAGGTAAAATGATCGTCTAATAACCAGCTTAAAAAAGTTTGTTGCTCATCAATATCGATGATCGTTTTATTAAATTTATCTTTGTTACTAAACTTCAGCGCTTCCGTAATATTATGTTTCAAACCTACAAAATCATTAACAACCAAGTTGACATTTTCTAAGGCCAATTCCATTTTTTTCGCTATTACATCTCTATCTTGTTTTGAACTTGTATGATCAATTTCAAAATAAAGTAATAATTCATTGGAGCTTTCTGCATTTAATGCACTTAGTTTTCCACTTTTATTACGTACGCTTGCCATCTCACTATAAAAAATATGGTGCAACTTAATATTTTGTTCACTCAAGATCAATTTTAAAGTATCTATGACAAAAGGCTGTTTCGGCGATAAAACGCTGATCACCGTATGCGCTGATTGCCATTCATCTTGCTCTACATCAGGATTAAATACTCTGATCTTCGCTTTATCTCCCTTCCATTGCTGTATCTCTCTCCATAAGGAAACGGTCAAGCCATTCAAATCTTCTTGTGACATTTGAATTAAATCGCGGATCACTACATCACGGTAAACATTATTGATAAATAACTGTAGTGTATTTTGATCTTTATCTGAAAAGTGGGTTTTTAATTGTGTGAAGATTTGCTCTAAAATATCATTTTTCTGGTTAAGTATTAAACTCATAATCGCACCTGTCTTAAATAGAGAGAAGTTAAGGCTAGGCTATTAATCTTATTTAAAAAAGGTAATTTTTAAGGATATGCGATATATACACGCCAAATGTAAAAAAAAAGTAAACATTGTAGCGAGTTATTAAAAAGAGCCCTTAATTTACTGATTTAGAGAATTAAAAATGAACATAAGAGCAATAAGAAAAACAAAAAAAATCAATTTCCGTGAGGGCCGATCTTGAGCATAGGCCCCTCTTTCAGCATAACATCTTCACTGTTTAACACTAATACCAAAGGAACTAAAAAAGTGATCCGTTTTGCTTGTTGAAATTATCCCTACCTGCGTTGTGAGTTTTGAAGTGAGAAAAACTATCTCCTGCAACTCACGCATTGCTAGTGTTAATTTTTCCTGCGCAATAGATGAAAGCTTAATTAATTCCTTGGTATAAGTACACTATCAAGATGCTTTACCGATTTACGTTTGTTTTTTTAAATGCCTTATCCTTTAGGGAATGACTACAAGCGACTATGTACAAGTTTTAACTTAAATACATTTTGAATCTTCATTTCAAATCTTAAACGTATTTTTACACCCGCCTACGCTATTTAGGTTTATTGACATAATGAAAAATGTAATTGCTAACAGACGCTACCTTGTCCGCAGGTGCCAACTCAACAGAGCAACACACTAAAGGGTTATCGCCTTTTGCTGCATTATAATCAACGCACAACACTTTTTCAGATAAGGCTTCAGGTAAGCCAGATAACGTATAATGACCAATGACAACAGGCTTTATTATCTCTTCAGATAATGCGTCACCCCACCATTTAATGCGTTCACGAGTACGTACTTTACCTGTCTTATCTACAAAGGAGTCGCCGGTAGGAAGCTCCCTTTCTGGTCCTTTTAATAAGATTTCACACAAGGTAAACAGCTCATGGCTTTCATCAAACGCATCCTGCCAATGGGCTTCTTTTAAACTATTATCAGAGTTTAGATAGGGTTTAAGACGCGCAAGAGCCTTTTCATCCCAGCAAGCGTGAATAGCTCGGACTTCCCCAAAATCAATAAACAGAGGTAATGATTTAAACCAAGCTATCCAACGTTCATGCTCTTTTGAGCCCTCTATAACCGCCTCTAAAAAAGCTTGATGTTGTATTTTATTGTTTTTATTATGTGCTCGCGCCCAGTTTCCATCTGTTTTTTTAGTCATCCAACCAATGGCATTAAACTCATGATTGCCCAATAAACAAAAAGCATGCTCATGTTTCACTAAAGATTCAACCTGCTCAAGTAAAGCTAAATGGTCGCCATCACAACTTGGGACGCTATCGATTAAATCACCCATAAAAACTAATTGCCCACTTTTTAGTGCTGAACTCGCCACATTAATATCAAAATCTATATGTGCTAATAAAGCGACCAGTTTATGGTGCCTTGCATGTATATCACCAATAAAATAAAGGTGTTTTTTTAACGGCGTTTTAAGCATTACTATTCCTCAAATGAAAGTTAACTTACATCAGACAGTGCAGGTGGAGAATATAGGTCAATAGATCGATACCTTGGTTAAATACCAAAGGAACTAAAAAGGTTACCCGTCTTGCTTGTTGAAATTATCCCTACCTGCGTTGTGAGTTTTGAAGTGAAAACAACTATCTCCTACAACTCATGCATTGCTAGAGTTAATTTTTCCTGCGCAATACTTGAAAACTTAATTAATTCCTTCGGTATAATCATTCTTTAAAGTAAAACGAATTAATGACAGCCTATTCAATAATCTAATACATATTATTACATTTCAGATAAGATATTAAAATTCAATCGACAAAATAGCGATCAGGGTGGCGCTTAAAAAATGAGAATGGAACTATAACTAAAAAAAGAGATAAAAAAAGGATGCCGTTGTCTTCAACTAAGCATCCCTTCTTTGTTTACATGTAGATTTAAGCTCTTATTTTATAACAACCTAAATCAACAATATAGGCTTACATCATACCGCCCATAAGATAACAACAAGCTGATTTAAATGAAATAACATCAAAAACAAAGATCCCCCTTATTAAACCCTAGAGTTATCGGTCGCAGTCAAGATAGTTGCACTCTATAATATAAAGTTAAGTACCTCAAAATTATTTTTAGGTACTTAACTTTAATACAATCAACTTTCTATGTTTTATTTATAGAATATTTTCTCTCATTAAGTACCCAGAGACTTCTCCTTGATCAATTAACAAGTCAAGAATTATCAATGTGTTGACCATTAATTCAGGAGTACGGCGCACTTTACTTCTTTCTCGATACAGAAACGTTCTCATATAAACTTTGAGGTAATAAATAGTATCATCACTTAAGTCAGATTTTGATAAAGCACTATTCGTTTTTATAATTTTGGCTATCCAACCTACTCCTTGGGGTAAATATTGACTTCCTATGCCATTTAGTAACATTCCAAATGAATAGAGAGTTGATGGAGAATTAGAAAGTTTTCCTGCCATTTCATTAAAGAAACGTGAGTTCTTATCTTTTAACGTATGCCAATTTTTCGCATCTTTTTTCCACAATGATAGAGCAAACAAATAATTTTTCACTATTTTTTCAAAACGATAGCTTAAGTGTTTCTCCTGAGCCAGCTGAATCACCTTGGGTTTAAATAAATTCCAAATTAGCCAGAAGTTTTCGTATGAATTTAGCCCATCTTGCGCTCTAACTATTTCTTCTAATAAATCTGCAGCACCTTCTGACAAATTAAACTGCTCTAACAGTGGGTTTATAAGCTCAGGAATATAACAAGTTTGTACGGATAATAAGTAACTAGAAAACTTTCTTAAAAAATCATGCCTAGCCTGATAATTATTAGAATTCCTTCTGTCATCACCAAAAATAGTATTCACAGACGTATTAATTAAACATTTAAAAGAGTCAAGTACCCACGCTCTTGAATCATTAGGAAGTATATAAATTGCCACCGATTTAGTGTGTAAATCAAACGGGGTATAATCAGCCTCACTAAGCTCAACTATATTGTTAATTTCAATGTTTTTTAAAATACTTTCATTCTCTTCAAATAATCTTTCCCATACCCCAGAAAGGTCAATATTAAACTGTTTACGCTCAGCGCCCTCTTTTCTAATAGTGTCTATAAGCTCAATATAGATAGGAAATAAAGTTAAATATCCCCAGTAAATAGCTTGAACATCTTTATCAAAGATGTTCCACAACTCTACTATCGCCACAATGGCAAAAGCATTAAATCTTTGAGAACCCATCATAGTTGTAGAGTCTGTCCTCATTAACCCTGCAATGAGCATCACTTTATAAATAGATATATTTTCAGGGGAAATCACGAATAAATCAGAGATAACAGTAAAGCATGCATCCATACCATCGCGTATTTGATATCGATAATCATAATTAAAAAGTTGATTTAGACAGTCCTCTATAATTCTCAAACAAAAGCTTAAGTCATTTTCATCTAATACAGTATGGTAGTATTTTATAAGTGCTGCTGACGCATATATATGTGTGTAGCGGTTAAAAAGCACAAAGTTTTCAGAAGGTGGGTTTTCTTCATCGGTTAACTTTTCAAAAAGATCTTTTAAGTCAGCTATGACCTGATTTGGATCATATTCATATTGTTCGTATTTTTTACTGTCTTCCTTTTTATCAATTTTATGGCGCGCCCAAAGACATAGAGGCAAGAACTTGTTATCTTGTTGTTGTTTTTCCTGATGACTTTTAGACATATCTTTGAGATCAGGATCTAACTCAGGATTAAAGTAAACCGCAATTTTCCCTTCAACTTCCTCTGTCGTTATGTCCATTTTTCGACTGTCCATCCTAGCCAAACTCATTCGCCATAATTTTGAGTTTTTTAAGTCTTTATCAACTTCTAATTCGCCATAATAACTATCCAACAACTCCCATATAGCTTTTTTCCTACGTTGGACTTCAGCCTCATCAACACCTTCCTGAGCAAATACTTGATAGCATAAACACTGCTTCTCAAGAGAGTTGGCTCTATGATTAGCATCACACGCCTTAACTCTTTCATTGTGATGCCATTGCTCATGTTGAAAGCCACCAGTCATATTTCCTAACATCTCTAGTTGAGCTTTATGCTGGCTATCGAATACTAATCTAGCTGTATCAAATTTAATAAACTCTTTAACTTCAAACAATATTTTTGCAACATTAAAAAGCTTAACTTTATTTGCGAGGACAATACTGCTAATAACACCGCATATTGCAGAAGAGTTAGTATTCTTCAGCATATATTTAAGCCATGCTTCTAAATTATCGCCTGTAAAATGTTCTACATTTTTTAAGAGAAACTTTTCCAGAGCCATCAATATAGATTTGATGAGATTAGGCGTATTACCAGCACCGCGATATGAACTCCATAAGTCTTCGTCTATATAAATTTTATTAGTCCTATCACCTATAGTTAATTCATGTGTGTAAAACTTATCCTTACCATAGTGATTAACCAAATTTAGGGTAACTTGATTTATAAAGCCCAGTATGAAATCTACAGTTGCTTTTAGACTAAAGCCAAGCAAGTTAAAAATTGGCGTTTGGAATGCACTTTCAGGGTGATAATTAAAATCATAGCCATCCACAACACCAAATATATTTTCTGCATCTCGGTGCCTTCTAGAAAAACCATCTGACTGATGGTTTTTTAACCAGCAATAATTTGCAAGTTCCAGCGTTTTTTCCGGTAGAGCTTTTGCTATATACACCCCATCTAGTTTTTTCAATATTAATTTTGCAAGATGCTCATAAGGAATGTTCTTCGATTCTTTTTGTAATCCGCATATTTCATCTATTACAAGAGCAAGCTCTGTTTTTATTTCATTTGCGCCATATGCAATGGTTTTAATTACTGAATCTGTAAATTTTCCACTTCCAATATAGGAATCTTCAGATTCAAGCCATCTATAATATTCAAGGCATAACAAACTCGCCTTACGAGTAGTTTCTCCTTGTTTTACGGAACTATTCCACTCGTTTAGTACTGAAATAAATGGCTTTAAATTTACTAAACCAATATTATCTTTTTTATCGAATATGAAGTTTATAAAGGCCGACCAGCCAGCACCTTTAGGTATGGTAAAATAGGTAATATCACTTAGCTTGAGACCTAACCGGTTAAGCTTTGAGTTATCAATTTCTTTACAAGTAATACGTAAAATAGAATTAATACGTTGAAGCAACTCTAAATTATTTTGTAAAAGCTCAGTTTCAAAACTATCAAAAAAAGTATATGAATAATCAGACAGTAAAACCGCCGTGATTACCTCATCCTTCCAGATAGGTTCTATAGCATCATCATCGATTGCATTTTCAATAAAGCTTTTTATTTCTGTTTCGTTAACAAACAGTTGTTCTGATAGCCATAAGCGAAAACTTCTTCTTATGGCTAGAGAATTTCCTATCAAAGTAAAAAACGCTAGTGTTGACAACTTATTTTTAAAACTAATATCAATAAATTTTTCTAGTGCCCACTCTTCATATATATCGTGACTAATAAAGAATGAAGTACCATCTATACCAAGAACTTCGTCCTTTGATAACGCATCAGCAGCTTCTATATCTTCAGCTGTAACAGACAAATAAAATTTACCAGTATTAGCTCGTTGAAAAGCCAGTTCGCTAAAAACTTTTTCCCTTTTTATATCTCCGTTCTTAATCTTTTTGTTCCATAGATGATCCTTAAATCTTATCGTATCCAATGGTTGTTTCGTATCTCCATTGTAAAATTTGAGGTATGCATTTAAATAAAAAGGCAATTTTAATAAGCTCCGTAATCTTGAATCACTTGGCACATTAAAGGAATACTTGTTTGCTAACCCATCTAACTCATCTTCTGTTAACTCTGGTATGTAAAGTTTATTTGGTATTACATCAAGGACGTCTAAGCAAAGATGGTTAAGATCATCAAAGTAATGGTCTCTTGTTGTAAAAATAATCTTCCAGCCACGTGCTACCGATAAATCAATAAATTCTTTAATAGGTTCTTGGTTGTTTAAATCCATCAATTTTTCGGCAGAGTCAATAACTAAGACCTTATCCTGCGAATCACCAAAAAGACTTAAAAAATCATCTGTAGACCAGCCTTTAATAAGGTCGTCTAATTCATTAATTTCGAATTCATTAGCCTTGAATGCAAAAATTGGTTGAGAATATCTAAACTCTTGGTAGAACTTTTTAATCTCAACAGTCTTACCGACGCCTCCTTTGCCACACACTATTGATACTTTATTTGAGGTTTCTTTTAATGAATCTAAAACACTTGCTCGTTCAATAGATATATCATTTCCCTTGAACGGAATGCTTTGTTTAATATTCTTTAATATTGACTGTGTATGACGCTCCTGCGCATTGATAAGATCAAATAAAGAATTATTACTAATAAAAAAGTATTTACCAATGTCAGCACAAGTCTGAGATACGAAAGGAGATTCAAAGTAACTAGCTGTTCTCCACTCTAGAACTATGCCTAGTTGACTAGCTTTATTCTCAATTTCTATTTGTGTGGCAGACTTTACTGCTTTTTTGATTGGATTGTTTTTTTGGGGATAAGCTTGCCCCCACTCTTGATTTGTATACAAAAGCAACTTGGTAAGCTTTGGGTAATCTCGCTTAGCTTTTTCTAAAGTACTAATTAACTCAGCTTTATTACTTGATAAAGTAGTAGTATAAAACTTAGATTGGAAACCTATACAATGACCGTCAATATCAACAGGATTGGTCTCTATAGCAGACTGGTTCTTATACCTAAAGACACCATATATTTTCTTAGTTTCTTTACAAAATAATAGATAGCAAAACCATTCAAAATGATATTGTGGATTTTCCGAGAATTTAGCTTTAAATATATCCCAATTTGGCTTAATCATTCGAGTTATTTTACCTTGAAATAAATTGAAAATCATTGATGAATACTTTACTCCTTTTGGTTGGCTAAAACTATTAAGTCGGTTTGATGTAACTTACAAATAAAAGAATAACGTATAACTTACTAGAGAAACATTAATGGTGGATATATGTAGTAACTAAGAGGTATCGAACGGTGATTCGGCTTAGCTTTTGTATTAATGATGCTACACACTAAATGAGTGAAAGTAAGTATGACTACTGGAGAATGAGTATCACAAACTAATTAGAAAGAGCCTTATAAACGGTTATACGAGAACAATGAGCAGTTTATCT
Organism: Psychromonas sp. CNPT3; assembly: GCF_000153405.2. NCBI lineage: Bacteria > Pseudomonadati > Pseudomonadota > Gammaproteobacteria > Alteromonadales > Psychromonadaceae > Psychromonas > Psychromonas sp. CNPT3. Next base: position 2,353,038 of record NC_020802.1, read on the forward strand.
ATTTGAACTTTATTGATGCCAATCTTTACAAGCGCACAGATACTTTCATTTAATTCAACACTGTCTGGTTTTTCTGTTTCCCGGCTATTTCACTGACGTTCAAACATAATCGATGCGTTAAAATTAATTGATAACTCCTCCCTAACATAGTCAATATGAGATCTGGCTGTGGGTTATTTTAACGTGAGTTGATTTGTATTTTTAGCTAAAAATTTATCTGTTAACGTTTGATTTGATAGGTTTATATAAAATAATTTAATAAAAAATCAATAAAAAAGCCCGTAAACACTAAGCTTACGGGCTTTACTAGAAAGTTCTAGTATTTGGCAATAGGCTTACATCATACCGCCCATACCGCCACCCATACCGCCCATTTCAGGCATACCAGCAGATGCTGGCGTTGGTGTATCTGTGATCATACATTCTGTTGTGATCATCAAACCCGCCACAGATGCTGCAAATTGTAATGCGCTACGCGTTACTTTAGTAGGATCTAAGATACCCATTTCAAGCATGTCACCGTATTCACCCGTTGCTGCATTGTAACCGTAGTTACCTTCGCCTTCTTGTACTTTATTCGTTACAACAGACGCTTCTTCACCACAGTTACTGACGATTTGACGAAGTGGAGATTCCATCGCACGTAAAGCGACGCTAATACCTACGTTTTGATCCGCATTGTCACCTTTTAAGTCTTTAAGTCTTTCAGCAACGCGTACTAATGCAACACCGCCACCCGCAACAACGCCTTCTTCAACCGCAGCACGAGTTGCATGCAATGCATCATCAACACGATCTTTTTTCTCTTTCATTTCAACTTCAGTGGTTGCGCCCACTTTGATAACAGCAACGCCGCCAGCAAGTTTAGCACTACGCTCTTGTAGTTTCTCTTTATCATAATCAGATGATGAAGCTTCAATCAGTTGTTTAATTTGACTAACACGTGCTTGAATAGTTTTTTGATCACCAGCACCATCAATGATGGTTGTTTCGTCTTTACTGATAACAATACGTTTTGCTTGACCTAAGTCTGAAAGTTGTACTTTTTCAAGATCTAAACCAATCTCTTCAGAGATAACAGTACCCGCAGTTAAAGCTGCAATATCTTGTAACATCGCTTTACGACGATCACCAAAACCAGGTGCTTTTACCGCTGCAACTTTAACAATGCCGCGCATGTTATTAATAACCAATGTAGCAAGTGCTTCGCCTTCAACATCTTCAGCAAGAATAAGAAGAGGTCTAGATGCTTTCGCAACGGCTTCAAGTGTCGGTAATAGTTCACGAATGTTACCGATTTTTTTATCAACTAATAAAATAAATGGCGCTTCAAGTTCAACAGTACCCATTTCTTGATTCGTTGTGAAATAAGGAGATAGGTAACCACGATCAAACTGCATACCTTCAACAACGTCTAATTCATTCTCAAGACCTTGACCTTCTTCAACAGTGATCACGCCTTCTTTTCCCACTTTCTGCATCGCTTCAGAAATGATCTCACCAATTTCAATATCAGAGTTAGCAGAAATAGTACCAACCTGTGTGATCGCTTTAGGATCAGAACAAGGCGTAGAAATAGCTTTTAATTCAATAACGGCAGCTTTTACTGCTTTATCAATACCACGTTTAAGATCCATTGGGTTCATACCCGCAGCAACCGCTTTTAGGCCTTCAACGATGATAGCTTGTGCAAGCACAGTTGCAGTAGTCGTTCCGTCACCGGCAGCATCATTGGTTTGAGAAGCAACTTCTTTCACCATTTGAGCACCCATGTTTTCAAACTTATCTTCAAGTTCAATTTCTTTAGCAACCGTCACACCATCTTTAGTTATTTGTGGGCCACCAAACGCTTTATCGATAACTACATTACGGCCTTTAGGACCTAATGTTACTTTTACCGCATTTGCCAATATATCTACACCCGCTAACATTTTAACGCGTGCGTCATTTCCAAATCTTACATCTTTCGTAGACATCTTTTTTTCCTTATTTGATAAACTCGATTTAACTTATTTAATTATTCTACAATCGCTAGAATGTCATTTTCACTTAAAATCAACAATTCTTCGCCATCAATTTTTTCTGTTTTTACCGAGTAACCATCACTAAAAATAACAACATCACCGACTTTTACATCTAATGGACGTACATCACCATTTTCTAGAATACGACCATGACCCACTGCAATAACTTCACCGCGAGTCGACTTTTCAGCAGCGCTACCCGTTAAGACGATACCGCCAGCAGATGTAGTTTCTTGTTCCATGCGTTTTAAAATAATTCGATCATGTAAAGGACGAATAGTCATTTTTTTTCCTTAGATTTAATATGATGTGGTGTACTAACTAAATGGGGATAGTAATCTGAATATCAAGAGGATAAAGAATTATTTTGTAAAAAAGCCACATCAAATGATGTGGCTTTTCAAAAGGTGAACTCAGCGTTAATTTAGTACTTGTTTACGCTGTGACATTTCTGTAATGATTTGATTTATCTCACTCACTACAATAAGAATATTTTGTTGTTTCTTCTGGTATTGATAAGCAACGACTCTACCTTCGATAACACGTAAACGACCTAATCCAACAATAAAAATCCGTCCATTAAAAAATCCTTTTACAAACTTAGCAATTTGTCGTGGGTGATATTTTTTAAAACTTCTTAGTGTGATTGAATTTTTAATATTCATCTTTACCTCTGTGCGCCTATAACGAATAATATGCATTTGCTCATATTATTTACATAACAAGATGACAAGATAGTGAAATATACCAAAAGTTAAAGTAAATCTGCACTTTCCGCTTGTAAAACAACATCTTTAAGGTTAAAAAAACTAATAACGTGATCCAGCTCAAACTTTATTTATCATCATCCTTACGCTCAAACTCACCTTCAATAATATCTCCATCTCCTAAACTTTCATTTTTAAAAGGCTTATTTTGAGAAAACCCCGTAGACATTGATGCTGGATTTAATTTTATAGTAGACAAAATAACGCGCGCTATACTGGCTCGAATATTCGGTTGTAATAATAATAATCCACAAAAGTCGGTCACGAAGCCGGGCGTCACTAAAAGAACGCCCGTCATTAATAACATTCCGCCTTCAATCAGTTGCTGCCCTGGCATTTCACCTTGCGCTATGCGTTGTTGTAATTGCTGTATAAGTTGCAAGCCTTGGCTACGCACTAAAGCTGACCCGACTAACGCACTGACTAATACCAATGCAACGGTAGGCCATGGCCCCAAAAAACTGCCCACTTTAACAAGTACAAATATTTCTAATAGTGAAACAGCACTAAAAATTACAAATAATCGAGCAAACATATCTATTCCTTAATGATCAAATCCTTAATAACTACTTAAAAAGATAAGGGCTCTTTATGCCTTTTTCAACTCTTCTGAAAAAATAAAGGCAATAATTAGTCACTTTATCTTCATAATAGTTCACTCTTTTACTTTCCATATTTTTAACAAGACAAAAACAGGTAAGAGTAATGCAGCTGACAAGAGGAACAAGTTACCTTGTAACTGCTCATATGTAATGCCACCAATATAAGTAAATATAGCCATCATAAGCCCCAAAGCAACACCCGAATATAAACTTTGATAAGCCACTAAATGTGAACTTTTTTGACGACTGATATAACGCATCGCGGCAAGGTGTGTGACGGCAAACGTTAAACCATGGAATGTTTGGATAGCCATTAACCCATAAAAATCAGTGGTAAAAGAAAAAACACTCCAACGAATGATGCCACCGATGAGCCCCAGTAATATCATTTGTTTAATCGACCAACGTGAAAACAGTTGTTGGTTAAAACGTAATACCAGTACTTCAGCAAAAACTGCAATTCCCCATAACCAAGCAATGTCTTTACCTGCAAGGCCTACACTGTCCCAATAAATGGTACTAAAAGCATAGTACGCACCGTGACTACCTTGGATAGAGCCAACGATTAATAAAAACAAAAATACTTCAGGCTTTTTAAACAGTAACCATAATGATGTTTTTTTCCTGTCTTTTTCTTCGACATCAACGAGCTTGGGAGTGAGTTTGGCAAGGGTAAAAAAGCACATGAGCACAGAGACTAAAACAATTAAATAGAGTATGACCTGTAAATCAAATTCAGAAATTAACCAACCAACCATGGTTGATCCTGCAATAAAAGCAAGAGAGCCCCATAAACGTACTTTGCCATAATCGAGTTTAATTTGTTGTACTAAACGGCTACCAATAATATCCCCAAGGGGCATCATCGGGGCCATCATAAAGTTAATAAAAAGCGTAATACTCGCCAGCCAGAAATAATCGTTAAGATAAAAAAGGGCACTAAATGAGATGCAAAGAATAAAACTAAGAATACGTATTAATTTTAGCGTTGCGCTCCCTGTTGAAACGAGGGGTAACACCGTAAAACTACTCATAAAACGTAATATTAGCCCTACGGAGAACAATAAACCAACTTGCTCTGTGGTTACGCCTTCACCAACGAGCCAAATTCCCCAAAAAGGCAGGAAAATACCCCATATAAAATAGAAATTAATAAAATAGGTTGTTAACCACGATTTAGCCTTAAGCGTAAACACACAAACACCTCATGATAAAAATAAAAAAGAAACCCAAAAAAACAAACTAAAATCTGTTATTCGGTCGCGTATAGTACACGCTTTAAAAGCAATGATTATTGATTAAAAACAGCGTTAATATATAAAGAAGAAAAAACAATTATCACTTAACTATATGATACCGAAAAGCCAATTATATTCCCATGTTAAATAAAAAATCTTTATATGCCACTGGCTCGAATAAACTTTCAGGCGCAACCTTGTTATGAAGGATCCCCTTTTCATTGATTGCTACACCAAAGTGTTATTGGCGCGAGCACCAAAATGGCTTGATACATTTTAATTTTGAAGCGATAGAGTCTCTGCAGAGGATATATTTCTTAAGCGTAGTGTTGTCTTTAAAGTGTAAATATAACGAGGATCGCCAGTTAACTCACCTTGTAATTTTATATGCACATAATGTGTCGTTTTGTGATTTTTTATGATGACCTGCTCAGTAAATACAAGGGCGGTAATTTTTATAAAGTGTACATCTGACAATGCACGCCAACGATTAGATGAACATTGACTCGCGCGGGGTAATACATTCGAGGCAACAAAAATTTGAAAGGTATTGGGATCAAATAAAAAACCCATTTTATGACGACTTTGTAATGATAACGATTGATCATGATTGTAATAAAAAACAATGCAATTTTTAGCGTCATTAATATCAATACTTTTATTTTTTAAATCACCGACTTGATAGTTATCACCACCATAACCTGCTCGCCTAATATCATATTCCATCACCCACATAAGAGACTGTAAATCGTTACGTAAACGCATATATTTAAGGCTATTTAAAGCATGCGTACTACTTTGCAGATAAACATTAAATAGCATCAACGATAACAAAGAGCCAAATAAAAGAGACAGTAATAACTCCGTTAATGAAAGTCCTTTGTTTATGTTCAACATTTTTTATAAGACCACAGCGTTTTGTGTGGCGCGCACACTTTTAAACGTTGTATTGATTGAATTATTTTTAAACGGCGCCCCGCCTTATCAGATATGGTAATACTGCCCGCATTGATCCTAAAGCGCATCGGCATATAAGAGATGCGTTTACCGGTAAAGGTGATGTCGTGCGCCTCTACAAATAACGACTTAGCATCACTAAGCTCTATACTCACTTTTCGCCCCTCTAATAAACAAGATGAGGGAGATAAACAATCACACCTAGATAATGTACTCATTAACATTTCCCATTGTCTTGGACTTTTAGGGTTACAAAAATACACATATACTTTTTTATCCAAAGTGATGGCTTTGGCGTGCGCGCTACGTAAAAAATGATAAACATGCTCGACACGAGCGCGCAGGAGTTGTGGCGTCACTAACGCATCGTAACCGCGAATACTAAGGCTAAGTAAAAGACTGAGTATCGACAACGCCACTAATAATTCTATCAGCGTAAATGCTTTATATTTAATTTTATACATCACATTATTATCCATCCCTGAACATAACTATTGTCTCTCAACATCCCGCATTGGCATACCGCAAGGTAAATAGTTAGGTAATAAAGCTTAAAAGAGTCACCCCCATCAAAACGGTCTAATCCTTAATGTCACTTTTACAATGACAATCCCAATGATGACAATGACCTTACTAGTTAGCCTGTCAGCCTTCTATTTACCTGATAATAGGCATTTCTTAAGTTATATTTTCATTTAAAACTTAACTTAAGTTTGTCTTAAGTTAACCTTAAGTTTCATCTTATATATTAGGCCTGATTTTATTATTGGATGGATATTAGAGATGATTTTAAATTTTTTAAAACAATTAAAAGAAAAACACTTAGTCTTTAAAATGAACACGCTCATTTTATGTTTAAGTGCTTATTATGCGCTGATATTTAATCAGCCCTTATTGCAATTATTTTTTGATTTAGCTAAAAGTAGCCCTCCATTAGTGGCATATAGTGGCGCCCTTTTGTTGTTAAGTGCTTTTATTATTGTTTTTTCTTGTATCTCACTGCCCTATTTATTTAAAATAATCATGATCCCCTTGATCCTTACGTCATCACTGAGTTTTTACGCCACAAAGCAATACCATGTGCTCTTTGATACGACGATGATTGAAAACCTTTTATCGACAGACTTAAATGAGTCACTTACCTATCTCAATGCATACAGCGTCATGTATTTTCTTGTCTTGGGCGCTCTTCCTGCTATTTTACTTTTTTTCATCAAAATAAAATATGCCAAAAATATCGCTAAAGAAATACTACATCGCGCCATACTCGTAGTAAGTGCCTGCCTTATTATCTTTTTCATTGCTTTCTTTTATTATAAAGATTACGCATCGATCGGCAGAAACAATGCCTACTTAAATAAAATGATCTTACCGGCATATGCCTTTAATTTCGTAAGATATCTAAACCACCAATACCTGACTAAGGTGCTACCTTTTAAAGAGCTCGGAAATGACGCCACATTGTCGCTCACAAAAAATAACAAACCTAATTTAGTCGTCGTGGTGTTAGGTGAAACTGCCCGCGCTCAAAATTATACTTATAATGGTTATACAAGAAATTCATCTCCCTATACTAAATCATTAGATATGATCCCTTTTTTAAATACGCGTTCTTGTGGTACTTACACCGCTTTATCTGTGCCTTGTATGTTTTCAAACATGAGCAGAGCCAATTACAATAAAGCGCGCGCAACCACAGAAGATAATTTATTAGATATCATGCAAAAAAGTGGTGTTAGTATCACTTGGATCGAAAATGATGGCGGGGATAAAGGCGTCGCAAAGCGTTTGTCGAAAATAGAAGTATCCACAAAAAATCAAAAACCATATTGCTCTTCAAATAATTGTTTTGATGAGGCACTTATTAGTGAATTAAAGCAACAACTGGCCACTAAAAACAACATCGATCGCCTTATCGTTTTACACCTTAAAGGTAGCCACGGCCCTACTTATTGGCAGCGTTACCCAAGTGAGAAAAGTCGCTATACACCCTCATGCGATCAAAAAGACATCGAACATTGCACCGATGAAGAGATAGTCAATGTTTATGACAATAGTCTCGTCTATACCGATTTTATTGTTTCTCTCGCAATTAAAGCGTTACAAAAGCAACAAAGTAATTACAATGTTGCATTAACTTACATTTCAGATCATGGTGAATCCTTAGGTGAAAAAGGCTTATATTTACATGGTACGCCTTATGCTTTTGCCCCAAAAGAACAGACTCATGTACCTTGGTCCTTCTGGCTACCTGAGCAATATATGCAAGCACATAGCTTTGATAGCGCCTGTATACGTAAAAAAGGGGCTATTGGCGGTCTTTCACATGACAATTTTTTCCACAGTATGCTTGGATTATTAGGCGTAAATACCCGCTTAAAGGATAATAATTTAGATCTATTTTCTACTTGCAACAAAGGATAAACATGAAGTTACTTATTATTGAAGATTCAGAGCCCCTGCGACGTAGCTTAATGGTGGGATTTAAACATTTGGGGTTCAGTGTCGATACCAGTGGTGATGGTTCAACAGGGTTAAGTATGTGCTTAAGTAATGATTATGATTTCATTTTATTAGATTTAATGTTGCCACATGTCGATGGGATCAGCCTATTAAAAACGCTCAGAAAGATGGGAAAACAAGCAAAAGTAATTGTGGTATCGGCAAAGTCCCTACCCGCTGATAAAATAGATGCCCTTTTATCGGGTGCGGATGATTACATGACCAAACCTTTCTCATTCGATGAATTACATGCACGGATAGTATCGATTGCACGTCGTGGCAATATCACTAATAAAAACAATAAAATCTCGATATCGCAATATACGCTAGATTTATTTACTAAAACACTGACCTACCAATCACAATTAATTAACCTCACCAAAAATGAATTTTTAATTATTGAATGCTTATTTTTAGCGCCTAATCGAGTCATCAATATAGAGCAAATAAGTGAAGCGGTAGCAGGCTCTTTTGAGAGCCTGTCAAAAAATTGTATTGAAGCACATTTATCAACGATCCGAAAAAAAATACGCCAACTTGGCGCCGAGCCTCTGATCCAAAACAAACGTGGTTTTGGATATTATGTGAGTAATAAAAATGCGCTCAATTAAACAAAGCTTAGTCAAAAAAATAACCTTAATGATTGCATGTATCGTCGGTTTTACTTTTTTTATTATTGATCAAAATGTAGATAATCTCGCCTTAGAATCTTTTGAAAATGCGCTAATAGAAAAATCGAATTATATGAAATCATTGGCCTATATGAATGAAAATGAATTGTTTTTTGATTTGAAAAGTAAATTTTTAACTGAATTTTCAGACACAGAAAACCCACAATATTTTCAATTATGGAAAAACAAAAGCTCGATACGATCCGTTTCACTACAAACATTTCCAGATATAAACCTGCTACGCACAGAGATCCCCCTCGATAGCTATCAAATCTATGATGTTACCTTACCCGACGGACGATCTGGAAAAAGCATTGTTTGCCATTTTTTAGCCCCCCAAAAAAACAACTTAAACGAGGGCGCCTCAACATTCAATAATGCAGTTTATATGACCCTAGCCGTCCCAGCATCACGTGTTCATTTTATTGAATATTTAATTGATGGCATTTTAATCAGCGGCTTTTTCTTAAGCGTTTTGTTCATGCGTTACGCATTGATCCACATGATAAGCCAAAGCCTTTTCCCTCTTTTTCAACTCGTAGAGCAGCTTAAAACGATCGACATCAGCGCAGGACGTACTCAGCTACCTTCTTCGACATTAAAAATAGAAGAAATTGAACCTATCCGAGATGATTTAAATCATTTTATTCAAAGTAATTATACGCTACTCAAAAAAGAGAAAAGACTAGCAGCCGATATAGCACATGAATTAAAAACGCCGATAGCAGAGCTCATTAGCCTCAGTGAAATATTAATAAAATACCCTAATGAGCCTTGTATTGCATCGACCTATAAAGAAGATGTACTTGGTATCGGACTAAAAATGAAAGATTTAGTTAATAATTTATTATTATTACACCACAGTGCGTCACCTAACTTTAATTTAGCCCCAAGTAACCTATCTTTAGCTATATTTATTCCTGAGTTGCTCGATGAACTTGCCTTTAAATATAGCGATATTAAGCAGCGCCTGACATTTATTAACAATAGTGCTCTCTCGATGATCTGCATCGATACTTTTAGCCTGCATATCATTTTAATTAATTTACTCGATAACGCTTTATTTTATAGTCCTTCACACTCTGAAATATTTTTAGTCATAAATGAAATTGAAGAAAACAAAATACAGATAAATATTGAGAATAAACTACTTACCCCCTTTGCAGAAGGTGAGTTAATACAATTAAATGAGCCTTTATTTCGCATCGAAAATGCACGTAGTAACAATAACCGCCATGGCTTAGGCTTATCGATTGTACAAAACATTTGCGATCGCAATCAATTACAATTAGGCATCAGCCAACAAGATCCTATGCATATTAAGTTCACCTTTTTTGTGAGTAAAACGCCAACAGATAAAAACGCATAACACGAGATCATGCACAACCAGAAATCCAATTGGGGTTTATATCCGCGATCTAAATTTGAAAGAGTATGACGCTACATTAATGTTTTATAACAACATATAACAATGTACAAGCGTTAAAATCACGCGTAGTTTGCACCGGCAGATAAAGTATCTGAGCTAACATGGGTACAAATAACATGTTATTATAATAAAATTTAAAACGGATCAATGGAGCACTATGAAACCGGGTATGACAGGACTTAAACGCATTATTTTTGCAACTAAATATTCATTACAAGGCTTAAAAGCAGCTTGGATACATGAAGCGGCCTTTCGACAAGAATTATCTCTGTTAGTTGTGTTATCGACACTTACTTTTTGGCTTCCGGTCAATACACTTGAACAGCTTGCTTTAATCGCATGTTTATTTTTAGTGCTCATAATGGAACTTGTCAATTCAGCAATCGAGGCGGTGGTAGATAGGATAGGTGCAGAGATACATGAACTGAGTGGCCGAGCTAAAGATATTGGCTCTGCAGGTGTTTTTGTGGCCTTAGTGTTAACCGTGATAACTTGGGCAATGATATTATTACCAAAAATATAAAGATAATAGTTTTAAAAACAAACGCACCTAACGGTGCGTTTGTTTATCGATCACTAAATATGAAATAATGACTCTATCGATAATCCTTGTTGAGAGAGTACTTCTCGTAAGCATTTTAATGCTTCGACTTGAATTTGACGAACACGCTCTCGCGTTAAGCCAATTTCTTTACCGACGTTCTCAAGTGTTGCAGCCTCATAGCCCAACAAGCCAAATCGCCTTGCCAATACTTCACGTTGTTTGGGGTTTAAATCTTCAAGCCATTCAACGATACGTAATTTCATATCTTCATTTTCTAATTCATTCTCGGGGATAATTTCTTTCCGATCGGGAATAATATCAAGTAACTCTTTATCTGAATTATTACCAATAGGAATATCTACCGAACTAATGCGCTCATTAAGCTTTAATATTTTAGATACATCTTTCGCAGGTATATCTAAAGCTAACGCAATATCTTCCGCCGTTGGTTCATGCGTTAACGAGTGGGATAACTCTCTTGCTGTTCTTAAATAAACGTTTAATTTTTTCACAATATGAATAGGTAATCGGATTGTACGCGTTTGATTCATTATGGCGCGCTCAATCGTTTGTCTTATCCACCAGGTAGCATAAGTTGAAAAACGAAAACCTTTCTCAGGATCAAATTTTTCAACCGCTCTGATCAAACCTAAATTACCTTCTTCAACAAGATCCAAAAGAGATAAACCTCGATTAGTATAACGACGTGATATTTTAACCACCAGTCGTAAGTTACTTTCGATCATACGTTTACGGGCAACATCGTCACCACGTAAAGAGCGTCTTGCGTAATACACTTCTTCTTGAGCCGTTAATAAAGGAGAAAAACCAATTTCACCCAGATACAATTGTGTGGCATCCATAACCTTTGTGTCCGAGCTTGATCTTGTTTTCGTTACCTTCGGTGCTAGCTTAGAAGACGTAGCTTTCTTTACCCCTTTTTTTTTCTTTTCTGTTTTTACCGCGATCGTCATTGTTGTTAAACCTCTTGATATTAAATATATTTATTAACACTCCGTCGAGAGTGATAACCTTATCTAAAGGCAATTTACCTTACCAGAGAATAACCGTGTAGATCTAACGTTTCGGCAGATAACGTAACGGATCAACAGACTTACCTCGATAGCGAATTTCAAAATGTAAAAATACATTCTTCGTCCCACTATCTCCCATTGTTGCTATTTTTTGACCTAGTTTTATTGATTCATTTTCATGTACCAATAGTCGTTCATTATGTGCATAAGCACTTAAATAATCATAACTATGTTTAATAATGATCAAATTTCCATAACCACGTAATCCACTTCCAGCATAAACCACTTTACCAGAAGCTGCCGCATAAATAGGTGTACCACGTTGAGAGCTCAAGCTGATCCCTTTCATTCCGGCTTTAGAAGCAGAGAATGTTTTTATCAACTTGCCTTTAGTGGGCCATTTCCATGCATTGACTTTTTTCCTGTCAACAGTCACATTTTTATCAACATAAGGTTGAGCATAAACTGTTGTTTTTTTCTGCACAAGCTTTTTATGCGTCTTTTTAACACAGCGTTGCCCTGTACATGCACTTATCTTCGCTTTTCGTGCATTTTCGTAATGTGGATCACTTTTTAGCGCCTGAGGAGATGTGGGCTTAATTTGCTCAATCACCTTGATCGTATGTTTTTTAGGCGCTTTAGATGCGTGGTAAGTCTGTTTTTTAGGCGTTTCAGATGCGTGGTGAGTATGTTTTTTTGACTGTTTATGTAACATCAAAACTTGACCGCGATATATCGTATACGGACGCGAAAGTTGATTCACTTTTATCAATGCATCTATCGGTAGATTATTAACCCACGCGATACTATAAAGCGTATCCCCTTTTTGTACCTGATAAGTTGATCCCTTTGCTTTTCGAACCAGTGGTTTTTGAAAACCAGTTAAGGTTAAATCACTGACTGGCGCGCGCCTCTCTATCGAGGTGCAACCCAATAGAAAAAAACTTAAAATAAAAGCGCCAAACAAGTAACGCATACTTTAATACTGCATAAATAAATATAAAACAACAGCAGCAAACACCACAATCCAGCCTAAAACATCAATATATTTACTTAACTTCTCTTCCATTTTTTGACCTCCAACAACCATTAATGTCACCACCAAAAAAAAGCGCATTGCGCGGCCAATCAAGGCAATTAAAATAAAAGGCCAAAAAGCCATAGCAACGATACCGGCGCTAATAGTAAAAACCTTAAAAGGAATAGGTGTAAAACTTGCAATGAAAATAACCATCACTCCCCACTGAGAGAACCATGATTGCGCACTTAACATCTTATCTTGGTAGTGCATAAACTCAATAAAAGGTAATACCACCGGCGTATACAATGCCTGTCCAATATAATATCCCACAGCACCACCCAAAACAGAAAAGAGCGTCGCACCAAATGCAAACTTCCAAGCGCTTTTAGGTTTTGAAAGGGCCATTGGGGCAAGCATAATATCCACAGGAATAGGCCAGAAAATAGATTCAACAAATGCCATAAAATACAGGTAATAAGCGGCATGTTTATGTTGGGAGTAAAGCATAACTTTTTTGTACATAGGGGAAAAAATTTTCACTGTCAGTCTCGTTATTAATTAGAGGTTGCTAACCAATCAGCAAGAGGGGCTAATTGCTCAGTGGCGGTTAAATCGATTTTTAAAGGGGTAATAGATACATAGCCTTGATTAATTGCATGAAAATCCGTTCCTTCTCCGGCGTCTGCTATTTTTCCTGGCGGGCCGACCCAGAATATTTTTCGACCACGAGGATCCTTACTTTCAGCGCACATTTCAGCTTGATGGCGTTTGCCTAAACGCGTTACTTTTATACCTTTGATTTTATCTAAGGGCAGATCGGGTACATTCACGTTGAGTACTTGATCAGCATCTAAAGCATGATGTAATAATTTTTCAACTAATAGTTGCGCATAAAAAGCAGCCGAGGCAAAGTGCTCTTTACCGGCAAGCGAAATAGCCATCGCAGGTAAACCTAAAAATCGCCCTTCCATGGCAGCTGCCACCGTACCAGAATAAAGAACATCATCGCCCATATTAGCGCCGTGATTAATACCAGAGACAACCATTTGCGGCTTTTCTTTACAGATAACGTTTAATGCTAAATGCACGCAATCGGTTGGCGTGCCACTTACCGCTACAAAACCATTTTTCAATACCTGCATACGCAAAGGATCTTCTAAACTCAATGCATGGCTTGCACCACTGTGATTGCGATCAGGGGCGACCACTATCACTTTATTTCGTTTTTTTAACGCTAAATATAATGCGTTAAGCCCCTGTGCATGCACGCTATCATCATTACTTAACAATAAACTCATTTAATGAGTTCTCGTAAAATACTGGTTGCATAACACCCTGACGGCAAATAAAATTTGATCGTCAGCGTATTTTCATTGTGCCAATGAGCTGAAAATTGATCAGCCACTAATAACAAATGTCGACGTGCTTGTTTTAAACCATTTTTGGCTAAGCCTTCTTGCAACATAGGATAAGGCTTTAATTTTTGTGTTTCATACTCGAGCGCATCAAGCTCAGAAGTTAGCTCATCAGCCCCCCATAAAGGGCCCGTTAAACATATTTGGCGATCGCGAAGGCGCGTTAAAACGTCTTCATCAAGCTCAGTCAAAGGGAAAAAAGAGCGGTTACTTACAAACTGCACACAGTCGCCAAGTAGTGGCGTATTATAAATACCATCATCAATACGCGCGGATAACACTTTATTAAACAGATAACTACGCGCTGCACTTAAATACATACCGCGTTTAAATCTATCTTTAATTTTTCGCCCTGCAAACATATGCTCCGCAGCTTGAACATTATAACCACCAAAACCAAAGCGTTGCTCTCCAAAGTAATTAGGCACCCCTTTTTGTATGTTGATCAATGCTTTTTCAAGTTCTACTTTGTTACTAACTTCACGTAACGTCACCTCAAAATAATTACCCGCTAACGCGCCCGTTTTAATTTTTTTATGATGACGGATAACTTTATGAATGGTCACCCCTTCAGCGCTAAACAAACTAAAATCAGGGGTGATTTTCCCCGGGATATGCAATGAAAACCACTGCCAAGTATCTGCTTGCCTATCTTTAAGGCCAGCGTAACTTACATTGCGCGCGGGAATATCCGCAAATTTAGCAAGTTGCTTCGCTAAGTATTGTGTATTCTCACCGATTTTTTGCACCCATAAACACACATGCTCACCTTCACCGGTGAGCTCAAAACCTAAATCTTCACGGACGATAAAGTCGCTACAAGATTGCTTATAAAGCGCATTACTTTTAGGCTCTCCATATAAAAAACTAAAATCGAGACTAAATGCATTATTTGATGTTTCTTCTGTCATTTTAAATTTCAACACTCTGTTTAAGTAATAATGTCACCGCATGTGTTGCGATCCCCTCTTTACGCCCAACATATCCGAGCTTCTCAGTGGTCGTCGCTTTTACATTGACTTGATCTATCTGCGCATCAACAAGCGAGGCAATGACCGATCGCATCTCATCAATAAAAGGTGCCATCTTAGGCATTTCTGCGATGATGGTAATATCTATATTACCTATTTTATAGCCTTTGTTTTTCACCAAAACAAATACCTTTTTTAATAATTCTCGGCTATCTACACCGGCATATTGTGCATCAGTATCGGGGAAATGACGCCCTATATCACCTAAGGCCAACGCCCCTAAAAGAGCATCACACAAAGCATGTAAAGCAACATCGCCATCCGAATGTGCCAGTAATCCTTGTGTATAAGGTATTTTTACGCCAGCAATAGTGATCGGCCCGACACCACCAAATTTATGTACATCAAAGCCATGTCCCATTCGGATCATACTTTTATCCTTTTAAGTAAAATTCTGCTAATTTTAAATCTTCAAAACGCGTCACTTTTATATTATCACTGCGACCTTCTACCAACTGCACTGGTTGCCCATAAAACTCCATAGCAGAAGCTTCATCAGTGATATCGCATTTCCCTTGCATCGCTAATATTGCTTTTATTAATAAGCCATTATTAAACATTTGGGGCGTCAACGCGTGCCATAAGCTTTCACGAGGCACTGTTTTTATAATATTGTTGTTTGCATCACTGCGCTTCATCGTATCGTGCACTTTCGAGGCAAGGATAGCGCCCTGCTTCGTTTTTAATACATGCTTGATCAATTTATCTAAATCGGATTTTTGTAAACAGGGGCGCGCGGCATCATGTACAAGCACATGATCCTTATGATCAATTTTATGTAAAGCGGCTAAAACCGAATCTACACGCTCAGCACCACCTTCAACAATTTTAATTTTAGGATGAGATGCAATACTTAAGTTTTTAAACCAAACATCATTACGTGCAAGCGACACAATAATTCGCTGAACGTGTGGATGGGCAATAAAAGGCGCTAAACTGTATTCAATAATAGTTTTAGCCCCTATTTTTAAATATTGTTTAGGGATATCGCCACCTACACGTTTACCAATGCCAGCGGCTGGGATCACTACTGTAAATTTCAAAAGAACCTCTTTTTAATGTTTTTTGGGAACGATACGAAAAAAAGTTTCCCCTTCTTTTATCAACCCTAATTCATTACGAGCGCGCTCTTCGATCGCCTCATTACCTTGCCTTAAATCATCTATTTCAGCAAACATCAATTGATTACGTTTCATTAATTCAGCATTACTTTTAATGGCCAAATCCACTTCTTTAACTAACACTTTATTTTCTTGCATGCCGTTTTTACCCCACCACAGGTGGTACTGCTCAAGCGCAAAAACAAACACTAATATCATAAAAAATATACGCATAACATAGCCCTCCCGCATAAAGGGCTATTTTTGCATATTAACGGCAAAAAAGATAAAAAAGCACAATAAAAAAAATAAGAAAGAAGTCAAAACGATAACAATAAAATTAAAGTGCATATGAAAAAGGTTGATATATCATTATATCAACCTTTACATAAAATCCATCACTTTAATATTACGCCGAGATCTAGGTGCTGGCATAATAACGACACGTTTCGCGCATCACCCTTTAATCAACTACTTCTCCAGCGCGCTATTGTAAGTGCGTTGTACTTTTTGTAATTCAATAACCTCTGGATCGGGTATGTTTTCATCTGGATATGCCTTACGTACTTTTTCTGTTAATCCTTTTGCAAAGACCTGATATAAAATACGTGTCGACACCGTAATGGGATACTGCATATTCGGCGGTAAATCAAAGAATTCTTGACGTGTTTGCCCTGATTTAATGCGCGTATCTTGGCCAATTTTTACATATCGCCAAAAACGTAAACCCACCGGTTTCCCCTCTTTATCTACGCCAATTTTAATAAATCGATGTGTATCTTTAGGTATATAGCCATCTTTCATAACCCCGCTTGTATAAACTTGCTCGCCGCTTGCGTCGGTCACTATCACTTCTAGCCAAACTTGGCGGCGCGCGCCACCTGGCATATCATGACCTGAATTAACATTGGTTACATGTGCAATTAACTGCCCTGCATTTTTCTCAATAGTGAGCGTTAATGCCGTTTTCAAAATATCGATACTCATTTTTTTATGCTCAGGGCTACGCATTCCGGTAAAGAAGTAATTCCCGCCGACAAAATGATGAGAGCGTAAGTTTGACTTCATCGGCCCATCATTCGTTGATTTCCCGCCGACTTTATTATTAAAATCAGTCACATCTTGTGTCATATGACAATCTATACAGGTTTTATTATTTTCTGGATGTTCCGGATCGTTAAAAGGAGATGCCAACCATTCACCAAAGTTATCATTTATATTTGCGCCCCCCCCCGTTGTAAATTCATTATGACAAGTAGCACAATACAAGGAGCTGTTATATAACTCTTTATTTGAGTACGAGTCTTTATGCGCTTTGGGTAGTGAATTTATTTGTTTTTCTGATAGCCATTTTAATAACGCATTTGATGAGTTTTCAAAAATATAACTATCTCGATCTTTAATGTTCACCGTCATATCCGTATTACCACCGGCATTTTCAGCTTTAGTGATACGGTGGCAAAATACGCAACCCGTCCCGCGTTCACTGACGGCTTGTCCATGTGCTAACGCATCTTTTAATGCTTGTCCGCCTTTTTCATGCATATCTCCAAAACCAGATAAGGCTTTAACGTCATTATTGATAACCATTTGCGGACCATGGCAACCTCTGCAAAGCACTCTAAATTCTTCACCTTCTTCTTTGGCTGCAAAGTCCTCTTGGAATCGATAATAAGGATGATCCATTTTCATCCCATGATTCGAATCTGCCCATTGGTCGTAAATGGTCGTATGGCACTCTGCACACTCCGCAGAGTTTATCCACTCACTCGGATGCGTATAACGCTTTTTATCATCGAGTCTTAGCCACGTTGAAAGGTAAGGTAAATTTTCTGAAGAGCGCACATATTCGTTCAATGCCGACATCATTTTTACCACCTCTATCGGCGGACTCTCAACACTTACCGCAGGCAACTTACCTTCACGAGGATCGCCCCCCATGCCCCCTTGTGTTTTTTGAATAATATCAATGTAAGCACCCACCACATCACCCGCAATCATTTTCCTAACATCAACATGTCCAGTAATGGCATTCTCAAAACGATCTTTTTTAGCATCTTGCATCAATTGCTTATTGGTAAAGTTAAAGCCGTCAAGGTGACAAGAATTACAACTCATCCAGAAATCACCCGCCATCGGAAAATCGGGATCATCACTCATATTGGCACGATTAAATAATGTTTTACCTCGGCGTAGTTGCTTAGGTAAGGGATCATGCTTAACCAAGGGTGCAAAATGGGCTTGTCGTAATTTAACTTTAGCAAAAGGCCCAGCAGCACCGGTATCAAACTTAACCAGATCCAACGACATTGCATTTTGTACCCAAAGATCTCGACCATTAATTAAAATGCCGCGCGGATTATCCCCTGGAACATTACGATATATTTGTGTTGCTTTGACGCCACCTTGAAATTTTTTGCGACGATGACGTTTTTTATTTTTCTTACCTTGACGAGAAAGATCAAAAATCAATAAATCTTCAGAGCCAGCTAATGTGAAAATAACTTTTTTACCATCTTGGGTAAATGCCCCATCATGCGGGTTAGAGATAATACGAATGCGATTGCCACTTTCAATAATATTAATTTGTTTAAATAATTGTTTACGCTCATCCACGATCTCATGCTCATTACCCACGCTTAAGTCGATAATAGATACAGTAGGGAAAACCGTTGATTGAAATTGGAAATCATGCGCAAATGACCACAATACATGAGGGAGCCATGCTTGCGTCCCATCTGGCGAAATAACAATATTATCGAGTAACCGTGGTTTACCTTGCGGGTTACTTAAAACCGCATCCGCAGGGCTATCTTGTAACTGAATTATTTTTTGTAAAACAGGCTGCTTTGTTTTGACGTCGAAAATAGAAATTTGTCCGAGTAACGCATGCGTGACCAATAACCTACCATCGTCGGTGATAGCTAAGCCTCGTGGCGTACCAGCCGTCTTAATGCTTTGCGTGACACGCCCTTCTTTGTTAACAACCAATATTTGGCTTCGCTCAAAACTGCTCACGTAAAACTGCTGATTTAAGGCATCAAACACCACCCCAAAAGGACGGGAGGCAACTTGACTAATGTGTTTTGTTTCTAGGGTTTTTGCATCAAGTAAAATAATTTTATCGTTTAACTGATCGGTCGCCAATAATAAACGTCCATCCGCCGTTAAAGCTATTCGCCTAATATCTCGACCAATCGTCGCCTCGGTAAGCAATTCGCCCGTTTTGGCATCAATAATACTGACACTACCCGCATCAAAATTTGCACTAATAATTCGGGTATTATTTTGAGAAAATAACACCGAGCTACTTTTCACCGAAGCCCAAGTGGGCAGGCTAAATAACACTAAGCATAAAAAAAGTGACTTAGTCGTTTGATATTTACGTATAACGCTCATTTATCTGTACTCTTATTTATGACAGCAGAAAATATTTACTGACTAATTTGATATAAAAAAAGATGCCTTTCGCCCATAAATCGGGGGGGAAATTGCGCAATCCATCTCTGTTGCATCGATTTTGTTGCTGATAGTTGCCAAACACGCTGAGCCGAGTCTTCGCTTTCTTTTTTTAAAGCCCAAGTACTACTCGGATAATACATGTCGTAGACAGAAAAACCTGGCATGCTAGCACGTAATAAATTAACGCTATAATTACTGCCTAACACTTTGCTTTCTGGGTGCTTTTTTAGCCACAGCATGGCTTGCTGAATAGGGGCCAGTTTAACCGTTTTTTGATAAGAAGGATAAACCCATTGCACGACATAGAGCATTAAACAAAGTGCCATTGTCATACCTAAATTTATCTGCCATTTAAAAACCGTTAAATATTTATTAACCTGTTGTATTTGTGTGCAAATCAATACAATTCCTAAGCACAAAATAGGCCCGAAATGACGCACATTATCGGGGTTTTGAGCCAGACTTATCCATGCCCAATTAAGTGTTGCTAGCAGCGCGATTAAAGCACTTTGCCTCGCACACAAAGCGCCGACATCAACATGAGTTTGTTGCGTTTTAAACACTTTATAGCCTTTGTAAAAGCTATAAGGCAATACTAATAAGAGTGCGCAAATACCCAATAATCCAAAATTTTCGCGTAACGTAATAAACCATTGTAATAAACTATTGTGCTCACCTTGCGCGGTATTTCCCCAAATCAAAAAATGCCCCAGCGTAAAGCGCATACCTTCATCAAAATAAGCTAAGCCATCGTGGGCAATAATAAAAAGCAGTGAGATAACACCAATGAGCACAATAAAGACACTCATTTGTAAATAAGTACGCCATTTACTACCCGAAAGACAGTTGAAGTAAGCACTCACAAACAAAGAAATGGACAAAGGCAAGTAAGATGGCCTTGTTGACAACATTAAAGCGAGTGCCAATCCCACACAAAGATATCTTTTTTTAAAAAAAACGATTAATGCCAGTAAAAAAAAGACCATTGCACTGGCATCTGATAACCCACTTAATGCCATTGAGGCTAATAGAGGCTGTATTAATGTCAGTAAAAGAGCCCCTGTTGCTGCTATTTTTGAGTGACACAATAACAACACTAAATAAGAAACTAATAAGGGAAGCAACAACGCAGAAAGTAACGAGACCCAAATAGGCGCGATACTATTCTCAACAAAAATCGCACATAAGCGCGATAAACCAACAAAAGCAGGATAACCCGGAAAGTGAGGACGAAACTCTAAAACAGAAAATCGCGACACGGCACGCGAAAAATTTAAGGCGTCATCACTGCTTATTTGTAGCGGAAACGCCGTGATCCAATGCCACCATAGCGCATACGCTGCCGCAATAATGAGCGCGCAAAAAAAATATAAAAACGGGCCCTCATCACTATTAACGTGTCTATCAGAGGTCTCTATCAAGGGGTTTGAATCGTTTTCATTAAGAGATCACGTTGCACTTTAAACGCATTTTCATCTGCAGGGGCTTGGCCAACACCAAAGACGCCGGGATTACCAATAGCCGTCAAAACCCCTTGGATAGCCAGGTTTGCTTGTGCGCGTGTTTTTTCATCATAATTAGGCAGCAGGAGATCTAAAAACAATTTACTTTTTACGACCAATACCTTGGCAACTTGATAGTCACCTAAATTGTTCTGCGCGCCCTCTAAACGGCGTACAATTTCCTCCTCTAATGCCTTATCAAGCACAACTTTTATTGCGCTGGCATCTTTAGAGGCTAACGCCTCTTGCATCGGCGTAAACAAATCAATGTTATGCTCTTTTAACAAATACGCGAACTCCTTCTTTAAGCCCGCAGCGCCTTGCGCTGCAGCATTAAAGTCATTTGCATTTAAAGCCGATAAAATGATTTCACGCCCATCAATTAAAGGCTCTTTTCCGGCAGCCGCATAAGAATATGCCTGCGCATAACCTCCACTCAATAGCAGCAGACTCAATAGCAGAGGACTTAATACCCGCAAACTTAACACCCGCAGTTCAAGGCTCACATAACCCCGTATTTTGATGCTCATATTTTGCATTAAAAAATCCCTTATATATAAAAAATAATGTTATGCCACACTTTGCACTTCTATGACGGTTTTTTCATTACGAAAATCAAAAATTTCACGGCGACGATCGATCCCATCAAGTAAAGATTGGGCTGCCATCATCCCCATTTCCATTGCCGTATCGGTGAAAATATAGCGGAATGTACCTTGGCGTCCGGTCATGATCAAATTATCAAACTGCGCTAAATGCGTGATCGCTTTTTCGCGCTTGCCTTGGTAACTCATATCCATCAATGGATAAGCATGCTCAGTATAAGACGTGAAATATTCTTTACTCGCATGCGCGGTATTAACCCCTAATGTTTTTAAATCTTCAAGCACCCGTTGTTGTAATTTATCACCGTCCATATTCCAAATATCATCCCCTTTATCACAAGGGATCTCAATCATCACAGAAGTACGTCCTTCGGGCGCCATATACTTCGAACGGCGCTTCGGCTCTTGTAAGCGCGTGCCAAGAATTTCAGGATCCGACAAATATTGCCACGTATTTTCTGAGATATTCTCTGTCGCCATCGGCATATTAAGAAAACGCAACGAACGAAATGCAAGGCCACTATCAAATCCCGTTAATTTGCACATTAAAGGCAAAGGCAAGGTGCTGATCACCTGCGTACATTCTAATTTTTTTAATGCATCACCTTGTTTATAAGTAATACTCTCAATATTTTTTTGCGCATTCATGTTTACCCCGCAGACATCTGCACTCAGAATTATCTGCACACCTTTATTTTTTAACTCTTCACTAAGGCGAGTATACAATTGCCCAAAACCTAATTTAGGATAACGATATTGACGCGCATAAGTGCGCACTGATGATTTTCGTCCCGGTAATAAGCGACGTAAAACATCCTTCAAATCCATTAAACTAATACGCTGTGCTGCCCAATCACCCGATAGCGTGCTCGGGGGTATGCCCCATAATTTTTCGGTGTAACCTTCAAAAAAATGTTTATATAATGTTTTTCCAAAACGACTTTCTATCCACTGCGCAAAGCTTACCTCTCCTTTAATCGTCTCTTTAGGTTTAAACAACAGCGTAAAGAAATCCAGTGTGCAGCCCAATAACAAAGATAAGGGGGCATTTTTAATGATATCAAACAGTGCAAGAGGATATTTATAAGTACGTCCACGATAACGGATCACGCTTTTACGTTGCGCAAAAAGTAAATCATCACCCATTAATTTGTCGACAAATTCTAATAATTTAGGGTTTTTGGTAATAAAACGATGTCCACCAAAATCAAAACGATATTCACCGTGTTCGCCTGTAAACGTTTGCGTCGCGCACATCCCGCCCACATGGTCATTACGCTCAATGATAGTTACCGAGTGCCCCGCTTCGACTAATTCCCAAGCGGCCATTAATCCCGCAGGTCCTGCGCCAAGAACGCTAATATGTTGATCTGATGAAAGTGTCATGCTTTTTTATAACCTTTATTCCAAAAAAAGATAAATGTGCTCATATAAGCGCCCCATGTGAGCAACTGTAATAAACTCGGTGATGAATTATAACCAAATAATGCGCGTAAAAACGTACCAAAAACACTTCGGTCATCCAATATCGATGATATATCAAACACTTGTGCTTGAATGATCGGGATCATATCGGCAGCTTGCAACATATTAATTGCCGACGATAATAAACCAGCAGCGATAATAATAATGAGTAAACTTGTCCAACGGAAAAAAGATTGTAATGGCACATTACGCGTACTTTTAAGAATGGCCCAAACCAATAAGGCGGCACAGACTAATCCTGATATCGCGCCAATCATAGTGCCCTGCGCATTTAACTCGCCAGCATTTGCATACATCAACGCGGAGAAAAAGAGAATGGTTTCAAAACCCTCGCGTAACACCGCAAGCGTCGCTAAGAATATTAAGCCCCATAAGTTTTGAGTGCTCACCATTAAACTTAAGTCATCTTGCATTTTAGCAACTTGCGCTTTAGCTTGACCTTGCATCCAGATAGCCATATAGGTTAAAACAATGGTCGCAAAAATAAGAACCCCAGCCATTAAATAATGACGATATAAGGCATGACTAAATTGATCAATAAGCACTTGAAAAGCCACTGCCACAATTAATGAAAGTAACAACCCCACAAACGCACCAATATAAATATATTTATGGTAATGCTTCGCATTTAACTTATTTAAGTAAGCTAATGCAATCCCCACTAATAAGAAGGCTTCAACGCCTTCGCGAAGCGTAATTAAAAAACTGGCTAACATAAATGGATCTCTCTTATTGTTAAATTAAAAATGCACTGCCTGGCATTTAATGTTTTATAAATTTTTTAAAATTAAGGACGCTCCAGCGCATTGCATGTCGAAACACCAGCGGGGCAAGTAACCAAGAGGAATAAAAATGAATATTTTGAATTAATGCAGAAAAGGTATTACCCGGTGCACCGTAAAAAAGTAAATAGAAACCACTGAGACAACTGGTTATTAGCAACCATTCGATAAACAATCCAGTTTGGCGAAGAAATTTGTTTTTGCTCGAGTATAAAAACTGTCGATGTGATGCCCAAAAGGCGCCCATGATAATAGAAAATAATGTCGCGCCGATGACAATATGTAAGAGCAACATCCAACGCTGAATTTGCCAACTACTGTTCACACTTTCCCAAAGTAACAAGCCACTAAT
Source organism: Psychromonas sp. CNPT3 (assembly GCF_000153405.2). Classification (NCBI taxonomy): domain Bacteria; kingdom Pseudomonadati; phylum Pseudomonadota; class Gammaproteobacteria; order Alteromonadales; family Psychromonadaceae; genus Psychromonas; species Psychromonas sp. CNPT3. The sequence goes on from NC_020802.1 coordinate 2,377,561, forward strand.
AAACATCAAGTAAAGTAAGGATTCAGCCCATTTATGATGGTAGGCCAAATATTTCCAAAACTGTGTGAGCCTATTTTTTAGTGATTTATGATACGACTGAGCCAACATCAACATGATCGTTATTCTCTTCTATAAAAGGCCTATTACTCATGAAGGCAGAAACTATAAAGGCAGCGAACTATGTCGCTGCCTGATAAAGCCTATTGATGTAACATGGGTATAAGTAAAACAAATACCCTTTACACTTTCTCTATATTACTTAACAATTGCTTTATTTGCCATTGTCATAGCAGTACCAAATTTACCGCCAGCTGCAATGATTTGTTTCACACCATCTTCATCAGTATCAACAGAGTTGCTACCTTTGATTTGGTTTTCACCTGAATCACCCATCCATTCTGCTAGTTGCATGCCACCATTAATAACAGTGCGGAACCAACCTACGTAACGATCCGTTAATGCACTTAACTCTAAAGCAGGCTCATTTTCGCCTTCTTCATTTTTCAAATGTAAGATAGCTTCACGTAAACCGCCTGAAATAGCAGCTTCTGTGTAAGGCGTATGCACTGTCGCTTTTCCGGGTACGGTAGCCCATGTGTTGATTTTTTTATCAAACATGTTCTTATCAACGGCAATATAAATAGCACGTGCAGCGTCTTTATATTTTGTATCATCCGTTGCGAGGTAAGCAGCAACCAGACCACGAATAGCTGCAAACTGTGCATCTAATGATTGAGTGCTGGTTTTGATATTGTTTTTAGCAAGTGTCACACCATCAAATACAAGGTTATTTTTACTCATTAACTGATTAATAATAAAATCAGCTTGGCCTTTGATCATCATTAATGCTTGTTTACCTTCAACACTATGTAGGTTTACATCACCAGAATCAGCAGATGCATAACCAACAGGTAGTGCATCTTTAGCACGTTGATAAATAGACAGAGCAACTAATGAGTATGCAGCATCGTAAGTTGAAACATAGTTACCTTGTTTCGCATCTTTATACTCTGTTACAAACGTGCCATTCGCTTTGTTGTAATGTAATGCCAACATGTTTTTAAATAATAAGTTTGAAATATTATTCGCGAGTGAGAATGCATCGTTAGCAATCACATCATTTTTAGTGTTCGCATCAATATTTTTCGCAGGAGCGGCTGCAAAAGGTGCGCCATCAAAAACAGCTAAGAAAGCAGGATTTTGAGCCGTATTAGCTGTGCGTTGATCCGTATAAGCAAAGAACTCAGCAACAGGCCATAGTGTTAACCATGTGTCACGTAATGAAGAGCTTGCATCACTAACGCGTAAACCTTCAATCGAGTTCACACCATTTTTATTGCCTTGTGTAACAGCAACTTTATGTGCGAACCAAATAGCACCTTTACTTGGGTCATAATCAGGACCAAATTTAACGCCTAATTTTTTACCATTAAAGCCTAACTGCTGTTGCATGATAAGTAGTTTATCAATCGACATTTCAGTTAACATCATGCCATTAAAGCCATCTGCTGCTGACACGCCTAAACTATGCTTACCATCTTGATCCATAACAGATGAGTTAGCTTCAACTTCTTCATCTGTTGCAGTAACGTGCATGCCACCTAAGAAATCTTGTGACCACATAACTTCTTTTAATAAAATGCCACCCGTTGCTGCTGGGTTGAATGATTTATCAAATGTTGCACTGTTCCATGCTAACGACTTGTAATCACGGAAATAAGCAGGGATAACTGTTTGTACTGTTTTTTCAGTACCGCTTGCGCCCAGCATTTCTATTTCATCGCCATTGACAGTGGTAACATCAGGTTTTTGAGCGAACTCAGGAACACCTGAAACATAAGGGATTGAAATAGGGTACATATTTTGTGCAACTTCAGAGATTGGGAAACCAACCGCTTCTGCCATCGTGATAACACGTTTACCAAGATCCGCCATTTTACCACCACGTGCTTGGTTCGATGGACCGTTTACAAGATGTGGGCCCATAGTAGATTGGTAGTTTAAAGCGTACATTGCTTCTTCAGAATATTCATAACTTTCAATACCCGCAGCAAAATCAAAAGCGGTAGGTTCATCCACGCGATTTGGATCTAACACATCTAAATCTAAACCAAGTGCTTCCGCTAAAGGCTCACCAGACAATTCAAATTCAGTATATGCTAGGAAATTAGCAGCTGGTTGAAGTGTTTTATCTAGAACAGTTACTTGGGCAGTAGCACTTACAGCAGATGAAAAAAACGCAGCTGTAATGGCCATATTTATTATTGATTTCTTCACAAATTATCCTTTTTATATTTCCATGTCATCGCGAAAGCAAAATTGCTTAAATGATTTATAACTCTTAGTAAACGAGAATAGTTCTCATTCTACATAATTTAAGACACAAATCAACAATGAAAGTCATTATCAATAGCTACAATTCTTTAAAAAAACATTCACATACGCGCAACAGGGCATGACACTTAGGGGTCTTAAAAGAAAAGCATCCTTAAAATAAGAATAAAAAAAAGCACCTCAATAGCTTGAGATGCTTTTTTTGAAAATTAATCCTAAAATTTTTCTTGCTCAATTGACGAGCAATCTTAGTTTATTTTTTCCAGAAAATTAATTTATCTTCTAATTGCGGAAAAGAAGGATGAATAAATAATTTATAAGATGTAATACATGCCACAATAATTTTGATCACGACCATCTGCTCAATGCCCAGTAAATAATATGCATAGCCACCGACAAAGGCGGAGATGAAAATAAACATTTGAAAATATTGTATTTTTTTAACGCTCAATGCAAGTAGGATCAGCACAAAGTCAGCCCACGTTAAAAGAAGACCTAAAGACGGAGCTGCCAAATAAGAGTTAATGGCAAAATAAAGAAAATATATTAAAGCTACGATCATAAAACCAAGAAAAACGTTGATCCATTTTTTAGGGATGTTCGTAAAATCACACGCGTAACGATAAGTGGAGACACTGCCTATCACTAAATTTAAGAATACTTTGGGCATCACACCAATCATTATCCCCCACACCACGTCATTAGCGATAGAAAGAAACGATGCAATACGTACATTTTTCATTCCATTAAAGAGTAATAATAAAATATAAAAAACAACACTTGTCCAACCTAATATTTGTACAAATAATTCCATGCAATAAAGTCCCAAAAGGAAATAAAATGATGAACGATTCTAGCATTAAATATAAATTTTTATCAATGGGGTGATGCGACATCATTAAAAAAATCATTACTGCAATGACTATTTTTATACAAATAAACATAAAAGTAGAGGTTTTAAAGAACCACGGGCTTAGGCAGGCTATAAAATAAGAGATAACAATAAAAATAAAGAGGTGTTGATAGGTAATGTAAGTGACATTTTATAAACTTTAAAACAAAAAATCCCCGCCGAAGCGAGGATTATATTTAAAACATATTAGGTTTTAAATTTAGAAGTTAAATGTACCTTTAACTTCAGCAAGACCACGGTAAGGTGCTTTATCACCTAGTGCTTCTTCAATACGTAGAAGTTGGTTGTACTTAGCAACACGATCACTACGGCTTAAAGAACCCGTTTTGATTTGGCCTGCAGCAGTACCAACAGCAAGATCAGCAATTGTTGAATCTTCAGTTTCACCAGAACGATGAGAGATAACAGCAGTGAAGCCAGCATCTTTCGCCATTTTGATTGCAGCTAGAGTTTCAGTTAACGTTCCGATTTGGTTAAATTTGATTAAGATAGAGTTAGTAATACCTTCATCAATACCACGTTTAAGGATCTTAGTGTTTGTAACGAATAAATCATCACCTACTAATTGGATTTTATCACCAAGAAGTTCTGTTTGGTGTTTGAAACCAGCCCAATCTGACTCGTCAAGACCATCTTCGATAGAAACGATAGGGTAATCTTTAACAAGACCTTCAAGGAAGTAGTTAAACTCTTCAGATGTGAATGTTTTGCCTTCACCTTTAAGCTCATACATACCCGTTTCTTTGTTGTAGAACTCAGAAGCTGCACAATCCATCGCTAAAGTGATGTCTTTACCTAACTCATAACCAGCATTTGCAACAGCAACTTTAATCGCAGCAAGTGCAGCAGCGTTAGACTCAAGGTTCGGTGCGAAACCACCTTCATCACCAACTGCCGTTGAATGACCTTCAGCTTTAAGTACTTTAGCTAGGCTATGGAATACTTCAGCACCCATGCGTAGACCTTCACGGAAAGTTTTAGCGCCAACAGGTTGGATCATGAATTCTTGGATATCAACAGAGTTATCTGCATGCTCGCCACCATTGATGATGTTCATCATTGGAAGAGGCATAGAGTAAACACCAGGAGTACCGTTTAAGTCAGCGATGTGAGCATAAAGAGGTACTTTCTTAGAAACTGCAGCAGCTTTAGCAGCAGCTAGAGAAACAGCTAGGATCGCGTTTGCGCCGAATTTAGCTTTGTTTTCAGTACCGTCAAGGTCGATCATGATTTGATCAAGTTCAGCTTGTGCGATTGCACTTTTGCCCATTAGCGCTTCAGCGATTGGACCATTAATAGCAGCAACGGCTTTAAGAACACCTTTACCTAAGTAGCGAGATTTGTCGCCGTCACGTAATTCTAATGCTTCACGTGAACCAGTAGAAGCACCAGAAGGAGCGGCAGCCATACCAATTGAACCGTCAGCTAAATGAACTTCAGCTTCAACAGTTGGATTACCACGTGAATCCATGATTTCACGACCTAGTACTTTTACGATATTAGACATAATGTTTCCTTTCAGTATTTAAAAAATATGTAACGTTAGTCACTAAATAACATTCTATGTGTCAGTTTCTAACAAAACAGAATGTGATGTCAACCACAAACTATTTAAATCGTCCTTGTTGATGATCTATCGCAGATTTTATAAAGCCTTTAAATAAAGGATGTCCATCCCGAGGTGTCGATGTAAACTCAGGGTGGAACTGCGCAGCAACAAACCAAGGATGATTTGGAATTTCGATAATTTCTACTAATTTTTTGTCTGCCGATAAACCTGCAATCGACAAGCCTGCTTTTTCAAGTTCAGGTAAGAAACGATTGTTCACTTCATAACGATGACGATGACGTTCAAATATTTCTGCATTTCCGTACATTTCACGCACTTTAGAGCCGGCTTTTAGATGACATTTTTGTGCGCCAACGCGCATTGTGCCACCAAGATCAGAACTCTCAGTACGTAGCTCAACTTCACCTGATTTATCAATCCACTCTGTGATCAAGCCAACAACAGGTTGCTTACAATCTGCTTTAAACTCGGTTGAATTAGCGTGTTTAAGACCTGCAACATTACGTGCAAATTCAATTAAGGCGACTTGCATGCCTAAACAAATGCCTAAATAAGGTATTTTATTTTCACGCGCAAATTTCGCAGCCAGAATTTTGCCTTCAATACCACGCGTACCAAACCCGCCAGGTACTAAAATCGCATCTAAACCTTGCAACGCAAGGTCACCTTTCACTTCTACGTCTTGTGAATCAATGTATTTGATGTTCACTTTCGTCGCGTTTTTTAAACCGCCATGTTTTAATGCTTCATTGACCGATTTATAAGCATCTGGTAATTCAATATATTTACCTACCATGCCAATGACGACTTCATGTGATGTATTTGCTTCTTCGGAAACCACTTTTTCCCACTCACTTAAATCAGCTTCTGGGCATTTAAAGCCAAAACGCTGTACGCAAAGCTCATCTAAACCTTGTGCTTTTAAAAGTGCCGGAATTTTATAAATAGAGTCTACATCACGTAATGAAATGACGTTTTTGTCTTGCACATTACAAAATAATGCAATTTTTGCACGCTCATTCGCAGGGAAGGCAACTTCACTACGACAAATAAGAATGTCGGGTTGAACCCCTAAACTGCGTAATTCTTTAACCGAATGTTGCGTTGGTTTTGTTTTGATCTCACCCGCCGTTTTTAAATACGGTAAAAGAGTCAAATGTATATACATTGCATTTTGAGGTCCCACTTTAAGACCTAATTGACGGATAGCTTCAATAAAAGGTTGTGATTCAATATCACCCACCGTGCCACCTAATTCAACGATCGCAACATCATGTCCTTTACCACCGGCAACAATGCGCTCTTGGATCTCATTAGTAATATGCGGGATCACCTGAATAGTCGCGCCTAAATAATCACCACGACGCTCTTTCGCTAATACATCAGAGTAAATACGCCCTGTCGTAAAGTTATTACGTTTGGTCATACGGGTGCGAATAAAACGTTCGTAATGACCTAAATCAAGATCCGTTTCAGCGCCATCATCCGTTACAAAAACTTCACCATGTTGAGTTGGACTCATTGTTCCTGGATCAACATTTATGTAGGGATCTAATTTTAAAATAGTGACGTCTAAGCCACGCGCTTCTAAAATAGCAGCTAATGATCCAGCTGTAATACCTTTACCAAGCGATGAAACCACGCCACCTGTTACGAAAATATATTTTGTCGTCATAATAACCCTGAGAATTTAGGAATAATAAATAATGGTAGTTTGTTGTACGGTTATTTTGATTTATTTAATCCCGTACGGATGGAGAAGTAGTATAACAAACAGACATAACTTCGACAATCTACTTCACAGTTTTAATAATGAAAAATAATGCTCCCAATCAAATTTATTACCGGGATCTTGTTTACGTTGTGGTGCAATGTGACTGTGGCCGACAATTCTCTCATTATTTATCAATGGGTAAGCTAACTTTAGCTGCTTAGTTAGTCTTGCTAAGGCTCGATACTGTTTTTTTGTATAGGCCGACGATACTGTTCCTTCAAGCTCAATACCTATCGAGTAATCGTTGCACTGCGTCACATTTAAGAAAGAGGAATGTCCCGCATGCCATGCGCGCAGATGAAAAGGTACATATTGTACAATGCGACCATCGCGGTAAATAACACAATGCGCTGACACTTCTAAATTTTGTAAAATAGAAAAACTAGGGTGTATTTGGCAATCTAATTCACCCATAAACAGTTGATGTATTGCCGTGCCACCATAATGCCCTTCTGGCAAACTAATACAGTGAATAACCAACAAACTGATATCCTGCTCGTTCGGCCGCGTGTTACAAAAAGGACTTTTAAATATTTTAGCTTGAGGATAATAGCCCTCTAGATCTATCTCATTCACTTTCACATTCCCTCTTTGCATTATGCAGACCAATTTTATTGCTAAAGATAGCATAAATAGCCCTAAAGTAGCGCTTACACGCGGTATTTATAATGCGTAAAATCACCTTTTATTTACCGGTAACAATGCAAATAGATATATTTTCAAACATAAAAAAAGGTGCTTCATAAAGCACCTTTTTAGTCGTTATCACAAACTCAGAGGATCATTCCCACTCAATCGTTGCCGGTGGTTTACCTGATACATCATAAACAACTCGCGAAATACCATCGATTTCATTAATGATACGGTTCGACACATGTCCGATTAAGTCATAAGGAAGATGTGACCAACGCGCGGTCATAAAATCAATGGTCTCAACGCAGCGCAGTGCAACAACCCAATCATATTTACGGCAATCACCCATCACGCCAACAGAGCGTACGGGTAAAAACACCACAAAGGCTTGACTGACTTTATGGTAAAGATCGGCTTTATGTAATTCTTCAATAAAAATTGCATCCGCACGGCGCAGTAAATCACAATATTCTTTTTTCACTTCACCTAATACGCGAACACCTAAACCAGGACCTGGAAAAGGATGACGATAAAGCATGTCATAAGGTAGTCCGAGCTCTAAACCGATTTTACGTACTTCATCTTTAAATAATTCACGTAATGGCTCAACTAAACCCATTTCCATATCATCGGGTAGACCGCCCACATTATGGTGCGATTTGATCACATGTGCTTTACCATTTTTAGTGGCAGCAGATTCAATAACATCAGGGTAAATAGTGCCTTGTGCAAGCCATTTAGCATTTTCTAATTTCTTTGATTCTTCATCAAAGATTTCAACAAAAACACGGCCAATGATTTTACGCTTTTTCTCAGGATCACTTTCGCCGGCCATTTCATTTAAGAAACGATCTTCCGCGTTAACACGAATTATTTTCAGACCGAAGCGGCCTGCAAACATTTCCATTACTTGATCGCCTTCATCAAGACGTAACAAGCCATTATCAACAAAAACACAAGTCAGTCTATCACCGATAGCGCGCTGTAATAACATCGCAACAACAGAGGAATCAACACCACCTGAAAGGCCTAAAATAACTTCATCATCACCAATTTGCTCTTTCATTCGCGCGATTGCATCGTCAATAATAGATGCTGATGTCCACAACGTGGCGCAGCCACAAATATCAACGACAAAGTTACGTAGCATTGCTTCGCCTTGACGCGTATGCGTCACTTCAGGGTGAAATTGCACACCATAAAAATGTTTATCAGTATTAGCAATGGCTGCAAATTCACAGGTTGCCGTATTCGCTAACGTTACAAAGCCACTTGGGATAGAAGACACTTTATCGCCGTGACTCATCCATACATCAAGTAAACTCTTATTGTCATCTGTCAGTCCATCTTCAATTCCCGCAAGGAATTTTGATGCTTGTTGCACTTTAACTTGGGCATAACCAAACTCGCCCTCGCCTTCACCTTTAATAACGCTGCCACCTAATTGCTCAGACATGGTTTGCATGCCATAACAAATACCTAATACAGGCACGCCAGCATTAAAAACATATTCTGGTGCACGAGGTGAATTAGGCGCTGTCACACTTTCAGGCCCACCAGCTAGAATGATCCCTGTTGGTGCAAATTCTTTGATATCCGCAGCGCAAACATCCCAACTCCAAAGCTCACAATAAACCCCTATTTCGCGTACACGTCGCGCGATCAGTTGCGTATATTGCGAACCGAAATCTAAAATTAAAATACGTTGCTTATGGATATTTTTTGTCATTGTTGATCCTTTTAAAAAAATAAAAGAGAGTTACCCCTCTTTTATTTTTAATATTGGCAAAGGGTATTACTACCCTGAAATAAATAGCGTTATAAAACTAAAAACTTAACTACCCATGCGGTAATTAGGTGCTTCTTTGGTGATAGCCACATCGTGCACATGACTTTCGCCCATGCCCGCACTGGTTATTTTCACAAACATAGCTTTAGTATTCATTTCTTTAATCGTGGCACATCCTGTCAGCCCCATAGATGAACGTACGCCACCCATTTGCTGATGAATGATCTCTTTTACTTTGCCTTTATAAGCAACGCGGCCTTCAATGCCTTCTGGCACTAATTTATCAGCCGCATTATCACTTTGGAAATAACGATCAGATGAGCCTTTTGACATCGCAGCTAATGATCCCATACCACGATATGACTTAAATGAGCGACCTTGGAATAAAATAATTTCGCCAGGAGACTCTTCTGTGCCCGCGAACATACTGCCCATCATGACGCAAGATGCACCAGCAGCAAGTGCTTTTGCGATATCACCAGAAAAACGAATGCCACCATCCGCTATCACGGGAATACCGGTGCCTTTGAGCGCTTCAACCGCATCAGAAATAGCCGTTAATTGTGGTACGCCTACGCCAGTTACGATACGTGTAGTACAAATAGAACCAGGGCCTATTCCTACTTTTACCGCGTTACAGCCAGCGGCTACCAGTGCTTTAGCACCATCACCGGTTGCGACATTACCACCTACAATTTGTAAATCAGGGTAACTTGCACGCGTCGCTTTAATGCGATCTAATACACCTTGAGAGTGGCCATGTGAAGAATCGATTAATAACACATCCACGCCAGCTTCAACGAGTGCATCAATACGTGCTTCATTACCTGCACTTGCGCCGACAGCAGCGCCAACACGTAGACGGCCCAATGAATCTTTACATGCATTAGGTTTACGCTCAGCTTTACGGAAATCTTTAACCGTGATCATGCCTTGCAGTTTGAAAGCATCATCGACTAATAATACTTTTTCAATACGTTTAGAATGCATTAATGCTTCAATTTCATCACGCGCCGTATTCGGGCTTGCGGTAACGAGATTTTGCTTAATCGTCATCACATCTGCTACGCACTTATTCAAGTCAGTCTCAAATAAAACATCACGTCCGGTGATAATACCGACTAACTTTCCAGAGGTTTCAACAACAGGGTAACCAGCAAAGCCATGTTGCTCAGTTAACGCTTTGATTTCTGATAGGGTCGTAGTAGGAGAAACAGTAATAGGGTTTGCAACAACACCACTTTCGTGGATTTTCACTAAGCGTACTTGTTCCGCTTGCACTTCAATTGACATGTTTTTATGGATAAAACCGATGCCACCTTCTTGTGCTAACGCAATCGCAAAACGCGCTTCAGTAACCGTATCCATAGCAGCTGAAACAACAGGGATATTTAACGCTATCGTGGGCGTTAATATTGTTTTTAAATCAGCAGTATTGGGTAAAACAGTTGAATGGGCTGGGACGAGTAATACATCATCAAATGTTAATGCATCTTTGACTATTCTTAGCATGTTGCAATATCTCACTTATAGTTGGGAGGATTGATCAATACCTTTGTTACGGGTATTATATTGCTGAAGGATTATAGGGCTTTGATATTTAAAATTCAAGGCGGAAATGCTTTTTTGGGACACTAATCACAATAAATATTATAATGTGATAATTACTTAGCATTATATATATTAATAATTCACATGTCGCGCCGTATTTGGCAAAAAAACACAGACATATTGACATCTTTTTATAAAATAAAGGTACCACTTTATATTTTCCGTACATTTTAGCGGGTTTTGATCCCATCCTAACCGTTATTCATTAAACCTATCAGCAGTGAGATGTGTCCATGTTGCCTCAATATGCATTACCTGTACTGGCGATCGTTATTCCCTTTAGGTTGCTTGCAACGCACAAGTGATATTTGAGTTCGCCCCAAAAAGAGCAGTCAAATTGAACTTCTCTTTGTCCTTGATGTGTTGGTATAAAGCCTCAACGTAGAATAACTATGTTTCAATTTTATGCCTATAAGCTAAGTCCAATTTGGCTTGCTGATTTTGCAGCTTGAAGTATCATGCGTATATAAGTTCAACTTAAGCGTTATAAAAAAATAAACACTTATACCTACTCTTTTGCTAATAATGATAATTAAAATGAATTCTGAAAATAAAAACATTTATAGTGTAACGCGTCTTAATCGCGCAGCTAAATCACTCTTAGAAGATGGCTTAGGTGTTATCTGGTTATCGGCAGAGATATCAAATTTAACCATTGCCGTATCTGGGCATTGGTATTTTACCTTAAAAGATCATAGTGCTCAGGTAAAGTGTGCCATGTTTAAAGGTAATAACCGGCGCACCCTATTTACACCAAAACACGGTCAACAAGTTTTAGTGCGCGGTAAACTCAGTCTTTATGAAACACGTGGCGACTATCAATTAATCATTGAAAGTATGCAAGCTGAAGGCGACGGTGCTTTAAAGCAACAATTTGAAGCGCTCAAATGCCAACTCGCAGGTGAAGGCCTGTTTTCTGCGGAGCATAAGAAACCCTTACCGCAAATCATTAAACGCGTGGGTATTGTTACATCCTCAACGGGGGCTGCTCTCTTTGATATTTTAAGTGTTTTAAAACGACGCGATCCACGCTTAGAAGTTATTATTTATCCCAGCTTGGTACAAGGAAAAAGTAGTGCCGCCTCCATTGTGGCACAAATTAACCTTGCCAATGCGCGCCATGAGTGTGATCTTTTAATTGTAGGTCGAGGTGGCGGCTCATTAGAAGATTTATATTGTTTTAATGATATTAACGTAGCCTATGCTATTTTTCATAGCCAGTTACCTATTATCAGTGCGGTAGGACATGAAATTGATGTGACTATTAGTGATTTTGTTGCCGATATTAGAGCTGCAACGCCGTCAGCGGCAGCTGAACTGGTCAGTCAAAATAAAACCTTTGTCAGTACGCAGTTAAGTACGTTAACAACACGTCTACAACGCGCTATTCATAGTTATATGCAGCATAATTCGCATTTACATGCTCTTTTAAAAGAAAAATTAAGACAACAAGATCCACAACATAAATTACAACAAAAAACATTAATGACGGATGAGTTGAGTTTACGCTTAAGCCATGCAATGCAACAAATGCTGCACAGAGCGGTACAAAAAAATGCCAGCCTTAATGCGCATTTACAGCAAAATAGCCCACAGAAAAACATCGAAATTGAAAAGCAAAAACAGATCCAATTATACACGCGTTTAAAAAATAGCTTATTGAATACGTTGCAACAAAAACAAATGTATTTACAAACTAAAATGGCGAGACTCAATGCGGTAAGTCCTCTTGCGACCCTTGCTCGAGGTTATGCTATCGTTAAAGACGCTCAAGGAAAAGTGGTCACCGATGCGACTAGCTTAAAAGAAGAAAGTAAACTCAATATCCATTTTGCAAAAGGTGAAGTACAAGCTCGGATCATTAAATAAAAGAGATCCGTGCAACGTGTTATTTAAGCGCCATTATTAATAAGCCCTGTTTAAGTGCTGGCTTAGGGCGCTTAAATAACAATAAGTAGAGATAGTTTATAACCCCAATGTATTTTATTGGCGCACTAAATAATCGCCCACACCAATCCATTTATACGTGGTTAATGCACTTAACCCCATCGGTCCACGGGCATGTAATTTTTGTGTTGATACAGCAACTTCAGCGCCTAAACCAAACTGACTGCCATCCGTAAAACGTGTACTGGCATTCACATATACTGCAGCTGAATTTACCGCATTAACAAATTTAGTCGTCTGCGCCAAATCGTTACTTAATATACCGTCACTGTGCTGCGAGCTATATTTACGAATATGCGCAAGAGCCTCATCTAAATCGCTCACCACTTTAACGCCAAGGTTCAAGGATAACCATTCTCGTGAAAAGTCATCCGCTTGCGCTTTGATCGCGCGCTCACCTAAAATAGCCTTGGCTTTTTCTTCTGCTACTAATGTGACCCCAAGAGGCAATAATTTATCGGCTAATTTAGTTAAAAACGCTGAGGCAATGCTCGCATCAACCAACAATGTATCCAGCGCGTTACATACTGCAGGACGTTGCACTTTTGCATTTTCGATGATAGCTAATGCTTTTTCAATATCCGCTGTTTTTTCTACGTAGAGATGGCAAATGCCTATTCCGCCAACGATAACGGGGATCGTACTGTTTTCTTTACAAAATTTTTGTAAACCGGCATTACCGCGAGGAATGATCATATCGACGAACTGATCCATTTTAAGGAGTTTCGCAACCCATGCTCTGTCCGTGTCTTCAATGTATTGAACAGCAGCTTTTGGTAAGCCCGCATCTTGCAGTGCTTTTTGGATAATATTAACCAAAACAATATTAGAATGAATGGTTTCTTTACCGCCACGTAAAATACAGGCATTACCTGTTTTTAAGCATAATGTTGCGATATCTATGGTGACATTAGGGCGGGCTTCATAAATAACCCCGATAACCCCCACCGGCACGCGGCGCTTACATAATCTTAAGGTATTTTCGAGCACTTGACTCTCAAACTCCTCTCCCACCGGATCCTTTAATGCTATCACTTGTCGTAAATCACTAATGATCCCGGCTAATCGCGGCGCATCTAACAGCAGACGATCTAAAAGCGCATCACTCAAGCCGTTTTTAATGCCCAACTCGATATCTTTCTTATTCGCCTCTAAAATGAGTGTTTGCTGCGCCTCTAATGCGCTGGCAATCGTCTCAAGAGCAACATTTTTTGTATGGCTATCTAAAAGGGCCAACTCATAACTTGCTTGTTGTGCTAATTTTCCAATCTCTAATAAATCCATTTTTTATTCCTTAATGCACACATATCAACATCTACGTTCACGTTCACGTATTTAAAGTAACACTAAATCATCTCGATGCATGACAACGCTACCATGCTCAAAACCTAAACATGATTCAATCATATGTGAATGTATGCCTTTGATTTTTTCAATGTCCATGCTTTTATAACGCACCACGCCACGTGCCAAGTCATTGCCATTAACATCACAAACCATCACCACAGAGCCACGTAAAAAGGTGTTTTGCGTTCCGACAATACCTTTGGCGAGTAAACTGCTGCCTGATTTAAGCAGTGCGTGCGCAGCTCCTGTGTCGATGATTATTTTCCCGGAGATACGCGAACCTGCAAAAATCCAATTCTTACGTTTTTCTAAGCGATTTTTAAGGACGCTAAAACGCGTGCCAACTGATTTATTCTGCACCGCATCAATGATCACGTTCTCACGAGAGCCCGACGCGATGATAACTTCTATGCCTGCGCCACTTGCCACCGTTGCCGATTCAATTTTAGTTGCCATTCCACCGGTACCAAGACCTCCGACACTGCCCCCTGCGAGTGCATGTATTGACTCATCTATTTGGGTTATTTCACGAATAAGGGTCGCACTTTTATCAAAGCGCGGATCGGCAGTAAACAGTCCCTGTTGATCCGTTAACAGTAATAATTGCTCAGCATCTGCTAGCAGAGCAACGAGTGCCGATAAATTATCATTATCGCCCACTTTTATTTCACTGGTTGCCACCGCATCATTTTCATTGATCAAGGGGATAATATTATATTTCAACAAGGTTTTTAGGGTGTCTCGAGCATTTAAAAAACGCACACGATCATCTAAATCGGCACGCGTTAATAGCATTTGTCCCACATGTATTGAATAAATCTTAAAAAGAGCTTCCCATTCTTTAATAAGTTGCCCTTGCCCTACGGCTGCATACATCTGCTTATTGGCAATCGTATCTTTGATATCAGGGAAACCTAAATATTCCTTTCCGGCAGCAATTGCCCCAGAGGTGACCACAACAATATGATGTCCTTGCTTATGTAGTAATGCACATTGACGCACAATTTCTAACATATGCGCTCTATCTAATTTTTTAGTACCGCTGGTTAATACACTTGTACCAAGCTTAACAACAATCGTTTTATTCTTAATTTTCATGGACTTTAATTTTCTTATAAAAAAACAGCAACGATATGTTGCTGTTTTTTAGTATATACCGATGTGCCTTGCCGATGCAAAATCAGCAAGTAAAACGATTAAACTTCTGTAAGCGTAGCTTCTCGAGCGCATAAAGTGCTACCCGTTTCTTCTTCTATCAACGCGGTGATGTTTAATAAAAAAGTTTCAAAGGCAGCATCAATTTGCTTTTGCTCTGCTTTTTTAAATTTGTGCGCAGTCCAATCACCTTGTTTATCAAACAGACCATCAAAGCGTTCAAATTCAAATCCATCATCCGTGCGGTACAGCATTGCCCACCAGCCATAAAACTCTCGCTCTGCAGGATCGGCTGCAGCATCAACACAAATCTCTAAACAATCAAAAAAGAAACTATCTTGTGTTGATTGTAGTTTCCGAAAATAAGGGCCTAAATCGGTGAATAACTTAAATAACCGCCCTCTTGATGGCATTTTTTTTATGGCCACAGTCATACATTAACTCCTATATAAATAATTTAATAAACAATTTAACAAACAATTTACCATTCACTCAAGAAGATGTCTTGTTAACCATTGGGCAGAATAACGTAAAGAGTGTAAATAAGATGTAAAAATGGGAGGTTTATCATGGATCTGAGATTCTCCTTCCCAACTTGCCCTAGCTATCGCTATCAGGTCTTTCTCGTCACACAGCATATCATGCTTATGCCCAATACTTAAAAAAGGTGTTTCAATACGTTTACGAGCGAGTAACCCTTGCTTAACAAGTGAAAAAGGCATGCAGAGTGGATAGAGTTGCGCGACATCAGAATTATTGACTTGTAAGCGTGATGCGAAACAATCAAGTAAGACAGGAGGTAGCGCTTTAAATTTGTCCTTATCATCAAAGATAGAAGAGACCGTTGCACCAACTGACACCACAGATTTAATCGATTTGGGCTCTAGAAAAGCCAACCGCGTCGCGATGTTTCCACCAAAGCGCATGCCCATTAATGAGATCCGCGCTTGATCCACCCAAGGCACATGTTGCATATAATGTATGATCGCTTGATGTAATTGCGATGCATCTTCCGTTAGTTTTACTTGTGATGAAAAGCCCACACCGGGAATATCTACCGTTAACATTGCAATGCCCGCTGGCGCCAAATCGTTTTCAAATAGGGAATACATTTCACACTGCAACATATCGATCCCCCCACTGACGATAACTAAAGGATGAATATGCTCAGTATGGGGAAGATGTAAGTAACAAATAATTTGTTTACCTTGGAACGGAACTTTTATCTCTTTTAATAGGCTTTTACTCGCATACTTAAATGACTCTCTATAGTTCTGAAAAGCCAACAACTGCGCCTGTATACTCAGTTCATCGCCTCGCAAATGCGGGTAACTTGCCACACTATAAAATTGTGAGGCGCTATAAAAGGCTTTTTGAGCACGACTATTATTACCCTCCTCAACAAACTCTTTCGCTTTTTTTTGGTAATACATGCCTTTTTGAGTCCACTCATAAGCCCAATTACCAGAGCGAAAACCAATCACAGAATCAAGAATATCCGTTTCGCTACGTGGGTTTTTTGATGAGGATATTTTAGATAGAACGTCATAACAATCAATTGCCTCTATACCTTGCCAAGACCACAATAAAAATTTAAGAAGACGGTACCAGCCATCACGACTTTCCCCCTCCTTGATAACATCATTCAGTTTAAGGTTTTTTTTTGTCGAAGAATTAGCGATAATTGCAGAAGTTTCTTGTACATGACGTTTTTGTGTAAAAAGTATTTTAGATAAATTCTCAGACATAAGTTACTCAGCAAATTAAAATTTAAAGGAAGCGACATGATACAGATAACTGACAATGCCACCGAGCAAAAAATATTTCCACTATTTCGTCTTGGTTTTCGGCCTTTTTTTCTCGTCGGTAGCCTTTTTTCTATCGTAAGTTTACTACTTTGGGGGCTATTACTTAGTGCGAATATACACTTAAACTCACCCATACCCAGTGCGCAGTGGCATGCTCATGAGATGCTTTTTGGCTTTGCAGGTGCCATCATTCTCGGGTTTTTACTGACCGCAGTGCAGACTTGGACCGGTTACCCTGGATTAAAAGGCAAAAAACTGGCGCTATTATTTAGCTTGTGGATATTAGCACGAATAGCGCTTTTTATAATTCCTGAGAATTTATTCTGGTTAACGATGGCGCTTGAGTTAAGTTGGATGCCACTGGCAGCCCTCGTCTTAGCGCAAGCTATTTTTCATGCGAAGCAATGGCGTAATTTATTTTTTGTGCCACTGCTACTTATCATGACATTATTAAATGCACTCAGTTTGATCGGCTTTAAAACCCACGATTACATGCTTTCACAACATGCGATCTGGAGTATGTTGTTTTTAGTATTTTTTATTATCGCAATGATGGGGGGACGCGTGATCCCTTTCTTTACCAGTAAAGGTACTTCAACCCAAAAAGTGCAAAGTAATCGCTACATTGAATACCTTTCTTTATTCCCATTACTTGCCTTAGCGCTCTTAACTTGGTTTCCCGAATATCAAGCCGTCAGCGCTTATTTAGCGCTGATTACTGGTATTGCTAATTTATGCAGAGTACTACGCTGGCGCCCATTGATCACCTTACCCGTTGCTCTTTTATGGTCTCTGCATTTTAGCTATTTATTATTATCAAGTGGTTTGATTTTCTACTCTTTAGCTTTATTTATGCCACAATTTAATGCTACAGGAATGATGCACTTAACTGCAATAGCAGGTTTTGGAGGTATCATTTTAGCCATGATAAGTCGAGTCTCTTTGGGTCATACAGGCCGACCTCTACGCCCCTCTAAATGGATGAGTATCGCTTTTGTTAGTATCTTGCTCGCCGGTGTAATACGTGCTTTTTTACCTTTGTTTTATCCTCAGTTCACCTTAATGAGTTATTGGCTAAGCATTTCGTTGTGGGTCGGCGCCTTTGGCCTCTTTATTTTATTTTATGCAAAGATGTTACTGCAGGCACGTCTTGATAAACGTCCCGGTTAATATTTTTAAACACCGAGGATCACATCGATCCTCGGTACATTTTAAGCACCGCTGAGATAGCTGTTTTATTGCCCGACAATAACAATATATCTCCCTCTTTAAAGACGTCATCAGTAGCGATTTCGATACACGCCCCTTTTTTACAACGCCATGATTGCAAATCAATATGAGGGAAATCTTTCGCATTAAAGCGACGCCCAATGAGCATGTCTTCATGCTTTAATTGCATCACATATAAGGGGGCCATTGACCTTTCTGATTCAGGTTTATGGCTTTTATCAAAAAAACAAGACATTGGTAGCCCATATCTTTGACGCTCGGCCTCTAATTCTGCAGTGATATTTTTTCTACTCGTGCCACTTAAAAATAAGACTTGAGCGGCTAACATCAAGCCACCTTCAAGTACTTCGCCTATCGCGTAGTTCGCCCCCCCTGCCCGCAGCCTTGCACATCCTATTTCATTGCTAGTACGTACTAACACTTTTACGTTACTATTTAAAACGCGTACTTGTGCTAATAATGCCAGTGATTTATCTAAATCATCAAACGTAATAACCAATAGTTTTGCACTTTTAATACCGCATAACAATAATATATCCGCACTATTAGCATCACCAAAGTCTACTTTAACGCCTTTTTTATCGGCATCTTTAATACGCACAGGATCTCTATCGAGTACCACAAAAGGCAACGATTGTGCACGCATAAAACGGCACAGCGTTTGACCTACTCGGCCATAACCACAAATGATGGTGTGATCAGTATATTGCCCAGGTAGTATTTTTTTAGGGCGTAGTACTTTTTCTGAGTGATGTAATACGCCAGTGCTAATGACTTGACTGTATTTCACTAATATAGGCGTTAATGACATGCTGATCACCCCTGCAGCTATCAGTAATGACGATAAAGATGCATCTAATATCTGATATTTACTGCCTAATGCCACCAAAATAAATCCGAACTCCCCCATTTGAGCCAATGATATGCCGACACTTAACGCGATATTAACCCGCTCTTTCATCACTAACATTGCCACGCTAATACTGATTATTTTAGCGCTGATCAGTACGAAAACGAGAAGTAATAACAACCACACATTGTCTTTTAAAACATTAAAATCGAGTAAGGATCCAATAGAGATAAAAAAGACGGCCATTAAAATATCTTTAAAGGGCCGAATGTCCGCCGATATTTGATGCCGATAATGGCTCTCTGCAAGCATCATCCCCGCTAAAAATGAGCCGAGCGCCATAGACAGACCTAATTTTTGCGTAAACCAAGCACTGCATAACGTCACAAACAAAGCGGACAATATAAATATTTCATCGAACCGTAGTGTACCTATCTCATCAAAAAACTTAGGTAAAATCCAACGCCCAATAGAAAGTAAAACAAGTACAGCAAAACTACCTTTCATAAAGGCATTCAATAACTCATACATAAGCTCACCAGGGAGCATGGGCATGGCAATAATAGGGATAGTAATTAAAAAGGGCACGACGGCGAGATCTTGAAAAAGTAAAATAGAAATCGACAATTTTCCAGCACGAGAATGCAAACGTTGCTGATCTGACAATAATTTGACAATGATGGCGGTCGAAGACATTGTCAATATCCCCGCTATTGTAAAAGACTGCTGCCAAGTCATGGCAAAAAATTGACTCAACAAGTAAAAAAGAGAAAAGGAGAAAAAAACCTGTAGAGCACCGACACCAAAAACAAGACGACGCATTTTAATGAGTGTTTTTACACTAAATTGTAACCCTAATGAAAACATTAAAAAGACAATACCAAATTCAGCAATCAATTCAATTTCTTGATGATAATCAATTAAGTTAAACAGAGAAGGCCCGAGTAGAAAGCCTGCAAAAAGGTAAGCGACGATATTAGACATACGCAGTCTACGTAATAAAATCACGCTAATAATGGCGGAGAACAATAATAAGAGCAGATCTGTTAGCACAATAATCACTCCCTTTAATTAAAATTAAAGTGCAATAATGACAAATACGTAAGGCGTATCCTTGATGTGATCAAAAAGACAATCCACTTAAGCATAGACACAACCTAAAAACGTATACACTATTGCGTATAAATATCCTAAAAACCAAATTTGGCATAATAACTGCATAAGTTATTACAAGGTAAACAGACGGTGAAATAAAAAGAGACATCATGTTAAATAGGAGGTTTTATGCAAGTAATATCACATAAGCGTAGAGATTATCTATATGCACATAGCCCAACATTAGAAGTGCTTTCTAACGTTGCGATATTAACAACAAAAGATAAGCTTACCTGCTTAGAGCTATTGCAAGGATCATTAGATATTAATATCATGATGGCAAGTTTTTGCACCCTAGTGGCAAAATTTGTCCGCCCTTTTAATATCAGCTTTAAATCCGCACATACCTCTTTTAATAAAGATAACAAAACGAATTATAAGTGTGCCAAAACGTTTCATTTTCCTTTATCTTCGACTAGTCCTTGTATTGGTCAACTCACTTATGAAAGTGAGCAGGCACTTAGCCATCGCGATAACAAAATATTAATGGAATTACACCTATTACTTTTACCGATGTTAAAACATACGTTAAAACTGAGTGAATTAAACATTATGGTGTTTAAAGATCACCTCACTAACATTGGTAATAGAGCCTATTACGATGAGGTATTACAACTCGCCATCGACAAGAATTATCGTGATAATAAAGGTTTATCCTTACTCATTTTTGATGTCAATGATTTCAAAAATATTAATGATACTTATGGTCACTTTAAAGGCGATCAGGTGTTACAACAATTTGCGCATCTGTTAACGACCGTCATACGTGCATCGGATATGGCATTTCGTTTAGGGGGTGATGAATTTGCCATTGTATTACAGGCTACAACAGATAAATCGAGTAATAAAGTGCAACAGCGCCTTAGTGACGCCCTAAAAGAGGATCCTTTTTTAAGTACACTTTCTTTATCAAGCAGTGTGGGTTGTGCTCACTGGGATAGAAGCAAAACCGCATTAACGCTGTTCCAAGAAGCAGATGAAGATCTTTATAAACATAAAAAATCAAACAAAGGAAAGGCTTAGAGTCTCATCCGTTGTTAAACATATTTTTTGCATTTGGCATTGCCACAGACCAAGTGCCGCATAAAGCTCGCCATCGATAAAAATAAATGGCACTTGTGCGCGTAGCCAAGGTGGCAAGTTATATTCATGTAATAATTTTTTTATACTTCTAGATGCATAACGATGTATCGGCTGGCAGGATAAACTTGCCGGCAAATGTTGCCGAAATCGAATTTCAACGCAGTGTTGCTTCGCGGTAAAACCCGCATTGGCGGATATTTTTATCTGCAATTTACCCGCACACAAAAATAATATGTCTTCACCCTTCCAAACACACACCTCTTTTTCAATCTGCATTTTTTGCTCATCTACAAAATAAAGATCATCTTGATAACGACGTACGCTCATCGATTTAAAATTCATTTTAGGACAAGCGCCCTCATCACAAAGGGCAATATCATGCCAAAGTGCAATAAGCTGTTTTGTCGAGGGATATGCAAGTTCAACACTTTTAAACCACTGCCGTAATACATTACTGCGCCGCGTGGCGGTTAAGGCTTTTAATGCACTGATATTAAGCACTGCATCATTTAATAATCGCCTTATACACAGCTTGAAATCAACCTCGGTTAATTCATCGATCAGGGTTTGCTGCGCTTGGCAGTGCAATGCACTGCGGGCCGCCGTTTTAGCAATGCTTGGCCAGCGCGCTTTTAATAATGGGGTGATGCTGTGGCGAATAAAATTACGATCGAAACGTTGATCTTGATTACTTTCATCTTCAATCCACGCCAATGAAAACAAGGCAGCATAATCTTCAATTTGCTGGCGAGATACATCTAAAAGAGGCCTTATCAGCATCCCTTTGGGCAATTTTTGCGTCGCCAAAACACCTTGTAACCCGGTTAATCCCGCACCTCTTTTAAGGGCTAACAAGATACTTTCAAGTTGATCGTCTTGATGATGCGCAGTGACTAAACAGGTCGTTACCGATGCATTTTCTTGCAACGCTTTGTACCTGTGCTCACGCGCCACCGCCTCCAAACTACTTCTGTTTTTTTTATCTAAGTGCACGCGGGTCGCACAAAAGTCGACATTCAACGCTTTGCATAATGTACTGCAAAAAAGTAGCCAGTCATCCGCATGTGCGCTAAGGCCATGATGCACATGATGTGCCATCACCTTGCCGTTATGTAAACGAGAAAAAAGATGTAATAACACCACAGAGTCCATGCCACCACTTAATGCAATTTTAAAATTATCGCATTGTGGCGCAAGTGTTTTTAATTGCGCTTGTAAATAAGGTAATAAATCACAATCTT